>NZ_CP091092.1 GCF_029633915.1 Methanomicrobium antiquum | reverse complement strand
AAGAGAAATATAAGCACCCGGAAGAGAACAATTTTTTTAATTAAAAACGTTCATGATAAATTTTTTCATGCTAACTGTTTCATGTAAATTACAAAGTAATTTTCATGTAACAAACCCAATATAAGACCGGAGTTTTAACCATGACAGGAAAAAAAGTAAAACTGCAGACAAATATCGGCGACATAACAATTGACTTATACAGCGACATGCCTGTAACAGCAGGCAACTTTGAAAAACTTGTATCAGAAGGTTTCTATGACGGAATCATATTTCACAGGGTAATAAATGGTTTTATGGTTCAGGCAGGATGTCCGCAGGGAACCGGTACAGGCGGGCCGGGCTACAATATCAAAGATGAGTTTGTAAAGGGGCACTCCAATGTCCGCGGAACAATTGCGATGGCAAACACAGGACAGCCAGACACCGGCGGAAGCCAGTTTTTCATAAACTTAGGCGACAACTCATATCTTGACTGGGATAACACATCAACTCCTTACAAACATCCGGTCTTTGGAGAGGTATCAGAAGGAATGGATGTCGTTGACAAAATCGCTATGCTTCCAACAGACTTCTCAGACAAACCAAAAGCAGAAGTAAAGATAATAAAAGCGACTGTAATCTGAATAAAAATCTTAAGACCAAAATAACCAAAAATCAGAATATAAATATCAAGCAATGATTTAAAAAAAGAAACGGGATTAAATCCCGTTTATATTCTGAAGCGGTTCCCTTTTCCTTTAATAATATTGAGCTTTTTCATATCCAAAAGGATATCTGCAATATAGTCACTCTCAAGATCAAATGCGAATTCATCTCCGGTTTCCTGAAGTGAAATTCTTACATCCTTAATCTCTTCTGTAATCTCTTCTGCCGCCGCTTTCTCTTTCGCCTTTAAAAAGTCCATTATTCTCTCGGCAATAAGAGTCTTTAAAAATATATTCTCTTTCAGCCGTATGTATGACTCCTCCTCAAAAATTAAGCCATCAACAAAACTGTCAAGTTCATTCAGATCAGTTTTAAATGCAAACTCAGGAGGTGTGGTTATGTGATACTCAGAGCCTGACATTACATTTACAACTGTTTTAATATTGTATTTCTTCCTGCTCTCCTGTGAAGAGCCTTCAAGAAGTATATCAGACGGCATAGATGTTACAATCTCATTTGCATCCTTTGTCTTTTTGAGATATTTCTTCTCATCCTGGTTCTCAATCATCCCGTTCTCCTCAAGAGCCGGAATAATTCTCATCATACGTGATGCAAATTCATCACCCTGCATTGCAAGTTCTCCAAGCTTTGCAGCACCGCCTTCTTCTTTTAACATTTCCAGAAAACGGGCGACTTCAGGGTCATCAGAAATGCACTCACCTTCTTCTCTTAAATCCAGGAATTCCTTGATGCTCCCTTCCATTGATTCAAGCTCGGATATCACGCTGTTATAGGTATCCTGTATTAATGATGTCATTTCACTTTCGTCATCCTTAAAATCTTCAGACTCCTCTATGAAAAAATCCCGGAGATCTTTTATCTGTGCTTTGCAGATTGTCTCTTTGACAAGAGACTGAACAACCCTTGTCTTTGTCCTGCATCCCTCATCACGGAGTTTTTTTGAAAAAATATCTGCATCAGCGGGTGAGTAAAATATTATTGTCTCTTCAAATGCCATTCTGCTGCCACCTTTTTTAAAAATTATATGTCAGGCAAAGGTATTAAACAAAAGGTAAAAATTTGAGGCGGACAGAAGAGGATTTTTTAAAGGATTTTATATTGACAACTATTTTTTACAACTCAATACAAACATAACTGCAATAATGTTGGATGAAAAGGGAATCGAGATTGTCGAAAAATTTCTTGAGGCTGATCTTCAGGTACACTTTGATGTGGTCTTAAAAATCAGGGAATCAGACAATCCGTCTCTTTTAATAGAACAGATAATCAAAAATGTTCCAAAAAACGCACCTGTTGCACTCCCCCAGCATATTCCCGGATGGAAAGACAGGTATTTTGAGCCTGCAATTCCGCGTCTAAAACCGGTTACTCAACAGCCTGTGAATATTCCCGATACCACTGATGAAGGTGTTACAAAAGAGACTGACGGAACACGCTTTTTATCTCCGGCAAACATCGAAATTATTTATGGAACTCCCGAAGAGCAAAAAAGAGGCGCAGAATATACTGATTTTATCTACTATTTCAGGGACAGATACGACAAGCTCTCTAAAATGCTACGCGGAAGAGGCGAGCCTATGCCGATTTCAGCCCTTACACAGACAACACGTTACAGACAGCAGACTGTAACTATAATAGGAATGATATCAGAGGTCAGAAACACTGCAAAAGGACACAGGATTGCAGTTTTAGAAGATCCAACAGATACAATAAATGTGCTCTTCTACAATCCGCAAAATGGAAACTCTAATTATGCAAACAAAGATTTAGAGCGTGAAAAAAAGCGTGCTGAAGTATTCTCAGAGGCTGAAAAGCTGATTCCTGACGAAGTCGTGATGGTTAAAGGCTCGCTTTCAAATGAAGGCACAATTATTTTTGCAGACACACTTCACAGACCTGACATTCCCCTCAATAACGCCCCATACAAGAGTGAAACTCCGGGAAAAGCGGTTTTTATATCAGATGTTCATGTTGGAAGTGATACTTTTCTTCAAAAAGAATGGGATAAATTTACAGACTGGCTTTGTAACTGCGGTGCGCAGTATCTTTTGATAGCCGGAGATTTGGTTGACGGAATCGGCATTTATCCTGATCAGGATAAAGAGCTGACTGTTCCAAATATCTATGCGCAATATGAAATATTTGCAAAAATGCTTGAAAAACTTCCAAAAGACATGAGTATTATCATATCTCCCGGAAACCACGATGCAATAAGAGGATCAGAACCTCAGCCGGGTCTTCCCGATGCATTTACACAGCATTTCCCAAAAAACGTCATTCTTGTTGAAAACCCTGCGATGGTAAATCTTCAGGGTGTCCGCGTTTTGATGTATCATGGAAGATCATTTGACGATCTGATATCAATGATTCCGGGTGCCTCATACACGCATCCTGAAGAGATGATGCTGGAGATGCTTAAAAGACGTCATCTAGCCTGTACATACGGGATGAGAACCCCTATAAATGCGGCAAAGGAAGACAAATTAGTCATTGATCCAATTCCGGAGATTCTTCATACAGGCCATGTTCATATCTGCGGTCAGCTAAAGTACAGGGGCGTTTTGTGCATCAATACAGGCACGTGGCAGTCACAGACTTCATTTCAAAAGCAGATGAATATTCAGCCGACACCTGCAAGGGCATATATGGTAGATTTGCAAACGCTTGAATGCCAGCTTTATGACTTCAACGGCGAATTTGTGGATATTGTAAATGAGTCTTAAATGAATCCGTATATATTTACAGGAGTCAGCAACAAAAAATTTGACTCTAAAAAAGAGAAGTTATTTTTTCTCTAAATTTTAATTAATTTTTGCCATTTTTACTTTTTAAGATGAATTTGCTCAATCTTTATTGCATTTATGTTTTGGTGATTTTGTTTGTTATCTGTCTGATTATTATGTGCCTGACAGATTTATTCAATCAGATTTTTGTTCATGTACATCGACTCAGTTGTGTCATTTTCAAGAAATGCAACGATGCTTGTCGAACTTCCCTTTGCATAAACAGGAATGCTGAGTGCTGTTCCAATAAAGTTTGAATATTTCTCATCAATATCTTCTGCAGGGTACTTTTTTCCCATCCCTTCAAAACTGCTGTCTTTGTAGACATAATATCCGCCGGCGGGAGGAGACATCAGATTTAAAATGTAATATTCTGATGCATTAAAGTCCATTTTTGTTATAAGACAAAATGATTTTTTATCAGTATCGGATGCAACCGTTCCTGCAACCCACAATGGATGATAAAACTCAGGGTTTGAATTAGGATTCAGGTCTGAATTTAAGTCACCTTCTTTTTCTGCAGAATCTATATTATTTCCATTCCCTGACGATGCAGAGTCACTAATTTGTTCTTCAACAAAATTTTCATCTGAATCTGCATCTGAATATAATTCTTTAGATTCTTCTGAATTTATCTCTTCATCTATACCGGAATTTTTGGATTTTTCCACATCATCCTCTGAAAATCCCCCCGAAACGCACCCTGATACAAAAACTGCTGTAATGAAAAGCATTACGAAAATAAAAAGTGCATTTTTTTCAGTAATCATACATTTTTTTTGTTTTTATTGAGAATATATAATACCTGACTTTTGGTTTTTTTGGATTATAAATATATTTTCCTGCAGATTTTCCAGATACTTTCATAGGTATTGTTTTTTGGATTTTCTAAGGATTTTCTTCGAAATTTTATATGAATATTTCTTCGGGTTTTCCTTTCGTTGATTGTTGAAATGAAAATAACATCACGTCGATTAAAAGCGGTTTTTTTTTATTCTAGAAGCTAATAATTATAGGCAAATTGATACTTTGGGGTATCTCTTCTAAAAGATTTCCCAAGGGATGGTTGAAAAAAATTATGGAGATGTTGGTCTATCTGGCACCTGTATGTGCCCTTATAGGTCTTCTTTTCGCAGGATTTTCATTTATGAAGGTCAGAAAAGAAGATGAGGGCTCAGAGGTCATAAAAAAGATCACCGCGGCAATACACACCGGTGCAATGGTCTACCTTAACAGGCAGTACCGTGCCATCGCTGTGTTTGTAGTGGTGCTTGCAATTGTAATTGCAATTCTTCTGCCACAGAACGGAGTCTTAACCGCAGGATGTTTTGTCCTCGGTGCAGTTCTTTCCGCAACAGCAGGATACATAGGAATGTTTACAGCAACAAGTGCAAACGGACGCACAGCACATGCCGCAACACACGGCATTGCACAGGCATTTAAGGTCTCTTTTGCATCCGGAACAGTCATGGGTATGAGTGTTGTCGGTCTTGGTCTGTTTGGTCTTTCAATTGCTTTCCTTGGACTTACAAATGTCCTTGCAGGCTCTGATATGACAGTTATTGTAAACACTCTTGCAGGTTTCTCACTTGGTGCATCATCTATAGCACTCTTTGCACGTGTCGGTGGAGGTATATTTACCAAAGCCGCTGATGTCGGTGCAGACCTTGTAGGAAAGGTTGAGGCAGGAATCCCTGAGGATGACCCAAGAAACCCGGCAGTTATCGCAGACAATGTCGGCGACAATGTTGGTGATATCGCAGGAATGGGCGCTGATCTTTACGAATCATACGTAGGATCAATTATTGCTACAATGCTTCTTGCAGCATCAACAGCAGCACTCACATTCCCGGGCGTTCCTGTATTGAATGCAGTTATGGTACCAATGGTAATTGCAGCACTTGGAATTGTTGCATCAATCGTTGGATCATTTTTCGTTCGCACAAAAAAGACAGAATCATCTGCAATTCACATGGCCTTTAACTTAGGTCTTATTGTTGCACTAATCCTTGTTGTTGTTGCTACATACTTTGTTACTGACATTCTTCTTGGAAGCTTTGGATTTGGAGTATTCCTTGCAACAATTGCAGGCCTTATTGCCGGATTTATTATCGGCCAGATAACAGAGTATTACACATCATACGAGAGAAAACCAACTCTTACAATTGCAAAATCCTGTGAGACAGGTGCGGCAACAAACATCATTACAGGGTTTGCAAAGGGAATGGAATCAACTGTATGGTCTGTTTTGGTAATTGGAGTTGCAATCTACATCGCATTCCAGCTTGCCGGACTCTATGGTATCGCAATCTCCGCTGTCGGAATGCTTGCAACACTTGGTATATCCTTAGCTGTTGATGCATACGGCCCTGTTGCAGACAATGCAGGCGGTATTGCAGAGATGAGCCACCAAAAGCCCGAGGTCAGAAAAATCACCGATACGCTTGATGCTGTTGGAAACACAACCGCCGCTATCGGAAAGGGTTTTGCAATCGGTTCTGCGGCACTGACTGCTCTGGCATTATTTGCATCATACGGTATTGCAGTAGGCCTGGAGTTCATCGATGTTATGGATGCTGGCGTTTTCATCGGTCTTTTAATCGGTGCAATGCTTCCTTTCCTCTTCTCATCAATGACAATGATGGCTGTCGGACGTGCAGCATATGAGATTGTAATTGAGGTTAGAAGGCAGTTTAAGGAAATCACCGGCTTAATGGAAGGAACAGCTGATCCTGACTATGAAAAGTGTATTGCAATTTCTACACACTCTGCATTAAAAGAGATGATTGCTCCAGGCGTTCTTGCTATTGCAGCACCTCTTATTGTTGGAAAAATCCTCGGTGCAGGAGCTCTTGGAGGATTATTAGCAGGTTCACTTGTTTCAGGTTTCATGCTTGCAATCACAATGGCAAACGCCGGTGGTGCATGGGACAATGCAAAGAAGTACATTGAACTTGGAAACTACGGCGGAAAAGGCTCTGATGCACACAAGGCAGGTGTCACAGGCGACACAGTCGGTGACCCGTTTAAAGACACATCAGGCCCTGCAATCAACATCCTCTTAAAGCTCATGAGCATTGTGGCTGTTGTATTTGCACCGCTGTTTATCCTTTAAATTTAACTAAACACTTTTTTTAAAAAACGTTCATGAAACTAATTTTTCATGTAAGTTACGAAGTAACTTTCATGTAAAACCCGCATGATGAGCTTTTTTCATCACACAAAAAGTGATGATAAGTCTATCAGGAATTTTTGACTTTCATAACAAATCATAATTTGGTTTTCATGGTAAAACGTCCATTAAATTATATTTCATTAAAAAACACTTTTCTGTAAGTTTAAAAGTAACTTTCCTGTAAAATTATTTTGTTGAGCTTTAGTTATTATTTAGAAATTTACAGGTTTTTGGTATATTGTTCTCTTAAATTATCATATATATCTTAAAAAACAAAGATGTAAACACAAATGACCGACTTGATTTCAGCAGTGGCAGTCATAATTTTAGGCTTAATCATAGCATATGCAGTGTACAGGATTTTTTCCTGGCTTGAGATAAAAGCAGATAAAACAGAGTCCAAAATTGATGATATACTTGTTCTTTCGCTTAAAAAACCAGTAATTATTGCAATATTACTTGGAGTTTTATTTATCTCCCTAAGCTACGTTACTATTCCTTCAAAATATGAATGGATTTTAGAGGGAAAATACCTCAATACCATATTAATAATTCTTGCAACATGGGTTTTTTCAACATTTGCCCAAAGCTTCATCAGTCTTTACGGCAGGTGGATTTCAGAGCAGACCGATAGCACAATGGATGACAAAATAATTGACATCTTAGAGATTTCCACCAAATATGTCATCTGGTTTATAGCATTTCTGCTTATTCTTAGTTATCTCGAAATTGATATCACACCACTTCTTGCGGCCGGCGGTGTTGCAGGTATTGCAGTCGCACTTGCGGCACAGGATTTAATCTCCAATTTCTTCGGCGGTGCTTTAATTATTATCGACAAGCCGTTTAAAATCGGCGACAGAATTTCAATTGACGGAAATTTGGGAGATGTTGTTGCGGTTGGCCCTCGTTCAACACGTATTCAGACTCTTGACTACCAGCTTCTGACAATTCCAAACTCAAAAATTTCAAACACAATCATTACCAACTATGCAATGCCGGATGTGAAATTAAAGGTAAGAATACCGGTATCTGTTGCATACGGAACTGATATTAAAAAAGTGAAGGAGATGCTTTATGAGATTGCAAATAAGGCGGCAAAGGATTATGAATATATTTTGCCTGAACCAAAGCCAAGCATTTATTTCCTTGAATTCGGAGATTCGAGCTTAAATTTCATGATGATTATGTGGGCAGGCAGATTCAATGTTTCCTGGGAGATTAAAGATGTTATCAATACAGAGATTGACAAAAGATTTGCAGAGGAGGGAATTGAAATTCCGTTTCCGCAGATGGATGTTCATATGAGAAAATAGATAATAACAGATGATAATGAAAATGAACAGAAGATGAAAATTCAATAGAAAGAAAATTTATGGAAAATATAGGGATTAATAGAATTTTAAAAGGTTTTCCCCTTTTTTTAATGTTCTAAAAAATATTTTATTTGATAATTATCCTTAATTTGTTAATTATCCTTATTTTGAGTGCTATCATTCATATTCGCAAAATTCAGAAAATAAAATCAGTTCCTGCTTCTCTTTCTCTGACAATTTCAATTATTATTTCGTTTTTCTTCCTTAGAATTATCCAAAAACCTGACTCATCACATATTGATTCATAGGGAATTTCTTCTTCCAAAAGAGCCTTTACAATCTTAAGCCTTCTTTTTATTGTCGTTTTTTTACCCTTCTTCTCACTTTTTCTCCACTCAGGATATTCTTTTGCCATTTTTTTTACTATATCCTCTTCAATTTTTGCACTTCCAAAACCGCCGCCGATGAATGCGACACCCCCCGGCTTTAAGACCCGCAGAATCTCAGAGAATGCTTTACCCAAATTCTCCCAGAAGAAAATAGAGCCGCGGCTTACAACCAAATCCGCGTAGTTGTCTTCAAACGGCATCTGCATGACATCGCCCAATACAAACCGGCATTTGTCGGTTAAATTTTCTGATTTCAGATTTTTTGTACAAATCTCTCCTGAATCTTCTGATATATCCAGAAGGTCTATAAAAAGAGATGTTTTTTTGCCAAGCGATATTCCAAGCATTCCGGGGCCGCAACCGGCATCTATGCATTTCCCGGATTTGATTTTGGTAGTATTGATAATTTTGTCGGCAATTTTTGGATAGGCTTCTTTAAAAATTTCCCTTGCGATTTTATCCATCGATTCTGCTTTTTCCTTTGGACTTTTTTCATCCCCGCCTGACATAATTAAGATAAACTTCCTTTTTTTGCTTAAACTTTTCTCCTGTTTTTACCCAGGTTTTTGGTTGGGAAGAATCATCATTATCGGGTTTTTAATTTACCATGATAATGAACTCATTATTTTACATGAAAGTTACTTCGTAACTTACATGAAATCGTGCATGAAATATAATTTCATGGACGTTTTCATGAAAAATCCGCATGATGATTTTGTTTTTCATCACGCAAAAAAAGATGAAAATCTTTCTGAAATCCCGACTTTCATAGCAAATTGGTTTCATGAACGTTTTTTTGATGAAAAAAAGGTTTTTTTGGTTATTTAAAATTTCAGAACTTTTTTTTCGCGTCTGAGACTGCTTCTTCTATTGATTTTAAGAAATTTTTCCCTGCACTTTTTGCTCTGGATTCTATCTCCTTACGCCCCTCTTTTGTTCCAAGAAGATTGTTTCCAAGATTAATTATGTTATCAACCGCGGCTTTGACTGAGTTTTCAGTATCTGCTATGAGCTTTTCGAAATCATCCTGCGAACTTTGATTTTGTTTTTGGCCCGGTTCTTCTGAGGATTCATTCTTTTCCTCTTTTTCAGAAGTTTTTTGAACATCACTATCCAAAACCCATCTTCCTTTCTCAAAATGCCCTTTTTTTTCTTCCATTTCTTCCATAATACACAGTTTATTGCTTTTATCATAAATAAATTACATTCAGAAATTCACAGACATTTGTAATTTTAAGATTATTAATATCTGCAGATTTTTTGTATACAGGAATTGTTCAATACTTTTCAGATTTTTAGTATCAGGTTTTTTATAGCCTTCATATTTTTAAAATCTTTTTTAGCCTGATTCTAAAAGATATTTTAGCTGATTTTAAAAGAATCCTGTAATTGAATGCAGATTATGTACTGCAACAATCAGATACCAGCCAATTATCAGATATAACGTAATCGTCCCGGAATTTTTTATTTTTGAATCTGAATATATGACTATAAGTCCTGTAATTAAGAATACAATGAGTTTTACAAAAACATGAAACAGGCCGGAGCTGACAACAGACTGCATGAGAATATTCATCTCATAACCGCCATTTTGAAGAATAAATTCAGTTGTTGCAATATCAAGACCAAATAAGAATAAGAGAATTACCAAACCTGCAGGTATTATAAGATCCTTTGTTTGAAGAGTTTTCATCTGTGCTCTTATGATATTGGTGGTCATCGGGCTGCATCTCCTTATTATTTCAACAGAGACTGACTAATATGCATATCAGATATAAGCGTATGCTTTACTGCAAAGAGGGTCTGCAAAAAAAACAGGGTTTTATCCCATAAGTATTAAAAAAAGAAAATATCATATGATTTTGGAAAAATTTAATTGAATTAACCCAATTTTATAACAGTCAGAAACATCAGAATCTGATAAAACGACACGGGAGAAAATAGAAGTATTTAAATATTTGTAATAAATGCCCGCTCATTAATTTCAGACAAGAGTTATTCTTTTTGCTTAAACACTGTATTTTTTGATTATACAAAAATTCGTTCATTATGCAAATGTTTTATAGCATATTTTAAAAGCAAATATATTATGATGTAAAAAAATTTGGTTATGAAACTGAGATTTCATGCAAACATTTACCTTGAAAACGTCCATGAAATTATGTTTCATACAAACATTTTTTGTCAAATTATCAGTTTCATGAAAATTTTTATTATGTGGTCCTGATTCATCGTATATATTCAAATACTTAAATTAAGAATAATACAGCAATGACTAATGACATTTTTCAAAAATTTAAAGACATTATTTTAAATCCGGTAGAGACCTTTAAGAACAGCCGCGATGAGACTTTGGGAACGGCCTTTTTGTATTTCCTTGTTATAATCGCGGTATACAGCGTTTTATCCGGAATTGTAAGCATGATGTTTTTTAGTATATTCACTTTATTCATGCCGGGAATGGATGCATTGCTTGCCGCTGAAACATCAGTTATAACAGGAGTTGTTTCAATTGTATTCGGATTTATCGCATCAATTATTGCTCTAATTTTTGGATCAGTAATCCTTCACATATTTGTATATATTTTAGGCGGCCGAAAAGGAATCGAACAGACTATTAAGGCGTCAATCTATTCATGCACACCACTTGCCCTTTTTGGATGGATACCTTTTATTGGAATAATTGCAATTATCTGGTCATATATCTTAAATGCGCTCGCAATCCGCGAACTGCATGAAATATCAACTGCAAGAGCGGTTTTGGCAGTTTTAATTCCACTTATAATATTAATTGTCCTGGTAGGTGTTGCACTTATCGCATTTTTAACAGTAGTCTCCTCAAGTGATGCGTTTATTGTTGAAAAAACACTGGTTTATGAGTGAAGAGAAATTTATGCAATTTTGAGAATTTTTTTTATCTCAACCTTTTTTAACTAATCTGAACTGTCAGTGGCGAATTTAACAGCACAGGGAAATCATAAGAGGCTACGGGCGATATTTTTTTCCATTCATAGCCTTCAATATATGAGTGATGAAAAAAGCTCTTTCATTAAACGAAAAATATGCAAAACTGCCGTTTCAAATCTCATTTCTTAGCGGATTTTTCTTTTTAATCTCCGGAATCTGCTATTCATATTCTGGTGCATCAACAGGATATGTGTTGCTTGTAATTGCATTTATTGTAATTTTATCAGCACAGAGGATGAGAAAAGGAAAAAATAACGATTTAAAAGATTCAGGCCTTACGGTTTTGTTCTTTGGAGTGTTAAATCTCATATCATTCATATTCATACTCTCTGGCGCAAATTTATCAGATGATCTGTTTTTTGCCGGCTTTATTACAGGTTTTATTGCAAGCATATTCGGATTATTGGGAGGACTTTTTGCATTTATGTTATCAAAGCAGATTCTGAATATAAAAAAAGCCGGAGAAGAAGAATAAATTTTTCTCTTAAAGTTACTTTTAAACTTATATGAAACTGTTTCCATGAAAAAAATTTTCATGAAAGTTTTCTTTGAAACCCCCCAGTTTTTGATATTTTTTTATATTTATTAATAAAAGGTTTTAAAAATAATAAAAGCAATAAACTGAAAATAAAATTATCAAATGTTTAGAACAAATGTTTGAAAAAGAGGGATTAAAATGAGCATTCAAAAAAGAGTTTTTATTTTTACAGCAGTTATGGCAGTTCTTTTTCTTATTATTATGCCAGCCTCAGCTGTTATTTTGGAAGAACAATACAAAGGACAGATTTCAAGACTTGAGCCATCCAAAAATACCATTACAATGCAGGTCACTTCTGTATATGAAGGAGGAGAATGGGTAACATATGCAAAATCCAGTCTCAAAAACAACATTGTATCAGGAACAATTAATAATCCGGATATATTCAGTGACTTAAAGCAGGGAAATCCGGTTGAGGCTGTAATTTTAGGCGGTCCGGGAGGAGAATGGATTGCAATCGGTAGAATAGGAAATGTTGGTTCAACAACAACTCCGCTTACAGCGGCATACGGTATACCTGACAGGCTTATTTCACCTTATTATAGGGGATATACAATTAAAACGGAATTAACACCCAATTGCGCTGAATGTGAGGGAACAACATGCACTGCACAGTCTGCAAAAGTTGTAGTCGAACGTGACGGTGCTGTTGTTGAGGAAAAGACAATGTATCCGGGAGAGACTCACGTTTTCGGATGGAATTCTGACTATCAGTATATTATACAGGTCAAATTCAATTCAGGCGAAGCCTCCTCTGATTCATGTCCGGCATTTGAGGGAATTGTAGGACCACAGCCGATATCAGACTTTACAGTATATGATACTCAGAGAAGTTCAGTTCTTGTAACAAATCCTGTCCCGACTGTAACTGATACCGCTGAAACTACAGCTGAAACAACAGCTCCTGCTCAGACACAGACAGCAGAGGAGACAGTTTCCCAGACATCAGAACCTATTCCAAAGGCAACACAGACCGGTACAAATGTTGGAGTCGTATTTTTAATGGCGGTCTTTGGTGTTTCTATGGCGGTTTTTAAAAGAAGATATTAATTAATTTTATTTTTTTATTTTACATCAAAGTTCCTTCGTAACTTTCATGAAACAGTTAGCATGAAAAAAATTATCATGAACGTTTTTGTTTAAAATCAGGTTTAATAAAAAATTTTAAATAAACATTTTTAAAAAGCATAAGAACAATTTTTTTGCTATTGGAAATAATATTAATTCTTATATGTCGCATCTGCTGAAAAACAATATCCATATTCTCATTTTGCTTCTTTTTTTTGCTGTGCTTTCATTCATCATAAGGGTTCTTCCGGTATTTTTCCTCCCAGATACAGGTTTTATCCATATCATTCGTGGAGACGCCGAGTTTAACTTAAGACAGATTGAAATAATGGTTCATAATTTCCCGCAGTATAACTGGTTTGACCCGATGACTGCATATCCGACTGGAAAAGAGATAGGCTGGGGGCCTTTGTTTCCGATGATTGCAAGTTTTTTTGCAATAATTACCGGTGCATCAACAACTTCTGAAATAATAAATGCCTCGTCTTATGTGCCACCCCTTATGGCGGCTTTGATGGTCGTTGTTGTCTTTTTTATTGCATACAAAGTAACAGACGACAAACTAACGGGCGTTATTTCAGCAGGTGTCTCATCTGTAATCTCCCTTTTTTTCCTGAATTACACATCATGGGGATATGTTGACCACCATGCAGGAGAGATTTTATTCTCAGCACTTTTCTGCCTTTCATATATTATTGCATCCGGAAAAGCAGAAGATAAATTCACAATAGATAAAACAGACCCTGTTTTTACAAAAACAGCAGTGTTTGCAATTCTTGCAGGATTTTTTTACGCGGCATGTTATTTCACATCGCCAACAACAGTTTTATTCCTGGTAATTATTTCACTCTTCACTTTTGTATCCTGCATTCTCTCACACAACAGAGAAGTTTTGCCTGTAAGAGAGGGATTTATAAACACTGTAACTCTTATAATTCCGGCAGTTTTGATACTTCTGTTCGGTGTGAAATACAGCGGGTTTTCCCTTTCAAACTACACAATAATTCATGTCATAATTCCGGTTTTAATAATTTTTGCAACATGGTTTTTGGTATTTTTATCATATGCGCTTTCAAAAACCAATTACAGTGAGAAAAAATTACTCTATCCGGCCGCTGTTTTAATAGCAGGACTTTTTGTATCACTGATTTCAGCAGTCATTATCCCGGACATTTTTTCAAATCTCTTTATGGGTGCTGACTTAATATTTGGTCTTGGAAACTACTCAATTGCAGAGATGCAGGCATGGAATTTTGATTATGCCGTTCAAAGCTATCATTTCGCATTTATTCTGGCCTTTTTTGGCGCAATAGTTGCAGGTAAAAAAGTTATTGAAAAAGGCGACAAGGGACTTTTATTTATCCTTTTATGGGCGGCAATTACTCTGTATATTACAATCAGGCATCTGAGGTTTGAATTTTTCATAGCTGTTCCGTTCTCGGTTTTATGTGCAGTCTGCATCGCATATGCATATGAAAACTACTACACTCACCTTTTAGCGTATCTGAAAGAAGATAAAAAACAGACAGGTACTAAAAAGGATAAGAAAAAGGCAGTAAAAAAAGAGCCTTTGAAGGCCGGTTTATTTCTGGCTGTTATGTTAATAGCAGTTCTGTTTTTTGCAAACTCTGTTATAAGTGATGTCAGTTTTGCCGCTGACTACTCTGAAATTAATTTTGAAGAGGACAAATGGATCTCTGCTATGGAGTGGATGGATGAGAATACTCCTGATACAGGTGTTTCCTATTTTGGAGAGTATAAAAAGGAATCTTTTGAATATCCAAAAGAGTCATACGGCGTTATGTCCTGGTGGGACTTTGGGCATGTAATAACACTTATCGGAAAAAGGATTCCAATATCAAATCCGTTCCAGGACAATGTTTTTGGAAGCAGAGGGTGTGCTGACTTTTTCATTTCAGGAACAGAGAGTGAAGGAAACATAATTTTAGACAATTCAGGTGCTAAGTATGTTGTTACAAACAGTGAGCTTACAACTCCTGAGTCAGGAATACTTCCCATTTTGACCTGGCTTAATAAAATTGATACTGCCGGAAATTATCTTATTCATGCAGGACTTCCCAGTGAGTCAGGAGAAGTTACAGATACAATTGCATATACTCCTGAGTATTACAATACAATGATTGTAAGACTAAACATTCTTGACGGTTCATATGTAAAACCTGAAATGGTCGGTGTTTTAACAACAAAAACAGTCTCAGGAGTTACAACCATATCAGGATATGAAGTAACAGACTATGATTCAGCGGTTTTAATGGCAGAAGATGAGAATAAATATTTAATCAGCACAGACACGGACAACCCCTGCACTTCTGTTTCAGCACTTAAAAATTACAGGCTTGTTTATGAAACAGAGGATTTGGCTGACAATGTAAAAATCTTTGAGTACGTAAAGGGGTATGAAATTTCAGGTGAGGGAACAGTTGAGCTTGAAATTGAAACTAATACAGGAAGAAAGTTTACATACGTCCAGGAGAGTGAAAACGGACAATTCGTACTTCCTTATTCAACAATTGATAATCCATACGGAGTTTTGGCTGTTGGAAAGTATCATATCATAAATACTGATGATTACTTTGATGTCTCCGAAAAGGACTTATATTCATAACTTTTTTTGATATTGAATCTTATTTGCTAAGAAATTAAGTTCATGATAAATTTTTTTTACTTATAAGGTAACTTTGATGTAAAAACGTTCATGAGATTATATTTCATTCAACTTTTCATGTAAGTTATGGGGTAACTTTCATTTAAAGTCAAAATACCGGACATATCTTCAGAATTTTAAAAAAAGACTTTTTTTGCCTGAGGATGAGTGTTTTTATTCATATTTCATAAGCATCATGCTGTTGAAAACCGCTGAAAAGATGATTTGTAGTCCTGATATGAAAAGTGTTAGTGCAACAACAGCATTTGATACCTGTGATATGCTTCCATATCCTGACTCCATCCAGTGAATTATGATATAAAGGCCGATTGTTGTTCCTGCGGCCATCAGTAAAATTCCTGCTACAATTTCTCTTTCAAGATTGTGGTAATTAAACACCTGCTCTATTATTCCGACATTTTCGTTGTATCCGGCGATTACTGAATAGGTTTTGATGTTTACACCCATCAGAATTACCTGAAGGCCGCCGATGAAAAGAATTGCCGCAAGAACGAATGAGTGCATGTTTGCTGACTCCACATCCCCCTCAAAGTAGTATATTGCCATTAATACTGCACCCAGTACCAGGAAAAAAAGGCCGGGGATTGAAAGGAAAGGAAGCGGCTGGTAGAGAAGCATAAATCTGATATGCCTCCATCCGTCTGCAAAGCTGTGAAGTTTTGAGGGCGTTTTTCGGGGGAAATAGTCGATTGAAACCTCTGCAATTTTTAAGTTTTTTCGTGCCGCTTCTATTACCATCTCGGATGCGAACTCCATTCCGGGAGTCTTTAAATTAAGGCCTGATAATGCGTCTTTTCTAATCGCCCGCATTCCGCAGTGTGCATCGGAGATATTTGTGTGAAATGAGAGATTGAGCATCATTGTAAGAAGAGGGTTTCCAACATATCTGTGAAGAGGAGGCATTGCACCTCTTCTCATCTTTCTTCTTAAGCGGTTTCCCATGACAAGGTCTGCACCACGTTCAATCTCTTCTATAAACTTTGGTATTTTTGAAAGTTCATATGTGCCGTCAGCATCGGCTATTATTATAATGTCTCCTGATGCTTCCTTAAAGGCCTCTAAATAAGCGTTACCGTAGCCTTTTTTTGGGGGACGGATTACTTTTGCACCAAGGGATAATGCAATCTCATCTGTTTTGTCAGTCGATGAGGACGAAACAATTATCTCGCTTTTTTGGTTGTTTTTATGTAGAGCCGCTTTTATCTCTTCGATGCAGTCTTTTATTGTCAGCTCTTCATCCAAAGCCGGAAGTATGACTGATATGTACGGTTTGTTTTCAGGATTATTTCTATTGTCTTCGGCCATGGTTATTCAGAGCTTTCTCTTTTTTTTATATTTAGGAGGATTTTGTTGGTTTGCCGTTTTTTTGTTTTAGTTTGCTCTTTTAAATTTGCTGTTTTTAGTTGTTTTTTCGGGAGGATTTTCTTGATTTTAGTATGCTTTTTCTTTCTTTTGGGTTTCTTTAGGGGTTATGGGTTTTTTCTTTTAAAAACACCCTTCGCCTTTCATTCTTCCTTATGAATAAAGTTTATATCAGGTGTTTATGTTTGTTGTTTATATTTAAACCGGTTTTGATTAACTTTTGTGACTCTTTGCTTTCCCATCCATCCATTAACAGTTTAACAGGCTCTCTGAAAATCATCTATAGACAACTTAAGGAGTATAAAAACAGGCATGTGGTGCCATAAAGTCACTATGGATGTCACAGGGGAAGTCAAAAGATTTTTGAAAGTCTCTGATGGAAAAGATGACACGCCAGGATATTATGAGAAATACTGGACTAAAAACGTCCAGGATAAATTTTTTCCTTCCAAATCGCCCCTCATTTCTTCCTGCTTATGTATTAGGTATAGTTCTCTTAGATGTCATCCAAATCGAATACAAAATAGCCAGTTTTACGTAGAGTTTCTTTCCCTTCTATCTTCTTTGCAAAAAGTGCAAAGTATTCCTTTCTTAATTCATTGTTCCACTGAACACAATCCGACTTTTTTTCAAGGCTAAAAAGAATCCTTTCGGCATCGGTTTTACTAAGTGTCTTCCATTTACATTCGACAAATAAAATTTCCCTGCTTTCCGGGTTAGTGACAACTGCATCGATCTCGTTTTCCTTATGCCACCAGGGCCTGACATCAGTATAAGTAAATGGAAGAGGAACTTCTTTGTTTTTTATTTGTTCAATTACCAGCCTCTCAAACTGCTTTCCATAATATGCATTGAGCTGAAGAGAAATACGATAATAAACTTCATCAATGAGGCCCATCTCAAGATCTGATAAATTAGGATATACAAATCTGAACCAGAATCTGAAGAACTGATCACTTATTTCATAAATTCCACCTTTTTTTCTTCCAAGAGGGAGGATATATTCAATAAACCGGAGGTTTTCAAGGACTGATAGGTATTTTGAAAGATTGCCTTTCTCTATTCCGGTGACTGAAGATAATTCTCCCTGTTTATTGTATCCTAAAGAAAGATATTTTAGAATTAGTGTATATGTTTTAGATTCCCGAAACTCCTCTCTAAGCAAAATTTTGGGTTCGTTGTAGAGGACCTCCCCTTTTCTGAAGATCTTATCCTTTATATTTTCTTCAACCGTTAAGGAGCCGTTCATTTTTTGAAGGTAAAAGGGGATGCCTCCGCATATTGCCCATAAACAAAAGAGACTGTCTTTTTCATAATCAGGATAAAAATATTTCAAATGTTTAAACGACATCGGTGAAACATTCCACTCTCCTGTTCTTCGCCCGTATAATGGGCTTTTATAATCTAAAACCTCGGTTTCCATCATCCCAATCGAAGAACCGCAGATTATCAGAAATATATTGCTGTTTATTAGTAGTTCATCCCATATTTTCTGAAAGACTGAAACAACTCCGCGGTTTAATTCAATCAGATATGGAAATTCATCGATTGCAATTACCACCTTTCTGTTGCCCATCTCTTCTGAAAGATGTTTATATAAAGAATAGAAGGATGAAACATCTATATCCCTGAAATATTCTTTTCCGGTCAAGATGGCAAATTTGTCCTTCATCTCTTTGATATTTTCTTCCTTACTGTCGTTTGTGCACAGTATATATGTCCCGTCTTTGTCTTCAATGAATTTTTTAATAAGTTCAGTCTTTCCAATCCTCCGCTTTCCGTACAAAACGATCATCTGGGCTGAATTTTCGTTATACTTCCGGTTGAGAAAATCAAGTTCACTTTCCCGGTTCACGAAAGGTTGTATCATAAGTATTATACTTTGCATACAACTATTTATAAATTGCATCTGATGAGATTTTTCTAACGTTTCGGATTTTGTTTTGTATATAAATGAAAGGAAATTTTAAAAAAACATTCATAAACGTTTTCATAGTAAATTCGTTTCCATTCACTAAAACCACCGGATCCCTGATTAAAGTTAAGATGAACCAGACTTTCAGTGATTGGTTGTATCATAAGTATTATACTTTGTATACAACTATTTACTTTGAATTTAACTTTTTAGACACAGCGGGGAGGTTTAGTCTAAAAAAAGCCTGCTTAAAATAATACTGTAAAAAAATAATTGGAAAAATTAGTGTGAGTTTTTAATAGTATACGATTTTCTTTTCCGGTAATTCTATCCGAAATATGGTAAATTACAGACAAGTGGGGAAAAATTCAGACTTTGATGCCCGCTCTTGCAAGGGCATCTTTGATTGAGACAAGCTCTTTTTTGATTTCTTTAAATTCCTCTTCAAGATAGCTGCCGGTATCTTTTCTAAGGCCAACAATCTCATTCTTTGTCTCCTTTCCCAAGTCAAGCATCTGATCCTGCTTCTCCAGCGTACTTTTTTGCAGGTCAACGATTGTTCCTGTATTTTTCAGCGTTTCTTTGGAGACTGAAAGATTTTCTTTGGAAATGTCAAGATTCTCATGCAGAATTGTTACGATATAATCTATTCTTTCAAAAATCTCCTCCTGTAAATCACCCCTGATAATTTCAAATTTCCTAAACTCTCCGGTTGCTTCCTCCCATGAGACAAGAATTTCAGTAACTGAAATTGGATACCGGGTTATATTTATTCGTGATATAAGACCCTGAAGTTCATCTTCGCTTCCCTCTGCAATTATCTCAACCTTTCCGTCATCAAGGTTTTTTACATATCCGCTGATGCCTCTGCCAAAAGTTTCTTTTAACACAAACTCTCTAAAACCTACCTTTTGGACATAGCCGTCAACAATGATATGAACCTGCTTCATTAACTTCATAATATAAATTAAGACAACAAATAATTTTTTGTAGCGGCTTTTTTTCTTTTCTAACATCTCCTAAAATGAACAAAAGACATCTAAACGTCATCTTAATCTCTTATCTTATGTCAGTTCGTAACTGATATCAGAAAAATCAGATTACTCTGTTTTGATGATAAACTAAAAAATTAATACACAAAATCATCTATTATAACAAATCATAGGTTGTAAAATCATCTATTATAACCTACGATTTTGTTAAAAATTGTAGATTATAACCGACACTCTAAAGATACTTAAAAGCTAATAAGCCATAAATGGATCAGGGTATGCAAATAGTCATTGAAAGCCAGAACCCCTGGTGGTTTTCAAAGGATTTTGACACAGGAATAAACCGCCTGTCTTTTTTCCCGGAAATAATGCAATATCTGGATGCAAAAGAAATTCTTCTGTTAACCGGAGCAAGAAGAACAGGTAAATCCACACTTGCATATCAGTTAATTGATTATCTCATAAAAACAGGGACACCGATACAGAATATTTTGTATATCAACCTTGATGAACCCCTTTTTATGTCAATGAGAGATGAACCTCTCCTTCTTGGAAGTATTGTTGAAGAATACATGAGCAGAAGAAAAAATAATGAAATTTTTTACCTTTTCATAGACGAAATTCAAAACTACAATTACTGGGCATACGCCATAAAAACGTTTTATGACACCAAAAAAGATATCAAATGTATACTGACAGGCTCCACATCCTCTATCCTTAAAAATGACGCGGCTGCAAGACTATCGGGGAGATATCTAACCTGCACAATTTATCCGCTTTCTTTTCAGGAATTTTTAAATTTTAAAGGCATTATTAATCCCAGAATGATTGAAAAAAGACAGTTATTTGATGAGTTTCTAAAATTCGGAGGATATCCGCGTATAGCTGTTGAAACTAATGACAGCTTAAAGAGGCAGATTCTGAAAAATTACTATGAAACAATATATCTAAAAGATATAATACTCCCAAATAACCTTCGAAATAATTCTGATCTCGTAAATCTTCTTTATTTTCTGATATCAAATTCAGGAAATCTTTACTCTTTCAATAAAATTGCAGAAATACTAAATATATCTCCGGATACAGTAAAGGAATATACAGAGTATGCTCAAAACTGCTATCTTCTCTATACCCTGATGAAATATACATGGTCTGTTAAAAAACAGATTGCCAACCCAAAAAAGATATATGCACTTGATACCGGGCTTATAAATGCCGTTTCATTTGCTTTCTCTGAAAATAAGGGAAGACTTCTTGAAAATTATGTATTCTGCTTTTTAAACCGGATTTTTGATGAAATATACTATCATAAAAAGAAATATGAATGTGATTTTGTTGTAAAATCAAAGTATCCTGTTAATATTAGGGAGAATACTAAGCTTTCCGGCAATGTATCCCAAATTGTATTGGCTGTTCAGGTTTCACTCTCACTTAAGAATTTAGATACAAAAAACAGAGAGATTCGCGGCCTTAAGGAGGCAATGGAGGACTATAACCTTGATGAAGGCTACATTGTAACTGAAAATGAAAAAGACAGAATTTCTTTGGATGGCAAAATAATTCATATAATTCCGGCATATTCTCTTGAGCATGAATTAAGAGAGCATATAACAGGATTAGACTTGTGAAGTTTTTTAACTCTTCGCCATATTTCTAATAACCCTAATTTGGAGACTCTGTGCCATATTTCTAATAACCCTAATTTGGAATTGTTTCGTTGCGATATACACAACGGGCAACAGTGGGAACCAGAGGGAGGCTCGCCCCTCCCTCTGGTGACCTATCTTGAGCAGGGGGAGGGTTCAAGGGAGGGGGCGTCCCCCTCCCTTGCAATAATCGAATTGATTATTTAAAATTTAGATGAAAGTTTCTTCGTAACTTACATGAAACTGTTGCATGAAACCTTTGTTTCATAAGCAGTGAATAAAAAAAGTCATTAACAGTTGAATATTAGTTCGTTGAACATCTTCACAAACAAAATTTAAAAAAGATGTTATGAAGTAAGCGCTCAGATTCTTCTGTCCATACTATCTCTGCCATGATTTGATCCGGCTTTTCATCTCTGCGTTGGAGATTACCCTTCCGTTTTGCGAATCCAAAAGACCCCTTTTCATCATACGTTCAAATATTAACTCCCGTATAATCTCTTCAAATGATGAATCATCGGGTTGCGAATATATTATCTCTTTCATCTTCTCTTTTACCGACTGCATAGAAAGACTCCTCTGTTAAACAGAAATATATCTAAGCATTATGGATAAATATATCCCTCAGCAGGAAAAGCGCATAGTATCAATACTGAATACCGGTTCCTATGAAAACGTCCATGATAAATTTTTTTTATGCCAGCAGTTTCATGTAAGTTACAAAGGACTCTTCGCGATATTTCTGATCACCCTAATTTGGAATTGACGCGATGTAAAAAAACATCCCCGGGCACCAGAGAGAGGCTCGCCCCTCTCTCTGGTGACCTATCCTGAGCAGGGGAGGGTCCAGGGGAGGGGGTGTCCCCCTCCCTTGCTAATAATCGAATGGATTATTTAATATTTTAGGGAGGTACAATTTGATGATGAGATTTGTAAATAAATTCATAATTACTTAAATCAGAGAGATTACTTCTATCAGGAAGGTTTTTTTTGAATTTACTTTTAGGATCACATTTTGACTGTTCAGTTTCGGCGTTTGTACTGTTCAATTTTGGCCGGTCAGGGTGTACAATTTCAGCGGTCAAACTGTTCAATCCTATCTGTTGTACATATTTGATTCTTTGAAGGAATAGTTTCGTTTGACATTTGATTCTTTGAATATCTTCACAAACTTATTTTAAAAAAAAGAAAACAGACTACCCGCCAAAAAGCCTCAATATAATTGCAACAATTCCTCCGGCACCGGCACCTGCGCCTGCTGATATCTGACTTTCGTAAAGACGGGATTTTTGCGTATTTCCAAGACACTCCTCTAACGTTCGAAGCCTGCTTTCAAAAAATGTCTCTTTTTCCTTTAATTCATCAAGGGACGCCCGAATCCATTTCACATCGCGGCTGGTCTCAATCACCAAATCCCTCAGAGTTTTTTCGTTCAATTTTAAAACCTCCTCCTAAAATATGTGTGAAAGCGAAAAGCTTGTCACAACTAAATTTCACATGAAATTCACAAAATGTCATCTGCATGAAAACTGCTATGATAATCAAAAATCCGAAATTACCTGAATTATTGATTCCTGCTTAATAAAAAAAGTCCATGAAAAGTTCATTTCATGAACATTTTCTATTATAACCATGCATGAAACGATTGTTTCAATAAAAAAACTTCATGCAGGAAATCATGCAAGAGCTGAAACTGTGTCTGCCCAGGTTTCAACCTTTAGCCTGACTGCATCGTCTTCATAGGAGGATATTCTAACCTTTGAACGGGTGAAGGTTACATAATAGATTTCACCTGACACATCATGGCATTTCAGCTGGCAGTAAAAACCGTCAGATGATAAATCCCTTACAGGATCCCCGCCAATATCAGCCGCAAGTTCTGTGTTTGCCATAACAGTTTCTGAAGCCTCTGAGAAAGCATCAACCGATGGTGCTTTTACAGAAATCGTTCCAACAGTCTTTGCATCATCATCCTCATAGATGATTTTTGCAGTATAATACTGCCTGTTGATGGTTACACCGTCAATAGTCTCTCCGCCGGCTACATAATCAACGCATTCAAACGGATTTTCTGACATTATCTGGCTGATAATTGCATCGAAGGATGCAATGTCTGCAATCGGGTTCTCAATTAATCTTACAGCACTTTTTGTGCTTGTTGTTTCAATAAAATCGGCCATATTCTTCACTTACCTACTTTTCATCTTTTTTTTGGTTTTTCTTTGTTTTTCACTTTGTTTGGTTTGAGTTTGGTTCCAGCTTTAGCCTGGTTTTGGTTCCAGCTTTAGTCTGGTTTTTCGTTGGTTTGATTTGTTTCCAGTTTTTAGTCTGGTTTGGTTTGGTTCCAGTTTTTAGTCTGGGTTTGGTTCCAGCTTTAGTCTGGTTTGTTTGTTCCAGCTTTAGCCTGGTTTGTTTGTTCCAGCTTTAGTCTGGTTTTTCGCCGGGTTTAGACTGTTTTTTAATTTTCTTCCAGTTTTAATCGGGTTTTGATTTTTCCCAATTTAATCTGGTTTGGGTTTGGTTGTTTTTTTTCGATTCTGTCTGGGTTTTCGTTTTTCTGCCGGAATCATGCATATCTTCGCATGCCGACATCATAATAGTTAAACTCACGTATATAAACTGATTTTCCGTGTGCAGTGTGAAAGTGAAAGGGAAACTAATTGCAAAAAATTAATACAGATATTTGTCTCAAATAGACTTTAATGTTCTAAAACAAGCAAAATTTGAGAAAATCCCAAATAAAGTTGCAAACAAAAAAATTTCATCTGCGTAATATTAAAAGTGATTAATTTCAATATCTATTTAGAATGTCTAATACCAAATATTTCATAACCGGCGGAGCAGGATTTATTGGTAGTAATCTTGTCGACAGAATACTTTCACAGGGAAATGATGTTATCGTTTACGACAACTTTTCCACAGGTATCCCCGAATACCTTGATAATGCTAAAAAATCTTCAAAATTTCAATTAATTAAAGGTGATACTTTAAATAAAAAATCACTAACTGAAGCAATGATCGGTTGTGATTTTGTTTTCCACCTTGCAGCAAACGCAGATGTACGCTTTGGAACAGAACATCCTTCTAAAGATCTTGAACAAAACACAATTGCAACCTTCAATGTTCTTGAAGCAATGCGTGAAAATTCAATTAAAAATATTGCATTTTCCTCAACGGGATCTATATATGGAGAATCTAAAGTCATCCCTACCCCTGAAGATGCACCGTTTCCTGTGCAGACCTCCCTTTACGGGGCATCAAAACTTGCAGGAGAAGGATTAATTCAGGCATATGCAGAAGGATTTGGATTTCAGGCATGGATCTTTCGTTTTGTATCCATACTTGGAGAACGTTACCCGCACGGACATGTCTTTGATTTTTATAAACAACTCCGCAAACATCCCGATTACCTTGATGTTTTAGGAGACGGGCACCAGAAAAAATCCTATCTTTACGTTCAGGACTGTATAGACGCAATTTTCACAGCTATTGAAAAATCAAATGACCCTGTGAATATTTTTAACCTGGGGACAGATGAATATGTTGAGGTCAATAATTCAATAAACTGGATCTGTAGCCACCTTGGCTTAAATCCGGAAATCAGATACACCGGCGGTGAACGCGGCTGGATTGGAGACAATCCGTTCATATTTTTAGACTGCAAAAAGATTTGTTCACTTGGATGGAAACCAAAAAACACAATTCAGGAAGGAATTATAAAAACACTTGATTTTCTTAAAGAAAATCCCTGGGTTTTGGAGAGAAGATGAAACAAGCATCACATCTTGTTTTGATTACCGGTGCAACAAGAGGTCTTGGAAAGCTTGTTGCAGATAAATTCTGGTCGGAAGGAAACAACATAATTATTGTTGCCAGAAACAAAGAGGAATTAAAAAAAACTTCTAAGGAATATGCAAAAAATGCAATGCAAGAACAGCAGATCTATGATTTTCCATTTGATCTTGCAAATATTGAAGAAATCTCTTCTTTGACAGACAATATTAAATCAAAAGCCGGAAATCCTGATATAATAATAAATAATGCTGCAATACAGGGACCTATAGGACCAATTCATAAAAACAACTGGCAGGAATGGCAGAAATGCCTTAATGTCTGCCTTTTAGCGCCGGTGCACATTTGCAGGGAATTTATCCCTTCTATGATACAAAACAAATTTGGAAGAATTATCAACATCTCCGGAGGCGGATCAACAGGTCCACGTCCGAACTTTTCAGGTTATGCAACAGCAAAATGTGGATTATTACGTTTTTCAGAAACTATTGCTCAGGAAGTTGAGCAATATGGTATAACTATAAATTGTGTTGCCCCAGGCGCCATGTACAGTGGTCTTACAAAAGATATTATTAATGCAGGAGTACAATACGCCGGAAATTCTGAAATTGAATCTGCAATGGATCTCTTAAATAATAACCCTGAAACCGGAAAAAAAGCGGCAGAATTGATTCATTTTCTTACACAAAATAAATGCTGTGATATTAATGGAAAACTTATTAGTGCTGTATGGGATGATTGGGAAAAACTTCCAAATTATGTTGATTTGATTAAAAACAACGACATATACACACTTAGAAGAATACTTCCCGAAGATCGAAATATTAAATTAAAGTGATTATTATGCATATTGGAATAATTGGTTGTGGACTTATCGGTCATAAAAGGGCAGCTTCACTACCTGAGGGGTACTTGTGTGCTGTAGCTGACGTAGATTTAAACCGTGCAAAAAAACTTGCAGAAAAATATCCTAATTGTGAAGCATATTCGGACTGGATGGAGATACTGTCACGAAATGACATTGATACAGTTATTATTTCAACAACAAACAATTGGCTGGCACCAATAACACTTGCGGCAGTTAATGCAGGAAAACACGTACTTGTAGAGAAACCAGCAGCACGTAATTTTTCAGAATTTGATTCTATAATTAAAGAATCTGAGAAAAAGTCAGTTAAAATAATGGTGGGCTATAATCTGCGTTGTCACCCGGCATTATTAAAAGCAAAAAAAATTGCTGAAACCAAAGAATTGGGCGAGATAATATATATTCGTGGACGTTATGGCCACGGAGGACGACCAGGATATGAGAAAGAATGGCGTGCAAACCCGGAAATTTCAGGAGGTGGGGAATTACTAGATCAGGGAGTTCATCTAATAGATCTTTCTCGATGGTTTTTAGGTGATTTTAAAGAGATAGATGGCCATATACATACCTTTTTCTGGAAAATGCCTGTTGAGGATAACGGATTTATCTATCTTGAAAATAAAGCAGGAAAAGTAGCATGGCTTCAGGTAAGCTGTACTGAATGGAAAAACCTTTTCTCGTATGAAATATTTTGTGAATATGGTAAAATGCAAATCGATGGGATAGGAGGAAGTTATGGTACAGAACGTCTCACACTATACAAAATGCTTCCACAGATGGGTCCCCCTGAAACAACAATTTGGGAATATCCTTTCCCTGATGAATCATGGAAAATCCAGTTTCAACAATTTGAAGAGGCAATTAAATTAGATGTTTCTCCAAGACCAAATCTTCAGGATGCTCAGGAAACACTAAAAATTGTAGCAAAAATTTATGGAGAAAATGAATGATCATTACACGCAGTCCACTACGCATTTCACTTGGAGGAGGAGGAACAGATCTCCCTTCTTACTATCATCAGCATGAAGGGTTTCTTATTTCAGCGGCTATTGACAAATATGTCTATATTACTTTGCATGACACATTTCAGAAGGAAATAATTATAAAATATTCACAAACTGAGCATGTTCAGAATGTTAAAGAAATACAGCACCCTATTATAAGGGAAGCATTAAAACTTCTGGAAGTAAAGTCGGAAAATTTTGAACTGGCAAGTCTTGCTGATATTCCGGCAGGAACTGGTCTTGGCTCATCAAGCAGTTTTACTTGTGCTCTCCTTAAGGCTCTGCATACATATAATAAAACATTTGTTTCACCTGCAGAACTTGCAGAAGAGGCCTGTCACATCGAAATGGACTTGCTAAAGGAGCCCATCGGAAAACAGGATCAATATATCTCTTCACACGGAGGAATCAACTGTTTTACATTCTGTAAAGATAATCGTGTTAAAGCAGAGAAACTGAATATTTCAAAAGAGACGTTATATAATCTCGAAGATCATCTCCTGCTCTTTTTCACCGGCTACTCCCGCTCTGCTTCAAATGTTCTTAAGGAACAGGACGATAAAAGCAAAAGCAATGACACTTCCATGATAGACAACCTGCACTTTGTTAAGGAGCTTGGTTACAGGAGCAAAAAAGCGTTTGAATCAGGTAATCTTGAGGAATTTGCAAATATAATGAATATTCACTGGGAAAGCAAGAAAAAACGTTCTAATGCAATGAGCAATGAGAGAATTAACAAATGGTATGATCTTGCAATGCAAAATGGTGCCCTGGGTGGAAAACTTATTGGTGCAGGCGGCGGCGGATTTTTAATGTTCTATGCAGAAGACAACAAAAAACTCCGCACCACAATGGCTCGTGAAGGTCTGCAGGAAGTCAGATTCCGGTTTGATTTTGACGGAAGCAAAGTGGTGACAACATCATAATGCTCCCGGTTGTAATTTTAGCAGGCGGTCTTGCAACACGCCTCTACCCGATAACCAAAACAATTCCAAAATCTATGATAGAAATTGCAGGCCGGCCTTTTATCGATCACCAGCTTGAACTTTTAAAAGAAAAGGGGGTCGAAGAAGTAATTCTTTGCCTGGGAAATCTTGGTGAAAGTGTTGAAGCACACGTTGGTGACGGATCACAGTTTGGAATTAATGTCAGATATTCATATGATGGTGAAAAACTTCTTGGAACAGGCGGTGCACTAAAAAAGGCAGGCAAACTTCTTCCGGATGATTTTGTTATCCTGTATGGAGATTCATATCTGGATATAGATATCGAACAGATAATACAGCATTATTATGAAGAAGAACTACCCGTTCTAATGACTGTTTACAAAAACAATGACGCTTTTGATAAAAGCAACATTGTCCTTAAAGATAGCAGGGTTGTCAGATATGAAAAGAATGTATCTGATCCTGAAATGATATACATTGATTACGGCCTGATAGTCATCAGAAAAGAAATTTTTTCCGGATATCCTGCCGATGAACCATTTGATCTATCTCTTGTAATTTCCGATTCTGTGAATTTGGGTATTGTAAGTGCATTTGTTGTTGAAAACCGTTTTTATGAGACAGGTTCAGTTCAGGGCATCAAAGAAACAGAAGATTATATTATAAATAGGAAACCACGTTTTTAATAATTGGAGTGTTTATGAAAGAAAATAATTTTATTTCAAATTTTATGGACGATGCTGTAAAAATAATCAGCCAGATAGACCAGTCTCAGATAAAAAATATGATTCATATTTTAAAATCTGTCAGAGAAAATGAAGGACGTCTGTTTATTTTAGGTGTTGGTGGAGGAGCAGGTCACGCTTCCCATGCGGTAAATGACTTCAGAAAGATTGCAGGAATTGAATCGTATGCACCTACAGACAATGTATCAGAGCTTACAGCAAGAGTAAATGATGACGGCTGGGAGACTGTTTTTGAGAGCTGGCTTAAAGGAAGCCGTCTCAATGCAAAGGATTGTATCTTTGTCTTCTCTGTTGGCGGCGGAAACGAAGAGAAAAATGTCAGTGTAAATCTTGTAAATGCTCTTCGTTATGCAAAAGAGAAAGGTGCAAAAGTAATAGGTGTTGTCGGGCGTGACGGCGGGTACACTGGAAAAATTGCAGATGCCTGTGTAATTATTCCAACTGTAAACGAAAAGACAGTTACCCCTCAGACAGAGGCCTTCCAGGCAGTTGTATGGCATCTTATTGTTTCAAGTCCTGAATTGCAGAAATTTGAGATGAAGTGGGAAAGCACAAAATAATTTTCAGATGAGAAAAGCAGTTTTTTTAGACCGGGACGGGGTAATAAACCGGCTCATTCTAAACCCAAAAACAGGTGAGTATGAGCCGCCGCATTCACCAGAAGAGCTTGACTTATACCCGGGTGTTATTTCATCCCTTCATTCTCTTATGGAGGCAGGATTTTATCTCTTTTTGGTGTCCAATCAACCTGATTATGCAAAAGGAAAGACCACATTAGAAGAGATAAAAGCAGTCCACAATAAACTTGATGAAATATTTAAAGAGAATAAAATAATATTTCAGGATTATTATTACTGCTACCATCATCCCCAGGGCATTGTTCCAAAATATTCTTATGTCTGTGAATGCCGAAAGCCAAAACCATACTTTCTTTTAAAAGCGGCAAAAGATTATAGCATTGACCTTTCCGGTTCCTGGATGATAGGAGATCGTGATTCTGATATAGAATGCGGAAACGCGGCAGGAACACGGACAATTCTTATTGAAGAGGAGCATTCTGCAGGATATCGCGGCATATCAGCACCGGATTTTTTTGCAGGGGATATCTGCGAGGCTGTAAAGATTATACTTGAATTTTCAAAAAAATTCCCTACCTAACCCATAATTTATGTTGAATTTGAATGTACCTAATATAGAGATAATTTGATTAATATGGTAGATAATTATGACAAATATAAAATGTAAAATCTGCGGTGGAGACTGTGAATATATTGACTCAAAGAAAGGTGAATTCCTTTCAAATGAAGAGTTTGATCTGTATTATTGTAGAAATTGCAATTTCTTTTTTGTTTCTAATCCTTCATATGATAAAAAACTTTATGATGAAGCATATTATCATGGGAAAGGTGCTGATCCATTGATTAATTATATTTATGAGATTGAAAATCCCGATAAAAGTATTCGATTATATGAATATGAAGGTATTTTAAAGACAATAAATGCCATTTCTGGCAATAAGAAAAACAACTGGTTAGATATTGGATGTGGTGCCGGTGGATTGATAAAGTATGTTTCTAAAAACTCAGAACACAATATTAACGGGTTTGATACAGGATATGGAGCCGTTTTTGCAAAAAAAAGTGGGATTGATATATTAACTGAAAAAGAATATCTTAATTCAAAAAATAAATATGATGTTATTACTGCTATAGAAACATTGGAACATGTAGATAATCCAAAAGTATTCATGGACAATATACAAAAAGCATTAAAACCAGGAGGTATATTTTTCTTTACAACAGGAAATGTTGATCCAATTCAAAAGAATATTATGAAATGGAATTACTTTATCCCTGAAATTCATATCTGCTTATTTAGTGAAAAATCAATAAATAATTTATTTGAATCCGTAGGATTACAATATTGTCTACTTTCTAAAGAACAAAAAAAGGGATGGACAAATATATACAAATATAAAATACTAAAAAATCTACATATAACCAATAGCAGTATAATCTACAATGTTTTTCCATGGCAGATAATATCTAATATTATAGATAAAAAATATAAACTTTGTTGGGGAATTGGAATTAAAAAAAACTAGTTCATATATAATATTAAGAACAAAATTTAAGGTTAGATGTCAAAGCTTTCTGATTTTAAAATAAAACTCTATGCTGATGGTGCAGATATTGAGGGCATGATAGAGGAGTACAAAAAAGGAGTCGCAAGCGGTTTTACCACCAATCCTACTCTTATGAAGAAGGCAGGAGTAAAAAGCTATGAGGAATTTGCAAAGGCTGTTCTTAAAGAAATTCCTGATCTTCCAATATCATTTGAGGTTTTTTCAGACGATCTTTCAGGCATGGAACGCGAGGCAAGAAAGATTGCAGGCTGGGGTGACAATGTCTATATCAAAATACCGGTCACAAACACAAAAGGTGAAAGCACAGCAGAACTTGTTAAAAAACTCTCTCAGGATGGTTTAAAGCTCAATGTCACAGCAATACTGACACTTGAACAGGTAAAAACTGTTGCCGATGCACTTTCAGTTGATACTCCAAGTATTGTTTCAGTCTTTGCAGGAAGAATTGCTGACACAGGAAGAGACCCGATGCCTATTATGAAAGATGCAGTTGAGATTCTTAAATCAAAACCAAAGGCAGAACTTTTATGGGCAAGCACAAGAGAAATTCTAAATCTTATACAGGCAGAATCCTGTGGATGCCACATCATAACAATTACAAATGACATCCTGAAGAAAGTCCCGCAGGTTGGAAAGGACTTAAGCCAGCTGTCACTTGAAACAGTGCAGATGTTTTACAACGATGCACAGAGTGCCGGGTATAAAATATAAAACACCTATTTTAAATTCAATAAATAAATATTGCATAATGGATAATATTATTTTTTGAAAACAATTTTTTTATTTAAAACATAATTTACAGGTAATGAAATGCCGATTTGGAAACATTTTGCAATTAAGGGTAATATTAATAAGAGCCCTATAAATAAATATAACAAAATATTACTTAATATTAAAGAAATTACTGACACAATTAAAAAGAGAAAAAACTGACCCATTACAAATTGTTCATTAGAACAATTAAAAGTGATGTGTCGATGATAAATAAAAGCAATAAATACTGCTATGATAAATGAGACAGAATTTGAAATTATATAATTCAGTTTCAAGGCAGTTAATAAAAAACTGAATATTAATAAATCAGAAATCGATGAAATAGCCCCCCCAAATATGTATTTAACAAACCCTTTTTTATCATCTATTGTAATTATCGAAAGAGCCATAAAGATTATTTTATATTTTTTACTAATTCTATAAAGCCACGGAACAATTTCATAAAATTATGAGGGTTTTTTAATCTTTTTACATATATCCAAATTATACGCGGTCTGAAATAGAAATCTCTATAGAATCTTTTAAAATATTTTACTAAAATTTCTTCATTAAGATCAAAAGGAATGAAACTTGGCTTATACATATCAAGGACATTTTCATTATATACGCCATATTGCCTGAAGTTTTCGTAAAACTTGGATCCAGGGAAAGGTATCATAAAAGATGTATGAGCTGCACGGAGTTTTAAATCCAATGCAAGATTAAGAGTTTTACTCAGAGTCTCTTCATTCTCTCCAGGAGCTCCAAAAATGAAGTAACCACAGGGATCTATCCCTGCCTCATCAGTCCAGTTGACAACTTTATGTACTTCTTCAACAGTTATCCCTTTTTGCAGTATATTTAGTATTCTTTGATCACCGCTTTCAATTCCATACCAGATCTGACGAAATCCAGCTTTTTTCATTAATAATAAATCATCTTTGCTCTTTACATTATCAATACGACCTGAACAGACAAAGGACATCTGCAAATCATTATCAATTACTAATTTACAAAATTCAAGCAAACGTTTCTTGAATATTAAAAAATTATCCTCCCCAAACCAGATCTCTTTAATGCCATATTCGTTTTTAAGTTGGCTTACAATTTCATAAAGTCTATTACCTGATAGACTACTCATCTTGTTCTTGAAAACAGAATTAGAACAAAAGATACATTTTCCAGGACATCCTCTTGAAGAATTAAAACCAATAGAGGGGAAAACATCCACAACATGTGGCGGAGGAGAATAAATATTTATAAGATTAGGAAGAAGGCTCCAATCAGGTATAGGTAAACTGTCAAGATCTTTTATTCTTTCTCTGGGGGATGTAGTAATCAATTGACCATTATCATAATAAATAATCCCATCAACATCTTCATAGTTCTTTTTGGAATCTATTGCATTTAATAAAGAAACTGTTGTAATTTCACCTTCACCGATTATACCAAAATCAAACTGAGGATATTTAGTCATTGTCTCTTCAGGTAATGCAGTTAAATGATGACCTCCAATAATTGTTATTGTATCCGGCAAAGCATCTTTAACTGCTTTAGCAATTTTTCCAGATTCCTCAACTGTAATTGTGACTGCCGTTACTCCAACATAATCCGGTTTCTCATTAATGATTAATTTGATGGTTTCTTCCATCGAATAATTCAAAGATGCTGCATCAATAATTACAGTGTCGCGCCCTGATTCTTTTGTAACAGTTCCTAAATATAACAAACCAACAGGGGGAGATACAGTACCATATGTCAAATTAGGGGGAGACACAAACACAATTTTCTTTTTATTTTTCATTATAGATCCTCTAGCTTTTTACTTTCTGCAAAACACTTCAGATATAAAACTTTATTTTCAAAATGTTTTATTGTTTGTATACGTGACATTTATCCACTAAATGGGGATTTAACCTTATAATTTAAATGAGTCAAATTAAAATATTATTAATTCAATAATATATATAGAATTTATCAATTTATCATTGTAATATAAGTCATATTTCTACATTCGCAAATAATTTTATATCCCAATTTTCTCTATTTTGATAAAACTAACAGGCATCTTATTCCAAATGGATATCTCATATTCTTTCCCAATAATAATTCAAATTTTATAAGGGCATATAAAAATGCATTCATAATATTCCCCCCAAAATGCATTTCTTGTTTAATCTTTTCCTTACACTCATTATCTGAAAGATGCTGCATTTTTTTTATGTTCCTTCGCTTTGCAAATTTAAAACCTGGATATACAAAGAATCCCAGATGACTTGAACGAACGGGATCTAACCCGATCTTATTTACTTTTTCTTTTAGATCTAAAAGATTATATCTTCTAAAATGCTTTAGCTGTTCATCATAAAAATCATATAAGTCAGGATTTGCAGGAACTTCAATTATTGCATGACCACCTGGTTTTAATATCCTGTAAATCTGCTCTAATGCAGCAACATCATCTTCAATATGCTCCAGAACATTTAGTGCAATAATTACATCCACACAATTGTCAGGTAACGGACAATTGACAAGATCAAACTGAATCAAAGGAATTTCAGGATAGTTTTTAGCAATCTTTTCAAGTGGCTCTGAAATGCAGTCTGAACCAATAATAAATAAATCAGGAAATGTTTTTTTAATGTCCCTGAGCAGGTACCCAGAGGAAGAACCGATTTCAAGGACAACTCCTCCATCTGCCTGCGGCAGATATCTTTTTAGTTCCATGCAGGCATGAAGACGAGAAGCCCTGTCAATAAAGTGATTCCCATTTTCTGCCTCATTCTCATGAAATTCAGTAAGATCAGCATTCCATCCGGCTTCATTTTTATTATATTTAAGGACTGAAATATTCTCAGATCCTACTTTAAACCCTTTACCTGTCCAGGCGGGAATATTCTCATAACCTGGCGGAATTGGAAAATTAAATTCCATTTAGAGATTCTCCGTTTCTTCAACAATGTACAAAGGACGCTGCTTTACTTCCTCATAAATTCGGCCCACATATTCTCCCATAATTCCAAGTGAGAGAAGCTGTACTCCTGAAAGGAAAGTGATTAAAACAATAGTCCATGTCAAACCGGGAGTGAGTTCAACATTGAGGATAAATTTCTCAATTAAAATCCAGAATCCAAGAATAAATGCACCAAAAGCGATAATTGCCCCTATAAGTGTTGCAAGCTGCAGAGGTTTAATTGAAAATCCAACAATCCCATTGAATGCGATTTTAAGTGAGCCCAGATATCTGTTATAATTTGAAATACCTGAGGCTCTCTCATCACGTTCATATTCAATAGCTGTCTGCTTAAATCCGACAAATGCAACCATTCCACGCAAAAAACCGTGTGACTCATGCAGTTTTTTAAGTTCATCAATAACAATCCTGTCCATAAGCCGGAAATCTCCGGTATCTGAAGGGATAGAAACATCTGATATTTTGTTAATCACTCGATATCCAAAGTGAGATATCCATCTTTTAAAAAATGTTTCCCCTTTGCGGGAACTTCTTTTGGCATAAACAACCTTATATCCTTCCTGCCATTTTTCAATCATCTGTTCAATCAGTTCAGGCTGGTCCTGAAGATCAACATCAATGACAACACATGCATCTCCTTTGCAGTAATGAATTCCGGCCAGTGTTGCGGCAGGCTGGCCAAAGCGGCGGCTGAAACGAATAAGACGTATGTTTTCGTTTCGTTTTATCTCGTCCAGTATTACCTGCTCGGTGTTGTCCGGAGATGGATCAAGGCAAAAGATAATCTCGTATGGACAATTTAATTTTTCCATCACCTGTTCTGTTCTTTGAAGAAAAGGTCGGATATTGGTCTCTTCACGGTAGACCGGGACGATTATTGAAATGAGTTCTGTGTTTTGAGACATAAAGTTATAATTATTTCATTCTCAAAATACTTTTAAATATTGTTTTTGTTCAAATTTTTATGTTGCAACTATTTTCATGAAAAATATTATGGCAGAAGTTATTAAAAAACAAAACAATAATTAATATAACTTGTTTCTTCCATAATTAGTATAATATGAGTATAGAGAAGATTTATTCCAACCTAATGAAGAGTGGTGAAAACCTCCCAGCTGTTTTACTTATACTCATATTAATTATTTCAATAATGTCCCCTCTTGGTTCAAATATTCCAGTTGAATCCTCTGCAAATGATTTGTTAAACCATATATCTGGAGTTATAGAAGCAAAAAATGCACTCGCTGAAGGACAGTTCCCAATTAGAATCGCTCCAAACGCTCTTGATGGAGAGAGATACCCAATATTTCAATTTTATGGCAATTTTCCATATACCTTAGGAGCCATTTTTTACATTATAACAGACGAACCATATTTTGCATATAAACTGGTAATTATGCTTAGTCTCTTTTTAGGTGCGTATTACCTCTACAAATTTGGGCTTTTGACAACACAAAATAAATATGCAGCAACAATTGCATCAACTGTTTACCTTACTGCACCTTATCTTTTGACAGATATTCATGGTAGATTTGCTTTTCCGGAAATTGTATCTTTTGGAATATTACCTTGTGTTTTTTATTATCTTTTTAAAGGCTTTTATTCAAAGAATGTCATAGATTATCTATTTTTATCTTTCTTCTTAGCCCTTCTATTTCTTACACATAATATCTTTAGTTTATACACAATGGTATTTTTATTCATAATCGTAATCTGTTTATTCCTAATTAATAGAGAATCATATTACTCCATATTTGGAATGATATCAAGCTCAATTCTTGCCTTTTTAATATCAGCATGGTACTTGATACCACAATTAATTCTTTCGAATAATTTAGTCATCAAAATCTTACAAAACAATCCATTTGATTCAAATTATCTTACAACGATCTGGGTTTTGTTTGCACCATCTAAAATTCTCCCATTGCCTATCAATTATTTTGAGGAAGTAGGAAATACTAATTTGGGATTTCAAATAGGGGCTCCAGTATTGACATTTATTGTCTGTGGAATAATAATATTAACTTCAAAAAAATATTCTAAATCAAACACAGTATTAAAAAGAAATAACCAAATAAATCTTACTCTGCTAAAAATATTAGTTTTTTGCTCATTTGTAGCATTTTTATTAATATTATCTCCAGTAAATTTCTGGTCATATTTACCAAGTCAACTACTATATGTTCAAGTTACTTGTCGAATATTAGTTTATCTCGTGATTTTTGGAGCAATGATAGCTCCAATTGTATTAATAAAAATATTTGAAGAATTTAAATTAGAACATGCAGCCATAATATTATTGATTTGTCTATCATTTACTAGCACTTACCTTCCTAATCACATAGGAGAACCAGAAAATACAATTACAGATTTAGTTTCATCTCCAGATATGGGAGGTGGAGGTGCAACAACTATATATCAAATGTCAAAATTATCACTCTCAAGTAATGGCTTTCCATATGGAGATAAAACTACGTTGATTAATGGATATTCGGGGGGATGGCTCCTAAATACAGCCAACATATATATAAATGAATCTCAATATAATAATCCAATCATTATAGAAATGAAAGGAAATGTTCCAGAGCAGACGGGTAATCTTATACTGACATTTTTTTTGAATGGGGAATATCTTAATCAAACAAATTTACAACGGGGATCATTTATGATAAATATCCCAATCAATAATATATCAAAATACAATAATTCAGTATTGAACTCTCAAAATAATAAATTAAACATTGAAATAGAATCTAACAAATACTTTATTCCTAGTGAGATTGATCCCAGGAGTACAGATAATCGCAAATTGGCATTACTACTTGATTCATTTAAAATTTTTCCTCAAATGCTTTCATCAGATGAATATATTTCTGCCAGAGATCCTCGAATACAAAAAATATCTTCAAACAAATTAGTAATCAACAATAGCAATTCATTAATAGTTCAACTGCCGGTATTATATTACCCGGATATGATTGAAATAAAGATCAACGGTAAATCAGTAACTTGTATGAATATTGGAAATAAAGTTGGAGTTATGGTTCCTCCTGGTAAAAATGAAATCACATATGAATTTACCGGGCTGAAATGGACTAATTACTTGAGTTTAACATCATTATTTATTTTCGTTATAATATGTTTGTATCAATTAAGAAAATACTTCCTGGAGATCTCAAAGAATGATAACTGAAATAATATCTTCAATTTTAATGCTAATATTCACAATAGTAATAATTTTCATTAGTGGTTTCCTTTTATCTTTATTATTGATACCAAAACATTACCAAGAGGATTATTTTTGGATATTAATGCCATTCCTCGGTATTCCATTTGTAATAATCTTATTACAAACTATTATTTATTTAAATGTACCATTATCACTTTCAGTATATCCTTATTTTTTCATCATTTTAGCAGGAACATACGTATATTATAAAAGAAATAAGCCTCAAATTCCTAAAATACCAACTCTACTATTTATTCTCGCGATTGTTGTCCTTGCAACAAATGGAATTGGTTATTTTGTATTAGGTTCATCAAATTACCTTGGATATGGATGGATTGACCAGCATAACTATGTTGGGATTTCTCAATTTTTAATGGATAAATCCTTTAGTACATCACTGGATGATATCGGAGATACTCCATATTTAGTTGATGCAATATTAAAAAAAGATGATCGTATAGGCCAAAGTGTCTTGCAGGGTTATGTAGCAGTTTTGTCTTTTCAGAATGCAAAAACAGCATATGGGGCAATTTCACTGTTAAGTCCGTTATTAACATTTTTTGTTATATGGATCTATTCCAGAAGGCTGATAAAAGATGAGTGGGCACAATATGGCGCGGCGATATCAGCAGCATGTATTCCAGGATTTGCATTAATTCACTTACAGGATTTTCTTTCACAGGCACTTGCAGTTCCATTTCTTTTGATCTCGCCACTGATAATATATCTTGCATTAAAAGAAAAAGACTGGCGCTTTGTTACAATTGGGATACTAATTCTTGCTTCGATTCATTCAATATATACAGAATTCACATTATTATTTATCGCTCTGGCAATCTGCGGTATGATCTGGTACATACTGCAGAAAAATGCAATTATTCCTTCTATTTCAGTAATTACACTTATAATCACCGGAGGTCTCCTGATAAATATCGGTTATATTGGGCGAAGCATTGCTATAATGACCAGAGGAAATGATATGCCAAATGTTCTTCAAGCTATTTTCCCATTCGCTGAGACAATAGAGGGATTAGGCTATCTCTGGTTTGGTTATTCAGGATCCTTGCTCGAATCTTCTTTTTTGATTTTTGTAATAAACATTTTTGCAGCGCTTTTAACCATTGCAGGATATACAGGAATTATTAATGCAATGCGAAGAGACAAAAATGTAATGTGTATTCTTTTATTTATCATTCTACTTTTCCCACTGGCTCTTCTCTCTCAATCAGAACCATATCCATATCAATTTTATAAAATGCTGATGACTGTGTCTCCCATACTAATGCTTGGCGTTTGGATGTTACTGTCTGAGTTTTGGGAATATAGCAAGGACGATGTGAATTGCCATATAAAAGATCAACTTCACCCTATAATTTATAAAATTCCTAAAATTGTTTTGATATGTCTTCTGATATCATCTGTTATAATTACAGGGTATCTTGCATCATTTAGCATAACCGGAGGATATAGAAGTGCAGTAGAAATAGACAATGCAAAAGAAATGATTGATATATATAATTACTTAGAACAAACAAAAAATCAGGATTTTATTCTATCCATATCTCACCCATATCCATTAGCATGGGCAGCTTATCATGGAAGAAATGATCGGATTTATTTTATTAATAATGTAATTGGAGATGTTCCTCTTGAGAGAGTATATCCTAATACTTTTCTATTTAATAACATCTCTGAATTCCCGCAAAATGCAAAAAAATTAACATTGGGTTCTGAATATCCTCAGCTATCTGGAGATATAGATGATTCCTTAATTGCATTAATAGATAATCCACAAGGTATGGAAGGAACAGAAGGATCAGAATATAACTGGTTAGGAAAAGAGATGAGAATAAATCTTTACTGGCAAGGTGATCAGGAACAAAATATTACTTTGTCATATCTATCCGACCCCGGCCTTGGTTATCCTGATAGTAATAAAAGAATTGTTAAAGTTTCAATGATAAAGGGAAAATCTCAACAAGACTTAATAATTGAAACTAATGGGACAGAAACAGTATCAATTCCATTAGTTATTAAACCAGGATTAAATATTGTAGATTTTAAAACAATATATCCTGAAAATACCAGTGTAATTATTCCAGGAGATCCAAGAGAATTCTTTGTTCGTATATCCCAAATGAAAATCGTAGGAGAAACCTGAAAACTATTTTAATATAATTATGTCAATGCCGTGTTAAAAATGCTCAAAATATTAAATTCCAATTAAAAGCAAACAATGACTGTCACATTGTGTGCAATTGGTTAGTAAATTCGAGACATCTATCACTTTTATGCCATTGAAAATATTATTTTTCCAGATAAAAACAGACTCTGCTATTATAATTTAAATCCTTTAACTGGGTAAGATAAGATTCTGAAAGATTCCTATTTCCATTTCTAAACTGCATCCAATCTCCAAATGAATACTCACAGATGCCGGGGAACAGAAATGGCTTTAATTTCATTTGATTAAAACCACATTGCTGTGATATTTGGTATATTTCGTCAAGAATAACATCACGTTCAATCCAGTCAGGTCCAAGTTGTTCCCCATATGTATCAAGAAACTCAATTGTTTCTTTACTTTTCGAATGTTTCGCTCACGGTTCTATAAAAATTGCCCGACCTCCGGGTATTAATACCCGATGCATTTCGGATAGGGTTTTAGAATAATCCTTCATATGATGTAATGAATCAAAGCAAATTATATTGGAAAAAGTATTATCTTTAAATGAAAGGCAGCCACCATCACAAAGAACAAAACTCATTGAATTTGAATTTAACCACTTATCTAAAGAAAATCTTTCCCTGCCAACACAGGCAAAATTTGTATAAATATCACATGCAGATACATCATATCCCATCCGGTTGAGCCATTCTGATATCCAGCATGTCCCAGCCGCAAAATCCAATATTTTAATATTCTCATAATTTTTTTGGATACAGGATAATGCAATACCCAAATCAAATAAAAGTCTGGATTCATCTCGCCCAACCTTAAAAGGTTCATTTAATGGAGGATTGTCCTGATATTTCTCATTCATAATTGAATCACATATTATGCAAAAAAAACATTTTTTTAAAGACCATACTTTGTCTCATACCACTCAATTGTCTTCTTAAGTCCCTCTTCAAATCCCATCTTTGCAGTAAAACCAAACTCATCTTTAGCCCGGCTCACATCAAGGCAGCGTCTTGGCTGACCATCCGGCTTTGTTTTGTCCCAGACAATATCTCCTTTAAATCCTATAAGACGGGAAATTAAGTGCACAAGATCCTTAACAGAAATCTCCATTCCTGAACCAATATTTACAGGACTGCTCTTGTTGTATTTTTCACTGGCAAGAACTATTGCTTCGGCACAGTCTTCTACATATAAAAATTCACGTGATGCACTTCCTGTACCCCATACTACAATCTCATCCTTTCCCTGTTCTTTTGCTTCGATACACTTCCTGATAAGTGCAGGAATAACATGTGATGTTGCAGGATCAAAATTGTCACCGGGACCATATAGATTTACAGGCAGTAAAAATATAGAATTATAGCCGTATTGAGCCCTATACGCCTGTGACTGAACAAGAAGCATCTTTTTTGCAAGACCATAAGGTGCATTTGTCTCTTCCGGGTACCCATTCCAGATATCATCTTCCTTAAATGGAACAGGGGTATATTTTGGATAGGCACAGACAGTTCCGATAGCAACAAATTTTTTGATGTCACACTTTCGTGCCTCTTCAAGAAGCTGAACGCCCATCATAAGATTGTTGTAAAAAAATTCACCAGGGCAGGCCATATTCGCACCAATACCCCCCACATTTGCTGCGAGATGAATTACAATATCAGGATTTGAATCACTGTAAACTCTGGATATATCCTCTTTTTCTACAAGATTGTAATCCTTACTCCTCGGAACAAAAATATTATTACATCCCTTTGCTTTTAATTTTTCAACGACATTTGTTCCAAGAAATCCTGCACCACCGGTTACTAAAACTGATTTATTATTCCAAAATGACATAAGAAACTCCTGTTATTATTTATTTTACTAATGAATACCAATTGTGATTAAGATCCTAAAATATTTAATCAGACTACTCTCCATTATACACCGATTCATATATCCGAAGAGTTTCTCTTGCAGTTTTCTCCCATGAAAATTTCGCTACATTCTCAAAACCTTTTTGCCTGAGATCTTCTTTTAGGATTTCATCATCTATTGTATCAAGAATAAGATTCCTTAATTGTTTTCCATTGAGAGGATCGAAATATAGAGCCGCATCACCCCCAACTTCAGGCATGGAAGATGTATTGGACGTTATCACCGGGACTCCGCATGACATTGCCTCAAGTAGGGGAAGTCCAAATCCTTCATACAAGGAAGGATAAACAAAAAGTGTTGCAGCAGAATAAAGTGCAGGAAGATCATCTTCATCGACATAGCCAATTCGATAAATCTGTGAAAAATTATTCGATTCAATCAGTCCATCTATTTCAGAATTCAGCCAGCCCTTTCCTCCTGCAATTACTAACGGATGCCTAATTTTTATTGATTCGGGAAGATTACAATATGCTTTAATTAATGTGATGAGATTCTTCCTTGGTTCGTAAGAACCCACAAATAAAATAAAATCTTCAGGAAGATTGTATTTAGAAATTACTTCATTTTTTTCGTCTAAATTGCGGGGAGAAAATATATCTTTTGCAGCTAGATGTGTAACAGTTATCTTATCAGGATCGGCACCGAAATGCTTTATAAGTTCTTCTTTTCCATGATTTGATATTGTTATAATTCGATCCGCATATTTTAAGGCATCCAGCGTTCCCTTAAGGCAATGCTGCCTGTTTTCCTCAATGTGACACTCAGGCATTACCTCAAAGCTTATATCGTAAATTGTTACAATCAATTTTCCGTAATGATCCTCGGGTGCACAAAAAGTTGTTGAATGGAGTATATCAACATGACCAAGAATCAATTTTTTTGGAATTTTTGAGTGCCGCCAAAGCAGGTCTATTACTTTTTTAGGAATTCTTTCAAAACGAATACGAAAATTCCTCTTATAGGGTGCTATGGCATCTTTAAAATCAGGATGATATATATGATAAAAAAAAGGATAGAGCACATATTTATTTTTTTTATCTATTTTTGCAAGTGCATCTATCAGATTTGCTGTGTAATATCCCACACCTGCCTTTTCGCCTACGATTAAACTTATATCAATCCCAATTTTCATTTTTTGACTCACTGCATATCTTTGTTTATAAAAGATTTAAGGTACCAGTCTTTCCATCTATGAAACTCCGAAAATGGGAATTTTCGATTAAACTGGAGGCATTTTATCGTAGTCACAGTTGTCATTCCTATTATAAACAATGCATTTTTTAATTTGGTATCACGCGATACAAAACGATCTACATACAAATGAGAATATGCGTAAATCCATGATAACGGAACATTCCCTCTCCCATAATGACTTTTTATAACTTTGAGAATTTCGGCATGGGCCTCTACCCTTTTAGACATGGTTTTAGTTTCCTGGTAAAATCTGGAATTTGCCAAATACTCCGGCATATAATCCAGTTTTCCATATCTTTCAGCTGCACGGATCCAATAATCATAATCCATTGCATAGTGGAGACTTTCATCAAATAATCCAATGTCTTCAATAACTTCGCGTTTCCAGAATGTCGTAGGCTGACAGATATAGCAGGTTTCAGCCAAATGTTTAAAATTGTAGGGTTCTGTAGGATATCTTTCAATAATATCCCCTTCTGCAGTTATATGATAGCCTTCACCATATAATAGTTTTGAGTCCGGATTTTCTGAAAAATAACGAACTGCACGACTGATTGCTCCAGGAAGATATGTGTCATCTGAATTAAGATAAGCCAAAACTTCACCTTTTGCAATCCGAAGACCTTTGTTTATTGCATCGGTTTGTCCTTTGTCCTTTTCTGAAACCCAGACAATTTTGTCATCATATTTTTTCAAAATATCCAACGTTTCATCGTTCGAACCACCATCCATCACAATATATTCGATATTAGGGTAATCCTGGTTTAAAACACTGAGAATAGTCTCCTCTATAAACCGGCCCTGGTTATACGAAGGTGTAACTATAGTCACAAGCGGCAGATCTTCTGAATTCATTTTACTTTCCTTTGAACATACTCTGTTGAATTTTCATTAAAGTCTATCATAATTAATGAATCCAGAATAATTGAAATTTTCCTTTCATCATCATTGATACCAAGTTTTTTTGGACTATATGAGTACTTGGAAATTATCTCGATTTTGTATTCTGTATTTGTTGTTTCAATATCAGGAATTTCAAAATCAAATGAATGAATACCTAATGACGGAATAATTGCATTAATTTTTTTATCATTTAGAATTATTGATATTTTCATTGGATATTTTACAGGGAGTTCGCTTCTAAGATCGATATGTAAATGTCTGAATCTTTTTTTCCCGCAATATACAAATTTCATTTTGGAAAACCATCCATCTGAATATAAACCATGGAAATAATGGCATTCATTTTTTAATGAATTATTTGAATCTTTATATTGATTATATACAGATGTAAAAAGATCAAGATGCATTCGGGCAACTTTTTCATATGAATATAATATCGCCCTTTCTTTTCCACGTGATACTAGTTCTTCACGCAGAGGTTCATCAGCCACAATCTTATGTATCGCATCACAAATACTCAGAGGATCTGTCGGTTCAAACAAATATGCTGCATTATCTGCAATTTCAGGTATACTTGTTGTATCAGAGGCAATCACAGGACAGCCAACCGTCATTGCCTCTAAAAGAGGAATCCCAAATCCCTCAAATAATGATGGAAATATAAGTGCTTTAGCATTTTTGAATAATTCAGGCATATCGCCCTTATCTATATAATTCAGAATATGAACGGATTCTTTAAGATTATACTGTGAAATAAGATCATTAATTGCAATATTATTTTTAAGATCACTTCCTGTAAGAACAAGATGCAAAGAGTCATTATATATTTTTTTATAGTGATTAAATCCCTTAATGAGATTTAAATGATTTTTATGAGGCCATGCATTTGCAGGGTATAATAAATAATATTCAGGAAGATTGTATTTATTTAAGATTTTTTTCTGATCGTCAGTATTTTTCCCAAAATTATCTCCGGCTGCAAGATAAATCACTTCAATTTTTTCAGGTTTAATTCCTAATTTTTCAATAAAACTTTGTTTTGAAAATTGGGATATTGTAATAATTTTAGTAGCCTGCTCACAGGAAGGTTGGATATAATCTCTTCTTAATTCAAGTTCCTCTTTGGAAAAATAATCAGGAAAATATTCATGCTGAAGATCAGGTATTGTAACAATACTGGGGATATTTAATGGGCGCGGATCCAGACTTAAAAACGGACAAAACCATAAATCGATTTTATTGTCTTTTATAATTCTGGTCATCGGATCATCAACATAAGTATGTGATGGAATAAATTTAGATAATAATCCTGAAGTTAAATCAATTAACCCTCTTCCTTCATGAATTCGCAATTTTTTACAATTTGGAGCCGAATAATTAAGAGTTGAATCATTGTAAGGTGCTGTGATCAGGTAATACTGATTGACATTATCTATTAGAAAGAGTTGTTCCAATAAATTTCTAAGATATACCTCCATTCCTCCATTTTTTCCGGGTCTTAAAGGTATGAGATTAATTCCGATTTTCATAAAGAAATCATTTGCTCCTGTTTAAAATATATTTGTACAATTAATACGGAATTTTAAAGAAAACATAAGGTATTATAATTTAGACTCCTTTTTTTGCAATTATAGCGTAGTCACCATTTACCCATTTATTTAAAGAATCCACAGCTGAATCATCATTAAGATCAATGTCCTCAGAAAGATATCTTATTTTGACATGCCCAAATCCTGAAGAACAGCAAATAAACCTAACTATTTCTGGAAAGATTGGTTTTTGATGAGATGGATCTAAATAAAAAAGACGGAAAGCCAATAAATTATATGGGTTTATAGTTTCTATAACAAAAATACCATCCGTTTTCAATTTGCGAAATGCAATTCTAATTAACCGATCCATTTTTTCAAATGTGAGGTGTTCGATAACCTGAGATGAAAAAATTCCATCAATGGATTCATCCAGACAACCTTCTAAATATTCTATTATATCACCAAACTTAACATTAAGACCTTTTTTCTGACATCGGGTAACCATTTTATCATCAAAATCTACTCCCATTCCATCAAGTCCATACTCCTTTAATATTTCTAAAAATTCTCCCCTTCCTGAACCTAAATCAACAATAATCTTTTTTTCTTTAAAAAGTGGCAAATATATTTTTTGTCGTTTTTTAATTAATTGCTCACTGCCTCTGAACATATCCTCAAAATTAGAATAATCAAAAGAATCTGTTACTGGAATATTAAATTCAGAATTTTCTATTGAGATATCTGGAATAATCAGATTATTTAACAAATTAATATCTGCCATGAGTTTAATAATTTGAGTTTCAAGAGAATCAACCTTTAAATCCATGGATTTCAAACGGGATTCAGTATCAACCATAAATTGCTCATTAGCAATTATCCGTGATTCTATCGTTTTCAAACGGGATTCAGTATCAACCATAAATTGCTCATTAGCAATTATCCGTGATTCTATCGTTTTCAAACGGGATTCGGTATCAACCATAAATTGCTCATTAACAATTATCCGTGATTCTATAGATTTCAAACGGGATTCAATGTCTAATATCAATTGTGGTAAATTTTTTATCGTTCGCAAGGTAGACATCATCATAAAAATCCTTTTTATTATCAATATTTTTCTTCTTATTTAATTTTTAATCCTAAACGGGAAATTAACGAAAATATATTCCTTTTTAAACTGGGCTTAATTAATACTATACATGCAAGTCCTGCTGCTGCAGGAGCTCCATTATCTTTGTACAATATGGATTCAAGATCTTTATCTCCGCAATTAAACCATCCATTATTATAGAGATAATAACTCTCAGCACTTTTTTGCCATGGAGAGGAATGGGTTAATGCATGTAATTTTTCTTTATCATAATGAATAAACCAACCATAATCATGAAATTTACCATATGGTACAGTTATGACTACTTTCCCTCCAGGTTTAGTAATCCGATATATCTCTCTTAAGGCCTGAATATCTCCACATTTTTCCTGATTACTAATAATTCCAGTATATATTTTATTATCTTTTCCAACATGTTCTATTGTTGAAATACAAAAAACTAAATCAAAAAAATCATCAAAGAATTCTGTTTTTCTAATATCACTAACATGCGAAATAATTCCATCTATATTTTTATCAACAATATCAAGTCCATGAAGTTCGGGTATATGTAAATCAAGTAATTTTTTTAAATATCTTTCCTCAGCATGTGCGTATCCAATATCTAATACAACCTTTTCATTTTTGTATTGAGATATTGCCCATGGAATTTCAATGCATCGCTCGGAATCTCCAACTCCATAGGAGGTCAAAGGCCTTGAAAATGAGTGGATAATGTTTTTATTAGAATTAATGCTGATTCCCTCCACATTCTTTAAACGAAAAAGTCTCATATTCGAATCTCGAATAGTAATTCGTCTGTCTTTTAAAGTTTTGATCTACTTTGTAAAATAATTATGTCCCCTTATTATCTTCCCAGTAAAGATTTATCAAAACTTTAATTTTTTTTTTATTATCATACCAATCACAAAGAATCATTCAAAGTAACAGAGTTCAACTTTAGGTTTCATATTGAAAATCCCCGAATATAATATTGATGCCCTATTTGGTACAACATTGAGAATTCCAAGATCATAAATAGTCAATAAATATTCCTCAAAAGTTCCAATACCATTCCCTTTGTTAGATATACCAATTGAGAATGAGTATTTCCCTGGAAATAAAGGAAAATTCAATAAAAACGAAATATGAGCAAGATGAAATGCTGATAATTTATTAGGCTTTAATCCCATTGAATCGGTTTCTATCTGAAATATCGTCTGGCCAAGGTAGTTGCGAATTATTATTCCAAAATGAGGTTCTTCCAAATCTTTTTTTGTTTTTATAATGTAATCTATTTTCACATTTTTTTCACTTTCGATAGATGAAATTTCTTCATTATCTTCATTTAAAAATTTAAAAGAAACAAGTTCCACTTCTCCCGTATTCATACCTGATCTTTCTTCTAAATTTTCAGTATCAGCTTTTTTAATATTTAATTCTGCTTTGCCACAATGGATCTTTTTAATAATTTTATTTTGATAGAAATCAACAACATCTTTTGTATTGCCATAATCTATCAAATTTCCGTGATCAATAAACAAAGTTCTGTCACATAATGTTCGCACAGCATTCATATCATGCGAGACAAAGATAATAGATCCGCCCTTTTCCTTAAACGCCTGAATCGCTCTCATGCACTTCTGCTGGAAATATGCGTCCCCGACAGAGAGTGCTTCGTCAACTAAAAAACATGCAGGGTCAGCGTGAATTGCGATTGAAAAACCAAGCCGCATCAGCATTCCGGAAGAATACGTCTTTATCGGATCGTATATTGCATCCCCTAACTCTGTAAAATTAATAATTTCATCTTTTTTTGCGTCAAGCTCTTCCCGGCTCATTCCAAGCATAGTTCCGTTCATGTAGATGTTTTCAACACCGGAAAGCTCACTGTTAAAGCCTGTTCCAAGCTCCAAAAGTCCGGTTACCTTTCCGGTAACGCTGACTTCCCCCTCGTCCGGAATGATTACGCCCTGCAGAATCTTTAAAAGAGTTGACTTTCCTGCCCCGTTCTCACCGACAATTCCAAGAGTCTCCCCGTCAGATACTGTAAAAGAGATGCCTGATAACGCTTTTAAATCCTTATGGTATTTCTTTCGTGTTACAATCTCTTTTAACCTGTCTGCAGGAGAGTGATATATCCGGTAATTTTTGCTGACATTTTTAACAGTTATCATAAATAAATCACCTCACATGAAATCCCGAATGTCCTTTTCAAGCTTATTGAATACCCAAAAAGACAAAAGAAGCATGAAAATACTTATCAGCAGAACATATCCCAAAAACATAAATCCGGGCACTTCATTATAGACAAAAATCGACTGATAGCCGTTTACAACCGCTGTCATCGGATTCCACACTATAACTCCTTTTGCAAACTCAGGAAGGATGTCAAACACATATACAATCGGCGTAAACCAAAACCAGAACAGGAGTACAACCTGGATTGTCTCACGCAGATCTTTTAAAAATACCATGAAGTTTGCCAAAAAAAATCCCAAAGAATATGCAAAAAGAACCTGAATGAAATAGATTACAGGAACAAACAGAATAAGCCAGGAGAACTGGTAGCCTGTATATAGAAGAAAAACAAAAAACAAAGCCATTGTTCCAAGAAATATTACACTCTCTGAGATTACAATATAAAGAGGAAAATACCGAAGATTAGTATTTAATTTTGTAAGAATGTGTCGCTTGTCAGGAAAAACAGTTGAAATTCGTGCAAACATGGATGCAAAAGCAGTCCATGGTAAAATTCCTGCGCAGATATATATCCCGTAGCTGAAAACATCAGAAGAGCCGGGAAGCTTTGCTCCCATAATGCTTGAAAAAATAAATGTATATACTATGATATTTGCAAGAGGGAAAATAAAATTCCATAAAAATCCTAAAAGAGAGCCTGAATACCTCTCGGTCAGATCGCGTTTTGCAAAATCCATTATTAAGCTAAAATTCACTCAGACACACCTGTTCATTACCTAAAAATAATTATCCATAATATTTTACATAGAAAGCATAAACATTATCGGTTAACAACCGCCTCTTTTATGCCTTTTTTAAATCTCTCAAGGGAGAAAAGCTCTGCCCTTTCAATACACTCATCATGATAAATTTCAGGCGATTCAGATATCTTTTCAACAGCCTTTACAATCGATTCCACATCAGCATCGACTAAAAACCCGGTTTTTCCATCAATAACAGTTTCCCTAAATCCGCCTTCATTTACAGCGACAACTGCCTTTCCGGAAGCCATCGCCTCAACAGGTGTCAGACCATAGTCTTCATCAATTGCTGTTGCAATAAATCCTCTGCAGTGTGAATAAAGATTTAACAGCTTCTCACCGGTTACCTCTCCGATAATTTCCACATTTTCAGGCAGATTTTCAGAAATTTTCTCAGCATAGACTGAAGCGTGATCACCTTTTGCATAGCTGCCGACAATTACCAGTTTCTCATCAGGCAGATTTCTAAATGCCTCAATCTGAAGTTCAATCCGCTTCTCAGGATAAATACGATTCACAGAAAGCCAGAAATCACCATAATTTTTGCACGAATATTTGGAGACATCTACGGGAGGATAAATTAATTCAGACTCTCTTCCGTGATATTTCAAAACCCTCCCTTGCGTATTTTTTGAGATTGTTACAATATTATCAATCTTTTCAACAGAACGTTTGTCAAAATATCTGTTGATTAAAACCCAGATTCTAAACACCTGTCTGGTAATAAAATTTTGCCGGTTTAAAAAAGTCTGGTATAAATCATAAAATGCCCTTACCGGTGTGTAACAGTACCACATATTGGGGTGGTGCCTGCGGGCTGCGTAATGACTCCAGTTGCCTGTAAAAATAAAAAAATCGTAATCTTTTGAAAAATCGCAGTTAAAAAATTTTATCGAAGCCGAGATCTGCTTCAATGGAGGGTATTTAATAGTGCTTCCAAGACTTATGATATTTACACTGCTGTCAATTTTTCCTGCGGCATCAGTATCAGTTGTAATAATATCGGCATTTAAAATCCCTGCCATCTCTAATACAACCTTTTCGCCGCCGCCGATTGCACCAAAATAATCATGAAAAATAGCAGTTTTCAAGGATTTCTCACCAAAATCCCCTATCAGTCCTTCTTCCACCACTTCTCGCCAAACTTTTTACTAATTATCTCATCACCTTCGCCCGGGACCTCAAGACCTGCAGCACGCATATCAGAGTCCATCATTATCTTTACAAGATCCTCAAAAGTAACTTTGGCTTTCCATCCCAAAACTTTCTCGGATTTATCAGGGTTTGCCATTAAAGCATCAACCTCAGTCGGGCGGAAGTATTTCTGGTCGATTCTTACATGGTCCTCAATATTTAAGCCGACATAGGAGAAGGCTTCGTCTAAGAAATCATTAATTGAGTGAGTCTCTCCTGTTCCGATAACAAAATCATCAGGTTTGTCTGCCTGAAGAATCATCCACATAGCCTCAACGTACTCAGGTGAAAATCCCCAGTCGCGTTTTGCCTCAAGATTTCCAAGATAAAGATACTTTTCTTTCCCGGCAAGAATAGATGCAATACCCCTTGTAATCTTTCTTGTAACAAATGTCTCTCCCCGTCGCGGCGACTCGTGATTAAACAAAATACCGTTTGAGGCAAACATGTTATACCCCTCGCGGTAATTTTTTGCCATCCAGTATGAATACACTTTTGCACATGCATAAGGACTTCTTGGAACAAACTGTGTCTCCTCATCCTGCGGAGGGGTTGCACCACCAAACATCTCACTGGACGATGCCTGGTAAAATCTGATATCCTTTCTGCTTCTTCTTATCGCTTCAAGGATGCGGGTTGTTCCAAGGCCGGTTACATTGCCGGTATACTCAGGGATATCAAAACTGACCCTTACATGACTCTGGGCGCCCAGGTGATAGACCTCATCAGGCGCTACATTATATATTATATTGTTAATCTGTTCAGAGTCAGCAAGGTCTCCGTAGTGAAGGTACATCTGTGCATTAGGGTTATGCGGATCAACATAGATGTGGTCAATTCTTGATGTGTTAAAGGTCGATGCACGTCTTATAAGACCGTGCACCTCATAGCCTTTATGCAAAAGAAGCTCTGCAAGATATGAGCCGTCCTGGCCTGTAAGGCCGGTTATTAACGCTTTTTTCTGTTGTGTCATAATATTATTCCCTTAAATTCCAAAAAAACATTAAGTTTTTTGATTACAAATAAATTGAACCTTATCTATCAAAACTATTTTTAAAACTTATATGTGCTTCATCCAGTATTCATATATTGAAGACAGACTCTTTTCAAATGAGATTTTCGGCTCCCATCCGGTTTCACTATTTATTTTTGAATAATCTCCGACAATCATAGGGTTGTCAATCGGTCGAATCTGTGAGCTTTCCTGGCGGACTTCAACCGGGATATTATACATCCCGGATAAAATCTCAATAATTTCAAGAATCGATCTGCCGGTGCCACTGCATATGTTATAGACTTCACCTCTTCTTCCGCTTTTTAAGAGAAGTCCGTATGCAACACATACATCACGGGCATCTAAAAAGTCACGGATAATTGAGCCGTTTCCGATGTGTAAAACAGGCTCCTGCAGACCCTTTGAAATCATTGCGAACTGCTTTACAATCGAACTTATAACAAACTTATCCTTCTGCCCTGCCCCGCAGTGGTTAAATGAGCGTGTACAGCAGATGTCAAGTCCGTATCCTTCTGCATAAATTCCTGCCAAAAGCTCCTGTGAGACTCTTGCAACCGCGTATGGATTCTGTGGATTCTGCTGTTTTGTCTCTTTTAATGGCAGATCACTATTTTTAACAATTCCGTACTGCTCGGATGACCCAACAGATAAAACTCTTGTGCCCTTGTCAATTCTCCTCACAGTATCAAGAGGATAACTAAAATCCCTACATTTTCCCAATAATGTTTGTAAATGGATGGAATGATCTACAAAATACAAAATTCAATCTAAAATTTTCTCAATCTGGTCATTTTTTGTAATATTTTTCTATAGCTACAGCTAGAGGCTCATCATTGTTGCAATCCTTTTAGTCGATACAAATTGTAAGCCAAACACGAAAATAAATTCTTGACATGTACCCTTTTGGCCGTTGTTTGCAAAACATGACCTCCATGGAAAGTACGCTTAATCACTGCATAAGGTAATTCAACCAAAGACCTAGTTCGGGATATTGCCCTGTTTCTCCGATTGTCTTTCTCTTTCAATGGGTTGTTTCTTGTTGCCCTTTTCATAGTTTTATCCATTGAAGCCTTTGGCTTAACCCCAAAATATCCCTTATCGCGGTACACTGTCTCACCCTTTTTTGAAAGATCGATTTTACTATCATGAACATTAGCAGGAGTTGTAGTAAATCGACGAATCATTAGATATTCCTTATCAATCAGAGTGTGAATTTTATAGCCAAAATATGATTTATTTCCCTTTTTACTCCATTTTCCATCTTTTGACCTTCTTGTTTGGGCTTCCTCTCCTCGTGGTTTATCTTTCTTGGCATGACCTGGATCTGACGTAATAAATGAAGCATCCTGGATAACTCCGCGAGTAATTGATATTCCCTTTTCTTCAATCTGTCTCTGTAATTCGTTCCAGATTTTATCTGAGATCTCAGCTGTTACTAATCTCTCTCTAAAAAACCAAATTGTCGAGTGATCTGGAATTTTTAATGGGTAGTTCAGAAAGTTTCGAAAAGAGATTCTATCGTTGGCTTGTCTTTCCAATTCGGGATCTGAAAGGCTATACCATTGTTGCAAAAGAAGCAATTTGAGCATCAATATTTCGTCGTAGTTGGGCCTTCCACCAAGTCCTGTTTTGTTCAGGAATAAAGGGTACAGGATTGGTCTAAAACATTCCCAGTCAATTATTTTTTCAACTTCACCTAACTTATCTCCTTTTGAGACAATCCGCGCATATTCATCTTTAAAAGCAAAATTAGCAAAGTTACTCATAATAATTCAGAGATCGGCGACTATAAAGTACTATCGGTAAGTGGGGGGTTTTTCGAAATTCTCTCAATTATATTCAGAAAAATATTGGTGTTATTCAAAAACGAATCAACAGGGGTCTTCCAGCTTTCTGCAACCGAACTCTGCGCTGCAAGGTGAAGAATATAATCAGGTTCAGTCTCTTCTATTATTTTTTTTATAAGATTCAGATCATTTAAATCTGCCTTATAATGAGTGATACTAGAAGCTCCTGCATCTACAAAATCCCAGTCCGGCAGATTTCTGCTGATTCCACATATTTCAAGATTGCAGTGAGTTTTTTTGACATAATCAACAAAATATCCGCCAACAAATCCGCTGATTCCGGTAATTAATATCTTCTTCATAAATTCCCCCTAAAATACATAAGACACAGGGTTTCGTTTTCCAGAGCTATTTTTGTATTTGGTATAAGGTAAACTAAATTATTATTTTTTAATTTATGAGTAATAAATGCCTTTACTCATTACTGTATATTACACCCAACTTAGAACAGTACGAACACTCATTTTGTATACCTTGACCGTTAACATTGGACAGTCTAAATGTCCTGTATAGAGAATCTAAAATATATGGATATGAGGACAATATCAATATAATTTTTTTAGTGAAATATTATGCCCTATACCCCTTTTTCCCTCTATTGGCAAAACCTTTGCGCAGTTCGCTTCGCGAACACGCCCTGACCTCAGGGCTTGCGCCATAGTGATAGTCTGCTTCAAGAATACCCTCGCGGGTATTCTCAGCAGGTGGGAATGATGTTTGAGTTACAGGCGATACTACGTATGACTCATAGGAGATTTTAGCACAAAGTGAATTTAATATTCAAAATAATGAATATTCTGGAATTGAATTCGGAGTTATATCTATCAAATGAAGTAATTGTTCAACCTGAACTTTTCAAGACTTTCTCATAATAAAAAACAATCTCTTTTGAAATCTCAGAAACATCATAGCGGTTTGCCGCCGTAAGCGCTTTATCACCCATCTGATCTTCATTTAAAATTGCAGTAAGTATCCCATCAGCAAAACTCTCCGGGTCAGGGTCTGTTATTATTCCGTCTTCTCCGTCTTTTATTAGAGATGCAGCGGCGTTTGAATTGCTTCTTACAGTAACAACTGAAATTCCACAGGCCATCGCTTCTATTGCAACAATCCCAAAACCCTCTCTTGTCGATGGAAGAACAAAGACTTTCGCTGACTTCATAGCAGAAAAAACTAATAATTCGTCCTCTAAAAAGCCTTTAAATGAAACATTTTCTGAAATATCCAGCTTTGCAGAAAGACTCTTTAGAGAATTTATCTCCGGCCCGTCTCCTATAATTACTGCCTTTACAAACGGCAGTTTATTTTTTACTAAAACAAGCGATCGTAAAATTAGATCAACGTTTTTCGAAGCGATAAGACGGCCTGCAAACAATATGTCACAACTTTCCGCTGATGGCATAACGTCTGAAATCCTGATTTTATTAACTCCGTTTGGAACAACGCATACATGTTGGTGAGAATTATGCAAAAGACAATTTCTCTTCTTTAATCTGTCAGCAGTCAAATCTGAAACTGCGATTTGATTTTTTGAAAGGACTGCACAAATCCTCTCTGTGAATTTTCCAAAAACGCCTGAAAAACCAATATATTCATACCAGTAATCTCCCCAGAATTCATGCCATGTAACAACCAGCGGGGTTTTTTTAAGTACTGATACCAAAAGCGATGTAAATACAGGAAAATAAGGAAACGCCTGGCAGTCGATTATGTCAAATTTTTCCCTTAAAAGCGGGAAAAAAAGAAATACTGAAAAATATACAGCCTGGAAAAAAGATCTTCTACCCTTCACATAGAGTTCTTTTGGCCTGCAGACGCCATGATAAATTACACCTTCTTTTTCAATAACAGAAGAGCCATCCCAGTATTTCATGCCGAAAATATGAACTTCATGACCGCTTTTTACAAGAGAGAGCGAAAGCTCATAAATTCTTTTTTCAGCGCCTCCCTTGACATAAGGATATATGACGTCATAGACAAATGCAATCTTCATAAAATCCTGTATTAATACTTATACACCGCATCGGCTTTAATATACTTCCAAAAAACGGTCATGAAACCAGATTTTTCATGGTAAACAGCAAATTACAGATGCACAACATGATAAAAATGCACAATATGCCATATAAGCACATTAGGGCATAAATGCACAATTATAAATATAGTGCTTTACAAAAAACATCTCATGCTGTCGGGAACAGATGAAACTTCATCAAATCAAATCAAACGTATTCCAATAAAAGAGCCTACATGGAGAGAACTGCATGACTTAAAAAAAGCAGGGCAGAGCTATGATGATTTGATTTCAGAAATGATTGGAAGAGAACGTGACTTTCGGGAATGGAAAATGATTGCTGATATAGAAAATGAAGGGGAATTTGTGCCTTTCAATCCTGAAGAGATACTAAAAAGCGAATGAACCAAACGATACAGGAAAAGGACTGTGTTTACTATTCTAATTGAAAAAAAAGCAGAGAAATTTCTTAAAAAACTGCCACTAAAATCCCGGCACATAATTGTTGAGAGAATTCTGGAACTAAAGGCTAATCCTTTTCCCGGGGAGAATAAGGAAAAATTATTCTGCTCCAGACCTCCTGATGTATACCGCCTCCATATCAGCAGATCTTATACTGTATTTTACATAATTGATATTCACAATAATATTGTTAAAGTTGAAAAAATAATGACAATTGACGGGGCACATAAGGATTACTCACATTTGTGATTAACTTAAATCTACACATCATCAGCCATGACGGGAATGATAATATTGAAAATAAATAATCCCTGAAATTTTTCTCCTGTTGCAGTAAATGTAAATTTTTAAAATTTCGCTTATATCAGAAAATAACTTCTCTTCCTATTATTAAAAAACAGATACTTCCAAAAACACCACCCATATTATTGTAATAAAATTAAAATAACTATAAAGAAAAAAGAAGAAGCCAAAATGGATTTTTTTGTAGTCGTAAACAGCATAATTGTTTTATTTATCTTAATGGCGGTAGGATATGCCTCATATAAGGCAAAAATAATCAACAGAAGTGCGGCAGGAGGACTTTCATCATTTCTTGTAAACATCTCACTTCCATGCCTTATCATAATCTCAATGCAGATTCCCCTTAATGAGGAGATATTTGCAAATACAATGGAGATGTTTTTAATTGCCGGAATCTACTATGCTCTTTCATTTGCATTTGCTTTAATAGTCCCAAAATTTTTTGTTAAAAGTGATCTGGAAAGAGGAGTATACAGGTTCATGCTTGTATTTTCAAACCTCGGTTTTATGGGAATTCCTGTAACCATCGCAATGTTTGGTGAAGAAGCCGCATTTTACACATCGCTTTTCATGCTCCCCTTCGGTCTTTTAGTCTTCTCTGCAGGAATTCTAATGTTAAGGCCTGATATGGGAAAATATTTTGACAAAAAACTAATTCTAAACCCCGGAATCATCGCATCACTCGCAGGACTTTTATTCTTTTTTACAGGATACAGCATACCTGAACCTTTTTTCAATGTCATCGACACCTTAGGTTCCATGACAACTCCGCTGGCAATGGTTGTCGTAGGCGCCCTTCTTGCCGCAATGCCGATTAAAGAGATGTTTTCGGATACAAAAATTTACATTATGTCAGCATTTCGCCTTTTGGTGATTCCTTTTGCACTCTTCCTTTTATTAAGACCCTTTGTAGACGATCCTTTAATGTTAGGAATACCTGTAATTCTTGCGGCGATGCCGGTTGCCGCAAACGCTGTTTTATTAGCAGAAGAATACAACGTAGATTCAAATGCGGCCTCAAAAGGAGTATTCATTTCAACACTTATGTGTCTTGCAACAATTCCTATTATAGGAATACTGCTTCTTTAAAAAATATTTTGAAATAAAAATGACTCTTCGCCATATTTCTGATCACCCTAATTTGGAATTGATTTGTCGCGATGTACACAATATCCCCGGGAACCGGAGGGGCTTAGCTCAACTTCAAAAGAAGTTATAAATTTATTTATATATTCAATTATTCTAACAGAGTGATCTATTCCATGGGAAGGATAGTCTTTTAAGGAATCTACTCTGGGAATAAATGTTAAGATTTTTTGACAATAGACATAACCTATCTGAATTAAAGATATATATTCTTCATTTGTATACCTGCATAACTCTTTAATATCGATAGATATATTATTCACACATAATATAGGACAACTTACTTAATTAAAAATTATCATATGATATTAAAGGCTGAATAGATACAAAAAAAAGATTTAGATTATTATTATATCTTTAAAAATTCTGTAAACCTTGCCAGAAGCCCTGAGCTTTTTTTGCTTTGTTTAGGGCATCCGCCTGCACGGTATCGTTTTCTGTCATCCATAAAGACACTTAAAGATTCAAACAGAGATATAATCGCAGGCATTACAACAATTGCGCCGATTAATGAAAAACCAACAGTAACAACTGTTACTATACCAAAGTTCTGGATTACAGGCGATGTTGAAAGAATAAGCGCTGAGAAGCCAAAGACAGTTGTAAGGCCTGATACTGAAACAGCTGTTCCAATCTTTTGAATTGCTGTTTGAATAGCAGTAACCATATCCTCTCCTTTTTCTTTCTCTTCCTGATATCTCTCCATAATAAGAATTGTATACTCAGACGCAACACCGATTGTCATCGCTCCAAGAGTCGCTGTGAGAAGCGAGTATGTAAGGCCAAGAGAATACATAATAAGCCCGTTCCAGCCGACAATCATCATAATCGGAATAAGCGGCGTAATTGCGGTAAACTTCCTGTAAACCAGAATTAAAAATACAAAAATCAGGACAAACCCAAGATATGTCATTGGATTTTTGGTATCTTTGATTCCATTTATGAGATCAGAAAACATTACCATCTGACCTGTAAAGGAGGCAGTCATTCCGGGGTGCTGAATATACCAGTCAAGGTCTTTTTGCATATCGGCAATAAGCTGTTGGGTTGCCGGAATTGAGATGTCCTTCATAGAAAATTCCAAAACAGCCTCTGTGTTTCCATTCACATATGAATCCCTTGTGCTTTTTGGAATCTCCTCCCAGACCTTCTTTAAAGTAACCATATCAGACGGGATTTCGCCGCCATTGTAATACTTTACATATGTTGCAATGCTTGTTGCACCGGTTAAATCGTCATGCTTCGATATTGCATAATTTCCAAAATCATCCAACCACTGTAAAGTTTCAGGATCAAGTATTGAATCAGCCTTTATGTATGTTGTAATTGTGCTTGTCGAACCTATAACACTTGTAAGCTTGTTCATCGAGATCATCGCAGGCATATCCTGTGAGACCATCGAGTCCTCATCAGTATCAATTATTACCTTTTCGTCAAGCTGAATTCCAACAACGGCAAGCATGCACAAAAATATAAGGATTGGAACAGGATTCTTGGCAATTTTTCCGGCAAGTCCTCCAAGAAGCATATCATATTTTTCCATAAAAGATCCTTTTGTGCCGGATTTAACCTTTGGAGGTTTTTCACAGCCTTTCCAGTCCAGCTGGCATGGCTCTGCACTGTCAAGTATGTTTGTTTCGCCCTCCTTTGGTCTGTATTTTACTATTGTCGCAAATGTCGGGACAATTATCATCGCTGATAAGTAACAGCAGACTATACCGACAATACATATCGTTCCAAAGTCACCAACCATTGGTGAAGGGGCAAGAATTGAAAGAGCAACAAATCCAAGAGCAGTTGCAGTCATTGCAAGCATAACTGCAGGCCCTGAGCTTGTAATGGTTGTAAAAACCGCATCCTTCATCGGTTTTTTCTTTATCTCCTCATCAAATCTCGAATGGAACTGAATTGCATAATCAATCCCGATACCGATTAACACAGGAAAGGCCGCAACAACAATCGAGCTGATTGCAATCCCGCAAAAACCCATGACTCCGAATGTCAGAATGATTCCGCAAAAGACTATGAATACAGGAAGCATCCTGTATCTGACATGGCCAAACAGCAAAACCATCGCAACAATCATGAGAAGCATTGCAAGACCGATGAGTGTTCCCATGCTTGACCCCATGTCTTCTTCCATCTCAACAGAAAACGCAGGAGAACCTGTAGGAGTTACAGTGACTCCGGCAGGAACGTTTGAAAATTCGATTACGCTGTCAATAATATATACAACGCTCTTCTGATTGTCATCTGAAATTCCGGTTTCAAGCGGAATGCTTACAAGAGTCATCGACTTTGACGGAAGAAGCTTTTGCAGATGCTCAGGTGGAATTGATGCTAAAATTGCATCTATATCTCCCTTGTTTTGCGGGAGCACACCGTCGTTTGCGGATTTTATAACGTCAACGAGTCCTGAAACGCCGGATATATATCTTTCACTTCTTATCTGCTCTTCAAGATTATCCAGATATTTTAATACATCAGGCGCTGTTACATCAGCAGATTCTATTATCAGTATTACTGCATCCGAGCCGAATGTATCGCTGTAATGAACGACAAGAGAGCCTAAAGGCTCGTCAGTATTAAGATAGGTCTCAGTACCTGTCTTCATGTATGTCATTGAAGCACCGAATAACGCCATTATTAAAACGGCGACTATCAGGCCTGCAACAAGAAATGGCCGGTTGTTAATTGATTTTGCTATAAATTCAAATGGTGATTTCAATATTATCATCCTCACGGCTGAAAAAATACAAAGGCATAATTTTCAGAAATTCAAAGAAGAATATTTCTCTAGTATTTTGTTCTTATCGGAAAAATCCTTTTCTGCCGGAGAAAATCTCTGCCGGTCATCAGCGATATAATCACAGATTATTTCCTTTGTTATCTTAGAAGCTGTTTCAGACTCATTGAAGTCTGATATATCGATTCCAAGGCATTTTGCGTAAGAGTGCATCTTTTTTATATCTGTCACCCTAAATTCAGGATTATTTACAAATTCGTGAGTGTTTACTGCCAGATTTATCATCTTCATGCAGTCGGCAGGAATTTGTTTTTCAGAAAAATACAAAATATGCAGAATTTCCACAAGACGCATGCATACAGGCGGAGGCAGTATGCCTGCATCCTCCCATATACCGGCTGTTGAGAGCTCTGATAAATCCTCACCGGAGGTTATGGAGAGATTATTTAATTGGTTTTTCATCACTTTTTCCTCAAACGAAATTTTTCTTATTTATATGTACTATTTTTCAGGTACGTTACAAAGTAACTCTCAATTGTAAATCACTTATGTGACTTACACGAACTTTTATGTGATAACTTATTCTATGAAATTTTCTTCATAAACATTTTTAAAAGAAAGATATTAAATGAAGTACAACCCTTAAAGTTTTAAGGATTTTTTTAGGAGTTTCTTAGGATGTATTTTTAAGAGTCTAACATGATTTTTTTAAGGGTTTTTTAAGGGTTTTTCAGGATTTTTGTGGCACTTTTAAATTTCAAAAAAACGCCGCACAATAAAAAGTAAAAGTGCAAAATTAAGAAAGTTGCCGGATTAAAGAAATTTCAGAAAATTAACAGGATTAAAGTAAATTAAAAAAACACCAGGATGGAAGAAAAATTAAAAAAAGAATAAAAAACATAGCATCTGCAAAAAAATATAATCCACAGTGAAGAGTCAAAATCTTAAAAATCCCCCTTTTCCCGTCAAATCTTATCCTTAACTAACTCATGCATAAGAATTTATCAGTTATTAAGGGATTTTTTTTGCACATCTCATATACTGGCTTTTAGATGTCGAATTTAATTTTAATTTTAATTTTCCAGGGTGATTTTTTTTAAATTAATTTAGCATCACATTTAACATGAAAATCACGTTGTGATTTACATAAAACTTTTTCATAGCACATTTTTAATTAACTTTTTAAAAAATTTCAGGATTTTTTGTTCTCAGGAGTCAGATATCTGGAGGGAGATTTTATCCTGAAAATGTTTCATACCTTTTTGGGAGATTAAATCCTTAAAATTTTTTAACTTACTAATTTTCACATACTTTTTGTTGTTCTATGCTGTTTTTTAATTTTCTAAGCATTTTCATGCAATTCTGTGTTTTTTTGGATTTTTGCTGTGTGCATTTTTAGTCATCTTCACTGCTTAAGTTATATAATGCATAAAGAACTAATTAATTAATTGAAACTTTCGGAGTTGTCAATGGTTGAAAACACAATAAAAACTTTAAAAATACTTGGATTCACAGAATATGAAGCAAAAGCATACATATCACTTATCGGCTACGGAATGGCAACAGCACGTGAAATTCATGAAAACTCAGGCGTCCCGCAGGGAAGAATATATGCGGTTTTAAAAAGTCTTTCAGATAAAAAATTCATTGAAATCCAAAACGGAAATCCATCTTACTACTATGCCGACAATCCCGGTGCAGTGCTTGGAAAATTAAAATCACAGATAAACGAATCAATCGATAAATCAACAGAATACTTATCAAATCTTCATTTAAATTCAAAGCCGCCGTCAATGGTCTGGACAATCCATTCAGAATGGGGAATTAAAAACAGGGCAAAGACTCTTATTCAAAATGCCGAGAATGAAATTTTGATAATTGTAAATGACTACTCTTATTTCAAATGGATGCTTCCGGAATTAAAAAAATTAAAGAGGAAGATAAACTTAGAAATTTATGCCAGAAACAAATCCGATTTTATCGGAACAAACCTGAAAGTCTCGGAATATCCTAAGAAGATGATTGAATTCGAAGAGAAAATCTCATCTCAAAAATATAAATTCGACAAAAAAGTGGTGGCTAAAATCACAATGATAATTGACAACCAGACCGGATTTTTTATCGGTATTCGCGATGGAGAAGTAACAGGAGTTGTACTTCAGGTGCCTGAGTTTGTATGTACAATAAGAGAGTTTATGAGAATTCTTGAGGATAAATAAAACTAAAATGAAAGATTCAGAAAATCCCGCATTTCAAAAAATTCATCAGATTGCTGATGAAATGAAAAGCATTAAGACAAAGGGCAGGCTTTTGGAATTCATAGCAGAAATTCTTATGAAATATGACAGGTACAGCCTGGCGGTAATCTCTGCAAGGGCACGGGATGAAGTGGAATGCCTTCCGGAACCTTACAGAACTAAACTTCTCCCGTATGCAAAAGAATGGTTTTTTGGAAGGTACCACAGGATACTTCTTAATTACAGACGGGGCGATTTTAAAAAAAACTGCTCTTTAATTTCAGATCCGGAAACATTTGAAAAATACTGCGAGATGATTCCAAAAGCATGCTTTGATGAGAAAAAAGAAGGACACAGATTTGTTGATAAAGAAAAAAAGCCGCTCTACGATCTCTTCTATTATCTTTTATGTGCTTATGCAATGTTTGTTGAAGAAGAGCCCGGACATCCTCCGGGAACTCCGTTTCCGGGCGGATTTGAGGTAACACAGAACAGTGAAGGATATTTTTGTCCGATACGCGACAAGGAAGAAGATATTTTTTACTCAGTGTGCAACTTTTGTCCTGCAAAACAGGATGAAAACAATATCTGATGATAAAATTTAAAATAAAAATTAAAAAATTATTATTTTAAACACAAAAAAATGATGAAATTCTCTCAGGGATTTTGACTTTTATGCCAATATTATAAAACTGTATCAGAATCTGTTTCCTTTCGCGGCCAGGTAATCTCCCATTTTGTTCCGTTTTTTCTATCAAGAGATATTTCTCCCATAAGCTGAAGGCTTACAATATTATAAATCACTTTTATACCAAGTGTTTTTGATTTTTCAGGTGAAATGTCCTCAGGAATCCCGATGCCGTCATCAGAGACTGAAAGATGGTAATATTTGTCATGGCATTTAAGATTGATTTTAATTTCACCCTCACTTCTGCCGGAAAATGCATACTTCATCGAATTGGTGAGAATTTCATTTACAACAAGACTGCATGGAATCGCCGAATTAATATCAATTTTACAGCCGGATGTATCAAGTAAAAGCTTAACATCAGAGGGCGGAGAATATGATGTAAGCACAGACTCAAACAGATTTTTGAAGTGTACCTGTGCGTCAATTTCACCAACATTATCAGAATGATAAAGACTTTCATGAACAATCACCATCGACTGAATTCTGTTTTCAGCCTCATCCAAAAACCGAAGAGCATCCTCATCTTTTATTCTGCTTTTTTCAATCTCTAAAATTCCGGTTATTGCCGCAAGATTGTTTTTTACCCTGTGATGAACCTCCTGCAAAAGAACATTCTTCTCTTCTAACGACTTTCTTAAATTCTTCTTTGTTCTTTTAAGAAGAGTAATGTCCTGCATAACTCCGATAACAATTCTGTCCTCTCCATCACTGCCGGAAATTTCAGCCTTGCTTATTATCATATTTCTGATATTATCCCGGCTGTCAGGAATTTCTGCTTCTGTTATCTGAACACCTGACTTATTAAGCATAGGATTGTCTTTTTCTGATAAGAAAACAGCGGTTTTCTCATCAAAGAGGTCAAATACAGTCCTTCCAATAATATAATCCTTGCTTTTTCCTGTCAAAAGCGCAAAAGCCTGATTGCATCCAAGATATTTTCCGTCTTTATCTTTGTGAAAGACAGGAAGAGGAATTGTCTCAAGAAGTGTCTCAAAAAACTTCGCCTGTTCAGAGGCTTTCTTCTCTGCAATTACATCATCAGTTATATCCTGGATTGTACCAAGGGAACGTATGACAACTCCTCTTTTATCGGTATAGTGCCGGCAACGGGAATGAACCCATCTTTCCTCTGAATCGCCGGTGATTATCTTAAATTTCCGTGAATACTCACTTCTCTCAGATATACTTTTATCATACCCTAAAAATACCTTTTCACGAAATTCCGGATGAATTAACTCCTTGAAATCCTCACTTTTTATCTTCATTTCGGAATTCGGAGGTATTTTGAATATCCTGAAGGTCTCATCAGACCATGTCTGAAAATCCTCATCTGTATTTTTGTCCCAGTATCCAAGACCTGCAATTTTAAGAGACTCTTCAAGTCGAAAGCGGCTTTCGGTTATTTTTTTCTCTGCCTCATGCCTTAGGTACGGGTTTTTTGCGGCAACTATAACTTCCTCTGTTTTTCCTGACGGACTTTTATGAAAATTTAGGTCAAACAAAACTTTCATGCCGCTTTTTGCGGTTATCAAAACCTCCAAAGGACTGCTTTTAGAACCTTTAAAGAAAAGAGGGGATTTTTTTTCATTACTTAATTCCGCATCTCCTGATTTTGTGATTATTGATGATAATTCAATTGATAAAAGTTCAATTTTAGTATATCCAAGTATGTCACAGCAGGTCTGATTACAGTCAGTTATCTTTCCAAGAGAGTTGTCGGGGTTTTTTTCAACCAGAAATATGGGCTCATCAAGACTGTTGAAAAGAGACATATATCTCTCCTTTTGAGAGTGCAGTTTTCCTGAGATATATGATACAATAATTCCAACTGCAATAAAAACAACCGTTCTTCCAATTGCATCTATATATAATCCAAAATCAGCTGATATAAGGATGTCAAACAAAATCAGGTATAATACTGCAATTATGAATGAAAATAAAATGCCTCTTTTAGGATATCTGTATGCAAAGAGAATTATCGGGATATAAAGAATATGTGGAATTACCGTAACAGTGCCGGCATACAAAAAATAAGCAACAAATACTATACAGACTGCTGTTGAAGAAAAAATGATAATATCAGAGAGAGAGTCTTCATAAAGATTTTTAATTTTTTTATTGATTTTCTCTTTCTCTATTAACATATCTTCTCTCCCTCAGTCATCAGCGGATAACAATTCTCAATGTAGAATTTATTTTTTAAAATTTTTCTTTTTCTTCGTTCTTTTTTTTCTTTTTAATTTTTGATTGTTCTTCTCATTTTATTTTTATTTTTTTCTTCCCATTTTATTTTTTATTCATATCTTCTCATTTTTTTATTCTTATATTCTTCAAATAATTCTTTTAAATCAGGCATCTAATAAGCCTTTCTTCATAGATTCGGTATGACATGTTCAGTACCATCAAACCGGTATCAAATATTTAGTGTAGTTGTATCCGGCATCAACTTCAGTTTACAGATTCATCTTACCCTACTCAGTCTGATGGTTTACCCTCCCGGGTCAGTGACCATAGAATAATTTATTGTATCCTTTATCAAACAATTAAAGTATCATTATGTACAGGCCCCAGCTAAATCCCGGAGAGGAAGTAATCAAAACCTCTCCGGATGTAATTGTAAAAAATGTTTTGTTTGACGCATTTTTAACAAACAAACGAATTATTTTTGTCAAAAAATCTGAAGAACTCTATGAGAAAAAAGAGCTTGTATTTCCCATAAATCTGGTCCGAAATTTTGATCCAAAAACAGATCAGGCAGGAACACCGACAATTGAATTTTTAATTCAAAAACCTTCAGGCGAAAACGGAAACCTCATACTTAAATTTGCCCAGTCAGGAGATTACCGCTATTTTGAAAGAGATGAATGGATAGAAAAGCTAAAAATAATCACCACACAGGCTCAAAACAAAAATTCTTATGGCGCTTTTTCATCCGGGCCTGACAGAACTTCTCAAAGTGCGCCTGTTTACAATCCTCCAGGGCCGGGCACAGGCGGCAATATCGGATATGAAAGAGAAGCACCTCATCTAAATCCGCGCCAGGGCTTTGAGCCTTCAGGCAGACCGCCTGTAGCACCTCCACCTGTACCTCCGTATGAAAGCCGGAGAAACGACTCTTATGGACAGCCGCCAAAGATGCCGCCTGTGCATGAGGATAACCGGCAATCCCCGCCGCGGTCTCCTCCAGCAGGATATCCAAATCAATACCATAATATCCAAAACAGACCTCCTGTTCCTCCACACGAAAGCCATATGCCACCTGTGCCGCCCCGCGGCGGAATGCAGACGCCGCCGGCAGGATATGACGCAGGAACTGTGAACAAACCTTCATTCTGCGGTTATTGCGGTGCAAAAATGCCATCTGGATCTGTTTTTTGTCCTTCGTGCGGAAAAAAGGCCGAATCTCACAGCTCACAACAACAAAACGCCGGAGGATATGGTGCTTCACCACATACTCAGAACTTAAATCAGCGCCCTCCGGTACCTGACAGATACATGAGAGGCGGGCCTGATGAAAGTTTCCAGAGAAGAGCACCGCCAATGCCACCTGTGCCACCTAAAAACGGAGGTTTTAGTCTTGCAGATGATCCTGAATTTCAAAATATGAGAGGAAATAAAAGGAGTCTTAGGAATTCAAAACCTCAGGGAAATCTTTCCAAAGCACAGGAAAAGGCATATAAAGCCTCTGAAAAACAGCGGTTAAAAGAGCAAAAACAATACGAAAAAGAGCAGAGAAAAGCAGTTAAAAGTCGCGGGCAAAGACAAAGAGACCCATACGGATATAAGGAGAGCAGACTGCCTGAAAATCTCCCCATGATCATCGGAGGAGTTGTTGCAGTTATTGTTGTAATTGCAGTTGTCATGTTTGCATTAAACAGCGGAATGTTCTCAGGAGAAAACAGCCCGTCACCCACAAATCCGGGATCATCATCGTCGCCCGCCGCTGATTACACTCCTGGTTCAACATCTGTATCGGAAAACTTTGGAACATGGCATATACAGATTATCTACTCAGGTCAGTGGTCCGGAAGCTACAGTGTAAACGGTGTGAAAACAACAATCACAGATGATGACGGAGAACCAGCAATCTACGGATACAAAGACATTAAGCTTGAAAATCCGTCCGGCACAATAACTGTTACCACTGTCAAGGATGACGGAGGTTCCGGTGTTTTAATGGTCGATGTCATAAACCAGAAAGGTCAGTACGCCGCGTCCGGAAGTTCCACTGCATCGTCTGATTCAGTGACAGTCTCGGCAACGGTCTCATAAAACAAAAAATCTAAGATCTTTTTTTTCTTTTTTTTGCCGCCAATAACTTTCACCAATAACTTTCAACAAGCACTTTTTTTTTACTGCCGGAACAATAATACTAGATATTCAAATAAAAACCGGAGTCTTTGAAAATTATGTACAAAATCGTTTTGCTTCGTCATGGTGAAAGCGTATGGAATAAAGAGAACCGCTTTACCGGCTGGACTGATGTTGATTTGTCTGAAAAAGGAGTTTTAGAGGCACACTCCGCAGGCAAACTTTTGTTAAGCGAAGGCTACACCTTTGACACCGCATATACCTCTGTTTTAAAACGGGCAATAAGAACGCTTTGGATTACACTTGATGAGATGGATCTGATGTGGATTTCAGTTATACGTTCATGGAGATTAAATGAAAGACATTATGGTGCACTTCAGGGGTTAAACAAGGCAGAAACAGCCGCCAGTTACGGTGACGAGCAGGTGTTTGTATGGAGAAGAAGTTATGAAACAGCACCGCCTGAGTTAAAGCCGGATGATGAAAGAAGTCCGGTAAATGATCGCCGCTATCAAAGTTTAAAGCCTGAAGAGATTCCGTTAACAGAGTGCTTAAAAGATACAGTTGCAAGGGTACTTCCCTACTGGAGGGATGTTATATCACCTGACATTTTATCAGGTAAAAAAATTCTTGTTGCGGCGCATGGAAACAGTATAAGAGCGCTTGTTAAAATTCTTGACGAAATCTCAGATGACGATATAGCAAAAGTCAATATCCCGACCGGCGTTCCGCTTGTATATGAGCTTGATGAAGACCTAAAACCAATAAAGCACTACTATCTTGGAGACCAGGAGAAGATCAAAGCCGCAATGGATGAAGTATCAAATCAGGGAAAGGCAAAAAAATAAAAAAATCCAAAGATACAAAAGAGAAGGAAATTTTCCAGTTTCTTTAATTTAATTAATATTTTGAATATGCCTTTGCTTTAATTATCATATTTTTTTGACTCTTCGCCATATTTCTGATCACCCTAATTTGGAATTGATTTGTCGCGATGTACACAATATCCCCGGGAACCGGAGGGGCTTAGCCCCCCTCCGGTGACCTATCGTAAGCGGGGCGGGTTTAAGGGAGGGGCCTGTCCCCTCCCTTGCTAATAATCGATTATCTTTGATTGTCTTCCAGTCAAGGCCAGTAACCTAAGAAACTGATGAAATCTTCCATATCAATAATCTTAAAAGCCCACAAATGAGAACATAGATGTGAATGCAGAAATGCATTCCCTCCATTTGTAATGTTTATTGGACATATCATCATATTTGGAGGTTATTCTCTAAGTTGTTTCTCTTTTTGGATAGTCCTATCTTTCAGAAAAATGGAGAAGAACCATTTTTTTTTAGTTTCTCCCGGTTTGTTTTACTTTGTGTTTCAGTTTGCTTCAGTCTCTGAAATATTTAAGTTTTCACCGATATCACCGATATTTTCTCCAATGTCTTCTCCGGTTTCCCTGGTAATTGAAAAAATCTCCAGTATAAAGGTTTTAAACTGATCCAATTTTTCCATAATAATCTCTGTTCCTGAAATTCCAAAGAGCAGTTTTTTTTCAGTAAAAACTTTGGTTGGAGAGTCTTTCAAATCCAAATCAGAGTCTTCGTCTTTAAACGGTTTTAAATCTGAATCAAAAACCTCGATGTATCCGAATCTTGTCTTCATATCAGAGCCCAAAGGGCCTGAAACAGTAAGCGAGATGTCATATACTCCGGCATTATGAAAGATATGAACAGGATTTTGTTCTGTACTGAAATGCCCGTCACCAAAATTCCAGTAATGCGTTTCAATATCTCCCTTGGAATCGCTTGTAAACGAAACTGAAAGAGATTCAGTCCCGGAGGTTTTGTCGGCAGAAAAAGAGGCTTCAAGGTTTTTGACAGTAATTTTCATCTTATCAGACGCTGTTTTCTCATTTCCCGTAACTGTCAGGACAACTAAATATTCCCCCGGCTTTGAAAAGACATGCTTTGGATTTTTTGCATCTGATGTCAAAGATTCATCCCCAAAATCCCACAGCCTTTCTGTTATCTCACCGCTGTCAATCACAGAATTATCAGTGAAATGAACTACAAGAGGTGCTCTTCCACTGCTGACATCAGATGAAAAGGAGACAACCGGCCCGGGTTTTCTTACAACAATTTCTCTCATTGCAGTGCTGACCTCTCCCGGCCCTCTTCCGACAACAAGCTTTACAGGATATGTCCTGTCGGTTTCAAAAACGTGTGTCACAGGCGATATTGCAGGCTTATCACTTAAATCTGCAAAATCCCATTCCAGTATTCTGTGCCTTCCATGCGTCTTATCCTCAAACAAAACTGTCATCGGGTATGTGCCTGAGGTCACGTTGGCGGAAAATGTTGCTGAAAGTGAGGGTTCTGCAAGCGTAATTTTTCTGGATGTTTCAATCTTTTCTTCACCTGAATCTTCATCTGTAGTAACAGAAAGGCCGATCATAAACTCTATCGGCTGGCTCAAATCAAAGGGAAGAGAGTCTTTGGAGTAAGTATGGGTGACGATTTTTCCATATCCGGCTTTTGTTCCGTCACCAAAATTCCACTCCCACTGACTATCATTTGAAGCTGTTTTACCCTCCATTAAACCTGTAAACTTAACAGTCAGATAATCATCAGTATTTAAGTTTCCCTGCTCAAATGAAAAAGATCCATCTGCCGCTGATACTGCGCCTGTTATCAGAAAAAATCCTAAAAAAACGGTTATAACTATACAACCGGTTTTCAATTCATGCTCCTCCAAATATCGAAAAGTTGCTGTCTCCGGATGATATAAAAATATAAAATACAACAAAAGCGGCAAACGCAGGGATTAATGCGGCTATTAGAGCCTGCATTCCGGATGTGTTGAAATTTTCCCTGATTCCGATGACCTGGAGCAAAACCGCCCATAAAGGTGCAATAAAAAGACCTGCAAGAGGGATAATTCCGCCGGCGATGAACGCAGTTGCAGAGTATGCAGATATTCTAAGACCGTCATTTACCTCACTTCTAAATCCCAAAAGCCCCAGTGAAACATGGAGTAAAATTCCGTAAATTACTGTAATTATTGCAATTAGTATCGCAAGTTCGAAAACGAAGAAGAACGCATTTCCAAAGTCGGAGAAGGTGCTCATCAGCGGATATTGGGCGGCATCAAGCCCTGATGCATACCAGCTCAGGAAAAAAACGTTTCCAAGCGCAAATATTAAAAGTGAGATAGCAAGATGTGGCGCTGTTTCAAGGGCGTCCTGCCCTTTAGTCTTTTGAAACGCATCTGCAGGGGATGTAATAAATAAAAGGATTCTTCCGATAACAGAGTTTGAATCAAACAAAGGACCCGAACTTCTTCCTCCGCCAAAGAAATCATCATCGTATGAACTGCGGCTCTTCTTTTGTTTTGCCACCTTTGGCTTTTTTTCTCTTTTGGGCCTGGTTCGCTTTTGAGATCTTTTAACAGGAGGAGCGGCAAAAAAGTCATCATCGCCGGATGTGTCAAAACCACCCTCTGATTCATTCAAAAAGCCTCTGTTTCCTCCGCCATATGATTCGGAATCTATAATTCCGCCCGACATATTGGAAGACATTCCGGCAGCAGACACACCCCTGGATGCAAACGACTCTCCTTCAATCATATGTCCGCAGGCTACACAGAATCTGGTGCCAAAAGATACAGATGTACCACACATCGGGCAAATTCCCGGATTATTTGTCATCTGTGGAGGTTTTGCTGAAAATCCGGCCTGAGAAGACATATTGGAAGGTGCGCTGGCAGACTGCATAACTTCAGCCTCATTTGGGCGGTAGAGTTCACATACACTTCCGGTTGCAATAATATCCTGGACTGCCCTTACAAATGTCTCACGCTCTAAAAAGCGGTTTTTGTCATACCATTGTGAGAATTTAAGAACCATTCGCCTGATATTTCCATTTCCGGCTTCCACTAAAAGACCTATTGCAGGCTCGCCGTTATCACCAGTTTCACCTTCAGCGCTTCTAATAGACGAGATTGGAATTACAGATGGTTTTTGCGGGCGGTTTGGATCTACTAAAGTTATTTTTTCATTTGTAAGCTCAACTGTGTATTCCTGGGATTTTACAAGCACATTTGCGGCTTTTAAAATAACCCCCCCGGCACCTCCAACTCCACCGCCACTACCTCCGTTAAAGGACTGAGCGCTGTTTTGGTTATTTATGAATCCTCCCTGATGAACAGAGCCAAAACTGCCCGCACCAGACTGTCCTCCCGGCTGATTAAAAGACGGGGTTTTGATAGTCATCTGGCTTTCTGATACAACGCCTTCAAGAACTTTTTTTAGCTGATCGCGTTCTTTGTCGCGGACGCCGGTAAATTCCTGTTTGAAGGATAAAACCATCTTCTTCTGACTTCCGTTTGGAGCCGAGACTGAAATTTTAATTACAGGATCGTCTGAGAAATTTGTTCCTGTGCTGATATTTCTTATTGCCTGAAGCGGAACTACAACAGGAGGTTTTCTTTTAAGCGAATCCTCAGCTAAGATTATTCTTTTATTTGTAAGAAACAGCCTGAATTCTATTGATTTTACTTCTATGTTTGGTATTTCAGCAAGAACGCCCTCATCGCCAGCCAAATCCGGAATATACGTTATTATCACCTGTAATTATTTATATCCTGCAGATTTTTGTATGATTTGCTATTAAAGTTACTTCGTAACTTACATGAAACAGTTAGCATGAAATGAAAATTTCATGAACGTTTTCATAAACGTTTTCGTATGATAATCATTGGTTTTTAAAACCAGTCATCCAAAATTTGATTTTCCAATACTTTTCTCTGCAGGTCTTATCCTGTAATATTTATTTAAGATATACCAGAATAAAGTATTCCCTGAATATTATTTATCTGATATCTTAACTTTATGAGTATATTTTTTTTAATCTTTCCTTTCTTGTCTTCCGGTTTGTTCCCAATCCCGGTTCTTTTCATATCATTTTCATCTCATATTGGTTTGTTCCCAATCCTGGTTTGTTTCTTCCCAATCCTGGTTTGTTTCATGTCATTTTCAGCTCATATTGGTTTGTTCCCAATCCCGGTTCTTTTCATATCATTTTCAGCTCATATTGGTTTGTTCCCAATCCCGGTTCTTTTCATATCATTTTCATCTCATATTGGTTTGTTCCCAATCCCGGTTTGTTTTCATTTCCGGTTTCTTTCATATACTTTTTCATATACTTTTTTTTATTTCAGAAACCTATATCTAAAAAATAACGGATATAGATAATTATGAAGCGGAATTATGCATCTCTTATTATTCTTCTCATAGGCATCTCCTCAGCACTTGCCCTTCCCGCCGGTGCTGTCGGAGGAGATATGGGATGGTACACCATTCACTGCAATGTAAATGGTGCAAGTGTTTATTTTGACGGAAATTACATGGGAGATATCGCAGGAGGAGTTCTTTCAGTTGCTGTTTATTCAACCGCGGCTCCATACTCCGAAGTTTCTGTTCAAAAGCAGGGATACCCTACAGCAACAACAACACTTCCTACAGCACCTTCACCAGGTGAAACTGTAAATGTTTATGTAACGCTAAATCCGGGGCCGACTGCAACAGCGACTGAATCCGGCACAGGCGGATTTTATATCACAACATCCCCGTCAGGCGCAAGAATTCATGTAAACAATATCTACCAGGGACTCTCTCCTCTGACACTTTCAAACCTAAAGGCAGGATTAACATATACAATTGAGGCAGAACTTGACGGATATGAAAGTTCATCAACAAATGTTTACCTGCATAGCGGCTATACACAAAATGTTCACTTAAACTTAGGATCTCCGGGCTCCATCTCTGTAACATCAGATCCTTCTGATGCTTACGTGTATGTAAACAGCAAAATGGTTGGAAAAACACCTTATGTCATAACAGGTCTTTCTTCCGGAAACCACGAGATTGAAGTTACCAAAAACGGATACTACAATTACAAAAAGACTGTCAATGTAATCGAGGGGACGCAAATCTCAGTATATGCTGATTTAAACCCAATAGCGCCGACAAACGAAATTCTTGTGACATCTGAACCATATGGTGCAAAAATCTACTTAGACGGCGTTTATGTCGGTGAAACAATGGACGGGGTTTCATATCCTGTACAAAATGTTGCAAACGGCCAGCACCAGCTTAAACTGACACATCCGGGATATTCTGATTATACAACATCAATTACAATGACAGGAAGCACAGTCAATATTTTTGCTGACATGGAGGAAGGACCTATTCAAAATACAGGATATCTGAGTATTTCATCAACACCCTCAGGTGCATACATATACTTAGATAATGTGTATAAAGGTACAATTACGCCATTCACACTTACAGGTGTCCCCGCCGGTGAACACACTGTTATGCTTTCTTTATCCGGATATGAAGATACATACTCAAAAGTCACTGTTAATGCAGGACAGACTTCAACACTTACAATCGGAATGGCAAAAACAAACACACAAACAACTATTCCAACTCCCCAGCCAACACAGTCAGCACCCGGATTAGCGGTTTTAACAGCACTTTTGGGAATCTTTGCAGGAATTTTAATTCTTAAAAGAAAGTAAAAAAGCGTTAAAACCACTAAAACCACCAGGAGAATAAAGACCATTGAAAAAACAAACATTAAAAAAATCAATTTTTTTTGTCATTCTTTTGTCAATAATTATATCCAGAAGCATTTTTCTCTGTCATAAAAGCCGGCTGAAAGGACCAGATTATTCTTCTTTCATATATCAGCAAATCTATCATGATAAAAAACCATCAGACAATTACGAAAAAAAAGTAAAAATTCCTGCTTTGATGAGAAGAATAAAGAGTTGGAAAAAAAGGAAAGGATGAGATTTGTTATGAAAGTCAAAATTCCTGATAGACTTATCATCACTTTTTTGTGTGATGAAAAAAGCTCATCATGCGGGTTTTACATGAAAATTACTTTGTAATTTACATGAAATCGTGCATTAAATATAATTTCATGGACGTTTTTATGACAGATGATTTTAAAGATGAGGAAAATTTAAGAGAACTTACTCCTGAAGAGGAGCGAATTATCGTATATAAAGGCACAGAGCCTCCCTTTAGCGGTGAATATTATGCGTTTTTTAAAAACGGAGTATATACCTGCAAAAGATGTAATGCTGTTCTTTTCTCATCTAAAGATAAGTTTAAGTGTGAATGCGGCTGGCCGGCTTTTGATGATGAAATAAAAAAATCCATAATAAAGATTCCAGAATCCGACACAGGAAGAACAGAAATATGCTGTAAAAAGTGTGGTGCACACTTAGGGCATGTATTCAAAGGCGAGCACTTAACAGAGAAAAACACCAGGTACTGTGTCAATTCACTATCACTTCTTTTTGTGCCGGAAGAAGAAGTGGAGAAGAAAAATTAAAAAAAACAGGAATTATAGTTAATCAGAATCTTTTTCCTGATTCTTTTTTAAAAGAGATTCAGCTATTTTTGCCGGACAGAAGGAGCATATTGAGTATTGATATTTTTCTCCCTTATCCTTTGCAGGGCAATAAAATACCCCTGCTCCTCTTTTTTCCACTTCGCCGTCAGGAAAAGGCATTCCGATAACATGCCCGGGCTCTTTTAGAGCAAACATTCTAAATCCGGCAAGGAGATAATGAAGATAAAGGCTATAGGGATCTTCATAGCACGCCTTTTTTTTGCATGCCTCAAGCACCATAAGCCAGTAATCATCTGATTTTTTACCAGGCGAAGAGAGATAATCCGAATATTTCCTCTTCTCTTTCAGAATCATAATTTTATGATGTGTGTCAAAGAGCTGTTCACGATATTTTTTTAAAAGCTTATTTTTATAGACCTCATCGAAAGCTTCAGCTTTTTCTGATAATTCATTCAAAAAAACAGTCAGGGCTTTTAGAGGATACCTCTCAATCTCCGAGCCTGTTATATCAATCAGCTGGTTTACCGATCTTGCCTGTGATAAAACAGTGCACGCAATTGTTATATTATGAACCTCAACTGAATATTTAGAGAGAATACTTTGATTTTCGTAATCTTTTAAATCAACTGTCTCCAAAAGAAGAGAATACAAATAAGCAGACTTTTTATCCTTCTCCTTTTTTTCCTCCAATTTATTCCCGCGTGAGAAAACATCTGAAATCGCTGACAAAAAACTCAAAATTAAAACTCCGTATTAGTAATATATTTCATCTCCGGCATATTTTAGGTTTTTACAAATTTTCCTAACAATACTAATCTTTTTCTTTTTAACATACAGACATTACCTGGATATATGCAGTCGGATGAATGCGAGGATTATCTGGAATCTATAATAAATAAGTCAATTTCAGATAAAAAAGGAAGCTCTCTTGACATACTCTCAAAAATTATTGGCAAAACTCAATCCGAAATAAAAGAGGATTTGCTTGAGCTTGAAACACTTGGATACATAATATTTGAAGATGACGATAAAATAGCCCTTACAGAAAAGGGCAGAAAAACCGGAGAGTGCACAATAAAAAAACACCGTGTGCTTGAGTCATTTTTAACAGAAATGCTTGGAATGGAACCTGACGCCGCTTCAAAAGAGGCCTGCATATTAGAGCACGGAGCATCCGATGACACAATAAAACGGCTTAAAACTTACCTCGGCGGCCCCGGCAGATGCAGAAGGGGAAGAGCAATGCAAGAAGGTCATTTTCAAAGATCCGGATGCATGGGTATTCCTCTTACATCATTTGCTGAAAACGAAACTGTAAGAATTTTATACACAAAAGGAAAGGCAGGATGTACAAACAGACTACATGATCTTGGAGTAATCCCCGGAGAGACAATAGAGATTAAAAGAAGGCTTTCAAACGGCGCCATGGTAGTCGTTATCAAGTCATGTGAAGTGGGACTCAGTCCTGAGATTGCAGATTCTGTTTTCGTTTGGAAAATCTAAACAGTTATTTTTTAAGGCAGGGAGGTGCTTTTTTTGAAATTCGGACTTATCGGAAACCCTAATGTTGGAAAATCTCTTATTTTTAACCTTTTAACAGGAATCGGTGTTGAGATTTCTAATTTTCCCGGAACAACAATCGATATGTTCTCCGGAAATGTCTGCTATCAGCGTGAAAAATTTGAAATCGTTGATTTTCCGGGAATCTACTCGCTTGACGGAGTTTCAGAGGAGGAATCTGAAGTCAGGAAATGCCTGATTAACAAAGATGTGGATATACTGATAGCTGTTCTTGACGCCGCTCATCTTGAAAGAAATCTATACCTTCTTCTCCAGATTGCAGAGTTCGAAATCCCGACAGTTGTCCTTTTAAATATGACTGATGAGGCTGAAAAATCAGGCCTTTTTATTGATGCGGAAAAACTATCTGAAATTTTTAACTGTGAATTTTTAAAGACAGCGGCGATTGAAGGTCGAAATGTGGATAAAATAATTCCACTTGCATTAAATGATGCAAAAGTTCCAAAATATAAAGTTCCATATGACAGCCATATTGAAGCGGCAGTAAGAAGCCTTCAGAAAATCAGCGGATGCAAAAGAATTGAAGCACTCTATGCACTTGAAGAGATTGGAGATGATACTGAACTGCTGGATTCTGCAAAGACAATTGCAGAAGAGATAGAAGAACAGCACAAAATGTCTGTTCATCAGATAATCGCCGCAAACCGTCATAATATCGCAGGAAAAATTTCAGATGAGGTCTCAAAAAAAGATAAAAAAACTACCAGTGCAAATCTCGACAGGCTTCTTACAAGAACGTTTCCCGGCGTTCCCATAATGGCCGCTGTTCTTTTATCAACGCTTCTTTGCGTATTTATCGTCGGTTCTTTTCTTGAGGAGACAATTGTCGGTCTTTTTGATGTATATCTGATAGAGCCTTTATTCACACTTGGCCTTTCTCCTTTCTGGGAGCAGATTTTATATTCCCTTTTGATTGCAGTTGAAGCCGGACTTGGAATTGCTTTTCCGTTTGTCTTCGTGTTTTACATAATAATCTCTGTTCTGGAGGATACCGGATATATGACCCGTGCCGCATTTCTTGCAGACAGGGCAATGCACAGGGTAGGAATGCACGGACAGGCGTTAATTCCGATGGTGCTTGGATTCGGATGCAATGTTCCTGCACTGATGAGTATCCGCCAGCTTTCAAAGCGTGAGAGATTTATTGCCTCGTTTTTAATCACAATGGTTCCGTGTTCGGCAAGAACAGTCATAATTGCCGGAATTGTTGCGGTTTTTGTCGGAATTACAGCGGCTCTTTCAATTTACCTGATAGTCTTCATACTGATATTTTTAACCGGACTTGTTCTTACAAAAGTGGCACCCGGAGAACAGTTTGGGATGATCTTAGAGATTGTTCCTATGAGAAGACCACGAGTAAAACAGACCCTTAAGCGTGCATGGCTTCATATGAAGGAGTTTTTATTCATAGCAATGCCCCTTCTTTTGGTAAGCAGTGTATTTCTTGGAGTGCTTCAGTATACAGGGGTAATTCAGGCATTTCAGGATATTTTTGCACCACTAATGCTCTCACTCTTAGGCCTTCCTGATTATGCATCAACATCACTTTTGTTTGGAATACTAAGAAAGGAGATGGCATTCGAGACTCTTGCAATTCTTGCAGGAACAGCAGATTTAGGCTCTGTTATGACCTCGGCCCAGCTTTATATATTTGCGGTTGTAAGCGTTTTATTTGTTCCGTGTGTATCGACAATCGCCGTTTTATACAAAGAGATGGGGCTTAAAATTGCGGCCGTCATCTCATTTTACACACTCTGTCTTGGAATTATTGCAGGCATCATCCTGAATCTTATATTTTCGCTTGTTTAGATTTATCAGATTACTATGAAGGTCAAAAAAAACCTTTTTTAAAAGCACAAATTTTAATGAAGATTAACTACAAAAAGCACTATAAAAAGCTGATTAAATTCAAAGAACTAATTAAATTACAAAATAGCTGATTAAATTCAAAATTCAAAGAACTAATTAAATTACAAAATAGCTGATTAAATTTTTAAGAATTCTCAGGAGGGTTTGGTATTTTTTTAATGATTTTTTTAATTATTCTCGTGTGTTCTGCCCTTTTATCAGGAAATCAGAACAATTCTTCACAAAATAAAAGTTTTGAAGATTTTGAACATTTTGAAGATATAAAAAACACTGATGGAAATGACTCTTCCAAAGACTCTTTTATACATCAAAATGAGGATATTTCAGAAAAAGAACTTTTTTCTGATTCACTGATGAATTTAAAAGGAAAGTCTATTGGAATACCAAAGGCTCTTTTGCCTTTTAATCCTGATAACGACATTCCAAAAAGGCCTGATTATAAAAACCCTGATTCATGGGTAGAGCTCCCGGAATATTTCAGCAGAAAAAAACAGCCTGTTGATGTTTTTTTTGTATATCCAACCATTCTTTCGAATGAGAAAACCTATCTTATGGATATATCAAATCCTGAATTAAGAAAAAAGGCAGAATGGACAATTGTCGAACAGGCAGGCATCTTTGACGGTCAGGCAAACATTTATGCACCTTACTACAGGCAGAATAATGTCAATATTAATCCTGTTATGTTAACAGATGCAAAACCCATATTCAGCCTTGGCCAAAACGACCTTTTAAGAGCATTTGACTACTTCCTTAAAAATTTCAACAAAGGAGAGCGCCCAATAATCCTTGCCGCACACAGCCAGGGATCTGTCAGGGTTGTTGAACTGGCCAAAAAAGGAGAGCTTTTAACAGGCAGTCCTGAATCTTTAAAGAGTCTTATATGTGCATATACAATAGGGTACTCAATAACAAAATCTGATATAGAGAAAAACCCCCTGATAAGAATAAGCCAAAATGCGACAGACACAGGCTGTTTTATCCTTTATAATACAATATCGGATGAAGAGGGAAAAGAGAAGGAATGCCCGACAATAATTCCCGGCACTTTCGTTGTAAACCCTCTCAACTGGAGGACTGACAATACACCTGCACAGTCATCCGAAAATATCGGTGCCTGCTTTTTTAAGCATGAACATCCACAAAAACCTGAAAGGTATCCGAATTTTTCTGCAGCAAAAATTTCAAAAAACGCCCTTGTAATTACAGATATAAAAAATCCGGATGAGCTTTTGGCAACAAGTGTTACATTCCCAAAAGGGGTGTATCATATGTATGATTATGCTGTTTTCTACGAAAACCTCAGAGAAAATGTTTCTGTGAGAATAAAGGCATACATGGAAAAATCAGAGAAATAAACTAAAGTGTAAACCAAAAATGACCGGTAAATTAAAAAAAACAAGAGTTTTCGGCTGTGGCAATCCTTTAATGGGAAATGACGGTTCAGGTGTCTGTGCAGTGGAAATACTAAACAAAACCTGTCAGGATATTGATGCCGTTGACGGAGGAACAGGCGGTCTTGGTCTGATTGCCGATATGGAAGACTTCGAGCGCATAATAATTGTTGACGCAATGCTTGGAATTGGTGAGAAAAAAGGCGATATTAAAATTTTTTATGACACTCCCCCCTTCATTCCTTCAACAATGTCGATGCATGACGCTTCAATTTCAGAGGTTGTGGAGATTGCAAAGGAGATTATCCCCGGAATTGAGATAATAACAATTGGAATTGAGGTTGATTTCATAGAAGAGTATTCTGATGAAATTGACAAAGAGGTGATGACAGGTATCCATAAAGCCTGCAGTGAGATTATAAAAATAACAAAGTCATGAAATAATATTTCATTTATTGCTTAAAATTTCAATATTACCTATTTTTCTTATCTCAGAGTGAATATAATAATTTCTTTTCAAAAAATGCGAAGGTTAATATTATTAATTCTCTTCAGGTACAAATATGCAGCTTCCAAGAGGCAGATTTGAAAAATTCGTTCGTGGCGATGACATTAAAACCTGTCTTTTTAACCTTTCAGGAAACAATTTCACAGGATGCTGTTTTGGAATCTTCGGAGAGACTCAGGCGGAGATTGTATTTGAAAACGGAGATATAATTCTTGCCGAGTCTTCTGAGAAATGTGGCGATTCTCTCCTAAACAGCCTTATTTTGGACAAAGAGTGTATTATTACAGTTGAGCTTTCGCTATACAATGACGCCCAGATAAAACTTGCAAAAGAATTCAATTCAAAATGCAGTGTTGATTCAGAGACTTCTAATTCATTTTTCTCTTCTTTGGAGAACAATTCTGACAAATCTAAAAATAACACTTCAGACTCTCTTTTGAGTTTAAAAACCAAAGATAAAACACAAAATTCGGCTGAATATAATCCATCCGGCGATAATTTAGCAGACGATAAAAGATACACAGAAAACAAAAAATCTGATGTGAAAAATTTAAGTGAAAAAATTAATAGTTCCTATGAAAAAAATTCAAAGAAACCTTTGAATGCTGATAATTTGGAAACCGATGAGGATTTTCTTTTATCAATTGACAAATCAGAAATTGAATCAATTGAGAAGGATTTCAGGCTTAATGCCGCAGAAATTCTGAAAAGAATTCATCTTGATCATTTAATAACAGACAAAAATAACGGAGACACCAAAAAATGACTATTGATCCGGTAGTGTACGGAAATGTAATGCTTACAGCAATTGCCGTACTTCTTCTTCTGCTCTTATTTGCAGTTTTAATGCTTTCTAACCAGATGAGAAACTTTATTGAAAAAACATCTAAAGAGACATCTAAAACTAAAGAAAAAAAGGCCACCACTCTTAATTTTAAAAAAATTCAACAGGAAAATATTTCTGATTCTGCTGATACGAGTACAGAACGAAGTGAAGATAATCGCAAAAAAGATTCAAATCCTTCTCTTATCTACACTTCAGATTCAATTCAGGAGAATCTTCTTTTGCTCTTCAGACACTACAGCTTAAAATCATTTACAATGGCAACATCCGACGGCCTTGTGATAAGCTCAACTGAGGATAAATCAACGGCTGAAGCAGACGCGGCAAACTACAGCTATATGTACCAAAAAGACAGCCAGCCGGAATCGGATAAGATAAGACTAATAGGAATTCCCTACAAGGGCAAAACAGTTGTAGGAATTATCAAATCAGATTCAGACCTTTCCAAAACAGATCTTTTACTGATTGAAAAGGATATCAGGTTTATACTTGGCAAAAACATGTAGGAGAAATTAAAACGGAGTAATTAATCTATGACAACAGTTTTTACAATAGCATCCGGCAAAGGGGGAACCGGAAAAACAACAGTAACTGCAAATCTGGGCTCAATGCTTGCATACCATAAAAAAAGGACATTTATTTTAGACTCTGATATGGGTATGGCAAATCTGGGACTTATCTTAGGCCTTGAAAACATGCCTGTTACACTGCATGAAGTGCTCGCCGGCAAAGCAGACATTCATGAAGCAATCTATGAAGGACCTTACGGTGTTATGGTAATTCCAAGCGGACTTTCGCTTGAAGGCTTTAAAAAATCAGATCCTGAGAAATTAACAGATATTCTAAAAGATATTGTTGATGAATGCGACTATTTGATAATTGATGCTCCTGCAGGAATAAACCATGACGGAATTGTTCCGCTTGCAATTGCAGATGAGATAATTCTTGTTGTAAACCCGGATATCTCATCTCTTGTTGATGCATTAAAGACAAAAATGCTCACCGAGATGATAGGCGGAAAAGTCAAAGGTGCAATTATAAACCGCATTGGAAATGTTAACGATACAAACACCCGCTCCCAGATTGAAAAGATGCTCGGCGTTCCTGTCCTTGGAATGATTCCTGAAGATGTAAATGTAAGAAGAGCCTCTGCAGGCCGTTCTCCTGTTGTGTCAAAGTTTCCAACATCAGAAGCATCAAGGGCATTCCGACGAATATCTGCCTCAATTATCGGCGTTGATTACAAGGAGGATGTAATTACCTCCAAAAAGAAGAAAGAAAATTTCATTGAGAAGTTTGCAAGGGCAATGTTTCCGGGGGTAAAAAATGCAAACTGAGACTTTGATTATTGCCGGACTTGGAATCTTAAATGTTTTCCTTATTTTTTTAATTCTGGTAATGTATATCCGGATTAAACAGCTTCTGACAGATATGAACGACTTAAAGTCCAGAATGGAGTTTTCAGACAATGAAATTGAAATTCTTGCAGAGGCTGTTCGCGGAATAGGCGGTATGAATTAATCTGTATTAAAAAAAACAGTCACATAAAACAGATGTTTTGTCAGTTTAATGTGACTGTTTTTGTTTTTGGTGGTTTCAAATGATAGAAATAAAAGTTGACACTGAATCCTGTGTTGGATGTGGTCTTTGTGTAAAGGACTGTCCTATGAAGGTATATGAATTAAAAGACGGAATAAGCACGCCTGTAAGGCCAAACGACTGCATGGGATGCCTTTCATGCCATGAAATCTGTCCGGCACAGGCACTTGAGCATAAAGGAATTTACGCCGCAAAACGGCATTACATCGACATCAGAGTCTGCGAGATGCTAAAGAAGGTGATCTGAATTGACTGCAAGCTATGTTGATGAACTACACGACAGATTTGAGACTGATATTACCTACAAATCAGAAGAAATCCCTCTTTCATGCACACCTCCTGCAAAAGAAATCGAGGCAACACTTCATGGTGTTATGAAGTTAAACGGCCTTGTAATCCGATCATTAGAGGAGATTGCAGGACGTGGTGCAAACGCTGTTACATTCAGGGCAGGAAAAAAATTTGGACATGAGGTTGCAAAATACTTCCAGAAAAGAGACGATATCGAAGACGCCCTCCATGAATTATCAGATCTCCTGCAGGGTCAGTACTCTTTTGAAGTATGGAAGCCTGAAGACAGCAGTTCTTTTATTATTGAGGAGAACGGCGAGAAGTTCATATATCTTGTATTTCACGACTGTATCGTAAGACAGACTTTAAGAAGAAACGGCCAGGAACAGGAAGGCCCTCTTTGCCAGACCCTGTGCGGATATGTCGTAGGCGCAATAGAAGAGATAACAGGTTCACGTGTGAAGCTTGAAATAATGCATACCGGGCCTAATGCATGCCTAAAAAAGCTTGTTTTCAAATGAGGTGTCAGGAATCATGAAAATTGCAATAGAAGAGCTTGCAGGATGTTCGGGATGCACAATAGCAGTCCTTGATCTGCATGAGATGATACTTGATGTACTGGAAAAAGCAGAAATTGTCTATTCACCTGTGATAATGGATGTAAAAGAACCGCCTGAAGGAGTTGACGTTTCTTTTGTCACCGGATGCGTTAGAAACGAGGAGAATAAGGAAAGGCTTGAAAAAATAAGAAGCAGATCAAAGATACTTGTCGCACTTGGAACCTGCGCCTGCTACGGGGGAATTTCAGGCCTTTCAATGCTCTCAAGCAACGAAGACATTTTAAACACCGTCTACCGCGGCGTTGAAACAGTCTCTGAGGACGGCGTTATACCAAAAAATGTTCCGCCTTTTTTATACAGAGCCTTTGCAGTCGGCGATATAGCAAAGATAGACTACTACATTACAGGCTGTCCGCCTAAAGAGCAGTTTTTACGCCAGATTATTCCTGATTTATTAAAAGGAGACAAAACAGAGCTCTCTAAAAAATCGGTCTGTTCGGAGTGCGACAGAAAGATGGGTGTTGTTGAAAACTGGAGCCTTAAAAGGCGCCATGAAGGAGAGCCTGACCGGGAACACTGCCTTTTAGGGCAGGGGTACCTCTGTTTGGGGCCTGTTACATTTGGAAGATGTGGTGCTTCCTGCCCGAAGAACAATATCCCCTGCCACGGATGCAGTGGACCTTCGCTTGATATTCTAAGAGAGCCGTGCCGTGACTTATACAATATGATGGTTAGAAGAATCTCTGATTTAACAGACATTCCTGAGAAGAAAATTGAAGCAGAATTATACGATGTATCCCACACAATGTATCCTTTTACGATTGGAAGCTTAATTATGGAGGATAAGGAAAATTCAAAGATACGCGATCTTGTAAAGGAGAGAAGCAAATGAAAGAGATATCAATAAACCCCGTTACAAGAATCGAGGGTCACGCAAATATCAAAATCAACATTGATGACAATAACAACGTAAGCTCCGCACATTTTCAGGTTGTTGAGTTAAGAGGATTTGAAAAATTCTTAATAGGCTCTGCCATAGAAGAGGCTCCAAGAATTACACCAAGAATCTGCGGTATATGCCCGACATCACACCATGTTGCATCAGCAAAGGCAATTGACCAGATTTTTGGAGCAGAACTCCCGGGTACTGCAAAAAAGCTTCGTGAACTCTTAATGGCCGGTCAGTTTATCCACTCGCACTCACTTCACTTCTTTATGCTTGCGGCACCTGATTTTTTAATCGGCCATGACGCACCTGCAGGTGACAGAAACCTTGTAGGTCTTGTAAAATCAGAACCAAAGCTTGCAAAAGCGGCAATAGAGGTGAGAAAATTCGGACAGAGGCTTACAGAGGCAGTCGGCGGAAAACCTATTCATCCGACAACCTGTATCCCGGGCGGAATTTCAGCCGCACTTTCAGAGCAAAAAAGAGCTGAACTTTTAGAGATGGCAAAAAAAGCTCTTGCAATTTCACAGGAAGGGTGGAATACTGCAAAGACGGTTTTGGACTCCGCTGACAAAAGTTTCGGTGCTGTAGAAACAGCATTTATGGGACTATCGGAAAACTCGAAATTTTCTATATATGACGGCCCTGCAGTCATCCTCGGAAAGGACAAATCTGAAACCGGAAGATTTTCAGGAGTGGAATATCTTAATTTCATTGAAGAATACTCTGAAGACTGGTCATATCTTAAATTTGCAAGGCTAAAGTCAGGCGATTATTACCGTGTCGGCCCGCTTGCACGCCTAAATATTGCCAGTGAGATGGGAACACCGCTTGCCAACGCAGCATTATCTGAATACAAAGAGGCATTCGGAGATTTTACCCAGACTACTCTTGCATACAATATTGCAAGATATATTGAACTGCTTGCATGCTGTGAGAAAGCAGTGTCGCTTTTATCAGACAGTTCTATCTGCGGAAAAGATATAAGGTGCAAAACAGACGATATTTTGAATACAAGAGGCGTTGGTATAATAGAAGCTCCAAGAGGAACTCTTATTCATGACTACTCTGTCGATGATAAAGGATTTATTACAAAATGCAATCTTATTGTCGCAACCTGTCAGAACAATTATGCGATGGACAGGGGTGTAGAAGACGTCGCAGGAAAAGTAATTCAAAACGGAGTTTTAAGTGAAAGTGCGGCAAACAAAATTGAGATGGTAATAAGGGCATATGACCCATGTATCTCCTGTGCAACACATGCAATTGGAAAGATGCCGATTTCTATTGACATCTGCCGCAATGGGTATAAAAAGATGTAATTTAAGGAAAAAACAATTTAAGGGTTTGCTATGAAAGTCAAAATCCCTGATAGACTTATCATCACTTTTTGTGTGATGAAAAAAGCTCATCATGCGGGTTTTACATGAAAGTTACTTCGTAACTTACATGAAATCGTGCATGAAATATAATTTCATGGACGTTTTTAAAGAGAAATGAGAAAAAAAGGGATATTTTGGGTGAGGAAATATGTTAAAACAGGTTTTAAATGAATTTTTGCAGATCAACGGTGTCACTGCCGCAGTTGTTGCAGGAAGAGACGGCTTTGTAATTGAAAGTGCAGTCTCAGGTGACGTTGATGTAGAAGCACTTGGCGCAATGGCTTCAACCGGACTTGGAACTTCAGAGGCAATGAGCCGCGAACTTGGAAAGGAGATGATGAATCAGATTATTGTTGAGCTTGAAGAAGGGCCAATCCTTATATCTCCGTTATCAGAGGATGAATTAATAGCAATTGTTGCTGAAAGGGGAGTTAATGTCGGTCTTTTAAGATATGAACTGAAGAAAAACAGGGACAGAATCACTGCGGCACTATGAAGAAAAGTCTTTTCGCCGGCGAGAGGATTGCAAAGATGCAGATTTCTCTTACCGGACTTTCAGAGTTAATGCCGGACTTTACCGGATATATAAATATAGAGACAGATACAGGAGCAGGTTTCGTTTTATTTGAGACCGGACGTCCTGTTAGTGCAGGTTTTTTCTCAGGAGAGGAAAACTTTTCCAAAAGACCTGCATATGAGGCACTTTTAGAATCAGGTGTTTTGGATATAACTGTTTACAAATACACTTCCGATGAGATAATCTCTGCTAAGGCTGAAACTTTTGATGAGCTTGGAATAACAGATTCAGAATCGGTCGAAGAAAACGATGAAGAAAGTATTGATTCTGTAAAAAAACAAAAGGACATTCTCAAAGAAAGCACTTTAAATTCTGTTATGCGCCAGCCGGGAGTAAGAGCAGTCTCTGTTATTTTTGAGGGTTTTGCTCTTCAGTCTGTCGGAGACGCCGACTTTGAGCATGTCGCCGCCGTAACTGAAGATCTTGTCCGTGCAGGCTCTAAGATGACATCTGATCTGATGCTGGGAAGATTAAACCAGCTTCTTTTGGAGACAGACGAGGGAAAACTAATAGTTGCACCGGCAAATGAGCTTTTCATATGTGTTCTCGCCGAAAATACCGCAAACCTTGGCTTAATCAGACTTTCCCTTCAGGCAATACAGTATGATGCAGGGGATATTTAAGAGATTTTGAGAGTTTTCAGCGCCGGCATAATCTCTAATGAGACATCAAGGTTTTTAACAGAATGTGTCAGTTCGCCAAGGCTTATTCTGTCTACACCTGTCTTTGCATATTCTAAAACCAAATCTCCCAAAATCCCTCCCGATGCCTCTAAAATTACACTTTTCCGAAGTCCCTTCTCTTCCAAAGCCAAAATAACCTCTTTTATTCTCTCAGGTGTCATGTTGTCAAGAAGAATTATGTCTGCACCTGCTTCTGCGGCTTTTACAGCATCAAAGACTGATTCAACCTCTATTTCCACTTTTTTATAGGCAGTGTAGTCCTTTGCCAGTTTCACAGCCTCTTTTATTGAGCATAAGGCTAAGTGGTTGTCCTTTATTAGAAATCCGTCTGATAAGTTGTAACGGTGAGGGTCTCCCCCGCCAAGAATAATTGCTTTTTTATCAAATTCGCGAAATCCGGGTGATGTTTTTCTTGTTCCGCTAACGTTTGCCAAAGGATTTATCTCTTTTATTACTGATGATAGCTGATTTGTTCTGGTCGAAACTCCGCTCATTCTGCCGATTATATTCAAAACAGTCCTTTCAAGAAGAAGGATTTTTCCGGCAGAGCCTGAAATTTCTATCAAAACATCTCCTGAGCGGACTTTTTCAGAATCATGTTTTTTAAGCTCGGTTTCAACCCCGTAATAGTTAAAAAGAGATACTGCCTCAAAAAGTCCTGCAATTACTCCGTCTTCTTTTGCAATTATCCGTGCGTTTGTTGATACATCCGGTATTATAGCATCAGATGTGATGTCTCCGCCGGCGATGTCTTCTTCTAGGTAGAAGAGAAGTTTTTGCAGAACCATTTTTTATTCCCCGGAATTTCTTTTTTGAAAGCTTTATTTTTTTATTTTTGATTTTTAATTTTTTTTGTGTTTTTTTTAAGATTTTACTGTTGATTATATCTTTTTACTTTTTTATCTTAATCATCCGCTCTATTGCAGAGCCTGCACTTTTTATTATCTCATCTGAGAGGATAATTTCGGGCATCTCGTCCTCAAGGGTTTTTTTGAGCATATCAGGCGTTATAAGCTTCATATCACGGCAAACTGCAGTCTCAAACCCTAAAAATTCCTTATCAGGAAACTCTTTTTTAAGTCTGTGGACCATGTCCTTCTCAGTCATAACCGCCCATTTGTCTGATTTTACAGCCTCCTTTATCATCTGGCCTGTTGATGCAACAACATCACATTCATCACGAACAGCCTTTGGGCATTCCGGATGGCATACAACTGTGTATCCTCTCTCTTTTGCCTCTTTTGCATCGGAAGGCTTAAATTCGGCGTGTAACGGGCAGTGGCCGTCTGCAGGAAGAGGGATTATTTTTTTATAGGGAAGTTTTTCTGCCACCCATGAAGCAAGATTTGAGTCAGGACCAAACAGTATTGTGTCGGAGTCAAGCGATTCGCAGACAGAAACAGCGTTTGCGGATGTGCAGACAATATCAGCCTCTGATTTTGAGTCAGCAGTGGAATTGACATACAAAACAACTTTGGCTTTCGGATATTTTTCCTTTGCTGCACGGACTTTTTCGGCGGTTAAGTAATCTGCAAGAGGGCATCCGGCATCTTCTGCAGGAATTAAAACTTTTTTGGAAGGGTTTAATATTTTTGCAGTCTCCGCCATGAACATAACGCCGCAGAGAACAATAATATCCTCTTTTGCATTCTTTGCAACTATTGCAAGCTCAAGGCTGTCGCCTGTGAAATCAGATAAATCCTGAATCTCCGGTGACTGATAATTATGCGCAAGGATTATAGCGTTTTTTTCCTTTTTGAGTCTTTTAATTTCATCTGCAATGGTCATAGGTCTGAATTTTTTGTTTTATTTTATTTTTTCACGTTCCAATTATCATCGGCTTTTCCAGATTTTTAAGAAGTGTAATTATTGAAAGGGCGGCAAGATAACTTGTAGCGGGATTTTGCGGGCAGGGATTATTTTTGATTTTCAAGTAGAAATCTCCAAAATCGCCCTCTGCAAATATCTCATGCATATTTCTTTTTATATCGGGGTCTGCCCACAGCTCAACTTCAACATCATGTCCGGTTGCAAGTTCAAGTGCTACTGCGACATTGATATTTTTCGGGTACTGCTTTATGCACTCATCTGCTCTTCCTGAGAAGACAAGCGTTTTTTCATTGGTTTCTATCCTAAGCGAACGCGGACTTTTGGTAGTTCTTAAAAGAACCTTTGACATAGGAGATATCTGACCGATTTTTAAGTTGTCAAGGCCCATTACAGCGCCGCTTGGAATCCTTATTTTTCTGTTCTTCTCCTCTGCAATTTTTATCAGGCGGTTTTTAAAATCAGTGTCTGCAAGGGCACCAACTGATAATATGACAATGTCTTTTCCTGACATAAGCACATCTTCGGCATGTTCATAGACCGCTCCAACAGAAGCCGCTTCTACTACGATATCCAGATCCTGAGACAGAAAATCCTCAAATTTTTTAAACGCAGGAGCACCGGTAAGCTCTTTTAGATGCTCTGCATGTGAATGCTCAAAGTCATATAACGCTGTAATGTTAATCCCTGTGCCCTCAGAGGCGATGACTTCAGCAACATTTCCGCAGCCAAGCAGACCAACCCGAATCATTGTATTTTATTAGTGGTGACTTATGGTTAATCATTTTTATGATGGGTTTGTGAATTTTTCGAAATTTAGAAAAATTTTACTTGTTATCCACTAAGAAGAAATTGTTAATGGGAGTTTTGGACTAACTTTAATTAAAAACGTCCATGAAAAATATATTATTCAACTTTTCATGTAAGTTACGAAGTAACTTTGATGTAAATATCAAAAAAATACATGCACCCAGACATTAATATCCAAAGAATGCACATATAAAATAAAAAAACGAAAAAATCTGTCAGGAGGGATAAAATGTCTAAAAATATTAAGAACTTAAACTCTGTAAATGAGAGTTTTGTGACTTACAAAGAAGGATTATCCCCATTTTCGGCACAGGAAAACATTCAGAAAAATGGTCTTAACAGTGTTGAAAAAAAAGCTTTGGAACTTTCAATAAAAAGACATAAAAAAGCTCTAGACCTGCTTTCAGAATAGAATTACATTATTATTTTTTTACTGTTTTTCCGGAGCCATTCAAAAACATCATCAGGAGATACATGGCAACCGGCATCAGCAATATTTCTTACAAAATTATTTATTTCCTCATCCTCACACTCAATAAAAGCAGGTTCTAAGCTCAAATGAAGTATCATTTCGGCTGTAATCAATGCGGTTCTTTTATTTCCCTGAATAAAGGGGTGGTAAGAAGCAATCCCGTGAAGTATAAAAGCTGCTTTTTCAAATGAGTCTTCTATGTAATTTGCATTATTAACGAGATACTCTAATGTTCCAATATCCCTGATTAATCCTTCTGTACCTCTATCTTCAAGATTAGAGCTATTTAAAATAATAATTTCCTGTATCTCTGTTATCTTACTGACTGAAAGTTTAATCATGCTGAATTTTACCTGATATGATAATATATAACAGGATTCTTAAGCTTTTTTGATTGTTTTAATAAAACGTCCATGAAAATTATATTATTCAACTTTTCATGTAAGTTACGAAGTAACTTTCATATAGAAAAATATTATTTGGTTTTTCCAGTCAGTCAGCTCTTAAAGCATCAATCGGATCCATATTTGCGGCGCTCCATGCCGGATATACACCTGATATAACACAGATAATAACTCCTATCATCATTCCAATCGGGACGTACATAATACTTGAAGGGTAGAAGAAATACTGAGTCGTTCCAAGCATTATATAGGTCAGTGAATATCCGCCGATAAAGCTTAAAACCGCCCCTATACCTGAACCAATTATTCCAAGTATTGCTGATTCATACAAAAACATACGCCTTATTTCAGAACGCCTTGTTCCAATGCTTCGTAAAATTCCAATCTCTTTTATTCTTTCAGTAACTGACATAAGCATCACATTAAAGATTGAAACTGCCGCAACAACAAGTGATATTGCTCCTATTGCCATCATAAACATTACAATTGTATTGATTGTCGATGATATTGTATCAACCATAGAGCCTGAATCCTGGATTCTTAACTCATCCTCCTCATCAACCCTGTAATTGACTGAATGGTCAATTGCATCTTCTAAAATATCTATCTCATCAATGTCTCCGACGATAATATTTACCTGATCATACTCATATTCGCCGCCGTAAAAGGAAGTATACCACTTTTCCGTTGCAACAATTGCATTATCGGAATTCAAATCCATTGACATTCCCCTCTCTTCTAAAATTCCTGTCACACGGACTGTGGTCTGGCTTTCGTCCTCATCACCGATTTTAATCCTGCTTCCGACTTTTAAATCATATCTTTCTGCAAGTGAGGGCCCTACAACGACACCGCTTGTGGTTGTCGGAAAACTTCCATCTTCTACATCGACAATATCCATGACCTGAGCCATATCAACGCCATATATTGTTGAACGGCCTTCTTTTGAACCTATTGTGATTGTATCAGACTCTGAATACATTGCAATCACTGTATTGGTGGCGTTTCCGCCAGAAACTGCCTTTTCAATTTTTTGAAGCTGTTTTTTGGTGATATACTCATCTTCATCATCACCTCCGCCTCCAAACATCCCGCCTCCGCCGCCTCCGGGGGATACCATAATGATGTTTCCTGACTTTGAAAGCTCATCTGTAATTGAAAGTGTCATGTTTGCACCAAGAATTCCGATTGATGTAATCGCAACAACACCAATTACTATTCCAATTGCGGCCAGAACAGAACGGACAAAGTGAAGCCTTACGTTTCTGACAGAGAGTTCAAAGAAGATATCATCCAAAATCATCCGACTATCCTCCCGTCAGCAAAAATAATTCTTCTGTGTGCGTATTTTGCTGTATCATCATCATGCGTTACCATGACTATTGTTCTTCCCTGACGGTTCAGCTCAGCAAGCATCTCCATAATCTGGACACTTGTCTTTGAATCCAGGTTTCCGGTTGGTTCATCACAGAGCAGAATTTTTGGACTGTTTACCAAAGCACGTGCAATAGCAACTCTCTGCTGTTGTCCGCCCGATATCTCATTTGGTCTGTGAAACATCCTCGTGCTGTCAAGTCCGACCATCTCGAGGAGCTTTTGCGGATATCCGGTGTCGTCTCTTTTTTTGTTTTTTAGTATAAGCGGATATTCCACGTTCTCTTTTAAGTCAAGAAGAGGAATTAAGTTGAATTTCTGGAAAATGTATCCAATTTTGTCCCTTCGAAGATCAGTGAGTTCATCATCGTTTAAAGTCTTTACATCTTTTCCATCGATGTAGAGATTTCCGGATGTTGGAACATCAAGGCATCCGACCTGATTTAAAAGAGTCGATTTGCCTGAGCCTGAAGGACCCATAATTGCGACAAACTCCCCTTCAAAAATTTCTAAGGAGACGTTGTCAAGCGCAATTACATCGTCGGTTGGAAGGGAGTATATTTTTGTCACATTTTCAAGCGCTATTACCGGATTTTCTGACATGTTTTATTCCTTTATCAGCGCTTTTTTAGCATACCTGACTTTTCTCTGCCTAAATCAACAGCTTTTTTAAATAGTCCCTTTCTAATTGCGAAGAAAAGACCTGTTCCGGCAATTATGACAACCAGAATTTCAAAAACCGGAATTGAATTAAGTCCGCTTCCCATGTTTCCCATTCCCGGCATTCCGCCCGATCCGCCGCCTGACCGGGCGTTATTCTGGCCTGATGCTTCAAAAGAGCCGGATGATCCCGATATTTTGGATGATTGTGAGTCAGAACTGACAGTTACTGTTTTTTCATATGTGTTTCCGTCCACATCCTTATAGGAAATTAAGATTGGAATTTCACCGGATATCGATGTAAATGTAACATCAAAGCTTGAAAAGTCATCTGCCTCCAGTGCTCCGATTACGTAGGATTTATATGGATCAACCGCTGTTGCCGGACTTTTGACAGTTACTACAACAGATTTTGCATCTTCAAGACCGGCATTTGTTATATCTCCGGATATTGTCTGGTAAGAACCGGAACTTGTGATTTCAACGTTGTTTAATACAGGATTTGCACTTTTTTTATCTTCTCCAAATACTACCGGAACAGATAATTCTGAAGTGTGGGTGTTCATTCCATTGTAGTAAGTAACCTCAAAAATCATATCTGTCTCAGTGTTCGGTGTTACATCAAATGATACAACTGATGAAGAGTCTGCATCAAGAGAACCTATGAAATGGCTTGATTGTGTCGATGTTATCCCATCTCCCTTAACACATACGCTAACGCCGGAAACCCCGTTTTCCCTTGGATTTCCAATAGTCAGAGTTATTTTGTCACTTTTTCCTTCCTGATAGTATTCAGGAGCGTCTGTTAGGGATATTGAAAGTCCTGTACTGCCAATCTTTACAGGAATGCTGTAGCTTAAGCTGTTTGAGCCTGTAAAATCCAGATAAAATCTTGGGTAATATATCCCGTCCGGCGAGGTTGCTTTTACAGTAAAGGTGAACTGCATCTCGTTTCCGGCGCCGATATATCCGACTGTATCATATGCATCATCATTTAGGACATTCAAATCTTTTGTGTATAGTTCGGCTCTTTTTATCGAAACACTCTCACTACCGGTGTTTTTTATGGTAACTGTGATAGTTCCTGTATCACCGTACATTAAGACTTCCGGGTCTTGTTCTACCGATGTTACTGATATGTATGAATATGCTGTTCCTGACGTTGTACTGGAAGATGATGTATCATCTTCTGCAGACACTACCTGTACTGCTGATACAATAATTATCAGCATGATAAATATATGCCTTAAATTTAGCTTCATAGATGTATCCTGTATAGTTCTTTAATTTTTACCGGCAGTGATGAATACCGGCATTTTAAGCTTTAATTTCTATTTACGTTTTTTTTAACATGATTTGAAACTTCAAAAGCTAATCATATCAGTTCTGATAAATGCCGGATCTTTTTTTTTTAAACTGACAGCCGGCCCAAATCAGATTTTTGCATGAAGCCTCCTTCGCAACTTACATGAAGAGTTAAATGAAGTATAATCTCATGAACAAATTTAGATAAAATTCCGGATAAATTGGTGTAAAGCGTTCATTTGAGCATTTTTACATCATATACATGAAGAATATAAATCAGAGTCTGATTTTTTTATCTGAAAACAGGATATATGGGTTTTTGCCGCAATTTTTACAATTTTGGCAATAAATTTTAATCATCAGGCTGTTTTTTTTGGTTACGATTTGGCTGATGAAAAAAAATTACAGGCTTTCTCTTCCCATAGAATGCTAAAATTTCCTATATATCCTGCAAGTTCTTAATCGTTTAATCTTTTTTTCTGTGCGGAATTTTACTTAATTTTCTTTTTGGTCTGGTCAATTTTTTTGTGTGGAGCTCAATTTTACATTTGAAAAGTTGCATGAAATATAGATTTCATGAACGTTTTTCCTATGTAAAAAATCAGATTCTTATTTTCATGGACATAATTTCCCGAAAATAATAAATTCCGGTATGTTTAGATTTTTCACGGATGTTTCGCGGGGGGGCGATTTTTCCCACTCTTGTTTTATTTTAAAGCCCTCACTTTACATGAATAAATGTTTCATGAATTTTTTTCATGAACAAATATCATGATACTTTTCCCTCCGGTTAAGAGAGATTAATCGGGGATCAGCGATTTCTCTTTTCAGTTAAGAGAAATGTTATCATTTGCTTCACCCCGTATAGTATGTTTTACATTATGTTATTAAAAAGTAACTATATGTCTGGTTATATAGATTTTATTTGCAAATATAATTCATAGAGAATATAATTTGTATATACTAAAATCAAAGATACTGATGCTTTGGATAAACATTTGGCAAAAGTTCTTATTTTTGTGATTAAATCAGATCAAAATAAATTTAAAAAAAGTTTCGTGATATTTTTCAAATCATCTTAGATACACTTGCAGGCTCTTTGTAGTCCTCAAGCCACTGTGCTTTTGGATTTTTATTAAAGACCATGAATTTTTTATAATCGTTGATATCTGCCGCCTGGTGATACTTCATGTATGTGAATTTCTCATCCTTTCCAAGAATCTCAATCTTTCCGGTTTTATGAGACATTATGTATCTGACTCTCTTTGCAAGTCCGGAACAGTGCATCTTTGCCTCTTCTATTATCGAAAGCGCCTCTTCAACCGGGACAGAAAATTTGAAATTACCCTTTGTCGGCCTGCACTGGAACACATAATACGGAGTAACTCCGGCTTCGGCCAGTTTGTTTAAGAGCTTTGCCAATGATTCAGGATTGTCATTTACTCCTCTTAAAATCGGAGTCTGGTTTGAAAAAACTGCACCTGCACTGATAAGTTCTGATACGGCATCAAGCGCCACATCTGTTAACTCATTTACATGAGAGAAATGGGTCATCATGTAAATCCGTTTATCCTTTGTGCTGTATTTTCTAATCATATCAATAAAAGACGGATCATTTAGGATACGGTAAGGGTTAAAAGCCGGCATTCTGGTTCCAATCCTTATAATTTTTACATGCTCAATCTCTCTTAACTGCTCAATTATATGCTCAAGCTGTTTTGTTTTAAGCATCAGTGGATCGCCGCCTGTTAATAAGACATTGGATATCTGAGGATTGTTTCTTATATAATCCAGGGCTTCGTGGTTGTCCTCTACTATTTCTGATTCAGTATCAAGGAATATTCTCTTTCTAAAGCAGTACCGGCAGACACCCCCGCAGACTTCACTTACAATCATAAGTGCCGTAGGGCTGTATTTGTGCTGTATGCCTTTTACAACGATGTTTGCAGATTCTGCTGAGGGATCAAATTCTCCTCTTTCGTCAAGCTCGTCGACTGACGGAATTATAATCCGGCGGATTGGATCATTTTCATCACTCCAGTCAATAAGTGAGAGATAATACTCGTTTGAGCGAAAAGAAAATTGCTGTTCGGTTTTTCTGACCCCCTCAATTTCATTCTCCGGCAGACTGGTAATCTCGGCAGTTCTTGTCAAAATTTTAGGGCCTTTTTTTCGATAATTATCATTCATTTATGTTCCTCCCATTCAAAGAGATGCTTTTTTTAAGCTTTTTTCTTACTTTGTCTCTTCTGCAGTGCTGAAACTGTGCCGGAATTTTGGAATAAGATTTTGGCATCTGAGAAATTTTTATGATACCTTTGTCTGTTAAATTCTGACTTAAATCTGCGGATTCCTTCGGCTTTTGTTTTAAACCGGCACTGAAAGTTGCAGTAAAGACCTTCTATTCATCTGTTTTTGTGTTTTACCGGACGATTCACTGAATCATAAAAGACTGTTATCAATGAAATTTGCCACGGGAAATATTGCAACACTTCTTTTTTGTTTAACTAGGACATTATTCTATATAATCCTATTGTAATTTCTATAGTTTGTATATGAAAAAGCTTAACAAAGATGGCATAATTTTAAGTTCTTTTTGAAAAATAATCTCTAAATATTCGATTTTGATTTGGAAAAGATCACAGGAGAAACTTGTTTCCAACAATCATATAAAAATATATCTCATGACTTCTTCATATAAAAGAAAGCTCCTCTGTTTAAGCTACAAAATGTTAAAAATCATAAATTACAGCGTCAGGCACAGAAAGCATAAAAGAGACAAATGGCATAAAAACGTCCATAAAATTATATTTCATCCAACTTTTCATGTAAGTTACGAAGTAACTTTCAAAAAATAAGCAAAATCTATCGGAACAGTAATTTTCTTTAGAAACAATTGCAGCGTTAGATGTTTTCCGAGAACTCGCGTATCTCAGTACCGCATCTGACGTAAACGGGCTTAACTGCCGGGTTCGGAATGAGTCCGGGTGTTGCCCCGTTGCTATGGCCGCAATTGAACAGGTTAAACCTGCAAAAAATATCAGGCTGTTTACTAAATAAGCAGTCTGAATCTCTTCATATTAGTTGTACTTAAAAGTTAAAAAATCTATGTGTTGCCATTCAGGAAAAACCCCGGGTTTTTTTAAAAACGTTCATGAACGTTTTCATGGTAAAATTTAGTTCTCAGATTTTAATCTGAACATTCCTTCCGGAACATGAATTTCAAATCTTGCACCTTCACCTTCTTTTCCTGTCTCTTTTATTGTAAGGCCTGTTATTGCCAGAATCTCTCTTGAAAGGAAAAGTCCAAGACCTGAATTTTTGTAATGTTCGCGGCGGAAAATCTTTTCCTTTACATCCTCTGATACTCCAACACCGTCATCCTCACAGAATATAATGAGTTCTTTAGGCCTTACTTCTGAGTGAAATGTAATTTTAGTGATAGTTTCGCCGTGCTTCACAGCATTGTCAATAAGATTGTATATGACCTTTTCAAAGAGCGGATCTGCAAAAATCCCGATACCCTGAATTTCGTCATGAATCTCAATTTCTTCAAAAGACGAGGTCTTTGCAACTGATTTTATAGTATCTCCCAGATCAAACCATTGCGGCAGATTCTCTCCAAGCTCTTTGTAATATCCGGTGAAAGAGATTTGCCTTTTTATAGTATCAACCGCACCTGAGACCTTTCCAATGTACTCTTCTGTCTTTGTTCCCTTTGGTATTTCACCATCCATCTTTATTATCTCAAGATAGCCTGATGCGACAGTTATCTGGTTTAGTATATCATGGCGTGTGATGCTTGATAAGAGATTGAGCTTTCTGTTAATCTCTTTTATTGCATCCTCTGAATTTTTCCTGTCTGTAATATCACGCCCTATTCCCAAAACACCGGTTAAAATTCCATCTGAATCATATACAGGAGTTTTAATGGTCTCTAAGCATGCACGCCTGCCGTCATCGGCGAATGTTATCCACTCCTCATTTACTGAAGGTGAACCCATTTCAACGGCTTCTGTGTCTTTTTTACGGAAGAAGTCGGCGAGTTCTTTGTCTAAAAAATCATAATCTGTTTTTCCGGTTATTTCGATTTCTTTCGCGCCAAAGAAGCGCTCAAACATTTTATTGCATGCAAGATAGACACCATTTATGTCTTTTAGGAAGATTAAATCCGGAATTGTCTGAATAAGTGTACGAAGCTCTCCTTCGCTCTTCTTTAACGCCTCTTTGGATTTTTTGCTCTCAGTAATATCACGTGCAATAGTGCATGAGTAGTCCTCACCCTCAAAGGAGATCAGATTCTTTATGATATCAACAGGGTAGCTGACCCCGTTTGTATCAGTATGTACTGATTCGAGACGGACATAATCCTCTTTCATAAGTTTTGACCAGAGTGCATCCCACATTTTGGGCGTAAACATAGGATTGATGTCAAATATGGTTTTATTTATATCAGAACTTTTTTCTATTCCAAATTTTTCGCATGCCTGAACATTAGCATATATTATCAGACCCTCACGGTTTACAAAATATATCTCATCAGGTGAATGATCGAATGCGAACTGGATTCTTTCAAGGAGTGATTCTGTCTCTTTTCGTCTGGTTATATCATCCAGAATCAGCATTGCACCAACATTTATTCCTTCTTCTGTCAGAGGAATGGCATGAGCCCTGATATATAATTCCTCTCCCCACAACGATTTATAATTGATTTCAAGTTCAGGATAATGTTTGCCGTTTTCTATAATGTCCTTTAGAATTTGTGAAAATCCGGATTTTATAATGTTAGGAGTGTCCAGCAGATTAATCTCCATTGTTTTTTCTGCCGATGGAGAACCAAGCATACTGACCACCTTGTCGTTTACATAAGTAATTGTTCCCTGCCTGTCGCAGGTGATTATTCCAACAGGTGCATTATCGGAGAGATTTCGGTATTTTTCCTCTGATCTTAAAAGAGCATCTTCCATCTCTTTTCTCTCTGTTATATCCCTTGCTACCGAGAGGGCTAAATCGCCGTTTGACTCTGTTTTTATAAGATGGCAGTTGACCTCTACCGGATACTCAGTTCCGTCTTTTCTAAGCTGTGTTGATTCAAATTTATGATCGCCTTTGTTTAAAAGAATTTTAATCTGCTCTTTTGCCTCATTTTTCCCTTTTTCCCCGGCGATATCAATAACAGTCATCCGTAGAAGCTCTTCGCGGCTGTAGCCTAAATGTTCGCATGCACTTTTGTTTACTTCAATAAAACGTCCGGGCATGCCATTTTCATCCACTTTGTGAAGAAACATCAAATCGCCTGAGCTTTCAAAAAGTGTGTGATAGCGGTCACGGCTTATTTTTAGTTTTTCATTTAGAGCCTTTAGTTCCTCGTTTTTCTCACGGACTTTTTCTTTTGCTTCTGTCGCTTTTTCGGAGAGAATTGTTGTGATAGCCGCAATTGCGATGAAAAGAACTACTCTGGCAATTCCATATTCAAACTCAGCAAAACCTGCAAAGCCAAGCAGAAGGCCTAAATAGAAAAATGAGAGGATTAAAGAGAACAGAAATCCCCGCCTGAGATAGAACAGACATGAAAGAATAATTGGGATGTAGAATAAGTTTTGGAAAATAATGTAAAATCCTGATGAGAGAGATAAAAGGCTTATGACAATACACATAATTGTCATTATTGCTATCAGTCCGGATGCAGTCTTTTTATCAGCTCTTATATCCCAGGTCAAATTCACTTTTAGTATTTATCGGGCGCTTTTTTAATAAATATTCTCATAGAACAAAAATTTTTGGGATTATAATTCAGGTTGTATTTTTTTCTAAAATCTGCCGTGTATAAAGAGATGAGCCGGATTGAACTGTTTAGCTAATTTGAAAAATTATTCATATAAATAAATCATGTAAATTAATCCTGTATAATACTCCTTTAGATAAATTCTTCAAATTAATATTAAATACCAATCCTGTTAATTGATCCTCTCAATAAATCCTATTTTCTTTTAAGACTGACACCTTTTGGAAGATGTTTTTTTATGTATTCCTTTGCAGTATCGTAGTTTTCATCAGTGCAAAAAAGCCCCATCGGGCTTATCAGTGACTTTCTGTAAGCGACAATTGTTTTTTGTGAGTCATAGGCTGTGATTTTTTTAACCTCGTCCCATGACATAAACTCTGATTCACGGGAGATATTAATCATGCTTCCGCCAAGAAGTGCGGGTGAGCCTGCCAAAACTCCGCCAATTGCTGTAAGCCTGTTTAGGGATTTTGAGTGTTTTTTTGCCTCATAGTGCATTCCGGAGTCATTAAGAGTAAAACCTGCTTTTAGTCCGCCTCTTGTTGCACCCTGAATAAGTGCCATTGCAATTACTGCCAAAACGCCTAAAATTCCAACAAGGAGCAAAAAGACCATGAATGCATCAAATATCATCTCCGGGTCAAGCACTATTAAAAGCATCATTACCAAAAATGCCGAAATCAAAATTGCGACTGAAAGCTGTTTTAAAACAACGTAGTTTGAAAAGAGAGGAATCTGCCTCTCCCATTCTATTTTTGTGGATTCTTCTTCAGACACTGATAAAACTCTCCTGAAAATTACTCTGATTTTGGTATTGTTATATGTTTGTCAGAAATTTGGGATTTGGTTTTACATGGAAGTTTTCTTTGCAGGTTTTTTTTAGTCAGCCATTTCAGTATTTTCAGTCCACATCTCGCATTGTGCAATAACTGTTGTTACTGCATCCTCCATACCTTCAGGAGGATATTTATGCTTTTTTAAAAGACGCTTGACAAGCCTTCTCATTCCTGCCCTTGCAGTCTCTTTTTTCTGCCAGTCGATTGTTTTGTTGCTGCGCAAAAGATCAGCTAACTCTTTTGTAATTTTGATAAGCTCTTCGTTTTCATAAAAATCCTTTACAGTCTCGGGCTTTGTTAAGGCATCATAAAATGCCATCTCTTCAGTTGTAAGACCAAGCTTTTCACCTTCCTTTTGAGCCTGTGCCATATCTTCTGCAATTTTAAGCAGCTCTTCTATCACCTGCTCGTTTGTAATCATGCCGTTTATGTAGCTGTTCATTGCATCTTTTAGGAGTTTTGAAAATTTTTCTGATTTGACAACATTTGTTCCGGAATAAACCCTCACCTGTTCTGCAAGCAGTTTTTTTAGCATCTCTACTGCAAGATTTTTCTCTTTCATCCTGGCAATGTCAGCAAGAAATGCAGAGTCAAAAAGAGAGTATTTTTCCTGCACATCAGAGAAGAGATTTATCACACCTTCGCTTTTTATGCTCTGCTTTAATAGTTCGTTTATCCTGTCGTTTATCTCTTTTAGGGATAGTTTTCCTTTTCCTTCAATTCTTGTCAGAAGTGTTCTTACTGCTTCAAAATATGCCGCTTCAAATCTCTGGCTTTGATTAAGCATACTTTTACAAAGAGACATTGCATGACGAAGAAGGAGGGATTCTTTGATAAATGACTTTTTTGCTTCCGCTTTTGAGGGTAAAGTTAAGAAGTTGACTCCGCCGCTTATTAATCTGGCACGGTTTAAGTCTGTACCGCCTTCAAATCCGGAATAGTCATAGCCGTAAAATAAGTCACGGCAGACCTCTGTTTTTTCAAGGAATTTGGGATAGGCTGTTTTTGTGATATCAGGATTTTTGTAGTTTTTAAGATCGCGGCTTGTGTAATCTTTCATTGCACGTTTAAGTGCACCGGCAATTCCGACATAATCAACAATGAGTCCGCCCTGCTTGTCTTTGTAGACGCGGTTTACACGGGCGATTGCCTGCATTAAATTATGCCCGCTCATTGGTTTGTAGACATACATTGTGCAAAGGGATGGAACGTCAAATCCTGTAAGCCACATGTCAACAACGATTGCGATTTTTAAGGGGTTGTCGTTGTCCTTGAATTTTGCAGCCATCATCTCTTTGTGTTTTTTGTTGCCGATTATCTCCCGCCATTCTTCAGGATCGTTGTTGTCGGATGTCATGACAACCCCAAGCTTTTCATTCCATAACGGGCGAAGTTCAAGAATTTTTTTGTAGATTTTCATCGCAATTGGCCTTGAATAGGCTACTATCATTGCTTTTCCGGTCTGCTCATACTGCCGGTATTTTTCGTAGTGGCTTATGATATCCTCAACTAGAGATGTGATCGTTTCAGGAGCGCCAAGTATGCTTTCGAGCTGTCCGAGTTCATGCTTGCTTTTTTCAACAAGATATTCTTCAGCTTCTTCTGCAACGCAGTCATACTCTTCATCTATATCTGAAAGAATTTTTTCGTTGAGGTTTAGTGATATAACACGGCTTTCGTAGAATATTGGAACAGTTGCTTTGTCCTGTACGGACTGTGTCATGTCGTATATGTCGATGTAACTGCCAAATATCTCCCGTGTGTTTCTGTCTTCAAGAGAAACCGGGGTTCCTGTAAATCCGATATATGTTGCATTCGGAAGACTGTTTCTGACTTTTCGTGCAGTTCCAATCCTGACTTTTCCCTTCTCTGAAACCTTTTCCTCAAGCCCGTACTGACTCCGGTGGGCTTCGTCTGCGATTACAACGATATTTCTTCTTTCTGAGAGAGGCTCGTCATATTCTTCAAACTTCTGCATCGTTGTAAAAATTATGCCGTTTACCTCCCTGTTTTTTATGAGTTTTTTAAGATCCTCTCTGCTTTCGGCCTGAAGGGGAGTCTGCCGGAGGTAATCTCTGCATGCTGAAAACTGACTGAAGAGCTGGCCGTCAAGATCGTTTCTGTCTGTTATTACAACAATTGTCGGGCTGTCAAGCGTCTCCTGGAGCTGTTTTGCATAAAATACCATTGATAAAGACTTTCCGCTTCCCTGCGTATGCCAGAATACTCCGCCTTTTCCATCTGTCACAGATGCCTCTTTTGTTGACAGTAGTGCTTTTTTGACTGCGAAATACTGGTGGTATGCTGATAGTATTTTTTTGTCGTTTGGAATTTCCTTTGAGAAGCAGATGAAGTTTTTGAGGATGTCTAAGAATCGTGTTTTATCAAATATTCCTTCGAAGAGAACGTCGAATGCTGCATACTGAGTGTTTTCATAGCTTCCGTCAACACTCTTCCACTCCATGTATCGGTCTTCATCAGCAGTTATTGTGCCTGCTTTTGATGTGGCCTGATCGCTCATGACGCAGAATGCGTTGTAGACAAAAAGAGAGGGGATGTCGTAGAGATAATTTCTAAGCTGTCTGTAAGCCTGTGATACATCGGTCTCTTCTCTTGAAGGGGATTTAAGTTCGATGACAACGAGCGGAAGTCCGTTTACAAATATAACAATGTCAGGGCGTTTTTCAACTTCGTCAATGACAGTCCACTGGTTTATGACTTGGAAGGTGTTTTTATCAGGATTATTGTAATCAATCAGATAAACAAGAGTTGAGCGTTCTTCTCTTCCGTCATAATAATTAACCGGGATTCCGTTTTGGAGATAGTCGGTGAAGATGAAATTTTTCTGAATTAATGTTCCTGTTTCTATGTTTTTTAGTTTGAAGACGGCTTCTTTTATGGCATCTTCAGGAAGATTTTGGTTGGTTGTTTTAAGGGAAGAGAGGAGCTGCTCTTCATACATGGGGTTATGATAGTCCCGGATTATGTCAGGCCCGTATTGATATTTATAGCCGAGGCTGTCTTTAAAAATTTCAATTATTGAATTTTCAAAGTTGGCTTCGGTGAATGTCATTAGGATTTCTCCTTTTGGGAGAGGACTGTTTTATATTTCTGATTAGGGGATGTTGGTTTATCAGGATTCGTTTTAATCAGCTTTTTTTCGTTTAACAGTTTTTTGATATAATTATCATATAGTGTTTTACTGTTTTTTCTTCCTAATATGATACAAAGTTCATCTAATGTAAAATCTTTCTGAGAACAGATTTCACGAATTAAATCTTTCATTATCTCCGGCCGGGTTCGTTTTCCCAATTTTAAAAGTGCCATTTTGGTTTCTTCAGATAATGATGACAATAATAAATCTCTTTCAGTTAAAGCTTCACTTCTAAGAGTGTCAGACTTCACTTCTAAAGAGTCAGCTTCACTTCTAAGAGCATCAGGCTTCACTTCTAAGGGTCCAGCTTCATGTTTAGTGATGGAAACTTCATGTTTAAGAGTCCCAGACTTCCCTTTTAAGGAGTCAGCTTCATGTTTAGTGATAGAAGCTTCACCTTTAAGAGTCCCATACTTCCCCTTTAAAGAGTAAGCTTCATGTTTAAGAGTCCCATACTTCCCCTTTAAGGAGTCAGCTTCATGTTTAGTGATAGAAGCTTCACCTTTAAGAGTCCCGGGCTTCACTTCTAAGGAGTCAGCTTCAAAGGTTACTTTTTCTATGAGTTTGTCAGTCCCCGGGTATTCACAGAGTTTTGCCTCACTTATTTTTTTTAGACGACTACTCTGCAAATCCGCTGACATTTCTAAAATTCCCACGCTTTATTATTTTATAGAATGTTTTTAATTATTATAAATGGTATGTGTTTTTGTTTTTGGTATTTTTGAGAGATTTCACACCAGATTTATGAAAATAAAATTCAAACTGAATCATGATTATGGATATTTTAAATTTTTTACTTCCACACTACTCAGAAAAGGTTTATATTTACATGAAATTTCATTGTAATAGAGATATTTATAATTATTAGGATTGTGAAGGGCAATGCGGGTTTTATTGGATACAAATATTTTCATTTATCGTGAAGATGACACAAATGTTTCTCCGGACATCAGTAATCTAATGAAAATTCTTAGTCAAACTCATACTGATGTATTACTTCATCCCGGTTCATTGGATGATATTAATAGAGACAAGGATCAAAAGAGAAAAGAAAAAATTCTTTCAAAAGTTAAAGCATATCCGATTCTTCAAAATGCTCCAATTCCTAATGAGAAAGATGATTTTTTTCAAAAAATTGGAGAGCCAAAGCGAATTAACGACAAGATCGATAACCTGATCTTATATTCCGTATACAAAAATGCAGTAGGATTTTTAATAACAAATGATTTCAAAATTCATTCTAAAGCTCAAAAAATAGATATATCTGAAAGAGTTCTTTATCCGGATGAAGCCATTGAATATTTTAAGAAAGATTTGCCTTCAACATTTGAGATTTCTAAACCAATTCCTTTGTTGAAAGGTTATGTTAGTGATCTTGATATTAATGATCCACTTTTTGATAGTTTAAAGAAGGATTATGAATTTAATAAGTGGTTTACTAAAATTGCACAACAGGGGAGGGAATGTTTCTATAGCAAAAAAAGTGACGGGAAATTAGGCGCAATAATGATATATAAATTTGAAGAAGAGCCAATTGCCTCAATCCCACCATATCCTTCTCAAAAACGCTTAAAAATTGCAACATTAAAAGTATCACACGAAGGACACAAGATTGGTGAATTGCTATTGAAAACTGCATTTAAAATTGCAGCAGAAAATAATCTTTCTGAAATATATCTTACACATTTTACAGAAGCAGAAGACAAACTGGTCTTGTTAATATCACAATTTGGGTTTAAACATGCCGGAATAATCCCTCAAAATAAAAATGAAGATGTTTTCATAAAAAAATTACATCCTGCTGCTGAAGAATCTAAAAAACTTACACCCCTTGAAATCTCAGAAGATTTTTATCCTTCCTTTTATGACGGAGATAAGGTTGGAAAATTTGTTATTCCTATCAGGCCGGAATATCACAATCGCTTATTCACGGATTTCTATATTGCCGGGAACAGACAGGCAACAATCACGGAAATAGAAGGAGAGTTCATAGTTGAGGGAAATACTATAAAGAAAGCATATCTCACAAATAGCGGAATACAAAAGCTAAATCTGGGAGATATTATTCTTTTCTACAGGTCAGGTGATCTAAAAGCAATTACATCTCTTGGAATAATTGACGATGTCTTTTATTCTTTAAGTGATTCTGAGGAAATACAGAAAATTATCGGTAAAAGAAGTGTTTATTCCAAAAATGAAATTGAATCATCTCAAAAACCGCTTACTATAATTCTTTTCAGGCACCATCTTAATATAAAGAATCCTGTAAAATTATCTGAGTTAATAAATTCTGAAATTTTGAAAAGTCATCCTCAATCTATACAACAAATAGACGATAAAAAATTTATAAAATTCAAGAAGCTTGGTGAGATCAATGAATGTTTTACTGTCCATTAAACCATTATATACATCAAAGATTATTGAAGGATCTAAAAAATATGAATTTAGAAAATCAATATTCAAAAATAAGTCCGTAGATTCGGTTTATATTTATTCAAGCCATCCTGTAAAAAAGATAATCGGCAAATTCACAATTGCAGATATTTTAGAAGACCACCCGGATAATTTATGGGACACCGTTAAGGACAAATCCGGACTTATCGAATCAGAATTTTTCAATTATTTCAAAGGGAAATCAAAAGGATTTGCAATAGAGATTGACGAATTCACACAATTCAAAAACCCGATTGACCCAAAACTTCACTATGAGAATTTCACTCCTCCGCAGTCATTTTGCTATATCAATAATGAGATTGAGGAGTTTTGTGAGTATTGAATGGATTGATTGCGACTAATTATCTTTTATACCTCGATCTCTCCGTTCATTAGTTTAGGTAGAAGGGCATCACGAATATCTTTCAGATTTTCTGTTTCTTTGGTTAGATTTTCAATTTTCTTATAAATGGGATTAACTATGGAATCATAACAATTCAAAATTACTTTTAATGGGATCAAAAAACCAATATTTCGGAAATTTCTCTTGTTGATTTCTTGGAAAGTACTCCCATTTGCCCTTCCTTTAACTATTTCCATATTTTCACGTAGCCATTGTAATAGATAGATATTGGAAATATCTTCATCACAAACTAAGGCAATAAACCCTTGATTTACAGAAACAGGTATTAAAGAGATGGCGAGATAACCTACTGGAGCACGAGAAGATAAAAGAAGTGTCCCTATCGGCAACTGTTTAGAGCTAATACTCTGTACTCCCTCGTCTGTAATGTGCCGTTCAGTATCTAATAATAATGTTGAATTTAGATTTGAGAGATCTTTAGGAGTGCAAAAGGGATTTTTACCATTTTTCCAATATTTAGGATTCTTTGTATTAGGCGTACTTCCACCTAAAATTTTCACTACATCTCCAATTGTCCCAACACTCCAACCCTCCGGCACAAGCCCCATCTCAGACTCAATCATCTTCCCACCGGATGATTTATACGGCCTGCCCTCAGCGTCCGGAAACTCAAACTCCACAAACCACCTGTGAAAGAGGGCACGGGCAATCTCTTCAAGCACTTCGTTCATGCGGGTGTTTAGTTCGATTTTGTCGTCGAGGGAGGAGAGGATTTTAACAATTTTATTCTGAATTTGTAAAGAGGGAAGTGATATTCTCATAGATTTTAAGGATGTTAAAGGACGACTAATTGCTGGAACACCTGTTGTAGAAGTATTTTTAAGAAGCTCATGTTGACCAAATGGAGAAATAAAATAATAATAAACATACATAGGATTAGCTTTTTCAGGGTTACAAGACATCTTCATTTGACTCTGAGAGATAACATAACGTGAATATTTTACATCCTTAGGGATTATTGCAACCTGCCCCAAGGTACCTCTATGTGTGAAAACAATATCACCTGGAAACGCATTTGAATTTTTCAATTCATCTGCTTTTTCATCAGTGAGAAAAACAAATCCTTCATCATGGAATTTACAATCAACAAGATTTCCTCCACGAATAACTGGAATTCCTGATTTAACAAAATTTGAGCTTTTAATGTCTGAACCAAAAGGTCCCATTGAAAAATTATCACCAATTTCTTTCAGATAAAAAGTATCATATAGATTTTTCATTCTGTAAACCCCGCATTATCCTCTCCCCGAAGTAGCCTGAACTTATCCTCAACAATTTTCTCAAGTTCTGTAGTTGAAGGAAGAACTACTTCATATTTTATATTCATCTAAAAAACTCCGTAAACTCAGCAACCAATGATCCCGCGACATCTCCGATAATTATTCCCGGAAGGGCACTGGCAAAGGAAGTCATCGCTCCTGATAGTAAATCAACACTTTCTTTTGCAGATTCAGGTCGGTAAAATATCAACGCTAATAATGGCACTAACACAATAAACGAACCGATATCAGAATATATTTTGTAAATATCAATTCCCCAAATCTTCGTTGTAATGAACCCAACAAAGGCAAATATTACACAAAAAAAGAACAAAACCGAATAATCCATCTTAACCCTCCTTTAATAATCATACCTGTTATCTTCATCAGATTTTAATGCAAGATACCCGATACCCAATAACAATAAAGCTCCGAGAATGTTGTTGTTCCTCTCAGTAATCTTCAGTTGAATCAGATTTACTAAAAACTGATGCAGTTTATTATATTCCTGGTATTTTTTATTCTCATCTGAAAAATCGAGATAATGGATATTGTTTGCAATCATACCTGAGGGTTTTATGTCATCGAGCAATATTGGAACAGGGATTTTTCCGGTAGCAAGTGCTGCCCCAATCTCTTGCTGAACATATACGGAATTAATTGAATTCCTGCTGTAAAAAACCAGAAAAACATTGCACTGAGTAATTGCATTAATAATCTTTTGATTTATGATATCTCCCGGACCGATGCTATAATCTGCAAAAAAAATACGAACTTCCTGAATAGCCCTGAGATTATTTACTACAGATTCAACTTTCCCTCTATCTGCAACGCTGTAACTAATGAAAACCGATAAAAGGCTTTGATTTGAATTTTCAGATGAAGCCATTCTCATTTCCTTTTTTGTCAGAATTCTGCTATATTCATCCATTGTCATATCTCTATCAACTACCAGATCAATTTATTCAAAAACTTTCTTAATCCCGCCGTATTTGTCAAGCAGTGTTACATTATGGTACCATGTAATTTGTGCAGCGGCCTGCTGCACGAAATTCTCTTCAGGCCATGCCCTGGCAAAAGAACGCATATACTTCAGATTCCGGGAAGAAAGTCCTTTCATATCCGGAAATTCCTTCTTAAGATCGGCAGACAGGCGGTCAATAACCTTCGCACCCCAGCCTTCCTCTTCCTGCCGCCTTAGAATATCCCTGCCGATACTCCAGTACAGAAGAATGAGCTCACGGTTAACTGAAAGGGCGGCCTTTACCCGTGCCTCACGGATGCGTGTCTTCAGATCTGATAAAAATCCGGAATAATCATCCGGCAGATTCCTGCGTTCACTCATAACCAAGACTCCGCAGGTTCTTCCTTATTTCTTCCTCTGCCTTCCTGCTCTTTGCAAAAAGACCGGAAAACTCCCCGGTCAGATGACAATATCTGAACAATCATCTCTGCTCACCACCCTGACCCTTTAGCAGTTTCATTTCTTCCTCAACAAACTTCTCCAGTTCGTTGGTTGAAGGAAGAACTACCTCATATTTTGAAACAAAAAGATCGTTTGCCATCCCTGCCGTTGCGTAACGTACAAGCTCGTCATTCTTCTCAGTGCAGAGTAAAATTCCAACCGGCGGATTGTCGCCCTCGCAGAGTTCATTTGTCTTAAACCAGTTAAGATAAGTATTGAGCTGACCGACCGCCTCATGGCTCATCCGCTCTGTTTTAAGCTCAACAAGAATATGGCACTTTAAAATCCGATGATAAAAGACAAGATCAACAAAAAAATACTCATCTCCAATCAGAATACGCTTCTGGCGGGACTCAAAACAAAACCCCCGTCCAAGTTCAAGGAGAAATGATTCAAGCTTATCAAGAAGGGCTGATTCAAACTCTGACTCGTCCATGACCTCAGCCGGTTTAAGACCTAAAAATTCAAAGACATAAGGATCGCGGATAGCCATTACAGGAGATGATATCTCTGCTCCTTCGTTTGCAATACGGCTTAAAGCCTCTTTGTTCTCTGAAAGTCCCGAACGCTCATAATAAAGTGAACCTATCTGCCGTTTTAACTCACGAACTGACCAGCAGCCTTTGATGCATTCAATCTCATAAAAAAGGCGTTTTAATGGATCGTCAATCTCCATAATCTCTGAAATATGAGAAAATGAAAGCGAGGTAATCAGTTTTTCAGGTGGTGTTCTGAATTGGGGGGACAGTGTACCCTCAATTCCTGATATAAAATGGTTTTCATCACTATCTGACGGAGAGCATACTGACAGATATTGTTCTCTTATAGCCTCAGGCAAAAGTGAGCCAACATCAGAGTAACGACTGTAAAACAGGACATATCTTGAGAGCTCTCTCTTCCCGCAATTCTTAAGACCGGTATTCTTCAGCTCCTTTGAAAGATTCAAAAGTAGTTTGTCCCCATAGCCTGCACGATTTGAGCCATGCAGTTCAAATTCCGATATATACGCACCGATGCACCAGTTGCGAAGAGTAAGACTCACATTAACAGCCTTAACAGCAGATGAGACAAAACGCGAGTCAACATCACGAATAGACCCGACAAGTACATCAAATGAAAAATCCCCCATATATCTAAACCTCAAAACCAACACTCTTCATCTGCCGGCGAATCTCCTCTTCGGCATCACGGCTTTTTCCAAACAGTTCTGAAAGCTCCCCTGTAAGCCGCTCCATCTTCTCCTCAAACGGCTCGCCGTCGTCTTCTACATCCGCAATCCCCACGTATCTTCCCGGTGTTAAGATGTAATCATGCTTTGCGATGTCATCCGTTGAAACAACAGCACAAAATCCTTTGACATCTTCAAGAGTTCCGGCCTCAAACTGAGAAACAGTCTTTCCGATAAGCTCAATCTCCTCCTGAGTCAGCTCACGAAGTTTTCTCGTTCGCATCGTCCCCATATTTCTGGCGTCAATGAAAACCGTTTTTCCTGTCTGTTTTTTGTCCTTGTTGATAAACCACAAAGAGACCGGAATCTGTGTTGTATAGAAAAGCTGCGGAGGCATTGCAACGATACACTCGACAAGATCATCCTCGACGATATTCTTCCTTATCCCTCCTTCTCCTCCTGACTGCGAAGACAAAGAACCGTTTGCAAGAACAAGACCAAGCCTTCCCTTAGGAGAAAGATGATAGATCATATGCTGCATCCATGCGAAGTTGGCATTTCCCGAAGGCGGAATACCATATTTCCAGCGTGCGTCATCAGAAAGCTTATCCGCCCCCCAGTTTGAGAGGTTGAAAGGCGGATTTGCCATGATGAAATCGGCTTTTAGTGTCGGGTGAAGATCGTTGTAAAAAGTATCAGCGCTGAACTTTCCAAGATCTGCCTCAATACCACGGATTGCAAGGTTCATCTGGGCCATCTTCCAGGTAGTCGGGTTTGAATCCTGACCGTAGACAGAGATATTATTGATATTCCCGCGATGATTCTCGATAAAATGTGCAGACTGAACAAACATCCCGCCGCTGCCACAGCAGGGATCATAAACTCTTCCCTGGCAGGGTTGTAAAACTTCAACAATTGTTTTTACAACGCAGGCGGGAGTATAAAATTCACCGGCTAATTTTCCTTCCTGCTCGGCAAACTTTGAAAGGCAGTATTCATATGCCCTTCCGAGAATGTCCTTGTGGTCGCCATGATCTGCCATCTGAATGTTTGTGAACAGATCAACAACCTCGCCAAGCCGGCGCTTGTCAAGCTCAGGTCGTGCAAATGTCTTTGGAAGAATATCTTTTAAGCGTTTGTTCTCCTTCTCAATAGCCCGCATTGCATCATCAATTGTCGTTCCAACCTCTGGTGTGTGAGCTTTTTTTGCAATTTCATCCCAGCGGGCTTCAGGAGGAACGAAAAATACACCTTCGGCAAGGTACTCATCTCTATCCTCTTCAAACCCGTCGCCTTCCTCTAACAGCGACTTATATTTCTGTTCGAACTTATCGGAGATGTATTTTAAAAAAATAAGACCTAAAACAACGTGTTTGTACTCTGATGCATCCATATTTCCACGAAGGACACATGCGGCGTTCCATATTTTCTGCTCAAATCCAATATCTGCCGAATTTATATCTGCCATTTATTTCAAAATCTCCCAATTCCTGCAAAAAACACCAATAGTAATTTTTAATTACAGTTAGAGATGCATAAACCAATCGAAAAATTATCCGGCAAAATCACTGCCCGAAAAAAAAGAGTTAGAAGATACCTAAATTAATAAAACCCTCAAAAAACCATCACACCTTATCATCAGCCCTGTCAAAAATTTCAGGCAGAACAGATACATTGGGATTTACCATGCAGACCGGAAAGAAGCCAAAAAGCGACCTGTAATCAATCCTAACCGCCCTGATTTTAAAAATCTCCATATCGAGTGCAAAAAGTCTCTCTTTAAAATCACCTGAAATATCATGGGCGGTTCCGGACTCCGCAATTTCAGCCTTAAGCTGAGCTATTGCCGGAATAATACTCTCCCCTGTATTTTTAACAACAGAGCCTAAATAATCCTCAACAAGCCTTCGGCTGTATAAACCCTGAAAAAATCTTACAAAAATCATCTGTGATATAAAAACAATCAAAAATGAAACAGCTTTTATCTGAATATCCCCCTCAGCCGACATGAAACTCTTGTAAGTAAAGCCCGGAAGAAGAATAGCCGCTGTAAATAAAATTCCTGCAACTATAATCAAAACTACCGCAATAAGTAAAAACTTAAGCCCTGAAATTTTACCTTTTCCGTATCTCTCCTTAAAGCCTGAGCGAAGAGCCGTCATCCTAGAGAAAAATCCGGTTGAATATGGCTCAACATGGACAATTGCAAAATAAAAAATAATAATTGCCGCAGACTGTATTATCACAGCAACTGAAGGGAAAATTGCAAAATCACCTGAAAAGAACCATCCGGAAAAGGCAAAAACTGACGAAAGAATAAAAAGCAAGAAAAATCCGGGAGCAAGCGGCTGGCAGTTGATGAAGAAAATATTCCATACAAATTCATAAAGATACTTTCTCTGGCGTGAAACTGCCTTTATCTTCTCTTTGGAAATTAAGGCCTCCTTCTCTTTTTTCTCTCCCAAAAGCGCCTTTTCCTCTTCTATTTTTTTTCTCTCGGTAATTTTTAAGCTAAAAGCATAATCCTTAATCTTTCTTAAATCCTTAAAATCGGTTGGAAGCATCAGCAAAAACGGATTTACCATCAGAAATATAAACGAGCACATTATCCAGTAGATAAAATATTCAAAGGCAAAAACAGACAAAAGGACAAGATTCAGTATTATTGCAAGGACAAGAATCAGCGATGAATATTTAGGCATCCACTTCGTTTTTTTCAAAACCAAAAGATCTTCTCCTGCCCTTTTAATCATCTCCTCTGCTTCATTCTGATAAAGATTCAGCTTCTTATAAAAGTCAGATCCCGGATAATCTGAATTATCGCCAACAGCGATTTTACAACTCATAACTTCTTCACTCCTGTCCATCCTTATATAAGTTACAGTATTAATCCTTATAAATCCGATGAAAAAAAAGACAAAGCCAATGGCAAAACGGCTGAAAAATAACAGCGATTTTTACATGAAATTTACTTCGTAATTTACATGAAACCGTGCATGAAATATAATTTCATGGACGTTTTTAGCAGAAGTAACCTCTGACTAAATGTTAATTAAAGATCTGTAAAATGACTGTTTTTAAAGATAGATGAAACGTGGGGATTATAATATATATACAGAATTCATTACTACTTGTCCAGAATCAAACCGTCAGGTTCTGATGAAACATCAGATTCTGATGAAAATAACTTAAAATTTATCATTGGTGGGGGAAAGATGAAGAAAATTATATACACTGTTTTTGTATTGTTGCTTTTAACAGGTTTTTTAGTTGCATGCGGAAGCACAGAAAATCTGACTGAAAAAAATTCTGCAATGGAAAATTCTCCCGGGGAAAAGCCTATTGATTCAGATTTAAGAATAATAACAGAAGAATTTCCGCCGTTTAACTATAAAGGACCTGATGGCAGGGCGGCCGGATGGGCAACTGATGTTGTAAACGAAATTTTAGCAAAACTAAACCAGACATCCGAAATTGAAATTCTGCCATGGAAAAGAGGTTATGAAATTGCACAAAAAGGGCCGTTTGTAGCGCTTTATTCAGCCGCAAGAACTGATGAACGCGAAAATTTATTCAAATGGGCAGGGCCTGTTGCATATTTTGATTACACTCTTTATGCATCAAACAAATCAGGCATTACAATAAAAAGCCTTGAGGTGGCAAAGAAAACAGGCACCACAGGTGTCGTAGAAGACGACTCACGAAATCAGTTCCTAAAGGAAAACAATTTTGAAGATATAAAAGTCTTCAGAACCGATGCCGAATGTCTAAAAAGCTTAATCTCAGGCGAAATCAGCCTCTGGCTTGGAAGCAGTACAAACGCGGAGGCTATTGCAAAAGAGGAGGGTCTGGACCTGCTCACATTTACACCGGTATATCAGGTCAGGACTGTTGAGATGTATATCGCTTTTAGTCCTGACGTTCCTGATTCTTTAGTAGATGATTGGCAGTCTGCACTTGATGAGATAAAAGCGGACGGCACTTTCGATGAAATCAGGCAGAAATACAACATAACTGCTACATCAAAAGAGAGTGTCCCAGATTCCCCGGCTGCTGTTGCACAACAGGCTCTTCATACAATAATTTCTGATACAGACGGCATGATAAGGCCGGTTCTTTTGTCATATGAAGTTCTTAGAGAAACATCAGAGGTAAAATCAGGCGAATGGGGAAAAATAAGCCCTCTTCTTGCAGCACTTGAAAAAAACCAGCCTGATGCAAGGACATGGTATGCACTTCCTGACGGGTCATATTATACTGTTGTCGACGGCCTAACCTCTGCAAGTCTTAAAAGCCGGCCATATTTCCCGGATATAATTGCCGGCAATGTGTCGGTCGGATACGTTGTTGTAAGCCACTCGACAGGAAAAAATACAGGAATTGTTGCAGTTCCTGTAATAATTAAGGGCAATACAAAAGGAATTTTAGGTGCTTCGTTATATCTTGATGCACTTACCGATAAAACAAGGGAAAAAATCCCGGAGCCGTTTTTGTTCTTCGCAATCGACAATGAAGGAAAATTTGCCATTCATTCAGAGAAAGGAAAAATATCACAGAGCATATCTGCATATGACAGGAATAAATCATTAAAGACAGCTTTGGAGGAGATTTTCAACAGTAGTAGTGGTTCCTGTAGTTATGAAGAGGACGGAGTTTATTATAATGCAGTATTTCAACAATCACCCTTCACCGGATGGCATTTTGCAGTTGCATGGCCTGCGTGAAAAAATTATTTTTTATTCTTTTTTCCCGAAAGGGATGTTTAAAGATTACAAACTTTTATCTCTGCACGGTTTTTTGTTTTAATTTGCCGGATTTGAAACCTTTCCCATAAAGAGAATGTTTCCGGACTCTTCATCCTCGATTATGAACATAAACGGATGATCTGCTAAAAATTCAGGTACCTCAACATCTGTTGGTCCTGCTGAAGTAGTTCTGAATACAATGCCTGTTGCGGCGGCGGCCTCTGTTCCCTCCTCATTTACATCAACATATGCCTTGTGCACAACATCGCTTATGAAAAGGTCATCTGTTCCGTCCATTCCTGAAAAATCGGCTTCATCTGAGAAGGCTTTAGGCATTCCCATCTTTTCAAGTGCATCGTTAAGTGAGTACTCAGTCTCAAGCTTAAATTTCGGAAGATAGACATGAACCTGCTGTGACTTAAACGACTTTTCAATCTCAGCTAATTTATCAGCATCAACAAATTCTCCGGGTTCTAAGGCTGAGTTATCTTTTGGAAGCAGAACAGTCATGAAAAGCTTCTTTTTTCCCTCACTTTCATATGGCATTTTTAAGGCTTTGAGTGTGTCAGACTCATAATACATAAAGACAGCTTCTTCATCAGTCCTCTGCATCATGTCGACCTCTACAACTCCTGAGGGGGAGTAAAAGTCAGCCTTTTGTGTTTTTTCCTTGTCAAACTCGTATACCCAGTCTCCTTTGAAGTACACTGCATTTGTAATTACAAGCTTTGTAAGCGGGCTTATCATACCTTCCGGGATTAAGTCTTTTATTTTTTGGTTTGTTTTATCCTCAGTCCAGGAATTTATTGTAAGGCGTGACTCTTCAGGACTGTTTTTGAAATCAAGGTTTGTTGTGTTTGCCGAGTAGTACTCCTCTGCTGTTTTAAGGTATGATTCAAGGAAAGGATACGTCTTTTCGGCCCAGAGAGCATTTGCAGTGCTTAAGGAGTATCCGCTGCCTTCGTAATTGATGCCTTCATTCAATGAGTAAAATCCCTGCCTTAGTGTATCCATACTCTTTGGAAATGAGAAGACGTCTTTAATCTCATCAGCAGTGTTTCCTTTTGCACCTTCAAGAACAAGGGCAAATGCGGATGAAACAGAATACGGCGAGAAGAAAATGTTTTCATCATCTAAACTCTCAGCTGAAAGCAGCCGGTACAAAGAGAATGCAAATGCGTTGTTTGAATCAGCAACAATTTCCTGCGGGCTCTTAGTGCTATTTGAAACAACATCTGTTGTCTCACCGGGCGCTGGTGTAGGAGTCTGAGTCTTTTCCCCGGGCTGTTGGAATGAGTCTGTGCAACCCGAAATTGCCGCACAGGATATCAAAGCCACGATGACTCCGATAACTAAAAATATCTTTTTGTTCATTCGGCATTATTAGTCAGAAAAGGTATTAAAATCCGCGTTGGCTTCGAATTTTTTTGAAGTTATCAAAAATCATTAAAATAAACCACCGACATTCAGCCCCAGATAGGATCGTCTCTGAATCTCTCATTCCAGAAGTCTTCGTAGCTTATCTTTGAAAAATGCAGACTTTCTGATATATCCTCATCTGCAAATGAAATAGAGTAATTCATGCAGTACGAAACAAGAACAGAATATGCCTTATTAAGCCTTAGTGTTTCTTCGTTTGAGACAGCCGGGCTTTTTTCTGAGATGTCAGGATGAATTTTTTTAATCTGGTCGCGGTACATCTGCCTTATTTCATTAAAAGAAGCTCTTTCACAGATTCCCAAAATTTCTGCCGCCTCTTTAACATCAGCCGGTTTTATCTGTGCCATAATAATTTTAGTTATGCATTCGTTGTGATAATTTTTTCCTGTGATTTCCGCCTGTTTAGCAAAACCTTTCTGAAATTTTTATTTCGTGTAAGGATTATTCTAGATTTCATTGCATTTTTGTGTCATTTCTTTTTGCACGGGGAGAGAATTTCCGGATGAAATAAATATATTAAGATCTTCAAACAATATTAATTGCTAATAATTTGATATTCAAACTTTAAGGTACTCTAAATGAATTTGACTGAAGAGTTAAATGAAAACCTTGTCGAGTTCTTCGACCGGTTCACATCCTGGGAAAATTCCGTAATCCAACAGGGCTCTCTTACTGTTGCAGGTGCACATGCAATTGAAAAGCTGGGCCACAACGGGAGCATGAGCATGAAGGATTTGTCAAAATCTCTTGGAGTGACAACCGGCACAATAACAGTGACCGTTGACAGGCTTGAAAAAGGAGGCTATGCTGTTCGCGACAGAAGCGAAAGCGACAGAAGATCATACATCATCCGCCTGACAGAAAAAGGAAAAGAGGCATTTTTTGATCATCACAGCCATCATATGAGTCTCTCTGATGAGATAGCTTCAATCCTCTCTGAAGACGAAGTAAAAAGCCTTGTTCGGATACTTGAGAAGATAAACAAAACAATTTAGGTTTTATCATGGGCGAAAAAGAAATTTGCGATAACAATAGCGGATGCTATAGAAAAAAATCAGATTCAGACAGTGAAAATCACCATAACAACGGTTGTGCATGCAAATGCGGACATAATCATGAAACCGAAACGGACTCAGCAAAGGAATACATCATAATTGCTCTTTCCGCAGTTTTGCTGGGCGTATCTTTATCCGGCGGGCATCTTGGTCTTTCTGAAACTGTTGTGAATATTTTTGCAGTTTTATCAGCACTCTGCACAGGTATTCCGATTATTGCCGGTTTTGTAAAGGGGCTTTTTGGCGGGAGGCAAAGCGTCTGTGAACTTGCAGGTATCGCAATAATTGGAGCAATATTAATAGGGGAATACATCACTGCGGCAGAGGTCGGGCTTATACTTTCCATAGGCGAGGTAGCAGAAGACTTTGCATATAAAAGAACGCGAAGAGATCTTGAAAAAATGGCTTCTTTCCATCCGGATTATGGCTTTGTTGAAAAAGAAGGTGCAATAAGTGAAGTTCCTGTAGATGCAATCGAAGCGGGCGACATTGTTCTTATAAGGCCCGGAGATATCGTTCCCTCGGACGGATATATAATAAGCGGGTCAACTTCGGTGGATGAATCTTTTCTTACAGGGGAAAGTATTCCGGTAGAGAAAAATATCTCAGATCCGGTTTATTCAGGATCAGTAAACATTAACGGCGTAATCAGAATAAAGGTTTCAAAGAAAAGTTCTGAATCCGCATATTCTAAAATTGTCGGCTTCGTTAGGGAGGCAGAGGCCAGAAGACCGCCGACATATCCCTTTATTGATAAATTTGCATCCATATACACGCCCTTTACTCTTGTAGTAACGGTTTTGACCTTTGCATTTACAGGAAGCATCGAGCGGGCAATAACAATACTTATCGTAGCCTGTCCTTGTGCCCTTCTCCTCTCAACTCCGTCAGCTGTAATCTCTGCAATAGGTGTAGGTGCAAGACGTGGAATTTTAGTAAAAAGCGGCCTTTATCTTGAAGAGGCTGAAAAAATTGACACCGTTTTATTTGACAAGACAGGAACACTTTCCTCCGGAAAGATGAGAGTAAAATCCATAAAAGCATTCGGGAATTTTGATGAAGTTTTAATAACAGCACTTGCCGCCGCGGCCGAGTGCGGATCAGAACATCCTGTTGCAGATGCAATAGTAAGATACGCAAAAGAGAACAGTATTGATGCTGAAAGTTGTGCAAAGACAAACAGTACACCAGGTCTTGGTGTAGAGGCACAATCCTGTTCTGGCAGGGTGCTTGTTGGAAATGCCAGATTTTTGGCAGAATCAGGTATTTTTATACCAGACTATGCAAAAATCGAGGCAGAATCATTATCTAATGAAGGTATGACTCCTGTTTTCATTGCTCAAAACGAAGACATCGCCGGTATTTTTGGAATTGAAGATAGTATAAGAGAGGAGTCGGCCGCTGTCCTTGCAGATCTTAAAAAAATCGGGATAAACAACATCTCAATGGTTTCAGGCGATAAATGTGAGGTTGCAAAAAGTGTTGGAAGGTATTGCGGAATAAATCAGGAGAACGTCTTTTCAGGTGCTGTCCCTGGTGAAAAGAAGTCAATTGTAAAAAATCTTCAGTCTGCCGGAAGAAAAGTCTGCTTCGTAGGCGATGGTGTTAACGATGCTCCGGCACTTGCACAGGCCAATGTCGGCATATCAATTGGAAAAAGAGAAAATTCGGTTGCAATTGAAACCTCTCACGTTGTCCTTTTAAAAGACGATCTCAGCTTGCTTCTAAGCTTCATTCTTCTTGGAAAAAGGACTGTAAAAACAATAAAGCTAAATGTTTTCTTTGCCTTATCCCTAACTTTCCTGCTTATGGGACTTGCATTTTCCGGACTTATACATCCGGCAGTAGGAGCACTCGGCCACCAGATTGCCGTTCTAGCAGTGCTTTTTAATTCAGCGCTGATTCCGGTCCTGACTAAAAAGATAGTCTAATCTTTGAGAACCAGAGTATTTTTCTCTTCTCTTGCCCGTTTTGGGAAGGTTGAATCACTCTCAGGCTTAGGCGGGGGATTTTACAGGTTGAAAAGCCGGACTTTTTCTCGATAAAATGTTTTGCCGTTGACAATTCAGTTGAGATGTGGTTTAAAAAAGAGGTTATGGATATGACATCTGACTTTCTTTTTTTTCTCATCTCATCATACAAAACCAGAGAAGAGGCAGACCTTACAGCACTCAAAAGAAGGGAAAAGTCGGTTGAAGAGAAAGTCAGAATCCATCTTTATGGCAATTAAAAGATGAAAGGACAGGTTAATTAAAAATTCTTTAAATTTTACCTAAATCACATCAATTCCGGACAGAGAGAATAAAAAAGCCGCAGACAGCCAAAGCAATAATCAGACTAAATAAAAATCCATAAACAAAACCACCGGCGGCGATGACAATTCCTGTAACGAGAGGTCCTGCCGAATGTCCGATATCCATTACTGATGACAGCGCCCCCATTGAAGCTCCCATCCGCTCCTTTTTTGTTACATCTGCTATGTAAGAACTGGTCGCAACCGAAGACAGCGAGATGCCAAGACCAACAAAAGAGCTGACCAAAAGAAACATGCCAAAGGATGATGCAAAAGGAATCGCAGCAGTTGAAAATCCAAGTATGAGTATTCCAGCAGCAATCTGAATCCTCTTGTCAAATCTGTCAGCGATTCTTCCAAAGACTGGTTTTGTTGCAGCGATAACCAGAGTCTGAGAGGCAAAGATTACCCCTATCAGATACAGACTAATATTTTGGGATACAAGAACGAGCGGGAAAAAAGTTTCAAATGACCCAAAAGCAAAATAGGTGGCCATATCAACAGATGCTGTCGCCCTGAGTTTTGAATCAGAGAAGAACTGAACAAAACTCCTGTGAAAAGACGACAACGTAACAGACGCACAAGGCAGATTATTCTCCTCCCCCCTGTACATCAGAATCAGAGTAAGGACCGGTACAGCAGCGATTGCCGCAATGAGATAAACCAGCCGGTAGGAGATGAGTCCGGGGGATAAAATAAAAATAGAAAGTATAAAACCACCGACAAGAGGAGCGATTGTCCTCCCAATCAATGTGGCAGAAGAGTACTGCCCAAGCATCTCACCTTTCTTTTCATAAAAGCGCTCTGCAATTATTGCCGAGATTACCGGGCCGAGTATAGCTGTTGCCGTCCCATGGAAAAAACGAACCGGAATAAGCCAGACAGGGTTGCTGATGAAAAGATAAAGCAGGGGAGCACAAAGAAAAATCAGACCTGATGCAATGAGCATCTTTTTTCTTCCGATATTATCAGATAAAACCCCAACAGGAAATGAGAAAATTATTCCTGCAAGGGGAGATACTGCTGCAATCAGACCGATTACAAAATCTCCGGCGCCAAGAGCCTGGGAGAACAAAGGAAGCACCGGATTTTTAGAGATAGTCGTTGAAAAGATTGCAAAAAATCCAAGCAGAAATAGTGAATATAAAAACCGCCTGTTGGATAAATTACTAACCGCAGACATATCAATCTCTTAATTTTATCTAAAACTATGACGGCATAAACCTTTTTTTAGTCTGCTGTGAAAATCAATGCATAAAATAAATATAAAGCTTTCATAAAACCGATATTCTTTTTACATTTTTGTTTTTATAATTTAAATTAGAAATAAGTATTTAGGTATTTTTAAGAGAAATAATAGTGTTATTGCGTTTAAAAAAAGTATCTTTATCTGCTCTTAATAAAAAAAGAGGTGGCAGGCTATAACGCCAGAAGATGTTTTTGAAAGATATGCGGATGACTACGACAGGTGGTTTGACGAACACGGCGATGAGTTTGAGGCTGAGCTGTCCCGCATAAAAAGAATCTGCAGGGACTTTGCGCCGCAAAAAAACCGCAACCTCCACTAATCGAAGTCGGGTGCGGTTCAGGGCGGTTTGCAAAAGCTCTTGGTCTGAAAGTTGGAATTGAGCCTTCGCTCTCTTTTTGCAGGATTGCCCGGAACAGAGGAGTTGCTGCAGTAAGAGGAAGAGCAGAGGCACTGCCTGTAAAAAGCAGAGCCTGCCGGGCTGTTCTTTTAATAACTGTCATATGTTTTCTTAAATCCCCGATACCTGCACTAAAAGAGATTTTTCGCATACTTATTCCTGGCGGGCAGGTTGTTGTTGCTTTCATTGAAAGGGATGGAAAAATCCACAAAAAATATATTCTTGAGAAGGAAAAGGGGCGGTTTTTATCTCATGCAAAATTTTATTCAGAACAGGAAGTCTGTTCATTTCTAAAAGAGTCAGGGTTTATTATCAGGGATATTGATTCAAAATCAGGCTTTTGTGTTGTTTTGGCAGAAAAATTTTAACACAATTTTCTTAATGAAAGGGAATTTTTTTTATGATTTTACTTGAAAGTTACTTCGTAACTTATATGAAACAGTTAGCATGAAAAAAATTATCATGGACGTTTTTAGGTCATGCCGGTCTTTGTAGTTTATATCACTTCAGTTGTCAGAGGATGCAGTCGCGGCAGTCCTGGTCTCCGCAGGCTACATTTTCTATCTTCCACTTAAGCGCCCATTTTTTTATATCCGAGATTATTTTTATTATCTCAACTCCGCTCTCTGTTAAGGAATATTCGGTCTTTACCGGAAATGAGCCGGCATCAACCCGTCTTATTATAATCTCCTCAGATTCAAGTTCTTTTAGCCGCTCTGACAACAGCTTTGATGTAATGCCCGGAATTGAATCCTTGAGCTCGGAAAACCGCCTTGTATAATTTTCACCCTTGTAGAGCTCAAGAACAATTAAAAGAGTCCACTTTTTTGTAAGATATCTTACTGTCTGGTAAACTGTGCACGACTCATCCATGGTATAGTTTTTGAAACTTCCTGATATTTATATCATAGTATTCTATACATACGTTGTATCAAAAAGATATTGAGGTGAAGAAGATATGTTCTGTTATCAGTGTGAAGAAGCCTTAAACCAGAAAGGCTGCACAAAAAGAGGAATATGCGGAAAGGATGAGGAGACTGCAAATCTAATCGACCTTCTGATATACTTATGCCGGGGAATTTCGGCAAGAAACCTTCCGGCAATGGAGAAGGGTGCGGAAAATAAAAAAGCAGGGACATTTATTATGGACTCGCTTTTCATGACGCTTACAAACGTCAACTTCGACAAAGACCGCTACTTTGAGATGATTGACGAGGCAATAAAAATCCGTGACTCACTCCCGCCCGCCGCAAACAGTGAACACGACGCATGCACATGGAAGCCAAAGAACAGGGCTGAGATTGAAGAGAAGGCAAAGCATGTCGGAGTCTTATCAACACAAAACGAGGATGTAAGATCCCTTCGCGAGCTTTTAATCTACGGGCTTAAGGGAGTCTCGGCATACTACCATCATGCACAGCTTTTAGGATATACTGATGAGGAAATTCCTAAATTTGTGCAGAAGGGGCTTTTGTCAACGATTCAGGAATTAAGCGTTCCTGAGATGACAGGTCTCGTGCTTGAGTGCGGCGGAGTAGGTGTAAAAACACTTGAGCTCTTAGACAGGGCTCACACAGAAACGTTTGGAAAACCTGAGATTACAACTGTAAAGACTACCGTCAGAGACAGACCTGCAATTTTAATCACAGGCCATGACCTTCTCGATATGAAGATGCTTCTTTTGCAGACAAAAGGAACAGGCGTTGATGTGTACACCCACGGCGAGATGCTTCCGGCACACGGATATCCGGCTTTTAAGGGAATTGACAATCTCATCGGAAACTACGGAAGCTCGTGGTGGCACCAGAGAGAAGAGTTTGAATCCTTCAACGGACCGGTTCTTATCACAACAAACTGCATTGTTCCACCAAAGGACTCATACAAAGACCGCGTATACACAACAAGTGTTGTCGGCTATCCCGGATTAAAGCACATCAAAGCAGATGAGAAGGGGCATAAGGATTTCTCTGCGTTAATTGAGCAGGCGAAGAAGTGCAAACCCCCGCTTCCCGTCGGAAACGGAAATGACTTAATCACAGGATGTGCTCATGACGCAGTTTTAGCGCTTGCAGGCCCTGTTACGGATGCAATCAAAAACGGAGCAATTAAGCGCTTTATCGTTATGGCAGGCTGTGACGGAAGGCACAAAGAGCGTGAATACTATACTGAGTTTGCAAAAGCACTTCCTAAAGACACAGTAATATTAACTGCCGGCTGTGCGAAATACCGCTACAACAGCTTAGGTCTTGGAGACATCGGCGGAATCCCGCGTGTATTGGATGCAGGGCAGTGCAACGACTCATACTCGCTTGTTGTAATTGCAAAAGCACTTGCAGAAGCATTCGGCGTTGACATAAACGATCTTCCTGTCTCATACAACATCGCATGGTACGAGCAGAAGGCTGTTCTTGTCCTTCTTGCACTCCTGCATCTTGGAATCAAAGACATAGCAATCGGACCATATCTTCCGGCATTTGTATCACCGGCGGTTTTGGATGTTCTTGTCAAAAACTTCGGACTTTCCAAAAACTCGACAGTTGAAGAAGACTTAAAAAAGATGGTGCCCCAATAATCATTCAGAGTTATTATGGCAGAATTCAGCGAGGCTATGAAAGGGGCAGGCAGAAAAGAGAAGCGTGCCGGACTATTGGGAAAGGTCTTAAATTTAAAGGAGCTTGTCTCATACCAGGAGGGAACGGTTGCAAGCAGGATGATTGTAAGCAACAAATCCGGAAGCATCACCCTTTTTTCCTTTGACGAGGACGAGGGATTGTCTGAACACACCGCTCCTTTTGATGCTGTTGTAACAATTCTTGACGGTGAATGCGAGGTATGGGTTGCCGGAGAGACTCACATGATGAAAGAGAGCGATACAATAATATTTCCGGCAAATGTTCCTCACGCCTTATCAGCGGTTACAAAATTTAAGATGATGCTTGTGATGATAAAAGATGCAAAAGAAGAGATTTAAGGATTAATCCGATATTAAAACTATTTATAAGAAAATAATAATGAAAATCAAATCAGATTTTCAAGATCTTTTTTTTATCTTTCAGAAAAATGGAGAAGAACCAATTTTATATCCTCAATTTGTTTTATTTTAACTTTACATGAAAGTTACTTCGTAACTTACATGAAACCGATGCATGAATAAAATTATCATGGACGTTTTTATTAAATTTCAAGAGCCTTTTCTGCCGCTTTTCTAATTAATTCTGCCGGGATTGCCTCATGAAGTTTTCCTTTGTATGATATCGCACGGCATCTGACATCATCCTGTCCTGTAATGCATGCACATGATGCACAGGGAGTCTGTGATACTTCCATTCCTTCTATTAATTTCTCAAGCGGAACGCCGTTGAATAAAATCATATTGGACTCTTCTATTTTTTCGTTTTCAAGCACTTTCTCTTTGACTTCAATTTTGATCTTTCTCTCAGACAAAAAAGACTCGATCTCATCAAGAACTTCTTTTAGGGTGTTTCCGGTTTGCGAACAGCGCTCGCAGGTGGTATCAATATTTTCCCCGACATGCCTCCACTCAACAGTTAAAACTTTGGCAGAATCTGCTTTGGGATTATCTCCACAACAGCTCTGCCCGCATGTGCATTTTTGAATAACACCCGGCACATCTCCTTTGATTAACTCCTTAATCTCAGATACATCTGCAACTCTTCCGGCGACTTTTACCTCGCCATCGATTGCAAGTGCCGGTGTAAACATAACATCCCTCTCCATGATTTTGGTTATGTCCTCGACCTTTACAATCTCTGCTGAAACGCCTGATTCCGAGACCGCTTTTTCAACATTCTTCATAAGCCTCTTGCATTTCATGCATCCTGTTCCAAATACTTCAATCTTCATCTCAATCATTCTCCGTTTATTTCATCTTCTCGTATTCCTTTAATACTGCATCACGGTATCTGCCGTATGCCGATTCCGGGATATAGTTGTAAATTTTAACTTGTTTCATCAGTTCATTTGCTTTTTCACCCTATAAGAAGAACATACCATACACAAATCCTGCAACCGCTGAAAATAAAATCACAAGAGCCGCATAGACAATGGTCTTTTTCGGGCCCATTATCCTTGATATTACAAGAAGGGAGGGCAGGCTGATACTCGGGCCTGAAAGGAGAAGGGCAAGTGCAGGACCGCCTGCCATAACACCGCTCGTGTAGCCGAAGGTTGTCCCGATTACCGGCACCTCCAGAAGGGTCGGCATATAAAGGATTGTTCCCACTAATGATGCCAAAAATGTCGACTCTATCGAATTCGTTCCAAAAAACGGCCTGAATACCTCCGGCGGCAGGAAGAACGAGAGCATTCCAAGGGCAAATGTTCCGATAATCAGTATGGGAAAAATTTTCTTTGTTAGATCCCACGTCTCAAGTCCCCACTCTGAAACTTCGTCACGCTCAAAGTAGTATATCAAAAGAAACGCGACTCCAAGAGTAAGTGCGTATATTATCGGGAACTTTATCATCCAGTCAGCCTGTGCCGTTCCGGCAATTAAAATTCCGACCAAAAAGATGAAGAACAAAGGCACAACAAAGCGTGGCTTTTCTGCATCTCCAACCAGGGGTCCTGAAAGCATCGCGGCCAGTTTTTTCTTTGTATCGGCATCATGGGATTTGAAGAGAAACGCCATTATAAGCCCGATTATTATTGCCATTACTATTGCAAAGGCCGCCCTTGCAACACCAAGGTCAAAGCCTAATACTTTTGCTGTATAGACAATCGCTAAGATGTTAATTGCAGGGCCGGCATAGAGAAATGTTGTTGCAGGCCCGATTCCGCTTCCACGCTTAAAAAGCCCGGCAAACATCGGCAGGATTGTGCATGAACAGACCGCAAGCACAGTTCCTGAAACAGATGCAAGACCGTATGCAGTGCTTCTTTTCGCATCCGGACTGAAGTATTTCATTATTGCATCTTTTCTTACAAGTGCGGCTATTGCTCCGGCTATGAAGAATGCAGGGATTAAGCAGGTTACAACATGCTCTGCAAGATAGCCTGCAAGCGTATCCCAGCCTGTTGCCAGTGAGCCGATAATTAAATCAATCATTTTTTTTATCCTGAATTTTCGGGTTTAATGGTTCATTCTATATCCTGCTGTCATTTAAAGTATCACACGAATCCTGAAAGGATCTGAAATAATATTCCCGCGGATATCCGAGGATATCCGGAAACTGAGACTGCAAGATAAAATGCCGTTTTTGGCAGGTGTTTGTGGCGGCCGTAAAAACTCTCAATTTTGCATCCATATCCCGGCTTTGCTTTCATAAAACTTAAGAAAAATCTTTTTTTCATAAGATTTTATATCATCAGAGAATTTCATAAGTTCTCATTTCAAATTCATTTGAAATACTGTAGGTGTTTTCCATATAAATAATTAATCATTTCAACCACATTTGAAATGCTCATATTATGCTAATGTATAAGTTTTTGAGAAAGTTCAGTAAATTTTTATCCATAAGACCTTCATCTAAGAAAAGCTCCATCCAATTGAGCAACCCGAAAAAGGATTCATCTAATCTCCGGATGAATACATAAGCTTTTCACCTGTAATCTCAATTTCAGAAAACCTGACTTTGAATCATCGGAATTCATATATATCAAAATATTTCATATTTAGTTGAAATATCCGGGATACCAAATTATGACAGATAAGATAAGAGGAGATGCCAAAAGTTACGGACTGCCTCCGGAGATAGAGAGTTCGCTTCAGAAATCCGGCGGGATTGACGGAATTGTAAGCAAAATGCCGGATGAAGATACTATCGGGCAGATCTGCACCCTGCATCATGTTCTTAGCGATCAGAACAGAATGAAAATTCTCCTGATGCTCTCAAAGCAGCAGCTCTGTGTATGTGTAATCCGGACAGTTCTGGATATTGCCGACTCAAAACTGTCCTATCATCTCTCGGTTTTAAAGGAGAATGGTCTGATTTTTGGAGAACAGCAGGGCAACTGGATAATATACAGTCTGACTGATAAGGGAAGGGCACTGCTGCCATAAACCGATTCTGGCGAATTTGATTAAACGGCATCCGGTCATATTTAATTAAAATATTTGGTTTTTCATTTATCTATCATAAAACATTGATTTCATGAACTTTTTTTCATGGTAAATTAAATAACTTTAAGCTTGTTTAAAGGGTACTATTTCAATGTAAATTGAAATGCGTGGAGATAAATTATGGAATTGGAATTAATATACATACTTGCACTTCTCCTCACCGGAATTGTTGTAGGTTTTGGTTGCGGACTTTTGGGCGTTGGCGGATGCTTCATAATGATCCCGGTCCAGTACTGGGTTTTAACATCAATGGGTTATGATCCTCATATATCTATTCTTGTTGCATTCGGTACAAATCTTGCAGTAGTACTTCCAACTGCTCTTTCCGGAACATATGGCCACAACAAAAAAGGCGCAGTCATGTGGAATGCCGCTGTTACGATGGGTCTTGCCGGATTTTTTGGCGCATTTATTGGTGCATACCTCGCGACTTTGATCCCTGGTAATTACCTGAAAATTATTTTCGGTGTTGTAATTCTTCTGAGTGCTATAAGAATGCTCACCGCCAAACCACCAAAACTGGATGAAAATCCGGTAAACAACATCATGATATTCCTTTTATGGGGTATTCCGATTGGTATTTTATCAGGAATTATCGGAATCGGCGGAGGTGTTGTTCTAATCCCGATAATGGTGCTTGCACTCCACTTTAAGATGCATGAGGCAGTAGGAACATCAACTGCACTGATGGCGTTTACTGCTCTTGGCGGGACAATTGCATATATAATAAACGGACTTTCGGTTACCGGACTCCCTGAATATTCACTGGGTTATTTAAATTTACTTCAATGGGTGCTTCTTGCAGTGCCGGGTGTAATCATGGCCAGGGTCGGGGTTTGTGTGGCACACAAAATGCCCGCAAAACAGCTTAAGTATGTTTTCATTGCTGTTATGATCTATATGGGGCTTAAGATGATCGGAGTCTTTGCATTTCCGGGGCTTCCTCTGTAAACTTTTTTTAAAAAGGATACGAATAATAATTTGAAATTTCTTTCAGTCCGGATTGAAAAAAAAGAAGCAGAGCTCCGAGTTTTCAGAGGCTGAGTCTGCAAATAACGCCCCCTCATATAACTTATCAGTTCTAAAAAAGGCCGGCGGTGAGCCCGATATTCATATAATTACAACAGAACCTGGAATTGAAAAACGAGGAGCAGAAGATCCGTTTTTTTCAGAGATAGATGCAGTTAACAGGGAACTTAAACAGCGTTTGAAAAAGTTTTGAGAATCAGGTTAAAAATAATTTAAATTATTCTAAAGGCATTTTTCCGGGTGCTTTTAAAAATTCTGCATTAAACTTATTTCAGCATCATTACGATTTCTGCATTAATTATTTCTGCTTCAGTATTACTTAATTGCCGGTTTTATCTCTTTATCAGTATTATTTTACAATCATCACCGGACATTTCGCCTGGTGTGCAACTTTGTGGCTGACGCTTCCAATAACAGCACCTTTTATTGTTCCAAGACCCCGGCTTCCAATAATTAAAAGATCTGCATTCTCCTTTTCGGCAATTCCGCATATCTCAGATGCAGGCTCTCCGATTGCAACCTTAAGCGTGTATGTCAGGTTTTTTTCTTCAAAGAGATTTATAGTCTCAGAAATTGCATTTTTTGCATCCTCTTTTAGTATTGAGTGTACATCGAAGTTTGCTTTTGCCATCTTTGACTGGGAAGGCGGACTGCTGAATATATATCCTATAATTATCTCTGAGGACAATTCTTCTGCCAGACCTGCGGCTTGTCTGCCGGCACGTCTTGCATTCTCTGATCCATCAGTTGCAAGCAGAATTTTTTTGTACATAAAATCTAAACTCCGGCAAAAACGCCCGAAAAAATCCACATGAAATGATAATTTCATAAAGGCTTATATGAAAAGTTGCATACAGCAACTGTTTCCTTACTTTTTTTCGGAAGTATTACGAACTGTTCTTAATTAATCTATAATGTATAAATAATTTTCAGGTATTTGTTTTTTAGATCAGGATACTACAATCAGGATATAATTATGAGTTTTTACTGCGAATAATAATATCACAATTGTCAGCCTGAAAGAAACAATAAAATTAGGTTTTTCTTGTGTTTTTCAAATAAACTGCTGATAACACCGGCAATATATATTATATAATACAAAATCAAATTGTCCGGCAAAGTATAAAAAAAACCTGAAATTTATCAATATTATCGAAGAGAGATTTTTTTCATGAACGCGCAGGAGATAAAAGAGGAATGGTTCTCAAACATAAAAGGCGACACACTTGCCGGAATTACGGTTGCATTAGCGCTCATTCCTGAGGCAATCGCTTTTTCAATCATCGTCGGCGTCGATCCAATGGTCGGCCTTTACGCCTCTTTTTGCATTGCAGTGATTATATCAATAGCCGGAGGAAGACCGGGGATGATCTCTGCTGCTACAGGTTCGATGGCCCTTGTGATGGTTGTTCTGGTCAGGGATTTCGGAATCGAATATCTTTTTGCTGCTACAGTTCTTACAGGTTTAATTCAGCTCATTCTGGGGTTTTTAAAGGTCGGGCGGTTTATATCCTTTATTCCATATTCTGTTGTGCTTGGATTTGTAAACTCACTTGCAATTCTTATCTTTTTAACACAGCTTCCGTTTTTGATTAATGTGCCACCGGCAGTATATGTGATGGCGGCGGCAACTATCGGGATAATCTGGTTTCTGCCAAGATACACAAAAGCGATTCCTGCGGCACTTGTCGCAATAGCTGTAATGACAGCGGTTGCAATCTCAGCCGGTCTTGATATTATGACTGTCGGGGATTTGGGTTCAATTACAAAATCCCTTCCGGTATTTCACCTCCCGGTTGTTCCTTTAAACATCGAAACACTGCTTATAATCCTTCCGTATTCTATAACACTTGTCATTGTCGGAATTTTGGAGTCTTTATTAACAGCATCAATTATTGATGAGATGACAGAGACAAAAAGCGATAAAGACAGGGAAGTTAAAGGGCAGGGCATTGCCAATTTCATCACAGGTTTTTTCGGCGGGATGGCCGGCTGTGCGATGATTGGACAGTCTGTTATTAATGTAACCTCAGGAGGAAGGGGCAGGCTTTCTTCCATGGTTGCAGGGCTGTTTCTGATGTTTCTCATAATCGTTTTAGGCGATCTTGTGGCACAAATTCCGATGGCTGCACTTGTAGGTGTTATGATAATGGTTGCCATTGGAACTTTTGAATGGCAGTCTTTGAAAAATATCTCTAAAATTCCTAAAAGTGATGCCTTTGTCATGTTTTTGACAATCGCAATCGTTGTTTATACACACGATCTTGCAAAGGGCGTAATTGCAGGCGTTATTGTAGCCGCCCTTGTTCTTGTTTACAGAATGTCTGTCATATCAGTATCCGGCATTGTAAGAGATGACGGAGTTAAGATATATACTGTAAAGGGTCAGCTCTTCTTTGGAACGATGTCGGAGTTTATAGAGCTATTCGATTACAAAAATGATCCCAAAAAAATTGAGATTGATTTTAAAAATTCACATATCTGGGATCAGTCTGCAGTTGAGGCAATTGCCAGAGTTATAGATAAATATCAGCGTGAGGGAAGCACAGTTTATGTCACCGGCCTTAATGTGGAGAGCCAGATGACGCTTGATAAGGGTTTTTCTTAAATTTAATGTCTGAAATAATATTATTTTACAAAGTAATGACGACCTTCATTAAAAAAATTCATGACACTAATGTTTCATTCAACTTTTCATGTTAGTTACGAAGTTACTTTCATTTTCATGTAAATCAGAATCTGATTTTCATGCATATATTCCAATAATCTGATGCACTCTGCAAAGACTCTTTACTTTAGCTTTTTTCTGATTCATCTATCTTTCTAAATTTTGAAAACACTGTTTTGAAATAGTTAGCTCTGAATGCTATTGGTTAATTTAATTTAATTAACTTCAGACCAAAATTAAATATCATACCAGGCGCAAATATAGATAGACAGGATGTATGTCTGCATTTAAAATTATGGATGCAATTATTGAAAATTTACAAATATGTGCAGTCTGTGTTTGCCCGGGGGTCTGTTCAAAAAAAAAGAGTTCATGAAACAAATTTTTCATGCACCGGTTTCATGTAAGTTACGAAGTAACTTTCATGTAAAACGCACATGATGAGCTTTTTTCATCACACAAAAATCCTGATAAGTCTGTCAGGAATTTTGATTTTTATAGCAAATTTGCAGAACATAATTGTTTAACAATCATTACAGGTGAATTATGGAAAGCAATGAGGATATAACAGACAAATCAGGTATAAAATATCTGTGTAATCTCTTTTTGACAAAGGGTTATAAAATTGATTCAGAAAAAAAAGAGATCATAAAAAAACTGCTGATATACCTAACGCCTGTAATTTTATTTTTCATATCCCTTTTTTTGGGAAGGTATATGATTGACCCGGCAGAAGGGATTAAAATATTATTGTCAGTCTTTCCTTTTATTCCGGTTGAGCATACATGGAACTCAATTAATGAAACTGTTATATTTCAGATAAGACTCCCCCGAATTATTGCCGCCATGTTAATAGGCGGAGGTCTTTCAATAGCAGGCGCCTCTTATCAGGGACTTTTTAGAAATCCGCTTGTCTCACCTGACATACTGGGTGTTGCATCAGGAGCAGGTTTTGGTGCGGCACTTGCAATACTTCTTTCTGGAAACCCCTTTATCATTCAGATTCTGGCATTTATATTGGGAATTTTTGCTGTTCTTATAACATGCATTATCAGCAGGGCATATAAAGGAGCAGGAACACTCGTTCTTGTTTTGTCAGGAATAGTAGTAGGAGCGCTTTTTTCAGCTCTTTTGTCGATGTTAAAATATGTGGCGGATCCTTATGACACTCTGCCTGCAATTGTATTCTGGCTGATGGGAAGTCTTTCATCGGTTACAATACCTGATCTTATTTCAGTTGCACCTCTGATTATTATCTCCGGATTCATTATTTACATTGTCAGATGGAGAATAAACATCCTTTCAGTCGGTGATGAAGAGGCAAGAGCGCTTGGAATTGATACAAAAAACATGGCCCGGATAATTATAATCTGTGCAACAGTAATTACAGCCTCCTGTGTATGCATTTCCGGAATTATCGGGTGGGTCGGACTTGTAATACCGCATATTGCAAGAATGCTTGTAGGTCCTGATTTTAAGCGACTGATTCCTGCATCAGCACTTCTTGGCGCCTCATATCTTTTAATTGTTGATGACATCTCAAGGACTCTTATCGCAACTGAAATTCCGCTTGGAATTCTAACAGCACTTATTGGTGCTCCGTTCTTTGCATATCTTCTTACAAGAAAAAAGGTGGGATGGTTTTGATTTTAGATATTAATGATATATCATTTTCATATGATGGCAAAAGACAAATCTTTGAGGACATATCTTTTTGCGTAAATCAAGGGGAGATTATGTCAATAATCGGAAAAAACGGGATAGGAAAATCCACATTGATAAAATGCCTGATTAATCTGTACTCTGTAAATTCAGGAACTGTAAAAATCATGGACAGGGACATAAGTTCAATGTCAGCAAAAAGTCTGGCAAAAATAATAGGATATGTTCCACAGGGACACCAGACTGTTTTTCCATTCACCGCACTTGATTTTGTTACAATGGGGCGCTCACCACATCTTTCATTTCTGGATTCTCCGGGGGAGAAGGATTTTAAAATTGCTGAAAAAGCAATAGAGAAAATAGGTGCAGAATACCTGATAGAAAGGCCAATTAATGAAATAAGCGGCGGTGAAAGGCAGATGCTTATGCTTGCACGTGCACTTGCCCAGGAAGCTAAAGTTCTCATCTTAGATGAGCCCACATCACATCTTGATTTTGGAAATCAGCTAAAAGTTTTATGTGCAATTGAAAAACTCTCAAAGGAAGGAATTGCAATTGTAATGAGTACGCATTTTCCGGATCATGCATTTATGCTGTCGAGCAAAGTTGCAATAATGCAGAATAAAAGGTTCATTGCACAGGGAGATGCAGGAGATGTTATTACAAGAGAAAATTTAAAGGAGGCCTATGGAATAGATGTTTCAATAAGCCATGTAAAAGACGCAAAAAGAGATGTGTGTGTTCCAATATCATTTTAGAGCTATATATTGGTTTTTCATTTTTTTTTCAAATATCTTTTTTAGGCATTTTCACATAGTCATCAGAGTATTTTTTTTAATGACAATCCAAAAACCCGAATCATCATTGATTATTTCCGTCTTTGAGTTCTGAAGACCAGAGGATGCTTCTGCAAAAATTTTTCTCTTCTCTTCTGACATGTTTCTTTTGTATTTCTCTTCCCATTTTGGATCTTTTATAATCATTTTGTTTACAATATCATCCCGAAGCTCTTTATTTCCAAATCCGCCGCCGACATATGCCATACCACCCGGTTTTAAAATCCGGTTAATCTCTTTGAATGCCAAATTAGGTTTATCCCAGAAAAACATCGAACCGCGGCTTACAATCAGGTCTGCAAAGCAGTTTTCAAATAAAATATTATGAACATCGCCCTCAACTGTTTTAATCTGACTGCTAAGATTACAATTTTTTATATTTCTTTGTGCTATCTCAATTGCATCTCCTGAAAAATCATAGGCATACACAAAAAGATCAGTTTTTTTTGCAATTGAAATTGCCAAAGAGCCTTGTCCGCTTCCCAAATCTATGCAGACTCCTTCTTTAATTCCACTGGTTTTTATGATATTATCAGCGATTACAGGATATATCGGGGCAAAAAGTGTTTTGGAGATTTCATCCATTTCCTCTGCACTTTTTTTGTCAAATACTGTTTTTTCTTCCATTTTAATCTTTACTGACCTTGAAATCTTCTCAGGTGTTTAGAATTTCTGCTACTTCATCGTCAGTTAAGCTTATGTGATAAAACTGTTCATGATAATCTTTTGTTATCGATGTCATGTCAATATCCTCAAATTTTTCAGGATATAGCATTTTGGCAGTCCAAGGGATTCCAATTATCTGGTTGACTCCGGGTGGCCTGTCAAACCATGAAAAGGCAGTAACTGGCACAGGATATACTCTTTTATTTTTTACGGCTTTTATCTCTTTCCAGAGTGGATTTTCAAATATTTCTGAATAAAAGGTCATATCTCCAACAATTATCACTTCAGGATTCCATGAGATAATCTGTTCGATTGAAACTTCTGTCTGCCCGTACCCCGGGGATATTTTGCAATCAGCGATGTTTTTTCCGCCGCATATCTCAATTAGCTGTGAATGCTGTGATCCTTTTGGATCTGTAAATATTCCTTCAGGCCCTTCTGCGTAATAGACTGTTACTTTCTCATCTTCGGGGATTTCTGCTACCCTTTCTGTTACAAGATTTAAGTATTTTTGATAGAAATTTATCAGTTCGCCGGCCTTTTTCTCTTCCCCAAGAATTTTTCCTGCAAATTCTATTGCCGGGGCGTAATCTTTTGCATTGACTGAATTATCAACGGCAACGACCGGAATTGTTCCAAGCATACTCTGGCGCTCATTAATTCCTGATATGAAGTCTTTGCTGGTTGTAAAACCCTCTATTACTATATCCGGATTTTTTGAGATGAAGTTTTCATAATTTCCGCTCTCTTTTCCAAACCATCCGCCGGCAACAGGAAGATTCCTGTAACTTTCAGGGATGTATTTTTTAGAGCTTTCATAAAGGTTTGAATTCCAGGCCAGCAGTTTGTCAGGTGCTATCATGTAAATCAGCATGGTTGACGGCGGTGCTGTGCCGATAACTTTGTTTATCTGCACAGGCACAGTTACATTTCGTCCTGCCATGTCGGTTATTGTTTCAGTTTCAAAATTTTTCTCTTCGCCGGTTTGTGAGAATGGCGTCATTAAAGCCATTCCTGCGGCAAGAACCAAAACTGCTGCTATTGCAATAATACTGTATTTCATTAATTTTTCCATTTCAAAACTCCAAAAAGTTAACCAATGAAGGTTTATAATGATAGATTTTAATCTGGATATAATTAAATTAAGCGATTTATTTGCAGAGTTAATTAGTTTTTGTTTACATTTTAAGAAGAGGCACTTTTTTTTTGGCAGTGCGTCTCTGACAACCAAAATCCTGCATGTCATGACCTTTGAACTTTTTGCATTGATTCGGGCTGCTGTCTGCTTTTTTTGTGGGAGTGCCGGTGCACCTGTCCTGATGTGACGCCGGCAGCTTAAATGTTTATTATATCATTTGTATCAAAAAAGCAAATTATTCCATCTGCGACAGATATGCACAAATATAAGTATATCCCGGATAAAATATCAATAAACCGTCAGGTTCTGTTGAAATGGTAAATAATCATATTAAACGTATTTCTGGAAATGAACCGACATCAAAAGAACTTCATAATCTGAAATGTGCCGGGCAGATTTGTGATGAACTAAGCAGCGGAAATTTTTGTCATGATACGTTTTCTAAGAGTATGGAAAACAAATCACAGAAAATTGGTGAAAACAGAGAATTTGTGGATTTTAAACTCAAAAATTATCTGAAAGATGACTGAATAACAAGCCTTTCGCCCAAGGTCAGGAGGAAGTCGGGAAAAGAGGCAGATTAAAATGGAAATTGCAGAAACCAAAGAGTACAATGAGCTTATTTATGAGATAAAATCCATTGTCCAAACATCAAGAACACAGGCAGTTGCTTCAGTCAACCGTGGATTAATCAATATGTACTTCCTGATTGGAAAGAACATACTTTTAAAACAGGAGACAGAAGGCTGGGGGCAGTCAGTTGTTGACTGTATTTCATCAGATCTGCTAAGAGAATTTCCGGAAATGAAAGGATTCTCTGCAAGAAATCTTTGGAGAATGAGGCAGTTCGCAAGGGAATATATAAAGTTTATTGATCTGCCACAGGCTGTGGCAGAAATTCCCTGGGGCCACAACATTGCAATAATTGAGAAAATTAAATCCATAGATGAAAGGGAATTCTATATAAAAAAGACAATTGAGAACGGCTGGTCAAGAAATGTCCTCATCCATCAGATTGAGAGTGATTTATACTCAAGAACACTCAATGCTCAGAAAAAGGCAGTAAATAATTTCAGGAGTACATTGCCGGAAAAACAGTCTGAACTTGCAGTCTCTATAATAAAAGATCCTCTCTGCCTTGAATTTCTCGGAGTATCTGAAGATGATGAAGAGGCTGAATATATCAAAAAAAGGATTTATATCGAATAAATGAATTTAAGAGTAAATAAGGAATAAAAATCATTTTATGGAAAATATATTGAAAAATTGAAGAGGGCTATTTTGTGTGTAGCGGATTTTGAGAAGGTGAGTGTTGATCTCGGCCGGTGCGGTCTTTGTGATGAGGGGAGGGCGGTGTTTAGGTCCTGTGATCTGAAGCTGGCGATCTGTGAGAAGTGTTACGGGAGGCTTATGCGGGAGGAGAATAAGGGATAGGGGGTTGATTGAAAAAAAAAGAATAAACCTTTAAATTTTATTTCTGGTAGTTGCCTGCTGCACCTTTGTTGATATCTTAGGTTTCGTTTCATCTTCAGGCGTATAAAATTCCATTCCACCATCTGAATGGACCATCTTTAATATTCCGTCAAGGGCTTTTGAAAGTTTTTGGGCTGCGGAGTGAGACATATAAATTCTTGTACCTTTTATGTGCATCTTCCCATCATCTCTTTTTATTCCAGGCATCTCAAGAAAATCAATATACAGATCTCTGTGGGTTGCCTGTACATATGCAAGATTAGAATAAGCACTGGAAGAAATATCGGTCATTAGATCTTCTTTTTTGTACTTGTACATTTCACCGACATCTATTGTCATTGATTCGGTATCTGCGGTTTTAATATTCTTTGCCATTTTTATGCACTCGCTGCAAATTTCCTGTAATTATTGTTGTCTTCACTCACTATCCCCGGACCGGACTTCCAGTTGTCAACATTTGCAATTGCCTTTGGTTCATATTTTTCCCTTAACACTGAATTGTAATAGCCGTTAACTGCCATATTCATGCAGTGCGTCCCGTCACGATCATCCAGCATTGCATATGCCAGAAATGAGAGTGCTGCAAACTTTTTTGACTCGACTCTTACTCTGTATACCGGGTGTTTTTCATCACCTTTTTTCTCTATAAGGCCAAGGAGTAATAATTTTTTGAGAGCATTATAGATTGATCTTTCAGATTTTTCAGTTATGTCCTCCAGATATTTTGGGCGATAATCCATCGTAGGGTCTGCAACAAGTTCTTCAACAACTTTTGCAATGACTGTATCGCCAAACAAACCGCCGTATGGCTCATCAAGGTACATCTCTTCTTCTGAAGATATTATTGGCAAGTCCTCTTTTGTCATCTTCCATCTCCTGCACTTATTGTATATGGCAGAGATATATTAAATAATTGCTGATATCCCTTAATTTTTTACAGTGATTTCCAATGTCTGTGATGAGGCACTTCAACATCATAATATATCATCCATTGATCAGCCCAGACTGTATCAACAAGTTTTATTACCTTATTTCCATTCCCTGTTTGTCCAATACGAACATTTTCCACTCCCACCTGTTTTATGAATTCTTTTGCAGTGAACCCGTTTTCCTGACATTTTCGTTCACAGTCTTTTGCTTTTCTCACCCCCCCTCTCTTTTTCAACCATCCGAGAAAAACTGCCCCTTCAAAAGAAGGATCAGGTTCTTTGGGGCAGTTATTGTATTGATCTAACATATTATTCTTTAATTTTAATCTTTTTTAGCTGATGATTAAATTTTCCTGAAAACTGAAAGATTAGAATGACTCCTTCCGGGCTTGATGTGTGCAGATGATTTTGAGCGGGTGTCGGTTGATCTCGGCCGGTGCGGTCTTTTGCGGTGAATCAGTTTTCCAGGCATTTTTTAACAGTCTTTTGCCTTTCTCACCCCCCCTCTCTTTTTTTAACCACCCGGGATAAAAAGCACCTTTCCAAAGACGGGTCAGGCCCTTTTGTACAGCTCTCATAATTTTTTAAGTCATTGTATACTTACTTTTAATCTTTTTTTTTGGATTTTAATTTCTTCTATGCTTTAGCGATATGAAAATGCCAAAGAAGAATGCTGCAGCAATCGTTTCAAAAACACCAAATCCCAAAGATTTTTGTGAGACACCGGCATTTTCTGCTGAAGCAATTGGCTCTGCATATGCCCTTAAAATTTCTTTTGACTCAGCCTCTGATGCAGGATTTATAAATTCAATCGTTACCGATTCCATTGAGATATTACGGACAATATAATTATCCGCTTTTGAAAAATTTATGTCTGAATCCAAAACTACAAGCCCGGGGTATAGTTTTGCAGTCTCCTTATCTATCTTTTTTAAGGGTGGCGGAGTGTATACAGGGTTATACGCTGACATGTCTTTTTGCCCGGCCAGCTCCATAGAACCGCCGGCCCATCCGGGAGCTTCGTTATTAACCTGTGCTGCTGCATCTGTTTTATTTACTGCATCCGTATTATTCTCTGCATATGTTTTATTTTCTTCATCTGTTTTGAATTCTGAATCTGCCGGGGCAGCCGATTGTGCAGGAAAAAAAAGAACTGCTGCGGCTATATAAAATATTATCAGAATTTTAATTCCCAAAAAACGCTTATTGCGCTTCATTTAAATTTCACTAATGATATTTTAGTGCATTTATTTATATTTCTTATCCAAAATTTTTAAAAGACTTTTTATATTTTCGTTAGCAGTTTTTTTCCTTTTTTCTTTTTTTATTCTCTTTTTGCAGTTTTCTTAATCAGGCTCTCAGACAAAGTCAAAAAAAATTACATTAGTCAAACCCAGGGCCGGTGCAGGTTACATTAACCCTGATTCTAACTAAATCATTCTCAAAAAAAAAGGCCGGTTTATCTTCTGCACAAATTTTTATCTCTCCCCAAATCCTGCCCAAATTCAATTCTGTCCTCATAAGAGATTATTGCAACTTTATCTCCCAGACTAAATCTCTCTCTTAATGATTTTGGAATGACAATCTGGCCCTTTTCTGTAATGGTTGCGGTTTTTATTTCTATTAATGGCATGCTCAATCTTACAAATCTTATTAGTAAGATAAGTAATATGGATGTTTCCAAAGAGGCATGTAACTGCTATAAAAAACGCCGGATACAAAAAAGTTTACAAACATTTTAAGAAAAGATTTGAACTTGAATTCTAAAAGCCAAGGCCCAGATTTGAACTGGGGTAAAAGTCGCTCTGCAGGCGACCGCGTGGCCGCTCCGCCACCTTGGCAAATTGCCTACAAATATTAGCGCTTCAGGAAATAAAAGATATCGGTTTTAACCTGCGGGGAGGTTAAACACTGCAGTCTTCAATCCGGCTCATCATCCATCCAAGATCTGACAGATTTACGGATATATTTCTTCCTTTTTTGCTTTTAAAGATGAATCCACTCTCTTCTAAAACCTTAAGGTGGTGGCTTACGCGGCTTCTCTCTTTGTAGAAATCATTTGAATATTTTTCAAGTGAAGGATTAAGACGCATAATAAGTTCATCAAGGGAATCAACACCCTCATCGATTGATAAAATTATCTGCATCTGCTCATCACGCAGGAAGCAAACCGGAAGTGCCGGCACCTCAATTACCTCCTCAACACCTATTTCGTTTTCATTATCATCATAGAGTGGAATAGAAGTAATTATCCTCGATTTTGTGATTGAGCCTGCAATGTATGCAGAAACCGCAAATGTTCTAAGCGAACCGCTGATGTTTAAAACAACGCTGTTGCCTCTCTTTTCCTCTGATTTAATAAGGGATATAATCTGAAGCGCCCCCCTTTTTACATCTTTTTTATCAACATATGCAATATCACTGCTGATAAAAGATGAAAGCTCCCTTTTTATCTCCTCCGCAATTGCTCTTGACTTCTCTTCCCCGCTTGAAGCCTGCTCTCCCACAACAAAAATAATCTTATCAACTAATTTATCGTCTGATTTTACAAAAGAGTCAATAAGTCTTTCTTTGTGATGGCCAACAAATACAATCTGGGTGATTTTCATTATGGACGTTTTATTTTTCTTACTTATCCATAATAAATTGATTTAAATTAATATCTGTTAATTATTTTTCAGAAGAAAATAACTCACAGATATTAAATAAATTAATAGCATTTCACAAAACCGTTTATGAAATAAATTTTCATAGACTGTTTCATGCATTTTTCTACGTAAAAAACAACACGATTTTCATCAAAAAAGGATTCCGGGAAATAAAATTGTATAAAAAAAACCTGAATGATATTCTTTATAAATAATCAAAAGTAACATTTGATTGTTGCCAGATTAGGCACAAAAAAAATTAAAAAAACACTACAGGAGTAATGATAAACGATGTTTTGGGAAAATCCGGACTGGTGGGAGATGGTCTTTAACTTCATTCTCGCCGTCATTCAGATATTTGCATAAAAACATTCATGAAACAGATGCTTCATGCAATGTTTCTAATTCTAAATCTTTTAATTTTTAATCTTTTACTTCTAAATATTTTAATTTCTAATCTTTTACTTCTAAATATTTTAATTTCTAATCTTTTACTTCTAAATATTTTAATTACAGATTTTTACCACTAATCTTTTAATTTTACTCCATCAATTATGACTTTTTTTAATTCTTAAGAAAAAACTATCTGCTAAAAAAAATATCCAAATCAAATCAACAACAATCAGAATCGTTATATTTTATGCATTTTTCCGGAATTAAATTTCTTTTCATTAATTATATCAAAAAAAATCGCTAATTAATATTCACAAGATGAGTGAACTTTTCGGGCCTAAAATCTCACTTCCTGTACAGATATCTATCATTACAGGACTTTCAGCATTTTCGATATATTTCATGATCTCATCATCAACAATAGTAAACCCAATTATATCGGGTGTTTTTGATTTAAACGCCGCAGAGATGGGATTTTTAATACAGGCACATCTTCTTGGCGCTGTCATGTTTTTAATCCCAGCCGCAAAGCTTGGAGACAGGTTTGGACACATCAGAATATTTTCTGGCGGTGCAATTATATTTGCAGTATCATCTCTTTTTTGCAGTTTATCTGTATCTGGAATCGAAATTATATTTTTCAGATTCATTCAGGGAATCGGCGATGGAATGATGACAGCCTGTGCCCTTGTCCTGATAACAAAAGTGCATCCCCTGAAAAGCCGTGGATGCGCAATAGGCTTTTTTCTTTTTGCAGGATATTTCGGCTATATTTCAGGTCTTTTAACCGGAAGCATCTCCGCCGAAATCTTCGGCTGGCAGGCCGTCTTTTTAATACCGACACCAGTAATTTTATTTGCAGGATTTCTTGCATACAAAAAAAGCGGCCGGAATAATGATGATTTCTTTGTATCCAAAAGTAAACATAAGTTTGAAGAAAAAAGATATCCCGACTTTGACACCGCAGGAATGCTTCTTTTCTGCCCTGCAATATTTATGATTGCTGTAGGAATTTCGGGATTTTTGCCCGGATTAAGACTTAATTTTCTAATCTTGGGAGCAGTTCTCTTTTCACTCTTTTTGGTTATTGAAAAAAAATCTAAAAATCCGCTTCTTATGTTTTCGCTCTTTAGAAAAAACCGGTTGTTTACATACTCGGTTTGTGCAGATCTCTTATACTACATGACAATCGGCTGTATTGCATATACACTTTCAATATACCTTGAAAGCGGCCTTTATTACAGTGCATTTGCCACCGGAATCCTTCTTCTGCCGGCATCACTGATGCAGGGTGCACTCTCGCCTGTTGCCGGTCATTTATCCGATAAAATTGAGCCAAAATATGTAACAGCCTTTGGAATGGGTTTAATCGTCATAACACTCATCTTTTATGCCAATATTTCTGAGACAAAAACAGGCCTGACTCTAATATCACTAATGCTTGCACTGACAGGCACAGGATATGCGTTTTTCTCATCACCAAACAAAAGCGCCATCATGAGTTCGGTAAAAAAGGAATATCAGGGAGAAGCATCAGGAATTGCAAATACAACAGAACAGATAGGAAATATAGTAAGTATAAGCATAGCAGCGACAGTCATAACAATCTTCTCAGGAAACTCAACAATAACACCAAAACTGTTGCCTGAATTTTTGGAGGGCATGCATTTCGTATTTCTGGCAATGGCACTGCTTGGAACAATTAATATTATAATATGCCTCAGAAGAGGAGATGTCAAATCTGTTCCCTGAATCTTTTACCAAAAAAAATGTGATTTATCATGATAATTACATTGTAATTTACATGAAAAAGTGCATGAAATATAATTTCATAAACATTTTCATGAGAAATTAATCTCATGGACTTTTTTAGAGAATTATTTCTCTAATGCATCTTTTATCTCTGAAAATGTAACAACCTCAAAATTTTTTATCTTTTTTTCATCTTCAAGACTTATATGCACATAAACTTCAAGATCTGTATTTTCAAAGGCGGCAACATCAAATTTACCACCGGTTCTTACAAACCCAAGTGATGCAAGTTCACCTGAGATTATATCGAATTCATCATATTGGTTAAAAAGCGAGTTTACTTTGTCCATAACAATTTTTTGATCGTGAACTCTTTTTGTCATAACTAAACCAAAAATAGACTTTATAATATCTATACTTTTGTAAACCAAAGAAGTGTATGAAACCAAAATTCTGAAATATTCCGGTTTAGAAAATTCTGAATAAAGTTAAAATAAATGGCGGATTATAAACTATATCCGGCGATAAATCAAGGGATAAAAATAAGGGATGCAAAAATGAGGGGTTTTTTTGATTCGAATACTTATATGTGACAGAGATGTTTTAAGACTTGAACAGACAAAAAAATATCTTCAGAATTTTGAGGATTTCAGGGTTTCTGCCGCACAATATGATGAAGATGCGGCTGATGAAATAAGAGATGATTACTTTGACGTGATTTTGTATACCATCTCTGAAAAATCAAACCCGGAAACATTGTTTGACGAAGATTTAGATATATCATCTCTTCTTTTGATAAGAGGAAATAGTGAGGACTGTTTTATTTTTAGAAAATATCCCAACCTCAGAGTCAGATATATTGATGATGAAACAACCGGCTGTGATCTTGCAGAGATAATCCGGACATCATATACAATATCTAATATTGAAAACACAATTTCTGCCGGAATTAAAAAATTCAAATCTGTTTTTCTGAAATCACCAGTTCCACTGGCACTTTTAAACAATTCCGGACGAATGATAAACGTCAATGATGAATGGATTAAATGTTTTGAATGTGATACAAAAGATATTTTGGGAAACGACTTTTTCTCCTGTATTTTAGATGAGAGCAAAAAGGAGGCAAAAGATTCATTTTTTTCTGTTGTTAAGAAAAACAGGGGAGACAGACAGTCAGGAGTTTTAATTAGTCTTTACAGAAAAGACGGGAATTTATTTCCGGCAAGAATTTTATTTTCAGGTTTTTTTGATGAAACAGAAAAATCAGACAGAATAATATGTGCAGTTTTAGATCTTTCAATGCAGAATGCATCCTTAAAGAGTCTTAATTTTAAAAGCCGTCTTTTCGATGCTGTCGGAACAGCTGTATCATCAATTCTTAATTCCAAATCAGTCAAAACTGACATTTCAAATCTTCTTCATATTCTTGGAATAACACTTGAAACTTCAAGAATAACGGTTTTTATCGGAAATGACGATATAACCCTGACAGGTGAATATGACAAGAAATTTGAATGGTGTGCTCTGGAAATAAAAAATTGTCCGGAGATTGAGAAACTTTTGACAATGAAGGAAAGTTCCAAAAAAGCTTTTTTACAGGAGAAACCAACAGGTGATAAACCTCTTTTTATTATAAGCCAAAACACAACAAAAGAGAATCAGGTAATTCTTGACATCTGTAAAACACTTTCACTTCTAAGAATACCGGTATCTCTTGACAATAATAAAAAACTGGTCATAATAATAGAGGACTGTTTTGAGAAGAAAAAATGGGAGAGAGAGGATGCCGAAACAATTATTATTGCATCAAACATTCTTGGGATGATTTTGAGATTAAAGCACATAGATTTTAAAAATCTCTCGATAATTGACAATTCTCCGGATATAATCGGTATTTCTTCTCCGAACGGAACAATTGAATATTCAAACAGCACAATAAAAAAACTTCTTAGAATATCCGATGATGAAAAACAAAGCTATTATATAACGGATATATTCGGAAATAAAAACCAAAAAAGACTTTTTAGTCAGATTGACTCTGTAATTGCTGATAAAAAACCCGGTTCTGAAAATTATACTTATTTTTTCAATAATGAAGAACGTTTTGCAAATGTTCTTATGTACCCGGTAAAAAACGAATTTGGAATTAAGAATCTGATTTTTTTCGGAAAAGACCTGACAAAACAGAAAAAATATGAAAAGAGGCTTCTTATGACACAGTTTGCAGTCGAATCCGCTCCTGATTCTGTTTTTTATTCTGATAAGGAAGGGTGCATTATCTATGCCAATAAGACTGCATGCAGACTTTTTAATTATTCAAAAAATATTATTTTAAAGAAGAGAATTTTTGATTTAATTTCTAATCAGACAGAAAATATCTATAAGGAAACCTTCAGCCAGCTTAAAAACACAGGTTCAAGAAGATACATTACAGAATTGAAAAGCTCTGATGGAAGGTTAATATCAGCCGAAATTTCTGAAAATTATCTTCATTCAGGAGATTCAGAGATTATCTGTTCATATGCAAGAGAGATTTCTTATGAGAATAAAATAAAATCATTAAAAAATAAAAGTCAAAAAAATAAAAAATAAAAATTAAAAGTCAATAATCAGTAAAAATATCTGTAATCCTCTGATTAATGTTTTTTAAACAACAGATTTTTAGATTATTTAAACTACCTCTTCTATTGTTCCATCTTCAAGAGAATAATAAAGGCCTTTTACAATTAATTTGCCACTTTCTGAAGCTTTTTTTACAAAATCGTATGAATACAAATTTTTGACCTGCAAAGAAATGTTTTCTTTTTCAAGTAAGGTCAGTTTCTTTTTCTTCTCTTCAGGAGTGCTTTCTGATAAATTCAAACTGTCTACATATTCTTTTGCGGCTTTTGCATTTTCTAGCCATCCGGGAATATATTTGCCATGCCCGCCTTCCATAAGAGCTTTCATTGCACCGCACTCTGAATGACCAAGAACAATAACTGACGATACACCAAGATGTGTTACTGCATACTCAAGAACAGTTCCTAAGTTTGAATCATCTTTTGCAACGATATTCCCAATATTTCGGTGAACAAAAATTTCTCCCATTTCTGCTCCGAATATTCTTTCTACATTTACTCTTGAATCAGAACATCCTATGATAAGTGTATGTGGACTCTGCCCGGTTTGCAGGTTTTGGTAGTGATTGCGATTCTTTTTAAAATCTTCTTCCAAAAAAATTTTGTTCCCTGCTAGTAATTTCTGTACCATTTTTGTATAACCTCTGATAAATGGTAAATCTTAAATGAAGATTATTTAAAATTTTGTTTTCCCAAATAAAAGATAATATAATATTTTTTTTTGATTCTGATGATAATCCCGGGTTTTTTTATCAATTTCATAAATCCTGATTTTTAATTTTAAATATTTTTTAAAAATCAATAAAATTAAAGAATAAAAATAAATTTTAGGCAAAAAACTGTTTATGACAAATTTATCTTTTGAATTTTAAATTCGACGCTTATGCGAAATAAATGTAGATGAAAAAGTATATACAAAACAGAGAGTCTATTTGAAAAAACGTTCATGAAACAAATTTTTCATGGTAAATACATAATTAACAGTAGAACATAAAAGATGAAACTAAAGCAAAATAGAACTTTAAACATAAAAAAACTAACAAAAAAGACTTTCTCTTTCAAGAACAATTGCAGCGTTAGATGTTTTCCGAGAACTCGCGTATCTCAGTACCGCATCTGACGTAAACGGGCTTAACTGCCGGGTTCGGAATGAGTCCGGGTGTTGCCCCGTTGCTGTGGCCGCAATTGAAAACCGGAAGTAAGGACTGAACCTTACGATTCTTATATTTTTTCCGGTGACGGATAAGTATACAACACAATCTAGATTTCGTCTGAATTTTAGCGGTTTTAACCGTATATTACTGAATTATCGGACGTTAGTACCTGTGGACTGAACACGTCGTTGCCTTCGTGCGTACATCCCAGGCCTATCAAGCGGGTCTTTTACCCGTGTCCTTTAGCGGAGTCTCTTTTTAGGCTGGATTTCAAGCTTAGATGCTTTCAGCTTTTACCCCTTATCGCGTAGCCACCCGGCATTGCCCTGTCGGACAACCGGTCTACCAGTGGCGACGACGGAAAGTTCCTCTCGTACTATTTCCGTCTTGCCTTCAGACTCCCAACACTCCATATAGATAGTAACCGACCTGTCTCACGACGGTCTAAACCCAGCTCACGATCCCCTTTAATAGGCGAACAACCTCACCCTTGGCTGCTGCTGCACAGCCAGGATGGAAAGAACCGACATCGAGGTAGCAAGCCGCCGGGTCGATATGTGCTCTTGCCGGCGACGACTCTGTTATCCCCGGGGTAGCTTTTCTGTCGTCAATAGCACTCATCAAAAGCGCGTATTGGTTCGTTAGACCCGAGTTTCCTCTCGCAGATACTTGCTATGCGTATCAGCGTCAGGCCAACTTTTGCTCTTGACACTCTCCTGTGAGTTTCTGACTCACATGAGTTGACCTTGGGGCACCCTTGATATTTTTTCGAGGGTGTGGCGCCCCACCCAAACTGCCTACCTACCGATGTCCTCTCAGAAGAGAGTTAGTGTTACAATAAACCAAGGATGGTGTCTCAGATTGCGACTAACCGTTCCCCACGAGGAACGGATCAACGTCTCCCATCTACTCTGCGCAAGGAATATCGTAACACAACGACAGGCTGCAGTAAAGCTCCACGGGGTCTTCACTTCCCATATGGAGGCCCTAGCCTCTGCACTAGGATAAAATCTTCAACGGACTTGTGTTTGGGACAGTAGGACTCTCGTTAATCCATTCATGCAAGTCGCCAATTAAGCGACAAGGTACTACGCTACCTTAAGAGGGTCATAGTTACCCCCGCCGTTTACAGGTCCTTCGTCCGGTTGTACCCGGTTTTCAGATACCTGCACTGGGCAGGAATCACAGACTATACTAGTCGTTTCCGAGTTGCAGTCTGCTATGTTGTTATTAGACAGTCGGAGTCCCCTGGTCACTGCGACCTGCCCAATCGCTGGGCAGGCACCCCTTATTCCAAAGTTACGGGGCTATTTTGCCGAATTCCCTAAACACAATTAAACCGACACGCCTTAGCCTTCTCAGCTAGGGGCACCTGTGTCAGATCTCGGTACGGTCATCTTGTCCCCTTTTCACGGGTTCCGGGAGTTTGCTTAATTACTTCATCACGCTTTCTCCTAATTCTCACCATTACGGTTCTCCAAAGGATTATACGCTTGAACAGGGCGACAGCCCTGCTAAACATATCCTGAAACGTCAGGATGATTGACAGATGGTACAGGAATATTAACCTGTTTCCCTTTCGCTGTACTCGAATTACGGTACAACTTAGGACCGACTAACCCTCGACTGACGAACATTGTCGAGGAAACCTAGCCCCTTCGGCGGTTGGGATTCTCACCCAACTTTGCTTCTACTAATGCCAGAATTCTCATTTCTACACGGTCCACAGGAGCTTACACCCCTGCTTCTGCCCATGCAGAACGCCTCTCTACGCCATCACATTGCTGTGGTCCGTGGTATCTGTGGTAGGTTTGAGCCCCGTCCATTTTCTGCGCCCTAAATCTCGACTGGTAAGCTGTTACGCACTTTTTAAAGGATAGCTGCTTCTGAGCTCACCTTCCAGTTGTCTTTGACCTAGGACCTCATTTAGTGTTTACACTTAACCTACACTGAGGGACATTAACCACGGTCTGGGTTGTCTCCCTTACGCATTACAAGCTTACCCCGTAATGCGGACTTCCAAGCTTCTACGACGACGGGGAATTCGGAGTTTGACAGCAGGGTAAGGAATTTCTCCCCCAACTCCCACAATCAGTGCTCTACCTCACCGTCTATCTCTGCTCAGGTCATGCTACGGCATGTTTCGAGAGGAACCAGCGGATGCCCGGTTCGATTGGCCTTTCACCCCTATACGCAGGTCACACGAATGATTTGCATATCAATACCGCTTCGGCCCTCCACGCAACTTTCGTCACCCTTCAGCCTGCCCACGCATAGATCACCGGGCTTCGGGTCTTATCCTGCTGACTTCGCGCACTTTTAATACGCCGTCCCATGTATAAACTACGGACTTGTCGCTTTCGCTTCGGCTTCCCGTAAGGTTAACCTCGCCAACAGAATAAACTCTCTGGCCCGTTCTTCAAAACGTAAGTTATGACGCTGGCAATGCACCCCATACTAAAGCCTCGCGACTTGTTCTTTCGGTGCAAAGATCCTTTAACGCCATAACACACAATCACCTGCCAGTTTCAGGCACTTTTAACCACCTTTCCAGGGTTACTTTTCAGCTTTCGCTCACGCTACTATTGCGCTATCGGTTTCGAGGAGTATTTAGTTTTGGAGGTTGATGACCCCCGATTTCACGCGAGAATTCCAACCCGCGCTACTCAGGACTTCACTTATCTAAAGATTGTTATATGTACGGGACTGTCACCCTCTATGGTTTGACGTTTCAGAAAAAATTCCACTTCGAATCTTTAGACGAACAGTGAGCCTATAACACCACATCTCCCGCGTAAGCGGGATTCAGTTTGAACTCTGTCGTTTTCGATCGCCTTTACTAACGACATCTCGTTTGATTTCTCTTCCTCTCCCTACTAAGATGTTTCAATTCGGGAGGTTACCGATTGTTACCAATCATGCCATTAAGGCATAGGATGTCCCATTCGGGGATCTCCGGATCATAGAACCCTTGCGTCTTCCCGGAGCTTATCGCAGCTTGGCACGCCCTTCATCGGCACTCGAACCGAGCCATTCACTGACAGGCTTAATGTAATTCAGCAATTTTTTGTATCGGTTTAACCGCTAAAATCCATTTAACGTCTAGTGTGTTGTATACCTGTGCATGTCGTCAACGAGTCAGTTGCGTCGCGTGCTGACTCTCAGACCTTCCCCGGTAATTCACATTTCCGGGTGCATCGTAAAGCTGAATCGGTTAAAATTCAGCTTAAGTGGACCCAGGGGGATTTGAACCCCCGGCCTCGGCGTTGCAAACGCCGCGCTCTTCCAGCTGAGCTATGAGCCCCTGAACTTTATTCTCTATTTCTATTGGCATCGACAATTTTACGGTCTATTTAGTAACCAGCTAATGTGTGATCTGTCGTTAGGAGGTGATCCAGCCGCAGATTCCCCTACGGCTACCTTGTTACGACTTAACCCTCCTTGCGAAACCTAGATTCGACTGTAGCAATAACTACAGCCTCATCCAAACCTCACTAAGATGGTTTGACGGGCGGTGTGTGCAAGGAGCAGGGACTTATTCACCGCGCTGTTTTGAAGCGCGATTACTACGGATTCCAGCTTCATGTGGGCGAGTTGCAGCCCACAATCCGAACTTGGGACAGGTTTAGGAGATTAACTACACTTTTCAGTGCCGTTTCTCATTGTCCTGACCATTGTAGCCCGCGTGTAGCCCGGATAATTCGGGGCATGCTGACCTACCGTTGCCCATTCCTTCCTCCTCTTTAGCAGAGGCGGTCCCAACAGTGTCCCCATCATTCCGGAGAACATGCTGGCAACTGTTGGCGTGGGTCTCGCTCGTTGCCTGACTAAACAGGATGCTTCACAGTACGAACTGACGACGGCCATGCACCTCCTCTCAGCTGGTCAAGCAAGGTCTTCAGCCAGGCTATCATTCCGCTGTCTTATCCGGTGAGATTTCCGGCGTTGAGTCCAATTAAACCGCAGGCTCCACCCGTTGTGGTGCTCCCCCGCCAATTCCTTTAAGTTTCAGCCTTGCGACCGTACTTCCCAGGCGGCACGTTTCACGGTTTCCCTTCGGCACCCCAGTGACTCGTGGTCACCAGTACACCTAACGCGCATCGTTTACGGCTGGGACTACCGGGGTATCTAATCCCGTTCGCTCCCCCAGCTTTCGTTCCTCACTGTCGAAGCCGTTCTGGTAAGATGCCTTCGCCATCGGTGGTCCCTCGAGGATTACAGAATTTCACTTCTACCCCCGAAGTACCTCTTACCTCTCCCGGTTCCTAGACTCCCAGTATCTCTTAAACGCCCCACGGTTGAGCCGCGGGATTTCCCAAGAGACTTAAGAGTCCAGCTACGAACGCTTTAAGCCCAATAAAAGTGGTCACCACTCGAGCCGCCGGTATTACCGCGGCGGCTGGCACCGGTCTTGCCCGGCCCTTTCTTCAGATGCTTTTTATACACCCGGACAGCCCGCGTATACGGGCACTCGGGGTTCCCTTATCACAGTTTCCTGCATTGTAAAGTTTTCGCGCCTGCTGCGCCCCGTAGGGCCTGGAATCGTGTCTCAGATTCCATCTCCGGGCTCTTGCTCCCACAACCCGTACCGATTACAGGCTTGTTGGGCCGTTACCCCAACAACTACCTAATCGGCCGCAGATCCATCCTAAGGCGCCGGAACTTTCGATTAAAGAACATTCCAGTATCTCTAACCTATGGAGTATTATCCCCAGTTTCCCGGGGTTATGCTCCACCTTAGGGCAGGTTATCCACGTGTTACTGAGCAGTCCGCCGAGGGTCTGAACCCTCTCGACTCGCATGGCTTAATCGAACCCCGATAGCAGTGACCTCTGGCAGGATCAACCAGAATTAATTATTATTGAAGATACTTTTCACTTCGGCACACTTGTTCTATCGACTTGTATAAACCTGTAAGCTATAAGCTCACATTATTTCAGTTTTTTAAAATCACAAAGGAATTAGCGGTTACTAAATAGATTTCCGCATTGTCAATGCCAACGTCAGAACCGACGCCCCCATCCGGGCGGTTTCGGCTCCCCATCAAGAATTGTGAGATAACATATTGGCGTTATTAGATTATAAAGCCTGTTGTTTGTCTCGCATAAAGTCAGGAAACTCGTAACAGATGACTGAGTCATCTGAACAGTCCACATACTTAATTTATTTTCCGTATATTCGGCGTTTTTTACTTTCAGGCACTTTTAGAGCCTTTTTCACCAGAATACTTCGGCCTTACAAAGTGGTATTTTGTCACATATAAACCTTGTTAAGTTATGGCAGATTTTGTGCGTTTTGGTCACTTCAGGGTGGTGTCAAAAACGCTGATTCGGTCTTTTTCTGGTTCTTTTTATAGGTACGCGCAAATGAGGCTCTGACAGACCCTCCTTTTTTAAAAAAATTTCAAAGGCCGCCCGCAAAACCTTAAAAAATCTTCAAAAAATCTTCAAAAAAAACCAATAAACAATAAACCAATATGAAAAGCGAGGAAATATTACTTCTTTCTTAGGTTTTACTTTCACAACACCCGGCTAAAAATTTATATCCTGAAGGTCCAAATTAAAATCAATGCCAAAAAATTCTGATATAAATGACAAATTAACAATAAATGCACCGAAAAAAAATGATAATAAGCCATTATCATATAACTCAACTGTTCTTTTTGTAAATGATATAGAAAAATCAAAAGAATTCTATACAAACATAATGGGCGAAGAGATAGAAATAGACCTTGGAATCAACATCGGATTTAAAAGCGGACTTGCAATATGGAAAGGAGATTACGCAAGAAATGTTATCTTTAATGATTCAGATTCCGGTTCAGACTCAAAACCAAAACACAAAAATTCAGATGATATGGATTACTGCTCAAAAAATATGCTTGAAATCTATTATGAAACGGATGATATGGAAAAAACATATAATACTCTCAAAAATTCCGGCTGTTTATTTGTGCATGAAATAAAAAAACAGCCATGGTGTCAGCTCACCTTAAGAATCCTTGACCCTGACGGCCATATGATAGAAATCGGCGAACGCATGGACGTATGTATAAAAAGACTCCATAAATTTGGAATGAAGCCAAATGAAATTGCAGAAAAAACCACAATGCCAATTGACATTGTAAATTTCATGCTTGACTGACTGCATGCTTAAATCAGTATAACACTAAAAATTTACATAAAAAAGAGTGCCAATAAATTAGTTACAATAAGTATCTGTTTAAAATAAATAATTTACCATGAAAATCAAATCATGATTTTCATTAAACATTGCATGAAAAATTTGTTTCATGAACGTTTTTTTGAAAATTTTTAATGAGATTATTTTTTTTATTTTTAGAAATGAATATTTTTTAGAGATTTTTCAATCTGCTTATTCTTTCAGCGGCATACTCAAGCATCTCTGTAAGTTCTGCCTCACGAATTGGTTTTACAAGATATCCCAAAGGATCGGTTTTAAGTGATCTCTCCTTCATGCTCATATCCGAATATGCAGTAATATAAATTACATGAATTCCATAATCTTCGAGCAATTTTTCCGCCACTGTAACCCCGTCTGAATCCCCCTTTATATTAATGTCCATAAGAACAATATCCGGCCTTTCCTTCTCAACTGCCTCATAAACCTTCTCAGCCCTGTCTTCAACGCCGATAACTGCCCACCCGGCTTTCTTAACTCTCTGCTCAATATCCATAGATATTATAGCGTCATCCTCAACTATCAGAACTTTAAATTCTTTCGTCATTTTACTCTCATCAATCCGTCTGTTTTAAATTTTATCTCATAAACTGTTCCTTTATCTGAAATAACCTCCATTCTTCCGGACATCTGCCTTTCAATCAGATTTCGAATCAGGTTTATTCCAAGTGAACCGGATGTGTATGGATCAAAGCCTTCCGGAAGGCCATTTCCATTATCTGAAAATTTCAAAATAAAATTATCATCTCCGGTCTTTTCAAGAGAGATTCTTACAATCCCGCCGTTTTTATCAGAGAAGGCATGCCTGAAGGAGTTAGTTAAAAGTTCGTTTATCAAAAGACCAAAAGGTATTGCTATATCAAAAGGAATCTGGACACTTTCCATATCAACAATCACCTTAATATCAAGAGATATTTTCATGGAATCCCTCAAATCATCCACAAGATTTCCGATATAATCAGAAGCGCTCACATGCTGCTGATCAGGTGACTGGTGAAGATTCTTATGAACAAGTGCCAGTGCAAGAATACGCCTCTCGGCCTCTCCCAGCACATTTTTGACCGGCTCATCCTCTATTCCGGATGCCTGAATATTAAGAATGCTTGAAATTATCTGGAGGTTATTCCTCACCCTTATATGAATCTGATCAATAAGGCGCTCCTTGTCGCGAAGCATTTTCCTGATTTCTGATACATCCTCAAGAATAATTGTAATCCCCGGACTTCCGTCATCAAAAACCGTTGGAATAAGTTTTACCAAGAAGAAGTAATTTCCGGAGTCATCCTCCCATTCAATCTCTCTTGCATCCTCAAAACCGCGGAGAAGATCATTAATAGACTTTAATACCACTGCATTTGATACAACCGGAAGTGAGGATTCCGGAAGTTTGATGCCCATGATTTCATCACGTTCATATCCTGTAAAGACCAAAAAATTGTCATTTACCTGGACAATCTTTTGATCCGAATTTAAAACCAAAATCGCATCAGAAGAGAAATCAAGCATTGCCGATATTGGAACACGGTGTGAGAGGAAATAGACCTTGGCAACACCTATGCTTCTCATATCAACATGCCCTGATATCAAAAGCATGTTGAGATATTTTGAGACTGAATTGCGGTTCATATTCAAAAGTCTGGATATATCTGTGATGCTTAGGCCTCTGGGTTCCTCTTTTAAAAGCTCCATTACTCTTGAAAGCTCTCTTTTGCTCTCCTCAATCTGCCTTGACATATACAAATCTCTTTATCCTAACTTTATCACTATAGCACTTAATGGTTGCTATAGTGATATGCAATATCGGTGCATTTTGTAATTTTTTTTTTTCATAAAATTAAGCCTGTAAATTTATTTTTACAAATATTAGCAAAATCAAATATTACCTAAACTAAAAAAAAACCAAAATAAAAACAAAGAGTATTTTTAAATTATTTCAGAAGGAATTTCCAATAAACATTCTCTTCAGAAATTATTTTTGCTTAATAAAAAAAGAATTATATCAGATATTTTGATTGCTGAAACTTTAGCTGCATTATCATTTGGCGGTTTTACCCTCTTTTTGATTAACAGCAGATATAAGAAGTATTTTGGGGCTTTTGGATGGATCTGCCTTTTGGCAATGGTATTTTCAAATTTCCCCGAATATCTGCATTACAATAATTTTGCATATCCCATAATTGCAGTAATTGCTCTTCCATTTCTTTATACTACAGTAAAACTGCTTTTACAGGAGAATAATATAGTACATCTTGCAACAAGAGGAGCTTCGGTTGCATTTTTGATATATGCACCATTCGCATATATTGAGCCTCTTGAAAATTTTCTGATATCTGTAAATATATATTCCATCCAAATAATTCTTGACGCAATAGGGTTTTCCTACACTTTTTCTGAATGGAACATGTTTATGCATGACATCTTCAGAGTTGAAATTGTGCTTGGCTGTACCGGAATCAAGGCAATTGCGTTAATGACCGGCATCTTAGCCGCTGTTCCTTCAAAAACAAAAGAAAAGATACTCTCGGCAGTCGTGATTATAGCGACTGTCTTCATAATGAATCTCATAAGAAATGTTTTTGTAATTCTCGCATATACACAACAGTGGTTTCCTTATTTTCCTGAAATTGCATCAAACGGCCAGTATGGATATGAAAGCTTCTTTTGGTCGCATAACATCATATCAGAGTTTGGATTATCACTTCTGACAATTATATTTCTCGCAATTGTGCTTATAAAAATAAATCCTCAGTTAAAGGATATAATTCGCGATTTAATATATATTTACAGAAAAGAGCTTGGAATAAAAGTAAAGTCTGATGAAAAATCCTCTTAAAAATATTTAAAATTTCACAGACTCTTTATCTCTTTTTTATCATACAGATTACTGTTTAATTTAATAGCAAATTTATTCCGTATAATTTATTGGTGCAGAGGTAGTTGTTCTTATACCAAAAATGCCCGACATACTCCTGACTCTCTCGCTCATATTTTTCGTTCTTTTTATGGTTACATCTGAGCTTAAAAAGTATTTTGCCGCATTAGGATGGATATTTCTGGCATTTTCATTTTATAAAATGACCGCCGGGTACTTAATGGAGAATGAATTTGTATATCCCTTCATTGCTGTACTTGCAGTGCCGGTTTTTTATATAACAATCAAAAATTCACTTCTAAAAGATAAAACTGCATTTCAGATTACATCTGTTGCGGCAATTGCCTTTATTATTTATTCAGCCGCCGCCTTCATAAGTCCGGTCTCGGAATGGATGATTAAAACACTTGTGGAACACACCGTTTTTGCCCTGACCGCAATAGGACATCCCGCATCAATATCTGAGTGGAATACAATTCTAAGCAACGGCTATAGGGTAATCATTACATTCTCATGCACTCCTATTGTTGGAATCGCTGTAATGCTTGGGCTTTCAGCCGGAATCGCCGGAACAGGTTCGCAAAAGATTATGGCATCGCTATTTGCAGTGGCAACACTTATCGCACTAAATCTTATAAGGCTTATATTCGTGGTTATTGCATATTCAGAGCAGTGGTTTCCTTATTTTTTCGATACTGTCGCAAACGGATATCAGGGTTATGAAAGTTTTTACTGGGCACACAATGTCATTGGAAGAATTAGTTTCACACTCCTTGGAATTTTGATTGTAGGCGGAGGACTCATCCTTTTCATACCGCAGATAAAAGACTTCTATTTCGAAATTTTACATTTTTATTATAGAGGCCTGAAAAATATTGCAAATCTTGTTTTAAGAACCTTTAAATTAAATAAAATTCACTTTTAATTAACAAATATTTTTAGCTGTAATTTATGAACAATTGAAAGCCAATTTTATTTATCCACTATTTATCCGGACAGGGGGCAGTCTTGAATAAAAAGAAAGAAAAAGACGGGAAAAATCCTAAAAAGGTATATTCATATGAGTCATACCTTTTTTCAGCGATATTTTTGCTAACGCTGTTTCTGGTCACCTCTTCTTTGCTTTTAGGTTTTGCCCACTCTTCAGAGCTTATTCATAATGATGTCATAAGATCCCAGGATGAAGTCTCTTCAAATATTTATCAGCTTATTAGCACAATTAACAAAGGCCTTGAAATATATGATATGTCGCTTAACAGCAGAGCTGAGGCTTATTTTAAATATTTTTATGAAGAATACGAAAAAAGCGGGCGAAATTTGGATTTAATGAATCTTGAATCTTTAAAACAAACAAAAGGGGACGATGTAACATTTTATATAATTGACGAAAACTTTGTAATAACCCATTCAACAAACCCGTCAAGCATCGGCCTTGATTTCAAGAGTTATGCACCACATTATACAGATTACCTGGAAAGAGTGAGACTCTCATCCGGTTTTTTCCCTGAAAGAGTGTTAACTGAAGCAGAAACCGGACTTTTGAAAAAATTTGCCTATATGCCTTCTCCTGACAACAAATATATCTTCGAAGTAAGCATCCTGGATGAGAATTTCAACACTATAAGAAAGAATATGAAATATACCGATGCTGTAGACGAAATTGTTGCTTCAAACCCTTATGTTAAAGATGTCAGAATTTTTAATGTGGTTCACAAAGAGGTTGGAAATTCGTCATTTTCGGCAGATAGTAATTTTTCTGCATTTCTTGACGGGATTTTTTCTTCAGAGACAGGCACGGATGTATATAATGAAAAAACAGGCAGGACTCTAAGATACATCCATATCCCGGGCAAAAGTGAAATTTATGCATCAGACAATAGCCTTATTGCAGAAATACAACTTGACAACAGTCCTTTTGAATCGATGATGGCAGGATTTGTTTTACAGTTTCTGCTTTTAGGTATATTTTCAACCGGACTTTGTATTGCATTTGCAATAATTGTCTCCCACCATTTCTCTTCCAGAATAAAAGGAATTGTCGATGACATATCAATAATATCTGCCGGCGATTTAAATCATAGTATAAAGGATACAAACGCCGCTGAATTTCAGATATTAAATGACAGTATCAACCTGATGGTTAAAAAAATCAGAAAAAACATAAAAAATTTAGAGAAAACAAGAGAAATTCTGACACAGGAGAAAGAAAAGGCAGAGATGTACTTCTCACTGGCTGATGTAATTTTCATCATCTCAGACATAAGGGGAATTGTTACTGATATTAATCAAAAATCGCTCGATGTCTTTGAATATACAAAAACTGAAGCTATTGGAAACGATTTCTTCTCTCTTATCTTCACAGACAACAACCGCGAAATTGTAAAAAGCCTGTTTTATGAAAATATTGATTCTGACCAGAAAAAGGCGTTCTGCTTCAGATGCAAGACAAAAACAAAGGGCGGAGAGATTAAGGATGTCAGTTTAAGCACAGTATTTTTAAGAGATAATGACGGAAAAATCACCGGATGGCTCACCACCGGAAATGATGAAACAGATGAGATAAAAATAAAACGAGAGCTTGAATCATCCCTGAACCAGAAAAATGCCCTTTTAAGGGAGGTTCATCACAGAGTCAAAAACAATCTTCAGGTTATGATAAGTCTGCTTGATCTTAAATCATACTCACCGGATAACAAAGAGCTGACTGATTTCATAAAAGATTCCAAATCAAAAATAAACGCAATGGCGCTTGTTCATGAGATTATGTACAGGAAAAACGATTTTAAAGCTGTAAATATTTCTGAATATACAAAAGATGTAATATCCGGAACATTTTCAATATGGAGGCCGGAAGCAGATATTGATGTTTTTTATGACATTGATTCTCTATACTTTGACCTTGATCATTCAATCCCGTATGGTATCTTAATAACTGAGCTTGCATCAAATGCACTTATTCACGCCTTTAAAGACAGAAAAACAGGAAAAATTACAATATCCCTAAAAAAGAAAAGCACGGATACTCTGGTTCTTGTCTTTAGCGATGACGGTTGCGGACTTTTAAAAGACAGTATAATAAAGGAGAAAAACACTGTTGGAATGAATCTTATCAGAAATCTTACAAGACAGCTTTCAGGCGAAATGGAGATAGTAAGAGGAAATGGAACAACATTCATCATCACATTTGAAAACCCGATAGAGCAGATAAGATTCTGATAACACATATATTCAAACACAAAATATTCTGAAAACATAAGGTTCTGATAACACATATATTTCAAAGATAAAAGATTCTGACAACACAGGATTTCGGCCACAACAGGGTATAAAGAGAATTTATAAAGACAGGTGAGATATTAAAGGCTGAAGCATTAAAAGGACAAAAAAACTTAAAAATTAAAAGAGAGAGTGTAAATCACCTGAAACACAATCCCGCCTGATAACACCATTATAACCACAAACAGAACTGATGCTAAAACAGCCGTCCATCTGAAAGCTGAAATTAGCTCAGAGCGTGATTCGGCAAGGCTTTTTTCTTTGTTTCCAATAACATAGACTCCCGGCTTTACAAACGCAGTCATACATCCTCCGGCGATAAGAGACATTGGAATTCCTCCGTTAAATCCTTCTCTTTTCTTTCTGTCAGATAAAAAAGAATTCCATGCAGGCTTAAATCTGCCTTTTACTGTAAAATAAAATATTAATAAAATGCCTGTCAGCCTTGCGGGAATATAGTTTAATATGTCATCCGTTCGTGCACAAAACCATCCAAGTCTTATTCTTTTATCCTTATAGCCAAGCATTGCATCCATTGTGTTAAATGCCCTGAAAAATGCAGAGCCGAAAAGGCCAAAGAATGTGAAGTAAAAAAGAGGCGATACAACAGAGTCTACAAGATTTTCTGCCATTGATTCATATGCCGCTGATAATATCTCCTCGTCATTTAATGTGCTTGTATCCCTTGATACAAGCATCTGAACCTCATTTCTGCCGCCACCATGAAAAACCGCATTTTCTACATTTGAAACATGCTCTTCAAGACACCTCCAGGCAAAACAGATCTTTAAGAAAAAAGGAGCACCGATTAAAAACAAAAGCACCGGTGCATACCTTTCAAAAAGATAAAATGGAGATGCAAACAAAAGTGCGGTTGAAAGTGCCAGAAATGCTCCAAAAAATCTTTGAAGATATGCAGGATATAATTCCGGCTTTCCCCATAAACCGATAAATTCTCCAAGAAGAGAGACAGGATGAAGTCTGCTTTTAGGATCTCCTAAAACCCTGTCTATGACAAGGGACAGAAAAAGAATTAAGGCCGGCAGCGCCATGCTACAAGAACTGCCAGTGTTAGTATAATTACCGATGCAAACCCGGGTACGTTACCATAATACAGATATCCTGCAATATAGGCGGCCCATCCAAGAACAACAAGAGTTATTAAAAGCGCCGGATATACATAACGGTTCTTTTCAGGCTCAATTGAGGGTATATCATCCAAAATTTCAGGTATTTCAAGCTCTTTATCACAAACTGAAACTTTAAATGACTCTTTTACTATTCCATAACCTGTAATAACTTCAATCTGAAAACTGCCTGTGGGTGCAGTTGAAAAAATTGGTATTTTAAACTCCAGATTCTCCTGAAGATAGAGATTCTCATGAAGAAAATGTGTAAATCTGCGGGCGTTTACTGCTGATATTGTTATATGAAGGGGGGAGCCGTGATTATTCAGCTTCAGAACAAGATCTTCTCCAACCTCAACTACGGCATTTTTTGGAACTTCAATTGAATTTATTTGTCTTTTGTTTATGTTTATGTAATATTCAGACATTTAAGCTCCCCCTGTAAGGTATTTAATTTGATTTTATTCTTCCTTCTCTCTTGGAAGAAGGTCAGGTATTCCCTCAGATATCGGATAGTCAACACTGCACTTCTCACATCTGAGTGTTCCTTCAATTACGTCCTCTTCTCCGCTCTCAAGAAGCTCTTTTTTCCTGATTTCAAGAATTAAATCTCCTTTGCAGACCGGACAGCACAATATATCATATGTTGACATCCTCATTTAAAAGACCTCTCATCAATTTATCTTATATCAATTATCTGGCTCATCTCAGGACCGGTTGAAATAAGCTTAATGGGAACACCTATGTCCTCTTCAGCCTGTTTAAGGAATTCGAGGGCTTTTGGTGTAAGCTGGCTGTATTCTGTTGCACCATAACATTCGGGATCAACATGATCAATTCCTGTGATTGCTCCTATTGTGCATCCGTTTATCATAGCAGAATATTTTGCCATCTCTTTGTCCCATACACCAATTCTTCTCTCACGGTGTGTAACTGTTCCAAACTCGGTTATTCCGAGGCGATGGGATTCTTCGCGTGACATCTCCGTTCCAAACGGACCTTCACCGACACGTGTCGGATAGGCTTTGAATACGACAATTACGTCATCAATCCTTGTTGGACCAACACCATTATCAGCGGCAATCTGTGAGGCTGAGGTGTCTTTGCTTGTAACATACGGATATGTTCCAAAGTATAGCGAGATTCCAAAGCCCTGTGTTCCTTCAAGAATTACATTTTCGCCGCGGTCAAGAGCGCTGTTTATCTCATATGCGGCGTCAATTAGATAATTTTTGAGTTCAGGAAGATCTTTTGCCTGCCTTGCAAGTCTGTTGACACGGGCAACGTTTGCAGGTCCGCATCCTGTTCCTGTTGAGCCTATCTTTTTCGAGAGGTGCTCATTTCCCTTGTCCTGGGCGATGTGCTCCTCTTCTATTATACTACATCTGCCGTCTATGAAAATGCGGCCATCTACACCTACTTTTTCAATTTCAGCCTTTAAAACATTAGGATCTACAAGAACGCCACTACCGATGAATAGCTTTGCATCAGGAAATACAAATCCTGAAGGGATCATTCGAACGCCGTATTCTACATCTCCGACCTTTACGGTGTGTCCGGCATTTGGGCCGACACCTCCGCGTGATATTATCGAAGGTTTATCTTTGTGTGCAACGTGAGCGACGATTTTTCCCTTGCCTTCGTCACCAAAAAAGCCACCTACTATTATTGTACAACTCATTTATGTTTCATTAAAGATGATGTCTGCATTCCAGATAAAAGTATCATGATAATTATTTTTCACTTTTATAATATCGGATTACTGAAAAATCCTGATGGAAAAGTGCACCAAAAGCGCATCCAGTATTATTCATGTTGTCATCACCTTTGAAAAACAAAAATAAGTTGCTGAATTGTGATAAACCTGAATAATTTCAGGTTCTGAAAATTTAATTTTCAGTTCTTTCGTCTGATTAATGATTTTGGCATTTTTTATTAAAAGATTATTATTTTAATTAAAAATAGTATTTTCACCTTTAGAGATCACATTTTTGTTTTTCAATTTCAAGAGATTATTTTTGATTTTAAAGAGATTTTTCTCAAGTCTCCAGTAGAAACCAAGGGGTTTAAAAGTAAAATTATTCACAGTTAAATTATTTTTGCAAACCAGAATTCTTCTGACATGATCTGACATTTTTTTTAAAAAGGCGCTGATTTTATTCGGGCTGGAAAAACCAGCAGAGTTTATTCATAATTTTCTGATATGATATTATCAGATGTGTTGTGGGTGATTGAATGATTTTTTTTTGTTTTTCCAGTGGAAACAAAGGGGTCATATAATCCGATGGCAAATCTGTTTTATTAAAATTTAAAAATTTTAAACGGGCTCTTATGTGTTAATCATTTCTAAAAACAAAGGTTTATATCATATTATGCTGTCTGCCTGACTGCCTCTTCACTATTATAAAAAAAACACTTTAATGAAATTTTTTATTGTATTTTTTGTAATTTTTATTGTATCTCTTTTTCAGATTTATATTGTCTTTTTATTCAGCGGCTTTTGCCTTTTTGTCTTTGCTTTTCTTTTTGTCCGTGTTTTATTATCCGTTATTTTTAGTGCTTTATTATTCGTTATTTTTATATTAAAGATTAAAGATCTGAGACAAATTGTTCAATTCTTCCAACTGCTGTCATGAGATCTTCTCTTGATACCGCATAACTGCATCTCAGATGCCCTACTCCTGCAGGGCCAAAGACACTTCCCGGAACAACTGCCACGTGGTGTTCTTTTAGGAGTCTTTCTGCAAACTCCTCATCTGAAATACCATATTCAATAATATTTGGAAATGCGTAAAACGCTCCGTTTGGCATGTGTGTCTTAAGTCCTGCCCTGTTTAAGCCGTTTACAAATAAGTTTCTCCTTATTTTGTATTCAGACACCATCTCACGGCAGGCATCGGCGCCGTTTCTTAGAGCTTCAACTGCCGCATACTGAGCAGTTGTTGGTGCGGAAAGCATCACATACTGATGGATTTTTAAGACTGCACTGCAGATTGTCTCCGGTGCACAGATATATCCTACCCGCCAGCCTGTCATTGAATAAGCCTTTGAAAAGCCGTTTATTGTAATTGTTCTCTCCCAAAGGTCATCAACAGAGGCGGCGCTTGCCTTTTCTCCCTCATAGGTTAGTTCACTGTAGATTTCATCACTTATAAGGAGAAGATCATGGTCTGTTACAATATCTGCTATTCCCTTATAGTCCTCTTTTGTCATTACTCCGCCTGTGGGATTGTTTGGGAAATTGCAGAGAAGAATTTTTGATTTTTTAGTAATCTTTTCCATCAGCGAATCAGGCGTCAGTTTAAATTCGTCCTTTTCAAGGCACGGAACAAGTACCGGAACTCCGCCGGCAAGCATTACATTTGATGTGTATGCGATGTATGAGGGATCTGCAACCAAAACTTCATCGCCTGAGTCAACTACTGCTCTTATTGAGATGTCAAGCGCTTCTGACGCTCCTGTTGTTACTACAATCTCTTTTTTTGGATCATATGAAATTCCATATGAATCGCTGAGATATTTTTTTATCTCCTGTCTTAATTCAATTAAGCCGCTGTTTGACGTATATGCAGTCTGGCCCTGCTCGATTGAGCGTATTGCCGCTTCTCTGACATTCCAGGGTGTATCATAGTCTGGTTCGCCAACCCCTAAGGAGATGACATCTTCCATCTCCTGTGCAATATCAAAGAATTTGCGTATGCCTGATGGTGGTATTTTGCATACGCGTTCGGATCGAAAATCTCTCATTTGTTTTCCTCTGTTTTTTTCAGAACTTTTCAGAAATTATTCCGTTTCATAGAATTAATTGTTCTTTTTTTGTTTTTTGTTCGTTTTTATTTTATGCCTGTCTTTTTATTTTCTGTCTGTTTAGAATGAATATGTAAGTCTGTCACCAGTCTTTCTTTCGAAGAATTCAAGACCATTTTCCTTGTAAGTCTTCATTATCAGAATTGTGCCGGTTTCTCTGACCTGTTCCAGAGGCGCTATCTGTTCTGCGACAAATCTTGTTATTTCATGAATGTTTTTTGCGACTACAAGCAGTTCAAGATCATATGCGCCGCTTATTAACCGCAGTGATTTAACCTGCCTGTGCCTTGAAATTCTCTCTGCTATTTTGTCATAGCCATAATCTCTCTCAGGCGATACTTTAAGCTCTATTATCGCCGCAACAACACCTTCTCCTGCTTTTTCCCAGTCGATACAGGCCATATATTTCTTTATTACACCGTTTTCTTCCAGTACGGCGATGCGTTTTTTTATGTCGTCTACTTCCAGATCCACCATATCCGCAAGGGTTTCTGCCGGTATGCGGCAGTCATCTTCGAGGATACCAAGAATCATTCGGTCTTTATCATCCATATTATCACTTTGTCTGCTTTTTGGTTTTATTATTTCAAAGAGATCTACGCACCGGAGATTATTTAAAATTACTCAGAATAAAAAGAAGTTTTAAACAAATTCTATGAGATGGAAAAAATTCAGAATTTTCCTGTGCAATAATCCGTTGTGCTATTCAATCAATCATTCTATGAAAAAAATTCTATGTAATTAAAAAATGAATGCTCATATCTGAATTGGGTTATTATCTGAGTTGGGTTATTTTCATGACAATGTTTATATTAAATTTATTGCATTAAATTTTGCTTAAGAATTTGTTTCAGAAAAGTATTAGTCTCTTAAAAGATTATTTCATTATTTTTTTTTCAGGATTTCGGTTTTTTCTGAATTATTAGGAGGACTGAAATTTTTTAACCGAATTTTTTAGCAGATTTTGTTATTTTTGTTTGTTCTTTGCTGTTTTTATTTGCTGTTTTTATTTGTTTTTAAGATTTGAAATTTTAGCTGAATTTTTTTATCTGAAGATTGATCTGAATCTTGCAGTATCAATCTGATTGAGACGTTCTTCGTCAAATCTTTCATCCTGGGTTAATGTTTTCTTAATCCCGGCAGTTCCTGTTCCAAACCACATTTCTTTTGTCCTTCCATATCTGCCCCTCGATACAACACGGGAGTTTATGACACCAAGCATTGTGAGTTCAGATATAAGATCAGTTATTCTCCTGTGAGTCAGAACGTCAAGGTCAAGAACCTGTGCCACATCACGATAAACCTGTGCGACTTCGCCGGTTGTAAAGACCTGCTTGTTCATCTCAGACAGAATCAGCATTGAATAAAGGACTGCCTTACTCTGTGTCGGAAGCGATGATACGCAGACTATTAAACTGTCTGTTTCAATCTTCTGCTGTGCATTCTTTACATGTTTTTCTGTAACACGGGGTGCATCTTCTCTTTCTGCAAGTTCTCCGGAGATTCTTAAGAGATCTAGAGCACGGCGTGCATCACCGTGTTCCTGGGCGGCTAAGGCTGCACACAGAGGAATAACACCATCATCCAAAATTCCATCGGCAAAAGCAACGTCAGCTCTCTGTTTTAAGATATCACAAAGCTGTGGTGCGTTGTATGGCGGAAATACAAGCTCTTCTTCTGATAATGATGAAAGTACTCGAGGATCAAGGAAGTTTGTAAACCGGAGATCATTTGAGATTCCAATCATGCTTATTTTGGCGTTTTTAAGTTCTGAATTGAATCTTGTCAGGTTGTATAGTGTTTCATCACCGCTTTTTTTTACCAGTTTGTCAATTTCATCGAGAACTATTACATTGACACCGCCGATTGCCTCAACCATGCTTTTTAATTCAGAATATACCTGATCTGTAGGCCATCCCGTCATTGGTATGCTTGATCGCGGTCTGTCACTTGATTTACTTTCAATATCATCCAGCTCATTTGCAATCTGTGCCAAAACTCTGTACTGAGTATCAATTAATTCACAGTTTAAGTGAATGACATTGCATGCTTTTCCCATCTCATGGCATGCGTTCTCAAGTTCGGCGCCTACATACTTTACAGATGCAGTCTTTCCTGTTCCTGTTTTTCCGTAAATGAGAATATTTGAAGGTGTTTCATTTCTTATTGCCGGTGCAAGAATAGATGCGATTGAATCAATCTGCGGTCTTCTGTGGGGGAGGATTAAAGGTCGGTATGAATGTCTTAAAACTTCCCTGTTTTTGAAAATACCCCTGTTGTTTAGATATTTTGTAAAGAGACCTACTGAACCGGTGACACTCCCCTCACCTAATGCGGTCTCTGTATCAGAATTTTTCTCAGCCAAAATTTTTCCTCCAGATATAAATTTAAAATAAATCAGGACGTCTCCGGGCGCATTATAAAAACAGGATTTATTACCCCCATAAAAATAATCCTGTCATTACAAAAAGATCAGGAATATTAACCGGATTTACTGATATGTCCTGAAATAATGTCTTTCCAGACTCCCTGTACCTCTTATTCGACTCCACTGAGTAACGCAACTATAGTCTAATGAATTAATTACTTATTAACCCCTATGTTTCCAGTGGAAAAGGAAAGAAAAAATAACTCAATTAAAAGTCTGAAAATTATTTTTCCTGATCTTCTTGAATTTCATATAACTTTTAGAAATTTTTTATCCCCCTTATAATTTTTTGCTTTTTTTGCAATTTTTTTGTAAAAGCCTCTGGAAGCCTCTGGAAAATTTGAATTTTCCTAAACCTGAGTTTAGGCTATATTTAGGCTATATTTAGGCTATATTTAGGCTATATTTAGGCTATATTTAGGCTATATTTAGGCTATATTTACTCTACAGATTAAAAAAAAGGAAAAGAATGAGAATGAGAAAAATTCAAAGTTTAAAAGATTTAAGATTGTTTAGATTTTTAAAAATTTTTAGATTATTTAAATTATTTAGATTATTTAATTGCTAGAATGCTCAAGCTTATTGAATTATGTTAGTGAATTGTGTTAGTGAATTGTGTTAGTGAATTATGTTAGTGAATTGTGTTAGTGAATTGTGTAAGAGTGCAGAAATAAAATATGAATTTCTTTTTACCGTTCCAAATGATTTTGATAAGTTTGCATTTTTTTTCTTTGCATTGTTTGGATTATCTCTACTATTCATAAAAATATATATTCTCCACAAATAAAAAAATTGAATCTTCGTTAGAGTATTGGTAGTTATTGAAAAGTTCTTTTCAATCATTGGTTTATCCTTTTTTTCTCAGTTTTTCAGCAAGATTCTAATGGATTCCTTAATCTAATTGATCAATGACTAAAATTTTCGATTGATTTGTTGTTCTAACTGATAAAATTTGATCCATTCAAAACAGCGAAGAGGCAAAAAATTAAATATTTTCAGATTAAGTTTCAAATGAATCTACCCAATAATTTTTATTTTTCCAAGAAAATGTTTTTTCGATGTCAAATTATCTTTTAAAAATAAAAAATGTTTATTTTTTTCATATTCTAACATCTTTTTAAGAGCAAAAGAGCAACCAAACTAGTCAGATTTTAATTCTTTTTCCTTCTTTTTCTTTTTTTGAAATTTTGTTTTTTACTTTTGACACCCACCCCTTTGTTTCCACTGGAAAAGAAAAAAGTATGATATGATGGCTGAAGAATTCAGGATAATAAAAATTCCAAAAGAGAATAGTCATTTGTATGTCTGTAAGTATTAATATATAAATATTCTTAAAAAGTAAGAAAAAAAGAAATTTTCATCTCTTCTTTTTACTTCTTCCAACACTGTATCTCAAAGAGGTTAAAAAAATTTTCCAGTGGAAATAAAGGGGTGGGTCTTCTTTGAAAAATCACTTCCTATTCGTGCACAAAATGAAATAAAGTTAAACTAAATTTTCATAAATCGAATATTTTTTGCTCACTATCTCACTTTTAATGCTCTTTACTTCATTTTAAATTATTTTCTATTCAATTTATTTTCTATTCAATTTATTTTCTATTCAGTTTCCTTCACTATTCTTTAGATTTACTTACAGTTTTCTGCACTAATTTCCAGAAATTCTTCTTTTTTTCTTCTTTTTTAAAAGTTTTTCTTATCTTATTTTTGTTCTTTATCATTTTATTTGTAAATTCTCTATTTTGTTATCTTAGTCGTAAATTAATTTGTAACCTAAGTTTGCCACATCACTCAAATTCATTGTATTGTGCAAGAATTAAATTTGACAGTTCCAGGAATTTTTGAAACTGTTATCAAAAAAAGCATCACTCTGGGCTTAAATTCTAAATGACTTTGACATTATAAAAATAAAATTGATGTTTTGCATGCAAATATGTCCCAACTGTCAAATTCAATAACGATTCTTTTTGATATTTTTGGGAATAACGCACTTCAAAAGACCAAGTGGCAAAGTCAGGTTGTAATAATTCTCTTTTTGGTTATCTTAGACGTAATTTTATTTGTTTATGTCAAGGAGTGCAACTCTTTCGATTACAAGATCTATAAATCTCTCAGAGCCAACAGACTCAATTTCTTCTTTTGTAATATCAAACATCTTCATGAGCCTTTTTATTTTTTCTAATTTTCTCATTTTCTCTTCACTTTTCTCTTCACTCTTCTCTCTCTCTTCTAAATCTAAAATCCCTGAAAAGTTATCAGAATATATTTCATCTAAAAAATTAAAATTAAATTTATTCTCGTTTTCAAGAAATATTTTATCATTTTCAAGTCTTTCCAAAATTTGAAGAATAATATCACTTGTCGTGCCTGGTATATTACTTCCTCTTTCAGCCGTTTTCATTCTTACTTTATCGTTATCAAAGCAGGAAAAGATACAAACACAGATATAAAGGTTGTTTTCACCTTTTTGAAGACCAAAAGCTCCTGCAAGACTGCATTGACGTATTCCTCCTGCGTAGAGCAAAACCTCCATTTCAAATGAATTTGATATTGCATTTTTTGAAAACCATGAACGGGTGGCATGACAAATTGCACTATTAATATGCTCTTTTCCGGCGATATTGTCTTCATTTAAACAGATAATATAAGCATTATATTCATTAGCAATTTCATTCAGCGCTTTCAAACAGGTTTTTATACCCTTTATTTCTGCCCGGGCAATTGCAACGCCACAAAAAAGGCCGCAATTTGAAGTTAATTTTACTTTCAGTTTGGATTTTGACCCTCCTAACATATCTATATTCGACATATTTACATTCGAAACAGGAACAAAGAAGAACTCTTTTAATTTTGGATCCTGAGTTTTATAATTTTCAACACCAAAGATGTCAGTAATGCTTTTTGTCTCATTCTGATTTATTTCACAATCAATTTCACAATCCGGCTCATTTTTTAGTTCAACAGGTTTCATATAAATCAACAATCCTTCATTAGACCTTCATTATAATTTGAATATGAATCATTATTATTAGAGAATCATTATTATTAGAATATGAGATATTTCTTCTCTTTAATTCTCTTTAATTCTCATTCATTTTTCATTCAATTTTTCATTCTCTTCTTCTCTTCAACTGCCGCTTTTTTAATAGCTGTTAAACTGTTAAATTGTTAAGCTGTGAGATTATTAATGCAAATTAATCCTGAAATATTTAAAAAATAATGCTTAAATCCAGCTTACAGGCAGATAATGGGACATAGAAATAATGGCACACAGGCACATAAATTTCGGGCACATCCGGGGGGAGAAAAAAGTTTTCATTTCTTTAATAATTTCATTTTTATAATTCCGGCGCTAAAACTCAAAAAGTGATCTCTGGGTATTTTTATTTTTTTGGTTTTTTTTCTTTTGTTCTGTATTCTTCTCTTCTTCTTCGTAATCAGAATTTCCGAAATTTTCAAAATTTTCGTTCTTTTTAATAATTTCTGCACTTTTTTTCTGGTTCTCTATTTTTCTATTTTTTCTCTCTCTCCTCTCTGATTTATCTTCTCTCTCTTCTCTTAGTGTATGCTCTTTTTTTATCTCTGTATTGTTTATTATTATCTCTGTATTGTTTATGTTTCCATATTCTTTTTCAACCTGCTTTATTACCTGTCCTGCAATTTTTTGTCCAAGAATTGCTGACAGTTTGTCAAAGTTTGCTTCCTTAATCTTTAACGGACTTGTAATTCCGTTGTTAAACAGTCTTCTTGCACGTACACGACCAACATTTTTGAGTTTTATAAGCGGAATCAACTCTCGTTTAATACCGTTTTTCATCCGAAGCTCTACTTCTGACACTGAAATTTTCAGATCAGGCGCCATCATATACGAAATTCTGGAAGCAGAATATAAGAGCCAGTTCATCCCTTCGACAACATTGTAGATATCGCCGGGACCTACACCGAATCTTGTGCATATTGTATCCTCTCCAATTTCAGAAATCCAGTTGTCAAGAAGCATCGCTGTTTTTATTACCCTGAAGTCATCCTCCATTGTGTCATACGAAATTTCCATCCAAAGCTCATCTTCGTGTGCATAATAGAAGGACTCAAGAACAGGCAAATCATCTTTTCTGACATAAAGGGTGTACATATCCGGAGTTTTGCATAAAAGCTGTAATAGTCCTATATCTGAGAATACTGCTGAAATATCTTCAGGTGTAAAAGCTGTTTTTTTCAGCATTGATTTCGCTGACGCTGATTTAACTTGTTTCATCGAATCTATAGAATATACCGGATTTACAGATTTTGTGGTTTTAGCTGGTTCTGTTTTTATTAAATCCCCTATATCTGAGGCTTTAATATCTTCCACTTCACCTAATCTTTTAATCTCTAAAAGTGTCTTTTGTTTCTCTCTTAGAACTGTTGAGATTATCTCAGCGCTTATAGGGTTTATATAAAGGTGGGATACAAGATTTCCATAATCGGTTGCAAAAAGGCGGTCGTCAATTTTTGTTATCATTCCTGCGGCTTCAAGGTAACTTACCGCCTTTTCCACAATATCAGACAAATGACTGCTCTTTTTATTGGTAAATGTATAAAATGTTCTTTTCAGAAAAGAGACGAGATCATCATTGTTTTTTACAAATTCCGTTGAGATAAGCGAGAGTACCTGTGAACAGAGTGCTGATTCATCATCAAGTCGTGATTTTACATCCTCCGCAGGTGCTGATATAAACTCTTCAAAAAGTCCGTTTGCCATATCCCGACCCTTCGCAATCAAAACAGCTTCGCCGTAAGGGTCAAGGTGTGGTCTTCCGGCCCGTCCTGCCATCTGCCGGTATTCCCGGACCGGGATTGGAAGCATTCCTTCACCGCCCTTAAACCGCAAAAAATCGCGGATTACAACCCTTCTTGCTGGAAGATTAAGACCTGCGGCAAGTGTCGGAGTCGATGATATGACTTTTATATATCCGTCACGAAATCCCTGTTCTATGATGTGTCTTTGTTCTCTTTTCATTCCGGCATGGTGAAACGCGGCACCTTTTGCAGTACAGGAAGCAAGAATTTTTCCCATATCAGTCTCGGCAATTGCTTCGAGCTTTTTTTGAATATCCTCAAGTGCAGGGTCAGAAAAACCTGATTTTTCAAGCGCTTTTGCCATTCTTTTTGCAAAACCTTCGGCATTTCTTCGTGAGCTTACAAAGACAAGTGACTGTCCGCCATCTTCAATACAGTCAAGGCAGAGGTTAGTGTCATCCTCCTTTGCAGGCGTCTTTATCTTTTTCTCCTCTTCCTCAAAATAGATGGTATCGCTGTAGAAAACTCCCTCTTTTAAGTCAACCGGACGCCATTCTGACGAAACATGTTCAGCTTCAAGCCAGCCTGCAAATAATCTTGGATTTCCGATTGTTGCTGTAAGTGCTATCACCTGCATATTTTCGTTTAGGTAACGAAGTTTTGTAATAACCATCTCAAGAGTTGCTCCTCTGTTTTCGGAGTCAATCAGATGAGCTTCGTCTACAACAAGGCAGGTGATTAAATTCATCCATCTTGTGTTGTTCCTTAAAAGCGAATCAGCCTTTTCGCTTGTAGTGATTATTATATCGTTTTGACCCAGGTATTCATCGCGTTTGTCAAGATCGCCTGTCGCAATCCCGATTCTGACTCCTTTTCCTGAAAATTCCTCATATTTTTCAGAGGCCAAAGCTTTTAGGGGAACAACATAGAGGCATTTGCCCTTTGATGGGCCTTTATTTACTTTTCCGGCTATGTGGTGGTGCATTGCCATTTCGGCAACAAGAGTTTTACCACTTGCTGTCGGGATGGATATTAAAAGATTTCTGCCTTCCAAAAGCCCTTTTTTTACGCACTCCTCCTGAGGTGGGTAGAGCTCTGTAATTCCTTTTTTCCCGTATGCTTCGATAAGAGGTTTTGGAAGATCTAATCCGGAGAGCATCATGGTATTAAAAGACACCCCTTTGTTTCCAGTCTAAAACAGCACAGATTTGGTTTTTCATGAAAAAACCGAAGAAGAATGAATTTATTTTTGAGTGGAAATAAAGCATTCCTGGTGAAAAATGATATTATATTGATTAAATCTTTGATTGAGGCAAAATTTTCAGATATTTCTAAAAAAACGTTCATGAAATTATATTTCATGCACGGTTTCATGTAAGTTACAGAGTAACTTTCATGTAAAATTAAGTTAATGATATTAGTTTTATTGGAATTTTCTTTAGCATTCAGGCTCTCTTTGACACCTAATTTAAAAAAAATACTGTTTTTTACAGTTTTTTTGTATGAATCCGGGTTTTTACTGTAAAGGAGAAGTTCTATAAAATCCATGATCTGACCAGGAATAAATTTTCATTTTTATTTTTCATTCAATTTTTTATTTTCATCAATTTTTCATTGAATTTTTATTTTTATAATTCGTCATAAAAACGTCCATGAAATTATATTTCATGCACGATTTCATGTAAGTTACGAAGTAACTTTCATGTAAACTGATGAAAGTCTATCAGGAATTTTGACTTTCATACCAAATCAAATCTGATTCTCATGGAACAGTGCATGAAAAATTAGTTTCATGAATAATTTTTTAGAAATTAAAAAATTATTGTGTTTTTATGTATTTTATTTTGGTTAATTTTTTTAATTTTCCAATATTCTTTTTTTAAGTAAGACTATATTTAGCAGCTTTTTTAGTAGTAATACTCAAGAATATTTGTCTTTGCTTCCTTTTTCTTCTTGTCAAGGTATGAGAATACACTTTCGTGCGATATTCCTTCGATTAGCATCTCAATTGCAGACATTGCAGTTTTTACCTGATCAATACTGCCAATCACTGCAACGGTTTTGCCATAGACTGAAACTTCCGCACCTGTCATGTTTTCAATCTGTTCACGTGATTTTCCGGCTTTTCCTATAATTCTGCCTCTGATTCTTTCCATCTGCTTTGGCGTGTTGCACCGTGTTCCAAGATCTATTATCTCAAGAATGACATCCTCATCTTCAAGGAGTGTATATGCACGCTCCGGTGAAAACCCGCGGTTGATTGCGGTAATCACATCTACGGCATTTAAGACGCTTATTGGATCATCAGACTCTATTGTAACAATACCGTCCTCGCTGTCAACCTCGATTTTTGCTTTGGTTTTTTTCTCAATCTGGCGCCTGGTTCTTCCGCCTTTTCCTATAATAACCGCAATCCTGTTTTGGGTTATTTTAATATCCTGTGTTGTCATGCCTTATCCCTTAGCTATTATATCCGGCTATTATATTTGTTGTGAGTACTATTGAATTTGTGTGTGTAAAATATTTGGCGGATAATCATAAAACAAAACACCGGCTGTAATGAAAATAAAAAAAATTACAAAACCATCACAATAAGACTAAAAAAAATCGCATAAAATAAAAAAGGAGTCAGAAAATAATCACAATAAAACTCATAAAAAAATAAAGAGTCCAAAAAAAGCAAAAGAAATTTTTTATCTTTCCAGATGTATTCTATATCAAATGAAAAAAACAGCTGCTATACTATTAGTTGTGTCTTTTGCAATTCTTTTTATTGTCTCTCCAGGATGTATAGAAAAGCAGAATTTAAAATCAGATGAACAAATTTCTGATAATTCAGATTCATCAGAAAATAGTTTTGATAATTTAAATCCTGAAGATTTTAATTCTGAAGATGATAAGTTGAAAAAATCCGGTGAGGCTCTGGATCTTTTAATGATGACTAAATTATCTGAACTTTCAGGAGATGTCTGTTATGATGTTGAAGATCTTTTTTTGTCTGCAAAGAAGTGTGCAAAGATTATCGAAGAAGAACCAGCCCGGATTATGTTATCAGAAGAACAGGATGAAAAATTTAGTTTAAAGACTCCTGATACTGAAAAACTTAAAAATCTCAAATTTTTAATGGCACAGATATTATTGGAAAATGACTGCGTCCTAACGGTTTCGTACATTGGAAATGACGCTGTTGTAAGAGCAGTTTATCCAGAACAGGAAGGATTTTTGACAGGAGATTCTCTTTCAAATCAAAAATCTGTTATGGATATGAATAAAAACAAAATCCCGGTTATTACTGATATCTTTGAATTAAAACAGGGAGGATATGCCGCGGCTTTGTACTATCCTGTTTTTTTGAATAACACATATGAGGGATTTATAAGCATTGCATTCAGTCCCGATATTTTTTTCAGGGATTATGCAGAGAAACTGCAGACAAATTCCGGACTTGAGCTTATGGTTTTACAAAAAGACAGTCTGATATTATATGATCCTGATGAAAGTGAGATTGGAAAGCAGACTCTTGGGAATCCGGAATATGAAAACTTCCCTGAAATTCTTAAGAGTGCAGAAAAAATTTCGGCTGAATGGTCAGGAAGCACAAATTACAGCTATTTCTCGACAGGAACAAATCAGATAGTTAAAAAAAGGCAGTTCTGGACGACCGTTATCTGCGGCGGAAATGAATGGAAACTGACAGTTCTAAGAGAAATCTAAGATGCAATAAGATAAAATAAGACGCAATAAGATAAAATATGACGCGATAAGATAAAATAAGGCGCAGTAAGATACAATATGGTGTGGGGAAGAGTACACAAAAAGACTCTTCATCCGATGATAAAAGCGACTATACAGAAAAATAAACCCTAATTTTTCATAAAAACGTCCATGAAATTATATTTTATGCAACATTTTCATGTAAGTTACAAAGTAACTTTCAGATCAACCCGCATGATGAGCTTTTTCATCACACAAAAACTTGTGAAAAGTCTTTTTGGATTTCAGAATTTTATAACAATTCAATTATTTCTTTGTAGTTTTATTTTTCAGAATAATTATCTAGAGAAGCGGTTTGGAAAAAAATGACTCTTTAATTTCAAAGAAATATCAAATTTATTTGATTCTTCTAAAGAAAAGGAATTAATTTTGAAAATTATAAACTTTTTTTAAAATTTGTTTTTCAAAAATATTATTTAATCAAAACATATATATGATTAAAAAGTTGACTTTTTAAGATACAGAAAATTGTAAAACATTAAAAAATGAATGAAAATTCAAAACTATCTAAAATAAATTATCAAAAAAAAGTATAAAAAAAATCAGGAAGGAAACGGATGGTACTTAAAGGGGGGAGTATTAGAGAAAGTCTTTCATATTCATCATATTTCCTTATTGTCTGCATTTTGATTATAATTCCTATCTTTTTGTATATTTCAGTCTCTGATTATACTGTTCTTGAAAATAATTTCAAGGAGAATTATTACCAGCTTCAAAACAATACTGAAAACAGCATTATTGAAAGTATTGAACTTGCAAACACCGGTCTTGAAATATATGATGAAACATTTGACTATAGACTAAAATATGCATTTATTCCATTTATTGAGGCCTACAACAGTTCAGATGGAAAACCGGAAAATATTGATCTGGATTTGTTAAAGCAAAACCTCGGAGAGGATTATGACTTTTATATCATTGACAGTGGCCATGTTGTCAGATATTCAACAAAAGAATTAGACATCGGCCTTAATTTCAGCAATAATGTAGAGTTTTCAGATCATCTTGATAAGATTCTTCTATCAGGAGAATATGCCGGCGACAGAATTGTAAGAGGAATAAGAGATACCAAAAACGTCAGCAAATACGGATATTTTCCATCACCAGATAAAAAATACATCCTCGAAATTTCATACAACATAAAAGACTACAAAGATAAAAGAGATCTTCTTCAGTTCAGAAAAGCCGCTGATTCACTAAAAGAGATGAATCCATATCTTACTTCAATAAAAATCTATGACATATACGGTTATGCAATCGGAGAACCGGATCTTTTGGAAAATGAGAAAGACGCTGATATATTAAAACATGTAACTGAACAAAAGACAGATTACAGAATTTTTGATGAAGACACAAACACCATAACAAGGTACCGTTACTGCGACCTGCATAATCCTTCCCTTGGATCTGATTTAAGTGTGGTTTTGGCATTTACTTATTCAAACAAAGCTATTGAAGAAGAGCTTAACAAAATTTTATTTTCAAAGATAATTGCATTTTTCCTGGTAATAATTCTTCTAATGGGAGTATTTTATGTTGCAACAGACTATCTCACACGCCCTATCAAAAATCTGGTTTTTGATTTGGACGAAATAGCAAAAGGCAATCTTGACCATAAGATAAAGCCCGGAGGTGCAAAAGAGTTTGCAAGTCTTCGACAGAGCATTCAAAATATGGTCATATCCTTAAAATCGATGATTGAAAACCTAAGAGAATCAGAAAAAACAATAAAGCAATACAATGAAGAGCTTGAGTCAATAGTACAGGAAAGAACAGAAGAACTAAAAGAAGCAACAAAAGAGGCTAATTTCTATATAGATCTTATGACACACGACATCAACAACGCCAATATGGCAACACTTGGGTACGCACAGCTGATAGAAGATACTGCTGATGATACTACAAAAGAACTGGCAGTAAAGATGATTGCGTCTGTTAAAAGAAGTACAGAAATTATATCAAATGTCTCTTTGATACGCACAATACAAAGCAGAAACCAGAAACTAAAGCCTGTATTAATTGACGAAATTGTGAGAAAAATAATTGAACTGAATCCTGAAACAGACATTCTCTATGAAAATTCCAATCGTTTTGTACTTGCAGACGAACTTTTAACTGAAGTATTCTCAAATATAATTGACAATTCCATAAAATATGCAGGTGATGACTGCAGAATTGAAATTTCAACAGAAGAAGAGGAAGATTGGGTCAGAGTCTGCTTCGATGACAACGGACCAGGAATATCAGATGAATTCAAGGATGAAATTTTCAACCGTTTATTCAGAGAGAAGAAGAAAACGGGCAAATCCGGGAAGGGGCTTGGTTTATACATTGTAAAAAGTCTGATTCAGAAAAGATACGGAGGCATTGTCTATGCCGATGACAGAATTAAAGGAAGGCCTGATATGGGTCTAAGAGTCTGTGTGAAGTTAAAAAAAGTTTAAATATGCTATGAAAGTTACTTCGTAACTTACATGAAACAATTAGCATGAAATGATAATTTCATGAACGTTTTAATTGAAATCAGTTCTTTTTTTAAAGAGATACTTTAAGGCCCAGTATCTCTTCTTTGCCGTTGAATACATCTTTGGCCATTAAAGACAGTCCTTTTGAAGCACACCATTCATCATACACTGAAACCTCCTCTCCCAAAAGACAGGAGATCTCTTCTGCTATAACAGGTGCAAGAGAGCCTGCAAGTGCAATTTTTGTCGTTTTATTAAGAAGCCTCATCGCGGCGCACTCCATTGCGGCAAACATTGCAAGGGTCTTATTCTGGATATCCTCAGGGACATGTTCACGAACACCGGCGTGCATAAAAGCCTCGTTTGCAGTCCATACTCCTTCGTCTATCTTTCTTATCCCGTCAACATCAATTGCACCGTGTGTTGTTCCGGGCGCAAAAATGCATGCATCAAAAGCCCCTGTTATTTTTCCGCCGGTGACAAGCAGAGTTACAGTATTTGAACTTGCATCGCAGACAATAAAATCATCCCCCAAATTTTTTGAGACTTCATATGCAATTCCAAGCTTTTCCGGGCTTGTCTGATGTGAATATACCTTAAATCTTGGGTCTGTCGGGGAATTTCTGTGAATGCCGGGGATTACGATAGCAGGAATGCCGCTTTTTTTTATTTCATCATATACACGGGTTCCTCCGCCGATATGCTCGCCGGCGCCTTCCCTTGTAAGAATCCCACGGTTTTTTACCTTTCTTATATTGGTGATCTCTGAAATTCCGTCACCCATAGAATAACATACAGCGATTCCTTTTATTTCATCCAGAGGACAAAGCCGGCTTAAATCAGAATAATTAAAAGAGACTGCAGACTTTCTTGATATTTTAAAATGCGAATCTCCGGCTGAAAACCGGATTGCAGTTGTTCCGTGATCAACTCCGATGTACATGAAACTCCTTCTTTATATTCGCATTGTAATGACAAATATTTGTATGGAAATGATCTCTTAGACTTTCCTTTTTTCAACATAAGACTGAACAGATTCATAAGATTCAATAAAATTTTTGCATTTTACCCTTTTTCTCATCTTAATTTTTGTTTTAAAATCCCCCGGTATTTTGGTTATCTGCCATATTTAAATATTCAAAATGAGAGTTTCTAACCTGAAGAATAAATTTCTTACATAAAGTCTTTCAAAAGACTTCCAAAAATTCTTAATAAAAAGTCTTACAAAATTTCCTTCACTATCAAAGGAAAAAAAAAAATCAAAGGATAAAAATTAATTATTAGGTTATTATACCGGTTTAATCCGGTTTTTAATAAAATTTCAAAAAGACCAAAATAATTTAAAAGTTAATCTAACAATTGCGTTTATCAAATGAATATTTCCTGCAACAGATGTAATGGGAAATTTCAGGTTCTGATTTTCATAGCTAATAAAAAAAGCTGAATGTCAAAAGAATTTTAATAATTAAAAACAGCACAGGAGATTTAATTGAATCATAATTTTGAATTTTTAAACAAAAAGATGCTTGGAGTTTTATTTGCAGTTCTTTTCGTCTGCACAATAATTCCATTTACAGACGTATTTCCGGATTACATAACCAACTTTGCACTTTCGGCAATTCAGGTGGCGCCATTTATACTTCTTGCATTCTTTGCATATATGTCTGAAAAATACCCGGGCCTTAAGATTTTTACGACAATCTGGCTTTTGGTAATAATATTAATTATCGCAATGACTTCATTTGGAGTCGCCTTTATATCACTAATGCCGGCAGAAATCATCAACACTCCGGCATCAGAGGGTATTGAAGAGTATATATCAGAAAATATCGAAGAGATTTTTTTAAAATCGGCATTTCTTCTTTTTTCAGTTTTACTTGCGGCAATATTGTCACTTGCAGGACAGATAAGAAATTTCCGTATTCTTCTGTCAGGATACATCCCTATTAATCCGGACTCTTTCGTTCATAAAACAGCTCTTACAGCAGTCCTTGCAATGACCCTGATTCCGCTTGTTCCGCTTTTGGTTACAGGCAATCCTCCCTATCTTTCACCGGTTTTTCTTGAAATGGCAGCCGTTGAACAGGCTTTTTCAGAGATTGTATCTTTGGATGTTTTCTCTTTGTTCTGGATGATTCTTGCATCGTTTATAATCGCAGGACTATATATCAACAAAAAATACCCGGAAGTCCTAAAAAGGCTTGGTATAGTAAAGCCAACCAAAAATGAACTTTTGCTCTCTGTCGGAGCAGGTATTTTGCTTGTCGGCGTTTTTTTTGTGATTGAGCATGTAATTTCTGCCATATGGGGATTTTTCGGGTGGAGTGTTACAGATTCAGACTCTGTAAATCTGCTCTTTTCAGCTTACTTAACACCGGTTACAGCGCTTGTTGCCGCAATATCGGCAGGCTTTGGAGAAGAGATAGCTGTTAGAGGACTCCTTCAGCCACGCCTGGGAATTATTATTCCCTCACTTCTTTTCGCATCTCTTCATGCATTTCAGTACAGCTGGGACGGAGTTTTATCAGTGTTTATCGCCGGCATTATCTTTGCAATTATAAGGAGACATTACAACACGACATTTTCGGCTGTAACCCACAGTGTTTATGACATCATTTTATTCTATGCCATAATGCTTGGAATAAGTATATGATTAGTATATGAAAAAAACCGATATTAAAAAAAAGAAGTCAGGATTAAGAGAAGGATTGAAAAAAATCAATCTTTTTTAGAATTCCGTCATTTTTTTTGCTGTATTTTTTACTTACTTTTGCTTACCTTTTTTTTATCTGATTTTATTCCTTCAATCGGTAATTTTTATTCCTTCTGTTCGTAATTTTATTCCTTTCAGATGTAATTTTACCATATGTTTTTTTCAGGGGTTTTCTTCGCATATGCTTTTAAAATTGTATCTTCGTTTAAGAATTTCCATTACAAGAATCAAAACAATTCCGGCGATAAGCGCCGCTGTCGCACCTGTTGAGAATCCGCCGGCACCTTCGATTTTATCAAAAAGCATCCGTGTCGAACCTAGCATAAGTCCGGTCAGATATGCAAGCATAACTGCGTGATAATTTTTAAGAAGGAATTTTAAGAGCTTTGTAAACATCAACAGACCAATAAGTCCTCCTGTGCAGTACGCAATTATCTCCGGAATCGAGACCGACTTTAATGCAGCAAGCAGATATTCATACTGATTCATAAGAAGCGTTATGTATGCACCCGAAATTCCGGGAAGAATCATAGCAACAATTGCAATCATTCCGGTGATAAAAAGGACAGGAAGAGAATGCCCAAGTGCAGAAGGGTTAAGGCCTGCAATTAAAAATCCCGATATAAACCCAAATAAAAGAAAGAAAACTGATTTCCTGTTTCTTGAACATTGTTCAATTTCAAGAAAAATCTGAACTGAAGATGCGGCAATAAGGCCTAAAAAAAAGCCAAATGTGATTGCTGTGTAAAAATCAAGAAATATTAGGATAACACGTGATATTGTCACAACCGCAAGACCTATTCCGGCGACAAGGGATATTAAAAATACTGCATCCACCCGTTTGAACTCCTCGTAAAATCCGGCAAAATCACGTCTTAAAAGTGTAAGCAATATCTCAGGACGGATGTTTCCAATCGCTGTTATAAGGCGCTCATATATTCCTGTGATTAATGCTATTGTTCCCCCGGAAACTCCGGGGATTATGTCACAGGCGCCCATAAAAAGGCCTTTTAAAAATACAAAAAAATATTCTGATACTGGTTTTTCTGCCATCCGGTTAAATATTGGTCATTGATATATTTATGAATAACATAACGAAAAATTCCCGGACAAATCTCTAAATAATCCCAAAAATTCAGACAAAATTATATATGGTAATATTAAACTAAAAGAGCATAGCAAAAAGACACATATTATATTGATGATAGTAGTGGATGGAAAGCAGATGACGGACTTTCAGATGATCCTCTGAAGGCTCTTATAATAATGGAATGTGTACAAGAATCTTTAACTGGTGAATAAGGATGAATGTTTTAGATATCTTTGATAGAAAAAATCTTATTCTTATCTCATCTCTCTGTTTTTTTGCCATACTTTGTATAGTATACTTTCATTTAAGCTCAAAAAATTCATTTTATTCCGGATTCATAGGAATATTTTTAATTATTCTCTATCCAATTGGAGCCTTCTTCTATGGATATAAAACAGGCGACAAATTTCGTGCTCCTCTTTTTGGAATCATATCCTATGCATTTTTGATTCTTTTAATTATTTTATCTGGTAATTTTCAGGATCATCTGAGTCAGAATTATTTACTTTTATTCACAGGATACCATATGACGCTTTTAATCTGCCTTGGATTTATCGGATATATAGCTTCTCAAAAAGAAAAGATGCAAATGATTATATCCGGTATTTTATGTATAATCTGGATTCTGATTTTTTTGTCCGGCATTTCCTGAAGAAATATCAGAATTGATTTCATGGTAAACCCGAATGATGATTGAATATCTGCCCAATCAGGTTGAACAAAGAAACTCATATTATATCAGGCATAATTATATGTGCTCTGATTATATATTCTCAATTCAATGATTAAAAACGTCCATAAAATTATATTTCATGCACCGGTTTCATGTAAGTTACGAAGTAACTTTCATGTAAAATCAATCTTTCAAAAATTTCTTTTTCCTGCATATTTTTTGCTTATTCTATCAATTGCAATATTTACTGCAGGATGCAGTGATCTAAATAAGGATTCTGCAAAAGATGATTTAACATCCAAAAATTTTTCAAAAGAAAACAATAACTGCCCCATTATTGAAAACATAATCTCTATCTCTGATCCTCTCTCAAAAGACTTTAAAAAAAGTACTTTTCAAAATGTAGTCCGGAATCATCCTCTTTTGATAAATGGAAATCTGAGCAGTCTAAAATCAGAAAAAGTTCAGTTATGGGTTTTTGACGGAAATATAACCTCATATATTCTTCATACTGACAGGAACAATATGTTCAAAAAAGTCCTTGACTCTGACTGGACAAATTCTCTGCCCGGAAATTTTACATCAATAATTTTAGTTGAATATCCCGGAACAAACGGTGAATTTGCAGTTACAAAAGACTCTCTTTCAGGAGAGATTAAGGGAACTAACAAAAATGTATCATCAGAAATTCTAAAAGAAATAAACACAGGCGAACGCTTCCCGACAATGCTTATTGATTTGTTTGAACAGGCAGTCTCGGATTCAGATACAGGCGGAATGTGTTTCATGTGCCGTATAAACAGCGCTGACGGCTGGATAGATATAGACTCTCCTTACAAAATAAATCCTCATGAAACTGTTATATCCGGAAATACGACTCTTCCTCTGAGAACAAAACTTGCTGTCGGAATATCAACTGTCAATATACATCCCTCACCTAAAAATTATGACTACTCGCACGAATTTGCAGAGGGAGAGGCTGAAGTTGTAAAAGGAGACAACTGCTTTTATAAATTTTCGACAGTCATCAATACATCAAAACTTAACTCAGGCAAATATTTCATCACCGTAGAGAGTTTAAACAGTTCAGTTAAGGCCGATTCATATATTATTACAGAAATTATAAACCTGCCTGAAAAAGTCCCTGAAGGAAATTATATCAACTGGTCTGCTCTTTTACTGCCCGAACTTAAAGAAAACAAAAATATAAATCCTCAGATGCCTGCGGGAAATTTAAAAATCGTTCCTCCCGGAGATTCAACACAAAACAATGAAGTTGAATACAGCAGTATAATCGACTGCCGTCCTGATGGAATATGCAGAGTATTTGACAATTCCGGTACGCATCTTCTTTCCCTTTATGACTCAAATGAACTGCACACAACACAGGTGCCAAACAATGCTATGGCAGATTCCAAAAGCGTTGGAAATGTGACATTAATAAAACTTAACGGAGATGTGATTCTGACAAGGATTAATGAATATCAATGAATATCCCGGAGATAAATAGTTTTTTTAAGAGTTCTCCTCACAACGGGTTTTATAAACCACTTTTTGTATTTTCCATCAGTTACAGGAGTTATAATATCCAGACGACAGAAATTCTCAAGATACCAGTGGATTGTGCTTTTACTAAGATCAAATCTTTCTGATAGAGCCTGATTTGTAATTCCGGGATTTTCCAGTATGCTTACCAGAAGCTTTTTTCCTGTTTCATTTCTCAGACATGATATAATGATTTTTTCATATTTATCGTATGTTTTGGAATTTTGATACAACCGCTTATATTTTCCTGCTCTTAATGAAACTACTCTGTTCTCTAAACCAAGTCTTGAAAGATGATATTTTACAGAGCCCCGGTTTATATGCAGGCTCGCGGATATATCAGCTATATTACTTCCCGGATTTTGAGAGATATACTCATAGATATTCTTCCGGTTTTCATTTTCCAAAATTCCGCCGACTTTGGCCAAAACGATGGGAAAAACCTTAAAAAGTCCCAAAAAAGCGGCAAGAATCCCTGCCACATAAAATATCTGAATCCAGAGAGGCAGCTGCCAGAATGTAATAGTTGAATCAGCGCCTGATGAATCAACAAGTCCGCTTTCAATAAGGGCCGGAAAATCTGTGTGAGGAGAGATTGTATATCCGCCCGTTGCTGCCTGAGCACCTGCTGTGAAAATTGATAAAACGAAAAGAATAAAGAAGAAATCCGCTGTCTGCATAAATAATCAGTTTAAAAAGATATTATAGATAATAATCTTCAGTTTCGAAAACGCTATATCCATAGACTTCATAATGCCAGGTTCCCTCTGCTATGCCGGCCGGATTTGAGATATCAATATTGATTCTTCCATTTACTTTTCCATCTGCACTATCATAAAATTCTCCGAGGTACTGCCAGTCAGGAGTGTATATTCCAAGCCTTAAGGAATCCGACGAATCTCCCCAGTTTAAATCAACATTTAGGACAGTAACATGTGAATTGACATTTTTGGTGTGCCAGTTGGTCTCACCCTGCATAATTGTATCATAGATATACTTCTGACCTGAATCTCCAACGGAGTCTTTTGCCGGCGTTATGGTATAGCCTTCCAAATCACCTGTATAAAAGGCATCAGTTTTTTCTTCAGCCGCCGCGCCTGATGCGAATGATATACAAAACATCAATAATAATGCAGAAATTCCTAATTTCCTTAGCATAAAACCACTTCCAAATTTATATATTTTAATATGGATATTAGTGATATTTACCTTTTATGTCCAAATCATCGAACTGAAAGACAAACAGTTCGATAATATGGACATAATCCATTTATTATACTAAAGCAAAGTCCTCACTGTAGCATCAAAAAGGTGTTGCACAGGGATTTTTGCCAGAGTTAGTTTCAGAAACGGCGAAAACCCCTGCCTGCCCGGAGGCATAATGTAGTTGGGCTCAAAAACTACTTGAAACCTTTGACGATCCTGTCTCCGGGGGGCATGAAAAATAAAAGGAGATGAAAACATGAAAACGAAAAAAGGTATGCGGGCTTTGAGCCTGCTATTTATAGCACTTATAGTAAGTGTAGTCCTGGTACAGGCTGTAAGTGCAGAAAAAACCAGTCCCAGAATAGTAAGTGAATGGGAAAAAGAACATACAATTCTTGTAGAACATACAACTGAATATTATGTCAGTGATGAGATATTATATGTTAAAAACATATATTCTGGCTCAGAATTGAAAGCAAGGTTCAATGTGGGGCAATTAGAGAAAACTATTTCTTATAAAGTTGATTTGGATTATGTAAAAAAATTAAACCTTGTTGAAGGCAAACATTATACTTCTACAAAATCCTCATATGATGTTTTCACATTGGAAAATGATCCTCCTGTGTATTCTAAAAGCTATGATTATCCTCAGTGGATTTGGGAAAAAGTTGGAGATTCATATCATCAATTAGATGAACCTGTCAATATAGCATGGGAAAGCAACAACCTAAATACAGTGAAAACGGAGATTCTCAATGAAGGATGGTGGGATATTATTGCTGAAGACACATACTATATTTATGACAGTGGATGGAAAGCGGATGATGGACTCGCAGACGATCCTCTAAGGGTTTTCGGTGGCTGGCACCTCAGATTATGGCAGATGAATGATGGAGATGTTATCGGAGCAGCTCATCATGACACATGGGCTCCTCATGAGGCTGACGGATTTGAAAATGCAGAAGAGGAAGTTGCAGGATTTTATGATCAAGTAGGGGATACCTTGTGGCATGTCTATGAAGATGATTATTCTCTCAACAATTATGTAGCAAGCCCGTATAATAATGGGATGTGTACAAGAATCTTTTACTGGTGAATGAAGGATGAGATATCAAAAACTGTTTGAAAAAAACAACATCCTCCTTTTTTCTTATATTTTGTTTTTTGCTGTTCTTTGTATTGTATATTATTTGTTAAGTATGGAAAATTCATTTTATTCAGGAATAAGTGGTATTTTATTAGTTATTTTATATCCAACCGGAGTCTTTTTTTATGGATATAAAACGGGTGACAGATTCCGTGCTCCTCTTTCCGGAATCGTATCTTATGCATTTTTGATTTTTTTAATTCTTTTATCGGCTAATTTTCATGATTTTTTGAATCTGAGTCATTTACTATTATTCACGGGGTATAATCTGATGCTATTAATCTGCCTTGGATTAATTGGTTTTTTGGCTTCCGGGAAGGAAAAATTACAATTGATTATTGCAGGAATATTATCTGTAATCTGGATTTTGATTTTTATATCAGGTATTTCCTGAAGGAATAATGTGTAGATAGTTTTTACCGGAATATGAAATCTGCTAAAAAGGTTTAAAGACATCCAAATTGGAGAAATACTCAGTTGCATGATTTGGACATAATAAATTTATTATGCAGAATCAAAGTCATCAATGTAGCATCTAAAAGGTGTTGCAGGGTTTTGCCCGACCGATCAAGAACGGCGAAAACCCCTGCGTGCCCGGGGGCATAACTGTAATTAAGCTTAAAACTACTTGAAACCTTTGACGATCCTGTCTCCGGGGACATGAAAAATAAAAGGAGACGAAAACATGAAAACGAAAAATGTAATGCGGGCTTTTTACCTGCTATTGGTAATGGTTCTTGTCGGGGCGATTTTCGTTCCGGCGGTTAGTGCGGTGGATATTGAAACTGTGGAAAAATATTCAGTATCTCAGGATAATGCGTTTATCGGAGCTAAAAATGAATTCAATAAATTTATTTATAGCGGCGCAATTTCAAAGGATGTTTATTCAGTTGATATGCTTAAAAATGAACCTGTTTTGATATATGATATAAATGGCCTGCTTTTATATTACCAATTCCCAATTGAAAAAAATGGAGAAAATCTGGGTTATATAAAGGCAACTGCCAGCAAAGTCCTTGGCGGGCCGGTATCAATAATTATGGATAGTCCTGATGAAATATGCTATGATAAATTACTAAGCGATTCAGTAAAGAGTTTTGAGAAGAAGGCGTTGTCTTCAGAAAAGATCATAAGCTCACAACTTGTTGAATATGATTATCAATATTTATACGTAATGTTGGAAATAAAAGGACATAATGACCAATTGAGGGAAATAATCGTAGATCAGGACGGTGAAACCATATTTGACAGTACTGATAAAAACAAATCGATAGATGGGCATTCATATTATGCCAGCCTTGATCCTTCAAATATTGATGAGAAGATCAAATCATGGGATGAACAATTTAATGAGAAAGCAGGAGTATCTAAAGCTTCGGAATATATGGATTTATGGAATCAGGCAAATCTTCTCACACAACCAAATGAATATTGGTGTACTGTTACTACAGGAAAAATGATTGCATACTGGTTTGGAGTTTCTGATTCATATACGACTATAGCTGAAATTATGGACTCAATTGATCAGTATGGTAACCCGAAAGGTACTCCGGGTCATGATTCGGAATTAGAATATTATACAAATGATCCTGACGGACTTCAACTTCCTACGCTTTATAGGAGTGGCGGGCAGATAGTATATTATCAAGGCAAAGATCATATCCGTGATAATGAAAATCCAATTGCCTCGGGAGTGTCTGCCGGATTTGGTGCACATGCAAGAGCAATTGCCGGTTATTTTTATTCTGGTGATTCTGAGTATTTTAGAGTATATGATCCTGGAAAATATATGATTGGTGATGAAATATTCTCTGAGAGATATTGGGAAAATTTTGATACAGCCGGGATTCAGGAATGGATTTTTGTTGACTGGTAATTAAATAATTAATTTAATAAATATTTTCCAAACATGAAATTTATAAAAAATCCCCGGAAATTATCGGAGTTAATTATCGTTATAGTTATAGTCTTAATCGTGATTTTATCGATAAACTGGATTTTAAGTGGAGATGAGGCAGAAAATCAATGTACACAGGAGATCTGTTCATTAGAAAGTCCAACAGAAAAATACCTGTTCACAAAGTCAGATGCAGAAATGCTCGGTGAAGATTGGTACCCTGAATTGATTTTAAATTCCAGTGTAGATTATTCTGAAATTAAATTTCTGATGAATAAATATTTTGGAGATATGGATATTGTATGGAAAATCAGTTATGGCAGGAATTTGAATGAAGATGAAGATTTAAAAATTATGATTTGTTATGGCGGAGACAGTTCTGATGTAAAACAACGGATTGTATCATCTCTTAACCAGATAAATGATGATTATGATTTTATATCCGTCGTAAAGGTGAGATCAAAAAACAGGTTCTGCGATCCGTATTATAGTAATGCTGATAATTCAGAGAGATATTGGTACCCGACAATCGGTTTTAAAAATGATACAACCGATGGAGAAATAAATCAGTTATTGAATAATGAATTTGGTTCAATTTCTGCTTTTAGAATCCGGGACTCTATGGATACATATTATATGAATTATTATGTTAATTTATCTTCAGATTCTGATAAGATACCGGAAGATTTGAATCATTACATAGATCTTTCAACATACGGATGGATATTTTATGAAAAAATCAATTTTAACAATAGCCAGACAAATTATTATCCTGTAAGTTTAAATTCTCTGTCGAATGAGGCAGAGGTTTTAATAGCCGATTCACTTAAAAATGAAGGGATTATAATTTATCCATCCAGACTGGTTATTATTGAGGACAAACAATTCAATAATAGTGCATTTGAAAACTTTGATCAGCAGTATGAAAATATTTCAAAATCTAAAGATGTTGTATTTATAGCCAAATCGTTTTTAAGAACCAGTAAGATTCCAAATTAAACTTAATTTTGATGATATTGAAACAATTCAACGATCGGGCTATGGAATTTATATTGTGCTGAACGAAAAGTCATCCATGGAACATCCAGAAGAGGTGTTGCAGGGGCCCCGCCATAATCTTTGAGGAACTGACCGGACCCCGCTGCATGCCCGGGGGCAAACTGTAATTAGGGTTTTTAATTACTTGAAACCTTTGACGATCCTGTCTCCGGAGGCATGAAAAAGAATGGAGACGAAAAACATGAAAGAAAAGAAAGTATCGCGGGCGTTGAGCCTGCTTTTGGTAATGGCACTTATCGGAGCGATTTTCGTTCCGGCGGTTAGTGCTGATAAGGAAGTTCTATCAGAAACCAGTGCTGATAAAGTTGATGAAAAGACATTATTGGAAAGAACACCTCCATTATTGATTGAATTGAGGAGGATGAAATGATCTATCACCACATTTTACTATTTTTTTTTGTCGCCATTATTCTGTCTTCAGGATGCATATCTGAAAAAGAGTTCTCCGGCGATGAATTAACAACTATAATACTTGATGATCCTGAGGTAGCGAGTCTCATTAATGGATATGAATATGAAATTCTTGATTATGGACTGGCTCAATATTATGCCCCGGGTGAATCGGACAAACAGGAAGTCTATATAGTGAAAATCTCAATAGACACCGGACAGAAAAGACCAATTTTATATTCCATATTAATAGACTATAGTGGAAAAGTAATTCAAATCGGAAGTGAATTTGGAACAATAGATCCTGCAACGGTTGATCCTGGAATAATCAATAAGAGCAAATAATATTGATTTGATTAAATATGATATTAAAATATTTGCCAGCAATATGTCATGCATGCAAAATGAAGATGCTGCTGCATCTGCGCCTAAATAATTTCGGAGAAGTTGAGGGTGAGGGTAATGAAAAAAATACTCGCTGTTATTTTTGTTTTTACGGCAGTCCTGGTCACGACGGGATGTACCGGTGAACCCGGCAGCGTTCAGGCAAGTGAAACCGGCCCAGTTACTTTTTATTACAATAACGCGAGCTCATCAATTTCTCTCAACCTGTCGGCGATTGAGGTAAGTGATATTGAAAATTCTCCCACTAAAATTGAATCCATTATTGATATTGCATTAGATGATCCGCGGGCAGGGGTTCTTCTTGAAAACGGATGGAATATTGCTTCTGTATCAGGACCTGTTAATGAAGATATGACAGATAAAATATCTGCAGAATTGGAGTTTAAGAAAGATCAGCTGTCATTTTATCTGAGTATCGATGAACAGAGTATGACTGCTGCCAGAGGTTACAGTGATGCGGTCGGATGGATATCAGAACCGGTTTCCGGTCCGCTTCCTTTAGGTTATCATAAAGTAAAGGACAAAGGGACAAACCGGTGGTATGTGTTTAATATAAAGAGTAATAGTTCAAATTCAACAGTAGCTATGATTTACAATGATACAACCATCTTCTACCTGTATCCGTCCTATTCAATAATAGATACGGAGGGGCTGTATGACTAACTATAATATTCTAAAAAAAATATTTTTTCTTTTGCTTTTTACGCTTTTTCTCGTTATTTTTTCCGCATGCTGTATTGATACTGACACCAAAACGGCAGTTCAGCCGTCTCAATTAATTAATAATACGACACAATGCAATCTCTCTGATGAATGGATCTCCGGGGTTAATGTCTCTACTGTGCCATATCTCGGTTCCGAATCGATTATTACAAATGCATCTTTTGTGGCACGAATTGGCCTGTGCGATAAAAATGTTCAGGAGATGCTTAGTCATGGAAGCGATATCAAAGGAGTAATTGATTTTATGCCATCCAGACCAAAAGGATGGAATAAGAGCTCCGGACCAACGCTTTGGGTTGTTTACCGGGGCATTGATGTTTATTTCTATGTCAATGAAACGCAGGAAATTGTTGAGAGATTTGAGGTTGTTATACCCGGAGATCTTTATGGAAAGGAACGACTGGAAAATTACACACGCCTTTATGACGGGAACGGTACCGCTTTTGCATTCAATAGCAGTAAAATATGGTTTCCCACATGACAGTTGATTTACCCAGTATTAACCGGTTCTGAATAATGATAAAAATAAAACAGAAATCCTTACATTTTATTCTTACAAGGGCAATTCACATAATTCCTGTAATTCTTTCAGGAATAAAAATAAATAATCCTGAAAATATCTCCACAATTTTAACATCCGTTATTAGTATTGGAATAAAAGACAAACAGTTCGATAATATGGACATAATCCATTTATTATACTAAAACAAAGTCCTCACTATAGCATCAAAAAGGTGTTGCACAGGGATTTTTGCCAGAGTTAGTTTCAGAAACAGCGAAAACCCCTGCCTGCCCGGAGGCATAACAGTAATTAAGCTTAAACCTACAAAAAAGCTTCTGTATTTTTAGTCTCCGGGGGCATGAAAAAAAAAATGGAGACGAAAACCATGAAAACGAAAAAAGTAATGCGGGCTTTTTACCTGCTGATGGTTATGGCACTATTGGGAGCGATTTTTGTTCCGGCAGTTAGTTCAGAATCTGAAAATCATTTAAATGAAAATCTTTCCTCCAATGAAGACATAGTAGGAATCGATACAGAATTAAAGAGAAGCCCGTATCTTTTTGATACTGAAGGAAACAGATTAAGTGACAAAGAGCTCTCAGAAATGATAGTAAAAATGCCAAAAGTAACATATCTGGACGGGATGACTGAAACTGAGAGTAAAAAGATTTCTGAGAGATTAACCCGGTTACATCAATATAGATCTATCTCGAAAAGTATTGATAAAGATAGTTCATTAAAAACAACTCAGATAAAGGCAATCACAGAGGCTCGTATTAATGACTATCATTATAATAGAGTCAATGAAATCATCCAGAGAATTTGGAAGTTTCTTCCAGAGGAACAATATATCATTATTTCACATCCCACATATGAAATCAATATTTAAAATTAAGCAGGAGGAGTGTTTATTAAACCCGGATATTCACCCAAATTTCTAATTTTTTTAATATTAATCGCAGTCATCATTATTCCCGCCCAGGCATTATCTCCCCTGTGGGTATCAAACCTTACCGAAATTGACCAGAACATTCAGGATACAGGCGGTCACTCTTTAGAATTTCTGGCCATTTCGGATGATGGCAGCAGCGTTGCTACAGCAACATTTGACGGCAGCATATATTTCATAGATGAGTCAGGAATAGTTTTTTGGAACAAAACAGCCAGAAATGAAAACTCTGAAATTCTCGCTTTAAGCCTTTCACCCGACGGAAACTATCTTGTAATTTCAGATGCGGGTTCTTCTCCAGCATCAAATCCCAAAAAAAGGTTAACCCTCTTAAACAGGCAGGGTGAGGAATTATGGAATCATTCAATCAGGACATTTATATACAATCTGGCAGTCTCGTCAGACGGTTTATACAGTGTATTCGGGTCTCATGAAAATATCACATGCGTAAATAGGAATGGATCAATCATGTGGAATCACCCGGTTATCTCTCCTGTAATCTCGCTTGACATATCAGACGATTGCGAATATATTGTCGCTGTAACAGAAAACGGTGGAGTATTCTGCCTGAACCAAAGCGGTTCCATATTATGGGAAAATAAATTTTTGGAGTCCTGTGATATAAAAATTTCAGATGACGGAAATTATGTCTGCCTGTCCAGTCCATCCCAAAGAAGGCTTTATTTTCTGGATAATATAGGAAATATTCTCTGGAACAAGACTTTACCGCAAGGAACAAAATTTGCAGAAAGCAAGATTTCCTATAATGGAGAAGAGATAGTGTTACGAACAACCAAAGCCGTCTCTGGCTATAACCAGTCAGGAGGACTCAGGTGGAATTATATTACAAAATACCAGCAGACTTTGCCCCATCCGATATCCGCCACGGTCTTTTCATTATCCAAAAACGGCCGGCATTCGGTCTTTGCCATGGGCGAGTCTCTCATTCTTTTAAATGATAAAGGAAACGAAACAGGGACATTTTCCTGTGATAACCGGATAAAAGGTGTTGCCATATCATCCGAAGGCACCGGTATTGTGGCAATCACAGATAATGAGTTATATTATTTTTGTAATCCCGATGCCGGTTTGAAAGGACTTACAGACCTCTCATCTGATACTAAACAATCAGATGTTATACCGGATGAAAAATCTCCACTAAAGCAGACAAAACAATCACCAATCCCTTTATTTACTGTAATTTTTAGTGCCGGATTAGTAAGTCTCTTCATGAAACGCAGAAACAGGACTGCTAAAAAATGATATTGTGAAATTATAATCAAAGGAAAAGAATCAAAAAAATCAAAAAAAATTATTTTGTTCCAAAAAGCCTGTCGCCGGCATCGCCAAGACCCGGAACAATGTATCCTTTTTCATTCAGGTGGGAGTCAATAACGGCAGGCATTATATCAACATCAGGATGATCAGCCTCCATTCTTGAAATTCCCTCCGGTGCGGCAAGAATACAGAGAACTTTGATGTCACTGCAACCTTCTTTTTTAAGCAGACTGCATACAGAAGATGTTGTTCCTCCGGTTGCAAGCATAGGGTCAAGAACATAGACTCTTCTTTTGCTGATATCAGATGCAAATTTTGCATAGTAAAGCTTTGGCTTTAACGTTTCCTCATCACGATAATAGCCCATATAGCTTATTTTAGCTGTGGGAATCACCTGTAAAAATCCTTCCTGCATCCCTATTCCGGCTCTGAAAACAGGTACAATTGAAGGATCGATTCCGGCCATTTTTTTAACCGCTACCGGCTTTCCCTCCCATCCGGGAACAGAAGTCTCTTCAAGTTCAAAGTTCTTTGTCGCCTCATATGTAAGAAAAGTTGTAAGTTCTGTTATAAGCTCCCTGAAATCCTTTGAATTTGTATTAATACAGCGAAGCATTCCAAGCTTATGAGTTACCAGAGGATGGGAAACAGAAATTACAGCCATCTTATAGTTCAACTCCCATTTTATCTTCGTTTGCCTCTTCCTTTGGCTCAGGAAGAACAAGGTTTAGAATAACTCCAAGTATTGCCGCAAGACCGACACCTGCAATCTCTGCATCTCCTATTGGGACAAAAAGACCGCCAATTCCTGTTACAAGGACAATTGAGAGGATAATTAAGTTCTTGTTATTTCTAAGATCGACTTTGTTTCGAACAAGCTGATCAATACCAAGACTTGCAATAAGTCCAAAGAGAAGAATCATAACACCGCCCATAACAGGAAGCGGAATTGTCTGCAAAAATGCGCCAATCTTTCCTATGAATGCAAAAATAATTGCAAAGATTGCGGCCGCTGTCATTATGAAAGGATTATATGATTTTGTCAGCGCAACCGCACCTGTAACCTCTGAATATGTGGTATTTGGCGGGCCGCTTAAGAATGATGCGGCAAATGTTGCGATACCGTCACCAAGCATAGTTTTGTGAATTCCGGGATCTTTTAGATAATCCTTTCCTGTAACCGAGCTTATCGCAAGTATATCGCCGAAATGCTCAATTGCAGGTGCGATTGCAAACGGAACGATGAAAATTATCGCCGCAAGATTCCACTCCGGAAGCACAAAGTGTGGAACTTCTACCCATGCACTCTCAAAAATGCTTTCAAACTTAACAACTCCAAACAAAAGCGATACAATATATCCTGCCGCAATTCCAAAGAGAATCGGAACAAGCTTAAGCCAGCCTTTTGCATATGCAAAAAAAGCAATTGTTGTGAGAAGAGAGACAGCCGCAATTATCAGTGATGTTTCAAGAGGAATTAACTGCACATCTCCTGACTGTCCAAGCGCCTGTGAAACAGCGGTTGGTGCAAGTGACAGACCAATGACCGCAATCACAGGTCCGACAACAATAGGAGGGAAAATTTTGTGCACAATTCCAACACCGAAATACCTGATAACAAAACTCAAAACAACATAAAAAAGACCGGCGGCGGCAAGACCGCACATTGTGGACGGAATGCCCCATGCAGAAACCCCGTATGTTATTGCAGGAATAAATGCAAAAGACGAGGCCAGAAATATAGGCACTTTCCATCTTGTAACAACCTGAAAGATAAGTGTTCCAAGACCCGCAGTGAAAAGTGCAACACTTGGGTCAAGACCTGTTATAAGTGGCACCAAAACAAGTGCTCCAAACGCTACAAAAAGAATCTGAAGACCACTGATACCTTTTTTTAAAAAATCAGACCGATTAGAAGATTCCATATTAAAACTCCGTGAAAAATGCCCGCATGCCTGATTTATTGATAGTTAAATCAGAATAAAATATAATTATTTCATCCAGGCAGTATCTGTATGAAATTTCTCAGTTACAAATCAGAGAAATATCCTCTAATTCTTTTTTTTATCATAAAATATATCTATTCTTTTAAAGCCAGAATCAAAATCTTCCAAGCCTCAGTTTCTCTTCAGAAATTTTTGCTTTCAGACTGGATGCGGCCGATTTTATGTCATTTTGTGCAACAACAGCGGATATAACAGCACATCCTGATGCACCTGCTCTTATAACATCGCATGCGTTAAAAAGCCCTATTCCGCCAATTCCTATTACAGGAACCGACACATTCTCACAAATTTTTTTAAGCTCAAAAAGACCGTTTCCAGGACCTGCATCAGCTTTTGATGAAGTATTAAAGGTCGGACTTAAGGCGATGTAGTCAGCACCATCCGCTTCACCTTTTATGGCCTCAGATAAGTTACCAACCGAAATTCCGATTAAGAAACCTTCGGGTGAAATATCCCGTGCTTCACTAACCGGCATATCGCCCTGCCCAAGATGAACACCGTCTGCACCGGATTTTATCGCAACCTCAATATTATCGTTTACAAAAAAAAGACGACTGTATTTGTCTCTTATCCGGCAAATTTCTTTGGCAGATGTTAGAAGAGAATCGAAAGGGGTATTTTTTCCGCGAAGCTGGACGCAGTCGGCACCGCCTGCATAAGAAAGCTCTGCTATTTTTACATGAGAAACCCCGCCTGAAATCTCCTCATCGGTTAGCACATATAACGAATATGTCATTCTAAATTGCCGGTTATGTCTTTTATTTTTGCATCAACAGCAAGTTCAACAGGCTTTAGCCTGAATAATTCATCACAAATACCGGTGCGGTATGAATAAGGCCCTTTTGCATAGACCGATGCTTTCTCTCCGCAAAGTCCGAACAATGAAAGTGCAGATGCGGTTGATTCAACATAATTGCCTGAAACCGCCGCGAATGCACCTGAAAGAGATGCCGCCATACAACCTGTTCCGGACAGGTTTCCCATCATATAATGACCGTTTTCAATAGAAAGAACTGTTTTTCCATCAGTTACAATATCCTTCTCACCACTTATTGCAACAACTGCTCCAGTAAGTTCAGAACACTTCAGTGCGACACCTGCAAAAGAGCCTTCAAGTGTACCTGAATCAACACCCCTCACTGTTGCTTTTTCGCCGGCCAAAACACCTATCTCTCCGGCATTTCCTTTTATAACGGAGATTTTCAGTTCATCTATAATTCTTAGAGCACTGTCTGTCCGAAGCCTGGTTGCTCCAACACCGACAGGATCAAGGATTACAGGAATGTCTAAATCATTTGCCGCTTTTCCGGCGATAAGCATCGATTCAACAAGCTCTTTATTGAGAGTTCCTATATTTAGGACAAGAGCTCCTGCAATCTTCACCATCTCTTCCACTTCATCAGGCGAGTCTGCCATCACAGGCGATGCCCCAACGCAGATTGTTATATTTGCGCAGTCATTAACAGTTACATAATTGGTTATATGGTGTATTACAGGATTTTCCGACCTTACTTTAGTTAGAAGCTCTGCTGATGCCTTTCCATCCATTGTATCTTTTATATAACTATAATAGGACATAATTTTGATGACTGTCAGGAGCGGGAGGGATATCTGACATCGTAAAAAATAATTTTAGGCAGTTTTAATTACATGAGTCGATAAAGAATAACTTAATCTAAATGGTGATTTATGAACAAAAAATTGTTTCTCATTCTTGCCGGCCTTGCCTGTCTCATGCTGATGGCTGCCGGTTGCACTGGCACATCCGATAAAACACCGGCAACACCTGCTGTTGAGGCAAAGTCCTGGTCAGGCATATGGAGCACGACATGGACATCTGCAGATCATGCAACCCTGGTGCAGGGGGATGACATTACGTTCACACAGACGGGCTCATCGGTAACCGGAGCCTATATTAATCCCGAATATAATTTCACAGGATCAATCACAGGTACTGTTGACGGGGCCACTCTGACAGGCATATGGTCTGAGACTGAGAATGGTATTCCGGGAACATCCGGTACGATTGAATTTGTAATGTCAGCTGACAAAAATTCATTCAACGGAACTTGGGAACACGAAAACGACGCTAATAAGACTACATATCTCTGGAACGGAGTCCGTAAATAATTATTCCGGCGAATCTCTGATTCCAAAAAACTTTTCTTTCTTTTTTTAAAACGGTGAGCCTTACCTTAAATCTCATCTCCAGACTTTCCCTTAAAGCTTAAACTACCCAAAAAAAGAACGAAAATTTTGTGCATTAAAAAATGCCGGGAAAATTTTAGTCATTTTCCATGAAAATCACTTTGTGATTTACGTGAAACTGTTGCATGAAACCTTAGTTTCATGAACGTTTTTAACAAATTCACTGAATGCAACTTTTGCATAAAATCAAAAGCCTAGAAGCACAAAACATTAACAATTATGTTTTCAATCGTAACAGGTGGTGCAGGATTTATTGGATCAAATCTTGTTGATGCCCTTGTAAAAAAAGGGGACAGGATACTTGTAATAGATAACCTGTCAGCAGGAAATACAGATAACATAAGTGAGCATATCAAATCCGGAAAGGTTGAATTCCTGCAGGCTGATCTTTTATCAAACGGCTGGGAAGAGAATTTTTCCGGTGCTGACAGAGTATATCACATTGCCGCTGACCCGGATGTAAGGGCAAGTGCAGGGATTCCGGAATCTGTGTATCAACGTAATGTAACAGCAACAATAAATGTTCTTGAGGCTATGAGAAAGAACAATGTGAAAGAAATTGTCTTTACATCCACCTCAACAGTCTATGGAGAGGCAGAAGTAATTCCAACGCCGGAAAACTACTCACCTATGATTCCAATCTCAATTTACGCCGGAACAAAGCTTGCCTGCGAAGCGATGATCTCATCATATGCTTATACTTTTGGCATGAAAGCATGGGTTTTTCGATTTGCAAACATCATAGGAAAAAGAAGTAATCACGGAGTTATATGGGATTTCGTTCACAAACTAAAGGAAAATCCAAAAGTCCTTGAGATTTTAGGTGACGGCAAACAGTCAAAATCATACTTCTCGGTAGAGGCCTGCGTAGATGCTGTATTATTTGCCACAGAAAATTCAGATGAGACCTTCAATTTCTTCAACATCGGTTCAGAAGACTGGATTTCTGTTAAAGAACTTGCCGAAATTGTAGTTTGTGAGTCTGGTCTTGAAGATGTTGAATTCAGATACACAGGCGGAGACCGCGGCTGGGTTGGAGACGTTCCAAAAATGCAGTTGGGCGTTGACAAGCTAAAGAATCTTGGGTGGAAGCCGGCTACAAATTCAAAAGAGTCAGTCCGTTCTGCTGTAAAGACACTTCTTTTAGAGATGGAAAACTAAAATCAGAATGGAAAAATTGGCAAAACAGCTGATATTAAACAGCGAATTTGATAATCAGATAATATAAATGTCAGATAATTCATCTTAAAATTCAAAGCTAATAATTCAAAGCTAAACCTGCGATATGAAAACAAAATAACCGGAAAGTGACTGAAATGAAATATATTTTAATTCTTGGCGATGGTATGGCAGACTGGCCAGTAGATGAGCTGGGAGGAAAAACCCCTCTTGAATATGCAAAAACTCCAAATTTTGACAGAATCGCAAAAGAAGGAAAGTGCGGGATGTTAAAAACCGTTCCTGACTCATGTGAACCCGGAAGCGATGTTGCAAATTTAGGTGTGCTTGGATACAACGCAGAGGAATGCTACACCGGAAGAGGGCCGCTTGAGGCCGTTAGTATGGGAATTGATTTAAAAGAGGGTGCTTTTGCATACCGTTGTAATATCGTGGCAGTAAAAGACGGAATTATGGCTGATTTTACAGCCGGCCATATCTCTTCAGAAGAAAGTGCACAGCTTTTTAAGACCTTAAACGAATATCTGCCAGAATCAGTAAAGGCATATTCCGGCATAAGCTACAGAAACCTCCTTGTGCTTAAAAACGCTAAAGGATCAATAACAAAAGCTCCGCATGACATAGTCGGCCAGAATATTTCAGAGAATCTTCCAACAGGCGATGATTCAGAAATTCTTCTTAAATGTGTTGAAATAAGCCGCGAAGTCTTTAAAGACCATCCGGTGAACAAAAAGAGAATCGCAGACGGAAAAACTCCCGCAACAGAAATATGGCCCTGGAGCGGCGGTAAAAAACCTTCTATTGAAAGCTTCAGAGAAAAATACGGTCTTTCCGGCGGGATTATCTCTGCAGTCGATTTACTAAACGGCATTGCAAAATGCGCAGAAATGAAGGTAATTAAAGTTCCGGGCGCTACCGGCTACCTGGACACTGACTACGAAGCAAAGGCAGAATACGCGGTTAAGGCATTAACAGAGGAGGATATTGACTTTGTTTACATGCATGTCGAAGCACCGGATGAGGCAGGACATCTTGGAAGCATAAAGGAAAAAGTGCTTGCAATAGAGCGTCTTGACGAAGTTTCGGGGAGATTTTTTGAGATTGAGGATTTGATGATAGCCGTCCTTCCTGATCACCCGACACCTGTGGCATTCAAGACCCATACAAAAGATCCTGTTCCTTTCGCCATCAGAGGCAGAGGTGTTGATGAATGCAGTGTTTATTCTGAAAAAGAGGCAGAAGAGAAGGGCGGTTTTAAAACAATTGACGCCAAAGACTTTTTAAACATTTTCTTCGGCCTTAAATCCGCCTGAAGACAGATTTAAACTATTAGAATATTTTTAATTTTTTTATTTTTAAGTGTAATATCTTAAATTTCTCTAAAAACGTCCATGAAATTTTATTTTAATACAACTTTCCATTTAAGCTATGAAGTAACTTTCATGTAAAGTTAAAGGGCATCAGTACCCTGCTTCATCACCAAAGCCTCCTAAAAGGCGTTTTCAGTGGGGGTAACTTTCATCATCTGCCCTAATTTTTTATTCAGATTTTTTTTTCTTCTGAATTTTTTTCTTAAAATTGAATGATTGTGAGAATTAAAAGGCATCATGATTTCTTAAAGTTTTTCATATATCATAATTTTTCTGTTAATTTTTCTGGATGTCATAATTTAAGTATTTTTAGAGAGTAAAATTTCATTTTTCTCTTTTTTTATCGATTCAGAGCACCACGTGATTTAGATTTAATTCTAAACCAGATGATAGAAATTAATACAATTCAGGTCAATAAAATTCATACATGAAAAAAGATCTGCTCATGTGGGATGAAACACTTTTTCGCGATATAGAGGTATTTGAAACAGACTATATCCCCGAGCAGTTCAATTTCCGCGACAGTCAGGTAAGAGAGCTTGCATTAAATGTGCGTCCGGGACTTAGAGGGGCAAGACCTCTAAACATTATATGCAGAGGACTTCCGGGAACCGGAAAAACGACCTCAATTAAAAAGCTCTTTTCAGAGATTGAAGAGCAGACAAAAAAGCTGATTCCGGTTTACATAAACTGCCAGATAGACAATACAAAATTTTCAATTTTTTCTCAAATTTATAAAAAACTTACAAACCGCCCTCCGCCTGCTTCAGGTACATCCTTTAAAAATCTCTTTGATATGGTCTGCAAACTTGTAGTTGAAAATGATGCAGTTCTCTTAGTCTGCCTCGACGATGCAAACTATCTCCTGTATGAAAAAGAGATTAACAAAGTCTTATACACACTCCTTCGTTCACATGAGTCAAACGAAGGTGTCAGAATCGGGATTATAACAGTAATTTCTGATATGAATATAGATCTTATGCAGGAGGTTGACCAGAGGGTCTCGTCTGTATTTCGCCCCTCAGAGATTTATTTTCCGCCGTATGAGGCCACAGAAATCTCGGATATTTTAGACGAACGTGTAAAACAGGGGCTTTATCCGGGAGTTTTATCAAACTCAATGCTTGAAGTTGTTGTAGAACAGACCATGAAAAGCGGAGATCTCCGTGTAGGAATTGATCTGTTGAAGCGATCCGCTCTTAATGCAGAGATTGATGCAAGAAAAGAGATTGAAAAAGACGATATCTGCCGCGCATACACTATCTCAAAATACATACATCTTTCACAAACAGTAAAAACACTATCAGCAGAAGAAAAAAACCTCCTAAAGGTTCTTGCCCAAATTTCACTTGATGAAAAAGAGATGAGTGCCGGTTCTGTTTTTGAAGAATTTAAGAAAGAGACAAAAACAGGCTACACACGCTATTATGAAATGGTTAAAAAGTTTGATTCAATGCGGCTTATAAACCTAAATTACAGGGAAGGAAGAGGCAGAACGCGGGTAATTACACTCCGCTACGATCCTGACCGTATTATTGCGATTTTGCCATAAATACAGCCTGTGCTACAATTAACAATACTTATCTATTTTGTTCGTTCATTTATGAATCAGGAGATTATTCTAATGATTAGCGTAAATGAACTTGCTCTTGACATCTTCGAAGAGCTTGCAGAATATCCGGAAGACTACAATGTAGAATTCCACCAGCTTGACAACGGTGCCCGCCTTATTGACTGCGGTGTAAGCACAAAAGGCGGATACCTCGCAGGAAAGCGCTTTACAGAGATTTGCATGGGCGGCCTTGCTGAAGTCACATTCAGAAACGGGCACATAAAAGACGTTCCAATGCCTTTTATAGATGTAAACACCGACTTTCCGGCAATCTCATGCTTAGGCTCACAAAAAGCAGGCTGGACTGTAAAAGAAGGAAGTTTTTTTGCAATGGGAAGCGGTCCTGCACGTGCACTCTCTCTCATGCCAAAGCACACATATGAAGTCATTGAATACGAAGACGAATGCGATTACGCAGTAATCTGCCTTGAATCAGATACTCTTCCAAACGGCGAAGTAATGGAGTTAATTGCTGACAAGTGTAAAGTTGACGTTTCTAATGTCTGTGCACTTGTAGCACCAACAGCATCAATTGTCGGCTCAATTCAGGTTGCCGGACGCTGTGTTGAAACAGCGGTTTACAAATTAAATGAACTTGGATTTGACACCAAAAAGATTGAATCAGCGATTGGAACAGCACCTATCCCGCCTGTCAAGAAGGACTCAACACGTGCAATGGGATGCACAAACGATGCAACAATTTACCACGGTCAGATATATCTTACAATGAGAGCACCAGAGATTGTTGACTATCTTGACAAGATTCCGTCCAACAAATCAAGCTCATACGGAGAGCCTTTCTATGACACATTCAAAGCCGCAGACTTTGACTTCTACAAGATTGACACGTCACTTTTCTCTCCGGCAGAGGTCGTTATTAACGAACTTTCAGAAGGAAAGGTCTATCGCACAGGTGCAATTAATCCGGATGTTACATTAAAATCATTCGGACTTTTATAAATTTTTAAACACAAATTTTTACTAATTTTTACAAAATCAGGTCTTCAACGGAGAAGATTTTCTTACTTCTTATATGCCTGTTTGATATGCAATAGTGTGCGCCCTCTGGTTCGATTAGAAATTTTTTTCAACTGCTTTATATGCTATTCTTACAGGGAGAGATCACATCCGGCATATTTATTACAAAATCATTTTATAAATGCTAAACAATGGACACTTTGCGCCCTTTTGCAATAATATTTTTAATAGCCCTGATAACAGTGTCCGGCTGTATCAGTCAGAATAACAAAGAGCCCGGGAATCAGGATTCTTATGAAGATACAAAAAACACTGCATATTTTATCAAATCCACCAATAATCTGATGAATATTCGTGTCTTTGAAAGCACCCTGATTAAGAATATTATATCACCTGCATTTTTCAAAGAGGCCGGCAAATATCCTTTAATAAACTATGAACTTTCTCATGTAATTGTCCCGTACGGAAAGGAAAATTTCCTTCATACTCTTAAAAATACTTCAGAGACAATATATATATTATCGGGGAATGGAACTGCCGAAATTAACGGTGTTACGTCTAATTTAAAATCAGGAGATGCCCTTTTCATTCCTGAAGATTCCTGTCAGAAGCTTAAAAACACAGGCATGTCAGATTTAACATATCTTTCACTGACATCACCTCCGTTTGATGAGTCAAACGAGGTTTTTTTAAATGAGTCACTCTTTGAAGACAGAACTTTATATCCGGATGAAAAGGCACTTTTAATAAGATCTGCTGATTTAAAAAAGGAGATTTTTTTTGATGATGTTGAAATTTACAAAATTTTAGATCCTGAAATACTAAAAGAGAACAATATTGATTCTGATATGAATATTGGAATTGCATTGTCACTGATTCCAAAAAACAGCCTCACAAGTCCGCACATTCTTGAAGGGACAACTGAGGTGATGTATTTCATCTCCGGAAAAGGAAATCTTCAGATTAATAGAAACATAATGACTGTTAAGGGCATGGATACTGTATACATTCCGCCAGGGGCACACCAGAGCCTTGAAAATACAGGTGATGGGTCACTGATTTACATAACAATAACAGATCCTCCCTACAAAACGTCTGCGGATTCAGCAAAGCTTTAATAATCTGATTTTTAAAAAAAGTTCATGAAACTAAGGTTTCATGCAACAGTTTCATGTAAATCACAAAGTGATTTTAATGGTAAATGTGATTTTGGGGTTTTAGCAGACTTCAAAAATTATAGCGGACACAGGTATTAGCGGATGAGAAATTAAAAAATTTTGGAGTAATTTTTTTATCCGTTCATCCCTTTAAGAATATCCTGATAATTGTTTATTGTCTTCTCGTAGTTTCCAAGAATCTTTGCCGCAATAATTGGATATACCATTGGATCGAGCTCAACTGCCTTGTTGTAGGCATCAACTGCTTTTCTGTGTGACTCAAATGAAGACATGTCAAAAGATGCGGATTTTTTCTCTTCCGGTCTCTCAAGACTAAGCGTGCTGTACATGTCTTTTAGCTGTCCGCTTGCAAGAAGCGACTTGTAAAGATATGCATCTCCAAGACCTATCCAGATGGACGGATTTTCAGGTTCTTTTTCAACAAGCGACTGATATATCAAAATCGCTTCATCATAACGCTGAAGTTTTATCAAAAGATCGGCTTTTTTCTCATTGTCACTAATATCCATTTTACCTGACTTTTCTTCTTCAATTGTACAGGACAGAGCAGACTCATACGCTAAAACTGCTCCTTTATAATCCCCGGTCTTTACTCCCAGATATCCAAGCCTCTCCCAGTCAGATACTGCTTTTGAAGCATCGCCGGATATAACCTTCTTTTGAAGCATGTATGCTTCATCATATCTTTCAAGGGCTGCCAGAAGTTTTACTTTCCTAATCAGTATTTCATTATTCTCAGGATTATCCTCCAAAGCCCAGTCGCATGCGGAAATGCCCCATTCGTACCTGTTGTTTTCAAGACCGTAGTCTGCGATATATATTCCAGTCCCTGCTCTTAATTCGTTATTGGAAGATACAATAACAAATATACCAAAAAATATCAAAAATAAGATGAATGTAAGATAAATGACAGATTTAACTTTCATTAAAAGACCTGTCTAAAAATTTGCTATTCCTGAATATGAACATTTGGATATAAAAAATTCATGAAATTATGTCTTATATCATATTTCATGTAAAAATACAAAGTAATTTTCATGGTAAACCCGCATGTAGTTATATTTGATAAAACCAATTTTTTGGATAATAGTATCATATAAATCCGGCATGAGAAGTGCGTTTTTCATCGCACAAAATTAATTATTATGTCTCTTTTGAGTTTTGAGATTTATTACAGACTAATCATTACAAACAAAACTTCAAAAAAAAGACAGAGGTGATATAAATAATATCAGAAGACAATATTTTGTATAATGAAAAATGAACCCGGAAATGAGGCATTAACCGGTCTTGAAATAATAATTTTAACCGCATTTCTGTGCATCTTCATATACCTTTGCGCCAGTATCGTATTTGGAGCAGTAATGCCGGATATTTTTTCTAAAAACAAAAACGCCCAAAACAGTGCTGAATCACCCGGTGGAATTATCGGATTTGCGACAGACGAGACCGCGGAAATACTAATAAGAGACGGTACATGTTACGGTGCACAAAATAAAGGCGGAGTCTTTGAAGGTGTTGAACTAATACCAAAAGAGCCTGTAAGTGCAAATCTTGGAGCCTGCACAATACCTCTCAGGCTATCTTTCGGAAAACAGATCTCCATTAATCTTGAAGATACAGTGATTCTCTTCAGACTGAATTCAGATTCTCAAAATACAGAAGAACTAAAATATTCTGATTTAAGGCCTCTTCCTAAATCATCATGGACAATTGCTGATAAGTCAGGCCTGATTCCGCTTGCATCAGCAGATTCTGATAATATCCTCGAACCAAACGAAATTTTTACAATTCTCGTATATCCAAAATTCAATGTAGCGCCTTATCAGAAGTTTTCTGTAGATTTTACGCCAAAATCACTAAATCCTCTTAATATTGCCTTCACAGTCCCTCCACAGATAATCAGCCAGAGAATTGTGGAGCTGAACATGTAATGTAAACATATCTAAATTTCTTTAAATTTGTGTTAATTTGCGTAAATTTGAGTTAATTTGTTTAAATTTATGCTAATTTGTCTAAATTACACACCAAAAAGGCAGTTTAGTAATAACAGTAAAAAACAAAAATAAACAAAAATAAACAAAAATAAACAAAAATAAACAAAAATAAACAAAAATAAACAAAAATAAACAAAAATAAACAAAAATAAACAAAAATAAACAAAAATAAACAATATATAATCAATAAAAAAACAATAAATTAACAGCATTTAAAATGTTAAAAATCTAATTCAGGAATTGTGCATGAATTTTGAAAAGGAAGAAAAATTTGCATTAATGCTTTTGATAATAGTTTTCTTTGCTGTTTTGGCATCTCACCTCATACTCTCAACAGCAGACAAATCCTCGTTTGCAAAAACATATACAAATTCATCAGCAGAAGGCGAACTTGTTGTTTTAACCGCAAATGTATCAGAAATTTATAAAACAAACACCGGCGGGCACTTAATAATTAAAACCAGCGGGCCTGATATATTTTTCAGGCTTGGTGCAGATTACGAGGATTTATTTTCAGATAATTTCCTTTCAGATAAGAAGATTATCAAAGCAACAGGTCTTGTTTCAGTATACAACGGCAACGCTGAGATAATAGTCAGTGATTTAAAAGATATTGAATTTTTAGAGTCAGAAGTTTGTTAAGAGCTGTTCAGGGACAGGTAGAGAGATTATCAAAATCATAAACCGCCCTAAACCCGGATTTAAGGGGAAAATTTCCCCTCCTATTCAGCTGAAGAGATCATCCTCATCATCTATGCCGTCAGCATTTTTCTTCTCCTTTTTCTTAGAGGACTGTGCATTTCTATCAGGCTCCATCCCTAATTGAGATTTTGGAGATTTTTTAGACATCTCTTCTTTTTTCTCTCTTTGATTTGAATATCCAAATCCGGTATAGAAGGGATCAGAATTTTTCTCAGGTGAAGCTCTCTCAGATTTCTCCGGAACGCTAAAACCCTCGCTATCCGGTTCAAGAGGATTTTTTGCAATTTTAGTCTCAAATATATCAGCAGATTTATTTTTATCAGATTCTTTCCCGGCTTTTTCTTCAAATGGTGCTCCCGGACGGTTTTCAGGTGTCTTTGCCTTTCGCCCTGACATCCACCCTGCATCTTTTGATCCAAATCCGTTTGAAAAAATATCTGAACTGCTCCCAATAGATGAATCTGCCTTATATCCGCTTTTAGATCTGACAGATCCGAAATCACTCTCAAATATATCAGTCTTTTCATCAGAGACTGTTTTTGATGATCGCTTTTTTGTCTTTGAAGATTCAAACTCAGCAGAAGGACTATCCATATCCTCGCTGTGTTTTTCTGTATCACGGGACTGTAGAGAATCATAAACAGAGCTTTTCTCACCTGATCTCTTTTTATGCCCCTCAATCCCGTCACCTTCAAGACCTCCGGCTATTATCTTTTCTCTGGGCATGTTGTAGATTTATGACACTGTAATCATATTAACCTTGAGGCATGATCTGAAAAAACCCGGGCATCAAAGATAAAAAAATTAGTCCTTAATTATAAAACAGATATTAAAAAATTAAAGGTGAAAATTTAAAGGCCGGTTGATGGATCAAGCGCCCATACCGGAATTTCATATGAAAATCCTAATACCCACGTTATAATTGTGAACATGAAGACTGTAAGAATTATAACTCCAATAATGTTAAGAGCCCAGCCTGTTCTCATCATATCACGCATTGATACATATCCCGAACTGAATGCAACGGCGTTTGGCGGAGTTGCAACAGGAAGCATAAATGCCATTGAACATGCAAAAGCGGCAGGAATCATCAGAAGATAAGGATGAACTTCCATACTCACAGCAGTTACAGCCATAACTGGCATCATAACAGACGCGATTGCAGTATTTGAGGTCACTTCTGTAAGCAAAGAGACCAGAATTGCAATTATTATTATTGCAACTACTATTGGAAGAACATGCATGAAAGACATCGCTTCCATAATTTCAGCCGCAAGTCCGCTCTTGATAAATGCTGTTGAGAGGCATATACCACCGCCGAAGAGAATCAAAATGCCCCAGGGAATCTTTTTTGCCCATTCCCAGTTCATTGTATAAATCCCTTCACTTCTGCTGACCGGAAGAAGGAAAAGCAAAACAGCACCTGCAATTGCAATTGTTGAGTCATCAACAAACGGCAGATATGTTGTAATGCCGGGAATTACAAAATCTCCGATTGTCTTCTCAGACCTCATAATCCATGCAACCGCAGTTCCGACAAATACCAAAAGAGTCCATTTCTCACCCTTTGTCATATCGCCAAGAGAAGCAAGCCTTTCGTTTATTATCTCCTTTCCGGCTGAAATCTTCTCCGGCATATGCCTGTAAGGACCATATGTGAGCCAGACCCATGCAATAGGCAGGAATATGCATGATAACGGGAATGCAAACTTCATCCATGTGAAAAAGTCAATAGATGGGGCATGTGGAAAAATAGTCTCCATCTGGGCTACAAAAATTCCGTTTGGAGGCGTACCGATGATTGTTGCAAGACCTCCGATTGAGGCGGCATAGGCAATTGATATTACAAGACACTCTGAAAATGCTCTTTGAGTATCTGTCATATCATCAAGAGTAATACCTGTTTTTGGAAGAATTGTTGCAATAATTGCAATTGCAATCGGAATCATCATCATTGCTGTTGCAGTGTTTGAAATCCACATTGAAAGAAAGGCAGTTGCGACCATAAATCCTAGAATAAGCATTCTCGGAGACGTCCCCACTTTTTTTATGATATGAAGCGCTATTCTTTCATGAAGACCCCATCTCTGCATTGACATTGCAATCAAAAAACCCCCCATAAAAAGGAAAATTATTTTATCGGCATAGGGAGCACATGCCTCAGCCGGGGATAAAACACCCAGAAGCGGGAACAGAACAATTGGCAAAAGTGCTGTCGCCTGTATAGGAATTGCCTCTGTTATCCACCATATAACCATCAGCATGGTTGCGGCGGCGACATATTTTGCCCCTGTCGGAAAGACCGAAGGGTCTATAGGATATAGCAATATGAGAAGAAATACTATAATTCCGATATAGCGGCCAAGAGTTTTCTTCATAATTACTACACTTTCGTTTTTTTAATATAATTAAATTCCTTTTTGAAAATCAGACCAAATAGCAGTTAAAAACAGATAATATTGTTAATTTAATTGTTATTTTAAAAGTTAAGATTAAAAGAGGACAAATCAGATAAATCAAAAACATAATAAGATTCAATTTGCAATGAAAGTCAAAATTCCTGATAAACTTATCATCACTTTTTTGTGTGATGAAAAAAGCTCATTATGTGCGTTTTAAATGAAAGTTACTCTGTAACTTACATGAAACCGGTGCATGAAATATAATTTCATGGACGTTTTCAAAGGAAAATCAGTTTTTTATTCCGGTAACACATATCCAGCCATTTTTTGGCTGAGAATGGATGTTTATATCAGAAAATCCTGCTGTTTTCATAAAGTCGGCAATCATGCTTTTTGTATAGACTGACATGTCAATATACTTCTTCCATTTTTCTGCATCCTTCTCTGACGAAATTTCGTTGCAGACCAGAAAAACTCCGCCTTTTTGTAGTATTCTATATATTTCTTTGAAGTTTTCGCAAAGAGACGGCCAGAAATAAATGGTTTCAAATGCTGTTACTGCATCAAAACTTTCATTTTCAAAGAAAAGATCTGATACATCTGCCTGAAAAATTTTGACACGCCCTTCTTTGATTTCTTTTTTGTTGAATTCAGTTGATTTTTTAACGCTTGCAGAGGAGTAGTCAATGCCGTAAACACATGCATTTTGTGTAATCGACAAAAGATTTGATATGTTTTTTCCGCCTCCGCATCCGGCATCAAGAATAAATTTTTTATTGCTTAAGTCATACTTTGAAAGTCCCCATCGGGCAAGTTTTTCATGCCCTTTGTTCATTGACCAGAGGATTATGCTTCCTGAAAGTGAACTATCTGGTTTTCTTGTGTTTGATAATATATGTTTTAACAAGCTGAATGCTCCTTTAATTGTCTGTTCTGATTAAATTATTTCTTTAGGTTCTGATTAAACAAAGCCGAAAATGTTTTGGAAAGATTGTAAATATCAAAAATTAAAGCTATAAAAAAATTAAAATCCTGAAAAATATTTATGAACCGGATATCTACCAGAATCAACCGATATAAAATGATGAAATGATAAAAATTAGAGAAACAGATATAATTATAAAATTGGTTGAAACTTAGTAAAAACTTAAAAAAATTGATAGAAATTATGATTTATTCAGAGTTGTGCCGCTTTGCAATTGTTTCCATCCAGCCGGGAACTGATATATTGTCTTTCGGGAAGAATTCGCTTACATATGGTTTTATGTCAATTACAGGACTGTTGTTTATGGCATCAAGACCTTTTACAAAAAGAGTGTTTTTCTCTGTCTTAAGCAATTTTACAACTGTCATCAGGACAGGGTTTGGTCTTGCAGGACTGCATGTACAAAAAAGTCCTGTGAGAGGATAATTTGTATCTCCCATAGGGTGAACTTTTGAAAGGGTTCTTGCTTCTTTTGAGATTCCATGCCCCCAGTAAAGTATCACCAGATTTGAATAATCTTCAATTCCACAGATTGCGTCTTTTAAGTCATCTCTTAATATAATTTCTGATATTTCCTCTTCTGTTTCATCAAAACCTTTTTGTACGGCATCTTTGTCTTTGTTTTGGAAGAGACCTGTTTTGTCAGCAACAAGTGCCGGATTTGAAATTGTGTTTTTGATTATTCCTATTGGTTTAATTTCAATTTTAAAATCCTTAAAATCAAAATCTTCAATATCATTATTAAGATTTTTTTCCATACTATTTCACATTCCTTTTAGTATCTGTATTAACTTTTATTGCTTTTTTTTGATTTGAATATTCTGCTTTGATTTTATTCTGTCTGAATTTTATATGCACAGAATTGTTCTGTTTTATTTATCTGCAGTTTCAGCATTTCTTCTAACAGCACAATATTCATCAAAGTCCTGAAGTGTATGCGTTTTTGAGCCGCGTTCATTTAGAAAATCAACAAAGAGATGAATCTGTTCAATTGTCTTTGGATTAAGTTCATGCTCCATTAAACAGGCATCTTCATCTGCTATTTTGTCAGGGACGGATATGAGCTTTAAAAACGACATCAGCGTTTCATGCCTGTATTTTATGACACTTGCTATCTCCCTTCCTTTTGGCTTTAGTATAACGCCTTCGTATTTTCTATATTCAATAAGCCCCAACCTATCAAGTTTTATAAACATCTCTACGACAGAAGGCGGGCTTACATTAAGCTCTTTTGCGATATCACGGGTTTTTGCGTATCCTTTCTCTAAGCTTACATTAAGTATTGCCTCAAGGTAGTCCTCTGCTTTTCTGCTTAAATTGCAGTTTTGTGTGCTCATATTAAAATATCCTCCTCTAAGGCTTATTTATCAAATTTTTTTCTTTGTATTATTAATTTTAGTTCTTAGGAACTTTTATCTAAGCTCCTAATATTTTTAGGTTTCCTTAACAAAACCAAAACAGATATGAAATTTTGGTTGCGAAATTTTATTCAGAATATTTTTTTCCCTGATAACTTTTTTAATCTCATAATCTGCCATATATTAACCAAATTTACATTTTTCATTTTCATCCGGTTTTATCTCTATATCAGTAATCTTTCTTCTAATCTTTCTTCATATGTCAGCAAATTCTCTTTATACATTAATTCTTTTTATACATTAGTAAATTATATCTCTTTTATCGACATCCAGTTTATATGAAACAATTGTTTGATCTAATTTCATGAATGTTTCTAAATCAGGGGATTTGAAGAGCCAATGTCTGACATGCTGATTGTTTTCATGGCATTAATTATAGCGCTTGTTCTTTTTGCGACCGGAAAAATCCGCTATGACATAGTTGCACTGATAACACTTCTTATTGTCACTGTTACAGGGATTGTTAATCCTGCTGACGCTTTTTTAGGATTCGGACATCCTGCGGTTGTAACTGTTGCGGCTGTCTTAATACTGAGCAGGGGTCTTGAAAACTCAGGGCTTGCCGGTATGATGACCCGCTGGGTTTCAAAAGTCGGAGATGATGAGGTAAAACAGGTTTTGTCGCTTACAGGAATTGTCGGCATTCTTTCATCTATGATGAATAATATCGGAGCACTTGCACTGATGCTTCCGGTTGCGATAAAAACAGCAAGAAAGAGTAAAAGATCGCCATCATATCTTTTAATGCCGATTGCGTTCGCCTCACTGCTTGGCGGAATGGTGACTCTTATCGGTACACCTCCAAATATAATTATTGCGACATATCGTGCACAAAACGGTTCCGGGCCGTTTCTTATCTTTGATTTTGCATATGTAGGATTTTTTGTTGCTCTTATTGGAATTTTATTCATATCATTTATTGGCTGGAGACTGATTCCAACAAGAAAGAGTCCGGCATCAAAAGAAGATCTTTTTGCGGTTAGTGAGTATCTGACCGAAGTAAAAGTCTCTGAAAAATCAAAATTTTCAGGAAAAATGATTATGGATGTCGGCAGTGCAACTGGAGGCGAGATTTTAATTGTCGGAATTATAAGAGACGGGAAAAAGATAGTCGCACCATCCATTTATGAAATTATCCGTGAAGGCGATACCCTTGTAATTAAAGCCAACTCAAACGATCTTCAGGCTCTCCTTGATTCCGGAGGATTTGAACTGACAGAAAAAATTGATGTCACTGAGGAGATGATAGGCTCTGATACCGTAGAGGTAATTGAGGCAGTTGTAAAGCCCGACTCATCTATTCTTAATAAAACTGCATATTCAGCAAATCTCCGGTGGATTTACGGGATAAATCTGCTTGCGGTTGCAAGAGAAGGAGGCCGTATAAAAGACAGGCTAAAGCAGGTCCGGTTTCAGCCCGGAGATATCCTTCTTCTTCAGGGCAAAAAAGAATCCTTACAGGAGGCTCTTTCCAAAATAGGCTGTCTGCCTCTTGCTGAAAGAGGAATCCGGCTTGGGAAGCAGAAATTAATTATCCTTGCAGTTTTAATCTTTGGATCTGCACTTTTAATATCTGCTTTTGGTCTTTTGCCAATACAGGTGGCTTTTACAGCCGCTGTTGTTTTGATGATATTAACCTCTATTGTCTCTCTTCGTGAGGCATATGAGAGCATTGAATGGCCGGTTATAATCCTTCTTGGCGCTATGATTCCTGTAGGAGGTGCTCTTGAGTCAAGTGGCGGTGCAGGCCTTATTGCCGGAAGTATCGTCTCGGCTGCATCAGTTTTTCCGCCTCAGGCTACACTACTGTTCCTTATTATAATAACGATGTTCTTATCAGATCTCGTAAACAACGCCGCTTCAGCGGTTTTGATGGCGCCGATTGGAATTACAATAGCATCTGATTTGGGTGCATCAGCAGATCCGTTCCTAATGGCGGTTGCAATCGGAGCTTCGTGTGCTTTTTTAACACCGATTGGCCATCAGTCAAATACTCTGGTTATGGGTCCCGGAGGATACCTTTTTACAGATTACTGGAGGATGGGAATTTTGCTTGAAATATTAATTGTAATTGTGTCATTTCCGTTGCTTTTGTATTTCTGGCCGATGTATTGATAAACGATATATTGATAAAGGCAAAAATACAGCAGATACCGCAACAAAATCAGCAGTAGCAAAATGATAAAAGCATTAATTCAGTAGTACATAAAAAAAATAGCACAAAATTAACATTTTAAAAATAGTTTTTCCCGTTCGGCACTGGCCGGTACGTGTGTTATATGTTGCATTTTTTAATTTGTTTTTTCTTTTTTGTTGTAGAGATATTTTGTTAGAGGTTTTTTTACTGTTGGATTGAAATTTTTTAGAGGTTTTCGCATGGAAATCAGATTTTGATTTACATGTTTTTTGTGATTGAAGCAGATGCTTCGTGAACGCATGTATTAAGGACAGATTTTTTTTAATCCGAAATTCCAGGGTTTTTAGCGGTGTATGTATTTTATTGGCCCGGATTTTTTTGAATTTTTTCTGGAATTAATATCCCAATTTTTAATCTGCCATTTTTTGATTTTTAATTTATTGCTTTTTAATTTATCACTTTTTCCAGTTTGGTTTTAGTATTTACGTCTGTGAAAGATATAATCTGTCAACAATTAAGCAATTTATCTGATTTTAGCTTTAGTCTATTTTGTCCTTTCTGATTTTAAAAAATCCTCCCTGATATCTTTTTTCGTTAGTCCGAGCATCAAAAGAAGCTCCGAGGGCAGTTCGTTCTCATTTCTGATTCCTCTGACTGATGCCTTAAAGCTCATTAATAGCACCTTTTAAGGAAATTCTCCAGCGTTACTATGGAAATATCAGTATTTCCGGTTTCTCCCTGGGAAGAATTGTAACTTTCTTTTGATTTTCTTTTCATTTTCCTGTTCATTTCTCATCTCCGTTTGAGATTTTTTCCTAATTGCCGGAATTTTAATCTCCGATCTTAAACTAGCAGACCTGCCTGGTTTGAACTGGCATTTTGTCTGCGTCAATACATAAATAGAGATTTAGGTTTGCATAAAGACGACCCAAAACATAAGCGGATTCGTTTTGTATGTCTAATAAATTTAGAAAAAAATTTTAAACCGAAAGAAAATTGCCAATAAAGCGCAATTTACAGTTAATTGTGGTATATTAAGGAAAACCTAAAAAAATTAGGTCATATTTTTTCCAGACCAAAAAAGGTACCTGATTATCGAATGATTAACATATTAATTGTAGATGATGAGGAGTCTGTTTCAGAAATAACAAAAATTTTCCTTGAAAAAACCGGACTTTTCAATGCCACATGTGAAATATCAGCAAAAAATGCAATTGAGATGCTTAAAACAAATATTTTTGATGCAGTGGTCTCAGATTATGAAATGCCGGGATTAAACGGAATTGAATTTTTAAAGACAGTCAGAAAAAGCGGGAATAATATTCCGTTTATTATCTTCACCGGAAGAAGCCGCGAGGATGTTGTAATTGAAGCACTAAACTGCGGTGTTGACTCATATATCCAAAAGGGAGGAGATTTAAAATCCCAGTTTGCTGAACTTACTCACAGAATCATCACATCGGTTGAGAAGAAAAGAGCTGAAAATGAACTTATTTTTGCAAACGAATACAATAAATGTCTTATAGAAGCACATGTTGATCCGCTTGTGACAATTGACTGCGATGGTATTATTGACGATGTCAATAATTCAATGGAGGATATGGCTCTTTGTGGAAGAAGCAGCCTTATTGGAAAACCGTTTTGTGACCTTTTTACAAAACCGGCAGAGGTAAGAGAAGCTTTAAATCTTGTTTTGAACAACGAGGAGTTAAGTGACTATCCCCTTTACTTAAAATCAGAAGATGGTCCTGCAATTCCGGTTTTACTTTTTGCAACCCTTTATCACACAGGACAATCCTCCCTCAAAGGAAATTCAAAAGTAAAAGGTATTTTTGCCGAGCTTCATTATGCCGGAGATAACCCTGATGCCAAAAAATCCGGAAAGACAAAATTTAGTACTGATTTTTACATGGATCTTATAATGCATGATATTAAAAATGCAATTTGCACCGGATTTGGGTACTGTGAGGTGCTCTCAGAGATCAAAAATTATGATACAGAAGGAGAAAAATATCTGGAAAAGACACTTGGTTGTTTTAAACGGATAGAAAGAACATTAAACTGCGTTAAGTGTCTTAAATCAATTAATAGTGTTGATTTCTCCCCAAAATCCGTATCTCTTGATGAAATAATGGATGAGGAAATTTCATGTTATACAAACAACACAATAAACTACAATAGGTGCGGTGCTTATGTAATGGCAGACAGTCTTTTAGGCTCTGTTTTTGAAAATATATTTGGAAACGCTGTTAAATATGGCAATTTTGAAACGAAGATAAACGTAATAACAAGAGATTTGGGTGATAGTGTTCTGATAGCAGTTGAGGATAACTCATCAGGAATGCCTCCTGAAATAATAAAAGACTTCTCTGAAGGAAAATATGTACGTGACAAACCATGCGGACATGATGGTCTTGGGCTTTTTATTATATCCTCGCTTGTAAGCCGGTATGGAGGATCTGTATCGGCACGTGAGCGTGTAAAAGGAGAACCCTGGTCAGGAACCACAATTTATCTAACTCTGAAAAAAGGAGCTCCCGAAGTCTTGGAAAACGAAGATATTGCCAATGAAGCAACCCGTGCATGATAATTAAAAATTAATAGGCCGTCTTTGCTTTTTATCATCCCTCTTTTGTGTTAAACCTTTTTTCTGGAGGTCAAAAACATATCTGAATACTCCCGGAGCAATATTTCCACAGCGCCTGAAAGATAATATTTTCAGGTCATTCTTCTCAAGATAAAGCGAATATGGCCTTATCTCCTCTTTTGTCTTAAATGTGTAGAAATGGATCTTACCTTCTTTTTTTACAAGCGGTGATGTTTTGAAAAGTGCCTCATCAAGCCCGTAGGCTGTCGGGATTATTGCTCTGTCAAATTGGTTTTTTCCTTTTATTATATCCTGAATGAAAAGAGCATCGGCGCATATGATATCTCCTTTTTCCCGGAGTCCGTTTAATTTTAGGTTTTCCATAAAATAGCGGCATGCATCCGGATTTTTTTCAACACCAATTATTTCTTCTCCTCTGTCTGCAGAGGGAATTGCAAACGGCCCTGAACCACAGAAGGGAATGATAATTCTCTCTTGAGGTGTTATAAGCGATGCAATCCGCATCCTCTCAAAGGCCAGTTTCGGGCTGAAAAAAACCGAGGTTAAATCAATTTTGTATAAATATCCGTCTTCTTTATGAACTGTTGTTGTCCTGTTTTCTCCTTTTACAAACGAAAATCCCCCTGTTCTTCTCTCGCCAAAAATCTTTGAATTTTTTTCAAGCACTGTTTTTACATCTTTTCTGACAGAAAAAATGGCATCAGCTATCCCCTCTCTGAAGGGTTGGCATTCGGAGGGGATATTTACAACAGCGATGTCGCCTATTACATAAAAACGGCCTGGAAGAGCTTTTTGAGCACTCTTTGAAATTTTTCCTGAAAGACTTTTTTTAAAGTCCATTAGAATAAAGAAAGAATTTATGAGCTTTAAATTTATCCATAGAGAACTGTTAAAAATAAGATGCGATAATTTTTTTTAGCATTAGAGCATAGGTAAAGTTCACAAACTGAAATGCGTATCTGCAAATCAAAGGGAGGGGGGATATTTTGCAGAGAAACAAAAATATTGCATCTTATATAAGATTATTTGAATCCGGTGTCTTAACGGAGCGGGAATGGGAGGCGCGGCTTAACCTTCACTGCTGTCATTTGTGTCCGCAAAAGTGCGGTGCAGACAGGGTGGAGGGAAAGGTCGGGCACTGTAAAAACGGCATTTTGCCATCTATTGCTTCCTACAGAGTATTGTACGGAGATTCGCGTGCTATTTTTGGAAATCGCGGTTCAGGCGCAATTGAATTTTTGGATTATGGTTCATCAGAAGCCGTGGCTGAAAAATTTATGCACAAATCATCGGGAGAAAGGGTTTTGTGCACCGAATCAGAACTTGCTGCAATTATGATGATGTTTCAGGACAGTCTTTGTCATAATATAAATCTTATCTCTCCGACACATTTCATTCCGCAGATTATCGGCGCTGTTAAGGAGGCTGTGGCAATGGGCCTTAAAATACCGATTGTATACACAACCTCCGGATATGAGCGGCCCGAAACCCTTCATCTTCTCGACAGAATTGCAGATATTTATATTGTTGATTTTGGTATGTTTTATCAAAGACCAAATGGTCTTATTTATGAAAATTTAAGTGATATGCCTGATTTTCCTGATGCTGTCTGCAACTCTTTAAGGGAGATGTACAGACAGACAGGAGATCTTGTACTTGACAGGCAGGGTATCGCAAAAAAAGGCCTTTTAATAAAAAATCCGGAGATTGAAGGAAAAAAATCCGGTGCAAATGAGCTTTTCAGAGATATTGCTTCAGAGATTTCAGGTTATTCAACAATCTGCCCAATTAATGGAAAAAATATAAAAACACCTTTTAAGTCTTTAAAACCCGAATATATCAATAATTATAAAGATTCAAATTTTTTCACATTGCATCTGCCATCAGAGAATTTCAACGACGATTTGGCCTTTTCTGAAAATTTCGAACGATAAGACTCTTTAAATTTATAATAAATCTCTTTTTTAAAAAAATAAAATTTCTCCCGGCTCAATTAGTCTTATTAACAATAAAAGTAATGAATAATTTAACCGGATGTTTTTACCGGTTTTGGTTTTTTGCGATTTGGGAATGTGTTTATGGGGAGGATTATTGATTACAACGAACTATGGAAGCTTGCTGTTAGAAAACGCTATTCTATGGAGTTTCAGGAGGATGCAGGGTGTATCTGGGATAAAAGAGCGGATTATTATGACAGTTCCGTCCATGAAAATTACAAAATCGCACTTTTGGACACTGAACTTCTTGATTTACGGCCTGATGATACTGTTTTGGATGTCGGTGCAGGAACAGGCAGGCTGGCAGTTCCGATTGCAAAAAAAGTAAAGTATGTAACTGCAGTTGACTCTTCTGCAAGGATGCTCATGTATCTTCGCGACAATATGGCAGAGGCAAATCTGTCAAACTGCCGTTATGTCCAGAAAAAATGGGAGGATGTCTGTTTAAAAAAGGATATGTCTCCGCATGATGTTGTATTGTCAGCTTTTTCCATGGGTTTTTATGATGCCGCATGGGCGCTTGACAAACTTCATCGTGCATCAAAAAGAGACATCTATATATTCTGGTTTGCAAAAAAAAGGCATGAGGACAACCTTTTGAGGTATGTTGCAGAGTCTATGGGCAAAAAATATGTAAAAAAACCTCATTATCCTGATTATATCTGCCTTTTAAATATTCTGCATGATATGGGCATATTTGCAGATGTCAAAATTGTTGAATATGACTGGAAGGAGACCTTCATGGGAACAGAAGATGCCGTTTCAAAAGCGCTTTTGAACAGAAGAATAACCCATGAGGAGAGAGAGTGTGCATATGAATATTTCAGGGAGAATTTAATCCCTGACAATAACGGCCGCTTTGTTCTTAAATCAAGGATTCGCCAGGCCCTGATTCACTGGGATCATGAAGGCCAGGATTATATAAGCAACTTTGTCTGATATTTACCATGTAAAACCAAATCTAAAAGAATTTTTTGTTTTTTTTATCTGTAAAAGACTAATCTTTAACAAACTCTGCATTTCAGATTTGTTATGCAAATCTTTATATGGATTTTAAGCTCACATAAACAGGATGGTTGTGCTAATAGAATCATCATAAAAAATGTTTATTAAACCACATCTGATCTTCATTTTAATCAATGGGGGGTTAAATGAAAGTACGTTCATGAAGCATTTGCTTCATGCAACAATTGATATGAAAAATCAGATTCGGATTTAGGGGTAAATGATACTTCCGTGCCATAAGAGAAGAAATTTCTCAATTTCAGCCATCAGGGGAACCTGAAATAATTCAATAAAAAGGAATACAATTTATCTTTTCAGATAAAGAATTTCTTTTGTATGTTGTTGCATTTTTAAAAATTTTTCATTGTATTTTGGTATTAATGCATATTTTGTTTTTATTTAGATTTTGCTGAACAAAAAAGGGTTTATTTAAATTTGTTTCATATATAAGATTCAAATTGCCGGGAAATTCATCATTATTAAATCCTGTGGTTTTTGAATTTAAACCCTCGTGATTTAAATCGGACTAAATCCAAGTGATTCATTTGTAATTTTGATTGATGTTTCAGCATCGCAGACCTCTCCAATCATTGCCCTTATTGCATCCACTGTTTCGACTACGACATCTGCCTCCTGGTGAATCGCCTGGAAGAGATATAGTTCGCCGTTGTCTGTTGCTGATACAGATTCCTCAAATATACAGGATTCCCAAAGATCAGAACGCGGCCTTCCAAGATCTGATGCATATTCCTTAAGTTCGGCAGTGCTTGTGATTCCAAGACCTTTTTTTACAAGGCCCATTCTTGGATGATTTTTAATTATCTCAAGGACTCTCTCTACTGATGCATTTTTCATAAGATCCATCTGGATTATGTGCATGTGCATGAATGTTGTCGGCACAACAAGAGCAGTTGTAACAATGTCAATTTCCGGAAGAACAGTCTGTAAGTCAGGTCCGTGATGTGAAGGTATTGTGACCGGATTTAGGACAATTGCGTCAACCGGGCCTCTTTTTGGATCTCCCGGGTCAGCGCCTCTCCGAACCATTGTTGCACGAACTTTTTTAACTCCGTACTCGGCATTTATTGCCTGTATTATTCTGCATAGTCCGGTAGTGTTGCATGATACAACCCTTGTAAACTGCCGGTTTAAAGCGTCTTTGTAGTTGCAGGAAGAGTTAAACGAAAATCCTGCTAATTCGTGTGCTTCTCCGCCTTCCCAGATGGCCTTTTTCCCGTATTTCTGGTACAGTTCTTTATTTTTTGCACCGATTCCGCCCGGTGTTGCATCCACAACAACATCGCATGCGGCTATCATCTCTTCAACCGTTCCGGCTACTTCTATTCCGGCATTTGAAAATGCTTCCTTTTTTGAAATGTCTGCTATGTACAGGGGATAACCCTTAATGTTGGCAACAAGTGCCTCACTGCTTGGTCTTGTCTTGGAAACTCCGATTAACTCCATGTCTTTTTGCGCAAAGACAGCATCTGCAACCCTCTTTCCGATGGTTCCGTACCCGTTGACTGCAACCTTTATCATTGCATATCTGTATGGGTCTTAAATATCATTAATTCTGTGGACGGGAGTTTATAAACCCGGGTGTACAGGATAACTATCCGATTATCGTTTTCAGGAAGATTTGTATTTATTTTAGAATTTAATCCCGATTATTTCTATATTGCGTCATATTTTTATCAGGAGACTAATTTTTTAAATCAAAAATGATTATTTCAACTCTATAATTATATATTATCAAAATTACTAAACTATCAGATAATCAGGCGGCGGGAGAAGTAATAATATATCTTTTCGCCTAAATCTACATGAAATATTCGTAAATAATCAAAAAAATTAAAAAATCCAGAATATCCAAAATTTCAAACCTCCAAACCTCTAAAATTAAAAATTCAAAAAACATTCATGAAACTAATTTTTCATGTTGTGTTTCATGAACGTTTTCATGGTAAATCTAAGAGTCCAAAAAATCTAAAAATTAAACTCAAAAAAATTAAAAGATCTAAAAAATATTTAAAAAACAGACTTATGTGGATAGTTAGGATGGGGACTATATGAAATATGCAAATTTCGATCTAATATTCTTAAAAGATTCTTTTTTAGGGGATTCTGCCTTTAAGAGGATTTTTTTGTCAGTTTTGATTTTATCAGCCATTTGTATGCTTATTCCTGCAGGCCTTTGTGCGTCTCCGGACAACCAGAACGGTCCTTCATATGAATGGATGAAGTCCTTCTCAGGGGATGAAAAAATAAATTCTGTATGGGAACTTTCCGATGGAAGTTATGTCGCCGGCGGACATGGTGTTAAAGGAAGGGAGCTTATTTTTATCTCAAATACAGGCGATATTGTATCAAAAACAAGTATTCCTGGCGGAGATGAGAATGGTTCAATAAAATTTGTTGAAGAATCCCCCACCGGCGGTTTGTATCTTTTTACAGATGGTGAGAATCTTATAAAAACAGATCTTTTGGGCAACATTGAATGGACATATCATCAGCCTGTTGGTGTCATAAGCTCTATTGAGGTTTCTGATAATGGCAATGTCTTAATGACCGGTGATTTTTTCCAGTCTTTTCTTACAATGATAAGTGTAAAAGGAGAAGAACTCTGGAATAAAACATTGGGAACTCCAAAAGGCGGCGGCCAGTACAGGCTGACATCAGTTCAAAAAACACCTGATGGTAATTTTATAATCGGCGGATACATAAACCCGATAATCTATACTGAAAATTACCGCAGTTTTATGATGAAAACCGATGAAAATGGAGAGATAATCTGGTCTGCCCAGTACAGCTTTGACGACTCCGGCATGATAATCTCGATAATTCCGCTTGAAAATAACAATTATGCCGCTGCACTTGTGGAAGAAAAAGAAGACCGGATTGCATTATCAGAAGATAACAGCATATATCAGGCATCTGTTTTTATTATTGGAAATGACGGGGAAGAACTGTCAAAAATTCGTGTACCAACAGCTGATGTAATCTACCATATAAAAGCCGCCGTTGATGGCGGATACTATCTCCTTGCAGACAGATATGATAAAATAACTGACAAAACTGAATATCTGATAATAAGGCTTGATAATAAAGGCTCAAAACTCTGGACGAAAAATTATGGAGATGTAAGAATCTCATCCCTTCAGATAACATCCGATAATGGTCTTTTGATTTCAGGAACAGATCAGATAACAAACGAGTGTATGATTATAAAAACATCTCCTGACACGGCAGGAGAACAAAAATCTTGTGGATTTGGAGTTATCACAGCCATATTTGCAGGATTCTGCTTTGTTCTTTATTCAGCCGGAAAAACTCAGCAGAAAAAAATAAAAATAACTCAGACAAAAAATTGACAAAAAATTAATCAAAACCGGGACTGAATAAAGCCTAAAAATAAATCAATTAAAAATGAATAAAAACTGAGAATAAATTAAAGCCAAAAAAAATCAGTTCAAAATTGAATAAAAACGTCCATGAAATTATATTTCATGCAACAGTTTCATGTAAGTTACGAAGTAACTTTCATGTAAAACCAAAATTTGCTTAAATTTTAAGGAGTGTTAAAACCGGATAAAATCCGGGAAAGGTCAGGTTTGTGGTGCTAACCTGACTATTTTTTTTAAGGTGAAATTTCAGTTTTATCAGATACGTGTGTTGTTTATTGGTTTTGCAATTTTTGCTGGTTTAGCAATTTATGTATCTTTTATTGACATAAGGGGGTATATGCCTCCGAAACATCCCTTTTTTTGATAAGACAGTAGAGAGGTATAGCTTTACTGTCATTTATGAACCCATTTATGGTAGTGTTGCATTCTGCGGGTTACTGGAGGAAATTATGGATGTTTTTTGAATTCGTTTTGAGTTACGGAATATGTGTGCCTTAAATCACGATGTTTCGGAGGCGCAATCAACTTCTGCATTTAAGATTATCCGTCTGCCTGATATTAGCAGACGGGATGAAGACCCTTGGGGGGGTAATCGGGCTTCATCTTGTCTTTGAATTTATAAATCCAAAGACGGTCGTAGAGGTTTTTTCCCAGAGCCATTAAATATCAGGTCTGGTATTGCAAATAATATGTGTTGGTAACAATATTTAAATCTTCTGTCTAACGCCTTGCATTGAATCTTGCATTGAAAGAATCATTGAACAGAGCAATAACGAAAGCAATAAGTAATGCTTCATAATAACCTAAATCTGTATAGTATGGACAACTACGCAGATGAACTGTCAGGAATTCTAAGCACATTAAAGGAAAACCCACGCGGCCTCTCTGTATCCGACATTGCGGCAAAGATTGGCGTAAACAGAAACACTGTATCACGATATCTTGATATGCTCCGAATATCAGGTCAGGTTGACATGAAAACCTATGGAAAAGCCAAGGTTTTCTTTATATCCCAGCGTGCGCCGGTATCTGCGATGCTTAACTTCTCATCTGATATGGTTGCTGTGATTGACAATGAATTAAAAGTTGTTCAGGTAAACGATTCTCTCTGTAGCCTTTTGAATGTAGAGCGCAGTGATATTATCGGAAAAGAGCTCAGAGACTCCCCCCTTGTAGGTTTTGATCATCCGGTAATAAATGACAGGATAAGAGTTGCACTCGAAGGCGAAGAGACAGTTGATGAAATAAAAATTGTCCGGATTGATGATGAGCGCTATTACAGAATAAGAATAATCCCGACTGTACTAAATGACTCATCTCCTGGAATCACTCTGATGCTTGAGGATACAACCGAACAGCACCGTGCAAGAGAAGCACTTTTAGAGAGTGAGCATAACTTCAGATCTCTTGTAGAAGAGATAAACGATGCAATATGGAATATCGATACAAAAGGAGTTTTTCTCTACGCAAGCCCGAAAAGTGCTGATATAATAAAAAAACCGGCAGATGAGCTTATAGGCCTTTCTCTTCTTGATTATCTTGATGATGTGTCATCAGAGAATTTTTTGGAATCGATGAGAGAAGCAAAGACAAAAAGAACAGCTGAACTTACAGAATGCACATTAATTAGAAAGAACAGTCCTGAAAGCCGGGTAAAACTTGAGCTGAGTATCTGTCCAAAATTTGATAATATTGGAGACCTGACAGGATACAGGGTTGTATGTCGTGATATCTCTGTAAGGGATAATGCGATGAAAAGCCTCTTTAAATGGAAATCTTTTTTAAATTCAATCGTTCAGAACATTCCATCCATGGTTCTTGTAAAAGAGGTCAAATTCGGAACATATATCTTTTTTAACAAAGCTGCGGAGGAATTTTTTGATTTGGACAATAATATATGCATAGGAAAAATGGGCTGTGAGCTTTTCCCGGATAAAATTACAGAATATTTCGTATCGGGAGACAGAGAGGTCTTGTCAACACTAAAGCCTGCATTCCTGCCGCCGATAACTGCAAAATCAGGTTCAGGTGAAAGGAGGGATTTAAGTGTGAGAAAAGTACCGATATCAGGGCCTGATGAAAAGCTTGAATACATTATGACAATAGCAGAGGATGTAACCGAGCAGAACCGTGCAAAAGAGGAGATTATTGCACAGCGTGATCAGTCCCAGAGCTATCTTGACGTTGCAGGCGTTATGATTGCGGTTGTAAACAAAGACGGGATGATTGAAAGCCTCAATAAAAAAGGCTGTTTCATTTTAGGCTACACGGAGGATGAAATTTTAGGTGCAGACTGGTTCTCAACCGTTGTTCCGCAGAGTTTAAGAGCTGATCTTAAAACCGGCTTTGAACAGGCGATAAACGGTGATTGCATTCCTAAATCAGGCCAGAAGGGGCGGATTTTAAGAAAGGACGGAACAGAAGCAGAGGTTGTGTGGCACAACACATTCCTTAAAAATGCAAAAGGAGAGATATCTGCTATGGTCTCATCAGCCTCCGAAAAGCCTGAATTATCCTGATGCCCTTAATTGAGAAATCATTTAAGAATATAAATAATTTTATATGAAAGTTACTTCGTAACTTACATGTAAAACGTACATGATGAGCTTTTTTCATCACACAAAAAGTGATGATAAGTTTATCAGGTATTTTGATTTTTATAGCAAATTAATGAGGGGATTAATCGAATGAAAAAAAATCTAATAAAAAAAATTGTTCTGCTGTCTGTTATTGTATCTTTAATGCTTTTTTCACAGACAGTCTGTGCATCAGACAATGTTGCAAAAGGCGATATTGTCTATATAAAAGGCGGGGTTACAGGAAGTCCACAGGAAGGTCTTGCATTCTGGGTATTTGGCCCTAATTACTGGACACGCGAGACGCAGTCAGTGACCGGAAATACATACACATATGAAATATCCAAAAGCACAACTCAGAACATGGCATCAGGCCAGTATTTCTGCATAGTCCAGCACCCTATGTACAACGGCGTCTTTGACGCAGACGTATCTTATGATACTCCTGAGACAGGTCAGACCTCTGTTGTCTCATCGGCCGGAAATTCATTCATAATAGATGGCTCCGGAAAATTACAGGGAAGCGCTGCTGCAAATGCACTTATGAGGATGCTTACATCACCTGATATAGATGATACCTACACCTCAACTGAATTTTACATCTCTGAACCATGGATTAGGTTTACTCCAAAGGAGACCTATTTCATCGGCGACAACCTTATGATATCAGGCCAGACCAATATCGCCGATGGTGAAAAATTAATTTATGAGCTTTATTCAGCCTCTTTTGAGCCGACATCAAAGACCACATCATCAGAGTTTACAGGCCAGTCAGGAACAGTCACAGTCATACCGGGCGGTGACGAAAATTCATGGGAAGTTCCTGTGGATACATCAAATCTAAAACCAGATTTTTATATCTTTAAAATCTCTAAGGATGACGGATCTGCTGAATATACAGCCGAATTTACACTTGCAGAGGCAGTGACAGAGAAACCGGCAGAGACACAGGAAGAGGCAGAAGTCACTCCTTTCCGGACAATGCCGCCTGCAACAGAAGCGACTGCAGAAAATGAAGGTGATGACTTAAAAACCACATCACAGACACCTGCTTTAGGAAGTGGTTATTTTATCTTCATTGCTCTGCTCTCAATTTTATTTGTAGTATCTCTTATTAGAAGGCGTTCCTAACCTTTAAATCCAAAATCATCAGTTTTTTTATATCTCTTTTCTTGTCTTTTTTTTTCTTGTTTTTAAGAGAATTTTATTACCAAGAAGAACCAATTTTCCTGATATGGTTCACAGGCTGAAAAGATATGGTCAGATTGCCGATGTAATGGTAAAATACGGATTTGGTATTTTCTTAGACCAGATCGATCCAGACTCGACCAGAAGAAAAAAACTTTTTAAAAAGACAGTAAAAGACAACCGTTCGATATATGAGCGAATGAGACTTGGTTTGGAAGAACTTGGTCCAACAGCTGTTAAATTCGGTCAGATGGCGGCTTCAAGAAGCGAGGCGCTTCCACCGGAATTAATAGAGGAGCTTAAAAAGCTCCATGACAGTGTGACCCCTGTTCCTTTCGAAGATCTACTGCCGGTTATTGAGGAATACTGCGGTAAGATTGATGAAACTTTTGAATTTTTTGAAAGGATTCCTGTTGCCGCGGCATCAATAGGCCAGGTTCACAGGGCGATTTTAAAGGACGGAACTGTCGTTGCAATAAAAATTCAACGTCCTGATATCTCTGAAACAATTGAGATGGACACAATAATTATTGAAAATATGGCCCGGAGATTTGAGAAAGTAAATCCGGCGCTTAAGGCATATAATCTGACAGGACTTGTAGATGACTTTTCAAAGATGATGAAAAGGGAGCTTGACTACATAGCAGAAGGGAAAAATGCAGATATTTTCAGACGAAATTTTAAAAATAAACCTGATATAAAATTTCCAAAGATATACTGGGAGTATTCCGGCTCTAAACTTTTAATGATGGAATACATTGAGGGCGTTCGTGCAGATAATGTGGAAGGAATAAAAATATACGGATATGATCCGAAAAAATACGCAGATCTTGGATTTGAGACATATCTTAAGATGATATTCGAAGACGGCTTTTTCCATATCGATCCCCACCCCGGAAATATATTTGTAACAATTGACGGAAAGCTTGCCTTCATTGATCTTGGTGCAATTGCAGTAATCCGGCCTGAAAGACGTCATACTTTCATAAAACTGCTTTTGTCAATCGTTGATACCGACGTTGATATGATAGTCGAGACCTTTAAAAAATTAGGTGTCAGAATTGATGATGATGATCTGGATGATATTAAGGATAACCTCTATTATGCCCTTTTTGATGCTGAAGGGTTTGAAATTTCATCAGTTGATGCGGCAGGTTCCTTAAAGAGCATTCCTGATGTATTAAACCGTTATCATATTCAGATTCCGGGGACACTGATGTCTCTTTTAAAGGTCATAATGATGGTAATTGGTCTTGGACAGACATTAAATCCAAAATTCAACTTCTATGACAAAACAAGGCCTTATCTTTCCGAAGTTGTAAAAATGCAATATTTCTCACCGCAATCTTTTAAAAAGACCTCACATACTCTTATTGAAAGTATAGACAGTATAATGAAGCTTCCAAAAATCTTTAACAGGACGATGAATAAGTGGGCGGCAGGAAAATTCCAGATTGATATTGTTGCAAAGGATGTTGAGAGACTTTCATATACAATTGAAAAGGCAACAGACAAGCTTCTTATGGGTCTTGTTGCATCAGCACTTGTTATTGGGGCATCAATTGTTATGTACTCTGCTGATTTTGAATACTCCGGCTGGCTTTTGTATTTCACAATCGCAATTTACTTCACAGCGTTTGTAATCGGTCTTGCGGCAATAATTAAGATTTTATTTGTAGATTCTTCTGATAAAAAGAAGTATTGATCTGCATTTAAAATTTTAAAAATTATATTACTTTTAAAAAAAAATCATGATAATTTTTTTTAACGCAACAGTTTCATGTAGTTCACAAAGTGACTTTCATAGCAAACGCACATGATGAGCTTTTTTCATCACACAAAAAAGTGATGAAAGTTTATCAGGGATTTTTGACTTTCATAGCAACTCAATTCTGATTTACATAGTATATGTCCATGAAGGAAGATTTTTTCCCCGGCAAGTTACTTAAAAAAATCTTCCAGCGGACTTTTAAGCCTTTTTATCTCCTCAAATTTAATTTCAGGTGCAAAAATTTTCAGATCGAAGAATATGCTTCCCCTTACAATAATGCTGACTCCGTCTTTTATGTATTCAGCGGCGGCGGAAATAAATGACAGATTTTCAATCAAAACTTTAATATCAATAAGATTCTCAGAGTCTGCCTTTAAAATCACACCCTCTTTTTCTCCTCTTCCAAGGTAATCTTCACCATTATTTAAATGCCTGAATAGCTCAAATTCTATCCTTTTTATTGGTGCATCCAAAAAAGAGGGGTTTTTGACTTTTATAGTGACAATGAGTTCTATTTTGTCTTTACCGATTCCTACAGGCGAAATTTTGGTTATCTCAATATCAGGCTTTTTCATACTGTCCATACAATTTTAATCAGTTGTTTTAATCTCATATTAGTGTTTTGTCCGGATATTTAGTTAAATTTGTAAAACGGCTCAGAAATGAATTTAATAAGTAATATATACCACTTTAAAAATATGATTGAATATAAGAGAATTTCTGTTCCGGTATTTTTTTCTCCTGATTGTTAAATATGTCAGGAATAATGACCTGAAATGCAGGAAATCAGAAAAAAACGGCATTTAAATTTTCTTATTCTCAAGGGGGGGAGGATTTTAATGGCTGACGCTAAGGTTTTGATTGTTGAAGATGAGGTGATTGTCGCAATGGGCCTTGAAAGATCGCTTGGATCTTTTGGCTACGATGTAGTAGGTCTTGCAACAAAAGGTGAGGATGCCATAAGGATGGCAGGCGAACTTATGCCTGATCTTGCTTTAATTGACATAAATCTTGAAGACAACATAGACGGGATTGATGTTGCTGAAAAAATTGGAAATAACTGGGATATTCCGGTTGTGTACCTGACCTCCTACACAGGCGATGAAACTCTTTCTCGTGCAATAAGGACAAATCCTTACGGTTATCTTACAAAGCCGGCACGCCCAAGAGAAATTTATACTACAATTGAGACTGTTTTGCAAAAGCACCGGGCAATAAAAGCAGAAAAAGCACTTAAATCCGGTGAGGACAAATTCAGGTTTGTAATGGACTCCCTGCCTTTTCCCCTCTGCATTGTCTCTGAAGGCGACTTTGAAAACGGTCCGAAGATTTCTTATTCAAACAGACTTCTTATTGCAAAAACAAAGATGGATGCAGAAAAACTCTCCTCAATTAGTCCAGGGATACTTTTAGGATTTGAATTTTCAAAAAATCTTTCAAAAGAGAAGAAAAAAACATGTTTTGAGTGTGAGACATCATTAAAAACTTCTGACAGAGGAAATATTCCCGGAAAAATTTATGTGAAAGCAGCTGCATTTGAAGGCAAAACATACCTTGTGGTTTTATTTCAGGAATATTTGGAATCCAAAACAGAAAATGCTGAAAAAGTGTCAGGAAACATTTCACAGGAGACTGATGAGCTGATTTCATCGTTAAAACAGCCCCTGTCAGAAATAATTGCAATTTCAGGTCTTTTTGGAGGCGTTGAAAGTGAGGAAGTCTTTCGAAATGCAGAAAAGATGCAAAACATAATTTTGGAATTTGAAAAAAGAGAATAATTTTTTTTGGGGCATTAAATACCATATGAAAATTCCGCATGAAGCAGTTGTTTTATGAATTACACAGGAATTACACATGAATTTTATTTCGTAACTTACATGAAAAGTTGTATGAAATATAAATTTCATGGATGTTTTTTAGGAAATACTCTTTAATTATTAAGGGCTATTTGTATCATTGAAGTAAAAGTCAAAAATTATTATTTTTTTGATTTTGCATGAAGTTACTTCGTAACTTACATAAAACTGTTGAATGAAACAAAAATTTCATCACCGTTTTGCGAAAAAAAATATCATGAACGTTTTGAATACAAAAAGAGGTGCTTATAAATGAGTCTGGAAATTGCAAAAAAGGATTTAGAGGATTATATGGCAGGTATAAAAAAAGATATGCCAAAAATCTCCGGAAATGTTGCCCATATGATAGCATCAATGCTTATAGGATACAGAACAGGCCTTTATGACAGGGCAATAGGACGTGCTGACAAAATTCTTGGAAAGATTGAAAAAGACGAGAGCAAAAGCGCTCTTAAATGTGCTGTATCAATTATCAGGGCACATTCAATAGAACTTCTGCCCTCCCAGAAGTCCATCAGATCTGAGTTCAACTGGGAAGGTCATGATCCGACAAAGACATTTGGTGTAAAACTTCCTGAAGAAAAGGACTGCACATTCAAACCTGAAGATGAGAAATTTTATGCAATTAAGTTATCTAAGGATGAAATAAAGGTGCCATTAGAGTTCAAACGCGATAATGCACTGATTTTTGCCTATTCCACTGCTTATCTTTTCTCAATCGAAGACCAAAGACCTCTTGAAGAACAGGTTTTGGGATATGTCCTTCAGAGAATTGAATATTATCAAAAAGAAGACGCCTGATTATTATTTTTACATACCGGTCTTCATCCGGGGGAGGTATTGGCAGCGGATATGACATTTACGATAAACAAAACCTCACCTTTCATATCCGCACAGGCGATTTTCCGGCAATTTTTCCTCTAATTTATGTCCTTTTCTTTGGAATCGGCTTCAGAGTCCGAATAGGACTCAGAATCCATGTTGATAACCCTGTCTGTAAAAGTCATAATCTGAGACATTATCTTAGGGTCCAGACTGTCTTCAGCGGCAAGATAGATTCCGGAAAGAAACATAATTCTAAGCTTGCTTGTAAGAAAATGCATGAACTTTGTAATGTCGGATGACGGGAGATAAATAAGCATTGCATTTAACGAATCTATAAGCAATGCGGGTTTTTTCTCTTTTATCTCCTTTAAACTTTCACTGATTGCGATAGAAAGAGAGGTAAGATCAGACGGACTGCTCAGGAATCTGCAACGTTGTACACCATCAGGCACTGTTCCCATTGCAAATTTTGTTATAGTGTCTATAAAAGAAATCTTTCCGGAGTCTATTCCCTTTGCTTCGTATAATTCATGTAGATATTGTGACGGCTGGCTTGATGTGATAATTAGTATTTCGCGGTCGTTTTCTGTCAGTCTTCTGATTAGTTCTACATTGTTGTCTTTTAGTCTTTCCGGAGGAGATATTACAAGCAATATCTCAACATTTTCAAGACAGTCTTTTGAAGAATCCATTTTTTTTAGTCCTCTTAGCCTGAAATAAAATGCCTGTAGGCCTCTGGAATATCTTTGTTTCTCTCAACAATCAATCTGTTAAGATCTTTTATGTTTCTGTTGACCTGCTCTATATTTTTAATCTGAATCTCAATTTTAGTTGCAATGCTCTGCTTTGATACAATATCATCCAAAACATCCTTTTTTATCTGGACAAGATTTTCCTTTATTACAAATCCCGGCTCTTTAATTCTTAGGGCGGCTTCAGTTATGTATGCAATAAGTGTTTCATAACTCTCCTGCCTGTATATCGCACTTCCAATCATTCCGGCGGCAACACCGATAGTTTCAATTTCACCTTCACTCCAGACCCTCTCTTTTCTTGTTTCATCAAGGCCTGCAAAACCCCACCATCTGTCATTGATAAATATTGGTGCGATAACAGAGGTTTTGACGCCTAAAACTTCCATGTTTTTTCTCTCGTCTTCGTCAACGGAGTTGATATCTGCAAAGACCACCTCGCCTTTTTTGAGCTTTTCCTGCCATCTTAAAACACCGGCATCTTTGTAGGAAAGTCCCTGCATTTTAGGATTATTTATCTGTGATGCTTTTTTATCATATGCCCATTCAAATCTTTCATTCATCAGTAAAAGTCCGGTTTTTTCATCTGTAGAATTTTCAAAACAGTAAATCCTTGCAACCTCTGCCGCCTCACCAATAGCCTTTAAAACATCAGGCATTACTTTTTTCCATGAATTTTCCTTTAAAAACAGGTTAATCCCATGATTAATTGCATAAAGAATAGCATCGCGTCTTTTAAGCGCCTTTAATATTTCAATTTTTTCTGTGATATTTAAAAGAGTTATTATGATGTTTCCGGTCTTCTCATCAAAAGCAAATGTTGATGCGACATTAATTACTTCTCCGTCCTTTCTTAGAAATCTGAATTCGGTTATTAAATTTTCTGATGTCTGTTTTTCTGTCTGATTTTTATAAATTTCTTCAACTCTCTTTTTATCATCAGGATGAATAAATGAGCAGAATTTATGTTTGCCGGCAATCTCATCTTCAAAAAATCCTGTTCTCTCGCAAAAGGCTTTGTTTGCGGCAAGAATAACTCCTTTGTTGTCTGAAAGCAGGATTCCCGTTCCTGCATTGTCAAATATTAATTTATATATGTCGCCTTTGCTTTCCATATCTTTTAATACGGATTTTTAATATAAAAAACTGCTTTTGGCAGATGTAAGATATTTAATCTTTTAATTTAGAGAATGAACATAGTGTTCAGGCTCAATAAAAGATTCAAGCTTACCTTCGCTGTTTATTACAGAAACAGCACCGTGACCCCCGCAGATAAGACATTTTTCACCTGATTCTTCTTCGTAATCCTTAACAATCTCTAAAATCCCTTTTCTCTCCTCGCGGGCAAGTGAACTGTCAACATTGACAGATGTAACAAGAAAATCTGCAATTGAATTATATCTTTTGCGTTCATCAGTAAAACTTGAGAAATTCATAAGACTGTCTGCTGTAAAAATCAGCCCTTTTTCCCTGCAGAATATTAAAAGCTGACCGAACTGGTGTCCGCCAAGGCTTAAAAGGACGTCAAATGAAAGTCCTCCAATCGGAATTTTTGCAAGCACCGGAAAACCTTTTACTCTTTCTGCTGATGATTCCGGAAAGAGCCTGATATTTTCTTCTGAAGAAGGATTCCAGTGCGAAAAAAGCGCTATCATTGTTGTGTACACCTTCTCAAGAATTGATTTTTCACTCTTAGAGCCCCATGCACGGTTGCCGCATTTAATAATCTCAAGTGTTGCCGGATGCATATATGCCGCTACATTGTATGCTCCTCCTGCACCACAGTGATCGGCATCACCGTGGGTTATAATAACTGACTTTAATTTTTTCTCAACATCAAGACCATAATAGGCAAACATTTTCTTAGCATCCTCTGCATAAATCCCGTAGCCTGTGTCAATCATCACAATCTCATCAGGTGCATCGAAGATGAATATACTGCCGCCTCCCGGCATCTGAAAGCAAAAGAGTGTAAGATTATCAATAATTCTTATCTCCTGCACATCGGCGTAAAATCCGTCTCCTGTCGTTTTATTTAAAAATTCACCGCAGAGAATATAATTTTCAAAAATCTCGTCAGGATTTTCTCCAAGCCTTGTAAGCTCCTGGACTGTATGGTTGATGTCTTTTAAAAAATCCATAAGTGCAGTATCATCTGCGTTTTGAAGATACCGGCGAAGCTGTTGAGCAAATCTGACATAAAAAATTGTTTTGTCAAGCTTTGTACCGGTTGTGTCATAGTCAATTATTTCAATCTTATAATGATTTTTTAAGGCGTTTAGAAGCTCTTCTGCCCGGTGCTCCTCTTCAAGATTCATACTTACATAAACTGTCTCCGGAAAGCTTCCGGTATCATCAAAGTCAATTGAGCCAATATATGCACCGGCATCTGAAACAATATTTAAAAATTCAAGAAGTGCACCTGACCTGTTTAAAAGATTCACGCTGAACTTCAAAAAAGGCAGGCTCTTTAGGGAATTTCTGAGAAATCCAATTTTAGAGAGTTTCTCTTTTATCCTTATGTAAGCATCCTCAGTGCAGGTAACCTCAAAAAAGGCAGTCTGTGAATCTATCTGCCTGTCATAGTGAATTCTGTTTATGTTTCCGTCAAGCTCTGTTATAATGCCGGCCGCAAGGTTTAGTGCCTCAGGTCTGTTTGGAATGTATGCAACAAATGAATATTTATTTAAAATGTTCAAAAGAATCACCTGTTTTAAGATGAAGGTTCAGTTAACGAAGGTACAATCAGATACATTGCCCATCCGGTATTTTCCCGTCCGTAAGCCATATATTCTTCCTGGATTCGTCTGTAATAATTTAAAAGATCGTCATATCCGGGATTTTGCCTGTTATCATCGTCTGAAAGCCATTCTAAGCAGTTTCTCCAGATTCCTGATTCATATATGTCCCAGTCGTCATCGCCTGCCCTGACAACCGATTTTAGATTAAAACCTTTATCTCTAATAATTTGCAGAATTTCATATTCGGTAAGAATTTCAGGCCACTGCCTGCAAAATTCAGGTGATACTGAATCTTTCTTCCAGTATCTGTCGCCGATTATTATTGAGCCTGTATCTTTGATAAATTCTGAAAGAGCAGTTAATGTCTCTTCAATTCCGCCCCAAATTTGTGATGCACCAAGAGCAACTGCAAAGTCGTATAATTCATCCTCTTCTTTTTCATAGGATGAGGCATCGGCAAAGAAGATTGAAATTTTATCTGAAAGACCAAGTTCTTCAATTGTCATTCCGGCAGTCCGGCAGGCATCTTCTCTTATTTCCACGCCTCTTCCGGATATGCCAAAATTCTCTCCCCAGAGTCCGAGAAGAGTAGCATTCCCACAGCCAAAATCAATTACAGATGTCTCTTCAGACATGCCTGCAATCTCTCCTATGTATATCGCCTTTTCAAAGCTTAAAGGATTTAATATGCTTAAAGGGCCCTGTGATATGGAGACTATCTCACGAAAATCCATTATTTGTACCGCCGGTATTTTAAAACCTGTATTTATAAATTGCTTTAATTCTCAATTATATTTTTGTTCCTTAAATGGTTTTATTATTTGGTGTTGAAAAAAACAATTGAAATGAGCCTTTTACCATGAAAACGTCCATGAAATTATATTTCATGCACCGGTTTCATGTAAGTTACAGAGTAACTTTCATCTAAAACGCACATGATGAGCTTTTTTCATCACACAAAAAAGTGATGATAAGTTTATTCAGGAATTTTGACTTTTATAGCAAACGCACATGATGAGCTTTTTTCATCACACAAAAAAGTGATGATAAGTTTATCAGGAATTTTGACTTTCATTGCAAATCAATCTGTTTTTACAGGATAATCGCATTTTATTTACATGAAACAATACCTGAATTGTTTGTTTCATGAACGTTTTTAAAGAAACAATAAATATAATGTTCATCTTATAAACTAAATTTTAGGTTTTTACAGTATCGCCTAAATTCTTTTGGGAAGTTTTTCCTCATCCAAACAATTTTCGGCTTATATTCAATTGAACCTAAAAATAAACAGTAACTACAGTATTATGCAAACTATTCTTACAGGCCTTTTAAAAAACGAAACAGCAATTGTCAAAAAAGTCGAAGGAGGAGCAGGTGTAAAACAACAGCTCTCACTCAGAGGTCTTTGTGAGGGTGTTAAAATCAGAATGATCGACTGTACATGCGGTCCTGTGGTTCTTGACATAAACGGCTCAACACTTGCCCTTGGAAGAGGAATTGCCGGAAAAATAATTGTTGACAGGTGCTAAAAAATGATATCCTCACTATCAGTCCTTGAATACGGGCAGACCGGAGTTATAACAGAAATATCAAAATATTCACGTGAATTAAACGCTCTTGGTATAAGAGTTGGCAAAATTGTAAAAATGGTTACAAAACAGCCAATAAAAGGGCCGGTTGTTGTGATGAGCGGAGAAGTTGTTGTGGCAATAGGAATTGAGATGGCTTCCTGTATTACAGTAAACACAGGTATTGTGCCGCCAGGTTCTGCCTGAATAACAGAAATATCCGGAAAAAAAGAAATTATTTGAAAATATACTGTATAAAGACCTTATTAAAGGCCGGATTTTTTGGTTTTTCAAACACTCCCAAATATTATTTGGCTAACCCTTTTCGGCAAAACAAATTTCGGGTCGAGTTAATCCATTCCTAACCATCAACATTATAAAGGAAGGCTGAAATGTTGTAATTTAGCACAATCATTTTGCATCATTCAGCAATCATACACTGTTTAAGGTGCATTTATGGAGAAAAGACTTACCAATCTGGAATATGGAGAAACAGGCCTGATAAAAGAGATAAAAGCCTCATCACAAAATCTAAGCCCAATTGGGATCAGAGTTGGAAAAAGTGTAAAAATGATTACAAAACAGCCAATAAAAGGGCCGGTTGTTGTAATGGCAGGAGAAGTGGAGGTTGCTCTTGGAATTGAGCAGGCCAAAGAAATAATTGTTGATGTTACAAATGGACAAAATGAGCCAAAAAACCGGCTCAGGTAATATTTTATACTGATTAATGGAGAACAAAAGAAATGACAGAAAAAAATGAGACAATTCTTTTAATAGGCAATCCAAATGTTGGCAAAAGTGTACTTTTTAACAGGCTGACAGGCGGAGATGCCGTTGTTTCAAACTATCCGGGAACAACTGTTGATTACACAAAAGGAACGCTTATAATCGACAAAAAAACCTATACTGTAATAGACGTTCCGGGTGCTTATTCTCTGAATGCCAGAGATAAAGCAGAAGAAGTCTGTGTCGAAATGCTTGAAAAAAATAAAGATGCAATAGCAGTGATTGTCCTTGATGCAACAAGAATTGAGCGGGGACTTTATATTGCACTCGAAACAATCGAGACAGGTATCTCTTCAATTGTTGTTTTGAATATGATTGATTCGGCACGTGAAAGAGAGATTTTGGTAGATACTGCAAAACTTCAAAAAATTCTTGGAGTTCCTGTCGTTGAAACAAGCGCCATATCAGGAGAGGGAATAAAGAACCTTGGTGATATGATAAGAAAAGCTCTTCCTGCAGAAATTTCTGATATTCAGCTAAGAGCTGACGGAAAAGAAACTGCTCAGAAAACACCGCAGGGATGCTTTGGATGCGGCGGCTGTGGTGGCTGTGGAGGTGTCTGAAATGGTCTTTTCAGAAAATGAAAGATGGGCACTTGTTGACAGCATCTCATCACAGGTTATCAAAAGCGGAACATACACACAAAGAGTAGGAGATATTTTAGGAGAACTTACAGTAAAGCCTCTTACAGGAATTCCTGTGGCACTTGGTGTATTATACGCATTCTGGAGCGTCTTTGGCTCATTTGCAGGAGCACTCTGTACAGACGGATTTTTTGTGAAATTCTTTGACAATTATTTCCTGCCATGGTTGCAGTCGTCATGGCCTGACCCGAACAGCATTTTATATTTCCTGTTTGTCGGTGATCCTACTGCAACTAATTGTTTTGAGGCTTTTGGTGTGCTATCATCAGGTCTTTTTGTTGCAATAGGAGTTGTTCTTCCGGCAGTCTTCATATTCTATCTTATGATGGCACTTCTTGAGGATTCAGGGTATCTGCCGCGTCTGGCAGTTCTTGTTGACACATTCCTGCACAAAATTGGTCTTCACGGATACGCAATCGTTCCGACAATTCTCGGACTTGGATGCAATGTTCCGGCAGTAACCGCAACACGCATTCTTGAAACAAAGAAGCAGAGATTCATGATGATGACCTTAATTGCAATCTTCATACCGTGCGGTGCACAGCTTGGTGTTATGCTCGAGGTTATTCCGGAAAGTGTCGGATATGTAATGCTGTTTCTGATAATCGGTTACTTCGTCTTTGGCTACGTATTAAGTAAAATAGTTCCGGGAGAAAACCCTGAAATTTTAATTGATGTTCCCCCGTATCACATGCCGCAAAGGTCAAATGTTTTTAAGAAGCTTAAGATGAGAACAGGTGGATTCTTGCTAAACGCTGTTCCATTCGTTCTTTTCGGTGTTTTAGTCGTAAATGTTATGTATCTTGTCGGATTTATCCAGTGGCTCTCAGATATTTTAGCACCTTTATTTGTGAATTGGTTTGGACTTCCAAAAGAAACAGCAGGACCTTTGGTTTCGGCATTCTTAAGAAAAGACCTGGCAGTCGCACAGCTTTCAGTAATTGAAATGACACAGTACCAGATGATCTCTGCAATCGTTTTAATATCAATTTATTTCCCCTGTGTTGCAACATTTGTCGTGATGCTAAAGGAAGGCTGGAAAGAACTTTTGGCAGCAGTTGCAGTTTTATTATCGGTTGCCTTCATATACGGCGGAATCATCCACGCAATAGGAATAATACTTGGGGTGGCATAAAAATGGAAAATACAAAAATTAACAGGACAGAAAGTAAAAAAGATAGCGGATTTGAATTAACATCTGTTTATTTTGCCGCTATAGGACTTTTTGCAGTAATATTCGGGATTGTTGACATTCTTGTCTATCTTGGTATCTCAGGCGGATTTGAACTTGGGATTATGGAAATCTCAGGCGATGATTTCTTCAGGCACTTCTGGGGAGGATTTATTGTAATATTCGGCGGCCTTTTTATTCTCAGCGGATTTAAGGGTTTAAGAGAGATTCATAATTTTTCAAAAGTCCTTTTAGGCTCAATTATGATATGGATAATTGCCGGGTGTGATATCTTTGCAATGATATGCGAGGGTATTCCCGCACCTGAAGATGCACCTGAGTTTTTAAACTCACTTTCAGGATTCATTGAAGGTTTTATGCCACCATATGCGCCGGCAGTGATACTTCTTCCCTTCACTCTTGTGATAGTATATCTTTACTATTCATGGGGATTTGCAAAGGAGAACTAAATAATAATCAAAAATTGTAAAAAGGTAAATTGTTAATGAAAAATTGTAAAAAGGTAAATTGTTAATGAAAAATTGTTAATGGTAAATTTCTAAAAACAATTAATAGACATAGAACAGGATTTAAAAACCTGAATCTGGTTGAATCTGCTAGTAATTTTTAAATCAGGTTTGAATATTAAACAGAATTTAAAATTTAAATACCGGTTTCAGACAATTTATCCCTGAAATCAAATTTTTCCATAAAAATGTTGCATGAAAATTTGGTTTCATGAACCTTTTTTAGTTAATAAAAATTACTGCGGATTTGTTTAATATCTTTTTTTGTTATTTTTGAGCAGACATATTTGCACTTTAAAAGAAAGACCGGCGCATTTGCCACAATCTCTGATGCCTGTCTTTGTGCTGATTCACGTGCTATAGAGTACTGTGATTCAACACGCATCACCCTTGCATCTTCTACAGTGTCCAAATCCGCCTGCGAGAAAAATTTCCCAAAATATTCTTTTATGCATTCTGTTGTACATGTATGAATCTCGCTTTTAATTCCGGCCTTCATCAAAACGGCGTACATCGAATAGTACATGCAGTAATAGCCGATTGATATAATCCAGTCCGGCGAGTCTATCGAGTTCATCGTTTCAAGAGCTTCTTCTGCCTTTTTTAGATATGCATCTGAGAGATTGTCGTTTGGTTCAATCAGATGAAGCCCTTTTCTTTGATCTTTGCACCATTCAATCTCGCTCATTTTATGTAACCTTCTACAAAAAATTCCGGACAGCAAAGCCAGATATGATTCTTATAAACTTCTTTTATCAGATGATCATTTCCTATTCCCAAGAGAACAATCTCTTTTGTGTATTGTTTTATATTTATATCAACCTTAAATTTTCTTGAAACTTCATCTACCTGTCTTTTGTCAAACCCGCCTGCACTTAAAAGATCAATATCAGAAAATTCGGTCGCAAGCTCTGATGAATAGCTTCCAAATAGAGCCAGAGGTCCGGTAAATGCCGGAAGAATCTTATATATTATCTCATATGTGAGAGGATATTTTTCTGAGAACTTAAGTCGTTTGTAGCTTTCGGCAAGAAGAATATAGTTTACGCACAGTCCTGTTTTTCGAAGCGAAAAAATCCTGTTTCTCCCCTTCATCACAGATTCCAAAACACCCTTCTCCTCAAGTGAATTAAGGATGTTTTGGGCCGCACCGTGTGATACCGGGACATGACGGCATATTTCCCTGATATAATACTCGCAGTCATAGCCTTTTGTAAACAGCGAGAGAATTTTTAAGTGGTTTTCTGTTATGTCTAAAATTTTGGACATATGACTGATATATTGGACGATAACATAATGAATGTTTTGGAGAGAGAATCAGGATAAAACTTCCACAAAAAAATATTTAACAGAATTTCCCCTCCTTTTTATCTTAACCATACCTGCCCGTAAAAGACGCTTTATATGCCAGTGAACAGTGCTTTTATCGATTCCGACAATATCAGATATCAGCTTATTGGATGCACCGGGCTTTTTTCTGATTACATCAAGAATCTCTTTTGTCGTTTCATTGCGGCAGAGAATAATCCCCGCAATCTGTTCTTTGGTAAATAAAGATCTGTTCTGAAAATAAAAAATTTTATGACCTGTTTTAACTGATACTATCTCATGGTTTTTTTCTAGCAGATATAAGTGATATCTTGCAGTTCCCGTGTTAATTTTTGTAAGTTCACTAATTTCTACTGATATTAATCCCGGATTGGCACATATGCATTCGTATATTTTATCCCGGTTTCCTTTCTTATTTGCCTGAGATTGTCCTGCCAGAATAACCGGGATGTATTTTAAAGCACAGAAGACGGAGATTATTGCTCCGGAAACCATAGAAATTTTTATCCAGACTGGTAAATCAGCGTAATCTCTTAAATTATCACTTCCTGATGAATCTATGTAATCACCAGGTATGGTTGAATCTGTAATTATGTAATCATCCGGATTTTCAGCCGAAACAATTTGAGAAAGGCCGATGATTGATATTAAAATAAGAAATAAATAAACAACTCTAAAACTGTGATAATTAATTTCAGAGAGTATATTTTTCTGTTCCATTAACAGTCTCCCCCTTTACAGCATACCACCACTCACCAGTAGAAAGCCCGCTATCCTTCCTGATAAAAAAGTAGATCTGTCCATTTGTAATGTTATCAAAACCATCATAAAATGGCCCAAAAGATTTCCCGTCAGGCGAATAGATCTTTAGACTCAGGTTTGATGCCGGATTTTTCCATTTCAGATTGATATTAAGTGCAGTGATATTTGACGAAATATTCTGGCTGTGCCAGTTTACGTCTTTCTCTTCAATTGAAACAGGGTCTTTTGGCCAGCTCCTGTTCCACCTGTTTACTCTTTCTTTCTGCTCTTCTGTAAGTTCATCATAGAACTGCGGCCATGTCTTCTTAAGATATTCTCCAATGGTGATATCAGATCCTTCAAGCTCATTCATTACCTTTAGCTGTTCTTCGGTCGCTTCTGCGGAGATTGCCTGTACAGGTATTTCAGTAATTATGACGATAAGAAAGATCAAGAGTGCTGTCAAAAACCTAAGAAAAGATTTATTTTCTCCTATTTTACATTTATTTTCGTTCATATACCCCCGCCTCAAAGAATGAATTATTGTATTATCTCATATTTCCTGAAATTAATTGCAGGATTAACTTAGAGTTACTTTAGAAAGTATCCATATATAGCATTTCTCTGACAACTGTCCAACAAACAGAGGGCTTTTGTAATTATTTATACAATCGTTGGACGGAAGTCAGATAAAAAATATATCAGGTTACACCGATAGCTGTTATCCAATGAATCTTATAGAAAAATACAAAAAAAAAGTTTTACAAATTTTAGTACTACTATTATCTCTCTGCATCCTTATTCCGGCCACCTCGGCAATAGATATTTCCGGCGAAGAAAAGACAATTTTTACAGCGGAAGAAGATGCAGGCATATATGCCGCGATCGATTCGGGGAATATACTAATCAGGGAAGCACTTCTTGACAAGGTTTCCAGCTGGTCAAAATTTTATATATACAACATCAGCGAAGAAAAGCTTGAAAAGATAGCAGATTATTCCTTTTATTCTCACAATCTTGCTATTAATAAGAACATTGCTGTATGGCAGGGAAAATCCGAAGAAAGAGACTTTGTCGAAGGGAAATATGATGTCTATTTATATAATTTGGATGAGAGAAATACACCGAAAATAATAGTGGATAAATTTAATTCTGTCGATGATCTGACAGTAGGAGAAAATATGATTATAATTACAGGAAGGAATTCAATTGCAGAATCTTCCGATTATGACCATGGAGATATTTTTGTATATAATCTGGAAGATGAAAGCCTTACCAAACATGAATTTCCGGGTTGCCAGTATGGAGTCGCTATTTCAGAGGATTGTCTTGTATTCTATGATGACAGATACGGACAAATGAAAGATACTGTCCATTTAATGAACTTCGATACAGGCAAAACCCGACAAATCGGTGATGAAAAAAAAGGAGTTTATTCTAATCCCGACATATCCGGTGATAAAATAGTCTATAAATTTGATGAGGATTTTGGGTCATTTTTGAAAGACAGTGCTCCTCAACAACTCATTATGACAGACATTTACACGAACGATACAACATTTATTGCATCACCCGGTGTAAGAATCAAAAGCCATCCGAAGATTGGCGGGGATAATATTGTCTGGACCGATAAAAGAAATGGTAAGTATTCAGTATGGCTTTACAATCTCAAAGAAGAAAGTGAGATTTTGATCTCCGTTACAGATGAAGAGTATGGAGGTGCAGTTGACATCTCAGGTGATACCGTTATCTGGACTGACATTGTTGACGGGAAGGATGTCTTGAAATTAATAAAGCTGGACATACCTGAAACTTCCACAGTCCTGACTGAAACACCGCAGTCACTTGAAAAAAGCACGGCAGAAAATGATCTCGAAGAAAACCCGACACAGGTTGCAAATCTTTCTTCAGGACTTACGGTTGCCGCAGTAATTTTTGGTTTGTGTTTTTTTGTCATGAGAACTATCAATTATAAAAAATAAAAAAATGAGCAGGAAATCTTTTGGAGAGACTTTTTCCTTTTTCATAAAACTTCTTTTTGAACCCGGATTTAATTAGACATCTAATATTTAAACTAAAATCAAATAATCTATCATTTTACTTAACTGTCCAACAAAAAAAATGATAGTGGTTTTGTTTTGAATCAGGCTGAATAATACATCGGACCTGCGGTATCTGAATCTTCAGTATCAGGATCTAATGAGTAGCTCCATGCATTTGAGGTGTAGTAGCCTGACGGCAGCCAGAATTTCATGTTGTCCGCATTGATGTAATTAGCATGATTGCTAAAAGCAGTTGAACTGACAACCTGATTTGCACTGTTTTCCAGTTTTATTTCAATATAATGATATTCAACTACTGGTTGATCAATACTGGATTCTCCTCCATAAATAATCCTGTTCGGTCCACTGCTTATGGAAGCAGTTGTAGTCATCGAAGCTTTTGAACCTGATGTCTTTAGATTTTTATCTTCAGTTGCCGCTGATTCCGGCCAGCTCTTCTTCCAGTTGTCAACTTTCTTCTTCTGTTCGTCTGTCAATTCGTCATAGAACTGCGGCCATACCTTCTGGAGATATTCTCCAATGGTGATATCTGTTCCTTCTATTTCGTTCATTACCTTTAGTTGCTCATCGGTCGCATCTGCCTTAAGTGCACTTGCAGGGGAGCAAACTACAAATGCAAAGATCAGAAAAACTCCGATCAGTGCATATTTTTTATATCCTTTCATTGGTTTTTTCCTGTGCCTTTTATTTATACCGGCACATTCTGAGGATATATTCTTCATAATAAATACAATCTCTCTGACAACTGTCCAACAAACAGAGGGCTTTTGTAATTATTTATACAATCGTTGGACGGAAGTCAGATAAAAAATATATCAGGTTACACCGATAGCTGTTATCCAATGAATCTTATAGAAAAATACAAAAAAAAAGTTCTACAAATTTTAGTACTACTATTATCTCTCTGCATCCTTATTCCGGCCACCTCGGCAATAGATATTTCCGGCGAAGAAAAGACAATTTTTACAGCGGAAGAAGATGCAGGCATATATGCCGCGATCGATTCGGGGAATATACTAATCAGGGAAGCACTTCTTGACAAGGTTTCCAGCTGGTCAAAATTTTATATATACAACATCAGCGAAGAAAAGCTTGAAAAGATAGCAGATTATTCCTTTTATTCTCACAATCTTGCTATTAATAAGAATATTGCTGTATGGCAGGGAAAATCCGAAGAAAGAGACTGGGTTGAAGGGAAATATGACGTCTATGTATATAATTTGGATGAGAGAAATACACCGAAAATAATAGTGGATAAATTTAATTCTGTCGATGATCTGACAGTAGGAGAAAATATGATTATAATTACAGGAAGGAATTCAATTGCAGAATCTTCCGATTATGACCATGGAGATATTTTTGTATATAATCTGGAAGACGGAGATATGAACAGGTATGAATTGCCAGGTTTTCAGTCAGAAGTTGCTATTTCTGGAAAAAATATTTTTTTTCGCGATAACAGGTACGGACAGCTGACAGCCATGGTACATTTAATGAATATTGAAACAGGAGAAACCTGGCAGATCGGGGATGAAGAGAAGGGTGTATATTTATCTCCCGATATCTCAGGTGACAAAATAGTCTATAAATTTGACGAGGATTTTGGATCATTTTTGAAAGACAGTGCTCCCCAACTGCTACTTATGACAGATATTTCTTCGAACGAAACAACCATTATTGCATCACCTGGGGAACGAATTAAAGGTGGTCCGAAGATTGACAGCGACAATATCGTATGGGGTGATAAGAGAAACGGGATTTATTACTCAGTATGGTTTTATAATGTCAATGAAGGAAAAGAGGTTTTTATAGCAGATACCAATGAAGAATACGGAACTGAAGTTGACATCTCAGGTGATACCGTTATCTGGACTGACATTGTTGACGGGAAGGATGTCTTGAAATTAATAAGGCTGGACATACCTGAAAATTCTGCTTATGTTACAGGAGCACAGCAGACACCTGAACTTGAAAAAAGCACGACTGAAAATGATCCCGGTGAAAGCACAATAAAGCCTGCAGGTCTGTATTCCGAGATAACATTTGCTGCCATAATTTTCGGATTATGCATTTTTGCTATGAGAACTATCAATTATAAAAAATGAACAGGAAATCTTTTGGAGAAACTTTTTCCTTTTTCATAAAAAGCTTCTTTTTGAACACGAATTTAATCAAATATCAAACATCAAATATTTGAACGGAAATCAAACAATAGATCTTTTCTCTGAGAACCATCCAACAAAAAAAATGATAGTGGTTTTGTTTTGAATCAGGCTGAATAATACATCGGACCTGCGGTATCTGAATCTTCAGTATCAGGATCTAATGAGTAGCTCCATGCATTTGAGGTGTAGTAGCCTGACGGCAGCCAGAATTTCATGTTTTCTGCATTGACATATCCATCACCATCAAATTCGCTAAAAGCAGTTGAACTGACAACCTGATTTGCATTATTTTTTAGTTTTACTTCAATGTAATGATATTCAGCTACTGGTTGATCAATATTGGATTCCCCTTCATAAATAACCCTGTTCGGTCCACTGCTAATATATGCATTTGTAGTCATCGAAGCTTTTGAACCTGATGTCTTTAGATTTTTATCTTCAGTTGCCGCTGATTCCAGCCAGCTCTTCTTCCAGTTGTCAACTTTCTTCTTCTGTTCGTCTGTCAATTCGTCATAGAACTGCGGCCATACCTTCTGGAGATATTCTCCAATGGTGATATCTGTTCCTTCTATTTCGTTCATTATCTTTAGTTGCTCATCGGTCGCATCTGCCTTAAGTGCACTTGCAGGGGAGCAAACTACAAATGCAAAGATCAGAAAAACTCCGATCAGTGCATATTTTTTATATCCTTTCATTGGTTTTTTCCTGTGCCTTTTATTTATACCGGCACATTCTGAGGATATATTCTTCATAATAAATACAATCTCTCTGACAACTGTCCAACAAACAGAGGGCTTTTGTAATTATTTATACAATCGTTGGACGAAAGTCAGATAAAAAATATATCAGGTTACACCGATAGCTGTTATCCAATGAATCTTATAGAAAAATACAAAAAAACAGTTTTACAAATTTTAGTACTACCTAACTTTGCCAGTTAGAGTTCAATCCCCCTCAAGATACTGTCCACTATCTCTATTCGATTTTTTCAAATTTTTGTCAGGAAATAGAATTTGACAGTTGGCTATTTTACTACTTTAAAATCATGAAATGCCCCAGTCATAGAGTAAAATCTTCGTATTTATGGAGTCAAAATTCGAGTGAATGTACTTTTTTGTCTTTCTTTTCCACAAATCAATGGTAACTGTCAAATTCGATAATGATTTTTTTATGAATTTTGTAGATGTATGCTTCATTTCCGGGATTTCAAATCGAATCAGTGAAATAAAAAGCTGTGCAATAAATCCGATGATTAACGCACCATAAATGCTGTTATCTGTCCAGACTCTCAATGGTTTAATTTCAATTTCATTCTTTAAAGAGTGGAATATCTTCTCAATCGAGTCTTTTTTTCGATATGTATTTAGGGCCTCAACAAGTGTCAAATTCTTACTTGATTTCAGACAGAAAAATCCTTCTCTGCCAGTGATTAATTTATCTTCAAGGAGTTTTACAGCTTCATCCTCTGAAATTTGAACAAGTTTTGTCTGGATGGAATAATCAACATCAACAAGCAAATTATTTATACGAAACTTCTTAGGGAGTTTTTTATTTTTTTCAATACATTCCTGAATCGTTTTTGCTTCCTTAATCTGTTTCACAACTTTTCTCGCCCTGGATTCAAGTTGTTCTTTCTGAAGTTTCTTTGAAAAATAGAAGTAATTGATGCTGTTTGGTTTCACAATTTTAATGCCGCGAATGCCGGCTTCATCATCAATAATTTCAGGACTATATTCTTCGAATTTTGCAATTATCTTATCATCACTTTTGTTAAGCTTCTTTCCTGTGATATACTGCAGGTTATCGGAGCGAATCATCTGAGTATTATCAATGCTGTTTGCACCTTTGTCAAATATTACTAGAGAATCTTCTTTTAATCTATCTTTTACCTGAAGATACGTCTTTTTGAAATGTTTCTGATCGTTGAGATTTCCGGGTTCAACAGTCATTCCTATCGGAATATTGATTGGATTAGCCAGTTCAGCCAATCCAATAGTTATCTGTTTTTTGTCAGGTCTGTGATCCCGACTATATCCATATTTACCAAGTTCTGCTTTATTTCCGTGAAGAACTATACTGGTCCAGTCCATGTTGATGTCGGTGAGATCAAAATCATACCTATCAAAGATTCTATCCTGAATATCTGAGATGATTTCTTCTCTGTTTGCTCCGATTGTTTCAAGAAGACGATAAATCGTTCTTTCACTGAAAGAAATCAGGTTAAATATCTGCAAAACCTCTAAGCGATTTATCCATCCATGTGAGCGCTTGATGCTGAAATTATCAGTCAGCTTGTAACTGATAAGCGCGATAAGTAAATCATCGATACTTATTCCTTTTTTCTTATGCTTGCCAAAAATTTCTGAAAAATTAAGTATTTCATATAGTGTTTTGACAAGCAGGATGATGCCAATAGGAAAGGATATATTGTCATTAGGCTCAACTACATAGGTTCTTAGTTTTGTTTGCATGTTTGATCATTTGTAACATCACTAAGAACAGTCTTATTTCTTTTTAATTGGATTTTTGAGCTATTTATTCAAATCATTTGATTGGTACTTTATACGTAAGTGGCAAACTTAGGGTACTACTATTATCTCTCTGCATCCTTATTCCGGCCACCTCGGCAATAGATATTTCCGGCGAAGAAAAGACAATTTTTACAGCGGAAGATGGAGCCTACATCTATGCTGCGATCGATTCAGGGAACGTTTTAATCTGTGAAATATATCCGGAGATGGATGATATACCGGGCTGGTCTAAATTATTCCTGTACAAAACAGGCGGATCAGGACTCGAAGAACTACCCGTTGACAACCCTCCTGATTCCAGCCACCTGGATATTTACGGAAATATTGCCGTTTGGAAGACAAAATCCAAGGAAAGAGACTGGATTGAAGGACAGTTTGATATATATGCATATAATTTAGATGAAAGAAATGCCCCCAAAATAATAGCAGAGAAATTCAATTCTGTCAACGATATAGCAATATATGAAGATGAAATAGTAATTACAGGAAGGAATTCAATTGCAGAATCTTCCGATTATGATCACGGAGACATATTTGTATATAATCTGGAAGATGAAAGTCTTACCAAACATGAACTGTCGGGTCTTCAGTCAACAGTTGCTATTTCTGGAAAAAATCTTGCTTTTCGCGATAATAGATATGGACAGCTAACAGCCATGGTACATTTAATGAATCTTGAAACAGGAGATACCTGGCAGATTGGTGATGAAGAGAAGGGAGTTTATTCTTTTCCCGATATATCCGGCGATAAAATAGTCTACAAATTCGATGACGATTTCGGGTCCTTTCTTAAAGATAACCCTCCACAAAAGCTACTTATGACAGATATTTCCACGAACGAAACAATCGTTATCACATCACCGGATGCACAAGTTGCAAGCCCGAAGATTGATGGGGACAACATCGTGTGGAGCGATAAGAGAAACGGGATTCACTATTCGGTATGGATTTATAATATCAATGAAGAGAATGAGATTCTTATTTCGGATACCAATGGGGAATATGGGGTTTCGGTTGAGATATCCGGCGATTCTGTTATCTGGAAAGATTCGGTGAACGGACGAAATGTCCTGAAATTGATAAAACTGGATCTACCTGAAATTTCCGTCACTGTAACAGAAACACCACAAAACACCGAAGATATCAATAGCGAGACTGAAAATAAAAAAAGCCCGACACAGGCCGCAAATCTTTCTTCAGGACTTACGGTTGCCGCAGTGATTTTTTGTTTGTGCTTTTTTGCTGTGAAAAAAAAGCAAGTCACAGATAAAAACAGATAGATGAGGCAGAAACTTAGAAATATCTCTTATTTTCTAAACCTTCAAATTATTATTTTTAATTACCTTTCTATTACCTTTCTTATCCTCATCCAGAATGTCTGAAAGAATTAAAACTGCACTCTCAACAAAGGGTCTGCATGCAATTTTAGGTTGCATATCCTCAGGCAGGCACTTTACTATTTCAGGATTTGTAACTGTATATCCAAGAAGTGTTTTGCAATCGGTTGAACCGTTTTTTTCTTCAAAACGCTTTAAAAAATCTCTTACAAGGCCATATGTTTTATTCTTTTTCTCAGTCCTGTCAGAAATTTCTGAGGTATAAAGGCCGATTGCCATAACAGCGCCTGTTACCGCACCGCAAATCTGTCCTGTTGCAATGCCGCTTCCAAACCCTGATGCGATTTTTACAATTTCATCTTCTTCAGCACCAAAATCGCCTGCAAATGCACGAAGCACCGACTGTGCGCAGTTGTAATCAGACGGAAACTTAGAAATGGCATACTCCTTTCTTTCAGCGGCAGATTTCGCAGTTTTTTTATCCGGAATTTTCATTAGGATTAAATTATCAGGCGGATATTAAAAAAATATCCTAAAAATACTACTAAAACCTGTTAAAAACCTATTTAAAAAGCTATTAAAAAATACTAAATAAGCAAAAAAATCACTTCATTGAAAACAAATTTAAACCAAGGTTAAACAAAAATTTTCAAAATTTTTTGGCAATAATTCAACACTCACAAATAATTTAATCCTCCTTCCCATCCAAAATATAACGAATGGATTCATACGAACTTGCAACAAGAAATACAGTCGAGATCGTAACAGAGGATGAACTAAAGGCTCTCATGCAAAAACCTGAAAAATCAGTATATACAGGATATGAACCTTCAGGAGAGATTCACCTCGGACATCTCGTCACAATAAATAAATTAATGGATCTTCGTGATGCAGGATTTAAAATTAAAGTCTTGCTGGCAGACCTTCACGCATTTTTAAACCAGAAAGGCGATATGGAGAAGGTTGCAGAGCTTGCAGACTACAACCGCCGCTGTTTTGAGGCAGTAGGATTAAAGGGGAAAAACGTAGAGTTTATTTTAGGAACTGACGTTCAGCTAAATCCTGACTACCAGATAAATGTTCTCCGTCTTGCACAGCAGATAACCCTTAACCGTGCAACAAGGAGCATGGACGAGGTCGGGCGAAACATGGACGCACCACATGTATCACAGATGGTATATCCAATCATGCAGATGGTGGACATCCACACCTTAGGTGTTGACATGGCTCTTGGCGGAATCGATCAGAGAAAGATTCACATGCTTGCACGTGAGTATCTCCCCTCAATCGGCGCAAAAGCACCGCTTTGCATGCACACCCCAATCATAAACGGACTTAACGGCAGGAAGATGTCATCATCTGAAGGAAACTTCATCTCAGTTGCAGAAACTGAAGAGAGCATAAGAAAGAAGATGAAAAAGGCATTTTGCCCGCCGGAGACAGAGGAAAATCCGGTTCTTCAGGTTTTAAAATATCATGTATTCCCAAGGCTTGAAACAATAACCCTGAAGCGTTCAGAAAAATTCGGAGGCAACCGCGAACTCTCCTCATATGAAGAGTGCGAAGGTGCATATGCAAATGGCGAAATCCATCCTGCTGACTTAAAAGCTGCGTGCACCGAAGGTCTGATTGAAGTTTTATCGCCGGCAAGGGATTATCTCGGGCTTTAAAATCGAAATATCTTTTTTTTAAATACATGATTATATTTGTTAAAACATTTATTCTCACAACCGGTAAATACTAAAAAATCATTATTTTTCTAATGAAATTTAGAGAGGAGAACATCTCTGCTTTAAAAGCCGAATAAAAAAAAGTGAATAAATTAATCCATGAAAATTACCTGAAAAAAACAAAGAGAACTATCATATGGATGTGGAAACTGAACTTATAATGGCGGTATTTATAATACTTGCCTGTGCACTTGTTGTCCTTTTTATTGGAAGGCATTTTAATCTTCCAATGATTATCGGATATTTCCTGACCGGGATCATTGTCGGCCCCTCTCTTCTTGGTCTTGTAACAGACGAGCATGTATCTCTTCTCGCAGAACTTGGAGTAATTCTTTTAATGTTTACCATAGGACTTGAAATGTCCTTAAAAAATCTGCTTGCGATGAGAAAGAAAATTCTTGTTACAGGAGGTCTTCAGCTTGTTCTTACAACAGTTTCTGTAATTGCAATAATGATTCATCTCGGATTTGAATTTAATGTCGCAATTTTAACCGGATTTATGGTTGCTCCGTCATCAACCGCCATTATTATGAATCTATACCAGCAGAAAGGGGAGATAAACTCAGTACATGGGAAAACATCGCTTGGCATCCTGATATTTCAGGATATTAGCGTTATTCCAATGATGCTTCTTGTTCCGATTATTGCAGGAACATCATCAGGAAATATCACAATGGAGATTCTAAACCTTATCTTCGGCATGATTCTTCTTTGCATAATCCTTGTTGCTGCAATATTTTTAGTACCCCGCCTTTTGAATAAAGTTGCAGAGATTAGAAGCAACGAACTTTTCATAATAACCATCGTTGTAATATGCTTCGGCATTGCCTGGCTTATGTCATTAAACGGCGTTTCACTTGCACTTGGAGCATTCCTTGCAGGAATTGCAATTTCCGAGTCTGAGTACAGCCATGAGGTTGTCGGGCAGATTATGCCTATTCGTGATATCCTGACAAGTTTTTTCTTCGTATCAATCGGAATGATGCTGAGCCTTTCATTTCTTTCAGACCACCTGCTTGCTGTAATTCTTCTTGCAATAGCTGTTATTATTGGAAAGAGTCTGATAAACTATGTAAGCATAAAAGCAATCGGGGTTGCATCAGGTGCAGCGTTTTTATCAGCGGCAGGAGTTTCACAGATTGGAGAATTTTCATTTATTCTTGGTTCCACCGGTCTTTCAACAGGCATTTTAACTAATGATTTTTACCAGATATTACTTGCTGTATCTATAATAACAATGGCAATAACTCCATTTATTGTCGATTTCGCTCCTAAACTGAATAGTTATTTCTCAGGGAGAAGGGGTGTTTTTCACGACAGTTCATCTGTTTCTACAACATCATCTGCTGATGCAGACATGGAGAATGATAAAATTCCGGCCGATGAAAAAATTCTCCATAAACCAAACGATCATGTCATTATTGCCGGATACGGTGTTGTCGGTCAACACGTTGCAAAAGCCTTAAGAAAAATGGGTGTTGATTACGTTATCATTGAATTAAACCCTGATACAATTAAATCCCAACGGGAAAAAGGTGAGAATGTCGTTTATGGCGATGCCAGACATGAATCCGTACTTGAACATTCCGGAATTGACACTGCAAGGGCAATAATTCTTACAATTCCTGATACTGCGGCTGTAAAGGCAGTTATTACTACAATAAGACGAAAAAACCCTAAAATTGGAATCATCACACGCTCAAGATTCATCTCTGAGATTGCAGAGCTTTACCATCTTGGTGCTGATGAAGTGATTGTTGATGAAAGAGAGGCCGCAATTCAGATTTTCAGAAGAATTCTTGCAAACGAGCAGGTGCCCCAGCAGGAACTTGATCAGTTAGTCAGACAGATAAGATGTGAATTATACGATCAGTACTTCGAAAAACAGGTTCTGCCTGACATAAACTTTGACACAAAGACGGGATTATTCGGACACTTCAGCTCAAGGTTAAAGTCTGCCGATGAAAAGCTCCCTAAAAGAAGAAACTCTGTCGAACAGATTCATGTCGGCAAAAATTCAGAAGTCTGTAAAAAAAGCCTCGGAGAACTTATGCTTCGGGCAAATTACGGAGTTTCAGTTATTGCAATCAGAAGAGGCGGGGCTGAAAAGGATGAGATAGCGCCTCAGAAAAATACAGTATTAAAAGAAGGCGATACAGCAGTGGTGATTGGTGACAGAACATCGATTGCAGGAATTATTCCGCTTTTTATGGAAAAAGAAGATAATTCATAAAATTTTTCATAATTTTTTCTGATATTTATTATAAAAAAATTATTCCGGCATTTACAGCCTTTTTAAAGTATTCATGAGATTAGAAACTCTTATAATTACTCAGGCTGACTTTTTCTTCTTTTATGAGTTAGGATTATCTAAGAGAAGAGCTATTTTTCTGGATAGAATAACTGCAAAATATGGTGAATAATTGAGAGATTTTGATCTGATTGAGAAATTTGACCGCGAGGTCGAGAAAAAAGGCGTGCGGATAAAGGATGCGGACCAGATGAAGGTCCTGGAAAACGTCTTTGATGACCAGACCCTTCTTGCACTTTACAAACTTGTCCACAAAGGAAAAATTTCAGTAATAGGCGGTTCGATTTCGACTGGAAAGGAAGCTAATGTCTTTTATGCCGAGGATGCCGAAGGAAAATCAATAGTAATAAAAATATACAGGATTCAGTCTGCAAATTTCAATACAATGGGTGAATATATGGCAGGTGACCCCAGGTTTTCGTCTGTCAGAAAATCCAAAAAAGAGGTGATTTTTGCCTGGACAAAAAAGGAGTACTCAAACCTGATTCGTGCCCGAGATGCAGGAATAAGGTGTCCTGAGGCACTATTTTTTGACAGAAATATACTTCTTATGGAGTTTTGCGGCGAAGACGAAAAAGCATACCCGCAACTAAGACAGGTAAAAATAGATAATGAAGAGGGAAAAAGGCTTTATCACGCAATTTTAGCAGACATAAATACTCTTTTTAACAAGGCAAACCTTGTTCATGCAGATCTTTCCGAATTCAATATCCTCTACGATGGAGAAGAACACATTATAATAGATATGGGCCAGGCAGTAACACCCGAACATCCGGGTGCAGTTAAGTTCCTTGTAAGGGATATTAAAAATATTAACAGATATTTCAGCCGCTTTTGTGATACACGCGATGAAGAGGAGATTTTTAAGGATATTGTCGGTAAACACAGAATGGAGCCGTGAATTGTCTGCCCTTATAAATCAAATCTGATTTTTTTCTCCGGGTATGAAATTTTTCATGCTTTACTACTATGAATCTAAAAAACGTATATAGAGCAGTTATTTTTAGTTGTATTTTCACTTAAAAAAAGTACAATCTTTATTTACATTGATTTTAAGGTTAGAGATCACTGTAAAAGTTATATTTCAATATCATAAATTGATAAAAAAGTTTATCATGTGTAAAAATATATAAACACATAAGCATGCTGAAACCCGCCACAGTAACAGAACTTGCAAAACTACTCAATTTTCTTGGAAATGAACAGCGGCTCAACATACTCAAAGCGATAACGCACGAAGAAAAATTTGCACGGGAGATCTCAGAAGAGGTCGGAATCTCCCGGCCGCTTGTAAACATTTACCTAAAACAGTTCGAAAAGGCAGGGCTTGTAACAGGAACCAATCGTGTAGGAGAAGAGCCACCATATCTTAAACGATATTACAAGGCCGTGCCTTTTGAATTTGTTTTAAATCTCGAACTTATTTCAAAACTTGGAGATGATTAAAAATGGATTTTAAAACCGTAAGGGAATTTCACTGGATTACAAAGACCGTTATTCTGCTTACAGTATTCGTATTGGTTGTGATACCGGCAATAGCAATTGTTGCATCTATACTAGGATTATCAATCAATGGTTTGGGAATGATACTGTTTTCCTCTTTATCGATATTAGTGCAATTATTCCCAATTATCCTGATAGTTATTGTTCTTTGCATAATTGGAGCACATGTAAAGGCATGGATTGAGAAATACATGGACGCAATGCTGTCAAAAATGGATTTACTGGCAGAAAGCAGGAGCACCGTTGAAAATACCAATGCAGGGCTGGCAGTTATGAGCAGCAGGATGGAAGAGATTGAGAAAAAAGTAAATAACATTTCTGACCTTCTGGAGAAGGTGTCTGAATGACATTACATCCTGCTACCATCCTGCTACATTAAAAAAAACAGAGGAAAATAGATGAACACAAAACTTACAGGAATATTTACGGAGGGAGACACCCGTGATTTTAAGGAATGGCTGGATAAACAGCTCAAATCTGCATCAGACAGGAATAACGAAATTCCGGATATTAAAACTGAGATATCACTGCTCAGGCAGACTATTGAGAGGATGGAAAAAAAGATCGACAATATTGAGCATATTCTGGAGAAAGTTTCGGAATAATTCAACAATTATTTAATTAATTTTGAAACAGTTCTGGGGCAATAGTGAGAGAAAAGATCAAAACCCGGAAATTTACTCAGATGTCAGTGATGATTTTGTATCCTCATTTAGTACAATATATTTTTCCAGGTACTGGTAGATTTCCGGGTTTATCTCATAAAAAACAGTTCTACCTGTTTTTTTATTTAAAATTAAATTTTCATCACATAGCCTTTTAATGTGCCAGCTGACTGTTGATGGAGATATACCAAGATGTTTTCCAAGAGAATTTCGATTCAGATTTGGCTCTTTCATAAGTAACCTGAAAATCCTGTAGTGTTTATCATTTCGGATATACTTCAATAAAATTTTTTCAGCCTCAGTATACATTCCCGAATTTTCAAAGTATCCCGGATTGCCAAAAGATTCCAAAGCAGTAATTTTATGCATCTGCTTTAGGATTAAGAGATGATAACTGATACATCCACGGTTTATTCCGGTCATCCTGACAAGATCACAAAAAATAATCCCGGGATTTTCCCTGATACAGTCATGAATCCGGTCTCGTGCATCATTAGAGAAAACTTCGCTTTTTGATAGTTTGTGATATCCAAAATAAAGACAAAGTTTAATAGATAAAATCAATTCAAGAGGGAGACCAAGAAATGACGATAAAGAAAGGGCAAATGCAAGCAGGATAATTCCCGGAGGAAGATCCCAGAAATCGACCTGAACAGTTTCAAGAGGCGTGCCGGTATCCATATCAGGCGTGACAGGCTCAACAACGTAATCATCAATAAATGGAGCAGCCGCTGAACAATAAATACAAGAACATATAACAAAAATGACCAGTAACAAAGAGCATTTGATCATTCTTTTCATTTGTAAATATATCATGTTCTATAAAAAAAGGGTTATGATCTATCTCGCAGATGCTGAATATGTGTAACTCTGACCACCATTTACACTGTATCCATATACCTTTGACCGCCACGTGCCGGAAGAAATCCCGCCGGATTTTGAAATCTTTATATCAATCCGGCCGTCTGTTCGCCCGTCTGCCGAATCATAATACGGACCAAATGTTCTGTCAGGAGCCACAACAGTAAGAGCAAGTGAATCTGATGAATCGCCCCAGTTCAAATCTGCATAAAAAGCAGTTTTCCCGGTAGGAACTGACGTTGAGTACCATTTTGTCTGACCCTGTGAGACTGATGATGAACCGGATCTAAAAATATCAGGCAAATTAAAGGCATTATCCACAGATGTTATGATATACCCATCTTTTTCTTCAATTATCTTAGCAGAAACTGCCGGAACGGTCAGTGCCGCCCCGATAATAAATAATAGAGAATTTCGAAAAACCCCCCACTTACCGATAGTACTTTATAGTCGCCGATCTCTGAATTATTATGAGTAACTTTGCTAATTTTGCTTTTAAAGATGAATATGCGCGGATTGTCTCAAAAGGAGATAAGTTAGGTGAAGTTGAAAAAATAATTGACTGGGAATGTTTTAGACCAATCCTGTACCCTTTATTCCTGAACAAAACAGGACTTGGTGGAAGGCCCAACTACGACGAAATATTGATGCTCAAATTGCTTCTTTTGCAACAATGGTATAGCCTTTCAGATCCCGAATTGGAAAGACAAGCCAACGATAGAATCTCTTTTCGAAACTTTCTGAACTACCCATTAAAAATTCCAGATCACTCGACAATTTGGTTTTTTAGAGAGAGATTAGTAACAGCTGAGATCTCAGATAAAATCTGGAACGAATTACAGAGACAGATTGAAGAAAAGGGAATATCAATTACTCGCGGAGTTATCCAGGATGCTTCATTTATTACGTCAGATCCAGGTCATGCCAAGAAAGATAAACCACGAGGAGAGGAAGCCCAAACAAGAAGGTCAAAAGATGGAAAATGGAGTAAAAAGGGAAATAAATCATATTTTGGCTATAAAATTCACACTCTGATTGATAAGGAATATCTAATGATTCGTCGATTTACTACAACTCCTGCTAATGTTCATGATAGTAAAATCGATCTTTCAAAAAAGGGTGAGACAGTGTACCGCGATAAGGGATATTTTGGGGTTAAGCCAAAGGCTTCAATGGATAAAACTATGAAAAGGGCAACAAGAAACAACCCATTGAAAGAGAAAGACAATCGGAGAAACAGGGCAATATCCCGAACTAGGTCTTTGGTTGAATTACCTTATGCAGTGATTAAGCGTACTTTCCATGGAGGTCATGTTTTGCAAACAACGGCCAAAAGGGTACATGTCAAGAATTTATTTTCGTGTTTGGCTTACAATTTGTATCGACTAAAAGGATTGCAACAATGATGAGCCTCTAGCTGTAGCTATAGAAAAATATTACAAAAAATGACCAGATTGAGAAAATTTTAGATTGAATTTTGTATTTTGTAGATCATTCCATCCATTTACAAACATTATTGGGAAAATGTAGGGATTTTAGTTATCCTCAATAATACTAGCCAGTAATACTTCATGGTATCACAGATAAGCATTCAGATTAATCATTAATACTTTTTCTATGACAAAACTCGTCACGTTTTTTACCTGACGAGTTTTGACATAGAAAAAATTTATAACCAGACATTAAACATAAGAAGGCGGTTGTTTGAGAAAATACCGCAGAATCCGGGGATCATGGTATCACAGTCATTCTCCCCGGATTCTTTACAGATTATAAATATTACTAAAAAGCACCAGAAATTCAATAAAACCAAAGATATAATCCTTAATTTCATTTTTTTAAATTAACCCATAAATTAAGAAAGTTCGATCTTCTGATAACGTGACGAGTTTTGACACAGAATTAGTTTATATTCTCATTACAAAAACATCAATATGGACAGCTCAGGGGAGTTTTGTCCCAAAAGAGAATCCAGTGAAATTTCAGGAGAAAGAAGGGACTGATTTGACAAGTCTATTACCCTTCTTTTCCTTTTGAATCATTCACCGGCGATACAACTGGCATTTTATCTTAGACGCATTATCGTAGATTAAGGTTTGCATGCCGGTTTTTGAAATTAAACGAGGTAAAAAATATGAAACTGAAAAACGGTATGCGGGCTTTAAGCCTGCTATTGGTAATGGCACTATTAGGAGCGATGTTTGTTCCGGCGGTTAGTGCGTTAGAGAATGAAAAAAGTTTAGATATAAAAGAAGTTGTGCTTAATTTGAACTCTGTAAAAGATTCCTTTAATGCAAACAATAACATTGATGAATTTTATAAGGAGAATGAAGCTCATTATAAATTTTTGGTTAAAAATCTAGGAGAAGCAAGTGCCAAAAAAGTAATAGAGCAAGAGTATAACAGAATCAATTCGGTTGATGCTGTCAAAAGCCAAAAATCTACAGAAATGGTCCAAATAGACAATGATAATGTTTATATTTGGAAATGGATTAGTGGTGGAACCAATACAAATGATATAAAAGGACCTAATAATGTAATTTTTTATAATCGTGAGAGATCAGAAATCGCGACTGAACTAAAAAACACCGGAGATTGGGAGCGTGCATATGGTTGGACAGAGTATAGTATAAGGGGTTCTGACCAAAATACAATGTCATGGGTGCAGAGTGCAGGTTCGGATGCACACGGATATGCACAATTGCAAGATGGAGATTACTTTGGTTCAAGGTATCATCTTGTTTTATTTGAGGGTTATACTGATTCTAATGAAGGTGCATGGTGTTTTGGCAACTGTCATTATGAGTATTGGGACACTGATGATTTGAACCATTATTTGTATTCAAACAGTTGTGATACAGCTAGAAATCATTTATATAGCTCTATTTTAAGTAACAATTTACCTTTAGAGAGCAAATATAATGTTAATCTTAACAATGCTTATCCTTCAACTGGAGCTTCGGGTATTGGTTATTTATTCAAGATGGAGTAATCCAGAAGAGATAATATGATTGCAAAATTAAATAAACAAAATTATATTTTTATTTTTTCTTTGGTTTTACTTCTTTTAATACCAAGATTCATAATTGTTATATGCAGCTTTTTTTCGTTTATTCCTTCATCTATGCTTATTATTAGTATTACATTAATTTTTGGAATAATTTCTCCTGTAATGGTTACTATAATATGCAATAAAGATACCATTCACACAGTAGCCTTTGTGCTTCCTATTCTTGGATTATTAATATATAAAATAATTGATGCAACAATTATGTTGATCATCTATGGCGGGATTATTCAATTATTTACTGTATATATCTTATTAAAAGGAATTGGATTAAGTTTTATAGGAATGGGATCGAGTTTTTATAAAGAGAATAAATTATTAACAATTGTACTAATAGCGATTGGTATTGGAATGATAATTCTTCCATTAAATTTAGTTGATAAAATCAGTAATATTCTAAGTGATACTAACTCAATCAAATGAAATATCAAGGAATCGATATGATGATATTTAGAATCAGTTCTGGTCAAATTAGTAAGAGCTTATTTCTTCGCGTTATGATTACAGGATTAATATTAGTCCTATTTATGTCATTTGCATCAGTGCTGATTAATATTATTGGTATTTATGACTCAGGTCTTAATCTGCTGGTTTTTATTGTTCCAATTCTGATTGTATATATTGGTACAGGTGGTGAAAAATCCGATATTATATGTTCCCTTGGAAAAAAGAGGTATTTTGTTCCAAAAAAATATTTGGCGCTTATAATTGTATTTGTTGTGCCTTTTATTATTTTTGCCTTGCTAATCCCGCTTATTCAAATTATAATTTCTGAAGAAATGAGTGTTCAATCATTTTATGAAATAACTGCTGCCTATTTTAATTCTGTGAGGTCTCACCTACTTCCATCTTTGGGTCTTGGTATTGCAGGTATTGGAGGTCTGTTGAGGACAAAATCCATTCCACTTTCTCTGCTGTGTCTAGTCGTCAGTCCGTTTATTAGTCTCTTGAATACAGCAGGTTCTTTATGAAGCGGTTTATCAGGGTTAAAATGTCTTTTTTCATGAAGTGAAACTGGAATTTAGTGAATCTGATTCTTCTGATAATGTGGGGAGGATTGGTTTGCTATTTGATACAACTGGCAATTAACTTAATTACATTATTGCAGATTAAAGTTTGCATGCCGGTTTTAAAGCAAAGTGAGGAGAAACAATGAAACTGAAAAAAGGCATGCGGGCTTTGAGCCTGCTTATGGTCATGGCACTTCTCGGAGCGATTTTTGTTCCGGCGGTTAGTGCGGAGAATGAGACTATGGAATGTCCATTATATTCTAAAACTGGATGTGATGAATTTGTTAAAATTGGAAATATTAATCTTCCTCTGACTAAATCAGATATTTTTCAGATAGACTCTAAGAAATATGACAAACCAATGACAAAAGCGCAATTTGAAGAAGAAAATGCAGAATATATTAAGTTTCTTTACAGCCAATTTGGTGATCAGGCTAAAAAGATGATAGATCACAAATATAGTTCTTCTGTTGGTGATTTAACAAAGGTCAGTACAACAACATCAATTATCCACATTGGTTCAAATGATATGTACCTCTGGCCATGTATAAATGCACAGACAAGCACATCCGCAAGTGAAGGACAAATAAATGTAATCTTCTTTGATAAAACTGTTGATGAAGTAAAGTCAATACTTTCTCAAAAAGGCTGGGGAAATGCACTTGGCTGGAGCAGATGGGGTTTGCATGGTTCTAATCTAAATAATATGATCTGGACTAAATCGGTTGGAGAAGACGCAATAGGAAGTGATCAGGTTGAAGATGGAAGCTATTTTGGAAACCGTTATCACCTTGTTTTGATTGATGGTCATCATTCTTCAAGTATTAATGATGATTGGTGCTATGGCGACTGTCATTATGAAATATTTACAGGACTAGGTCATGAACCTATGCCTGATTCTGAAAATACAGGCAGAGATCATCTTTACAGTGATTTATTAAATGAGGCTTCAGCATCATGGATATACTTACAAAATCCATGGGATGGTTTCTTTGATGGATGGGGCTATATTTTTGATTTCTGATCTTTATCTATCTCAATTCCTTTTTTTGGAGACAGAAATATGAAAAATAAAATAATTGAGAATATCAAATCCGTTTCTGGCAGATTGAGCCATAATCTGTTTATATACAGTGTATTAGTTCTATTTTCATTGTTAATTGTGCGTATTATAATAGAATTTTTTTCATTCCAACTTGAAAAAATATTGCCATTAAGATTAATACTCCTGGCTATAATTGTTTTAAATTATATAATTCCGGTTTTTATGACCTATATTTATTTTAAAGATGAGAATGATACAATGCTAAGTTTAATTGTCCCTTTCCTGATTTATGCAATTTTGTATCCCTTTATTGATTCAGCTTTATTAGGTTCATTATCACTCCTAATTTATCCAATATATATGATTAAATTTATTGTAGGAGGATTTGGGCTTTCTTTAATTGGATTTGGTAGTTATTATCTAAAACATGATCGCATTGTATCAGCAATCTCTCTTTCATGTGGAATATTGATCTTTATATTAGCTGAGATGAATTTAATTCCTGTATTTTTATACAGTATAACTGGTGATATTACAATTCTTGAATCAATACCAAATTTCTTATAAAATATTTAGAAAGGTACAACTCGGAGCGATGTTAGTTCCGGCGGTTAGTGCTGAGGATGAAAGTATGAAATGTTCATCAAATTGTACAACTGGATGTGAGGAATTAGTCAAAATTGGAAATAGAACTCTTTCTTTGACTAAGTCAGATGTTATTTCAGATAGACTCTGAGAAATATGAAAATGTCAGACAAATTAAAGGCATTATCCACAGATGTTACGATATACCCGTCTTTTTCTTCAATTATCTTAGCAGAAACTGCCGGAACGGTCAGTGCCGCCCCGATAATAAATAATAATACTAACCAGTAATACTTCATGGTATCACAGATAAGAATTCAGATTAATCATTAATACTTTTTATATGACAAAACTCGTCACGTTTTTTACCTGACGAGTTTTGATATAGAAAAAATTTATAACCAGACATTAAACATAAGAAGGCGGTTGTTCGAGAAAATACCGCAGAATCCGGGGATCATGGTATCACAGTCATTCTCCCCGGATTCTTTACAGATTATAAATATTACTAAAAAGCATCAGAAATTCACTGAAACCAACGATATAATCTTCCATTCCTTTTTTAATTAACCCATATATTAAGGAAGTTCGATCTTCTAACAACGTGACGAGTTTTGACACAGAATTAGTTTATATTCTCATTACAAAAACATCAATGTGGACAGCTCAGGGGAGTTTTGTCCAAAAAAAGAATCCAGTGAAATTTCAGGAGAAAGAAGGGACTGATTTGACAAGTCTATTCCCCTTCTTTTCCTTTTGAATCATTCACCGGCGATACAACCGGTATCTCCTATGTCAGCATTATCGCAGATTAAGGTTTGCATGCCGGTTTTAAAGCAAAGTGAGGAGAAACAATGAAACTGAAAAAAGGCATGCGGGCTTTGAGCCTGCTTATGGTCATGGCACTTCTCGGAGCAATTTTTGTTCCGGCGGTTAGTGCTGTAGAAGAGACTGAAAAAGAAAATTTATCAACTCCGTTGGTTTGTTTTGAAGGATTTACAAAAAAAGCAGATGCCGGTCAGATTAAACAGGATTTACAATTACAGCAATTTCAGCAAAAGGCAGGAAGATATAGTCTGGTATCATTTGACATTTTGGGATTTAGAGATGAACTTTCAAAAAAAAGTGAATTGCCGGTTATTATTGACGGCAAAAAGTACACAATGATATTAGAGGAGTATATTGTTGAAGAAAAAGGGGGAAATTCAAAAACACTTCCATACTCCGGCCACCTCAAAAATGTTGACAATAGTAAAATTGTAATGACAATTAGTGATTGTGGATTAATTGCAAGTATTATATTAAACGGAGAGGAATACTGCATTGAGAGTCTTTCTGATAAAGATCTATTAGGAAACAGGTACGAGATTGAATACAGGGTTAGTGATCTTAGAGTCGAAGGAGAATATCTCTACGGCATTGAAGATTATCTTGCACATTCTATAATGTCTGATGAGGAGTTGAAAATTAGAAGCGAAGAGGCTAAAATAGAGGAAGAGCAAAAAGCATCAAAAAGCAAGACTTATGTGAGAGTGCTTGTTATGACAGATGCAAAATGGATCTATGACGAACCTGACTGGCAGAATACAGCTGAAGAAATTATCTTTCAGGCAAACCAGCAGTTGGGAAGATCAGATATTAATGTACATCTGATTGCCACATATGATACATCCAAAGCAAGTGAACTTGCTGCCGATGCCCAGAATCTCATACAAGATCCATTAGGTACATTTATTAATCATGTTCCGGTTAGTTATCTGAACTCAAAATCTGCAGACATTGCTATTTATCTGGGGGGGTATGACTGTACTGATCCAGGTTCCGGTGTAGGTGCAACGTGGGGATATGATGCAGATACTCTAAAAGATAGGAGGTACGCATGGGTACAGATGGCTGATGATCCTTCTCCATATGATGCAATTATTCATGACAGGACTGTAACAACTCTGCACGAAATAGGGCACCTTTTTGATGCTGATCATCAGGATGGAATGCAGGGTCCAAATCAGGAAAATTATAACAGGGCATACCAGTGGAACTGGGGATCAACAACACAGTCAGTTGTATGGGCGCCAATATTAAGAAGTACAAGTTATGAATATTCATCAAATGATTACAATGGAAATTATTACCATAACAATGCGCTGAGAATATATAATACCAGAAATGTTGTGGCATCATATGCCTGAATAAATTAAATTCAATTTTTTTGGTGATATTATGAAAAGAAATCAACTAATACCTGCCATAATTGCGGCATTTATAATAATTGCAGCTGCTTTTATGCTAATTTCTGACTTAAACAGCAGTAATGACTCTGAAAGTGAGATTATCAATACACCCAGTCCTGAAAAAACAGCAGCTGTGATACAAACTACAGAATCTACCCCTGCATTCCATGGGTTTCACATGGTGCTGATAAATGTAAGTGAGAGCACTGTATGGATGTATCCTTCAAACAGTACAATTGAAGAGCTTGTCAGCGAGGGATATAAAGAAATTAATGTTACAGATAAAACTTTTGAGGATTACCCGTTCATCAAAGAAATTCTCAAACCAAAATATCGAACGACAAAGGCTCTTACAGATGAGAAAGAAAAAGAGATTTTTTTTGAGAAATTTTATGGAGTCACTTTCAGATACAAAGATCATAATTACGTCATTGACGGCTTTAAAAATTAGTTCTGATAAGAATACAGGATATTTATTTTTTTTCTAATTAAAAAAATATTATTCATAATCTGATTAAATTAAGTAAACCGGCAGGATTTAAACTTCTACCGAAGAAAACGCATTATCAATCATTTAATTAATCACTTTGAAAGCCAGTATCCTGACTTTGCCAGTTGGTCTTTCAAAGTGCATTATTCCCAAAAATATCAAAAATAATCGTTATTGAATTTGACAGTTGGGACATATTTGCATGCAAAACATCAATTTTATTTTTATAATGCCAAAGTCATTTAGAATTTAAGCCCGGAATGATGCTTTTTTTGTAACTTTTTCTAAAATTCCTGGAACTGTCAAATTTAATTCTTGTACAATACAATGAATTTGAGTGAGGTGGCAAACTTAGGCAGTATCATAAAATTATATTCCGAAACGTAACGAGTTTTGTCACAGAAAATGTTTATAGGACCACTTAAAAATAAAAGTGAGGACAAAAAAATGAAATTGTCCCAAAACACCAGAAATTACCAATAAAAGAAGGGACTTTCATAATCATTTTTCCCTTCTTTTGCTATTGCTCTAATTATGTAACTGTCCTGATTATAAATAACATATTTTTTGAGTTTTATTTGATTATTAACTCCTATTCTGGTTATTAAATCGGATTTTGATTATTATCTCCTATTCTGACTAATTTGATTTTCCTGACTTTTTTTAGTATTTTTTTTGAATTTTTTTAACTGATACTATTGCACGAAATATTCATTTCATGAAGTATTTTACCAAATTTAACAAATATTTATATAAAACTTCTTTTAATAGTACTATTGCGCACTGTGCGTTAAAGTACACATAAGAGAAGAACCAAAAAGAGCTTCAAAAAAGATCAAAAAAGGAGATTGTCCAGATGAAAAATGACAAAGATGAATTTCCCTGGTTTCACAGGCATATAATGCAGGAAGGCAGAGGAGATGTGCACAAAAGATATGAAAGGCATGAAAGACGCGGTGGTTTCTTAAGAATATATATACTGCATTCACTACTAAAAGGGCCTAAGTCAGGATATGATCTCATAAAAGAAATCTCTGATAAAACAGAAGAGGTATGGATTCCAAGCAAGGGTACACTTTATCCTGCTCTTAAAAAAATGGAAGAAGAAAAGTTGATAAAATTATTAAAAACGGCAGAGCGTTCAAAAAATATCTATGAAATAACAGATGAAGGAAGAGAATTTTTAAAAAGCGCAATAGAACACAGAAAAAGCGCTGAAGAAAAGATGCAGGTATTCAGAAAAATATTTTTTGAAATATTCCATGAAAATTCAGGCATAAAGACGGATAAAATACATGAAATAATATTTACACTTGAAAAAATTCCGCCTGAAAAAAAAGCTGAAGCTCTTAATCTTACAGATGAATACTTAGAAAAATTAAGGGGGATTTTGGATAAATGAAAGCTGTCACAGTCAAAAACTTAACAAAAAAGTTCGGGGATTTAAAAGCGGTTGACTCCATCTCATTTGATATAGAAAAAGGAGAAATTTTCGGACTTTTAGGCCCAAACGGCGCCGGAAAAACAACAACAATTTCTATGCTTGCAACAATGAAAAACCCTACATCAGGAAAGGCTTTGATTTTCGGACATGACATCTTAAAATCACAAGACGGTGTTAGAAAATCAATTGGAATTGTCTTTCAGGACCAGAGTCTTGATGAGGAACTTACTGCATGGGAAAACATGGACTTTCACGGAAGGCTTTACAGAATTGATAAAGAAACCCGCAATGAAAGAACAGAGGAACTTTTAAAGCTGGTCGGGCTTTTCGAACGAAAAGATGATCTTGTAAAGACATTTTCCGGCGGAATGAGACGCCGGCTTGAGATTGCAAGAGGACTTTTGCACAGGCCAAAAGTGCTTTTTTTAGATGAACCGACACTCGGCCTCGATCCCCAGACAAGAAACTACCTCTGGGAATATATTGAAAAATTAAACCAGGACTACAAAATTTCCATTATCATCACAACACATTACATGGAAGAGGCAGACAGGCTCTGCGACAGAATAGGAATAATCGATAAAGGAAAAATTGTAGCAATGGATACTCCTGAGAACCTCAAAAGTAAAATCGGCGGAGATATAATTACCATAAAATCGCCTGACTACAGGGAAAAATTATCTTCAAACAGATTTTGGTGGTCAGATAAACAGGAGTTTTCCAACGGTTTTTTTACAATTACTCTTTCAAATGCCGAAGAGCATTTAACAGAAATAATCTCACAACTAACAAAACTAAAAGTAACAATAACCTCAGTTTCTATGCACAGGCCCACTCTTGAGGATGTTTTTCTTCACTATACAGGAAGAAGAATTCGCGATGAAGAGGCAGATTTCAAAGACAGAATGAGAATGACAATGCATAAAAGACCGGGGAGGCACTAGAAAATGGATGTAATCTATACAATATGGCTTAGAAGCATAAAGCGTTATATAAGATCAAAAAGCCGGATTGTCGGAAGTCTTGGAATGCCTGTTTTTTTCCTGATATTTTTAGGATTCGGACTTAATTCTGTTGTGACAATACCGGGTGCAGGTGAAAACTACACCGAATTTCTGGCTCCTGGAATTGTATCAATGAGTGTTTTGTTCACATCAATTTTCGCCGGAATCCAAATAATATGGGATAAACAGTTTGGATTTCTAAAAGAAACCCTTGTTGCACCTGTATCAAGAATTGAAATAATGCTTGGCCAGACATTCGGCGGTGCAACAACCGCAATCATTCAGGGGGGGATCATTCTTTTTATCTCGCTTTTCATAGGTCTGTCCTTTCCGGGAATTTTGGGGATTTTAATCGCCGCAGGCTTTATGATCCTCATAGGAATTGCATTCACAGCTCTTGGTATTGCCATTGCGTCAAGAATGGAGGATATGAACGGATTTCAGCTTATAATGAGTTTTTTAATATTCCCTCTCTTCGGACTTTCAGGTGCGATGTTTCCAATATCAAGCCTTCCGCCGGTTTTTAAGACGCTGACTATGTTTGATCCTTTAACATACGGGGTTGAAGGAATAAGATTCGGACTTTCAGGCGCATCACAGATCGATCCTTTTGTCTGTCTTATTGTTCTTTGCATGTTTTCAGTGGCAACAATAATTGCAGGAGCATGGCTTTTTAAAAAGACAACTATCTAGATAAAAAAGCTCAATCAAATTTGAATTTCAATTGTAAAGTTAAATATACTAAACCGACAAAAAAATGTTATGATAAAAAATAAAGCCCTTAAATCAATCCTTTTTTCTTCTGCAATTGTATTTCTTTTAATTCTTGGAGCAGTAATTACCGCCGGATGCACAGGCAACTCAGGTGAAGACAATAAAACCCCTTTACCTACACCATTACAAACAGAAGAACAGGAGATAAAAGATGAAAAAACAATAGAAATAACTCCTGATGAGACGCCGGAGAGATTTGATGAAGCAAAATATAAGAATATCAGTGGAACAGGCAATAAAACTACAGAGTTATATCTTCCAAAGGGAGTTTCGCTTTTCAAAATGATACAGGATTCACCTGTAAAAAGCCAGGTGAGCATTACAACCATAAAAGACGGAATTTCAATCAACAATGTCTATAACAAAAGCGCTTCTAAGAATTCAATGGATGGCACAGGATACTACTGGACCTATGCATTCTCGCTTGAAGATGACGCTAATGCAACAATTGAAGTGGAAACAGAGGGCAACTGGACACTTTCCTTTTCATTCCCGCAGATGATAAACGGAATCGTTCCGCAGACATTTACAGGTGCGGCCAACAAAGCAACACCATTCTTCCAGATTAATGAGGGAGATTATAATTTTACAATAAAAACAGAAAACAGCGAATTTGTATCTGTCACATTAATGGATTATTACGGAAACAGTGTTATGGACGATAACCGCCAGATGCCACTTTCATTTCATAATGGCGGTTCATATGAAAACACAATTAATACAACAATTAAAGAAAGCTGTAATTATCTGTTAAACGTCATCTGTGACGGCGACTGGACTGTCTCTGTAGAAGAGGCTTAATTATAAATTAAACCTGTTTTTGAATTTTTTTAACCATTTTTCCCTTGTTTTTATGAGGCTTTTTTAAACCAGCAAGATAGTTTTCACTGAGATTTTATGTGTGGCATAAATATATATATCTTCAGATCATAATTCCCGCCATCCAAAAAAAGGGGGAAAGAAAAAAATGACAGTATCTGAAGAGGTCAGGAAAATGTCTCCTGCCCAGAAAGAATTCATCGAACAGGCAAAAAGACGAATGAAAAATATCAAAGGAATGGAGACAGACATCAAAACAAGAATGAGACTTTGTACTTCTGAAAGGTGTAAAGAAATTGAGTCCTGGTTTGATACAGTCGACAGCTTAAAAAGCCAGGCAGCAGTTGAGATAGAGATGGTAGAGATGGCGGCCGAGAACGAATGGGCCAGAATGCGCCAGAGGGTTGACGAAGCTTTGGGGATGACTGAGAGAGAATTTGAAAAAGGCTACTACATCCTGGAAAAGCCCGAATAACCCGAAATGCCGGATTTAAAACAACTAATCTGAAACAATCAAAGCTTAAAGCAATTAATTTTTAAAACAACCAAAACCTTCTTTTTGTCATTGTTTTTTTAAGAATTTTTTAAGAATTTTTTAAGGGTTTTTTAGAGGCAGTATTTTTTAAGACAGATACATTTTATCTGGATTTAACAATTACTTTAATTAATGGAATATGCAGAGGGAACACCGGGAAGAATTTTTACACTGAGGATTGACAATGGAGAAGACATTTTGGAAACGCTTGGCATTTTTTTAAAAGAAAAAGATGTTAATACAGGAGTTCTCTTCTTTTTGGGTGCACTTAAAAGAGCAAAACTTATCACAGGGCCAAAAGAAGCAGTTTTTCCGCCTGTGCCAAACGAAATAATAATCAGCGGCGGTCATGAAATAATCGGCATAGGAACGGTTTACAAAAGTGAAAACGGCCCGTCCCTTCACATCCATACATCAGCCGGAAGAAAAGAGGAAACACTAACTGGCTGTCTGCGTGAATTTGCAGAAGTCTACCTTGTCGCAGAAGTTGTAATTCTTGAATTTATGGGAATATCCGCAATAAGAGCCTTTGACCCAAAACCTGGCGCATCAATTCCCCGGTTTGATGTTTAAAGATTCCCGGATTTATCGAAAATATCAGGGCCAATTCAAAAGAGAAGAACATTCGGGGAAAGCATAAAGAAAAAACAAAGAATAAACCTTTTTTTTTTTCAAATTTAAGAAGATGAAGATAATTAAGAAGATGAAGATAAAAAACATCTAAAACTAATTTTACATGGCAACGATCATTCTGAAATTTTCTCATCCTGAAAATTTTATTGTTATAAGCCACTAAGTTAATACCAATACTATACCAGATATACCCCCACCGCCATATTAATGGAAAAGATACCATGACAAGTTCAATAATTGATAGCATAATAAAAGCCCGCTACCTTCGGGAAGGAGAATCCTCATTTGAAGACATATGCAGAAGAGTGGCAAAAGCTATGGGAAAAGACGAGAAGGAAATTTCTGATTTTTATGAGGAGATGGCAAGTTTTCGCTTCCTTCCAAACTCACCTACACTAATGAATGCCGGAACTAAATTAGGCCAGCTTTCGGCATGTTTCACGCTTTATGTCGGCGATTCAATAGAGGAGATATTTGATGCAGTCAAATGGGGAGCACTCATCCACAAAACCGGCGGCGGAACAGGATATAATTTTTCAAACATAAGACCCGAAGGTGAGTCTGTATGCTCAACAGAAGGCGTTGCATCAGGGCCTATTTCCTTTATGAAGGTGTTTAATGCCGCCACCGATGTCATAAAACAGGGCGGAAGAAGGAGAGGTGCCAACATGGGAATTTTAAATGTCTGGCACCCTGACATCCTGAAATTTATCGAATCAAAAAAGAACGAAGGGGATATATCAAATTTTAATATCTCCGTTATGGTAAACGATGAGTTCATGCGCCTTGTTGAGGCAGGAGAGTTTGACCGCACCTGGATTAAACACTCAGACACTGGTGAGGAGATAACAGTCGGGTCAGTCTGGAACGGAATTATTGACGGAATATGGGCAAATGGAGAGCCTGGAGTTTTGTTCTACGATGAGATAAACAGAAAAAACATGACTCCGAATTTAGGACTGATTGACACAACAAACCCCTGCGGAGAACAGCCTCTTTTTCACTTTGAATCCTGCGTTTTAGGCTCTCTTAACCTTTCAAAATTTTTAATAGAAGGAAAACTTGACAAAACAGCACTTGAGAGAAGCACAAGGCTTGCTGTCCGTTTCTTAGATGAAATAATAGACAAAAACGTATATCCTATTCCACAGATTGAAGAAGCTACAAAGAAAACCAGAAAAATTGGTCTTGGGCTGATGGGTGTTCATGATGCACTTTTAATTCTTGGAATCCCTTATGACTCACTAGAAGGAAGGAAGTTCTGCGAAGATACAATGGAGTTTGTAAACAAAATCGGAATTGATGAATCTCACAGACTCTCAGAAGAAAAATCTGAATTTCCGGCATTAAAAGGCAGTGCCTGGGAAGATTATGCGGTGAGAAACGCCGCTGTTACAACAATTGCTCCGACAGGAACAATCTCTATTCTTGCTGACTGCTCATCCGGAATAGAGCCTGTATTTTCATATGCCTACACAAGAAAGGATACTGTTCAGAAAACTTTTGAAATTCTGCATCCGATTTTTGAGAGAGAACTTGATAAGGTTGTAAAATCGGTTGCAAAGAATGCATCAGAATCTGAAGAACTAAAACGCGAAGCAATTGATACTGTTCATAAAACAGGATCAGTTCAGGGGATAAAATGGCTTCCTGACGATTTTAAAAGGATTTTTAAGACCGCTCTTGACATTGACTGGCGTTCGCATGTTCTGATGCAGGCGGCATTTCAGAAGCATGTTCATGCATCAATCTCAAAAACAATTAATATGCCCAATTCTGCGACAAAAAAGGATATTGAAAGCGTTCTTCTTCTTGCATGGCATGAGAAGTTAAAGGGTCTTACAATATACAGAACAGGAAGCCGCCAGAGTGTTGTATTAGAACTTTCATCAGATTCTGATAATGAAAATAAGGCAGATGTAAATGCTCAGGGTTTAATTCAGTCTGAAAAGAGAAGTGAAAGGCCAAAAGAGCTCTGCGGAAAGACATATCTTTGCCAGTCAGGATGTTGCCGTCTTTATGTTACAGTAAATCTTCTTGATGATGTTCCCTGGGAGGTCTTTATAAGAACTGTAGGAATTGGCGGTTGCGAGGCGAATTCAAACGCTCTTGGCCGTTCTATTTCAACAGGGCTTCAAAACGGCGTCCCATACCAGAAATTTATTCGTCAGTTTGCCAAAGTAAACTGTGTATCAGCTATCAGAAACAAAAAATCAGAGGGTCTTTCATGCGCTGATGTTGTCGGAAAGTGCATTGATCTTGCGGCATCAAAAAAGCAGATTACAACTTTAGAAGACTGGGAAGTGTCAGAAGTTTCAGGTTTTGGCGGGTTTGAAAAGAGTAAATGCCCTGAGTGCGGCAGTACTCTTGATTTTGGTGAAGGCTGTAATAACGGAATCTGCAAAAACTGCGGCTGGAGCGGCTGTCTTTAATTAAGAATTTTCTTTTTTTTAATATTTCACATCAGATTTTTTTATATCCTATTATCATGAAAATCATGATTTAAATCAAATCATAATTTTCTAAAACACTGCATGAAAATTTGTTTCATGGATATTTTTTTTAAAATTTCTTTTCGAAACATATTTTTCAAATATGTATTTTTGCGGTTTTTTTTGCACTACTTTTAAGTTAATAAACACAATATCATAATTAAAAAAAGAAGTGAGGAAAAAATGGTAAAATTAAACGCAGAAGTAAAAGAGGCCTTTTTAAAATCAAAAGTTATACCTCTTGCAACAGCATCAAAAGATAATGTACCAAATGTTGCACCAATGGCATCATTATACTTAAAAGACGATGAAACAATCTGGATTTTAAACAATTACATGAACAAGACCGCCACTAACATAAAAGAGACAAAAAAAGCCGCTGTTTACATTTATGGTGAGGGGATTAAGGGATGCTTCCAAATAAAAGGTGATGCGGAACTTATTTCAACAGGTGCTGATTACGAAGAGGCAAAGAAGATGTTTCTCGCAAAAAAGCCTAATTTCCCTGCAAAAGAACTCCTTATAATTAAAATCACCGATGTCTTCAACTGCAGTCCCGGTCAGGGCGCCGGCGATAAAATTCTTTAATCATTTTTCATTTTTTAAAAGATAGATAGTATTGGTGTGAATTTATTCATCAAAGACAAAAAGCTCTTTAAATGCTGTGCCATAGGCAGACAGCTTACCGGATTAAAAAAATTAATAAAGAACAGGCAGGAAATGCCCCGGGTGCCTGTCCCTTCAAAGTCCTGAAATCCCCCCGCCCCATGTTACATTCTGCACATAAAATTCAAAGGTGTTCGCTCCGTCCGGATTCTGCATCGAATAATCAAGATCCATATCGAGCTTAAATGTCCCGTCCGGCCTGTTTTCAGGTGCTCCCCAGCTGTTTAGCACCAGCCAGTAATTGTCGTCTTTTAAGGGTGTATCATTATAACCAAGAATAAGCATGACATGCCCGCCGTCGTTTCCTATTGCACCTGCTTTTGATTCAGGCCTGAAAATTGCGGATTCATTTTCGTTTTCCCAAAATGACATAAATGAGTCCCAGTTGTCCGGAGTATAGATTATAACAACCGCACTGCCGGATGCAAGTGCGGATTTTATTGAATGAATTGCAGTTTCTTTGGAGATGTCCTCTTCTTCATAAACTGCATTTGTTGCAATCATCTCGGCATGCGTCTCTTCGATGGGATAGTATGGAGTTGTCTGTATTGTAGATGCCGGAACTGATGTGGATTCACCCTTCTCACACATTGTTGCGGAGTCTGCAAATGATGTATTCGTGTTTGACAGAGGAATGGCCTTTTTTGTTATATTATAAAAATCTGCAAAAAATACCGGACTTCCACCGCAACAGGCCCAAATCCCTGTTCCGTTGTGGTATGAGGATGTAAAGTACTGTACAGAAAGGGGGTCCCTGATGCCTTTTTGCCTGAAAAGCTCCATCTGAAGAGCGCCGGTATCAGCCCATACCCAGCAGTTTCCACAGTGATCCGGCGACCCTCCGGTCTGATCCCATTCCGACGGTAAGTATGCAAAACTGTCAAGAAGTGAAAGATTCAGCGGAAGATTTCCTGCCAAATATTCCCGGGGAGAATAACGCGGTGTATTTTTGTTTGCCTCCTGCAATGCAAGCACAACACCGGTCTGAAAATCCATCGCAGAGTCTGCATATTCATCAGATGAATTATCTGATTCAAACATACTTTCCAGGTAATCTGCCTGTCCGGTTATGTCATCAGCACTATAAATGCTGATATCCATAGCCCTTCCGATATCGCGGGGGTCAACCTGCCGGAAATAATTCATATCACCCGACAGCAGGGCCTCAAGGGCAATACCATCCACTTTTATACCGGCAGGTGGAGAACATGAAGTGCACGGACTCTCCTCCTGAGAGGATATAAAAACAAGTGATAAGAAAATTATTACTATGATACATATAATCAGTAGAAAATACTGTGCAGATTTCATTATTTTTAAAATGGACTAATAAACATAAATTTTTATCTATTACTCTTTGTGTCCAAAAATGTTTTCAATGGCTGATAATCCCACAAAATCAGCTTTTTAAAATCCAAAGTCTAATCAATCAAAGATAAAAAGCTCTTCAATTGTCGTATCCAGTGCTTTTGAAACATCATGTGCAAGTTTCAGTGATGGATTGTATTTTCCCTTCTCCAAAAAGACAATTGTTTCTCTTCTGACTCCGACAACTTCGGCAAGCTCCGCCTGGGTCATATTTTTTCTCGCACGGAACTCGCGTATTTTAGTCTCCATTTATTTCTCCAAAAAAAGAGTGATTATCTCTTTAATTTTCTCTATTTCAGCGTTCAGGATTATATCATTTCTATATTTTCTAATACACATCACCTTTTTTTGAGAAATACCACTGAAATACAACTGCGCTTAGAGGCATCAAAAACATCAGAATGCCAAGAACGGCTGTTATAGTCAGTTCTACAACACTAAAATATGAAAGCCAGAACATCACAATAACAGCTAAGAAAGAAAGATACCATGAGTATGCAATCGCCCAGGTGCCGATCTTTAGTGACCGCTCATCTCTTACATCATAGTCTTTAGGCCTTTTTAGAGTTGCAGTACAGATTATTATCATTATAATGCCGCTGATAGTCATTGCAGAAAAACCATAAGCATTTTCGGGAAGTTCAACCGCAACAGAGAGAATAATTCCCATTACAAACATTATAATCCCAAGTACGAGACCCCCGTAAAGAACAGTTCTCTTCTTTGTCGTTTTTACTACTGTAAGTGCAGTCAAAAGAAGAATTATCACAATTCCAAGTCCAAGAGCCTCTGAATCCGGTTCATTGCCGCTTAAAAACATTGCAAGAAGAACTATTATAACAGCCGCGATTCCAAATGAGGCTGTGACTATAAAGCGTCTGTCTCTTTTAGGCATTCCTGTTTTTATATTATTTTCATTCTTTATGTTATTTTGACTCTTTTCCATTTTTTCCATAATCTCACCTGAATTTCATTTCATCTATTTTTTCATTTTTACCGATTAATATGAGGTTTTTGATGGTTTTGAAGGTGTTATGTTTTTTTTATTTTAATTTTATCTCCAAAGTGTTGCTAAATTCAAATGTTAGAAATTAACAACACTTTGTTAGATATATATAACTTGTTAGAAGTATATAACATTTTCCGGTTACATACTTCCCGTGTTTGTCTGCCAAAAGTTCTGTGACCCCGGTTTTAAATGTCCCGAAACATCAGAAAAATGATTAAAAAAACAATGATTTTATGAAAATTTTCATGTAATGTTTTATGAAACAGTTTTATGCAACAGATATCTAAAAAAATAAGATTTGATTTCCATTAAATAGTGCATAAAATTAGGTTTTATGAATCGTTTGTTATGATAGTCAAAACTCATGAACGTTTTTAAAGAAACAGGTGCTAAAAACCGGAATGCAGGAAAATAGGAACTGGAAGTAAATTAGAATATAACTTAGAAATGTAACAGGAAAAGAAAAAAATTTTTATTGTTTTAAAGGATTGATGAATTTTACATCATGCCGGGTGGCATTCCGCCCATTCCACCCATGCCGCCCATTGCGGCCATCTCTTCAGGTGATGGTGCGCCACCGCCTCCCATCTTGGAAGCGGCGATGACATCATCGATTCTTAAAATCATAACTGCCGCTTCTGCTGCAGATGCAATTGCCTGTGTTTTAACACGCATTGGCTCAATAACGCCTACTTCGAGCATGTCAACTGCTTTTGCCTCAAATACATTAAGACCGTAGGTTTTATGGCCGTTTTCGTGCTCTGAACGGAGTTCAACAAGCATGTCAATCGGGTCAAGACCTGCGTTTTCTGCAAGTGTGCGTGGAATGATTTCAAGTGCACCGGCAAATGCCTCAATTGCAAGCTGTGCACGTCCTTCCTGTGTTGCTGCAAATTCTCTGAGCCTGAGTGACAGCTCAACTTCAGGTGCTCCTCCGCCTGCGACAAACTTCTTGTCTTCGACTGCAACTGATACTACACGTAATGCATCCTCTAATGCACGGTCAAGCTCGTCTACAACATGCTCTGTTCCACCGCGGACGATGAGTGTGCATGCCTTTGGATTCTCGCACTGTGTGACAAAGATCATATCCTCGCCGCCGACCTTCTTCTCTTCTACAAGGCCTGCTTTTCCAAGCTCTGCTGCATCAATTGCATCAATTGATGAGATAACGGATGCACCGGTTGCACGGGCGAGTTTTTCAAGATCTGATTTCTTAACACGGCGTATTGCAAGGACTTTTGCCTTTGCAAGGTAGTGCTGTGCGATGTCATCAATACCCTTCTGGCAGACAAGAACGTTTGCTCCGGATTTGACTACCTTGTCAACCATTGCCTTAATCATCTTCTCTTCCTCATCGAGGAACATCTGAAGCTGGTCAGGTGATGTGATTGAAATTTCTGCATCGACTTCTGTCTTCTTGAATTCAACAGGAGCATTTAAGAGAAGAATCTTTGCGTTTTCAACCTTCTTTGGCATTGAGGGGTGGACACGTTCCTTGTCAATTACAACACCCTCGATAAGTTCGGAGTCATCGATTGTGCCGCCGACTTTTTTCTCAACTTTGACAAAGTCTGTGTCAACAGTTCCGTCCTCATCTGCAACCATTGTGATTGCTTTTACGACAAGTTCGTTTAATTTGTCTTTTGCGGCTTCAGCGCCTTTACCGGTCATTGCTGTGTCTGCAATCTTCTTTAACATTGCAATGTCGGTTGGCTTGATGTCGATTGAAATCTCTTTTATAATCTGCTGTGCTTTGTCAGCCGCAAGTCTGTATCCGTGTGCAATAACTGTCGGGTGAACATCCTGTTCGAGGAGATCTTCTGCACGCTTTAAAAGTTCACCTGCAATTACAACAGCAGATGTTGTACCGTCTCCGACCTCGTCGTCCTGTGTCTTTGCAACCTCGACCATCATCTTTGCCGCAGGGTGCTCGATATCCATCTCTTTTAAGATTGTGACACCATCGTTTGTGATTACAACATCACCGATTGTGTCAACGAGCATCTTGTCCATGCCTTTTGGACCGAGTGTTGTTCTGACTGCACCTGCAACAGCCTTTGCTGCTGCAATATTGCCGCTCTGCGCATCGCGTCCGCGTGTACGCTGGCTGCCTTCTTTCAGAATGAAAATTGGCTGTCCGCCAAGATTTGCTACCATTATTATTCTCTCCTTTAATGTCTTAAAAAAGTGGTTTGTGGTTCTATATATAGTTTGTCACTCGTCGATGAGCTCTATAAGTTCCGAGCCCTCGTTTAGTGTGGAGAGTTCTTCTTCGCCGATAATAAGAGTCTTGCCTACCTTCTTTCTTTTTTTGTAGTCGGTGAGTACACAGACTGCCTTTGAGCTTGTGATATCAGATATGTTTCCAATCAGCGCAGCGCGTCTGAGTGTTTTTTGCGCAGTTCCATATCCGGTTAATATGGTCTTTTCTTCATAAATGCACAAAGCCTCAAATGGAGCTCTCTGCATTGTATGAGTCTGCATTCCCATCCTTTCGAAGTCCTGCGGGATGTTAGAGCCGTCCTTTTTGATGCTTTCGGAATGGCTGTCATCTTCAAAATCACTGACGTGGCTGTGTGAGAGCAGGTTTATTGCTTCAACAATTGCAGTATCAAAAATCTCCTCAAGCTTTATTGCAATATCAAGGGTTGTGCTCATGCCGCTTTCATATTTTGAAATTGTCCTTCTTGAAACACCAAGAGATCCTGCCAGATCCCCAAGTGACATATTGTGGCGTTCACGCACATCTCTTAGTTTTCCGCCGTTTATGTTAACATAAAGGCCTCCGGGTTGTGCATAAACAAGAGGGGGAACTTCATCTACGAAAAAGTCATATAGCGTTGTAACACTAGTTGCAATAATTCCGTACCTTAGGTATACAGCTCCTCTTTCAAGCTCAAAATCCCTGGCTTTTTCGCCTATGATAAACGGTTTTGCATTCAGATGTCTTGCAATAACTGCAAGGTCGTGTGCACTCTCCTCTCCGACACTGTCAATATGCGGCACTATCTTTATGATAAGTAAGTTATCACCTTTACGCGCAATCAGGTCAAAACTGCGCGGGCGCATCCCGCAGCGCTCGGAAACATTGTATCCGGCCATAATAAGCACGCTTACAACGCTTTGAAGGAGTCTTTCATGAGACATTTTTTGTTAAGGTTTCTTTAGAGGATTTAACTATATAATTAATACTGTATTATCACTCTATCACATAAAAGGAGATTTCAATTGGGATACATAAAAATAGGAATTGACGACACTGACTCGCCTGACGGAATGTGCACTACATATCTGGGTGCTCTTTTGTGCGAAAGTCTGGAAGATGAGGGCTTTAAAATAACAGAGAAGATTCTGGCCCGCTTAAATCCTAATGCACCATTTAAGACACGCGGAAATGCAGCTGTATGCATTGTTGCAGAAGAGAAATCCGGAGAGGATATGAAAAATGCATTTAATATTGCATGTTCTCTTGTAGAGAGATTTTCAGAGTTTGACTGCGAAAAGACAAATCCCGGTGTTGTTGTGTGCAGTCTGACGTCTGATGAGGATTTGAATAATTCTGTTCCGGATGAGCTTTTCAGGTTTTATAAAAAGGCCCTTTGTGATTTCTGCACAATAAAAGAGGCTGAAGAGCTTTTGGAGAAATATGGGTTTTTGTATAAGGGATGGAAGAACAAAAGAGGTCTCATTGGCGCTCTTGCCGCTGTTTCAGCAGAATTTGATGACTTTACATATGAGATTTTAGCATATAGAAATCAGTTTTCAAAGGGTATAAGGACGGTTAAAAAGGATACAATATTTTTGGCGGAAGAGAAAACATATCCTCATACATGGGATTCTGTGGATTTTGAGAACAATGTTGTCGTCTGTGTACCGCACACCCCTGACCCTGTTTTATTCGGAATCAGAGGTGAGACGCCTGACTGGGTCAGAAAAGCCCGTTCATATATAATATCTGAAGAGCCTGAGCGTGAGATTGTCTATAAAACAAATCAGGGAACTGATGCGCATTTAATCGACTCTGATATATCAGATATCCTTGACGGCCGCTCCTATAAATTAAAGGGTTTTGTCTCAAATATGCCTGTGACCGGAGAGGGAGGACATGTCTCTTTTAAATTAACTGAAAATTCTGGCGGGAGATCTGATGGAGATGAATCAGGAAAATCTGTCAGATGCATGGCATATGAACCGACAAAGGGATTTCGGGATATTGTAAGAGCACTAAGACCGGGTGATTCTGTAATGGTATGTGGAAGTTATAAAAACGAAAGCATAAATCTTGAGAAAATATATGTTGAGTCTCTAAGTGATGATATAATAAAAAAGCCTCCTGTTTGTCCCGAATGCAAAAAAAGGATGACCAGTGCCGGAAAAGACAAAGGTTACAAATGCCGTGTTTGCAATAAAAAATCAGATATTCCTGAGATTATTATTGCCGGGAGAAAAATTGCCCCGGGATGGTATGAGGTGCCTCCGGTTGCAAGGCGGCATCTTTCAATGCCACTTGTAAGGAAGGCTGTGCATGATGTTTGTAAAATTCAAGATTCAAAAATAAAATCCGGCAATATGTAAAGGTAACAGAATAATGGCAGTAGATAATTATGGTGTTTAGTTTTTCATCCCCCCTGGCGATTTTAATATTTGCTTTGGCTTTTCTTTTGATTTTAGTCGCGGCATTTCCATATCTATATTATCTTTTTGGAATAAGGTTTGGGAAAAAATCCAAAAAAACAGCCGTTCCCGACATTCTTCCCAATCTGAGCATAATAATCTCTGCATACAATGAATCAGCAGTAATCAAAAAAAGAATTGAAAACATTGCACTGTCTGATTATCCAAAGGAAAAATACAAGATTTTATTCATAGACGACTGTTCAACAGATGATACCGGTGCTCTTGCAAAGGAAGCATTTGTGGAGAATAATCTATCTTTTGAGATTTTTGTCAATACCGAAAGAAAAGGAACAAACAGATCATATAATCTTGCGATAAAAAAAGCACAGACTGATATAATAGTTACAACTGACGCAAATAAATTTTTCAGGGAAGATACTTTAAAAATTTTAATATCGGGGCTTTTAAGCGATGAAAAAATAGCCGCAGTCTGTGCTGAAGTCCGGCCTTTGCCTAAATCTTCTTCTGAAAACCTTGCCGGAATGGAGAGTATCTACAGGAGTTTTTATGGGCGTATGTGCGACTGGGAAAGTGCGGCTGACTCTACATATAACTTCAACGGAGCACTTGTAGCTTTTAAAAAAGAGATCATCCTTTCTATTAATGAAAGAAAAGGTGCTGATGATGCAAATACTGCATTTGAAGCAATTAGAAAAGGATACCGGGCAGTATATGAGGTTGATGCCGTAGTCTTTGAAAAAGTGCCTCAAAATATAAATAAGCAGTACAAACAAAAAATTCGCCGTGCAAAAAGGCTGATTGAGGCAACGCTTGCAAACACTGATCTCTTAAAGGAAAAAAGACTGTTTTCAAGACGTTTTTACCCTCTAAGAATTATGATGTATGTTTTCTGCCCCACGCTTTTCTTTGCAGGCGCAATATTATTCCTTGCAGGTGTATTTTTGATAAATCCGTTATGGACTTTTATTCTGATTGCTTCAGGAGTTTTATTTCTGTTTTTTTTCAGAAAAAATATAATATCTGCATTTGTATTAAACCAGTTTTACCTGGTCTCAGGACTTTTGCACCTTGGAAAAGATATGAGGGTCTGGGAGAGCACATCCATTTAGGCGGCTGTCAAAGAATAATCTGAGCCACAGCTCTCCACATACAATTCTCCAGATTTCTGAGGAATATCCGGTATTTCCTGACAGAAAATCATTGTACTCTTCTTTTACTTCCTCAGGGTTCCAGTATTTTCTGCTCCTGAATGACTCAGAGTTTATGACATTAAGAATATCTTCTTTTAAGTCCTCTTTCATCCAGACCTCTTCAGGTGTTGAAAAGCCCTTCTTATCCATCCTACAGCGTATTTCTTCAGGAACAATTCCTTTTATTGCTTTTCTTAAGATGTATTTTGTAACACCTTTTCTTATCTTCTGATCAGCAGGAAGTGAGGTTAAAAATTCAACAACTCTGTAATCCAAAAATGGCACTCTTGCCTCAACCGAAAATGCCATTGAAGTCCTGTCTTCCCAGTGCAGAAGATATGGCAGATTTGTAGCTTTAAGATCACTGTCCAAAGCCTCGTTTAGACTTCCCTGGTATCTTTTTAAGGGAATCTCATCTCCCCTGATAAGTCCTCTTCTTTTTTTGCGGATAAAAAACTGGCCTGTTGCATATTTAACAAAACTCCTGTGGTTTTTTAGTATTCCAAACCCTTCGGACAGTGCTTTTATTATGTGCCCTTTTATCATCAGATCTTTTATGTGGCAGTAAAAGTAAGCAATGTATCCGCCAAGCATCTCATCTGCACCCTGGCCGTCAAGAACTACCTTAACATTTTTTCCGATATCTCTCATCACACAGTATTGTGAGTAAAGAGTTAACTGCATAAACGGCTCATCGTTTGAGTATATGAGGTTGTCAATCTCGCTCCAGAGCTCTTTTGGGTTGGGACTTATGTAGTGTGCATCAACATCTGCTGAATTTACTACAGTCTTTATAAAATCACTCTCATCAAATCTTTTGTCAGAAAAAACAGCGGAAAATGTTTTTTGGGATGAATTTCTCTCCTCAGGTCTTTTATTTAGACTTTTGGAAATTTCATCCTTTTTAATCTCGTTTATAAGGGCTGTAATTGTTGATGAATCAAGGCCGCCTGAAAGGCATGTTCCTATAGAAACATCGCTTCTTAGATGCAGTTTCACAGAGTCACGAAGAAGGTCAAGGAAAGTATTTGAAAGTTCTTCATCTGAGATATTCTTAGAAACTGCATCTTTTGAAGGCTTTGTATTCCAGTATTTTCCAATCTCCACAGTATCGTTTGAAACTCTCATGAAATGAGCAGGTAAAAGCTGAAAAATTCCGTCAAACATAGTTTCATTATCGTAGTCTGAAAGACCCCATTTTAAGAAAGTTACAAATTTCGCCTCGTTTACTCTCTCACCTGTTTTAGGATTTTTGCAAAGCGCCTTTATCTCTGATGCAAATATCAGACCCTCATCTGTATATGAATAGTAAAAAGGTTTAATCCCTATTCTGTCGCGGGCACAAAACAGCTCATTATTTGTCTCATCCCATATTGCAAAAGCCCACATGCCGTTGAATCTTTCAAGACATTTGTGACCCCATTCCTCGAATGCATGGATAATTACTTCGCTGTCGGTTTTTGTTCTGAATATGTGCCCATAACCTTTTAGTTCTTCTCTTAACTCCTGGTAATTGTAAATTTCGCCGTTGAATACAAGCCATAATGTCTCATCTTCGTTTGACATCGGTTGTTTTCCTTCAGAAGAAAGATCAATTATTGAAAGCCTTCTGTGAATCAGCCCTGCTTTATCACTAATATATACTCCTGAATCATCAGGGCCTCTGTGAATAAGAGACTGTGACATATCATTCAGGAGTTTTTTGTCAGGTTTGTGACCTAAAAAGGCATACTGGCCGGCGATTCCACACATATAATACCAGTTTATTTGAAAACTATGGTTAATATGATTTTGTTGATGACCGGTTTTCTGAATAATTTTTTTGTTTATGAAAGATTGTCTTGACTGCGGATTTTTCAGATTTGATAAAAATCTATAATAGATTTAAATAAAGATATTAACTTTAGGAATAGTGCATGAATCTATCTGAATTTTCAAAATACAGGAATTATATAATTTTAGGGCTTTTGGCTGTCTTTACAGCATTTGCCCTTTGGGTCAGGATGATTCCGTCAGAAGGACTTGTATCAGTCGCCGGTGTCAACCTTTTAGGAAATGATCCATGGTACAATCTGAGGCTGATAGAGGTTATTGTGGAAAACCCCCTTTCATATCCTTGGTTTGATCCTATGACTTACTACCCTTACGGAACAGACAACTTCTGGGGCCCGATGTTTCCGATTATTGGCGCTGTAATGTGCCTCCTCTCCGGTGCATCGACACGACCTGAGATAATGTATGTGGCATCCTGGCTTCCGCCGCTTATGGGCGCGGTAATGGTGCCTTTGATGTATCTTGTAGGAGAAAAGGTTTCTGACTGGAAGACCGGCATTATTGCAGCTCTTTTTACAGCCACTATTGCCGGACAGTATGTCTATCGCTCGCTTTTTGGATTTGTGGACCACCACATAGCAGAAGTATTGTTTGGAGCGCTTTTCTGTCTTTTATACATCTACTATCTTTCATACATAAGAGAGCATCCAGTTGATTTCAAATCCATTGAATCATTAAAAGTTCCTGCAATAATTGCTGTTTTTTGTGGAATTGCATATGTAATCGGCGTTTCCAACATGCCGACAATGATTCTTTTTGCACTGATTGCATCTTTATATACAGGTCTTCAGTTCATATGGGACAGGCTGAAGGGGAAATCAACAGAATATCTTGTTTTATTGAATGTTGTAACGTTTTTAGTTGCAATTGCCGGCTTTTTATTAATCGGAATTCACCATGCAGGCATGAGCATGGCAAGATATTCAATGGGGCATATTGTTGCATACCTTGCAATAATTATTGCAACACTTGTTCTTTTTGGAATTGAGAAGGGATTAAAAGAGAAATCCTTTTCATATTATATCGGGGCACTTGCAGGTCTTGTTGTTGCAGGAATTGTCTTTATGATGTTTTTTGTTCCTGAGTTTTTCTCATTTTTTGTATCAGGATTAAGCTCATTTTTTGGGTATACAGCAACGCTTACAACAATTCAGGAGGCAAGGCACTGGGATATAGAAAGCGCATGGCAGGCTTTTAGTTATGGAATGATACTGCTTGTTTTTGGTTTTATTGTCTGTGCATGGAAATTTTTAAAAGAGTCCCGCCAGGCATACCTTTTCCTTATTATCTGGTCTTTTGTAACATTATATTCCACAACAATACAGGTGAGGTATGAATATTATCTGGCCGCAAACATAGCCATTCTTGGCGCTGTATTTGTTGCATGGGCGCTTGAATTCGGAGGCCGGGATTTGCTCTCGTATGCCGGAATAAATATTGAAAAATCAAAAACAGATGAATCAAAACCACAAACAAAAAAGAATTCGAAAACGGCTGAATCTACACCGGCACCGGCTGAATCTTCATCAAAGGCTAAGAAAAAGTCAGATAAGAAAAAACAACCGTTGCCTAAAAAACCTTCAGCAAACAGTTTGAATGCACTTGTTGCCATACTTGCAATAGTTCTTGCAGTATTTTTTGTTTATTCCTCTGCAGACATTGGTATTGCAACAGCGTCTGTGATGAAAAATGGCGGAATGACTCCTGACTGGCAGGAATCGCTCGAATGGCTTGGTGAAAACACACCTGAAACCGGAATTGACTATTATGCAGTTTACAGCCGCGATTCATATGAAAATCCCGAAGAGTCATATGGTGTTATGACATGGTGGGATTACGGGCACTGGATAACATTTATTGCAGAAAGGCCGCCGAATGCAAATCCGTTCCAGGAAGGTGTTGCAGGAAATCTGGGTTCTGCGGCTTTCTTTATTCAGGAGAGTGAATCAGAGTCCAATGAAATTTTAGATAATCTTGATACACGCTATGTGATTACAGATATTGAGATGGATACAACAAAATTCTGGGCAATGTCTACATGGTACAATCCTGAACTTATGCATGCACCATATATGCAGAATCTTGCGATGATAGGGCAGGACGGGTCATTTAGCTCTGTATCATTGAACAATGAAAGATACTACAACACAATGATCTCAAAACTGCACAACTTTGACGGTTCAATGGCAGAGCCCGGCCTTGTGTATTATATTGAGTATGCTTCAGGAGCACAATATGGAATTTCAATTCCGGTTATATCTACTGCAGCCCAGATGACTTATGATGAGGCAAAAGAAAAAGTCGATGCCTTTAATGCAGATAAAAAAGCCGGAACAGGCGCAGTTATCTTAAACTCTGATCTATTCAGTCCGACAGCAGAAGTTCCTGCACTTCGAAATTACCGTCTGATTCATGAATCCCCGACAAATGTCTTAAACAGTGGCGGATTCTTAAGTTATGTCAAGACCTTTGAGTACGTGTCAGGTGCACACATAAAAGGCGAGGGTATTATAGAAATACCTCTGAAGACAGATCAGGGAAGGGAGTTTACATACCGGCAGAAAAGCATTGACGGTGAATTTGTAGTTCCTTATTCAACAACCGGCGATAAATATGGAGTAAAAGCTCTTGGCGATTACAGAATACAGGGAACTGATAAAACATTCTCAGTTAGTGAGGATTCCGTCCTAAACGGTCTTTATATTAACTGAGGTATGAAAATTAAGTCTAAATTAAGGAAATAAACTGAGGTTATAAATTAAGGTCCACGTGATTAAGGATTTAAGGAAAACCTTCACGATAAAAATATAATGTCAGCCGGAATTTTGGTTTATGCCTGATTTTCCGGCTAAAATCTTTTTTTTATACAATTTTACAATTTTACAATTTTATAAGTTTTTATAAGTATTTCTCCTCTTATTTTTTTGGAGGCAGTTTATTTTTTCCTTCTTGATGAATCGGTATATGAAACTTCAAATCCGGGTATTATCACTCTTACAACCGGAATCTCTGTTTTGGAGAGATCTGCTACAAAGACACTGTCTGTGTGCTCTTCAAGATCTTTTAAAATGATTTTTAAGTCTTCATCGAGAAAATCTGTGCTTTTATCAGGAATTTCTGAGAATTTTACCTCGTCTTTGGCCTCTTCAAACCAGATTCTGTTTATTCTTTTAAGCCTTTCATATCCGGCTTTTTCAACAATTGCAACACGGCTTTTGTTCTCAATATCTCCTCTTATATTTCGCCCTCTTCTCTGTGCAACCTCGGTCAGGGCACGAAATGCGGCAATTTCAGGGCTTAAATGCGAACCTGAACCTATTACAAGCATCTGTGGGTCTTTTGTCAGTTCATCATCCGCGGCAGCGGCGACTGTATGAACTCCTGTTTTTCCGTCAATGTACCAGAGATGAATAATAATTCCCTGATCCTCAAATTTATTTAAAAGATTTAAAAGAGGGCCTTCTGTATCAATTACAAGTCTTTTGCCAAGGAATCTGTTCTTTTCGGCACAGCTTAGGGCATCTCTTTCGATTACCTCATACATTGCATGAAGTATTGCCTCTTCTCTGACATTTCCTGCAGCAAGTCCGTTCGCGTCACTTCTGAAAAGCTGTTGGGCCATTCCCAGAGGATCATATGGGTGATAAACAGCATTTGCAGGAACATGCATTTCAGTTTCACCTAAAAGATCCCATGCCAATATCCAGTGTGTCTCTTCTCCGATTTGCATCTCACGTGGCAGAATAAGTTCTTTTGGATCCAGTGCCTTTGTTAATCCCAGCTGTTCATAGCTTGCAAATTCCATCCTTTCGCCACGGTACTCGGCACTGAAGCGCTCGATTGCCTCCATCATTGCTGATGCTTTGGCCTCATCAGAAGTTACGCCTTTGCCATAGTTTATTTTTGTGCCGCCCCATGCCGCGGCAGGTCTTATGGCTGAAAAGACCGGAATTTTTGTTCTGTCATTGTCGGTTGTTTCAAAGACGTCAACAACGCCTATCTCCTCCATTAACGGTCTTATTTTGTCAAGGGTCTTTTTGGGCTCAACTGCCCTTTGTGTACCGCATTTGTATTCTTTTTTTACCCTGTTAATCGGGATGGCATTCATTGCAGAAGTTTTTAGACGCCCAATGTTTATATTTTAGACGCACACAAAATTATCAGATATGCAGGATGATGAATTGTCTATAGGTGCAGTTGTCAGGTACCCAAGGACAGGAACTACCGGAAAAATTGTGGAAATTTCAAATTCAGAAGGCTATACTTTTGCAAAGCTTGATTCGACAGAGCTTTTTTACAGGGCTGATATGTTAATTCCTGCCAGGTCTCTAAAAGAGAAGAAAGAGCGCACAGAAATATCAGATATTGAGAGATTAAACAGAGCTGAAGACTTAAGTTCAAAGGACTTAGAAGATGCCTTTGATGATGTAACAGGCGTTGGCGCCGGATAAGTCCGGGGAAATAAAAAATATGGGGCTTTTAAGCCTGTAAAAAATATTTTTTCATACTTTAATGCTTCTTTTTTTGAATAATTGTTTTGAATAATTTTTGAATAATTACTGGTCTTTATTCAGGTCTTTAATTCTTTAATTGTTTCAGGTATTTTATGTTTTTTTCAGGTCTTTTAATGCTGGTGCGGTTCTATAGGTATTGTTGTTAGTTTAACTGATTCAACGCCTTTTTGCGCCATTAAAGTCTCGGCAATCTTTTTAATTTCTCCGGCATCACCACGGACCAAAATGACCTCGAGGCACTTTTCGTGGCTTACATGTGCGTGAAGTGATGACTGAATTATTTTCAGATTGTCGTGCTGAATATCAGTTAACACCTGAAGAAGACCACGGTGTTCATGATCATATACCATTGTGATGACACCCTGCCTTTCTCCCTGCACATCCGACATCCACTGATAATAAGTGATATAACTTCGTATTGCATCTCGAATACCCTCAGAGCGCGATGAATATCCGCGGCAGTTTAAAATCTCATCAAATTTGTCCAGAAGATTTTTAGGAAGTGATATTCCTATTCTTGAAAGATCTGACTCGTGTACCATATTGAATCACCAAAATTAAATCTCTACAAAAACAGTCCTGATTCCCAGGAAATGTTCCTGCTTATATACAGTTTTACTTTTTGTGTCATTTGTTATAATTGTTTCTTACTTAATGTGTTTTGTAGTGTTAAGAAAAGTTGATTTAGATAGTATTTTCCCTATATATTACATGCAGGAATTTTCATATGCTCTTTTATCTGACTATCAGAGCAATTTGGCCGGCCTTTTAAATTCTTTTTATATCCATACCAAAGTTTATTGATTACCTGATTATAAATATATACAGAACATTTGCATTTTTGTACTGTTTTTTCTCTGGTTTTACTATCACAGAGCAGGTATAAGTAATGTTGACATATATTTATAAGGAGGTTTGAGAAGTAGTGAGCGGCGAATTAGTCCCCGATGTTAATATTGGTCTTGTAGGGCATGTGGATCATGGCAAGACCACTCTAGTTTCAGGAATCACAGGTCAATGGACTGACAGGCACAGCGAAGAGATAAAGCGTGGTATATCCATCCGTCTTGGATATGCTGACGCAACAATATACAAATGCACAGACTGTGAAGGTCAGGAATCATATTCAACAACAGAGGAGTGCAAAAACTGCGGCGGAAAATGCGAGCCGTACAGGACAATATCATTTGTTGACGCACCAGGGCATGAGACTTTAATGGCAACCATGCTTTCAGGCTCGGCACTCATGGACGGTGCAATGCTTGTAATTGCGGCAAACGAAAAATGTCCACAGCCTCAGACAAAAGAGCACCTGATGGCTCTTGAGCTTGTTGGAATTAAAAATATCATAATAGTACAGAATAAGATTGATGTTGTATCACAGGAACAGGCACTTGCTCACTATAAACAGATAAAAAAGTTCGTTAAGGGAACAATTGCTGAAAATGCGCCTGTTATCCCTGTATCTGCTCAAAAGGGCATAAATATCGGAGCTCTTTTGTCTGCAATAGACGAATATATTCCATCTCCAAAACGCAATCCAAGCGATGATCCGCTGATGCTTGTTGCAAGATCTTTTGATATAAACAAACCCGGATGCAGTTGGCGTGATGTAAAAGGCGGCGTTATCGGCGGTTCACTTACACACGGGATTTTTCTGGAGGGTGATGAGATTGAGATTCGCCCCGGCAGAAAAGTGGAGGCTGAAAATCAGATACACTGGGAGCCTATAACTACAAAAGTAACGACAATCAACGCCGGAACAAAGAAGGTCCCTGAGGCAACCCCTGGTGGTCTGTTAGGGATCGGAACAAAGCTTGATCCAGCCATCACCAAAAGCGATGCACTTGCAGGACAGGTTGCAGGACACCCCGGAAAACTTCCCCCAGTCTGGGATAAACTTTCCTTTAGTGTTTCCTTAATGGAAAGGGTTGTCGGCGCTGATGATGAATTTACAATCGAACCTCTTAGGCACAAAGAGCCCTTAATGCTCTCCGTCGGAACAGCAGTCACAGTAGGTGTTGTAATAAACACAAAGAAGGATATTGTTGAAGTTGTTCTAAAAAGACCGGTATGTGTATCGGTCGGCTCACGAATCGCTATCAGCAGGATGGTCGGCGGACGCTGGCGTCTTATCGGAATGGGAACTCTGGTAGAGTGAAAGTATTATTCGATGCAAACGCACTGATGATTCCCGGACAGTTCGGAGTTGACATATTCTCTGAAACGGAGAATCTTGTAGGATCGTTTGATCCGGTAACAATAAAAGGCGTTGTGGCAGAACTTGAAGGTCTTTCCCTCGGTCGCGGACGGGATGCGTCAGCCGCACGGGTTGGCCTCTCATTGTCGCGCCGGTGCACTGTTATCGATAATGTCAAAAGCAGTATCCCTGTCGATGATATGATTGTAAAGACCGCAGAAGAGATGGACTGTATGGTTCTGACCAACGACAGGGGGCTTAAAAATAAGCTTCTTGAAAATAATATTGATGTGATAGTACTTAGAAATCAAAAGACTCTGGAGATAATCAGAGGCTGAATTTACAGGCAGAATGGTGAATTAAAGATGTATTATAAGATGAGACTTCAGGACAAGGTGCGTGTCCCGCCGACCCGCCTTGGAGAGGACTTAAGTGTTGTTGTCCTCGATGAACTTCAAAAACAGCTTGAGGGCAGTATTGACAAGGATATCGGCATTTTCATTGCCGTCACTGAAATCCATGCCGTGGGTGAAGGCGATATTATTCCGAGTGATGGTGCAGTCTATTACTATGTCGAATTTGACGCAGTAGTTCTTCGCCTTTCAATGCAGGAGATTGTTGAAGGAGAGGTTGTTGAAACAACAAGCTTCGGAGCGTTTGTCTCACTTGGACCAATTGATGCGATGCTTCACGTCAGTCAGATAAGTGATGATTTCATCAATTTCGATGAGAAGAATGCAAGACTTATCTGTCAGGAATCAAAGCGCCAGATTGCAGTGGGAGACGGAGTCCGTGCCCGTGTTGTTTCACTGAGTCTTTCCGAGCGTGATCCGCGTGAGAGTAAGATTGGTCTTACTATGAGGCAGGCGGGTCTTGGTACTGAATCATGGATAACAGATGAGCTTGAAGGAGCAAAAGCAGATGCCGCCAAGGAGTAAGAAGCAGGTTCGTGTATGTAGAAACTGTCATCATGTAGTTGACGGAGAATCGTGTGTTACCTGCGGAAGCTCAAATTTAAGCGATGACTGGACCGGATATCTATATATTGTCGATCCAAAAAGATCAAAAATTGCAGAAAAGATGAATATTGACATGCCCGGACGGTATGCCTTAAAAGTACGCTAGAAAGTATGTGGTATCTTCCGGAGTCTGAGAGAGTTAAGTTTAAAGAGCCTTTTGGTGCTCTTTTTCCTGACATTGACAGTGCCTTAAAATACCTTGGTGATGCGCCAATATATGCTGTTGGCGATGTCGTCACAAGAAACTTAAGACGAAAGGGCATTGTCCCACAGCTTTCGGTGATTGACGGAAATACAATGCGTGAACCCTGCAAATGTACACCTCTTCTGCCTGTAAAAAGAATTGAGGTAAAAAATCCTGCCGGGTTTATTACAGAAGAGCTTATCTGTGCGCTTCGTACAGGTGTTGATAATTCACCAGCACTTGTGCATGTTGAGGGAGAAGAGGATTTGGCGGTAATTCCGCTTGTAATGATGTTGTCTGAGAAGAGCGCAGTGTTATACGGACAGCCGTGTGAGGGTGTTGTAGTCAGAATTGTTGATTCCGCCTCAAAAAAACGTGCAGAAGAACTTTTTTCACTTTTTGTTCAGGTTTGATCTGAATTTTTTTATAAATTTATATAATTGTCAGGCTGTTGGTTTTAAATAAATATGTGGACAATATTTGAGGGATATCGATGGACTTCGAATTTATAAGAGATGAGGAAAACAAGCTTCTTAACCGCACAGAGCTTGATTTTGTTCTTAAATACGAAGGCGCAACACCTTCCAGAAAAGAGATAATGGGAAAGCTTTGCGCACTTCGCAATGTGAATATGGCAAACTGTGTTGTTGATTCACTTGAGGGCGAGTTTGGAAAGCAGGAAATTGTTGCATCTGCACGTATTTACGAGAACGTAGAAGATCTTAAGGCAACCGAGCTTGATTATATTGTCAAACGCTGTCATGCTGAAGAAGAGAAATCTGAAGAAGCGGAGGCCTGAGGCGTCATGGCGGCAAAGAAACAACAGACAAAATCTGCTGTTAAACGCTCATCCATGTACAAGGTTGAGGGCGACAAGGCTGTAGCACAGCGCAGAAACTGCCCACGCTGCGGTCCCGGTGTATTCATGGCACAGCACAGCGATCGTGTTGCATGCGGCAAGTGCGGATATACAGAATTCAACAAATAAGTAATAATGCCTGGAAGTAGGCAAATACTGGGTATTGAGGGGACAGCGTGGAACCTCAGTGCCGCTGTTTTTGGAGAGGAGTTAATCTCCCTGCATTCAAATCCATATAGCCCGCCAAATGGTGGTATTCATCCCCGTGAGGCCGCACAGCATCATGCCGCCGTTTTAAAGGATGTTGTCTCAAAGGCTCTTTTGGATGTTGATTTAAAAGATATTTCAGGAGTTGCTTTTTCACAGGGTCCGGGTCTTGGGCCATGCCTCAGGACTGTTGCAACCGCGGCACGCTCAATTGCTATTGCACTAAACGTTCCTTTAATAGGCGTTAACCACTGCGTTGCGCATGTTGAAATCGGGAGGCATACCTGTGGCTGTGATGATCCAATAGTTTTGTACGCAAGCGGAGCTAACACGCAGGTTTTAGGATTTTTAAAATCAAGGTACAGGATTTTTGGAGAAACTCTGGATATCGGCCTTGGAAATGCCCTTGACAAGTTTGCAAGAAGCCGTGGTCTTCCACATCCCGGCGGTCCTCTGATTGAAAATTATGCAAAAAAAGGCTCTCCTGTAAACTTACCCTATACTGTTAAGGGAATGGATCTTGCGTTTTCCGGTCTGATGTCGGCCGCAAAGGACTGTAAAGCACCAATTGAAGATGTATGCGCCGGATTTCAGGAGACTGCCTTTGCAATGTGTGTTGAGGTGACAGAACGTGCCCTTGCCCATTCCGGAAAGAATGAGGTTTTGCTGGTCGGGGGTGTCGGTGCAAATGAGCGTTTAAGAGAGATGCTTCTTGTAATGTGTGAGGAGAGAGGTGCTGAATTTTTTGTTCCTGAAAAAAAGTTCATCGGCGACAACGGTGCAATGATTGCTTATACCGGAAAAATCATGCTTGAGGCCGGCCAGACAATTCCGGTTGAAAATTCCGGTGTTAATCCTTCATACCGCTCAGATGATGTCAGTGTTTTATGGCGCCGTGATACCGGAGATATCAGCTATGGAAAGGCAAATCTCATTGAAAACGGAACTGCACGGGGTGCAGAGGCTGTTGTAACAATTTTGGGTGACGACTATGTAGTAAAGCGCCGGCTTTCAAAGGGATATAGAAATAAAGAGCTTGACCGGCAACTTATTGCAGAAAGAACCCGTGCCGAAGCACGAGTGATTTCGCTTGCAAGAAGAGGCGGCGTTTTAACACCAATAATAAAAGATGTCACAGATGACAGCCTTGTGATGGAAAATATCAAAGGTGATATGCTAAAACTTGTTTTAACAGATGATAATGTCTTTAATGCCGGAATTTTGGTTGGACGTCTTCACAAATGCGGAATAATCCATGGCGATCTTACAACCTCAAATATTATTGTGGGGGGTAAAAGCGGTCATGTCTGTTATCTCATTGATTTTGGCCTGTCTTACATCTCTTCCGAGACTGAGTCGCGCGGGGTGGATGTTCATGTATTTTTCCAGACTCTTGAGAGTACAGCACCGGGACATGATAATCTGGCAGTTTCATTTTCTGAGGGTTATAAATCAGCATTTGTGGATGCAGACTCAGTATTGGAGCGTGTTTTGGAGATAAAACAAAGAGCAAGATACCTCCATTGAATTATAATGTCAAATTTATCAAAAGAAGCTTAAATATTTCTTTTTACAATCATCAAAAGCCATATTATTTTAATTTATATATTTTAATAGGCAAAAGGCGTATATACTTAATCTGAGTATGATATCATATGGCAAAAAACCAGAAATCAGAAGGAAAGAACTTTAAAAACGAAGTAAAATCAAAGGAATCAGCACCTGCACAGGTACAGTCCGGAAAGAATCAGAAGAGAAGATAAGAAAGCGCAAAAAACAAAAGGTAAATTTAAAAAATTATTTTTGAATTGTATAACAGAGGAGATTCTTCTCCTCAATTTAGATTAATGAACGGACCTTAATTTTATTTCCTGAAATTAAACAAAATGCCTTAAATTTAGGGTTTATAATACCCCAAATTTACTGCAAAAATATAAACGCGTTTTTTTAGGCTCTTCGCTGTTTTGAATGGGTGAAATTTAATCAGTTGGATCAGCAATTCAGCCAGAAATCTCAGGAATTGATCAGTTAGATTAAGGAATGTGTTATAATCCTGCTGAAAACCCGGATGATTCAGTAGAAGTTGTAATAACTACCCACACGATCTGACGAAGAGCCTTTTTTTGCTGAATTTGCCTTTCCAAAATAAAAACTGAATTTTTAGATGTATTTGAACTGGCTGAAAATGCAGATGATATTAAAAATAATGCAATGATCCCTGACTGATAGTACTTAGCAGTAGCAAATAGATCTATCTCTGGTTTAACCATGTGTATATGTATCATTGATATAACATAATGTAAAATAAAGTATACATAGATATGAAGACAGATCTAAAAAATCAGAAAAATTTTGAAGAAGAGGCAAGGACTGTAAACATCCTGACATTTAAAAGAATATATTTCATTTTTACACTGTCACTTCTTTTATTTGTATTGCTGATTTTCAGCTGTGGATGCGTTGATGCCGGAAACGGGGATGAAATAACAGCTGAAGAACCTTCATGGAATAAAGACAATTTGTCGCATGGCAGCAATGTAAACCCGGACTACTCAACCGTATTTCCTGACGATGAGGTTCAGGTCATAAACATTAAAATCTCTCCTGAAAACTGGCAGATGATGCTGGACAATATGACTGAAATTTACGGAGAATCGGGAACTTCTGGAACTTCAGGTATGCATGGCCCGAATACGGGTGAGAGAAATGGAAGTACGGAAATTAATTTAGAGAATTTAAATGCTCAAAATCGTAACATCAGCGGAGTTATGGCTCAGGAAATGTCTAATGGTGGTAAAGACGGAATGGAGAATGAAATAACACCAGTCTATGTTACATCTGATGTCACATTTGAAAATCTTGAATGGGAGGATGTTGGTATTCGCTTTAAAGGACAGATGTCTCTTAGAGAATCATGGAGTAAAGGGAGTGGCAAGATATCATTCAAATTAAACTTTGACAAATTTGAGGATGAAAATCCGGCAATAAAAAACCAGAGATTCTATGGTTTTGATGAATTAAATCTTCAGAGCGCCTATGGTGATGACTCACTGATGCGTGATATGATAGTGCCCAAAATATTCCGTGAATCAGGTGTTCCTGCACCTTATACGGCATTTTACAGAGTTTATGTTGATTTCGGAGAAGGTCCAGTATATTTTGGCCTTTACACAATGGTCGAAAGTATTGAAGATACTGTAATTGAAACCCAGTTTGAAGGTGACTCAGGAAATGTCTACAAACCGCAGGGACAGGGAGCAACATTTATTGAAGGAACATTTGATACAGAAGCCTTTGAGAAGAAGACAAATGAGGATGAGGCAGACTGGAGTGATGTCGAATCATTATATGAAATTTTAAATTCCGACCTGAGAACACAAAATTCGGAAGAGTGGAGAGAAGAGCTTGAATCGGTTTTTGATGTTGATGAATTCCTCAGATGGCTGGCAACAAACACTGTTATCCAAAACTGGGATACATATGGCGGAAATTGCCGGAATTTCTACCTCTATACAGATCCATCTAATGGCAAAATAACCTGGATACCATGGGATAATAATTATGCACTGAGAGGTGGCATGAGTGATAATTCTGCCGATTTCCCAGGAGAAAAACAGGGCCTGCTGAGAGAAATTCCTGGTAGTTCTGCAGGAGAAATGCAGATGAATATGCCTGAAAATATCTCCCCGGCAGGAGTTTTAACTAAAGAAAACAAGGATGATTTTGGTCAGGGTATGGGTGGCAATAAAGGAGGAGGTATGGGAAATTCTCTTTCTCTTAGCCTTGATGATGCAGGGGATGAATGGCCCCTGATTAGATATCTGGCTGATGATCCGGTTTATTATGAAAAATATATTGAATATCTGGAAATGGTGGCAACTGAATCATTTGAACCTCAAAAGATGGAGGAGTTATATACCCGCTATCATTCTATGATTGAACCTTATGTAACAGGCACGGAAGGTGAAACTGAAGGTTATTCACATCTGAACAGCCCGAATGATTTCACTGAGTCACTGGATGAATTAATAGATCATTCTTACAGCCGTAATAATGCGGTTATGGCATTTATCTCTGAAAAATAGCAAAAAACCAATAATGTGGGGATTTAAATATGGAACCAACAGCAAGAAAAAACCAATATGGTACAAATAATATATTAGGTAATATTTTATCCGGAACAAAAAAATATGAAGAAATAACCCTTGATGAACTGAAAAAATCTGATGCCAGTCTCATGAGCAGGCGGGAATCAAAATATCTGATGAAATTTGAGGATTTCATGGGAATAATCCCTGGATTGTCAGAGGATTATAGAATCCTTAATGTTGACGGCTGTACATTAAGCGGTTATGAAACTGTCTATTATGATGACAATTCCTTTATAACCTATAATCAGCACCACAGCGGAAAGCTGAACCGTTACAAGTTAAGAACCCGCCGTTATCTCTCTTCAGGTGAGAGCTATGTGGAGATTAAGGAAAAGAAAAACACCGGAGTTACGATAAAGAGGCGTATTGGAACCAGTGAATCCGGAATACTTCCAAAAGAAGAGCAGGATTTGTTTCTGAAAACCAACTTTCCATATGACTATCATGATTTTCATCCGGTTATGACAACAGAATATTCAAGGGTTACTCTTGTATCAAAGAATTACGATGAGAGAATGACATTTGATTTTGGCCTGACATTCAGCAGTTGTGATAAGAGAATATCATTGTCGGGAGTTGTGATTGCTGAAGTAAAAAGCGGCAAAAATCCAACAGATTCAAAAGCACTCTCTGTGTTGCAGTACTCCGGCATCCGGAAGAGAAGCTTTTCGAAGTACTGCATCGGGGTCTCTCTACTCTATGAAAATCTCAAGCACAACCGGTTCAAGCCAAATCTGATTTACCTTTCCCGTTTATCCGGAGGTGAGGCGTTGTGCTGACAGATTCAACTCTTTTTTTGATTGCAGGCTTTGTCCTTAATTTCATCAGTGCGTTTATAATTATAAGATTCATCTACTATCCGAAAAAAAGCGGGCACAACTTCATATTTACATTTCTTGCATTCAATGCGATAGTATATTTTATAATGGGCCTTTTCACCAGCATAGAACTCTCGATAGGTGCAGGTTTTGGACTTTTTGCCCTTTTTTCCATTCTTAGATACAGGACGGAAACTGTCCCGATAAGGGAGATGACATATCTTTTTGTTATGGTTGCCCTTCCAATACTGAACTCAGTGCTTTTTGAATCTGGTGAGTACAGCAGAATTATTGCTATAAACCTGATGCTTATCATTGTTATCTGGATTCTTGAAAACGGCTGGGGCTTTAAAAGTGAGCCAATGCAAAAGGAGGTTCTGTATGAAAAGATAGAATTTGTAAAGGCAGGCAGAAAGGAGGAGATGATTGCGGATTTAAAACAGAGAACCGGACTTGACGTTTTTGATGTTGAAGTGGATAGGATTGATTTCCTCCGCGATACTGCTGAAATTAAAATATTTTATTTCGAAGATTCTGCAGAAAAACAAAACATCAAAAACAAAATAGGGGTGTCAGAGAAATGTGACTAGTCAGAAATTTTTAGAATATCTGAATCTGCTGATAAATTCATCAGATTATCAGAAAATATTTCCCAAAATAAAAGGTGTAGTGGATCAGAAAAAAAATATAGATAAAGATATGAGGAGATAATATGGAAAAAAAGATTAAAAATAAAATAATTTTAATTTTTGCAGTTTCAATGACTGTTTTTTGTTTGTTTACAGGGGGATGTACATCACAGACAGAATCATCTTCTGAAGTAACAGTGCCGGCAGATTCCGGAATTAACCCTGGTGAAATGAGAAGTGAAGAAATGCCTCCGGGGGGAATGAATGTAACGGGTAATGCTGAAGGCATGGGTGAACCCGGAGATGTTCGTGGAGGACCTGATTTGAATATGGCCGCTGAAACTCTTGGGGTTACTGTTGAGGAGCTGGAAACAGTTCTTGGGAATATAGAGGGAAAATTACAGGTTGATCTGGATGCGGCTGCATCAGAACTTGGAGTAACTGTTGAGGAGCTTGAAGATGCTCTTGGGCCTTTAGGTAACAGGGCTATGCCTGAGGGTACATCTCCAGCAGAATCCTGAAAAAACCTTTTTATACCACAATTTTTTAATTAGAATATCCTGTTACATATCTGATTTTAAAAAATCAGATGATCTTAGGGGGAAAAACACAAATTTTAATAATTTTTCAACCAAAGACTGCCTTTGGTGAGAAATACCCCTGTTTTGGAGAATTTGTTTTCGTGTATTTTATTGTTCATCAGATGAATAAAATTTTAGAGGTGTTGATTTCTATGAAAAATGCATATTTTGGAGAGACTCTTTCATTTTCATATATGACTGGTGAAGATATATTTCCTGTATCTCGGATGCTTGAGAAAGAATCTGTATGCAAATGGCTGTTTTTTGGGCCGAACTCTTCAGATATGACAAGAAAATATTTCGAGCCGCTAATAGATGCTATGGAGAATGACATTAAGGCCAAAAATCAATTGAAAACCCACATCTTTACAATAAGAGAGAGGATTTCCGGTCATTTTGTTGGTCAGTGTGCCCTGCTCCCGGTTGACTTTTCCGAGGGGTCATATACTGCGGCTTATCAGCTTGATGATATCTGCTGGAGGAGGGGTTACGGCTTTGAAGCATGCAGATTTTTGGTTTACTACGCTTTTTTTGTATGCGGCGGATACAGGATTAATGCTGACTGCGCAAAAGAAAACACGGCTTCCTGCAGGATTCTTGAAAAGTGCGGTTTTTTAAAAGAGTGTAATCAGGAAAAATATTGGAATTATAAAGATTCTTTTCACGACAGGGTCTTATATTCACTATTGTTTGAAAATATACCCCTGAATTTTCAGGAATCATTGAAAAATGAGTTTGAAGAAAGCCTCTTTTAGTTTTGGTTTTGAAAATTCATGTATTTTGGATGAATCATTTATTTTGTTAATTCTTTGGTTGTTTTGAAATGAACTTTTGCAAATTCTAAAAGACCTTTTTCTCCTTTCTCTTTAAGAATTCTTTTTCCTGCGAAGATTACTGAATCTGATGCTCCCTTTGGAAGAGTAAATCCTGCATTTTTCGAGAGTTTTTCTAATTTTTCCAAAAATCTGTCCCTTGCAAGGATGGATGCCGCGGCAACTGCTATGTTTCTCTCTGCCTTTGTCACCTGAATAAGATTTACTTTTCTTCCTCTTTCCTGAAGTTTTGAAAGGATATATCTCTCGTTTCCGAATTTATCCGAAATTACAGTCCTACATTCCTTTTTAGATAAAACCTCTTCAATTGCCTTTGCATGTGCCCATGCAAGAAGTGTGTTTAAGTTTTTGTTTTCGCTCCTGAACTGTTCATAAAGCCGGTTGTACCTTTCAGGTGATATCTCAATTACTGAATAATAATTATGGCACTTTTCTTTGATTTTTTTTGCAATCACCAATATTTCTTTATCAGTTAAAAGTTTGCTGTCTTTAACACCAATTTTTTTTAAAAAAACTGCTGTATTCTCATCGACATACATTCCGGCGGCAACAAGCGGCCCGAAATAATCCCCCTTTCCTGATTCATCTGTACCAATAAGAGGGAAGGGAAGATTCTCAGGGGGAATGCCTGTATTTCCTGTCCGGCTGGTATCTTTTTTTTCATTAGTTTTTTCAACAGTCATTTTAGCGGTTTTTTTACCATTCATTTCATCTGAATAATTTTTATTGTATTTGAAAGCTGATTCTGATTTTATTTTGGCAGTGGTTGCCGATTTTGGATATGTGACTTTCATCACTGGTGGTGGATTTAAAATTTCTTTTAAGCGTGAAGCAGACTCCGGTTTTTTAACCTGTGATAGATCAAAAGTGGTGTTTCCAATTTTATTTTTGTATATTCTTAAAATTTCTTCATTTTTATCGAAGATAACTTTGAACTGGATTCCATATGGTATTTTTTTAAAACCGGCTGTTAAAAACCCCTTATTTTTAAGAATGCTTTTTATATTCTCATATAATTCAGGAAGAGTGTCGTCAGGATTAATTTTTGGATAACTGGTTATGAAAGCACATCCTTTTTAATTAAAATCACGCTGTGATTTACATGAAATTTTATATGAAACTTTTTTAATTTTTATATGAAACTTTTTTAATAAACGTTCATGAAACAAATTTTTCATACAATGTTTAATGAAAATCATGATTTGATTTTACATTGTAAATCATCTGTTTCATGAGACTTATTTTTGACATTTGATTGCAGTTTTGATATTTTTTATCTTTATTATTTGCCGGAATTTCTTTCTAAACTGCATATGTTTGTTAAGTTTTATTATCATTAATTTCTATATATATTAAGTCCGCCGGAACAAAAACGGGCGCTGAAATTCAATAATCCTGAATTTTTTTGCAGTATACAAAAGTCAATAATCACCTCCCGGAAAAACAAAAAGCAGGTATCTGCTTTTACAATACTTCAGTTTACTGTGAAAATTACGTTGTGAATCACCTGATATGTTGGTATGAGACATTTGTTTTATGAGCAAGAATTTACCATGAAAATCACTTTGTTATTTATATGAAACAGTTAGCATGAAACCTTAGTTTCATGAACGTTTTTAAAAAAAAGTGTGTTTCGAACAACTCAGGAAGATCTCAGTGCCCGGCGTATAGCTTTAGAATTTAAATAAAGAGTGTTTATATGTCAGATAATTCAAAAGAAAATATGTTAAATAAAAATTCAGACTCCTCATCCGGAACGGATAATAAATTTGAGGCCGGTATGACAAAAGGAGTGACTCTTCTAACCGGAGATCCCAAAAAAGCGATAATCAGCCTTTCAGGTCCGATGATTGTTGCGATGCTAATTTTTTCCGTTTACAATCTTGTTGATGCTGTATGGGTTTCAGGTATCAGCTCAAATGCATTAGCGGCAGTCGGGTTTGTAATGCCGGTTTTCATGATAATTATCGGGTTTGGAAACGGTCTTGGGGCAGGTGTGACTTCAGTAATTTCAAGGCTTATTGGGGCACATGACAAGGCCGGTGCAGAAAATGCAGGTGTACACTCGGTTATTATGATAACGGTGTTCTCTTTAGTTCTGACAATTCCTTTAATATTTTTACTCGAACCTGTCATGATTGCGATGAATGCCGGTGACGCAACAGAACAGGCAGTAATATATGGTCAAATCGTATTTTTGGGCACTATTTTGTTCTTGTTCTCAAATGTAGGATATGCAATCCTAAGAGCAGAGGGCGATACAAAAAGACCAATGTATGCAATGGCAATTTCTGCTGTTTTAAACATGGTTTTAGACCCTGTAATGATCTACTGGATGGGTCTTGGAATTGCCGGTGCGGCATGGGCAACAATTATTTCGATCTTTACTGTAAATGTGGTTATAATCTACTGGTTTTATGTAAAGAGGGACTCTTATCTCTCGCTGAAGCTTGAAAACTTCTCTTTCAACCCTAAAATTTTAAAGGATATTTTGGGTGTCGGAATTCCTGCAAGTTTTGAATTCTTCTTAATGTCAGTTGTGCTTGTGATAATAAACCTGATATTAGTAGATGTTTCAGGAACAGATGCAGTAGCGGTCTATACAGGCGGATGGCGTGTTGTTATGTTTGCGATTATTCCGATAGCCGCAATTGCAACCTCGGCAGTATCGGTATTCGGAGCAAATTATGGCGCCAGAAAATTTGAAAATTTAAAGACGATTCTGAATTTTTCATTAAAGATTGGAATTATTATCAGTCTTGCAACATCAGTTGCGACATGGTTTTTGGCGCCTTTTATAACAGTATTATTTACATATTCGCCTGAAAGCGTGCACCTTGTACCTTTATTTATTGGATTTTTACAGACGATGTGTATCTTTTATCCGTTTGCTGTGCTTGGAATGATGGCTTCAGCGCTATTTCAGGGAACAGGGCGTGGAATAACATCATTTATCATAAATGTGTTTAGAAATCTGATATTCATTGCAGTATTTGCATATGTGATGGGCGTTGTTTTAGGTATGGGTCAGTTTGGAGTATGGTATGGTATTGTGCTTGGCGATATTTTTGGCGGGGTTTTAGGTTATTTCTGGGCGCTTTTCTACCTTAAAGTTCTTTTAAAGCACCAGAAGAAGCCTTCAGCCGTGGCTTTATAGAATTTTTTTTATTTTTAAAAGTAAGAAGAAAATTAAAGAGGAGATTTGAATGTTTGAGATAACTGTTGTCACAGGAAATGTGAATAAGGCAAAAGAGGTTGCATCTTTTTTTGAGGGAATTGCCAGTGTCGGTCATGAAAAGATCGAACTTTTGGAGATTAAGGGCGATGATGTAGAAAAAATTGCGAGAGAAAAGGCGATTTGTGCATATTCTATCCTTAAAAAACCTTTAATTGTTGATGATACCGGATTTTACATAAAAGCTTTAAATGGCTTTCCAGGTGCATATGCGGCATATGTTCTTGACACAATCGGAATGAATGGAATTTTGAGACTTATGGAAGAAAAAGATGACAGAAGCGCTTATTTTGAAACTGCAGTTGCTTATGCCGATGAGAGTGGGGTATTCGTATTTAAGGGAAGGGTGGATGGTCAGGTTACACTGTCGCCTCGTGGAGAGATGGGTTTTGGATATGATCCTGTCTTTGAAGTGGGGAATCGAACCTTTGCAGAGATTGAAATCTCCGAAAAATCTATAATCTCACACCGCGGATGTGCACTTTCGGGATTTAAGGAATGGTTTTTGAAAAACAGAGCCTGAAATAAATCTTTTTTTATAACTTTTCTCCTGCTAAAAAAATCTCCTGCCTTTTTTCGTCTGTGCCTTTCCGGCTGAAAGTATTAAATTAAAGCATATTTGAAGGGTCAGTTATTGATTTTGAATAATTTTTCTGGATTTGCGGGTAATACAATATCTTCTCCTCTCATATTTTATTATCCAAAACTGTTAATACCGCAGACATCGTTGTATATAGAACTGAAGTTAAAATTATCAGGGGTATACAGATATGGCAAGATTTCCAGAGGCAGAAGCAAGGCTCCTTGATGTAAAGGTTTGTATGAAATGCAATGCAAGGAACGCAAAACGTGCAACGACATGCCGCAAGTGTGGTTCTGACAATCTCAGACCAAAGAACAAAGAAAGAAAAGCATAATAGTTATTTTTTGCTTTTGCGAATGAAATTTTTTTATTCGCCAGAGCATTTTTAATTTTTTTAATCACAGAAAAATTTGTGATTATTTTGTAATTAAAAAGTAAGAGATCTGCTTTAAAGATTATTGAAGTGTAAGAATCTCTTGGTTTTGATTTTGGTCTTCGTTTTTTAGTTTTTAAGTTTTTTAATTTTTCTGATTTTTTTTTTGATAATATGTGTTTTTTTGAATTTTATTGGTTTAAACGCTGTAATATGTTACTTTTCGTCCGCCCTGTGAGTATTCGCCCTGAAATGTTTCGATATTTCTTTTGTATCCTATGCGGTGTTCTACTCCAAGCTCTTTTAGGGTCTCTCTTATTTTCATGACATTGTCTTTGTCTTCCCAGTCGCGGGTATATACATATATTACAGTTCTTTCATCCCTTGATTCGGGGTTTTCTTTTGCAGTTGAGACCTTTGATGAGGGCCCAAGTCTGTTTTGAACGGTTGCATCCCTTATCTTCTCCCACATTGTATCGACTTCGGCTTTTTCAAGGAATATGAGCCATTTGCCGCCTTTGTCTTCGTCTCCGGGACTCATTGTAAAGTCAGGTGCATCCTGAACAATCCAGTACATGAGGGTGGTTTTTGATGGAATAACGCCTTCGCCTTCGCAGATTTTATTGTATATTTCTTCTGCGCATTTGAACTCTTCAATGAGAGCATTGGAAAGCATCTGGTATTCTGTTGAAAAGTTCTGAAAAATCTCTTTGAATTCTTCAAGAAAATTATCATTGCTGTTTACACGTTCGAAAAGGTACCTGCCGCGCTGTTTTAACTCTTTGTTTAAGATTATCTCAAAGATTCCATATGCGACGTCACTTATTTTTTCCGGTGCGCTGTCTTCCTCCATGTATGAATAGTCTGGAATATATGTATAAAATATTTCTATTTTAACCTAAATTTGAAAAAAGATTATTTGATTTGGATTTATGATGCCTGTCTTCCCCGGATTTTTATTGATGTCAGCGGAGGGTTTTACTCGTTGAGGTAAATCTTACAAATATTGGCTTTTCAGACATATCTGTAATGTCAGATTTGTACTTTTGTATGAATAAATGCGGTTTGAACTTTGCCGGTGTCAGGATATATTTATGCGATGTACTACAAATAATAAAGTTATAATGATTGGTAAATGGAAGAGAGACTGGGGTCTTACAGGCAGGGTCTTTCTGACCTGGATATTAATACTTGCAGTCTATTTGTTTTTCATAGGCGTAATTAATTTCTTTTTCCCGGGATATTTCATATTCCTGATAGCTCTTGCATTTTTGTTTGCATTTGGGCAGTATTTCTTCTCAGACAAACTTGTCCTGGCAAGCACCCGTGCAAGGATTGTTGCTGAGGATGAATATCCTGAGCTTCATATGATGGTTGAGAAGCTTTGCAACGAGGCAGGTCTTCCCAAGCCAAGGGTTGCTGTTATGCCCTCACCTGTGCCAAACGCTTTTGCTACCGGCAGAAGCCCTAAGCACGCTGTTGTTGCGGTTACAGATTCAATTATGAATACATTAAACCGCGAGGAGCTTGAGGCAGTTTTAGCGCATGAGCTTTCACATGTTAAGAACCGTGATATTCTGACGATGACTGTTGCAAGTTTTATTGCAATGATTGCATCGATGATTATGCAAAATGCTTTGTTTATGAATCTTTTTGACGGAAGAGAGAACAATGGAGCATGGATTGTAATCTGGATTGTATCTATACTCGTCTGGATTGTTGCAACTCTTCTTATGCTTTTATTATCACGTTACCGTGAGTTTGCGGCTGACAGGGGCAGTGCGATGATTACAGGAAATCCACAGGCGTTAATCTCCGCCCTTAAGAAAATAAGCGGCAGGATGGATTATGTTCCGGCAAAAAAGAAGCAGGAGATTGAGGGTGCAAATGCATTTTTTATCATTCCTGCAATTTCCGGGAAAAGTTTAACAGAGCTTTTGGCAACTCATCCGTCACTTGACAGGCGCGTTGCGGCTCTTGAAAAGATTGAAGCTGAGATTCGCGGATATTAATTCTGCTGAAAAAAAAATTCAGCTTTTTTAAACTTTTAATTTTACACTTAATAAGACGTAATTTTTAAACTAAATTAAACTACATTTTGAACTTGATTTAAACCACATTTTTAGACTTAATTTTAACTTAATTTTACATAAAGACTTTTTCCCTGAGATTTTTGACAATCGGAAAATCTTTTTGGTGAAGTTATTCTGGATTTTTTTAAAAAACGTTTTTTTGAATCAAAATCAATATTTTTAATACTTAGAAACAGCAAAATAGTATGGCACAAGCGTTATGTTAGAAGCGTTTGTTTGCACCGATGGTCTAGTGGCATGACTTTGGCCTTCCAAGCCAATAGCCCGGGTTCAATTCCCGGTCGGTGCACTCGTTTTTTAAGTTCAGGGTTTATCTATTTTGAAATTCTTTTTGAGTAATGAATACATCACGTGAAATACTATTTATGCAGATGATTTTCACGGATTTACTATCAATGATTTTTTAAAGCCGTTTAAAAAGGCGTGATCTTGCGGAAAAATTACAGAGCATGATTATAATCTTATTTTGCAGTTTGCCAACACGAATCAGGCTTTCAATAATATTTCATTAGCCCGGTATAACAAAGTTGTTTATCTTCTTCTCGGATGTATAATACAACTGGGTAAGCTGGGCAATTTTCATTGCTGGAATAACCACATAATAAGCTAAATAGAAGAGTAATCAGAGCGGATAAAACTTGCTGATTAATATAATATACATATCCTGAAAAGAGAATCTAAAGAACTATTCCAGTGGATAAAAGAATTCCCGGAGATTAGGAATTTGTATCATAACAAACTGATATTTCTTTAATAGAAGAATTTAACTTACCTTTTACTTTCACCCCCCGCCCGCAAATATCCTATATATTAAAAAGTCCGAGAGTCTCTTTCAAGGTGAATATGTGGGAGATGATGAGGATGATGGTCGTGAAAATTCTGAAAATTCAAATTTATTTGTAGATGAGATTTAACTTCTGTTCAAAGATGAATATTTTTTGACTGAAATAAAAAGAATTATTAAGGATTTGTAAAAATTTATTTGATAAAGGTTAATTAGAACAAGAAACTAACAGGACATATATAAGCAATAAATTTATTATTAATTATTTGTAGTGGTAATATGGAATTAACAGGAAGCATTAGTCATTTAAATTTAGATAATGTGCCTATTGATCCATTTTGGAATGAAGGAAATGAAGAAGAGCATAAAATACACAGAATACATGCATACCCTGCAAAATTTCCGGCATTCATTACAACAAAAGCTATAGAATATTCAAAGAATTTGGATATAAATGTAGAAACTATAGCAGACATCTTTTGCGGTTGCGGTACGACTTCTTATGAAGCAAAAAGGAACGGGATTGATTTTTGGGGTTGTGATATTAATCCTGTTGCTACATTAATAGCAGAAGTTAAAAGCAGAAAATATAAGGATTCAACACTCCTGGATTATTTCAAACAGATTACAGATAAATATTGCAATATCTCTGTTTTAGAGGATGAGTTCTCTAATGTCAATGAAAGGATAAAATATTGGTATTTTGATGAACAAATCAAAGATCTAATCAGATTAAAAAAAGCGATAAATGTCACTATTCCTAAAAAAAGTTTTTATCGTAAATTTTTCCTTTGCGCATTTTCTAATATATTAAAGAAAACATCAAGGTGGCTAACGAAATCCATTAAGCCACAATTAGATCCTGATAAAGTACCTGCTGATGTAATTACAGCATTTACTGAACAGTTTGAATATATGAGGAAAGCTAACTTAGAAAGCGAACTTTCAGAAAATACTAAAGTAAATATAAAAAATATCAATTTCCTTGATAAAAAAAATCGCAAACCTTTTGTTGATCTTTTGATCACAAGCCCTCCATATGTTACATCATATGAGTATGCAGATCTCCATCAGTTGTCAACACTTTGGCTTGAATATACTGATGATTATAAATCATTGAGAAATGGAACAATTGGAAGCTTGTATAATCATTCTGATTTTACTGAAGAAGCTAAAAAATTGAACAATGTCGGGTCTGGCATTGTTTTTAACTTATTTACTGTTGATAAAAAGAAGGCCAAGGCAGTAGCAAGATATTATTTTGATATTGAAAAGAGTGTTAAAAATAGTTATAAAATGATTAAAGATGGTGGTCTGGCTCTTTTTGTTATAGGTAATACGGAGTATAAAGGAAAAAGAGTGGATAATGCAAAGCATTTGATTTACTCAATGAATGATGCCGGATTTAAAGAGATTAATGTTGTTAAAAGAAAGATTTCAAAGAAAATACTTACACCTTACAGAGATGAAAAAGGAAAGTTTTCTATGAATCATAATGACAGGAAAGTTTACGCTGAAGAATTTATAGTTACGGGGAGGAAATATGCAAACTGAAGAAAATCTAAAAATCAGACCATATGCAAGGCTTTTAACAATGCTGGGGGATCAGCTGATAAAAAATGAGAGGGTTGCTCTTGTTGAACTTGTAAAAAATACATATGATGCAGATGCCAGTTGGGTAACTATAAATTTTGAAAATTTTGGGGACAATTATGAGATTTTAGATGACTCTAAAATTATTATAGAAGATAATGGTGAAGGGATGACAGCTGATGTTATCAGAAACAGCTGGATGAACCCGGCCACTCCATGCAAACTAAATAAGGGCGGACCTGCAAGAAAGTCAAAATTAAAAAGCAGAACTCTTCAGGGTGAAAAAGGGATAGGAAGGTTTTCTGCCTTAAAACTTGGCAAGAATGTAAAAATTATAACAAGATCTCGTGGCTCAGATGAGGAATATGTTGTAAATTTTGATTTTTCAAGCTATGATGAGGATTTTATCTCTCATAATGGAGAGATCAAAGAGATCTTCCTCGATGACATCAATATTTCAATGGCTACCAGAGAACCAGAGTTGATCATTGAAAAAGATCTCAGATTTGGAAGCCAAAATATAAAAAGAGAAAATCATGGAACAAGAATAGAAATCTCTGACTTAAAAGGAAGATGGACAGAAAAAAGAATTACATCTGTGTATGATGATTTAGCAAAACTGAGTCCTACATTTACTAAATTATTTTTTAAAGATAAATGCGAAGATGATCAATTTGAGATTATAATTAATTATAATGGTTCTAAATGGAGGGATTCAAAAGATGATATTGAAGAATTTAAAAATTTAATTGAATATTCTCCTGTTTTGAAAATAGAAGATGGAAATTTCAATAATGAATTATTAGAATATAAATTTAAAATTAATGGTGACCCTGTAAAATTAGAATTAAAATCGTCAGAAATCCGCGGTTTAAAAGTTTTTAATGATCATTTTAAAATGAATATTGGATCTGAAAACAATAAAAGAGAAGTTTATAGGGATCCTGATTGTGGATCATTTAATTTTGCATTCTATATTTTTGATTTAACTAATAAAAAAGAAAATGTCAAATCCTTAGACAAAGAAGAAAAAGAGCTTATCAAAAAGCATAGAATCTATCTTTTTCGTGATGGAATCAGGGTTTATCCATATGGTGATCCCGATGATGACTGGCTTGAAATTGATAAGGTACGTGGCAATATAAGAGCCAGTGAAATGCTTAGTAATGACCAGACAATAGGTATTATTGAGATTTCTAAGAATCAAAATCCAAATTTAAACGACAAAACAAATAGAGAAGGATTAATTGAGACAGGGGATGCTACCCGGGATTTTATTAAACTAATTCAAACATTGCTATCATATATTCGAAAAAACAGATATCAGGAATATATAGATCTTAAGAAAAATAGAAGAGAACAGGAAATATATAAGAGAAATTTTGTACAAACTGAATTATCTTCATTAAAGGAGCATCTCTCAAAATCTGGTGATAATGAAGCTATTGCTCTTCTAAATCAGGCTGAGAAAAATTACACTATTGAGAAAAACTACCTTGAAACAAGAGCAGAGATTACAGAGGATCTTGCAGGTGTAGGTCTTGCTGTTGAAACAGCATCTCATGATATTATAGCTTTCCTTTCAAAAGCAATTAAAGCAGTTGATAATTTAAGTGGGGAAGTTCTTCATGGAAATACTGATCCGGAATACTTGTTTGACGAGATCTCATCAGTAAAAGGTATTTTATCATTCATAGAAGGACAATTTTCAGACGTTCAGTTATTATTCAGATCATCAAAAAAGAGAAGGAGAAATATTCGCATTGATGAAATGCTTAAGAAAGTTAATAAGATTTACAGAAAATCATTATCTGAAGAAAAAATTGCATTAAATATTATTTCAACAGGCTCTCCTCTGATAGCAAAAACAACAGATGCAGTTGTTTTACAGCTATTGATTAATTTATTTGACAATTCATTTTACTGGCTAAAAACTATAGATATACCTGATAAAGAGATTCGAATAACTCTTGATGGTTCCCAGGGGAAATTGATATTTTCAGATAATGGCCCTGGAATTAGTGAAGAAGATAAACCATACATTTTTAGTTCCTTTTATTCTGGGAAAGGTGAAGAGGGAAGAGGTCTTGGATTATATATCGCACGGCAGCTTCTGGAAAGACATGATTATTCTATAGATCTTGCTGAATTAAACTCAGAGGAGAAATTATCCGGAGCTAATTTTGTTGTCAATTTTGTTGCAAAGGGGGATGAAAATTGACTGCAACTGCATTATTGAATGGAATTGCGGTAATTATTGATGATCATATAGATGATAAATCCTGTGCAGATCCCATATTAGATATAAAAAATCAAATTGAGAAAAAGCACATACCTGTATTGGGATATTCAGAGCTTCCTGATGATGATCAAATTAAGCATTTTTCGAATGCAGCATTTGTTATAATTGATTGGGATTTAAAATCAACTGAGGAAATGCCTATGGCGGTCACTCCAGGAAGCGCTCTTCAAGAATCAAAAGAAGAATCTGTAGCCAGTTTTATAATTAAATTGAAGGATTATTATTTTGGGCCAGTATTTATTTTTAGTAATCAATCTGAGAAGTCTATTGAAGACAAATTAAAAGAGGTCTTCCAAAATACGGGAGGCACTTCTCAATGTAAGGATTTTATGGATTATATCTCCGTAAAAAAGAAAAACGAATTACAAGACAACCGATTATTTGATGAGATAAATAAGTGGTTCAAAGATAAACCCTCTATCTACGTTATTAAAAAATGGGATGAATCACTTAACAAATCAAAAAGGAATTTATTCTGGCATCTATATGAATTAAATCATAACTGGCCGCGGATATTCTGGAGAGCTTTCAAAGATGATAGCACTGATCCTTCTGTTGAATTAAGGGATCTTCTTTCAAGAAATTTAGTTTCAAGATTAGAGACTTGTGAGTTTGAAGAAGAGTCTATTGGTGAAATAGTAGACAAAATTGATCATAATGATATTAGGAAAGTAATGTGTGGTGAAAAATTTATTGATTCTTCTTTATTAGATATAAAAACAGTCACATGTGGAGATGTTTTTCATCAAAAAGAGAATGATATTGATTATTATTATGTAAATATACGACCTGCATGTGATTGTATCCCCAGAGATGGCGAGAATGGCGTGGATTCTGTTAATATGTATTTAATAAGGGGTACAAGGTTAACGGATGCCCAAATCAAGAGTTCTTACCTCAAGAAATATCATAAATTTGATGAAAATGCAGTATTTACAATATTATCATTTATTAGTCATGGTAATGAAAATATCACAATTAAAATGCATTTTAATGATTTTTTTGTAAAAACATATGGAGATTTTAAAGATTATCGAGTTGGTAGATTATTGCCACCACATATTACTCATATTAAACAAAAATATGCAGCATATCTTCAAAGAGAAGGTTTTATACCTACACCTGAGTGTGCTATACCTATAGAGTCAAAAAAATAAAAGAGATGTATTTTTTTTATTTTTTTTAGTCCGCCTTCCGCAGGGATGCTCGTCCATCCCTGCGAAGGCCTATCCTAACCTCTGGAGAAAAAAGACAAATTATCTTCTCCTTCACTTTCAAACCCCAAAATATGACAAATACCACTACCTAAAAAATAATTCAGTCATTTCAAAAAATTGACCTGACTGCCTAAAAAAGAGTTAAAAATATTTATTCCGCTCTTTTGATAACAGAATCAAGAGTAATTGTAAACTGGAGCTCTTTTTCAACAAGCGGCTTGTTCATATCAACAGTTATCGAATCCTCTGTTACGTTGGTGAAAAGATATCTCACATATTTTCCTTCTGGGAGCAGATATTCAATTATCGGACAGGAATAACCGGGAATAAGTGATATTGTGATGTTTTCTTTATCCATGCTGTGTATCAGATCAATTGCTTCATTTAACGGAATTGTTTTTACAAGGCTTTCATTTTTCTCACCATATGCTTCATCCGGTGTTAAAATGACTGTTTTTGTCTCTCCGGGAGTCATTCCGTGTATTGCTCTGTCGAATCCGGAGATCATAGCTTTGCTTCCAAGTGTGAAGTTCAGCGGTGTTTTGTTTATATTCGATTCAAATATAGGACCTCCGGGAAAAGAGAGGGAGTAATACACGCTTACCTGATCTCCGGATTTTGCAGGCGCATCTTTATCATTTGCATAACTTCCGGCAAGCGATAATCCTGTTACCAAAATTATCGACAGCATTATGGCAATAATCGCCAGTGAAAAACGAGACCGCCCTGAGAACCTGATTTTATTTTTCATATATTATCAATACTTGCGTAAAATCTCATAACTATTTCTAAATGTCAGGGTTTTATGGAATGTTCCGGTAAAATAAAATTGAATTCAGAAGATTGATTTTCTAACCGGGGCTATAGTTATCAGAGTAAACGGCAGTTTTAAGAGCAGAATCTATTTATGCACTGAGCGGAAACCTGGTGTTTTTAGGAAAAAGGAAATTAAAATCAGACTATCTTTTCCCATCTGCGTGAATCGCATATAGGGCACTTTGGCAAGATATCAGAGTCCCTTTCGAGCCTGATTCTGTTTCTGTCCTTCATACATCTGTATCTTCCTTTTCCCGGTTTATCACCGCTGTTATAAATTGGCTGGTTCTTTATAAGCAAATTTTAGTCCCCCCTAAACATTAAATGCTTGGACTGTCCCGACTTATATCTATCTATTCTGTTTTCTGTTTGAAAACTCAGCTTAAAATCAATTAAACCTGAAAATTAAACCTGAAAATTTCAGGGTTCCTTTTTACAGTTTTATTCGATATTCTATTCTATCTTTTATTCTATTTCCATTTTGTATTTTATCCTGTAAAGTCCGGTTTTATTTAAATATCGTTATTTTTAAGTTCAGAAATCTCAACAGACGGATTTTTGTAGTGGTTTCGAATTGAAGTTTTAGGGCCTGCCTCAATTGCGCCTGCAGGGCAGATGTGGATACAGGCACAGCACATCTCGCAGTGGTGCTTCCAGACGGGTTTACTATCTATTATTTCTATGTTTTTTGCAGGGCATATTTCCGCACATATTCCACAGGATGTGCAGTTGTTGCTGACGGAGAATTTTTCATCGGCTTTGTGGACATTTGATGCAAACCGCCTGTATGCTGCAAGATGTAAAATACTGTCAAGGACTGGCAGGGGGATTTTTTTCTTCTCTAAACCGGCAATTTTTTCTGCAATATTACTAATTTCCTCATCAGCTTTTGTTAGGATCTCTTTTTGTTTCTCTTCTGCCGGAGGATTATACATGAGGATGTAGTTGGACGGCATTAAAACAGTAAAACCTGCATCAAGACCTTTTGTATTTTTTCCCTGCAAAATTTTGTCAAGCTGACGAAGAGCTGATTTGCCGCCTGTTCCTCCAAGGGTTGCCAGTCCAAAGGTGTATTCTGCATTCTGAAGGTTAAGACGGTCTGAAAACTCTGCAACCATCACAGGAAGGCCGGCAAAGTAAACCGGAAATATGATTCCAACTCTTTGTGCATCCGGAATTATATCCGGAGTGTCTTTTTGTGACGCAACCGGTACAAGTTCACAGTCTTTTATTATTCCGGCAATTTTTTTGGCGGCTGAAAGAGAATTTCCTGTGCCGGTAAAATAGTAGATAATGGTCTTCACCAAAAACACTCCTCATATTCTTAATATCAGGAATATTTTCGTTTCACAAAATAAACCTTTCATAATTAAGGATTTGCTATCTAAGTTACTTAGTAACTTGCATGAAAATCATAATTTGATTTTCATGGTAAATGGAGTATTTAGAATTTATTAAAAACTTATTTCTTCGGTTTTCTTTTTGTTTTTCTTCCTGACCAATGATGCGAATGTTCCTATTATGCAGAGAACTAAAAATATTGCGAATGCGATGTTTATTCCTGACATAATTCCGCTTAATTCTGCCTCTGAAAGCGCCTCTCTTCCGATTGTAAGTGAAAATGCAAGCATGGAAATTCCCATTGAAGCCATCATTCCGCAAAGTCTCATCGTTCCCAAAATTCCTGATGCAACACCGTATCTTCTTTCATCAACGCTGTTCATCACAACATGTGTGTTTGGCGATGAAAAGAGTGCAAAACCAAATCCTAAGAAGCAAAGATTTCCGATTATCATATAAATTGATGATTCAACATTAAGTCCTGCGAAAAGCAAAAGACCTGCTGATATAAATCCCATGCCTAAAGTTGCGATGTAGGATGAGTTGTATTTGTCAGAAAGCCTGCCTGTGACGGGCGAAAATACTGTCTGAAGAAGTGGCTGGGCGATAAGAATCAGCCCTGCGGTAAAAGGATCAAAGCCCCTTATTGTCTGTAAATAGATGCTTAACAAAAATCCGATTGCATACGTTGCACTGTAATTGATGAGTGCGGCGAGGTTTGAGAGTGCAAAAACCCTGTTTTTTGTGATAAGTGATATTTCAAAGACAGGATTTGGAGACATCTTTTCCCATCCGAGAAAGACAATCAGGAATATAACCGCAAGTGCGAAGAGCAAAAGTCCGAAACTTTCCTGGATTTCCTGAAATCCAAGCATCAGGCAGAGTATGAAGCCGGCGTAAAAGACTGATCCCAAAAGATCGAATTTTGTGTTTTTATCTTTCTTCTCATCAATATGAAGATATTTTAGACTTGCAATAAATATCAAAACGCCGAGTATGAAATTGAAGTAAAATATACTTCTCCAGCCGAAGAATTCTGTTATAAGCCCGCCGATGAAAGGTCCGAGTGTAAGTCCGGCATAGACTACTGACACGTTTATTCCAAGCGCTGTTCCCCGGAGATTTGGAGGCATTGCGCTTGTTATTATCGCAACAGCCGTTGAGAATATCATTGCGCCGCCGATGCCCTGAAAGACTCTGCAGGCGATTAGATATTCAACTGAAGGAACCATTGCCGAGAGAAGAGAACATGCAGTGTACAGGGCAACTCCGGCGAGGAATATCTTGGTTCTTCCTCTCATGTCTGCAAGCCGGCCCATTGGAACGACTAATATCGCTGATGCCAGAAGGTATGATGTTGCAACCCATGAGAGAAGGATTGCGTCTGAGAAAAATTCTGTACCGATTTGGGGAATTGCGATGTTAATTGATGAGCCCATAAAAGGGGTCAGAAATGATCCCAGTGAGGTTATTAGAAGTATTGCTTTCTGGCGGGAATCCATTTATTCAATATTTGTGGACAATTGGTTATAGCCTTTGCCGAAAATCCCTGTAATTCATAATTTTACCATGGAAATCAAATCATGATTTTCATGAAACAGTACATGAAAAATTAGTTTGGTATTTGTTTAGTGGACATTTTTTAAGGTGTTTGAGTTTTGTTAACTTTATTCAGACTATTTTTAGCATTTTTTTGAACAACTTCAAAACCCTTAATATCAGAAAAATTCAAGAATTATGAGTAAATTCAAAGGACCCGTGGTCTAGCTGGTCATGACGCTGCCTTCACACGGCAGAGATCGGGCGTTCGAATCGCCCCGAGTCCATTTTTAAAGTGTTTTGGTCTCACTAACTTTCACTGTTATATTTCAACAGTTCATAAAGCCGGTCATTTACATATATTCTGTTCCTTCCTTTTTTTTGAGACTTTAAAACACCAATAATTTCCAGTTCTTTTAGATATCTCTTTATTTTGGATTATATATCTGCTCAGATACAATACCGAATATCAAGAATCTTCATATACACAAGAAGCAGGATTTTTATGATGAGTCCTTTTCTGCTGTTTCCGTCCAAAAACGGATGGATTACCTCAAACTGGTATTGAGCTAAAGAAAGCATAATTTAAGGATCAGTCTCTGTTATATGTCGACACTTTCGACAGTTACAACATTATCTACCAAAAAAATGGAAATATTTGACAGGTTTTAGGTGATATGTCGATAAAACAGATATTTGAAAGCTGAAGAGGTGTGTTGTTGTGGTGTGATTTTTATAATTCAACTCTGAATTTGTTCTTTTGGAAGAGCTTGAAAGAATTTTTGGCCGCATTGTTCTTCTCCTTGAAAAAGAGGTTTTAGAAAGCCAGATCTAAAAGGAAAAAAAAACTAAAGAGGAACATAGACGATTCGGGAGATAATTGTCTATGCCTCAGACTGAGTTTATCACTGTAGAGCATAATTTAAAAAATGAGGGTGTTGTCAGAGTTCTGATTCGTCAATTTCTGAAAGCTTCATCAGATGCTTCTGTAAACCAATTTTTAGTAAATTATTTCCATGAACAGGAACAGTAATTCTGTTTGGATTTCCATATTTGGCATAGATGTAATGACTTCCGGAAACTCTCTTTAGTTCCCATCCGTGTGATTCCAGGAGGCTACAGAATTTTTTACCACTGACGGTTTTCAAACTGCTATCTCCATTATTCTGTCTTTTCCTGAAAGAGAGAGATCCTGTACATCTACAGACAGACATCCTTCTACTGCGTCATAAATATTGGCGAGCAGTTCATCAAAAGTTTCACCCTGAGTTACACACCCCGGAATTGAAGGAACTTCTGCCCAGAATCCGCCTTCTTCCGCCTCATGAATGATTACTTTTAGTTTCATTGTATGATACTATTGTTTCCGGCCGTATATTAGATTTTACCCTGTTTTGTTGCCGGAAGCAAATTCAAAGTTTTCAGGAACATTCAGAGTCAGGAACTCAGGAATAAGTCTGAAAAGTTGTTCTGTGTCAGCAACATATGTAATCCTCATTTATCCCTCAGGAGCAGGCATTTTCAAACCGTGACAATTTGTCACGGTTTGGTTTCACTCTGTTTCAACCCTTTTGATTCAGCCTCTTTTATGACATCCTCCTTATCCCTGCTTGCAAGAAGCCGCTCATAGAAAAATGAATAAATCTGCCACTCAGGCTGTCTTGAACTCCAGTTTGATTTTACATACTCATCCATATAGAAATCACGGGCGTTTTCATCCGAAATCCGCATTAAATGTCTGTAATGCGTCCAGCTTAATTCGGAACGCAGTGCGTTCCGGATTGGAAACGTAGCATATAACTGCCTCATCTTCCTGAGATTTGTAATGTCCAAACCACGTCCAAACTCCTCTGTAAGTTTTTCAGCTAATAATCCGGAAGATTCTTCTACACTTTATTTTTAATACAATTATTTTTGGAGAAAATAAAATATCAAATTTTTTGGTTACTTTCATCCTGCTTAGTCAAAAAATATAGTGGTGCATTAACAAAATAGAAACAAGGTATGTTTTAAATGAGAATTACTATTATCTCATTTTTTAACAATTCAATAAATTCGATGATTCCCTTCTTCAGGGTTTTCCTCTTATTCCCTGACTATTTCTTTCAAATTTCAGATAGCTATCGCTAATCAGTCAATGTGCATAAATTGTTCTCATTTGATAAAGATTGAAACAAAAAGCTGAAAACATATTTTTCACCTGAACTTAATTCAGATTAGTTACTTTTACATTGCCTGATCCAAAAATGGATTTAATCACAGCAAATGGTCTTTCACCTTTGGATCTTTTTTTCTTAGTCTCTAATTTCTTTATTTTGAAAATCAAAATATTTTGCTAATTGATCATAAACAATTTGATGATTTTTAATTATTCCCCCGTTTAAAAAATCATTAGCATAATGATTGTAAAAATCACATTTTAAAAATCTTTGGATGTCCTTTTTATTTTCAAAATAATATGTTTTGTTATTAAAGATGTAACCATTATTGGGTAATGTCACATATAGACAAATTTCTTCTTTTATAAGAGGTATAGACAGCTTATTAATTATTGTATCAGGGGGATTATATTTTTTAAAATCATCAAAATTATGAATAATATTTTCAAGCTTTTGAAGTTGGGTATTAAATTGAAAATATGACTCATAGATATTTGCAATATTTCCTTTTGGAATTGATAGATATTTAGTATTTAAAATATGCCCTTGATTTACAAAATTAAAATAGGCACTTGTTGCAAAATATTTATATTAAAAATTTTCGTTACTTGCCCAATTTGTATATGAGTCCTGTTTTGGCATCCAATTCCAGGTCTTTTCCTCTTCAAGTTCTTTAAATCTTATATTAACATTTGTAGCGAATTGATCTAAATTGATTTTATTTTCTCCTAATTCAATTAATAATTTTTTAAGAGCATCACTATATTCAAGTCTTTTTATCTCTTTTTGAGTGAAATAAAAGATAAATATTGCAATGAGTACAGAGCCTGCTATACTGAAAGTAAAAGCGAAACTACTCTCTCTTTCGGATAATCTACTAAAAAAATAAAAATCCACTAAAAAAGCAAGTAAGATTGCTGCAAATAAGAACAGAATATAAAAAATATACCTCGGTTTCAAAGGATGCCAAAAATGTAATTTCACCCAAATTTTTTTATTATCATAAATCTGCAAAAGCCAAAAGCGATGTTCTTCCCCCATGTTTGAAAGTGGGAAATTAAACACGTTAAATGTTTTTGTTTCTTACTTTCGCCACGCACCGCTAAAAGGATAATATTCATCATTCTAATTTCTGATAGGGTTTAGCCTTTGTCACACAGCAAGACATTGTACTTATAAAATGCGGATGTGTCCCGGTTCACGAACACTAATACGAATACTAATCGGCAGGCAGAAAGATGATATGGTCATAGGGGAGAATGAACCCTTCCTGACACGGGGTAACAGAAGAACACGAAAAATTAAGATCTTTTGTATCTGCTGTGAGCCTGATTAATTCCCATTGCTTTTACAATTTTTACAGATTGTTTCTCTTCATCAATCCAATAAAAAAAAGTGTGTGCCATTGATATATGAAGACGGTAAGTTTTTGGATTTGAACCTTTCAAAAGTTTTTTATTGCATCTTTTAGTTGTTTTTTTAAGATATTCTCCAAGGCATAACAGGATTATTTCTTTTATATGGGTTTTGTCTTTTTTCGGAACATTTGAGATATATTTCAGTACGTCATCGCTGAAAATAATATCATGCATCTCCAAAGACCTCATCGAAGGAGTGATACTTCTTTGTAGACTTATCGGCCACTTTGCAGTCCGCAACTATTTTCTTTATATCCCAGTTTTCATCACCTTCTGATATTTCCAGTGCCTGGTCTGCCATATTAGAAATCAGCGAATCATAAGACTGGCCGGTCTTCCGTAGTCTGGCAAGTTTCATCCGTGTATCGCGGCTTATCGTTATCGTTTCGCCATCGGTTGCCATAAGAATATTATTAGCGCAAGATGATTTTAGACTTTCCATGAGAACAAAATTTAACGATAAAAAAATTGAATTGTCTCCTGATCGGTCTTATCCATCGAAATTATAAGTTTTTGGGCTCTTAACAGTTTATGTTTTTTTCATTTTATTTCAGTTACGCCTCTTTTAAGGATGGATACTTGTTTTAGAATCTATGCTACGTAGCAGTAATCTGCCGCTCAGGCTGTCTTGAACTCCAGTTTGATTTCACATACTCATCCATATAGAAATCACGGGCGTTTTCATCCGAAATCCGCATTAAATGCCGATAATGCGTCCAGCTTAATACGGAACGCAGTGCGTTCCGGATTGGAAACGTAGCATATAACTGCCTCATCTTCCTGAGATTTGTAATGCCAAAACCCCTCCCTTCTCCCAGAAACTTTTTCCATTTGGGTTAATTTTATGCTAACTGTAATCTTATAACAAGAAGTATTTTAACACCCCTGAATAATCAGGGGAGAAAAAAACATGGGTTTTTACAAATTATGTCTATTTTCAGTGAAGCCGGACTCAGCCGCAAACAGATAATTATGACATTAATTCTGATTGCCGGAGCATTCATATCGGTTTTAAACCAGACAATAATATCGCCGGCGATTCCCGGAATCATGTCAGATTTGGCAGTAGACGTATCTGTAGCCCAGTGGCTGATAACAATATTTACTCTTGTAATGGCAGTCATGATTCCTGTTACTGCATATCTTCTTGACAGGTTTTCGCTTAAAAAACTCTTCATTTTTGCAATGATGCTTTTTACAATCGGAAGTCTTCTTTTGGCCTGGGGGCCTGCATTTCACATTTTAATTATTGGAAGAATTTTTCAGGCAATAAGTTCCGGGATGCTCTCTCCGATGATAATGTCAATATTAATGTGGATTTTTCCAATTGGATTTCGTGGCCGTGCAATGGGTTTTTATACACTGATAATTGCAATCGCACCCGCAATCGGGCCTGTTTACTCAGGAATTGTTGTTGATTTATTCTCATGGCATTTTGTATTCCTCTCAATTGCCCCGCTTGCTGTTATTGTTTCAGTAGTTTCATTCTTTACTATAGATGAATTCAAAGAAAGAAAGGAAGTTTCGCTTGACAAAATCTCATTAATTCTCTCTTCAGCCGGTCTTTCCTCCCTTCTTTATGGATGTAGTATAATAGGCGCAGCAGGCGGAATGTCGGCCGATTCTATTGTTGCAATTTTAGCAGGTATTGTAATACTCATCTGGTTTGGACTCCGCCAGCTTAAGATTCCAAAACCAATGCTTGAGTTAAGAGTCTTAAAAAGCCGGAAATTTTCATCCGCTGTTATGATAATAATGATTTTTCAGGCGTCCATTCTTGTATTAAGCGTCATACTTCCTATATACATACAGACAATTCAGGGGTATTCAGCAACAATGACAGGTCTTGTTTTCCTCCCCGGAGCGTTTTGTATGGGGATTATGAGCATACTTTCAGGAAGGATTTTTGACAGCCATGGGCCAAGAAAACCTGTTCTTATAGGAGCAGGAGCTTTAATGTTTGCATCATTTTGTCTTGCACTCCTTGATGCCAAAAGCCCGATGATTTTGATTTTTATTATTTATTCAGTAAACAGTGCCGGAGTTGCACTGCTTAACACTCCCTTATCAACCTGGGCGCTAAACTCGCTTGACGAAAATGTGATTCATCATGGAAGTGCGGTTTTAAACACTCTTCGTCAGGCATCAGGAGCAATTGGAACAGCGGTTTTGATAACAGTAATGTCTATTGTGATGTCAGGTTATTCAGATCCCGAATCAATTACAGCCAATATGGCAGGATTTAATGCAACCGCTATCTGTATAGCGGCGATGATGACTTTATTGTTTATTTTTGTCTTTTTCCTTATCAGGGATGATAAAAAGAAGAGGATTCTCTGATATTTTTTTCACCTCAAAAAAAAACAGCCATGAATTCCTAAATCACCTGTTATGGTATGACCGGAAACCTTCAACAAAGATACGAAGACTGTATGAAAATACCCTGCCTGTGCAGGATTTATGAGCATTAGTATCAGTTGTCTTGAAAAAAATCCGCAAAAATCAGCGGAAACGTCTTTTATGGTATGAGAAATTTATGACCGGCAGGACTTATTATCTGATACCGGGGAAAAAAACATGATCTCCCGGACGAATATAAGATATAACCAGCAATAAGGGAGGTAAATATCAGTGGATGAAAAACCATACAATAGCATAAAATCCGAAGTTCTTACAAAGCCTGAGGTTCACCTCCCTGAGATTCAAAGTCGTTTTGGAATAGAAAGCCTTGGGATCTTTGGTTCTGTCAGTCGTGGTGAGGATACGCCTGAGAGTGATATAGACATATTGTATAAGTTTAAACCAGGAATTAAGACCTATCATGCCCTGCTCGATCTTGGAGATTATCTTGAGGAACTCTTCGGGCGTAAAGTCGATCTGGTCTCTTCCGAATGGATAAATCCGTATCTAAAGCCGTATGTTGATGCAGAAGTGATTCTCTATGGACAGAAAAGGGGTGAAGTTTAAAAAAAAATATTATAACTTATCTCAGGTATTATCCAAAGAGTCCGCCGAAAATTCCCTTATTTTCAAGTTCTGCCCGTGAGATTTCCGAAAGGCGGTTTTGTTCCTGTTCGAGCACCTGTATCTGCTCTTTAATCATCGTCTTTAATTCCTCATCGCAGTCACTGCACTGGTTCATGAGCGTGTTCAGGTTCTCAATTCTCTGCCTGTTCTGTTCAGTCTGTGCCTGAATATCATTCGCCGCATCAAAATCTCCGCCGAAGAAGAATTTTGAAACCGCGTTTCTTGTCTGTATCTTCTCTTCAGCTTTGGTCTGAACCATTACAGAATTGTTAAACTCCTTTGCGATGGCTGAAATCTGATCCCCTATTCCGCCGGATATGTTTCCTGCCGCAAGAAGTGTCTGAACTGCAATACGGACTGTATTCTGATTCTTCAACCTGTTATTTTGTTCAGAACCGGAGATGTTTGCCGATTCTTTTTGTATCTGTTTTATCTGTGCCTTAATCTCCTGCTGGTTTTGGCTGACAGAAGTCACTTTGACCGACACTAATGCTCCCTGTCCGGCAGACTCATTCTTATTTGCCAATAAAACAGAACCGTCTGACTGTTTGGATAACTGTTCTGCACCTTTACTGTCATTGCTGATACCTGCTGTTTTGTTGGATACGTCTGCAACCGGGCCTGCATATGCACCGTTATTTCCTTTATCATCTGTGTTTTTTGCCGCCGATACCGGAAATGCCAGCAATGTGAGCAAAAAGACGGCAATTAACAGGACTACAATAACTTTTTTCATATTTTTCTTCAACCTTTTTTTTGTTAATTGGTGTTGCTTTAATATTTATAATATTTCAGACTTTTTTGAAATGTCTGTAAATTCTTATTGCACAGACATAAAAGGCGAATAAATATACAAAATGTCCGATAATCCCAAAAGAGGGAGTAACAAAACCTCCTGAGTGTGACCACCATGAAACATCACCATAAGGGCCTGCCATAACCTTGGACTGTGTGGTAAAGACCGGACTGAAAGGCATAGAAGGAATGAGGTATTCTTTCTCTAAAGAGACCTCTCCTGCCATCGTTCCGGGGCCGCTGATACTATCTATGGATTTTTTTGTTAAAACTCCAAATGCACTTTCTGTTGTACTTTCTTCCAGCACTTTGATTATATTTCCTGCATAATTTCCATAAAAACGACCTTCAATATTGTATTTTATTGCTTCATAACCGAAAACATCTATTTTGTCATCGCTGTGGACAGTAATATAGTCAATAAAGGCGCCGCTATCATTGTCTTCATTTGGTATTTTGAGATTTAACCTTTCAATTTTGTATCCTTTGCTAAGGCCCTTTATTATATCGCCTGTTTCTCTATCAGGAACAGGTCTTATGCTTTCTGCGACAGTTATTGGGGTTATATCATATTCACGGATATTTTCTTTGTTGGTTTCAATTACATGAACATAGTCTTTGTTATCAAAAAGATATACAGAATAAGTCCCAAGAGTTACAATGCCGACAGGAATATCTCCGTTATTTTTTGGACCAAAAAGCATCTCCTCTGTTGCATACGGAATATCAGTAAAAAAAATCTCAGCGTCTATACGTTTTAACTCATTATGTGGCGGTATAATCCCGTTTACTGTATATATGTCTTCATAACGGTTTTCTGCACCGCCGAATGTGGAATCATTGTATGAATATGCAAGTATTGAAAAAACCGGACATGCAATAAGAAAAATAAGTAAAATTGTTGCCAGGCCTGTTATTAATTCATCGCCGGAAATAGGTCTCATTTTTAATAATCATTCTTTATATTGTCAGGCAATATATATTATTATTTAGAAATTTAAGATTCGGTTTTAATTTCTATGAAAGTCTAAAATTCCTGATAAACTTATCAGTATTTTTGTGTGATGAAAAAAGCTCATCATGTGCGTTTTACATGAAAGTTACTTCGTAACTTACATGAAACAGTTATCATGAAAAAAATTATCATGGACGTTTATCCTGAAAATTAAAAAAATCCAAAAAGAGTTATTCATTGGTATTCCTGATGTAATACCGCCTCAGATGAAAATTCGGATTCTAAAATAAATGCCTGATCTTTTTTTGTGCTTCATCACCAAGATATCCGTAGATTGACCCGGCTGTAACTGAAAGCCAGTTTAGAATTTCCTCTTTAGGAATATCTGAGAGTCTGGAATATTTTTCAATATAAATTTCTTCAAGTCCCTCTCCCATAATTAAGTAATCAAGGTAACTTCGGCACGCATCAGATGCAGGTGCACCGCAGGACACCTCAGCCCAGTCAATAATTATGTAATTTTCTCCGTCAAATAGGACATTTCCCAGGTGGAAATCGCCGTGGCATATCGAATATCCATCCGGAAGTGTCTGTAAATTTTCAAGAAGAGCATTTTTTTCATCAGGATTTAGTCCCGGACTTGCAATTATTGTTCCTGCAAGAACCTGCTTTTGCGGTCTGAACTCGGTTGTGGTAATTCTGTGCATTAAGACCTGAAGCTCAACGACTTTATCCATGTAATCCTCTTTTTTGTCCGGATTTTCTGTTAAAAAATCAAAAAGTGATCTCCCCTCAACCTTTTCCATTAGAAGTGCAGTCCTGTTGCAGAATGTCTCAACACCATATATTTCCGGGGAGGGGATATTGCTGTCTTTTACAACCGCCATTGTAAATGCCTCCTGGTATACCTGCTTTCTGGGCTGTCCTTCGCGGTAGACTTTTGCGGCAATTCCGTCTTTTTCATAAACAACAGCAGACTGTCCGCTTCCTATCTCCTCACCATAACGATTTTTAAAGAGATTGTCATCTCCTGTATTCCCGCTGTTTGAATCATCTTTCATTTGTAAATCTTTACCGCTCATCGTTTTAAAAATTATGCTGTATAAAAATCTGTGCTATTTAAAAGTGTTATAAAAATAAAGAAATTTCACATGAAAGCTACTTCGTAACTTACATGAAACAGTTACCATGAGATATTATTTCATGGACGTTTTTAGAAGAAAAAAGATTCTGAATTGTAAACACTATATTGTGAATACTATTAATTCATGAAAATTATCATTTTTCATAGTAATTCTCAAGTTCATTACTATAATCTTCTGTCTCAATAATTTCTGAAACTTTTTCAGATAGATAATCATCAGGGTCTAAGAATTCAACAGGTTTATCACCAGTCTCTTTATCTTCATTGTTGAGAGGTTCTTTATGACTATTTTCAGTATCAGGAGATTCTTTATCCGTATTTTCTTTATTTTCCAGTACTTTATCATTATTTTCAGATGTCTTATCTTCAATATTCTCTGATGATTTATTATTATCAGCCATATCAGACGTTATATCTTCATTTTCAATGATTTCTGATTCTTTATCTTTATTATCTCCTGTTAAATCTTTTTTTGATGACTCATCAAAATCCCGGATTTTTGTATCAGAATAAAAATCATCATCCTTTTTTTGATTCAAAGATTCGACAATAAACTTCTCTTCAGCCTTTATCTCTAAACTTCCGTATCTTTTCTTTGCAATCTGAAGATGTGCTGATAAAATATGCTCTCCAACACCTCTTCCGGCAAGCATTATGTCATATCTTCCGGGATTTGTGAAATGGTCAACTGATGAGTCGTCAATATAAATTGTACATACAAACGCCCTGTAAGGCCCTCTCTCTAACCGGGCAGTAACATGGCCTCTTGCAAGCATATCATCCTCAAAAATTTTTTTTGGAATGTCAATTAAAAGTTCCGGGCGAATCTGTTGTACAGAATAATCAGCTGCAAACAAAAACACCAAAACAATCAAAAATGCGAATGGCGAGATATAAATCAGAGTATTGTCGAGATTTGGAGCAATATCCTGAGAATTCAAGACCCCGTCTGAATCAACATCAAAGCTTGCTTTTATTGAAAGCTCTGACAAAGTGATAGTAGTTAGAGTGTCGTCTCTTTCAAGTGCCTCCTTTGCTGAAATTAAAAGTTCCTTTCCTTTTTCAGGGTTGTACTGCAGATTGGCATTTATCGCACTTTCTGCCTCATCTACTGCCTCTTTTGCCATAGAATAAAGAGTGTATGAAACAATCGTTCCTAAAGGGCCAACCTCTATAATCTCTTCAACAGGCCTGTATCCGAATTTTTCAATTCTTATTGTATGGTTTCCCTGATCAGTTAGTGTTGAAACGGGGCTTTTTCCTATTAATTCTCCGTCAAGGAAGACATCTGCATCCGGAGGTTCTGTTTTTACAACAACCTCTGCTTTTGAAAGCGAAAGAGAAGCTTTCACCTCTGATATTTTTCCGGCGGCAACATCCAAAATTCCTTTCCAGTCATCATATCCTGCCCTTTTTATGACAACATCATAAGTGCCGGGAGAAACATCCTTAAGAGTGTACCTGGTATCGCCTATATATTCTCCATTCAAATAAATGGCGGCGTTAGAAGGGTTTGATTCAAAGATGACCTCTCCTGTTACAGGAAGAGGCTCAAAGGTATGCATAAGCGACTGTGACATACCCTCATTTATCATGACTGTTTTTTGGTAATCAGAGTAGTTATCAAGAGTAAGCAAAAAAGTGTGCTGGCCTGTCGGAAGCTGATTTAAGACTGTATTTGAAAATCCCTCAAACTCTCCGTCAACGTAAATCCGTGCACCTTCAGGCTTTGTCTGAATGGTAAATGCATCGCCGGCAGAAATTTCCATATCATGGCTGACAAAGGTAATTTCCCCCTCTTTTACCTCAATAATCTCTTCCCATGTCTTATATCCGGGCATCTCAAGCCTTATGAAATGAATCCCCGGGAAAACATCTAAAATAACATAATTTGTTTTTTCCCCGATATTTTCGTCATTTAAATAAATATCTGCACCCTGGGGTGCTGACCTTACAGAAATCGTTCCTTTAACAACATCAGCAGATGCACACAGCGGAAAAAGAGCTACTGATACAAAAAAAATGAGTAAAATAATATATTGTGCCCTTCTGATATTGTTCTTTGACATCTGTTTAGTCCCTGATTCAGCAAAAATTGAGATGTTGCCTTAAAAATTCCGAAAGATAATTATTCAGGCTCTGTTTTTTCTCTTTTCTGAATTTTTATTCACTGAAAACGTTCATGGTATTTTTTTCCTGCTAACTGTTTCATGTAAGTTACGAAGTAACTTTCATATAATTTTTTTTATCTTTAATCAGTTTTCTCTTTTTATAAAAAGCCTGTATATGCCCGATTTTTCAATATAGGCTATCGCAGATTCGTTTGACACAAGAGGAGATGTATCAGCAGGTTCCCATGAATATCCGGACTGATTGTATATCATCAGGAAATATTCTTTGTCAGGAAGAAACTGTGAAGTTACATCAAATGAAGCATCTGATGGTTCTGAAACAGTTATCATATAGGCACTTCCAAACCCTAAAAATTCTTCAGGCATGTTTCCCGGAGTTGAATTAAGCCTTTCTACAACTGCTCCCTGAGAAGGTTCAGGCACAATTGTTGCAGAAGGGGTGATGTGCGGGATATCTGTCTCTTTGTCATTAGAGCCGAAAAATCCCGTATAACCTGAGAAAAACACCACTCCTGCCGCTAACAAAAGAATAACTGCTAAAAGAGCAATAATTTTGACTCTTCCCTTATGCTTTTTCTCCATATGCTTTTCATATTCAAGCATAAGGTTTTCCCTGTCGTAATCGTTAATCTTCCAGTCAGAATATCCGGCCTCGTTAACAGCGGATTTTTTTGATACAGGACGACTTTCATAGTTTTCAGGTGAGAAGGAATCAGTGTTTTCTCTTGAAAATTCAATATTCTCCTCTCTTAAAAATTCCTCAAGTTCTCCTGATTTTTTACTGTTTGTGCCTTCTTTTAATTTTATCTGAGTGACAAGTTCTTCTGTCAGACTGTTTTTTGTATATGCACCTGAAATTTTTTGTCTTATCTTTGGATTCTGAGCAAAGACTCCGATATTTTTATAGATGACTGCCCGTTTTTTGTCGTTTATTTTCTCGGTGTCAAGATAAATCTGCACATCACCTGAAAATTTCTCAGTAACCAAAAGATCAGCGCCTCTGAATGTTCTTTTTGAAACAACGATTGTAAATCCGGCTGATATGTATGAAGAAAGTTTTTCTGTAACTGCTACTACAAAATCGACTGATTTTGACAGATCATCTGATACACAGACAGTCTCCTTTGACAATAAAAGTCTTCCAATAGCATAATCTGCAACATTAGAGCCTGAAAGACTGCTTGTTATCCTTTTATTTCTCTCATCAAAGAAACTGTCATCTGATGCAAGATTTCTTATCTCATACTCAATCTTTGAGAGTCTGTTTTTCACCCTTTTGTAAAATTCATGGATGTATAAGAGATCTATTCTTGGCGGAAGCTCTTTTTCAATGTCAGTCTTTTCAAGGTATATGAATGTGTCAGGCCGCCTCCCTGTCTTTTGTACATTAACAGCCGTTCCAAGAAGCAAAACTCCGTTTTTTGTGTTTATATACAAAGATGCCGTACTCTCATCAAGCCTTTCTGCAAGATTTACCGCATAGTCGTCATGAAGTGAACCTGAGATTGTTTCGCCGTCTGTTGTAAAAATTCCGTATGAATCTTCCATATTTTTATTCCCCCTGCAAAAAGAAAATTACAGTTTTGGCTAAAGGCCAAACCTGAAAATCTCTGTAAATCTCCATGGTGCAAGGGCTGTTGGTGCAATCTCCTCTTCCATTCCCTCTTCGGTTGGAAAAGGTTCGGCTGTTGCGTCAACCGATACACAAACGAAATACATAGAGATGTCGTTCATCATATTAACAAGATTTTTAAAGACCATATTTGAACTTAAAATCTCAAACAGATTCTTTTCTATTGCAAGAGCCTGTTTTGATTTTTCAGGAATGTCTGAAAGTTTTGACGCGTTCATTGAGTGAATAAGGTTTCTTATCTCCTTGTTTTTCCATAAAATCAGATCTGCTTTTGTCACAACAAGTGCATATTTCTTGTTTGAGCTGAAAAATCCAAAGTAATTTTTCCCCTCAAGATCAATCAGCGTCTTCATATAACCTCCAAATTCCCTTGCGAGCTGGGAATGCCCTTTTCTGTTATCGGTTATCTTCTCGCCGTCAATTAAGAAAATGACCTTTCCCGCCTTTAGGAAGTTGCCATACATTGTTGCAATAATTACACTCTTGGTAAATTCAGGATCAAGAAGTTTTTCAGGATGGTGAAGCTTTATGTATTTGACAAACGGGATTGTTCCTGCATTTTTTCTGACTTCTCCCTGCGCCATTTCCAGTCTTTCACTTAAAAGACTGACAGCCTTTTTGAAGTTAATTTCGTTTAGTTCATCGTAATATTCGCCTGCATAGTCAACAACTGTCCATTTAACCGGAATGAGGCCGTATTTTTTGCCTGTAAGCTGGTATATGACCATCTGATAGCGGTATGTTCTTGAAAGAATCCTCCCGTCCAGAATATTTGCATAAAGGCTTGAAATTCTAAGGTCGTCTCCCTCATCGTTTGGATCGCCTGTTAAGACAACGCCTTCGTTTGAGTGGCCTTTATCAAAGTTCTGCGATATGTAATTCCAAAGCCCCATCACAAAGTAGGTTTTTCCGGATGATCTGGGTCCGAAAATAAAAATTTCCGATGCACGAACACCAATTGTTAATTTGACTGCAAGAATATAGAGAATTACAGATACAACGATTCCTGCACCGAAGAAAAATATGTTTTGTGCTGCATATGCCGATGTAGTCTCAGACTCCGGCTCAATTGCAAAAATCCACATCTCATAAGCTAAAAATCCTACAATTATTGCGAAAAATACTGTAAAAAGAATTTTCGCCATTACTGCAAGATTATCATAGCGGTTATTAAGAACAGCCCGTGCAACAAATACAAGTCCTATAAGTACTCCTGATGAAAAAGAAATCAGCAAAAGCCCTATATTTGCCCATGGAGAGAGATAAACATAAAAACAGGGTATTGCGGCAAATATGCCTGCATAAATTACCCCGTTTATTCTTGAGTCCTCGTTGAATATCATTCCTGCGGCAATTATGAAAAAAAGGCCGCATAAAAATTCAACAATTACTGTAAGTTCAACCGGTGCGGGATGAATTTTGAATACCGGCGCTATCGTTGTGAAAACATATGCTACAAATATGCTCAGCGGCAACGCTAAAAGAAGATAGATCTTCCTTCTTTTATTGTTTATTATCATTCACCGGCTGCCTCTTTGATATCCTTAACAGTGTAGAGGTCTAAAACCCTGTCTTTCGCCTCTTCTATCTGTGCTTTGGTGCCTGTTTCAAGATCTGCAATTTCTGCCGCCTCAGTTAAAAGCAGTGTTTTGTTACGGACAATGTATTTTCCCTCATGCAGGTAGAGTGCATGGTGAAGGATATTATCACGCCCCTTTTCATATTTCTCCCAGTATCCGCCGCCGGTTGTAAGAGGTGAAATGTTGTCAAGGAAACTTGCGGCTGCAAAAAATGTCAGTGATATCTCCCACGGCTTTGTGTAATTGTGTGAGTTTACCTTTGCACTGTCAAAACCTTTTAAGTCAAGCAGTTTTACAAGATAACGTCTAAGATCGCTTCCTTTGTTATCGATTAGCTGTGACAGCCATCTTGACGGGGATGCGGCTACAAGGGCGGATTTGTCAAAGCTCCACCTCTCTGTCCCGCCTGTACCGTATCCGACTGACAGATTGTTAATACCGAGTTTGTGTGAGTCAACAAGTTCTTTGTATTTCCACTGGACGATATTATACAGCTTTTCTATCTCCTTTTTCCCTTCTTCGTCATAATCAAGGACAGAAAGATCGGAATCGTCATTCAAAAGTGAAAGAATGGCAGGATTTATCTCTCCAAACCAGGTTCTGTACATTCCTTCGATTGTTGAGTTTCCGCTCTGCCTCTTTTCGTCAATTAAGCGAAGTCCTGATTCATATGCATCAGTATCGGCGTTGAACTTCTTTCTTGCATCAAATGTTGCACCGATTAAATTGTCAATCTTCTGGATGAACTCAAGCTGTTGCTGCATTGATTTTTGTGACTGAATCAAAAGGTCAATCTCTGAGTTTATGTTTTGAGTCTTTGCCGGATACCCTTCACGCTCGTTAATAATCTCAGTTAATCTCTCACGAACAGATGTTAAAATCTCTGCTGTGTCGCGTCCGTTAAAAGACCTGATAAGTTCACGCTTCTCTTCAGATTCAAGGTTAAACTGGGAAACAATTGGAGCCAGTGTTGCTTCACGAAGTGATCCAAGCTTCGAGTCAAATTCGCGGGTCAAAAACTTGTCCTGTATGAATACCTCGAAGGGGTCACGGATTGAAATCTTTCCCGGATGCATCTGGGAAATCTTTCTTATTCTCTCCTCTTTTGTTGCCTTTTCGTTTCTAAACATCTCGGAGTTGAGCTTTTTTCCTAAAAGACTGTCTGCAAAACCCTGTTTTTTGGCAATTTTAAGCATGTAGTCATTGTAGATGTACAAAGATATCGACTCAGCAAGATCTTTTAGATATGTAAAGTCAGCAGATGTTGCATTTTCAAGCCTTTCGATATCGCCCTGGAGATCTCCCAGCGGGAGCGAGGATAACCATGCCTCTCTTTTTATCGGCTTTGCCTTTCCTTTTTCGGTCTGGTTCAGCTTCTCTTTTAAAAGGAATAAAAGTGATGAGAACTTTTCCAGAAATGCACTTTCAAGCTCCTCAATTGACTCTTTTCCTGATGAAGATCCGCCATGTCCAAGTGCAACATAATCGTCAACCGGTTTTGCAAGTGCATTTACCTCGGTTCTGACGCGGTCGAGCATCTGCTCTCCTTCTTTTGTTACATCATCTAGCTCATTGCGCCTGGTTTTAACCTTTACATCAGCCTCGCTCATCTCAGCCTTTAGGGAGGACTGCCTTACTGAAAGCTCACCGGAAATTTTGCCAAAGTTCTCCTCGCCGCGAATAAGATTTAAAAGAGCGGTTCTTGCTGATTTTTCATTTACAGAGAGTATTTTTTTCTGAAGATCCGCCATATCCTCCAAAAGATGGAGATTTCTTTTAATCTGTTCGTAAAGCTCCTGATCTTTTGCGTTTTCGTGCGGCTTGCTCTCGTTTTCAAGGGATCTTTTAAGCCTTGAAATATACTCTGAAAGCTTGTCAAACTCTTTTATTTTGGAGATGTCTTTTAGCTCTTCAGGCATATTGTTTGAGATTGCTGATTCAATAATTGACTGTGTCTTAAAGTTTAAAAGATCGGTAATTTCATTTTCCCAGACCTTTTTTATCTTTTCAATCTCTTTTCTGTATAGGTTTACATCATCGTGGGTTATTTCAGAATCTGTCTTTGTAAACTCGTCAGGATAGAGATTTTCGTTTGTTGTGACAAAATCCGAGACCTCTTTTAGAATCTTTGCTCTGTTATGGCCAAATCCTGCATATTTGTCAATTACATCCTCAAAGCCTTTCTTTAGAGATCTTAAATTTTCAACAGGGTATTCAATTACATGCGAATCTGCGAAGATAAAGCCGGAGTAATCCTTTTTGGCATCGACAATTGCTGAGATGTCTGCTGTTGGAAGATAAAATGAGTTTATGAACATATATGGAAATGCCGAATCAAACTCTATTACTTCCTGCTTTCTGTCGCCTCCGTCAACGTAGCCTGTAGGGCTTAATGAAGAGACTATTATGTAGTTGAAAAGCTTGTCATCTTTCATATTGAGATATTCAATCTCTGAAAGTGCTATTGCCGCGTTTAACTGCTCTTTTTCACCCTCGCTTGCCGCCGGAAGTACAATAAAGAGCCATATTTTTGATTCCTGCCCTCTTTTTTCTTTTATGTACCGTGCAAGATCAATGAACATCCCCGAACCTGTTCCGCCGCCAAGACCAACAATTATTGCAACAGGCCCGTGCCCCTGAAATGACGGGAACTGCTCTCCGCCCTGTGTAATTGCCTTGTAAAATACAGCCTTTGAGATAGCACGCCTTCGGTGGACACCGCCGCCAAAATCGTCAACTATATTTTTGTCAACTTTTTTAAGCATCTGGTAGTCAAAACCATATTCAGGATCATTCATCCACCAGACATCAACAAGAGGCCGCTCACGCCTCTTTTTTATCTGTTCACATATCTCTTTTGATGTAAGGGATGAAACACGCTCGACATTTGCAAGGTCAGGCAGATGGTAATGGTAGCTTTTTACACTTCCTCCCATCTGGCTGTTGGTTCTTTGCATTTCACCAACTTTTGCCTCAACTTTTTCTGCACGCAAAATATCGTCTTTTCTCTGATTTGAGTCTGTATCAAGAGTATAAAGCGTAAGTCGTTTCCCATCTGATAAGAAGTGCTTTAAGAACCACTCATGATCATAGAGATTTGTAATAAGCTTCTTGCCGCATCCTCCTACTGCAACAACAGTAAGTTCGTCAGGCATCTGAAACGGCTTTCCCTCAATTATATCATTGTTTGCCATTTTTTTTCTCCTCACTCTTTGTAACTTTTAATATTCACTCTGAAAATCCTGCATGTTTCTGGCACGAATCTGGCCCAGTATCACTCCTATTGCAAGACCGATTACGAATAAAACAATTCCTATAATAACTGCGGTTGTTAGAGGAAGTGATGCATCCTTTGGAGATTCTGCATAAGTTAAGAGATCGTTTGCTTCATCACGAAGGCCTTTTCTGTAAAGGCTGTCTATTAAACCGCGAAGATTTGTGTCTGAAACGGCGTTTAGCCTCTCTTTGAACTGTTCTTCTCCGGGAATTACAATTGAAAATGTCTCTGTCGAACTTGTTCCCAAAATATCGTTGTTTTCATCAAGAGCCTGTACGTGATAGTATATGTATCCTGTCGTTTTTGTAACCGGCTTTGTCACAACAACGCCGTCAACAACTTCAATGGCTGTCAAAACCGGTGCTCTGCCATAGACTGTTACTATAACCTCTTCTGAGAATCCGTCTTCACTGTAAAGCTCTATTTTTTGTTCATTTATTGAGTTGTTTCCGCCTGAAACCAAAAATCCTTCTCCCTGTGGCTGCCAGAGGTTATTGCCGGCAACAGGTGTTAAGTCAGTGCTTAAAACAATTGTCCTTGCCTGTTTTGGTATAGCACTCACATCTATTGTATATTGTATTAATTCACCCTCATTTTGCGAATTCAAAAGATTTCCATCCGTTACTTCAGATACCACTGCAGATACAGGCAGGCACAGCAGAAAGACTGCTGTTAAAAGTACTGCCGGGATGCAGATGATTCTGTTTAAACTTCTTAGCATACTGAGAAGATTTATTTTAAAACAGTTAAATATTTCTCAAACTATTGCTGTTTGCAAAAGCCTCTCATAAGGAATTTTTTCTGTCAAAGGATTAACATAAAAAAACGACAATACTTCTATTTACGCATTATTCAGTTATTATCCTCTTTGCAGTTTTATTTTTAATTGCAGTCAGGAATACAATCCGTATAAGACTTCAGATCTGGCAGATAATGCTTCTTGGAGCCCTGGCTGTTTTAATCACCGGAGAAATAAGCCCTGTATCTGCACTTTTTGCAATAAACTACGATGTCCTTATCTTTTTGTTTGGAGTTTTTGTCGCAGGTGAAGCGCTTTTTCAAAGCGGTGCATTGATTCCTTTAATGGAGAGGGTCTTTAAGGGCATAAAAAGCCGGGGAAACTTTTTTTTGGTTCTGATTTTTGGCTCAGGTTTTTTATCCGCATTTTTGATGAATGACACTGTTGCAATAATAGGGACGGTATTTGTTATCCTGCTTGCCAAAAAGACTGATATTCCATCAGAAATGCTTCTTTTAGCCCTTGCATTTTCGGTAACTACCGGCAGTGTATTAAGTCCGGTTGGAAACCCGCAGAATCTTTTAATTGCATCAGGTGCAGGCCTTGAAAATCCGTTTTTAATATTTGCTGAGTATCTGTTGATTCCAACGATAATCTCACTTTTTTTAATATATCCGGCACTAAAATTTTTTTATCCGTATAGGCCTGAAGACAAAACATCTTTTGTTTTTGATGAGAGCGAAAAATTCAGTGCAGATGTCTGTGTTCTGGATAAAAATCTCTCTAAAATATCAGCACTTTCGATTATCATCCTTTTTGTAATGATATTTTTAAAGATTATTGCAGGCTTTTTTGGATATTCTGAATATTTTCCCCTGACACTAATTGCAGTTTTTACTGCACTTCCTGTAATTGTTCTCTCAAAGAAGCGTCTTTTTATTTTGAAAAATATTGACTGGCAGACGCTTGTGTTTTTCTCTGCAATGTTTGTTTTGATGCAGAGTGTCTGGTCTGCAGGCTTTATTCAGGGAATTTTTACAGGATCAGAAAACCTTCTTTTGTCTAACGGCGGTATATTCATATCCGGAGTTTTATTAAGCCAGATTTTGTCAAACGTTCCCTTTGTCGCTCTTTTCATGCCCCTGCTCCTTATAATGGAATCACCGGAAAGTTCGTATATGGCACTTGCCGCCGGAAGCACACTTGCCGGAAACCTTCTTTTGTTTGGAGCGGCAAGCAATATCATAATTGTTCAGAATGCTGAAAAAAGAGGAGAAAAATTAAGCTTTCTTCGGTTTGCAAGGGTTGGAATTCCACTGACTATTGCCCAATCTGCAGTATACATCATATGGCTTGTATATATCATGCCTTAAATTTAAGGCAAATATCTGGTTAATTTTTATTTTACTTAGAAATTTATCAATTTTATTTCACTAAGAGATTTTTAAATTCTTTCGTTTTTTTTAATTCACTCTGGAATTCGTGTGGATTTCACTGCAAGTATAAGAATAACAGCTGACATTACTCCTCCTGTGGCAAAAATAAATGTGAATGCTTCAGATGAAGGAAAAGTCCAGTATTCTCCGGCGATTAAAAACCGTGATGCAGATGAAGCAATAATTACTCCTGCAAAAACCGGCCCTGTCATTCCGCCAATGTTGATACTGCTGTGCAAAAGCCCTGTTGCACCTGCTGTTCTGTTGGGCGGAACTACTTTTATTATCTTTAATAAATAGGCTGTTGATACAACTGCCATTCCGATGCTGAAAAAAATCCATCCTGCCGAGAGTGAAATAATTGTAAGCGGGAATAAAAAGAAGATTGCCGGTGTCAGAGCCATGCACAAAGAGCCAAAGATTACAGGAGCCAAAAAGCCTTTTTCTCTTATCCAGAAACTGGAAAGCGGACTTGCAATCATATCGGCAACTGATCCGGGAATCATGATAAGGCCGACAAATCTCTCCTCCAGAAACAGTCCTGATGGTGACTGGATTATGAACGGAAGAGCCTGTATATACAAAAATGTCATGCAGTTAACCAAAAAAGCAACTGCTGATATTATAATTACAACCGGCCTTTTAACAAGGCTTAAGTCTATTGCAGGCACCAGAGCCTTTTTTTCAGCAGAGATGAAAGCGGCTGTAAAAATTACAGTTAATAATGCATGAATAAATACCTCCGGCACGAACCATCCTGACTCAAAGCCTTCAGTTATTGTAAGTAAAAAGAAAAACATCGCTAATAAAAGCAAAAATGCACCCTTGTAGTCAGCTTTTCTCTCTGAAATTCCCTTTGATTTCACAACAGAATCATTTTCAGAACTGTTTGAAACAGTGCCAAAGTTATCAGTTTCATGAGCGTTTTTGAGAACAAAAAGAATCAAAAACAGGTGGATAATAACTATCGGAATCAGCGTGAAGTAAGTCCATCTCCATCCCCAGTAGTTGATTATATATGAACCGCACAAAATTCCGGTCATTGTTCCAACACCATACGATGCGGCAAGAACACCAATGCCGACCGGCACTTTTTTCGGCGGAAACTGCTCTGAAATCATTGCAAAAGCGATTGGTATTGCCGCAATTCCCATTCCCTGAAGTGACCTGAAGAAGAGAAGCGACCAGATATCAAAGGAAAATCCTGCCGCTATAACTCCGATTGAATAGATAAATAGACAAATCGCTAAAATCTTTTTTCTTCCGTAAGAATCACCAAGTGTTCCAAAAAAAGGGCATAAGGCGGCGCCCACCAATAAAACTACAGGAAGAATCCATGCACCAATTATCCCTGATGTGTTAAATTCATGCTCTATTGCCGGAAGTGCGGCAACAAGCATTGATTCTGAAAACATAGGTAAAACTATGCAGGCCGAAAACAGCGGAAGAGCAATTCTGAAGTAGTTTTTCTCAGTTAAATGAATTTGCATGGCAAAAATCTGTGAGTGATGTTTTTATCTACAAAATCTTTCTGAATCCTGAAATACTCTTTCCGGACAGACTCTTATTTTCAGGATACTTTCTTTTTTTTAGTTTACTGATATAAGTGAATTGAAAGTTTTGAAATCTGATTAAATGCTTTGAATCTTTATATGTATCTTTTTTATGTGTAAATTCAACTATGAAGATGAATTATTTTATTGGTCTTTTATGTTTATTAGAGCTTGTCAGTTTATTAAAAATAGGAAAAATCAAGCAAACTCTCAACTGATAATATGAAGAAATTTGCAATAGAAGATTAGGTATTTTCAAAGATAATTTAGAAATCTAAAAAAAAAGGTTTTTTTGTTTTTAGCTGTTTTTTTGGTTTTTAGCTATACTTATAAAAACATTTTACTTATACAACATTGACTAAAGAAGTCCATGTCTTATCATCCGGTGTTGTTTCTTCCCAGGAGCGTTTGTAGATTCCTTTTATGGTAAATTCTCCCTTCTTATCAGCAGAAATTTCCCATTTGTGTATTCCGCCGGCGCCTGTCATGCCTTCTGTATTTTTATCCTGAATGTATTCATCGTTTATCAGAGTAAGACCGCCGGTGTCCATCTCCCATGTATATCCCGTTGTCGGGTTTTCTGAAAGCTCAATTATTATGATGCAGTTCTCTTTTACTTCCCTTTCTGAACCGTTGTCATCGTCATAAAACATTGTGTAGCATGTCCCTGTACATCCGGCGACTGATATTGCCGCTAAAAGTACAGAAAGTGCTAAAATTCCCATGAATAATTTTTTCATCGCTATTCCTCCTGTTATATTATAGTTGAATATTAGGCTCAACTGATATTAATAAAATTCTATGACTTCAGAAATTTCCGAAGTTATAATCAGATTTTTTTAAGGTTAAAAAAAACTATTGTTTCCAAATAATATTTTCTGTTAATTACTCTCTTTCATTTTCAGGGCTTTTAAAATCTGCGAGAGAACAGCGGCTGTTGCCATAAGAGATAATCTGTGCTTTTTAAGTGCAACTGCCATTCCGGCTGAAAAAAGAACGTTTGGAAAAGTGCCTGGTGTTGTGACCGAATCCGGGGAGTCTCATTGTATGTGACTTTTTATTGCAGATTGTTTGAATTTTTCAATTAAGTCTCAATCAAATCCCGGGAGTCTCATTGTATGTGACTTCCACTCATGCCTTTCGGATTCATTTTACCGGCAATTGTTTGTCTCATACATATTATGATTCCTGATTTTCTCATGCATATTTCATATTATTTTTTTGTTTCGCTTCCAAAACGGTTTTTTAATCTCTTCTAACTCAGAGTCCAGATAATTTGTCCATTCAGATAAATTCATTGTTAATGAATCCTGGGAATTTTTGTATGAATCAAGTGACTTTTCGAAATAGTCAACCCATTCCTGTGAGACTGAGATTTTTTTATCGAGGCTTTTTATCATCTCTTTTAATTCATCATATTTTTCATCGGAGTCTTTTTTGTTTTGCTCTATATCTTTTTCAATTTTTTCAACTCTTGCTGTTATTTTGGATAATTTTACATCCAAAGCTCCATATCTGTCAGATTCCCGGTTCAGTGTCATTGATGCCTTAAGTTTCACATCATTAACTTTTTTCTCTGCACCTTCAATGACGCCAGGCTTTCTTTTGGGTTTGTTTTCTGGAGAAAGAGAATTTTTATTAATCTTTTCTGATACTTTCTCTTTTGTGCTTTTTTTGTCCGGGATGCATCCAAGGGATGATAAAATTTCATCCTTTGAAAGTCCGTTTTTACTAAGACCTGATATTTTAGAAATTACCCCTGCGGCTTTTTCCTCATACACTTTTATCCTTCCAAAATCTCTTGAGGGAACAGCCTTTGAAAATTCATCTGTTAATTTTTTAACCTCTTCTTCTGAAACTCCGCACAGTTTTGCGATGTCAGCCGCTTTTAGAATTTTATCTCTCATTTATATCAGGTATCCTTAAACATTAGATTTATATCAGGTATCTATAAACATTTCCAGCGTTTGAAGTTTAGATTTAGATTTAAATTTAGATTTTGATTTAGATTTTTATGCTCTGGATTTTAATTTGAGATTTTAAGGATTTGGTTCGAATTTTTAAATTAGAAGATTATAAGTTTAAACTTTTATTTTGCTTAATTTTTCGCATAAATTTTTCATCTCTTTTCAATTCAAAAAGGCTTTTACATAATTTGTTATGAAAGTCTAAAATCCCTGATAAACTTATCATCACTTTTTGTGTGATGAAAAAAGCTCATCATGTGCGTTTGCTATGAAAGTTACTTCGTAACTTACATGAAACAGTTAGCATAAAAAAAATTATCATGGACGTTTTTAGTTAACAGATGCTTTTTTTTGAAGTCTTCTTATATCTGATAATTCTTTATTTGCTGATTTAATTTTTTTCTTCTTCAGGGTATTTGGAGAACATATGGACGCGACCTGCAATTTTCTCAAGATTTACTACAAATGCAATGCCCATTCCCGGAATATTTAGTTTTGCGGCAGATTCGATAGCGGAAAGTATGGCATCTGTCTGTCCGGCATCAATAATAGTCAGGACAATCTCTTTTTCAGGCTCTATTGGAAGGCCGAATACAGACTGTTTTTCATTGATGCCTGTTCCTCTTCCCATCAGAATTGTTCCGCCTTCTGCACCGGCACTTTTAGATGCCTTAATTACTCTTTCAGCCCAGCCTTTCTTTACAATTGTTACTATCAGATTTTGACTTCCTTCATAATCCATGATTAATCTCCTGTTTTTTGTGTTTAAAATATATTCCAAGTACTAAAAGGGTCAGGATAGGAGTCAGCGCAATAAAGGCAATCATCCCGAATCCGTCAAGTAAAGCGTTTCTTCCTCCCATGGAATCTGCAACTCCGACTGAAAAGGCCATTATAAATGTGACAGCCATCGGCCCTGTTGCAACTCCTCCGGAATCAAATGCAATCGCTATGAAATCTTTATCAGAAAATCTCATAAGAATAAGTGCAAGCAGGTATCCTGCAATAATCATAATATGAAACGGCAGTTCATAGAGGATTCTTGCCATTCCAAGGCTTACAGATGCTGCAACTCCAATCGATAATGAATAAAGAATAAGAGAGCCCTGTATGTAGCCGCTTGATGATTTTTCTATCTCATAGCAGAGAACACGAACCGCAGGTTCGGCAAATGTCGCCAAAAATCCCAGTAAAAATCCAAACGGAATTAAGATCCACAAAATCTCAAAGGTTCCAAAAAAGGCTCCTATTTTTGTTCCTGCGGGGAGAAATGCAATATGAACGCCCTGGAAAAAAAGAACCATTCCTATCAGTGTAATTAAAATACCTTTTCCAAGGTTTACAACATATTCCTCCGGCAGTTTTAAAGAGACTACCTGAAATATGCAAAAAAAGAAAATCAGCGGTAAAAGTGCCTGGAGTACATCGAGAATTACTGCAAAAATTCCATCAAAAATCAGGAGTTCTGTCATGTCCAGAATACCCCCATTAAGAGGACACCTATAACAGGCCCTATTGACGCAAGGCCGATAAGGCCGAATCCGTCAGAAAGCTGAGAACGTCCGCCAAGAATTGCTGTAACACCTGTTCCAAGCGACAATATGAAAGGAACGGTAATCGGGCCTGTTGTAACGCCGCCTGCATCAAAGGCTATTGGAAGATAATCAGGTGATGTGAAGAATGAAAGAGCTATTACGACTAAATATCCTGTTGCATAAAGGTATACTATCGAAACATTGTATATGATTCTTAAAATTGCGGTTGAGACAAAAAAACCGACCCCACATGAGATTATAATAATAAGGCTGGTTTTATCGATACTGCTCTGTGATACGCTGTCAATCATTGTTGAAAGAACACGAACGTCAGGTTCGGCAATAGTTGCTAAAAAACCAAAAAAGAATGCAATTACTGCTATCAAAAGAATTGAGTTGTATTTTGGAATCTCTGATCCGACTGCTTCTCCCATTGGAAGAAGGCCTGTTTTAACTCCAAGCAAAAACAAAGCCATGCCGATAATTACCATCGCACTTCCGGCTATAAACTGAATAATTGATGAGAAAGAAAAACCAGGCAGAATGATCTGAAGAATTAAAATTACAATTACGATTGGAAGAGTTGCCTGTGCGACCTCAGTGATTGTTTCTTTTGCATCTGAAAGCATGGCGTGTGTATAAATCCAAAATATGGGTTTTATTAATTTAATATGAATCAAAGAGATATTTAAGTGTGTTGTCTTTTAAAATCAGGAGCAATTATACATTTTTTTTTGATTTTGAAAATGGAACGGATAAAAAAGCGACTGATGAAATTTTTTAAAAAATATTTGTGAAATGATGGTTTTCAGGCGGTTTTTAAGCCTTTGCCGCCGCGAGCATATCTGTCAGTACTTTTCCGACATCAAGCCAGAGTATCAGTTTTTTCTTCTCCTCTCCATCTGCCATCTCTTTGATTTTAATGATTCCCTTAACATAAGCTTCACTTGAAAGTGAGCCTTTCATTGGTTCTATCTCATCCTCAGATATCTGAAGGACAGCGTGTACGTCATCTACAATGATACCTGTATTTGAGCCTTCGGCGGCATCCGGGACAAGCACAATTATCTTTTGTGTTTCTCTCTCAGCATTCTCCTTAAGGTTTAAAATCTGATTCAGGTTGATTATATTTGTAATCTCTCCCCTTAGATTTATAATTCCTGCAATATGTGGCGGAGCTCTTGGAACAGGAGTTATCGGAACCATTTCAACAATTTCTCTGGTGAGACTGATGTCTAATGCATAGTGCTCATTGCAGATTTCGAATTCAACTACGTCAATCAAAGACATTTCATTAATACCTCATTTTATCAGACTTTCATTTTTCCTAAAGAGTCTCCAAGCTCTTCTGAAAGGGAAGTGACTTCTAATATTGCGCTGTTAATTTCTTCGACAGCGGCGTTTGTCTCTTCAGAGAGTGCGGCAAGTTCTTCAATCTCTTTTCGTGAAGTTAGAGTTATCTCACTGCTCTTTTCTGAGTCAACAACTATCTGATTTGTGATGTTTGCCTGATCTTCTATTGCACGTGCAATCTCACCCATATTGACAGTCACCTGCTCTGCGCCGGAGACAATCTGGTTTAATGAGTCAATTGCGGCATTTACACTTTCAACACCTGACTCTACCTGAGTGTTTGCCGATTTTATCGATACTACTGTATTTTCGCTGGTTTTTTGCAGTCTTGTTACGACATTGTCAATTTTTTCGGTTGCGTTTCTGGCATCTGTTGCAAGGTTTTTAACCTCTCCTGCGACAACTGCAAATCCGCGTCCGTGTTCGCCGGCACGTGCGGCTTCGATTGCGGCGTTTAACGCAAGCATATTTATCTGGCTTGTTATTTCATTTATGAGTTTGATTACGTTGTTTATCTCAAAGAGCTGTTTGTTTAAATCCTCAATCTCATTTACACTTTCGTTTGTGATATCTGCAACTGAATTCATTCTTTCTGTTGCTTCGAGTCCGAGATTTTGTGCATCCTTTCCCATTCCTGATACTGATTTGGCCTGGTCCAAGACTTCCTGTGAGGTGCTTGCAATCTCTTCGTTTGATGCAGAAAGATCTGAAATTGAGCGTGTGATATTTTCTATCTGAAGCTGGAGTGTACCTGAAAGATCTGCAGATTTCTGACTTCTTAGAGCAACCTGTTCTGATGCTTTCGTAATTTCTGCAGAACCTGATGAAGCGTCTTTCATGTTGTTTTGAATATCAGTCATGCATGATATTGCATCAGAGAATAACTGACTGCAGTGTGCAACTGAACTGTTGTAGTCCTCTTTTAATGATTTTAAAGGATCGCCATCGATTATTTCAAGTCTATTTGTGAAATTGCCGTCTTTTATTGAATTCATCGCTTCTGCGACCTCATTGGCACTTTTCTCTAAAATATCAGCTTTTTCATGAGCTTCTTTCATTAAATTTTCGACTTCTTCCTGTTTTGAGCGGACTTCTGTGATGTCATTGTAGACAATTAATATGTTTACAATATCCCCGTTTGAGTTTAGTATTGGTATTCCGTACTGTTCTAAAATGGCGATGCCGGTTGGGAATTTAACGGTTACAATCCCGGTGCTTCTTGTTTTGTTCTCAAAAACCTTCTTTAGTCCTTCACCTTCTGTGTTTAACACCTCAAAGTCACGAAGGGTCATCTTAAGAAGTTTTTCTCTGCTTATTCCTGAAATAGCTGAATATGCCTGGTTCACAACTCTTATGTTGAAGGATTTGTCACAGAGTATAATGGGCATCGGGTTTTCCTGAACAATAGACTCTGTCCTTTCCTGAAGAACCTTTATCTGGTTCATCTGCTTTTTAATCTCTTCTTCCTCTTCCTTTTGCTTTGTTATGTCATAGAATACAAAAAGACCCATCTCAGTGTTTCCGGACCTGTCTTTAAGAGGCACTCCCTGTTGTTCGACAATAATTTTTCTTCCGTCTTTGAATGTAAATTCAAGGATGGAGGTTACTTTCTTTCCGGCAATGAAGAGATTATCAACTCCGTTACCTTTCAGGGTTTTTATTTTATAATCTGTTGCCTCCATGCCAAGCAGTTTTTGTCTTGTCTCACCCATCATCTTTTCATATGCGGCATTGACATCAATTGCCCTGAAGTTTTTGTCAAGCAAAACCATTGGAACCGGATTTTGCCGAATCATCATCTGAACATTATCACACGTGCTTTTTGAGTCAATAAGAAATTCAATAGCAGTGTTTATTGCTTCTGCAAGTTCTTTGTACTCTTCTCCGACTTCTTCTGAATTTATTCTTACAGAATAGTCTCCTTCTAATGCTCTTTTTAAAATTTTAGATATCAATCCTACACTCATCTATTCCACCCTACTATCCCCATGTGGAAAGCAGAAACTTTTTTTAATTAGTTCTGCTAATGATATAATTCTGGATACACCCCTATAAAAAGAATGTTATTTATTCCCACCCTTTATTTAACAAAAGTAATGTATTTTTTTTAATTTTTAGAAATATTATTCAATAAGACGTCAATATTTTAAACAATATTTCCAATCATTATTTTCAAACAATATTTTTAGAAGTTTTCATATTTATTTTTCAGTCTGTCCGGTTAAAATTAAAAGTCTTAAAAAAGTCTGTAAATGAAGTAATTATTAAAAATTCTTTCTTTTTGATCATAATCTGCCAGAATATTCGCCCTGTTTCCAAGCTGAAGCATTTTTTCGGCAAGAATCTCTGTTCCACAGGTTTTATCAACCAGTTTTGTAATCTCTGCATTTATTTTTCGAATTTCTTCAGTTGATATTTTATTCAGTGCATCTGCCGGATATGAGTCGATGTCAAAGTATGAAAAGATTGATTCCAAAGAGATAAGCCACATGCGTGATTTTATTGCCCTTCTTGCAGCAACGTTTGCTTCAATGTCTGTAAGGACAAGATATGCCCGGTTTGGACCGTGATAAAGTGCCCTGAATGAATAAAGGGTTCCTTTTGACTCGGTGATTTTGTCAGGCGATACCCGTAGGTATTCAGAAAGGACTTTTTTTTTGTTTTCAAGTTCACGTCCTGATGACATTAATTTCCCATTCCCGAAAGCCTTTTTTAAAATTAGACTTCTGAAGCAAATATTCTATCTGAATGTCATATGAAATTTTCAATTTAGTTAACATCCGGATAATACTGTTTCCTGTATTCTTATCAGTCGGACTTTTATTTTATATTAGGCATTCTTTTCTTTTAAATTTTAAAAGGGGTGCTGTTTTAAAAAAACTTAAACAATATGAAAATAAGAAAAAATTAATTTGTGAGAGTTTTAAATGATTTTAAAGGTTTTTAAAAATTTAAACCTTTTTTTAGCTTTTTTACTTTTTTAGGCTTTTTTAAATCTCTGTTCTTACGAGAGCTTCGTATGCCATTTTTCTAAAGACGTTTTTATTAGTGTTGTAGAATTCGTTTGCTTTTACTGAGTCGTCAGTCTCCCCAAATTTGTCAAGACGGTTCAGTGTTGCCTCTGCCGCATCATCAACCCAGATTTTGGTTGTTTCGATATCGGTTTCAGATATATTCTCTACTCTGACTGATACAAAAACAGAACCGTCCGGTGTTTCACGGACAATAGGTTTTCCAACAACTGATACATATGCACCTGCTTCAATCTGTGAGATTTTTAGCATTGCCTCCTGCTGGTAGCTTCCGGCGTTGATAAAGAAAATTCCTGTCGGGTCTGTTACACGTGCGGTGTAAAACGGGTTTTCATCACCTTTCCTTTCTTTTTGTGTCATCTGACCGCAGAAGAATATCCTGTTGCATCTCTCTCCAGTTGGAAGCATGACATAAACCGGACTTTTTTCGTCTTCGCCGTCTTTGAACTGAAGTCTTGTCTCACGGAGTTCTGATGCAAAAATGCGTTTGGCAGGCTCTCTTATGTACTTTCTCTGGTTGTTTTTTTCCGCTCTTTCAGGTGTCATTATAAATCAACCTCCATATCCGCCCTGTCAGCGCGGTTAATAAGAGCAGTGTGCTTCTCACTGTCAAAACCAAGTGGTTCACAGCTTTTTACAAGAATTGTTCCATCCATATCATTTCCACGACAGCTGAAGTACCTGCCCATTAAAATATCCTGCATTCTCATGAAGACATCGTCCATTCCAAGAGGATTGTTCTCCGCTATCTCAATTGCTTTTTCAAGAGCAATTCCTGTTATTTTTTCAGTCTCTTCTCTTTGAATGAGGACGTTTGTTGCCGAATTTCCATCGTCCAAAACGCCGGTAATCCTTAAATCGTATCTGAATTTATTCTGAATTTCATGAATGGGGCAGAAATTCTGTCTGTTTAAAACGCGACTACATCCTTCTACAGGGCATCTTTTTATAAGACCTGATCCCGGTCCTAAATTGATGAAGGCTCCGGTAATTGTTGTTTTGCCGCCGGAAACTTCTATATCTGCACCTTCATCTTCGACAAACATTGTGCCTGTAAGATTAAGTGAGATTCTTCCCTGGTATTCATCCACACCTGCATAGTAGATATTGTAGACCTTTCCTTCCTCAAGTCTTGTATTATTAATATCCTTCCATGTCACAAATTTGGCTGTTCCTGATTCATCACCAAGAATTCCGGTCTGGAAAATTCTCTCATGCCGCGGCTCCCAGTCCTGGATAACTTTGACACGCACTGTTGCAACGCCCGGTTTTAACTCCGATATTCCAACAGGGTCTGGCATCACAGAAACTTTGTCTTCTATTTCTGTAACTGTGGTTCCTGAATGAATTTTCATGCTTGGAGATCCGCGATATTCATCAACAGTTGCGGATTCAAGCCTGTACCATTTGCCAACTTCCATCTCCTGACAGTCTGCCTTTGCCCAGACGACAAATCTTATTGCGCCTGAATCATCGGCGATGATTCCTGTCTGTGCCATGGATGGTGAAGGCGGTGTTGAAAGCGATACTATTTTTCCTTCAACTGTAACCCAGTCTCCGGGGTTTGCATCTGCGATATCAATGATATCCGGATTGCCTCTGTTCTCCTGGCTATTTAAATTGAGTTCGCGTATAAACTCATTTGTTACTGTTCTTTCAGCCTCTTCAACCGGAATTCCAAAGTCGGATATTAGCAGATTCAGTTTGGACTGTATCCTTTCAATGTCCACACTTGCGCCTTTCTCTTCTATTTTCCGGGAGATTCTTTCTGTTACCTGAGGATCAATGTCCATATTTTTCACATCTCCGATCAATAATCAGCACTTATCAAGTATATAATTTTATTAGCGTGCAGTCCGAAAGTGAAAATTAAAATGAAAAATCATAACTCAGGCTTAAAGATAAAAAAACCCGGACACTCAAATGTTGTTTTATGTTCAAAAGTAGTTTTTAAATTCAAATTTAGTGTTAAATGAATAGTTTATAGAATAAATGTTTCATGCAAATTTTCGTGTAATACCTGCATGATGATTAGCGTTTTTTCTCATACAAAAACAACCAAATCTTTCTGGAATTTCTATAATAATAGCAAATAGAAGTCTGATATATATATTTATACATGAGGAAGTTTCCTGATGCATGTTTTTTTAGAATTTTTTAAGTACATTAAATGCCAACATAGATAACTATGGTATTAACAGCAGACAGTCCTTTAACAGAATTGCTTCAGGAAAATCCAAAAGCGGCAGAGATATTGATGCGCTTTGGCATGGGATGTGTTGGATGTGCACTTGCTTCAGGAGAGTCAATCAGACAGGCCGCCGCAGGTCACGGGATTCCTCTTGAAGAACTCTTAGACGCACTTGGAATTGAACAGTAATACTGAAAGTAGAAAAAAACATTATTAAAGCAGTAAAAAAGCAAAAAATTAAGCTTAAAATCAAAAATCTAATTTATTTTTTTATTTTCTATGCTGTATTTCGGATTAGATATCACACATTCTGTTAGTTTAAGATTCAGTTAATTTAAGGTTTAATTCCCGTGCTTTAACTTTTAGTGATTCTAGTGAAATATCCGGGTTTTTAAGGTAAATCTCTACTATCTCCGGATAATGATTCAGGAAACATCTTTTGCAAGACCATATCTTTGCCTTTTTTTCAGATGAGATGAACCATTCTCCAAGCGATTCGTCTTTGCAGGGGTAAAAGGGGCAAAAGCAGAGTAAACATCTTTGCCCGTTAAAGTGGCAGGGATAATATTCACAGTTCTCCTTCTGCCAGAGTGTCATCTTAAATCCGCCTCTTGTGCTGAATACAAAAAATGACGGTTCTTTTGCATGAATTATCTCTTCATGTCTTTTTATTGCCTCAGGAATACCCATTTTGACGCATGTATAAACTTTTTTTCCGCAATCGGTATAAGTTCCTGCATATTCATGAATAAAATTCGTTGATTTATCCGGTTCTGCCTCAATTTCGCTTTTGAGAGATTTTTCATCATTTTCATTATTTACATTATATCTGTCATAGAGAACAACAACCTCATCAGTAGTTGTTCCGGCAAAATCATAGCCCATAGAAAACAGTGCATCTGCCTTGGCCTCGGTTGCGGTGATTATCATCTCTAAAAGAGCACCGTCTGATAAAGGCTCTCTTGAATGGATAATTATATTTATTGTGTTTGGCCCTTTTGGATTTGGATTTGAGACTCCGGCTGTGATGAAGACTGTGATATAATCATATGAAAAAACGCACAGGTTTTTTATCGGAACGGCGGTGAGCATTCCAAAAAAATTATCACTATATCCTTTATTTTGAATTATTTCGCGCAGGCAGACGTATGGATTGTCATGACTAAAATTCCTGGGCACAGTATGGTTAATAACTGTCTCTATATCTGAAATTCCGCCTTTTATACCTGTGCTGGCGGCTTTAAAAGAGCCTCTTATAAAAAGAGTATTGTCTGAAATAAAATATCTCATGCGACGTTGTAATGTGCACGATCTTTTAATTCCTGCTGTTTGCCCTGGTTCCATCCGGCAACATCGGCCAGGTAGCCTGTCACTCTTGAGACCTGTGAAACATCATGTGAGCCGCACTCCGGGCAGACGGGCTGGCCGCATAACGGGCAGTACTCAATCTTTTCAATAATTGAGTGCTGGCAGTTGCAGTGATCAAGCGGACACATAATCTCAAGATTTGTCTCGCCGCAACAGGGGCATGGAGTATCTGTGACCACATGGTGGCAGGTGTGGCACTTGTAACGCCTCTCCTCGACTGGAATCTCCTCAAGTGATTTGTATTTTTTGGCGGTTTTGAGTTGCTCTTCAGTCCATATCATGCATTAAAATCTTCTGCATAGAAATTAAAGGTTTTGTTGGCGGTAGAAATACTCGCAGATGAAATCGAAGTTTCACGAACGATTTTATCCATCACTCTTTTATCTTTTGCATGGAAATCTAATTTATAATGGCAAAAAAATCTTCTTCTGCAGATTTCGATGAGGATATGTCAGGCATTATGTTTGACGGAGAAAAAATAGATATTCCAAAAATGGATATGATTTTTTATGCAGTATACAAAAAGGGCATATCCTCCCGTGACGGGCTGAAAGATGAACTTCTCTTTGAAATTGAAAAAGCAGGTTTAAATCCTCCTAAAGGAAAAGAGGATGATTTTGGCTATGCTCTCGTTAAAAAATATAAAATGACGATGGAAAGAGGCAGTTCAATGGATTTTTACTGATTTGATTCTAAATAATTAATTAAAACAGTTAGAAAAAACACAGGTAAAACCGATTAAAAAGTCACTTATTCAATTGGTTAAATAAATATTGTTGGAATATATTGGAAAAAAATTCAGTTCAAAAAGTCTGATAATTCAGGGAAGCGACAAAATAAGCCAGCAAAGCAAAATTAAAGGAATCAAAATTAAGAAATCCAAAAATCTCCACTTTCTAAATTGAGAAAACAAATTTAGGTTTAAAAGAATTTCAAAATCTGAAAATTTTTCTTTTTTTACGGTTTTAATTTTTATTTTCAATTTTTATTTTTTTGGTTTTAATTTTTATTTTTTTGGTTTTAATTTTTATTTTTTTGACTTGTTTGAAATTTTGGATAGTTTGAATAATTTAGAATTATTCTGAATAATTTTGTATTGATTTAATATCGCCTCAGGCGACTCATAGGGTTCATCACTGCCTGTATGCCTGTACTTACGTTAAGTAATACTGGAAATAATACCGGCTTATTTCAGAACGGGTCATCTCATCATCGGCGAACGAAAGCAAATTTTTCAGCTTCCTTTGCAGGATTTTCAGAGTTATATATTGAGCGTCCCACTATCATTCCGTCAATTAATGGTGCAATTTCCCTTGCATCTCCGCCCTGTGCGCCAACACCTGGTGAGAGAATTTTTTTATCTTTGATAATGCTTCTAAGCGCTTTCACACGCTCAGGTCTTGTTGCAGGAGCAATAATGCCGTCTGTTCCGCAGTCAACTGCCATTTGCGCTATTTTTTCTGCAGTTTCGCCGGAGAGGAATTCAAGTGCGCCCGGATGGCTCATCTCGGCTACGACATAGCATTCTCCGCCGGCGTTTTCCGTGGCCTCAACAATAGCCTTTAGTGAATCACTTCCGGCAAATCCATGTGCAATTATTGCTGAAAAACCGGATTCAAAGACATGCTCTGCAATAAGCCGGTTTGTGTTAGGAATGTCTGCGACTTTAAAATCTGCGATAAGCGGCAGATCAAACTGTGAAAGTTCTCTTGCAACAGAAAGCCCTGCTCCTAAAACAAGCGGGTATCCAAGCTTTATTGCATCAAGATAAGGATATGTCTCTTCTGCAATTTCAAGCGCCTCTTCCCGTGTCAGCACATCAAGTGCAAGTATAAGTTCGGTCATTTTATTTTTCAAGCCTCTCTAGAACTGCGGCAACAAGCAAAGGCATGTTTATAGAAGCGTCTCCATAGACTGTCTGTGAGGTTGCCTCTTCTGTAATTTTTCCCCATGATTTTGCCTCATCAAGTGTCGCACCGGACAGTCCTCCAAGGTCAGGTCTGTCTCCGGTAAGCTGGACTGCATAGTCAAAGCCTTTAGGTGTCATAAGCATGCTCTGGAAGATATAATTTTTGGGAACTCCTCCGCCGATGAGCATTGCGCCTGCCTTTTTTGCCTCAAAGCAGGCATCAAGAAGTTTGTTCATATCGGCAAAGGCATCAATTGTAACACCGCCTGTCTGGTTAAAAAGCCAGTACTGAAGACCTATCATTGAATCCTGAATTGCAGGGCAGTAGACCGGAATGTTCTTCTCAGCCGCTGTTGCAAGTATTCCTGTGTTTAGATTATCACCAATTAAACGTGTTAATTCCTGAATTGAGTATTTTTTTCCTTTTTCAAGTTTTCCGAAAGTGTCCTGGAGGAACTCTTCGAATTTGACAAATGCATCGCTTGGAAGATATACATCATATATTCTGTTGATCTCTTCTTCACGGAGAAGAACATCATCGCAGATCTCTGTTCCATGATAATGCCTACATCCTATTGCCTCTATTGTATCATGTGTTAAGTTTGCCCCTGTTGAGACCAGAATGTCTATATGGCCTTTATCTATCAGATCAGATACAATTCCACCCATTCCTCCGGGAACCATTGCACCGGAGAGTCCAAAGAATTTTACTGTATCTTCGTCCCGGAGCATATTTTCATAAATGTTTGCCGCACGCCATAGTGATCCTGCATTGTATGCACGTGATTTGCCAAATTCTTCGATAAGTTCGTTTACGGTCATTCCCGCTCTTACTTTTGCCTGTATGACGGGTGTGCCGCAGATATCATCATGATTCATAGTTTAGAATATGCCTCTTTTTATTGCTCAATAATATTTGTCCTTATAAGCGATAAGTGTTAGAGAGGTATTTAAAAAAACGTTCATGAAACAAATTTTTCATGGACTTTTTAATGAAAATCATAATTTGATTTTCATGGTAAACATAAAAAAAAGCCTGGACTCTTTTTTTTACAGGAGGGATTATTTATTATTTAAATGATTTTTGCACTAAATTTAAGAAGTTTCATGTTCTATCTGGATTTATCCTGATGAGTTCGGAATATGAAAAAAAATCAGAAAGGCTTCGCGCCGAAAGAGTGCGAAGGGAAGAGGAAAACTTCTGGATATACATAAAACAGCTAAAGGATATTGGAATTTCATACCGTGTGAGGGCCGCAGAAGCGCTTGGAAACTATGGCGACCCCCGTGCCGTTCCTTATTTAATCGAATGTATTGAGAATGAAACAGATTCCGGAGTATTGTATGTTGCTGTAAATTCAATCTCTGTATTTAAGGACAAAAGAACAGTTATTCCTTTAATTTCACTTCTTAAGTGCGATGATAAGTGGGTAAGACGCGGGGCGGCAAAAGCACTTGGCGCTATTGGTGATAAGGAGTGTATTGGACACATTCTTCCGTTGCTTTCCGATTCAAACCCAAAAATACGCGCATCTGCCGCAGAGGCAATAGGTCTTATGAGTTATTGGGATTTTGTCGATGATGTAATTCCTCTTCTTAATGATTTGGATGCAGATGTAAGAATGGCGGCAGGAAAGGCTGTTAAGATGCTTGGCCGCGGTGATCTTGCAGATAAATCAGACAGATAATTCAGATAAAAGCACCCTATAAAAATGAAAAATGCGATAAAAAGAAATGTGATGGGCCTGATGCGATTCGAACGCATGACCGCCCGGTTATGAGCCGGGCGCTCCACCACTAAGCTACAGGCCCTTAATTTTTAGTGTGCCGGAATTAGAATACAAATGACTCAATGGGGGGCATTTGATCAAAAGTATTCATTAAATCCGGCCATGCACAAAGGTTGTGCAATTATATTTGGGCCGGTACGGATAAAAAGATTTTGAACCGGACCTGTAAAAATTGCTTTTTTTTAAATTTCTAAATGAAAATTACTTCATAACTTACATGAAATCTTACATGAAATTGTTTGCATGAAAATAATATCATGAACGTTTTTGTGAAACAAATGCCAAAAAGAAATGACTAATTCAAGCCTGGCATATGAAACAAAAAAGTATCTTTATTGTTAATTTAATAAATCTCTTTAATGCAGGAGTTGTCAGCAGTAAAGTATGAAGAGAAAAAATCCCGGTTTTATGCACATCTCTATCTTATTGACTCTCCGGATGAATTTTTTGAACTTTTAGTAAGGCATCAGAAATTATACAAAAAGGCGGCACATCACTGTTCTGCAATGAAATATGAAGACAAAGAAGGAAGAGTTTTTTCTGAATCCAAAAATGACGGAGAAGTTGGTCATCCCGGAAGAGTGCTTTATTCAGTTCTTGAAAACAACGGCCTTTTAACCCATGCAATTATTGTATCAAGGCTTTTTGGCGGTATAAAGCTTGGGCCCGCAGGTGTTTCACGCGCATTTCGAAAGAGCGGTGTTTGCGCTGTAAAGCTTTATCTTGATAAAAAACGTCCATGATAATTTTTTTCATGCTAACTGTTTCATGTAAGTTACGAAGTAACTTTCATGTAATATCCTGAAAGTAATGGCCTCAATCTGTTACTGGATATTATCCGGGTTTTTTTAGATATTATTTCTCAAAAACAGCGTTAATTTCAGCCCTTTGGTAATCTTTTCCCTTTATTTTAAGAGGCCATTTTTCAGTCTGTATGAATTTTTCATTTACCTTTGAAAGGAGGTTTCTTACTTCATCTTCGGAAAAAAAATGAGTTATAATGCCGTTTTTATTCAAAAAAGTATTATCTTCCACGAAAGTTTCTTTTTTGTTTCGCATATCTGAAATTTCAAATTCAACAAAATGCAGTTCTCCGCCTGATTTTAGAACCCTGATTAGTTCACCGGCGATAAAATCCCTTTTTTTCTTTTTGGAATGACCTGTTATATGCCGGGCAAAGACCAAATCAAACACTTCATCCTTAAATGGAAGATATGATGCATCGGATACAAAAATGTCAGCATTGAAAAAACCCGGAGAATTTTTCCTTGAAAGAAGGGCGGCTTCTTTTGAGAAATCAAAAGCTGTAATATCCCAGCCGGTCTCTTTCATCGAAGCAAGTGTTTTTCCATTCCCGCATCCGGCCTCAAGAACTTTTGTCCCGGAAGGGTATTTCGGAAGGCTGACACTTCCTGCCCAGATATTTTTGCACAGCCTGTAGTGCTCATCCCAAAAGACCGGTGATTCATTCATTTCAGATATATTAATTTGGACTTTTGAGGATTTAGCATTCACTAAAAACGTCCATGAAATTTTGTTTCATGAAAAAAAGTTTCATATCAGTTTCATGTAAGTTATAAAGTAACTTTCATGCAAATTCAATTTGAATTTGATCTAAAATCCAAATAAAATCCAGATCATTTCATTTTATTTCATCAACGCTCTTTAAATTATCATTTAAATCATTACTAAGATTGACATTCAAATTATTATTCAAATATTATTTGAATTATTATTTTACACCGCAACCCATGGTGAGATGGGACTTTGGTATGATGTAAGAACCTTTGCCGGTTTTGATTCTATCTCTGCAACAGATGAGTATGTGCTGTGGCCGGAAAGTATGTTTTTGATAGCACCTGTTGAAATAGTGTATCTCTTTCCATTCTCAAGTGTCAGATTTACTGCCTTTTTTGATCGTGATAGTGACATTTCACCTGTTTTGACGGTTAAGTGTCTGCCCCAGTTCTGTTTTATTCTCCAGACAAATCCGGCATCGCCGGTGTACAAAATCCTTCTGAGATCGCGGACCAAAACCGCATATGTATTCTTTGAAATGCAGATCTCGAGGATTTGGTGTCTGTTGCCCTCATAGTCGAAAGCCGGATAACCTGATCTCTGGATATAGCCTGCCTTTATCATTACTGCACCTCTTATCTCTGAATTAATCTTTCGTATATAAACAATAATGCCGTGCGCGGAGTGAAAGTGAAAAGGAATTATAAAAGCCGGCCTTTTGAAGACGAAATATTTTTTTACTGCTGTATTTGATTTAAAAAAAGAAGATTGTGTGTTTTATTTAAAAAATGGAAGTTTATATGTCCTGCTTTTTTGTATTTTTAAAAAGACGATAATTCAAGTACTACCTGCAATAAAATTTTTACTTATGTGCGGGTGTGAAATTCCTCATGTTAAAGACAGCATGCGGCTGATGATAGAGGAAGTCGCCTCTTTGATAGATAAGATGTCTGATGAAAAAACAGAAGAGTTTCTATCGGAGCTTGTAAAGGACAGGACAATATATGTTGCAGGAGCGGGCCGCTCAGGGCTTATCGGCCGTGCTTTTGCAATGCGTCTTATGCATCTTGGTCTTGACAGCTATGTTGTTGGAGAGACAGTAACTCCTGCGATGGAAAAAGGAGATCTTGTTATTCTTTTTTCAGGGTCGGGTGAGACAAATTCTGTTGTAGATATTGCAGAGACTGCAAAATCACTCGGCGGATTTATATGCCTGATAACATCGCGTGAAAAATCCAGGATTTCTGATATTGCCGACTGCAAAATTGTTCTTCCCTCAAAACCGCCAAACGATACCGAATGGCCAAATACGTTTGAAGTGAGACAGCTTACCGGCGGATACAAATCACTCTCGCTTCCGCTTGCACCATTGGGGACGCTGTTTGAGACTTCAGCAATGATTTTTTCAGACGCAGTCGTAGCATCTCTTATGGAGATGAAGCACTGCGGAATAGAGGATGTAATAGGAAGGCTTTCAAACATCCAGTAAAATCCGGGAAAAACCTTGGAAATCAAAAATATTAGACAATACTACAATCAATAAAGATATTAGAAAATACTAAAAACCAATAAAAATATTAGAAAATACTAAAATCAATAAAAATATTTAGATAATTCGGGCAAAAAGAAATAAGATAAATAATATCATTATATTTTTTTAATGCCTGATAGTTTTAACAGAACAGATGCGGCAGTGTGTCCGATCTGCGAGAGTTTTGACTGCATAAAGGACGCAGAAGTTGTTATATCATCCATAGATACTGTTTTTCAAAAATGCCCTTCATGCAAAACCGGGATTTTGGAAACACACAAACCACCACCGTCAGAGATTAAAGAACCATGCCCTGACTGTAAAAAGAGGTTTATAAATGATGTAATAGCGCACTGTTACAATATTTTAAAAGAAAATAATGACATAAAAGACACTCTTCCACTTTCAAAAACAGGGATTCCTCTTGTAACACCCGGATTTGCGATGAGAAATCCGCCTTTTCTGCCAAAAAGAAGTCTTATACTAATCACTCCGTATGCTTCTTCCCAATCAGCGAAGAGAATCGTAGATGAAGTTTTGGAAGTTAAAGGTGTAATAAAAGACAAACTGGTAATTCCGGGCTTAAATACCAACTCAAAAAATGATTTTTCCCGTAATAAATTAAAACCTGAAAAAAATCCCGATTCTGAATTAATAAGTCATACAAACACCCTTCTTGCCGGATGTGACGTCAGATGCGATATCTTTCATGCAGGAAGAGTTCCTTTTGTGATATATAAAAATCAGTCGATGATGCATATTGAATTTCCGCGTGGTTTTTATCCAAAGATAAATTCCGTTGGCGAAAATGTGCGAAGATACCTCCCCCACACATTTATTGATGCATGTTCGGGCGCGGGAACGCTTGGGATTTCTTCAGCGCTTTTTGGGATAAACAACGTTATATTCAATGATCTGTGGTATCCGGCGGCATACTGGACAGGAATGAATCTCTATTCAAACAGAAGGGTTCTTGACATTGAAAAATGTGAGTTTTATCTTTCATTTGATGAACTAAAAGAGAAATCCGGCGTAAAAAAGCCTGTTTGTGCCTGTCATTTCAGCGGCCCGTTCACCTCATTTGATGTTTATTTGGGAGATTACAATATGCTAAATCAGCTCGGCTCTCCGCCATTATGGGAAGGCACGCTTACAGCTCTGGATTTATTTGGCAAAAATGACCCTGACAAACTAAAAGATGCGGTTGTCAGCTGGAAGGCAAAGACAGGTGGTGATGCTTTTATTCCATGAGTCCCCATTTATATTGGGGACTAGTCCGGGTGGTTAGGCGTCACCTGTTACCTGAAACCGCCGTTATGCGGGGGACGAAGTTTGAAGAGCGGCTTTGGCGACCTGTCCTGAGTGCATCTTCCCCGACTGCGAAGCCTTGTCCTGTGAGATCAGCGTAGAGCAATTGAGATTCCGGAGGGAATTGATACCTTTTATTGCGGGGACCGGTTCAGGCCCGGAAGGGAGCAGACTTACCGTAAGCGTCTGGTGCCCACAGGGGTTGCAGGGTGGAGAAGGGGAAATGCATAAAGTTCAGGCACGTAATTCCCACCTTCTTACGTGTCCCTGTTTTTTTGGTGGGGTTAATGGCAAAAGTAACCATTATCGGTGCTTCAGGCAGAGTAGGTCAGTTTGCTGCGTACTCAGTGTCGCAGATTCCTTTTGTGACAAAGATAATTCTTTTTGGAAGAGAAGGAAATGAAGATGTGCTTGAGGGCACGAAATGGGATTTTATCGATTCATTTGCGGCCCTTGGGAGAAATTTAAAGCTATTCTGGAGTGTTGATCCAAAGGAACTTAAGGATTCTGATATTGTAATAATAACAGCCGGAATTCCGAGGTGCAATGGTCAGGACAGACTCGATTTGGCAAAGAAGAATGCAGATCTTATCAGAATGTATGCTGAGATGATCTCCAAAAACGCTCCTGAAAGCATTATTTTTGTCGTATCAAATCCTGTTGACATAATGACTGCAGTAGCATTGAAATATTCAGGATTTCCACAGAACCGTGTTTTTGGTCTTGGAACACACCTTGACTCTATGAGGCTTAAATCATTTGTTGCAAATCATTTTCAGGTTCATGTAAGTGAGGTTCACACCCGTATTATCGGTGAACACGGAAACAGTATGGTGCCTTTGTGGTCGGCAACAACAATCGGAGGAATTCAGATAAGTAATCTTCCGGCATTTGCAAGCCTTCCAAAAGAAGAGATGGTTCACTGGGTAAAAACAGCAGGCTCACATATAATCGCAAAGAGCGGAGCCACTGTTTACGGTCCGGGTGCGGCGATTGCTTCGCTTGTAAAAACTGTTCTTGGCAATGAAAACAGAATATTGACAGTTTCAGCCTACATTAAAAGCGAGGTTCATGATATTGGAAATGTCTGCATAGGCGTCCCTGCAAGGCTTAACCGTATGGGAGCATTTCCGGTGCCGATAAGAATCTCTGAGGATGAGGTTAAAAAATTTCAGGAATCTGTTGAAAAAATCCGAATTGTAACAGCCGAAGTAATAGAAGAGCTTGAAAGCTGAAATACATAACTTACTGCATGTAACTTCTGACTGTGATTATTTGCTTTTATAGACTCCTGAATCAGTATTAATTATATGCTGTGAAAAAAACCGACTTTGATTTTTACAAATTTTGATTTTTGCAAATTTTTAAATAAAGGTTAAAATTTAAGTGAGATTTTTTTTTAAGTAATGTTTAAATTTTGAAGTGAAAAAAATATTTGGAATCTGAAATTCCAATATCTGTCTTTGAAAATTTTTTAAATCTGCATTAACAATTATCTGTTAAGGCAAATTCATCAAAAAATTACAATTCGTAAAAAAAAATTTATGTAAGTGTAAGAGATACAATCTCAGCACTCTGGACGCCTTTTATAGATGCAAGAATCTGTTCTGCCTCTTCTGATGCGCCTGCCTCGCCGTCCGGTATTACAATTGCAACCTTTAGTGCAGATAATCCAAATCCTATTGGTTCTGCCTGCATATCCTGTGTTCCGGGATACTTCTCCTTGATTGCCGCTTTTAACTCCTCTAAGTCAACATCCGGAGATTCCGGCATGACCTTTACAATAATTGCTACGTCACCCATTCTTATGGCCCCTCATATCCGCATTTCTGGCATGTATAAGGAATGCTCTGGTGTCTGCATCTGTGGCATCTGTAGATTGGCTCGCCGCACTTTGGGCAGGCGAATTTTGTCCATCCCGGCTCTGAAAGAGGTGCTTTGCACGATGTGCATTTTTCTGTCTGCATATTCTTTTCTCCTAAAATTATCTTATAAATTCGGCGTATTCGCACTTAAAAACTTCCATGGATGTGAGTTCCTGAAAAATTCTTCCCACTTAAAAAATCAACCAGAATCTCCGGTTTTCTGGCATTTAAAATCCATGTGTTTATTCTTTTCTCAAGAAGGAACTTAATCAAAAATGAGTCAACCTCTTCGCATGAGAAATCTGCGCAAATATCTGTTATCTCTTCTAATAGTTTTGAGTTGTTTGTGATACCGTCTACTGATTTAAGAATTAATAGATCTGATGATAATCTGTCAGCAACCCACGCGGCAATTGAGTCTGATGTTACATCCCATGAATGGGGAAGAGAGTCAGTCTCTTTCAAAATTTTGTATGGTAAAAGAACATTTAAATCCGCGTTAAAATCGTATGCTCTAAGATTATCTGTTGTAAAAACACCAAATGATGATATGTAATATCCAAACTGCTCCATTGCAAGAATTGCCATCCAGTGGGCAGCGTCAGGGTCTGGATCTATCTCTCTTACAGAGTCTGCAAAGATTCCTCCTCCCGGAACTATCAGAATTTTTCTTCTTGTTTTTTTCAGGATATTTAAAATTCCCTCTATTTCGTCCAGCAGACTTCCGCCAATTTTTACAACAAGGATTTTATCATTTAAACGGAGTAATTTCTCTTCAGAGGTCTCTTTTTCTGAAGAGTTAATTTTTTTCAACCGCTTTTTTTTGTTTTCATTCACTTCGCCAGATATAATACTTAAAAAGTCATAATAACTTCTAAATGAAGACCGGCAGAATTTTTTTTAAAGCAGTTTTGTCTGTTTTCTTAATTTTTATTTTAGTCTGCTCTTCGCAGGCATTTTTGATTACATCATTTTGTCCTGATACCTGGCTAAAAGGTGAGGGTGATGAATTTTTTGTTCTTTCCGGAACTGGAAGCTTAAATGGCATAATGGTATCAGACGGTGAAGGAAGTGTAAGGTTTCCTGAAAATTCGTATTGTTCGGGCTTAGTTGTTGTAGCCCGCGAGGGAGAAGCGTATGAAAAGATTCACAAAAAACCTCCTGATTATGAGATGTATGACACAAGTCCGGCAATTCCTGATGCAATAAGAACCGGAAATCTTCAGATGGGAAACAGCGGCGATGAACTGACGCTTTACAAAAACAGCAAAGTCATTCAGACTGTCTCCTGGCCTGGGGATGTCTCAAAAGGAGAAGGAAGAGTTCATTTTTTAAAAGACGGCATCTGGGATGCCCGTCCGTATTTTATTGGGCAGTCGGAATTTTCACCGGAGACTTTTGAGGATGTGACACTCACTGCCTTTGTATCGCCTGACTGTTCATATGAAGTCTTAAAGGATGCCGTTTTGGATGCAAAATCAGATATAAAACTTAATGTCTATGAATTTACAAGCCCCTATATCGCCGAAATTCTGAAAGGAAAATCAAAAAGCGGGGTAAAACTTACTGTTCTTTTAGAAGGAGGGCCTGTTGGAGGAATATCTTCTGATGAGAATTATGCAGTGTCAGAAATCACAGGTGCAGGAGCGTCTGTATATTCAGTTGAGACCGAAATCGGGCCTTTTCATACACCCTACAGATATAATCATGCAAAATACATGATAACCGATGATGAAAATATCCTTTTAGCAAGCGAAAATTTTGGTTTAACCGGATTTCCGCCGCAAGGAAAAACCGGAAACCGCGGGTATGGCGTTTATGTGAATGACAAACAGACTTCGGAGTATTTCAAATCTGTCTTCGAAGAGGACATAAATGGCGGATGGGTCGGGGCTTTCACTCCCAAAAGAGGAAGTCTAAGTCCGGATGAGGAGTCTTTGAAATCTTTTTCTCCGGAATTTAAGCCTGAGGTTTTTACGGGCGTTTTTTTAACTCCTGTTATCTCTCCTGACACAAGTTATCTGATTGAGGATATGATTTCGAATGCGAAGTATTCTGTTGATATAGAACAGGCATACATCAAAAACTGGTCAACAGGGAAAAATCCCTATCTTGAGGCCGCAATTGACGCGGCAAGGCGTGGTGCCAATGTCAGGATTCTTCTTGATTCGTACTGGTTTAATACAGAAGGTGACCTGGACAACGATGAAATGGCTGAATATATAAATTCGGTTGCAAAATCAGAAAATCTGCCGCTTGAAGCAGGCCTTGCTGATTTAAACCGCCTTGGAATTGAGAAGATTCACAACAAGGCAGTAATTACTGACGGCGAATCTGTTCTTATAAGCTCTGTCAACTGGAATGAAAATTCGCCTTCATATAACCGTGAGGCAGGAGTTATTCTCTCCGGCGGGAATGTTTCAAAATATTACAAAAAAGTCTTTGATTATGATTGGGAAAGAAGGCAGGGTGCAGAAAGCGCAGTTTTTTCAGGTTTGTCTGAAAATGACGGATACGGGGCTAAATGCCTGACAGGGATTATTGTAATATTTCTTTTTGCCGTAATTTATCTGGTTCGAAGACGATGAGATAAATGATGAAATACTTGAGATAAATGATGAAATACTTGAGATAAATGATGAAATACTTGAGATAAATGATGAGATACTGTGATAAAAGATGAAAAACCTTTTTTTTAGTTTTGACCTGTTTTCGTTTTGACATTCCACCACATACAGACGCGGTTTGAACTTCCTGTAATCTTAATTTTTTCTGAATTGTCTTTGTATTTTGATTTTAAAAATTCCAGGACCTGTTTTTTATCAAGTTCATCAGTCACAGAATGTCTCTGGCAGATTTTTTTGCATGCCTTTTCTACTGAATCAAAAGAGTCTGATACCTTAAGGGAATATGTTGAAACATCCGGATATATTTTAAGATCTGATAAGATTGCGTAGAGAAGATCTGCTTTTGGTCCCGGATAGAAGTCCTTTGATTTTATGCCCTTCCAAAATTCCTCAAATTCCAAATCATCCCATGAAAAACTGCCTGCAAACCAGAATATAAAAACACGTCCTTTGCAGACCGAATTCATCTTTTTAATTTCTTCAGCGATATCGGGGATTGAAATTGAAAATGATGCAACAACAATGTCAAATTTATTCTCACCCAGTTCTTCTTCTGATACATCCTCCCATTTCTTTTGAATGACGCTTATGTTTGAAAGATTCTCTTCTTTTGCCCGTTCTAATAAAACTGTGCACATCCCAATAGACGGCTCTACTGCAAGCACCTCTTTTGATATTTTAGCAGCCGGGATTGCAATTGTACCGGGCCCTGAACCTATGTCTAATATTCTGTCATCTTTTTTTGGATTAATCAATTCAAGCTGGTTTAAAGGTCTTTTTTTATCCCTTTTTGTCCTTTCCCAATATTCACGTGCATGCTCAACCGATTCCCATTTAATGCGGTTGTTGGTCTTTTCATCGTTTTCAAAAACCTCAAGCATCATCTCTTTCCAGATTTTTTCGTATGGTATTTTATCCATCTCAATTCTCCTGTATTTTTATTTTTTATCGCGAAAATTCTAAAAGAATTAATTCAGATCACGACTTCCATATCAGCCGTTCAGATCAGTGGTTTCAGACCGGTATTAGTAATAGTAAGACTGAATCTCAAGAATTTCAGAGGAGTCTTTTGCACCGGCGTACTCTTCTAATGGTTTTGCATTCACCTCAAGGAATCTAAGACCCCAGTTAAACTTTGAAAGAATTAATTTTGCCTGTTCAGCCTCGCCTAGAATATAGAGAGCCGCCGCAAACGCTTCAACTGAGTTTAGCATAAAAGGTCTTCCGAAATGACCCGGATTTGCTGCAACCAGAAACGGGAGCGCCCGTCTTTTGTGCCATCCGTCAATGATTCCGGTGTTTAAAGTCTCCCATGTGCAGTCAAGGACTGTGAGAGATGGTGAAATTTTATCCGCCGGCGAGAGCGCCTGAGGTGCAGTAGGGTCAAGCATCAGAGTATTTTTTGGTATTGAGGTGACCCTGGGATAAATTTTGACAAGTCTGAATTTTTCAAGCTTTTTGACAGAGCAGACTTTCGGGTTACAGCTGTTATCCCGCCAGGCCAGAAGCGGTATCATCATTATATTGTGGTAACCAAAATCCTATCAATGTTTATACTGATGTGCCCGTGCATAAAAGACCCCCGTCTTAGAGCAAGAGGAATCACAACGCAGTCCGATATAAGGGAATTTTCGGCCTGCATCAGGCGTTGTGAGGATTTTTCAGTTGAAATTGTCTGTCTTCCATGCCCTGAGACAATATATCTTGGAAAGAACAGAGAACCTGGAAGTTTTCTTGAGAAACTGAATACAAAGGAATTTGCAGAACTTATTGAGAGGCTTTCTGAGGATGTTAAAAAATTAATTGATGAGAAGGGCGAGCCTTTGTGCATTGTCGGAGTTGATTCATCTCCATCATGCGGTGTTAACAAAACATATTATTCTGATGTTAAGGAAAACAAAAGAGGCGCATTTTTAGAGAAATTTAGCAATATCTCTGCATTCGATGTTTCAGAGTTTTCAAAGTATAAAATTTATCTGGCGGCACCTCTGTTTTCTTCTGCAGAACAAAATTTTAATGAAAAGCTTGCAGGAATTCTTCGTAAAAATATGTTTTTGGTCCATCTTCCACAGGAGATTGGCGATAATAAACCTATGAGGGATGAATTGCAGAACAGAAAAATATTTGACGAAAATCTTCGTGCATTAAAAGAGGCTGATATTGTAGTTTCGGTAATAGATGGTGCGGATGCGGATTCAGGCACTTCATGGGAGATGGGTTATGCATATGCCTGCGGGAAGAAGATTGTCTCTTTAAGAACAGATTTTCGCCGGGTTGGTGCATCGGAATGCACAAATCTCATGCTTGAAGAGTCATCGATTGTTGTATCTTCGGCAGATGAGCTTTTATCTGTTCTTAATCCGCCCAATGTGGCAAAATTCAGCAGAAAGAATTGAAAATTTATTAACAAAATCAGTTTTTGATGCAATATTTTGATGCAATATTTTGATGCAATATTTTGATGCAATATTTTGATACAATACTTTGATACAATACTTTGATGCAAAAGTAATCAAAATTTTGATACAGGATACCTGAATGGTAAATATTTGGTTAAATTTGGTTAAATTTGATAATTATTTATAAGAACCTGATAAAAATTTGATAAAAACCTGATAACAATTTAATACAATTCTATTTTTAATTAAAGATTTTATTTTCTAATATGGTTTTCATTTTTAGTCTTTGGTCATTTTCAGTCAAAGGTGATAATTATTTCATTATCTTTTAAAAATATGGGATATTTTTCTAAAATGTGGTGATATATGTTTATTTTATTGTATTGACCCTCCTGACCGCAAAGGTTTATCCATATTAACACTCTAAATACATCTTCTGGCGGCTTATGGCGGAAAATTCTCAGAAATATATGAATCTGGGCAGTCACTGGATTTTTATAATTCTAATTCTGACCATAATGGCCTTTGCTGTTAATTTTATTGCTTTTGTATTTGAGATTACATACTCTGTTGCAAATTTGTTTTTGATACCGGTAATTGTTGCAACTTTTCTCTATCAGAAAAAAGGGCTTTTATACACCTTTGCTGTGATGATTTTGTATCTGTGCTTTTCATATTTTTTGTCTCCACAGTCTGTAAATCTTCTAAACGCCGGTGAACATGTAATTGTAATGATTGGAATTGCTCTTATCATTACACTGTTAAGCATTGCACTACATGACAGTGAAAAAAGATACAGGCTTTTATTTGAGACCTCTCCTGCACCTTTTATTGTAATTGATGGAAAAGGAGCAATTACAGATGTAAACGAAAATTTCCATGAACTTTTCGGCTACGAAAAAGATTCTCTTGCAGGAAAAAATATCAAAGAGCTTGATTTTATTGCAGAAGAAAGCAGACCTGAAATTGAGAAATACATCCACCAGATTAAAAGCGGTGAGACGCAAAAAAAGCCCTTTTTGGTTCACATTGAAGATGAAAAAGGATTCATACATACATGCCGTTTTTTTTCAAACACTCTTTATGATGAATGGGGCGAGACAGAGATGAACATGATTGCCCTTTTGGACATAACTGATAATGTTATCGCAGAAAAAAGGATAAAACTCTCTTTAAAGGAGAAGGAGATGCTTTTAAAAGAGGTTCATCACCGTGTCAAAAACAATCTCCAGATAATTGTAAGCATACTAAAGCTTCAGCTTAACAGGACCTGCGATGAACAGGCATCTGAGACCTTAAGAGACTGCCAGAACAGAGTATATTCAATGTCTCTTGTGCATGAAAAGATGTATAGATCAGACAGTTTTGCAACAATTAACATAAAAGAATACTTAGAAAGCCTCTCAAAAGACATTGTGATGCAGTATTCAGGAATTATGGGAAGAGTCAGTGTTGATATAACAGCAGAAAAGGACTTAAATTTTGATCTCGATACAATTGTCCCCTGTGCACTTATTACAAACGAACTTTTGACAAATTCCTTAAAATATGCATTTCCAAATAAAGAATCAGGCCATATAAGTATAAATTTTGCAGGAAAAAAACCGCCGTACATATTCACATACAAAGATGACGGGATAGGAATGCCTGTGGATTATGACCCCGAAAAGACAAATACTCTTGGAGTAAAGATTGTCCGATCTCTTGTCAGACAGCTAAGGGGAGAAATGGAAATTAAGAGTAATGCCGGAACAGAAATTATCATAACTTTTCCGAGTGAGAAATAATACGCTATTAATGAAGGGTGAATTTTTTGGCCACTAATAAAAAGATCCTTATTGTCGAAGATGAAGGAATTGTTTCACTGGAGATAAGGGAGACTCTTGAAAACCTTGGATATATTGTGGTAGGGGAGGCCAGATCAGGATTAGAAGCAATAGAGATGGCAAAGGATAAGACTCCTGATCTTGTTTTAATGGATATTGTCCTTCAGGGCGATATGGATGGAATAGAAGCGGCAGAGCGGATATATACTCTTTACAATATCCCTGTAATTTATCTTACATCCCATTCTGATGAAGCTACACTTAAAAGAGCCCTTAAAACAAATGCATTTGGATATCTCATAAAGCCCTTCAACGACCGCGAGTTATACAGCAATATTGAGATGACGCTTCATAAGCACAGGATTATGAAGAATGTTGAGCCTGCCGAAATTATAGACTCTACTTTAACACTTGTGTCTGATGCTGTAATCTCAACTGATACACGCGGAAATATTACAAGAATCAATCCATCAGCAGAATCCCTGACAGGATGGTCACGCGGTGATGCGCTGGGCTTTGATATTTTCACAATTTTTGAGCTTGACAGAGAAAAAATAATAGGACTTATGGACTCTGTCAGGATGGATAATTTTGAGAAACGAAATCTTCTCTCGTGGGTTGACGGGCTTTTGCTTAAGAAAAAGAACGGGGATATAATATCTCTTTCCTTAAATATAGGTTTTGTCAGGGGAAATAAGATTAATCCGGATGAGTTCTTCTTTGTTTTAATACCTGACAGCCTGGATGACAATTGTACTCCGGAGACTCTTGAGAGGTATTACAGGATTGTCTTGGACGCTATAGGCGACCCTGTATTTTTATCAGATTCTGATATGAAGATTGTTCTTTATAATCAGGCGTTTTCAGATCTCTGCGGAGTTTTGGGAGTTGATTTAACAAACCTAAATAATCCCGTGTATGAGATTTTGCCTCAGGATATTTTTGGCGGCCGGTGGGATTATGAGGAGATTTTCAAGACCAAAACCGCATATAAAAAAGAGAGGTCATATAAAACTGATAAAAATACACGTTATCTTACAATTGAGACAATTCCACTATCTGACGGAGATTCCATCACACATGTTGCAGTGGTTTCAAATGATGTTACATGGGAGAAGGAGATGGATGAGAGGGATGAAAAAATTGCACGAAACTTTAAGGCTCACAGCAAAAATGCAGAGGAAATAGCAGATCTATGTGCACTTTTAAAACAGCCTCTTTCAAGGATTAGAAGAATTGCAGAAAAAAAGACTTCTCCTGAGAACAGGGCAATCATAAATGAAGTTTCAGAGATGTCTGATATACTTTTTAATATTGATATGAAATGGCTCAGATATGAACAGATAAAAAATTATTTTGATGTGAGAGGCGGGTCTGTTCCTGAAGAAAGTGAGGAAAAGGAGATTACGATTCCTGATTAATTCATATTTTTATTAATTCATAATTTTGGGAACTCATATTTTTTAATTCCTATTTTTTTAATTCTTATTTTTTTAATTCACATTTTTTTCAATACTTATTTTTGGTTTAATTTTTATTTTCTCATAAGTCATTTCACAAATTCATTAATGTCTAAATCATTAATGTCTGTAGGAATGTACCAGAGGTTTTCAGGAACTATTATCTCGAATTTTGCTCCTTTTTGATAAATTCCGGTCTCCTTTATTTTTATTCCTGTTATTTCAAGGATGTTTTTTATCAGAAACAGACCATATCCTGAATTTCCGCCAAACCCTTTCTCAAAAACATACTCTTTTTTGGAAGGTTCTATTCCTTTCCCGTTGTCTTCAACGATAATAATTCCTGTTTTGTTTATGGTTTTTTTGAATGTTACATTAATCTGTGTGGCATCTTCTCCATGCCTTTTTGTATTGTCAAAGAGATTATAGAAGACCTTTTGAAGCATATGATCGGCAAAAATCTCTACATTTCCGGTATCGACTGATATTTTTATTTTTTCATCTCCTGCTGATACAGCCGCTCTTTTTGCAACGTCTGACACATTCTGCCATTTTGGCTCAGTGTTTCCCATCTCTTCATAATCTTTTGAGAAGTTTATCTGTTGCTGGATAGTTTCCACAGATCTTGTAAGTTTGGGAATAAAAGATGAAATATCCTTATTGTCGGCAAACATATCTTTCATAATTTCGATGTAGCCAAGAAGTGCTGTTGCCTGGTTTAGGATGTCATGCCTTGTAACAGATGACAGTATGCTTAATTTTTTGTTTGCTTCCAGAAGTGCGTTTTTGTATCTTACTGTCTCATTAATATCTGTGAATGTCCCTATAATTCTTGTTGTTTTACCATCAGTGCTTTCAAATGATTTTGCTCTTGTACGAATCCATTTATAGTCGCCTTTTCTTGTTTTTACCCTGTATTCTGTTGTGAAATTTCCCTGATTCTCTTTAAATCTCCTGAATAATTCCATTGCTCCTTTTTTATCATCAGGATGAATTGATTCTGTCCACCGTTCAGGGGAGACTATGGTATCTTTTGCTTTATAGCCAAGTATTTCAAGGCCTGCCTTGTTTAAATAGATCTGATTTTCTTTTGAATTCCAGTCCAATATGCCGTCTTTTGTGGCCAGAATTGCCATTGAAAGTCTGTCTTCGCTTGATTTCAGTAATTCTCCGGTAATCTTTAGTCTTCTGTTGTATATGACGAGAAGAACTGAAAGCAGGAATAATAAAACGAATGCTGTAAGGATGATTAGGTAGGTAATTATTGGAATTTCAACAGATTCTTCAGGTTTATTTACAATAACACTATTTTCTGGAAGTTTTGATGTGTCAAAATTAAATTTCTTAAGTGTTTCATAGTTAAATGCAGGGTAGTATTTTGAATCTTTTTCGATTGCAATATCTGAAGGATTCCTGCCTCTAATTACTTCATGGGCAATTTCTGATGCCTGATATCCGTGATCGTATGATGAAACAACAATTCCTCCTGCAACATCTGAATCGAGGAGATAATCAGTCATTGTATATATCGGTACATCTGAATTTTTGGAGATCAGCCTCACAGCTTCTTTGTTTGTGAAAGTATTGCCCTCGCTGTCTCTGTTGAATGCTATATATATGATTGCCGAGTCTTTTGATAAGTTTTTGACATCATATGAAAGCTGATTCATTGTTATGTTATATATCTGTGTGAATCTGACTTGCGGGTAATTCTGAATAATATCATCAGTTAAAATCCTGTATGAAAGGCCGGTTTCTGTTGTATCTGTGATGATATATATCTCTTTTAGAGGTTTTGGATTAACTTTTATTGCAGTATCAATTGTCTCTTTTATCGGCAGTGATTCTAAAATCCCGGTAACTTTTGGGTATTTTTCCTGAAAATCCGCGGGGACTTCATTTACGCCGCAGAAAATTACAGGAGTGTCCTGGAAAAGATTTTTTTGGTGTTTTAAAACAAAAAACAATGCATTATCATCTGAAGTAATTATTGCATCAAATTGTCTGTTTTTATATTTTTCAAGATAAAGGCTGTATAAATTTTCAAGATGAGATTCCTGCGGATACTGTTTTGTATCCATGTATTCGGTAAAAATTTTTACATCATTATCATCTTTGAAATAATCAGTTACGCCTTTGGCGATATTATCACTCCAGTCATGTCCCTGATGATATGAGTTTATGTAGAGTATTTCATATTCATCTGAATCATTCGATACAGCAGATGCTGATTGTGAAGCAAAAATAAGCAGGAGAATTATCGCAGTAATAAAAATTCCTGTACCGGAAATCTCTTTTGGGCAGTTATATCGCATTTCTGAACAATTCCTCTATTTTTTATGCCTTAAGTTCTCTGTTTTCCTGTAATTTTCAATGCCTTTAATATATATCCTCTGTTTTGCTATTAAAAATCCTTCTTTTATCTCTTTTTGGTCTTCTATCATTTTTGAGTAAATTTTTCCAGGTATAAAGCTTTGTTTTTTATTTTTTTTGTGTTGTTAAAAAAATGTGAGTGCCAGTGCCCTGTGGTATATATAGAATATATAAAAAAACATCTCTTTGATGCGCGCAACAATCTCATTAAATGCCCCTTTATATTGGAAATAACTAAAATATGGCTTTATTTTTTAAAAATATAACCTTCTTTTGATGTATGGGGGGTGGAAATTTACTTCCTGTCAAAAGATTTCCGATTGACAAAGACATTTTAAAAATCTCATAAAAAATTCTTTAGTGTCGGAATTTGCCTGAGCTATGCTTAAATGTTTATTTTTTCAAAGTGCCGATAGTGATTGCATTGGCAGAAACCTTTATAAGGTGTTAGAGATTAACTCCTGTTGGACAAAAAAGATGATAAATCCTTTCAATTGTGAAGACTGGCACATTCTAAAGCCTATGCCCCTGTCAGAGGTCATAGACAAAGAAGAATGCTACTGTAGTTTTTCTTCAGCATCAGAGAATCTCAAAGATTCAGCCTGCAGAACTGAATTTAAAATTCCCGGCTCATCGGGACAGAGAGAAGTAGACTGATTTTTGAAAGCTGGAAAAAAATTTCGGGATTATTATCCCAAATTAAATTAGTTTACTTTTTAAGCCTTTTTTTAGATCCTCATAATTTAGCCATTTATAATTTAAGTGTATCATCTCTCTTTTCGTTTGATATCTTCTCAAAAAGGGAGTGTTTTCTTTATATTAATGTGTATTTCTCAGGAAAAATTCGTCATTTGTACCCAAAACATTTTTTAAAGTTTTTATAAGTTACCATGAAAATCAAATCATGATTTTCATTAAACATTGCATGAAAAATTTGTTTCATGAACGTTTTTTTAAAATACTTTGAAAAGTTTCGGTGACATCAGCGGTCATTAAAAAAAAATCACACAAAATTGTTTTTATTTCACAATCACAAGGTCCATAAACTCAAATACGGTTTATGAGTCTTTTGTTTTTAGTTTTTTCAGATTTATTGTAATTTCTTTTTTTCGTCTTCAAATCTATTTTAAATCTCTTCAGATGCCCGGCATTTGGCTTTTTCAATGCCTGTTTGCATCTAAAAAAAAGATTTAAGATTCAGAAATTATGATATTTACATGAAAGTTACTTCGTAACTTACATGAAATCGTGCATGAAAAAAATTATCATGGACGTTTTTATTGAAGAGAATTAATGATTAAACTTACGTTTTCGCCAAACTTCCTGACGGTTGAGAGTCCTTCCTCATCTTCTGAAACTTCGCCTTTTGCCTTTCCAAAAGCGATATTCCAGTAGTCTGAACCTGCGACAATCATATCGTTTATGAAATAAAACATCAAAAGCTCCTGGATTGTAGCAGTATGACCTCCTCTTCTTCCAACCGCTACAGGCCCTCCGACCATCTTTGAGAGGAATCTGTCACCGCCGTATGAGACCATTGATATTCTTTGTATTGCCGACATAAGGTCTCCTCTCGCTGTTCCGAAATAGACCGGAGATGCAACAATAAGGCCTTTTGCGTCTTTAATCTCATCTATAATTTCGTTTAATCCGTCATCATCAATTGCACATCTGCCGGTGTTTTTCTTACAGGAGTTGCAGGCAATACAGGATTTTATGTTTTTGCCCCGAAATGAAATAATATGGGTGCTAAGCCCTGTTTTTTCAATTGCATCTGCACACTCCTTACATAAAATATGTGTATTTCCGCTTTCTCTCGGACTTGCATTTAGTATTATAACATCTGTCATTTTATCACTTGTCTGAAGTTTTTATCCCAGTTATTATTCTTTTTTACCTTTTTTACCTTTTTTATCTCTGTCATCCGGCTTTTTTTAAATTTTATCTTTTGCAATGAAAGTCAAAATTCCGGATAAACTTATCAGGCTTTTTGTGTGATGAAAAACGCTCATCATGGGGCTTTGCTATAAATGTTACTTCGTAACTTACATGAAAAGATTGCATAAAAAATTATGATGAACGTTTTTTAGGTTATTTTAGATTTTAATCAGCCTGTAATCAGTAGTTCCAAGACCGATTTTTTCTCCATGGGACAACTGTTTATCAGCATCGGTATAACCCCATGTGCCTTTGAATTTGTCCTCTCCTGGTTTGTGGTTGCAGAGAAGATGTGTCCCTGTGTTTCCTGCCTGCATGTTTACAAGATCGCGGCATGCAGTATCAATTGCAACAGGATCAAAAGATGCAAGAATACCTATATCAGGAACAATTGGTGCATCACTCCATGATGCACAGTCACAGTGTGGTGTTATGTTGACAAGGAAATTTATGTATGCTGTTTTTTTCTCTTTTCCAAGCACAGCTCCAAGTGCATATTCTGATATTCTTTCTGTAAAGGGTGCAATGTCTTCTTCCCAGCAGAACGAAACCGCACCTTCGGGACATTCTGATACACACTGTCCGCAGGATGCACATTTATCTGAATCAATAACTGAGATTCCGTCAGTTATCTCCGGTGCGGAAAAACTGCAGATTTCTACACATCTTCCACATCCGGTGCAGAGAGAAATATCTATCTGCGGTTGTAAAACCCTGTGCTGGTCGCGTTTACCCTCTTTTGTTGCACAGCCCATTCCAAGGTTTTTGATTGCTCCTCCAAATCCTGCGACAACGTGGCCTTTGAAGTGGGAAATCACAACCATACTGTCGCAGTCGCAAATTTCAGGAGCAATTTTGACGGTTTTGAAATGCTTTTTGTTGATTGTGACATCTGTAAAAACATCCTCTCTTAGCCCTCCGCCGATAATTATCGGTGCGTTTGTGACTGAAAATCCAAATCCGTGTTCAATTGCAGTTTTCAAATGATCTGCAGAGTTGAATCTTGAACCTGAATAAAGAGTGTTTGTATCAGTTAAAAAGGGATTTGCTTTATTTTCTTTTATTTTATCTGTTATTTTTCTGACAAATACAGGATTTGTATAGGTATCACAGCCTTTCTCGCCGAAATGAACCTTGACTGCAGTCAAATCCCCGTCTGAGAGAACACTTCCAATATCAGCGGTTTCAAAGAGTCTTTCGATTATATCCTCCTTGCTTTCAAATGGTTTTTTCTCCTTAAAATCTGCAAAATAAACAACTGACGGCATAATACTTTTTCTCCTCTTCTTTCCTAAAATCCTTAAAAATCTCTTTAATGTCTGATTTTTAATAACCAAAGGTATAATCCAGACTTATTGTATTCATCAGCAAAAAAGTTTCAGGGAGAAATTAGATCTTTGAAAGTGTTAAAATTTTTAAAAAGGTTATATTTTTTTTAAAAGTGTTTATGAAACATAAGGTTTCATGTAACCACTACTTTTTCGACTGTTCTCCACGCAAATATGAATGTAATTGCACAAAAAACACAGAGGTATGCAAATGAAAAAGCAATATCTGCAGAAGTGTATGTAAAGTGAATACCTATTGCTGTAAAGTCATCTCCTATTGCAAAATACCTTATTCCGTTAATAAGATGGGTCAATGGATTAAAATATGCAATGTCCTGAAGAATCGGGGGAAATCCGTCAACAGGGTACAATGCATTTGAAACAAAAAATATAGGCATTGTAAGAAGCGTTGTAATCCCCTGAAATCCCTCCGGAGAATCCATCTTAAGCGCTATTGCCGATGAGATTGAAAGAAATGAGGCCGCGAAAAGTGAGATGAATGCGAATATGCCTGCAATTGATACAATAACCTGAAAAAAAGAAAAGCCGGCAAAAAAAGATACTCCAAGCAACAGTCCAAATACAATAATTATTGATGACTGAATCCACGACTTTGTAATTCCGGACATTATAATTCCAAGAATCAAATCCTTTCTTGGCATCGGACTTGCAAGTATCTCTCTTAATAGACCCCAGTTTTTATCGAAGAGAAGGATAAACCCTCCAAAAATGTTTGTAAAAAGAATTGTAACCGCAATTATTCCTGCGCACATGAAAGTCAGATAGCCTATAGACTGTACAGCAAGGACAGGACTGGTGTCTGACAAAACCCTGTCAAAAGTTCCTGCCATTGAAATTCCAAAGAAAGAAAGCCACAATGCCGGCTGAAGAAGGGATGACACAAACTGTGTTTTAAAACGCAGGTATCGTGTCATATCCCTTTTGTATATGTTTAAAAACCCTTTTTCTCCCATATTTGTCCCTGAATTGTCTTAAAAATTTTTAATTTTTCTGAAATCGTTCATGAAATTATCATTTCATGCTAATTGTTTCATGTAAGTTTCCGAAATAATTTTCATGTAAAACCTGTTTTGTTTTTTTTCCTGTCTCTTTAATATGATATTCTTAAATATCTCTTATTTTCACTCTCTTAGTGCCCTTCCGGTGTAATGCAAAAACACATCATCCATCGAGGGCTTTTTTAAGTTTACTGATATTGTCTTTAAGCTGTTCTTCTCAAGAGTGTGCATTATTTGTGGTAGTATTTTAGCTCCGTCTGATTTTGTTATAATAAGGATGTGGCTGTCTTTTTTGACTGCATCCTGAATTTCAGGATTATCTCTGAGAATTTTCAAAGCTTTATTATCATCGGAAGTTTCAAGATAAATTATGTCTTTTCCAAGACTGTTTTTTAATTCTTCAGGTGTTCCAGTCGTAATTATCTTTCCGTTGTCAATTATTGAGATTCTGTCTGAAAGGCTGTCTGCCTCATCCATGTAATGGGTTGTCAGAAAAATTGTTGTTCCGCTTTTGTTTACTTCACGAAGGTAATCCCACGTCTTCATTCTTGTCTGCGGGTCAAGTCCGATTGTAGGTTCATCAAGAAACAAAATCATTGGTTTTGTAATAAGCCCTCTTGCAATTTCAAGGCGTCTTTTCATTCCGCCGGAGAGATTTTTTGTAAGATCGTCTCTTTTTTCAGACAGTTCAACAAGATTTAAAAGATATTCTATTCTCTTCTCCCTTTCCTCTTTTGGCATTGAATAAAGACGGGCATGAAACTCAAGTGTTTCATATACAGTCATATCGCGGTCAAGGGTTATTTCCTGAAAAACGATTCCAATTGAATTTCGAACTTTTTTTGGATTTTCGTTCAATGAGTGGCCTGCAATAAAAACACTGCCCTGTTGAAGGTTTAGAAGAGTTATTAAAATGTTTATTGCAGTGCTTTTTCCAGCCCCGTTTGGACCTAAAAATGAAAAGAATTCTCCTTTTTTAACATTAAATGAGATATTGTCAACTGCCCTGAAATCCCCGTATGAATGGCTTAGGTTTTTGACTTCTATTATATTTTCAGGATTCAGAATGATCACTGCTCCGTATATTTAATTTATATTTTATATTTGAGATTTATAGTATCTATGAAACTTATTTGCTATAAAACGTCCATGAAATGATAATTTCATGAACGTTTTTAGCTTAGAGTGAATCGTCATCGGTTTCGTCAGCAAAAAATCCCATTGATATTGCATCTGTTTCTTCTTCGTTTTTGTATCTGACTGCAATAACAACTGATCCGTCATCTAAGATGTCCCCTTCTTCCAGATAGGGATAGTCAGACAGATATACTTCTTCCTCACTGCCATCCGGTCTTTTCATAAGAACCCACATATCAGAAAGACTCCATATTTGATAGTAGAGTATTTTGAAAAATATATAATATTTTTCATGGTATCATTTACCATGAAAACGTCCATGATAATTTTTTTCATGCACCGGTTTCATGTAAGTTTCCGAAGTAACTTTCATGTAAAACGCACATGATGAGCTTTTTTCATCACACAAAAAGCCTGATAAGTTTATCCGGAATTTTGACTTTCATAACAAATCAAATCATGATTTTCATTAAACTGTGCATGAAAAATTTGTTTCATGAACGTTTTTTATCCTCATTCCTGTTAGTATCAGGGAAAGTATTATTTAATTTCAAAAACGTTAGAGAAATAATATCTCTTTTTTAAATCAGGAGATTCGGGGTTTTGACAGGTGGAGAAAAAGATAAAAGTACTTATTGTTGAGGATGAGGCAATTGTAGGTCTCAGCCTTGAAAATATGCTTAAAAAGCTTGGATACTGTTGTGCAGGTGTTGCTGTAACCGGAGAAGAAGCAATAAATCTTGCCCTGACAAAAAAGCCTGATATAATTTTAATGGACATTCATATTATCGGCGATATGGACGGGATTGAGGCATCTGAGAGAATAAATAAGAATTTGAGCATACCGGTAATTTATCTCACCGCCTATGACGATGATAAATCAATAGAAAGATGCATTAATACAGCTCCCTATGGATTTTTAACAAAACCGGCGGGACAACAGGAGATAAAGGCCGCAATTGAAATAGCGGTAAACAGGCACCGGGCATTAAAAGCCGAAGAAAGCATTAAAAAAAAGGAGTCTATTCTAAAAGCGGTTGCATTCGCCACAGAAGCTTTTTTGTCCGGAAATACTTTTGAAGAGGGACTAAAAGAAACATTTATTGAGCTTGGCAAAATTCCCGGCTTTGAAAGGCTTTCTCTTTTTAAAAAAGGATATGATGAAGAAAAAAGACCTGTTATGGAATGCTTCATTGAATGGAATTCAGAATCAGGAATAAATGAATCAATAAACAAAAAAAGGATCTATTATTCTGATCTTCCCTACAGGTTTGAAGAAGATTTAAAAAATAACAAATTCATCTCTAAAGGCAAAGACTCAGTTTTTATTAAAAGGGATGATTTCATAAATTCCCGGTTAATTGAATCAGTCCTTATAGTCCCTGTTTTTTCAGGTGACTTCTGGCCTGGTTTTTTAAGTTTTGAGACATCCAAAAAAAGCGATGAATGGTCGCAGGGAGAAAAGGAAGGGCTTTTTACCGCTGGAAAGATTATCAGCTCGGCAATTTTAAATGAAAAACTCAACATTGATTTAAGATTTAAAGAGGAGAAGTATCATTCGTTATACAATCTCCTGAGGATTATGTGTGACAATGTGCCTGACATGATATGGGCAAAAGACACATCAGGCAGGTACACATTTGTAAATCGCACCTTCTGCAACGATGCACTAAAAATTAATGATACAAATCTGCCTTTGGGAAAAGACATTGAATATCTAATTGAATTTCTAAAGGACAAAAACCCGGACAATCCAATGATCGATGTTTTTGAGCAGAGAAAAAAGGAATATCCCCTAAAAGACGGGTTGTTTGAAGGTCCTCATCAGGATGTATATGAAATAAAAAAAGATGATACAGACATTTATTATGATCTCTATGAGGCTCCCTACTGCGATGATAAAAAAACCATTCTTGGAACGGTTGGATGCGGGAGAAATATAACAAAAGAGAAGGTATACGAAAACAGTCTTCTTAAAATTACCGCTCGTTTTACAGCTTTTATGGATAAACTTCCTGCATGTGCTTATATACGCGGTTTAAATGGGGATATTTTGTATGCAAACCGCTATACAAAAGATGTCTTTGGCCTTGACAATTATAACCTCCTTTCAATTCCTGAAATTTTTGGTGAGAGGGATAGCGGAGTACTTGACGATATTAACAGAAGAATTGCAGAGAACGGTTTTCTTGAAACAGAATCCACCTTTATTTTAGGTGACAAAAAAACGCATACTTTTCAGTTTATTCTATTCCCTATTACAGGGTGTGAATTTTATGACGCTATAGGTGCAATTGCAGTTGATATAACAAAAGCCAAGGAATCTGAACTTAATCTTTTTGAATCTGAACAAAAATATCGCATTTTATTCGAGAATGCCAGCGATGCAATTTATGTCGGCGATGAAAAAATATGTACAGACTGCAATACGAAGATGAGCACTCTTCTCGGCTACAGCAAAGATGAGATAACAGGGGCATGTATTGCTGATTTTTCTCCTGAGTTTCAGCCTGACGGCAGTCGTTCTGAGGATAAGCTGAATGATTACGTTGAAAGGTCAATTTCCGGTGAGGATATAGGTACTTTTGACTGGCAGTTTGTAAAAAAGACAAACGAATATATCGATACCAGAATTAGTCTGAGTTCGGTTGTAACGACTGGACATATTCATACATTTTTAATTATCCGTGATATAACCGAGGAGAAAAAAACAGAACAGGAGTTGAGAAAGAGCGAGGAGCGTTACAGAAGCCTTGTTGACAATTCCCCAATAGGAATTGAAATTTTTCAGGACGGCCAGCTTGTCTACATAAATCCTTCAATTGAAAAAATTGTCTCTATGAGCAGGGAAGAATTAATGCAGAAAGATTTCTCTGAGCTTGTATGCAAAAAAGATTATGAATTTATTCTGGAGTCAAACAAAAGACGCCGTGCAGGCCTTAAAGCGGCAGACAACTACAAGGTCAGGGTAATTGACAAATATAAAAATATACGGGTTGTTGATGTTCATGTTGTCTTAATTGAATGGAATAAAAAGCCTGCAACATTAAACTTCCTCACTGATATAACCGAGAAGGAGAAGTTTGATGAGGCTATAAGAGAGAGCGAGGAGCGTTACAGAAGTGTTGTTGAAAATTCGAAGATAAATATCCTGATTGCCCAGGATGAAAAGATATGCTATGCAAATCCTTCAACAGCACGGTTTTTGGGCCTTTCAAATGAAGAGCTTGCCTCAAGAAATTTTTTGGATTTTATCTTCGAAGATGACCGAAAAAAAGTTCTGGAGAACCACAGATTAAGGCTTTCTGAAAAAATTGATGAGCCTCCCCCTGAAAACTATACAATACGTGCCTATAATTCAAACGGTGATTTAAGGATTCTTGATTTCAACACGACAGTTATTAAATGGAACAGAAGACCTGCGACATTAAACTTCTTAATAGACATCACTGATAAGATTGAATCAACAAAGCTCATCGAAAAAGCACTTGATGAAAAAACTATTCTTCTTCAGGAGGTGCATCACCGTGTTAAAAACAATCTTGCCCTTATCAATTCACTTCTTTCAATGCAGGTTCGGACATCATCCTCAGAAGAGGTTGCAGAATCCCTGCGTGATGCTGAAACAAGAATCTATTCTATCGCCGCTGTCCACGAAGGCCTCTACAAGTCAGTGTCAATCTCTTCTATTCCTGCAGAAGCCCATTTTATTTCACTTGCAGAACAGATTATAGGTAATTATTCGCCTGATTTCAGAATTAACCTTGATGTATGCGCCAAAAACTGTGAACTTGGACTCAACGTCGCAATTCCAATAAGCCTTGTTGTAAACGAACTTATTACAAACTCCATAAAATATGCTTTTAAAGGCAGGGAAAAAGGAAGAGTCTACATAAGAATGAACTGCGGGTCTGATAAGACAACTCTTGTGGTTGGTGATGACGGTGTAGGCATTCCGAAAGATTTTGATCCCCTAAAGACTGAATCTCTTGGCATGACTCTTATCAGAAATATAATCACTCTTCAGCTTGAGGGAAGTGTAAGGCTTTCGAGGAACGCCGGAACTAAATGGATAATAGAACTGCCACGGATATAACCGGCCCTCTTAAAAATAAAATAAAAAATAAAAATAGTATCACAAACGTTGCTATGAAAGTCAAAATTCCGGATAAACTTATCAGACTTTTTGTGTGATGAAAAAAGCTCATCATGTGCGTTTATTATGAAAATCACTTTGTGATTTACATATAATCATGCATGAAAAAAAATTGGGTTTTACATTTTACCATGAAAACCAAATCTGATTTTCATGAAACATTGCATGAAAAATTAGTTTCATGAACGTTTTTTTAAAAATTTAGTGTGTCTTTTTATTATTTTTTAATCACAAGGAGTTCGCATTCCCCGTCCATGTTACACATGCTTTTCTGCTGAACCAGTACATATTTGGGATTTAAACTCTTAACTGCCGTTTTGGAATAGACACTGCATGATTCTGCTGTAATCCTGATATCTGTTCCTCTCTCAAGCGATGTCTTTAGAAGAGGGCATGATTTGACAGTAATTCTTGCCGAGTCATTCCTCTCTTTGGTAATTTCAAGCTTCATTTCGCTTCCAAAGATTGCGGAAGATAAAAATTCATGTGTTTTTGCGACATCATATGCTGTATCAACCGGCATGTTTAACGAAAGTGCATACTTTTTTTCTCTTTTTGCCGCTTCTGAAAAAATTTTTGATTCTGCTTCTTTTATCTTTGCATCGCATCTTCCTGCTGAAATCTTTCTGAACTCCTCATCAAATACGACAGGCATGTAATTCGCAAAATCTGCCGCAATATTCCACCTGATTTCAGCTTTTTTCTTCTCATCAAAATCCTGCATTTTAAAAAATCTCCCCCCGTCTTTGAGATTAAAATTTTCAAATCTTCATTATCGTTTTTTTATTCAACAGTCTCATAGTTGTATTGTTGAGATATAAAATTAATCGTTGTGTAATATACGAATTTTTTTATACATGATTGTCTTTTTTTAGTTGTTTCTTCAACATTATTAAACACTATAAAAAACATAATAATAATAAATATATTCATATTGAAAGGCCAAAATTAAATCTCTTTTTAGGGTTTTTGGTCTTTTTATTATTTGGGGAATTTAATTAAAGGAGATTTTTGGGAAAATGGCGAAATTAAAAGCGATTTATTGGGATGACAGAACTCTTTTTTCAAAGGAGAAGCTTGATGAGTATATAATTATCCTTGCTGATTTAATTAAAAAATGGGATCCTGTAAAATTTGACGGAACATCATTTAAGCTGATGTCATATTTTGAGGAGATGCAAAAAGTTCTTTCAATGTTAAAAGATGAATTTGAGGAGGAGAGAAATCTGGAAGAAATTGTGGATTTAAAAAATATCAGTTCATATCATCCTTTGACCAAGGAGCTTGAAGAACAGTCTGTCCTTGCAACAGACAGGTGGGGAGTTGCTTTTATAATGACTGATGATTCAATGAAGACAATGAATATAAAAGATATGATTTTTAGCTGAAAACATCCATTAAAAAATATATTTTATGAAAAAAACAGTTTCATATAAGTTACGAGTTAACATTGATAGCAAATCAACAAATTTTTTATACCTTTTTATAACCTGAAATTTTAAAGGCTGACTTAATTTTATTCTTTTTTTAGCTTTAGGTGACTGGAATTAAATTATTGTTTTAGAAAAACAATAAAGAATATAACAGGTGAAAAATTGGATTTTTGGTCGTCAGCTCTGTTATCTGAACTAAAATGCGCCGAATGCCCTGATGCAAAACTTCACGAAGAAAAGATAAACTATTGCTCGAATTTCTACTTTTTAAGATCACATAATAATAATTCGCTTATCTTTTCCTTTCCTGTCAAGATAAAGTGCAGTATTTTAGATGATTTTTCAGAAGGAAGAGGCGGAGAGGACGGCTTTACTGCTGAACTTATTGAAAAAATAAAAAAAAGTATAAGAACAACACCTGAATTATACCCGCTTGCAGGACTGGCTACAAAAAATCCATCCGATTATGCCTCAAATCTTGAACCTGTAACCTTTTGCAAAACATCGCCCGGTGCAGGACAGAGGCTTTGGAAGGCAGACTGCAATAATTACTGCAACAATGACGAGGTCTGCCTGAATCTTTCAGGCGCAATTTCATATCCGGAAAGGCAGACTGTCAGAGATGTAAAAGAAACAAAAGAGATTTTTTTTGCTCTTCTTGAATCAGTTGCAGATATTGTGTCTCAATTTGACAAAAAAGAGGCTTTGAGAAGTGCTCTTTTATCTCTTGATCAAAAGATTATGAGAGAGAATCTTTCCAGATATGGCCTTGTATCCTTCATCGCGGACGGAACAAGGCCGGTTCGGTCCTACACAAAATACAGGGGAACATTTCGGATTGCAGGTCCGAATCCAAACTGCAATATTCCATATTTCTTTCCAAAAGAGCTTATGCCGGTTGAGATGGAGCTGATGGCATCCGGAGGTGTTGTTAGCGGACTTGGAATCCGAAAAAAAGAGATTTTTGCAGTTACAGGATCTAATGCCGAGGGGAAATCAACATTTCTGCAGACAGTCCGTTCAGGATTTGACGATCACCTGAGAGGAGACGGCCGCTGTTTTGTTGTTACAAAAACGAATTTGATGAGTGCTGAATCTGCAGAAGAGGACATTTCAGGATCAGATATCAGCCTCTTTTTCAAAAGTCTTCCTCCCGGAATATCAGGAACGCCAAAATGCGTAACAGGCCGTGGTTCAGGCTCGATGGGGATGGCGGCTATGTTTTCAAAGGCTCTCTTAAAAAAATCATCAATTATTATTATTGACGAAGACAAATCTGCAACAAATCTATTAATTCCAAACTGTATGCAGTCAGAAGATGTTGTTCCTTTATCTGTTATCTGTAAGGATAACCGTCAAAAGCTTGGTGACTCATCAGTTCTTTTTGCGGCGGCAACAATGGATATTTTAGTTGCAGAAGCCGACAGGATAATGGAATTTAAAAATCATCAGCCATCCGGAATTAACAGAGAAGAGTTCAGGCTTAAACTTAAAAAGCACCTTTTAGCGGTTGCCGGGAGGCTGTAAAAATAACACTGATACCCGCAGACTAAAACTAAATTTTGGCAAAACAGACCTGATCAAAATATACCTGATACCAGCAGACTAAAACTAAATTTGGGCAAAACAGACCTTATCAAAATATACCTGATACCGGCAGACTAAAACTAAACTTGGGCAAAACAGACCTTATCAAAATATACCTGATACCGGCAGACTAAAACTAAATTTTGGCAAAACAGACCGTTTCAAAATCTTCTTAATACCAGCAGATATCGTAGAAAGTTTCTGTTTTGTTATCGTTGTTAAATTCCCCGGAGACTGCGATTGTCCATGCTTTTTTTGGATAATATCTGTTTTTTATATCGGAAATTGTCATCCTGACAGAACAATCCTTTGAATTGTCATCCTCATCTGAAAAACGCCACATTGAATTATCAGGACTTGCAACCGATAAAAAAAGGTTTGTATCAGCATCCTTCCACCTTAACTCAAAGGATATCGCTTTATCATCCTCTGATGGTTCAATTGAGTACCACTGCGTATCGCCTTTGCAAAGACTGCTGTAGTATCTTACCTTTGTGTCAGGCGTTGGATTAGGAGTTACAAAAGCATTTTCTGAATTAAAATTTGTGTATTCTGTAATTTCTCCTGTTTTTTGCGGAATTGCATACAGATAGATGTCATGTGCACTGCCCCTTCTGTCTGTCCACACAACGAAATCTTTAGATACCTTTGGAAAATCCTGTTTCTCCTCCGGCGGAGAAATCATTGAACAGTTATTTGTATTTATATCGAAAAGAAAAATATCTCCGCCGTTACTAAAATTCCTGCCTGAATCTTTGTAATATACCCAGACTACATTTCCGTTGGATACATCAGGATACATCTGATATCCGGGCTTTGCAGATAGAATTTTTTTAGCCCCTGTATTTGTGTCATAGATAAAAACCGAATAATCATCTTTGTTTTTTCCTGTCCATACTATCTTATCGGCATCTATTGATGGAGGCTGATAGATATATGGCAGGTCTGAAACATAAGTTGAAACACCTGATGTAAGATTGCAAAAAATCAGGTTTATTTCCAGAGTCTTTTTGTTCTTTTCAATGAATGCAAGGTTGTTTTTAGAAATTGCCGGATAATAATAGTCACAGTAATCTTTCTGATTTAAAATTTCATCACTGTAATTTTTTGATTTGATGTCATACATTCTAAGAAAAGATCTGTTTTTATCTCTTTCCTCCCATACGATGATGTCGCCGTCTATAACCGGATTATACTGTGCATTTGCAGAATAGAGAAATGTGAGAATTTTTTCATCATCGTCATATAAGAAAATGCCGCGGTTGTCTGACCATACATAACGGTTACCTGATAAATCAAGGGAAAACTTTCCAGAAGGATCTACTATAACAGTCTCCTGCCTTCCGGTTTTTATGTCAAATGAATGAACCGAGCTTGCAAGAGAATCATCTTCATTAAATCCGTATTCAATCCATGCAACTTTGTCATTGTCAAATGAAATAGAATTGTATCTTGCTGAATCGCTTTTTGCAATGATTACAGGTTCTGTTATATCAACAGCTGTAGAAGGGGATACAGGCAGAAAAAAAATAATTGTTATTATTATTACCACTGCCTTAATTTTCATAGATTCATTCCTTTCTAAATGCAAGTCCTATTATACAAATGATTAGTAATCCTTCGAATAATAAAACCGCTGTTGGAATTGCGCTTTTCTGTTTTGGCGTATCGGAATTTTGAATATCCTTTGTATATTGATCTACTTTGTATGATTCAACAACAAGAGAATTTTCGTCTGCCGGGGTTTTTAGTTCATCTTCATCGAGGATTTCGATTACACTTGTAGCACTGCAAAGTCCTGTTTTGTCGTTTATTTCAACTATATACTCACCAGGATTTGGGAAGTATTCATTTATCTTTACTTTTGCAGTCCAGACATTCTCACGTCCTGTATCCTGCCTTTTTATTTCAATGTCGTTAATTGTCTTTTTTTCAAAGTGGCTTTCTGTGTCTAAAGGCTCTATTGTAAGAGAGAGAGGTGTGCCCGGATTTAGGTTAGTTGTTCCCAAAAGCGCTTTGTAAGAGTAATCATCAAGTACTGCCTGTGGTAGTTCTCCATATTCAGAAAAGTCAAACCTTATCCAGGGCTCTTCGAGAAGCATTACAAATTTCTGATATGGATTATTGTTTTCATAATCAGTGAGTATTTCATCGGGCTGTTTTCCTGATTCAAGAAGATTTTTAATAATGTTGAGGTTTTTTTCATCACCTGTTATGGCATAGATGAAATACTGCCCTGAACTCATCTCTTTTGTCTCATATGAGGATAATAAAAGACCTTCGCCTGTAATCTTTTTGTTTTTGTCAGTCTCAAACATTATGCTCTTTTTAAAGGGAGGTTTTTGAGTATACAGCTTTTTTTCAATCCATACAAGAATATTTTTCTCAGGAATGCTTTCTCCTGAAAGAAGGAGTTTTTGGCCTTTTGCAAATGTCCCTTTGGTTGATGAGAGATCAGGTTCTAAAATGAGGTTAATCTCTGAATTTTTTGTTTTATAGGAATTGCTCAGGAAGTAGTTATCATCTGAATTTGTTTGTGGCATTGGTGTTTTTTCCGGCTGATAGGATTTCGCAAGCTCTGTTAAGGCGGGTGATATGTATATCTCCTTTGTGATTTTGTTTTCATTATCGCCGTTTTTCCATATCCTGAAGATGTAGTCTCCGGGAGGTGTGTCTTTTAAATAAGTGCTAAAGTACCATTTTGTATCGGTTTTTGCCCTGACAAGAGTCATGCCTCCTGAAGATTGGGATAATTTTTCGGTAATCAGTTCTCCTTTTTCATCAAAACTTTCTTTCTGATTGAAATCGTACTCAACAAAGTTTTCTTCATTTAGCCATGCGTTTCCGGAAATAACCAGTTTGTCAGTCAAAACAAGTTCGTCAGAGACATAATCGATTGTAATTATATCTTCTTTTTCTGATACTGCAGATGCGGTTGAAATACATATACAAAACAATAGCAAAGCTAATGCAAAGAATTTTTTTTGAATTCTGTTTTTTTTCATAACATACCTCGTTTGAATAAAGGTTGTCATCTTTATGTAAGTGATTTCTGTGAGAGATTTCGTCACATCTGAAGTGAGTCTGTTCATATCTCCTCAATAATATTTTTATGGCTGTTTTTTTCTTCACCTTTCAGGATAGTTCTAAGTCTTAGTATAAGAGCTCCTGTCAGGAGGCCTGTAATTGAGACTCCAAAAAAAACAGGAGTTTTTTTGGCGCTTTCGTTATCTTCTGTTAATTTTTTGGATACGGGGTCTATTTTGTATGACTGGACCAGAAGATACCCTTCATCCATTTTTTCGCCGGAGTAGCTTTTGTCAAATATGTTTATTGTTTTACACGCACTGGCAATGCCGTTTACATCCAGAACAGAGAGCATAAATTCACCTGTGCCTGTTTTTTTTGATCTGAACTCAAAAGACCATGTATTAACAGATTTTCCCTGTTTTACAATAATTTCCCGTGATAAAAGTTTTTTATCATCAGGGTTTGCTGTAGGATTAATATATGCAAAAAGAACTGTTCCGGCTTTTAGGTTGGTTGTTCCGCTTATCTTCACGATTTCGCCGGACTCGAAACAAAATTGGTCTTCATCTTCATCAATTTCTATCCCGGGTTCAGAGAGAATAATTGTAAACATCTGCCAGGGATTTTTATCCTCCTGTGTTTTTAAAAATCCGTAATAGGGGTCAATTCCCGTTGGATTAATTCTGATTTCACTTAATTCTTCTTCTTTTTTGCTTATTGCGTAGATGTGATATTTTGCTGATAAAAGTCCGGTTGTCTCATCTGATGATAAAATTTCGGTCTCTTTGATGAAGCCTTTTTCATCAGGGTTTAACGTAAGGATTTTTTTGTAGATGAAGTCATCCGGAAAAGAAGGCCGGCAGATAAGTATTAAAAGCTCATTATCTTTTGGTATACTTCCTGTAATGGCCAGACTTTCCCCTTTTACAATCACTCCTTCGTTCTTTGAAAGATCAGGTTTTAAGAAGAGATTCATCTGACTGCCGGGGGTTTTATAGGTATTCTGCTCGTAAAACCCTGTATATATTCCGTGTAAAGTGCTAGTATCTGTAGAGAGACTGTGTTCTTCTTCTCCGTCTTCAAAATCCGAAATTTCAATTTTACTGATGCCTGATGGCAGAGTGCTTACATAAGCGCTTTTAATCTGTTTTTGTTTGGGATTATCCTCAATCCAGACTCGTAGTACATACTCTCCCGGTGCAGGTGAATTCAGCCCAACCCCGACAGACCAGTTCTCCTCCCTGTCTGGCATTAATGTCCTTTTTATCACTTTTGAGCCGGACATTGGTGATAAGAGGTTTCCTTCACTGTCAAAGCACTCTTTTTTGTGAAAATCAATATTCAGCACCTCTTCTTTTAAAACCGGATTTTTGCCGCTTAATAAAATAAATTCATTCCATATTATTTTGTTTTGCACTGGATTGACAGATGCTGTTTTTTCATCCAAAGCTGTGGCAGAAGGGATAAAAAAGAGGCATATCAGAGCTAAAAATAAAATAAAGAATGATATTTCAGATATATTTTTGAATGCAGATGGAATTTTTCCAGGCAACCCGGGTTTTAAAAAGCATTTTTTAAGAGTAATTATCCTTTTATAGTTCACGGACTTTTCCTCCTCTTAATCAGAACAGATATAAAAACTATAAGTCCTGTGATAAAAACCAAAAGGAAAATATTGACAGGGCTTTCTTTTGCATCATCGTTTAAGCGGACAACTTTTTTTGAGATGGGATCCACACTATATGATTTTACAGACAAAGTGTCTGATTCTCCCTCTTCAGCGGCGTAGGAGTTGTCAGTTACTTTAATAATCTCATTATCTTCTGTTAATTTGTATTTTTCATCACTTACGCGGACAATATATGTGCCTGCACCAATTTTGTATGAGTTTACTTCAATTCTGAAGTTTTCTTCCCCGTCTGTTCCGGTGCTTACAGGAATCTTTGCTGTCCATACAACAGGCCCTGTATCAGGTCTGTCATCAAGCGAAATTATCTCGGCTAAAAGAGTTGTTCCCTCTTCAAAATTGGTTTTTCCGGAAATTATGATGTTTTTGCCGATAGCAATCTCATCTGACTTTTCCAGGTTTATCCAGGGGTCTTCAACATTGATTTTTAACCGGAGATATTTCATCTCATCTTCTGATGCCTTAAGTGCTGAATCAAGTGCGACTGATGATGCAGGAGAGTAGATGTCATTTCCTGAAACATCAGAATATAAGCTGTTTTCGCCTCCGGAATCGGGAGTTACGGGAAGATATCTATATGTGCTATCTCTAAAATCAAATTTTTCTGCTTCAAGGTGATTTAATCCTGAAATCTCCGCAAAAATATAATATTCCCCTTTTTTCAAATTAGAAGTAACATCAGGGCCAAACGAAATATCTGCCTTTCCGGTAATTACATCAGAAGAGGTCAGCCTGAAATAACGGTAGCTGTTATCCGGAAATACGCTGTATATCCACAATCCAATATTCCTGTATGGAGTTGTAAAAAAACTGATGTCAATATTATTTCCCCTGACAACCGTATTTTTTGAATATATATATGGAGAGGGAATAAAATCCCGCTCATTCATCTGTGCCTGTGCAAATTTTCTCAGGCCTGATGTTTTTTTATCTGTTATTATCTTTGAGTTTGGGCTTTTGTAAAAATCAGCGGATGGAAAATATTCAGGTGTCTCTATTCCGTCATTTATTTCATCACCAATTCTTACTGAGGCCTCGGCGTAACAATCCCCGCCTGCTATTTGAAAATTATAATATCCCTGTTCTAAATCATTGGTGTCTATAAAAACTTCGTATCTGAATAGTCCTGTTTTGCTCTCGAGGGTCTTTGTAGTTCCTTCTTTATAATAGCGAAAATCCTCACCATCAGAGATTTTGAAATATTCTTCATATACATAATTCTCTGTTCCAAATGACCATTTCAGCTCTTTTTCAGGAGAAACAGAAGTTATTCCTGTAAACTTAATTTTATCTCCAGAAATTACAGGCTCTTTTATATCATCTATAAACAGACACTTTGCTCCTGCCGGAAATACGATAACTGATAGAAGAAGTAGTGCAGTAACTAATGAAATAAACGCCTTTTTTTTCAGTTTTTCCCAAATTTTTGTCATCTCTAACGCCTGATATGAATTTTTTCGTTAGTAGTATGTATATGATTTCTGTGAGAGGACTCGATCTTTTCTAAGTGCACCGGCTTTATAGTAAAAACGTCCATTAATTTTTTTCATGCACAATTTCATGTAAGTTACGAAGTAACTTTCATAACAAACGCACATGATGAGCTTTTTTCATCACACAAAAAGTGATGATAAGTTTATCAGGGATTTTAGACTTTCATGTAAAAAATTTAATGTGTTGACATTTGTCACATAAGATTAATATAAAATGCTATATAAATTTTGAATTAAGTTCTTGGGGTTAGATAGGGGATATGTCAGGGATAAAAAAAGATTTTGTTTTCGTTTGTTTTCTGCTTCTTCTCGTAAGTCCTGTCTCTTCTTTGCAGACAGGGTACAGCGTTGATGGTTTTTCAGAGTCTGATATGGTGAAAGATTCAAAAGCGCCTGTTCCTCTTGATTTCTGGCAGGTTTCTCCTGTTGTGCTGATAGCAGTTTTACTAACAATTATCTCTCCGTCTCTGGTTATTGTTTCAGAGATTCTTTTGGCAGGGCTTGGTATTGCCTCACTTAATTTCAGAAGGGTTGAGAAAAGGACAGTTCTTGACAATGAGATGCGTGGCAAAATCTACTCTTTTATTGTTGAAAATCCGGGAGTATGTTTTACAGATATTGAAAAGGGTATGTCAGTTAATCGCGGAACGCTCGAATACCATCTGGGAATTTTAAAGCGTGAGCACAGAATAGCGGTTTTGACAAAGAAAAGACGCGGTTTTTATTTTGAAAATTCCGGTAAATACTCTGCATGTGAGATGGAGATTTATTCAGCACTAAGAAACGATACCGGATATGCAATATGCGACTATCTTATGGATTGTCCCGGCGCCTGCAGAGAAGATATAGTATCTTTTGCTAAGATGACCTGTTCTACTGTATCGTGGCATATGAAACGTCTTTTGGATTCAGGTGCGGTTTTTACAATAAAAGACGGCAGAATTGTAAGTTATTATCTGTCGCGTGCGGCAAAACAGGTAATTGGAGAAGTATCAAACGGAACAGATAATTAAAGGATAAAATGCGCAAATAGAAGATTAAATCCAACCAAATCTAAAAAAGATACGTTTTTTTTTTACAAAAGCGCCGGGAAGGAGATTTGAACTCCTGAGGTGAAACACCAACGGCTTTCGAGGCCGCCGCCTTTCCGGACTAGACTACCCCGGCAGATTAGATAAAATTGCCTGATAATTAAAAATCACAGGCTTTGAAGTTATATATTGTCAATCTTAAAAGATAATAATAACGCTTAATCATCAGGAAATTTTAATTGGCAGAAAATACCCTGTCTATAATTTGTAAATTTATATGTGGTGCAAAAGATCTACTTTTTTCTTTTTAAATGCACCAGATATTTTAATTTTTTGGAAGTTTGTCCGTTTGTTTTAATATTTTATAGTGCGTTTATTTCTGTGGTTATCATGCGAAGCGATGATGTAAAGTCAGGATATACAAGAGCACCCAACCGGTCTTTGATACGCTCTCTTGGAATATCTGATCAGGAGATGAATAAGCCATTTATAGGGATAGCAAATTCGTGGAACACAGTGGTTCCGGGGCATATGCATCTTAGAATGCTTGGCGAGCGTGTTCGTGAGGGAATTGCGGCCGCTGGCGGAGTTCCTTTTGAGTTTAATACAATAGGCATCTGTGACGGAATTGCGATGGGGCATGAAGGAATGCGCTATTCGCTTGCGTCAAGGGAGAATATTGCTGATTCAGTCGAGCTTATGGTAAATGCCCACCGCTTTGACGCTTTGGTCTGTATCTGCACCTGTGATAAGATTGTGCCCGGAATGCTTATGGCGGCGGCAAGGTGCAACATTCCGGCGATTGTTGTAACAGGCGGAAATATGCTTCCCGGCCATTTCAGGGGATGTGAAATTTCACTTACTGATGTTTTTGAGGGTGTTGGAAAAGTAGCAGCCAAAAAAATGACTGAGGAGGAGCTAAAAGAGATTGAAATGTCTGCAATGCCCGGATGCGGAAGCTGTCAGGGGCTTTATACCGCAAATACAATGGCGTGCATGACAGAGGCGATGGGAATGTCTCTTCCAGGCTGTGCGGCAATTCCTGCGGTTGAATCAGCAAAGCTTAGAATTGCATATGAAACAGGATATCGTTCAGTAGAGCTTTTAAAGGAGAATATAAAGCCGTCTGATATAATCACTACAAAGTCTCTTAAAAACGCAATTGCCGTTGATATGGCTCTTGGAGGCTCTACCAACACAGTGCTTCACTTAATGGCGGTTGCAGAGGAAGCAGGGGTTAGTTTAAGTCTTGATGATTTTACTAAAGTCGGAGAAACTGTGCCGCATATCTGTGCAATGCAGCCGGGCGGTCCTCACTCTATGCAGGTTCTCCATCATTCCGGAGGTATTCCCGGCGTTTTTAAACAGATTAAAGGGCATCTTGAGGAGAGTATGACAGTTTCGGGAAAAACTGTCTATGAGATTGCCGATGATGTCAGATATGTTGATGAAAAAGTAATAAATAGCATTGAAAATCCTGTTCACAGCGCCGGAGGGCTTAAAATATTAAAAGGCACACTTGCACCAAACGGATGTGTAATTAAATCAGCGGCTGTTTCTGATGAAATGTGGAGGCATGAGGGGCCTGCACGTGTATATGATGGTGAAAACGCCGCAATGGATGCAATACTTGCCGGAAAAATAAATGAGGGTGATGTCATAGTAATCCGCTATGAAGGGCCTGTCGGAGGTCCGGGAATGCCTGAGATGCTCTCTCCGACATCTGCCCTTATGGGTCTTGGATACAGCCGCGTTGCGCTTGTAACAGACGGAAGGTTCTCCGGCGGCACACGGGGCCCGTGCATCGGGCATGTTGCACCAGAAGCGAGTGTTGGAGGCCCGATTGGACTTGTACATGACGGAGATACAATTTCAATAGATCTCTATGAAAGAAGGCTTGACCTTTTGGTTGACGAATCAGAGCTTGCAAACAGAAGAAAATTGTGGAAGCCGTTTGAAAGGGATTTAAAAGGCGTTCTTGCAAGATATGCAAGATATGTCGGCCAGGCTGACAAAGGCGCAGTAGCTAAATAAAATGAATATTTTTTTAGCTTTTATTGGCGGAGTCTTTTAGTTTATATATTATTACGGATAACCGTAATTATATGTCTGACACACCGGGGATTGTTGTTCTTCGTGAATGTATGGTATTTGTTCATTCATGGATGAGTGCTCTTTTAGGAACTGACAGGGGGAAAAAAAGCTCATTTTCTCCTGTTGCACTTGGGATTTTGTATATGTCATATTTTCATAAGATAAAGATGGGAGATATCCCCGGTAAATTCAATATATCAAGAAGCACTGCAACCGATTATGTTAACAATCTTGAAAAGCGGGGCTATGTCAGGCGTGTTAAGGATGAAAGCGACAAACGCGATATTTACATTATTCCTGATAAAAAAGGTGAAAAATGGATTTTGGAGACCGAAACTGCAATTTTTTCATTTTTAAACAGCAGGCTTTCGGTTTTATCACAGGATGAACAGGAGACATTTCTCTCTCTCCTTTCTAAGTTTACCGGATATGGCGATGGAAAAGACCATGAATGTGTTTTAATGGAGACACTAAAGACTGTATTTCTGATGAAATCTGAAGTTCAAACAGAAAACAGAATAGAATCTGAGAGGGTTTGTGATATGGTAAGAAGAGTTTATGAAAAAAAAAGAGAATTTTGAAAATTCCGGGAGGTAAAAATGTTTATGAAGAGAAAAATCCGTATTCCTGAGACTTATGACGGCATTCAGTCGCCTGTCACTGTTTCAGAGATTGACATTATGCAAAGAGAAATGAGGGATAAAAATCGTCTTCCAACAGAAAAAATTATCAAATCAGGCATGAATTATGGACTGGGGCTTGAGATAGGGCCTGGTCCCGGATACCTTGGTCTTGAGTGGCTAGTCAAAACAAAAAAGACCCATCTTTACGGACTTGAGATAAGTCCGGCTATGATAAATACGGCTCTTAAAAATTCCCTTGATTATAATCTTTCCGGGAGAGTTTCTTATTATGAAGGAAATGCTCTTTTTATGCCGTTTTCTTCCCGGTCATTTGATTTTGTCTTTTCAAACGGTTCTCTTCATGAATGGGAGGAACCTGTGAGGGTTTTTTTGGAAATTCACCGCGTATTAAAAGATGGGGGGCGGTTTTTTATATCCGATTTGAAGCGAAACATCTCATCAGTTTTATTTTTTGCTATGAAATTAACTGTTAATCCAAAAAGCCTTGCATATGGATTTGAATCCTCTGTTAATGCTGCCTATACAAAAGAAGAAATTACTGAAATTCTTGGAGAGACAAAGCTCTTGGAGGATTTTTCTGTATCTGAAAATCCTTTCGGGATTTGTATAACAGGACGGAAGAAAAATTAAATCCCTGTTTTTAATGCGTTAATTTTCTGGAGAGGTTTTTTATTTGAACTTCCAGCGCCTCAGTTCGGGAATTATCTTAAGGTTTAATTCATATGCCTCATCAAATGGCATTATCTTTCTCTCTTCGTATTTTTTTGCACAGATATCGACCATTTCAGACGGTGTCAGCTCAGGCTCTAAAAACAGGCCTTTCATGTAGCAGTATGTGCAGTAGTATGGAGATTTTTGTCCGTCTTTTTCCGTTCCAAAATCGTTTTGGTTTTTTATTGGCATTCCACAGGACTGGCAGATGCACTCTTCAATATCTTCTTTCAAAAATACCGGCCTCTTTTTTGTTAAAATAGTTTTTAAAAACTAAAAAGATTTTGCAGGATATGGCAAAGATTATTTTTGACTTTGTGCAGATTCTATAAGGAGCAGAATGACTGATTTTTTAATAGAAAAAATAAATGAAGAGAATTTTTCAGAATTTATATATTTAATAGAAAAACTTGCCGAATATGAAAAACTGCTTCCTCCTGATGAGGATGCAAAATTACGCCTTAAAAATGATGCATTCTCCAAAAATCCAAAGTATGAGGCATATGTTGCATATATTGATGAAAAACCTGCCGGATACATTACTTTTTATTTTACATATTCGACATTTCTTGCAAAACAGACTCTTTATCTTGAGGATATTTTTGTTCTTGAGGAGTTTAGAAAAAGAGGGCTTGGAAAGGCTTTATTTGAGTTCTGCAAAAAAGAGGCCAAAAACCGCGGCTGCGGGCGTATGGACTGGACTGTTCTTACCTGGAATGAGCCTTCGATTAGGTTTTATGAGAAGCTCGGAGGCGAAAGGCAGGACTGGTATCTATACAGGCTTGATGAGGAGCAGCTGAACTAAAAATTTATGGGGGTATTATGGCATTTAGCAAAAAAAATTCACCTGTAAATCCGTTTTTGAAATGGGCGGGGGGGAAATCACAAATTCTTGGTGAACTTGAATCGAGGTTTCCAAAAGAGCTTGCAGGAAGCAGGAGCATTGATGATTATTTTGGTTCTGCCGGCAGGAGAATTTCTAAGTATGTTGAGCCTTTTATCGGCGGAGGTGCTCTTTATTTCCTTGTAAATTCAAAATACAGGCCTGATGAATGTTATATCTCTGACGTAAACGAAGAGCTGGTTCTTTGTTATCGCGTTGTAAAAGAATCTCCTGATTCACTGGCAGATATTTTAAGAGAATATGAGGGTGAATATCTAAAGCTTGATGAGGAGAAAAGACAGGAGTTTTACTATAATATCCGCTCCTCCTATAATCAAAAAAAGGAGGGCTTTTCTTATTCATCTGTAAACAGCAGTGCTGTAGAAAGAGCCGCCAGTCTTATTTTTTTAAACAGGACGTGTTTTAACGGTCTTTACCGTGTAAATGGAAGTGGCGGGTTTAATGTTCCCTTTGGCAGATACAAAAATCCTCATATTGCAATTGAGGATAGTATTTATTCGGCATCGGAGATTTTGGAGAATACAGAGATTCAATGCCGTGATTTTGAAGAGGCGGGAAGGCTGGCAGATGATGAGACATTTTTTTATTTTGATCCTCCTTACCGGCCGATAAACAAGACATCACAATTCAACAATTATGCAAAGGACGGTTTTTCAGATGATGATCAAAGACGTCTTGCTGAATTTTTTAGATTTTGCGATTCAAAATCAGCGAAAGTTATGCTCTCCAATTCTGATCCGAAAAACACAAATCCGGATGATGATTTCTTCGACTCACTCTATGAGGACTTTAATATAAAAAGAGTGCCTGCAAAAAGACGAATCAATTCAAAAGGCAGTGGCAGAGGAGAGATTAACGAGATTGTTGTTACTAATTATTAGATTTATATAAGACTTAAAAATTTGATAATATCTCAATTTTTTATCTGATTCGTTTTTAATTACCGGGGTTGTTACCGGTCTTAAGGGTCTTTAATGTTTCATTCACATGCAAATCCTTTGAAAGCGAAAATGTAGCGGTTACATCCTCTTCGGTAACAGAGGTCCTTGCGTCATACTCGGCAGTCATCACCGACCGCCTGATAAAGTCAAGGCCGACACGAAGATCGCCTGACTTTATCGAAAGATCAACAAATTGACAATCCTCATCGAATCGAATTTACAAACTCAATTATAAAAGTTCTCACAATCGGAAACCATATACCTGAAAAAAAGATAATCAATTCAATAAATTATTGAAATGAATTAAAACCCTGGATAGAACAATGGACTTGGATGTAATATTATCAGATACTGAAAACCGGCAGGTTGAATTTAAAGAATCGGAAAACCCGGCGATGTACAAAACTTTATCTGCGTTTTCCAATACAAATGGAGGAGTCTTGCTGGTCGGTGTAGCAGACGACAAGACTATTGTCGGTTTTAACTGCTCCAATAACAAAATAAAACAAGTAACAGATACCATTGCAAATAAACTTTTGATCCATCCTGTAATTACGTCTCATACAATCGATGGGAAAAAAATTCTTAAGATCGAGGTTTCCAAAAGCCCAAACCCTGTTTCCTATGATGGAAAATACTATTCAAGAGTTGGAAATACCACCCGTGAAATGCAGGCAGAAGAGTTGAGAACTTATTTCCTAAGAACAACTATGTGGGACAATATTCCAGGAGATTTTAATCCTGATGAGATCGATGAACAGACAGTAAAATATTTTGTAAAGCTTGGTTTAGACAGCGGACGAATGCCCATCTCTGCAGCAAGCGAATCTGTTACTGAAATTTTGGAGCATTTGAATCTTCTGCATGACGGAAAGCTGACAAACGGTGCAATTATTCTGTTCGGCAAAAATCCCCAAAAATATTTCACAAATGCTTTTGTCCGAATTGGACGTTTCAAAGAAGAAGATATTATTATCGGGGACAAAATAGCCGGTGGGAATCTGTTCCGTCAGTTAGAGGTAGCAGAAGAAGCTATAAAAGGATTCATCAACGTCAGATACGAGATTTCAGGAGACTCCTTTAAGAGAAAAGAGATCTGGGATTACCCCCTTAAAGCGATAAGGGAGGCTTTGCTCAATTCGGTTGTTCACAGGGATTATTTTATGTCCAATAGGCAGACACAGATTAAAATATTTGATGATTATATCTGGTTTCATAATCCCGGTGGTCTCCCCCAGGGAGTTACGATCGACGACATAGTAAAACTCCATTCATCAATTCCTCGCAACCCACTAGTCGCAAATGTAATGTACAAATCGGATTTTATTGAAGCATGGGGAACAGGGATAGAGAGGATGCGTTCTGCACTTTTGAAGGCTGGATTACAGCTACCTGAATTTAAAGAAGAAATTGGAGGATTTTCTGTTTATTTCAAAAAGAGTTTTGACCCAGAACAACTCTTAAAAAGCAAGGCCTTAAACGATCGACAGAAAAGAGCCGTAGAATACGTTATTGAGAATGGTGAAATTTCAAATAAAGTCTACCAGGAATTGAATTCTGTTTCAAAGACTACAGCAAATAGAGATCTAAATGAGCTTGTATCATCAGGAGTTCTCAAACGGACTGGTGTAGGTAAATCGATCATTTATAAACAATAATCATGATCGGTTTGCGAACCATTTGCGATTCATTTACATCTCATACACACATTAAAGAAACTTCATATAATCAGATTAAAACCATTTTTACGCTCTTTTTACGAACAATTTACGAACCACTTACGAACCGTTTGCGAACCAATTGCAAGAGAAGTCACGAACGTAACTCGTAATAATATTTCACAAACCCCCCTAACCTCAAAAAAACTCATCCTCCTCATGAACTCCGTCTCTTCTCACAAGATCAACAGGCCGAAGTTCCTCTAATTTTTCAATATACTTAAAAAAAGCAGGTGTTACGGATATTCAAATTATAACTGATATTCAAATCTTCTTTCTCACGCCACTTCCGGGCGTTATGTGTGCAGCGGCTCTCTGAGGATCTTCAGATGGAATTTCCCGGCATTAAAGGCTTTTCTGCCCAGAATCTCTGGTACATGCGGCAGTTTTACAGGGAATATTGTGATGATGAAAATCTCCAACCTCTGGTTGGAGAAATCAGCTGGAGTCATAATCTTGTTATAATGTCACGCTGTAAGGAGAGTCCAAAACGTGAATTTTTATCAAAATGGTCCGGAAATTCGGGTGGTCAAGAAATGTCCTTATTCACCAGATAGAGAACCAAAGCTATGAGAAGACGCTTTTGGGGCAGACAAATTTTGATAGGGCTGTTGATGAAAAAGTCCGTGGTCAGGCGAGACTGGCAGTCCGTGACGAGTATGTATTCGATTTTCTGGAGCTTTGGGATAGGCATTCAGAGAGGGAGCTTGAACGTGCCCTTATCGGAAGGATAGAGGATTTTCTTCGTGCAATGGGGGGTGTCTTCACTTTTGTTGGTAGCCAGTTCAGGCTTGAGGTTGATGAAAAAGAATATTTTATCGATCTTCTGCTGTATCACAGAAGACTCAGATGTCTGGTTGCAGTTGAGCTCAAGATCGGGGAGTTTCTGCCGGAGTTTGTCGGGAAGATGCAGTTCTACCTGACTGTCCTTGACCGGCAGGTGCGGGAGGAGGATGAGAACCCTTCAATCGGGATAATTCTCTGCAAAGAGAAGAACCGCACAGTTGTCGAGTACGCTCTCCAGTCATCGCAATCCCCTATTGGTGTTGCCACATGCAGGATCGTATCCGAGCTTCCGGGGGAGCTTCAGAGTCAGCTTCCATCCCCGGAGGAGATAGCCAAACTCCTGGAGGACTGTGAATGATGAGCATTTTTCATGGTTCTGTCCGGTCTGCCGGGAAGATTAAGAAGAATTTCGGGGAGATGTGGCGATGAAGGTTGGGAGGAAAAAAGGGAAAGGGACGACTAAGACGTCACCTTTTACAAATTCTTCCATGCCTCATCTTCTTCTTTTGAATCCCAGTCTTTTTTAAGAGTCTTCTCCGTTGCATATGCACATGAAAGCGCTTCGTTTACAGAACTGATAGGCCTTAATTCAATTCTGTCCTCATAAGAAATTATTGCAACTTTTTCACCTGGAGAAAATCTCTCTCTTAATGATTTTGGAATGACAATCTGGCCTTTTTCTGTGATGGTTCCTGTCTTTATTTCTATTAATGACATGCTGTATCTTATAAATCTTATTAGTAAGATAAACAATTTGAATGTTTCCAAAGAGGCATGAAATTGCTATAAAAAACGTGGTTCTAAATTTTTAGAATTTGAGTTATCCGGAAATTCCGGATAGCTCGTTTTTTAACCTGACTTTACCAGTTGGAATTCAATCCTCCTAAAGATACTGTCCACTATACCTATTCGATTTTTTCAATTTTTTATCAGGAAATAGAATTTGACAGTTGGCTATTTTAGCACTTTAAAGTCATGAAATACCTGCGGAAAGTCGGTTCATGAAACAGTGCATGAAAAATTTGTTTCATGAACGTTTTTATGTGAGAGAGGGCAGGAAATGTATATATAATTTCGTTGAGTATTGAGTAGTATACTTATGTCTCAACTAAATGCCGGAGAGAATTTTGTTGACCGAAATGATGAACTGGAATTTTTAAACAGACATTATAATTCAGAAAATCCGGAATTTGTTATCATATACGGCAGAAGACGGGTTGGTAAAACAACTCTTATCTTCAGATTTTTGCAGGATAATCCCGGTTTTTATTTTATGGCCTCGGAAGAGGGAAGAGAGTCTAACATCAGGGATTTTGCCAGTGTTGCAGGAGATTATCTTAATGATCCTGATTTTAAGCGTATAAATTATCCCGGTTGGGAGAGTCTTTTTAAATCTCTTCTAAACCACAGAAATTTCTACAACTCATCAGGTAGAAAGGTTGTAATAATTATTGATGAGTTTTCATATCTTATTTCAAAAGACTCCGGTGTTCCTTCTACATTTCAGAAAATATGGGATCTTTTACTTAAAAATGAGAATGTAATGCTGATTGTATCAGGCTCTTCTGTAAGCACGATGGAGACCGAAGTGCTTGGATATAAGAGTCCGCTATATGGCAGAAGAACCGGACAGTGGCAGGTTGAACCTCTTTTTTATCCATATATCAGGGAATTTCTGCCATACAGTGAAGAGGAGCTTGTTATGGTATGGTCGGTTGTCGGCGGTGTTCCTGCTTATCTTCAATTATTCAATTCAAAAGCGGAATTCTTCGATAATGTTCTTCAGCAGATGATAAACAAAGGTTCATATCTTTACCTTGAGGCTGAGATACTGCTTCGTTATGAGTTTCGTGAGGCAGGTAACTACATCTCTATTCTTCGTGCTTTATCATCCGGATACACAACTCTCTCTTCTATTTGTCAGGCAACAGGGCTTGATAAAAGCATGGTCTCAAAATACTTGTCAGTTCTTACAAATCTGCACATAATTTTAGATGAGGCACCGGTAACTGCTCATGCCGGATTTAGAAAGAGGCATTACAGAATTTTAGATCCGTACCTTAATTTCTGGTTTGCAGTTATATATCCGCACAGGATGGAAATTGAGACAAAAAAAGGGTCTGAGGTGCTAATGTCAGTAAAAAATCAGATGTCTTCATATTTTGGAAAGATGTTTGAGAATCTCTGCATGGATCTTGTAAGATGCGGATTTTTCTTTGATGATTTCTCATTTTCACGCCTTGGCAGATGGTGGTTTAAGGAGAATGAAATAGATATTGCCGGCCTTGATGAAAAATCAGATACTCTTCTTCTCTGCGAGTGCAAATGGATGAGTCTTTCTGAAAGACAGGCAAGGGGTATCTTAAAAGCTCTTAAGGAAAAGTCATCTCATGTCAAATGGAGAAACGATAAGAGGACTGAGGTTTACGGCCTTATTGCAAAGGAGATTTCTGGAAAAAAGAAGCTTAGGGGTGAGGGTTATTCTGTCTTTGATTTGGAGGATTTAAGAGAGGAGAGCGAGAGGTTTTTGAAAGAGAGAGGGTTTAGTGGGAAAAGAGTTTAGAGATTTGAGAAGGAAGAGAGTTTAGGAATGATGAAACAATTCTTGTTTCAATTTTTTTTGTGGATTTATGAGTTTAAACAAATTGTTGGCTCTATTTCTGTTGGTATGACTAATTCAAAATTCAGTGGAGTTACATCTTTTCAGATGTGGTAAGGAAATGCTCCCTTCAGCCTACGCACAGATGTATAGGGCTTCAATGGAGCCACATCTTTTCAGATGTGGTAAGTATAGATGCGTATGTTTCACCAGAATATTATAAAGCGCTTCAATGGAGCCACATCTTTTCAGATGTGGTAAGGGACATAATCATTATCAAAACAATTTTGACACACACAAGCTTCAATGGAGCCACATCTTTTCAGATGTGGTAAGATTCTCTCATTCCGGGCTTCTCTTCCCTGAGTCGTCTGACTTCAATGGAGCCACATCTTTTCAGATGTGGTAAGTCTTAGAGTTTAAGACCGCATCAAAAAAACAATGGGACTTCAATGGAGCCACATCTTTTCAGATGTGGTAAGAATTTTCCAAAGATTTATCTGAGTTTCTCAGGTGGACTTCAATGGAGCCACATCTTTTCAGATGTGGTAAGGATATAATCAAACAAAGATATTTCTGATATATCCTCACTTCAATGGAGCCACATCTTTTCAGATGTGGTAAGTGCGCACCAGGGCGGTTATCGCGGCGGCGAAACTGGACTTCAATGGAGCCACATCTTTTCAGATGTGGTAAGGGGTCTAGATTCGACGATCTCAATGTGACCTGTATAACTTCAATGGAGCCACATCTTTTCAGATGTGGTAAGAGGAATTTAAGTTTGATTTATCAAAAAATCAGTTAGACTTCAATGGAGCCACATCTTTTCAGATGTGGTAAGATTGTCTGTTAATGCACAATGTATAATAGGCATCAAAACTTCAATGGAGCCACATCTTTTCAGATGTGGTAAGCCTGGACAGAATGATGTTTTGGAAAAAAGACTGATGCACTTCAATGGAGCCACATCTTTTCAGATGTGGTAAGTCAGAAAGAAAAGGAGTGTTCTGAATGAGTGACCTGAACTTCAATGGAGCCACATCTTTTCAGATGTGGTAAGATCAATCACATCAGAGCCATAAGCATTAACCACAGAGACTTCAATGGAGCCACATCTTTTCAGATGTGGTAAGAAAGATTATAATTGATAATAATTATAGTTGGAGATCTCTTACTTCAATGGAGCCACATCTTTTCAGATGTGGTAAGGTAATAACCTCCTGTTATCATCTTTGTAGTAATTGACACTTCAATGGAGCCACATCTTTTCAGATGTGGTAAGAAAACCTTTGGCAGTCCCTGACGGGTTCAGAATATCACTTCAATGGAGCCACATCTTTTCAGATGTGGTAAGGGGTTATGATATTGATCCAAAAGAACATATCAGTATCACTTCAATGGAGCCACATCTTTTCAGATGTGGTAAGATCATCTATAATCTCATACAATGCCAAATCAGCCTTACTTCAATGGAGCCACATCTTTTCAGATGTGGTAAGGTGGATTATAAGATGGGGGAGGATTATGAACGCAGAAGACTTCAATGGAGCCACATCTTTTCAGATGTGGTAAGTAATATATCTCATAAGGTTTTAAATCTTCTACAAAATACTTCAATGGAGCCACATCTTTTCAGATGTGGTAAGAATGCCAATCTGGAACGGAACAACAAACGTTGCAGAGACTTCAATGGAGCCACATCTTTTCAGATGTGGTAAGCTCACTAAATACAACAGTAGGAGGCGGAGAGGGAATAATACTTCAATGGAGCCACATCTTTTCAGATGTGGTAAGTTGAATTTCAGCGCGATATTGTTAAATGGGCGCTTAGACTTCAATGGAGCCACATCTTTTCAGATGTGGTAAGCGGTATAGACTCATCAGAAGTCACACCCATTTCAGTATCACTTCAATGGAGCCACATCTTTTCAGATGTGGTAAGGAGATTGTGCTTTCTTAACTCGTTCTAAACCTTTGTACTTCAATGGAGCCACATCTTTTCAGATGTGGTAAGTTTCACCCAGGAGATTAACTGGCCGGAAATTTTTGCAACTTCAATGGAGCCACATCTTTTCAGATGTGGTAAGTTGAGGAAAACAATGACAGAACCCGAAAAACAACCAGACTTCAATGGAGCCACATCTTTTCAGATGTGGTAAGCTCAATATAGTCATGCAACCAATACGATCCGTCGGGGACTTCAATGGAGCCACATCTTTTCAGATGTGGTAAGCATTAAATACAACCGTAGGAGGGGGAGAGGGGATAATACTTCAATGGAGCCACATCTTTTCAGATGTGGTAAGAAAATCTGATGATTCTTTTTATTTAGAGATAAACGAACTTCAATGGAGCCACATCTTTTCAGATGTGGTAAGTTGCCGTTTATTATCTTGTTTTTATTTGGGATTGTAGCACTTCAATGGAGCCACATCTTTTCAGATGTGGTAAGAGTCCCTATTATATATGATAAAATGCAGATGATAAAAGATTTTTGTTTTTAGCATTATGCTGTTTGGAATTATATTATCTGTAGTGTAGATTTTACTTTTTTCCAGCAATTCAACTCCCCTCTTTTATTTATTAAATCGAAAAGGGTAACAATTTTTTTGGAATTTTGTCAATAGCACACCCTTTTTTTTAAATTTATTGAAAATTTTGTTTTGTTTAAGTTTTTTTCGAGGGGCCATATAAAGAACAGCAAACCACCTGAGGTCTCGAAAAGATCATACAATGATTGCCGATTCATTATTATCCTCCTCTGGGTGAACCCCGATTAGACTGATTCTTCTGTCAACATAACCGTCAAGGAAACCTAGATCAATAATCATAATCCTGTCTTCATCATGCTTTATAATTTCTGATAATATTGCAATTAATTCAATTTTATCTTTATCTGAGAGATTACATCTGAAAACAGAATAGTGAACCGGTTCTCCAAATCCTTTCATTGTTTTGTGAACCCTGTAAAGCCTCTTACTATCTGATATATCATAACTGACAATATACACTCTAAGTTTTCCCAAAATGCTCACCTTGTTAAAAAAGGAGGATATACATCAATTTCTCCATGTAATACACGGGATAATAGCCTTGCCTGAACTTCAAAAATCCGCCTGTAACTAACTTTATATCCAAACAAAGGATGCTTTACTTCGGTGCTTATTCTTCTTTCATAACCTCTCAAAACGGCTTTCTTGCCTGTGGGAGTTAATGTTACTCCAAGACCTCTTGAGATGAAATCCCTTTCAGATAATTCTCCATTATTAAACAATGTAAAAGTAACCGAATCCGCAATTATTGACCTGAACTCTTCCATCATATCTAATGCAAGTGCAGGTCTGCCATAACGTGGCTGATGGTAAAAGCCCAGATATGGATCAAAACCTGTTGTGTTAAGAGTTACAAAAAATTCCTTGACCATCACCCCATAAAGATAGGAAAGAACAGTATTTACCGGATCTTTTGGAGGTCTGCGATTTCGGTTTTCAAAAGAATACCAGCTATCATCTGATTTTAGAAGATTATTAAATCTTGAAAAATAAATCTGAGCGGCTCCTCCTTCAATTCCCAACAGTGTCTGCAAGGAATTGGATGATTTGGCATCACTGGCAAGTTTTTTCAGCGATTTTAAAATTTCATCAGAAACTTCTCCATCATTTCTGCGTAAAATTGTTCTGGAATTAAGAATTTTCCCATAAACAAACATCTGAGCCAGTTTTAAAGATCTTTTTTTATCTTCTGCAAAAGCGAACTGTTTAATTCTTAGTTCTACATTTTTATGAGAATTTCCCTGAGAAAATCCATAAAACCATCCTCCATAAGAAAAATAGTTTATCGGAATGTTTCTTTGCAAAATCTCTGTAAATGCGGGTGATGTTATATCTGCACTTCCATAAAGGGAGATTTGTGACAATTCCCTGATTTTCACCTCACCTGTTTTGTCTCGATTTGACCATACCTCTAATCTCTCACCTTTTTTCCTCACTGTCTGACCATAGCCTGTTACATAAAGAGGAATTTGGTCATCTCTCGGAGGAAGAAATTTTCTTACCTGTGGTATTTCCTCATTCCTATTCTCAGGATTTTTCAGGAAATTGATCTCATCCGGAAGGCATATTCCTGCAAGAGAGCACCGGACACATCTGGAACTCTCTACAAGTGGCGAAGGGATTTTTTCTGAAGCAATCATCAATCTCAAATTATTGATGAGTTGTTTTGTCCGGTTGACTAATAATTCATTGAAAGTTATCTGAACTTTCTGTTTTGATTTGACAAAATAAATTAGTCCTTCATTACACTCGTACCCATTCTCTTTAAGTGCAAGGCCTTGGGCACAAAGCTGAACTTTATCTGATTCATATGCCCCCCCTTCAATTTTTGGAACGTAACCGCGTTTATATTCAACAGGAATTACATGTCCGTCTTTGCCCTCAATAAGGTCAAGTCGGCATACAATGCCGATTTCATGTGCAGAAATATCAACAGATCTTGCTGTAAAATCTGCAACTTCTTCAGGATTGGGAACTACGCCCTGGCTTTGATCAACTCTCCTGTGCTGGAATCTGCCATCAACGGTATCAGCATTATCCTCAAATTCCCCCTCAACCCATTCGATATAGCACAATCTTGGACAATAAGTAAATTCGTTGAGCATACGGGCAGGAATAAGATCCGGCATTTCAAATTCACTAATTTTTCTCACTCCTGCCCTTTTTCTCTCTAATATTTTACCGAAACAAACTGTCCGAGTCCAAAATGTGCACCATATCCAAGAGCAATCGGTTGTGATACAGGTTCAGGAAAGACTATCTCAAATCCATATCCCATCTTTCTGCTCTCCCCTTTTCTGCTCCTGCGGAACTCAAGCCACCGAAGAGATCTGCCATTCTTCAAGGACAAATTCTCAACCGGCTTTACCTCTACAGGTACAGGAAGACCATGATATTCTGCCTCCTTCTTAACCTCACCTGCAATCCATTCCATGAAATCCCCCCTTCCCTTCCTGTAATGCCTTGGCGGAACAAAAGGTGTTGAACTTCTAAATCTTGTTCCGGAGTTTTCATCAAGAATGTCTTTGTAATCACCCCATTTCAGAGGAACAAAAAAGATATCCGGTTTTCCGTCAGGCTGCCATGTTTTATTCAGACGATCGAGGGTGATTTGCTCTTCAGGATTAAATGGAGTCTTTGAGATTATAACAAGATGATCAAGCCAGCCATCATTATCTTTGTCAATTGGACAAATGTAGGTATGTTGATGATTCCTAAGAGGTCTTCCATCTCCATCTCTTCCGCTAAAAATCGTGGATTTCTTATCAGGGTCATTGACAACTCTTTTATAAACACCCATGATTTTTCGATGAACACGTTCTGACAGCTCAATAGTCTCTTTTACAGATGGATGAACCTTTGAATCAAGGGCATAGATAACTGCGGTATAGCCAGTCCGGGCGTAATTTGAAGTGGCTGGTTTTGAGATCTTAAAACAGTCATTTCTTCGCAGATATGTAATAAACTTAAGTCCCGGAGGAACATTCAGACCTGAATCGAGCATATCTGAGGTTGTAACTGTAAATGAATCCATCCAGCTGTATTCCCGGTCTTTATCCTTTTTTATCACTGCTTTGGCAATATATGGATTTTCCATGTAATCATCCAAAGTAACGGGACACGCAACCTTTACAGGCTCAAGATTTTTTACAGGATTTTCACAATAATCAGGGGCACAATTCCATTTTGTCCCATTTGTTTCAGGAATTATTCTCGCCTCAACCCATGACTCGGATCTCCCAAAGTAATTAAGATGAGAAAGCAAACAATCGAGATCTTTTAATTTGTCATCTGAAAGATGTGAGTTCGGCCACATCATCTTTACAGCCGAATCCTCCTGCATTACTACAAATGCATCAAAAACCATTTGCTTCTTTGTGATGTCCTCTTTATTTTGGCTAAGATAAGAGCGTGTATGAGAGGCATTAGCTTCAGGAAGCTCAAATAATGGAGGTTCACGGGCAAGTTCACAAAGGATTGACTCAACGCGACCCTCAGGCCAATATGGGAATTTGCGTTTCCAGACATCATAGAGAGCACGAATGAGCCTGTAAGGTGAAGGGGGCCACTCGAGAACTCCTTCGTTTACATTCCTCCCCCAGGGAGTTGCATGGAAACGTCCGGTAAGAAACTTTACTTCAATAGCAAGCATAATTAAGCTCCCATTTCAGTTAGTTTCATCTTCTTCATCTTTTGATTTTTTATCTTTCTTCTTGACTTCTGCTTTTAATTCAGTCACTGCCGGTTGTGCAAACAAACCTTTAGAGGCACATGCCTGAATTTTTTCCTGAACGATCTTTAAAAGTGAATCTTCAACAGGAATCACAAAACCGTCAGGATTTGTTACTCTGATATCATCCATGACAACAAAATCACATGCAGTTCTCAGCCTTAGTCCTTGGTTTAACAGTTTTCGGACTTTGTAAAGTCCAAGGGCAATAAGAAGTTCTTTTGCTTCATTTGGAAGACCATACCCTTCAAGCAATGAAATGTCAAAATTGAAGTAGGCAACAATACGGTCTGCTGTATATTCCATCCGGTGATATGGGACATTCCCATAGACATCTTTGTCATAATTCTCTGCCCTAATCTTGCCGGTTGGATCAAGAGGATTATTCTTTACACCTCCGGAAGCGACTTCATTTATTCCTTCAGCTTCAATAAAGCCAGTCAGGGCCCTTTGAACTTTGACCCTTCCATCCTCAAGGTTTGCCATAAATGCACCATGAATAAGGGAATTTGGATCATAATACAAAAATGCCGCTGCAATCTTTTTCCAGTCAAGAGGTTTTCCTTTTTCATAATTGGCTCTGTTCTTAAAGCCATTTTTAAAATCTTCATTACTGATAATGAACGGCGAGTTGATTCTGTGAGCTTCAATCAGTGAAGTAGTCCTGGTAGAATAATCGCCGCCATCTATCTGTCCTTCAAGATTCACACAAATATATGGAATACCTGTGAATTCATTTGCAATACCAATTCCGGATTCATCAAGAATTGTCGCTTCAAGACGGTTTGCAACCGACTGAGCCGATTCGACAAGAATCATACGCTTCCCGTCAGGTCTTTCGTAAACTGCCGCTCCCAGATCCGGAAATCCGGTGGGCTGAAATCTCTCGCCCTGAATAGGTTTCAATTCCGCTTCGATTAATAATCTTGGAGTCTTTGCAAGCTTTTCAAAATCAATATTTATTTCTGTCATTTTTTCACCTCAAATTAATTTTTGTCTTGTTCTTCTCTCAGTACTAACTTCTTAAGCCGCCATTCATCTCTTACAGGGATCAGAAGGGCGGCAGAAATTTGCAAACCATTGCCTCCATCAGGAAAAGATGAGGTAACAGGTATGAAATCCTTTGTTCGAAGTCTTCGATCGGCAATTGTGCAGGCATCCTTTATCCGTCCTGCACGAAGGAGTGGAATTATCGATGATTCAGGTTTAATGATAACCCGAACATCGGCTTTTTTTATGCCATCAGGCATGAATAACAGCTTAAGCAAAGCATAAGGTCTTGAAATCACACCTGAATTTTCTTTATCATTTCTATTCTTCTCCTTTTCAAAAAGAGTTTTATTCAATTCGGCTAGATCATCCTTTTTATTCCAGTTAATCCAGCTGAATCCAAAAAGAAGATTTTCGACAAGTGATTCATCGACATGCCCTTCAATGAACGCATTTATGTCTTTAGCTGAAAGATGGATTGCACCCCAAAGAGGGTTATGGTTTACTCCCAGCCTTTCTGCATCCATCATCCTTCTGGAGAGGACGGAACTTAGTCTTGCATAAATGGAGTTTCCTTCCCATGCAAACTGTCCTTTTCCTGTACTCCACAGGTAAGGTCTTTTAGGGTCTACCGGGGAAAGATTAGCCCTGATTGGACCTACACCCCCGGTAGATCTTATTGAGGCAATTGCCGCTGCAATTCTAACCTCAAGACTGCCGTCATCGGCAAACTCAATCCACCGGGGAGAAAGGCCTGATATTGGTCTTCTGATTATGGGTTCTGACGTACTCCCTGACCGGGATAAAAGTTTTTCAAATTGTCCGATTGCTGAGATAAGAGCTTTTACATTCGTTTTACCCCCATAAAGTAAACTATCATAGATCTTTTCATCAATTTTCCTCCTTGCGGATTTTAAGCTTGCAGGAATATTATCTCCCCGGAGTACAAAATCCACCGAAGACAATAACGGATTTAATTCCCGAATCAGAGAACTTTCTTCTTTATAATGAACATTGAAGACACCCGTAGGAAGAGCAAGGTAGTTATTACCTCTTCTTTCAAGGAGATTGTACCTTACGAAATCCGAAATTCCCCTGTCAACACTTAAAGAACGGACAGCCTCTGCAAATTCAATACTGTTCGCTGCCATGTTTCTACCGATATTTGCCCGCCCTTCACTCAAAAAAGACTTTAACTCCCTGTATTTAGTAGGATTTTTCCATACTGGTGCCCAGATTTCAGCACGTGATTTCTCATTTTCAGCAGATGAATTGTAACCTACCTGAACAGACCGGACAGTGAAAGGACTTCTGAGAAGAGAATCTCCTCTGGTTTTCAAATTCTTACTCTTAACTACAGAACTTGCCCAGGGAATTGTCCCCTCAAAAGTGAGAATAAAAGCCCAGGGATTGGCTTTAAATTCATCTTTATTCTCTATTCCATTTCCCTGATTAAATCCGCCGGTCCGGCTTGGATCATACTGTCCAATAGATATATTTTGAAGACAATCTGTCTTTTCATCAAAGATTGCATTCATCAAAAGGGTTTTAGAATACTCGGGCTGTTCAATAAGCAGGTTTACAATACAGCTCATAAAATTATTCGAAAATTCAAATCTTCCATCATTTCCACCTGTTCCAAGAATAGGAGGATATACTGCAGTACCATCTGGAGCAATTAAAGTTGATGCATCTATCCATTCAGCCACCTGATCATTCAAACGATCCCTGCTGGCAGAAATAATATCCTCCTTCCCTGAACTTTTCTTTTTCAAGAGAGTTTTTACGTTAGTTCTGATCTTCTTGACTTCCCTTAAAAGAATTTTTATGGCATCCGATTGCTTTTTCTCTTTATCTGAAGACTTTTTTGATGTTTTTGCCCTCTCTTCAAGCTCCGGGATAGTGTGTTTTAAAATTTCATCATCAGAAGTAAGATAAGGAATTTCAGAAATCGATCTTTCTGTTCTCTCCAAAAGTTCCAGAAAATCATCTTTGGTTTTCCCCTTCTTCTCGTTAGTTTCATTACGGAAAATAGTAATTAATTCTCTCAGTGGAACATCGGTATTGGGTATCTCAGGGAATGAACGAATTGTTTTGATGGTTTCACGATATGAAGATAAACGCTCGGAATCGTCCTTAATTATCGCATTTAAACTATCTACATTGTCCCCGTCATTAAATCCTGATCCACCATTCCACGGCGAAACAATAGGAGTCGGCCGGTATTCCTCAAGGAAGAAATTTACTAAACCTTCTTCATCAAGACAGGAATCAAGATGAAAAACACCAAGATCGTCCCACCAGCCTTTTGCATCGGGATCTTTTTGTTCGCTAACGAGCCTTAGTACAGCAAGAGCAGACAAATAAGCCGACATCGGCTCATAAGTACAGCCCTTCAGTGCCAAATCAGTCATTCTTTCCACCTCCACTTGCTCTTTCATCAGATGCTTTCATTAACGCCTCCATATATGCCAGCCTGAAAGGTCCGATATCTGGAGAATCCCTGAGGTTTAGAACTCTTGCAGACCAGCTTGGTCCTTTCCTGCCTTCTCCAAGATCCATAAATGAAAGGTCAATTTCAGTCTCCGGCAACTTAACACCTCCACCAAGATCTGTCTCAGGAACAATATCGCCATCCCAGACCCCGCGGGCATACCTCCTCTCCTTATCCAAAGGAACACATTCATCCGGCATTGACCTGATAGAGCCACGAACCTTTCCATGATGAGCGGCTGCAAGATATGCTGCCAAATCACTCTTACCGTTCATTAAAGCCAAAATACCGGAAGCAAGTTCGTGGCGGAAAAATTTCCTCCTTCCATCCTCATTACATTTATTAAGTCCGGGGTTACCCTTCCAGGCTCCTTTAGGTGCTTTAGCCGCAGGAGGATTTGAATAACTTTCCAATTCCTCATCTTTTATTAGAGCCTGAAATGATCTATGAGCCTTTCCTGCATCATGCCAGCGTGCACCATCAATAAGTGATCCAGAAAAATTTCCATCCAACCCAATTTTGTTCATTATTGATTCAATTTCTCTGCAAACTTCATCTGTATGTTCAGCAACAGACTCCCACTTACCTTCTGAAATATAATCAGAATAGGGTTTTTCAATACCCTTGTCTGCATGTGAAATCTCATCGACAGCCTTCTTTGATTTAAGATCCCATCCTTTTTCACTACTATAGCCGCCCTCTTTAGAGTCAAGCAACACTGTTACTCCTGGATAGATATCACTGTAATTTCCCTTTCTGACAACCTTCCATTCACCATCAAGGTGGTCCCAGATTCGGACTGTATGCTTATCCACCAGGTTTTTTATATCACTTACAGGAACAGAACATAATTCATCTCTGTGGGGCAGGCTATCATCAAATATTCCGGAATAATTAAAATCACGCCAGAATACTGAAAAATCCATCTCCTCATCATCGCGAATGTACCTTGAGATATCAATATCACTGCCGGTTAAATCAGGAGTTGTGTCAAAGAGTTCAAAGATCTCCTTCTTTCGAATAATTTGCTTATGAGTAAAATTTAGATCAACAGCTGGAAGATTTGCTGGTCCAACACTGCACCCTTCAAATTCTGTTAGAATATCATATGACTTTGAAAGTTCTTCTTCCGTATATGGGAGTGCTGAATTTTTCTTGTCTAATAAAACATCTATCCAGTAAATCTCCGCATCATCATATTCACCTGAACGGTTGCATCTTCCCAATCTCTGAACGAGAGATGACCATGGGCAAAGTTCTGTGAAAAGCACCTTTGCCGAAACATCAACTCCTGCTTCAATAACCTGTGTAGAAACAATTATAGTCCCAAATTCATTTGGCTCATCAAGAAGAGACTGCACAACCTTTTTTCTATCTGAAGGTCTGAACCTCGAATGGATTAAAACAAGTGAAGCATCCGGTTTTTTCTTCTCCAATGCTTCATATAGCTCAGTAGCCCTTTTTACGGTATTAACTACTACAAGAGTTCTATAGCCTGCTTTGTGTTTTGAAATAATCTCTTCAGCAAGTTCTTTTGGTTTGGTGGAATCGTGTTTTGCTTTCCTTAATATTTTAATCGCATTATTGCGTTTATTAACAAGAGGTTCTTTTAAATCATCCTCATCAAGTTTTTGAACTTTATTAATCTCTTTTTCAGGATTATAGTCCACAGTCTTTAACCACTCCTTATTCAGAGTTGCACTCATCCAGACCGATTTTGCGGGAAGTGAGTCAATCGTTCCAATTTTATTGCGGAATGCCTGGAGTTGCAGTGTTGTAGAAAGACCTTTTCCCATAAGCTGGATCTCGTCCATTACCCAGAGACAATCATTGTTCATGAGTCCAAAATGGGTTGGCCATCTATACCTGCTCATACCATATCCACGATTCAGGGCACGGGAAATCAACATATCCTGTGTTCCGATAATAATCGCATCTCTCTCCGGATAGAGATCCCAGTTGTGCTTGTCTTCCCCTCCCATCAAAACCGTAACAGAAATCTTCTCGCCATCATTTGTAGAATTTTTTCCAAGAAGATTTAGTTTATCAAGCCATTTCTCTACTTTATCCCTGGTTTGTTCGACAAGAACTCTCATTGGGAGGCAGAAAAAAAGTCTTCTTGGAGTAGAGTTCCGAACATCATTTCTTGGATCAAAGCGCCGTCTCCAAATCCATGCGAGAATAATTGCATCGGTTTTTCCAAGCCCGGTTGGAACTTCAATAACTTCAGGAAAATTATCTGATGTTGCTAATTTCTCCTGATATGGGTATGGCAGATGCCCTGTTGCATCTCGAAAAAATTGTTGATATTCATTTGAACTAGAACTCATTGAAAAATCCCCTAAAATACAATTTATATTATTGGATCTTTAAAATCCAAAATAAATGTATATTTTTTTGTCTATAACAGACTCTATAAACTTAACTAAAGACGTCCAAGAATTTATATTTATTAACGGAAATTATGTTAATAATGGAATTTACAACAAAATTGTTAAACCCAAAAAGAGTTCACATTGCCCCTGTTGGGTTTGAAATTGATCGTGTCGTTATTCCGGTAATTCGGATGAATGCAGACAGGCTATATCTGTTAATTGATAAAGATGAAAATGACAAAGGAGCTTATTGTGTAAATGAGATTAAAAGACAACTGAAAGAAAAATCAACAGGACTGGATGTTATTGATATAAAAACTGATTTTAAAAATCTGAAATTGTATGATACATTAAAAGCCTATAGAGAAATATTACAGGAAGAGAAAGAGAATCATATTTTTATCAATGTATCAACAGGATCAAAAATTCATTCAATTGCGGGAATGATGATCTCGATGATCTTCAAAGAAGAACACATCTCAGTTTTACCTTATTATGTCCAACCGGAAAAATATGAACTTGAACCTGAAATGGGAGAACAATTGACAAGCGGTTTTAAAAATATACAAATTCTTCCGGAATACAGAATAGAAAAACCATCTGACAGCTTAATAAAAGTGCTTGCAATAATCAGTAAAAATATGATATATGATTCAGAAGGCGGCTCAAAGGGTCTTAATAAAAAAATAGTGATTGAGATATTAGAGCGGGAAAAAATAACTCTTGTTGAAGAAAAGGTAAAAAACGAGGTTCCTGCAAAATACAGGGCACTGGAAAGACGTTATATAGATCCCCTTTTGAAATGGAAATACATCGAAATTGAAAAAAGGAACAGAAAATCATTGATTCATATCACTCAGGAAGGAAAAGACGCCCTTCACTTTTTATACAACTCATAGAGACTGACTGGCTCTTTACATATAGTAATTATATTCAATTTTTTTTATCTTTTATATGCTGTTTTTCTGTCTGCAATCTTTAACAATTTAATTTCATTATTACCAATGTAAAAAAAGATTCTATAATCTCCTACTCTCAGTCTGTATTTTTTAGGAGTCATATTTTTTAACTGCTTAATATCTACATTTGGCCGGGATGTAAAAGGATCCTCTATTAGACCTGCAAGAGCTTCCTTAACTCTCTTTTTGGTTGCATCATCCAGGAGGCTTAACTCTTTTCTGAATCTCTTTGTAGCAAGAAGGGAGTAAGTCATATTATATAGCTTCCAAATCTAAAGGTGTGAATTCTTCATTTTCTAAAATATCATTTAATTCAGCATCTAATTTTTTGGTGCAATAATAAGTTAGGAGCCGATCAACAATATCGTTGTATGATTCACCTTTACGACCAATTTTCTTAAGCTCCTGTTTAAGTTCATCGTCCACAGTGATGGTTGGCATGATCATTATTATGGCCTGACATTCTTAAAATTTTTGTGAGTATGCAAAATCTCATCTCTTGCAACACCTGAATGGTTTTTCTTTCAGCAAAGGACAGTCTTTATTCAATCATTATCGGGTAGCGTTCCTTTTTGATTTGTTACTTGTTTTTTCCAATTATGAAAACTCATAATCTATTAAGTAAACCTTAAATAGGTCCGTAAAACAGGTCAAAACGCCTGTTTTGAGACCTTCATACAAGCCCTGTATCATACTTTCTCAACACTCTTCAATGTAAACATCCTCTGAAAATAAGGGGCAATAGAATGCCACTATATCTACGCAATTAGGGCTTGGTTATCTCTTAAACCGTCGTATAGAGTGTATTTATCAGGGGTATCTGAAGCATCCGGTAAAACGGCAAAACAAGCTTAAATCAGGGATTTTTGGGGCTGTCCTCCTCCTGTAAAAAGGGGCTCTGTCATTAGATATAACATATAAAAACCTGAATTAATGATCCTTAACAGGATTTTAAAAAACATAAATAGCTTATTATTAAGCAGTATTTTAAAAAATAAAAAAACCGGGTTTTTATTTATTCAAAATATCTTTTGCAATCCACTCGCCAATCTCATTCGTTCCCATCGAACCGCCCATATCGCGGGTTACAGCGCCTTTCTCAATCGAGTGCTCAATTGATGAAACAACCGCCGCCGCCGCCTCTTTTTCTCCGAGAGTATCGAGTAAAAGGCTTCCTGCCCAGATTGTAGCAAGAGGATTTGCAACATTTTGTCCTTTATATTTGGGAGCGGAGCCGTGAATCGGCTCAAACATGGACGTTCCATCAGGATTAATGTTTCCGCCCGGAGCAAGCCCTAATCCTCCCTGGATCATCGCACCAAGATCTGTTATGATATCGCCAAACATATTTGGCGTTACAACAACATCGAACCACTCCGGGTTTTTGACAAACCACATCGTAATTGCGTCAACGAAGTTATAATCGGTAGAAACCGCCGGATAATTAATCTTAGTCTCCTCAAAGACCTCACGCCACAGACCGTAAACATCAGTTAAAACATTAGCCTTGTCAACCGATGTCAGCTTCTTATCACGTGTCATAGAAAGATCAAATGCATACTCCATCACACGCTTTGAGCCCTGCCGGCTTACAACTCCAATCTGGTATGCAAGCTCATCGGCATCTGTCTCAACATCAATGCCGAATTTGACATTATACAAATCGCGTAATACAGACAGCTCATCCCTTTGTTTTCCGGATTTTACCCTTGAACCGATTCCGACATAGAAATCCTCGGTGTTCTCACGGACTACAACAAAGTCAATATCTGATGGTTTTTTGTTTGCAAGCGGAGTAGAAACACCTTTCAAAAGCTTAATCGGCCGGAGATTCACGTACTGATCAAAGTAAAACCGAAGAGCAAGCAAAATTCCCTTCTCCAAAATTCCGGGCTTTACCCTGTCATCACCGATTGAGCCAAAGTAGATGGTTGAAAACTTTGAAAGCTCCTTTAACTCATCCTCTGAAATAAGCTCACCGGTCTTTAAATATCTCTCAGCACCGGTATCATAATCAGTCCAGTCTATATCAAAGCCGAACTTCTCTCCTGCAGAATCAAGAACTTTTCTGCCCTCTGCAATAATTTCAGGCCCTATTCCGTCTCCCGGCATGCAGGCCGCTTTATATGTCGTCATAAAAATTCCCAATCACTTATTTTTTGCATATTCAACAAGACCGCCGGCATGAACAATCCTCATCATAAAATCAGGGATTGGCTCAAGTGTATATCTCTTCGAGTCAGCCTCAATATATGACTCCTCTAAATTAACAAAGACTTTGGCACCGTCAGAAATTTCATCTGTATCTGCACAGACAACAGGTAAAACACCTGTATTAATTGCATTTCTGTAAAATATTCTCGCAAACGACTTTGCAACAACAAACTCAATCCCACATCCTTTTAGTGCAAGAGGTGCATGCTCACGCGAAGAACCACAGCCAAAATTCCGCCCTGCAACAATTATATCGCCTGGCTTTGCTTTTTTGGAAAAATCATCGCGTGTTCCCTCAAATGCATGTTCTGCAAGCTCTTTTGGATCATAAATTGTCAGAAATCTGCCCGGAATTATTGCATCTGTATCAACATCATCGCCAAACTTCCATGCTCTTGGCATATCTCACACCTCCCTTGGATCAGTAATTTTTCCCTTAACTGCACTTGCCGCCGCTGTCGCAGGCGAAGATAAATAAACAAAACTTTCAGTGCTTCCCTGCCTGCCCCTGAAATTTCTGTTTGACGTTGATAAAGAGACCTCGCCCGGTGCCAAAAGACCAAAAGCGCCTCCCATACACGGCCCACAGCATGGAGCCTCAACAAGCGCTCCAGCGTCCACAAACTTCTCAATAAGACCAGCCTTTAAGACTTTTAAGTATTCATCCTTTGATGCAGGAACTATTATCACCCTGACATCATCTGCAAATTTATCATCGCCTAAAACCTCAGCCGCCTCTAAAAAGTCCTCATATCTTCCGTTTGTGCACGACCCTATAAAGACCTGATCGATATGGCGTCCGGCAACCTCTGAAACATCGACAACATTGTCAACATTATGAGGAACAGCGACTTTTGGATTGATTTCTCCGATATCGTAGCTTTTAACCTCAAAAAATTCAGCATCTGAATCACTTGAAAGACTAAACGGAGTGCACTCACATCTTCCTTTAAGATAATCCCATGTTTTTTTGTCCGGCGGCACAATTCCTGCCTTTGCTCCCATCTCAATTGCCATATTCGAACATGTCATCCTTCCCGGAATATCCATATCAGAAAATGCACTCCCGGTAAATTCAAGCGCCCTGTAGGTTGCACCATCTGCTCCAATATCGCCTGCAAGGTTTAAGATGAGATCTTTTGGGCCGACTCTGCTCTGAAATTTACCAAAGGCCTCGATTTTTATCGTATCAGGAATCCTGAAATAGAGTTCGCCGAATTTAAGGGCATATGCCATGTCTGTTGAGCCGATTCCGGTTGAAAAAGCACCAAGTGCTCCGTATGCACATGTATGTGAATCAGACCCGACAACAATATCGCCAGGTTTCACCCTTCCCTTCTCAGGCACAACCTGGTGGCAGACGCCCTCTTTTATATCGTAGTTGTGTATTCCCTGCTCTTTTGCAAACTTTCTCATCATAACATGATTTTCCGCTGCACTTATGGAGTCTGCCGGAATCTGGTGGTCAAAAAGCATTATGACTTTATCAGGGTCAAACACTTTTTCTCCTTCCATCTCATGAAAGACGTTTATAGCAAGAGGCCCTGTGATATCATGTATCATACAGCCGTCAACCGGCGCCATCACAACCTCGCCTGCACTGCAGTCTCTTTTACAGTGCTTTGAAAATATCTTCTCTGTTATAGTAAATCCCATATCAATCAGTCTTTTTTTCTAATTGTAAATTTTGCTCTTTTAAAATTTCTTCTGCCGGAAAAAATTTGAATTTTAGAGTTATTTATCCTGAAGACTTCCTCTTTGAAGAGCAACCCTTCCTGTCCGGACAAGCTCCAAAATACCGTAGGGCTTTAGAAGATTTTCTATCGCCAAAATCTTTTCCGTATCTCCGGTTATCTCCAGAACAATTGTCTTTTGGCCGACATCAATTATTTTAGCCCTGAATATGCCTGCTATCTGCATAACCTCTGATCTGGAAATGTTAGGCTCGGCATGGACCTTTATCAGTGCAAGTTCACGCTCAACATGATCTTTTTCTGTAATATCAGTGATTTTTATTACATCAATCAGTTTGTTGAGCTGTTTTTTCACCTGCTCAATGTGAGTATCGTCTCCGTAGACTACAATTGTAATCCTGCTCATACCCGGCTCTTCGCAGGTGCCGACAGCCAGACTTTCGATATTAAATCCCCGTCTGGAAAAAAGCCCTGAAACTCTTGCAAGAACTCCTGACTTGTTCTCAACAAGAACGCTTATTATATGCTGTTTCATCTCTCCTCTCCGTTTGGATTGTGCTTTCCAATCATCTCGCTAATCGCCGCTCCTGCCGGAACCATTGGAAATACATTTTCTTCACGCTCGATTCTGAAATCAAGCAGATAAGGCCCGTCATAATTAATAGCAGTTCTTAAGGCGTCTTCGACATCCTCTGCATTATCTATTCTCCGGCCACAAATTCCGTATGCCGCGGCAATTCCGACAAAGTCAACAGGCGGAAGCTCTGTGTATGAGTATCTTTTGTCATAGAAAAGCTCCTGCCACTGCCTTACCATTCCTAAGTACATATTGTTTAAAATTACAATCTTTACCGGAATGTTATATTGTGCAACAGTTCCAAGCTCCTGGATATTCATCTGAAAACTGCCGTCACCTGCAATAACACAGACTGTCTCGGAAGGCTTCGCATAATGTGCACCAATCGCCGCCGGAAACCCAAATCCCATCGTTCCAAGACCACCTGAGCTTATCCACTGGCGTGGTCTTTTAAACCCGTAATACTGTGCAGCCCACATCTGATTCTGCCCGACCTCGCTTACGATTATGCCTTCTCCGTTTAAAATTTCAGAGAGCTTTTTTATAATGTACTGCGGGTGAAGCTTTCCGTCCATATCCAGTCGTAAGGGGTGGTTTTCCTGCCATAATCTGACTTTTTTAAGCCACGGATCGCATGAACACCTTTTGTCTTTGGCAATCAGAATAAGATCTGAAAGAACTGATTTTGCATCGCCTACAATCGGAACATCAGGATTTTTGTTCTTGCCGATTTCTGCTGGATCTATATCTATGTGTATTATCTTTGCATTGGGGGCAAACTCACTTAATTTTCCTGTAACCCTGTCGTCAAAGCGTGCTCCGATGGCAATTAAGAGATCGCACTCTGTAATTGCATAGTTTGCATATTCTGTTCCGTGCATGCCAAGCATACCGAGATTTAACGGATGGTCTGCCGGAAGTGCTCCAAGTCCCATCATGGTAGTCGTTACAGGAATGCAAAACATATCAGAAAAACTCAAAAGCTCATCTGACGCTCCTGAAGAGATAACGCCGCCGCCGGCGTAGATTACAGGTTTTTTCGCCTCACAGATTAGATCAACTGCCTTTTTTATCTGTTTTGAGTGCCCCTTTATCTTTGGCCTGTATCCTCTGAGTTCAGGCTCTTTTGTGATGACATCAGCCTCATTTACCTTGTCAGTCAGCACGTCCTTTGGAAGATCTATTAAAACAGGCCCTTTTCTTCCTGTTCCCGCAATTAAAAAAGCGGATTTGACTGTTAATTTTATCTCTTTTGCAGATTTTACGAGATAATTGTGCTTTGTGACAGGCATTGTTATTCCTGTTATATCAGACTCCTGGAAAGCATCGTTTCCAAGCATCTGAGTCGGAACCTGGCCTGTTAATGCAACAACCGGAACTGAGTCCATGTTTGCGGTTGCAATACCTGAAATAAGGTTACATGCACCCGGACCTGAGGTTGAGAGGCACACGCCCACTTTTCCGCTCGCTCTTGCATATCCGTCAGCCGCGTGAACTGCGGCCTGTTCGTGCCTTACAAGAATGTGCTTTAAGTCTGCGTCATAAAGTTCGTCATAAATCGGAAGGACTGATCCTCCCGGATATCCGAAAATTATCTCTGCTCCCTCTTCCTTTAAGCTTTCAATTAGTATTTTAGCCCCGGTTTTCATTTTCATTCCTCAAAAGCCTGTTCATTCCGGCTAATACAGCCTCAACACTGGCCTCTACTATATCTGTTCTTGCACCTCTGGAGGTAATTACTCTTCCGTCTTTCCTAAGCTTTACAGTAACATCCACCATAGCATCAGCACCGCCTGTTATGGCATCGACATGATACTCTTCAAGTTTTATATCGCCAAGCATGGCAACAGACTGTGAAAGCACATTTATTGTTGCATCCACAGGCCCTGTTCCTGTTGCGGCGCCTGTTACCTTCTGTCCGTTTACAACCATTGTTGCAGATGCTGTCGGTATCGCATTGCTTCCTGAAACAACCGTAAACTGCCTGAGGCTTATTACCGGTTTACATTCTAAAAGCATTACAGAATCCGCAATTGCCATTACATCCGCATCTGTCACTTTTCTTCCCTTATCGCCGACCTGCTTGACCCTTGCGACAATCTCTGCAAGTTGTTTGTCATTTGGTGAGTATCCAAGCTCGTTTAAGGCTGACTGAACAGAAGCAGTTCCTGAATGTTTCCCAAGAACAATCCTTCTTTTTCTCCCTACAGTCTCAGGACTCATCGGCTCATATGTGGATGCGTCACGCAATAGGCCGTGTGCATGGATTCCGCTCTCGTGCGTAAATGCCATTGAACCGACAATCGGCTTGTTTGTTGCAAGCGGAACCTTTGTAAGCTGTGATACAAGTGTCGAGAGAGAATAGATTCTCTTCTTGTCAATTCCGGTATCGTAGTTATATAGCTTTTCAAGCACCATGACCACCTCTTCAAAAGGTGTGTTTCCGGCTCGCTCTCCCATTCCGTTTATTGTTGTATGGGCGCAGGATGCACCTGCCTTTAATGCGGAAATTGTGTTTGAAAGTGCAAGGCCGAGGTCATTGTGGCAGTGGATGCTTAAAGGTGCAAGCACAAGGGGCGGAATCATCTCTGAAACCCTCTCCGGCGTTAAAAGACCGACCGTATCGCAAAAGCAAAGTCTGTCTGCGCCTGCCGAGACTCCGTCTCTGAAAAGTTCTGAAAGAAACGTCTGGTCGGCACGTGATGCGTCCTCGCCTGAAAGCTCAACGATTAGGCCTCTTTCTTTGGCGTATGAGACAGCGTCCATCGCCATTTTATAGACCTCGTCACGGTTTTTGCCAAGCTTTTTTGTTATATGCAAATCTGAAACAGGAACCACAAGATGAACCGAGTCTGCACCACATTTGACTGCAAGATCAATGTCTTCTTTTTTTGCACGTGAATATGTACAGATTTCAGCTTTAAATCCGGCATCAGATATGAGCCGTAAAGCCTCCCTTTCACCGTCAGATGCGATGGCAGAGCCTGCCTCAATTACATCAACACCAATAAGGGATAATTCTTCAGCTATCTTAAGTTTCTGTTCTGGCGTTAAAGAAACGCCGGGCGTCTGTTCCCCGTCACGAAGGGTCGTGTCAAGGAAACGGATTTTATTATTGCCAAATAAAACACTCACTCATGGGAATAAACTCCATTCATATTTATCCTGCAGTAACTATATAAACATTGTGCAGAATCTCCATTTTCATGCACCATGTGGCCAACACTACAGCATCAGATCGCACCACTAAAGAATAACATCTGCTGAGTATGCACCACATAAGAAACCTTTATATCTGCATAATACAATGTATTTGAGTATGTCTCAAAAAGACGGGATTGGAGAAGTCACTGCGAAAGTGGCAGATCGCTTTCTTTGGCGATAAAAGTATAGTTGACAGCGAAAAAGCAGTTACAATTTTTGACACCACACTCCGTGATGGTGAACAGACGCCCGGTGTGTCCTTCACACTTGAGCAAAAGATTAAAATTGCGCATCAGCTCTCTGATATTGGCGTTGATGTGATTGAAGCAGGTTTTCCGGCATCATCGGATGTCGAATTTGAGACCGTAAAAAAAATTTGTGAAGAGGGTATCCGCCCGAAAATCTGTGGACTTGCACGCTCTGTTAAGTCAGATGTGGACAGGTGTATAGAAGCCGGCGTTGATATGGTTCATGTTTTCATTCCTACATCAGAGATTCAGAGAACCCACACAATCAAAAAGTCTCATGCAGAAGTTCTGGAAATTACAAGAGAGATTATCTCTTATACCCGGTCAAAATGCAGTCTTGTGATGTTTTCACCGATGGATGCGACCAGAACAGACCCAAAAGAGTTAATTGAGGTCTGCAGGGTTGCAGATGAGGCAGGTGCAACAATTATCAATCTTCCTGATACTGTTGGTATATGCACACCCTCGATGATGAAACCGCTTGTAGAGATGGTTCGCAAAAACGTAAAGTGCAGAATTGATGTTCACTGCCACAACGATTTCGGACTTGCGGTTGCAAACACAATCGCGGCAGTTGAGGGCGGTGCAGATCAGGTTCAGGTCACAATCAACGGTATTGGCGAAAGAGCAGGAAATGCCGATATTGCACAGACTGTTATGATAATGGAGTCCATTTACAAAATTAAAACTAATATCATAACCGAAAGGCTTGTTGAAACATCCAGACTGGTTTCAAGATTTGCCCAGATACCGGTTCTTCCGATTCAGCCGGTTGTCGGCGAAAATGCATTTTCGCATGAGAGCGGAATCCACTCACATGGAGTTATGGCAAATCCGGGCACTTTTGAGCCGGGAATAATGACGCCGGAGATGGTCGGGCACAGAAGGCGTTTAAAGCTTGGGAAGCATGTCGGAAAGCACGCTGTTAAGCAGATGTTAATGGATGCAAATATAAATCCCAAAGATTCTGAGCTGGATATTATTGTCGCAAAGGTAAAAGAGGTTTCAGGACGGGGCAAAAAGGTTACAGAATCAGATCTTTATGAGATTGCAGACAGCATTACAGGCACAGGAAGTCAGGAAAAGGCAGTTGTCTTAGACGACATCTCAATATTTACAGGAAACCATGCAATTCCGACAGCAAGTGTCAGGGCAATTGTAAACGGCAGAAATTTAATCTGCTCTAAAACCGGTGACGGTCCGGTTGATGCCGCAATGAAGGCGCTTTTAGGGATTGCGCCGGGAAATGTCTTACTAAAGAGCTATCAGGTCGAGGCTATATCCGGCGGAAGTGATGCATTAGGCTGTGTTACAATAGAAGTTGAGGATGACAGGGGAAGAATTTTTGATGCCTCCGCTTCAAACTCTGATATTGTCATTGCATCGGCAGAGGCGATGGTAAACGCTTTAAATGTTGTTTACAGAACCGGCAGTCTTTAAATGAATAATTTAAATGAAAAAAACATTACAGATTAAACGGGAAAAACTAATATCCCTATGAAGAATGTAATAATTTGAAAACAGAAGATTAAAAAAGGGATTTTAAAATGATGGAAAAATATTATGAGTCAGATGCGGATCTTGGAGATCTCGCAGGAAAAACCATAGCAGTAATCGGATATGGTTCACAGGGCAGAGGGCAGGCTTTAAACTTAAAAGACAGTGGTCTTGATGTAATCATTGGAATAAGGCCTGGGAAAAGCAGAGAACAGGCAGAAAAAGACGGACTTAGTGTTTTTGATGTCTCTGAAGCGGCCAGACGTGCAGATGTCATTCAGATTCTGCTTCCGGATGAAAATCAGGCACAGGTTTACAAAAACGAGATTATGCCTTACCTCTCTGAAAATAAGTGTCTTATGTTCTCGCACGGATTCAACATCCATTACGGCCAGATTATTCCGCCAAAAGATGTTGATGTTGTAATGGTTGCACCAAAAGGTCCCGGACACATGGTCAGAAGGACATTTGAAGAGGGAAAAGGTGTTCCTGCACTCATTGCAATCGAGCAGGATTATACAGGTAATGCAAAAAAGATTGCACTTGCATATGCCAAAGGAATCGGCGGCACACGTGCTGTTGTTCTTGAAACATCCTTCCGCGAAGAGACTGAGACAGATCTCTTTGGCGAACAGGCAGTTCTCTGTGGAGGCGTAACATCGCTTATCAAAGCAGGATTTGAGACTCTTGTCGGCGCAGGATATGCACCTGAGATGGCATACCTGGAAGTTCTTCATGAGATGAAGCTTATTGTTGACCTCATATATGAAGGCGGATTTACAAATATGCGTGATTCCATCTCAAATACTGCCCAGTATGGTGATATTACACGCGGCCCGCGGGTTGTTGGAAAAGAATCCTACGAGGCAATGGACGAAATCCTCTGCGAAATCCAGACAGGAGAGTTTGCAAAGGAATGGATTCTTGAGAATATGGTAAACAGACCTGTATTTAATGCACTGACACGCTCGGATGAGGAGCATTTAATAGAAGAAGTCGGAGCAGAGATTCGCTCGATGATGCCTCAGTTCAGAAAGGACTAAAGAAATAACTAAAAGAACTAAAGACTGACTGAAAAATCCCGGAAATAATGTGTTAATTCCGGCACAAAAAGTCATGAAGATTTGGAAAACCTCATTTAAGAAAAAAATAAATACTTTTTTTAAAAATTTTGGAAATTTACATGAAATGCAGATTTTTTTTTAAGCATGAAAATGAGTTGTGCGAATTTGAGTTTTTAAAAGGCACTATTTTATCTGAGATACTGCTTTTAAAAGACGTAATACCTGACACTGTCATAATTTTAAAGGATAATATCAGTGTTCCTGAAGATATGGAGGCTGAAGAGGCAGATTATGTTGTGCTTACCACATCCTCAAGAGGATAAAGGACAGGATAAGAAAATGGGGATGAAACAAAGGGGATAAAGGAGAGGATAAGAAAATGGGGATGGAGCACAGCAAAAAAACATGGTAATGAAACAGAAATAATAAACAGGGTAATAAAACAGGGTAAAAAAACATATTAATGAAACAGAAATAATAAACAGGGTAATAAAACAGGGTAAAAAAACAAATTAATGAAACAGAATAATAAACAGGGTAATAAAACAGGGTAATAAAACAGGGTAAAAACATATTAATGAAACAGAATAAGAACACAGAATATTAAAAAACACAGGATAAAAGAAAATAAAAATTATGAATCTTTCCGGGATAAAAAGACTCAGTTTTGATTATCATCTTCTTCGGACTCTTCGCTAATACATGGATAGGGGTTTGTAACAGTAATCATCGTGTGTGCTGAATAGTATGCATCACCTGTATTTTCGTTTTCTGCCGCACATCCTATCAATATTGTTCCATAATCGCCGTTTACAGAAAGTGCCGGTCGAAAAATTGCAATTCCTTTTTCATTTGTTTGTGCCTCGCCAATATACCTGTCAACATTTACTCCTGACAATTCAAGACTCGAAAAGAAATAAACAGTCTGGTTTGCGATTGGATTGCCCAAATTATCCTTTGCTATCGCAGAAATCCATGCTTTATCGCCGCTTTTTATGTTCTTACTTTTAGCATAAATCTCAAGAAAAATTTCATCATTAGAATTTTCATTGGAATCTTCTAAACTATTCCCGCCCGAAATAACTTCCTGCTGTCCGGCCTGTGCGGATTGTGCTGATGCAGGAATGCATAGCGAAATTACAAGACATATAAATACGGCTGTAAAAAATCTTTTTAATTTAAAATTCATCTGATATATCACCTTTTTTTAAAAAACGTCAATGATAATTTCTTTCATGAACTATTTTTTTAAAATACAGTTCCTCTGTATAATTAATTTAAATGACTTCTATAAATCAGAGTAAAATATCAAAGGTCAGATCTTATAACCAAAGAGTTTTGCAGACTATACTATAAGGAGAATCATCTTACTGTTTTGGCAGATGAACAACTCCTGAAAACAATAAAAATTCCCTAAAACGAAGTCATCTAAAAGTAATAACTAAAAAGAAGTTCCCAAAAGAACTCGCAAAAAAACAACTCCTGAAAAGTACTCACTAAAAAGAAGTCACAAAGTAGTATCTAAAAAAAAAGTAGTATCAAAAAGAACTCACAAAAAGAAGTTATAAAAATATTTTACCATGAAAATCACTTTGTGATTTACATGAAACTGTTTGCATGAAACACAAAGTTTCATGAACGTTTTTTTTAAATTTAGTGCTCTCTTGCCATCTGAGCAGCTGATTTTGAAACCATCATATCATCCACACGGATTAACAGTGATGCAGTCTCAGCGGCACTCTGGATTGCCTGTCTTTTAACACGCATCGGCTCAATTACGCCTTCTTTGTACATGTCCTGCACTTTGCCTGTAAAGACATTTAATCCGGCATATTTCTCACCGGCAGAATGTGCGGCCTTTAAGTCCACAAGAACATCGATTGAGTCATGTCCTGAGTTTTCTGCAAGTGTGTTTGGAATTGTCTCAAAGATTTTGGAAAATGCCTCGATTGCAAGCTGAATTCTTCCGCCAACTGTAGGGGCGTACTCAGAAAGTCTGATACAAATCTCTGTGTCGATTGCACCTGCACCAACAACGAACTTACCATCTTCAACTGCATCCATTACAACACGTACAGCGTCATATACAGCACGCTCAAGTTCGTCAACGAAGATCTGGTTTGAGCCTTTGATAAGGATGCTTACAGTCTTTCCGTTTTTACATCCTGTGAACTTTGTTGCCTTAATATCCTTTAACTCTTCAACCAAAGCCGCGTTTCCTAAAACACCCTCTTCGAGATCCCCTGGTGTGTTGACAATTGTTGCGCCAAGTGCACGTGCAAATGCCTTCATGTCCTTTTCAGGAACATCCTGGATTGCAAGGATTTTGTCGTGTGAAAGATAGTACTGAACTGCATCGGCGATACCTTTCTGGCATAAAACAACATTTGCGCCTGAAGCTTTAATCTTTTCAGCAATTGCCTTTAGATTTTCTTTTTCTCTCTCCGAGAAAGCCTCTACCTGCTCAGCGGATGTGATTTTAATCTTTGATTTGGTCTCTGTCTTTTTAATCTCAAGAGGCTGTGAAAGAAGAGCAACTACTGCGTTTTCAACCTTCTTTGGCATTCCTGTGTCACAGCGTGTCTTGTCAATCAAAAATCCGGAGATGAGCTCTGCCTCATCAAGGCTGTCACCGACGATTGTCTTAATCCTGACGTCATCCTCATCGACTGTTGTTTTGCCATCCTCAGTCTGTGCAACTGATAAAACAGCGTCAACAATTATCTCTGTAACTGAATCTTTCATTGATTCAATTGACTTGCCGGTGATTGCTGTCTCTGCGACCTTCATCAGCATATCCTTGTTGTCAGGTCCTGCTGTGATTGAATTCTCATTTAGGACTTCAAGAGCTTTTACCATTGCAAGGTTGTAACCTTTTGCAATGATTGTCGGATGAATTCCCTTCTTTAAGAGGTTTTCAGCCTCTTCCATGAGTGCACCGATGAAAATTGTCGCAGTTGTTGTGCCGTCTCCGACCTCATCATCCTGTGCTTCTGCAACAGCGATTACCATCTTTGCCGCCGGATGTTCGACAGAAAGCTCATGAAGAATTGTTGCACCGTCGTTTGTGAGCACTACGTCACCTGACGGGGATACTAGCATTTTGTCCATGCCACGCGGACCAAGAGTTGTTCTGACAGCGCCCGCAATGGCTTTGCATGCCATGATATTTGAGCGCTGAGCCTCCATTCCGCTTGTTACATCGACATTATCGCGTAAAATTACTATTGGTTGTCCTGATAACATATGCAGATACCTCTCAATAAGATTCTCCATAAATGTGGAATTGCGATTCTATATATAACTTATCATTGGTATTCTGACACCTGAAAAATTAAATAAATGTTTTATTACAGCTAATATTTAGCCTTAAAACCAAAATTAAATGATGATTATATTATATCTGATAATTGAGCGGAGATTTGAAAATTTATTCTTAATTCATGAACAATTTTTAAATCCGGACTATGAATAAAGATAAAGGCTGATTGTTTTATTATTGATTCAACCCAAAATTAAGCTCTTCAAGAACTTTTGAGAGATCAATCCAGATTACAAGCTGTGTTTCTTTATTGTCAGTTTCGGATTTTCTTTTTATTATCCCCTTAACATAAGCCTCTTTTGAGACTGCATTATCCATTGTGTCAATTGTATCTTCTTCTATTGCAATAACGCTTTTAACATCATCCACAATTATTCCAATCTTAGATTTTTCTGAATCAGCAGATGTCAGAATAATAATTTTTCTTGTTTCAGCGTCAGGATTTTCCTGAATATCAAGAAGAGTGCACAAATGAATTATTTTTGTAATCTCGCCGCGAAGATTAATTATTCCTGCCACATGAGGGGGAGAGCGTGGAATAGGGGTCGGAGTCATCATCTCAACAATTTCGCGTGCAAGTGTGATGTCAAGTGCATAAAGTGTCTTATTCAGTTCAAATACTACCAAATCAATTACAGCCATATCCTAAATCCTCTGATATTTGTATCATTTACCATGAAAACCAACTCATGATTTTCATGTAACAGTCCATGAAAAATTTGTTTCATGAACGTTTTTTTATAAATCAATATAGTCCTCTTTTATAAGCAATATAGTTTTTTTAATGAGAGTTACTTCGTAAATTCCATGAAACAGTTAGCATGAAATATATTTTTTCCGGACGTTTTTAGTCAATTCTGCTGACTCTGACAAGTGAATATACAGGAACTGTGTCAATCTCATCAAGGCCGAGTTTGTCAAATAAAACACAGACTCCAATTGCCGTTCCGTTATGTTTTCTAACTGAATCAATCGTTTCTGCAATTGTTCTTCCGCTTGTGATAACATCATCGACTATTAAGCATTTCTTGCCTGATACATCTGCAAAACTGCTGTTAAGAGAGCCTGTCGGGTTTTCACCGGTGGCATGCTTTTTTGGGTGAAACATTGTAAAAAGTGAATCAGCCTCGCCTGCAATCATTGTTGCAATCGGTATTCCTGAATGTGCAACTCCGACAATTAAATCCGGAAATATCTCTTCGTCTGCGTCTGCATCTTCAGTTGCATGGATATATCTTTTAAGAAGCATTACAGATGCGTCATGAAGCATATCAGCATGGCCGCTTATAGATGACCAGTCTATTACAATATCTTTTGGCGCTGCCTTTTCGCCTTTCTGCTGTGTTAAAAGCCACGTTATGGTTTCAGTTGAAAGACTCATCTCATCGGCAATCTGGCTTGAGCTCCTTCCTTCCGAGTGAAGATTTTTGGCTTTTTCAATGAGTTCACTAAGAGATGACATAATCTACGATATTGATTTTATCACTTATACATTCTTTTGATCAAAGCTCCGCAGACATCACATTCACCTAATGAATCGTGAAGTTTCCTGCACCCTGTGCACCGGTATTTCCATCTCCTTTTTTTAGCCGCACGCATCTGAAGCGGATATACTTTAAGTCCCAGTGTCTGTGCAGTATTAGAAAGAGCAAAGTCGTCTGTAACAACGCTTCCGCCAAGCTCAAGTGCAAGTGCAATCACATCTGTGTCAGTTGAGGATATAACCTGAATATCTCCTGATTTTTCAGAAGCCTCAACTGCTTTTTTTCTGGACTCTTCTGAGGGCTCACAGACAATAAGACCCTGTGCCTTTAATGCTTCAAGCTTTGACTTTGCTCTTATATCTTTTAGCTCCTCTTCAACCGCATGAGGAATTGCAAATTCACCATCCATCGGTATATCGAGGAAAAAAAAGGATGAATCAAGTATCTTAACAGGCGTTTTTTCAGGCATGATTGTTTGAGGATTATTTTATGATTATCTGATTATTATCTGATGATTTTCTGACACCTTTTCTGAAATAATTTATCGACATTTTTTATTGTTTTTTAATTTGTTTGTTTGAAATTTGTATTTTATCCAAGTATTGCTTTTTTTATGCATTCGTCAGCCGAAATTTTGCTTGAAGCAGATTCGATTGTATCACTTGATGCAAGAGATGCAAGACCTGCTGAAAAGAGCTTTGCAAATCCGCCGGCGGCAAAAACCCCGTGAACACATGCTGTATGAACCTCCGCGGCTCCCTGATTTTTAAGCATCGCGGCGGCATTTGCAAGTGTAGCGCCGGTTGAGATGATGTCGTCAACAATTACCACACTTCTTTCATTCACATCAAGATCTTTTGGCTGCATTGTAACCTCTGTTCCGGAAAGCCTTGTTTTTTGTAGGTGGTCGCAGTCAAAGTCCATCTCAGCGGCTACAGACTTTGCAAATGCGGCCGCTCCTGCATCAGGTGCAATAATTAACGGCTCTTTAAGATTTAAGGTCTCTATGTATCTGCACATATATGGAGCAAGTGTTAAGTCCTCTGCAGGGACTTTGAAAAATGACAGATTCTCCTTTTCATGTGTATTAATCGTGTATATCTTTGAAACATTCTGTGAAAGCGCCCTTGCAACCGCTCTTGCACTGACAGCTTCTCCGTCATTGAACTTCTTATCCTGTCGTGCATATCCCATGTAAGGAATAACAAGTGTTATTTCTGACTCCTCACATGCGTCTGCAAGAAGAAGTGTCTGGATAAAAGAATCGCTGTCAGTGATGCTTGCAATGATTACAGTCTTTTCATCCCTCTTACCTGTCTTTAAATAAAGCTCTCCGTCAGGGAACTTTTTAAATTCGACAGGTACTAGGTCAAGCCCGCAAATGGCGGCTGTTTTTGCGGCTAAAACCTGTGATCTCTCGTTGCTGACTATTTTCATGATTATTACCTGTTCTGGAAAGTACTTAAACTATCAGGAAAGAATCATTTAAGCACTATCGTTTGTAAGAGGTAAATCTGTTAATGGTAAATAACGATAAAAATCCAGATATAAATCAAAAAGAACCTGATTCAAAAGATTTTTTGGTCAGTGGGCCTGAAAAGGGCAGTATGAGCGGAAGCGATACAGCCTCCTCTGAGCCAATTGACAGTCCTTCTGCTGAATCACGCGCAGAAGACACTCCTGTTGTCACAATACACGAAGAGGCAGACAATAATGAAGCGGCAGATAATGAAGAGAATAAAAAACCGCTTTTAAAACTTGATGAGCTGGAGCTTGACAAAATAGAGACCTCTTCTGATATAGAAGTTCCAAAAAGGCTTATTGACCAGGTTATAGGCCAGGAGCATGCTGTTGAGGTCATCAAAAAAGCGGCAACCCAGCGCCGTCATGTAATGATGATAGGAACTCCCGGAACAGGCAAATCAATGCTTGCAAAGGCAATGGCCGAGCTTTTGCCAAAGGAGGATATGCAGGACATTTTGGTATATCCAAACTCCGATGATTCAAACACACCGATTATCAGGACAGTAAAGGCAGGACGCGGAAAAGAGATCGTCTCAGCACATAAAATAGAGGCCAGAAAGCGTGCACAGACAAGAAACACACTGATTATGATACTTATCTTTGGCATTATGGGATATGCAATCATCACCGGACAGCTTTTGATGGGTATCATCGGTGCGGCGTTTATATTTATGGCTCTTCAGTATTCAAGGCCAAAAGAAGAGGCAATGGTTCCAAAGCTTCTGGTTTCAAACGAAAAAGACTCTCATGCACCATACCTTGACGGAACCGGCTCTCACGCAGGAGCGCTTTTAGGCGATGTAAGGCATGACCCCTTCCAGTCAGGCGGTCTTGAAACACCTGCACATGACCGTGTGGAAGCAGGAGCGATTCACAAGGCAAACAAAGGTGTTCTCTTCATAGACGAAATTAACACCTTAACTCCCCATTCCCAGCAGAATCTTTTGACTGCACTTCAGGAAGGAGAATTCTCAATCACCGGTCAGAGTGAACGCTCAAGCGGTGCAATGGTCAAAACCGAGCCTGTCCCGTGCAGATTTGTAATGATCGCCGCAGGAAACCTTGATGCCATGGAAGGGATGCATCCGGCGCTTCGTTCACGTATCAGAGGATATGGATACGAAGTTTACATGCAGGACACAATGCCTGATACTGAAGAGAATCAGAAGAAGTTCATCATGTTTGTCGCCCAGGAGATTAAAAACGACAATAAGATTCCGCCGTTTGACAGAGGAGCAATCGAAGAGATAATGCGTGAGGCCAGAAGACGTTCTAACAGAAAGGGACACCTCACACTAAAGCTTCGTGATATGGGAGGTCTTATCCGTGTTGCAGGAGATATGGCACGCCAGGACGGCTCAGAGGTGACAACAACCGATCATGTGCTAAAAGCAAAGAGTATTGCAAGATCGGTTGAGGATCAGATCTCTGACGAATACACAAAAAGAAGCCGTGAATATGAGCTTACAGTCGTTTCCGGTGCTCAGATAGGACGTGTAAACGGTCTTGCGGTTGTCGGGGCTGATTCCGGACAGGTTCTTCCGATTATGGCTGAGGTTACTCCGACACAGGGTGCAACAGGAAACATTGTTGCAACCGGTCTTTTAAAGGAGATTGCCAAAGAGTCAATCATCAATGTAAGTGCGATTGTTAAAAAGTTTACAGGAAAGGATATCAAAAATATGGATATTCATATCCAGTTTATAGGCACTTACAGCGGAGTTGAAGGCGATTCTGCATCAATCAGTGTTACAACAGCGGTAATCAGTGCAATTGAAGGAATTCCGGTTCGCCAGGATGTTGCCATGACAGGCTCACTCTCAGTCAGGGGAAATGTCCTTCCAATAGGCGGTGTTACATATAAGATTGAAGCGGCGGCAAAGGCAGGAATAAAGACAATTATAATTCCACAGTCAAACCTTGATGATGTATTAATAGAAGACCGTTACAAGGATTTGGTTGAGATTATACCGGTAACAAAAATTGAGGAAGTTTTAGAGATTGCTCTTGTTCCGGAAAAAAGAGATGACTTTGTTGAAAAACTAAAAAATCTTGCAAAGCTCAATCCCGGAGAGCTGATTGAAAAGATTTCACAGGCAAAACAGACCCCTGGTCTGTAAAAACTGCCCGTGAGACAGATTGTCATTATGAGATAATCATAAAAAGATTAGCAAAAAGCGGCAGAAACATAAACAGGAAATATTTCTGTCTTAAATTTCAGGATATTTAAAAAAAACCCAAAATATCCTTTCTGATTTTATTTTTTAAAGGAGTTTTTTTATGGAAGAGCCCGGATATTACGATATAAGGCATGTCAAGGGAGTTATAACAAATATTGAGATTGACAACGGAGTAGTTGAATCTGCAACAGACAGTTTTTCAGATACTGCAATTTTGCGTGTTTTAGGAGATAAGGGGTGGGGAATTGCCTCTATAGAAAATTTTGGATCAAAATCCAAAAAAGAGATTGACGAATACATCTCCGTTGCATTACGGTATGCTTCTGCAACGCAGGAGACAGTAACTCTTGCAGATTGTAAATCCGGCATTCTTCCGATGCCAAAGCTAAATGAAGACCCAAAAGAGGTCTCTTTAGAGGAGAAGTGTGGTCTTTTAATGGAGATTGAAAGAGCCGCACATATAAAAAACATCATAAACACACGTGCAAACTACACTGAAGGAAACGCAACAGTCTATTTTGAAGATTCATCTGAAAACACCTTTTCATATGAGATATGCCGTTCAGGATATTCTGTATCGGCGGTTGCAAAAAAAGACGGTGTGATGCAGGCCGGACGTGAGAGCGAACGCACAATCACCGGTTTTAATCTCAGGCACAAGGAAGAAAAGGGTCTTTTAGCGGCTGAAAGGGCAGTAAGCCTTCTTGATGCAAAACCTGCAAAGGGCGGAATAATGGATGCTGTTTTAGATCAGGAGCTTGCAGGCGTTTTTGCACATGAGGCGGTCGGCCATGCTTCTGAAGGTGACCTTGTAAAAGAGGGTATATCTGTCCTTCGCGGAAAGACAGATCAGAAGATTGGAAGCGATATCATAAGTGTCGTTGATGATCCAACAATCCATGAATTTGGCTTTATGCCTGTTGATGCCGAAGGTGTACTTCCAGTCAGAACAGAGATAATAAAAAACGGAGTGCTAAAATCATTTCTGCACAACCGTCAGACCCTTGCGGCTGTTGGATTCGGTGACGCCGGGCATGCAAGAGGTGAGGCAGGAGCAGTTCCGGTTGTAAGAATGAGCAACACATTCATCGAAAACGGTGATTCTTCATATGATGAGATAATATCAGAGTGCAGAAACGGTATACTTCTCAAAGGCTCAAGAGGCGGACAGGTTGATCCGGGAAGAGGTGTTTTTCAGTTCAATGCCGAATATGGCTATATCATAGAAAACGGGGAGCTTTCCGGAATGGTGCGTGATGTATCCCTCTCAGGAGATATCCTAAAGACTCTCTATAATATTGTTCTCTGTGCTCAGGATAAAAAGATGAATCCGGGTTACTGCGGGAAAAGCGGGCAGAGTGTTCCTGTAACTGACGGATCACCGCATCTTCTTTTAAATAGTGCCGTTATCGGAGGGCAGGGGTGATTTAAATGGCAGAAGATAATGAGAACTTTTCAATAATTGATGATATTTTAAGAAAGGGTTCAAAGCTTGCCGATGATATTGAAGTGTTTTTTTCCGAAGGCTTCGGAGTTGGTCTTGAACTTAAAGGAAGGCTTATTGGTGAGGCTGAAGGCTCAGAATCCTGGGGAATTGGAATCAGGGTTGTAAAAGACGGAAAAATAGGATGTTCATCGACAAACGATCCAAAATGCTTTGAAAAATGCCTTTTATCTGCGGTTTCAAGTTCAAAGCTGTCAACACCACAAAACTGGGAGGGTCTTTCCACTCCCTGCTCTCTTCCTGATTTGAGGTTGGATGTCTTTGATGAAAAGATGTCATGCGATATTGAAACTGCTGAGAATTTTATTGAAAGGTTGCTTTTTGGTGCATCAGATGCAGATTGTGATGTCGTAGGAGGCAGTGTTTCGTTTTCAAAGGGACAATCTGTTATTGCCAATTCAAACGGAGTTTTCTATTCTCTTGAAAAGACAGGCTGTGGTGTTTCAATGGAAACAATTGCCGCTACATCGACCGGCTATGAATTTGATTCATCATCACATGCAGACAGAATTGACCCTGAAAAAACCGGAAGAGATGCGGCATCGCTGGCTGTATTTTCAAAAGATGCAGGAAGTATAAAAACCGGTAATTATGATGTTATTTTGTCTCCCATTGCCGTATGCCAGCTGATAGGTTCGGTTGTTATCCCGTCATTTTCCGGAAGGAACGTAAATTCCGGGCGTTCATATCTTGCAGACAAACTGGGCGATGATTGTTTTGATGAGAACTTAAATCTATATGACGATCCTCATCATGGCACCGGCTCGAGGCTTTTGGATTCAGAAGGGGTTTTGACACGAAGAATTGATTTAATCAAATCCGGTGTTGTAAATGAGTTTTCATATGATTTGAAGACTGCATACCGCTATAACCAAAAATCAACCGGAAGTGCGGTTCGTGCAGGTGCAGGCGGAAGCCCTGCAATCGGGACACACAATATTTTCCTTGACGGAAAACGTTGTGATGTTTTTGATGAAAAAGCAGTCTATGCCCACACTGTTGTCGGGGCACATACTGCAAATGCGGTGACAGGCGACTTTTCAGTTGAACTCTCTAACGCCGCATGGATTGAGGGAGGGGAGAAGACAAAGCCGATTAAGTCTGCAATGCTTTCCGGAAATGTATTTGAAATGCTTGGAAATATTGCAGGAATGTCAGAAGAGTCAAGAACACTTGGCTCTATGACTGTTCCGTCACTTCGTTTCCAGGAACTTTTTGTTGTTGGAGAATAATTTTTTTCCTTTCAACCCTTATTTTGTCTTTAAATTATGTTTTTCTCTTTAAAATATCCTCAAAGCTTCAGATTTTTTAATTTTTCTCAGCAGTTTTTAAAATCTGTTGCGATGATTTAATTCTGTTGCGATGAGTATAAATATTTCAGAAAAGAATAATTGATTTATTAGACAGCAATCATCCTGATTTTTGATTATATTCGGGTGTGTATTGCCTGTTTATGTTTATTTGATTGATATTTAATTAATATTTAATTAAAAAGGAGTTTAAAATCATGTTTGGATTTGGAAAAAAGAAGGAAGAAAAGGCAAAGGTTGAAGAGGATTTTGATGACGATGAAGATGTCATCACATGGGTTCGGTATAACTCCGATGAGGATGAGGTTGAAGAATCTGTAAGAATTGAAATACATGATGAAGACGGCCTTGAAGCAATGAATGCACTGATTGATATTAAAAATTCAACAGAAGGTAAATGGGTAGGTTTTTCATATGTTTATTATAAAGACGGTGTCAGAAAAGAGATCAGGCCGTCTGATGAAGATATGGACAAATTTTAACCAGTTAATTTGCTATTGAAGTTACTTTGTAACTTACATGAAACAGTTAGCATGAAATATGCATTCATGGATGCCTTTAAACAGAATTTAAAAACAAAAATTTTTAAAAAGCATTTTTTTAAAAATTTCCGGGTAATTTTTTTGTCTGTTTTAGGTTTATTAACCGCTATTATGCTTCTTCGAACTTTTTTTTCAAATATTTTTGAAATGAGAAATCAAAATTCTGAGATATTTTTTCAAAATCTATTGAAGAAAGATTAATGTAAATTGTGTGTTTTATTAATAAACAGGAATGTTGGATACAGTAATTACGGTAATAATTGCCTGCGGAATAATATTTGCCCTGTGGTATCTTTTAAAAAACCTGACAACTCTTATTGTAAACTCAGTTATAGGCTTAATTGTGCTTGTTCTTGTATCACAGTTCAATCTTTTGGGTATGGAATCTTTTAAGGTTACATGGGGTGCGGTTTTGGTATGTGCTCTTGGAGGACTTCCAGGCGCAATACTTCTGATTGTGCTTAATTTCGCAGGAATTAGTATTTAATAAAAAGATTCATGAGATTAAATTTCACATAGACTGATTTAACATAAACTGTTTTGTGAAAAAAGTCCATGAAATTATATTTCATGAACGTTTTTTTCCAAAGATTATTTTGTATTTTATTTTTTGAAATTAAGTTGAATTTGGATTAAATTTTCTTCACTGAATTTTTTTTAATTTAGCCTCAACATTTTTTCAAACATATCTTAATTCTGTTGAAATTTGAATTTGACGTAGGTTTTTCCAAATTTATCCTCTGAGTTATATATGGAAGTAACATTCATATAGTATAACTCTCTATTAGAGGAAAAATTAGAAATTTGTGAGGGATATGAAATGTCTGATATTGAGAGGATTGAAAAGATTCTTTTAGCGATGAATTCCGGAGATAAAATTCCGGAAATGAACCCTTCAGAATTCGGGCCTGATTTTCAGCGAATTGTCAGGGAAATAAATACTCTCTCTGAAGGATTTGGCGGCATTGTTGAATGTACTGAAATTCTGTCTGCAATGACTTTCAATGACTACACCAGAAAAGTTACAGGGGATTATTCAGGAGCTCCTAAAGTTTTGGCTGAAACAATAAACACAGTCCAGGACAGGCTTATCACACTCCAGCATGTTGCAGAGGATATGTCTGAGGGAGATTTCAAAAATCTTGAAAAATTCCGAGCTATCGGAGACGGTGCCGGAAGAAGATCAGAAAATGACAAAATAGTTCCTGCTTTTATAAAAATGATGGAGGCAATTAGCAATGTTTCTGCAGAGATTGAAATTCTTGGTCATAATGCAGCTGATGGAAACATAAGTTATAGAAGCGATCCATCTCTTCACAGTGGTGAATACAAGGATATTGTAGAAGCGGTAAACACAGCAATCGATGCTTTTGTAATTCCAATGAAAGAATCGATAAATGTCTGCCAGAAATATGCAGATGCTGATTTTACTGCCAGATTCTCCGAAAAAATCATTGTTAAAGGAGACTTTGTAACTTTTAAGAATGCAGTAAACAATATTGGCGAGTCTGTATCAGCAAATCTTTCAGAAACCGGAAAGGTTACAGAACAGGTAGTTTCAAATTCAAATGAAGTTGCAAAAGGAACAGATGAGGTTGCCAAGGCAACAGAGGGTGTCGCAAATGCAAGTCAGAAGACTGCTGATCTCACAAAAAGCCTTCTTGTAAGCATAGATGATATCACGAGGCAGATCTCTGATCTTTCCGCATCAAATGAAGAGATTGCAAGTACATCCCAGGAAGTTTACAATGCCGCAAGCCACGTTGTCGATGTTGGAAAAGAGACGCAGGAACTTGCAAATGTAACCAACAGGAAGATGGGCGATGTTGAAAAGATTGCAAGTAAGAGTGTAGAAGAAATTCAGGGCCTTACTGTCCAGGTAAAAGAAGTTGGGAAGATTGTAAAGCTAATCAACGACATTGCCGGTCAGATAAACCTTCTTGCCCTCAATGCCGCAATTGAAGCCGCACGTGCCGGCGAACACGGACGTGGTTTTGCTGTTGTTGCCGGAGAAGTTAAAAATCTCGCCGCAGAGGCACGGGCCGCGACAGACTCTATTGAAAAAGTTGTATCTGCTGTCCAGAGCGGAAGTGAAAATACTGCAAAGGCAATCATGCTTGCCAATAATGAAATTGTTGACGGTGTTGAGAGTGTAAACAAGACACTTGAAGCACTAAATGTCATTATCAAAAATGCAGGACAGGTCACACACGATATCGGTGAGATAACAAAGGCAATAGAAGATCAGGCCCAGATTGCAAACAATGTAGTTAATTCGGCTGAAAAAGGCAATGTTATGACAAAAGATGTTCAGAATGAAGCCGAAAGTTTAGCTGCACTCGCAGAAGAGTCAAGCGCTTCTGTAGAAGAGATTGGAAGTGCGGTAAACGAGGTCAATGAACTTATAAAGCGTCTTGAAAAAGCCAATTCGCGCTTTAAATATTAGATTATCAACTGATTTAAAGGAGGTGCAAAATAAAAATGGCTACAATTGATGTTGTTCAGTTTGAAATATCAGGCACAAATTATGCAATAGATATCAATACTGTCCAGGAAATAGTGGAGATGATGCCTATAACACCTGTTCCAAGGTCTCCGCAGCATATTGCCGGAATTATTAATCTTCGTGGAGTTATCACAAATGTGATGAATTTAAACTGCCTCCTGGGTCTCGATTTCGGTCAGAATCATGAAAGCAAGAAAATCATCGTTCTTGTTCCTGATGCCGCGGGCAGTTCTAATATAGGTCTGATAGTTGATGATGTACAAAGCGTTCTTCAGATCGATGATGAAAACGTTGATCAGATGGATGCATCTCTCTCGAAAGAAGCGTTTGTAAAAGGAATAATAAAATCCGGAGGAGGAACGACAAAACAAAACCTTGTGATCTGGATTGATATTGAAAAAATTCTTGAAGAGACACTTGGCACGGTAGAACAGTGTGTCTGCTAAAAAGAAAAAAAAGATAAAAAAAGATATTTAAAAAAGATATTTAAAAAAGAAAAAAAAATCTAAAAAACAAAATAAAGTCTTCTTTTTTTCTTGTTCAATCTTCAAAACACACTTGCCTCTGAATATACGTTGACCTTATCTTCCTGGATTTCATAAGGCTTTATTTCTCTTGAGTGGTTTGAGCGCCGCATTTTTACAACCTCCAAAGCAGTGTGGACTTCAGATAAGTCAGAGGGTCTGATGTACATCAAAACTATAACAGTATCAGATAAATATTCAACAAGCCCGTATCTGCTTGAATAATTGTTGTTCTGTTCAGTTTCACTTGTAAGAAGCAGTGTGCAGTCCAGATTTGACATCATTTCAATAAAACGAAACATCTCCCGCCTTCTTGTAGACTGATCATCAAAAAGACCCTCAAATAAGGATATGGGGTCGATTACAACCCTTTTCGCATCAACACTTTTTATAAGATCGGGAAGATCGTTTTTGATACTGTTAATTGAGAGGTTAAAATCGGTTGGATCAAGCTTTATGACAAAAAGGGATTTGTCTTTGTATTTTTCAAGATCCCAGCCCCTGTCAGTTATTTTTTCGTAAATATTCTCCTCACTCTCTTCAAGACTTATATAAATGCAGTTTTCACCATTTATTAACCCCTCAAAGAGGAACTGAAGCGCAAATGTAGTCTTTCCGGTACCATACGTTCCAATAATTGCCGTTGTGCTACCCTTAATGAGTCCCCCGCCTATCATCTCATCAAGACCCGGGATTCCTATCAGAATTCTTTCTTTTATCATATTACAACTCTTATGTTGCTTACTTCAAAACCGGATTCGGGAGTGATTCTGACTGCAAACTTGACAAGATCTTTCTCCTCAAGATGAGGCATTACACCTCTGAACTTCTCAAAGTACATCACTCTCTGGCGTTTTCTTGCAGAACTCTCCTCCCATCTGAATGTAATCATTGCGTCACAACAGTCTGCAATTTCAATAAGTCGTGAATCAGATAAAATTCCGTCTGAAAGAAGTATGTATATAACAGATTCCCATTTTTTGGAAACTCTCTGAAGGCCTCTTAAAAGCCCGATTAAATCCTTCCATTCAGATGCAGTGGTATTTTCGGTTGCAATATCAGTAATTGAGTCAATAACAATCATACTGTTTTTTGGATGGTTCTGAAGACTCTCTGCAAGTTTGGAGACAATTCCAACCGAATCTGATTTTTTCTGAAATCTTTCAATTACAGATGTACTGCTGTACCAGCCTGTCGGAACAGCGCTTAATTCAAAATAAATTTCAGATAAATCTATGAAATTCACTTTATTTTCTATATCTTTAGTAATATCGCCTTTAAACGAGAGCTCCAACTCTTCTGCAATCGATGATGAAAGGCGTGTGAATGTAGTATATGCAATCTCTTCAGGAAGAGAGACTTTCTGATTTTCAACCCCTTTTTCTTTTAATTTTGATGAAAAAAGGATTGACGAATAGACAAATTCCCTGTTTCCTGCTCCCGGCTCTCCCACAAGAAGAATTACCGAGCCTTTTGGAACACCGCCTGCAAGCACCGGATCCAAAGACTCAATTCCGGTTGGTATTCTTTTAGCCCTTTCATCCTGCATATTATCAATGCTCCTTTGCATTTTCTATATGTAAATGTTTTGATTGGAAAATATTTTTACCCCGTTTAGACTTTTCACTGTCTGACTGAAATATCAGATGGGGTTTAATCTAATAAAAATCAGCTTTGTGATGAAAACAATAATATGCCTGTGGTTTATTTATATTAGTTATGTTCCCTCTTTTTCATTTGAGGGATGAGCCGTTAGCCTATTATATCAGGGCAGGACATATGAAGGCAGGCTATAATGGCGGGGTAAATAATGGTATTTTTCAGTAAAGAGGATAATTTGGATGACAAAAAGAGTCCGGATGATAAGAAAAGGCAGGATGAGATAAGCTTAGAGGAGCTCTTGAAAAAATCCGGCGAAAAAGAAATCTCCCCGTCTTTTAATGGAGATGAAACTGAAAGTGAAGATGCCGAAAATAAGGAAACAGACGAATTAAAAAATAAGAATGACGAGTCTGACACAGCTGATAAAAAAACAGGTTCTGATGAGACAGATATAGTTAAAATCCCCCCCGAATTCCCCGCTGAAAATAGTAATATTAATGTCACTGAAAACCCGTCTGAAAATATTTCTGATGAGACTGCTGATAAAAACTCACAAAATACTCCCGATACATCAGCAGTTTTGGATAGCTTTAATGATTCAAATATCTCCGATAATCCCGATGATGAAAAGATTCCGGATAACTCAGATGATTCAAACACCTCCGATAGCTTGGATGATGTGAAAAGTAAAGATGAACAGGCCGGTATTTCTGAATCCAAAATCACAACTGTTGATAAAGCATTGAATGTTACTTTGGATGAGAGCCTTTCAGAAGAACTGCCCGCCGATGAGAAAAACGAAGATAAAAAAAAGCATAAAGCTGATAAAAAACCCCGGTTTTCATTCTTAAAGCGTCTTAAGGTAAAAAAAGAACCGCCTGAAGAGTATGATTTCATAACAAATGGATCTCTTGTAGAATCACAAGTCCCTGAGGGCTATAGCCTTGTATCAGAATACTGGATACTGGAAGGCAGATCAAAGGTTTTGATTGTAAACAAAAACGATACCCGAATGAATGAATACATGCTCTTTGAACCTGTATTGTCTCCTTTTGAATATGAGCTTTTAGAGAGGCTTTTTGAGGATATGCGTGACGTTTTAATCCTCACAGACGAGGAGATAATTGAGGATAAATCTGTAATCCTTCTTGAAAAAATGTATCTCCTCCTAAAGGAATACAAAATAAAACCAAAAAAGGAATCAAAGTTCAAGCTTGAGTATTATCTTAAAAGAAACTTCCTTGGCTGGTCAAAACTTGATCCTCTATTAAAAGATCCATTTATTGAGGATATATCATGTGACGGTTCTGATATCCCTGTATTTTTATATCACCGACAATTCAGAAACATAAAAACAAATGTCACTTTTAAAGAGGAAAACCTCTACTCTCTTGCAATAACCCTTGCACAGAGATCAGGTAAACACATCTCAGTGTCACAGCCAATGCTTGATGCAACCCTTCCTGACGGTTCAAGGCTTCAGCTCACGCTTGGAAAAGAGGTGACAAGCAGGGGAACTTCGTTTACAATACGAAAGTTCCGTGAAAGTCCTTTCACTCCGGTTGAGCTTATGGAGTATGGAACGTTCAGTCCTGAAGAGCTTGTTTTTTTCTGGCTTGCAATCGAGAACAACAAAAGTCTTTTATTTGTCGGAGGAACTGCAAGCGGAAAGACATCGTCTTTAAATGCCGTATCACTCTTCATCCCGACACTGTCTAAGGTAGTAAGCATTGAGGATACAAGGGAAATTACTCTATATCATGACAACTGGATTGCAAGTGTCACAAGAGAAAATGTTGCCGAATCCACAGGCTCCAGAATTGACATGTTTGATCTTTTAAAAGCCGCAATGAGGCAGAGACCTGAATATATCCTTGTCGGAGAAGTGAGGGGTGCTGAAGCCCAGACTCTCTTTCAGGCGATGAACACAGGCCATACAACATTTTCAACGCTCCATGCAAACGATGTTGATGCGGCAATACACCGTCTTGAAAACGCTCCTTTAAATGTTCCAAGAAATATGGTGCAGGCGCTGGATATCGTAAGCGTTCAGGCACTTATATATCGCGGGCAGGAGAGAGTAAGGCGCTCACTGGAGATTGTGGAAATTGCCGGAATAGATCCGGGCACAGGAAACCTCAGGGTAAACAACGTATTCACCTATGATCCTGTAACAGATGCTCATTCATATAATGGCAGATCTTCTGTATACCAAAAAATCATGGAAGTCCGTGGCTGGACCAGTCAGGAGATGAATGATGAGGTGCAAAGACGTTTGAAAATTCTAAATGCACTACATGAGCAGGAGATAAGAGATTACATAAGTGTTACAAGAATAGTTCAGACATATTCCATAAATCCTGAGATGGTAATGTCTGAGATAAATAATTTAAAAGAGCTTTTATCTTAAAGGTCGTAATATGCTTGTTGAAAGGTACATTCAATGGAGGCTTTCTAAGCATCCGGAATCCTTTACAGATCTTAAGGCATCTCTGATATCTTCAAGGATGGGGCTTACCGTTTCAAGATATCTTTATTATTCAATATTATTTTCCCTGATAGCAGGATTAATCTTTGGAATTCTCGGATTTTTCCTCTCATCATTCATATTCATCCCGGAATTTTCAACAGGAATTTACAATGTCTTCAACTTAAATCTCCCTGTTTATGAAGTTCCGGTTTTGACAAGAATGGCTGTCGGATTAATTTCATCTGCAGTATTTTTTTCCCTTGGTTATCTCTTTGTCTATATTCTGGCCCTTAATTATCCCTCTATGCAGAAATCAACAAGGAAAACCAAGATAAATCTGACTCTTCACAACGCAGTCTCATACATGTTTGCTATGAGAAGGGGCGGTGCAGAACTCTTAGACATCTTCAGATCGATATCTGAAAATGCTGATATTTACGGAGAGGTCGCACTTGAGTTTCGGCAGGTTATAAGAGATGCTGAATATTTTGGATTTGATATGATTTCAGCTCTTCAAAATCTTATATATACAACTCCGTCTGAAAAATTCAAGGAATTTTTGGAGGATATGCTTTCAGTCATCAACAGCGGCGGGGATTTATCCTCATATCTTGAATCCCGTGTCAGCCTTTATCAGAATGAGGCCAGATTTGAGCAAAAGCAGTTTTTGTCCATACTGCAGATTGTTGCTGAATCCTATGTTACATTATTTGTTGCAGGGCCTTTGTTTCTGATAATAATTATGGTTGTAATGGGAATGGTGGGAACAACCGCTGTTTTTGAACTCACCCTTGTAACCTACATCCTTCTTCCGGTTGGTGCTGCAATTTTTATGCTTTTTGTAGATCTAATCTCCTTAAAGGATCAGGAGGTTGAAAGATACCTCTCAATAAAAGAGTTAAATGAATTCAAAGACGTAAAAATTAAAGATAAAGAAGGAGAGGAGGATTATTTCGCAATTCTTGACAGTTATGACAGAAAAAGAGCATTTAAGGAATTTTTGAAGAACCCTCTTGACTGGTTTGTTTCTGATTCAAAGCGGTCATTTTACATATCAGTTCCTCTGGCAATCCTGTATCTGGCTCTTCTTTTTCTAAATGTGCCTTCATATTCCGATGCAGAGATAACGTATGCGATAATAGACGACCATATAATAATGGCAGTTCTTTTTCTTTTAATTCCTTATGGATTTTTTATTGAGTTATGGAGAAAAAAGGTGCATGATATTGAAGAGAGCACGCCTGATTTTCTCGACAGGCTCGGAGGAGTAAACCGCGTTGGAATGTCTCTTGCAGGAGCAATCAATGTTCTTGTAAGAACAAACCTTGGAGTAATTTCATATGAGATAAGAAGGATTAAACGCGACATTGACTGGGGTGCAAGTGTCGGCGATGCATTGGTGAGGTTTGAGAAAAGGGTCAATACTTCAGCGATTGCAAGAACTGTCACTCTTATCACAAAGGCAAGTGAGATGAGCGGCGAGATAGGAGAGGTTTTATCAATTGCATCAAGCGATGCAAGGATGAACCAGGTCTTAAAGCGTGAAAGAACAGGTGAGATGTTCATCTATACGATGATTATTTATCTGGCATTTTTTGTTTTTGTGTTTGTGGTTGCAGTACTGGATGTCAATTTTCTTACAATTCTTGATTCAATGAATACATCTTCTGCATCAGCAACTGTTCAGGCAACATCAGGTGCTTCCTTTTCTCAGAGCACCCAGATGCCTGTTGATACATTTCGGCGTCTTTTGTTTCACACATGTATGATTCAGGCGTTTTTCTCAGGTCTTATTGCCGGTCAGATGGGTGAAGGCTCAATAAAGGCAGGTATTAAGCATGCCGCAATTATGCTTGTGATTGGTCTTTTGATCTTTAATATAATGATATAGAACTGTGGGGATATAGGAATTCGATGTTATAGAATTGTTATGTTATAGGAATGTGGGGATATAGGAAGTGTGGCCACTTCGGGGTATTTTTCAGGTAAAAAATATCAGATAAGCCAAAAAAATGTCGAAAAAAATTAAAGAAGAAGAAAGACCACTCCTCCCTAAAAATACAAAAAACACCAAAAATTAAGAAAAATTTGAATAATATTTCCAGTTTCACGTAATGTCTGAAACAAAATTTCTGTATTGTCAGAACTATACAAAAATATCTATATACACTGCAACTTCTATAGTAAAATACGAATATTTTATGCCTGAAAGGTTGTATTTATGGTGAGATAAATTTGATTTCAGACTCCGAAGCTTTCACAGGTCTTGAGGCCGCAATAGTTCTAATTGCATTTGTAGTTGTAGCTTCGGTCTTTTCTTTTGCAATCCTTGGTGCAGGATTTTATGCTACATCACAGACTGAAGGAGTACTTCATAATGCCGTGTCTGAAGCAGGTGCAATGCCTGAGCTTTTGGGAAATGTATATGGACATAGCGGTGGAGACGGAATAAATAAGATACAGTTTTCTCTTTCACAGTCTTCCGGCGGGCAGATGATTGATTTTTCCGGAATGGTTGTTACATGGAGCACTCCTGATGAGGTTTTAATAATCGATCAAAATGTTCCGCTTTATGATGAAGCGGGAATTACTGCCGGATGCTGGGGGATTATCAAGCGAAAATCCCAGCCGGATTATGAAGATAATTTCCTCGACAGCGGAGAGGTATTTACTATTCTTATACACCTTGCACCGGGACATGAGCTAAAAGAAGGTCAGAAATTTACAATTGAAATGGTATCCCAGTCAACAGGTTCATTTATGATAACAAGGTCAGCACCATATCAGTTTGATACTGTAAATATTCTATAAGATTTTATCTGGCATTTCTCTTCTTTTTTATTTTTTTTAACAGATGGCCACAAAATATACCCTTGAAATTCAAAATAAGATCTTAAAAATGAAACGTAAAATTTTCATTCTGCAAAACAATAATATGCCATAATCTACCTAATGGAATATTAAGGTGTAAAGTTTATGTGTTCGGTTGGCGGCCCAATGGATGTTGAACTTGAAGAGCGTTTAAAGGGCAAAAAATACAGATGCAATGATTGCGGCACGACATTTGAGGCAGTGGGGAAGCATCCCGTATGTCCGTCATGTCAGTCTGAGAATGTGACGGCTATATGAAAATTTCTCCCGGTGGGGATTATATCCTGATAAAAGGGAAAAACTCTTTTTTGCTCCTTGGAATTGCAGATGAACTTTTTACACTTTTTATTGAAACAGAAAAAAAAGAGCTCTGCCAGACTGTAAGAAAAGGCGAGATTGTGGCAGTCTCGGCACCTGAAGGGGGGGATTTGAGGCATGCCGCAATGCTTCTTGAGCTTGTAAGAACATATCATCAGCCGCTTGTTGTTTTAAAAAAAGGCCATCCCTGCTCAAAGAGGCTTAAAATGGTTGTATCTGCAGGATCAAAAGTGGTCATGAAATGTGATATCTTAAGGGGAACACATCCTGAACAGGACGTAATCTGCTCATCAGATGAGCTGTCAGATATATACATTGAATCCTTAGGTGATGAAGTAATTATTAAGAGCACAGCATCCGGGGAAGCATCAGAACCAACAGAATCCATAGAAAGAAAAGTACAATCAGACCACGGGAAAAAATCAGACTGCAAAATAATTGACTGTAAAATAATAAGTCCTGAGGATGTTTTTACATCTGAAACAATCATATGAGTTTAAAATTAAAATCTCTGTGTTTGAAAAAAATAAGCCTCTCATATCAGGAAAAATCAAAAACCAATCCTAATTTTTTTATATTTATCCAATTGGGGCTAAAAAAAAATATTATTTCTTATGAATCGCCTCTCCTCTCTTTCATCTGCGCATAAAATGACAACCATTAATAGACATCTTTTCACATATCTTTAGGTATTGCCGTGAGAGGAGGGTTGGATGAAGACTGAGGTTCTCAAGAGCATCAAAGATTCAGAAGAAGAGTACAAAAAAACGATCAGTACAGCTTTGGAAGAAAAAAAGCGCATTATAGCTGACGCCGAAGCTGAGGCTGGCAATCTTATTGCGAAAGCACAAAAAGATGCTGAAGAGTACAAGAACAAGCGTATCGCAGACGCACGATCTGAAGCAGAAATTAAGTATGCAGGGATTGTAAAGGACGGCGAACAGCGTGCTGAGACTCTTAAAAAGAGCGCAGCAGGAAACCTTGACAAAGCAGTAAACATGCTTGTAGAACAGTTCAAGGTGAAGTTAAATGTTTAAAGTCCAGAGGATGAGCAAACTGCTCATCGCCGCGTCCAAAGATCAGCTTGACCCGATTGTACGTGAGTTGTACAGATACAATGTCTTCCACATAGAGGACTTTGTCGAACAGGAGGCCGAAGGATACGAAGGCTTTAAGATCGGAAAACCGATGCCTAAAGCTTCAGCTATCTCAACGGAGCTTATTAGAATTCGTTCACTTTCAAATGCAACCGGGATTTCACCCGATTCAGTTGAAAGAGGAGCACTGCAAAAGTCAGCAAGTCTTAGAAAAAGCATTGGAGAAGAACTCCCTGCTATTGAAAAAGAGATAACTGCACTTACAGGCAGAAGGAATGATCTTGAATCTCAGATTCGTGAAATCGAACAGAAGATTACAGAACTGACACCTTTTGCCGCATTTCCGGAGGATTTGTCATTGCTATCAGGTTATGAAGACTTTATAGCAATTGCAGGACACATCTCCGAAGATGTTGACCTGCCGGTTCCGAGTGAAAAATTCTTCACAGGCGAAGTTTCAGGAAACCTTCTTGTTGCTGTTGTACCTAAATCTGCTTATAGCGAAGCTGAAAATTTCCTTGCAGACAATGGTCTGCAATCATTGCCCATTCCAAAAGAAGAGGGCATTGCACAAAGCAGAATAGAGTCATACACTCATGAGAAAGCCCGTCTCGAAAAAGAGATTGGTGAGATATCCGAGCAGATAACTGCTCAAAAATCTAAGCACGCATCGTTTCTGGTGGCATGCGATGAACTGCTCACGGCAGATGTGGAGCGTGCAGAAGCGCCGCTTAGATTTGCAACAACAGAACAGACATTTGTCGCTGAAGGATGGATTCCGTCCGATAAGGTTCAAAGTCTGATAGCCGATCTTGAAAAGGCCACAGACGGAAAAATCTGTGTTGTCGAAGAAGAGATTGACTATGAAAAAGATATCGTGCCTATCGAATATGATAACCCTGACTTTTCAAAGCCGGCAGAGGCTTTAATGGATATCTATTCAAGGCCGCAGTACACAGAATTTGACCCTACATTGCTTATGGCAATTGTTTTCCCGGTATTCTTTGGTTTTATCCTTGGAGATATCGCATATGGTCTTGTACTGCTTATTCTAAGCATTGGTCTTAGAAAACTTGTAAAAGACAGCATGGCTGGAAACCAGCTTTTGGATGTCTTAAGAAATGCAAGTATAATGAGCATAATTTTTGGTTTCTTATATAGTGAATTCTTAGGATTCGGGTGTCCGTGGGAGCCTTTAATCATGAGTCGCCATTTCAATATAGGTGCGGCACATGCAGGCGGTCATGGTCCGGATGCAATATTACTTCTTATCGTTACGGCATGGATAGGAATATTACACATCACACTTGGAAGAGCAATTCACATGAGAAATGCATATGTTCAGCTGCATCCCGGAAGCCACAGAAGCAAGGTTATGTTTGCACAGTTTGGCTGGATTATAGTTATGTGGGGAATTTTATTCCTTATCTGGACAATTGCACCAATTCCAATGATGCCTGATCTTACATCCGCACCACTTGTTGCAGGATACAATATCTTCGCATTCGTTGGAGCATTGTTGATTGTAATCGGAGTTATTGGAATCGGACGCGAATCAGCACTTGAACTGATGGAGCTTCCGACAATCATAAGTCACGTGCTTTCATACACACGTCTTGCGGCTGTTGGTCTCTCATCCGTTGCTATTGCGGCTGTTGTAAATTTCATTGCAATCGGCATGATGATTGAGCCGGGCCTTGCTGAATTAAGCATCGTTGGCATAATAATGATAGTCGTTGGAATACTCGTATTCCTGATTGGACACATTTTAAACACCGCTCTTGGTCTTCTTGGCGGTGGACTGCATTCTATTCGTTTGCACTATGTAGAGTTCTTCACCAAATTCTATCAGGGTGGAGGAAAGAAGTACGAACCATTTGGAATTATAAGAAAATTTACGGAGGAATAATAATATGGTAGTTGAAACTATGACAATTGAAGTTGCAGAAGCATCTGCAGTAGGATTTAAAGCAATTGGTGCAGGTCTTGCAGTAGGACTTGCCGGTATGGGTACAGGTCTCGCACAGCTTGGTATCGGTGGAGCGGCAGTAGGCGCAACCGCTGAAAACAAGGAAATGTTTGGTCTTGCACTTCTGTTTACAGTTATCCCTGAGACAGTCGTTATCTTTGGTCTTGTAGTTGCACTTCTTCTCCTCTTTACATAAAACGGATATTTAAGGAGTAGATTTGACAATGGCATTGGATGCTGTAGTCGGTGAGATTAGAGATAAAGGCAAAAACGAAGCCGCGGCTATAATTAAAGAAGCAAAGGCAGAGGCAGACATAATTCTTGCAGAAGCAGGAGAAAAGGCTGTCGCCATCAAAACCACAGCAGAAGAAGAGGCAAACCGTCAGTCAGCCCAGATTATTACGAGGGAGACTGCGGCCGCAAACCTTGCCGTTAAAAGGGAGGTTTTAAACGCCCAAAAAGACCTTCTTGACAAGGTACGTAACTCTACTGTTGAGGCTATTGATGCACTTCCTGAAGACTTTCATAAAAAAGCCGTCAGGGAGCTTTGCAAAATAGCGGCCAAGGAGCTTGGTGAAGGCGTATTCTACTGCAATGCACGTGATAAGGCAGCAGCAGAATCAGCAATTGCCGAGCTTAAGACTTTATCCGGATTTACACTGGCTGGAACAAAAGAAATCTCAGGTGGCGTCATAGCCGAGAGTAAAGACGGACAGCTTCAGCTTGATTTCAGCTACGGCTCATGTCTTGGCGAAGTCTGGGAAAACGGACTCAAAGACGCATCAGAGGCTCTGTTTAAGTAGAGGGGATGCAAATGGCTGCAGTTAATACTACAGGCCCTGCTCCCTACATATACGCCTGTACACGTATGCGTGTTCGGAAGGCGGCTCTCCTTCCCCGTGAGGAGTATATGCGAATGCTTAATATGGAGCTTCCTGAGATAACCCGTTTCATAGGCGAAACAAGGTATAAAACAGAGATTGATGAGCTTGCCTCATCCTTCTCAGGCATTGACTTAATGGAGATAGCACTCTCCTGGAATCTTGCAAAAGAGTACCAGAAGATAATTTCTCTCGTTCCCGGGCACTTAAAAGGCTTTACAAAAAGTTACCTTTTAAGATGGGATATTCAGAATGTGCTTACAATCCTGAGAGGCAAGATGCAGGGAGTATCCGGCGGCAGGATAAAAGAGATCCTGATTCCGGCAGGAAGTCTTGACAGAACCATTCTTGACAGACTTGTTACTGAAGATTCAACAGACAGAATCATAGACGGCTTAAAAGGGCATATGCTTTACAGCATCTTTGAGCGTGAGATCTCAGCCGCAATTGAGTCAGGTTCGTTTTCACATATGGAAAATGAGCTGTACAAGGAATATTACAGGATTTTAATCAAAGAATCCAAGAGTGGTGTCAAAGGAGGGCATGCGTTCCTTAAATATATCTATCTTGATATTGACACAAACAACCTTGATACAGTTCTTCGTGTGAAAGGCGAATCTGATACTGAATCACTGCGTGAATTGATGATTGAGGGTGGAAGTTTTACAATTGACGAACTTGTCCGCTTTGCAGGGACAGAAAGCGTTGATGAGATAATTGACGCTGTCAAAAAGAAGATGAACACCGATTCATTTGACACAGTGTTTGAGGCATTAAAGGAAGGTAAATCCGCTCAGGAGATAGAAACCGGTCTTATAAAAGCCAAGCTTTCCGCGATGGACAGACTTTCAAAGCTCTATCCGATGTCGGTTGCACCGATTCTTCTGTATCTTGAGATGAAGCATTACGAAGTAACAAACCTTCGTGCAATTGCACGCGGAAAGGAGTCAAAACTCCCTTCAGAGAGCATTGAAGCCTGTATGGTGGTGTGAAAAATATGGAAATAGCAGTTGTTGGAAACAGTGAGTTCATACTGGGATTCCGTCTTGCCGGCATCCAGAAGACCTATGCCGCTGACAGCGAAGATTCGCTTGTCGCACAGGTTACAAAGGCTATGGATGACAGAGATGTGGGAATCATTGTACTCAAAGGCGAAGATATGCAGAAACTGCCGTTTCGTCTTCGCACCACACTTTCAGAATCTGTAAAACCGACCGTTATCGCAATTGGCGGTGAAACGGGCGGTCTTTCCATGAGAGAGAGAATTAAGAGATCAGTGGGTGTTGATCTGTGGAAGTAAAAGGAAAATCTAAAGGAATTTTAAAGAGGATTTCCGGGCCGGTCGTTACCGCAGTTGATCTTGACGCACATATGTATGATGTGGTCAGGGTAGGTAACGAACAGCTGATGGGTGAGGTCATCAAAATTGATGGCGAAAATATCATCATTCAGGTGTACGAGGCGACCGACGGTATCCGCCCAGGCGAACCGGTAGAAAACACCGGACTTTCCCTGGCAGTTGAGCTGGGACCTGGTCTTCTGACAAGTATCTATGATGGTATTCAGAGACCGCTTGAAGTGCTCATGGAGAAGATGGGCAGTTTTATTGAGCGTGGTGTAAACGCACCAGGTCTCGACCACGAGAAGAAGTGGGAATTCAAACCACTCGTTAAAGCAGGCGATGAGGCAGGTCCCGGAGCTATCATAGGAGAGGTTCAGGAGACAAACATCGTCACAAAAATCATGGTTCCGCCAAATTTCAAGGGCGGAAAGATTAAGGATATAAAATCAGGCAGTTTTACAGTCGATGATGTTATCTGTGTCCTTGATTCAGGCGAAGATGTCTGCATGATGCATAAGTGGCCTGTACGTGTTCCAAGACCGTTTATCGAAAAGAAAAACCCGGATGTACCGTTGATCACCGGTCTTCGTATACTGGACGGTTTATTCCCGATTGCAAAGGGTGGAACAGCTGCAATTCCGGGACCGTTTGGTTCAGGAAAGACAGTTACACAGCAGTCACTTGCAAAGTGGTCTGATGCAGAGATAGTAGTCTACATCGGATGCGGTGAGCGTGGAAACGAGATGACAGAGGTTTTGACAGAATTCCCTGAACTTGAGGATCCAAAGACCGGAAAGCCTTTAATGGAGAGGACAATTCTTATCGCAAACACCTCAAATATGCCTGTTGCAGCCCGTGAAGCATCAGTTTACACCGGTATCACAATTGCGGAGTACTTCCGTGATATGGGATACGATGTATCACTTATGGCTGACTCAACATCCCGCTGGGCAGAAGCAATGCGTGAGATTTCATCACGTCTTGAGGAGATGCCTGGTGAGGAGGGTTATCCGGCGTACCTTTCAGCACGTCTTTCAGAGTTCTACGAGCGTGCAGGACGTGTGGATGCACTCTGTGGTAAGATGGGTTCAATTACTGTTATCGGTGCGGTTTCCCCGCCTGGTGGAGATTTCTCCGAGCCTGTTACACAAAACACTCTTCGTATTGTAAAGTGTTTCTGGGCACTTGATGCAAAACTCTCACAGAGGCGTCACTTCCCGGCTATTAACTGGCTCAACTCTTACTCGCTTTACCTAAACTCTCTTGCTCCGTACTACGATGAGCAGGTGTCACCTGAGCTTAATCCGCTTCGTGCATGGGCTATGGAAGTCCTTCAAAAGGAGTCTGAGCTTCAGGAAATTGTTCAGCTTGTAGGTTCAGATGCACTTCCGGAAGCAGAGCAGGTCACAATTGAGATTGCAAGGATGCTTCGTGAAATGTTTTTGCAACAGAATGCTTACGATGCAGTTGATGCATACTGTTCAATGGAAAAGCAGTTTGATCTTCTAAAGGCAATCAGAAGATATGCAGATCTTGCATACAATGCACAGAAGAGTGGTTTTTCAATCGCCGCAATTATTGCTGTCAAGTCCAAAAACGAACTTGCACGTCTTAAATACATTGCAGAGTACAAGGGTGAACTTGAAAACATCTTAAAAGAGATGGATGCAGAGTTTGCAAAGATTAAGGAGGCCTGATTACGGTGAAGGAATATCGTACAATTACAAAGATTCAGGGACCTCTCGTTTTTGTCGAGAAGACAGAGCCTGTCGGATACAATGAGCTTGTAAACATTGTTCAGTCTGATGGCAGGGTAAAACGTGGTCAGGTTCTTGATACATCAGATGATATTGTCTGTGTTCAGGTCTTTGAGACCACAGCCGGTGTCGGAAAGGATGCAGGTGTCCGCTTCACAGGTGAGACTATCAAGATGCCTGTTGGAAAGGATATGCTTGGACGTATCATGTCCGGTGCAGGTACACCAAAAGACGGTGGTCCAGAGATTGTTCCGGAAAAGAGGCTTGACATAAACGGTGCGGCTATAAACCCGTATGCACGTGCGTCACCTTCTGAATTTATCCAGACTGGTATCTCAACAATCGATGCGACAAACACACTTGTACGTGGTCAGAAGCTTCCTATCTTCTCCGGTGCAGGTCTGCCGCACAATGAGATTGCTCTTCAGATTGCACGTCAGGCAAAGGTTCCGGGATCACCTGAGGAGTTTGCTGTTGTGTTCGCTGCTATGGGTATCACAAAAGAGGAAGAAAACCAGTTCATGGCTGACTTCGAGCGTACAGGTGCTCTTGAGCACGCTGTTGTGTTCTTAAACTTAGCTGATGACCCGGCTGTTGAGCGTATCATCACACCGCGTCTTGCACTTACAACAGCAGAGTACCTTGCATTTGAGCTTGGATACCATGTTCTTGTTATCTTAACAGATATGACAAACTACTGTGAGGCTCTCCGTCAGATTGGTGCTGCCCGTGAGGAAGTACCTGGAAGACGTGGATACCCTGGTTACATGTATACCGATCTTGCATCAATCTATGAGCGTGCAGGTATCATCAAGGGCAAGAAGGGTTCAGTTACACAGCTGTCAATTCTGACAATGCCTGGTGATGATATTACACACCCGATTCCTGACCTGTCCGGATACATCACAGAAGGACAGATTGTGGTTAACCGTGATCTTCACAGAAAGGGTATTTACCCGCCGATTAACGTCATGCCTTCACTCTCACGTTTAATGAACCTCGGTATAGGACCTGGAAAGACGCGTGACGATCATAAGAAGGTCTCTGATCAGATGTATGCAGGATATGCAGAAGGTGTGGATCTTCGCGGTCTTGTTGCAATTGTTGGAAAAGATGCATTATCAGAGCGTGATCAGCGTTTCCTTGAATTTGCAGATATGTTTGAGGACAGGTTTGTCCGTCAGGGTCATGATGAGGATCGCTCTATTGCTGATTCACTCAACCTTGGCTGGGAGCTTTTGTCAAGCCTACCTGAAGAACAGCTTACACGTATTGACAGGGAACTTATTCAGAAGTATCACCCGAAATACAGAAAGAAGGAGTGATCTGGGTATATGGCGCTTAAAGATGTAAAACCAACACGTTCGGAGTTAATCGATCTTAAAAAGAAGATTAAGCTCTCCGAACGCGGGTACAACATCCTCAAGATGAAGCGCGACGGACTTATCCTTGAATTTTTCAAGGTGCTCGAAGACGCAAAAAAGAGCCGCGGTGCTCTTGTCGAGGGCTATGACCGTGCAACTGCGATGATTGCGGTTGCAAACACGGTTGAGGGTTCAATCAGGGTTAAGGGAGCGGCGATGGCCGTTAAGGAAAACCCGCAGATCACCTTAAAGGAGAAGAATATCATGGGCGTTGTTGTTCCTGATATCGAGTCTTCTTCTGTTCGAAAGACTCTGACCGAACGAGGATATGGTGTTTTAGGATCATCTGCTGTTATTGATGAGACTGCAACAAGTTTTGAGGAGCTTGTTGAGGCAATCATTGAGGCCGCTGAGATTGAGACAACCATGAAACGTCTTTTGGATGAGATTGAATCAACAAAACGCCGTGTAAATGCTCTTGAGTTTAAGGTTATTCCTGAACTTAAGCAGGCACGTGACTTCATTAAGATGAGACTTGATGAGATGGAACGTGACGAAATCGTCCGTCTCAAAAAGATCCGGGCCAAAACCCAGGCCAAATAATTTTTTTTGTTTAAATAATATCAAAAAAGGTTTAATTTTAGTTTATCACTCAATTCTATGTTTTAACTGAAATGCCCAGGTCATTCATAACACTGGTAATGGGTGAAAAACAGGAGTAACTTCCTTTTGCCCAATGAATTCCCGAAATACGAATCTTGTGATTGGTATCTTTATAATATATTGGTCCTCCGCTGTCTCCTTCAGCACTGGAATAACTTGCATACCATTGGTTATAAAGTGTTACACCAAAATAACTATTCAAAGAGATGTTTCAGCAATGACCTGTCCTGATGTTGTTCCTGTACTTATTCCTGATTTGATTACCCAGAGATTATTCCAGGGATCTGAGTAAGAATAAACAGAGGGCTGACTCACAGAACTTTCAAAGATTTTAGCTGCAACATTGCTGTACTGGATAAATGATGAATCAGATGTTGCCCCTCCTGAAGAGACTGTGATTGTGCCCACCGGGTTTTGAAATTTGGTTGATATACTGTTGCTCCTGTGTCACCAATATGGCCGGTTGTTACAAATCCGTTCTGTCCATTTCTTGTTGCTGCAAATCCTATTGAACAGGGTCCGATATCGGATCCACCTTGGATTCCACCAATAATAGGTCGCCAATTATCTGTTCGTGATGATTGTAATTCAGGCATGGGTGCAATGAAAAAGATAACAGGTAAATCATCAATGCCTAATAAGTCTGCTTCTGATTTAATTGTTGAATATATTTTCTCTCTAAAAGCACTATCTGTTTCTTCTTTCTCGTAAATTCCTATAATCACAGATCCAAGAGCATCAGTACCGTAAGATATTACAGGTCCTCTTGGATATGAGTATTTTTCATCAATTTCACATTTTGTATTTTCATACAATTGGTGCATCTTTTGATACCATTCTTTTTGAAAAGTATCATTGTCTGTAAATAATGTAGATTTTCCTGCTGATTTCAATTTATTATCTCCGTCAAATACCGGTACTGGACCGTAAGACGCTATAAGATTCTCAGAGTAGCATGGAGCAAGGGCATTATAGACGTTATCGTCTACTGTTGCACCTGAGACATTTGCACAAAATAAAACCACAAAGAGAAAACTCAATGTAATATTCCATTTTTTCATTTAAATATACCTCAATTTTGAAGGATTTTTACTCCTCCATTAAAGGCTGTAATTTATATTATCTTAAGCATATCAAAAACCTTAGAAGTGCATCGAATCATTTTTTAATTTTTCTGGTGGTATCTCAGGGATGTTACTTTTTTGAAACACTATAATTTTATCCTTTTCAAACAATTATGATATTATGGGGGATTCTGAATATATCATAAATAAAGACATAATTGAGTCTTTGTCATCGGATACCCGGATTAATCTGTTGAAACTACTTGTTTGCAGGAAAAAAACCAATTCTGAACTTTCAAAGGAACTCTCTCTTCAGGAATCAACTGTGCATTATCATCTTAAGAAAATGGAAGAGGCAGGTCTTATTAATGCGAAAGATGATGGACATAAATGGATATATTATGAACTGACTCCTTTTGGAAAAGCGGTTGCAGGAGATAGTAAAAATTCAAAGTTTTCAATTATGCTTTCGTCTTTTCTTACATTTGTGACTGCATTTGTTGCAATTTACACATATTATACAATTCCTCGTCTTCACATGGGATTTAATGTTCCATTCATTGGTGATCCATATTTTCCATTGTTTTTGATAGCACTGGGAGCATTATTCTTACAGATCATTATTTTGTGGAAAAACAGGGAGCTTTTAAAGAGATGATAGGGTGAATCTATAAGCACAAACTGCCTGTGTAAATGCTCTTGAGTTTATGGTTATTCCTGAACTCAAACAGGCACGAGGACTTCATTAAGATGAGACTTGATGAGATGGAACGTGACGAAATCGTCCGTCTCAAAAAATATCGGGCCAAAACCTAAGGGAAATAATTTTTTTTGCGTATAGTTTCTCTTAATCCTTGTTATCTTTTACTTTCTTCAGACCATTTTATAAGGTTATCCCGAAGTTCTTCTTTTGATGGAAGATATAACTGATAACGGGATGCGTATACATTTCCGTCTTCTGGGAGGGTGAGTTTTACGAGTGCATCGTTTTTGGTCTTGCAGAGAATTATTCCTATTGTTGGCCTTTCATCGTCCAGTTTTACATGCCTGTCGTAGTAATTAACATACATCTGCATCTGTCCAAGGTTTTCATGGGATAATTTGCCTATTTTAAGGTCAATTAGTACATAGCACCTAAGTAATCTGTTGTAAAAAACAAGGTCAACATAATAATTTTCAGAGTCAAAAGTAAATCTTTTCTGTCGTGCTTCAAATAAGAATCCTTTGCCAAGTTCAAGTAAAAAATGCTCTAATTTGTCTATTATTGCGGATTCAAGTTCGCTTTCAGAATATCTTTCTTTCTCGTCAAGTCCAAGAAATTCTAGAACGAATGGGTCTTTAATCAGATCTTCGGGCTTTTGAACGATCTGGCCGTTTTGTGATAACTCTAAAACTCCGGTTTTATCTTTGCTCATAACAAGTCTTTCGTATAAGCCGGAGTTGAACTGGCGTTTTAATTCTGAAAGCGACCAGTTGTTATCCCCGGATTCTATCTCGTAGAAGCTGCGTTCATCTCTGTTCTTTATCCCCATCAGAAAAACATAGTGTGACCAGCTAAGATTTGGCAGTATGAATTGCCCAGATAATGTCTGGGCAATTGCTGTCGGACTTTTGGAATATACAGACTCCCCAGACAGTGTCTGGGATATTCCCGCGAATTCATTTTTGTAATCTATAAAGAATCTGCGCATGTATTCAAGATTGCTCTTTGAAAATCCCCTTCCAAATTCTTCAGTCAGATTTTTGGAAAGCTCAATGAGGGTATTTTTTCCATATTCAGCCTTTATTTTTCCGGACTGTTCATTTTCAACGATTATTCTTCCGATTTCAAAGTTTGTGATTACCTGAAGAGTGTTTATATTTTGTGCAGCAGTTTTTCTGGCTGCTATTATCAGATTGCGGATTTTGCTTTAAAGAACATTTTGTTTTTGTGAGAATTCTAAGAGAGATTGTTCAACGCTTTATGTGAACCCCAGAATACCAGTTGCAATACTGAAATTAATTATTAAATATAATCTGTTTGTCAGGAACTTATACCGGAGTATAACAAAAATCCCATTTTTATTATAGTGCGGTATAACAATTTGGTGCATTTTGTTATAGTTGACTATAAGTTTTTATGGTTTTAAGTCAGATCTCTCTCTCATGGGCATGCTTACCAAAAGTCAGATCATGGAAATTCTCAATGACTGGAACTATTGGAAGAAAGATTTCAATGAATATCACAGGCGGCCAAAATATCAGAGCAAAATAGAGTTGTTCCGGGACTCCGGTGAGATTATTGTACTTACAGGTATCAGAAGGAGTGGTAAGTCAACACTTCTGAAGATGGAGATGGAGTCTCTTTCAGAAATTGTGGAGAGGAAATGTCTGTTATATGTGAATTTTGAAGACTTAAGGCTTTCAAACGCTCAAAATGATGATCTTCTGTCTTTAATTTTTACTGTATATCGTGAAAACATAAATCCTGAAGGTGAAGTTTATCTGTTTTTAGATGAGGTGCAGAATGTTTCCGGGTGGGAAAAATGGGTTTATACTCTTCACGAATTAAATAAGGCAAAAATATATGTGACAGGTTCGTCATCAAAGATGCTTTCCGGCGAGATAGCAACGGCCTTGAGCGGCAGGCACCTTTGCATTGAGATATATCCGCTAACTTTTTTAGAGTATATTTCATTTAAAGGCGTAGTCTGCACAGATTTGCCTGATTATACCTCCCAAAAAATTGAGATTAACCGGCTGTTTAATGAATATCTGGAGTTTGGCGGTTTTCCAAAGATTGCCAATATGAAAGCGGAGCTTAAACATGAGGATTTAATTTCATATTTTAATACAATACTGATAAAGGATATTGTCGGAAGGCATGGTTTTGACTATTCCAAACTCGAAACTCTCACCTATTATCTGTTGTCAAATGATACAAAACAAAATAATATTAACAGTATATCAAAAGCTTTAGGGTTTAATTACGCCACTGTTGAGAGTTATGTAAATGCGCTAAAAGAGGTTTATATGCTTTTTGATATCCGGAATTACAATTATTCCTTAAAAAAGCAGATTAAGTCTGATAATAAGTTTTATTCTGTTGATACCGGGTTTGTGAATGCTGTTTCATTTAAGTTCTCTGATAATGTGGGGAGACTTTATGAAAATGTCGTATTTAATGAGCTTAAAAGGCGTGGAAAAGAGATATTTTTCCTGAATGACAGTGGCTGTGAGTGTGATTTCATTATAAAGGAGAGGGATGAAATTAAGGGCGCCTTTCAGGTCTGCTATTCTCTTAATAATAGCAATCAGCAAAGAGAGATCAATGGTTTAATTGCCGCCTGCAAAAAGTTCGGGATAAATAGGGGCTATATAATAACAGAAAGCAGAAGCGAGCTGATGAATTTGAAGGGTTTGGAGATAGAGGTTGTGCCGATTACTGAGTTTTTGCTTTGCAGGGATTTGTGAATTGTTGAAATTTCTTTAATCTCTTCAGCAGGAGTTGCAACCACATCAAAATCCTTAAGGAGATTTTTATCGACTGATAATAATTCACTGATTACAAAATCGGTTGTTTTAATTGTATATTTAAGGCTAAAGAGATGAGAAAGGATGCCTGCGTTAAATAAATCAATAATGATACAGGTATCGCTTATCCAGACCTCTTTGGAATCAGCCATTAATCATCTCCGGCTCATTATATTCATTGAGGATGTTTGTCAGGGGCTCTCCGAAAAGTTCAACTGCACGTGATCTGGTGATTTTTTCCTCGGCATGGGCACGAAGGATTAAAAGCTCCATGTGAATCGGTCTTTCGTTGGGAAAACCTTTACCCGGCTCTTTTTTATTCCAGCCATTTTTTGAAAACAAGCGGTAAAGCCTTTCTGCAATATTATCTGTAATAATTTCAAGATCGGCTGCACGGTGTATCAGGGCCTTCATACTTATGCCATATTTGTGTTTTATCCGGTATAATTCATTAATATCAATTGTTCTTCGCTTTTCGAGGAGCTCATATTTCATCATCTCTTCCGGGATCAGAAATGCTCCTGCAAATCTGTTTGCAGCCTTTTCAGCATCCAGTCCGGGATTTATATCAAGAATTATATGGCCCAGTTCATGAGCCAGATTAAATCTCTGCCTGTCGCCAGGAATGTTTTTAGCAACCGCAATAACCGGAGTATCATCATAATGGAATGTTAGTGCATCAAATTTTGTATCGACATCAATAATGCCTACTTTAATTCCATGCATCTCAAAACTGTCAATTAAATTATCGATTGGATCTAATCCCAGATTCCATTGCATACGAACTCTTAGTGCAACTTTTTCGATATCGTTTAGAGAATCCACATGGCAATCTTTTCTGTCCGGCAGTATAACAGCTATTTTTTCATCGCTGATATGCTCTATCTCAAGATATCTTTCCAGCCAGTCAAGTGTTTTTGCGTGTATTTTAGTTTCTGTTTTTTTTCCAAGGCTTTTTTTGCACCGGTAATTCGGCTTGAGTGACCCAATGGTAATATCCCTGAAAAAGAAATCCATGCTTTTACCGGTAGCATTCGCTATTTTTATGAGCATGTCGGAATCAGGTGTTATCTCTCCTTTTTCATATTTTGAGATGGCAGTATGAGAAATCCCTGCAATGTCTGCCAAAGCTCTCAGGCTAAGTCCTGCTCCTTTTCTGGCGGCAAGTATTCTTTCTCCAATCTGATTCACCACAATCACCACTCTTTAGTTTACAAACGTTATTTTTTCTTATGTTTTGTAAACTAATAAGGTTTGTCCTGTTGCATGGGAAATCTAAATGGCTCTGTAAAAAACCTATTCACATTTTTCAGTCGCTTATCATCCAAAACAAATCCTTTAATCATGTATTCTTTAAGCAGTTTTGTTGCCCATATTCGAAACCGGGTTGCTTTGGATGAATTAACACGATAGCCTACCGATATTATGGCATCGAGGTTGTAATATCTGGTTTTATAGGTTTTCCCATCTGCGGCAGTTGTTTCCAAAATGGAAATAACTGAATCTTCAACCAACTCACAACTCTCAAAAATGTTGCTTAAATGTTTAGATATTGCAGGAATTCCAACACCGAACAACTCAGAAATCCGCTTTTGAGTAAGCCAGATGTTTTCATTATGCAAAAACACCTCTACTTTTACCTCTCCGTCAGGGGATGTATATAGCAGAAATTCTGTCAATTCATCATGGATAGATAACTGATTCTTCTTTTCATTATTTTGCATTGGTTAATCACCATTTATTTTCCTGTCAAATCACTTTATCCTCTATCAGGCAAAAAAATTGAGGAGTGTGTTTTCATATATCTATGATTATCACAAAAATTCTATTACCTGACTTAAATCATCATATGAAACAACTCTTCCCGCCTTTCTGTTCTGTGGGCTGTCACCGCCGTAAACCACAAAGGATCTCTCAGGCTCGTTGCCTGAAAGATTATTCCAGTACGAGATGTTTTTGAAGTAATCGTCATTTACTGTTCTTCCTGCCTTAATTTCGACAGGCACCGGATTCTCTTCTCCTGTATCAATAATGCAGTCTATCTCATGCCCGGATTTGTCTCTCCAGTAATAGAGATTGTTCTCCTTTGATCTGTTGAACCTGTATTTTAACATTTCACTGATAATGAGAGATTCAAAGAGTCCTCCTTTCATAGGATGGAATTTTACCTGATCGATGTCCTGTATTCCGGCAAGATATGCTGCAAGACCCGGGTCTGTAAAATAAAGTTTGGGCATTTTTGTAAGCCGTTTGTTGAAATTTTTGTGATGTGCTCTTGTCAGGATTATTATGAATGACGCACAGAGAAGGGAAATCCATTCCCTCACAGTGTTGTCTGATATTCCGCAATCATTTCCAATTGAAGTAAAATTTATTATCTGGCCGTTTCTGTTTGCGCACATCTTCAGGAAATCCTGAAATGTGGAGAGGTTTTTTATTTGTTTAAGCTCTCGCAGGTCTCTTTCAATATATGTCTGAACATATGAAGAGTAATAGTCCTGTGCATTTATTTTGCTGTCATAAATCCGTGGGAAAAATCCGTTGAACAAATAATCCTCGTATGTTTTCAGACCAAAGCCTTCTGCTTTTAACTCACTCATTGAGAGAGGAAGAAGTTTTAAGATTCCAACCCTTCCTGCAAGAGACTGGGATATTTTCTCAGAAAGGAGAAAATTCTGTGAACCCGAAAGTATGAATCTGCCATTTTCTGATGAACTGTCAAGTATTCCCTGGAGATAGGAAAAAAGCTCAGGAACATGCTGAATCTCATCAATTATTGCACCGGTATTTTCATACTGCTTCAAAAAACTTCTTGGATCTTCCAAAGCGTATGCTCTTGTGTCCGGCTCTTCAAGCAAAACATAGGGTTTGTCCGGAAAAACTGCCTTTACAAGGGTAGTCTTTCCCGACTGCCTTGGCCCGGTCACAGATACTGCAGGAAAGCCCTCTGCAAGCTGCTTTAGTTTTTCTTCTGCTTCTCTTTTTATCATATTAATCATAAATTTTGGACAGATCCGAATTTGTATTTCGGATTTGTCCAGAGCATTTCATGAAAATTGTACTTTATAATATAAAAATTATTGGCAGGATATAATCGGACTTGCTCCTTGTGTAGGCATGAGACTAAAAAAGAAGAATTTGGGTGAGACTTCTCCGGCATTTATTATTCGGGTTTAACAGCCACATAAAACGTAACTGCATCCTCCGCAACAAAAATCCTCCGGACTTATAAGATTATCATAAGAAATTCTGTCCGAAAATCATCAAAAAACTTATCCCTGCTTAAACAAAAAATTTGGATGTGAAACGATTTTTAATAACAATCTGTCTATTATTTCTGGTGTTTACGGCTATTTTCTTCTCCGGCTGTACTGGTCGTTCCAGTGAGGAAAATCTAAAGGCAATGGCGGAGTTTGCAACTAAGGCAAATGCAAGCGCTAAGCATTATGATAATATGGTAGAATCTGATCCGGGAAATGCAACGGCTTGGGTTATCAGAGCAATGTACTATAACAATAATTTCAACCAGTATGATGAGGCCTTATACAGTGTGAATAAGGCTCTTGAAATAAACCCTGAATTAGGGCTTTCATGGCACACAAAGGGTTTTATTCTGCTGAATTCCGGAGATAAAACGGGAGCTGCCCTCTGCTATGAAAACGCCACAAGGTACGATCCCTCACTTGCAGGTTCAACACCTGATATTGATAATTTTAAAACAGGCGGGTCACAGTTTGTAGCCGTCAGTTATAAGGCAGAATGAAATAAAAAAAATCCTTTTCCGGGTTTAAGAAGAAAATGCTCAGAACAGTTCAAGAACATAGTGAGAAAAAATAATAACTGCTGCTCTCAACTTTTATTCATATACATAGAAATATAAATTTTATTGGGATGAATGATTAATGGAGTCAAAAAATATTATTTTGGTATCAGGTCTTTTATTGACAGTTATTGTAATCGTTGCTTTCGCAGTTTTTTTTATAGGAGATACAATATCGGATGGCAGTAAACCGGCTTTCGGGCAGGGAAACCATAATAATTCTGACATTGTCTGCGATATAATCGGTTATAACAATGTAATTGAGGCAAGATACAATACTTCTCTGCCTGTTCCTGATTACATCACGGAAAAATACGGGGAGATCTATATACCTGCCGATGTTATGGTCTGTGATCTTGTTGAGTTCGATGATTTCGGGCTTAAACAGGACAACAGCACAACTCTTCTGATGCGGATTAATGACACAAAATACAGTATTAATTTAACTTATTACCTGCCTGAACCCCGGGATGAGACCAATAACAATATTGATTATTATTTCCACAAAATTGAAGACAGCAGGAATTATGGAGATGGTGGAGTGATAATTGCTCAGGCAAGGAGTCTCACAGGTGAAGGTCTTAGTTATTTCATGATTGATGTCAATTTCCAGTCTGAATATCGTGATGGCTTTGGTATATATATAATTCCCGTTCAGGCAACAGAGTCTGCAATGAAATCACCCCGTCTTTTGTATGCAATATACTCGTCAGATGATATAAATCATGACTACATGCTGCCGTTGCCGGGGGAATAAGGTTTAGACACTTATTTTTATGTTTTTAACAGGTATTTTAACATGGACTTATCTGTAATATTCCTGTCCGGTGCCATTTTTGGAATGTTTATTTTTTTGGTTCTTCTGGTAATCTTACCTGCTGTATGCTGTGGAGCTCTGTCTGTTTTGGCTTATGATGCCTTACAAAAGTTACAGCTTCCTGTGAGCAGATTTACTACGGCTGTACCGGTTGTATCTGGATTATTTCTCTGTGTCATTATACCGTATTTCAGCTATTTTTCGCTTATTATCAATCTGGTAATAGAAATAATGGGTGTTCTGACATCTTTTTTGATAATGAAGAGATTTTTTCCTGACCGGTATCTCAAAAAAATTCTTTTTTGCGTGTCCGCGATTGCAATAGCCGGACGTTTCTTATATGGATTTGGAATGGCATTCGGTGGCAGTGGTGATTCAGGATCACCTGTTTTTCAGCTGTTAACCTCAATTTCTTCTACTGATGAAGGGTTTCTTATCATGAATTCTGTTTCTCTTTACATAGAAATTGTAATTGTTTCCGCACTAATATTCGGTGCATTGTTTGTAGCTGGAAAAACATATCGAAAAATTACATCAACTTAGTGAGAAATCCCTTATAAAAAATATTGAAGAGTTATTTTTTAATGGAGGAGAAATTCTTCTCAATCTGATTTACCATCCATTCATAAATCTGACAAAACTGTTTTAGATTTTCCTCCCCGGAAAGCAGGGAAAGCTGTGAATTTGAATAAGTATCCGGCTTATCTTCTTTAAAAGAGACGCCTTCTATTTTATTAAAACGTGAAATCAAATCCATTCTGTTTTCAGTATTGTCAAATGGCGGGTAATTTCTGATATAATTAAAGACGATTCTGATGTATTTTGTTTCAACTTCAAAGAATTTGTAAAATGAACCGTCTTCTGAGGTAAAACCAAGATTTAAATAACCGATTTTTGGTCCGTTTCCGTATTTAACCGTATATCCTTTTTCATCGCACCAGTTGATCAGCCTTTCTGCAACTTCTGCCGCCTCTTCAAAATCCATCTCACGTATTTGGTCGATAACTGACTCTTTATCCCATTCTATTGGTTTTCCGCGGCGAACTGCTTTTATATCCGAAGCCTTCATCGTCTTTCCGACAACCCTTGAGACCATGGTTTTCAGATTATGTCCGGTGTACTGCTTAATTTCCATTGCCAGAACTTCGGCAGGGTTCATCTGTTCATTTAAAAATTCGACAATTCTCTGAAGTTCAGGTGGGATTATGTCTGCCACAAAAAGCATCCGAATTTTTCCCTGTTTCAAGTTGGCTTCCACAAGATCCCAGTATTCATTCAGACTCATTCCTGTTTTTAGAATATTTTCAAGATAAGAATCAGGATCAAGACTCCTTTCAGAACAGGTATTCCGGTAAGACTCAATAATATCGTCAATTTTCCAGAACTGAATCGAATTGGCTGCATAGTCAAGCATCTGTGCGACTACCTCACGTCTCGCTCTTGTATCAGTGCTTCTTTTGACTTCAACAAGAGTCGGCACTGCTTCCTGATCCAAAAAGAGATGATCAATTGACCATCTTATCGCCCCGTTATCCTTGTCAGGAATTCCCATCTCCCTTTTAATTAAAATCCAGCGTCTTGGTGAGTTGGGATTTATTTGTGCCCCTGAGATAAGTTTGGGATAATCCTCCAGAAGAGACTGAAAAAGATCTTCGGATACATATTTTTCCTCTTTCATCTCAAGTAGGCTGTTATCGTCCTGTAAAAGAAATATTTCTCCCTGCATAGTAGAGATTTTATTCTGCCGGATTAACTTGTTTTTGGTTTTGAATCAGGATTTAAAGGTGAATATTGAATTCTGCCCGGTAACATTTTAGAAAAAAATAATTTGGAACCTAAGTTTGCCACTTACGTATAAAGTACCAATCAAATGATTTGAATAAATAGCTCAAAAATCCAATTAAAAAGAAATAAGACTGTTCTTAGTGATGTTACAAATGATCAAACATGCAAACAAAACTAAGAACCTATGTAGTTGAGCCTAATGACAATATATCCTTTCCTATTGGCATCATCCTGCTTGTCAAAACACTATATGAAATACTTAATTTTTCAGAAATTTTTGGCAAGCATAAGAAAAAAGGAATAAGTATCGATGATTTACTTATCGCGCTTATCAGTTACAAGCTGACTGATAATTTCAGCATCAAGCGCTCACATGGATGGATAAATCGCTTAGAGGTTTTGCAGATATTTAACCTGATTTCTTTCAGTGAAAGAACGATTTATCGTCTTCTTGAAACAATCGGAGCAAACAGAGAAGAAATCATCTCAGATATTCAGGATAGAATCTTTGATAGGTATGATTTTGATCTCACCGACATCAACATGGACTGGACCAGTATAGTTCTTCACGGAAATAAAGCAGAACTTGGTAAATATGGATATAGTCGGGATCACAGACCTGACAAAAAACAGATAACTATTGGATTGGCTGAACTGGCTAATCCAATCAATATTCCGATAGGAATGACTGTTGAACCCGGAAATCTCAACGATCAGAAACATTTCAAAAAGACGTATCTTCAGGTAAAAGATAGATTAAAAGAAGATTCTCTAGTAATATTTGACAAAGGTGCAAACAGCATTGATAATACTCAGATGATTCGCTCCGATAACCTGCAGTATATCACAGGAAAGAAGCTTAACAAAAGTGATGATAAGATAATTGCAAAATTCGAAGAATATAGTCCTGAAATTATTGATGATGAAGCCGGCATTCGCGGCATTAAAATTGTGAAACCAAACAGCATCAATTACTTCTATTTTTCAAAGAAACTTCAGAAAGAACAACTTGAATCCAGGGCGAGAAAAGTTGTGAAACAGATTAAGGAAGCAAAAACGATTCAGGAATGTATTGAAAAAAATAAAAAACTCCCTAAGAAGTTTCGTATAAATAATTTGCTTGTTGATGTTGATTATTCCATCCAGACAAAACTTGTTCAAATTTCAGAGGATGAAGCTGTAAAACTCCTTGAAGATAAATTAATCACTGGCAGAGAAGGATTTTTCTGTCTGAAATCAAGTAAGAATTTGACACTTGTTGAGGCCCTAAATACATATCGAAAAAAAGACTCGATTGAGAAGATATTCCACTCTTTAAAGAATGAAATTGAAATTAAACCATTGAGAGTCTGGACAGATAACAGCATTTATGGTGCGTTAATCATCGGATTTATTGCACAGCTTTTTATTTCACTGATTCGATTTGAAATCCCGGAAATGAAGCATACATCTACAAAATTCATAAAAAAATCATTATCGAATTTGACAGTTACCATTGATTTGTGGAAAAGAAAGACAAAAAAGTACATTCACTCGAATTTTGACTCCATAAATACGAAGATTTTACTCTATGACTGGGGCATTTCATGATTTTAAAGTAGTAAAATAGCCAACTGTCAAATTCTATTTCCTGACAAAAATTTGAAAAAATCGAATAGAGATAGTGGACAGTATCTTGAGGGGGATTGAACTCTAACTGGCAAAGTTAGGTTGGAATAAAAATTCAATGCAGTGATTATAAATTGTGGACTGAATCGTCAAAATAATCCTTAGTATTATATGGATTTTGAGATTCAGTTAAAAGGAATCCGGCTTTTGGTTTTATGTAATGGTGGCTGGAATTTTTGTCCTTTTTAATATCGATAAGATCTCCAATCCGTAATTTTCCGGTATGCCAGGATATTGTTGAGCCTGACATTTTTGTGTATTCAAGCAGATCTTTATGGGTGCATCCCGGATTAACGGAAATATAATTTAAAATTTCCTTTGTTTTACTGCAGTCCAGAATCATTCTTGCAAGCTGGTTTTCCTGACTGTATTTATTGTGATTTTCAAAATAATGTCTCTTTTTTGATTCTTTTTGGGACGTAATTTTATCTTTGCTTTCAAGCATTTTCAGGTGGTATTCAAGGGAATTAGAATTAATTTTGGTTAAATTTTCAATACCCTTTTTATTTATGCCGGGATTATCCTGTATTATCTGGAAAATTTCAGCTCTTTTTTCATTATCGAGGACATTTTTATTTTTTATAAACCTGATTCCAAAAAGAAAACCTGCCATTACTGCAATGAGATTTGCCAGTGGAATCAAAAATGGAATTTTTTCCGCAATATATGACACTGCATAAAAATTTAATGGAATTTCCCACCATTCCGATACAGTAACCACATCTTCCCTCGAAAAATCCACGGGGTCTTCACTTGGAGTTACAACAATATTTGAGCTGACTGAGGTCTGATTGATATAAGCAAATATAAAAATGAGAATTAATGCTATTGCAACCCCCTTCAGATCCATTTGGAATTATTTTAAAATTAAAATATAAAATTGTTGTTTATTAGTTTTATCATGTTAATGAATAACTAAGGGAGGATCCAATGACCTGCCTGCCGTATACATTAATTTTCCAGTTTCCCATAGGAAGAAAACCTGAAGTCGTTTTTATATCAATATCTATCACACCGTCTTTAACTGAGCTGTCATACAGATCATTGTAATGTCCTAAGAGAGTATTGTCAGGTTTATAAACGTACAATTCAAGATCACCATACTGTTCATTCCAGGTCAGTGTAACATCAATTTTTGAAGTAAACGGCCATACATATCTTGAGTGAATAAATGTTTCTCCCTGTGATATCTGGTTTTGTGCTTTTGTACCGAATATTTCAGGATTGTATTTGTCTACTGAAGGTATGACAATAATTTCATTGTTCTCAACTTTATCCATTAAATTGCCGGCTGTTGCAGGCACAATAAATAATGCCGCAAGCAAAAGGACTGCCAGTAAAAATGATGTTTTTCCTGTCATTAATATGAATTTTAAATAATTCTTTATTGCTGTTCTGACAGAATCGTCGAATAAGGTTTTGGTTATTCGATGATTCTGTCAGAGCAGGTATAACTCCTTAGGCAAAAATTAGTTCGGGGGGAAAATTCCAAAGGCATAATCCTTTGATTAAACCCTTTTTTAATTTGCTTAAGAACCAGTCCAGTGAAATTTTCCGAGGGGAAGGAGAGATACCTGATTTCACAAATTAATCTTTTTTTCTCTTTTACAAAAATTTTGCACTGGTAAAAAAACCAGCAGGGCATTCAGTTCCGGTTCTTCTGCATTATTGCAGACTAAAGTTTGTATGCCTGCTGTTAAAACGAAAAGAGGTAAAAAAATGAAAATGAAAAAAGGCATGCGGGCTTTGAGCCTGCTATTGGTAATGGCACTATTAGGAGCGATGTTTGTTCCGGCGGTTAGTGCGGAAATCTTCAATGACGGAAAGAAAGAAATTAGGGAAGCACAATGGACATATTCCTCAATCATTCAAAAAAGTCAATATGATAATTATAATGATTTCTGTTTGGAAAATTCCAAATATTACAAGTATCTAAGCGAAAAGTTTGGGAAAGCTGAAGCCGAAAAATTCTTTTCCGATGAATATAAAAAGATATCATCAGAGCTGGAAAAAAACAGAGATGCAAAAGTTTCCACTCAAATTACACATTTAACAAGTAATATTTATTTCTGGCCTTATGGAAACAGAGACACTCTTACATCACCAAATTCCGGACCCGTAAATGTTATCTTTCTTAATACAGATAGAACACAAATCACTTCTGACCTTAAAAATACAGGAGATTGGGTTGGAGCTTTAGGATTTACTGAATATGGATTATGTGGCCCTTCTACAAGTCAATTAGTATGGCGTGATTCACATGGTGGTGGTATTATTGGAGACCAATTAGAAGCTGGCAATCCTTTATTTTTAAGGTACCATCTTGTATTATTTGATGGATTTACTGATCCCGTTGAAGGAGACTGGACTTATGGTAATTGCCATATTGATGAATTCAGACTACCTTTATCCCATGTAGTTCCCGAAGATGGGTGTAATGACGGCAGACATTATATTCAATCATTTACTTCACAAAACCTAAATGTAGCAGATGATTATTATGTAAATCTCCAAAATAGAGAATCGGGAAGCCCATGGTACAACACCCATGATGGATATGGAATAACAATTGAAATGTCCTAGGTACCTGATTACTATGAATCAAATAAAAAAATATCCTTTTTTACTAGATTTTTCGCTTGGAATGGCATTACTACTATCCATATTAATGATAAGAATTGTCCTTTCATTTGATTATTTTTTCAATATTGGCATGGATCCAATGTTTTTTTCAGTAACTTATTTAATTTTTGGACTTATTTTTCCTGCAATTATAATTCTAATGTTTGGGAAAAACAAAAATCCTCTACAATCAATTCTCATACCATTGCTTATCTGTGGATTATTATGTCCAATATTTGATGGAATATGGTATACATTAACCTTTGATCGTCCATTCAGAGTGTATATCTATGGAGGATTGATTTTTGGCTTTTGTCTGGGAATAATTGGATCATATAGTTACTTTAAAAGGTATGACTGCATAATAGCAGGAACAATATTAATATTGGGATCGCTTTTATATATAGTAATCAATATCCAAACTCTTTATGAATTACTGTTGGGGTAAAGCATGATCACTATGTTTATTTTAATAATTCTCCCCTTCTTATTATCTCTGTCACTATATGTTTTATTAATGAATTTAAATAGTAAATTTAAAAAAATAATTTTAGTTTCCACCTTTTATGCAGTAACCTTCATTATAATTGCATATTCCATGAACCATCTGCAATTCGAAAATTACTTTGTAATTCTCTTAGGTTTATTATTGCTTTCTTTATCGATTGCATGCCCTTCGGTAATTACCATTTTTTATTTTGAAAAAACGTTTCAGAAAAAATATGAAATGATTGAAGCCTTATTTTTCCCGCTTGCAGCAATACCCTATCTTGCATTTTTTATCCGTCCGGAATTAATTGAAGGTCAGCCGCTTCCCCCAGATTTTTTCCAAAGCATGCTCCCATTGTTCGGATGGATATTTGATTTAGCCTTTAAGGATGCAAACTTATCAATAAATTACGATACATCGATTATTGTCGGCTTAATATCATATTTGGGCATATTTTTTGAAATTCTTATTTCTTTATTTATTCTGTGCATTATTATGCGAAAAATAAAGGAGACAGCTGATGATGTTGGTTCATAATTATCCTTTAATAAAATTGAGATTCAGGAAAGAGAGTGAAAATAAAAGAACTAAAAAAACTATTGGAGAATAAAGTTTGCATGTTTATTATAAAGGAATTAAAGTGAAACTATGACAGATAAATCTGAAAAAAACAAATTTGGACTTAAAGAAATACTTTTTGTTGCCACCGTAGTAATTGTTGGTTTTTTTTTATTATTATTTGCTTCGTGTATTCCTGCCTGGCTTGTTTCAGGATCAGTAGGTAATAATAATTATTTCATAACTATATCAGGTCTTGATTCCGTAAAGGCAAATGGGGAAACTACAATCATGATTCCTCTTCCGGTTTACATTGATGGGGAATCTGTATTTTCTGAAAGTTTGCTGAAAAGAGTTAATAATGAACCTGATGTTTACAGATTAAATCCTGACTGGAATTTATCAATAGAAAATACAGCATATGGTGAAATGATGATTTTAAGGACAGCCAAATCTGAATTATCAGATTTAGATGTCAGACTGGCAGAATTTGACAGGAAATTCATACCCAGACTTTTAATGCCTGTTATTAATATTCCTGGAGATCTTACTCCTGAAGAATTTACTAAAAAAGAGTCTGGAACGTATGAAAGCTGTGTGAATATTAACGGCAGTTTTTCTCCATTTGATGAACCAATAATGTTTAATCTCCAGTACGTCGGTGGTGGAAATAAGGAGTTTATGTTTATAGAGCCGATATGGAAATCATCAATCAGGAAATCTGTATCTTTTGAAAATATTGGATATTCCAATGCAAGTGTAAATTATCTGATATCAGATAGCTGGGACTGAAATGAGAAATTTTATTGATTAAATGAATATAGGAAATGAGAAATGGGAAAAAAATTAATTGTATTCTTTTTTGCAATAATTATTATCGTTGCAATATCCTTCTGCTTGGTTTCTTCAGATTCCAGTGAAGAATCAAAACTGGGAGAAAAACCATGGATATTGTCTCAATATTTATTAGACAATGAATTGGAGCCTGTTAATCAGGAAACTTCTTTGATATGTGCTTTTACTGATGACAATACATTAAGTGGAATACTTGGCTGCAATTACTATTTTGGATCTTTTAAATTAAATGGAAACAAAATTGATATTTCCAATTTTAAGTCATCGAATTTGATATCAAATGAAAAAATCATGGCATTAGAGAATAGATATGAAGAATTATTATTAAATGCCGCATATTATTCGGTTGATAATAACTCGTTGATCCTTTTTGACCAAAATTATTGTGAAATTTTGATTTTTAAAAACGAGTCCTTATCTATAAAAGAAAAAAATTGGCACTTATATTATAGTGATCCTGAATTTTCCTTCTTATTCCTAAATGATTCAACAAGTTTGATATTTTTGGAAAATAACAGCATTGTAGGGAGTATTGGCTCTATTAAGTATTCCGGAAGATATCACTTAAATGATGATAACATTCAGTTAAATTCTGTATCAACATATAATGAATCTGATATCCTTATAGAAACAAATAATGAAACACAGTTATATTTTTCTTTACTTGAAAAAATTGACAGTTATTTTATTATGATTAATCAGATAGATTTTTTTGATAAATACGGGAAAGTAATATTATCTTATTCAGATCTTCCAAATGAATTATTTTTTAATGACTGGTATCCTGTTTCATACACTATTAATAACAATCAGGAAAATCCAATTCCAGATGATTCATATCCAATAATGTGCTTTAGTCCTGATGGAAAAGTTACAGGCAATTTATTCAATACTAGTTTTATTGCCACATACTATGCTGACGGAGAAAATATGAAAATTGATCAGATAGCTATCTCCAGGACAACATCTGAAGGAAATTTGGAAAAATCTGATGATGAATTAAATTTATTTTCATTACTTGAAAAAACAAGTTCATATTCAATCTTTGAAAATTGTCTGAAGATATATGATAATAATCAGACAGACATTCTAAAGTGTTTTAACGAACCTCCAATTTTTTGAGTTAAAATCTTTTTTTATTGATATTTCCTTATTAACTCAATTCATCAAAGTAAAAATATAGTTATTATTCTACATTGATTACAAAATACCCGGGGATAAGAAACACTGATCTTAGGGATGAACTAAACCTTTCAAAAAGTGCTGTGACATGGCATATTAAAAAAATAGATAATGCCGGAATTCTATCTGTGCTAAAATCAGGTAAATCAGGGCATTACTATATTAAATCAGGTCTTGAATCTTTTATCATTGAAAATCTTCCTGATGAAATAAAGGAAAATCTCGAATTTGAGAAAGCAAATCTGACTTAATGCGAGAAAATAGGTCCTGGAGTATTACTTTTAAATCCTAAAGGCGCAAAGGCAGTAAAAAACATTAAAACATCTCCTTTTTCCAAATTAATCAAACTCAGTCAGTTTAATTCTTAAAGATCAGTATAAATTATTTTAATCATCCATTTTTTTTCAGAGAACAGTTCAGGGACATAGTAAGAGAAGAATAAATGACTTTATATTCTTTTTAATCGGAGATAGGGCGGGCTATATATATTTCCGTTTGGCTCAATGCAAATGGTTCTTAATACTGATTGTATTTGACCTATTCAAATATCACTAAGAAAATTCTTATTTTTTTCAACTGGTATAGTTGGGTTTTGGTTATTCGATGATTCTGTCAGAGCAGGTATAACTCCTTAGGCAAAAATTAGTTCGGGGGGAAAATTCCAAAGGCATAATCCTTTGATTAAACCCTTTTTTAATTTGCTTAAGAACCAGTCCAGTGAAATTTTCCGAGGGGAAGGAGAGATACCTGATTTCACAAATTAATCTTTTTTTCTCTTTTACAAAAATTTTACACTGGTAAAAAAACCAGCAGGACATTCAGTTCCGGTCCTTCTGCATTATTGCAGACTAAAGTTTGTATGCCTGCTGTTAAAACGAAAAGAGGTAAAAAAATGAAAATGAAAAAAGGCATGCGGGTTTTGATTTTGAGCCTGCTATTGGTAATGGCACTATTAGGAGCGATGTTTGTTCCGGCGGTTAGTGCTGCGGAAGAGAACGACAAAGAATATTTATCAACTCCTTTGATTATTTTTGAAGGATATACAAAGCAGATAGATGCTAATCAAATAAAATCAGATTTAAAAATTGACAATACTATTGAGAAATATGATCTGGTATCATTTGATATTCCTGAAATTAGAAATGAAATTTTTAAAAAAGGGGAATTACCAGTTTGTATTGAAGGTAAGCAATATTCAATGATATTGAATGAATTACTTGTTAATGATAAAGGAGTGAATCCTGAAACACATTCATACAATGGTTATCTCAAAGGTGTTGATAATAGTAATATTGTTCTTACTATAAGTGAATCTGTATTTCTTGCAAGTATAATTATAAATGGAGAAGAATATTGCATTGATAGTTTATCTGCAAAAGATCCATCCGGAGATAAGTATCACATTGAATATATGGTAAAAGATATCAAAATCGAGGGAAATTACCTTTATGGTATTGAAGATTATCTCGCACATTCCACAATGTCTAATGATGAGTTGAAAATTAGAAGTGAAGAGGCTAAAATTGAGGAAAAAGAAAAGGCTACAAAAAGTATTACTTATGTAAGAATACTTGTTATGACAGATGCCAAATGGATTTATGATGAGCCAGACTGGCAATCTAAAGCTCAGCTTATAATTGCTCAGGCCAATAACCAGTTTGGAAGATCTGATATTCAATTAAATCTAATTGCCACATATGATTCATCTAAAGCAAGTGAACTTGCTGCTGATGCCCAGAATCTTGTACAAAATCCATTAGATACCTTCAGAGGCCATGTGGATGTAAATTATCTGAACTCAAAATCTGCAGATATTGCAGTATATCTTGGTGGCTATGACTGTACAAATCCAGATTGGGGCGTAGGGGCAACCTATGGATATGATGACAGTAATGCTGGAAAGAGGAGATACGCATGGGTACAGATGGCTGATGATCCTTCTCCTTATGATCCAAATATTCATGACAGGACTGTTGCAACTCTGCACGAAATAGGACACCTGTTTGATGCTGATCATCAATACCTAAAGCCAGGTCAAATTCAGGAAAATTATAACAGGGCATACCAGTGGAACTCAGGCTCAACAACACAGTCTGTTGTATGGGCACCAATTTTAAGAAGTACAAGTTATGAATATTCATCAAATGATTACAATGGGGATTATTACCATAACAATGCGCTGAGAATATATAATACCAGAAATGTTGTAAGAGATTATTATGTCTAAAAAAATTATTTCACTTTTTTTTGATATTCTGAAAAAAAATCAACTAATACCTGCTATAATTATGGCAGTTATAATTATTGCAGCTGTTTTTATGTTTATTTCTGATTTAAACGCCAGTAATGAGTCTGAAAGTGAAATTATCAATACATCCAATCCTGAAAAAACGACAGCTGTTATACAAACTACAGAATCTACTCCGGCATTCCATGGTTATCACATGGAGCTGATAAATGTAAGTGAAAGCACTGTATGGATGTATCCGCCAAACAGCACTATTGAGGAGCTTGTCAGCCAGGGATATGAAGAAATTAATGTCACAGATAAAACTTTTGAGGATTATCCTTTTATCAAAGAAATTCTGGAGCCAAAGTATATGACAACAAAATCTCTGACAGGTGATGAAGAAAGAATATTTTTTGAGAATTTTTACGGAGTCACTTTCAGATACAAGGGACATAATTACGTTATTGATGGCTTTAAAAATTAGTTTGGATAAGAATACAGGATTTTCAATTTTTTTCTAATTACAAAAAAGGAAATTATTCATAATCTGATTAAATTAAACGTGACGAATTTTGACACATAAAAAACTTATAACCTCATTACAAAACCATCAGTGTGGACAGCCCTAAAGGTTTGTCCCAAAAAAGAATCAAGTGAAATTTCAGAAAAAAGAAGGGACTGACTTAACCAATCCTTTTCCCTTATTTTCCTGTGATTTATCCACCGATTGATACAACCGGCATTTTATCTTAGAAGCATTCTCGCAGACTAAAGTTTGTATGCCTGCTTTTGTTAAAACGAAAAGAGGTGAAAAAATGAAATTAAACAAAAGTATGCAGGCTTTTTGCCTGCTATTGGTAATGGCACTATTAGGAGCGATGTTTGTTCCGGCGGTTAGTGCTGCGGAAGAGAAAAATTCAGATTTGTTATTACAGAATTCTTCAGAAGCTATTTTTGAGATTATTGGAAATACAACTGATTTAAAAACACAAGTTGATCCTGAAAGTAAGAGTACGGACATTCTCGAAAATAAATATGGAAAATTGAACATTCCTTCTACTGTTCTTAAATACGATATTGTTCAGTTCAGCAAAGCAGATGTTAAAACAGACAAAACCAATTCTTTAAAAGTTTCAATATATGGCAAAGAATATGATCTGATCCTTGAAAAAATGAATTTTGAAGATATTGACGATGGAATTGATTCATATTCAGGATACGTAAAAGGACTGGATGATTCCATAGCATTGTTTACATTTGATGAAAGTATGGACAAATCTCTGATTTATGGATCAATTCAGCTTAAAGATGAAATTATATTCATAGAACCAGTTCAGAACAGGGAATATACAATGAAAACTGTAATGCCTCTTCATATTGTTTATTCCTCAAAAGATATGGAGCAGCCTGATGAATCTTTGATTGATATGAACAAACAAAAGATTATGAATCTTCCCACAAAAGTATCTGGCGATCAGATGATCGCCTCAGACTCAACTAAAAGCTGGAAATCAGTATATGTTCTAGTTGCGACAGATAATGAATTTTATGGTCTTGGATCAAATTGGGTATCTGCTGCACAAAGTTACATGGCTCAGGCAGCATATCAATACCAAAGGTCGGATATAGGTGTGTCCCTGTATATTGCCAAGTATGATTCATCAAAAAAAGACACTCTATCATCAAGTAGCAGAAAATTTACTGACCCCTTAGGATTATTCAAAGACACATTTTCACCAAATTACCTTGATGGTAAGAATGCAGATATTGCGATATACCTTGGAGGAAATGATAGAAGTGGAAATGATGCAGGAGTACAAGGCTCTTCATGGGGATATAGCTGTTATGATAACCCCGAACATCCAGAATGGCATGATTATTGCCGTTATGCATGGTCACAGATGGTAGCCGATTCCAATGCCATCGATATCTTTTATGATGGATCATATCATGCGAGATTGTATTGTATTATCCATGAAATAGGACATATCTTCGACGCTAATCACGAAGGCACAGGTGTTCCTAATCAGGCATATACATGGTTTACTCCTGGTCTCAAGACCACTGTCATGTATAGTATGTATCTGGGAAGTGGCATTACAACCTGGGAATATTCATCACCAAGTTACCATGGCAATTCAGATTGTAATAATGCAGGAGCCATTAACGCAGTCAAGCAAAATATAGCAGGTCTTGTTTAGGACGGAATAAATTTAAATGAAGAATTTGTAATTTGAATTCATATTCACTACAAATTCTTTTCACATCATTAAATGGATTGAAGTAAAATGGAAAAACGAACTAAAATTATTATTGGAATTATCATTATTGCTATAATTGCGGTTTTGATCTACACGAATTCATTACTTGTAATACCTGCCCTGATTTTGGGTTTCATCTTTCCTGATTCATATCAGGTGGACTTAATTGAGATAAACAGCAATCTGGTGGATGTTGAAAACAGGACATTAATTAGTTTATCAGAAGAAAAATTCATCAAATATCCGGAATTGAGAGAGCTTTTTTATAATGTAACTCCAACCGGTGAAGACGAATTCAACGGCGAAAAAACGATATTTGTTAATCAAATAAGTCTAAGTCAGGATAAAGCGGAGGAAATACAAAAAGAATTTGGCCCCGGGACAATATACTGGAAGGGAGGATATTACGGAATATTGATTGCGCAGCCATAAGAGAAATCAGACTCCCTTTCAGATTGCTGCAAGGAAGGAATTTGATGCGAAATAGAGATAATCCCCAAATATAGCGTTATGCAAAGTGGTTATTATGGAACCAATTTTAATCTGTGGGAATATTCATCACCAAATTACCATGGAGATGCCACACATGATAATGCATTGGCTATTAAAGATGCAAAAAGCACGGTTGCGGGCTATAGATATAATTAAATCCATTTTTTTAAAGAACCATGAAAGATGCAATTAAATCAGTAAAAATAGTCGTTTTGTTTATTCTGGCTGTGGTAGTATTGTCGCTGACATCATACTGTGCAGTTTTAGTTTATACGGCGATATTTGAACCGGATTTAAGCTATTTTGCCAGTGCGTTTCCAGTTGAGAAAGCAGATTTAGACACAAAAGCAGTAATTTTATATTTAACTGAATCAGATTTTGAGCAATACCCTGTTCTAAATCAACTTGTAAACACTCCCCAGGGAGGCTCAGTTGAATTTAAAAAATTTGAATATGAGCAGATAGAGGATTTCAGAAATCTATATGGCCCCGTTATAAAAATTAACAGCACTGGAGAAAACATTTTTATTGGCAGATATGTTTTCTGGAACGGCACCTATTACCAGATTCCTATAGGCCAGTCATAGTTTAAAGATAAAAAATAGATTTAATTATGATATCAGAAGGAATGAAAGATTTCTTAATCTATCTTATTCAGATTCTGCCGGTTGTAATCATGCCAATTATAATATTCATATTGGCATTTTTCCCTTTGATTGCAGTTTTTTATGGCTGGTATACGAAAAAAAAGTTAAATGCAATTCTTCTGGGAGCATTACCTCTTCCAGTGCTTATGATTGTCAGTATTCTTCTGAAAGGTTTGAGTCCTTTGGAGGAAGACTGGATTTTAGGAGTTGTTCTCTATTTCCTGAGCCTTATTGGAGTAGGTGGTCTTTGCGGCTATTTTGCTTCTTTTGAAACAAAAAAATATCTGGCTGCTGCATTTGGTTTTTCTTTTCTCTGGATGATAATTTGTTTATCCATTACTATGTAGTGATAAAATGAATGAAATGTGAGATTATTATTACAAATTAAAGTTTGAATGCTGGTTGTTAAAAACGAAAAGAGGTGAAAATAATGAAAATCAAAAAAGGCATACGGGTTTTTTGCCTGCTTATGTTGTTGATTATTGCATGTGTGTTATTTGCATCAATAGTTAACGAATATAATTATCAGTCAAAGGTTTATAGTCAATCAGTCAGAGAAATCGCTGCTGAACCGGAAGATCAAATTCCTCCTGAATTAAGAGACAGAGCAATAATATTTAACGAAAATTCCTTTGGAATTACCGGTCCGTTAGTAGAAGACGAATTAAAACTTCTTGAAGAATACACAAAAAAAGCAGACGAAAAGAGAGGTTTATTTTATCCTGAAGCAACCGGAGAAATTACTACTTACTGCTCAGAAAGAGGTAATTTGACAGTAAAAACATATATTCACGGAGAAAAACCGATTCTATATCCATTAGAAATCAGATCAAATGGATATACTACAGTAACATTTGAGCCGGCACCGGGTTATACATTCCAGAATCTACAGGTTGGAACAGGCGTTAATGCAGGAGGAATAGGGATTTCAGTATCAATACCCTCAGGAACCAATGTCAGGTCTACATCCACAGGATTCTTACAGTCAATAATGCTTCCGGAAAATGTCTGCTATGCAAAACTTGGATATGAAGGGTTTAGTGTTATAGGTCTCACTGGAAGACCAGTTATTGATCAGACAGGTAGTGGTTCAATCAGGATTGGAGACAACGATTTCCTGACAATGAAAAAAGTTACAATCTGGTGACATGAAAAAAAGAAATATCTTGAAAAAATAGTGTATAAACTAAAAATGAAGGGACTGAAATTACCAATCCTGTTCCCTTCAAATCCCCTGATTCTTTGCAGGCTATGAAAAAAGGTGAAAATGGGGAGGATTATATTTTGTTATCAGAATGCCAAACAAATCCAGATTAGAATTTTTGATTTTTCCGGGTGCTTGTAGAAATTAGTAATTTATAATCTAAAAATAGGAAAAAAAAGAAAGGAATTAGTTAATAAAACTCACTAATTTCCTCACTTAATTCCTACATAAAACGTAACTGCCTCACTGCAATAGAAATCCTCCTGGTTCAGGATATTTTTATGAGATGCTATACCTTTAAATCCGGCTCTTTCTAATACCGGCTTTAAATCTGAATAATCATAATAATGCGTCCAAAACCTGTATGTCCTGTAATCTTCCGGCTCTGAATAGATAATATGCTGGTTTAAAAAGACCTTATTTTCAGGGAAATAAAATGATTCAGACATTGCCAGATATGGCTCGTTTTTCCAAAAGCCTGCATCTGTCACCTCCCAGCTTTTTTCACCGTCTTTCATGATTTCAGCTGTCTTTTCATTCATTGTATCAAATATGAAAATTCCGCCGGGCTTTAATGCCTTAAAGACAATATCCAGAAGTTTGTCTCTTTCATCCGGAATCAAAACGTCAATGTCGCAGAATATCATCATAATCAGGTCAAATTTTTCATCAAAACTAATATCAAGGTAATTTTTGTTTATGTAGGTGATATCAAGACCTTTATCAGAAGCTTTTTCTTTTGCATACTCAATTGAACGCTTTGAGATGTCAACGCCTGTTACACTATGACCTTTCTCTGCAAAAATTTCACAGTAAAGCCCTGGACCGCAGCCCAGATCAAGAATGTCCGCATTGTCTCTTCCAAGTTTTTCAAGAATCCAGCTGACTGTTTTTTCAATTGAAGGTTGCTTTCGGCTTGCAAGATCAGTGTCCTGATTTAAGTGTGTCTCAAGAAGGATTTTTGAGATATGCTCATCATCCCACATGAAAGCATTTCCTTTTTCATATAGTATTGGTTTTTTTGATATTTCAGAGAGTTTTTTTATATTCATGGTCACGACTCCATGTTTAATCTTTATTTTCTCCTTTGTGCAATTTAAATATGCATCATCAGGGCCTTGTCATTTTATACGGAATTGAAAAGAAAAATATAATCATTTTGTGCCTTATACAAACAGAAAGTTATTATTCTGTTCTTCCCTGATTAATTAGACAATGAAAGAGATTCTTGGAAAATGCAGATTCAATGTATTAATTTCTGTATTTTTGGTATTAGTCCTTCTGGCAGTGCCTGTATCAGCAGGTGCAGTCTGGGATACAAAAGAAATACCTTATGAAAATGCAAGTGTTGTCGGCGGGGAGATTTCGGGTGATTATATTGTATTTCTGGCAGCTAAGGGCATGAACCTCACTGATAACAGGATTGTTCTCTATAATGTAGAAACCGGTAAGAAAAGCATAATTGGGACTCCGTCTTCTGGAATGTCTGTTACAGGCGAAGACGTATCAGGAGACTATGCTGTATGGGTTGAGACGCCTCTTCCTGATTTTGAAGAGGTGGAAACAGAGACCAAGCCCAATGTGATTTATCTTATGAATATTCCGGAAAATTCCGTTAAGGCGCTTTCCTTTCCGGGGACTGCCGAATGGCCCAAGATAAGCGGTGAAACGATATTATGGTCTAACTCATCTGAAACCTCAATGGATGCAGAACTTAACATATATGATATCAAAACCGGTGAATCAAAGAAGGTCTTTTCAACAAATGGAGATGATTCCGGAATCATATATGACGGGGAAAATATTCTCTATGACAATATGACATCCCTTCGCATTCACAATGTAAAATCCGGTCTTGATACTGCTATTTTTGATTATGAGCATGGAAACGAATCCGCCTCAGGTGTAGATTCATTTGCTATGGCGGGCGATTACGTGGTATATGTCAAGAGAACAGTGGTTTTTGAAGGCGATGACAGGGGTACTTATTATGAGGCGTATCTATATACAATATCAACAGGCAAATCACAGCTTTTAAATCCGGAAACAGGCGCTTTCGCGGATTCACTTACTAAGCAGGAGAAGGAGTCATCAATCAACTCGCCGTTTACAGACGGCAAAACTGTCGGCTGGGGATATTTAAAGAAAGATTACAATTCAGAGATAATAATGCTTTATCCAGAAACTCAAAAAACCTCTAAAATCGATGTTTCAGGATCGGTCAGCAATATCCGCATTGACGGAAATCAGATGATATGGACGGTGTCCCATTTTCCGTCTTTTGACGAGACTCTTTATTATTCAAAAGAGTCTGCAAAAACCGAAGAGACACCTGCATCCCCTGGTTTTAGTGCTATTGTGGCTTTTACCGGATTGACAGTCTCTCTGTTTGTAATAAGAAAAATCAGAAAATAAATATATTTTTTTAACGATTCTACGCCTGAAAAATCTCAATCTGGAGATATTGAATTCAGATATTCTGTTAAAAAACTCCTGGTTAAATTTCTGCCTGTCGCCGTGGATGTTTTAAAAAATCCATATTTTTTAAATTTACCGGAATTATATGGAAGGATAAGATACATCTACAGGTTTTGATACGGCCCGGAGAGGATGACGGGTTTATCCTCGTTTTGTTTCATGAAAACTGACAAGTCTTCATGATATATAATTCCTGGAATAATGAGAGTAACAGGAAAGGGAATTTAAAATTTTGACACTAAAAATATATATATACTTTGAATTATATTATCCAGTTATGTTTCAATTCTAAGAAACAAAAATTAATCTGATTAATAAGCAGTAAAATCATTTTTTCTGTCAAGGCGGATTAATTTCAAAAGGGGGGTTATATTTTAATGGCTGAAGAAAAAAAGTCAAATTTCATTCAACAGATTTCCAGTGAGCGGGAATACTGGATAATTATAGTGCTTTTGTTTTTGCTGACATTTTTGATTGTTGCCGGCATGATTTTGCCCCGCATTTTCATCGCCGGTGCTGATGCAACAACCGATTCAATCCTTAAGTTTACTGAAACTTATATTGCGGCAATAACTACTGTTTTTGGTGTCTGGATAGGAGCAGGAACGGCGTATTTCTTTGGAAAGGAAAGCATGAAGATTGCAAAAGAAGGTATGCTTGAGATGAAGGTGATGTCTCCCAAAGAGAAACTGCTGAACGCAAAAATCCGTGATTTAAACCCTGATAAAATTGAGAAGGTTTGGTGCCTTAATGATTCTGTTGATAAGATTTACACTCAGATGAACGAATTTAAGGACTGGTGGTTTTTTGTCATAGTCACAAAAGAAGGAAAGCTCATTGATGTTTATGAGGAAGAGGCATTCTGGAGATACAGAATTGAAAGGACTGAAAAGAAAAGTGAAGGCGTCTCAGAATCTAAAAAAGAACCTGAAGATGAAGAAAAAGAAACTGTTGCCAATGTAAAAAAGTATCTTGAAGAGGATAAAAACGCGGCTGTTAAGAAGAAGACAACCGGCATATACAGGAAGGTAAGGCCGGACAATTCACTTGCATATGTATATGAGCTGATGAACTCGGAAAATCTGAGGCTTGCAGTAGTTGTCGATGACGACAACATCCCAACACATTACATAACGGGGTCTAAAATAAGGCAGTGGATGCTTAAGGATTAGTTTTTTTCCTATTTAATTCTCAATTTTTTCCGGCTGAAACCTTTAAAGAATGAATTTATCGTTTTGAGGCGGGTAATCTTAAAATCCTGAAACTCAAAATAAAGCAACAATAAACAGATATTTATCTTAATTTATCTAATTAAGCAAAAGGAAGGAGAGAAGTGACGCCGGTTATAAAAACAACAGAACTGACAAAGACTTACGGGGAGTTAAGAGCCGTTGATTCTATAAGCCTTTGTGTTGAGAAGGGAAGTCTTTTCGGGCTTTTAGGGCCAAACGGCTCAGGAAAAACAACAATGATTAAGATGCTCACCGGTCAGATAAAACCTGCATCCGGAAGCTGTGAAGTGCTTGGAAAAGACCCCGTAACGGACGGAATTAGTGTCAGAGCCGCAGTCGGCATCATCCCCGAGCAGGAGACTCCGCCGAGCTTTTTAACATCCTCTGAATATCTGGCCTTCGTTGCAAAAATCAGAAACATTGATGGAGCTGAAGAAAAGGCAGACTGGTGGTTTGACTATCTTGATTTCGCTGATAAAAAAGATGTCTTATGCAAGGATTTATCCCGTGGTACAAGGCAGAAGCTTATGTTTGCTCAGGCTTTTTTACATGAACCAAAGCTTGCACTGATTGATGAGCCTCTTATAAATCTTGATCCTGTGATGCAGAGGACGGTCAAGAATTTCCTTAAAGATTATGTGAAAGACGGAAATACGATTTTTCTATCGACGCACATCCTTGAAATCGCTGAGGATATCTGCTCGGATTTTGCGATTCTTCATAAGGGAAAACTCCTTTACACCGGTACAGTCAGCGCTCTTAAAGAGAAGGGCACACACCTTGATGATTTCTTTATGGAGCTTGTCGAACGGAGCTGATTAAATTGCTTACCATTTTTAAGGCAATGTTTAAGGAAGAGTGGCGGATGCACTCAACAATGTTTGGAAATTTAAATTTCGCCCTGTTTCCTGTGCTGATTTTTGCAATCGCATTTATGGGTGCGTTTCTTCTTCCCCTGATAAGCAATATGATGGACACTTTTATCTTAAGCATTGTTGTCCACGCCCAGTTTTTCCTTATGGGAATAATGGTCGGCTCGTTTGGAATCCTTGGAAAAGAAATTATGAACAGGAGATTCGGGCAGTCAAGCCTGATTGCATATTCGGCAAGAAGCCTTCCGGTCTCTGAGAAAATTCTGTTTTTAAACTTTGTTGTAAAGGATATTTTATATTATTTCATCCTCTGGGTTCTTCCTTTCTGTATGGGATTTTTAATTGCATCGCCGTTTATGAACATCAGCCTGTTCTGGCCGTGTCTGTTATTCCTTACAATTTCGCTTGCGTTCCTGACAGGGCTTTGCACTGTGTTTCTCTTATCATCCGTATATGCGGCATGCAAAAGAGCGCTTTATCTGGTTCTCATCTTTTTACTGGCAGGTTTTGCTATTGTAAGCATCATGTTTGGTCCGGTGTCTGCTCTTTCATATATTTTTCTGCCGGCAAACCTTTTCGTTTCGTTTTCATATTCAGGGCTTTTAATCTCTTTGCTGTTAATTTTTGTTCTGTTCTTCCTGTCGGTTGTTTTCTACTCGCCTTATGATTCTGCATCAGAAAAGCGATATAAAAATCAGCTGAGTTCTATTACGGAGAAGATTTCGTTTTTTTCCGGCAGCACTCTTGTTGCAAAGGATTTCATTGATTTATACAGGAGCGGAATCGGAATCGGACAGACATTGTTTTCATTTGTGCTTCCCTTATGCCTGATATGGCTTGTGATGTCGTTTGTAAATCAGTATCTTCCGCAGACCGGGATTTTGTTCACACTTGCTGTTGTAACAGGCGTTATTGCATCAACGATGTACACATGGCTTACGGAGTTTGACTCAATTTCTGCCTACTACTTCCTTCCATTGAAGCTATCATCGGTAATTTCGGCAAAGGTAAAGACTTTCACTGTTTTACAGGTTGTTCCCCTGATTTTCCTGGCATTTGTCGCTGTATTGTCAGACAGTGTGGGGAGTTTTCCAAACGCCGCTGTGCTGTGCCTTTCAATATCTTTCTTTGAGCTTTCTCTGATGGTGAGGCTCTGCGGTCTTTCACCAGGGGCTATGATTTATAATGTGAGGGTTTTCCTGGTGTACATCCTTGTAACCGGCCCAGTTATCCTTATTCTCCTTGGGCTTACGTTCGCAAATCCTGTTTTTGCATATCTTTCAGCTCTTATGCTGATTCCGGCATGGCTTTTAATGAAAAGCGGGTTTAAAAAGTGGGACAGTGAGGATTTTACGGGGCTTTAGGTTATCTTAGTTATGTGGTTTTACCAAAGATCTGGGTTTACCAAAGCGCAGGTCAGATAATTCCTGTAAATATCTCTTTTTAGTTTTTTTACTGTAGTTATTCGGATTATTTTCTCTTTAGATAAATCAGATTTTACAAAATCGCGGATTATTCTGTTTTTTCCTGACAACAGTTCAAGTACATGGTGAGAGACGTTATAAAGACCTGGATTCAACTTTTCATGAGTATTGATGAAAAAAAGATGCATCATATATATCCTGATATTGTTAGTGGTCTTTTCAACAGGATGCACTAATAGTATGCCTCCCATGGATGGAAGGATATACATATCAGATGAGAATGTGACCCATCAGAAGTGGATGACGCAATACGAAGAAAACCCGAAAAAATATCTAAATGATCCGGAAAACCCGCTGGAATGGACACTGAAAGGGTTGCAGTGTGCTGCAAATAATGGGCATGACGAGGCGCTTTTGTATTTTGATACCGCAATCGAAGGTGACGCTCAATTTGCTCCTGCATATTATTCTAAGGCTGTTTCTTTATTCAATCTGAAACAATACGACGAAGCAGAAGAATGCCTCCAAAAAGCAATAGAAATTAATTCCCAGTATGAAGCACTTGCCGAAAAACTCAGAGGAAACTATTTGGAATAATGGAATGGGGAGTATTTATCAAATATTTGGAGGAGGGAATGAAACAGTTTTGTTAATTTTAACTGTTGTAATATTTTTGGTTTGCAATGATGGATGTAAAAATCAATTGAAGATACGGAATATGGTGAGATGCTAGTTTTAAGAACTACCAAATCTGAGCTTTCAGATTTGAATATTTTATTGGCAGAACTTGACAGGGAATTTATACCAAGACTCCTGATGCCTGTCATTAATATTCCCGGAGATCTTACTTTGGAAGAATTCACAAAAAAAGAGTCTGGAAAATATGAAAGCTGTGTGTATATCAACGGCAGTTTTTCTTCATATGATGAGCCGATAGATTTCAATCTCCAGTATGTCGGCGGAGGAAATAAAAAATTTATGTTCGTCGAGCCGATATGGAAGTCATCAGTCCACAAATCCGTATCTTTTAAAAATGCATCCGTATCTTTTGAAAATATGGGATATTCCAATATGAGTGTTAATTATCATATATCAGACAGCTGGCACTGAAATGAGAAATTGTAATGATCAAATGAATATAGAAAATGAGAAAAAAATTAATTGTTGGAACATTTCTTGCAATTACCTTATTAGGATGTTTTGCAATATCAATGGAAATAATTGCAAACATGTCTGAACAGGCTGAAATAATTGCTTATAGTTCTGAAAATTCACCAAACACAAGGAGCAGCTCTACTCCTGAATTTATACTAAAAACAGGTTATCCAAAAAATAAAACAGAAATTTTGTCATATAACGTAAAAAACAAAAAAATGAGTTCAGAAGAGATAGCCGATATTGCCGGGTTGTTTGGTCTGAATGGAGAGTTGGAATACTGCAATGAAAAAACAGGTGAAATGCGAATTATTGATAATTCTTATGACCCTCAAAGGCAGTTTTCATATCATTCAAAATCAGGTGCAATAGTCTATTCAATTCCTGATAAACAATTTCCAAACAGTGTTGAAGAACAGCCGGTTCTTCCTTTAAAAGAAGAAGCAATAAAAATTGCGAATGAATTCCTTTTAAAGACAGGGGCTTATCAAAAAGATGCCTTTGTTAAAAATGTAGAAGTAAATCAGAAGCAGCAGGTCTGGAAAAGCGGAGCAGTTGAGCCGGAAAAATCCTATGATGTAACAAATGCTGTTCGTTATGCCAGAAATTTTGACGGAATCCCGGTTTATGGTGATGAATTTTCTGTAATTGTTGGTGACAGCGGAGAAGTTTTAGGGATGGTAAAATCCTGGAGAGAGGTTGAACCGGCAGGAAATGTTGAGTTAAGAAAAGCTCAGGATGCATATGAAGATTTGTGCAGACAAAATACTGTATATCCGGTAAACCTTGCCGAATATGACAAAATTACTATTAATAACATTTCTCTTGGTTACTGGATGGAACCAGGAACCTATGAACAAAAAAAGGTAGTTCCCGTATATGTTTTTAGCGGAACTAAAGCAAGAGGTGAATTAACAGACTCATTTACTGAATATGTTTATGCTATAAAATCCTGAAAATTTTAGAATGCCACCTTAAAGGCGGAGTGTCTTCTTTTAATTCCTGAATATATTTTCATTAAATAAGAGAATCCGTCTGATATTCAAATATAAATGTGTGAAAATTATTATATGATTTAGATTCAAATCATTTGATAATAATATCGTGAGTCCTTAACTATGAAAATTTTCCAAAATTTAATTTTAACCTGTTTATTTCTGCTTCTTGTGACATTTTCTCTTCTTTCAGGCTGTACATCCGGTCAGTACGACAACCTTTCAGCAGGTGAACTAAAAATTCAGTATCTGGAAAATGCAGGAAAAATTGAGGATTATCAGTCAGAATATTCCTCCTCAAAAGACGGCACTATTCTGTTTGACTGGAAATCTCCCGCAGAATATCGTATGGAATATATGGACAGTAAAAAGAATGCACCCGGAACACTTCTTTTAATGAACAAAACAACAGGAGTTAGCTATGACGCCAAAGAAAATACTTACAAAATCCAGCCGGAAATAGCGTATCTTCCCCGTCATGATTATCAGGCTGTCATTCAAAGAGCTGTAAGGGATGAGGAATTTAAAATAACCAATACAAAAACGGCTGATGGCCGGATGCTGTATGAAATAGAAATTTTAACAGAACCCTGGTCGGATAAATACACTGATTATATAAGCTCAAAAATAGAAGCCTGGATAGATCCAAAATCAGGCCTCGTATGGAACATCACCACATATTACCCGTCGGATACCGTAAACGATGTCATCGAATATAACCGCATTGAAGTGAATACCAATATTCCTGAAAGCAGATTCTCCCTTTTCCCGCCATCTGGATCAAAACCCCGGGGTGCTGTTGAAAAGCCCGGAATAATTAAAACAGAAAATTACTCTGACTCACTACACCCTGCTCTTGTTTCTGGCAGTACTGACTATACCTCTGATCTGCTGACACTGCCCATCGGAGGTTTTAACGGGGAGAGATTTTTAATTTACCTGTTTGATTATGACGGAACAAAATGGGTAAAAAAGCCCGATCCGTCTGCCTCCATAAATTATACCTTCTATTCCAGGAACATGAAACCCGGAACTGTGAAGTATAAGATAACGCGTGTGGCCGGATTGTATGAGACAAGTCCTCTTCCTCTGCCCCGTAATTTTACCGTAACCATCGAACCGGACGAATTCAAAGCAGAGCCTGGGAAGACATACACATCAAAGGTGACTGCTCACATGCAGCCTGATTTAGACTATGATAATCTGTGGTTGTATATACATGCTGACATCGAAGAGTTGCCTGATGCGATTACTGACGACTGGGTAAGAGTGGCGATTAATGACGGCACGCCTATGAGTGGTGCGGGACTTTATCATTTTTATCAGGGATCAGGAGATTATGCTCAGGATATGCTTGTTGTTCCACAGGGAAAAACCGGAGTAGCTCAGTTTATTGTCCACACCGGTGAACTTGACACAGGTATAGTAACAATGAACTTAACAACAGTGCCCTGTAATCTGAATCACGGTCCTATTGGGGAGGATGAACGTCCCTCTTGGCCAAAAGGAATACAGGTATCTGTGACTCCTGAGAAATTTACAGCCCGTAGCTTTGCTGATTATTTTCTTGATATGTCTTTTTATGTTGACTCTTCGGTAAAACCAGGGGATTATTGTTTTAGTGCACAGCTAAGAACACCCACAGGAGGTTTTGATTTTGCGCCTTTCACACTCAGGGTGATCCGCGGCGACTGATGAATTCTTTCAATATACAAAATATAAGTCTCTGGACAAAAATCAACCTGTTTTTTTATGAACAGTTCAGTGAACCAATGTAAAAAAATATATAATTCTAATTTATATTTTAATCAGAGGACATTAATCAAAAAAGGATTGTGGGAAATTTTTCTGATTTCAGTATTCAGATATGAAGGTATTAAGCAGTTTATATGTGATTTAGATGATGTTTACAAAAAGAATTACTAAAAATTGGTTGCTGGCATTTTTTATTGCCGGAATAATCCTCTCTTCAGGGTGTGTTTTTGATAAAGAGTTTACAGATGATGAACTGATTTCAATTGCAACAAACAATCCGGAGGTTGTTTCTCTTATCAATAACAGCGATTACAAAGTTACAGGCTCAGGACCTGTGAAGATGAATGGTGTAGATATTTATTCTGTAAAAATATCAGTTACAAATGAGCAGGGAAAAAAAAGGGCTTATCAGGTGTTTATAGATAAATCAGGGTATGTGATGATGGTTAAAAATGAATTTGGAACAATAGACTCTGCTACGGTTGTTATTGGCATTAAAAACAATAGTATTGCAAGCTGAGATTATTTTTAGGAGGAGTTAATATGGAAAAATTACAGAAGACTGCTCTGGCAGTTTTAATAATATTCATTGTCGTAATATCCGGATTTATGTTCTTTTTGCATCTGCTCTCAGGCGATCTTGGAGGATCGATGTCGCTTGCAAAAGTGTCAGAGGAGAACCTGGATTATTATGAAATTGTAGAGATAACAGATGATGATTTCAACAGATACCCGGCCCTAAGAGAGCTTTTTGAAAACATCAACGATGACGGTGGGGAGTTTATAAGCCATGCGTCAGTCCGGGGAAAGGCGACAGATGAGATAATGTCAAAATATTCCGTTGAAAGGGATAGTCAGGGCAACCACATAAGAAAGGCCCTATTTTGGAACGGGGATTATTACTTTATTCTTATGGCCAGATCATGAAATGGACTGATAAAAAACCAGTTGTGACTGGAATTTTTCTGGCGCTTATATTTTTAGTTATAATCGGATGTGTGGTATATTTTTGTGGTGAATCAATGCAATCCTGTTGTTTTTTATCGGGAGAGGGTGAATCAGAAGTTCCTCTTGTTGATTTTACAGGTGCAACGACGCTTGTAAAATCGCATAAAAATGGAACTGAACTCAATATACAGAGCACCATTGAAAACTGCGATCTCGTGATCCTTGATATAGAAAAGATCAGAAAACAGCTGTTTGCAGGGGATAATTTGTCTGTTAAAATTGAAGGAAAACCGTATCTGATGGTTCTTAAAGGTTTTACAATAAAAACACCGCGGGAGGTTTCAGGCATTTATTCCTACACCGGATACCTTGACGGCTTTCCTGAAAGTGAAATAGTTCTGACGGCAGGCGAGCATTCGGTTGTGGCATCAATTCGGGCATTCGGTGAGGAGTATATCGTTGACAGCGCCTCGTATTCAAATAGTGATGGAGAAGTATATCATTTTGAATACAGGACAGGCGATGTAAGGATTGAAGGTGAGCCACTGCCTGCAGTACAGGACTATCTTGCCCATGCAGATAATTCTGAAGGTTTGGATAATTAACAGATAACTGAAGGGTAAATCAATGGAAAATAATCAAAAAGTAACTGGAATTGCGGTTGGATTCGTGTTTTATTTCGCATATGTACTTCTGTTTTCAGTCATCGGAAACTATATTGCAAAAGTATGCTTTTCAACTCATCTCATCTGGATTTCAAATTTAGCGATGCAGTGGCTTATTATAGGTTCTGTTCCACTCTTCATCACATTTGGAATGTATCTCTTTAAAAGTTGTGAGAAATGGGAAATTATTGGATTATTCACAGGATTTGTTGGATGGCTGGTTTTTTTAACCGTAATTTTTCTTGTGAATGTTCAAACAGATGACTATGGCATTTATCCCGTCCTTGCCGGATTTTTGGTAATGATTGGGTTTTATTATCTTTTCAAAAAGTCAGGGGTTTGTAAATGAATATTCTGATTAATATTTTTGATAATATCGTAAATTCGCTTGTTCTTTTAAGCATAGTCTTTGGGATAGTTTCTGTTACTTCATATCTTGTTTTAATGAAGATAAAAGATGAAAAAATACAGTTGCTGATAACTTCTGGAGCAGGGGTGCTGTTTACCGGAGCATCCGGTCTTTTATTTGAATCGAATCTCACAGGCAGTATTTTCCAGACGGCAGGAGCAGTTTTAATAATTCTCACACCTGTTATCGCATTCAAAGGATACCTGCAAAAAAAAGATATAATTCCTGCAGTATTTATTGCATCCGTCATATATCCCTGTTATTTTCAGTCAGCACAGTTTATGTGCAGTGGATATTACCCACGTTATCTGACAGTTTTAGGTGATATTGCGGGTCCGCTTTTTCTTTCATTATCGGCAATGGGTCTTTTTATTTTTGCCAGGAGAGTTTTTGACAGTCAGAAGTCAAAAAAAGTTTTTGTTTTTCTTTTAATATTTTTAATTCCTGCAATAACTTTTTCAGGCTGGTCTGTTGCATCGGCATCGGTTGCAGTACTGGTATTTTTATCTTTAAATGAAACGAAGAAAGAATTTAAAAAATGTGCCGGAATCATTGTCCCGTCAGCTCTTCTTATTTCAGCAGTGATTTTTGCATTGCCATGGCAATACTTAAATGAAATACCCTGCGTCCTGAATTTATTTCCGATATGGATAAGTCCGGTGGTTTCTGTCTCACTTGTATCGACAGGGTTTGTTTATTTATTCAAATTGAAAAAACCCATAAAACAGGCTGAAATTGTATTATTCATATTATCGTTTTGTATTTCTGTTATTCTTTTGTTTCTTTTCGGATTTGGCGGGCAGTATTTATAAAAAAATTTAGAGAGTCTCTGCACCGTTCATATACGGCCTTAAAACTTCAGGAATTACAACCGTTCCGTCCTCTTCCTGGTAGTTTTCAAGAATTGCACGAAGAGTCCTTGTTGTTGCAACCGCTGTGCTGTTTAAGGTGTGCAGACTGTATTTTTTTTCAAATTCGTGAGCATCCCTTGCCCGGATATTAAGCCTGACCGACTGGTATGCAGTACAGTTTGAGCATGAGACAACCTCTCTGTATGCACTCTCACGTGGCATCCAGACCTCTATGTCGTATTTCTTCGCCGCAACCGTTCCGATATCTCCTGTGCAGATGTTTACAACGTGATAGGATAGACCTAACATCTGGAAGATATCCTCAGCGTTTTTCAAAAGCTCCTCATGTAGTGCCCATGAATCCTCCGGTTTGCAGTAGATGAACTGTTCGACCTTGTGGAACTGGTGAACGCGGAATAAGCCCTTTGTGTCAAGTCCGTGCGATCCTATCTCACGCCTGAAGCACGGGCTAATTCCGGCAAGCTTTAAGGGTAAATCCTTTTCCTCAAAGATTTCGCCCATGTACATAGCCGCCATCGGATGTTCGCTTGTCGCAATTAAAAACTCGTCCTCGCCGTCAATTGCATACATCACGTTTTCGAAATCGGCGAGATCGGTTACACCCTCATATGCGGCACGGTTCATCATGTAAGGCGGAATTACAGGTATGTAGCCACGCTGTGTGAGGGTGTCGATTGCAAGGCGCTGAAGGGCTAAGTCCATTAACGCTAAGTTCCCCTTCAGCATATAAAAACCGGCGCCGGAGATTTTTGCCGCTCTTTCAAACTCGGCAAGGCCCTTTTCTACAATAAGTTCACCGTGGTTTTTAAGCTCAAATGAAGGAACTTTCGGCTCGCCCCAGCGTTTAACCTCAACATTTTCGGAATCGTCCTTTCCCACAGGAACGCTTTCGTGGAGGATGTTTGGAATCCGCATCTGGTAGAACTTTATTTGTTTGTTTATCTCTTCGAGTTCTGATTCCATATCCTTAATTCTGGCAGGGAGATTTTTGGCTTCTTCAAGAAGAGTGGAGATGTCTTTTCCTTCTTTTTTGGCAGTTTTTATCTCTTTGCTTATTATATTTCTGCGGTTTCTGAGAGTATTTATTTCAGTCTGCATCTCACGGGATTTGATGTCTTTTAAGAGAAGGTCATCTATCCATGAAAGCTTTTCAGCATCTCCCCTTTTCTTAAGATCTGCTCTTACTATATCGGGGCTGTTTCGGATAAATTTCAGATCAAGCATACTTGAGTAACCATTTATGTAAATAATATGGGATTATTGTTTTGAGCAAAAACAGATAAAACTGTTAAAAGCGAGTACTGAAAAAAATTCAGACAACCAATATAACAGATGAATAGAAGAATAAAAGAAAAAAAACAGAAAAATGAAGGTTATATCTAAAATCAGGAGGGAAAAGATTTCATTCAAATATTGGAATCAGGGGCTTTGTTGGATCATAATCAGTTACTATATCTGATTTTAATTCGAGTTTTTTTTCGTAGCTTTTGCCTTTATCATCAGAGTAGGTGAAAAAAACGCGGCTGTTTCCAAGAAATTTTTCGCATTCGATATCGTAATTTTCATCACTGTTCAGATTTGTTATAAAAAATTCAAGATTGTGGGGCAAAACCTTAATTGAAATATCAAGTGCAGATTTATTTCCAAGATTTACAACTGTAAAGCTTTTATTGCCCGGTTTTGGATACGCTGAAAGAATTGGTCTTTGCATTATATTTTCGGCAGACTCGGACATAAAAAAAAGGAGTGCAAGTGTTCCTGTAACAATGAGTCCTGTTGCTGTTAAGTAAGCTGAAATTAAGTATAGAAATAAAGATATTAAAACCCCTGAAAAAAATACGATAATATAATTTTTTTTCATCAAATCATTAAGTCGTTTTCAGAAATAAAAAAGATTCTCTTTAATTTATCTGTACCTTTCCATCTCCTGGTCTGAGATTTTTCCGGCCTCTTTTTTCTTTTTTATATTCAGGGATTACTCGCGGCAGATTTATTCCTTTTTACATATGAGATTCATCAATTTATTTAAACATTATTTATAAAAATGACCAAAAATTATTATATTAAACAAGAGTCATTATTTTTTATATGAGCACCCGAACTTCATCTTTAATAATAATCCGGCATAATCCGGTAATATGCGGGGGATAGAATTGAGAAAATTAACTGCACTTTTGATATTGTCTGCTTTATTTCTGGCCGGAATGTCCCAGGCCGGATTAAATGAGCCGACTGTGATACTCTCTGACTATGAAGTGTCACCTTCTGTTTTGATGCCCGGCGATACAGGCATGATTACTGTTACACTTTCTAACACAGCATCTATTTCTACAAAGACTGTTTCAGACTCTCTTGTGACAACTCAGACTGATATAAATCCGGCGATAACCGGAGTTTTTCTTGACGGCGGAAAAGACATAGAGGTCACAGGCGGAAACTCTGCATTCTCAGGTGAACTTGGCTCTAAGCAGTCTGTAAAGCTGGCATTTACAATTAAAGCGCCTGAGAAGAAGGGAATTTTTTATGTGACCCTTCGTGTCGGAGTAAAAGACTCGGGAAATCTTGTCTATCCAATCCCTGTCAATGTTGACATGCCGGTATCATCGCTTAAAAAACCGGTATTATTAATCTCCCGCATCGGCACAACATCTTTTGGCGCCGGAGAAGACAGTTTTGTCTCATTAAATATCTACAACAGTGGAAAGAGCACAGCAGAAGATATTCTCATAAAAATTGCTGAAGATTCTCCATCCATTGCACCGGTAGGGAATTCTTCGTTTCATATATCTTCTCTTCGGTCAGGTGAATCAGAATCGTTTGATGTCTCATTCATTTCAGATAAAAATATTGAGACCGGAATTTCTGAAATACCGTTGATTATCACATACAGCGTTGTTGACGGAACAACTGAAAGGCATGATTCTGCGATTGTCTTTAATGTTTTGGGAAAAAGCGAGATTGCCATTGCATCATTAAAAACCGATCCTGTAAGGGTTATGGAAAACGACAGGTTTGACCTTACAGTCAGGATTGAAAACACAGGAACTGGTGATGCCAAATCAACAAAAGCAGAGATAGATTTGCCGTTTACAGGAGGGAGAGAAGCATTTATCGGAAAAATCCGTCCCGGAAATGATGCTCCTGCCGTATTTATGCTTGATGCCGGAAATGCAGGGGAATACACATATAATTTTACAGTATCGTGGGAGGACGACACAGGCACTCATGAATCGAAAAATAAATTATCACTTGTTGTCCGGAAAAAAGAGGATGAAACAGGTCTGATTGTCTTACTATTAGTTATAATCGCACTGGCGGCCGGCGGGTATTACTACTTTATTTACAAAAAGAGAGATGAAGAAAAGGTCTGATTAAATATGCTTGATGACGTGAGGGTATCTTTTTTTCTGGCTGTCAGGGCAACCAAACGCGGAGGCATCGGGAGGTTGTTTATGAATATATTCATAATTGCCCTTGTCCTTACAAATATGATATTTCTGCCCTCAATCATCGCAGGTTCAATCGCAATTTTCAATCAGCAGAATATTGACTATCTGACATCGGATATAGTAATCGAGCCCCGCGAAAATGACATGTATATCGAAAATCTCGATGAACTTATGCCTGCTTTGAATCGTATCCCCGGTGTTGTCAGAGCATCGGCTTGGTATGAATCTCCTGCATCAATTCAGCTGGAGGAAGAATCCGTGACTATAGGGATTACAGCAATTGATCCGAGGGATGAACAGGAGGTCACGAAATTTCATGAGGTGATGAAAGAAGGCAATTACCTTGGAAGCGGGGATATGGATTCTATAATTCTCGGTAGGCTTGTTGCAGGTGAAAAGGACAAAACCGGGGATTTTTATCCTTCTCTTGGTGGTGCAGAGGTTGGTGATACTGTAATTGTTGACTACTCTAACGGAGTTGTACGTGAATACAGGATTAAGGGAATTTTCAATACAAAATCCTGGACTGCTGATTATATGGCGATTGTAACCTGGGATGAGATGAACTCTGTTCTTGGATACGAAAACAACGTTGCAGACAAAGTGCTTGTAAAAACATACCGAAACGATGTGAATGTAGATGCTGTCAGAAGAAATATACTTGAGTTTGGCATCGGCGAGGATGTAAAGACCTGGGAGGAATCCCTTCCCGATGCAGTTACAGAGTCTGTTGAGTCTTTTAATATAATAAACCAGATAAGCGTTGCCGGAAGCCTTCTCATTGCCGTTGTTTTGATATTTATCATGACCACTATAAGAGCCTTTAACAACAGAAAGCAGATTGGAATTTTAAAGGCAATCGGGATAAAAAAAAGTGTTATTATAAATTCATATGTAATACAGGTGATTTTTTTATGCCTGATTGGCTCACTACTTGGATTTTTGATGCTTGAGATGATGACTGCCTATTTTACAGCATATCCTATGGAGTTTCCTGACGGAGATGTAATTCCTATTGTGGATTATAAAGCACTTGTAGAAAATACAGTTCTTTTATTTGTTTCATCGGCTATTGCAGGATATATTCCGGCATGGAGGATAACGCGGGAGAACATTCTTGATGCGATGAGAGGTGTCTGAAATTATATCCGCAGAAGATATTACAAGAACCTATATGATGGGGCTTGTTGAGGTCCGTGCTTTAAGGGGAGTTTCGGTTGAGATTAAAAGGGGGGATTTTGTCGGGATTATGGGGCCTTCAGGCTCCGGGAAATCGACACTTCTTCACATTCTGGGTCTTTTAGACAGACCGACAGAAGGAAGTATAAGGATTTTTGGAAAAGACGTTCTTTCTATGAGCGATGACTGCAAGGGACGATTCCGTCTCTCAAAATTTGGCTTTATATTTCAGGATTATGCACTTGTTCCTGAACTTACAGCGCTTGAAAACGTTATTCTTCCTGCAATGGCAAAAGGTCTGTCTCTTGCAGAATCTGAAAAAAAAGGAATGGAATACCTAAGCCTTGTCGGGCTTGGGGAACGAGCTAATCATATTCCGGCCGAGCTTTCCGGAGGTGAACAGCAAAGAGTTGCAATAGCAAGGGCGCTTGTAAACAGCCCGGAGATTATTTTTGCAGATGAGCCGTGTGCAAATCTTGATACGGAAAATTCAAGGGCTGTTCTTGAGCTTTTTAAAAAGATTAACGAGGAGACTGAAAGGACTGTTATTATGGTCTCTCATGAATCCTGGCATAAGGAGTTTTTTGAAAGGCTGATTCTTTTAAGAGATGGAAAAGTATCTTCTGATTCGTATCTTTAAGAAGTGGCATGGAAAAATATTATGTCTTTTAAATCAATCTCCTTTTATGAAGTCGGTTTTATTCCTCGTTTTATCTGTATTTACTCTATGTCTTGTGCTGTTTTGCGGTTGCACGGGCACAGATGATATTTATGTTGTTTCTGATGATGCGAAATCCAGGGCTGATGCCATTTATGATGAAGGTGTTGTTTCATACAGTAATGGCGATTATAGAACCGCCGAGGAGAAGTTTTTAGAGGCACAAAGCCTTTACGAAAGCGCAGGTCTTTTAGATGATGCCAAAAAAGCAATGACAAAAAGCTTTGTCTCACTTAGATCATATGTGGAGTATTCACTTAATGAATCAGAAGCTTATGCTTCCCTAAAAGAAAAAGTGCCTGAAATTTTGGATGAGGAAATTTCCGGTTGGCTTGAAGATTCCGCCCAGAAGATTGAATCTGACGGCGAGACTTTGTATTTTTATGACACTGCCGCAAACTACCTTTATGAAAATTATGAAATCATCAGAGTAATTGATGACAGAATAGATTTTGACTTTTTGTCACGCGATGTTTTGTCAGGCAAAAAGCCGGATGGAAGTTCACCTTATTTCAACCCGAAGACCTATGAGGGAACATCGGCCCTTTTAATTCCTGAGGATTTTTTAAGAGATGGCGCAATAATAAAAGTCTGGATGCCTCTTCCGCTTGTTACTGAGTCACAGACTAATGTGACTGTTACAAATTTATCATACAGCGAATACATCGTGTACGGGCCTGTAACAGAAGGGCAGATTGGTTATGTCTATTATGAGCTTCCTGCCGATAAGTTAAGCGGAGATACACTAATCTCGGCTGATATTTCGTTTACCTCTTATGAGCAGGGATTTTATGTAGACCCTGCAAAAGTAATGCCGTATAACAAGACCACACCTGAGTATATCCTTTATACAAAGTCTGATCGGAATATAGAGATTAATGAGGACATATCAAAACTGGCCCGCGAGATTGTCGGAGATGAGAAAAATCCGTATCTTCAGGCTGTAATGATATACAACCACATCATTGAAACTTATCCGTACAGCCACGTTCCGCACTTGTCGCTTGATACAATTGAGCCAAAGACTGCTGAGTCAACCCATATGCTAAATACAGGACGTGGCGACTGCGGAACACAGAGTATGCTCTTTTCAGCACTTTGCAGATCGCTTGGAATTCCGGCACGTGCACCCGGCGGTTATCAGATGATTATAACTGATACTCCCGGAACGCACTTTTGGGCGATGTATTATATTGAAGGGTACGGCTGGATTCCGTGCGATCCGACAGTTGCTGATGCCGCCGACTGGGTTGAGGTTTCTGAAGATAAAAGAGTGGCTTTTAAGGAGTATTTTGCACACAACCTTGACAATACTAGGTTTGTGATTCAAAAGGATGTCGATGCTGAAATGTCGCCTGCAATTCCAGCTGACGCGGCTGTATTTCGGGTTGTAAGGCAAATGCCTGCCGTTTTATGTGACGAGGCTGATTTCGATATTGACTTATATTCAGGAGAGGGATTTAAAATTGAGCTTTGGGCGGTTGATAATATCTGATTATTAAAAATATCCAACTGATTATTTTTTTCCGAATAAAATTGTTTACACAGCCATATTTTTTGATTCTCTTAAATGCGACATAAAATTTAAGCACTTTTGTCCGGATATTGGAAAAGAGGTATTTAGATATGATTATCTGAAGGCTTTTTTTCCAAAGCTTTATTTTTTGAGGAGAAAAATTACTGCGATTAAATAGAGAACTTCAGAGATCATTAATTTTCAGTATGAAGAATTTTTAAATCCAAACTCACCTTCCCACACCCTCCAATCAGGTTAAATACCATCCAATTAAAATTTAAAAAGAGGTCTTAGGAGAAATTATGGCGTTTGAATGCCTCCAGTGCGGGGAGTGTTGCAGTTATTTAGGTCAGGTTCATACACTTGTCCGTGAAATATCTGAAATTGAATTTCTGGTAAGAAACGAATACACAAACGAGGAAAATATTGTCAAACTTGACCCGGATAAGACAGAGTGGTACAAAGACAAAAGCATCTATGATAAGTGGCCTGAAGCATGCCCGTTTCTAAGAGCTGATCCAAAAACGCCGGGGAGAATCTGTTGCAGTGTTCACTTAACACGCCCTGACATGTGCAGAAGCTATGGATGCTGGAGAATTCTTATAAAAACACCTGAAGGGAAGATAAAAGGCCGCATCATGGGCCCGCACTTTCTGCGGACAGAAGACAAAGACCTAAAAAAATTATGGGATGAAAAAATAAGAAATATAAAAGCGCCGACACAGAAAGCCTTTGATGACGCGGCATTTGAAATCCTGAAAAACAGCGGCTATTCTATTCAGGATTAAAACTATTCAGGATTTAAAAAAATTGGCTTATTTTAATTATTCAGCATGAATCTTCTTTAAAATCCATGCCATATTAGACGCCAAAGTCCTCATAGTCTCAAGGCCTTCTTCATCATTTTCAACATTGTTCTCATTGCCTGAAATTCCCAGATTCCAGTAAGAAGAGCCGACTGTTATCATATTTGAAATTCCAAAAAGATGATTAATCGTATCATAAGCGTGAATCGCACCGCCGCGTCTTGCAGTTATAACCGCCGCTCCAACCTTTCTTTCAAACATGCCGCCGTTTGCAAGTCCTACATAGCCTGCCCTGTCAATCAAAGCCTTAATTTCAGATGTAACATCTGCAAAGTATGTCGGAGATGCAATTATAATTCCATCAGCCTCCTTCATCTTTAAAATAGCCGGGTTTATGAAATCCTTTTCAAGAATGCACTTCTCATCTTTTCTTTCAATACACTTGTCACACGCAATACACCCGATTATTTTTTTTCCTCCGACGTGAACAATCTCCATCTCGATATCCTCAGCCCGAAGTCCTGCCTGGACCTCTTTTAGCATCCGGTAGGTATTGCCGTGCTTTCGCGGGCTTCCGTTGAATGCAACAACCTTCATTTCTGCTTCCTCCTCTTTAAATGCAAATAAATTTTTGTTTTCATCAGGCACTTGTGATTCTGCCCGAATCTTACATGAGGCTCAATGTGTGCCTGAAGATGTTAATCTTTTTGTATGCAAAAATATGAATTGCCAAAAATGTGTTCATGAAATTATATATTTCATGCAACTTTTCATTTAAACTACGAAGTAATTTTCAATGCAAATCAGTTAATTATACATTCAAAAATTATTCAGATATTATGTCTTCCCATATAATAGACGCCAATGCAGATGACGCTTATAGAGATTGCCATTGCAAGCATATCAAGGGAAGTGGTAAAATTCATTGAAAGAATCCTCTGGAAGAAACTTACTATTAAAACCATTATTATGACCTTTATAATTTTGTTCTTTAGATCATCCAGGTTTGTCACTTCAAGAATCGTTCCGAAATTCCCTCCTAACCTTGCGATCTCAAGCTTTGAGATAAACAGTTCGTATATTCCAAAGCTGAATATCAAAAGGACAAGCCCGATTAAGTAAAAATCAACAGCACCAATTATTCCAATCAGAATATCTTCATGTGTCATATGGAGATCTGATGAAAATGTGTATTCAACAAGAAGATCAAATATTTCCATTGAACCTGAGATGAACAGGACTATGGCACTAAGTGCACCAAATATCACTCCAAGTATAACAACGAAGCGTATATTCCAAAGTGCACGTTCAAAGTATTTCTCCAGTTTTCCCTGATTATCCATATTTAAAATATTTCCTAAAATTTTTCCGGAATTATCCCGGATATTCGCCTTAATATATCAGGTTTTATTGCATATATTTTGAATTGTGAAAAAAATTAGTGAAAAAAAAAGTAAATTAAAAAAAATCATAAAAAGACTCAACTGATTTTTAAGACAGCAACCAATAATTCCAATACTGTCAAACTATAATTAATAGATAAGGAAATCTTCCAATCCCTTTGCGGGTGTATTTATATGAGATTTGGAACGCTTAATGATATAGAGACAAATAAAAAAACCGTCCTTTTGCGTGTGGATTTTAACTCTCCAATAGATCCGGCGTCAAATATAATTCTGGACGACAAAAGATTCCGTGAGCATGCACCAACAGTCCGGAATCTTTCTGATTCAAAACTAATTATTGCAACACATCAGAGCAGGCCGCTAAAGAAGGATTTTACAACCTTAAAGGCTCATGCTGAAAGGCTTGAGCGCTTAATCGGCCGGCCGGTTGAATACATAGACGACATTTTCGGCAGATGTGCAAGAGACGCTGTCAAAAGAATGGAGTGCGGAGATGTACTGATGCTTGAAAATTTACGTTTCAATGCAGAGGAGAACATAAAAATGTCTCCTGAAGACGGAGCATCAACTCATCTTGCAAGAGGCCTTTCATCAATGGCCGACTTTTATGTAAACGATGCCTTTGGAACAGCTCATCGTTCCCAGCCGACAATTGTCGGAATTCCGCTTGCAATGAAATCTGTCGCCGGAACACTCATGGAAAAAGAGGTGTCATGCCTTTCAAGAGTGTTTAGTGATTCTCCAAAGCCGGTTACTTTTGTTCTTGGTGGAACAAAAGTAGATGACTCTTTAAGTGTTGCAAAAAACGTTCTTGAATGCAAAACTGCCGATAAAATTTTGATAGTCGGCGTTGTTGCAAATGTGTTTTTGACTGCAAAAGGAATAAACATTGGGGATCCGTCATATGATCTTATAAAGAAGCTCGGATATTCAGATGAGGTGTCAAAAGCCGCTGAAATTCTTTCAAAATTCAAAGACAGAGTTGTTCTTCCGGAATATGTCGCAGTAAGAAACAGCGATGGAGAAAGAGAGGAGGTCTCTGTTGATAAAATACCAAAGAAGTCTCCTGTTCTTGATTTGGGAATCGATTCGGTTGCATCCTTTTGTGATATTCTTCAGAATTCAGGAACTGTTGTTTTCAACGGGCCTGCCGGACTTTTTGAGGAGAGTATGTTTTCGACAGGAACTTTTGAGCTTTTAAAGGCCTCAGCAGAAGCGGATTTTTCTGTTGTCGGCGGAGGTCACACTGCAGTTGTTGTTGAATCTCTTGGAATAAATGAAAAATTCAGCCACATCTCAACTGGAGGCGGTGCATGCATAGAATTCCTTACCGGGAAAATGCTTCCGGCAATATCAGCGCTTGAAAAAAGCTGGGAGCTTTACAGAGAAAAATGCTCCTGAAATACATCTGTTTTTAAGCTTGCCAAAAAACGTCCATGAAAAATATATTTCATGCAACAGTTTCATGGTATATTAAAAATCTCTTAAAAAAATTTAAAAATTAAAAACAATTTAAAAATCTCTCTTTTATCTCAGAAGGTGTAAGAGGAATGTTTCCTGCATCGGAATTTCCGGGCTTTATCAAAACATGAACAAATTGGGGCAGGTTGTCTTTTTTCTCTTCCATAAGTTTTCTTAGAGCATCTTCGGTCTGAACAGATGCAGTGTCTGCAATTCCTGCCGCTTTTGCCATAAGTTCCAGATTACAGTTTGTCCATGCATGAGTCATCTGCATACCTGTACTTCCAAAAGCACCATTGTCAAGCGCAAATATTGTTAAATTTTTAAGATTTTTTGAAGCTACCACCGGAAGAACAGCCGTTCCAAGAATGCTTCCATCTCCGTCAAGCACAAATGTTTTCTTATCCTGTCCAAGTGCAATTCCAAGGCCTATCGGTGATGCCTGTGTGTAGCTTCCAAGCATGTAGAAGTTTTCATGCCTGTCGCATGCCTTGTAAAGCTCTTTTGACGGAACACCCAGATTGCAGACTAAAAGTTCATCTGAAAGATATTCAGATAATATTTTAATTGCATCGTTTCTGCTCATCAAAGGCTCTTTGATCTCTCTTTTAAAGGAAAGTTCTAGTTTTCTGCTTCTTTTTGGGAATGATGAATCAGCCGGAGACGAATTTTTTTCCCAGACTTTCGGTGATATTAAAACAACATGAATTTCTGAATTTAGGAAACAGCACCTGATAATATCTTTTATTCTCCCAAGTTCTGGTGCTTCCTGAATTATTGTGTATTTTATATCGAAAAGACTCAGTATGCCTGGTATTTTGCTGTTAAACGGAATCTGGGCGGAAATTTGTTCATTGTAAAATCCTCTGAAGCTTGCAATCACAGGAAGAGGAAGGCCGTATAGATGTGTTAGTGACATTATTGCATTAAGAGAATTTCCAAGACCGGAGCTTTGCATGTGAAGAATAAATTTTCGTTTTGAAAGTGCAAGTCCGGCACATATCCCTACTCCGTCTTCTTCCCGGTTTATATTGATGTAATTAAAATCTCTCTCAAGAAAGTTACAGAGCTCTTTAGTTCTGTCACATGGAAGTGATACTGCAAATTCAATATCTGATTCTTTTAAAATTTCTGAAAATCTCTTTTCATGCATGCTGTTTTAGCCTCTCAAAAATATCTTTTTGTAGTCCTGTTACGTCATCGCCCGGCAAAACCTCTGCAAAAGGTTTTGTTTCAATTAAAAGAAGCTCTTCTTTTGCAAATTTGTAGCCTCCGCCGGTGATATTTAAAAGAACAGTTTCGTCAGCTTTAATAAGTCCCTTTTCTGATGCCTCAATGAGTGATGCCAGACAAACCTGTGCCGCTTTATCCAAATCAGCGCCCTCTGTTTCTTCAAAAATCCTGCCTGCATTTTCTGCTTTTCTCTTTGAAACTGCAGTCATTATTCCGTCTGATTTCAAAAGTGTGTCATAAAGTCCGCCTGTGAGTGAGTATGGCGGAGTTCTGTTGGTAAGAACAGGAGAATATGCATCAAGTGCAGAATTTTTTGCATCTGGCATATCTAATTCTTCTATTATCTCACGTCTGTTTTCATTCCATGCGTTAACCATCGGAGAAAAGCCTTCATTTTGTGAAAGATAAAGTCTTGGAAGTGTATCTCCATACCTTCCGTCTGAGATAAGCCTTTCAGCCATCTCAACTGCGGCAATTGCACCTGTTCCACTTCCGACAGCCTGGAAGTACCAGTCAGGAATATTGCCTGCAAAAACTGCACCGTCAAGAAAAGCAGTTCCCATCCCGTCACGTCTTGCAGGATTTTTTGCTCCTCCCTCCGAAACTATACCCTGAGTATTGCATAGTCTGTTTCCAAACTCAATTGCATCGGTGTAGTCACCATCAACTGCGATTAATATCGCATTCTCTGCAGGTTTTGTTGTCCATATGTTTTTTAAAGCTGATTTTGTCACAACAACAATTGCCGGAATTTTTGTCTGTGCTGAAACCTCAACAAATGCACGACCTGTGTTTCCGGCGGATGAGACCAGAATTGTATCGTTACTTTTGCTCTCTTCCATCCTGAGCATTGTAGGAACAGCTTCAAGCTCTTTAAAAGAGCATGTTTTAATTTTTGCATTTATCTCCGGCCAGTAACCGTTGAATGTAATATAAAGACCTGGTATTCCAAGCTCTTTTGATAAAGCACTGCTTTTATATGTAACAGGCGATGCTTCAGTCTCACTAAAACCTCTCACAGGAAGCCAGTCATGAAACTTAAACATTCCGGGAAGATTTCTAACTGTCAGTTTTTTTTGTTTATAATCAGCTTTTATGAGAGAATTACAGCCATTAATGCACTTATTCTCATAATTGTCCAAAAATCCTGCTTTACACTTTGGACATACAAGTTTGTATTCTCCCGTATCATCACCTCAGTTTTAATTTCTTAATAATTAGAAATAAGTGAAATCTCCTTTTTCTATCATATCCTTCAAAATCTCTGTCATCTCATTTGCCCGGCTTTTGTCAGACTGCCTTAGTTTTACAGGAGAAGAATTTCCGTTGTATTCAATATTCCCCATATTCATTGTGTAAACCTCACCCGGACATGTAAAAACACATGTTCCGCATGAAACACACCTTGAGGATATTATGCCTCCGCCAGGCATTATTGCACGTGTGGGACAACTTAGCCCTGCCGGACACTCTCCGCAGAACAGACAGTTCATAGGGTTTACTTCAGGCTTTATGTCTGTTCCCTGCCAGATTTGTCCATAATCTGAATCTCCTTTGTGGCTTCTTTTAATAACATCTTCAACAGGGAGAATAATATCCGAATCAAGAACAGACAGACATTCAATTGCTCTTTCATCAGTCACCGGAAGTGCTGTTGCAATTGTTGTTATGCACTCAGGGCCTTTTGATGTGACAAATCCCCCCATAAATTCCGGCATCATATCAGACATATCAGCATATACTGAAAGATTTGGTTTTTTCAGACTGCTTCTTGTTCCCTGCCCGATTATCCTTCCAATGGAGCCGTTTAATAAAATTTTAGCGCCTGATTTCAAATATCTCATATCATGGTCGTTTTGAAGCGGGTTTATCTCACCACATCCTGAGACTGTCGCCTCTGAAAGTCCACCCTTTAAAGGAAGAACTGAAAATATTGTATCAAATGGTTCTTTTGATTCGTTTACGAAAGCGGAATAGTTCTTAAAGGCGCTTCTTGTGGTAAGCATCCGTGCAGATTCTATTTCATCGCCAAAGATTGTTTTTTCATATGTTTTTCCTTCTGCCTCTGCAATGACTTCAATCTCGTTTCCTTCTACAATATCCCTGAAAAGATGTCCTCCGCCGTATGTTTTTGAGGCTTTTTCTGTAGCGTAGACAATTACATCCGCCGTTCCAAGTCCTTCATTCGGGCACGGCCCGCAGAATGCAGAAACACCGTTCAGTGTCATTTTCTGAACTCTCCTGAAAAGGCCGGGCTTTTCAACCGGAATTGTCATTTGTGCATATGTTCCTGACATAACTGCGCATGTTGCACAGGTTACAACATCAACGTCATTAAAAGACGGTGTATTTCCCTCCCTTACAAGCGTCTTGAATTCTTCTGCTGTTAAAACGGTGGCACAGCCTTTCTTTATTTTTTCATTAATCTCTGAAATACTCTTCATATTATTCTTATATCCTCCACTCTGACATGCAGGCCGGTTTTTTTATTGACACACATATTGACAACGCCGGTATGGCAAAGATTCATCATACAAAAGCCTGGAAGAAACCTCTGTCTTCTCCCAAACAGAGGTTCTGAATTTATGTTTTGGGCTATTCCTTCAAAACCAATAATATGATATGCACGTATTTCTTTAACTCTGTCGGGATTTTCTCTTGCAATAACCGGACTTACAACATGCGATGTGATAACTCCTGTCAGAAAATCAGCTTTTATTACTGAGAGTATGTGCTGAACAGGACAGCCTGCACCCTGAGGTCTTCCAAGCAAAATGTCGTCTTTTTGAATGTTTAGCTTTTCAGCAAGTTCAGGCCTGAACGGAAGAATTATTTTCCTTGCTGAGGGCTCATCCGGGATAGGATGCAGAACAAAGTCATACTGTATATTTAGTATGTCATATCCTGAGTATACCTGATTATTGCAGGACTTTTCTGTTGGATTATCAGACTGTTTTGTATCAGTTAAAAATCCGGAATTATTTTCTTTATAAAAGGGACAGTCTTTTAGTTCTTTTTCTCCTGATATTACGGATTTTTCAAACATTTCACAGGATTTTTCACCACATGCCCCGCAATTTTTCCCCGGATTTTTCCATCCTTTGAGGATTTTTTCATCCAAAATGCCGGTTTCCATCTCAGTCTCCCCTAAAGAAAAAATCATCCGAGTCCAGTTTTCTGATGACACCAAAATGGTTTTCCCAGCCTATTTCTTTTTTACCGGCACAGACTGTGCAGACACCAAGCGGGGGATTTCCTCTTAATGTGATTTCATCCGGATTAGTTATGTCGGTGAGGTTTTCAATTGCTCTGAAAAGATATTTAAGGCCTGTTCCAAAGATAGCGTTTGTCTCAATTATATCGAGGTCTTCTCTTACTTCCTTTATTTTTTCGCGGAAAACCTCCTTTTCTGCCTGGGATACCAGATCAATTCTTGTGACAACAGATATGTCTGACAATGCAAGCATTGAAGACATCTTAAGAGGTGAATTTGTGCCTGAGATTGCACTTAATACAACAATTCCAAGTGACTGCGTTGTGTATGGAGAACATCTGAGACAAAGACCTGCACTTTCAACAATGAGAATTTGTGAGTTGTTTTTTTCTGCCCAGTTTATTGCATCTTTCATAACCAAAATTCCGGCATGGTCCGGGCAGACATCTCCTGAATAAACTTTTTTTGTAGGTATATTAAATTCATTTCTTAGCTCTTCGTCTTCAAAAGCTCTTACAACGTCAATTTTTAGGTATGAACATTTTTTATCCGGATGAAATTTTGATATTATCTGCCTGACAACAGCAGTTTTTCCTGCAGAGGGTGGCCCTGCTATAACTATAAGTTTCATGCCGGCTGAATGTTTTTTATTATTTCACCACAGCGGATTCTTTCACGTAGAGCAGACATTGTCAAATCTATCTTTAATATTTCAGACAATGCTTCTTTTTCAGAATCTCCCGGACAAATTACTTCTGATACTGCCCCGTTTTTCATTACAATTCTTCTCTCTGAAAGAAGTGAAACAAGAGGATCATGAGTTACAAATAGAAGTGCTTTCTTATGAGTTTTTAAGCATTTTATGACATTTTCCTTAAAAATGCCGGCATTTTCTATCTCATCCAGAAGAATAATTGGAGTGTTTGAGACAACAATTGCATCAGCAATCATGAGTGATCTGGTCTGTCCGCCTGAAAGTGAAGTCATACGCACATTTTCAACAATCTTTTCGCCTGTAAATTCGTTTGCAAGCTCAATTGTCTTTTCAACAACTGTTTCATCAGCAATTTTTCTTGATCGTACATGCATGTCAAGGAATTGCCTGACTGTTAAATCTGCAAGACATTTTGTATTTTGAGTGATCATTGCAACAGGTTTTTTTGAAGGATCCCGAATGAATTCTTCAGGTGCAGGGAGACTGTTTACAAGAACAGTTCTTTTGGTAACTGTATCTTTTTGTGCAAACATTTCAATATCATTGATAAATGCACTTTTGCCTGAACCTGTAGGTCCTACTATTGATATTGTATCTCCTGGCCGGATTTTTATTTCCCTGAAGTTTTCAGAAGAATTATCTTTGTTCTTCCCCGGAAGAATTGTAATCTCCCTAATCTCGGATGTATGCATTACAATTGTTATAGTTATAATTAAACTAAAATGTTTCCCTATAAGTAAAATAAATGCCCTTTTAAGGAAAAAGTTAATATTAAAAATTCCACCATTGTATTAATTTATGATATAAAAATTTTGCATTCTGAATTTGTTTTCTGCATTTTTTTCATGAAATTTTTATAGAATACTAAAAAAAACGTATCAGCGGTATCATTTAGACGGATTGATTTTTCACAGGAAGGAAAATTATTAAGCATGTATTTGTACAACTGTATTCATTAATTATGTTCTCTAAGAGAATTTTTGAAGTTGGCTTTAAAATCGCTCTTGAAGAAGAGCTTTTTCGAAAGGGAGTGAGTATAAAAGAGCTTGCAGACAATGCCGGCATTCCTGCCGCAACTATATATAAGATAACATCAGGCGAAAGAGATCCGCGTTTCTCAACGGTTCAGGCTATCGTAAACACTCTTGAGCCTCATGAATCGGGGTTTATTGCAGTTATCGCCGCTAAATTCTTGCTTGACGAAGTTGAGTCCAAAAAGATTGATATCGGCAAAAAAACCTACCGGATAAAAGGATTTCCGGCATATACGATGGAAGAGTGCATTGTATCCGGCGTCCGTGCAGAAAAAGAAGGAGCCTGCGGGATTGTTTGTGCACCAATACTTGCCTCTATGATTGAAAAGGTAGTAGATGTTCCTGTTGCAATAATAAAGCCTGATACGAAGACAATAACTGATGCTCTTTTCTCTCTTAAAAACAGAATTGACTACTAATATTGACTACTAAAAGAATTTATAAAGAGCAGAATTGACTAAAAATCTCAGGGCTGGTAAATTTCAGAACAGATAAAATATCCAAATATTATCTTTTTCCAGTTAAAAAATGTAAAAATGTACCAAATTAAAAAAGGTGCTAAGATAATTATAACAAAAAAATCTAAAAATAAAGTCAGATTAAACAAATGTGTTAAAATAATCCTAAGGATTATGTTATTTTAAAATTAGGTTATTTTTAGAATTAAGTTATTTTTAAGTTATCACTGAAAAAAATATTTCATATTAAACCCTGCTTTTCAAATAAATATGAATGAGAGATTGATTAATTATTAATAGAAAGTAGGACACAATATGCAATGCTTAAAAATATTAGGATGCCATATTTTTTGGCTTATATGTGGTCTGTATCTGCCTTTTCAGGATATAGCAGATATTTGAGTGAATAAAAACCTGTATTTTAAAAGGGGGAGAGGTTTTCAATTTGAGAATTAAAAGAAAAGTAAATCTGCTGATTATACTAACGGTTGCTCTGCTCCTTGCCGGTTTTTTGTTCGGACTTTTCTTCTTTGGAATTGAAAATCTCGAAAAAATAGAACAGCATGAATTAGAAAAAGACTCTTTGGCGGCAGAGAACTATCTCTATTATAAAATATCCTCTGTAAATCAGCTAAATCGCGACTGGTCATACTGGGATTCCTCATATTATTTTATGGATGATATGGATTCTTACTATATTGAGGAGAATCTTCCTGAATCAACATTTACAAATCTTGAATTGGATGCAATACTTTATTTTGACAAAAAAGGTGAATTTTTTTATGGGAGATACTATGATTTTGAAGAAAATAAATTTACAGAAATTCCCGGAAATTTCATAAAAAAAGTTAAAGAAAGCAATTATGTTAAAACACCCTCTTTTTACAGCAACAGGGCCGGAATAATTGATGCAGACGGAGATATCTACATTGTTACAATAAATCCTCTCCTGAAGAGCAATCTTGATGGTCCTGTCAATGGGGTATTCGTGATGGCAAAAAAGCTGTCCGGTGATTATTTGCAGGAATTTCAAAGGAAATAAATCAGAAGATGGGATTTTTGGATTTAGATTCATATGAAAAGCTGAATCTGCCATCTGAGTTTTCTGAACCCTTAATAGTTTACAGTGAAGGCGATGATGAAATATCTCTTATATCTCCTGTTTACAGTATTGAGGATGAAATTGCCGGATACATAAAAGTAACAAATGAAAGAGAACTATTCAGGCTTGGCTTTGGGTCTCTTCTCCTTAATTTTATATTTGCAATAATAACCTGCATCGTAGTAGTAATCATCATCAGCTATTTCCTGGAATCAATAATCACAAGACGTCTGGAATTTTTTTCATATGAGCTTGAAAAAATTGCCGAAAACGAAAATTATAATGTAAGGCTAAGAGAAGAAGGTGACGATGAAATATCATCTATCATCCGCTCCGCAAATATTCTTCTTGATAAAATACAGGGAAGTGTTGAGAGCTTAGAAGAGAAAAACCTCGAACTCAGCAGGGTTCTTGATAAAAAATCTGAATTAATAGGCGAACTTCACCATCGGGTAAAAAACAACCTTCAGTATATAATAAGCCTGCTTGGAATAAAATCTCTCAGAATCAAAGATGAAATTGCCCTTGATGTAATAAACGAAGCTACAAACAGGATAAAATATCTTGGAATTATTCATGATGACCTTTATAATAAAGAGGATAAGGCAACTCTTCTTTTAAAAGAGAATTTCGAATCTCTTGCAAAATTAATCCTTGACGGGTTGAAACAGGAAAAAAGAGAAAAAATATCTATAAAAATATCAGGTGACGAAATTGAGGCAAAACTTTCAAATGCAGTTCTTTTGAGCACAGCAATGTATGAACTCTTAAAAAATTCAGTTGATCATGCATTTGATGAAACCGGCGGAAATATAGAAATCAGCTTAAAAGAGGACAAAAAAGAAGTAATCATTAAAGTCTGTGATGACGGAGTTGGAATGAAAAAGCAAAGATGCATCGGAGAAACAGGCTTTGGACTTAGAAACGCTCGTGATATAATAACAAAACAAATATCCGGAACTCTTGAGAGCACTGATATGGAGAGAGGAACGTCATGGATAATTACAATAAAAACTGAATTTATTAAAGGAAAACAAGAGAATGGAGACAGTATTGATAATATATGATTAAAAAGCCTGTAATTTTAATTGTAGAAGATGATGATTTAATAGGTCATTTCATAAAAACGGTAGTCACCGAGATTATGTCTTTTGAAAGCATAGGGCCTGTTGCCACATGCAAAGATGCCTTCCGGGAGACATTTGAAAACAGTCCTGATCTGATAATAATGGATATAAGACTGATTGGAGAGGGTGACGGCATCGATGCATGTGAGAGGATAAGGGCAAAAGGAGTAAATACGCCGGTTATTTTTTCTTCTGCAAGCACTGAGGAGAGCACTATGAAAAGAGCCGGACTTATTGAAAATTCTGTTTTTCTTAGAAAACCATATGAAATGAAAGATCTGATGAAAGAGATATCAGATATTTTAGATTTGGAATAATCATTTACCATATAAATTCAAATCATGATTTTCATAAAACAGAGCATCAAAAATTAGTTTCATGAACGTTTTTTAAAGTCATTAACAACCTGTGAAAAAAAAAGATTTTTTAAATTTAAAAAAATCAGCTTTCTTTCGATATTGCCGGTGGAGTGTACGTTTTTAGAAGCAGTGAGAGAGATATTACCGTTACTGAACTCAAAATCATTGCAAAACCTGCATATTCCGGTCTGAATATAATTCCAAATCCCGGGTACAAAATTCCTGCGGCTATTGGAACAAGTGCAGTGTTGTATGCAAACGCCCAGAACAGGTTTAACCTGATTCTGCCCATTACCTTTTTTGAAAGCTGAACTGCCGCCGGTACATCCAGAAGATTGTCATGCATAAGAACAATATCTGCACTTTCAATGGCAATCTCCGTTCCGCTTCCAACGGCTATACCTACATCGGATTTTGCAAGCGCCGGTGCATCATTTATTCCGTCACCGACAAATGAACAGGGGCCGGTTGTTTGCTGAATCCTTTTGACAATCTCTGCTTTTTTATCCGGGAGAACGCCTGCATAGACATCGCTTATTCCTGCTTTTTGTGCAATATGCCTGGCAGTTTTTTCGTTATCTCCTGTTACCATCGCAACAGAAAGCCCCATTTTTTTAATCTCTTCAACACAAACAGGAGCACTTCTCTTTAAAACATCTGAAATAGATATAATTCCTGTTATTTCACTATCAAGAGCAACCAAAACCGCAGTTTCTCCTGAGTTTTGGGAATCTGAAAGCTCATCTTTTATGTTATCAGGTATTAATAGACCGCTTTTTAAAATAAAATCCTGATTTCCTATGAGAACTTTTTTACCCTCATATTCAGCAGAAACACCTCCGCCTGCAAACGACTTAAAGCTTAAAAGAGGCAATGGTTTTATGCCTTCATCTTCTGCTTTTTTGACAATCGCCTTTGCTATTGGATGTTCAGATGATATCTCAACACCTGACGCAATTGCTAAGAGTTCATCATGGGAGGTTTTATATGATTTAACAGAGGTCACAAACGGTTTTCCAACTGTTAAAGTTCCAGTCTTGTCAAAAATTATGCACTTTAGTTTTTTTGAAACTTCAAGGGACTCACCGTTCTTTATTAAAATTCCAAGGCCTGCTCCGCGTCCAATTCCAACTGTAACTGCTGTTGGCGTTGCAAGTCCGAGTGCACACGGGCATGCAACTACAATTATTGAGATAAAGACAGTAAGTGCAAAAAGACTACTGCTTCCAAGGATAAAATACCATGAAAAAGATGCAATTAATGCAATTGCAAGTATTACCGGTATAAACCATGAAACAGCAGTGTCAGCAAGTCTTTGCACCGGCGGTTTTTGCCGCTGTGTCTCCTCAACAAGTCTTATAATCTGAGATATGACAGTTTCACGACCGACTTTTGTTGACCTGAATACAAATGAGTCTGCTGTGTTTAGTGTCCCTCCAACTACACTGTCTCCTTTTGATTTTCTAACAGGGAGCGATTCGCCTGTTATTGCAGATTCGTCAATGTAACCTTCGCCTGAGATCACAAGCCCGTCAACAGGCACTCGTCCTCCGGGCTTTACCATAATTTCTTCGTCTGTCAAAAGTTCATCTGCTGAGACCTCAACAAATTCGCCGTTTCTTTTAACAAATGCTGTCTTTGGACGAAGTTCAATTAATTTTTTTACGGCATCGTTTGTTTTTCCCTTTGCCTTTGCCTCAAGGAAACGGCCCAGGGTTAAAAATGTAGCGAGCATCACCGATGTTTCGTAAAACATGAAATCATTTGTAAGGATTATCCCAAATGTTCCAAAGACAGATGAAAGGTATGAAACACCGATTCCCATTGCATACATAACATCCATTGTGAGAGAATGATTCAAAAGGGCCTTGAATGCGGCTTTAAATATCGGATATCCAAGATAGAGAAATACCGGAGTTGTGATGATAAACATAAGGTATGAGACAGGGAAGTTCAGGGGCAGAGATTGTCCAAAAAACATCAGTGCAATTAAAACTCCTGATATAAAAAGACCAATTATTATTTTTTTTATCCTTTCTTTTTGCTCTTTTAAGAATATTTGATTCTCAGAGTCGGTTGAAACCTCTTCATCTGTTCCCATATATTCAAAGCCGGCTTTTTCTATTGCCGCCTTTATATCCAAAAGTTTAACATTTTCTTTGATAAATGTGATGAATGCTGAATTGTCAATCAGATTGATATCAGCTGATATTATGCCCGGTATTTTTAAAAGCTCATTTTTTGTCTTTTCTGCACAGACAGCACAGTGCATTCCGGAAATTTTTATTTTTATTTCAGATTTTATAATCCCGTATCCTGCAGAATTGATTAATTTTTCAATATCTCTTATGTCAGTTTCATCTTCGTTGTAAAAAATATCTGCACGTTCTGATGCAATGTCAACAGAAGCGGAATAAATTCCTCTGGCTTTTTTTAGTGTTGCCTCTAGTCCTGCCGCACACATTGCACAGTGCATTCCTGAAACTTTAAGATTTATCTCTTTTTTATCTCCAAAATTTTTATCAGATGTATTTTCACTGTTCATGCTTCATCCCTTTAATTCTTCAAAATAATCCTTGATTTTAAGACTTTCCAGACACCTCTGGTTAAAAATCTAAATCCAGACAAAAAACTTTGTAACTTCCCGTTCTATTAATAGGATTTCATGTTTTAGATTTGCGTTGATTTTGATAGCAACTATGCTTAATGTATACTTAGAGTCAGGTAGTCATGTAATTTTGTGTGATAAGTTATGTATCACTATTAGGTAGTTATAAATTCTTTCCGAAAATGATTAGTTTTGTCTGTCTTTTTTATAAAAACATTCATGAACTAATTTTTCATGCAGTGTTTCATGAAAATCAGATTTGGTTTTCCATGAAAGTTACTCTGTAACTTACATGAAACTGTTTCATGAAATATAATTTCATGAACTTTTTCATGGTAAATCAATATTGAAAAGTCATATGTTCTCTAAAATCTTTAATTTCAGAAATTTATTTCTTTAAATATCTAATTTTTGAAAAAAATGGATGTTTTTCTAAAATGAGAGAAAATCTTTTTTACATTGCATTCTATATAGAAGCCTATCTTTATTCGGGATAGATATCTATGCCAGTGAAACTTAACCGGGAGCTTCGAAAATTTGTAGCTCCTGAATTTATTACAGGGGACAACTCCAGAGTATTTGCCGGAAGATATGCGTCTAATTTTCATTCTGATAAAATTCTTCTGGCAACCGATGAAAATATGCTTAACCAGTTCTGGATGGAGGATATAACTGAAAGTCTTTTAAATGCAGGAATTGATTTTGAGGTTTATACAAATATATCGCAAAATCCCTCCGACAGAGAGGTTATGGAAGGAGCGGCTGTTTATGAAGCTGAGGAGTGCTCAGCAATAGTTGCGGCAGGTGGAGGCAGTGTTTTGGACTGCGCAAAAGGAATAGGAATCGTTGCCGCAAACGGCGGTGATATCGCCGGCTATATCGGGGTGGATCTTGTGAAAAAACCGATGCCGCCTTTGATCTGCATTCCGACAACAGGAGGAAGTTCTGCAGATGTATCGCAGTATGCAGTAATCAGTTCAAAGCATAATCTTAAGAAAAACCTGATAACATCAAAATCCCTCGTTCCAGATGTATCCTTACTGGATCCTGTTCCTTTAACTACACAACCTGATGAAATTACTGTATATTCTGGAATTGATGCATTTTCCCATGCTATTGAGGCCTATCTATCAAATGGTCAGTCACACTGGAGCGATCTTTTGGCAATAGAGGCGATAAAAAATATTGCAGAATCTTTTCCGTATGACTCTTCATTAAAAGATGACCTTGATTTCCGTTACAAAACTCTTCTGTCCAGTCTTTATGCAGGCATTTCTTTCTCAAACGCAGGACTTGGACTAATACATTCAATGTCGCATGCAATAGGCGGCGTTTATTCAACACCTCATGGTCTTTCAAGTTTTCTTGTGATGCCGGCTGTTATACGCTATAACTTTTCTAGTCAGCCTGAGCGATACAGGGATGTTTCAAAGGCGCTTTTGGCGGATACAGGCGGTAAAACAGATTCTGAGGCTTTGGATATACTTATTGAAAAAATATTTTCCCTTGGAGGTTCATTTACTAAAGGAGAATCACTTTCTAATCATGGCGGGCGTTATGAGGATATACCGCTTCTTGTTAAAAATACAATGACAGATCCCTGCATTGCAACAAATCCCAAATTACCTTCATATACTGATGTTGAAGAATTATTTGCAGAAGTTATGCAGGTCTTATGAATACTAAATGAAAAACAGCATTCTCTTTACAATTATGTGGTAATCAAATGGCGCCTGGTGATGATGAATTAATAAAAGAGGACCTTTTGGAAATAAGGAAGAGAATCATCGGTTTTGGTGAGGAATCTTTTAGAAAAAGTTATTATCCTATGCTTCAGTTCAGAGAGGACGAGCTTAAGCGCTTTAGAATTGCTCTTGATAATACAAGCGATCTTGTCTTTATTCTTGATTACCCCTCATTAAAAATAATTGACACTAACTGTCATGCTGAAGATGTTCTTGAATACTCAAAAAAAGAGTTGTTTGAGAAGAAAATAACTGATCTTTCCGACAACGATTCAGCGGAATTAATCTCTAAGATGTTTTTGTCAGGCAAAGTGCAGGCCGGACTTATTGATTCGTATTTTACAACAAAAAGCGGTAAGAAAGTGCATATGGAAGTAAGCTTTAGTCTTTCAGGGCTTGGTAGAGAAACTTATGCAGCAGCAGTGTGTCGTGATATAACAGAAAGAGAAAGGCTTGAATATGCAATCCGTGAATCAGAAATGCAGTACAGAACGACAATAAACACGCTAAAAGATGTTATTGTTGTAATTGACAGTTCACTGGATATTGTAATCTCAAATAATTCATTTGACAGACTGTGCAGGAAGGCCGGTTTTAAAGGCTCTGCTGAGGTTGAAAACCTAAAACAGATTCTGAAATATCTCTACTGGGCAAACAACCGAAATTTTGATTCTGTATCAGATTATCTTCAGTTTTATGAGATAAATATGAAGCTCAGGCGGGGGGATGATGTTTCTGTATACAGTGTGCGTAATATGCCTATCTTTGAAGGTGGGATTTTTAAGCAGTCTGTTCTTTATATGAGGGATATTACCGAAAATATCGTGATGGATAAGATGAAAAAGGAGGCATTTCTGCAGATTGACAAAAATATGGAGCAGTTTGCTGTTCTAAACGATCATATAAGAAATCCTCTTCAGGTAATTTTGGGAATAGTTGATCTTGAATGCCCGTGTGCGGTTGAAAAGATAATGCCATACATATCAGAAATAGACAGAATTGTAAACAAGCTTGATAATGGCTGGATTGAATCAGAAAAGGTCAGAAAAATGATTGCAAAACACTATGGTGTATCCATAATTGACAATTCTGATGTTGAAAAGGCAATAAACTATCTGAAAAAAATACCTGAATATTAGTCTTTGATACAAAAATTACTCCAGAAAATGCCGCAATATCTGGTAAAAACACTGTACACAGGTAACTTTAAGTTTTAAGTGCTGATAAAAAATTAATTCATTTGTTTTTTGAGCTCAAATCTAAAACATAAGCTCTGCGGCTTCTTTGCCGCTCATACCTTCTTTTATGCCTTTTTTCTCTGCAGATATATTCATTACTGCAACTGTTCCGTTTAAAAGATCGTCAATATCGGCAACCGAGTTTCCTTTTGGCTTTATTTTCGCGGCCGGATAGCCAAATTTTTCAAGGGCAATAACATCAAAAGCACCGCACCCGATAAGTCCATTTTCGTTTTTGGCGAATACAAGATTTACATTGCCAATAGGAATCACAAAGCCCTCTGCCTCTTTTTTGCCTGCCTTAATTTTAATGCCGTTCATATGAGATTAATGTTTTAATTATCTCTATTTATATGATTAGGATAGTTTTTGGATAATTAATGATTATTTTGGATATATTGGAAATGATTAGGAATGTTTGGATGAATTCAGGTTGAGAACTCAGATAAAATCCGGAAAACTGAATTTACTTGATTTTTAAGGCCGTATATTCTGCATTCATATATTTATTATGTAAACAATGAAAGAATGGTAATATTCCGGCATGGCTTAATTTTGAGATCTTTGATTCAGAAGAGATAACAACTCATCCTGCAAAAATAAATGGTAAGAATATGCCTGAAATCTTCAATATCCCGACTCTTCAGGATTACCTAAAAAATTACAGATCGAGAGATGAAGTTTGCTTAAACGATTTCTTCGGCAAAAATTCTGATATTGAATCATACTCCGGGCAAACTTTGGTTTCAGAGATTTCAGGAGTAAAGACTTATACAAATAGTTTCTGGACTGCAAAACAGCGTCAGGCCTCATCAATTCATGAAATTTCTTATCGTGCATGCTTCAAGCCACAGCTTCCACGTTTTTTTATCGAAATGCTTACAGATGAAGGAGATATTGTGTATGATCCCTTTACAGGAAGAGGCACTACTGTAATTGAAGCGGCGCTTTTAAAACGAAATATAATCTCAAACGATATAAATCCGTTGAGCAAAATCCTCTGTAAACCACGCCTAAATCCACCTTTATATGATGAGATAAAAAACCGGCTTGAAATAATAGAAAAGGAAAGAGAAGAACTCTCCAGTTTTTCATTATCAATGTTTTACCATCCCAAAACAGAGTCTGAAATTGTATCTCTTAAAAATTATCTTGAGAAAAAAAGAGCAAATGGTAAAGAGGACAATACAGACCAGTGGATTCGAATGACTGCAACAAACAGGCTTACAGGCCACTCCCCCGGATTTTTTTCGGTCTACACTCTCCCTCCAAACCAGGCGGTATCAAAGGAGAGCCAGATTAAAATAAATGAAAAGAAAGGGCAGTCCCCTGAATATCGTGATACGACCGCATTAATTCTTAAAAAAAGCAGACAACTTTTAAAAGATATAACTGCGGCTAAGATAAATACTCTTAAAAGTGCAGGAGAAAAAGCGATATATCTAACAGAGGACGCTGCAAAAACCAAGTCGATTCCTTCTGACTCGGTATCGCTTACAGTGACATCACCTCCGTTTTTAAACATAGTTCAGTATGCATCTGACAACTGGCTACGTTGCTGGTTCAATTCACTTGATGCAAAAGAGATTGGCAAAAATATAACTATGGAAGGGACTACTTTCGGATGGTGCAGTGCAATGGAAAAGGTCTTTTATGAGCTTTTTAGGATTACAAAGCCGTTCGGATGGGTTGCATTTGAGGTGGGGGAGGTCAGAAACAAAAGCGTCTTTTTAGATGAGCATGTTATTCCGCTTGGAAAATCTGCAGGGTTTGAATGTGCCGCTGTTTTGATAAATGAACAGAATTTTACAAAAACTTCCAACATCTGGGGAATATCAAATAAAAAACGTGGAACTAACACTAACCGCGTTGTAATCTTTCAAAAAAAGTCCTGAAAATAAAATCCTGAAAATGAAGTCCTGAAAAATATTTTCATAAACCTGAATTAAAGCACTGCTTTATTTAAGATACAACCAGCCTTAATGTAAAATTATATCTGATGAGATTTTAAAATACGATTATATGAAATATGTAAAAGAAATAGCGTTTTTTTCAGTCGTAACCATCCTTTTGGCAGTTGTTTTTCTGCATTTTGCACTGCCGGGAAAAGAAGACCTAAGACCCTGTCAGAATTCTTTGAATTTAGGTGACGGATACATGGCAAAATCGCTTCTTTTAAATCAGGGTGAATTTCAGGAGAAACTTGTAAATCTTTCAGAAATCACAGAAAAAACTGCCCGGATATCTGCTGAAAAAGGTCTTTTTGGAGACTACATTCAGGCTGAACTTGACAAAGCCCAAAAAATAATGCCTGGTATTGTAACAATCGGAATATTTGACAGTCAGGGAATATGCACAGCAATGTCTCCTTTAACGCACAATATTACGGGATGGGACTTATCAGAAACACCGGTTGTTTCCTCAATGAATGAGGAGATGGTGCCGCAGATGACAGGCCTTTTTGCACTGTCTGAAGGAGGCTATGCGGCGTCAGTCAACTATCCTGTATTTTCAAATGATAAAAAGTACACAGGTTTTGTAAGCCTTACATTTGATCCATATACTCTTTTTAATGAACCTGCCTCGGATTTTATGAATAATACAGAATATCAGGTAATGATTGCACAAAAAGACGGTGTTGTATTATACGATACTGACATAAACGAGATTGGAAAAGAGACATTTAATAATCCGATGTATGATGAATTCCCCGAAGTACTGGAATTTGCAAAAGCATATTCTGATTCTTTCTCAGGCGAATTTGAATACAGCTATCTTGATAAAACTCTTTCAAAGAATGTTGATAAAAAAGCCATATGGACAACAATTGGCCTTCATGGAGAAGAGTTGCGTTTAATCTCAATTCGTGAACTTTAAAAAAACGTTCATGAAACAAATTTTTCATGGACTTTTTAATGAAAAAATCATAATTTGATTTTCATGGGAAACCATTTTTTTCGGCAGGCTTATTTTTGCAGAAAATTTTCATCCTATATATTTTTATACAGAAAGCATCACTCTATAAAATACCTGGAAATTATACAGGACTAATTGGGGAGATTTAAGAATGGAAAAAAATGATATGTTTGTAAAAACCTTAGAAGAGCTTGACAGGCTCTTAAACGCTGACTCAATATTAGGTGATGCAGTGGATTTAGGCGATCATGTAATAATTCCTGTTGCCTCCTTTGCATTCGGATATGGGGCAGGTTATGGAGAAGGAGAAGATAACGGTGGCGGAACCGGTGCTGGTGCGGGAATATCTCCTGTTGCAGTTGTATTAATTGACAAGACACTTCATGGCGAAGGTGCTGTAAAAGTAGTTCCATTAAGAAAGCCGGGCGCGATAAGCGAGGCCATATCAGCGGTTGGAAGCGATCTTCTGCCAAAAGTGGTTGAAGCTCTAAAACTTGAATTAGATAAGAAAGATGACGAAAAAGAGAAAAATAAAGATTTAAAAGATAAGAAGACAGAAACCAAAAAGGAATAAAAAATTATTCGGAAATGGTAAAAAACAAAAAAATAAAAAACAGAAATAGTTAAAAAAAACTAAAAAATTTTGGCGGGATATTATCCTTATAATAATTTTTTATGTGTTGTGTGCCTTATTTTTGGTTTTAATTCTTCATTTAACAATAATACCCCTGAAAATTTATCTGAACGGAAGTATTGGCGATGAGAAAAAAGCGATGCTCAAAATCAGCTGGGGTCTTGCAAGGATAAAAGCACAAATATCACAGGACATGATGCTAAAACTATGGATTGAAGGCATAAAAATAATTGAAAGACCGGCATCTTCCTTAATTATTGATGAAACTGATAAAAAATCAAAGGAAAATGGAGGGGAAGATAAAAAGCCTGATATATCTTTGGATATGATTGTTTCTTTTAAACCGGAATTACAGCAGATATTTAATCTGATTTCGTTTGAAAGCTTTTATGCAAAAATAAAATTCGGACTTAATGATCCGGCAGACACCGGAGTAATGTATGGTTTTCTAATGGCGCTAAGGGGAATCCTTTACTCACAGAAAAAAATCGTAATGGAGATATATCCGGATTTTGAAGGTCTTTATCTAAGAGGCAAATGTGAGAGTGTATTTCAGATAAACCACATTTTTAGGATATTTATCCCCTCATACAGACTTTACAAAAAAGCTTTCAGCAAAAAACCTAAAAAGAAGAGACCTGCCGGAGAAAAACCTATAAATCCCGCCACTTTCCAAACACCTGTGGAGTAAGATTTACCCTGTAAAATAAAATCTGATTTTCATAATAACGTTGCATGAAAAATCAGGTTCGTGAAAGTTTCTTAAAAAAAAATTTGAGGATTTCAGATGAAGCTGAGAGATTTTAAATTCTGTGGGCAAAAAACATTAAAAAGAGATTACCAAAAGCTAAAGGATTTAAAAATCAGTTCGGAAAAAAGCATTTTTATTGGGGAATCATTAAAAACCTGCGATTTTGAGATATATCCGGTAATCAGGAGAAAAAAATTAAATACAGATTCCGGAGGAGTATTGAGTCTGAATCCTGCCGGACTTTTTTTTGTGCATAATAATTGCTATTATACATATTCTTTTGAAGAGGATTTATCGTGGTTATCTGAAATTTTAGACTGCGAATAAAAAAAGAATTGTGGGTTATTCAGGTATTTTTTGCACTTACTGATGCTTTTTGATGCTTTTGTGTTTTCTTTTAGATCTAATTATATATTTACTCATGCCTTAGCGCTTCAATCGGATTTAGGTTTGCGGCCTTCCACGCCGGATATAGCCCTGACAGAAGGCTTGTTCCTATTCCAAACGCCATTCCAAACGGAATATAAATCAGAGTTGAAGGCTCAAAGAGATACGATGTGTCCTGAAGCATAACAAATATTGCGACATATCCGCCAAGGAAACTGAATACTGCGCCTAATGCCGCACCCAAAAATCCTAAAATAAAGGCTTCGTAGATAAACATTTTTAAAACCTCGGATTTTTGTGTACCAATACTCCTTATAATACCAATCTCTTTGATTCTCTCAGTTACAGACATCATCTGGACATTGAAGATTGAGACTCCGGCAACAAGAAGTGAGATTCCTCCGATTGCTGTAGTAAACATTGTTATCTGTCCAAATGTCGTAAGAATTGTTTCTAAAATTGCCTTTGTGTCAAACGCTGTAATTACATCATCGCGCCTGTTGAGCTTCTTCTCAATATCCTCTTTTACTGAGTCTATTGTGTTTAAATCGGAAACTTTCACAATAACCTGATCATAATCATTTTGATCATAAACAGACGAGAAGAACTTTTCAGTTACAAAAAGAGCATTGTCAGGATTAATATCAAAGCCCATACCCCTTTCCTCAAGGATTCCGACAATCCTTAAATTTTCACTTCCAAGCTTTATCCTGCTTCCGGGTTTTAATTCGTAATCTTCTGCAAGTCTTGCGCCTGCCATTGCACCTGAAGACGTTTTAAGCCACTGCCCGCTTCCAAGCTCCAAAACAAAAGGCATGTCATCTGTTTCAAGCCCGTAAACTGATGCGTATCCATCATCTCCGCCAACAGTAATCTCATCGTATTTATTGTAAAGAGGAATTACTCTGTTTCCGCCTGAAGCACTTATTATATCTTTTACCTGCCTTTCAGTTATTTTGTCATCTTCTGTTCCATATGGATAAATTACGATTGAATCACCAACATCTGATAATGAGTCCGAGACTGCCAGAACAAGACTGTTTCCAAGCATTCCCATAGATGCGATTGCGGCTACACCAATTACAATGCCAATTACCGCAAGAAGTGATCTAAGCCAGTGGAGTCTTATATTCCGCTTTGCAAAATCAAAGAATATGCCATTGTTCATACAATCTCACCGTCCTTCAAGACAATCTGGCGTTTTGCATATTCAGCGATATTCTGGTCATGTGTGACCATGATAACTGTTTTTCCCTGCTCGTTTAGTTCACTTAAGAGTTCCATTACCTGTGCACCGGTTTTTGAGTCAAGGTTTCCTGTAGGCTCATCGCAAAGGAGAATTTTAGGATTGTTCACAAGTGCTCTTGCGATTGCGACTCTTTGTTGTTGTCCGCCGGAAAGTTCGGTTGGTTTGTGGTGAAGCATCTGGTCGGTTAGTCCGACACGGAATAAAAGCTCCTCACATCTTCCCTCGTTATCGGCGTGCCTGTATTTCATGATATACGGATATTCGACATTTTCTTTGACTGTCAGAAGCGGGATTAAATTAAACTGCTGGAATATGAACCCTATTGTGTCCCGTCTTAAACTTGTAAGCTCCTGATCTGTAAGTTTTTTAATGTCAGTTCCGTCAATAAAGAGGCTTCCGGATGTCGGAACATCAAGAGATCCGACAAGATTTAACATGGTGGACTTTCCTGAACCTGAAGGGCCCATAATGGCGACAAAATCCCCCTGCATTATATCCAGATACACATTTTTTAGTGCTTTTACATCACCAAAAGGAAGGGAATAGGTCTTGCTTACATCTTTAAGACTTATAACCGGCATTTTTTTTGTCAAACCTGTGTCACCTCCAAAAAATGAATTCATAAATTTCTCAATATTTGGAGTTATTTCTTCCAGGAATAGTATATTGCACCGCAGATCACTACAATTATTGCGATTATCAATATAATTGCAACAAGAGGGAGTCCTTCATCGCTATTTTCAGATTTGTCCTGGCCCTTCAATGACAATGAACTATCCTTTAATTTTATGTCGATTGTTTTTGTGTAGTCATTTCCGTCTTCATCTTTGTACTGGATGAGGAGAGGGGCAAAATCCTGTTCTTCTACAATAAAATCAACGTCAAAACCAGAGAAATCGTCAGGTTCAAGTTCACCTATGACATAAAGCCGGTTTGGCTCGATAGGAACAGCAGGGCTTTTTGTTGTTACAACTACAGATTTTGCATTTTTAAGACCGGCATTTGTAACATCACCTGAAACCCTGTAACCTTTACCGGTTGTCTGAATCTCAATGTTGTTGACGACCGGGTCTGCTGATTTTTTGTCTTCTCCCAGAATTAAAGGAATAGTTTTTTCGGTCTCATGGATGTTTATGCCGTTTCTGTATTCTGCAATGAATTTTATCTCCCCGTCCTTTGATGGAATTGTTTCAATTTCAATTTCCCTGTTTTCGTTAGGGTCAAGTTTTCCAACAAAGATGCTTGTCTGTGTAAAGGAGGCTGAATCACTAACCGGTTTTATTATTACTCCATTTACAGTATTTTCCCTTGGATTTCCAACAACAAGTTTTACATTTGATTTGACATCTTTTTGGAAAACATCGGGTTTTTCAAGAACAGAAAGTTCAATCGGGCTTGATTCAACCTTGGTCATAAGCGGATAGCCAAGACTGCCTCCATTAGAGAAATCAAGATAAAATCTGGGGTAGAATATTCCGTCACTTTTTGCTTTTAAGGTGAATACAAATTCCTTTGAAACATCAGGTCCTATTGCACCGACGGTTGCATACGACTGTTCGTTTAGAATATTCAAATCCTTTGTAAGAATTGTTGCACGTTTTATATCCACATTTTCAGTTCCTGTGTTTTTTACAATCACTTTTACAGTTGCTATATCACCTTTCATTAAAACTGAAGGATTTGATTCATATGAGATGACAGATATTTGAGCGGCAGATGAGACTGAAGTATCAGCGGCCGATGCGGGAACTGCCAGAAATATGAGCAATGCAAGCAATGAAATCAATTGAATTGGTTTATTTATCATTTTTTAACATCCGTAATTTTTTTAAAATTTAATTTTTTTTTCAAAGTTTTTTTTTTGAATTTTTTCTGTTGCGATAAGACTTTTTTTTAGATAAGACTTAATTTATACTTTTTTTCCACTCCTGATTAATCTGAAAACAGATAATGCATCATAATATTCATGAGTATCTGCCAAAAAAAATCAGGATATTGATTTTAATTTTTTTAGTGATTTATTATGAGCACTTTATAGCAAAAACATTGCTACAAAGGATACTAAAATGTATATGCCAACAGGTATACCTACAGCAATCAATGCACTTTTTACATCCATTTCCCTGCATTTCATGAAACCAATTATCCAGATGTTTGCACTCCATAGAACAAATATCAGTGAAATGATACCTCCGGCGGTCATCAGAGGGCCTGTTGAGATTGCGGTTGTAAGAGCCTCAATCTCTGCCTGGGAAGAGACAGGATAGAGATTTAGCGATGAAAAATGCATGTAGACGAGAACAGAAGAAAGAAGTGTTCCGAAAATCTGTGGAATCATTCCGTAGGAGGTTATCTCAAGTGAACGGTTAAATGTGCCCTTTGCTTTGAGAAACGATGAAATGATATGGAATATTCCTGCAGCCACTACCCATAATATAAATGTAAAAACAATAGTGAATACTATTGTAAAAACGGTAATTACTACTGCAAGAAAAGCCATCTCCTCCGGAAACAGGGCTGATGTTGCAGATGTTACAATTGCCGCACTTATTGCTGAGATAACTGCTAAGACAAAAATTATAATTGCCGGAAATTTAAGATTTTCCGGTTTGTTATTCAGTTCTTCAAAGAACTGCTTTGGAGAGAACAAAAGTTCCTTTAAGGAAATCATGCACAAATATCTTTTAATCAATTATATATATTATGTGGATGGATAAACTCCCGCAAAGATCTTTTTTTTTTGAAACATATCTTATATTATCGTTTTTAATCAAAGAAAAGCCGCTTTTTTGATTGCAAGCCTTAACACAGACTCCGGCACTTCATTATATCCTCTGACACATCCCTGACTTCCACCGGAAGATGAAATGCCTCCGCATGAATCGCATGACATCCCGCAGTATTTTGAAGGGTCTGGTAGTGGCACAAGCTCTTCTAATGTTTTATCATTTACTGTAATTAAAAATAAAAGATTTTTTGGGATTTCTGCCTCTTTTTCCTCATATGATACTTCAATGTTATCTTCTTTTAGCAGTTTGTTCATTTCTGATGCAACTAATTTTGGATGACGTCCGGTATCGGGGCATATTGGCATTGCACCGGGGTTATAGGCGTTTTTCAAAATTTTTACCTTTACTTCCTTCATTTTTTAAAATCCTCTCTTTGATATTGAATCGGTTTTACAAGTCTTTTTGTTTCACGAATTGTTTTTGAAATATTCATCAATCCAATCTGAAATATCCTCTCTGACACCTCTGAAACCCTTTAAAATCTCCTCTTTTGAACCTGAAAAGTGATAAGGATCTTTGAAGTTTACTTTGATTAGGGTATTGTGCCGGGGAAACATCGGGCATGTATTTCCACACTCACATGTCATAGCAACAACATCAAAAACGTCATCCAAAAAAGGCAGTATACCCTTTGGTTTTTTATCAGAAACATCTATTCCAACCTCTTTTAAAACCTCAACCGTATTTGAATTGATGCTCTCTGACGGATTAATTCCTGCACTAAAAGCTTTGTATCTGTCGCCATAGCGGTGATTTAAGATAGCCTCTGCCATCTGCGAGCGGCCTGCATTGTGGTTGCATATGAAAAGAACCTTCTTTTTATCCTCCATTTTTAAAGCTCCATTTTTTAATTATGTATTATTTTGAACAGAGTTTAACTATTTGATAGAATATGTTTTAATATTGTCTTTAATTATGTGTTTTAAAGCCCTGATTCATTTACCCGGATTCATTTAGTATTCAGTCTTTGATTTCAACTATAAATCTTAAAAAAGCCTGGTGGCGGTCCAAAACTCCTGAGTGTTATATCAAAGGTGAGGATTATATCTTTTTTTTCCCCTTTGGAATCATGAAGGCTTTTTCAAATATTTTTTTGCATAAAAAGCGTCCATGAAATTATATTTCATGCAAGGTTTCATGCTAACTGTTTCATGTAAGTTACAAATGTAATTTTCATGTAATATTATATATTCAAATTCAACAATTATATATTCAAATTCAACATCAGAAAATTCCCCAATTGAAGAAGATTTTTTTTTGAATTTAAATTTTTAAGTTAAATTTTTTTAAAGTTTAATTTATTTTCCAGTTATTTTGCAGTTAAAATTAAATTTAATGTTTAATTTAGTGAGTTATTTATGGAGTTCTTTCTCTTAGTTTTCTTTTATTTTTGTTCCAGAGGAAAACTCCGCCGGCAAATAATAAAGCTATAATTATTACCGCTCCTGCACCCAGTTTTATATCTGCTATGAAGAGATCTTTTATAAATTCTGATCCAAGCGCAATCAGGTAACATCCGGCAAGAGAACCTGTGATTACTGCAAGAAGAACGTTTTTGCCGGGTATTCCTATCATTCGTCCAACAATTGGTGTTGAGATACCTCCTGTTCCCTGCATAGGAATCATTACAAATATTGCCAGTCCAAGAGATGAGAATTTTTCAATCCATCTGTGTTTTGCGAAGAACTCTTCTCCGTGCTCCATAAATGAACGCATCCAGCGGTCTCCAAGAATAGGAATTTTTAGTGCAAGATCAAAGTTCAGAATCATAAAAAGCGTTGATACTATATCCATCATCGCAATTGCTGTTCCAATAAGCCACCACGGAATCCCAAGCGAAATTCCGAGAGGTATAACGCTTTCTTTTCCTGCAGGCGGAACAAAATAGATTCCCATCAGGCCGAGAAGCGCAAGAAAAATCTCGTATGGAAGGGATATAAAAAGTATAAAAATAAAAGCGCCGAGGAGTGCAAAAGGAAAAAGGAAGTTAAAACAAATTCTTCCTGCCCGTGTCATATTTTGTGTAATATTGCCAGGCGCTGTATTCATTTAATAAATGTGGTACCTAAATGTAGATAAAAACAGCACTAAATTATTACAAAACCTGAAAAAAAGGGGATATAAAATTGAAAAGAAATAAAAAAAAATAAAAAAATTGAAAAGAAAAAAAAATAAAAAAAATTGAAAAAGAAATAAAAAATAAAAAAAATTGAAAAAGAAAGAAATAAAAAATAAAAAAAATTGAAAAAGAAAGAAATAAAAAATAAAAAAAATTGTAAAAAACTAAAAAAGAATTGATACTGCAAATACTAAAAAAGATAATATAAGACCTTGAAAAGAAGGAGGTTCTTCTCCATTTTTCTGAAAGTTAGGACTATCCAAAAAGAGAAACAACTTAGAGAATAACCTCCAAATGTGATGATATGTCCAATAAACATTACAAATGGAGGGAATGCATTTCTGCATTCACACATATGTTCTCATTTGTGGGCTTTTAAGATTATTGATATGGAAGATTTCATCAGTTTCTTAGGTTACTGGCCTTGACTGGAAGACAATCAAAGCTAATCGATTATTAGCAAGGGAGGGGACAGGCCCCTCCCTTAAACCCACCCCGCTTACGATAGGTCCCCGGAGGGGGGCTAAGCCCCTCCGGTTCCCGGGGATATTGTGTACATCGCGACAAATCAATTCCAAATTAGGGTGATCAGAAATATGGCGAAGAGTCAAAAAGGATAACAGAAAAAAACTCAAAAATTAAGTGCTCTACCACTTTTTGGAAAGTTTAGTCTTCTTTTTAAATCCGCTTCTTAATTTTTTATCGAATTTTCCTTTTATAAAATATCCGGTGGCAATAATTATCATTATTGCAGAAAGTGCCACTGCCGCAATAACAGGGTCAAAATTAAAAAGATCAATAATATATTCAACTCCAAGTGCGATTAAAAAAGAGCCTATAAATGCACCAAGAGCTATCGACAAAAATACCTTTAATTTTGAAATTCCAAGCATTCTGCCTACAATTGTTCCGCCGATTCCGCCTGAACCCTGGAAGGGAACAACAACGAAAAGTACAAGACCTGCCTGTGAGACTTTTTCAAGCCACGTGTGTGATGAGAAAAACTCCTCTCCTGTTTTCATAACTGCATTTATCCAGCGTCCCAGAATCGGGATTTTAAGTGCCAGATCAAAGTTCAGCGTCATAAAAAGTGCACCACAGATGTCCATTACTGTTGTGGATGCGGCAATAAGCCACCATGGGATACCAAATGCAATTCCAAGCGGGATAACACTCTCCTTTCCTGCTGGCGGGATAAGGTTTATGACCATAAGTCCCATTAATTTTTCAAAAATCTCAAACGGTGTTATCAAAAAAACACAGAAAAACCAGATTCCTCCTATTATGAATGGAATAGTCAGATTAAAAAGAATAATTCCTGCATGAGATAGTCCGGAAAGAAATGATACTGGTTTCTCTTCCGGATTGTCCATGAAATGCCCCTTTATCCTGAATTTTCAATGCGGCGTACTGCCTCTTTTAATGTATCCATTCCGGCGGCATATGATATTCTTACCCATCCCGGTGCATTAAATGCAGTTCCGGGGGTTGTTGCGACATGTGCGTTTTCAAGCCAGTCACTGCAGATTTTCATATCATCCCCGTCAACTCTTAAAAATGCGTAGAAGGCACCGTCAGCAGGCGCTGTTTTATAACCGATTTTGTTTAATGCACCAATGAGGAATTTTCTGCGCCTGTCAAATTCCTCACGCATCTCCAAAACACAATTCTGACTGCCCCTTAAAGCCGCAACTCCGCCCCACATTGCAAAAGAGGCAGGATGGCTTATTGTGTGTTGCTGGACTTTTGTCATCGCTTTTGTAATCTCTTCAGGCGCATGTGAATATCCAAGCCTCCAGCCGGTCATTGCGTATGCCTTTGAAAAGCCGTTTATTGTAATTGTCCTCTCATGCATATCCCCTATTGATGCTATTGAGACGTGCTTTTTTTCATAAATGAGCTTCTCATAAATCTCATCTGAGAGGGCAATAATATCGTTATCCTCGCAGACATCTTTCAAAAGAGTAAGAGAATCGCTGTTTAAAACAGAACCTGTCGGATTTGAGGGTGAGTTAAACACAATCATCTTGGTGTTTTTTGAAATTTTTTCAAGAATTGTGTCATCTGCCTGAAAATTGTCACGGTTAAGAGAGTGATGAACAGAAATTCCCCCCGCCATCTGAACCGCAGGCTCGTAACTTACCCATGAAGGATCAAGTATTATTACTTCATCGCCGGGATTTAAGCATGCTTCCATAGCTTCTGATATGCTGTTTTTAGCACCGCATGCAATTATAATATCAGTCGCTTTGGCAGGGATGTTGTTCTCTGATTTAAGTTTGTCAGATACTGCTTCTCTAAGTTCCAAAAGCCCCTGGCTTGCTTCGTAATGTGTTTTTCCGCATTCAAGCGCTTCTATACAGGCTTTTGTTATATGGGCCGGTGTGTCAAAATCAGGTTCTCCGATAGAGAGAGAAATTACATCCAGACCCTGTGCTTTCATCTTCCTGGCTTTGTCTGCAATCTCAATTGTCGCAGACGGAGCTATACTTGAAATCTTTTCAGAGAGCTTTTTCATATTTAGCCACGCTTAAATTAAGCTTTTAAGGAACAAATTCTTCGACCGCTTTTATAGTTTTTTGCCAGATTAAGGTTTTAAAGCCTCTGGACAAGTTTTACAGCAGATTCAACAGCACGTTTTGCATAGTCAATTCTGTCTGTTGCTTCAAGGCGTGTCATACCAGGCCCTGATATTCCAAGTGTTACCGGCTTGTTAAATTCAAGTGACAGATCGATTATTTTTCTTGCCGCGTGTGATACGACAATTTCATCATGATGGGTTGCACCTTCAATTACACAGCCGATTGTTACCACTGCGTCAATATTGTCGTTTTTAAGAAGTTTTTTAATTGCAAGCGGCATGTCATATGCGCCCGGGACATAGATTCTCTCACTGACCTCGGCACCGAGGAATTTAGCGTGCTCTTCTCCTTCAATTTCCATCATATATGTCAGATCGCGGTTAAATTCAGCGACTACGAATCCTAATTTTATAGTCATATTATTACTCCTGCATTTAGGTTTGTATTTTTAATAGTATTATCTTTCTCATCATGAATTTAGAGGGGTGAGTAATCTGAAAAGATATTTGCAATGAAAGTCAAAATTCCTGATAGACTTTCATCACTTTTTTGTGTGATGAAAAAAGCTCATCATGCGGGTTTTACATGAAAGTTACTTCGTAACTTACATGAAACAGTTAGCATGAAAAAAATTATCATGGACGTTTTTTGCCATGAAAATAAAATTTGATTCATATGAAAGCTACTTCGTAGTTTAAATGAAAAGTTGCATGAAATAAAATTCCAATAGAATTTTATGAACGTTTTTTTATCAAACTTTTGTCTGGTTTTGTCTGAAATTGTTGTTTCATTGAATTTTTCAAGATAACTTTCATGTAATAGCCGGAATTTCAGAAAGATAAGTTTCATTTGTGATATTTTAAAAGTTAAAAAAAGTTAAAAAGTTAAAAAGGTTAAATTAAAGCCAATTTGAATTTAAACTAAGTATTTTGAAGTATTTTTGAATAAAAGTCTTTAATTAAAGTCTTTTATACCAGAGATTCATTGATTCAAACGAACCGCAGATATTTGTATTTTTTATCAAAGTTCCGCAGAACCTGTAGCCCCGGTTGTAAAACAAAAGGTTTACAGGTAAAAAAGCGGCCCTTGCAATTGTATATGAGGTGATAAATCCTCTTTTCTTCATCTCTTTTTCCATAAAATCCAAAATCATGCCTGCAAAACCTCTTCCTCCAAACTCCTCAGAGGTTGCAAAATCAGTCATCTCAACACTTTTTGAGGCAGAGTCAGTTTCAGAGGATGCCGCAGAGACAAGAATATCGTCTTTCCAGATTCCAAAGTATATAATTTCCTCATCCATCGTTTTTTTAATGTAGGAAGGATCATCCACCGGAAAGGGGTAGCTTTCAAAAGTTTTCTTAAAAAGTTTTGCCAGCGCTTCTGAATCCGAAAAGCCAGCTTCTCTTATGACAAAGCCGTCCGGAAGGATTCCTGCTTTATTTTGTTTAATTCCGTTTGATATTTTTTCATCTGAATTATTACCATCAGACTTATTTTGATCAGAAGTTTTGGCACCGGATTTATTATTGTCAGGAAAAGAACTTTGTTTGCCTTTTCTCCTCTCCAAAATCTTATCATTTATGATTCCCTGTTCTGCAACAGATCTATTTTCATCATAAAATTTTGACAGAAAATATCCATCCTCTTCTTCTCCAAACATCCCTGGAATTATTCCTTCGCATACATATCCGTTTGATAAAAAACCCGATGCGTAACTTTCAGAAACTTTGACAAATGATTTTGAGTAGTTGTTTTCATAAACTATCTTTTCAATTTCATCAATAATTGCAGGATAATCACTGCTGTTTAGCTTCATTAAATAAACACGTTTGTTGTTAGGCCCGTGCTGAATTAATGAATTTAAAAGCAGGCAGATTTCATCATTATCATTATTCTTCATCTGCATCATCACGTCTTCCCATTCTCTCGTTGTCTTCAGGGTAGAGGGATATTGTATCGTCATAATCGCAAAGAAGCCTTTCAATACCAATCGATTTTATCTCAGACGCATTGTCAAGCTTCAGCTGAAGATTACAATCATCACATTTCCTGTCGCAGAAAAGCGGCTCATATGTATCAGGCTCTTTGTATGTACAGATTACTCCCTCATAGTTTCTAAGAACCACTTTGTTTGACGACCATGACATCAGATAATTTGGCATAAGTGGTATTTTTCCTCCGCCGCCTGGTGCATCAACAACGTAGGTTGGCACTGCAAGTCCTGATGTGTGTCCTCTCAGGCTTTCTATAATTTCAATTCCCTTTCCAATCGGCGTTCTGAAGTGTGATAATCCTTCGGAGAGATCGCACTGATACAGGTAGTAGGGTCTTACCCTGTTTATAAGGAGCTTTTGGAAAAGTGATTTCATAATTCTTGGACAGTCGTTTACGCCCGCCAAAAGGACAGACTGGTTGCCAAGCGGAATTCCGCCGTCTGCAAGTTTTCTTAAAGCTTCAGTAGACGATCCTGTAATCTCTCTTGGGTGATTGAAGTGAGTGTTGAGCCACACAGGGTGGTACTGTTTTATCATCTCGACAAGATCATAGTCGATTCTGTAAGGAAGTACTACAGGCATTCTGCTTCCAAGCCTGATAATTTCTACATGACGGATATCTGACAACTCGGATAAGATGTATTCAAGATAATCATTGTCAAGCATCAGGGGATCTCCGCCTGAGAGCAAAACATCCCTTACCCGAGAGTTATTGTTGATATAATCAATTCCCTTGCTTATTTCCGCCTTGTCGGGAATATACTCGCAATCGCCTACCCTTCTTTTTCTTGTGCAGTGGCGGCAGTACATCGCGCAGATGTTGCTTATCATGAAGAGCACTCTGTCAGGATAGCGGTGAGTAATACCCGGGACAGGACTGTCCAGATCTTCAGATAGGGGATCGCTCATCTCATCCCGTGTTATTGTTATTTCGTGCTCTGAAGGGCATGACTGCATGAATATTGGATCGTTTTCGTAATCTTCTATCTCAATGAGCGAGAGGTAATAAGGAGTTACTGCCATTGGAAACTTTTCAAGAGTATTTTCAAGTTTTTCTCTTTTATCTTCAGGAAATGTAATTCCTGAAAGTCTCTCAAAGGTAGGAATATCCCTTATTGTGTTTTTTATCTGCCACTTCCAGTCTTTCCAGTTTGAAAGTGTATTTTCATTATCTATTCTGTCTGCAATTGTTTTTTGTTTCTCTGAATATATTTTCATAATTATCGAAGGTTTAATTTTAATTGGCTTTTTTACACCGGAAATTGTGCTTATCTTTTTAAAACCGGGCTTTTTTTAGTTTATTTTAGGTTTTCTTCAGATTATACAGATTTCAATAAATCCGGTTGTTTTCAGGCTGATTTAATGATGATTGAAAAAAGCCGCTATAAAATTCTTTTTTAAAAAAAGCACTAAGACTGTCTAATATACAGCTATAGTAGTATTGTTTTTTTCTTCTTTTATCAGATAACATGCAATAAATCCCCCTGTGTTTTTGAAACATATGCAAAAAAAGATTTTATCAGAGAGATTAGACTGATTAACCTTAGTGATCAATCTTAAATCAAGGACTCAACCTCTACAAATTCCCAGAAAAACGTTCATGAAATTAATTATCGAACTTATCATACTAATTTTTCATGCAACGGTTATTATGAAAATCAGGTTTGGTTTATACAATGGTAAAATCTTAATTTTATGCAGATATTCCAAATGGCTGATTCTGCCTTTATTTTTTAATTTATATTATTTATATGTTACTATATGTGCAACTTTCAAAAAAGAAAATTTTTTGTTATTTTTGAAATTAGCGTCTTGCAGGCCCTGCGTCTTCAAATCCCTGCCTCTGGCCAGTCCCTGCCATTTTTATAAGGTCGTCAGGACGAAGAATTAGTCTTACTGCATTTTCGGCATGCTCACGTGTTCTTCTCTCCGCAAGCCATGCAAGTTCATTATCGTTCTTTGCCTCATCCTCATGGACAAAAACTTCTATGATGTGGGTGTTTGTCATGAGCTGTGCTTTAATGAGCCCCTGTGAAGCTTCATGGGCACACATTTTATCCTTATCGACACCGCCTGGCATTCCAAGAGCCATTACGATATCGCATTCGCGTTCTTCAATAAGTTTTTTTGCGGCAACCGGAAGATCCTTTACTCCCGGAACTGTATAGCGCTCAATCGAGACACTTGCATGCCTCCTGAGTTCGTCTATTGCAATAGCACCCATATTGACGCGGGAGAATGTTGTGTCACAAACACCTATTTTCATAGTTATATCAGATGCTCCTTTAGACCTTCAATACTTCTGCGGCGGCCATAACTCCGCATGACTGAGGGGTTTTGCCCTGCTCTTTTAATGTCTTTTGAACAGCAGACAAAACCGCCATTACTTCAGGTGCTCCTGTTGCACCCATTGTTCCGATTCTGAAAATCTTTCCTTTGAGCTCATCCTGTCCGCCGGAGATTTCAATGCCCATCCTATTAATTGCGCCGCGGAATTTTGAGTCTTCGATGCCTTCAGGGTAGCAGATTGCTGTAGCAGTGTTTGAATATTCATGGTATTTGTCAAGCTTTGGGAAAAGTTCAAGTCCCCATGCCTTTGCAGCGGCACGAACCGCATCTGCCATGTTTTTGTGGCGGGCTATTCTGTTTTCAAGACCTTCTTCTTCGACAATTCTCAAGGCCTCTCTTAATGCGAAGAAAAGTGGGACTGCCGGAGTGTAGGGTGTCTGACTTTTTTGAGCACTCTTTTTGTATGCCAAAAGATCCAGGTATAATGGTCTCCATTCAGCGATATTCTCCCAGGCTTTCTCGGATACTGATACAGCAGCTAATCCTGCCGGTGCGGCAAGACATTTTTGTGATCCGACAATTGCAATGTCTGCTCCCCATTTGTCAGCCTTAACAACATCGCCGCCGATTGACGTGATGCCGTCCATAATAAATAGTGCATCATGCTTTCTGCAAAGTTTTCCTATCTCTTCTGCCGGGTTTTTTATAGCCGCAGACGTTTCGTTGTGGACAAGTGTTACAGCTTCAGCGCCGTTTTCAAGCTCTTCTTTTAATTTTTCAAGGTCAAGAGGCGTTCCCCATTCAGATGCAAGGCCTGTTGCCTCATCAGAGTACAGTTTGCTTATTTTGTATAAACGGTCGCCAAACTTTCCGTTGACAAGTGATACAACCTTCTTTTTTGCACAGAAGTTTGCAACGGCCGCTTCCATTCCGGCACTGCCTGAACCTGAGATTACTAATATGTCGTTTTCTGTTCCAAAAACAGGTTTGAGCATTCTGTTTATATCTTCGAAGCATTCGCCAAACTCTGCTCCTCTGTGGTTTATTGCCTGTTTTGCCATTGCCATTCTGACACGCTGGGGCATTGGGACAGGCCCTGGCATCATTAGAAGTGTTTCGTCCTGCATAAAAATCAGTATAATTATTTTAAATCAATATCTTATTTTTGTTCGTATTTTTTTCACTTTATTTCACAGGGGAAATTAATATTACTGACATTTGTTATATTTTGTTTTGAACGGGATTTCATTTAAATATCTTATTTCCAAGGAAAAAAGTTAATTTTTAATCTAATTTTTTTAGTATTATTATTCTTAGATTTTTTCACAAATTATTTCGCGCACGATTTAATTCAAAAAGCTATTAATTCAACTTAAAAAAAATGTCCTCTTTTTTTCATGGCATTGTGTTTGTTTAGAATGATTCCTAATAGTAGTTCATTTATTGTGAAGATCAAATTTGTTTTTCATGAAACCATTGTTTCATGAACGTTTTTTTCAGAATATTGAGATTATTATATTTTATCTGGAAAACTACGGATTTTTACAGCAAATTTCAGGACAGACCAGCCCATATCTAAAACATCATGGAAACAAAGATTTGTTTTCCCTGTCTGAGTCCACACAACAGGAATTTCAATAATTTTATATCCCCATTTTTGACCAAGAGCCAATACTTCTGTATCCCATGTCCATTTTTTTGCAGAAATATAAGGCATAATTTTTTTCAGGCGCTCTTTGTTAAATGCTTTAAATCCACACTGATGATCCTGGATTTTACTTTTCAAAATGATCCGGACAAACTTATTATAAATTATACTGGCAGTGTTTCTCCCTCCTTTGCGGTTAACTTGACTTCCTGGGGCCAGACGTGACCCTATTGCAATGTCAGCACCATTTTGAATATTTGTTATAAGTTCTTCTAAGGATCTTAAGTCTGTTGAGAGGTCAACATCATAAAAACAGAAAATTTCTCCAGATGAATCCTCAAGGGCATCATTTATAGCCCCGCCTTTACCGCGGCGCATATCACTGTGATTTACACGGATATGGGGATCTTTGGAAAAATCCAGAGCTACTTCATAACTTCCATCAGTACTTGCATCTTCTGTAATAAGAATTTCATAAGAAATATTCAGACAATTCAGTATTTCAACAGATTTTGGAATTGCATGTTTCAAAGCTTCAACATCATTGTAGACAAGGATTGCAACAGTCAGTTTTGGATTAGTCATTTATTGTGCCTATATTTTTTGTATATCAGGTTTATAAATAGTTACAGAATCAGCTTTAAAAACTTCGGAAATACCTGATGATGGTAAGGATACATTATATTTCTTTAGTTCAGAATCGCCTACAAATAAATAATCAGCATTATATTTATTCATGATTTCAATTGTTTTTGTCGGGTCTTCATATATCAATTGAATATCTTTTTGCCTTTCAAGGATTTGATTGTCTCCGTTACGCCAGTGATTTTCATGAGAAACCCGCCCTAATATTGTTGACAAGCCGGTCATAACAGATACACGTCCCAAATAAGACTTATCATCGCCTGGTGCCTCTACAATAACATCATCTGGTTTTGCATTTTCCAGTAAATATGAAATTCCTTCATAATCTGAATGATAATATTTTTGCATCCAGTTTTTGCCATCAAGGCTGTTATTGTTTGGATAGCCAAATGTTTCTCCAACACTGATATTTACCGGGAATATTACAAATAAAATAAAAATAACTGCTAATACTGCAAAAACATGCTTCTCTTTAATCTGGAAAAAATAATTTTCAAGCCATCGTCCGGTAATAATTATAACTGATATGAGGAGCATTATACATGCGATTACTCCAAATTTTACAGTTGTATTATACTGAGTGGCAATTACACCCTGAATTCCGTCATTTATATAAATAAATTCAATAACAAATAATATCCCCAGCCCGATAATTCCAAACAATGTTTCCGGAAGTACATTTTTTTTACCAATCAGTAATAAAATGCAAAATAATAGTATTCCTGCAACAGAATATCCCAATAAACCAAATATTACTGGAATAATCATTAATACAGGGTATTTTTTGAGAGCACTAAATCCGTGAATTATAATAATTGCTATAATAAAAAGATACACTCCCAAAAATTCAATAAATCCCGTAGGTATTGATATTGCGATTCCGCTTACTGCACTGTTTCCTGAGAGCATAGAACTGAGAAAGGGAATATATAGTAATATAGATAAAACCGGCACTAGAATAAATGGAAAGATTTTTGAAAAATCATGATTTTCAGCAGTGTACCATACGATAAAACATGTAAGCAGGTATACGGGCGCATAAACAAATACATCCCATGCATGCATACACGGCATTGTTCCAAGTGATAATGATAAGAAGAAGAGAAGGATATATCGACCTTTTTTTTCCATTTTTTTCCAGTTTAAAAGCATAATTGTAATTAGACACAGGAAAAAAATTTGATTAAACCAGCTGAACACCATACCATGAGGAGCACCTATAAGTACCTTGTAAAAAGGAGTTGGATTCACTCCATTAGCAGTATTGATGATATTTGAAGCAACACCGGCAACTCCAAGTTTTCCTATTTGTGTTATATACCATAAAGCCGCGGCATTTGGAATTATCATTATAAGAAGGGGTAACCATTGATGACGCTTTAAAACCAGATTTCCTATTGCATATGCTGAAACTGCAAATAGTCCAAATACTGTCGGAAGAGTCAGATTAAAAACAACTGTATGAATTCCACCTGTAAGTCCTCCTAAAACGCCCATCATCCAGTGGCCAAGGTAATAATAAATTGTAAGTGACTCTCCTGCAAACCATGGGTCCACAGGGGTTACAACTGGCTGATTCATAATACTACCAATGAATGCAGCATTCATATATTGCTCAGGAATCTGGGTAATTGCAAGATTGTCAAATTTTATTCTGAAAATAAGCGTAATCAGAAATACTCCGAAAAATATTATGTCCCATTTTAAAAGGGACTTTATTTCACAGAGATTATACATTTTTTTCCAGATTGCGTAAACTCCTGAAAAGAAAAACGGAACAAACAACAGCTGAAAAGGCAGATTCATAAAACCAAGATACCAAGATATAAGAGTAAATAAAAGCATGCCGGCAGGGTAAGACAATCCATATGATAAATTACCAAAAGCAGGTTTAAGATGGGGATAGATTGTCATTTGGCTGAATTTAATGAATGTCAGCCATAATATTACAGTTATTATTTCAGATTCCATTAACTAGTCCTTACAAATTGTTTAATAGATCAATATTTATCTTCTAAAGCGATTTTTTGTTATAAATATTCATTGATTATTACCTGATTGACTCTATATTTATTTTGATCTTAAAAGCTGTTTGAATTTTTTGAACTGAAGAATATAATTTGTGTTATAAAAATTCGTATCTGAATTTGGCATTTAAAATAATCAAAAACTTAAATCACATCTGAAAGCATAGATTATTACATGGCAGATGTGGCAATAATTGCAGGTTCGGCATCAGACGAGCATATTGTTGAAAAAGCAAGAGCTGTTTTAAAGGAGAACAATGTTTTGTTCGATTATGCTGTTTTATCAGCGCACAGAAACCCTGACGAGCTTGACGAATATGTAAATTCATCAGATGCAAAGGTTTTCATCTGCATCGCAGGACTATCCGCGGCACTTCCGGGAGTTGTTGCATCAAGAACAAAAAAGCCTGTAATTGGCGTTCCTGTCTCAGGCACACTCGGAGGACTTGATGCACTGTTATCAATAGTCCAGATGCCAAGAGGTGTTCCTGTCGCATGTGTCGGGATTGACAATGGAGCAAATGCGGCGCATCTTGCTTTAAAGATTCTGAAAGCCTTAGAAACAGAATAACGCTCGTTAATTAAAAAATAAGAGAAAAAAATAAGAGATAATAAGCGCAAAAAATAATTTTTTGTAAATTGTAGGTAAATTTGCTATAAAAACGTTCATGAAATTATATTTCATGCACGGTTTCATGTAAGTTACAGAGTAACTTTCATTGCAAATCAAATCTGTTTTTTGATAATCATGAATGAAACACTTGCTTCATGAAATTTTTATTGGTCATCTTGTTCATCGTTTGTTTTACTTATCAAAGCATGTCGCGGACGATTTTTACAGCGCAGAGGTCGCCGCACATGGAGCATGTTTCAATATCTCCGTCACGCTCGTGAATTTTTTTGGCGTGTTCTCCGTATATCGCAAGTGAAAACTGCCTTTCCCAGTCAAGATCTCTTCTGGCTTCTGCCATTTGAGCCTCGCCTGTTTCAAACCAGCGCTCTTTCATTCTGACTGTATCTCCGACATGCGCCGCAAGTTTTGCTACCCTTGTTCCTTCTCTTATGTCATCAATGTCAGGAAGCGCAAGATGTTCTGATGGTGACACCATGCACAAAAAGTCTGCACCGGATACAGCCGCAATTGAGCCTCCGATTGCGCCTGAAACATGATCGTAGCCCGGCACAATGTCAGTTACAAGCGGACCTAACAGGTAAAGAGGAGCATAACCGCTTAACTCCTTAATCATCTTCACATTATATTCAATCTGATGAATTGGGATGTGGCCCGGCCCTTCAATCATTCTCATAATACCTGCATCAAGACTTCGTTTGGAAAGCTCACCCAGATTTAAGTATTCGACAGTTTTTGCACGCTTAACAGCGTCAACCATAGCACCGGGACGCATTCCGTCACCTAATGATATTGTAACGTCATCCTCTGCGAGAATTTCAAGGAGGTAATCAAATTCACTGTAAAGAGGATTTTCTTCACCTGATGATGCCATCATTGCGGTGTGAAACGCACCTCCCCTTGATACAACACCCATTACTCTTTTATCGTCTCTTAATGCCTTTAATGTCTCAAGTGTGACGCCGCAGTGAAGTGTCAGGAAATCAACACCCTGCCTGCAGTGGTCGCGTATTACATTGAAAAGGAGATCTGCATCAACATCCAAAGCATTTCCTGCACGGCGGACTGCTTCATAGACAGGAACAGTGCCGACTGTTGTGTCAAGTTTTAGTATCTCTTTTCGGATTGCACTTAAATCTCCGCCTGTTGAGAGATCCATTATTGCGTCAGCGCCTTCTTTTAGTGCACATTCTGCCTTTTTCAGTTCAAGTGCAGGATCACATCTTGCACCGGATGTTCCGATATTTACATTTACTTTAACGCTACAGTTCTCACCAATTGCACAAAGAGTGTGTTCACGCCTTTTATTGCCGCATACTACTGCTCTTCCGTTGGCTATTGCCTGTGCAAGCTTCTCACCGTCAGTTTTTTCTCTGTTTGCTGCGGAAATTACATTCTCAGGAACGCCTGATTTGCACTCCCTGATCAGAGTCTGCATGGATATTAATTTGTACCTGTTAGCTAAAAACTACTACCAATGTCTATTGAATGGATAAGGGGAGAAGGCTATTATTCAAACTCCTATTTTTCAGATGGAATTTTGTTTGACGCAGGCATGTTTCCTATGTCTTTTGAAAAATTCAAAGATGAAATAGAGACTATTGTCTTAACTCACTGTCATTTTGATCATATTGCTCATGTAAAAGAAGCCGCTTATATGAGCGGTGCAGAAGTGTGTATTCATGAAGCTGATGCCAAAGGGTTAAATGATGATTCAAAAAGCCTGTCTATCCAGTTTTCTGCAAGAAGTCCGGGGATTGTTCCTGACAGAATTTTACAGGAAGGCGAGACCATTGGCCCGTTTGAGGTGATTCATACCCCGGGACATACTCCCGGATGCATTTGCCTTTATAACAGGGATACAAAAGATTTGGTTTCTGGCGACACTGTGTTTACAGACGGAGGTTTCGGGAGGTTTGATTTTCCGGGAGGTAGTATAAACCAGCTTAAAGAATCAATAAAAAAGCTCTCATTGCTTGACGTTGAAGGCCTTTATCCGGGTCATGGTCTTCCTGTCATAAATAATGGAAATCTGCATATTAAAGCGGCACTTCGTTCAATTGAGATGTCATACATATAATAACAAATCTACACAAATTAAATTGAAAATGAGACAAAAAACAAGAAATAAGGGCCCGGGGGGGCATATCTGGTAGCAAACCATATCCGTGTTTCATGAAAACTCTGGTTTTTGCTATATCCGTTGCATACATGAATGATGTTGCATGAAAGAATGAAAGACTAATTTTATTATTTCTTGAACCTTTTTTAATATTCACAGGGGGTCTGATTTTGAAAATGAAACAAACCGGAATTTATTTTCTTGTTTTTGAAAATTCTTATGCTGAAGTTTTGACAGGAGCGCTTGGGTTTTTAGGTTTTCAGGAAGGCTTTCATGTATATGTTGGTTCTGCTCTTGGAAATTCCGGAATAAAAAGAGTCAGAAGGCATTTTCTTCTTTCAGAAAAAAAGGACAAAAAGGAACGCTGGCATGTAGATTATCTGTTGAAATCTTCTGAATTTAATTTGGAATATGCCGTTTTTTTAAACACTTCTGAAAAATATGAGTGCAGGGCGGCCGGAATGCTTGGTGGTGATTGTGTTATTGGCTTTGGATGTAGTGACTGTAAGTGCCTTTCTCATCTTTATTTTAGAAAAAGTGATCCCTTGAATGAATTAAAACAGATATCTGCTGATTTGGGGCTTAATTTGCAGATAATTGATACAAAAACATTTTTGAAATCTGAGTGTTAATTTTTAAATGCCTGCGGGATTTTGTTGTTATTATGCCAAATATTTATTAATATAACGTTATGAATAGAAAGTATGAAAGTTCTTGGAATCTCGGGAAGCATAAGAAAAAATGGCAACACCGCAATTCTTGTAAAAAAAATAATTGAATATATTGACTCTGAAGGCTGTTCTGAATTTGAAACTGAATATATCTCACTTTCAGGATTAAACATAAAGCCCTGTATTGGATGTGAAAAATGCAAAGAATCCAAATGGTGTGTTCAAAAAGATGACTGGAATGCTGTTGCGGAAAAGATGATTGAATGTGATGTGCTGATTATTGGATCGCCAACATATTTCTATGATGTAAACGGGCACTCAAAAAATTTCATAGACAGGACATATTCTCTGTACCATGACAGAAAACTGGCGGGAAAGAATGCTGTTGTAATTTCTGTCTGTGCAGACCGGGGATGTGAACGCACTCTTGCAACTCTTGAAGGTTTTGTAAATACTCATGGTTTTTCCTCACTTGGGTTTGTCTCCGGAAGAGGATTCAAAGAAGGAGACATTTTAAAGGATGAGCATGCAATTAAAAAATGTGATGCGATTGGAGAGAGAATTTTAAAATTGCTAAGCAATACCCATAGAGACAGTATAAAACAGGACTAATTATTTCATTGAATTATTTTGATTAATTTAGACCATGAAACAAAAGAAACAAAGAAACAAAGAAACAAAGAAACAAAGAAACAAAGAAATAAAATAAACAAAAGGAACAAAGAAACAAAATAAACAAAAGGAACAAAGAAACAAAAGGAACAAAGAAACAAAATAAACAAAAGAAACAAAGAAATAAAATAAACAAAAGGAACAAAGAAACAAAATAAACAAAAGAAACAAAATAGGCAAATAAGTTAAAAAAAAACAGTTGTGAAATTTTTCATGCACTGTTTTATGTAATCACAATGTGATTTATTGTAAGAATCAAACCTTTGATATTGTAGTGATAATAACAATTTGGAAATATTTTTTTTAAAAATAATATATGTGTCAAGAATGAATCATCTTGTTATTAAACTAAGAAAGATTCTTCAATAAGTGTAAATGAGTGTAAAAATATATATACAATCTAATTTGCAACATTAACAAGGTTTTATCCAATTCTGATGATTAAAATGGCAGAGATTACAATAAAACAATATTACGAAGGAGAAGAGGGCTTTCTTATTCCATCCGAGTATACAATATCTTTCAACTCTGCAGAAAAAAGTGATTTGTCCGGCCTTTTTGGAAAATATAAAGCCCTTTATGTTGACGCAGGCGAAAATTCTGTTGATGTAAGGGTTCCTGAAGATCCTGCATTAATTCATGTTGTCCTAAATGAGATCGATGAGATGCTTTCCTGGGCAAAAAGCATTGATGGTGATTTTTCAGATTCGTCCAAAGATATAATATGTTCTTTTTCTGAGGAAACAGTAGAAGATGATAAATCTTTAGAATATTATCCTGTTGATGATGAAATCAGAATGAGTTTCAGCAGTGATGAAGAAAAATCTTTGGAAAGTGGGAACTTTTCAGAAGAATTTTCAGACGGTTCTATTGTAGATGAATCTATTATAAATGAATCTTCAAAGGAATCATTTTCTGAGAGCGGCTTTTCAGAGGAGAATTTAGAAAATCCTGATGATGACCCGGATTATGATTATCTGAGCCTGGAGCAGGAACCAATTGAAGCCTCCGAAGGCCCTGTTCCTGACTTAAGCGAACTTGATGATTCTTTAGAGAGTGAATTATCTCCCTTTGGTGATGAATTATCCTCCAGTGATGATGAATTAGCTTCAGAATTATCACCTGATGCTGAAGAAGTAGTTATTGATGAAGGTGTAATTACTCCGGATTTCACTCCTGACTTAAGTGAGCTTGACGATTCTTTAGAGAGTGAATTATCTCCCTTTGGTGATGAATTATCCTCCAGTGATGATGAATTAGCTTCAGAATTATCACCTGATGCTGAAGAAGTAGTTATTGATGAAGGTGTAATTACTCCGGACTTCACTCCTGACTTAAGTGAGCTTGATGATTCTTTAGAGAGTGAATTATCTCCCTTTGGTGATGAATTATCCTCCAGTGATGATGAATTAGCTTCAGAATTATCACCTGATGCTGAAGAAGTAGTTATTGATGAAGGTGTAATTACTCCTGACTTTACTCCTGACTTAAGTGAGCTTGATGATTCTTTAGAGAGTGAATTATCTCCCTTTGGTGATGAACTATCCTCCAGTGATGATGAATTAGCTTTAGAATTATCACCTGATGCTGAAGAAGTAGTTATTGATGAAGGTGTAATTACTCCTGACTTTACTCCTGACTTAAGTGAGCTTGACGATTCTTTAGAGAGTGAATTATCTTCCTTTGATGATGAATTATCGTCTGAATTCTCAGATTTATCTGAATATTCTGAATTGCCCTCTGAAGAATCAGATTTGGAGTTTTCAGGTTTAACAGAACTTGAGAATTCAGACTCTATGCCGGAGACAGAGGAAGAATTCAGTGAATCATACTGGCTTGAAAAAGCAGATGAATTAAAGTCTGAAAATAATTATGAAGGTGCACTAGAGGCATATCAAAAAGTCCTTGACATAAATCCCCACTGTATCGTGGCTTTATTAAGTCGTGCCTCAGTGTTTGCCGACATAAAAAAATATAATGAAGCTGTTGCTGATTTCTTAAAGGCAGGTGGAATTGAGACTTTGGAGTCTGATTATCTTGCAAAATATGCCCGTTCACAGGCGGCTCTGGCCAATTCAAACGAAGCTCTTATTGCTTATGAAAAGATCCTGTCTGAATCGCCGGATGACACAAAAGCACTCCTGGAAGTGTTTTCTCTTCTTAAAGAATCTGAAAGATTTAAAGATGCAAAGGATACAATTCAAAAGCTGATTGAGCTAAAACCGTCAGATTACACCTTGTGGTATGAAAAAGCTCTTTTGAATGAGACTTTATTAAACATCGAAGAAGCCGTTACAGATTATGATAAAACACTCTTATTCAATGAAGATTTCACACAGGCCTGGGTTAGAAAGGCACTGCTTTTGGTAAAGCTTAACCGTCATTCTGATGCCCTGGTCTGTTATGAAAGGCTCGTCAATCAAAATCCGGAAAATGCAGGACTTTGGTACTCACGGGGCCTTGTCCAGAGAGTTGTTGGTCAATATGATGAAGCTCTTCATTCATTTGAAGTTGCAATTGCACTGGCACCGGATGATATAGACGCAAAGCATGAAAGGGCACGTGTGCTTGCAGTGCTTGAAAGATATGATGAGGCTCTTTCAGATTATCAGGATATTCTCTCATCCGGTGTTGATGACTACATAATTTATTGTGAAATTGGTGCAATTCAGTTAAAATCAGAGCTTTATGAGGAAGCCCTGAAAAATTATGATCTGGCTTTGACATACAATCCTGAAGACATAAGAGCACTGGCAGGAAAAGCCAGATGTGAAAAGCTGACAAAAAGATTTGATGATGCGAAAATTGACTATGAAAGCATTGTAAAAAGGGATTCAAAAAATATCGAGGCTCTGCTTTCATTAGGAGAAATTTATGAATCCACAGGTCAGTATGAAAAAGCCCTGTCTTCATATAATATGGCTTTGGAGGTCGAAAAAGGCCTGGATGAAGGGTTGACCGGAAAAGTACGCTGTCTGATAAATCTTGGCAGGTATAAGGAGTCATTGCCACTATATGATCTGCTAATTGTAAAATCACCAGATGATGCAGGGCTTATTGCAGGAAAAGGCACTGTTTTGGAAAAATTAGAACATTTTGAAGAAGCAGTTGTTTTGTATCAGACTGCAGTCAGGATTGACCCGCATAATTCTGGAAATATCCTCTCTCTTATAACACTCCTGTCTGATATGGAGAGGTATTCTGAGACTATTGGATATTATGAAATGCTGATTGAGATGATACCGGAGGATGCAGGCCTTCTGACATCAAAAGGAATGGCTCATTATGCGGCAGGTCAGTATGAAAAGGCAGTTTCAACCTTTAAAACTGTTTCAAAACTAAAGCCCGATGATCCTGAGAGTCTTTTAAATACAGGCCTTGCATTCATAAAACTCGGGATGCATAAGCAGGCACTGTCCTGTTATATGAATACAATAGATATTGACCCTGAATATGGAAATGTATGGGCTAAAAACGGAATTGATGCAACTTACTTCTTGGAAAGAAAGGAAACTTCCAAAATTCCGCGTGAATCCTTTAAAAGATTCGGTCTGCCTGAAAAGGCTAAGAGCAGTCTGAATAATAGTGAAATAAGGGTGAAAGATGATTACCCGGATGATTACACAGACGAATCTGATATGGGGAATGTTGCATTTGATGAATCAGCATCAAATCGGGAAAAAATTTTATATACTATAAATGAGACTGACAAACCAACGTCCAAACAGTTAAATGATCCTGAATATCTCTTCTCAAAGGGTCTTGTTTTCATAAAGAAGGGATATTATGATGCCGCGAAGAAATGCTTTGAAAAGTCTTTTTCTTTGGATTCTGAAAATGCCGAGTGTTTGTTCACTCTTGGTGTTTTATATGGTCAAACCGGTGTATATGAGAAAGCTCTTGAATGCTTTGAAAAGACTCTTGCGCTTGAACCGGAGCATGAGGGTGCATTAAAGGCAAGAAAGAAAGCATTGAACTCAATTATTGCCTGATTTTATGTTTATCTGAGTTTTTTGGTTGCCGGAAATCAGGCAACTGAGAAGTATTAAAAAACGAAAGATCAAACAAGGACAAAAAATCAAACAAAAGAGAATAAACAAAAAAAGCAGGGTAATAATGAAAATAATATTATCCTGTAAGTTTTTTATTATGTACAGCTGATTTTCAACTGTTCAATTATTATCTGTATCTGTGTTTTGAGGATTTTTAAAGACAATAATTCAAGTCAATAAATTAATTTTTTATCTTCGTCTTCCTTTATTTCCAAAACATCCATTTTGGCTTTTCTATCATTTCAGATTCATAATCATCTGCGTCTGATCTGCTGTTTTTGCTTTCAAGAGCCGCCGGTTTTATTGCAGACTGAAGTGCAGCACTGTGAGCCGCGGCCTGAGCCTGAAGATGATCAATCATATGTGTCAGATCATTTATCCTTTCATCTTTTGATGATGCAATCTGATCTGTTGTTGTGATGCTTATTGCTTCAATTCTTGAAATACTCTCCTTTAAATCATCGATTCTTTGATCCTTTTCTGAGATTAATTTGCTGTATGTATTTTTAAGTTCCTTTTGAGTTTCAACTTCTTCTTTAAGATTGTTTATTTCATTTTCTAAAACTTCAATAGTATTCATCCAGTCTTCCGAAGAAGACTTTGAGTCATAAGAATCGTTTTCCAAAGAGGTATTCTCAAAATAACCGGCGATTATATCTTTAATCCATTCACCTTTTTTTATATTGAGCGTATCTGCGGCATTCTCAATTTTTGCGCCGAGTTCATCTTCAACATTGATAATAATCCTCATTTTACATTACCGCCTTCATAAATTTCTTTTATTGTTCATCTCATTTGAAATGTTTTGGTTGACGCAAACCTCTGGTTTTCCGGGCTTTAATTCAAGAGCTTTTTTAAAACATTCTTTTGCCTCATCAAATCTGTTTAAGACAGAAAGAGCAACGCCCATGTTGTTAAACGCCGCCGCATTTTCAGGGTTTAATTCTAATGTTTTTTCAAAGCTTGAAATCGCATCTTCTGTTCTTTTTACATGAAAAAGTGCAATACCTTTTTTAAACCATATTACAGGCTCATTTTCATCCAGTAAAAGTGCTTTGTCAAAGCAATACAAAGCTTTTTCATGCATGTTGGATTCACTAAGGGACAATCCCTTGTTAAACCAGTAACTGACACTCACTTTCATGTTAATCTCCAAATGCATAAATTCCCTTTCTGAAATATCGCAGACAATAATTTACCATCAGACAATAATTTACTATTTGTGTTGCGATTGATATAATCATCTGTTTGCATCTGCAATCCTGCTATTGATGTTAGAAAATCATTCAGATATTTAAATCCATTTTTATATGAGTCGATGTCTATATAATTATATTCTTAAATATTGTAATTGTGCATATTATTGAAAAACAAAAGGATTATACTGATAAAATAAGCATTTTTTCACAATTTATAAAAATTTATTTAACTGATCTTTTATTAGAATAGTTTGTTTATTGAATAATTTATCATTTGAATAATTTTTTATTAGAATAGCTTGTTTATTGAATAATTTATCATTTGAATTTTTTTGGATTGTAATTATTCTGCCTGAAAAAATTCCAAAAAACATTCATGAAACTAATTTTTCATGCAGTGTTTCATGAAAATCAGATTTGGTTTTCATGGTGAATAAAAAAATTCAGTACCAAATAGAAAACTTTTGTTAAGAATAAAATATTATTATTGTCTGTTAAACTAATAGCGTTAAAGAACAATGTCAAAATATTTTATCAAATTTGTTGAGATGAGAATAAATGAGCATTGAGAAAATAAACAGGGTTCTTAAAAGGGCTCTTGAGGGAGATACTTCTGTCAGGGTTGATGAAAGAGATGCAGGTCCTGAATTGAAAAATCTTGCACAGACTGTAAATACAGTAATTGAAAAGCTTGAGCATGCAGATGATAGTGAAGTCTTTAAAAAACGCATGTTCTCTTTTGTGAAATTCAATCCGCAGGCAATAGCTGTATTGGGTCCTGATAAGAAAAGAATTGATTTAAACAAAGAATATGAACGCGCCTGGCGTGGAAGCTATGAAGAGCTGATGAATAAAAAACTCTATGACTTCGATATAAAAATTACCGGTGGAGATGATTTCTATGCTTCCTACAACACAAGGAAGAATGCACAGACTGACATGGAAATATCATGGCCGGACAATACAAAGACATATCTGAGACTTTTCCAGACTCCGATTTTAAACGATTCGGGCGAAATAGATATCAATTATTATATTTATCAGGATTTAACTGCTGAAAACGCTCTTAACAGTTATCTGAATCATGAGATTGACAAAATTTCAGATAATATAGAAAAAATCTCCAAAGGCAATCTTGAACTTGATTTGTCTGTCTCTGATGCAGATGAAAATACCAAAGATGCCAGAGAGCTGATTTTTAAGATTTCGTCCAGTCTTTCAAAAGCAAAATCTGCAATTGAAAATCTGGTTTCAGATGCAGAACTTTTGTCAGACGCCGCAATAAGTGGAAATCTCCGTGAAAGAACTGATGTAAAAAGGCATGAGGGTCATTTCAGGGGAGTAATGGAAGGCTTTAACCAGACTTTAGATATCATATCAGGACCTTTAAATGAATCTATGAGAGTCATCAGCTGTTATGCAGAAAATGATTACATTGCACGATTTTCTGATGAAGTGCCAGTAAGCGGGGATTTTGCTGAATTCAAAAAATCGATAAACGAACTTGGTGACAGACTGGTTTATGTAATAGATGAGGTTCAAAAAGCGGTTGTTAATGTAACTGTTGGAACATCAGAGGCAAGCAAAGGTTCAGATGAGGTTGCCAAGGCAACCGAGCAGGTTGCAATGACAAGCCAGAAATGCGCTGATCTGAGCAGATCGGTTCTTTCAAAGATGGAAAATATTCAAAGGCAGATATCAGATCTTTCAGCATCAAACGAAGAGATTGCCGCAACTTCTCAGGATGTTTTGAAAAACGCTGAAGATATGACCACAAAGGGCAACGATGCACAGGTGCTTGGAAATGATGCAAACGACAAAATGGAGTCTGTCAGGAGTATAACCAAAAGAAGCGTTGATGAAATAAACGATCTAAACGAGCAGATAAAAGAGATAAACAAGATTGTGAAGATGATTAACGATATCACCGGACAGATTAATCTCCTCTCCTTAAATGCCGCAATAGAGGCCGCACGTGCAGGTGAGCATGGACGCGGATTTGCAGTCGTTGCAGGAGAGGTCAAAAACCTTGCCGGCGATGCAAGAAAAGCAACAGATCATATTGAAAAAGTAATAACATCAATTCAGAAGAACAGCCGTGATACTGCAGATGCAATTCTGTCTGCCAATGAAGGTGTCTTAAGTGCTGTTGGAAGCGTTGATGCAACAATTACCGCATTAAATGAAATTGTGGGGCAGTCTCAGCAGGTCACATCAAATATGAGCGAGATTGCACGGGCTATTGAAAACCAGGCCCAGATTGCAAATGTGGTAGTGAATGCGACTGATGACGGTGCAAGAGAGACCGGAGAGAATTTAAGAGAAGTTGAGGAGTTAGCAGCCCTTGCCCAGGAGACCAGTGCATCTGTTGAGGAGATTGGAAGCGCAATTCATGAGGTTAATGAGATGGCCGGCATTTTAAAGGACAATATGAGCCGTTTTAAGATTGACAAACAATAATTCAAGCATTAACTCAAACATTAATTCAAACAATATTACAGAAAAATAAAATAAAAATTCAATTTTTTTCTCATCTTTTTAGTTTTCTTTTTGCATTATCAGATACAAACATTACAATACAACTATCCATGCATGAGGTTTCAGACACAATACCGGCAGGCAGTCTTTCTGCTGAATCAGCGCTTTCAAAATATTTTGGCTACAATTCTTTGTATCCCTATCAAAAAGAGATAATTGATTCTGTGACAAACGGGCGTGACGTACTGGCAGTCATAGCAACAGGAGGTGGAAAATCAATATGTTATCAGCTTCCGGCACTTTTGATGGACGGAATCGCAGTCGTTGTATCACCTCTTATTTCGCTTATGAAAGATCAGGTTGACTCACTGGTAACAGCCGGTGTTTCCGCAGGATTTTTAAACAGTACTCAGGATTATTCAGATTATACAAAGACTGTTGGTGCAATGGTCAGTGGCAGTCTGGATATTGTTTATGTATCGCCTGAAAGAGCTGTTACACCTTCTTTTATATCAACTCTGAAACGTTGCAGAATCTCACTTCTGGCAGTCGATGAGGCTCACTGCATCTCACAGTGGGGTCATGAATTCAGGCCTGAATACAGGCGGCTTGCATCACTAAAAAAAGAATTTCCACAAATACCTGTAATTGCTCTGACTGCAACGGCAACACCGGTTGTGAGAACTGATATTATAAAACAGCTAAATCTTAAAGATCCGCTATTTTATGTTGGTAGTTTTTACAGGAAAAATTTAAAATATACTGTTATTCCAAAAAAGGATGCTTTTGGTCAGATTGTTTCATATATCAAAAAAAGACGTTCTGACGATTCCGGAATTATTTACTGTCAGAGTAGAAAAGGTGTTGAGGATATCTCAAAAAAGTTAGGTTCTGCCGGAATCTACGCACTTCCCTATCATGCAGGGCTTTCCAAGCAGGTCCGTGAAAAAACTCAGGACAAATTCATAAAGGACAACGTGCCTGTAATTGTTGCAACGGTTGCATTCGGAATGGGAATAAACAAGCCTGATGTCAGGTATGTGATTCATTATGATCTTCCTGACAGTCCTGAAAATTATTATCAGGAGACGGGAAGAGCAGGACGTGACGGTCTTTTATCTGACTGCCTTTTGTTTTATTCCAGAGGTGACAGGGCAAAGGTTGAATATTTTATCAACCGGATGAACGCCGGCAGGCAAAAGACTTCAGCTCTTAAAAAGCTTGATGCTATAACTGATTTTTGCGAGAGCACAGAGTGTCGCGTTAAGATGTTTCTTGATTATTTCGGCGAGGACACAACTGGATTTGCCTGCGGAAGATGCGACAACTGTTTAAATCCTTCAGAGCCATTTGACGGAACAGATATTGCGAAAAAGATAATCAGGTGTATTCAGTCTCTTGAGGTCTCCTTTGGAATAGGATACATTGCTGATGTTCTAAGAGGATCTAAGAGCAAAAAGATAAAAGAGAAGGGCCATGAAAAATCACCATATTTTGGCACAGGAAAGACATTTTCAAAGGATGAACTGGAGTCCTACATTAAAGAGATAATGAGAGGCGGCTTTTTGTCGCGTGAGGGAAGCCGCTATCCTGTAGTTGTATTAAATGAAAAAAGCATGGATGTTCTTTCAGGAAAAGTCCGTGTCACACTTATACGTTTTAAGGATAAAAAATCAAAAGAAAAAAGATCTAAAAAGAGTGTTAGTAAAACCTCCCCACAGGAATTATCTGATGGCAGGATGCGTGATTGTGACAATTTCCTCTATGAGAGGCTTAAAACAGTCAGAAAGAGAATTGCGGATGAGAAGAAAATTCCGCCTTACATGGTTTTATCAATTGCATCTTTAGCTGAACTTGCATCTAAGCGGCCGAAAACAAAGACCGGTCTTTTAAGCATAAAGGGAATCGGAGATCACAAAGCAGGAGAATTTGGAAAGCTCTTTTTGGATGAAATATCATCGTTTGAGAGTGAAAAATCAAATGCAGGCCTTTATGCATCTTCCGGTAATGAAAGCAAAACTTCAGTTCGGGAAAAGAGCAGTGATGCAACCTACCGGATGTATGCAAAAGGAATGACAATAAGTCAGATTGCAAAAGAAAGGGAGCTTACTGAAGAGACTATTGCGGTTCACATTGAAGAAAAAATTAGAGAGGGTGCAGAAATAGATTTGGATGATTTGGTCTCTGAAAAAAATCAGGAAGCTGTCTTTTCTTCTCTTAAAAATTATGGAGATATATCGATAAAGGATATAAAAAGCCTGACAGACGGAAGGATATCTGTCAGTGAAATAAGGTTTGTGAAGGCTTTTTTTGAGAGAAATCAGAATAAAATCTGAATTTTGTTAATTTTTATCCAATAAGCTCATATCTTGTTGTTCTCTGCCGGAGTACCCTTCCAATATCCTCAGTGACTCTTTTCATCTCTTCAGGGTCAAAATAATCCGAACCGTCTCCGCCGGCGTCAATTGAAACTTCGTCAGCAAACATTGTCCCGCCATAGTCGTTTCCGCCTGCCAAAAGACCAAGCTGTGTGAATTTCAGGCCTACTTTTCCCCATGAAATCTGAATATTGTCGAAGTTGTCCAAAAAAAGCCGTGCTGTTGCAAAAAACAAAAGATCAGTTCTTCCTGTCGCACCTGCCGGTGCAAGACCTCTTTCATAAAGCCTTGTATTCTGGTAAAGATAAGGAAGAGGCACAAGCTCTGTAAAGCCTCCTGTCTCATCCTGAATATCCCTTAAGACCGAAAGGTGCTCTGCCCTGTCTTTTTCTGTATCAACAGATCCGTACATTATAGTGGAAGTTGATTTAAGTCCTAAAGAATGAGCCTCCTTTATTATCCGCGACCACTCCTTAGTGGATACTTTTGACGGACATATTACTTTTCTGACGCTGTCAACAAGAATCTCGGCGCCTGTTCCCTGAAGTGTTCCAAGCCCTGCGGCAACAACACGTTCAAGAACTTCCTTTGTTGTGATGCCGTCCATCTTCGCCGCATGAGATATTTCATCAGGACTCATTGTATGAATGTCAACGCCCGGGAACTCCTCTGTAATCCATCCAAGTATATTTTCATAGTTTTGGGTTGCAAAATCAGGATGAACGCCGGATAAAAGACAGATTTCTGTGACCTTTCTTTCTTTTGCAAGCCTTGCCGCATTTCGGACAAAGTCCTCTTTGTAAAGGTAGGCTTCACTGTCGGATTTAGGCTTTCCAAAGGCACAAAAATGGCAGAGGTTTCTGCAGATATTTGTTATATGGATATTTTGGTTTCTGACATATGTGACAACATCTCCAACCTTTTTTTCACGTATTTCATCTGCTGTACGGGCTACATCCCAAATCTGCCTGTCTTTTATTTTCATCAGGCTTTCAGCTTCCTCTACTGTGAGCCTGTGCCCGTTTAAAGTATCATTTAATAGAATCTTTATGTCATTTCTGCTCATTTTCAGTTATCTCCGCGTCTTCTCAGGTATAATTCATGAATTATCATTATTGCTATAAGAATGACTGCAAATTCAAAGAGATGAAGAGGTGCATATCCAAGATATGGCACAGAAAAAAGCGCTTTTCCAATTATCCATTCGCTTTTGACCGGCTTTATTACACCAATTCCTGATATGCCGGATAACTGGTCATATACATTGTTGTTATCTCCTTTTGTTATGTATCCGCTGTTTGTCAAAGGGTTTGATTCATTGCTTTCATACCATCCGTAAGCACGGTGGATGATTGGGTGAACACTGTCATCGCCGTTTGGCCGGTATATTATGACATCTCCAAATACAGAGTTTCCCTGTTTGTCAGGATAATTGTTGAATTTAGCATATCCTGATGAAAGGCCGTCTTCCCATGTCTGAAGGTCACCGTATCTGTCTGCAGACACAACAAATACGAGGTCTCCAATGTTCATATTAGGAACCATGCTCTCTGATTCAACTGCAACAACGGCAGGCCATGTGCCTGACACCAAAATAAGTAAAAGCGCAATTATGCCTACAGCGCCTAAAACCAATAATATGTCGCGTATAAAGCTAACAGCTGAATCTTCACTATTTAAAAATTTATCCAGCGGGTTTTTTTGTTCTTTTTTAGGTTTATCTTTTGAATTTTGTTTTGCGCTTTTCATATTATCGTATCTTTTAGGTTTGTATTACTGAATAGAAAGGTTTTGCTGATTTTAATGATTTCTATTGAGATTTTTTTCATAATTTTTTCATTTTAGTGTCTGCAAAAAGGGATGGAATAAGACCTTATTTATGGTGAAATATGATATTGAACCAGATTATCTGATTTAAGATGGAGTTAAAGAAGAGGTTTTTTTTAAATTTTGAAAAATTTCTGCTAATAATTTTCACAAAATAAATTTTTCATTCAAAGTTTCATGTTGCTTTTTGTAGGTAATAATGTGATTCGCAATGAAAGTCTAAAATCCCTGATAGACTTATCATCACTTTTTTGTGTGATGAAAAAAGCTTATCATGTGCGTTTGCTATGAAAGTTACTTTGTAACTTACATGAAACCGGTGCATGAAATATAATTTCATGGACGTTTTCATGGTAAATCTGAAAAAAAATGCATGTCTGAAGTGCCTGTCTGTTAACTAAAGACTTCACTACAGGCTAAACTACAGTTTTAAATACATGCTGAATTACAAAGTTAACTACAGATTTTTAACTACAGATTTAAATGCAGATTGGTATAATAATTAAAAAACAGGGAATTTGGTGAACGGCAATGAGTGAAAAAGATGGGGATTACTGCACAGTATGCGGAGGAATAGTTCCATCCGGAAATGATGTAAGACAGATAGATGTTGATGGAAAGGTGACAGGAATAAACAAGCTTGACTTCATCTTCTCAGAGGTTAAAAAGTTAAATCTGACGTCTGAGAATGAAATAGAAGAAGAGATTATGAAAAGAGCAACTGTTCTTAATTATATTCCGACTAAAAAAAAGGATTCATATGCAAAGGCTTTGATTGAAGAATACAAAAAAAGTGTATAAAATCTACAATTCAATAAAAACGTCCATGAAATTACATTTTATACAACGGTTTCATCTAAGTTAAGAAGTAAATTTCATGTAATTTTTTTTTAAAAAAGGTAAAAATATTTTGAAAAGGCAAAGAATCTCTGATTTTTTTTATCTTTGCCTGTCATATGAAAAAGCAATATATATCTCTAAAACAAATAGCAAAAAATCCGGCGGGTAAATTTTCATGAGGAGGTATAACAATAACATATCCTGAATATATCAGAAAAAATCCTGTAATTGGTGCATTTTTGGTATGTATTCTGGTAATTTTTTTATTACTTCCAATATGGCATTATGGCTGTCTGGTTTACAGTGAAAAACTAATAAGCGATCATAAAGAAACTCTGCATCATGAATTTTCTTTTTACAGCAATTCCATTACTTATTCAATAAACGAAAAAATAGGGCTCATTGATGGTGTTTATTCATTTGTTGTTGCTGAGATTGATAATAACAAACTGGATTCCAGATTCAATATTTTTGCAAAAACTCTTTTGTCAGGCCATTCTGAATTAAATTTCATAGGTGTTGCACCTGATGGTGTCTATACATATATATATCCGGAATCAGGGAATGAGTTTTTTTTAAACTATAATTTTTTTAATGATCCAAGCCCTGCAATTGTCAGACAGAATGAATATCTTTTAAATGGGAAGCCTTTTGTCCTCAGAGGTCCTGTAAAAAATCATCTGGGAAAAGATGAAATTATCATAACTAAGGCTGTTTTCCTAAACGGCACATCCGATGACGGTGATTTCTGGGGTTTTGTGTCATTGTCAGTTGATCTTCCAAAAATCTATGATCAAAGTGGCATGTTTAAAATTCATGGATATAACGTAGCTATGAAAAACGATGATTATGGTGTTTTTTATGGTAATGAGTCTGTATTTGATAATTCCCCCGGATTATATGAGATGACTATAGGCAATGAAATCTGGACATTTGCAATTGCACCTGAAAACGGATGGATGGGTTTTGTTGAGGATAAAATGTCGCCTTTCAGACAGACCACCTTGTTTTTTGTAATTTTTATAGGTATCCTGTCAGGTTATACAGTTTATAGTCATATGTGGCTTAACAGGGCTTTTAGAAAAAGAACTGATGAACTTGAAAAAGCTGAAGATGAACTTTTGCTAAAAAATCTTGCAATAGATTCATCGGTAAGTCCTGTTGTGATATCTGATGAATCCGGAAGGATTGTTTATATGAATAAAGCCGCACAAAATCAGTGGAATATTGATGAAAAGGCTGCAAAAATGAGAGAAATCTCATCGTTAATACAAAACACTGAGTTTTTATCAGATTTTTTTAAAGATAAAACTATTGAGGAGAAAGAAAAATCAGACAGCCGTACAGGTGAGGTTTTGGGGTTACGCGATGACGGCTCATCATTTTATGGAATCGGCTCAGTTTCGGAAGTCAGAGATAAAAAAGGCATATTCCATGGCGTTCACTGTTCGTTTGTTGATATCACAGCAGAAAAGGAATCAAGGATCCGTGAATTTGAGGCATTAAAGCAGATTGAAAAAAATCTTTTGAGACTTGCGGCTTTAAATGACGAGATAAGAAATCCTCTTGCAGTAATTGTTGGCTATGCATCTATGATTTCCGGAGAATATTCAGAAAAAATTTTGGATCAGGCAGGAATTATTGACAGGCTCATAAATGAACTTGATCAAAGCTGGGTGGAATCTGAAAAAATCAGGGAATATCTAAGAAAATATTATGAGATTGATACTGATGAATCTGAAAAATCCTGATATGAGTTTTACATGAAATATAATTTCATGGACGTTTTCATTGAAAATAATTATATCCTAATTTTATTTCATTCAATTTCATAATTAAGAATCAGGAGGATTCTTCTTCTTAAAAACCATGAATTAATAATTTCATTAAAAAGAGGTCTTTTTATACCCCCGGGCGGATTCGAACCGCCGTCACCGGCTCCAAAGGCCGGTATGATTGACCACTACACTACGGGGGTATGGGATATAAGATAATTTGTTTGCTTCTATAAATCAGACCTGATTACTATGAAATCGTTTAGAAAATATCCGGTCTGATATGAATTTCTATGAAACTAAATTGTTAATTACATCTATTTTTTAATGTAAACATTTGTTTCATGAACTTTTTTAGTTAAATTGTGCCTTACTATATTTGGCCGATTAGATATTAATATTACCACATAAACAAATCCTTTGGATCTCTTTTTATGCATTCATTTTCCCTTTTGCCAATGTCATTAACTTTCGTGAATCTGTAGTCTTTTGATTAGTTATGAAAGTCTAAAATCCCTGATATACTTGTCATCAGTTTTTGTGTGATGAAAAACGCTTATCATGCATTTTTCACATGGAAGTAATTTCGTAGCTTTCATGAAGCTGTTGCATGAAATATAATTTCATGAAAGTCTTTAATTAAGCGATTTACCATGAAAATCACTTTGTGATTTACATGTAACTATTGCATGAAACCTTAGTTTCATGAACGTTTTTTATCATCAGATATTTTAAATCCTCAAATGTAATGAACTTCTTTTAAGGAATAAGTTTCAAAGATTTTTTTATAGTCGGATTCCAAAACAGGAGAATCAGGTGTGGTTTTCAAGGGGTCAAGAACGTACCACTCTTCATCTTCTTTTACCTCTGCAATTTTATGATTGTAGCCCGAAATTTCTATAATTCTGGTTTGCATTCCCAGAGTTTTGTTTGAGATGTATGCAACAGCACGGGCAAATTCACTACAGTTTCCTCTTTTGTCTGTAACTGTTAATTTTTCAAGGCCCTGATAATAAAAAAGGTAAATATGAAGGAATGAATTCATTTTTAAGACAATATTATCCTCATACAAACAACGGACAGGCACCGGGATTCTAATATCATTTTGAGATGATGAGAAAGAATCAAGATATTTTTTTGAGATGTTCCACGCTTTTGCAATCTTTGTGTCTCCTGATGTTTTTTCATCTTTTGTAAAATCAAAGTAATTTTTTTCAACCAGACCATATTCATACTCAATAAATGAAATGAATGTCAGTTGCGGAATTATCCAGAGAAGAAAAACCAGAATTATTACCGGAGTCAGACTCGTTTTTTTAAGGAAAAAACGAAAAATAAAGAATAATGATAATATTGTCAGAGCAGTTATTTCCAGGAAGACTGATAATGGCAAAATGTGGAATTTACCATATATTATCTGGATGTGTTTCAGTAGAAAGACAGCATATGCTAAAAATACAATAACTGCTAATAGCGGCAGTATACAGGTCGCATATTTAATTATATGAGGATTTATCTTCATAAAATACCTCAGTTTTTTAGATCTCAGTTTTTAGCGTTGTTTTGTTTTTAGCCTCTTTATCTTTTGTATGGTCTTAATTATTTTCGTGATTTGCAGTTGTCAGGAGAAAAACAATATTTGTCAGGATAACAACAGAAAAAACAACAGATAAATAATTATTAAACAGATGGAAATAAACTCTGTTTCAGAGGATTAATATGAAAAAGTATATTTCTTTAATTTTTTTTATGCTGGTTTTGGTTTTCTCAGTCTTTGCAGGAGGATGCACATCAGAATCAGAATCAGAATTGCCTGTGCAAACAATCTCACAAACCCCCATGTCAGAGATTTCCATTATTTCATATGAAAAAACGCCTGTTTCGTATCTTGATCTTTCTTATAATGTAAGCCTTGCATACCGTGAATTTGGAAAACCTGATTCAGAACCTCTTTTGATGATAATAGGATTTGGTGGGACAATGGATTCGTGGAATACGACATTTATCAGTCTTCTTTCTGAAAATTATCATGTTTATATCTATGATCACCGGGATATGGGTGAAAGTTCAAAAACACTAAGTAATTTTACCATATATGATCTCTCTGACGATGCGGCAAATCTTATAACAGGCCTCGGATATGACAGCATGAATACCTATAGCGTTTCGATGGGATCAACAGTTGCACAACAGCTTTTAATCTCACACCCGGAGAAGGTCAGGAAGGCTGTTTTATCATCTGCGACATACAGCGTTTTAATTCCAAAGACCGAAGTACTCCATGGACTTATTGAGGATGCACTAACAAATCCCGACTCTTCAGAAGGCGTTGTTAAGGAGGCTGTTGCAAATCTCGGATATCCGGGATGTTATGATAATCTCTCATCAATAAAAAATGATATAATGCTGATTACAGGAACAGAGGATATTATAACACCGCAGTCGGTGGCAGTTTTAATTGCAGACAGGATTAACGGCTCATGGCTTGTAAGATTCAAAGGCATCCCTCATATGGGATCAAGTTATGCACCTTATGAATATGCAGAAATTACGAAGATATTTCTGGAGATGAATGAAACTCCGACTTAAATTTTTATAATTAATACTTTTCAGGTTTTAAGAGAAATTTTTCTCTCTCTTATTCTCTTTTTAAGTAATTTCTTAATTCTTCTGGTATTTCCGTATGCTTTTCAGCAACAGCCTGCTCAATTTCCTTTAAATTTTTCAAAATTTCCTCCATGTGCTTCTCCTGTACTGAAAGAGTAGTGATAAAATATTCAGGGTTTATTGTTTTATCATTTAAATCCTTTTTAAGCTCTGTAAGATTGTTTTTTACAAGACTTACCGGATTTCTTATGCGAAGGGTTGCTTCACGAATGTACCCAAGCAGTGTTGCCTCAGCCTCTTTTATCTTTGAAATATCGATGAAACATTCTATTAAAAATTCATTATCGCCAATCTGCATTGCTGTTGCTGTTTTTAAAATTGGAATTTCTTTTCCATCTTTTGAAAGGGCAATGCGTTCGGCATTTTCAATTTTTAAGCTTTTATTTCTTATAGGACAGTTTCCGGCCAGTGTCGGGCAGATTAATTTGTGACAGACATGTCCTAAAACCTCACTCTCTGAAAAACCTGTTATCTTTAAGGCTTCAGGATTAATTGAGATTATTTTGTTGTCCTCTGGATTTATCAGAACAATTCCTGCCTGGACATTTTCCCAGACTGCCCTGTAAAGCATCTCTGATTCTTTAATTTTTTTCCTCTGATTTTTAATTGTCATCGAAAGAATGGCTGTTACTGATGAGATTCCTGTAAATATAAGGCATCGTAGTAGTGCTTCCAAACAAATCTGCAGATTATGAAAGCTTAGAATATAGACTAATACCAGATAAAATGCACAGAGAAAAATTGTATAGACAATCGCTTTTTTTGTGAACCAGTATGCCGCCAGGATTATTGGTATGTAATAAAAGTGTGTAAAAACCACCTGGACGTTTACTGAAAGAGAAAAAAACGTAATGATTAAAGTAAAAACAGTTAAAATTACCAGAACAAATAGCTTTACCGGAATAGTCTGATATTTTTCAGGCAGATAAATGTCCATTAAAAGTTATATCACATCTTATGCGTTTAATAGTTTTTATTGTACAATTTAATAACGAATTGCAGGATTATTTAGTCGTTTATGATAAAGTGACTTGTGACAAATTGACTTATGAAAAAGTGAATTGTGGTAAAAATATGTTAAAACCGGTTTGATGGAGTTTTTTAGAGTTAGCCGGTTTCTTCTACAACATCGTCAACAAAGGATCTTATCTGTGAGTATAAAAGAGGATCCAGCCCTCCTTCAACAGCCAAAAATGTGCAGTTCTCTTCGATCTGCCTTATTTTGCTTGAAATAATATGAACAAACTGGGAAATTTTAACAGAAGGAAGATAGATAAGCATCGTGCTGATTGAATCAATGAGAATTAATATTCTTTTCCCATTGTTTCTTTTGAGCATCTCAGATATTGCTATGCTTAAGTTTGTAAGATCTGAAGGGGTATTGAGGAATATGTGTCTGTCATCGGGGGAGACTGATTTTGGGCCTGTTGAAAATTTTGAAATTGCGTCTATAAAGTAGATTTCTGAAGTATCCAAATCATTTTGAAGGTAGAGTTTTTCAAGAATTGATGCAGGAAAATTAATGGTGGTCACTATTGGTGTGTAACCTCTGTCCTGTGCCTCTTTTATGATTGATGTGTTGCTCTCTCTTATTTTTTGAGGATCTGAAAAGAACAAAATGACTTTTGAAATATTTTGTTCATCTGGTGTAGTCTCCATTCCTGTAAAATCTCCTATTCATTTAAAAATCTGGTGTGTTCGTCAGGGAGATCTTTTTGTTTAGCCGCAATCTCTTTTTTTAATTCTTTTAAATTGTCATAGATTTGACCTGCGTTTGATATTTGAACATCAAGAAGAAGTTCTAAATCATGAGAGTCTAATTTTCCTGATATGAGTAGTTCTTTTATGTCAGAGAGATTTCGTTTTATTATCTCTACGGGTTTTTCAAGCCGCATTGTACCTTCTGTTACATAATGTAAAAGTTCCTGTTCTGCTTTTCTTTGAGGAGTGAGGTTGTTTGCAATAAAGGAATTTCCTATGACAACTCCTCTTTCATCATACATAGGCTGAAAACTGATTGAGACATCAATTTTCTCACCTGACTTTGCAACCATTTTTGATTCAAATCTTGGTACCTTTTCTCCGGCTCTTATTTTCTCTTTAATTTCTTCATAATGCGGTATTCCTTCTTTTGTGATAAGAATTCGTGCATTTTTTCCTATAATCTCCTCTTCTGTGTAACCAAAAATTTCCTCTGCACCCAAATTCCAGTATTTGATAGTATCATCCAAAAGGACACTTGCCATTGCATCGAGAGTGTTTTCTATTAATCCAACCAGATTTGTTTTTGCGGCGTCAAGACGAACAATATTATCAATATCTTTTATAAAATGAATTGCTCCGACAACATCTTCCTCTCCATTGATTAAAGGATCAATAGTCACCAAAGACCATTTGCCATCAATATTGGCCTTATATGTCTCTCTTTCTTTGGATCTCATAGACCGGACGAAAGGACACCCTTCTATAAAATCATTTAATTTATGAACTAATTCATAGCAGTGATGCCCTTTGATATCTGAGACACTCATTTTAAGGAAATCTTCGCATGCAGTGTTGCATAAAAGAATTTCCCCTTCTGTTGAAAGAATAAAGAGTGGATCTGAAATTGCATTAATAATCATATCTGTAATCATATCCGGTGATTCAGACTGGTTTTTTGTCCAAAACCTAAGATTTGCAGAACTAATTTTGTTTCTCATCAAAATCCCCATATTCCATATATTTGTTTTCTATATGTTTCATTAGATTTAAATTTCTCAATGAAAAACATTACCCTTAAATCTGGTGCAAAAGAGATATTATTATCTGTTCTGCAAAAAGATGATGAATGAACTAAGCCAAACCAATTCAGGATGCAAAAAAATATTTGACAGATAAAAGGGATTATATCCGGAATTTGCACAAAATATGAGCGGAAAAAATACAGACAAAATTAAAGTATTTGTTTTGATTGCGTACTTTATTGTTGTCGCGATACTCGCGGCGTATTCGTATACGTCTGAAAGTGGTGAGGTGGGCTTTATACTTGCAAGGCTTACACCCCATCTTGTTTATATTCCGCTTGTTTTAACTGCTCTTTGGTATCCGCAGGAAAAATTTGCGCATTTACTGATATTTTTAATAATTATTGCAATATTCATATTTGGATTTTTGATTTGCGGGTGGTGTCTTGATGTAATTTTCACATTATTCACATCTTTTATTTACCTGTGGGTTTATTTTGCAATTCTTTATGTACCTTCATGGAAAGGGCCCCTGGAAACTGAAGTCAATAATGCCGATGATTTTGGCGGTATGGATAAAGTATCAGATTATGCAAAAGATAATACTAAAAAAACACCAGGTTTAGAAAATTCAAAAAGTGAAACAAGTGAGCCTCTTATCACTGTGAAATCTACATCCTTATCTGAAAATTTATCTGATTTATGTGATTCATCTGGTTCATCCATACCTTTTGATTCATCCGGGAATATAATGACCTCAGATATTGCAGGAAAGCCTGAAATAAATGCCGGAGGCGATAAATTTATTGTACATACTGCAGGCTCTGCGGCATTAAAGAGCAGTGATTTGACTGAATCTGAAAGTATATCTTCTGATCAGATTATCTCTCTGATTAATTCCTTCAAAGTAAGAGATCGAGAAATTATCTCTCAGACATTTCGTGCTCTTGAATCAATAGGTCCTTTTGCAGAGCCTTATCTTATCTCAGCGCTTCAAAATCCAAATCTTCCGGTAAGGGAAAATTCTGCCGGAATGCTTGGAATATTAAAATCGCCTGATTCAATATGCTCTCTTATTGATGCAATGGATGACGAGTCCAAAAAGATGCACAATGCATGTGTACAGGCCCTTGCAAAGATAGGTGAACCTGCCATTGCACCCCTTTTTGAAGCGATGTTTGACGAAAAATGGAGGATTCGTGCCGGAAGCTGTGCCGCTTTGAGAATAATCGGTGTAAAAGGCGGTATGTCTGACATTGCCTCACTTCTGCAGGATGATATTCATTATGTCAGAAAAGAATCTGCAAAATCGCTTGGAAGAATTGGAGATGAGTCGGTTGTGGATGATTTATGTGAAGCATTAAATGACAATTCACGCGGAGTCAAACTGGCTGTTGTAAACGCACTTGGACGAATAAAAAGTGAAAGATCAATAGAGCCTCTTTTAAGCCTTTTTAAAACTGAAAAGGACTGTCAGGTAAGAGAAAGAATTGTACATGCTTTTGGCCGGATTGGAGGGGAAAAGGCATACGAAGCGCTAAAGTATGCCGCAGTTGACTTTGATCCTGAAATAAGAAGCACTGCAAAAGATTATCTTTTTGGGTACGGCTTTTCAATAAAAAAACCGGATGAGAAAAAAAGTTAAACCAATAAAAAAATTATTTTTATATTTCATTCAATTTTATATTTTATTCATACATCTATGTTTTTCTTAAAACTCTTCCAGGGATATGGAACAAGCATGAAGAATACAAGTGCTATTACAATTGGAATTACCAGAAGTGAGAGAGCGAATAAAACACCTGACATATCTGCAATATATCCTGTAAATGCAACACCAATACCCCCGGCGCCAACACCAAGACCAAGCATAAGTCCGGAGACTGTGCCTGTTCCTTTTGGTGCAATCTCATGTGACATTGCGACAGTTACTGAAAACGTTGACCAGAGGAAGTAGCCAAAGACTATTAAAGATAAAACAGAGATCCAGCCTTTTGTTATTATAAACAGGATGAATGGCCCGATTGATGCTAAAAGACCAAAAAGGGTGTATTCTTTTCTTCCGTATTTATCAGAGAGTGATGCACCTATGACCTGCCCGAATACACCGGCGATTAGAACCGCAGATGTTATAATGTTTGCAAAAATCAAGCTGAATCCCTCTCCTGTAAGGTATGTCGGAAGATATGCAACAGATGCGAAGATTACCCATGATCTAAATGACGATCCGACAACAAGAAGTGTAATTGGAAGGTATGGGAATTTTTTATTGTCCTGTGCGGATTCCTCTTCCGGTTTTAAAACAGTTTTCCGGTTGAAATTTTGAGGAAGAACTTTTAGAAGAATAACTGCCATTAAAAGTCCGGGAATGAAAAGAAGTGCAAGGCCGTTTAATCCGTAAAAACCAACTGCAAGTCCTGCAAGTAAAGGACCGATTGCAAAGCCCAAATTACCTCCGACAACGAAATATGATGTAAGTTTGCCTCTGTTGGCACCTTTAGCAAGCCGGCTTACAAGGCCAAGAGCGCTTGGGTGGAAAAAAGCATGCCCTAATGCCGCTCCAACTCCAAAGAGAAGAATCATCCAGTAGTTTCCCTGAACAAATCCAACAAACGACATGAAAAATGCACAAAACATGATTGATACCGGCACAGGTATGCTTATTCCCTTATTGTCATACAGCCACCCGATAAAAGGCTGGGTGAAAGATGACGTAAGGTTGTAAACTGTAACCAACAGTCCTGCTAAAAAGTATGAATAACCGTTTTGAAGGATTAAAAGCGGCAGAATCGCCGGAAGAACAGGTGAGTAAATATCGTTTACAACATGCGATGCTGAAAGGCCCAGAATTGAGCGTGTATTATCCTCCATTTTATCACTTATAACTTTACCATCCGCACTATTTCAACATCGATGAAGGCACACTCCTTTGTGTGATGTGAAAATGTGTGTTTTATTGGATAACTGCAGGTAAAAACATCGGTAATTTCTGCTCTTTTCTTTGTATAAGCCTTTAAAAAAGCAAGACTTCCTTTATTAAATATTGAGTACACAACATCAGCACAATCAAGAGCCGCGTCAATAAATGGTCTGTCTGCATGAACATTTTGTGCACCAAACGGCGGATTCATAACAACTGTGTCAAAGTGCCGGTGATTAAAGTTCTTTATGTCAGAGACAAAAAAATCAACTTCAAGAGACAGACTTTCAGCATTCTTCTTTGCTGTTTCAACTGCAAAAAAATCTATGTCTATTCCTAAAACATAGTCTGCATCAAGCAGTTTCGCACCGATTGCAAGTGCACCTGTACCGCACCCCGGGTCAAAGACAGAAAGTCCTTTAATGTCGCCTTTAAGCATTGCGTCATACAAAAGCCTTGCGCCAACAACTGCAGGTGTTTTGTACTGCTCAAGAGAACAGTCGGGGTTTTTGAAATCCAAAAGCCCTTCAAGTTTTATCTCAAGTGTTCGAAGTTTGATATGAAATCACCCCGTTTTGTAATGTATTTAATAGAAGAATAAATATTGCATATTTTAAATACTGCATAGATACTTATCTTTAGACAATTTCATCAATCTCGAAGTCTTCCCAGTTGCGAAGACCCAAAACTATCTCAAATTCCGCTGGTGAAAGCACAGGACGCGGATACCTTGCCTGATCATCGTATGCAAGACGAGGACATGCCGTATTTACATAAGCGTCAAATCCTAAATTTAGAAGTGCATCGGGTGTTATCTCAAAAAGAGAGATTAGATATGCCTTATCTGAGAGTGAACAGAGCCTTTTTGCAAGCTCATATCTTTTCTGCCCGGATTTTTTGCTTAAAATTATTCCAAAGTTCCCGGCATTTCTTGCTTTTTCAATCTTTGCAAACCTCTGCCTTAATAGTTTGTCAGAGTCAACCGCTTCTGCTATTTTCATAAATGGATCGAATGCAACAACTCTTGCGCCGGTTGCAAGAGAAACTCCGAGAGGATGAAAAACGCCTGTTCCGATAAAGAGTATCTCCTCACACTCTGTATTTCTTGCGGCCTCATAACTGCATCCTAAAATCTGACCTGGATAGGGCGTTCTTTTACTGCCTTTTGCAATAACAGCCTCAATTCCATTGGATTTTAAAAATTCTTTTGCTTTTTCAAGTTCATGCACATGCTGAATTGTTGTAACAAGGCCGGTTTTTTTTGTTTTTAAAAGGGGCAAAACAGCTTCAAGTGAACTGATTTCGATATCCTGACTTATGAATTCATAGAGGACGTTTTTTGTATCATCTACAGGTGCATGTCCGTAATGGATTAAACAATCGCATTCACTAATAAGAGATGTGTCAAGGTCACATGCACCCCAACAGGGATCACCTGATATTATAACATCATAACCTCTTATTTTCAGTTCATCTGCAAAAGCGTATGCTTCACGCTTCAAACCTTCAGGAAACTGAAGACCTATCTTTTTTGCACCTGTTTTTTCAAGCCTTAAAAAAAGATCAGAATTTTGTATCTTTAACATTTACACCGGATTTTGTAACTTCAATCTCAACAAGGTATTTGTATGGCCTTCCTATGTCACATTCGCCTCTTTTGATTACAACCAAAACGTCTGAAACCTCAGCACCCTTATCAGCAAGACCTTTTAGAATAGCCTTCATCGTTCCGCCGGTTGAGAACACATCATCGATAACAACTACTCTGTCGCCTTTTTCGATACCGTTTAAGTAAAGCTCTCCTTTTGAGTATCCGGTTGTCTGATGAAGGGCAACTTCTCCTGAAAGCTGATATTCCCTCTTTCTGATGATTGTAAGAGGAAGATCTGTCATCAGTGAAAGTGCAACGCCGATGTGTATTCCCATTGCTTCTGCAACTACAATTTTGTCAACGCCCTTTAGGTCAAGCGCCCTGAGCATCAAAACCGCAACTTCTCTTAAAAGTGCAGGTTCAACAATCGGGACACCGTCTGATATCGGATGAATAAAATAATTATATTCGCCCCTTTTTACAATAGGGCAGGTTTTTAGTGATTCTACAAGTTTGTTAAACATAATATTCCTCTTAGTTCTGCATTGATTCTGCGTCTTTTAAAAATTCATCAATTATATCTTCTGTTATATGAGGCATGCAGACTGTTCTCAAATGACCATAACGTGTCCTTGAAACCTGCCAGCCTTTTGGTGTATCCTCGCACAAAAACGATGCTACATTTACACAGGGCTCTGCGGCAACAGGATACCCCAGTTTTTTCATGCCAAAAATCAGCTTATTGTTGTTTTTCATACACCTGCTGACAATCTCTTCCATTCCTTCTTCACCTAAATATTCAAGGACTGCAAAAGCCGCCGCAACCGACCCTCCTGGTCTTGTTCCGCAGAGTGTGCACTCCTTTTTAACAGTAAGGTAAGGCGTGTCAACCTCTGTTGATTTAAAAACAGATGAATCACGAACCAAAAGACAGCCTGCCGGAATTGTTGACATTCCCATCTTGTGAGGATCAACCGATATGCTTGAAACGCCCGGAAGTTTAAAGTCAAAATCAGGTTTTTCATCGATAAATGGAAGAACAAGACCTCCAAATGCGGCATCTACATGGAGAAAAATATCTCTTTCAAGAGCAATTTCCGAAAGATAAGATATCGGGTCTAAGACACCGTATTCAGTTGTTCCGGCGACTCCTACCAGACATACTGTGTTTTTATCAATACACTCCTCAATTTTTTCTTCGTCCATCTGATAGTTTTTATCAGAAGGAACACTTCTTAGCTCAAGCGAGAGTATTTCGCATGCTTTTTCAAAAGAAAAATGGGCAGATTCCGGAACAACAACATTTGGATTTTTTAAGTTTTTAATCTCTCTTGCAATGCGAAGAGCCTGAATGTTTGACTCTGTTCCTCCTGTTGTTGCATATCCTCCCGCAGATTTATGATGGAGAAGAACCCCTAGCCTTTCAACCAAAAGTGCCTCAATCGAGGCTGTCCCCATGAAAAGTCCGGGGTCTCCGAGATTTGTCTCAATAAACATATTATGTGCTTTTACCGCAACAGGATGCGGAATTGTGCACATTGAACTTAGGACTTTTTCGTATTTTCGGTCCTTTAATCTTGCTGAAGAGAGAAAAGAGAAGAGTTCTTCTTCAGAACAACCCTTTTTTTGCATTTTATATAGTCACTTATTTTTTATTTTCGTGCCGCATCAAGAATGATTTTCTTCTCTGTTCTTGCGGCAGTCTCGCGGATTTTTTGTACTGCGTCAATATTTGCAGAGACACTTGCAATGCCTGTTTCGACTAACCATTTGACCATTTCAGGATCAGATCCTGCCTGGCCGCATATTGAGCATTCAACACCGGCTTTTCTACAGCGCTTAATTGCATATTCAATGAGCTTTAAAACAGCAGGATGTTTTGGCCTGTACATGTCGGCGACATTCTGGTTGTTTCTGTCGATTGCGAGAGTGTACTGGATAAGATCGTTTGTTCCAAAGGATGCAAAGTTTATTCCGGCAGAGATAAAGTCGTCAATCAAAATTGCACTGCTTGGGATTTCAACCATTATTCCAAGTGTTTTATTCTCAACATCAACACCAAATTCTTTCATCATGCCTTTTGCGGCGACGAACTCGTCAGGGTGGCCGACAAGCGGGAACATTATTCCAAGATTATCGTATCCTTCGTTCCAGAGTTTTTTGAAGGCCTCTACCTGAAGTCTGAACTGACTTTTGCTTTGAAGGTCGCGGCGGATACCTCTCCACCCAAGCATTGGATTGTGCTCTTCAGGCTCATCTTCGCCTCCTTTCATGTTTCTGAATTCATCAGTTGGAGCATCTAAAGTTCTTACCCAGACCGGCTTTCCGTTGAACTCATCCATTACAGTCTTGATACCGGAGTATAGTTCATTGATGAATTCATCTTCTTTTTTGTTTATTATGTACCAGTTCGGCGTTTTTCCAAGACCTAAAATTAAGTGTTCGATTCTTAAAAGGCCAACACCGTCTGCACCGGTTGCCGCCGCACGCTTTGCGGCTTCAGGGAGAGATACATTGACTTTGATGCTTGTTGCAGTGATAATCTGAGCTGGTGCAGATATAAATCCTGCAACCTGTTGTGCCTGAGGTTCTTCGGCTCTTTTAACATCGCCTTCGAATACAAGACCTTTTTCACCATCTATTGTTACAATCTGGCCGTCTTTTAAGATTTGTGTGGCCTTTTTAGTTCCGACAGCGGCAGGTGTGCCAAGCTCACGTGATACAATTGCGGCATGGCATGTCATTCCGCCTTCATCAGTGATGATTGCGGCGGCCTTTCTCATTGCAGGCACCATATCAGGATTTGTCATCTTTGCAACCATGATATTGCCGTCTTTTACTTTTGAAAGGTCCTTTACTGAGTGGACGATTACAACAGCGCCTGTTGCAATGCCAGGGGATGCTCCCTGACCTTCAAGAAGAATATTCCCTTCTCCATGTACATCTTTGCCTTTTTTGGATGTTTTGCTTGTGATTGTTGTAATCGGACGGGACTGAAGGATGTATATTGTGTCGCCAACGATGCTCCATTCAATATCCTGTGGATTTTCGTAGTGATCTTCTGCAATTTTTGCAAATTTTGCAAGCTTTATTATTTCATTGTCTGAAAGAACAGTTGCGTTTTGTCTTTCTTTTGAAACTTCAACCTCTTTTGTTCCTTTACTGCCGTCAGGAACTATCTCAACTATTTTATTTGCGATGTAGCGGTCAACGATGTGCTTTGAGTTCTGGTCAAAGACATAGTTGTCAGGTGATACAGCACCGGAGACCACTGCTTCTCCAAGTCCCCATGAAGCTTCGATTATTGTTGAGGACTCTCCTGTTACAGGATGAGATGAGAACATAACCCCTGCCTTTTCAGAGTAGACAAGCTTTTGGACGACTACTGCAATATCAACACTTCTGTCGTCAAATCCCTGCTTTGCGCGGTAGTAAATTGCGCGTGCTCCGTAAAGGGATGCCCAGCATTTCTGGATTGCCACAAGAAGATCCTCATCACCCCTGATATTGAGGTAAGTTTCCTGCTGACCTGCAAAACTTGCGTCAGGAAGATCCTCTGCAGTTGCACTGGAGCGCACAGCGACAACCTCATTGTCCCCCATCTTTTTATAGGACAGAAGTATGTTTTCCTCAAGTTTCTTTGGGATTTTAACGCTCATTACAAGCTTCATTACTCTCTGAGCGGTTGTTTCCAAAACATCTGAGTCTTCGACATCAACACCCTCAAGTTTTTTGAAGAGTTCATCTTCGATGCCTGTTTCTACAAGAAAACGGCGGAATGCCTGCGCTGTTACAACAAATGCAGGAGGCACAGGAAGTCCGACTGAAGTCATTTCGCCAAGCGAGGCTCCTTTGCCGCCAACTGACGGAATATCCTCTTTTTTTATTTCTGCTAGCCACAGAATATCTGGCATATTACTCATGCTATAAATCCACCTGTCGTATAGGTTGTGTAATATCTATGACTATGAGGCTAAATTATGTTTCCCAAAAGTGGCCACAACTGACAATCTTCATAAAGATTTTTCATTGTTGATTGTGTGTGTTTTTTTGTTGTGAATATACTGTAAATGAAGGAGATATACTGGATATATATTGTGTATGTACTGGAATTCGCTATGAATATATTGTGAATGAGCTTTGAATCATATGTAACAGGTTGTAAAAAGTTTTAAAAATTTACATGAAAGTTACTTTGTAACTTACATGAAACCGGTGCATGAAATATAATTTCATGGACGTTTTTATAGAAAGTTTGTAAAATATCATTGGTGAAAGGATGTTAATCTGGGTCGAATTCTAAAAAAACCTTCAAATTGCGACTGATTAAAATAAAAAAAAGGAAAATTGCGGCTGTTATTGAGGATGAAGTTATAAAAACAATCAATATGCTGTATGTGTAAAATAATACGGGGACTTTTAAGTGAGCTACAAAGTGCTTGTCAGCGACCCTCTTGCAGATGAGGGAGTAGATATCCTTCGCGGATTTTGCGAAGTAGATGTAAAGACCGGTTTATCAGAGGACGAACTCGTTAAAATAATAAATGAATATGACGGGCTTTTGGTAAGAAGCGGAACACAGGTGACTGAGAAGGTAATTAATGCCGCAGAAAAACTCAAGTTCATTGGACGTGCAGGCGCAGGTGTAGATAATATCGAGCTTGAACCTGCAACAAAGCGCGGGATTATTGTTGCAAACGCGCCTGCAGGAAATACTCTTGCCGCGTGTGAACATACACTCGCTATGATGGCATCTCTTGCAAGAAATATTCCGCAGGCGACTGCATCTGTTAAAAAGGGCGAATGGAAACGCTCAAAGTTTATGGGTGTTGAGCTAAACGATAAGGTTCTTGGAATTGTCGGATTTGGAAGAATCGGCCAGGAGCTTGCAAAGCGTGCAAACGCTCTTGAGATGAAGGTTGTTGCATACGATCCCTACATCAATAAAGAAAGGGCGAATGAACTTGGTGTTGAGGTAATGACACTGGAACAGCTGTTTCCGGTTGCCGACTTTATCACAGTTCACACACCGTTAATCAAAGAGACAAAGCATCTCATCAACAAAGACACAATTGCAACGATGAAAACCGGCGTTCGCATTATTAACTGTGCACGCGGCGGAATAATAAATGAAGATGACCTGTATGATGCGATTGTCGCAGGAAAGGTTGCAGGTGCGGCTTTGGATGTATATGAGGAAGAACCGCCTGAGAATTCAAAGATTGTAACTTTAGAGCAGGTAATTACAACCCCGCACCTTGGTGCATCAACAGTTGAAGCACAGCAGAATGTTGCAGTATCGGTTGCAAAGCAGTGTATAGAAGTGTTAAAGGGCGGTTCAGCAAAGTTTGTTGTCAACGCTCCTATGGTTGCACCGGATCAGCAGGACAGAATAGAGCCGTATGCAAGACTTGCGCAGAAGATGGGAAAACTTCTCATCCAGCTTGTTGAGGGAAGAATTGAATCGGTGGATATTGAATACGGCGGTAAAGCCGCAGATTTTGGCTCTGGTTCAAAGTATGTTACCCGGCTTGCATTAAAAGGCATTCTTGATCCGATTCTTCAGACCCCTGTTAATATTGTAAACGCTGAATTTGCGGCAACAGAGCGAGGTATAAAGGTTTCAGAGACTCTTGCAAAAGAGTCACTCGGCTTTACAAATCTGATTACAATTACTGTCAAAACAGATTCCATGACAGAGACTGTAAGTGGAAATGTATCTTCGCCTGAGAAGCTCAGAATCGTAAAGATTGGCGACTACATGACTGATATGACCCCTGGTGGAGATGTTATTATCTCACGCCATCATGACAAACCGGGAGTCATCGGAAAATTCGCGACAATAACAGGTCAGCACAATATTAACATTGCAGGTATGCAGGTTGGAAGGAACAATCCGGGTGAAGAGGCTGTAATGGTCTTAAACGTTGATTCAGCCGTTCCTTCAGAAGCGATGGATGAAATATTAAAGATAGACGGCGTTTTTACTGCAAAATATGCCCATATCTAATCAATTAATTTATCCGGATATTATAATCCTGACAATTTAATTGGATTAGCTAAGCAGTATTAATTAAATAAGATCTATATAAATCCAAATAATTTACGAAAAAAAACCAGATCTGATGTTAATCAGATCTGGTTTTTAAATATAGTCTGACTGAAATATTTATTTCATGAACGTTTTTAAATCACTTTTTCCTGCAAAGAATTGTATCTTTTTTGGTGTCTGCAGTCATTTTTAGTATTTTAATATTTCAGCTATTTTTATTCATTGCCGGTTTTTGGCTTTTTAGTGATTTATTAACAATTGTAGGGTTTTTTTTAATTTAACCTAATCAGATACTTTTGATTCATCAATGGATGGAGGTGAAAGTATGAATAAGAAGAGCAATGTTCGCCGTCTTTCAGATGACGAATATGAAAGAATTGTTATGATGCTTAAATACAGAAAAAGCATCTGAATAAAATCCGGAGAGGGATTTTTGTTGAAATTTGAGAGTATTTTTTTTATTTTAAGTAGTTGGTTTTAATTTTTAGTAGTTTGTTTTAATTTTTGATACGGCTTTTAATTCATGTTAATCTCTTGAAAATAACTATTGTTTCTCTTAAAAGCGGGATTGATAAATTGCTGATTGATGGATGAATTAACTGCTGAATATAATTATTGAATTACCCCGGTGAATTATCTGCATGAGTTAATTAATGAATATCCTGAAGAATTTAATGATTGAATTACCGGATAAACAATCTGCATGAGTCCGATGAAGAATCTATTAAATGAAGAATCAATTAAATGAAAGATTTTATTGAATAAAAAAGAAATTTAATATCATGCATAATTCAGAAGATAATTCCAAAAAAAATGGATTTTTCCTTTTGGTTTTATCTATATCTCTTGCAACTTTTATGTCATCGCTGGATGGTACAATTGTTAATATCGCACTTCCGACAATCTCAGAATCTTTTGATGTTTCGACAAGTTCGGTAAGCTGGGTTGCAACAATTTATCTGCTTGTGATGGCAGGATGTCTTTTGATATTTGGAAAGCTTTCTGATTCTGTGGGATTTAAAAAGATATTTTTATCCGGATTTATCGTATTTACAGCAGGCTCTTTTGCCTGTGGTTTTATTCCGGATTTTTTCAGTTCTTTTGATTCTCTTATTGGTTCAAGGGCACTACAGGCGGTTGGCGGCGCTATGATTACAGCAATTGCACCTGCAATGATTGCGGCTTATGTTCCTTTTAATATGAAAGGAAAGGCAATGGGGATTGTGATGACTGTTGCCTCTCTTGGAATGGCACTTGGCCCTACCCTTGGAGGTATTCTGACACAGTATCTTTCATGGCACTGGGTTTTTTTCATAAATGTTCCTGTAGGTATTTTTGCAGTCGCACTTGGAACTAAAGTAATTCCTAATGAAAATGGCAGTAAAAATAATGACGGTTTTGACAAAAAAGGTGCATTTTTGATATTTGCAGGTCTTGCTCTTCTGCTCTTTGGAATCTCCGAAGGACAGGCTATGGGATGGACTAATCCGGCAATTGTTGTATCTGTTATTTTGGCTTTGATTCTTTTGGCTTTGTTTGTTTTTAATGAGCTGAAGGATAAAAATCCGCTCCTTGAACTATCACTTTTCAAAAGCAAAAATTTCATTCTTATGAATTCGATAGTGGCGCTGATATTCTTTAGTTTTGCCGGAATAAACTATCTTATGCCTTTTTATCTGGAGTATGTTTTAGGGTATGATACATCTTCTGCCGGTTTTATCCTGACTTCGCTTTCGTTTTCGATGATGATAGCAGGAATTCTTGCAGGATTGTTGTTTAACAAAACTGGTGGCAAAAAGCTCACAATATTAGCGGCGTTCTTAATTGCCGGCGGATATTTCATGATGACAAGGCTTCATGCAGATACCGGACTTTCGTTTGTTATTGTCTGTCTGATTCTGATAGGTTTTGGACTTGGCCTTTTGGTTACTCCACTGTTTAATATGATTATGAATTCTACAGCAAAGAATTATCAGGGGATGGTTTCAAGCCTTACAAGCCTTGAGAGGTTTGCACCGATGACGATTGGAATTGCAGTTTACAATCTTGTTTTAATCCAGGGTGTACTTGCAATTTCAAGTCATCACGGGATTACAACAACCGCTCCTGTAAATATAAAGCTTGAAATTCTTTCTGCAGGTTTTGATTTTGCATTTTTCATCGCATTTATTGTCGGAATGATTGTGTTTATTCTCTCATTCTTTGTAAAAGAGGAGGTTCACCCGGATTATCTTGAAAAAGCCGATGACGATTCTGCAATAATGGCAAGTCTGTGATTTTTAAAATAAATCAAAAATTAAGATAAATCACCAATCCTTTTTTTTTGTTATGTCTTCAGTTTATGCTGATTTTGTTTTTTCAATTGCATGAAGGATAATAATGTCTTTATGAACTGTAAGGGTTGCAGTGTATTCATTTATTTCAAGAGATAATATTGGCGTTTTTGGAACATTCAGTAAATTTTTAGGATTTTCATTTTGCATTTCCTTAAATTTTTTTAATGAGCTGAATATGTCGGCTTTTGTGTCTTTATTCAATTCCAAAAGGCATCTTTTGCCATATGTTGTTGCAAGAATGACTCTGTCCATCTCTTTGTAATCCCCCCTTTTTTTTGAATTTATGAATTCTGAAATAATGAATTCTGAAATTAATTAATCCTGAGAATTGATGATTGATTCATATAGGTAAAAAAGTATTGGATAAATAATTGTGAAAATGTAGGCGTAGAGTCGGATATAGAAAATTACAAGGATTTAAGGTAAGAACTCAATGGTATTTTGCCTGTAAGGCTTCGTAGAATTATATGTTAATTTATCGTATTATTCTTATTTTTACATTTTCAGCTATCTTTGCCGGTAGTTTTAAAATATTAGTTTTGATGGCCTGATTTGTGTATAAACCATATATGAGTTTATGAATGCTTTAAACCATTTTGACCGGATATGTTTCTGATGCAGATGCTTCATGTAATATTTCATGTATTAAAATGAAAGAGGAGTACTGACATATTTTAGATTTTGGATAAATATAAGCCTTAAAAGAGTTTAATTAGATATCAGATGAGAGTAATTCCGTTTCTTTCAATAATTGCATCGATGCCCTCTTTTTTTCTTATGGTTCATGAGAGGCTGTATGGCGATGTATCTGAAGGTGGGGGCAGTAAATGCCAAAATGATTCTGTACTGTCCCGTCTTGTTAAGGCCGAAGCCTCATTTGATAATCTGATAAAAAATCTGTCACTTCTTATTGGAACATCTGTTCTTGGAATGATTGCAGATCCTCCTGATGCTGAGAAAAAAGCCGATCTTCTCTTTAATGAATTTAAAGAAAGCTATAATCTGTTTATATATGATTTCAAGAAGCTCCTGGACTGCATAGTCTCTCAAAAAGAGAGTTTAAAGGGATGTTTTGGTAGTGACTGGATGAGAGTTGAAACATTAAGATCAGCGTTTGGCAGTCCTGAAATTGACTGGAATTACATATTGGAGAAAAAGACACTGATATGCGACAATTCAATTCTTAAAAACGAACGAAAATTCAATACATGCCTTTTTGATAAACTAAGAGGGCTTATTTTTACAGAGGCCTCTGAGGCAGGTGTTTTGTCATACAGTCTTATTCCACCGGAATTTGTATCTGAATTATTCAGAAGTACACAGGCAGTAAATCCGGCAGTAAATCATCTTGTAAATATTTTGTCCGCCGTTCATGGAGAAGACAGAGATGAGGAGGTGCAGTATAAAAAATCTGCTGGAAAATCGTCCGATGAGTAGATAATTCAGACAAAAAACCAGGAAAAAGACACAGAATGAAAAAAACACATGGTGAAAAAAACACAGAATAAAAAAGACACATAATGAATAATCATCAGATGAGAATTATCCAATGAGAGATAAGAAAAAATGTAAAGGAACCTGGATAAATTCCACAAATGTTTTTTTACTTTCTTCTTAATTTTATCTATTTTTATCTATTTTTATCTATTTTTATCTATTTTTATCTATTTTTATCTATTTTTATCTATTTTTATCTATTTTTATCTTATTAGTTCTCAATTGCGTTTTTTAAAGGAAATTCTGGCCTGAAGTTCGGCTCCTTTTTTTAGTATTGCAGTTTTTATTCCAAATGTTCTTCCCTCAAATGTCTTTGAAACATCTTTCAAAAGATTTGGAATATCAAGATTCTGCGGGCATGACTTTTTACATTTCCCACAATTTCTGCAAAGTCCTGCATTTCCTCTGTCGCTTAGGATTCCTCCAAGTCTGATAATATAGTGAAATTTGGTCTTTAATTTCCCGCCGAAAATGAAATAATTATTGTAAAGTGAAAAACACTCCGGAATATCTACTCCATACGGGCAGGGCATGCAGTACCGGCATCCTGTACAGCCCACTTTCATAAGTTTCATGTAGGCCTCTTTTGCTTTATCGACAATCAAAAGCTCTTCTTTTGTAAGTGAATCCGGGAATGCATTCGATGCAGTATCTGTATTTTCATCAATTTGTGATATTTCATTCATACCTGAGAGGACTGTGGTTACTTCGGGTTTGTTTAAGATCCATTGAAATGACCATTCGGCAGGTGTTTTTTTTACATCAGCCTCATCCCATATTTTAGAAACCTCTTTTGGAATATTATTCACAAGATTTCCGCCCCTTAATGGCTCCATAATAATTACTGCAAGATTTTTTTGAGCGGCATACAAAAGACCTTCTGTTCCTGCCTGATTTTTTTCATCTAAGATGTTATACTGAATCTGGCAGAATTCCCAGTCGTTTTCATCAACAATTCTCTTAAATGAGCTGATGTCGCCGTGAAATGAAAACCCTGCATTGATTATTTTGCCGGATTTTTTGGCAGATTCTAAAAAATCTATAACTCCAAGATTTTTCATTTTTTCCCATGAATCGCCGGCGAGGCTGTGGATTAAATAATAATCTATGTGGTCTGTCTGTAGTTTTTTAAGCTGTGAATTTAGTATTTCATCCATATCCTCTCTGGATTTAACTGACCAGTGAGGGAGTTTTGTTGCAATTTTTACCTTTTCGCGAAATCCTCCCAAAAGTGCTCTTCCTAGAAAAGATTCGCTTTTTCCCATGTGGTAAGGGATTGCGGTGTCGAAGTAGTTGATTCCTTTTTCTATTGCATAATGAATCTGTTTTGTAGCTTCTTTTTCATCAATACGTCCGTTTTTGACTGGAAGACGCATACAGCCAAACCCTATTGCGGAGATTTTATCATTTGTTTTTGGAACTGTTCTGTACTGCATAAAACACGTATTCTCTATCTTTTTTTTATTTCTTAAATTATGGCACATATTCCGGATATCAGAATATTGATAAAACAAAATATTATGGTGAAAAAATCGGGTGAAAAGAGTGGTTATTTTGATGTTTCTTACCAAAATTATTTCTGGAATGATGACTGAGTGTTAAAAACCATCAATACAGGTGTATAATTTTTCATGACAGATCCTGAATTATTCAATCTTGTACTGCTTCCACTGCTTATATTTGCGGCCAGGGTTGCAGATGTGTCCTTTGGAACATTGAGAATTATCTTCATATCAAGGGGGCTTAAATATCTCGCGCCTGTTGTGGGTTTTTTTGAAATAAGTATATGGCTCATTGCAATCAGCCAGGTTTTAAAGGATGGAAGTCCCGGAGTCTCTTTTATTGCCTATGCACTTGGTTTTGCATGCGGAAATTATGTCGGGATTTTAATTGAGGAGAAGATGGCAATGGGTATTTCTGTTATCAGAATAATTACCCAGTATGATGCGACACTGCTGATAGACAGGTTAAAAAAAGGAGGATTCAGGACAACCGTTATAGGTGCAAAAGGCCAGCATGGGGATGTAAGTGTTATATTTACGGTTGTTAAGCGAAAAAGTATCCCTGTTGCTTTAGGGCATGTCCACAAATACAATCCTCATGCTTTCTATACGATAGAGGATGTGAAAAGTGCCGGCGGGGATATGTTTACGTCCCGGACAGTGAAGACCAAAAGAGGATTTGGAAGGTTTTCAAGGAAAGGAAAATAAAAATTAATTTTTTTGTTGTTTGTTTTTGGGTTTATTATGGATATCAAATTTGAAAGTTATGAGGAAAATCCTGAATTTTCCAGAAAGGAGATATCTTTTTGTCTTTTTTTTGAGGGAGCAATTCCTTCAAAAGAAAGCATTAAAAAAGATATTTCTCTGTGTTATGGTGTTGAGCCGGATTTAATTGCTCTTGAAAAATTAAGGGTTGTTAAGGGAAAAAAAGTAGCTAACGGGAAAGCAAGAGTCTATTCGGATGCTTCTGCGATTAAAAAATATGAAAGGTGAAGCTGAAACATTTGCATTAAATGACTGATGAAAGTTCAGAATGGGTAAAGTGTACGTAACTCTTATTTTTAACAAATTTTCTCATTTTTTCTCAGGTAATTTTATTTGTCTGATGTCTTTTATTAGAAGTATTGAATTCATGAAGGTGTTTATGTGGTCATAAAGTTCTTTTCTCAGACAACCGGTTTTATATATTGTATTCTTGCCCTTTTTGTTATTATTGTCCTTTGGAAGAAGGGATTGATGAGCAGAAAAATCCGGAGTGTTTTTTTATTTGCCTCTGTTTTATCCGGATTTTTATTTTTTTCTCCTGTTGCACCCTATCAGTTTCAGACTGTTTTCCTGAGGAATTTATCATCTCATGGTTCTCCTGCTGTTTTTGTGGTTTTCGGACTTTTGTTCATTGCTATTGTAAGTTTTGTAATTGGCCGTATTTTTTGTGGAAACATCTGTCCTGTTGGCGCTTTACAGGAAATTATTTCAGCAGTTCCGGTTAAGAAAAGAGGTAAGTATTTGAAGAAATATTATGTTTTCATAAGATTTTTTGTATTTATTGCATTTTTGGTTTTGGCTGTTTTGTTTTCAATAAGTCTTATTGGAATTTTGGGTATCAAAGATTTTTTCACTCTAAATATGCTTTCAATTTCGTTTTATGTGTTTTTGATTTTTGTGATACTCTCATTTTTTATTTACAGGCCGTTTTGCAGATTCATATGTCCTTATGGACTTTTTCTTTCATTGCTTGCAATAAAAAGCCGTTATAAATTCAGAAGGACTGATTTGTGCATTGATTGCCGGAAATGTGAGACGGTATGTCCTGTTGATGAGGCAAAAGCGGGCGATAATAAGTCTGAGTGTTATATGTGCGGGCGATGTGTGGATGTGTGTCCTGTTAAAGGAGCGCTTGTATATTCCTCTGAATTCAAAAAAGAATAAATTTTGAATATTTTTTGTCTGACTATTGAAAGTCAGATTGAAAATCAGATTTATGCCCGGTATATCACTTGTGACATAGCTCTGGAATTTTGATGTTAAAATCTATCATTTTTCTTTCATAAATCAACATATGGTTTATGAGATTTATTCTCCGGAACATTGTTTGAAATTTTCTTATTTATTCTATCTGCATTTTGCATTTTTTTCACATTTTAATGCCCATATCTCTGATTTTAAAAATTTTGTTTAATCCGGCAAACGAAATTGTTTGTATTATAAAATTTAGTATATTCTGTTGTTTTTAGGCCGGGGTGTATACTCTGTTTATTTGTATGAATTTATGGATTGTTTGATTTACGGGTTATTTGTATGGCCTGATATTTCTTATGATTTGTCTGAATTGAAGATTTGACCTGTCAAATTTTATCTATATGGGATTGCCTGTAATTGTATTGAAGAACCATTTTCAAGGCCGGATATGTTTTTTGTTGGCAGATGTTTGGTTTAGAGCAGATATCGTAAGATGAAGTTTGTAAGATGAATATTAGAGTTTAAAGCAGATGTGGTTTTTAAAATCAAATGCGAGGATTAGGGTCAAATAAACAAAATGTGCTTTATGCAAATGTGCTTTATGCTTTTGTAAATATTTTTAGAAGATGTTTTTTAAAACGTATCATTATAATTTTTTTAGAGCGTTTTTTGTGACATTTCTTATGGAGATTAATTACTGCTGTATTACCCATTCATAAAGAAAATCGCGGTTTGTGATGTTTTTCGTTACTGTGTTGTATTTCGTATGGAGGTCTTTTAATTCATCTGAGCTGTCATATTTCAGTTCAGCGATATCTGATTTAATTTCATCAAAATAGTTCTGTATGAGAAGGTTTTGTTCATATGATGTATACTCCTTTCCTTCCCGTGATATGGGGATTGTTATGGGGGTTTTAGGGCTGAAGGGATGGTTGTTTACCTCTTCCGGAATGATGCCTATAAGGCCTGTTGCAGTGGTTTCAATGAATGCATACTCAGAATCATGGGGGGGATTTGAGGTGCGGATTTCGACTGCAACGTGACTTTCATCTTTGAAATACATCATCTGATTATCATAGCCTTCGAGTGTGAGAATTGCTGAGAGCAGAAGACTTTTGTCATCGCAATCACCTTTCATCTCATACAGAGTTTCTATCGGGTACTTTGGAGCAGTACCTGTGGTTTCATATGGCAGTGACTGGACGAATGTGACTATGAGGTCTGCATATTCGTCGTCGTTGAGCTGTTCTTCATTTTTGATTTTTCGAAGCTCTTTTGTGATTTGACTGTAGCTTTTTAAATTAATGCTGTCTGTAATAAGTGTCTGGTAGTATCCTGCTGTCCAGTCTTCTGCCTTTATGCCTGAAGATTTTGCCCGAATGTTTTTATTGGTTTTCTCTGCGGCGAGGTATTCGTTTTTGTCTAATTCAACCTCTATTTTTCTTAATTCTGAGTTGAACCTGAATTCGTGTGCTGCCGTTATGGTTTCGCCTTTTCTGTCAGGCAGGCTTACTTTCGGGTATTTTATGCCTGCCTCCTCTGATTGGATGTCAATTAAATCTGTCTGAAAATTCGCTGTGTCAGCTACAGTTTCAGGTGCTGTTGCTGATGCCTGGATTACCATGAATGCTGAAAGAATACTAAAAACAACAATTAAAGCAAAATGCCTTTGATTGTTTGCTGTTTTTGTTGTCATTGTTGTCACTTCCTGAAAGTCAGAGTTGTTGATTTAGTTAATCGATATTATGGTGAGGTAATTATTAATAGCTATCCCTAGTGATAATCACTAAAGATTTATTATAATAATTATTGCATACAATAAGGGGGACTGACAATCAATAAAAAAAAGAAAATAATAATTTTTTTCCTGGATTAAGATTTAAAAATCTGATTTTTAACAAAAAAAGTATGGTTGGAAAAGAAGGCTGTTTTGAGCTTTTTTGGATAAAGTTTATCAATGATCAAAGGACCCGCCGCATTTTATGAGAGTCCTGATTGTTAGTGATTCTACCAGGAAAACATTGACCCAAATTTTAAAATTGATTTTTTTTAGGTTTTCATCTCTCTGATGACTGTAGTATAAATTTAGTAGTGTGGTTGCAGGCTCACGGGTGTTATGACAAAATCGACTTTTAAAAAAATTCATGTGATGAATGAACAATAACTAAATTATGCTCCCTGTTCAACTTAATGTTATTATTGTGAGGTTAAGCCCTTGATAGAATTTACTATAACAGAAATACCTCCTTTCATTCCTTATCTGATAACTTTTGTCTCAAGTGTTTTTACAGCATATTTACTAATGATTTTGAGCCATAGATATAATCGAAAATTTGAATATAACAAGTTAGTAGATTATTTTGATCTAGAAGTAATGCATTCAATTGTTTTATTAAAAGAATTAAAGAAAGAAATAACCCAAATTCTAGAAAATGAGGACGCTAGGAGTTTTGGTTTATTAAAAAATACTTCATTTAAATTAAATTCTTATGATCTATTCTGTCAGCAGGGATTTTTATATTGGTTAAATAAAGAAGAATTAATGTATGTTACAGGAATTAATTTAAGAATTAAAAATATTGACAACAATTTAAATTATTATTTGACTTTTATTTTTAATAGGAATCCTACTGATTTTGATTCGTTTGAAATTATAAGAAATAAGCTATTAAATTCTATTTTAGAGGAGATTGAATACTTTATCAAAGAGAGTGACACAATGTCACTTAATTATAATCTTACTTTAGACTTAAAAATAATAAAAAAATACAATGCCATAAAGGATCGTATTAAGAAAAAGTGAAAATCCATAGTTAACGCTCTTCCTTCTCTTTAAATCGGCGGGGCTTTGCCTACAATAACAAAAGATTTTAAAATAATTTTCTTTAGTATCGGGTGGTCGATGTCGAGATCCAGGATCTCCTCTACGTTTCTGGTTCTGCGAATACTGCCGGACAGACAACAACTTCGCAGTCCGGGCATTATTTCCTTTTCAAATTTTGTTATTTCTACGGCCTTTTCCGTATGCCAGGATGTGAATATGAGGATAAAGATAGAAGTATTGATCCTGGTTTTCTAAGGTAGAAAGAGCTGTATAACGATTATAACGAGGAAAGGTATCTTCTCCGCCAGACAAGATACTGGTCTTCTCATAAAGGTAAATTTTAACAAAACAGATGATAAGTCTTTGAACAAGTTGTCTAAGCGCTGAGGGGGAGATTTGAACTCCCGAGGGGCGTAAGCCCCACAGGCTTTCCAGGCCTGCGCCCTACCGGACTAGACTACCTCAGCATAAGAATAGTCAGTGCCTTATCAAATATGACTGTCAATCTATTAACTTTATCCTTTTACAACTGCCAAAAAATTCTACAGTGAAGGTCAGTCGGAAATGAACATGAAATGTAAAATTCAAGCAAAATTTAAAGGAATGAAAATTCCATGAAAGGAATTAAAGTACAGGTAAAAGGAATAAAATTAAATTTAAAATAAATTCAAAGAAAATTAAAAGATTTGTAAGTTTCAGACAGAATTATTTTTTATTCTTTTTATATGGCTGAAACCCTGAGCGGACTTTTGGTACAGCATTATCAGGGATAGTTTTGGTTTTCGAAATTTTTCCGGTTCTCTTTTTTTCGGCAGACTTTGTATCAGCCCGTTGTTTTTCTGCTCTCGTAATTCTTTTAAAAGGTCTGTTATCCTGTTTATTCCTGCGATTAGATTCCCTTCCTGAAGAGATATTCCGGTCTTTAATCTTTTTTGAAGTATCTATTGGTTCGCTGGTCTCATTATGTGTCAGTTTTGAATCTATTAATGGGCTATTTGATCTTTCATCGTATGATTTTTTGGAATTTTTGGATTTTTTTGAATTTTTGGAAACCCAGCCCTTCTCATATGTTCCTCTTTTCATGACGACTGCCTGAGGTGCGACAACAAGGCCTGTATCGCCGAGCTTGTACTCCTCTGAGGAAACAAGGGCTTTTCCTATGCAGACAAGTTCTCCTTTTTCTGTTATAACCGCAACTCTTGCATCCCGTTTATAGCTCTCACGTGCAGAAACACCAACACCGGCAAGCAAAGCACCGGAACAGACTGCCTCTACAGCAGAATCAAGTATTTTTACAATCGGAATCTCTGAAATTAATCTTTCAACAGGAAGAATCATCTTTTTTAACTCTTCAGTATCTCCTTCGGATGCGAAAACAGCGGCGTCTTTTAAGTCATGGAGCGTGCAGGTGTCAGAAAGGACGACTGAACCTGACCTTGAACGGCGAAGCTCCTCCATCTGCCCGCCGACACCCATTGATAAAGCCATATGGGTACAAAGAGAACGAACATATGTTCCGGCTTCGCAGGCCACCCGCATTAAAACAAGACGTTCTTTAAAATCAAGAATCTCAATCTCATAAATTCTTCTGATTCTGAGCTGACGGCGAACAGCACTTTTTCTGGGTGGTCTTTGATAGATTCTGCCTGTAAATTCATCTGCCGCTCTTAAAACATCTTCTTTTGAAACATCATCGTGAAGTCTTAAAACAGCGATGTACTCTTTTCTGTGTTTTAGTATAACTGGTGCAAGGCGGACTGCTCTTCCAAGCATTATTATAAGAACGCCTGAAACCATCGGATCAAGTGTTCCTCCATGTCCGATTTTGATATCGCCGCCTAAAATCTCCTTTACCCATGCAGTTACCTGGTGGCTTGACGGCCCCTGCGGTTTATCTATTGCGATTATTCCGCAGTCAAGGAGTTTTTTTAATTCCGGGTCTGTTATTGAATGATTCATTTTTTTATTGCTTACTTTTGATAATTTATTTTCCTGCAGTTATACCCTGTTTTGCTCTTATTTTCGTATAAATACTAATTAAAATACAAACCGGCTCAATAATTCGCATATTCGCATTATTGCCTGCCGGCGATGTAATCATTAAGAGCCTTAAGTGTTCCTTCAAGTGAGCCGTCACCGACAACTTTTGGTTTTACGCCTGCCTCAATCATTCTCTGAGCAGTAATATCTCCGATTGCAACCGGTATTATATCACTTTTTTTGTCCCAGATGGAATATGTAAAAGAATTGGCGCTTGTAAACAATATAGCATCACACTCTGTCAGTAAAAGTTCTTTATTCGAAGGCTCAAGTGCATAAATGGGAGTTTCCATTGCAATCCCTCCATTATCTTCTATAGCACTGATAAGTGCGGGATTTAAAACGTCTGCCCGGGGAAGACCGATTTTTTTGCCGTAAATCCAGTCTCCAAGAAAAGGAACAAAATCGCGTGAATAAAAGTTGGGCAGAATTTCACAACTGATTCCAAAACCCTGAAGTGTTTTTGCAGTCTGCGGGCCTATTGCAACAACTCTCGGCCATCTTTTAAGAAGCGGCCCTATTGCTTCTGCCGGAAGAGCGCTTGTGAAAAATATACAGTCAAATTCGTTTTTGTTGGCTTTTTCTGCAAATTCAAGCACCTTTTCTGTATAAATTCTGGCCTCCATTGGAGATACTGTCCGGCAGTCATGACCATATTTTTTGCAAAGACTTTCATCTTTTCCGGCCTTTTCTTTGAGACGTGTAACTGCAATTATCATTGGCAGATGAATATGTTGGGAATTTAGATAAAAGATTCCAATAAAGGATTTCAAAAACGAAAATATGCTAAGACAATATGCTAAGACAATATGCTAAGACAATATGCCAAAAAAATATGCTAACTAAAAAATAAAATTCTGATGAAGCAAATGTTTCATTCATTACCTGTTTTATCCATTGATTAATCCAATCGTTTTAAAAAACGTTCATGAAACAAATTTTTCATGTACAGTTTAATGAAAATCATGATTTGATCATCATGGTAAATGTGAAACACTTTATTTAATCTTTGAAAATTCATAAAATTCTCAATATTTCTAAAAATCGTTTAAAAATCTCTATATTGCATATGCGATATAACGAATATTGCTAAATATTGATTGTATAGACCGGCATAATGAATAATACTCAAATATGACGTGTATAATCAAAGGATTATCCATAATACTCAAATATGACGTGTATAATCAAAGGATTATCCATAATACTCAGATATGACGTGTATAATCAAAGGATTATCCATAATACTCAGATATGACGTGTATAATCAAAGCATAATGAATAATACTCAAATATGGTGTGTAAAATCAAAGCATAATGAATAATACTCAAATATGGTGTGTATAATCAAAGCATAACGGATAATGCCTGTATGATAGAGATAATCTTCTGCCTTTGCATTGGAATAATTCTTGGAATGATAAGCGGTCTGATTCCGGGAATTCACTCAAATACGATGGCAGGACTGCTTCTCTCTGTTGAAACCGGATTTCTGGCCATTTTTGGAGAGACCGCAATGGCAGTCTCGTTAATTGCCGCACTTGTTGTTCACACATTTTTAGATATAGTTCCGGGAACATTCTTTGGAATACCTGATGCAGACACTGCTCTTAGTGTTCTTCCGGCACACAGGCTCTGCCTGAAAGGTCACGGAGAAAAAGCAGTCCGGTTATCAGCGCTTGGAAGTGCATATGGAAGTGTATTCGGCCTTTTTTTCCTCATTGTTTTTATGCTATATCTTCCCTCTATCCAGCAGTATATCGACTGGTGGGTTGGAATAATTCTGATAATTGTAGCCGGTATTTTGATTGTGTATTCAGAATCTCCGGAGTGGTCATTTGCAGTTTTCATGGTTTCCGGAATTTTAGGATTGTTTGCATTCGAATACTCATGGATATGTTCTGGTTTTTCAGCACAGGCCTCTGTTTTAATGCCGCTTTTGACAGGCCTTTTTGGAATATCAGTATTGATAGCATCTTCGGATGGAAAGATGCCTGAGCAGAAGTTTGAAGGCATAAATACGAAAAGAATGGATATTTTAAAATGCAGTGTTGCAGGCACTCTGGCAGGCTCTGCTGTTGGGTGGCTTCCCGGGCTTTCAAATGCCTCTGCAAACGCTGTTTTGGCATCTGCTATTAAAATAGATAAAGAGGGAGAGGGGTTTATTGTTGCAACAAGCGCGGCAAACACTGCGAATGCATTTATCTCTATTGCCGCGTTTTATGCAGTATCGCGGATGAGAAACGGTGTTATGACTGCATTTTCCCATCTTGAAAATCTTCCGCCAATATCTTTTATTCTGTCAGCAGGTTTTTGTGCGGCGATTGCAGGTTATCTTCTGACAAATCTATTTTCGCGTTTTGGAAAGTTATTTTCCGGATGGAATGTGAGAAGACTTAGCTTTTCAGTTATAATTTTCATGGTTGTATTAATTTTTGGTTTCACAGGTCCTTTTGGAATTTTAATATTGATTCTTGCCACAATTACGGGATGTGTACCCGGAATTGTAAATATCAGGAGAGTTCCATGCATGGGTTCTGTCATGCTTCCTGTGATTTTATGGTCATTTTCAATAATCTGAATTAATAATCCTATTTCAGGACATGAATAAAAGAGCCATATACAAAAAGTATCCTGCAAGCAGAACAACTGCAAAGAATCTTGTGAATTTCTCATTTCCTGCAAATAACAACAGGCCTCCGGCTGTAAAACCACACATTATTAAGACATCAGAATATGAGGGAATTGTAACCGGAGTTAATAAAGCTCCTATTCCAAGGACAAAAAACAGATTGAATATATTGCTCCCAAAGAGGTTTCCAACCGAAATTCCGCCCTGATTTTTTAGGATTGCAACAAGTGAGGTCATAAGTTCAGGAAGTGATGTTCCGACTGCAACCATCGACATTCCAATAATAAAAGATGGAATCCCGAAAAATTGTGCGATTGATATTGAGCTCATTAAAAGAAGCTGTGAGCCTGCTACGACTCCTAAAAGTCCGCCGATGATAAATATATAATCTTTTTTACCGTGTGATATGACATCCTCTGATTCAACCGCACCATTCTTCCACAGATATATGAGAATTAGTATGAATGCAGTCAGAAATACAACTCCTCCAATAAAACCTATTGTTCCTGTAACTGCAAATGCGGCGAAGATAACAGTTGCGGCAATCATTAAATAAGCTTCATCGCCAAGAGAAAACCTTCCTTTTCTTTCAACTGAACTATGAACAATTGCAGGTTTAATAAAAGCGCATATTGCTAATACAAGTGCGATATTTGCGATATTACTTCCTATGATATTTCCTGTTGCAATTCCCTGATCTCCTGAAAGCAGTGCATTTATGCTCACTCCAAATTCGGGAAGAGATGTTCCAAAAGCAATTACTGTAAGGCCGATTGTTGTTGGAGAAACTCCATATCTTGCCGCAAGTCCGCCTCCTCCCTCGACGAAATAATCAGCACCTTTCACAAGCAGTAAAAGACCTGCGATAAACAAAATAAATGTAATAATCATATAATGTCTCAGATTTCAAATTCTCTTCCTATAAATTCTCTTTCTAAATGTTTTGTATCTGTCTGACTAACTGGTTACCTTTTTTGAATTTGGTATATTTCATTTTATCTGAAAAAGCAGTATTCCTCCATAGTAGTAGTAGTAGTAGTAGTAGTGGTAGTAGTCTTCCATAGTGATTGCCTGGATTTTGAGAGGTTAGATAATTGATAGCATGGATTATTGATTGCCTGAACATACTGCTTTTTGCCCGATATATAAATCAGATATTCGCAGAGATGTTGGCGGGACAGAAGAGACTTTGTGAGACATTTAATGCCGGATTGGAAACAGAATGAATTAGCAATTATGCAGTACTGGTTTGGGGATATTAATTCTGATGACGCCTGTGTTTTGGCAACCGGAGAAATAAGTTTTCTTGTTGCACGATATCATGATATTGATATAAATATGGACGATTTTGTGCCGCTTTCGTTTGAGACTGCGGTTAAATGCGGTGCTTTCAAAAACAGGGATGAATATCTGGAAAAACTTCGCCTGCTCTGTATATCTCTGGCAGAGGAGAAGATTAGGGCACATTATACAAAAGGCGACATTGAGCTTGTTCAGATGGTAAGGATGCTTGATGAGATGGATCATGTAATCAACCTCTTAATTGAGAGGGCGACTGAGTGGTATCTTGTTCAAAACCCCAAATTTTCAAGAAAATACAAATCTATCAGTGCAAAACGTATGATTGCCATAATCAGACGTGAAAAAAATTCTCTTGGAAGGCTTGGTTATGAAATCGACAGGCTTTCATCTGAAAGAACACGCCTTATGAAAGAGATTTCAGGAAGAGCTGATATAATCGCTCCAAACTGCAGTGCACTTGTCGGCGGCCTTGTTGCGGCAAGACTGATATCGCGGGCTGGAAGCCTGCATCAGATGTCAAGGATGCCTGCATCAGCAATTCAGGTTCTTGGTGCTGAGAGTGCTCTTTTTACTCACCTTCGCGGAAATACACCCCCGCCAAAGCATGGCATTATATTTCAGCACAGGAGGATTCATAATTCAAAGTCAAAGGTAAGAGGCAAAGTATCTCGTGTTCTTGGCGGGAAGCTTGCAATTGCGGCTAAGCTGGACTATTTCAGAGGTGAGATTGTTCCTGAGTTCATTGAAGGCGCCCAGAAGCGTATTGACTATGTTTTCTCACTTGGAGAGGAGGTTAAGAAATGATCAGAGTTGATGGTGTTTTGGTCTCTAAAGGTCAGGGCGGGGTTTACGGCGAAAAGATGATGAAAGGATTTCGAGTATGGGATCCTTACAGAAGCAAATTTGCCGCACTTGCGATGATTAGGTCAGATAAACCTGAAACAGAGTTAACAGAGGACTTAAAGGTTCTTTATCTTGGAGCGGCCAACGGAACAACAGTCTCTCACTTTGCCGATTATACAGAATGTATTTATGCTGTTGAATTTGCACCACGACCCATGCAGGACTTAATAGAGGTCAGCAGAAGACGAAAAAACATTATTCCAATCATGGCCGATGCAGGAAATCCGGTAGAATACGCACCCTTTGTTGAATCTGTTGATATGATTTATCAGGATGTTGCACAGCCCAATCAGGCCGAAATCGCGGTTAAAAACCTGCCATTCTTAAAATCCAATGGTATTGTAATTTTAATGCTTAAAACAAGAAGTGTCGATGTTACAACTGACCCAAAAAATGTGTTTTTGGATACGCTAAAGGAACTTGAAGAATCCGGTCTTAGTGTTTTGGATGCCTGCTGGCTTGAACCATATCACCATGATCATGCGTGCATAATCTGTAGGAAAATTATGTAAGTCTTGTTTTTCAATTTTGCATTTAATTACAGCCGGAAATCTTATTATGTCACAAATGGTAAATAAAATTTGAGTTGTTCTGATGAGTGTCTATAATCAGGTTCAAAAAAACAGAGATCGGATTTTAGAGATTGCTGCGGAGCATGGTGCATATAAGATTAAATTATTTGGTTCTGTTGTTCGCGGAGAAGATAAATCAGACAGTGATATAGATTTTCTTGTTGAATTCGAACAGAACAGATCACTAATTGATCATATTGCATTAAAACAGGATCTTGAAGATCTTCTTGGGCATGAAGTAGATGTTGTTACAGAAGGGAGTCTCCACCGGTATATTAAAGAAAATGTTCAGAAGGAGGCAGTATCTCTTTGAGAGTCGTTAAAGATGATAATCTTTATCTTATTCATATTATGGAATCTATAGAGAATATTGAATCCCATATTATGAATATAATAGAAAATGATTTGCCTGCTTTAAAGGCCGCTGTGAAAATAACTAAATGAATTTTTAATTTTGGTTCTTCTCCATTTTTCTGAAAGTCAGGACTATCCAAAAAGAGAAACAACTTAGAGAATAACCTCCAAATCTGATGATATGTCCAATAAACATTACAAATGGAGGGAATGCATTTCTGCATTCACATCTATGTTCTCATTTGTGGGCTTTTAAGATTATTGATATGGAAGATTTCATAAGTTTCTTAGGTTACTGGCCTTGACTGGAAGACAATCAAAGCTAATCGATTATTAGCAAGGGAGGGGACAGGCCCCTCCCTTAAACCCACCCCGCTTACGATAGGTCACCGGAGGGGGGCTAAGCCCCTCCGGTTCCCGGGGATATTGTGTACATCGCGACAAATCAATTCCAAATTAGGGTGATCAGAAATATGGCGAAGAGTCTTAATTTTTAGCGTAATCATTAATGTCAGATAAAATCAGAAATTAATTTAATGGCACGATATTTTTTCAATCCTCTTTCAGTTTTTCTTCTGATATTTTTGATATTGTTTTTAATTCTTCTGATTCCTTTTATGTTTCTCGGAATTATCGGAGGTGCGCTTTACAAACTTGGATTTGGTCTTTGGCAGATAATTTTTCTGGTATTTGCAATGATTATTGGAAGTTTCATAAATCTGCCTGTAACCAGAATAAAAAGTAATCCCCAGTTTGTCCGCGTTCCTCACGGATATTTGACTGACAGGCTTTATCGTGCACCTGAGTTTTCGACTGATACAACAATTGCCTTAAATGTCGGAGGGTGTATAATCCCTGTGATTGTATCCGGATACCTTTTGTTTCAGGCTTTTTCAATCTCTGAATGGGAAAATATTATAATTTCGGTTTTTATAGGGATAATAATTGTATCAGCGGTCACAAAACTGACTGCAAAGCCTGTTGCCGGCGTTGGTATTGCAACGCCTATTTTTATTCCGCCGCTTTGTGCACTTTTATGCGGGCTTTTGCTGTCAGGGGGAATTTCTCTTGCGGCACCTGTTATTGCATATATTAGTGGAACAATTGGAACACTTATTGGTGCAGATATTTTAAACCTTAAGAAAATGGGGGAGCTTAACACTTCTGTTGCATCTATTGGAGGTGCAGGTACATTTGACGGTGTGTTTCTTGCCGGAATTATAGCGGCTTTTCTTGCATGAAACTGGTGCATGAAATGATAATTTCATGTAATTTTTGTGGTTCTTCTCCATTTTTCTGAAAGTTAGGACTATCCAAAAAAAGAAACAACTTAGAGAATAACCTCCAAATATGATGATATGTCCAATAAACATTACAAATGGAGGGAATGCATTTCTGCAATTACATCTATGTTCTCATTTGTGGGCTTTAAGATTATTGATATGGAATATTTCATCAGTTTCTTAGGTTACTGGCCTTGACTGGAAGACAATCAAAGCTAATCGATTATTAGCAAGGGAGGGGACAGGCCCCTCCCTTAAACCCACCCCGCTTACGATAGGTCACCGGAGGGGGGCTAAGCCCCTCCGGTTCCCGGGGATATTGTGTACATCGCGACAAATCAATTCCAAATTAGGGTGATCAGAAATATGGCGAAGAGTCATTTTTGTATTAAAATTGATGAAAATCAACGAATCAGATTTGATTAATTATTGCATAAAACTTGATTAAAAACGTTCATGAAATTAGATTTCATAATTAGATTTCATTAAAGTGTTTTAATAGAATAAAAAGAATAGTCCGGAGCAGATTCGAACTGCTGTCGCAAGATCCAGAGTCTCACATGATTGACCGCTACACTACCGGACTTAAGGTTTGTTCTCTTCTTTTTTGTTGATTTAAATGTTTTTGAGCTTTTACTTAGCCATTTTTTATTAGCACATCTTTTCCAGTTAGTAAATTTTATTCTTCTAATTGTAAGATGCTATACATAATTGTGCGTACAGATTAATTAAAGTGACGAAATGGATCTTTCTCCTGACTCCTTTTCTGATGCCTTCAGGGACAAAAAAGGAAGTGATAGTTGGATGTGGTAGTTACATCTTGGGTTAAAAGAGTTAATTTTGACAGAAAAAGTGTTAATTGAAATTTTTGTAGCCGATTTTGGCAATTTAACAGGAAAGTCAGTATCAATAGAGTCAAAATCAGTATCAATGGAGTCAAAAAATAGATTCAAAGTCAGTATCAATAGAGTCAAAAAATAGAGTCAAAATCAGTATCAATAGAGTCAAAAAATAGAGTCAAAATCAGTATCAATAGAGTCAGTAACAATAGAAAAGTTTGTAATTGACATGAAAGTTACTTCGTAACTTACATGAAACAGTTAGCATAAAATATAATTTCATGTGCGTTTGCAATGAAAGTTAAGGTTCCGGATAAACTTATCAGGATTTTTGTGTGATAAAAAATGCATCCATCCTGCAGGTTTACATGGTATGATAATTTAATGAACGTTTTCATAGCAATTGCCAGGTGATTTCTAATTGACTTTGGTAGCAAATCATAATCCTCAAAAATTGAGTTTCTGCAGGTAAAACTGCCTTGATTTAATGATTAAAACCTATTATGTTTTGTTTTTGAATTGGTGGTTTTGAAAAACAAAAAAAAGCGCATATTTTTAAAAAGAACAGATCTTTTAAAATCAGAAATTAAATGTTAATTTAGGTAATTGTCGATCTTAATTTCAAAACAAAAACAGACAATTTGTATTATATTCGTCGTGTCTTTATAGTTATGCAATCACACATGACCTAATGCCGGACAAAATAGCTCTGGATTGTTGTCTCTTTATAATTCCCTTTGCGTTCTTTCAACCACAAAGGATATATTAGGTGTTCTACAAATATTCCTCTATATTCCGTCGTTCGGAGTATGGGGCAAGGTGAATCCTTTTTCGACAAATGTCGATCAAGATTGATTGCCTGATCCTTAAATCGTATGTTAAGGAGGTTTAAATGACAAGTAAAAAATTCGGAATAGCACTGTTATCTCTCTTAGTGCTTGCACTCTTTGCAGTAGCACCGGCAATGGCTGCCGATGCATATTCAAAGAATATTAGCGCAGGAGAAACAGTCTTTATAGGAGAATCCGGTCTGAATATTGAGACTGCGGTTAATTCCCAGCCATATATATCATACTGGGCACCAGGTACAGCATTCACTGATGCACCAACAAAGAGCATTAATATGACTGCAGGTCTTATGCGCAATTTCTTTGTTGACCCGTCTGATTTCAGCGGTGCAACAGGATCCTGGTATCAAAATACCGGAACTGGTCCTATTACTGGTACAGCTGTATTAGCATTTGTAGTTGAACAGCCAAGCCTTGGTGTAACTGCCTGGTCAACAACCGGAACATCACTTGACGGTAAGAAAGTTATTTCAAAAGGCAATGTAGTACTCAGAATTGATTCTAACTTCTACAAGATGTTTGCACGTGATGATAAGTATGACAATTCAACTGGTCTTAATCTCTACGTAGAAAACCCTGATGGAGCAACTCTTAACAAGTTATGGAACGGTACAGTCCTGAACTCAATTTCTGCTCTGCAGCCAAATGTTCAGACCTGGTATGTCAACAATGTATCCGGCGCCAGCTCAACAATATCCACATGGTATTTAGATTCTACCAGATATTCAGCTGGAGAATACAAGATCTGGGCTGAGTCCAACCTTAACGCTATGAAGGACAACCTTGGATCAGTTACTGGAAAGACAGTATCAAACACTGCAACCATTACAGTTGACAAGGAAACTGTTTCAATTACAGCAGATAAGGAAACTGTTGTTCGTGGAAATGGATTTGCAATAACTGTTGATGCTGCTCCAAAGACAGACTATGCTCTGTGGATCTCCGGAACAAATGGTTCTTCAAACGTACCCCCAACAATCACTGTTGGTCAGGATGATGTAACTATTAATGATGCATCTGCTGCAGCTTTTGCATACAAGAGTGGTACCACAGTAATAGCAGATACTTACGGTGCTGACAGATATGCAATGGTAAAAACAAGTGCATCTGGTACAATCACAGTAGGTTTCACAACTGACTCTGACACAAGTGATTCTACATACACTATCCGTGCACAGAAGCACGATCTTAGCAACTTACAGCTTTATGATACCGTTAAGGTAAAAGTAGAGAAGGGAGCTGTTACAGTTACAGCATCCGGTGACGGTTCATACTATCTTGGTGAGGAAGTTGTCCTCTCAGGTACAAACACCGACTCCGATGATGTATATCTCTTTATCACAGGTCCAAACCTTCCGACAAGCGGTGGAATGATAACTGAGCCTGCACATACAGTAAATCCATTTGGAACAGCAGGTACAGATTATCTCTCAGAATCAGTAAAGACTGATGATACATGGGAGTACAAGTGGGATACATCAGCAATTGGTGTAGATGCAGGTACATACACAATCTACGCTGTTGCAGAGAATGTTATAAAGAGCAACCTTTCAGGCAGAAAGTATGACACAGTTTCAATTGTTGTCAAGAAACCGTTCGTAACAGCAACAGTTTCAGCATCAACAGTTGCAAAAGGTGACAAGTTCTACATCCGCGGAACAGCAGAAGGCAACCCAACAAAGGGTGTGGCAATCTGGATTCTTGGAAAGAACTACTGGAATGGTGAAAACACAGATCTTACAAAGTGTGCTGCTGTAACAACAACAGTTAATGATGACGGATCCTTCGAAGAAGAGATTGCATCAGGAGCTACAGCTGATATGGCATCCGGACAGTACTTCGTTGTTGTCCAGCACCCGATGTACAATGGTGACTTTGATGTCTACGTAAACGCTACAAGTGCATCATACACCTATGTAGAGGGTAAGGCAAAGAACTCAGATAAGATAAACAACCAGTTCGTAATCTGGGGAAGCGGTAAACTGCAGGGATCAGATGCTGCAACAGCACTTATTAATGCAATTAACTCCCCGGACATTGATGATACATACACCAAGCTCACATTCTTAATTGAAGAGCCATGGATCAGGATCAACTCAATTGGTGACCACTACATCGGTGACCAGTTCAAGATTACAGGTACAACAAACCTCGCAATCGACGATGACCTGATTGTAGAAGTAACATCTTCATCCTTCCAGCCAACAGAGAAGACACAGAGTGGAGAATTCTCCGGTGTCTCAAGCACTGTTAAGGTAACAGAAGGCGACTCATACAACGAATGGGCACTTGACGTAGATGCATCAACCTTCAAGGCAGACGAGTACATTGTAAACGTCGAAGCAATTGAAGCAGATGTAACTGCAACAACAACATTCAATGTCCTCAAGAGTGCACCAACAACTGCACCTACAGACAAGCCTACAACTGCACCAACAACAGGACCTACAACAGTACCAACAACACCAACACCTGAGCCAACAGCATCACCAGGATTTGGAGTACTTGTTGCACTTGCAGGCCTCGGCGCAGTCGCAGCACTTGTAATGAGAAAGGACTAAAATCTTAAAATCAAAACTTTTTTTTTGAAATTTTAAAAAACACTTATGAAACAAATGTTTCATGCAAAAGTTTAATGTAAATCACAAATTGATTATTTATGTTATGGTGTAAGACCCACATTATGGGCGTTTTTCATCGCAAAAATGAATGATTAAGTTTTTTAACAATTAAGGTTTTTTAAAATATTGACTACAATATTAATCACAACGTGATTTTCAGAACAGATATTTCATAAATTTATAGCAATTTTTTAGCATTCAGTTAAAAATGATTAAAAAAAATTCATTAAACAAATTTTTCATGCAGTGTTTCATGAAAATCAGATTTGGTTTTACATGAAATATAATTTCATGGACGTTTTCATGGTAAACTATTACAAAAACCTAAAATCCGATTGAATTACAAAGCTGTCCATCTGTGCTTTTATCCAATACTATCCGCATAATATAAAAACAATGAAAATTAAAGTAAATTCATGAATATTCGTTGCTTTCTGACACTCCTGTTGTTTATGGGAGCGATATGCTGTACTGTTCAGGCAACCACAACCATTTCTATAACTGTAACTGACGAAACTGATAATCTGCCTGTTTCCGGTGCATCAATTTACATCGCCGGAAGTTACGTTGGAACTACAAACACCAACGGTTATTTTGAATACACACATAGTTTTTCCTCAAGCTACAGAATTGGTATAAAAAAGACTGGTTATGAGTACTGGAGCACACAGGTTTCAAGTGGAAAAACCTCTCTTGATGCTGAAATGACGCCTGAAGTGGGAACACTCACAATAAATATCCTGGATTCTGAATCACTTGAACCTTTGGATGACGCACTTGTAACAATAACAGGTGACAATATTGATGAGACACGATCAACAGATAACTACGGGACTGTTGATTTCAAAGTATCCCTTGATTCTTCATATATAATTACTGTTAAGCTCAACAGTTATGAAACACTCACGAAAAACGTTGAGATAAATGATGAATCCAAAACTGTTGATTATCTTCTTCAGAGAAACGATCTTGTAATATTCCAGATTTTTGACGGCGAATCAGATACTGCGAACACACCTCTTGCCGATGCAGAGATATATATTGACGGAAAGCTTGCCGGAGAGACAGGCTCGTCAGGCAAAGTCACTTTAAATATCGAGCATGAAAAAACCTACAATGTTGAAGTAAAAAGAAGTCAATACGCATCATTCGAAGAGGAGCACTTCTTCTCAAACGATGAAATTCTATACACTGTAACACTTTCCAAAAATCTCTATCCAGTCACGGTTTCTGTATATGACGATGAAAAACGCCCCATATCTGACGCTGAAATCTACATAGATCAAAATCTCTATGGAGTCTCTGATGCATACGGAAGAAGCGGAGTTACTAAAATATCTTCAGGAAACCATGAATTTCTTGTTAAAAAGACCGGATATAATGATTATTTAATAACTGAAAACATTGACGGAAGTCTTGATGACATAATAGTAACACTTGATTATTCAAAATCAGCAGTGAAAATTATTGTCCAGGACAAGGATAACAAATTAGTGTCAGGCGCTATAGTTTCAGCGAATGGAAACAGCCTTGGAATTACTGACAATACAGGAATGATAACAACCGAACTTATCGGAAACGCCGATTACAATTTCTATGTTACAGCTGAAGGATACAACGAGTTCAGTGACACAAGACAGGTTCCTCTTGGAAGCACTGAGATGACACTAACCTTTGTCCTTGAAAAGAAATTTGACTTCCTGCTTATAGGAATAATTGCTGTTGCGATTTTGATCTTAGGATTTGTTGTATACAATTTAAAGTTCAGAAATGGTGGAACAAGAGGCAGAAATCAGAAGCGTCCTCCGAGACGTTATGATGGCGGCGGACTATAACTCCGGTTAAAAACTTAATTTTTAATTTATACATCATATTTTCAGCTTAAACTTTATTTTTACTGAGTTATATTGAGTTTGCAATTTTTAAGATAATAATGTGCAAAACAATTGTTTCATGAAAAAAATTTAAAAAATTGAAATATTATTTCCTGTATTTTTTTGATTATCAATCTATATATAGAATGTACAGGCAGAATTTAGTATATTATAATCCGGCATAGTAGAATTTAGTGTAAAAATTCTGATCTGCCCCAATGTCGTATTAATTTAAGGTTTAAATTTATGTTACGATTATATGCAAAATTACCTGGTAAATAACGTGTTTAAATTTGTGCTTAAATTTACGTAATAATCTTCATTGTTTTTGGTGATTTAAAATGGATAAAAAAATAATTTTGTTTTCGTTTCTGATAATATCAGCATTTCTTCTTACAGGTTTTGCCTGTGCACTTGAAGAAACAGAAATTGTGATAGAATCTGACAGTGACTGGATTTCTGCCGGAGGTGGATCTGCAACTATTTCTGTCTCTCTTCTTAATTCATCATGTACAATAACAAATGTTGAATTCAGGTGCACTGAGTCAGAAAAATTTGGTGATGTATCTCAAAAAACCGTATCTTCATCACCATTTATTACATATTTTAGTTCAACTGTAAGTGGTACTGCAAATATAGAGGCTATTGTCAGCTATAATGATAGTGAAGGAAATACAGGAACAATCACCAAAAACATAAACCAAAAAATCGATCATACAGTGCCGCATGAAATTTTAAGTGTCAATTATTTAAACGAAGTCACAGTTAATGAGAATACCCCTGTGACTGTCATTATGGCTGACAGATATGGCAACTTAATTGACAGCAGATATGAAGAAGAAGATTCAATATCGCCTGAATTCATCGAAATGTACAGCAGTCCTCAAGACGCTTTGTTCTTTGACGGTGCAGACTACACTTTAAACTACACAAAAGTGTATGTGAATTCATCAGGCGCCGCATCAGCTCTTCTTCGTGTATCAAAAGTTCCCGGCAACAATGAAATTTCACTATATCCGCCTAATGGAATAGAGCCTCAGTACAGAACGATTATGGGTCTTGGAAATGCATGGCCTTTTTCTATAATCGCTTCTGTAAGTCCGAACAATGGACAAACACCATATCTTCCTGCTGATGAAGAGAGCAAATTTTACATAAATTATTATCTTTTTGACCAATATGGAAATCCGGCCGGAAACAGAACCATTCACATAGAAAGCTCAAATGTAAATGATGCGGATTTCTACAGAACATCAAATATGGACAATGGTGTGGTAAGCATTTCATATGGCCCTACCTCACAGAAGAGTGTGATAACACTTGTTGCATATTCTGTTGACAACGAATCTGTGTATGTCGAGCAGAGAATCATGTTTGACAGCACCGAGCCTGTTGACATGATACTGACTGCAAACCCTGAAGTTATGCCAAGCTATGATGTTTCATCAGACAGAACCTCTGCAGTCCGTGCAAAAGTAATTGATGAAAGAGGAAATCCTGTTGCAAACGAAACTGTCAGCTTTTCAATAGTAGACGGGTCATATCCTTCCTATTCAACATCCTCTCCTTCTCTTTCAGAACCATCTGCTCTAACCAATGAGGACGGATATGCAGTAATCGACTTTATTCCGGGTTCTTTTATCTATGACACAAATGATCCCTTATATGAACTACAGGCATCTGCAAACTGCACAGTAAGGGCTGTTTGGGAAAATATGGAGGGAGTATCGACTGAAAGAGATATTATTCTCGAATGGAAGAACTTTCCATATCTTTCAGTTGAGTCTGAAGTAACTCCTGAAACTGTTTCTGTAAATGACACTGTTGATGTGACTGTCCGTTTAATAGGAGACGGGTGGGCGCTTCAGCCTGACCCGATTGACGTTGTTTTATCTGCAGACAGATCAGGAAGTATGCTAAAGGATTATCCTGACAGAATGGTCGTTGTAATGGATGCAATGAAAGAGTTTACATCCTCAATGAGCGAGAAGCGTGACAGAATAGGACTTACAACTTTTGGAAACAAAGGCTGGTCAGATATCTGGAATTACGGGATGTTTTACTGGGCAGGATATGACGGATATTCCCGGTACATCTCAAAGGAGGATATAACATACATCAGTCAGAATTATCCAAACAACGGCACAGATTATTCAGATTATGCGACACTGGATATTGGTCTGACTCCAGATTACAGTAATGTTTATGATACGATTTCAGGCATTGTTCCAATGCAGGGCACTCCTATGCGGGGCGGCATTTATCTTGCACTAAAAGAGCTGATTGAAAATGGAAAAGAGGATGCAGTAAGGGCAGTTGTAGTTTTATCTGACGGTGACTACAACTATTACGGCGATCCTCTTGCAAGAGGAAGTGGTTTTACCTCATATCCCAGTGATTTTGGAGATTTGACCAAGAATTATTATAGGTTTTCGGATTTATCATATGATAATCAGAATCTTGCAAAATATGCAAAATCAAAGAATATTAAAATTTATTCCATAGCGTTTGGAAATGATCTGTCATATGAAGGACGCCGGACACTAAGACTTTTGGCAGAAGAAAGTGAGGGTGAATTTTTTGATGATGTGGATTCATCAAACATCAACGATGTTTACAGGGAGATTGCAGGCGATTTAAAGACCGAAGCCGGTGTAAACACTCAGATGAACCTTGATTTTACAAATGTTGAATTAAACAACATCACCGTTCCAAACACACAGTTCGAACCTGTTTTAGAATATGTATATGCAAATGACAGATCAACTGTAATCTCAAAGTGGAACAGGACAGAGATTGTTATCCCAAGGTATACTGTTGATGATAGAGATGAGTGGAGTGCCAACCGTTCATTAGACTTTGATGTTGGAACAGTCAGGCTTGGTGAAACCTGGGAGACCACATTCCGTCTCAGGGCATTAAAAGACGGGAACATAAACATCTTTGGTCCGGGCTCCACAATTAAATTCAACAACGGAACAGACGAACTGTCTCTTCCAAAAACATTTATTACGGCAGTTCACAACCAGACTTCAACCGGAATTGATTTCAAAGACCTTTCTATATCAGATCTTCGCTCGACAAACACGGCCACTGTTACAGATGCACTTGACTTAAAATGGAATATTAACTACACAGGAGAGTATTCTGCAGAACAAAATGTCTATTATCTAAGACAGGGTGACGATGTCTGGATATTGTTTGAAACAATGAGTCCTGTTTTTGGTCCTGTTGAAGAAAAAGAGCAGTCTGCAGTATTTGTTGTAAAGGATATGCCGCCCGGCACTTATAGTATAAGAGTTCATGCCAAATCGCCTGATACTGCAGATGCAATATCTGAGATTGATAGTTGTCTTAAAATTGGTGACAGTGAGGTATCATATATCAAAATCGAATGAGAAACAGTCTGGAAAAATAAACTTATAAAAAACTTTTAAAACTGAGCGGATCCAGCGGGAATTGAACCCGCGTCTTTGGGTTCGAAGCCCAAAAGGATATCCTCTACCCTATGGATCCAGCCTTAATAGATTTCACCGGCTATATCAAAAAAGTTGGTATTTGAAAGTTTTTAAATCACTCATTCTAAGTTAGATCAGTTATCCTAAATAAGTCATTCCGATGCAAATTAAAGGTGATTAATTCACCTTTAAATATTTTTTAATTCTCACCTGCTTATTTACTTTATCTATTTGCCTGAACCAATCCTTAATTATTTAAACATCTCTGATTTTAAAAGCTCACCTTTATTATTTCTGATATCTTTGATTGCCTCTTCTACTTTATCAACACGAAGAATTAAAACCGCGGCATCCTTTCCCGAATAAGCATAGGCATATTCGATGTTTATCGAAGCATCGGCAAGAATCTTTGCGGTATTGTATAATCCGCCAGGTTCATCTTTCATGTTAACTGCTATTACATCTGTAAAAGATACCATAAAACCCATAGCGGCAAGCTTGTTTAAGGCAGGTTCAGGTTTGTCAACCAAAAGGCGGACAACACCAAAACCCTTTGACTCTGCGATTGAAAAGGCGAAGATGTTTATTTTTTCTTCTTCAAGCGCTTTTGCAATTGCCGCAAGACGGCCGGGTTTGTTCTCGGAAAAGACCGAAATCTGCTTAATTACAAAATCCTTAGTGTCCATTATATATTCCTCCTGTCAATTACCCTCTTTGCCTTACCCTCAAACCTTGGTAGTGAGTTTGGCGCCATTATCTCAATTGCGGCGCTGACATTAAGAGAGTTTTTAAGTGTATGAGATACTTTTCTCTTTATATCCATTAAATCATTTATTTTGTCTGAGAAGAATTCCTGCTTTAGTTCAACCTGAACAAGCATGTTGTCCAAAGTTCCTTCTCTTTCCACTATTATCATGAAGTGCTGGCCCAAAACTTCCGGAATTGACATGAGGGCATGTTCAACCTGTGATGGGAATACATTAATTCCTCTTATAATCAGCATGTCGTCAACCCTTCCGCTGAGGCGGCCTATTCTTGGATGAGTCCTTCCGCAGGGGCATTGTGATTCATCAAGATAGGTGATGTCTCCTATGCGGTATCTTATCATCGGAAGTGCTTCTTTTTGAAGAACAGTCATAACAAGTTCTCCTTTTTCACCCGGCGGAAGAACCTCCTGAGTTTCAGGGTCAATAATCTCTGTGTATGCAATATCGCCCCAGATATGTATTCCGTTCTGCTCTGAACATTCGCAAAACATAGGCCCTGAAATTTCAGATGTTCCAAAGATATTGTATGCTAAAATTCCCATTTTATTCTGGATATGATCTCTCATCTGCTCAGACCATGGCTCAGCGCCTAAAATTGCGGTTTTTAAGAGTGTGTCGTTTTTTATTGAAACACCCATCTTATCGGCAACCTCCCCCATGTGATTGAGATATGAAGGAGTGCATGCAATCGCTGTTACATTTAAATCCTGCATCAGCTCAATCTGTCTTTCGGTATTTCCAACACTTGTCGGAACAACTGTTGCACCTATTTTTTCCGCACCGTAATGCAGGCCAAGTCCGCCTGTGAAAAGACCATACCCATAAGAGACCTGCATTACATCTCCTCTTCCAAGACCACAGGCAGTAAGGGAGCGTGCAACTGACTGTGTCCATAGATCAAGGTCTTTTTGTGTGTAGCCGACAACTGTTGGTTTTCCTGTTGTCCCTGATGAAACATGGTATCTTACAAGCTCATCTGTTGATGCAGTAAAAATTTTGTTTGGATAACTGTCGCGAAGATCAGTTTTATACATGAAAGGCAGTTTTTTTACGTCTTCTAACGAATTGAAATCATCCGGATGAACATTAGCCTCTTTCATTCTCCTGTGATAAAAATCAGAGAAGCTGTACAGGCGGTACACAAGTGACTTGAAATACCTGTACTGTATTTTTTTTAGCTCATCTATTGGCATTTCTTCAATTCTTGGGTCCCATGCTCTCATAATTTGTCTCCTCTTTTATCAATTACTCTCTTTGCTTTTCCTTCAAATCTTGGAAGAGATTCGGGTTCAACAAGAGAAACTTTGGTTCTTACATTTAGTATTTCTTTTAATGAATGAATTATTTTCTTCTGGATTTTTTCAAGATCTGAAAGTTCGCCTTTGAAAAATTCTCTTTTGATTTCAACCTCAATTGTCATCTCGTCAAGGTGGTTTTCCCTGTCCACATAGACCATAAACTGTTCGCCGACTTCAGGTATTGCGCGAAGGACATGCTCTATCTGCGATGGGAACACGTTTATTCCTCTTATTACAAGCATATCGTCACTTCTTCCGGTCAGGCGTGCGATTTTTGGTCCTCTGCCGCAGGGACATTCATCCTCAAGGATCATTGTGATGTCTCCCGTTCTGTACCTTAAAAGGGGCATTGCCTCTTTTACAAGCGGAGTTACAACAAGCTCTCCTTTTTGTCCGGGCTCTAATACCTCTCCTGTGTCGGGGTCGATTATTTCAATCAGATACGAATCATGCCAGAAGTGAAGGCCGGTTCTCTCCTGACATTCAAATGCCGCACCAGGGCCATACATCTCGCTCATTCCATAGGAATCATATGCCTTTAAGTCAAGCTTGCTCTCGAGGTTTTTCCGCATGTTGTCAGACCATGGCTCTGCACCAAACATTCCGGTTTTGAGAGTTTTTAGCTTTGTATTCATTGTTTCAGCAACTTCTGCAAGGTGCATTGCATAACTTGGTGTGCAGTGGATTGCTGTGACTCCGAAATCATCTATCATCTCAATCTGGCGTTTGGTATTTCCTGTGCCGCTTGGAATTACAGTCATTCCTATTTTTTCTGCGCCATAGTGAAATCCAAGTCCGCCTGTGAAAAGACCATAGTTGACAGCGTTTTGAAAGGTATCATCGGCTGTAAGCCCGACCATAGTCATATTTCTTGCTATTAACTCTGACCAGTTCTCAATGTCCTGTTTTGTATATCCGACAACTGTTGGTTTTCCTGTTGTTCCTGATGTTGTGTGGATTCTTACAATCTCTTTTTTTTGGACTGCCAAAAACCCGAACGGATATCCGCCCTGAAGATCTGTTTTTTTTGTGAACGGGAGTTTTTGTATGTCTTTGACATTTTGTATGTCTATGGCATTTATTTTGGATTCGTTTAGCAGTTTTTTATAGAATGGTATATTTTCTGCCTGTTTTATTGTCCACTTAAGACGCTTTATCTGGAGTTTCTCTAATTTATCTCCTTTTAAGGTCTCGGTTTCTTTGTTCCAGAACATAAAAGCTCATAGTATGGTATGCTATGTCATGGCATGAAGGTTGTGGTTTGGCAAATAGAAGTGGTTTTCTTAATTTTTTAGAAATTGAAAAGATATTAGGGGATTTATGATATAACTTTTAATTTGAAACCTTTTCATAAGTTCTTTATATTTATTTAACCCTAAATTTCAGTATGGACAAAAGGATTTTGGCTGTCTTAGTTTTTATTACAGCTCTTTTTGCAGTCGCATTCGCCGGCTGTACAGGCACAGAAAATGGTTCTGATCAACCTGTGGATGTAATTGTTGAAGAAAAAATTGTTTCTGTCGTTGTAGGTATTGACGGGGAGTATCCGCCATATTCATTCATTGACAGTGACGGCAATGCACAGGGATTTGATGTTGATTCAGTTAAGTGGATTGCAGATAAAAAAGGCTTTGAAGTTGAGATTAAGCCCATGGCATGGGACAGTATCATTCCGTCACTTATTGCAGGAAAGATTGATATGGTCTATTCCGGAATGACAATTACACCTGACCGTCTTGAGAAAGTAAACTTTTCTAAGCCCTACTGGATAGCAAATCAGGGTGTTGCTGTAAAGAAAGGAAGTGAAATTACACTTGATGACATAAAGTCAGGAAAGGCAGTAATTGGCACACAGGCAGGATGCACTGCTGCAGAATGGATCTCTGAATATCTTGTTGATACCGGAATTATGCCTGAGGAAAATCTCAAGCAGTCTTACAGCAGTATTGCACTTGCAATAACAGATCTCGAAAACGGACGTGTTGATGCGGTTATGTATGACACACCTGTTATTATTGAATCAATCAAAGGAAAAGATCTCGAAAAACTTGGAACAATTGAGACAAATGAAGAGTATGGCGTTGCAATCAGAAAAACAGACGTTTTACTTCTTGAGACTATGAACGAGGGTATTGACGAGTTAATGGCAGACCCTTACTGGCAGGAATTAATTGATAAATACGATCTTGCTTAAATCTCATTAATTTCTTTTTTTTTTGCTATTACACAAATCTCATGCCTTTTTGCACAGGCATCTTAACTTAAATAAAAAACTGCAATCTGAAATAATTAAAAGATACTGAAATAATTAACAGATAAATGACTAACAAATTGAAACAACTGACATGTAAAATTACCACAACGATGGAGTAAGTGTAAGATTGAAGAACTACATCAACAACAAACAACAACTAAAACACAACAACTCCTGATAGAAAAAGAGACAAAATATATAAAAAAAGTTAAAATGATTAGTTATTTGCTAAATTTTTTAAAAAACACAAAAAAACTAAAAGAAACAAAAAAGATACAAAAATTAAGAATTTAATTTGATTCCTGAATTGTATCTGTTTTATCCTGTTGTCTTTTTATTGTTCTTTTTTATTTTCGCCGGATTTTTAATCTTAACTGAATGTCCCGGGGTTCCCGGAATTGAAAGTTTTCTCTCAAGAGCATTTGCGCAGATTGTTGTTATTGTAACAAGTGCCAGGTAAACTGCCCCTATCATCATAAACACATCGGGCTCGAAATATTTGGAAAATACCAGTTTTCCTGCTCCTGTAAGCTCAATTAATGTAATCATATACGCAAGTGATGAGTACTTTATAAGGTATATGAATTCATTTGAAAGGCCCGGAATTGCCCTTCTCATCGCCTGAGGGAGAACGACATATCTAATAGCCTGCGTTTTAGTCATTCCAAGAGCACTTGCGGCAACCATCTGGCCTTCCTTTACAGACAAAATCGCTCCTCTGATGTACTCGGAGTTGTAAGCGCTGTTACAACAGATAAATCCGATAATCGATGCTGAAAGTGCTGTCAGATATATTCCAATTGACGGAAGACCAAAGTAGAGAATAAACAAAAGAAGCAAAAGCGGACAGCCTTTGACAAAGCCGACAAAGAACCTGCACAAAAGGTTTACTCCTTTTCCTCCGTAAACACGTCCCACAGCTACTAAAACGCCAAACAACAGTCCAAAAGGTGCGGATAATACAATAAGCTTAAGTGTGACCAAAAGCCCTCCCCACAATGCCGGCAGGAGTATGTTAATTAAAAAATCCGCATCCATCTGATTTACTCTCCTGAAACTCTTCCAAACTGACCGATGAAGCTTGCTGTTCTCTCACACTGCGGGTTGCTGATTAACTCCGCAGGTGTTCCTGATTCAACGACAACTCCTTTCTCCATGAAGATAATCTCGGTTGCAACCGAACGTGCAAATCCCATTTCATGAGTTACAACAAGCATTGTCATCCCTTCAAGTGCAAGTTTTTTCATGACCTCTAAAACTTCTCTTGTAAGTTCAGGATCAAGCGCTGATGTAGGTTCGTCAAAAAGAATTACGTCAGGCTCCATTGCAAGCGCCCTTGCAATAGAAACGCGCTGTGCCTGGCCTCCGGAAAGCTCGGCAGGGTAATGATCAGCCCAGTCTTCCATTCCTACCTGTCTTAGCTCATAAAGAGCCTTTTCGCGTGCTTCTTCTTTGCTCATTCCCCTGACTTTTATAAGCGCAATTTCGACATTTTTAACTGCTGTTAAATGATCAAAAAGATAGAAATTCTGAAAGACCATCCCTATCTTCTGTCTGAAATAATTAATTCTCTTGCCACAGTTGGTGACTTCCTCACCGCGTAGAAAAACCCTGCCCTTATCGGGAGGAGTGAGCTGGTTTATGCATCGGAGAAGTGTACTCTTTCCCGTACCTGAAGGTCCGATAAAGACTATTGTGTCTCCTTTTTTAACGTTGAAAGATACGCCCTTTAAAACTTCAGCATCTCCGTAAGTCTTGTGGATATCCTCAACTTTTAGTATATACTCATCATCTGACATTTACAGTACTCCTGTGTTTACACTTCCGCTGAATCCGGGTATTGCAACCTTCTTTTCCAGGTAGCTTATGACTCTCATTCCGGCGTAGTTTAAAAGAATGAATACAAGCGCACATGCAAGGTATATTGGCATTGTAATGTATGTCTGTGCGACAATTTGTGAAGTTCTTGTCAAAAGCTCTGCAATTCCAATTGCGTAACATATTGCAGAGTCGGTTAGAATGTTTGGATATTCGTTTGACCAGCCGGGAAGTGCCACACGAACCGCCTGTGGGATTATAACTGTCCTTATAGCAGTTATTCTGCTCATCCCCAAAGAGCGGGCGGCTGTCATCTGTCCTTCACTTATCGACTGGATTGCACCGCGGAAGATTTGGGACTGATATGCGGCGCCTCTTAATCCAAGAACAGTTGCACCAACGAAAAACTCCGGAACATCCAGGTTTAATAGCGGGAAGAGTGTGAAATAGAACATAAACAAAAGCAAAAGGACAGGAAGCCCTCTAAAAAACCAGACATAAAGGCCTATTGCCATCTTTATGGGTTTATTTCCGTAAACCTGCCCTATTGCCATAGGAAGTCCTAAAAGAGCTCCTATTATGAGTGCTGATGCAACCAGCCCAAGTGTTACAACGACTCCTGAAAGAAGGTATGGGAGCCATTCTGTTACTATTGAAAAAATATCCATCTCAAATCACTTGCAGGGTCAAAGCCCTTCTTTATTCCCTGTTTTATTTAATACGCTGTTTATGTGTCCTTTTATTCGAATTATTTAACAAAGATATACCACAGATCGAATATTTTTATGCGGCATCTTATTTTGAAATTTAATTTTTTGGATTTTTGGTTTTCCCAGTATACACTTTTTTTAGAATAATTTGTGCTAAAGGGTTTTGATAGTTACCCTTTGGCACTGAAAAAAACAGGTCTTGTTTTACTTTGGTGATGCACCGACAAGTTTGTACTCTTCGAGGAGTTCCTGCCAGTATGGATCAGCCATTAAGTTTTCAAGTCCGGTGTTCATCTTCTCAAGAAGCTCAGTATCCTCTTTTCTTATAGCAACACCGTAAACTTCTCCTGTATCAATCTGATCGCGGATTTCCATGGGTTTTCCTGCAATTGCATCCCTAAGTGAAGGAACATCATAGATTGCTACATCAATTCTCTTGTTCTGAAGATCTGTGACAACACTTGGGAAGTTATCGTAGTATTTCAGATTGTCTGCCGACATAAGTCCGGTTGCAACAAGGTTTTCTTCTGTCCATATTGCTCCGGTTGTTCCTCTCTGAGCACCTACAACTGTTTTTCCTGCTCTGAAGTCTTCTGTTGTGAATTCAGAGTCGTTGTTGAATGCAAGACCCTGGTCTACCTGAAGATAAGGACTTGAGAAGTTTACCTTTTCATACCTCTCGTCTGTAATGGTCATTCCTGAATAGACCATGTCAATCTTTCCTGCAAGAAGTGCGGGAATGATCCCATCCCATGCAAGCGGCTGGAACTCTACCTCAAATCCCTGATTTTTTGCGATCCATTTTGCGGATTCAACATCAAATCCCTGTGCGTTTCCCTCTGTGTCAATAAATGAATAGGGAGGGTATTCGCCGTCAATTCCAATTGTGTAAATCTGCACATCTCCCGGTGTCTGTTCTGTTGGAACAGATACTTCAGGTGTGCTTTCAACCGGCTCACTGCCTGTACAGCCTGCAAATGAAACTGCCAGTAAAGCCAGAAGAATAATAAGAATACCAGAAAACTTATTGTTCATCATTGAGTGTTTAGGATATAGGTTAATTTATCTTTTATGTATTGAATTTTGGAATTTTCCTGTTTAAATATAATTGGTTATTATATGTAAAAAGTTAAGAATGTTTTTTAAAAATTCAAAAAACGTTCATGAAAAAAAAGTTTTCATGCACTGTTTCATGAAAATCATAATTTGATTTTCATGGTAAAATGAAACGAATTTTCCTGATATTTTTTTACTGAATGTGCGTTTTTTAAAAATTAAACAGTCAAGTTAATGTATAGATTGCAGTAATAAAATAAATTAGAGTTTTTGATTCCAGCAGGTTTTTTGATATGGATGACTTAGATACCCCGTGGAAGATTGTCGCCGGCTTCGGCGGCCACATAAAGGCAACCAAAACGACTCTCGTCATCCAGAAAAAGGGTGTAACAAAAGAGTATCCGCTGTCAGAGATTTCTCATCTTCTTGTTGCAGGAGGGCATAATATTCATACATCCACAATATCCGTCCTTTTGAAAAATCAGATATTAATATCATTTTTTGATGCAGATGGAACACCCCTTGCAGTTTTAAGGCCTTATGGATGCCGCCTGGATGAAGAGATGCGTGCGCTTCAGATAAAAGCGCCAGGATATGCAAAGGCATCAGAGATTGTAAGGTCGTCTATTAAGTCAAGGCTTTTGATGATTGACAAGTCTGCAAACGAGATGGGAAAGTCGCTTTTTTATGAAGGTGAGGCTGAGCTGATTTACAATATGCTTGAGGATATTGATTATCTTATAAAGATGGATGAACTGAGGCGTATTCATAAAATGGCCGGCGATATGTATTATGAGATAATGTCAAGGAGCATAAGTCCTGTTCATAAATACAGATGCCGGACAGAAAGACCGCATAACGATCCTGTAAATGCAATGCTTTCGCTTGGATACTCGATGCTTTTTGGAAACTGTTGTGTGCCTGCAATCGGTGCAAACCTTGATATTGATATTGGTATTTTAAGAGAAGGGAAAAGAGCTCTTGTTTTAGACTTAATAGATCCTCTAAAAGCCGGAATGGTTGACTCTGTTGTCTTCTCAATTGCACGCGAATATTTAATGCCCGAAAAGTATGAGTGCGGAAACAGGCGTTGTCACCTTGAAGAGGATATTCTGGATATTTTAACAGAAGAACTTCATAAATCCATATCCAATAAAAAAATTCAGGAGAACGTTTTATCTTATCGCAATTCAATAAAATCAGGAAAGGCTTTTAAAATTAATTACTGAGAAATTCTGCCGGATAAGACTTAATAAAAGATCGAAAAAAAAGGTCGGAAAATTAATTTGCATCTACATAAGTCTTATAATAGAAAAATCAGTAAAATTTCTTGGCTCAAGTTCGAAAATCTCAATCTCTCTTACATAAGCACCGGGGCATTCATAAAGAGATGAGATCATTTTTTCAAGAACTGCAGACTCTCCGGTAGCAATAATATATACATTGCCGTCTGAAAGATTCATAACTTCGCCGGATATGCAAAGCCCCAAAGCAATTTTTCTCACACATGCCCGAAAGCCTACTCCCTGAACATGGCCTGAAACATAAGCCTCGATTGTCATTACAGGCTCTGATTGCAGTTTTTCTTCAGTTTTTTGATGCTCCGTATCTTCAGAGAACATTTACCTATGGGTGTCTATCTGCAAATCATATTAAATATATGATATTAATCAACCCGAAGATTCAGACATTTAAAAAAACATTACTGCAGATTTTTTAAAAAAAGTGATTATCTTTTAATTTTAGCTATTTCATTTCCCCGGAGTCACTCGTATGCAACAAGTTTTAAACCGGTCTCTTCTTCGAGCAATTTTATCTTTTCAAGTGTGTCCGGGCTAACTTCTGCCGGTGGTGAAGGCCTTTTGTATGCAACCAGTAAAACTCCCATCTCATCTTCACATTCCTGTAATCCTTTCAACTCACTCTCTTTTAACTCTGCATAAACGGTCAAATATTTCACCTCAGTTGAGAAAATATTGTTTTTTCTATATATATTTAATCTTAAAACCACTCAATTAATATTTGGAAAACTAAAAAATAACATATTTAAAAATTTGTACCGGATTTGTTTAAAGATCCGTTTAATGCAAAATTATCAGGTAAAGTCCTGTAAAACAATATTAAACAGATTTAATTAAACAGATTTAGATTAAACAGATCTTAATAATTTATAGTGGTGTTTACAATGACAGATAAGGATAATATAAAAAAAGAGATTGAAAAAATAGTGAATGGCAGTCTTTCAGAGAGAAGAGAGGCAGTGGATTTTTTATCAGCGGTTGGCGCCGATGCAGTAGAGCCTCTTACACTTCTGCTTTCTGAATCAGACGATAATGACATTCGCTGGTATGCGTCCAATGCTCTTGCAAAGATCGGTGAACCTGCATTAGAAGATTTAATTATCATACTCCGGACATTCCCTGATGATGAAGTGCGGCGCTACGCGGCGGCGGCACTTGCAGGTATGGGAAGGCCGGCAGTGGCAGAACTTATTGCTGTTTTTGAAGGTGATGACAGTTATGCAAGAGGACTTGCATCAAAAGCGCTTGTAAGAATAGGTGAGCCTGCAATAGAGTCTTTAAGCAAATACATAGACGGTAAAGAATCTGAAGAGCTTGCCTGCCGCTGTGCAGTCCTCACACTTCAGAAAATGAGTCTGGATATTCCTGAAGAAGTTGAAAAAGTGCTTTAAAGTTTCAAATAATAAAATTAAATTTAAATTTTTATGTGTTCGGCTGTTGCAAAATGTTTTAGCGACTCCTCAAGACCAAGACCTTTTATGTATTTTATAAGCTCTTCGTGATCGCGTTCGTGATACATATGGGCAGAAACAGAGGTGTGTGAGTACCACCCGACATCTACTCCGAGCCTGTCGGCAATCAGCTTTTGAAGGTGGACAAGGGCATACATATTTGCACCAAGTGCCGAGAGCATGTCGTTTGATCTGAACTCAACATGCATGTTTAATGCGGCGTCTCTTACAAAACACTGTATTCTCTGAAGACATGGGGGATTTTGAGATGAGGTATCTTTGAATGGAAACCATGTTATTGCTTCTGCACGTCTGGAGCTGGGCTCTTCTGTTAATTTATTAACAATATAGTCAATCTGGTTTATCCCGCGCTTATCGCCGTCTCCTGAAATTTCACCTTCTCCTCTTGTTACAGGATAATCAAAGAGCCTGTCGTGATAGGTGTATACAAAATCGTTTTCTGAACCATTAAGAAGGTCCTGGACATATTTTTGCATGGCGCCTTCACGAAACATATTGTACGGACTTACCATATAGTCTGCAAAAGGCTCGTTTACGTGAATATTGAGAGGTTCTAAGAGTTCAATTGTCTTTTCGTTATCCTCTGTCACAATATATGTGCCATGTTTGAGAATTGTTTTTATTACTTCCTCGTGTGCCTTTCCAATCGAAAATGCGCGAACATTAAACATCTTAATTATCCCCTTTTTTGTATGAATTAAAATTTAAGACTTCAATCAAAGACCAGACTATAAATGAAGTGCCGGGCAGTTGATAGTAGTTTTTTCTGCTGGTTTTCATTATCTGTTTGATGATTTTTATATGTTCTTTATCTGTTTTTATTTTGTATTTGATTTTTATATCATAATTAAATTTTATCCTATATCCATTCTTTTTTTCTTATCTTTTTTACAATGTGTGAAGATTATATCAGAGATTAGGGACTAATAATTGAAACATGCAGACCTCACCGGAGATGGATGCGTACTTCAAATCAATTGAAGACGGCCTTTATGATGCAATTGAAATTGCAAAACAGGCACGCCTTTTAGGATTTGATCCACGGGATTATGTAGAAATTCCGATAGCAAGCGATCTTGCAGACAGAGTTGAAGCACTAATGGGATACAAGGGTGTTGCGAAGCGGCTTCGTGAGCTTTCAGAGACAATGTCGCGTGAAGAGGTATCATTAAAGATTGGTGATGATTTCGTCTCTAAAAAATTCGGTGAGGAGACAAAAGAGGATATTTTGGATCATGCGATTCGTACATCCATGGCACTTTTAACAGAAGGTGTTGTCGCCGCACCTACAGAAGGTATAGGAAAGATTGGAATCGGAAAAAACGATGACGGAACAGAATATCTAAAAATTTATTATGCAGGCCCAATCAGAAGTGCGGGTGGAACAGCACAGGCACTTTCTGTTCTGGTCGGCGATTACGTCAGAAAAAAGCTTGGGATGAACCGTTACATCCCAAGGGACGATGAAGTCGAGCGTTATGTCGAGGAGATAAAAAAATACAACTCAATACTTAGTCTGCAGTATCTTCCATCTGATGATGATATCCGCCATATAATCAGAAACTGCCCTGTTTGTGTTGAAGGTGAACCTACAGAAAGAGTAGAAGTATCAGGATATCGTAATTTAGAGAGAGTTGAGACGAACACAGTCCGCGGCGGAATGGCGCTTGTTGTCGCTGAAGGTCTCGGTCTTAAAGCTCCGAAGATTCAAAAAGTTGTAAGAAAGGTCAAAATGGAAGGCTGGGAATGGCTTGACGTTTTGGTCTCCGGTGCGGCAAAACCCTCTGATGATGAGGAGCTTGAAGAGGGCGGGCCAAAGATTAAGCCAAAGGATAAATATATACGGGATTTAATCGGAGGAAGGCCTGTATTTTCCTATCCAATGAGAAAAGGGGGATTTCGCCTTCGCTATGGAAGATCGAGAAACACAGGTTTTGCCTCTGCCGGATTTAATCCTGCAACACTTCATCTTTTGGGAGATTTTTTGGCTGTCGGTACACAGATGAAAGTTGAGAGGCCCGGAAAAGCGGCAGGAGTGGTTCCTGTTGACACAATACAGGGCCCTACAATCCGGCTTTTAAACGGCGATCTTGTAAGGGCCGATACAGTTGAAGAAGCTCTTCCTCTGATGCACAGTATCTCAAAAATTGTTGATGTAGGTGAGATGCTTGTGAGCTTTGGGGAATTTTTAGAGAATAACCATCTTCTCATCCCGTCATCATACTGTCATGAGTGGTGGACTTTGGAAAACGAAGGAAAAGACCAGCCTTCTGATGAAAAAGAGGCAGTTTCGCTTGCAAAAGAGGGGTATTTTCTGCATCCCGACTATACTTACATGTGGGACGATATTAAGACTGATCAAATTTCCTCTTTGTCTGATTTTGTGCTTTTGAATGGAAAAATTTCAGACGGAATTCTTTCTCTTCCAAATGATGAGGTGCAAAAGTCCGTCCTTGAAGAACTTTTAGTCCTTCATAAAGTTCGTGAAGGAAAAATCCTGATTGATAAGCCTCTTGCATTTCTTGCATGTCTTGGAATTTCTGAGACCCTTGAAAAGCTTCCATCCCGTGATACTGCTCCGAAAAATGATCCAATGGAGATGGTAATGCACATGTCCGGATTTAAAATGAGATCCCGGGCAGGAACAAGGATAGGAGGTCGTATGGGGCGGCCCGGAAAATCCAAAGAGAGAAAGATGAACCCGCCTCCGCACGGACTATTCCCTGTCGGCGATGAGGGTGGAACAAGACGTTCATTTCAGGAGGCGTCCAAAAGCAAAGATAACAGGAATGGGGGAGTGATTTCCGCAGAGATTGGTCTTCGGAGATGTGAAGTCTGTGGAAAGGAGACTTTTAGAAATAAATGCGAATGCGGCGGGCATACGACAGCGGTATATCTCTGCCCAAGATGCGGGCGTGCAACACCTGAGGGTGTTTGTCCGTCATGCAAAACAGAAGGTGTCTGTCTTCAGGAACTTAAACTTAATGTAAAAACTGAGTATGAAAAAGCTCTTTTGAATCTTGGGATTCGTGATTCCGAGATAAAGCTATGTAAAGGCGTCAAAGGGTTAATGTCTAAGGAAAGATGTGTTGAGCCTCTTGAAAAGGGAATTCTTCGCGCCGGAAAAGAGCTTTATGTCTTCAAAGACGGAACTGTCCGTTATGACATGATAGACCTTCCTCTGACTCATTTCCGTCCAAAAGAAATAAGTGTTTCATGGGAGAGGCTTGTTGAGCTTGGATACACTCATGATGTTTATGGAAAGCCGCTTGAAAACAACGATCAGATTCTTGAACTCAAATGCCAGGATATTCTTGTCTCAACCGGCTGTGGCGAGTGGCTTTTGAAGGTTGCCGGATTTATTGACGAGATGCTTGTAAAGCTCTACAATATGGAGCCATTTTACAAGGCAGAGAAGAAAGAGGATCTTGTCGGCCAGCTTTTGATGGGCCTTGCACCTCACACAAGCGCCGGTGTCCTTGTAAGGCTTCTTGGCTATTCCCGTGCACATGTGGGATATGGTCATCCTTATTTTCATGCGGCAAAGAGGCGAAACTGTTTTGCCGGAGAGACTGTAATCTCCGTAACCGATGGCGCTCTATGGAGAGATCTTCCGATTAAGGACTTTGTTGTTGAAAATTTCGATCTTTCAAGACCCGAACTGGATTGTGTTGGAACATACTATTCTGATCCGCAAAAGACATTCTGGGTGCATTCGATTGATTCAGCCGGAATGGTGCGTCTTCGCCGGATCACATCAGTCTCTGTTCACCGTGCACCAAAAACCCTGATTATGTTTGAGACAAACCGCGGCAGGTCTGTAACTGTAACACCTGATCATGCGATGCTTGTAAGTGATATGGCGTATCAGAGAAAAATAAAGGCGATTGAGTTAAATGAGGGCGATTATGTTCCTACATTTGAAAACGGTATGATGATAACCGATATTGTCACAAAAAGGACAATTCTTGAATCTGCCGAAGATTATGTCTATTGCTTAACGGTTGATACTGATCATACTCTTTGTGCAAACGGAATATTTACAGGCCAGTGCGATGGCGATGAGGACTGCGTGATGCTCCTTTTAGACGGGTTAATCAACTTTTCAAAGGCGTTTTTGCCTGAGACAAGGGGAGGGTCAATGGATGCGCCGCTTGTTTTGACAAAAAGAATTGATCCTGCCGAGGTTGATGGTGAATGTCACAACGTTGACTGTTGTGAAAAATATCCCCTTAAGATGTATTTATCAGCGCTTGAATACGTACATCCCAAGGATATTGAAAAGGAGATTGATCACGTTGATTTGAGGCTTGGAACGCCTGCTCAGTATGAGGGAATTATGTTTACTCATGATACATCCGATATCTCCGCAGGTCCGCTTATCTCGTCATACAATACTCTGACAACGATGTTTGACAAACTGGATGCCGAACTTGAGCTTGGAAGGCTTATCCGTGCAGTTGATGAAAGCGATGTTGCAGAAAGGGTTTTAAAGACACATTTCATCCGTGATATTATGGGAAATCTGAATTCGTTTTCAAAGCAGACAATGAGATGCACAAGATGCGGCTCAAAATACAGGAGGATGCCTATTGCAGGCAAGTGCACAAAATGCGGAAACAAGCTTATTGCAACTGTTCATGAAGGATCTGTCAAAAAATATCTTGATATGTCGATTCAGATGTGTGAAAATTATGATGTCTCCGAGTACACAAAACAGCGTGTTGAGGTATTAAGGATGGCTGTTTTGTCAACATTTGGTGAGCCTCCTGAAAAACAGCTTGGACTGGCTGATTTCATGTGAAAATTTCATGAAATGAATTTTAATTTGTTTTTTTAATTCGGGTTTTCAATTTGTATTTAAATCAGGTCATTGATAAATTTTTGATTGGTTTTTGATTGTTTTTTTTATCACTTACTTTAGTTTACTTATTTGTTTACTTATTTTCAGGTTTGGTTTTAGTATTCGTGAGATTCACTGAAAAAGCCAGTCTTTTAGGAGCAGTGGGGTTATTATTGTGCAGATAAGTCCGGTCATTACTATTGCAACAAAAATGTCCTGCGATATCAATCCCATTGAAAGGCCGATAAGTGCGATAATCATCGCCATTTCTCCTCTCGGTATCATTCCTGCGCCTATTGTTAGTGAGTCATGAGTGTCCATTCCTAAAATTTTTGCAGGAATACTGCAGCCGGCAAACTTTGAGATTATCGCGATTAATGTCAGGATAATTATGAACGGAATGATTTCTGATGTAATCTGGTGCAGGTCTGTGAGGATTCCAAGAGATATGAAAAAAATGGATGCAAAAGGGATGTAGAGATATTCAGATCCTTTTTTTATGCTCATGCTGTGGTTGAGTGAGACTTTGTTTATTGAAACTCCAGCGATAAACGCACCTATAACAGGTGATATTCCGAAAATTTCTGCTGTAAGTGCATAAATAAATGCGATGCACAGCCCGAACAGAAAGACAAGTTCAGGAAATGTTTCCGCCAGTTTTGAATTATCAATTTTGACAATTATTTTGTCAATAACAAACAGGCCGGCAATAGCCGCGATTACAATGAAAAGAACAGGCCTTAAAATGGCGATTAAAATGTCTGTTAGTCCTGCCGCTCCTGATACGATGTCAATCGTAACTGAAAGGACAACAAGTGCTAAAATATCATCTATTACTGCTGTTCCTATAATTGCATTTGCTACTTTTGTGTGAAGTTTTCCCATCTCTTTTAAGACATTTGCAGTTATTGCGATGCTTGTGGCAGTAAGAGCGGCGCCGATGAACAATGAGCCTTCAAACTGAAAGCCAAAATATTGTGCAAACATAAATCCCATTACCCACGGGAGGATTACACCGCTTGTTCCAATTAAAAGATAGTCGTATTTGAGAAGTGTTTTGAAGTGAAAGTCAAATCCTATTACAAACAGCATTATTATCGCACCCATCTGTGCAAGGGCGCTTACAAACTCGGTGTATGTTATAAGACCAAGAAAGCTTGGCCCGACAATTAATCCAATCAGGATTTCACCTACAACTGCGGACTGATGGATGTATGCGGCAATCAGGTAACCTGCAACAGCTATTAACAAAAGAAGTGCAATCTGAAACTCAATACTTTCGAATGGAATTTCTATCATGAATCTGTCTTTTTTGTTTATTGGAGGTTTTTATAGATGAATCTGACGGAATAATTGTTCTGATGGATGATATGAGGGAATGGATCTGAATAAAAGAATATAAATATAAATAGTGAACTGACTATTTTTTATTGTGGCCGGCCTTTCTGATTTGGATTATGATTATCTCGAATTCAGAACAGTTCCTTTTTATGAAGCTTTTTTTGGCTCTGTTCTTGATTACATATATCCGTCTGATAAAAATATTCTGGAGCTTGCATCAGGTACAGGATTTTTAACTGAGATGATTGTGAAAAAGTTTCCTGATTTACAGATTACTTGTGTTGATAATGACACGGAGATGATTTTTCTGGCAAAGAAAAAGCCAAAACTTTCAGGTGTTGGTTTTATTGCCGGTGATATGAGAGAATTTAAAAAAAGCGGCTTTGATGTTGTTGTAATCACTCAGGCCGTTTTTTCTCTTAGTGACTCAGAGATTGAGTCTTTTTTTGAAAAGATTCATGGTGTGCTAAATGAGGGCGGACGGTTTATTATAGGGGATATGTTTGCACCTGAGACTTTTTTTGAGAGGACTCTTTACAAAAAGTTATGGACTGATTATATGATAAAAAACGGACTTTCGCCTGAGAATGCACGTGAGATGCTTTCACCGCTTGACGACTATTTCCGGGAGAATACTGTTCGCTCTTTTGTCTCAAAGCTTGAAGATTTTGGTTTTTCTCCGGTAATTTCGCCGTACAGGTTTTGGTACTATGCGGTTGTTGCCGGCTGGAAGCAAAAAGTTGGTTTATAGGTCTTTAATTTTTACGGGATTTTACAATGTTTGTGAATCCTTTAAATTTCAGAAGATACAATATAGTTCTTGCAATTTTTATTATTAATTGCATGTTTGTTTTCAGGCGAGGGTAGCCAAGTGGTCAACGGCGGTGGACTCAAGATCCACTCACGCAGGTGTTCGCGGGTTCGACTCCCTCCCCTCGCATTTTTGTATATTTAAAAGGTTCTTCTCCATTATTCTGAAAGTCAGGATTATCCAAAAAGGGAAACAAATTAGAAAATAACCTCCAATTGTGATGATATGTCCAATAAACATTACAAATGGAGGAAATGCATATCTGCATTCAAATCTATGTTTTCATTTGTAAGCTTTAAGATTATTGATCTGGAAGAGTCAAAAGAGTTTTTTATGTACACTTGTTGTTATTTCCGGCGGCCTATATTGCAACGTGTCTCCGGCACATCAGGAACGGCTCGGCTGCTGATGTCATCCGGGCCGCCGGGGATGCGCAGCGGGCGGCTGACTTCCTCACCGGGGGCGGGGAGGAATGAATCCTCTTTTTTTTATGTACCTGCCGGGATTGCTCGCTCGTTTCACTCTGCTCGCAACGCCGGCCTTGTTCTCCCCGGTTGAGCTGGTTTGTATTACGCCCGCAGGGGCCTTGACATATCGTCTCGGCCCCTGCCGGCTGTGTGTGGTGGGTCCCCGCTCCGCATCACCGGCCGACGGCCGGGCATGCTCCGCGGGGGGTAGAAGGAATTCCCTCCAAATAATGGAGTGGTTCTGTAAAGAGAGGGGTGTAACGATAGAAAACAGTCGGAAATTGGAAAAGACTCCTTTAAAAATTCCGCTTAATAATAAAAAGAAAAAAAGGAACCTTGTTTCCGTATTATGTCTGTCAAGCCTAAAGAACTGGAAGACTTATTGATATTTTTTATTTTGCCACGAATGATATAACCCAGCTTCCTGATGATATTCGGAACAGAGGATGTCACCTTGAAACCCTCAACTGGTTTGAGAGGTGATTGTGTACATGTCCTCGTCTACTGGATTAGACCCGACCATCTTCCAAGAAAACCCTTATGCTATTTTCAAAAGAAGAGGTGAGGTAATATCTCCTGAGTTTTCCTTCAGGAATATAATTGATGGCACCAGTTTCTAGAAATTTATTGATGTGCCAGTGAATGGTGCTCTTATTCATGTTGTGCTTCCTTGCAAGTTCACCATTTGTTATCCCGGGGTTTTCCAGAATGCTTATCAGAAGCATTCTCCCGGTCTTATTTTTCAGGAGAGATATAGTCATTCTCTGGTGTTCGTTGAAAGTCGCTGAATTTTTGAATAATCTGAGGTGTTTCTCTGTTTTATGTATATTAACTATTTTATGGAATTTAAGCTTCAAGATGTGGTACTTTGTCGAACTCCTGTTAAGATCCAGATTGTCTGAAAGATCTGTAATTGTGCATCCTGGATTTTCCGATATATATTCAAATATCTCCTGCCGTATTCCGTTTTCCAGTGGATCTGTGATCCTGCCTATGATGGCAGGGATTAATTTTATAATTCCCATGCCTGCGGCAAGTATTCCGGCAATAAACGAAATCTTGATCCATAACGGGAGATCCCAAAATGTGATATTTGTATCGGCACCGGCTGAGTCAATGAATCCTTTTTCAATAAGTTCCGTGTTGTCTTCATGTGATTTTACGATATATTCCGCTGATGCAATCCCGGGGACTGTAAATGCCAGAAAAACGGAAAAAAGGATGAAGATTCTTATTATACCCCCCATTGATGATCAATTATGAGATATTATATATAATAATCTTCGGTCCCGGAGACATCGTTACCATACACTTCATAATACCAGGTGCCTTTTGCGATTCCACCGGGATTACTGATGTCGAGATTGATCCTGCCGTCGATTGATCCGTCGGCACTGTCATAATAACTGCCCAGACACTGCCAGTCGGGCGTATAGATCTTCAGCCTCAGCGAATCTGTGTAATCGCCCCAGTTGAGGTCGACGTTTAAGACCGTGATATCCGAGCTGACATATTTTGAATGCCAGTTTGTCTCCCCTTGGGTGATGGTATCGAATACGTACTTCATGCCGGGCTCCCCGCCGGAGTCTTTTGCCGGCAGTATGGTGTAACCATCGAATTTCTTTGTAAGGTCTGTACCTGCTTCTTCTTCACCGGCCGCGCCGGATACAAAAGAAACGCAGCAAAAAAGGACTAGTAGTGTAATTGCAATCTTTTTCAACATAATTTCATTCTCCTGTTCTCAATGAATGATCTGTTGGAAAAAAGGACTACTTAAATATATTAGCCTGATCGTCAAACTATCGCGTTTACAGTTCGACGATCGGGTTATTGAATTTATATTGTAATGAACGAAAAGTCATCTATGTAGCATCCAAAAGGGATGTTATGGGGGTCAAGCCCGACGTTTAGGAACGGTTAAACCCTGCATGCCCGGGGGCAAATTGTAATAGGGCTTCCAAAATATATGAAAACTCTGAATTTACAGTCTCCGGGGGCATGAAAAAAATGGAGACGAAAAACATGAACGCAAAGGAAGGAATGCGGGCGTTGAGCCTGCTTTTGGTAGTTGCACTCGCCGGGGCGATGTTTGTTCCGGTTGTTAGTGCTGTAGATACAGCAAATCAGGCAAAATCTGCCATCATAGAAGACCCTGATGGAATGGAACTTGTTAAGTACTCCAATGTGCCATCAAATTCGCTTTTAGGCACCAAATCTGTCACTTATGAATGGAGAGCCTATACAAACATCTGGCATATATATGATGAGATCTATTCAGAACAATATTCCAAATCCAGAGAACAGGGTACCGGAGATCCTTTTGATATTGATACAATTGGAGTAAGGGCTCGTGTCTGGGAGGATGACGATCTTCAGACTGATCAAACAGATACCAATTATCAGTCGGCTGATGCTGAAGTAAATTACGAAACGACTGGATCAGCGTATGCTCACTGGCTTGCTAAGTCAGATCACACATTTGAGTATTATGCAAATAACGATCAATGGTACCCCAAGACAGAAGATGAGTTTAATGAATAAAAAAAATTAATTTTCTTTTTTAGTGAGAGTATGAAAAAAAAATCGCAACTGATAATAATTTCTATTGTTGGACTATCGATAGGATTATTGGCTGTTGTCCTGTTATCTGATAATAATATTGACGACTGGACAATGAAGATAACTGGAAACGACTCAAGTTATTCTATAGAAACAACTTATGACGAGGACAAAGTCGACGAAAGTTTTGGTATAGGTTTGTATGATGCTCCTGTACACATATCAAATCATTCACTTCATCACAGCGCTACAATTAATGAGAATCAATCTCTAACTGCATATTTGTGGGTTAGCAACCAGATGACATCAGAAAATGATTTTTTAGTTTTTTTGCTTTCAGATTACGAACAGGTTCCCTTTATTTTTGGAGATGAAAGGAAAAAGGAAATTCTGCACTCAATTCATCTTGAGCCCTTCGAAGAAGACTTTTTCCGCTTTGAGATCGACCCTCTAACCCGTGGAGAACATGATGTTGAGATTGTGCTTGTGATGAGGCCATACGAACATTCGTTAGAAAAATCCTTCAGGCGTTCTACCGACTTTTCATATCTTGGAAGTAAACGTCTCAGCATATTCGTGGATTCTGAGGATTATCCTACAGTAACTTACGCAAATTCATCCGTAATCTCTTCCGTTCCATGCAACCCCGATTATCCGATAAACGACGGTTTGCTGATCACACGTACTCCCTGTTCGACGACAGGCTGGTTCACCGAAGATGTAACCCCTGGCGAACGTCTGGATTATTGGATCAATGCCGCCGCTGATGAGGATTATCCGGTTACTTTCGCCCTGATTCCCTTCGTAGACTTTGTTCAGGTACCATTACGTGTCGATGATTCTGTCAGTACGATATTCTGTTCTCTGAAAGCAGGAGAGAAGATCTCACTCCCTGCCAGTATCATAGTTCCTGAAGAAGAAGGAGTTCATGAGTTATTTGTACTGTGGGTTCCTGCACCCTATCAACAGATGGAGGTATCTGAAGGAATTTCCCGGGATATCGGGCAGTGGCCGTGGAGCGAACCGAGTGTCAGGATTGGCCTCAATGTAAGTGGAGTTTAATTTATTTTAATTAATATTTCACTCAATCAAGGATCGCAAAAAAAATGAAATCTAAAGAAAAGTTAGCAATAATTATCATGCCTGTGAACAACTGGGCTACTGTTAAAGCTTATTACTGAGATGATTGATCTATGAATAATATGATGGATGTCAGGATTTCAATTATATTAGCAATAGTTGTCTTTCTCCTCATCATTGGACTAAGTTATTTAATTGAGGGAAAAGTGAACTGGATTGTTGCCTTTGGAACTACAATCGGCTTCTCTATAGCATTTTTCATACTCAATAATCGTTAATATGAGGCAAAAATTATGCAGTACTGCCAGGTTAATATTATCAGCAATCCTACTGAAGTCAGTCTAAATACATACAATTGAGGAGAAAGATGATGAAATAACCATCTTCTCCTTTATCGAGGAAGTTTATTCAGTGAAGGAACTCTTTTGTCCCAATGGCTCGATCCCGGCATAGAACCATTGGACTTTATGGCCTATCCGAATGAGATCAATACATCAAATTTTAATATAAACTCCTGACCTGTTGCAGAGTGAGTAAGTATTCCGCTTTGATTTTTTACTCTTTGAGAGTATAATTGGATTTGGTTGGCTTACGGTGACAGTTTCGTAAATTAACAGTATTTTTTGGATAAACGTTTCAAATTTTAATTTGCTAAAATAGCCTATTTTATAGAGTTTAGATCAAAATTCTGGAACAGTTCGATGATCGAGTTATGGAATTTATATTGTACTGAACGAAAAGTCATCCATGTAGCATCGAAGAGATGTTGCAGGGGGTCTGAACCTGACTATCAGGAACGGTCAGACTCCTGCATGCCTGGGGGCAAATTGTAATAGGGCTTCGAAAATATATGAAACCTCTGGATTTTCTGTCTCCGGGACCATGGGAAAAGAAATGGAGACGAAAACATGAACGCAAAGGAAGGAATGCGGGCGTTGAGCCTGCTATTGATAGTTGCACTCGCCGGGGCGATGTTTGTTCCGGTTGTTAGTGCCAGCACTTCTGTGAATGAACAACTAAACAGTACTATAACATTGGATTATGCTAAAAAGATAGCGCAATTACATCTCAATGATGTATCAGAAGGTATGAGTGGATTTTCTGAATGGACTGGGGCTAATGTTGAATCTGATCTGACTTTTTATGATCTAAATGGGAACATTGCCGCTTATTCATTCTCTGTTGTAAAAGATGGAAACTACTTGGGATTCATCCTGATTTCTGGAAATAAAGATAATTATCCTATCCTGGAATTTGGGAAAGGAGATATTGTCCCAGAAAAAACAAAAGAAAATGCACAATTCACGGCAGAGAAGTTCATTGGAGACGCTGGTTGTAAACTGGATTCTGTAAAGTATCTCTATCTTGGAGCGACATTTTATTATGGTCAATATACATTTGAGAATTCACTTCAAAATGTAAAACAGGATGTTATTGTTGATCTCTTTAATGAAGCTGTTGTAGATCTAAAAAATGATGATTCTTCTACAGCGTTGACTAATGTAAAATCAGGATCGGATGCAATTTCGGTTGAAGATGAATGGACGATTGTAAATGAAAACATCGGACTTGTAAGCAGTGGAGCAACAGTTTCAACTTCCGTTCGCGGAGCTGATACAATATACTGGGTTCCTCTCTATGATCAACCTTCAGGTTATCCAAATTCATGTGCCCCTACTGCCTCAGGTATGATTTTATCCTATTGGCGAAGTAACGGTTATTCTAATTTCCCGTCAAATGGAGATACGTTAATTCTTGATTTATACTCTGCAATGGATACAGACCCTGTTGATGGAACATATGATTCTAATATCGAACCTGGTATCGAAAGTGTATGTGATGATTATGGATATGACATAGATGCCGAGCCTGATGGCTGGGGTTTCTATTTCTCAGAAGTTAAATCTGAGGTCACAGCAGATCGTCCAATGCATCTTGCTATGCATGGAGCCGGGACTGCAATAGGTGGTTCAACAGAATATGGCAATCATTCCGTTGCGGCTGTCGGGTGGGCCGATGGTTCATTTGATGCCATAGAGATCAATGACGGCTGGTCAACATCAGATACAAGGTATATCGCCTTTGGAAACTGGAATTCTATATACCCCGTGTATATTAGGCCTTAAGGCCAGGAGATCACCTTATTTTTTTAAGAGTTTATGTTTATTATGGATTGAATTTCATGGAGACAATATTATATGTATTCACTAGTAAACTGGATATTTGATGGAAAACTAAAAGTTACAAATGTCCCTGTCCCGTCCTTAGTAGTTGATGCAGATGTCTTTTTGGCAGGTGCGGTGATTGCAGTGGGATTATTTATCCTCGTTTCACGAATGAAATCTCGGAAATACCTGTTTTTTATCCTAGTAACCTCCGGTTTGTTATTTTCGGTTTGTGCCTGGCTTGTTCAAAATTTTATGGAAGTATGGTTCCCTGATCTTTTCATTCCCGGAGGACCCTACGGGACATGGTACGTGTTCAGAAATGACCTTTCAGGAGTCTTGGAATACATCTCTATTCTTATCGGGAGTCTGATTCCTGCTTGTCTCCTTCTTCCTGATATAAAAATTACTAAACTATGGAGATGTCTGCTTCTTTTATTTACACTAATGGCAACCACAATTTTATATTATTCGTATCTCGTCTCGGTTATGATGACACCGGGCAGTAATATCAGCATAATCTGGCTGTTTCCTGCAACCTCTCCCTTCATTGCATCAATAGCGATCACATTTGCAATTTTAGGATATTTCTATGTTTTATCAGAAATTCTTACTCAGATTGAATCAAGGTTATTTCATGTGATCCTTGCTGTTATTATGGTCATCACGGTGATTTTTCTTACATATCAAACTGCAGTTGCAGTTTATGCTGTTATATTCTTACCCCTGTTGGTAAAATTTTCGGCCGCGATCAATAGGATTGTCTTGGTTGCGATTCTGGCAGTAATGGGGATCTTTTGTGAGTTTATCGGTTCGTATCTTGCGGCAATCGGACCTGATGTCGGTCAGTATTTCCCGATATGGGTCTTCCCGCTTGTCTTTATGGTACTTTTAATGCTTGCTCCTTTACCTTATTTCATGCCGAAGATGGATGATATTCTGCTTAATCTTACAGTTTTTGGAGTTGTTTTGGGAGCAGGGGTGTTAATCGCAATCGTTGAGGTATATATATCAACAGGAATATACATGCAGCCCGACCTTCTTCCGCAGTCTTCCTTGTCGATAGTAACAAATGCTATGTTGGGTATGTCAGTTGCAGCAATACTGTATCAGATTTCGGTATTGAAACTGCATAAAGGAAAATTAAAAATTTGTAATTCGTAATTTACAGAGAATGATAAAAGCTATGAAAAAAATCATCGTATTAGGATTGATAATTTCGATATTCATATTATCAGCTGGATGTCTGGAAGAAAATAATGTTACAAGACCTTTAAATGAAAGTTCATATTATGAAAAGGTTGAGTGTGATTGTCCAGAAGATTATGATCCACCGCTATACACTGATGAATGTCAATCATTCTTAAAAAATGCTTCATGGAAACCGACACTGATTTTTGATTCGGAGACTTCTAATGAAGATATTAATGATATTATGACCAAATATTTCGGTAATTATGATGACGAGTGGAGAATTTTTAACAGTTCCTCAGAATTTCTCTATTATCTAGATTCTTCCAAGGATAAGTACAACTATTACACCTCACTAATCAAAGAAAATTGGGGATTGTATCTAAACTATCATTATGATTGCTATGACGAAGGAATAATCGCTTTTGAAAAAGAAAGAGGCGATAATATAATCTTGGGCCTTGATAATTGTCCTATCAGTCAGAAAAATTGTTTTGAAGAGATGAAAGACGCCGGAATACCGGTTAAAAAGACAAGATCTGCAAGTACAAAAAAATATACTACTGATAATTCAAATGAAGAAATGATCAGATTGTTGGAAGAAATAAATGAAGATGAAGATGTTCTTTTTGTTCATAAAGCATATATTAGCGACAGATGAGAATAATGAATAATTCCCTCAACAATAAAATGTCTAACTGAATCTAAAATATTTCCTTTAATTGAAATATCAACTTCTCTCATTTCTCCAAAAAATCCAAATGCAATACCCCTGAATGACAAACATAATCAGGATGCCAATTACCAGGGCCCTATATGCAAACATAAGCAAGTAGTAATTTTCTGGAATCTCTGTTAAGTGCAATAAAACGAAACAGAGGAGTGTAATTATCAGGAACCGGAGAATCCATTCCAGCGGATAGAATACTTCTCTGATTTCCTGATGTGTGAGCATAATTGATTCTTAATTTTGAATTATGATAACAATTTTTATTATGCAGTCCGAAAGTGAACAATTGTCCTGATATTTCTTGAAAAGACTTATAAACCCCAAAAAAGCCCAAATTGCCGAATTTCGCATCCCCACAGAAGCCTCAGAATCGACGATCTCAGGCCGGGTAGGGGTAAACATCGTCTAAGGGAATAGCGGTTTTTTATTTGGCTCTATGAAAAGCTTATTTTGCCGTTTTATTTTAAAAAAGACCCAATATTGCAGAGTTTTCCCCCGGTACGTGAATAGGGGTAATTTAGGTATATCTAAATCGTAGAAAAGAAGGGCAAAATAAGCTTATTTCCCCCGGAAAGGGAGTCGAAAAAAGACTCCTTCTCCCCGGTATTCGAAAGTCTGTTCAGGCAAGAGCGGGAACTGAATCGGCCCAGGTCTCAACAGTGTTCATGATTGAGTCGTCCTGGTATGAGCTGATTCTTACCTTGTCACGGCTGAAGGTGACATAGTAGATCTCGCTGCTTGCGTCATGGCACTTGAGCTGGCAGGAATACGAGTCATGCTCGGTGTCGCGTACCGGATCTCCGCCCATTGCGGTTGCAAGGTCGGTGTCGGCAACGATGCTCGCTGCAACGGTGTTGAATGCCGAAGCAGTCGGGGCCTTTGCCGAGATCTGGCCCACTCTGTCGCCTGCAAGGTCCTCATAGATGACCTTTGCAGTATAGTTCTCGCGGTTCTTTTCAACCCCGGCGTGAGATGCACCATTCTGGACGTAAGCGGTACAACCGAAGGGGTTGTCGTCGATTATCGACTGGATGATCGCCTGAAAGGTTGAAACATCCGCGATGGGGTTTGCAAGCTCACGAGTGGCTGACTTGGTGTTGGAAGTTTCGATGAAATCTACCATTCGTTTTTTCTCCTGCCTGCCTTTCCCCGGGTACTGGAACAGGCAATTAGTTACTCGTCCTTTTGGCAAATTAGCGTGACTGTATCGGATACAGTTTGATTTATCCGTGAATCTTTCGTAATTATCCGCAGGAGTGTTAGCACGCAAAATGAAGGAAGAGAAGACAACGCGGGACATGATCGTCGAGACGAACCGGGACGTGAAGTGGATCTGCAGAACCCTTGAGGAGATGAAGGAGTCTATCGGAGATCATGAGAATCGAATCCGGGCCCTTGAGGGTTTCAAGTCGGAGTCGGCGGGCAAGGAGAGGCAGATATCCGCCGGGGTCGGGGCCGGTGCGGGTGGTCTTGTTGCGGTGTTAATGAAGTTTTTGCAATGATGGATGAATTGGGTTCTGTTCTTAAGATTATTTAATTTTATGTCAATTTTATATATCATAAAATCATATTTTCATTTACTCCTATGGTTTGCGATCTCACAGAAGAATCCCTTTTCATTTTAAATATACTCTATAAAAGCAGAAGCGTTAGGTCTAACCGGGGATATAATTCTGAAAAATTAAAAGGGTTGTTCAATAAAAAATTTTCAGGTCGTGATCACCTCTCATTTAAAGATTCTATTAAAATCCTTAAGAATTCTGGTTATATTACAGTTATTAAAAAAAAGGATGATAAGTTCTATATTTCAAATATTAAAGATGTTGTATTGGCATTAAGCTATCATGGCTACATTCCATATGATACATTTGACTAACATTTAAGAACAATGCAAACTATTTTTACCATATGTGATAAAATAAATTATCACTACACCGTTACAGAGGTGATGGTGGTGGTGATATTAATTACATTATCACAATTGAAGAGTGGTTGAATGTAATGATTGATTTCCCAAAATGTGATTATTATGACTCGTCCCTTTGAAGGTGTGCTTGGAAATACCTGTGAATTAAGACTTCTGGAATTTCTGTTGCCGCTTAATGACATCGAATTCAATGTCACTGAACTATCTGAAGAGGCAGGTGTAAACAGGGTTACTGCCGGAAGGGTGGTAAAGAAGTTTGTCGAGCGTGGCATATTTAATGCTAGCAATGATAAGATAACTCAATATTCCATTAATACATCATCCCCAATAGTCAGGGCAATTGAGATAATCAACAATGAATTAATAAATCAGATGCTCGGTGATGGACAGATTCAGGAAATCCGTGGTCATCTGAAAAAACATGGAATGGGAGCCTGTTTACAAGAAACAGAAATTTCAAACGAATCGGTTTGGCCATATCTTCCGGAAGTGGCTGAACCGGCTACAGCATGGGGAGCAGGAGATATGTGCAGTATGGGGATCTCCAATCCATATTCTCAGGACTTTCCACACGCAACAGCAGATGAATATGGAGCAGGATATCCTGATCCAGAGTATATACAATAAGTTAAAGGAGTATTTATGGCAAGAGAGGATCTCTTTAAAAAGGAACTGATCGCAGAATTAAGGCGCGTGGAAGTATCTATGAGAAAAGAGGCAAGCATCGAGAAGAAAATCTATTATTTTTCCGCAGCTTATGGGGTTACCAGCCGCACTCTAAGGTATAATTTTAAAGATGACTATCTTTTGGCGGATTGTGTCTTAAACACCTGTTATAATGGATTAATGGATCGGTTCAAGCGTATTCGTTCGGGGGATGCAACCGTAGAACTTCAGCCGGTTCATTTTGAACGTATTCAGGATGGTTTAAAGATGCTAGCTGATGCTTTTGAATCAGATGATTCAATACTCATTCCGCTCGAACAGATTTTAACAACAATGTATTCGGTAACTGGACCTGGAAATTATCTTCGGGAAAAGGGCCTTTTAAAATTATAATCTTTTCTTATTTCAATAATATTCAAAGAATTCCAAAAGCCGACAATGGCCGTTAACCAGTAGAACCCGAACATCGCCGCCAGGTAATAGTTTGATGAGTAAACACCTTCGAAGAACCATATCAGGTTTGCGATAATCCAGCATGAGAAGCCGGCGAGCCTTGAGCGGGCCCTTTTTCCTGCAACAAGAACGGCCCCCGCGATTCCTAAGAGTACGGCGACAGCTTGAACGGGGTCGATGGTTGCGAGTATTTCGATGATTGTCATTGTTTTCTCTAAAAAAATTACATGAATAATGGGGGGTATTCATGCAGTGCCTGTTTAAGCACAGGTAAGATCTAATGAACTATTCAACAACGATTCTTTAGATTGGGGGGTGTCCCAGCCGGAATATCTGGTCGATTTTATCGGAACGAGTAAATCCGGTTGAGCTTTATGGCCCTTTGGACGGCACAAGAAGTTCGTAGTTGTGAGAAATGTCCTACATCTTTTTCCCGACCGGGGACGATCAAAGATTATGTTGTGGTGTATTTAACCGGGTGTGATATGGGGGGTGAAAGTGAATTTATTTTGTGTGATGTAATGTAATTTCAACAAATTCTGTTGAATTAATTGTTTTAATCTCTTTAAAGCCGATAAAATTAGAGAAAAAGAATTCATTATATTCAGCAACAATTAGATAACTAATTCCTGTCCTTACTGAAAAATTACAGAATCCATTTTTATCAGGATTTTTCTGTTTGACTAAAGGAAAAGAACAATTGTTATCATTAGTGTATAATTTTACATTAGCTGTATCTAAAGATGGATAATCCCATTTTTTTAATTGAACATTAATTATTGTTGTATTGAATCCATGAGCAGCTAGTAAAGAATCTCCTCCTATTCTCGGCTTGATATCTGCAATACATCGTGATTCTTTACATTTTTTTTCATTGATGTATTGAGCATAATCTTCTGCCTTCACCGGATAGCCTTGTGTTGTGTATGTATAGTCAAAAATATACCAGTCGTCATTTACATATATTTCTGGAAATTCATGATCTAAACCAAAAAAGTGGACAGATCTCGTAGGCAGATCCATTGTGGAGTTTATTAAATATATAATCGCTTGTGAAAATTCTCCACAACTTCCTGTTTGTTTTAACAAAGATACTTTGCTATAACCAGAATTATAGAAATAATAATCATAAATAAGGTAATACATGGGATTTATACAGAAATTCGCAAGTTTTCTTGCAGGATTTGGGTTATCTTTAGCATGATATGTACTTAAATAATCCTTACCATAAGCATTTGTTAAATTCCAACTCACTAATAAAGGGTCTCCTTTCAAAGTGTTTTCTGCTAAGAGAGAATAATTCTCAATTTGTTGTTGAGCATCAATTTCTATAGAATTTATTGTAAATAGCTGTGGAACTATCCAAATGAATATTAAAGGGATAATTATACATATTACGGCTATCTTTTTGTTTTGAATTTAAATTACTTTATTTTTTATGAAAATATAAAAGAGAAAAAAGGGGATCGTTATCCCTAATGCAGCAACAAATCCCCAAAAGTATCCAAAATAGAGGAATATTGGAAAAAAGGCTATGATTATTATCAATATAAAGGGAATAAAGGAACGAAATTCTTGTAACAATTTCTTTATTCTCTCTTTATTTATCATTATAGTGGATTATTGATTTTTTCAAACTAAAAGTTTTTGTCAACTTGTTTTCACTTTCACCACCCACATAATCCACCCTTATAACCTCCGACTCTAATTCAAAATAATGAAGAGGCATTTGCTAAGGGGGGACCAGACTCTCTTCAGGGACCCTGATATTTTTGATATAGATTACATGCCTGAACAGTTCAATTTCAGAGATACACAGCTTGATGAACTTGCCTATACACTCGGGCCTGCAATGAAAGGCAGCCGGCCGTTTAACTCTGTAATCCGGGGGCTTCCGGGAACGGGGAAGACTACCTCCGTGCGACTGCTCTTCTCCGAGATAGAGCAGACGACTAAAAGGATTGTGCCGGTTTATGTCAACTGCAAGAATGACCGGACACGGGTCTCGGTCTTTGCCACAATATTTAACCAGATATTCGGACACTACCCTCCGACAACAGGGATTGCATTTCGAAAGATCTACAATGAGATTGGAAATTACCTTGTCGAGTCGAAGACGGTTGCAGTCGTATGTCTCGATGATGTAAATTATCTGATGTATGAGGACCGCTTAAATGACATACTCTATGTGCTGCTCCGGATTTACGAGTAGTATCCTGGCGCAAAACTGGGAGTAATTGCGACTATAAGCAAACTTGATATCGATTTTATGACAAAGGTCGATTCTGCTGTATGGTCGGTATTTCGGCCCATCTCTGTTTTCCTCCGCCGCAGGAATTGTGGTGGTATCCGGCGTAGATTGCGCCGCCCGCGAACTGGATGGCAAAGGCCCCGTCTTTGTGGGCGGAGGAGAAGGGGCATTCGTCGAGGACGAAGAGGGTTCCGCCCTGCCAGGGTCTTTCACTCCGAACTGTTATTCCATGCTCTGATAGCCACCGGGAGAGATCGATCTTCTTATCCCCTGTCTTCGGGACCGGTTTGGTCTCCTCTTTTGGGAGGAGGTTTGCAAGCCGTAAAAGAGTCTCTGCTTCGATTGCTTCCCCGGTACCGGGGGCCTCGATTATCGCTGCTATCCTGTGCGGCCGTCGATGTTATCCGGACCGCCGGGGATGCTACTCTGGGGGTAGTCCGCCTAAAAGAGATACATAAACGCGTTTTCGAAAGGATCGTTCTCCTGGTTTTAAGGGAATTCTCAATGTGGTAGTATTTACTGAACATCCGGAAGTGATCCTAAAAGAAAAATTATCCTTTTCTCTCATCCAATCAAAAGAGCCGCGTTCTCGACATAAGGGAAGAAAAATACCGTAAGCAGAAGAGCAACAACAAATATGATAACTGCTGAAACTGCAAGTGGCAGGGTATAATGCTTCATCACCGTCGTGATGTCATCGCCTGTTGTTCTCTGCACAAGCCAGAAGTACGGATCGGTCAGGTAGGAGATAAAGCAGGTTCCGGCAGAGACCATGAGGATCAGCGGAACCGGGTGAAGTGTTTCTGCAAGCCCGGCGGTGGCAATTATTTCAGACGAAATCACCGCGGTCACTACCCTGGACCCCTGTACGGTTGCAAAAACTGCCGCGATTATGAACGGAACCAGAATATCGGGAAGTACAGGGATCATCGAATTCATTATGCCGTTTGCTATACCCGAACCCACTATCACCTTACCAACCGCTCCCGCAGAACAGAAATCAAACAGGATCAACCCTGCAAATTTGGCACCTTTTGAAAAGCCTTTCATTCTGATATCAGGAGGAGCAAGTGCAAGGGCGATTATCATTCCTGCAAGCATTATGAATTGCGTGAGGATAAGATGGGACAACTGCAAAAGAAACAGTCCAACAGGTATCGCTGCAAACATTACGATAAAAGGGGCCCATGCACGAATCTTGATGTTGGCAGGAATCTTCTCTTCCGGGAGTACTTTCGGTGGCACGGATTCAACCGTTTCTCTTTTTGTCTTTTGGTACAGGAAACCAGAGAGAAGCAGAATGATCACGAGAATCGCAAACGAGAGAGGGATTGTTATTGCGTCAAAATTCAAAACCGGATAATCGGGCGCAAGACCAGTCAGGAGAGGAATCGTAGCAGGTGTAGGAAATATCAGGACATAGGATATGATGCTGCCGACCGCTACGAGATACAGGGGCCTGTTTGATCCGGGAGTTTTGTCACCCGGCTTTTTCATCGCCGGGGCTATCATCAGGTAAGTGGTGATGCAGCACGTTGTCGGAATCGACAGGATGTAGCCGATAATCCCGGCGTTCACACCGCGATCTTTTATGCCGAAATGCAATCCGGAGACAATTATATCCAGCAAACCCTGGTCGGACAGTAACCTCACGATGACAATGCCGGACAGTATGATAACGGCAAATGAAGAAAAGATACTCCCCATTCCCTCTATCGCCCACATAAAAACCTGCTCAAATCCAAATCCCGCAAGAAGACCCATAAGGACGGCCCCTGTGAACAGGAACAGGAATGTAGGAACTTTCCTGGAAAAGGCGAGGATTGTTATGTATGCCAGTGTGATGATCAAAACCGGAACGGGGTCCATTGAACTATAATTAGAAGAAGTGGTTATTTAGATTTTGTTTTTGATGTGATCACTTTTCTTAATATGGATTGCAGGATTACAACTTTTTCACAACGTCGGCCTTGTTTTCTCCGGTCAAGCGGGTTTGTATTACGCCCGCAGTGACTTTTGTCCCATCGTCTTGTCTATTGTCTTTGCCTTTGCATCACCTGCCGGTGGTCAGGCATGCTTTATGGGAGAGTCTTTGCACATATATCTGCAGATTATGTGTATTCCTTACACTTTTGCAACTTTTATTTGTGAAAAGTGGATCAATTTTTAATGAGCGTTTACAATTGACCTGAAACAAACTCAACTTCTTTTGAAAAAATGTAAATGAAATCATTTTTCTTAATGGAGATTGTTAATTAATACTGTTGATTGAAATAAACCTAGAAAAACCATCTGAAAAATTCCTTTAAAAAAAGTTTAGAATATGAATTATTTTGATGTGAATGATTTAGATGAGAATACTGAAAATCTGAATGAAATTAATGTAAATGTGGATGATAATTCGGAAATTAATGTAAATGTGGATGGAAATTGTGTAAATATGGCTGGAAATAAGAAAAATACTGGTAAAAAGGGAACCGGAAATATGGATGAAATTGCAAAAACAATTTTTGCGCCGATATATCCTGTAATTGCAGACAATATAATCAAAAGATTTGGAATTGCAAAAGGAATGTGCATTGATATTGGAAGCGGTCCTGCATCTTTATCTATTGCGATTGCAAAAAAAACAAGCCTTGATGTTATCTCTTTTGACTATTCCTCCGACATGCAAAAAAAAGCATTAAAAAATATAAAAGATGCCGGACTTGAAGATCGTATAAAAACTGCCTGTGGCGATGTTCACGACATGCCATTTTCTGATAATTATGCAGATCTGATAATCAGTCGTGGTTCAATGTTCTTCTGGGATGATATTCATACTGCATTTAGGGAAATTTACCGCGTATTAAAACCGGGCGGCAGAACATACATCGGCGGAGGGTTTGGAAACAGGGAGTTGACAAAATGTGTTTCTGCCGAAATGATTCGCAAAAATCCTGACTGGGAAGAGTTTTCACGAAAAAACATGTCAGATGAGAATGTACAGATTTTTAAGGATATGCTTGAAGAAATTAAAATTCCTGACTACAATATTGTCCGTGGAGATGAGGGGTTCTGGATTGTTATATCAAAAAATCTGCCGGGAGCACTGCCATGAAATGTACAGTCTGTGAGACAGGATGCGAAATTTCAGATGGACATTATGGCAGATGCAGGATGTATTCAAATGAAAATGGAAATATTATTGAAAGGTTTCCGGAATCATACCTGACAATTCTTCCAATCACAATTGAGACCATGCCAATGATTCATTTTGCTCCGAAAAGTAAATTCCTCCAGGTTAGCACAGTCGGCTGTAACTTCACATGTCCGGGTTGCATATCCGAGACTCTTACATCACATGCAGATTCTGTTATAGGTGCGCTTCAAAAAGCCTCACCTGAAAAGATTGTTCAGATGGCTATAAAGCAGGAATGCAAAGGGATAGTCTTTTGTTTGAATGATCCTATTGTATCGTTTTATTCTTTTAAGACTCTTGCAAAAACTGCAAAAGATAAGGGACTTTATGTTGGATGTTCGACAAACTGCTATTTTACTGAAGATTCTCTGAATCAGCTTCTTCCATACCTTGATTTTGTCAATGTCGGGCTTAAGGGTTCATCAGATGAAAGATACAAAGAATGCGGAGTTAAATCAGCAGATCCAGTATTTAGAAACATAAAAATTCTCTATGATTCAGGAGTTCATGTTGAGGTTTCTGCTATGTATATAAACGGCGCTGATACCGAGATAATCAGTGCGGCAGAAAGAGTCGCAGAAATTTCTAAGGATATTCCAATGCAGGTGATGAGATTTGTTCCGTTCGGAGAAGCGGCACCTGAACTTGAACCAACCATTGCCATGTCTGAGAATATAACAGACCAAATCCGAAAAATTCTCAATTACGTATATCTCTTCAACTCTCCCGGAACAGAGTACTTAAACACAGTCTGTCCTTCATGTGGGGAAAATGTGATTTGCCGGGAATTTTATGGGCCGATGGGATGCAGGACTGTTTCAGAAGTACCTGATTTTAAATGCTCCTGCGGCTGGGAAGCACCAGTATCCGGAGAAATCAGTACGGAGCAATACACAGAGTACGGCATGCTTGGCGGTTATCGGACAACAAGAGCGATTGAAATGGCTCATGCGATTTTGGTAACACTTGGTGTAGATGATGATACTGAACTTGGGGATGTGCTTGGCAGTATCATAAAAGAGGATTTTATCAGGGGTATGCATGATCGTATCCAAAAGATTGATTTATGGCTGGATTTAATCGCAGATCTCTCCAGACGTTCAGGAAAGGAGGAGAAAGGAGAGGAACTCATTTCATACATTAAAGAGCGTGTTGATATTATCGCTTCAAAAGCAAAGGATGCAAAATGCCGTCCGTCTGTTTATTATGCCATGGGATATCCGCTTTTTGCCTTAAACGCAGAGAGATTTGAAACAAATCTTGTTGAGGCGGCAGGGGGCATGTGCGTGAATAAAAAAATACAGCGAAAAGGGAAACCCGGAGTAAATATAACCGCAGATGAACTATGTAAAATGAATCCTGAAAAGATTTTCATCTCCGGATTTTTAAGTTCTCCGGCATCTGATTTCATGAATTACTGTGATAATCATGAAATTTCTGTTGATGCTACGGACTCTGAGGAGATCTATAATGTTCCTGCCGGATGGGATTTTGGAAGTCCCCGCTGGATACTGGGTTTTATGTACATTGCGAATAAGATTCATCCGGAAATATTCTCATTTGATCTTGAAGATGAGCAAAAGAAATTCTATAGGAAATTTTATGGAATTAAAGGAGATGTTGTTCAAAACAGGGATTTCTCACGCCCGGCATTTTCATCAAAATAAAATCATAATTTTTGTGCGGCCTTACCTGAATGTGCTGATTGAAACTTAATTTTAAAATCATTTTTTTTGCAACATATTTTGATAATAGTGCCCGGAAGTTTAGAATTGTATCAAAAAAAAGCCAAATCATATTTCCGACCACAAGAATATTTGACAATCCGGACCTATTTTTTTCATATAATGAAAAAAGCAGAATTTAACAGGGGAAAAATTAAAAAAATCATTCTTTCTGATTTAGGATGGGATGAGTATTTTGAATCATCTTTTGCGCCATATAAAAATAATTACATAGCCGGAAGGGTAGCATGCCGTCAGAGGACACATTATGAAGTATATATCAAAGGCGGATATGTCAGAGCCGGAATTTCAGGAGCCCTGAAAAAGGCAGGCAAAAGTCCTGCTGTTGGTGATTTTGCTGTTATTTTATACCAGTCTGAAACAGAAAATTACACAATTGTAAATATTCTTCCAAGAAAAACCGAGTTTTCCAGAGGTGTTTCTAAAAATGAGGGGCAGAATCAGATTATAGCAGCAAACGTAGATATTGTATTTATCGTAACTTCTGCCGGAAAGGACTTAAATCCCAGAAGGCTTGAGCGATATTTATCACTTGTCTATTCATCCGGTGCAAAACCTGTGATAATTATAAACAAATCAGACCTTTCCAAATCACCCGATGAGCTTTTGGAAAAAATTTCTTCTGTTTGTACAGATGTTTCTATATTGACAATAAGTGCACTCAACAAAACCGGAATAAAACAGCTTGATTCATATCTAAAGCCCGGAATTACCATCGCTCTTATAGGTTCATCCGGTGTTGGCAAATCAACCCTTATAAACACTCTCTTAAAAGACTATGTCCAGGAAACCTGTGATGTTCGTGAATATGATGAGAAGGGGCATCATAAAACAACCGTCCGGCAGATGTTTCTCTTAAGCGGCGGAGGTGTTGTGATTGACAATCCAGGTCTTCGTGAAGTAGGTATTGGAACTTCAGGAGAAGGATTAAGCGAAACTTTCTCAGATATAAAAGAGTTTTCACAATACTGCCGGTTTTCAGACTGCAGGCATAAAAATGAACCCGGATGTGCTGTAATAAAGGCTGTTTCTGATGGGAATATATCAAAAGAGAGGCTTGAAACTTATCTTCAGCTTAAAAGTGAGCTAAGATTCGAGCAGGAAAAATCAGAGATAGGACTTAGCCGGATGGAGAAGAAGAAGTGGAAGTCAATAAATGCCACCTCACGGGATATAGAAAATATAAAAAAGCGAATGCGGGAATTATAAGAAACCAGGGTTTTGTGGCAAATGGCAGTTCTATAGTAATAGTAATGAAATTTGGTTAATATATGTCAGGCGATATTGTTGCTATATAAAAAACAGATTCTATATAGAAAAATATAAAAATTGGTTCAGTCAGAATTAACTTTTAATGAATATATCATCAGCCGGAATAAATAATGATTATGAAAAATCTACTGTCAGAATAATAGAGGCGGATTATACCTGCCTAAATCATATGAAAGTACTTTATCGGGATTTACATGATATGGAGCTTTCGGCTTCAAATCTTAAATTAAGAGAAGTATGGGATGAAATAATATCCGATGAACGGGTGCATCCCTTTATTTTATTCAAAGGTAAAATTCCGGCATCAACCTGTACTCTGTCAATAATTCCAAATCTTACGTGGGATGCAAGACCGTATGGAATAATAGAGAATGTCGTGACAAAAAAAGAATTTAGACAATGCGGATATGCCAGAGAAATCCTAAAATATGCAGTTAATTTTGCATGGGATAATAACTGCTACAAGTTAATGCTTCTTACAGGAAGAAAAGAGGAATATGTAACCCGGATGTATGAAAGTGTCGGGTTTAAATCAGATATTAAAACAGGAATGGCAATATATAATTCTCAAATCTAAAAAATAGATATTTTGATATTATTAATGAATGCTTATCTTTCTAAAAATATTTAGTGATCTAAATCTGTTAAGATATCCGATATGATTTTTTGAATGTCAATCCAGATAATAAGTGTTTTATTTCCTGATTTGTCCTTCCCTGTTTTTATAATTCCTTTGACATAAGCCTCTTTTGAAAGTGAACTATCCATTTGATCAATATCATCTTCTAATATCTGAAGAACACTTTGGACATCGTCAACAATGAGACCAACATTCGAACCATTTGCTGCATCGGGAACTAGAACAATTATCTTCCTGTTTTCAGCACCTGAATCTGTTGGAAGACCCATGAGGTGATTGAGATTTAAGATGTTTGTAATTTCACCTCTGAGATTAATAATTCCTGCAATGTGCGCAGGTGCCCGTGGAACAGGAGTTATGGGAATCATCTCCACTATTTCGCGGGCTATCTGAATATCAAGAGCATATTGGACGCCAGAGATCTCAAATTGCACAACATCCTTAAATGTAGTCATATGTTACACTCCATGTTAATATTTAAATTTTGAATTTGCATCTTTGAGTTTCTCGACATACGTATTGACTTCATGCATAGCACTTCCTATCTCTTCAATAGATGCGCTTGCCTCTTCTGCAAGTGCAGCAAGTTCTTCTGCCTGTTTTTGAGCCTGTTTTGTCTGAGTTGTACTGGAGTCCATCGCTGTTACGACATTATTTGAAATATTTGCCTGGTCCTCGATTGCTTTTGTAATCTCTCCAATATCATTTGAAACCTGACCGGCATTTTTAATAATCGTGTTCAGAGACTCAATAGTCTTTGTAACACTTTCAACACCCTCAACAATTTCATCATTTGCAGCAGTTATTGCTTTTGCGGTTTTTTCACTGCTGGATTGTACCAAAGAAACTACATTGTCAATAGACTCAGTTGCGGCCCTTGCTTCTCCTGCAAGATTTTTAACTTCTCCTGCGACAACTGCAAATCCACGTCCGTGTTCACCTGCTCTTGCGGCTTCAATAGCGGCATTTAGTGCCAGAAGATTTATCTGACTTGCAATGTCATTTATGAGCTTGACTACCTTGCCAACTTCCTTTACTCTTTCTGTAAGATCTTTTATCTCAATTACACTTGTCTCAGCAATAGTCTTGACATTGTTCATTTTAGAATTTGCATCATTCCCTAGTACATTAGCTTCTTTTCCAATTTCAACAACATGATTTGCGGCGTTAAAGACTTCTTGTGATGTGCTTGCAATTTCTTCATTTGATGCAGAAAGATCAGCTATCTGCCTGTTTACATTTTCTATATTCTGCAATAAACTCCTTGTAAGATCTGCAGTTGTCTGACTTGTGTTTGCAACACCCTCTGCTGCTTTTGCCACTTCATCTGTTCCTTTGCTGACCTCATTTGAATTTGAAACAATCATATTTGTAACATTAACACTTGCAGAAAGGAGTTCGGAAACAGAAACTCCTATGTTATCAATGGATGTCTTAAAATCCAGAAAATCTCCCTCAACAGGTATGCTATCTGAGAATCTTCTTGTGAAGTCAGCGTTGGAATAACTGTCACAAACAACCATTCCTTCTTTTAATGGTGTTGCCACTGCCTCTAAGAGATTATTCATATTCTTAACAATCTCAATGTATGCACCCTCATAATTAGAGGGATCCGCTCTGAATTCAAGCCTTCCTTCTTTTCCAGCATTTACAAGCAACATTATGTCATCAGTAAGTTTTTTTATTGTATTATTGACTGAACTTACAGATCCTGTTACTTCAAGGAATTTTTCTCTGATATGCTGAATTGTCTCATCTGCTTCACCAACTTTTAATTTTAGTTCTTCTGGCCTTCCTGAAGCTATATATTCAAGATCTGCTGCAACTTTTGCAAGTTCCTGTTCAAGATATTTCTGTGGTTTTACAATTTCAGATAAGTCCTGCACAGTTTCAACATATCCTATTGTCTCACCAATAGCGTTAAGGACTGCTGCTGTAGTCTGTTTACATTCAGCACCATGCCAGTCGAAATATGTTTCATTCTTGCCTGAGGTTCTTAACTGATATATGCCACAGTTTTCAGTTTTACATATATTTGCGTTTGCAGTACTGCAAGGCATTCCATAAGCTGATTCTCTCTCCTTTATCTCATTGTTTTCTATTAATAAAGATTCAAAGGCTTTATTCATGAAAGTCCATTTCATGTCATTATCGGTTACATGAACTGGGTATGGGATTGCATCAAGAATTGATTTATACCAGGCTCTTTGATCTTCAATATCCGTGATGTCATTAAGAGATATTATAACATTAACTGGCTTGCCTGAACTATCAAAATCAGGATTTATTTCTATATTGATAATTTTTTTGACATTTTTGAATGTCATGTAAAATATGCCGGCAGTTCTTCTTTTATTTGCCAGAGCATCTCTTGAGCCTTCTCCTGAGATTTTTTCGAGACTGAATTCTTTGTAAAAGTCATTAAGATTCAGTGATAGAAGCTGCTCTCTTTTGTAACCTGTAAGTTCAAGAAAATCATTGTTGACATCAGTCAGTTCCAAATTCCCATTCATGATGAAAACCGGAGTTGGAATACGTAAGATTGAATTAAAATAATAATCAAATTTCATCTCAGTACTTTTATGTTTGGTAATGAGTTTGTTTATAAGTGATGAAAGATTTTTATATTCACTGTCAACATCATTTTCATCAATAGTTATTTCATTGTCGCCATCCAAAAATTCCTTTAATTTTTCTTCCATGTAATCTAAATCCATATTTGCCACGACCTTTATTGTTTATTGTCAAATGTACTTGTACTGAAAATTTGACAATACTCTGACGGCTAGTGTGCCTGTAATGTATTTATATTTTTTGTTAAAAAAGAGATTTAATTATGGACTTTTTCAATTAACAATTTTACTAAAAGAAAAATCAATTTGTTAGATATCGCAAATTTAACCCTTACCTGGAATGTTTAGGTGACAGTAAATGTATTACAACCCCCACTAGATTTAATCTTTTGAAAGGAGCAACCTCTGTTTATATATGATGTGAAAAATATGTATGTGTCAGGGATACTGTGAAGTTCGAGACCAGAATTTTTCTGCATACGAGCAAGGAGTTGTATGTTTATAATGTTTTTAATTCAAACCAGATCATATGCTGAAGAATAATAATTTCTATGATTATGAATTTTTTCAAAAAAATATGGGACCAAATTGAGGGACTGTTTTATTCATACAGAATCAGAAATCATTCATATTGTCCTTATTAAGGTATTAAATATTAAAAATGAGTCAGTATGGTTTAGATAGGTTTAATTATTTTAAAATGCAACATGTATCTGTAATATCAGGCCTGATTTCAGAAAAGAGTCATTAATTATGTTTCTTTTGATATAATTCTGAAAATTTTGGATTGATGTTTTATGGGCCTATAGCTCAGTTAGGCAGAGCGCCTGGCTTTTAACCAGGTGGTCGGGGGTTCAAATCCCCTTGGGCCCGTTTATTTTTGTTTTTTTTGAACAATTTTCAATTAAGTTAAACGAATCTGTTAAAATTCTTATTTCATATTTTCATATTTTCATATTTTTCTAATTTAGCTTTTATTTCCTGATTTAATACAAAAATATCTGATAATTCTATGATAAATATCTAAAATTACCTGAAAGAATTATAAAAAACAAAAAGAATACCCGGAAATACCAGTGTTCAAACTTAAAAATAAGGATTTAATGATTTTGTTTAGTTCTTTTTAGCAGATACAAATGCGTCATACATGCTGTAAATCCAGACAATCAGATAGAATGGAATTCCTATAAGCATAGTAGAAAGTCCTGCAAAAACTACTGCCAGAAGAAAAAGCAAAACAGCCTTAACAAACTGGCCTGTATAAAGCTGACCAAGGCCTGGGATAAAAAAAGACAGTATTACTGCCAGAATTGGAGATGCCATAAGATTAAATGGCTTTTAATTGCATATTTAATTTGCTATAAACTGAAAATGCAAAAATTACCCTGAAGGCCGAATCTGGTTTTCATAAAAAAATGTGGATAAAAAATTAATGGTGTAAGTGGCTTCATAAAAGCTTTTTTTTTAGAGAAGAAGAACAAGTTCCATTGCAATCAGAATTATCACAATCCATTCCAGAAAATTTGAATGCTGGATTCGGACCTCATCAGATAGCATTGAATAATTGTTCTGAATAGTCTCAATCTTCCTGCTCACACTTTCTGTCCACTGCCCGCTTCTGATAACTTTAAGTGTTGTCTCATAAACTCTGGCATAATAGACATCTTCTGTTATTTTAATTAAGTTGTGAACTTTTTCAATAACCTCTGAAATTTCAGCGCTTCTCTCCATTAACGTGTTCATAATCAGATGGTACTGGCGTAATTTCAAAAACGGCGGAGATCTGTCAGCATGTTCGATATCGTCATACATCTTCTCCATCTGTCGGTTCAGTTCCCTGTCATAGTATCGAAGCTCTAAAACCTGCACATTTGCATATTCTATCAGATCGATAATGTCCATCGGTCCTGGAGTATCGCTACTGCATAAAAGTGTTGAATCCCATGAGATTATTGAAAGATCATTTTTTGTATAGCTTAAGGTATTTTTTTCAAATTCATTTCGGATATGTGAAGAAAAATCCGCATCTTCACACATCAGAAGTTTTACAGGATCACCTTTTATTTCTACCGTATCGTTTACATATATTGTATAATCCTCATAGAAATCAGGATCATAGTTTAAATCTTTTAAAATAGGGCGTAATTTTCCGGCCAGAATATCTAAGGTTCTGTTGAAGAGATCATCTGATAAGATGTTATTCTCTGAAAAATAAAACGCAAGTTCTTCAAGTTCATCATAATTTCCATCAGGACTTTCATATATAAAGCACAGGCTTAAAGCGCCGATATCATATATTCTTGAAAGAACAGAAAACTCAAATTTTTTACCGTCTTTTTCAACTTCAATGCAGTCGGTTTTAATAATTAAAGGCTTGTTCTCAAGAATTATTGATTTGGGCTTAATCCGGAGAAAGTTTGTCCTTGTGGTGCAAAATGTAAGAGCCAGATTCTTCTCCAAAAGATCAAGATCTATCTCCTTTCCTATATCATAAATTCTATAATATCTAAGTGAAATCAAGAAATATCCCCAACTTTTTAGTTTTAATGCCTCCTGAATAAAGCATGATTTATACTTCCTTATAATGCTCTAATGCTAGATAGAAACACCGGTCAAAAGGATAAAATGTCATCTGGAGAGTGAAAATCACCAGGCATCCAAAAACTGGCAAAATAAAGATATGATTATGATAAAAAAGATTTTTTTTGAGAATCTATTTCTCGACAATCGCCAGTTCGTAACTTAAATTTTGTCCATCATCAGGATTTTTTAGTTCTCCTCCAAGTGTTGATTCTGGAAGTTTTATATAGTATTCTCCTGTTTCGTCAAGAGATACTGAATTGTTTTCAAATTTAAGATCAAGGACATGACCTCCTGATTTTTTATCGTCTGATATGAAGTGTATATGAAGTTTATAGACATTCAGACCGCTTGTAAAAGAAGGCGACCATAGCCCTATTATTGATCCGTTTATGTTTTCAAATTCAAATATTGACTGGTTCTTCACAACTTCAGAAAGACGTGGATATGGCTTTTCCTGCTTTGGAACAGAGCGTGTCTTTACATATGAAAAAAATCCTTCGGATTTTATTGCGTAAAACTGTGTCTTTGAAGGAATAATCTCTGAAAGACTCTCTTCAAGCTCGTTTATGTTGTCAGTTTTTTCAAAATAAAAAGAATAATCGTCATCAAAGTAAGTAACAGCCGCAAATGGAATGAGATCTGAGTCTGAAAGATGAACTACATCTCCCGATATTTTTATTTGATAAAATTCACCCCCGGTTGCTATTAGTTCGCCGTCTAACATATCAACTGTCCCGATTCCACAATCTCCGTGTTTTTTAAGCTCACCTACACTTACAAAACCATCATATCCGCCTGCAAGAAGAATGTCGATTGCCGAAACCTGATAGAGAATCTCTCTTTCATCTGATTCATATGAAATCCCGGAATTTATTAAATCAGACTTTTCTTTTACATCAGTACATCCAGAAAAAAAGCTTCCTGTAATAAATAGAAGGGATAAAATCAGTGTTATTTTTGTCAAAGAAATTATGGATTCTTTTCCTGAGTTTAGTTTTTTCTCCATTATACCCTGACTTATTTGTCTATGTCTTTGTATAAAACATTCATGAAACAATCGCTTCAATGAAAACAAAAGGTAAAATTAATCCTGATATTTATAAAATCAGATGTGTGGCTGTTGCTGGCTTATACAGTGGATTGTTCCAAGTCCGTAAACCATTGCTCTGCAGTCAATTCCTCTCACTTTCCGGTCTGGAAATGCATTCTTTATTATCTCAAGGGCTTTTTCATCGTTTTCAGTACCAAATAAGGGCACAAGCACAACGCCGTTGCCGATATAAAAATTTGTATAGCTTGCAGGAAGAGTAATTTCAGAGTCGATTCTGCCGGGCATTGGAACTGTAATGATATTAAACCTTTTTTTCTCACCATTTTTTGTTATAAATCCGTAATTTTTAAGAATTTCGTAGTTTTCCAAAAGATTTTTGTAATTTTCATCTTCTTTGTCATCTTCAAGTGCACAAATGACAGTATCTTCAGATACAAACCGTGCGACATCATCGATATGCCCGTCAGTATCATCACCTTCTATTCCCTGATTAAGCCAGATAATTGTGTCTGCGCAGAGGTATTCATCGAGGTATTCCTCAATTTCCTCTTTTGATAGATGCGGGTTTCTGTTTTCGTTTAACAGGCATTGTTTTGTGGTCAGAAGTGCCCCGTTTCCGTTCACATCAACAGATCCGCCCTCAAGAACTATTCCCGGACTGAAAACTTCCATGTCGAGTTTTTTTCCTATAAATTCCGGAATATAATTATCAAGTTTCAGCTCTTCGTATTTGTCTCCCCAGGCGTTGAATATCCAGTTTACAACCGCTGATTTTTTCAGATTTCTGTTTACAACAAATATCGGTCCGTAATCTCTGAACCAGACGTCTGCGTATTCTGATACAATAAACTCAGTATTTTTAATGTCTGTGCCTTCAGAGATCAAAAATTTCTTTATTCGTTCCCTTTCAGAATCGTTTTGAACAAGAAGGTTTACCTTTTCAGTCTCTGAAATTTCCTTAATAATTTCTGCATAAGATTTTTCAACAGACTCCATTTCAAAGAAGGTTTCATCACTGCATGGCCATGAAAGCCATATTGCAGTATGCCTCTCCCACTCTGCCGGCATTTTGTATCCCTGTTTTTTTGGTGTGTCATGTCTGTTTTTTGCCGGGCAATTGTAGCCTTCTTTTAGATGTTTAAATTCTACCGGATTTGTGATTTGGCTGTATGTTTCAGGCCTTCTGTTACGAAAAAATCCCCATCCTTCTCTTATATCCTTATTTTTGGAAAGATCAACATCAGCTAATATAATCTCTTCATGGCATCCTGCTTCTTTTATTATGTTTCCAAATGAATCGCAGACAAAAGATCCTCCAAAGAATTCGATCTCTCCTTCAGTTCCTGTTCGGTTTACAGCGGCAATGTGAACGCTGTTTGATATTGCATGCCCTCTTTGAACTGTAATCCATGCTGATTTCCAGTCGCCTTCTATTGTTCCGCATTCTTCTAAATTTTCCCCGGAATATTTTTTTGAATCTTTTGAATCTTTTGCCGGATTTGTGGCATTGTTATCACAATCACCAAAAAGCCCTTTAATTCTTCCAATGGCAGTTGGATAAAAGATAATTTCTGCATCCATCAGCGCTTCGATTCTTGCAGGTTCAGAGAACCACTGATCATAGCAGATTAAAATCCCGATTTTAGCATATGTTGTATCATAAACGCAGTAGGAGTCTCCCGGAAAGAAGTAATTTTTCTCGTAAAACAAAGGATCGTATGGTACGTGGACTTTTCTGTATGGGGGCATTAAAGTTCCGTCTGAATTAATAACAGCGGCAGAATTGTAGAATCGTCCATCTTTCCCGCGTTCAAAGACAGGCACAATTATAACTGCATGATATTTTTTTGCCAGGGCTGAGAAGGCATCCGTAGATTTGCCCGGAATTGTTTCAGAATAATTATCAGGTTTTTTTTCTTCGTATTGCGGAAAGTAGGGAAGTTTGAAAAGCTCCGGCAGACATATTATTTTTGCACCTTTTAATAAGGCCTCCTCTGAAAGCCGGAGTGCTTTTAAGAGATTTTTTGAAACATCTTCTGTTAGACTATACTGAATAAGACCCAGTTTTAAATTTTGCCCCATATTAATCGTCTGTCAATAATATGGCAGTGGATTTGGATAATATTTTGTATGATAAAGCATTGTCGTGACAATTTAATTAACCTGAAAGTTTAATTAAAACAGATATTCTTTGCTGGTTTTTATAAACGGTTTTATACAATACGCCGGATAAAATCTGAATATGATGTATAAAAATCTGAATATAATCTAAGTGAAACAAAATTTAGTAAAATGAATTAAAATGAATTAAAATGAATTAAAATGAATTAAAATGAATTAAAATGAATTAAAATGGATTAAAATGAATTAAAATGGATTAAAATGAATTAAAATGAATTAAAATGGATTAAAATGAATTAAAATGGATTAAAATGAAGGATTTGATGTATGGAAGAAATTTATGATGTTATCGTTGCCGGAGGCGGTCCCTCCGGCCTTTTTTGTGCGGCAAACACTGCATCGGCGGGGAAAAAAGTGTTATTGCTGGAGAAGAAAAATTCCTGCGGAAAAAAACTGCTCATTACAGGACTTTCGCAGTGCAACCTGACACAAAAGGGGGATATCAAAAATTTCTTTTTACATTACGGCGCAAACGGCAAATTTCTAAAACCCTCTCTTATGAATTTTACAAACAGCGATCTTATCTCTTTTTTTAATGAACACGGTCTTGAAACTGTAGTTGAAAAGAATAACAAGGTGTTTCCAAAGAGCAAAAAAGCATTAGATGTTTTAGAGGTTTTGCTTTTGGAGTGCCAAAAAACATGTGTTATAATCAGGTGCGGTGAAAAATTAATCTCTGCGTCACAAATTAAACCCTCTCAGATAAATTCCGCTGAATTGCCCTATTTTTCAGAGGATGATGTCATATTTGAAATAAAGACAAATGTAGGAGATTATTTCTGCAGAAATCTTGTTGTTGCAACAGGTGGCATAACTTATCCTGTAACAGGCTCAACAGGTGACGGGTACCCTGTTGCAGAAGGTTTCGGGCATAAAACTATAGATCCCCGCCCTGCCCTTTGTGCAGTAAAAATATCTGAATATGAATTTTCAGATTTGGCAGGAATTTCTTTTGAAGGTGCGAAAATCTCTCTTTTCAGAAACAATAAAAAAGTCCATGAATGTTTTGGAGATGTTTTATTCACTCACACCGGATTATCCGGTCCGGGAATTTTGCATATGTCACGCTACATAGAACCGGAAGATACGATAAAAATTTCATTTCTTCCGGAATTTAACATTGATTTCTTTAGTAAAAATTTGTCAGAAAAAATTGCATTGAATGGAAAAAAGACAATTAAATCTGTACTTATGGAATATAATCTGTATGAGAGATTTGTAAGAAAAATACTTAAATTATGTAAAATTCCTGTTGATTTAACCTGTGCACACTTATCAAAAGATAGTAAAAAAAGAATTGTGACAGAAATCTGCAGTCAGGAATTTCATGTTGAGTCTCTTTCCGGTATAAACGAGGCAATGGTTACAAGAGGAGGCGTTTCTCTTTTAGAAATAAATCCTAAAACAATGGAGTCGAAAATTTGCAGGGGCTTATTCTTTATTGGGGAAGTCCTGGATATTGATGGCGATACCGGCGGATACAATCTCCAGTCAGCTTTTTCAACAGGTTTTCTTGCTGCAAAAAAAATCAGTAATGATTGAATTATGTATAAAATTAAAATGTGTATAAAGTTTTAAAAACAAAAAACCACAAAATAAAATCCTAAATTATAAGAGAACAGCAATCAGGGAACCGGAATTCGCTGTCAAAAAAAAATAAAGAAATAAAAAAATAAAGAAAAAAGTACATAAAGAAAAATACAAAAATAATAAAAGACAAAAAAACAAATTTAAAAAAAGTTCATAAGTCTATGAAAATTACGTTTTTCTCTAATATCTAATGCACTATTGTCATGAAAATAAGGTCTGATTAACTAAGAAATTGGAATTGTTATCTAAATTAAACAGTGTGAAACAGTGCATGAAACATTTGTTTCATGTATGTTTTTATAGCAAACAAATTATGTTCATTTGCTAAAAAAAAGAAAATTTTAGGATACTTAGTATCTGCTGTTGTATTCTCTTCTTGGACGTGGCGGCTGTGCCTCGTCGATTCTCATTGTGCGTCCTTCGTAAACTGTCTCGTTGAGTGCTTCTTTTGCTTTTTCAGCCTCTTCAACATTTCCCATCTCGACGAATCCGAATCCTTTACGTTCAATAATTTTGACGCTTTTAACATCGCCATATTGAGAAAACAGTTCTTCTAACTGTTTTTCGTTCACAGAGTATGTCAGATTTCCGACATACAGTTTGCTGGTTTCCATTTTCAGGTCTCCCGATTATATAATTTGTGCTTATTTGTTATGAAACAATAGGTTGAAAAATATATTTTTAAATTAAAATAAAAAGTATGGAGCCTTATTGCAATAATTTTTTTCTTTGATGGAGATCACAAAATATATTTGCAAGAAAAACGTCCATGAAATTATATTTAATACACCGGTTTCATGTAAGTTACAAAGTAACTTTTATAGCAAACGCACATGATGAGCTTTTTTCATCACACAAAAAAGTGATGATAAGTCTATCAGGAATTTTTGATTTTTATAGCAAATTTATAGGTGAAACTTTTGTAATATTTGTGATATTTATAGTTTTTAAAAAGTGTTTAATTAATTGAATGCCTATCATTCATCAGGCGTTATATGGAGATGAAATGAATAAATGGTTAAACTTGAATCCAGAATCCTTGATATTGATTATCAGGGTGTTGTTTTAAATATCGAGGATGCCAGAAAGATTGGTGTTTTAGACGGTGACCGTGTACAGATTGTTAGGGGTGATAAAGGGCTTTTTGTTCAGGCTTTTGTTGTCACAACAAAGACAATTCTTCCACCCGGCATTTTTGGAATATATCACAAGACCAACGAACGTCTGAATTCAAAAGACGGTGATACATTCGAGGTCAGGCATGCTGACAGGCCAGGTTCTATCAACTTTATAAAAAAGAAGATGGACAATGAAAAGCTAAATGCCGAAGAGATGAAAGCAATCGTTACTGATATTGTTGACGATATTTTATCCCCCGGAGAGATAAGCGCATTTATTGCCGCATCATACATAAACGGACTGGATATGGATGAAATAGAATATCTGACCCGTTCTATGGTTCAGACCGGAGAAAGTTTGGACTTTTCATCCCATCCAATAGCTGACAAGCACTCAATAGGAGGCGTTCCGGGAAATAAAATAACTCTCCTTATTGTTCCAATAATAGCCGCCGGCGGTCTGAAAATTCCAAAAACAAGCTCCCGTGCAATTACCGGTGCAGGTGGAACAGCAGATTTAATGGAAGCTTTGGCGCCGGTTGAGTTTTCATCAACAGAGGTTGCCAGAATGACTGAAAAAGCCGGCGGAGTTATCGTCTGGGGCGGTGCGACAAACATTGCTCCTGCAGATGATAAGATAATTCTCTACGAATATCCATTCAAAATTGATGCAAGAGGTCAGATGCTTGCAAGTGTAATGGCGAAAAAGATTGCAGTCGGTGCTGACCTTGTTGTAATTGACATTCCTGTTGGAAATGAGGCAAAAGTTACAACTCCTGAGGAAGGAAGAAAGCTTGCAAGAGAATTCATCGAGCTTGGCGACAGGTTTGGAATACGTGTGGAGTGTGCTTTAACCTATGGGGAATCTCCTGTCGGCCACTGCATTGGTGTGAACCTTGAGGTAAGGGAGGCCTTGTCAGTTCTTGAAGGATCTGATTTTCCACATTCTCTTATCCAGAAGAGTTTAACTCTTGCCGGAATTGTATTTGAAATGGCAGGAAAGGCGCAGAGCGGCAAAGGCTTTGAAATGGCTGAGGAAATTTTAAAAAGCGGAAAAGCTCTTTCAAAGATGAAGGAGATAATTGCAGTTCAGGGAGGAAATTCTGATGTTAAATCCGGGGACTTGAAAACCGGAGAATTTTCATTTGAGGTTAATGCACCTGAAGACGGATATGTAATTGATATGAAAAATAAGGCTTTAATCTCAATTGCAAGAATGGCAGGTGCACCGCATGACAAGGGCGCCGGAATATATCTTCATAAAAAAAGAGGGCAAAGGATTGAGAAAGGCGAGCCGATTTATACTATCTATGCAGAACGCGAATGGAGACTTGAAAAAGCAATTCAGGAGGCAAGACAGCTTATGCCGGTACTTGTCGAAGGGATGCTGATTGACAGGGTGCCTTCTGATTACTGGCGTCCTCCAATGAAACAATAATCTCAAAAGAATAAAATAAAAAAAGTCAAAAAAAGGCTAAAATACAAAATGAAATAAAAAAATGGTCCCAAAAGAATAAAATTAAAAAAGTTAAAATAAGGCTAAAATACAAAATGAAATAAAAAAAGTCTAAAAGTACAAAATTAAAAAGAAGAAAAAAGAAAAAATTTCATCAGGATTTTTTAATTTTTTATTTTTAATACTCTATTTCATTTACTTTGCTGTTGAATATTGTTCTTCTGACACCTTCAACATCATAAGGGTGCTCTGCAATATAGGTGTAGATTTCAACATTTTTCTGGTAAATTTTATAGTATTCCTGATAATCTTTTACTAATTTTGAATATCGGCTGAAATCAGCGTCATATTCTTCCTGGTAGATGTAGTGGCTATAAGGATCTTTTAACTTCTCTTCAAGTTCGGAAATTTCCATATACCAGTCCTGAAGCCTGTTTTCAAAAAATATGATTCTGTTTTTAATTTTCTTCATACTGTCAACGATATATGAAACATAATTGTAGTTTTTATAAGCAATCCCTGTGTCTGAAACCGGAATTACGATTGCTTTTTGTTCTTCATATTCATCAGGATACAATCCTATGTATGCCGGTGCTGTTGCCTCTATGAAGAGATATTTCCGGCCGTCATCAGCCTTAAACATCCTAAATCCTGTATCTCCCTGTGGAATAATTCTGATTCCGGAAACGGCATGACCCATGTCCGGAAAGAGAATTAATGCCGTATCATATCCACTGCTTTTTAAAAGTCCGATTAAGAGCAGGCTTTTTTCATCACAGTCTCCCATTTTATCAAACAATACCTCGACTGGAAACCGTGTGTTTTCTGCCATAAAGTCATAAGGAATCTGCTGGACAAAAGTAATGATATATTCAAGATATTCCTGTTCAGAAAGGCCGTTTGCAATTTTTATGTGCCTGAGCTTCTTTGTTATGTCATCGAAGAACTCATCGCTGTAATTTCCTTCAAAAAAAGATCTGTAGTAATTTATCTGGATTTCCTCAGGTTCTTTTGCTATATGTATCCCAAGACTTTTATCAGATGCCCTCGCGCCTGTAAGAAGCGACATGTTAATGTCGAAGTTAACAGTATAACTTGTTTTTTCAAATTTTGTTATGAATTCTCTTTTTGAGTAGTCCGGACCGTCATATGGTTTTAAAATTAGAACCGGATATATTGTAAAATCTATTGTATCTTTAATTAGTGATTCAGAATTTGATTCTGAGTTATATTTTTCTTTAATTGCATCAGATTCAGAACTATCTTTATTGTCTTCAAAATTTGTATTTTCTTTTGAAACGCCCTGCACCGATTCATTCAAAAGAGTAGTATTTAGATTATTTATTGGGTAATCATAATTAGTTGAATATACCAGATTATCTGAGCTTTGGTCTTTTTCAGTGCATCCTGAGATTACTTCCATGAAAATTAAGATTGCGAATGCAAAAACAAGATATATACTTTTTTTCTTTAACATCCCCTTAAAGCCCCTTTGTTATGTGTCTGTTTTAATCAGAGTCTGATTAAATTTAGATGATAATCTCACTATTTAATGCCTTTGTTATATGTCCTTACAAAAAAAAACCTATAGGTAGTTGCTCTATATGAATCTAAAAACCGCAATGGATGCAAAAACCTCCATGAATACAGAAAATTCTATGAACACAGGAATATTTTTAGTTATACTACAAAAAAAATACAAAAAATTTCCAAAAAAAATAGAAAAATCACAATGAATGTAAAGATCTGCTCTAAAATGATACGAAAATTCGTAATAAATCAGAAAAATAATCCGTAATAAATCAGAAAAATAATCCGTAATAAATCAGAAAAATAATCCGTAATAAATCAGAAAAATAATCTGCAAGAATATAGGGAAAAAACCGTAAGAATATACGAAAAATAAAAAAAAATTAGAATTAATTAAAATTAAAACCTTGGTTTCCTGTATTTGGGCAGGCAGTCCCTGCAGTATACTGGTCTTCCTTCTGTAGGTTTAAATGGAACTTCGCACTCGTTTCCGCAATCTGAGCATATAGCTTTATGCATTTCTCTTGGTTCACGGGGGCCAAAACTTCTGTGCTGGCCTCCAAAATTTCTGTCGCTCATTGTTTTTTTTCCAACAGAATAATCTGTTACTGTTAGTTTGTCATTATAGTAGATATAATTCTGCATTGTAGTACTGGAAAAAAAGAATCTGAAACAAAAGTTTATGCATGTTGTACTTTTGATTATACCTTTAATTTTCAATTTGATTTGTTTTATAAATTTATTATGAATATTGAAATCCCAAAAAGACTGCTCAATTATATCTGAATATAAATTCAATAAAGTGGTGCAAAAAAGGTTTAAGGAAGAAAAAGCACTTTCCTTATAAAAACTTGTGGATATACGTATAATATGACAGATAATACAAAAGAAAACACCTTCAAAAACAATTCATCTGCTGACAAAAACCCCTGCATAAGGAAGAATATAAAACCGGGAATCAGTGTTCAGATTGTCCTGAAAAAAGATCAGATCTCTGGAAAACTGACATCAGGGGTTGTAAAAGAGATTCTTACAAACTCAGCCTCACATCCGCATGGAATAAAAGTCAGGCTTTTGGACGGAAATGTTGGGAGAGTAAAAAAAATTGAACAGACAATTTCATAAAAAACGTCCAAGAAATTATATTTCATGCACCGGTTTCATGTAAGTTACAGAGTAACTTTCATTTAAAACGCACATGATGAGCTTTTTTCATCACACAAAAACTGATGATAAGTCTATTAGGGATTTTAGACTTTCATAACAAACTGACAAGACAATTTTATAAATTACGCATAAATACAGATGTCTGGTTGAAGATAATTTAAATAGGCCATTTTTCTATATTGAATAATAATATGACACTGGCTGATACTGAAAAAAAAATAAAGAGCATGGAGATTCGCGGGGCGGGAAGAATTGCACGAACCGCCGCAAATGCTCTAAAAGAACATTCAGAGACGATTAAGTCAAAAGATTTGAAAGTCTTTGTAGAAGAGATGAATGCTGCGGCAGAAATCCTTCTAAAAACACGCCCCACTGCAGTTTCGCTTCCAAACGCAATCAATATCGTAATGAAAGGAGTCAGGGAGGCCAAAACTTACGAGGATGCATGGCATGCAGTTCATGAAAGTGCAGACAAATTTGTCAAAGAATCAGATCTTGCTGTAAAAAAGATTGCAGAGATTGGTGCGGCAAGAATCAAAGACGGCGATGTAGTACTCACTCACTGCAATTCTGAGGCTGCACTTGCCTGTATTATCGAAGCGCACAGGCAGGGCAAAAAGTTTGAGGTTTTCGCAACTGAGGTCAGACCAAGAAACCAGGGTCACATAACAATAAAAACCCTGTCTGATGCCGGAATAAAAACAAATTTCATAGTGGACTCCGCGGCACGCTTTTTTATGAAAAAAGTCAGTCTTGTTATTGTCGGTTCAGATGCAGTAACAGTAAACGGTGCGGTTGTAAACAAAATAGGAACATCCCAGATTGCACTTTGTGCTCATGAGTCAAGAACACCTTTCATCGTTGCCGCTGAAACATACAAGTTTGCGCCAAAGACTCTCACAGGAGAACTTATAGAAATTGAAGAGAGGGATACCTCAGAAGTCCTTGATGAAAAAATGGCAAAAGAACTTTCAAATGTGAATATCAGAAATCCGGCTTTTGATTTCACACCATCTGATTATGTCGATTTAATAATCACAGAAAAGGGTGCAATCCCGCCTGAGATGGCATATGTAATAATAAGGGATTATCTTGGATGGAATATTGAGGACTTTGACCGCTGATAAACAATAAAACCAAACAATAAAACCAAACAATAAAACCAAACAATAAAACCAAACAATAAAACCAAACAATAAAACCAAACAATAAAACCATAAAATAAAAGAACAAAGAAGCAACCATAAAAATAAAAAAACAGAAAAAATCATTTTTTTCTTTTTAGGCCGCTTCAATCTCCCTGAATTTGAATATTATTCTCCAGTCCTGCTGTTCTCTTAGAGTAACCTCGTTCATCTCTTCAAGAAGAATTCTTAACTGATTCATATCCGACGCTTTCATAACCTCGTTTTTGATTGATTCAATGTGTTCGGCGATATGTGTATAGCGTTCTGAATTTCTCAGAAATTCTCTTTGAATCCGAATTGATGCTATCGCCGCCGCAAATGCCGGCAGAGTAATTGTAAGTGCCGCAAGCAGAATTGAGAATAAAGCGTATCCTTCCCATCCGTAACCTATCTCAGCGGCGTGAATAGTTGCAAGAATGAGCGTCATAATGAATAAAATCTCGCCTGAAAATGAGAGTCTTTTGTAATTTTTTTCGGCATTTTTACTCTCACGTTTATAAAAATCAAGTCTCTTATCAATCCATGCAGACAGAAAAAAGGACTTTAATGAGCCAAAAGGATTATCAATCCTGCAAGATTTCAGTGGTGTCTCTTTAACAATCGATTCAAATCCCATAACCATCCAGTCATTCGGGCGGTGAGCAAGGCTCATATGCGGTGGAGTATCAGGCTTTTTGCAGTTGATGCAGGCAACATAGAGGAAAAATGCCGCTCTTATTCTCTCTGTAAAAAAGTTATAATCAATCCATCTTCTGTGATAACCTCCGTATCTGGACCCTGCCATAAGAATCAGAATAAGGGCTATCTCCAAAACCTCAAGCCATACAAGTTCCGGCATGTGATAGAAAAAAAGCGTCTGAATTGTAATTGTAAATACTGCAAGTGCAGCAAGAAATGAAACAAGCATCCCTGCGACTGCATAAAGCCTCATATATTTTTTTGAAAGCATCTTTGAGCGGGTGAAATGCGGAATCATCGATTCATAAAGCTTTTTTACAGTATCTTCCGGAAGTCCCGATTTTTTACATTCATTCTGAAGAAATAAGATGTTTTTTCCAGCCTGTCTCTCATAATTCTTTCTGGAAAGTTTCTCACTGTTGTACTGGTTTAAATATCGGTAAGACTTAAAAATCAAGTCTTCTTTCTCCAGTTCATATAACTGAGGTTTTTCAGGGTTTATCTGAGCAATAGTAGTGCCAAAATGTTTGGCAAGAGAAAAAATGCCCCCTTCTGGAAATTTTGATGAATCAACTGTCCAGTCTCCGGCCAGAAAAACAATATTGCTTTTCTCGGTAATCATGTGATATATTGGATCATATTTCCAGTCTTTCTTACATGTATCATAGTATATGACACTATAGCGTATTCGACTGTCTAAGAAAACTTCATCCTTTGATTTTTCATATGCTTCTGGTTTAAAGCCGGATTCATCTTTATTTTGGCATTCATCCTCGTTTGGCATCTTAGCAAGAATTACTTCAATTGGGCTTTTTCTGTCAGGTTTTCGTGTAAGAATTAAATCTTCTACAATCTGATGCGCTTTTGTCTTTTTGAATGGCAGAATGAAATTGTAGGTTGCAGGAGTATTGTCAAGTTCGTATTCAAGCTTTTCAAGAAGGTTTCTGAGAGCGTCGTTTACTGTCTTTTTGTCATAATCTTCTCCTTTTACAACAATTCCTATGTTAATCTCTGCCGGCAGTGATTTTGGAAAAGGATGAAGATAGTCCTCTTTTGACACAGGTGTGGTAGAAACCGGAGTAGTAATTTGCTTTTTTTTCCCTGACAGTGGAATATTTTTTAATTTTACATGAAAGTTACTTCGTAACTTACATGAAACCGGTGCATGAAAAAAATTATCATGGACGTTTTTATAAAAACTGTATTTCAAAGAAGATACTCCCTCTTAATTCTTTTATCATCCAACAATGAAAATAAATCTATCGTCACAAAATCATAAAATTTGCATGTTTTCATCTTTTGTTTTTCATAATTTCAATTTCTTATCTTTTGAATAGTGGTAAGAATATCATCAGTCCTTTTTAAATGTCAGAGAATCAATAAGTGCTAACATAAAAATAATTGGTAAAATTAGAAGTAGAGATAAATTAAAAATTTGATAATTTAAAAGTGATAATCTATGATTGGATATATAATCGCAGGAATAATAGTTGTTGTAGTAATAGTCCTTATACTTTGGTTTGTAGGGATTTACAACAAATATTTCAGTCTTAAAAACTCTTCAGAGGCAACACTCGGGCAGATAAAAGTTGCAATGAAGAAACGTCTTGATATGATAGAACAGCTGTTAGGATCTGTTAAAAGCTATGCCGGATTTGAAAAGGAGACACTTGAGTCAGTAACTAAGATGAGGGCCAGTGTCGGCACCGCAGGTGTTGGCGACTTAAATTCGATTCAGGCGGAATCTGCTTCTGTTTTAGGCAGGCTCTTTGCGGTGATGGAGAATTATCCGGATCTTAAGACTTCAGAGACTGTAAAAACACTTATGACTTCTGTAAAGGATTTGGAGGATGAAATTGCACGTCAGCGCTACACATTCAACAATATCTCACAGCAGTACAATACAATGCTTCAGACGATTCCGTCAAACATCATCGGAAATATGCTTCATATGACTAAACTTGATTACCTTGAGTTTGAGGATGAAAATCTTGATAAAGCTCCAAAAATTTCATTCTGATGCCCGGAGACTTTCATGATGTTTAGATTTGATTTGCTATAAAAACGTTCATGAAATTATATTTCATGCATGTTTTTAGTTAAAGTCAAAACAACATTCCGGTTTGAGAATTATAGAGATTAAAAGAGAGATCAGGGTATTTAAATGGAAGAGAAATATTTAGTTGGAGTGATTTTTGCTGTCACTCTTTTTTTAGGTCTTGCGGTAGTCTCTATCGCAGGCTTAATAGCATATGATGATGCTTCAGATTACAGCGGCAGTCTCTCTGCTGAATCATATGAGGCTGTCTGGTATGACAATGGCACACTTACTGAGCGGTATGTGTATGATGTGGACAGATTTGATGAATACAGAATGCTCTACCGCGTCTGGGGAGCATCTTTATATTCTGCAGACCAGTCACAGGATATTGCAAAAACGCCTCATATCGAACTTGTTGATATGAAAGTACCTGAAGGTACTGCAGGCTATATTAAGAGCAAAAGTGGTGATGTTTTCCTTTTTGGAGGAGATAATTTTGATAAATCTGAAATAACTTCCTTTGTTCACGAAAATGCCTATCCAAGTGAAGCCGGAATTGTAAATAAAGATTATTTCAGTTCTGGTCTGTATGAGGTGGAATTTACATACAATTTCTATCCTCCAATAGAATATGACAATGAGGCATCCCACATCAGCATTATGTTTGCATCCAGCCATATTCCGTACAGGAATGTAAAAATAACACTTGTATCCGACAAAATCACAGATGTTTTCATGCATCCGCCGGGCTATGAGGTTAAAACAGAAGATGGCAGGGTAGTAATCACCGGAGACTCCTCAGAAGATGAAATAATTGAGGCAGAGCTGCTTTTAACATCCAGTGCCGCAGAAAAAATTTCAGGATATCCGTCTTTTGTTGAAGGTGTAAGGGAAAAGACTCTTTCTGCAAACCGGGGATATGAGTCGGGATTTTCTATTGCAAATGCTGTTTCTGATGCAGGAAAAATTCTTGTTTTATTAGTTCCCTTCCTGCTTGTCGGGCTGTACTGGGCTGTTGGCAGAGAAAAAAAATACACTGTTCCAAAGTACTTAAGCACAATTCCGAATAACAAGCTTAAACCCTGGCAGGTAAATCTGCTTTTCAAGGGTGACGCCTTTGATTCTGATGAGAATGGATTTTATGCAACGCTTCTTTTACTTCACAAAGAAAAAAAGATTAAAATATCTGAGAAGGAGGACAATAAAGGAGTCCTTATAGAAATTCTTGACGGCGAAACCGATGATAAATACGAACAGAAGGTCTTAAGTTTTATCTCTGCAAATTCCGGTGATGATGGTGTTTTGGATACAGGATACTTTGAAGAAGTATCAAAGCGTGCATCAAAATCGATTGCAGATGAAAAAATTGCAAGTGCACTTAAGGAAAATCTGAATTATGTTATGTCATCATTGGATGAATCATTATCTTCGCGCTATGCAGAGGACGGACGTGGCTGGCTTTTAATATTCTATTGTGCAGGTGCAGTTCTTATTGCAATAGCGGTAATTTTCCTGTTTCTCTATCCTGATGCCTCCTCTATATTATTCATAGCGATGCTTATGGGTGGGACAGTCATAATTCAGGCATTGGTTGCAACCCTTTTTCCCTCTACTGTTTTTGGGCACTGGAAAGAGGACTATTATAAAGAAAAGCTTGAATGGAACTCATTTAAGCGGTTTGTATCTGATTTAAGTCAGATAAAAAAATACGGGACAGAAGATCTTAATATGTGGGGCGAGTGGCTGATATATGCAACCGCTCTTGGCGCAGGAGACAAGGTTGAGGCCGCAATGAAAGATATGAATGTGAATATCTCTGATGCAGGATACTTCTTCCCACACTATATCTGGTTTGTTGGATTTCATTCAATAAGCACATTTACCCCGCCGTCACAGGGAGGTGCCGGTGGAGGATTTGGAGCAGGGGGCGGTTTTGGAGGCGGCGGTGCCGGCGGAAGGTAAATACCTTTTTACATACTATCCCTTTTAGAGTTTAAAATGAATGAAAAATCAAAGGATGATTTGGAAAACGAAAAAAAAACCGAAGGAAAAAGAAAGCGTCTTCCCCCTCTCCTCTCTGATATTGTTTATATTGCTTTGCTATCTGATCCCAAATCCGGAAAAGACAGTAATTTTGAAGTTTTGGCTATAAGTATGTCTGATTATTCAATAATCAAACTGAAGTATTCAAGAAAGACAAAGTTAAGTCCCGGAATGATTATTGATCTTCGTGATTTCGGGGAGATGGGACATTATTCAATCGATGACAATGTGAATCCAAAATTTCTAGATAAAAGAGTCCTTGGATATGCCGGGCAGGCACTTTATTCTGCTGGTGGTAATAATCCGATAGGACTTTTTAAGGCGCAGACGATGTCTGAAAAAGGAATAGAAAATCTGCTATCTCTTTTGAATATGGCGGATGCAAAAAAGCTTGAAAAGTTTTCAGACGAACTAAAAAGATCATCTTTTAAAGGCCCTGTTATGCACAGGGATATATTCGGACATTTCATACGTGCTTTTCCTGCAAGAGAAAATCCGCCCGATATCAGGCAACAGGAAGCGCTGATAAATATCTGCGGAAATAATGTGGATGTTATTTTAGAGCTGATAGAAGGATATCTGGATTATGTAAAAGAAAAGTCTGATGATGAAGCGTTAGGAATGAAATAAAGATAATTCTAAAATTTAAAATCTTAAATTACAACTTCTTATCTTTCACTTCATTTATACTATATTTTCAAAAATATCTGCATATAATGGTTTCAAACGGCAATTTATATGGCACATAAAAAACTGATATCAAGAGAGTAAAAATGCCGCAGTATTTTCCGGGGGATGTTGTACTGGCCGTTTTGAGACTTGGAAACAGCAATGAGTCAAAGGTAAGGCCGGCAATTGTTATCGAAAACAAAGATGCCGGCTATGTGATACTTTGTCCTGTTACAAGTAAAATGCCGGAGGATAATACATTTGTTTCACTGGTACTTGATGACTTTGAAAAAGGTGGTCTGAGTATTTTTGATGAAAGCTATATTCTTTTATCAGAAAATTTTAAAATCCGAAACAGTGAAATTATCGGAAAAAAAGGACAGCTTACAAAAGAAAAAATTCTTTCTCTTAGAACGGCTGTGAATAGACACTGAATATTGAATAAACAATTTGGATTAGTATTTCGAATTAAAATTACGAATTAAAACAAAGATTTATACTCAAAATAGAATTTTTGAATTAATTTTTCAGATCCTTTCTGAAGATTCAGTCCGGATCAGGGATGTACATAGAATTCGTATTGCCTTCAAGTTCTTCAATAAGCTCTTCTGCGTAATTGATCCCGTTTCTGTTCAGACGCCATTTCATGCCTGACATTGTGGATTCATCAATGATGTTGTTCTTTTCAATCAGCTCTTCAATTGCAAGCATAATCTCGTTTTTTGATGTAGAGCATTTTCTTTCTATATCCTGTCTGGTGACACTTTTTTTGCCTTTATCGCCCAGAATATAAAGAGCCATAAATATTCTGTCCAGCCTTTTTTTCTCAGGCAGGACATCTTTTTTCCCATACTGCCTGTCGTAATTTTCAAAGGCAGATTTAATCGTTCGAATTGCCACTATATCACCTATAATGGGAGAATTAACCAATGCAAGGTATATACAATCACATTATTTTTCTTTTAAAGCTAATATTGTTTTTGAGAGGCTGTATGAAAAAAAGGTTCTTGTTGATATTTTTGCCATGCAGGGGAATGCAGGCGCATTTTTAACTGTTTTTTGCACAATTATTTTGCAGAATAGAGATAATTATTCTAATATATGAAAATTGATACTTTTCGCCTTGAACGATACCTTGGAAAATATGAGTTTAAGGCTCCAAATATTTTGTGCACATCCGATTGCCAGTCGTTAACTGCCGGAGAACTTTTAGAAATATGCGGAGAGTCAGAGGACTCTTATAAAAACGTCTGGCTTGGATATACAGAGACCAAAGGTTCACCAAATCTTAGAAAAGCAATATCTGCCCTTTACACTTCAGTAAAACCTGATGAAATTCTGACATTTTCAGGAGCAGAGGAGGGCATATTCATCTTCATGAACGCCGCATTAAATCCTGATGATCACATAATCGTTTTGTATCCTGCATATCAGTCGCTTCATGAGATTGCAAAAGCCGCAGGATGCAGTGTATCTTTTTGGGAGATGGATGAGAAGAATGACTGGAAACCTGATTTGAATGAACTAAAAAAACTCATTCAAAAAAACACCTCTGCAATCATCTTAAACAGTCCTCATAATCCAACAGGATTCAACTTCTCAAAAGAAGATTTTTCTGAGATTGTAAAAATCGCGTCTGATAATTCTCTTTATCTTTTTTCTGATGAGGTTTACAGAGAACTTGAATATCAAAAATCTGACAGGCTTACAGCGGCGGCAGACTGCTATTCAAAAGGTGTATCGCTTGGTGTTATGTCAAAGGCTTATGGTCTTGCCGGTATCAGAATCGGATGGATTGCATCAAAAGACTCTGCACTTATGCAGAAATTATCAAAACTCAAGGATTATATATCAATATGTCAGAGTGCACCCTCTGAATATCTGGCTGAAATTGCGCTTTTGAATCGTGAGAAGCTACTGGCTAAAAATCTAAAAATAATTTCAGATAATTTAGAACTTCTTGATTCTTTCTTTGAGAGATACAATAATATTTTTGAATGGGTCAGGCCAAATTGCGGCCCGATTGGATATGCCAGAATAAAATCCGAAAAGGATGCAGAGTCATTTTGTATTGATGCAGTAGAAAAAGCAGGTATACTTTTACTTCCCTCAACAGTTTTTTCCGATGACAACACTCATTTCAGGATTGGATTTGGGCGATACGATATGAAAAAGTCACTTTTAAAGTTTGAAGAATTCCTAAAAGACAGATATAATTTATAATAAACAGGTTCATGAAATTATATTTCATACAACCTTTCATGTAAGTTATAAAGTAGATTTGATCCAAAATGCCCGTATATTCTCACTGACTTTCTTTTCCGGCAAACAAAAGCCATTTAGGGTATGTAAGATTCCATCTGATAGCCGCAACTCTGATGATTAATACAACTGCAATTGCAGATATGGTATTAAAAACCCCTGCATCAGGGAACAAATAAAGCATAAGGACATAGAGTATTCCGCCCGCAAGAATAGGGGTTGCATAAAGCTCCTGCTTTAAGACAAGGTTTGGCCTGTCGGTTAAAATATCACGCATAATACCCCCGAATATTCCTGTGATTATTCCCATAATGATTGCTATTGCCGGACTAAATCCAAGAGCAAGTGTCTTGTCAATCGCCTGGACGTTAAAGAGTGCAACTCCCAGTGCATCAAGGTGCAGAAGAGGTTTGTATGTTTTCCAGAAGTAATCCTCGAGGAAAAAAGCTGCAATTGCGGCTATGACTGCAATCCAGAGGATATGTAAATTCTCCAGCCAGAATACCGGTGCATCAAGGATTATGTCACGCAAAGTTCCGCCACCAAGAGCTGTTACAAGAGCAATTACTACAATTCCAAAGAGATCCATTCCTCTTTTTGCACCTGCAAGGACTCCTGTGATTGCAAAAACGGCAATTCCTATTATACCGATGAAGTAGTCGGGCGGAAAGGTGGTTTCTATCATGGGATTCAGCTAAAAATTCTTTAGATATGAATCAGTTTTTTAACAGCATAAAATAAACGCAATAAATGAATGCAGGATTAAAAGCCGGATAGTATATTGAGATTATTGAATATTTTTATTGCACTCTCCGATAAATTATTTAGATGAAGGCAATATCAATAAATGAAGAAAAATTTCAGAATTAAAGAAATTTAAGATAAGAGTGATCGAATGACTGATGATGAAATGCACGGGGCAGGCAGATGCCGAAGGGGAAGAGGAAGGCCGCGTATGAAAAGACAGGGCGGTTTTTCATTTGAAATGAGAAGTTTTGCCCCATGCAGCGGGGTATCTGATATAGATCCAGTATATCTTTTGCAGGAAGAGATGGAGGCAGTAAGGCTTGTTGATCTTTTAGACAATGACCAGGAGTCTGCCGCAGAAATAATGGGAGTTTCAAGAAGAACTCTTTGGAGAGATCTTCATAGTGCACGAAAAAAAATAGCAGATGCGCTTGTAAATGGTAAAATAATTTATATTTCTACCGATGATGACGAAAAAGAGGCCTGAAGTAAAATCAGATTTTTTTGCCTTTTTCAATAGTTTAATATTACTCATATGCGCAATATTGTATGAGGGCAGGTCAATGAATAATGGATAAAAAAAATCCGTATTCTAATTATTTTTTGCCTGCCGGAGATGATAAAAATGCCAGGATATGATCGTACAGGCCCGCAGGGCCTTGGAAGAATGACCGGACGAAAGTTTGGTCCGTGTGCAAATGAAAATCTGAACAAGACTGATACAGCAACCGGAACAGAAGAGGGTGCTGTAGCACCGGGAATTGAGAACAATCCTCCAGGTGAGGTAATCTATGGCCTCGGCCGTGGCGGAGTTCCGCGCGGATGTGGCCGTGGATTCGGTGGCGGAAGAAGAGGCAGAGGAAATCCCCGCAGATGGTAAAATATATTTCATGAACCAGATAATTTCATGAAACATAATATTATGCGCCGTTTCAATGCAAATTCTAGAAACCTCCTCAAAACCCTTTGAAAATAACCCTTTGAAAAAGGTGTTTATATAAGCACTGGCAGAAGCACCTTGTTTTTGCTATAAGGCTTTCAAAAACCCTGAAAAGCCCTGTTTAGTGCAAAAGAACTCAAATTAAATTTTTTGAATTCAATTAATTTTTTTTGATTCAACCTGTTATCGCCAATTGCTTCAAGTACTCTGTAAAGGGTTCTTTCACTAAATGATTCCAGATCTAATATTTCAAGAACTTCGTCCCTGTTAATCCATTCATGAGCTTTTTTAATACTGAAGTTCTCACTCAGCTTGTAGCTAACAAGTGCTTTGACTAATTTATTGATGTCAATTCCATTGCGCTTATGTTTTCCAATAATATCAGAGAAATTCAGGATGTTGTATAATCTATCAACTGCTGATATGGTACCAATAGGAAAGGATATATTTTCATTCGGCACAATTTCATAGGTTCTTAGTTTTGTCTGCATTTTTGTCGATTCAAACTTAACTAAGAACACACTTATTATTTTGCACTGGCAAAGTCAGGTATCAGTATAATTTGTCTGTTTTTAAAAATTTTCACATGAAATTCACATGATGCCGTCTGGCATCATACACAAAAATATAATAACAAATCCTGAGAACTCTTCCTGGATTTTAGACTTTCATGATAAAGGAATTGAAAAAACTAATAATTAAATCGAAAAATAAAAATTATGACGAAAATAAATATATCTCAATAAGAATTGATATATTTCATTAACACTAATATGTATACAATTGGAGTTGGAATATCTGGCAGATTATAAGAAAAAAACCGGACCCGGTAATGGTGAGGACGTAATTGTACGTGTGCGTCTTCCTAATAAGAGAAATCATGAACAGTTTGCAACCGCAGATTTAATGCTTGGTGCAAACCACATCCGGGTAAGGTGCATTGACGGCATAACCCGTGTAGGACGTATTAAAGGGAAAATCAAAAAGCGTGTCTGGATTCGCGAAGGCGACATTTTAATTGTTGTTCCGTGGGATTTCCAGGACGAAAAGTGTGATATCATTTACAGGTACACTAAGCCTCAGGTTGAGTGGCTTAGGAAAAACAATTATCTCTGATATTTACCATACTCTATTTTTTATTAGAAAAATTGAATTGACTGTATAACTGACTTTTATTGTAATACTGAATAGAAACACTGAATTGAAAAAAAGGATTTAAAACTGAATTTTAAAAGAAGTTCTTTAAAAACTTCAGAGATCTTCAATTTTTATTGTGTACTCTTTTATCACAATCCTTGAAACACCGGAAAATTTGTATTCGTTGACAGTAGCAGTCTTTTCAAATTTTCTGTTTCCTGAAAAAGAATCTCCCGTGAGGTAATTTTTCCATGCAGTGCTTAGATCATTATCCGTGTCCGGCGTATATGTAAGTGTTACATCCTGGGTAGGATGACCTAGTGCTACATAGTTTATATCAACAGTTTGTGGCGCATTAAGCATGCTCATCTGAATATTGCCTATGTTTGAGAGATAATAATCTTTGTCTGCAGATATTTTTGTTAAGAGAATGACCAGAGTTTGTGTAGAATCATCAAAATACCATCTGGGTCTGGCAATCATTGAAGAACCTGGCTGAAATTTTTCACGCGATAATAATGCTCCGTTTTCAATTGTGTATACTGCTGTCCCTTCTTTTGATGTGAAACGGATTTCGCCGGGTTTTAGCGATTTGCTTTCAGTTGCGCTCAAACCTGCATTAGGATAACTCAATATGAATTCATCTGTTGATTTTGTGGAGTCTTTAGCATCCAAAGTTCCGCCTGCAACTCTTACTGCGATATCCCTGTATGGAACATTGCTGTATGTTAAGAGCTTCATTTCATTCTGCAAAGAGATCATGGTCTGCTCCATCGTCCTCTCATCAGAATTTATCTGCGATTGTAAAAGAACCGGATATGCATAAAGTGTAACCATTGCAATTCCTGTCAGAACAATTGAAAACATAATAATAAATCCAATCGCCTCTGAAACTCCTGACTCTTCGTTATCTGAAAGACTTTTGTATTTTTTCATCATACACCTCCGGAATTATAAGTAATCCGGTTGATGCCGGACCCGGATGTATTTCCTGTGACTCCTCTTGTAGCACCTATCCCTCCGATTGCGATTCTGCTTTTAATGTTTCCGTCAGATACAATAATTGTCTGCGATGCACCTGTCAGATATGGATCCATTTTAATCATATACTCCTTTTCTGCAACATCATCCGGCAAATCAAACTCTGTTGTAATTGAGCCGGTCTGTGGTGCAATAACATAAATATCTACAATCCTTGCGCTGACTCCGTTTCCAATATCCACAAAAGAATGGTATTTGAGAGTGTCTGCCGGCCCTTCAATTAAGACAGCGTTTGTGACAATCATCACAATTACAAGCATTACCAGAAGAACTGCTGTTATGTTTATATATTCAATTATTGTGCTTACAGCCTCATCATTAGTTCTTTTCAGCGAGAAGGTATTCTTCGTCATATGATGTCACCCCGTTATTGTAATGAATTTCAATTCTGGTGTAGTTATAAAAACCATCTCTAAATGTCGTATTTTGCGGGATTGAAGAACTTAAAACCGCATTTTCACGTTCCATAGCAAGAACAGAGATTGTTTTTTGCTTTCTTTCTTTTAGGAATTGCGGATCGGATGATGCCGCAATATCTATTATTTCAGATCTTATATCCATAATCTCTGATTTTGGAAATTCAAGAACTCCTTCTGATGTGGTCTGCCCGACAAGTACAGACTGGTTTAGAATAATTGCAAGGAAAAAAATCCCGGTGCTTATTATAAATCCCATAAGAACAATCCACTGGGCGTCATCGTTTAATCTCTCCATATCAAAACCTCTAGTCTTACAATCGTATCACTGCTCATCCATTCTGTACCAACATATCTCCCACAGCGAATTGCAGGACTCCTTCCCGGATTGTCTCCTTCCTTTTCACCGTATTCATTCTCACTTTCCGCAAAAGGTATTTGTGTCAGAGAATCACCGTCCATATAATAGATTGTTGAGTTGAATTTTAATGAATCAACCAAAAAAGCTGATCCTGTATTCATGGAAAGATAATTTTCAAACTGTGTTTTAAACTCTGATTCGGCCTGCTGATTTTTAACAGAACCCATGCCGGGACTTGCGTTTTGAATAATTGATGCAAGGGGAACTACGCCGTTATATGTGTCTTTTGTATCCATCATCAAAAGGGCATCATTTCCAAGCTGTTTTAACTGCATGTCTGAGATATGGACATCTCCGGGAGTAAGAATCATCCCTGAACCAAGAACTATGTATGCCGATACAAGCATAATTATTGCCGCAGTCAGACCTTCGATTGTAAAAAGCTGTCCTGAGTCTGAAAGCTTTTTTATTACCATATACAGACCTCCATTACAGCGTCGGTAAGGTAAGGATCTGTTATATGCGGAGAATTGTAGCTGTAGAGAATTTCTCCCTCAATAGGATAATTGCTGGAGTTTGTCTCAAATTCATATGAAAAATTGAACTGAAGTGCAAGCGTTGATGTAATTTCTGATGAAAACATAAGAGTTGGCATAAGCTCAAATTCGATCTCTGATTTATCACTCATGTCAACCGGCGGAGAAGGTGTCATATTGTACTGCACGCCATCGATTGTGAAAAAATAAGTTTTATTGTCAATTGTTTCGTATGGCATAGAGATTTCAACGCCGTCTTTTACGAATCTGACTTTATCAAGAGTTACATATTTCACATCTGTAGAGTTGAGACTTTGACTGAAGTCAGTAATTTTAAACATTAAGGGTTCGTTTTTTGGATCGATTCTGTATGCCGGTGATATGGTTTTGTCAAAGAGTTCACTGTATTTCATTGTAAATGAAATTCCACAGTCATAATTATGTGGTTGTTCAACAGAGGGCAGATTTACCCCGGTTTTGTTTAAATCACCGCCTGATAAATCAGCACTGCTGTAGTGCTTGACTTTTACCAGTCGTTTCATATATCCATATTCGCTTTTTGGGACAGGTTCTCCAGTATAAAGGGCAGGTTTTGAAACTTCTTTTAATGAGATGTTAAAAGAATATGGGATATCGCCAAAAATTGCCATGTCCCTGTAATCCTGCATTGAAAATTTGAAATCATCAGTTTGTCTGGAATCAAAAATATTGAAAAATTTTCTTATTTTTTCTGTAGAGAGTATGTTTGGCGTATCTGATGATACAGAGAGGCCAAGCCTTTGGATTTCATCTTTGTGTGCTTCATCAAAAAGTTCCCATGAAGGACTTACAGGCGAGCCTGGATCTTCTGCCAAAATGACCGATGTTCTGTATGCAACGGCATTATAGTCAACACCTGAACTGTGAACGCCGATTAAGAGACCCGGCATCATATTTATGACAAATATAAGGGCAACCAGAAATATCGTAAATCCTGCGAGAAAATCGACTGAGAGTATTGCTGAGTCGTCTGTTTTCATGGATTTTCAATCACTTCTCCTGAATATGAACCAAATACAACTCCTCTTATATCCTCCGAATTTTCAGGTGTAATATAATATCTGCCATTTCTCAGAACGATTGTAACTGTGTTTGTCTCAGACTTTTCAAAAAGAGGCTGTATTTTTTCCTTGTTTTTTGCGATTATCTCTGAAGGCGTAATTAGTCTTTCAAAATATATCTCTTCGTCAGGTAAAAATCCGGGCCAGTTTGCCTCTCTCCACCAGCTTTTCTCCTGATAAATCAGTGATTCATTATTCCCGTACCTGATTCCATAGATCCAGGTGTCGGCTTTTCCTTCACTATTTATTCCAATTCCCTTTATCTGAAAAACTCTGACAGGTAAATTTCCGTTATTCAGATAATATATGGTATCCTGACTTTGGTTTTTTTCAGTGTCTGCAGAGAGCTTAAAGTAATCGTATGTATCTTCAAAAGAAACACTGTCTTCCTGCGCGGAGGAACTGCTTTTAAATCCAGCATCGCCTAATAAGTTTTCTTTTGACTGGCCATTTAATTGCATTCCTGCGCCATTTTCTTCAACACATGCTCCTGTAAGGCAAAAGACTAAGATAAGAGCAGAGATGATGAATATTTTTTTCAGAGGAATTTTTTTAATCGGGTTATTCACTTTCAAATCACTTTCCGTAAAACTGCAGTATATCAACTTTGGAATCAGTGGATATTTTGGAATCAGGAGTTAATATTTGAATAATATCTGATGAATTAATTATAACTGTTGCTAATTTGAAATGAAAGTAAAAAATATCTCTTAAAGAGACATTTTAAAGAATTTTATTCAAACATTGATTAAAAAAATAGAGATTATTTTTTGCAGGTTTTTATTTCCGGTTTAGTCCAGAGTATGAATTGTAAGTCCTGAGAGGACTTTAGGCTCAAACCATGTTGATTTAGGAGGCATAATTTCTCCGATATCTGCAATCTTTAAGACAGTTTCGACCTTTACCGGTTGCATGGAAAAAGCGACTGCAAACGAACCGCTGTCAACGCGGATTTTTAAGTCTGAAAGAGGTCTTGAGCCTCCGAGATACTGAAGACGCTCATCCCCTCTGGGGTCATTTATTCCAAGCAAATCCTCCATAACGGTCTTTTGAAGAACAGATACATCAAGAGATGCTATTACATCTTCTGGATTTTTTACCGGCGCTGAAAGCTCATACCATTTTTTGCCCATGTACATGTGGAATACATGCACCGGCTCTTTTGGCTCTTTTAAAGGCGGAATACGAAATACTGTCTCGTCAATTTCACCATATGGTTTTATTGTATAGGTTTTGGAAAGTGCTTCTAAGAATGCTTCCTGTGAATACTCTCCGATATCTGTTACGAGGCGGGAGTATCCGTGAATTTTAACCCTGTTTTCTGCGAAGATTACAGCCATGAATCTTTCTGACTCGTCAGTGCTTCTTTTTTCCCCGCGCCTTTTTTGTGCGACATTGACTGATGATTTTGCGCGGTGATGACCGTCTGCGATGTATAAGGCATCGACTTTGTCAAACATTGATATGATTTTTGCGATTACCTTTTCATCAGAAATCCTGAAAATTTCATGAACTACGCCTGTATCTGTTTTTGAAACTCCATCAGGAGAGTTCTCCTGAATTAAGGATTCAACATAATGAAAAATTCCGTCATGGTCGCGGTAGAGTAAAACGACAAGACCTGTGTTTGCATTTGTTGTATCTATGTGGGTTGTTCTGTCCTCTTCTTTGTCATATCGGGTTAGTTCGTGGCGTTTTATTTTGTTTTCCTCATAGTCTTTTACAGAGACGTTTGCAACAAATCCTGTATAGATATTTTCGCCGTTTTTTACTCTGTAAACATAAATTCCGGGCTCATCATCTTTTATTAACTGCCCGGATTGTATCATGTTCTCTAAATTTTTCCTGGCTGTTTCATAGACAATTGGATCTTTTGGTGAAACGCCGGGCATTGTTGCCTCTGAACGTATAACTTTCATGAAGCTCAAAGGATTTTTTTCTATGCATTCTCGTGCTTCTTCTGTGCTTACAACATCGTATGGGACTGATGCAGTATCGCCTGCTTTGTCTGCCTCTGGCCTAATTGCCGGAAAACTGAAGATTTTTACCATAGTATTATGCCTTCTTTTATGAATGATTGCTGTAATTATTTGTCCTTGAATATAATATGAGTATCCGAAAACAAAATTTCAGATCCAATGATAATGAAAGTTCAGGTGTACTTTTGTAAATGTTCTTTTTGGTTCTATGAATATCATATCTGATTTTCATAAAACCTGTTGCATTAAAATTAGTTTCTTAATTTTTTTTAAAAAATTCAGGTATTTTCCGATATATTCAACTAAAAAAAAGACAGATATTTTAGTATTATTTTCAGGGGTCAGATGATAGACGGGGATATTGTAATAAGGCGTGCTAAAAAAGCGGATGTCTGTGAGATTGCAGTAATTGAAAACCAGGTCTTTAAAGATCCATGGGGTGAATCCGGTTTTGTTGATGCACTTTTTTATTATCCGGGTACATTTTTTGTTGCAGAAAAAAACGGGCATATTGTAGGTTTTGTCACCGCCGGAATTGAGGATACAGGCAGTTGTGTTTACGGTCATATCATGAATCTTGCAGTAATTCCTGAATGCAGAAACAGCGGTATTGGTGCAAAATTACTTCAGAGAATTGAATATGAGTGCCTTGTAATGGGTGTTGATGGTGTTTCGCTTGAAGTAAGGGTGTCTAATATTGATGCCCAGAACTTTTATTTAAACAGAAATTATTCACAGGTATTTGTCATAGGAAATTACTACAAAGACGGTGAAGATGCAATTTTGATGATGAAGTGGTTTGAGCAGGATGACTGAACAATAATAATAATAATAATAATAATAATAATGATGATAATATTGATTATAAATATAGTAATAATCTGAATAAAAGTAACAAGAATCAATAATCAGAATAAAATGATTGGAAAAGAAAATTAGATGAACAGATAATTGAGATATTAGAAAAATTTAGGAAAAAGGGAAAAAAATCCGGAAAACAGTTTCGTGGAAAATTTCATCCGAATCCAAAATATTTTACTGGTCTTCTTCTGGATTTATTCTTTTTTTACAGTTTCAGAAATCTTTTTTAATCTTTTATCCGCCGGTAATTGCAGATTACTCCTGTTTGATTTATCTATTTACCATGAAAATCACTTTGTGATTTACATGAAACTGTTGCATGAAACCTTAGTTTCATTAACGTTTTTTAGAAATTCACTCCTGTTTAACTTTAACTGCCGGTCTAAAATGTGACAGATTGGAGAAGTTTCATGAAACATCTGTCTCATGAACATCCTTTATGAAAAATTTGTGTGAAAGATTAGTATCATGTGCTTATTTTTAGGTAATCGGATTTGGTGATTATTCCGGACAATCGGACTTTTAATCTCTGGTGTTCTGTTTTCTGGTTATACAAACATGCATTATCTGTGCGATTTTGTTTTTGACTCGCCCAGTAATACAATTTTAATATTATGTATTATTAAATATATACTTTTTGAATTTGTGTATGTAAAATTGCAAGTTAAAAAAGCTATGAAAAAACAAAGATGGATAAAAAAATTCTATATTTTCAATAAAAAAATTTAACAAAAGATTAGATAAAAATTAAAGAAAAATTAACCTGACATAGAAAAAACCAGATTAATTTTGCATATTTTTTAGTGTTTTTGGAAGAGTTGGAAGAAATTTTTGATGTAATTACCTGCCAAGCGTTTTATGAGCTCTTGCAAGGTGTCCTGCACCGAGTGCTCCTATTAAAGAAAGTTCTCCTGCCAAAACGGCTGATGCTATTATTTCAGCCAGTTTTCTTGAATTGTTCCCGGAAACCTCACCTCCGCCCGAACATCCAAGAAGTGACAAACATTCTCTCTGGGTATCAAGGCCTGTTCCTCCGCCGACTGTTCCTACCTGTAAAGACGGAAGGGTGACTGATACATAAACACCCTTTTCCATCTGATCAACGGTTGTTATTGTATTTGAACCTTCAACAACATGGGCCGGATCCTGACCGCATGCAAGGAAAATTGCCGCAATGACATTTGCCGCGTGTGCATTGAAACCAAGTGCTCCTGCACGGGCAGATCCCACAAGATTTTTACGGTTGTTAACCTCCATTAATGTCTTCGCATCGGTTTTAAAGACCTCTTTTATCATGTCGTCTGAGAGAAAAACACCTGCCGAGACTGTCTTTCCCCTTCCAAGAATAAGGTTAATTGCCGCCGGTTTTTTATCAGTGCACATATTCCCGGAAAGAGCAACTAAAACAGCGCCTGTCTCCTCACAAATTTTCTCTGAAATCTTCTCTGATGCAATTGTCACCATATTCATTCCCATTGCATCTCCGGTGAAAAATTCAATTCTTACATATACATTTGTTCCTGTCAAAAAACAGGTAATTCCTGTGAGTTTTCCATGCGATGTTGTGGATTGTGCGATCTCTTTTAAGGTTTCTGTGTTTGCATCAATCCATTTTATGATATTGCCTGCATGAATCACATCTCTTGCAGAAAAAACAGGGGCTCTTGTCATTCCGTCACGCTGGATTCTGACATCAGCGCCGCCTGCTTTTGTTATTGCCTTGCAACCCCTGTTTATTGATGCAATTAGTGCCCCTTCTGTAGTTGCAAGCGGAATATAATACTCACTATCTGCATATTCTCCGTTAACTTTCAGTTTTCCGGCAATCCCAAGAGGTATCTGGACAGTACCAATCATATTCTCACAGTTTTTTCGTGCCGCACGCTCAATATCAATAGTAAATCCTGAAACCTTCTCAAATTTGCATCCTGTCTCTTCTTCTATAAACGCTCTTCTTACAGAAACTGCCTCTTCAACCGGCATTTCGTTTTCAAGGGCGTGAATTTTGATTGTGCCGTCCTTTAGCTTTCCGATATAATCTTCCATGGTGTTTAGTTATTTGTTCTATAAGATACAATATTATGGCGGTTGAATGTCTGAAAAGCAGTGGGGAATTAAGGTAATCAAATCAGAAGGTGAGGCAACCCGCCGGAGGCTGATAAATTCAGGTCTTTTTGACAGCAGGCTAAAACCCCATTCAGAAGGGGATTTTTTGGTGTTTCCGGTTAAAAACGAAGATAAATCAGATGGAGAATTTTTCTTTGAAAAAAGAACTGAAAAAAGAGAGCCTGCACGCCATGAATTAATTGGCGGAATTGCAGTGATGCAGGAGGATAATCCATCAGAAGCTTATTATCTGCTTAATTCCCGTCCTGTAATTCACACTGTTATTTATCCTGAAACGCCGGTATCCGGTGAATATCGAACAAAGGACTTTAAAGTTCTTGCTGGAAAAAATACCACAAAGACAAATTATGTTGAGTACAATAACCGGTTTGTAATTGATTTATCTGTTGCTTACTTTTCTGCCAGGCTTGCAAACGAACGTCAAAGAATTGTCGGGCTTATGAAAGAGAAAGAACGGGTTCTTGATATGTTTGCAGGTGTTGGTCCGTTTCCAATAATTCTCTCTGATAAAGCGTCTGTAATATATGCCGGCGACATAAATCCCGGAGCAGTTTGTCTGATGCGGGAAAATATTGCTCTAAACCGGAAAAAAAACATAATTCCTATGCTTGCAGATGCACTGTCGCTTGGAAAAATCCTGAAATCTCATTCCTTTGACAGAATTATAATGAACCTGCCGATGACATCATCTGAATTTCTGGATGTCGCATTTTTGCTCTGCAAAAAGGGCGGAACAATTCATTACTATACTCTCCAGTCAGAAGAAGGTGAGATGCTGGATATTCTTCGAAAGTACACATCCGGTAAGATTTCAGAGAGAATTGTCCGGTCATATTCTCCTCATCAGCACCATGCTGTATATGACATCTGCTGTGAATAGTTATCATTAATCGTTTCATGTTTCATATGAATCCGGATATGATTCCAATATCAATCACAGATTTTTGTTTATCCTGATTTTAATCTTCAGATACCGGAATCCAAGATCACAGGCAACAATTCTCCAGATTTCATCGTCCGGAAGAAAGCGTTTTGAAAGCGGGATAATATTCTGGCGTATCTGATAGCATTTTAGAATACCTCTGTAATCAGAGATTAAAAAGGTCTCCCTCTCCTGCGGCGGGAAAAATATGTGTATGTATTTTTTTGTAACGACAATCATTCCTGCCATATTAAGGGCACATGCAGTTTTTATATCCGGAAGTGAGAATCCTCCACCGCGTGGATGATTATGCATGAAAATTTTACCCTGAAGCCGGTAGATGTCGTTATAGGAAAAATCAATACTGCTTCTGTTACCCTTCATTCGAAAGAGAAAATTTCCGGTTTTATCAAAAATAATGCCTTTTTCAAAGACCGAGTCTTTTATTTCAAAGACGTATTTCATAAAAGTAATATCAAGTTTAATTATTAATTTCTCTTTTTTATGTGTTTTTTGAGATGATTTCTGATTATTTTGTATTATATTTGCGTCTCTATTTTTATTAAATCCCATACAGTAAATAAATTTAAATTGTTCTAATAAATATTTATTTGAATTACCCTGGATTTTTGATCTTTTGCATAACAATATAAGTATAGTGAAAATCAAGATTACAGAGTTGTTAAATCAAAGCTTTCATAAAGAATCGGGATCGGCTGTGATTGTGTGTTTTAGTGTCTTTTTCCTTTTTCATTGAAATATATGCTTTGATTTTTTAATGCAACGGAGGTGAAAATTAATTGGCAGAAGAAATAGCGGTTAATGTTACTAATATGAATGGATATCTGGATATCCTCCAGCACCAGTCTTTTGAACAGATTATAACAGCTCTTCTGGTTTTAATAATCGGATATATCGTTGTAAAAATTCTGATAAGTCAGGTGACAAAGATTGGTGAGAGAGGGCTTAATATTCCGGCTCTTACAATGCTTCAGATTACAAGGGCTATTAAGATATTTCTATACTTCATTATCATAATGACAGCCCTTGGAATCCTCGGTTTTGACGTCAGCGGACTTATGATAAGTATCGCCGCCGGTATTTCAATAATATTGGGTTTTGGTCTTCAGGATACTGTAAACAATATTGCATCAGGGGTGTGGATATCAGCCTCACGTGCATATGACCTTGATGATGAGGTAATAATTGCAGGTGAATCGGGAGTTGTCAAAAATGTCAGTATAATGGCAACAGAACTTAAAAAGCTTGACAATACCAGAGTTTTAGTGCCTAACGCCAAAGTATGGAACAGTCCTATTACAAATGTCACAAGAATGGACAAAAAGATGATAGTTGCAGATTACGGTGTTGGTTATGAGACAAATATTAATGATGCAATTAAAGTTGCACTTGATGTTGCACAGAGTAATCCAAAGCTTCACAAGGACCCTGAACCTATTGTCAGATTTAGGGAGATGGCTGACTCTGCAGTAATTCTTCAGCTTCGGGTATGGGTTGATACTGACGATTATTACCCTGCAAAATCAGATGTTTTAAAGGCTTTATTTGAAAAGCTTGGAGAAGCAGGAATCAATATTCCATTCCCGCAGAGAGATATTCATATAATAGAGACTAAAAAAGAAGAAATGCCAAAAAAACTTTGATTTCCTATGAAATCAAATTAATATTTTTTTAAATCTTTTTTTTTTGCATTTTTTATGCAATTTTTTTATGTCATTTAAAATGGAAATCAAATCATGATTTTCATGAACGTTTTTTCTATGAAATCTGAATTTAATGCAAATTGTTGCATGAAAAATGTTGCAAGAAATGTTGCACGAAAAAATTATATTATATTTTTTTTAGAACACTACCGGATTTAATATTAAAATTGCAGTATTCAGGATTGCGGCAAATGAAACCCAGGCAATATATGGTACTAAAAGATACCCTGCGTTTTTATTGACCCTGAATGATGTAATTATTGTTTCCAAAATGAATATCCACAGGAATACTATTACTATGACACCATAGAGCGGGTTTTCAAGGCCAAAGAAGGCATATGACCATGTAATATTCAATACAAACTGGATTGCAAAAAATCCAAGCGCGATTTTGACCTGGGCTGTTGTTTTATCCTCCGTCCACAAAAGATAAAGGACAATACCCATCAGAGTATAAAGAATAGTCCAGGCTATTGGAAATGCAATAGAAGGCGGCAAAAACCATGGTTTAACAAGTCCTGCATACCATGTATCCGGACCGGTTTTTGTAAAAAGTCCCCCAATACCTCCGGCAAGGTTGCATAAAATTACAGATGCGATCAAAGTTACCGGACTTTTAATTTCATTTATTTTCATAACTAATCTCCCCTGAACCTTTTTTGTAACTATTTACATTCCATTTTACTCTCTTTTTTTCAATTTATAATATTTAATTCTTCATTTGAAGTGGATCGTTAATTTTCTCAAGTTTTCTACATGAATAATCACTGTATGATTTACATGAGACTTTTGCATGATAACTTTTACATGAACCATTTGGTTCATGAATTTTTTCCTGAAATATTCATTGATTTCTCTGATGAACGTATATTATTTTGTTTTTTTCTGTTTTGTTTATATGCTGATTTAGATAGTTTTTAGATATAAAAAAATTGGCCTGAATTATTTCACATGAAACATCGCATGAATTAATTTTATTCATGAACGTTTTTTTCATGTGAAATCTGAATTGATTTTTCCACTACGTATTTCAGGCAGGAATAAATTTCGTTCCGTAGACAATAACGCCGCTTTCTCCTTCGGCGGTAATCTTTCTGAATGTAGGTTTGACAGGCATTCCAATGTATATTTTATCAATATCACAGATTACCTGTGCTGTAAGTCTTGTTCCTTCATCAAGCTCTATAATTGCGACTGGAAAAGGTGTCTGAAGACTATATTCTTCACTTGCCGTTCGGATTATTGAAAATGTGACAACCTTTCCTGTGCCTTTGAATTTGTGCTCAACAATTTTACCCTCTCTTCTGCATGTGGGACAAAGTGTTCTTGGCGGGAAGAAATATTTACCGCATGTCTCACATTTTGTACCGATAAGATTATAGCGGCTGTGCTGTTTTCTCCAGAATCGTGGAACTGACATTTTCAGGCCCTCCTGAATATATTTGTGACAACAGTTGCACCGGTACCTCCGACATTGTGTGTCATACCAATTTCTGCTCCGTCAATCTGCCTCTTTCCTGCTTCTCCGCGAAGCTGTGCGACAACCTCGCAGACCTGTTTGATTCCTGTAGCACCAACCGGATGTCCGCATGCCTTAAGTCCGCCACTTGTGTTCACAGGAAGTTTTCCGCCGAGTGCTGTCTCTCCTTCCTCTGTAAATTTTCCAGCCTCTCCTTTTTTGCAGAATCCCATGTCCTCTATTGCACAGAGTTCTGCAATTGTAAAGCAGTCATGCACCTCAACAAGGTCAATATCTTCTCTTTCAAGCTTTGCCATCTTAAATGCCCTGTCAGCCGCGGCAATGGTTGCATCAAGTGTGCTGATATCACGTCTGTCGTGAAGAGAGATTGTATCAGTCGCCTGTGTTGATGCAAGGACTTTTATTGGACAGTCAGTAAACTCCTTTGCTTTTTCCATAGAGCAGAGAATTACTGCGGCGGCACCGTCTGTTACCGGTGAGCAGTCCAAAAGGCGAAGCGGATCTGCAACAAGTGTTGATTTCATAACAGCATCGACTGTAATCTCTTTTCTGTACTGTGCAATCGGGTTTCTTGCGCCGTTGTAGTGGTTTTTAACAGCTACCTGTGCAAGCTGTTCGCGTGTTAAGCCGTATTTGTGCATATAGTCAACAGCTATCATTGCATAAAGTCCGGGGAATGTTACACCATACATTCCTTCCCACTCTCTGTCGGCTGCGCCTGCAAGTGCATCTGTTGTCTCACCACCGGAGACATCTGTCATCTTCTCAACACCTGCTGCAATAACAATATCCTGCGAGCCTGACGCAATTGTATTGACAGCCTGCCTGAATGCAAGACCTCCTGATGCACATGCGGCCTCAGTTCTTGTTGAGGGTATATGATTTGTTGCAAGACCTGAATAGTCTGCAATGAGTGCGCCAATGTGTTCCTGGAGAACAAAACGGCCTCCACTCATATTTCCGACAAACATCTCCTGTATCTGGTCGCCGTCCATTCCTGCATCTTCAATTGCCTTTGCACCTGCCTCTACACAGAGTTCTCTAAATGAGGAATCCCATTTCTCTCCAAACTCTGTAAGGCCTATTCCAACTACTGCTACTTCTCTCATTTTTGCATCACTATCTTACCCTTGTGTTTGGCATACATTGCATAGTCGAGATATTCTTTGTCCAAAAGAAGTTCTTCAACACCAGGCGCCGCCTTTCTGTCAATTTCGGTCTCAATTGCATCAGTCACGGTGATGTCAAATGCATCACTTCCTGAGCCTGAACCATATGAGGTGACAAAGATTCTGTCACCGGGCTTTGCTATATCAAGTGTTGCTGAAAGTCCGACCGGAACCGCACCTGAGTATGTGTTTCCAAGATATGGAACTGCAAGACCCGGCTTTATCTGCTCTGATGTGAATTTGAGCATTGCGGCAACTGTCCTTGGGAACTTTGCATTTGGCTGATGGAAGATTGCATAATCGTAGTCAGACGGCTTTGTGCCCATCTTTTCCATCATTAAATTGGCCGCTCCCTGGATGTGCTTGAAGTATGCAGGCTCTCCTGAGAATCTTCCTCCATGTCTCGGGTATGCCTGTCCTTCACGTCTCCAGAAGTCCGGTGTGTCGGATGAGTATGAACAGGTGTCATTAATTTCTGCAATCACGTCATCATCTCCGATTACGAACGCGGCTCCACCTGCGGCGGCAGTGTATTCAAGTGCATCGCCAGGTGCTCCCTGGGCAATATCTGCACCGATTGCAACACCATATTTTACCATGCCGCTTTTTACAAGACCCATACATGTCTGAATGCCGGCTGTTCCTGCCTTGCATGCAAATTCGTAGTCTGCCGCAGTCATAACAGGTGTTGCACCTATTGCCTCACCAACTGTGACCGAGGTTGGTTTGACAGCATATGGATGTGATTCACTTCCAACGTATATTGCACCGATATCATCGGGGTTTACTTCTCTTCTTGCAAGAGCAAATCTTGCCGCATTAACCGAGATTGTGAGTGTATCCTCATCAAGGTCCGGAACGGATTTTTCAAAAACTCCAAGTCCGTTTGCAATCTCGGCGCCGTTTGAACCCCAGACTCTCGCAATCTCTTCTGTTTTGATGCGGTATCTTGGGACATATGCACCGTATGTGATAATTCCTACCATGGTTCTTCCCTCAGTACTTTAACAATCATGTCTGTATCCATTTCCGTTGTCAAAAGAGCGATTTTATCTCTTTGTGCAAGTTCAGGCACAATAGGATGAATTTTTTCAGGAGTAATACCCTGAAGAATTACACACCTTGGCTTGAATGGAGTTACACGAATTGCTATCATCGGCGATTTGCCGGTTGAAACATTTGTAAAAATAAGTGCCCTCTCAGTACTCCAGCCGTAGATTTTGTTGAATTCTGCAGCTGAAAGTGTGACAATGGCATTTAAACTGTTGACTACTGTATATCCGTAAATTTTGTAATCTGTTGAACCTGTAACCGGGACACATTCAATAGCGTCACAAAGATTTTGAAGCGGAATTGCAATGTCGTAATCGTGCATATCGTAGATTACATCATCATCAAAATCGCTGTAGAGGATATTTGCGTACTTCTTCATGTAGCGTCCGCCGTTCTCCTCATCAATAGATAGAATAGTAGCGACAATCTTTCCAACAACTGCAGTTCCGGGACTTTTCCTCCTGCCGCCTTCATAATCTGAGATGACAGATGGTGAAAATCCAAGTTTTTCTGCCAGTGCGCCCGGAGTGATGTTGAAATTGATTCTCCATTTCCGAAGTGCATCACCCGGAGACTCTGACATTGTAATCTCTCCTGCCATTTTTTCGGCAAGACGGTTACGCAGTGCGGATTTCATGTATGTATATGAGGTTTTAATACATTATATAATTAGCGAAAACCTATTCGTCATTTCACGAAAAACATTTTAAAATTCACATGAAAGTTACTTCATAACTTACATGAAACAGTTAGCATGAAATGATAATTTCATGAACGTTTTTATTGTTGTATTTAGGAATTCAGGTAAATTTGTAGATTGGGTTACAATCAAAAATCATATATGTTAAGCATAACAATTATGATATTAAGATGGTTAGTGCTGAAGATCTCCTGTTTCTGAAAAAAATTGGACTTGTGGGCGGTCTTAACGGACAAGTTTTTGGTTCCTCACAAAAGGTTGCTGATTCCTTTAATATGACTGCCATGACTGTTTCACGCCGTCTGGCGGCTCTTGAGAAAGAGAATCTTATAATCCGTAATGTAAGACCTGATGGTCAGTATTTTTCAATAACAAGAGCCGGTGAAGATCTGCTTAAAAAAGAGTATGTCGATTATAAAAAACTCTTTGAAGACAACGCCGGTGTGTTATGGATCGAAGGTGAAGTGATAAGCGGGCTTGGAGAAGGGCGTTATTATGTAAGCATTCCCGGATATGTAAAACAATTCCGTGAAAAGCTTGGGTTTGAGCCGTATCCCGGGACTCTTAACATCAGAATTGATCCCGCAGGAGTTTCGACAAGAAAAAAGGCCGAGCTTCATGGATGGGTTGATATTGATGGTTTTACTGACGATGACAGAACCTTTGGAAGTGCCAGATGCCTTTTATGCAGAATTAATGGCTACAGGTGCGCAATAATAGTTCCCGGAAGATCACACTATCCTGATGATATAATAGAAGTAATTTCTGAAGTTCGTCTTCGTGAGAAGCTGAATCTTACAGATGGAAGTCGCATAAAAGTTGAGGTTTGTCTAACATGATAGAAAAAGCAATAGAGGCATTGAAAAACGGTGAATTTGTTCTGATATATGATTTTGCAGACAGAGAGGGTGAAACAGATTTTGCAATCCGCTCTGATTTAATAACTCCTGCACACATAAGAGAGATGAGAAAGGATGCAGGCGGGCTTATCTGTACTTCCATACATGCAAAGGCGGCTGAAAAAATGGGTCTTCCTTTTGCAAGCGATGCTCTAAAGATGACAAATGTCGCAGAAAAAGAGGGTGATATTCCATATGATAAGTCAAATCACTCTTCGTTTTCTCTTTGGGTAAATCATCGTGACACATTTACCGGAGTCACTGATATTGACAGGGCACTAACGGCTAACAAACTTTCTGAGCATGTTAAGCATGCAATGAATGGAGGAGCACTTGATTTTTCATCAGAGTTCAGAACTCCCGGACATATGGCAACACTCCGTGCCAATGAACAGCTTCTGGACAAAAGGCGTGGTCAGACCGAACTTTCAATTGCACTTGCAGAAATCGGGGGAATAAATCCCTGCATTACTATATGTGAGATGCTTGATGACAATACAGGAAGAGCACTTACCAAGGCTGATGCTATGAAATATGCAGAGAAAAAGGGTCTTGTATTCATAGGCGGAGCCGAGATTGTGGAATACTGGGAAAATAACAAGGTTTACTAAAAACGTCCATGATAATTTTTTTCATGCTAACTGTTTCATGTAAGTTACGAAGTAACTTTCATGTATATTAAAAAATACCTCTTTTAAATCTTTTTATCTCTAATCACAATCCATATTGATATGCATTAATTTATGCAAATGATGGAATAAATCAAAAGTTATTTAATCATCATATGATGAATATAGAGAATGCTGTTAGATATTCAGGTCATTTAAAAAAATAAGATAATTTTTTTAATTATACAAGGACGGGATAAATTGAATAAACGGGATCTTTATGAATGTACTTGTTCGCCTTCAGTTGATGAAGGAATTAAACAGGCAGTTTCAGATCTTTGTTTTATGCTTAATAATCCTGGCAAAGAAATTCCTTCTGCTGAATATATCTTTGATTCAGGCTCAAAAAAATCAGATGAATCAGGTCGAAATAATATTTCAGCTGATGATATGCCGGCAGAATATTGTCCCTATGGTGACTGCGATGTAATTTCAAGGAGTATGAGCTGTCTTTTTTCTGTATCATCTGAGATGGTATTTGCAGTATCATATCCTGATGGAAAAATATTTTATGCAAATCCTGTTGCAATCAAAAATATTGAAAAGAAAAATTCTGATGTCTTTAAAAATAAAATATCTGATATTTTTTCAATAAAAGGTCCTGACGGAATAGTTTTGATGGGTGATGATACAAAACTGAATGTTTTTTTAGAGGTTGAAGGATGCTATGAACTAATTGAGCTTACCGCAAATGGAGTTAAATTTGGAGATTGTTCGTTTATTTTGGTTTATGGCAGAAATATATCGGCTGCAGAAAAGATGAGGCGTCTTATACATGAATCTGAAGTACAATACAGAAGCACAATAAATTCAATTCCTGATGGTGTTGTTGTTGTAAATAAAGAGATGGAGATTGTAATTTACAATCAATTCTTTGCAGACATCGTCTCTGAAATTTATTTTGATGATGAAATTACCGGGAAAAAACTTGGTGATGTAGCACCCTTCCTTCCTGGCAGACTCGGGCTTGAATACAGATATGTTTTCACATCCGGAGAATCTCTTGATACAACAATAAAGCACCGGATTAATGGTAAACTCACTTATTATGAAGTAATTAAAACTCCTATTTTTGACAATGGGGAGGTTATTCAGGTAGTTACAATTTTCCGGGACAGGACAAAGAATTTCCACCTTGAAGAGCTTAAAAAAGAGGCATTTTTCCAGATAGAAAAGAATATGGAGCAGTTTGCGATTTTAAACGATCATGTAAGAAATCCTCTTCAGGCGATAATTGGTCTTGCAGATTTACATGGTGGGGATCTGGGAAACAAAATAATATCTCAGGCACATGAAATAGATGAAATAGTAACAAAGCTTGATGCCGGGTGGATAGAATCTGACAAGGTAAGGGAGATGCTTTCCAGGCACTATGGAATAACAGTTAAGAGAAGGCCTCATGTCCAAAGTCCAATTGGGATGATGAAAACCCATGAAATTTCCTGAAAATTTCAGATTAAACCACTATTTTTTAGTTATAAATTTATATTATTAATCAAAGTCATGAAATATGAAGGCATTGAAGTAGAGGTTGTAAGAAAACCTGTGAAAAACATCCGTCTTTCGGTTCTTTCCAGCTGTTTGATTCGTGTCGTTGCACCTGAAGGTTATGATGTAAATCCTTTGCTTGAAGAAAAAAAAGACTGGATTTTAAAGCATATTGAGAAGAGAAGTGATATTTTTAACAAGTATAGTGAAAACTCATATAAAATGCTTTATTGCGGACAGTATTTCAAACTGAAATCAGAGGATTCTTTAAACAGGTGTTTTTTTGATTATGAGGTAATGACTGTTTCATACACGTCTGTAAGCTCTTTCAGGACTTTTTTGCAAAAAAAACTAAAGGATGATCTGGAAAACAGATTGTCTGTTATTTCAAAAGAGATGGGATTGTCACATGGTAAATTTTCGATTAGGAAACAGAAAACCAGGTGGGCATCATGCTCGTCACAAAAAACACTTAACTTTAATCTAAGACTGGCCGCCCTTCCTCCACATCTTCGTGATTATATTATCATACATGAACTATCCCATATCGAAGAGCACAATCATTCCAAAAACTTCTGGAGGATTGTTGAACGATTCTGTCCCAAATATCGTGAGTGTAAAAAAGAGCTTTCGGAATACTGGATAATGATTGAGACTAATCAAATCTGGAAGGCAGTTCTTGAGTGAAAAATATTGAGTTTTTTTGTAACAAACCGGAATTGGTATAAACCGAAATTATTTTTGGATATTTATTCTTCTTTCTCTTCATTGCAGCGTTTCTTTAAAATCTGCTGCATTATGCTTCTTGAACTGCAAAATCCCTCATTTTCCCCTTCAAAGCCACCGACTCTTACAACATCGGCTCTTATGCCGCGTTCTTCAAGCTGTTTTTTTAGTTTTTCAATATCAAAATACTGGTTGAATCCAATTGTGATAATATCCGGTTGAATCTCTTCAATTGGCTTAAACATATCATGAATGTCTCCAAGTAGTGCTTTATCTACAACTTTTAGCGACTCTATCATGAAAAGACGCTGTTTTTCAGGCACAACAGGCTTTGGTTTATGCTTTATGTTTGCATCACGGGCGATAATAACACAGAGTTCATCGCCAAGTTTTTTTGATTCATTTAGATAAAATATATGACCCGGATGCAAAAGATCAAATGTTCCTGTTGCAACAATTCTTACCGTTTATACCACCTCTATTGAAATCTGTTCTCCGTTTGCCATAAAAGCCTTCCATGTATCATCATTGTATGGGGCACCAACAATTATATGATATTTTCCCGTTTTTGGAAAGAACCTCAAATCCGCTTCAGACGGCCGTACTGCACCGCTTGGATGTGAGTGGGCACTTCCGGCAGTATTTGTGTCAAGCGGCATCATAAATGTATCAAAGGAAGCACTGCTTCTTCCTGAAATTGTTCCGGGAGCAAGTTCAAGCTCTTCGATAACTCCGTTTTTAAATTTTAAAATTGCCAGGAATTCGTTTGGATGCTGGCTTTTTCCAAGCGCAAAAAGTGTATCCAAAAGTTCTCTTCTTATTTTAACGTCCGGCATAACTGTCATGATAATTTTAAATGCGTGACAGATAATAGTTTCATTAATCTGATATTGTATTAAAAATATGATTTTGCATTAAAATATGGATGAAACATCTGTATTATCCAATTTTTAGCATCTGCTGTCATGATGAGGGAATTTTAGGATAGAATTAATTATTTTAAGACTATATGAATATTTTATGTATTCAAAAATAATTGTCTCAATTGACGGATCTGAGTCTTCACTGAAAGCTCTTAAAAAAGCAATAAAAATTGCATCTACCTGGAATTCCAAGGTTTATGGAATTTATGTGATCAACACCGGCATTTATGGAACATCAGTTGTTGACCCTGCGCTTGGAGTTTCAGATCCATCATCCGATAGAATCTTTGATCTCTTAAAATCCGAAGGTGAGGAGATATTAAAGGATGCAAAGGCAGTTGCTGATGAGATGAACTATGAAGTCGAATTTTTATCACGTCTTGGTGATGCACGTGATGAGGTACTGGATTTTGCTAACGAAATTCAGGCTGATTTGATTGTTGTCGGCTCAACAGGAAAGGGAATGACAAAAAGACTTTTGCTTGGCAGTGTAAGCACGGCAATTGTGACACACAGCAAAATATCAGTCCTTGTTGTCAGATAATTATCCATGCTTTCAGATTATTGACAATGATCTCGGAGAAATTGTCCTCTGTGTCGGATTACTCCATTACGCCGTAAATGATTTTATGGTTTCTTGATGAAAATTATGATAATGAAATTCCAAAAAGAAAGTTAAAATTTAAAAAAATTAAAATCCACATATCAAAAAAAATCAAAAATTTTTCATGGAGATTTTGAATTACACAAAAGCTGAAAAATCCTGAAAAAAGAAATAAAGGGAAAAATAGTTTTTTTCAGAAAGGTCCGTCCTGATCAAAACTTCTTTTAAATTTCAATGCAAGCTCGGCTTTGTAAAGCTCTTTTCCAAGATATGCGGCATGATCCATCAGTGAGACTTTATTATCCTTTACAAGTGTGTAGAAAACATCCTCCCAGCATTTTCCTTTATATGCGGTATTTTTATGAACAGCAACGATATAGTCTCCTTCGATTCCTATTCTCAAATTTCCAAGCGGATCGTATTCAATATCGTCAGGCATCTTCTCCGCTATAATTACATTTTCGTATTCAAGTGCGGGTGTAACTCTTTTTCTTTTTTCTTTTATACAGAATAGTGAGAGACCAAGGTCTTTTGGGTATGGCCTGTCGGTCATAAGTGTCATCATTTCAACCGCACGACGCATTTCACGTATTGCTCCCTTTGTCTTATCTGAATGTTCACTTGTAAAAATCACTGATGCTCCTGCCTCTTTAGCCATACCGCAAAGAAGTGCGTTGACTCCTGGGGAGTCTGCATCTATTAGTTCAGTTACGTTTCCAGCACCGAAGAAAAGTGGATATTCTGACTTTTTGAAGTTTGAAAGTGATTTGATAAGCCCTGATCCAACTGGCATAAGGAGGGGATCGGCAATTATTTTTTCAATTCCTGCTTCTTTTGCATATAAAATGTTATTTTCAAGGCTATTTTCCATAGGAACAATTACTGCCGCTTTTTTTGCCCCTGCAATATCTTTGGCAATTACTGGTATGTTCTCCTCATGAAGAGAGAGGATTATGTCTACGTGGGGAAGTGCGGCTTTAATCAACTCTGGATTTTGTGTGTCTGCCGCAAGAACACATTTTTTGGAAATTTCTTCTTCATTTATTCCTTTTAGTGACTCAAATGCACGTGTAACATCCTCAGGCGATGCATCAAAGCCAAATCCTAAATCCACTATGTCTGCACCTGATTTAAAAAAAGAGATCACCTTATTTTCAAGATCTTTTTCTTTATGCGCATCCATAATCTCTGCAAGTAATTTCATCCTTGAATTTCCGCCGAATTTAAGGCCTTTTATCTCAAATGAGAATCCCGCGTCTCTTTCCAAAGACTCTATTCTTTCAAGAGCATCCTTTTTTAGTGATTCTGAGATTAATTCATCGGCAGGAGTTGTTCTTGAAAGCTTTACTTTGCCAATTGACTTTAAGACAATTCCCAGGTCCGCGGCATGGCGCGGTCCTCTGAATACGGGAATTTTTGTTTTTTCCTCAACTGAAGAGAAATCTGCAGTGCACATTCCGGAAACCAAAACCATATCACATGGATTTTCGGCAATAATCTTTTCAAGTGCCGCAGGGGTAAGAAAAGCCGCAATTTTGCCTGAAACTGCGATTTTCACATCAAAGCCATCTGTTGATTCCTTTACAATTGGATATGCGAGTTTTCCTGTGGCAAGCAGAATTGTCATTGTAGCTTGAATTAATATGCAATAGGTGAAAAATACTACTGATTTAATGCTGAAGTGTGATATGCACATCCACACTAATTATTCACATGATGGTGAGAGTAGTGTGGAGGAAGTGCTTGAAAAAGCAAAAAAAGTGGGTCTTGATGCTATAGCAATTGTTGATCATGACACAGTTGCCGGTGCACAGCATGCCCTGACAATAAAATCTGATGTATTGGTAATTCCCGGAATTGAAGTTTCAACAAAACACGGGCATCTTCTTGTTCTTGGAGTAAATAAGGTAATTCCTCCCGGACTTGACTTTTTTAAGACAGTAAAAATTGCAAGGGATATGGGTGGACTTTTGATTCTTCCTCATCCGTATCATCAGCTGCGGCATGGTGTTGCAATAAAATTAAAGAGCGCAATTGAAGCTGTGGATGCAGTAGAATCGTTTAACAGCAGGTATATTGTAGGATCTGCAAATAAAAAAGCAGGCAGGAAAGCAAGATTTTTTGGAAAACCCTGTGTTGCCGGAAGTGACGCTCATAATGCCAGATTTGTAGGATATGGTATTACAAAAATAGATGCCGAGAAAAACATTCCTTCAATCTTTGCGGCGATAAGGGGGGGGAAAACAGAAGCGGGAGGGAAAATGACTCCGCTTCGTGCATATACGGGGCAGTCTCTTAAAAACACAAAACGAAAGATAATGCGCCGTGTTCATAGAAGATGAGGCCTGATTATGAGGCTTGCATTTGAAGTATCATACATCGGAACTTTTTTTTGCGGTTCGCAACAGCAGATCGGAAAAAGAACGGTTATGGGCGAAATTCTAAGATGCCTATCTGAATTAAATTTATTTTCTGATGACTCTACTCCCCGTGTTGCAATATCAGGAAGAACAGACAAAGGTGTTTCTGCAAAACGCCAGGTTATAGCTTTTGATACAGAATGTCCAAAACGTGCTGTTTCTGCGGTAAATAAAAAATTGCCGCCTGATATCAGATTTACAGGCTGGTCTGAAGTTTCAGATGATTTTAATCCGCGTTTTAGTGCAAAAAGCCGGACATATCGGTATTATTTTCCGGATGGGATCTCAGGAATTTTTTATGATGCCGATTTAATGAATGATGCCGCCTCTCTTTTTGTTGGAAGGCATAACTTCTCCTCGTTTTCAAAGCCTGAGGGAAAAAATCCAAACCGTGAGATTTTATCCTCCAAAATTTTTTGTGAAGACGAATTTTTAATTTTTGAGATATGCGGGCAATCATTTTTATGGAATATGGTTCGGTGCATATCCTTTTGCCTTGAAAAAGCAGGCAGGGGTGAGATGTCTGCAGATGAGATAGAAAGAGCGCTAATGAATCCTTCCAACAGGCGTTTTCCGGCGGCGCCTCCAGAAGGACTGATTTTGTGGGATGTAAACTGTGAAATTGACTTTAAACCTGTGAATATTCATGAGAAAAGTATTGCTTTTTCAAATGAATGGGTGGCTTTGCATTCACAGTTAAGAAAATTAAATGAAATCTGGTAATTTTTTTGATAATTTTGTAATAATAATGTCTGGTATGTAAAAAGACTGGTATAAAAAATTATACAGGGGTGATTCCAACACCAGATGGTGTCATAATGCCCACAAGCCATGACGGAATAGGCTCTGAGGTCTTTACAACCACATAGAAATCATCCCTGTTTGTAACAACTCCTCTGAATGTTGCTGTTATCTGGTAATCAGCGTCAAAGACGGTTATTCCAAGTGTCTTAATAGTCAGGTGCTTTGCGGGATAAGTTGCTGATTCTCCAAGTGCAAGCGTTCTTCTGTCGTTGTTTATCATAAGTACAACTGAATCGCCACTTGTTAATGCTTTAACAGGTATTGCCGCAAAGTTAACGTCCTTGTTGTCCGGGATTAGTATATTATATGTTGCCGAGTATGAAAGCGGGTAGCCGTAAGCGTTTATGTTGTCATTTCCTGTAATAAGAGTCACATATCCTGCGACTAATACTGCAAGTATGATTACAACAACGATTCCTATGTTTCTTAAGGTGTGGCTTTTTTTACCTGCCGCCTTTTCTTCTTCCTTTTGTTTTTTAAGAAGCTCTTTTTCTATCTCTGATTTTTTTCTCTCTTCTTCAAATCGCTTTTTCTCTTCTTCTTTTGCCCATTCATCACGTTCTTTTTGTTTCAGAGCTTCCTGTTCAGTCCTTTCCTTTTCAAGACGCTCCTTTTCTATCTCTTTTTTCTTCTCTTCAAGAAGTTTTTCTTCTTCGGCACGCTTTTGGGCTTCTATTTCCTCATACTTTTTGGCCTTTTCTGCGGCGTCTTTATCCTTTTGTTCCTGTTCGATCTTTTTTCTTTCTTCTTCCCGTATCTTTTTTAAATCTTCTTCAGAAAGTCCTGAATTGTTCTCAACAGGTTTTTGAGTGTCTTTTGGTTCTGAATCATCAGGAAGTTTTACCGCCTCTGTAATTTTCTTTGAAAATCCTTCCAGTGATTTTTTGTCAGGCAATTTTACCATTTTTAATTCACCTTTACTGATTTGATGAATTTATAAATATTTAAGGTATTCGAGATATTTTCAATTCTGAATTAAAAAAGAACATATAATTAATATATTATTTTGGGAGAATTTGAAGAAAAACAAAATTTTCTTCAGTATTTTTTATTCACATATCTTCTTTTATTATTCTTTTTGTGATTCACATGATTTTTATCCGGTATGGTCTGCCATTAATTACTACGTATTCACATCCTCCCTGGTAATAATGCTCGGCATTTATTATTTCATACTCCACACCATCTATTAAATATTTTTCAGAACCATCATAAAAAAAGCGTTCAATATCTCCAATATCAATCATTTCATCGCCGTCTATTATGTATTCAGTGTTATTGACGATTATATGTCTGGCATTTTCAAAAGACTTTTTTTCACCGTTAATCAAAAAAAACTCAGTTTCATCTGAATAAAATTCATAATCTGCCATTATTGAATATTCATCACCTTTCGATTCTGAATTTGGAATGTCATCATTTTCTGCAAAAAATCCACACGTTGATTTTTTTGAATCTGAATTAAAATCTGATTTTTCAAATCCGCCTTTGTTTTGATTATTGTAATTGGATTCGTATTCTGAATCTCTCTGAAATTCAACTCTCAAATTGAGTGTTTCATCATATTCTCGCCTTTTTTTTGGATCAGAAAGAATTTCCCATGCTTCAGTAATTTTTAGAAATCTTTCTCTGGCATTTGGATGTGTTGAAGTGTCGGGATGAAAGGCCTTTGCAAGACTTCTAAAAGCTTTTTTTACTGAATCTGTGTCAGCATCATAGTTTATGCCAAGTATTTCGTAATAATCGGGAATATTTTTGTCTTCCGGCATAATGCGTTCTTAAAGAATTATTTTTTTCATAACAGATAATTCAATCCCTGATATTTTTCAAAAAAATGCCTTAAAAAATGTCTTAATATAAAATATTTAATTCGCAATATCTCATCTAATTGACATAATGCTCCATTCAGTTCTGTCATTTAAACAGAATAATATCCGGTAAATATATATGGAAATTTCATGAATCGTTTCATGAAATTAATCTTTCATGCACTGTTTTATGAGTAGAATAAAGAATTGAATGTTTATATCTGATACATTATCAAATGAGATGATTTTATGGCAATCCAAACGGGAAATATTTTCCCAAAGCCAAACTATCATTATAAATGATGACAAATTTTTTAGTGAGGTTTTAATATTGGCTGACATTCCCGATGAAGAATTCATACTTAAAACAACATCGGCATGTGCAGGATGCAGTGCTTCACTAATCCTCCGCTATGTTACAAAAGCGGCTGGAAAAGACACTGTTTTGGTAGTACCTGCATGTTGCACAAGTGTGATTCAGGGTAAATATCCGAATACGGCAATGAACATACCGGTATATAATGTTGCATTTGCATCTGCGGCGGCAGTAGCATCCGGTATGAGTGAGGCATTCAGGGCTGTTGGTAAAAAGACAAATGTGATTGCCTTTGCAGGCGATGGCGGCACAGTGGATATAGGAATTCAGGCACTTTCCGGTGCTCTTGAAAGAGGAACTGATTTCCTGTACATCTGCTATGATAATGAAGCCTACTCCAACACCGGTATGCAAAGGTCAGGTGCAACTCCCCTTGGCGCTAAGACAACAACAACTCCGCTTGGGAAGAGGGATTACAAAAAAGACCTTGATGCAATAGTCCAGGCGCATAATCCTGTATATATGGCAACGGCATGCAGTGCATATCCTGTTGATCTTTTTAATAAAGTAAAAAAGGCTCTTTCAATCCCCGGACCCAAATTTATGCATATCCTGGCACCATGTCCCCCCGGATGGAGATATCCGTCTGAGAAGACAATCGATGTTGGAAAGCTTGCAGTTCAGTCAGGGATGTGGGTTTTATACGAACGCGAGGAAGGAAAACTCTCAATCACAGGCGCTTCAAAAGCGGCAATGAAAAAGAGAGTCCCAATTTCAGAATATCTTGCCTTACAGGGCAGGTTTAAGACTGCAACGAAAGAAGACATCGCCGTTTTAGAGGAGCATGTTGAGATGAATCTTAAAAAACTTGAGCGTGAGGTGCAGGGTATATGCTGACAATTTCAACCGGAAATAAGGCTGTTGCAACAGCAGTTAAGGATGCAAAACCAACAGTTGTTGCAGCATATCCTATTACTCCGCAGACCGAGGTTGTTGAAGAGACTGCAAACTATGTTGCATCAAAAGAGCTTGATGCAAGATATATCCCTGTTGAGTCTGAGCATTCCTCAATGGCGGCATGCATTGGCGCTTCTGCAACAGGTATCAGGACTTTTACTGCAACTAGCTCACATGGTCTTGTTTATATGTGTGAGATGCTTCACATGTCTGCAGCGGCCCGTCTCCCAATTGTAATGGCAAACGCAAACAGAGCACTTGGACCCGGCTGGAATATCGGTGCTGAACATTCTGATTCAATGTCAATGAGAGACTGCGGATGGCTTCAGGTCTATGTATCAACCGTTCAGGAAGCATATGATACAACTCTTATGGCATTTCGGATTGCAGAACATGAAAATGTCCTGTTGCCTGTCATGATTAATCTTGACGGATTTTTACTTACACATATTACACAATCGCTTGAAACTGTTGATGTCGGGGACTTCATTCCTCCTGTTAACATACCGCATGCGATTGACATAGAAAATCCCGGAGGTTATGGAACACTTACAGGCTCTGAAGATCACTTCAAATTCAGATATGATATACAGCGTGCAATGAAAGATTCTGTTCCCGTGATAAAAGAAACCCAGAAAGATTTTGAAAAACGTTTTGAGCGCAGTTATGATATGTTCCAGACGTATCTTACTGATGACTGTGATGTGGTTATCTTTGCGATGGGGACACTTGCAAAGGAGTCAGAGGTTGCCGCAGACAACTTAAGAAGCGAGGGTATAAAGGCAGGGGTTGTTCAGGTACGCTGGTTCAGGCCATTCCCTGACTTTTCCGAGGTTGTAAAAGGAAAGGAGGTTGTTGTAATCGACCGCGACTACTCGTTTGGTTTTGGCGGAATACTGGCAAACGAGCTTAGGTCAAAGACAGGTTGCAGACCCTTTAGTGTAATTGCAGGTCTTGGCGGTCAGGAAGTGACATATGATGATATTGCCGAATTCGTCAGGAACAGAAAAGAAGATTCAGAGTTCTGGTTTGGGGTGAATGAATAATGTATGAGATAAGACTTCATTCACGCGGCGGACAGGGTGGTGTCACTGCGGCAAAGCTTCTTGCACAGGCGGCATTTCTGGACGGGAAGCATGCAACCGCAACACCTCTTTATGGAGCGGAAAGACGCGGAGCTCCTGTTGTTTCCTTTATCAGAATAGATGAATCTCCGATTCGCATTTATTCACAGATAAGACAGCCTGATTTGGTTATTGTTCTTGATCCGACAATTATGCAGACTGTTGATGTACTTTTGGGGATTAAGCCGGACGGAGAGGTTTTGATAAACAGCCCCAGACCTGTTGAGATGGAAGGTCATAAAGTTTACAATGCTGATTTAACCGGCGTTGCATTATCTTTGGGTCTTGTTCTTGCAGGAAATCCGATTTTGAACACGCCGCTTTTAGGAGCGGTTGCAAAGCTTGGTCTTGTTTCAAGAGAGTCTGTAAAGCAGGCGATATCTGAGACATTTGCTGATGAGAGAAATGAAGAGGCCGCTTTGAAAGCATTTGAGGAGCTTAAAGTATGAGTGCTAAACTTGCGATTTCAAAACCAAAAACAGGAGCGTCTGGAAACACCGGTTCATGGAGAACTTTCAAACCTGTTGTTGATATGGATAAATGCAATAAATGTGGTAACTGTTACCGTTTCTGCCCTGACGGTGCGATTGACACTGAGTTTAATATAGATTATGATTTCTGTAAAGGTTGCGGAATCTGTGTTGAAGTATGCCCGAAAGGGGCAATTATTATGGTTCGTGAGGACTCAGCTTAAAAAAGGTTGAGTTTTTCAATTTAATCTTTTTTTAAAAATTTTAAGTTTTTGAAATTTTTTTATTTTCTCTTTTTAATCAGGTTTTTTATCATTAAGCCACATGATGTTTGTGTTAAATATGCAATATTGCCGATTGGGAAAATATCACAGTCGTGGGAATATAAGATTTTTAAGGGTGAAAGTGCTTCTGAAAAAGAAGTTTTGGGCTAAAGCCTTCCGTATTTTTTATGTGCCTTTTCTATTGTCATAATATCAAGAATTGTTATTGTTTCACTGGTTTCATCGATGAGATAAAATGCTGTATAACTTCTTGCGATATGGATGCGATATAGAATATAACCAGACAGATTGAGACGTTCTTTGTCTCCGTCTTTTCCGGGATATGGAGTATCTCTGAGAGTTTTTAATTTTTCTTTAACAACCCTCTGACTTTTATTGGGCAGTTGTTCTATAAAGGCCAGTGCAGTTTTGTCAATACGCACTTTATGCGTCAAAAGACATCTCCACAAAATCACCGCGTTCTTCGATATGTTTCATATCTTTAAGAAGACGCATTTTTCTCTCGTTTACTGCCATATCTGATAGCAGTTCATCAAATGTTTGTCCTGGTTTTTTAAGCTCAGATATCTCTGCCCATACTTTTTCTGTTACCGGAATCCTTTTAGTTGCATTCATGTACGTATTGTAAGGATTGTAAATACTTATAGTTCTCTGTGATTGTTATCAACAGATCATAATTTGATAAACCCGGCTATGCCTCCATGAAAAAGATTGAAATATTTATCCTATAGAACAGCGAAGAGATACATCTTGGCTCTTCGTCAAATTGTGTGGGTATATAAATACTTCATCTGACAGAATATCTTTTGTTGGAACATGCTTGAGAAGGAACTATTTCAACTTGCATTGAATATTGAAGAGCCAAGGAATATTTATAAAGTGACATTGACCGCAGGGAATAGGTTTAGCTGTTGTTTCTTTTTTCTTTCGTGATTTTATACCAGATTTGGCTAAAAATTCAGAATCAATATCATCTTCAGCCAATGAAGCATAAACCGCAAACATATACGTATTAATATTATCCCACATGGCTTTTTTGACAATTGATTCCTGGTAATTCTGTTGGATCATATGAGTTATTCTGGAATGCCGGAATATGTGAGGATTTACTTTTTTTGTGATTCCTGCTCGCTTTCCTAATCTCTGAAGTACTCTGACAATTGCATCATACCTGATAATTACAAATTTGTTTAAGTCTATGAAAACCGGATCATTGGGTGAATTTCTGGGGGTGTCCTGTTTCCATGTTGCAATATATTGTGTATAAATAGAAATTCTGACATATCTGTGTTTTTTTGTCTTTTTGTCATCAATATAAAGTCTTAGCCCGTCTTCATCAAAAATTAAATCTTTCCATTTTAGCCGCCCTACTTCCGCAACTCTTGCACCTGATTCATATATCAATGATATTAATGCACGGTCTCGTGAGTTCATAGCTTCCCCGATCATGTTTTCAATCTCTTCAACTGTTAATATCTCATCAGGAGAGGTTGTCATTAAATCGACTTTGGGAGCTTTTATCAGCTTTATCTTTTTGACAGGTAACAAATTATATTCATTATCAATTAACCACAAAAGAAAGGGCTTGGTGATGATTATATAATCTTTTTTGGTATTGTCTGACAGTGGCTTTCCTTTGACAGATAGCCCCACCTGTAATTTATCAAGACCACTAAAAATATCTGAAATTGTACAGGCATGGTATTCAACAGACATAAACCGCCTGAAGTTGATAAGACAGCCTGAAATTTTGTTGCATCTCACCTTTGACAGATTGGCGGTAACTTTCCTTTCGTGAATGTATTCACTAATTAGAGAACGATCTTTTTCAGTGATTATTCCTTTAGCTATACCTGATTCTAAAGCCCTTACATAGTCGTAATTTCGGCAATAGGTATAAAATTCTTCATTATCGGCGTTATACATGAGCATCATTTTTTTTGAAACGATAACCCTTAAATAAGAAAAGTTTCGCGAGCTTTAGAACAAAGAAGCCCGTAGCGCCCCCAACAGGACTCGAACCTGTGACATTCTGGTTAACAGCCAGACACTCTACCAACTGAGTTATGGAGGCTTTGCAATTTAACTCATGTAAGTTGCCAATAAAGGTTTACTTTAAACCTTTTAAATATTATGAAATTCACCTGATTTTTTCTTCCTGATTGAATCAAGAATCTTTATCAGTGAGTCTATCTCTTCATCCAGATTCCCTATTAATTCAGAGGCTTTTTCGGTTGCAACCGCACCGGATGGCGATGCACGAATGTATCCAAGCTGTTCTAAAACCTTAAGAGAATAGCGCACACGATGAGATGGAATTCCAAGAATTTCTGAAAGCTTCATGATGCCAATCGGCTGGTTGGCTAAAACAATCCTAATAACCTCAAGGTGTCTTCCGACAAGTTCGGTTTCATTAAGCAGTTTCTGAAGCAAAATATCAAACCTCTTTTGAATTTTTTTTGTTGACTGATTTTCACATGAAAAATACTTCGTAACTTAAATGAAAACGTGCATGAAAATATAATTTCATGAACAATTTCAATCAAAAATAAAAAGACATGGCGATTTTGTACCCGAAAATAAATTTTGAGCACATATCAGGATACATTTTATCTCCTGATATATACATTCACCATTAATCCCCTCATTCCCAATTTTTATCCTTTGATATATCTTTGATTTAATGTCGATATCATAGATGAAATACTGTTGCTCATAACATAAATTAAATTGATCTTTGGAGTTTATCAGAAATTATCCGGATAATTTTCATATGATGCGCAAATTTTTACCGGCATCAGATCTTTACTGATATCATAAAATCATCATATTGATATCTATACATCCGGATTGATGCAATAAATCTATTCTGAAGTCTCTTATCCAGTCAACATATTCTTAAATAGATATCTCTTAATCTTAACTCTTAATCTCAGTCTTCCTGTTCGTGAAGCCATGCTTTATCGCGCTTGTAGTGTTTAACAAACAAAACCGAAAGAACAAGAACAATTACTGCGCATATTGCCGCTATCTGAATACTGTATATAGGTATCAGCCCGAAAAATGCTAAAATTGCTATTGCAGCAAGGAAAATAATCGCATTCAGCATCATCGTCAGTTTGGCGAACTTCATCTTGAATATTCTATTTGCCGAATCATCCATTACCCTAAAAATTGTATGTCTGTTGGTAAAATTACTTCTAAGTATCAGCCGAATAGTAAGGTTACTGCATTATGAAAAACACTCTTGACAGATCAATAAAAAAAGCTGATGCGGCGGCTTATGTAATCTATGATTCATCGCTAAATCCTGATATGCGATATATGACGGGTTTTACAGCCGGCGATTCCATGCTCTACATAAAGCATCCGGACAGGCGCGGAACCTTGATTGTTCCTCAGATGGAAAAAGATCGCGCACTATCTGAATCTAAATGTGATGTATTATCCAGAGGCGATGCGGGTTTTTTTGATTTTTTAAAAACCGAAACTGACCCTTATACCGCCCAGGCAAGAATGATTGCCGAAATTGCCGGGGGAAATGTTCTTGTTCCTCATAACTTCCCGATCATACTTGCAAAAGAGCTTGAAAAATTCTGCGAGGTTAGAATTGATAGAGGCAGTATTGAAGAGATGCGCTCTGTAAAATCGGCAGATGAGATCAGTGCTGTTCGCAGATGCCAGAAAGCAACCGATGCCGCAATGGAATTTGCAATTGAAATGATAAAAAATGCGGATTCAGATAACGGCGAACTTGAAATAAATGAAGTGCCGCTTACATCTGATTATCTAAAATCAGAAATAGAGTGTTTTCTTTTAAAAAGGGGTTTTACTGCCAAAGACACAATTGCTTCATGTGGATATGAAACTGCAATGCCACATGCAACAGGAGATGGCGTGATATTAGAAAATGAGCCTGTTGTAATCGACATCTTCCCCTGTGAAATAAAGACAGGATACCACTCTGATATGACACGTACTGTTGTAAGGGGTGAGCCCTCTTCAGAGATAGAGGATATGTATAAATGTGTATATGACGCAAAAATGCATGCAAAAAGTCTCATCCGTTCAAATGTGACTGGAAAATTCCTGTATGATGCAGTGATGAATTTTTTTGAAGAGAATGGATATATGACTGAGACCGAAGGGTTCATTCACAGTCTGGGCCATGGTGTCGGACTTGCAATTCATGAATCCCCCTCACTTTCCCCGTCCGGAAAAGAACTTCAGTCAGGAAATATAATTGCAGTGGAGCCTGGCCTTTATTACAAAAAACACGGCGGTGTCCGCCTTGAAGACATAGGTCTTGTAACCGATTTTGGTTTTGACTGCTTTACACAATACAAAGAGGAGCTTAGAATATAATGGATGACGAGATATTTGATAATTATATCACAGCCGGAAAGATAGCTAAAAAATATCGGGATGAAGCCGCGGCGATGGTAAAACCCGGAGTTTTGATTCTTGATGTCGTAGAGTTTGCAGAACAGGCAATACTTTCAGAAGGAGCAGAAATTGCATTTCCTGTAAATATTTCTTTAAATGATGCGGCGGCGCATGACACCGCATCCGAAGGTGATGAAAGAGTATTTTCAAAAGGGGATGTTGTCAAAGTAGATCTTGGTGTTCATATTGAAGGCTATGTTGCCGATACTGCAGTGACAGTGGATTTGGGAGATCATAAAAGTCTTGTTGAAGCCTCTTCAAATGCACTGGATGCGGTAATTGCGCTTGTAAAACCCGGTATCACAACAGGAGAGCTTGGAGGAGCTGTAGAAGCCGAGATTGAAAAGAAAGGCTACAGACCTGTATCAAATCTTACAGGACACGGACTTGGAAAATTCCTGCTACATGGGATTCCTATAATTCCGAATGTTTCAATAAACGGTGGAACTGTAATTGAAGAAGGAATGGTCTTTGCAGTCGAGCCTTTTGCCTCTACCGGTTCAGGTCAGGTAACTGACGGTCAGCGGGTTGAGATATTCAGCCAGATATCAAAAAAACAGACCCGTCTCCCAAGTGCAAGAAGGCTTATGAAAGATATTGAAAAGAGAAAAACACTGCCTTTTTCACGAAGATGGTACAAAACTCCCAATAAAGACATAAATCTTGTCAGGCTATGTCAGCAGGGAATCCTTCGCGGATATCCTGTCTTACATGACGTTTCAGGATCATATGTGTCACAAAAAGAGCACACTCTGATTGTAACAGAAGACGGGTGCATTGTAACAACTGCATAAAAAATGCACGGTATAGTAAATCAGAGATACATATATGCCAATTAAAGAGCTATATAATAAGTTGTACGCATGTCTACAGAAACAGATATAATGTCCTTAGAAGTACTGGAGCTTTTGTTAACAGCGGAGATTGTAAACAAATATGAAAATCTGAATATGGATGATCTCCCAGTTAAATTCAGAAAACTCACCTGTGCGAAAGGATGCAATATAGACATAGAAAGGCCTGTCACCGTCAGTGAAAGTGTTGCTGATAAAGTGCTTGGGATTTCTGATGCATATTCCCATGTCAGTAAGAATCCCTTCGTAAAATATGACGATTTTGGAAAGAGAATTGGCATATCCGCGCTTGAAGCAGCGGCCGGGTGGTTTTTCAGGCAGGACTGTAAAGAAAGGGTAAAAAACAATCCTGTTCTTGCCTACTATTATGAACAGGCAAAAATGGGAGATGTTTCCTATGAGGAATCAAAAAATTCAATTGTAAGATATCAGGACTCAAAAGAGTATCTTGAGGCAAGGATTGAGGAGATTGTCGGCGATGACGAGGAGTTAAAGTCGGCGAGAAATTTAATCCTTATAAGTTCACCTGAAGAGGGAGAGTATTCGCTTGAGGATTTGGTCTGCACTGCAAGACAGGAGGAAACTATAAGGAAAATTGACATTGCTCTTAAAAATCTGGACTTTCTGCGTGAAAGAAAGATATACGAGCTTGGAAAGCTTTTGTTTGTAGGTCCGCCAGGAACCGGAAAAACATCTTTGGCGCTTGCAATGGCAAAAAAGCTTCGTATGCCTCTTTTGGAAGTCAGGCTTGCAATGGTCACATCCCAGTATTTAGGGGAGACATCCAAAAACATCGACCGGATATTTGACCTTGCAAGAAGACTTTCTCCGTGTATTCTGTTCATTGATGAATTTGACTTTGTCGCAAGAAGCAGGGTTACAGAGGATAACGGCGCTATGAAGCGTGCTGTAAACATGCTTCTTAAAAACATTGACACAATCAGCTTTGTCAAAAACGGAGTTCTTCTGATTGGTGCGACAAACCACCCCGGAATGCTTGATGAAGCGGCATGGAGAAGGTTTGATGATGTTGTCGAGTTCCCGCTTCCTGATCTATTGATGAGAAAGAAGATTCTTTTAAAGATTACAAAAGAGCTTGACTGCACCTGCAATTATGATGAGCTTGCCGAAGACACCGAAGGTTTCACAGGCGCTGATTTAAGGATAATGATAAAAGAGTCGGTAATTTCTGCTCTTATGCGTGACAGTTTTGTCATGACTGCTTCTGATATTGAACAGGGTATGGATTCCGTCCGCGACAGAGATAATATTCGTCAGAGTGCCTCAATATGAAAGTAACGGTACTTGGAACAGGTGATACTGTAGGTACACCCAGAATCGGCTGTCAGTGCGAAAACTGTAAATTTGCACTCAGTGAGGGAAAAGAGAGACTTCGGACGTCATTTTTAATTGAAAATGAGAACCACCATATTTTAATTGACACATCGCCGGATTTAAGAAAACAGCTTTTGCTTTACAGTTCGCCCCACATTGATGCAGTCTTATGGACTCACGGGCATTACGATCATATTGCCGGCTACAACGAGTTCTACCGCGTCCAGGCATTTCCCCCGGCATACGCGGCAGACCGTGCGATGGATGATATTGAAGGGTTTTTCCACTTCCTTCATTTTGAGAAGAACAGGATAATTCCGTATGAATCCTTTTCTCTTTTTGGAATGAATTTTAAATTTGTTGAGGTAAACCACCCGCCGATGTACACATGCGGCGTTGTTGTTGAGTGCGATGGAAAAAGAATTGGATTTACTTCTGATACGAACAATAAATTATCCAATGAGACCTTAGAAGCGCTAAAAGACTGTGATATTTTATTCCTGGATGCGCTGATGCCTCCTTCTGTTCATATTGGAAAACACATGAATTACAAAGAAGCATTAGATCTTGCAAAATCCCTTTCGCCAAAGGAATTTCGGTTTATCCACATGAGTCATAACATTCCGTTCAACTGGGATAATATCGCATCAGATGGCGATATATTTGAGATTTAGTTCTGAATTTCTGCTTAAAATTTGTAAACTTATTTTAATCTTTAATATGTTTTAGCAGAGGAGCAGAGGTTATGGATACTATTATGACATCTTTTTCTGTAATGCAATAACCAATAATCTTATGACTTCAAAAAGCACAAACGTATGGTTATCTATGGAAATAAAAATACTTGAGCTGACAGAGGATAAAGCAAGGATTGCTTTTCTGGGTGAAAACCATACCTATATGAACACTTTAAAAGAAGAGATCTTAAAAAACCCGGATGTTGATGTTGCCCAGTACTATAATGAGTACACATTTACAGATCCTGTTTTACTGGTTTCAACAAAAAACAAAAAAGATCCAATTGAGGCAATTATTAACGCGGCAAAAGCCGTTTCATCGGACTGCGCAAATCTGATTGAACTTGTTGAAAAGGCCTGAAGAAAAACCGGGAAATTTTTTTTACATTTTAATTTTTTTCATTTTATTTATATTTACTGTTAAAAACCCGTATGGCGTTTTTTTATCACACAGAAAGCAATGAAGATCTTTTCGGATTTTTTTTAAGTTTCATGGCAAAAACTTAGAAAACTTTGAAAATTTAAAAAAATGAAAGAAAAATCTGAATATTTTGAAATTGTTTAAATCTTTTCTGTAAAGCCAATGGAGCCTGCAACTCTCGTAATTTTGACTTTTACAGTCTGACCCGGTTTTGTGCCTGCGACATAAAGTGTGTATTTGCCAACCTTTGCAACACCATCTCCACGTTTTGACAGGAACTGGATGTCAACGTTCATTTCAGCTCCTTCTTCAAGCTGTCCTGCGGCGCCTTCGGGCTTTGCCTTTCTCTTCCTGACAGGTCTGTGACCTCCGCAGGCATCACATCTAAGGGTAATTATTCTTCCGTCTTTTACAAGTCTTGTATCAGGCTTTCCACATTCAGAACATATTACGTAGTCCTCTGTGTATTTTGAGATCAATCCGGAAATCTGTGTTTTATCAAATTTACCATTGAAAATTGCCCTGTTTCCGTCAATTTTTCCTGCAGTTCCAAGCTCTCCCAGAAGATATTTCATCACATGATCAGGTTCGCGCCTTAAGGTTGAAACAATTTCAGAAAAATTTTCAAGAACAGTTGTTTTTCCTTCGATGTAGACTTTGGCATCCGGCACTATAAAACGTCCTTCATCTCCGGACTTTTCGGTAATATTGCTGTAAGCCTCCTTTAAAAGAGATTCATACGGGTCGGTCATGCTTATATTATATGATCTTTTTCTGTAATTAAGTATCTTTTTTAAACATCTTTACATAAATCCCGTACTCTGATTTTATTGTATATGGTTTATTTTCTATAATGGTATGGAATATTTCGTTTTTCAGGTTTTATTGAAATATTGTTCAAAATAATTAATATCGATAGAAATTATCAGTAATGATTATTGCAGATAAGAATCGAATGTGTTATAACAGTATGAGTTATACTTCCATAATATATCAATATAATATGGGTGCTTCAACAGGATATGCAACTGTTAATATGCAAATGTAGCAAAAATTTGGTTTTAGATGAAAGTTACTTCGTAACTTACATGAAATCGTGCATGAAATATAATTTCATGGACGTTTTTTGATAATTTTCAGGTGAAAATAATTGTCTTATAATATCAATTTTCTAAAGCTTAAAAGTAAAAAAGAAATAGAGCCTTTTTGGAATTATATTCTTCTCGGAGTGCTGATATTCACAATTTTAATTAGTGAAATTGCGTTATATCTTTTTAGTGACGGAATAATCTTTTTCATATCTCATATCTTTTATTTTCCTCTCTTTCTTTTAATTTACATGTACCCGGAAAAGGGTTTTTGGATAACCATTGTTCTTGGTATTTTGTATTATCTGCTTATTCTTTTCGTATCATATGACGATTATTACAACCTTGCGGCCGCAATCCTGTTTGTTTTTACATATCTTGGCGTAGGAATCGGATCATCAGTTTTATCAGAGGGCTTTAAAACCGGTGGAAAAAAGCTTCGACAGTACAAGAAAAATTATCTGAATCTTTTTGAAAATACAAACGACATCGTTATGGTCTATAATCTGGATGGAGATGTATTGTGTTGCAACAATAAAGGGAATGAGATTTTTGAAATTGAGAAAGAATGCCGTCTGACAATTAAAAGTCTTGGTTTATCCGGAGAAACATCTCTTTTTGATGAAGGTTTTGAAAAATTAAAAAAAACAGGTCACTCATATGCAGAAGGAAAAGTAAAAATTCCCTCGGGAGATTATCGTTATTTTGAGATGAGCTCAAGTATTACAGATGCTGAAAATGGCTATGTTCATGCTTTCATCCGTGATATTACAGAGAGAAACAATGCTCTGGATGCCTTGCAGGAGAGCGAAAACCGGTTTCGTGTCATTACAAATCAGATACCTGATTTAATCTTTGAATTAGATGAGCAGGGTAATTTCTCCTTTGCAACCAGATATTCTATAAACATGTTTGGATATGAGCCTGATGAACTGACAAATGGGATGAAATTCTGGGATATTCTTGCAGATTCAGATAAAGAAAGGGCAAAACAGAATTTTGACTGGTTCATGACAGGGCACATTGTAGGTGCTACCGAATACACAGGAAAAAGAAAAGACAACTCCGTATTTCCTGTAATGATGAATATAAGCTATGTTTTTTCAGACTCGACAATTACCGGACTTCGTGGAATTGCAATTGACATCAGCCAGAGAAAGCAGATGGAAAGTGCTCTTAAGAGTAGTGAAAAAAAGTACAGAAGTCTGTTTGAAAATTCAAACGATGCTGTCTTAATTCATTACACAAACGGAAAAATAATTGATATAAACGAGCGGCTTGCACTGATGCTTGGTTACAACAGCGAATATATTCTTGGAGGAAATATTTTTGATCTTTTCTCTAAGGATTCCCGTAATTCTGTAAATGATATTATTTCTGAACTTAAAAAGAAGAAAAATCTTTTTTTTGAGTCTGAAATGGTAAGAAAAGATGGGAAAAATGTTATTGTTGAGGTAAGTGCAAGCATTGTTTCAGGCGAGAAAGGGATTGTACAGTCTGTTGTCAGAGATATAACAGAGAAGAAAATAGCTGAAGATGCACTGATTGAAAGTGAGAAGAGATTTAGGAATTTAACAGATCTTCTGCCACAGATTGTCTTTGAATTAGACACTGAAGGTCGTGTAACATTCCTGAACAAAAACGGCTTTGAATCATTCCAGGCAGATAATGACATAATCGGGAAGGGAATCTGTTTCTGGGAGGCAATAGCACCGGAAGAAAAAGAAATTTCCAGACAAAATTTCAATCAGATAATTTCAGGTCACAATTCTGAGACATCATTTGAATACACTGCACAGAGATTTGACGGAACAAAATTCCCGATGCTTGTTTATGTAAGCCTTATTGAAAAGAGCGGAAATGTTACAGGTGCAAGAGGAATCGGAATTGACATCTCTACACGAAAAAAGATGGAAGAGGCCCTTTTGGTAAGTGAAGAGCGCTTAAATCTTGCAATCCAGGGTGCCGGTGTATGTGTATGGGATTGGGATATGAAAAATGATCACATATTCTTCTCAGGAAATTACAAAGAAATGTTTGGTTATGGGAATCTGGATGAGGAATGTTTACAAACCAACTGGAGAGAATTACTTCAGATTCAGTTCTTCTCAGACGTTATGGACTTTTTCACCGGCATAACCGGTGTTGAGGGAAAAAAATTTGACCCGGACAGCCATCAGTTTGAATCTGAATATCATATCCTGTGCAAAAATGGCAGATATAAGTGGATAAATGTAATGGGAAAGATTGCGGAATCAGACGCTTTAGGAATACCTGTTCGTATTGTCGGCATAATGCAGGATATTACCCAGATAAAGCAGTACCAAAATGCAATATCTGAAGCCAACCGAAAATTAAACCTTTTGTCAAGTATAACGCGGCATGATATACTAAACCAGATTGCCGGAATAAACGGATTTACAGATCTGATGTATAGAAAAGTCGAGGGAAATGAAGAGCTGATTCACCACCTTGAAAGAATAAAGCAGGCATCTGGAAATATTCAGGAACAGATCATCTTTACAAGGGATTATCATAATATCGGAGTTGAAAGTCCCGTCTGGCAAAGAGTTGATCTGATTACGAAAAAAATGCAGTCCAAAGCAAAAAGTATGGGAATAAATCTGAACGTTTCAATGCCTCATCTGGAGATTTATGCCGATCCAATGCTTGAAAAAATATTTTTCAACCTGCTTGACAATGCAGTAAGACATGGACAAAAGGTTTCTTTAGTTGATATTTCATTTGAGAGAAAGAATAAAACAGGTGTTATTGTGGTAGAGGACGATGGTATTGGTGTTCCTGAGAAATTAAAATCCCGTATTTTTGATCATGGGTTTGGGAGCAATACAGGTCTTGGCTTATTCCTAACAAAGGAGATATTAGGCATTACGACCTTAAAGATTGTTGAAACAGGAATATATGGGAAAGGAGCACACTTTGAGATAATTCTTCCTCCCGAATATTATAGAATTGTAAATGATGAGGTTTTGGATTAATCAGTTATTTTGAATATTGTTTATTTTAAATAATATTTAGTCCGGAATAGATATTTATTGTATAATCTTTAAAAATAAAAAAACGGTGGTAAGCAAGTTGACGGATATTAAAATACTGGTTGTAGAAGATGACGAAATTTTAGCAGATCTTATTCAGTGGCGTCTTAAAGAGATAGGATACAGCGATTATTTAATTGCGATGACTGGTGAGGAAGGAGTTTTAAAAGCCGAATCATACAAACCTGATCTTATATTGATGGATATAACTCTGCCCGGAGAAATAGACGGGATAGAAGCAGTTGAAAAAATCAGAGTGAATATGCCTGACATACCTGTAATTTATCTGAGTTCTCATATGGAAGATGATATTATTGAAAGAGCTGTTAAAACACGCCCCTCCGGATATATTGCAAAGCCTTTTGAGGACTTTGAGCTAAATATGGCAATTAAAATTGCACTTCTTTAATAATATCTGATAAATCATATGCGTATTTTTTTATATCTTCTCTAATTGTGCCTCTCTTTAGGCATCTATTATCTGTTTGTAAGAGTACATATTCCTACAATTATGCTGTGCTCCCGCGATATTGATTATATTGAAAAGGAAATTAAGAGATCTCTTTCAGAACTTGAAATGGCATGCTTTGAGAACCTTTGGAGTGAACACTGTTCATACCGTTCAACAAAGCCGCTTCTGCGCACTCTGCCAACCGATGGTGAAAATGTTCTTTTAGGGCCTGGTGATGATGCCGCAATTGTCCGTTTTTCTGATGACATTGCAATAGCAATAGGAATGGAATCACACAATCACCCAAGTTATGTCGATCCCTATGACGGAGCGGCAACAGGTGTCGGGGGGATTATTCGTGATGTCATCTCGATGGGTTCAAGGCCGGTTGCACTTATGGATCCACTCTATTTTGGCGATCTTGACGGTGAAAAAAACAGGTATCTGTTTGAGCACATTGTTTCAGGAATAGGAGACTACGGAAACTGCATAGGTGTTCCTGTTGTAAGAGGAGAGCTTACGTTTGACAAAAATTACAGCGGAAACCCTCTTGTAAATGTTGTTTGTGTCGGTGTTGTGCATCCGGACAAATTCTTAACAGCGCGTGTGAAAGCTCCAAAAAACCGCCTGATTCTCTACGGTTCTTCAACCGGAAGGGACGGTCTTGGCGGAGCATCGTTTGCATCCCGCGATCTGTCAGAAGACTCTGAAGCTGAAGACAGACCTGCTGTTCAGGTCGGCGATCCATATACAGAAAAGCTTCTCATAGAGGCAACGATGGAACTTTCTGCGACAGGAAAAATACTCTCCTGCAGGGATTTGGGTGCGGCAGGTCTTGCCGGTGCATCATCTGAGATGTCAAGTACATTTGGCGCGAGAATCGCCGCTGACAGGGTTCATCTTCGTGAGGAAGGAATGAACGAAGTAGAGATTATGCTTGCTGAATCTCAGGAAAGAATGCTTATTGAAGTTGCGCCTGAAGATGTTTTAGAAATCGGAGCTATAATTGAGAAGTATGATCTCAGCTGGAGCGATATTGGTGAAGTAATAGCAGAGAATCGCTATATTGTTACTTTCCATGGACAGGTTGTATGCGATCTCCCTGTTGATCTTTTGGTAGGAGGAGCACCTGAGGAAGAGTGGGCAGGAAAGCCTTACTCTGCTGAAAAACCTTTTAATAGGCCCTCAGATGATTTAAAAACGCTCTGCACAAAGGTTATGTCACACCCTGACATCGCATCAAAAGACTGGGTGAAACGGCAGTATGATCATGATGTGGGGTTAAAGACAATATCAACAGAAAGCGGCTGTGGAGTCCTTCGCCTTGGTGATTCAGCGCTTTATTTATCCTGCGGATGCAGTCCGAGACAGATTTATCTAAAGCCCTATGAAGGCTGTGCAAATACTGTCTATGAAAACGCCGCAAACATGGCGGCAATGGGTGCTGAGCCATTATGTATTGTAAACTGCCTTAATTTTGCAAGCCCTGTTCATGAAGAGATTTTCTGGCAGATAAAAGAATCTGTCAGGGGAATGGGGGATATGTGCAGAAAGCTTTCAATTCCGGTTGTCGGCGGAAATGTATCCTTATACAATGAATCTGATGAGTTTAATACAAGCATTCTTCCGACACCCTCTGTTGGTATGGCAGGAAAAGGTCCTGCAAAGCCTTTTAGAAGACCTGTCTTTGGTATGAAGCTTGGAATAATCGGAGAGTCAAAGCCTGAGTTTGGAGGATCAGTAATTGATCTTTTAACAGGATGTGGTGGAAGTGCGCCAGGGATTCCTGATGTAATTATTCTTGAGATTATGCGAAAGCTTGTTAATTCAGGAGCTGTTTATTCTGCAACTGATATTTCAAGAGGCGGACTTTTAGGTGCTCTCAGTGGATTTTGTCCGTCCTGTGAGATAGATGCAGGCGAAAATGCATTTGAAGAGCTGTTCTCTGAGTCATATGGACGTTTTTTGGTTGCATATGAAGATGAATCAAAGATTGCTGAAATTATTTCTAAAACAGGCACTTCTTTTACTCCACTCGGTGTTGTCAGAGAAGAGTCCTTTATAATTCATACGGGTGAAGGAACAATTGAGTTTTCAAAGGAAGAGACTGAAAAACTTCTCTCTTCTACAACAAATCTTATGAGATTTTAAGCTCATCAGATTTTAGATGAAGAATGTTGTAAGATGTCAGGTAAGAAGTTAGAATAGAACCCGGATACTAAGTCAGATAAGAGGGAAAAATAAAGTTCTCATCTTTTGCCCTGATACCTGCGGCATGGATGATCTTATTTTTATCTGATGTTTTAGTGTTTTGAGTGAAAAATCGTTGGCTATTATCTAAATGACAAACTCTAAGGCTGTTTTTTATTTATCCGGACGTTTCATAAAAGATTTTTTAATCGCGCAAACAGGTTCTGGAGAATTTTGAAAAAAATATACTTTTTTTTCATTAATATTTTTTTAACATCTGAATTAGTCGTAATTTTTTCAATTAACCTCTTCTTTTAATCGAAAAATATCTTATGGTTATTTTTTTTCTTATTGAAGTCGTGTGCAACTTCATAAATATTATATTTGTGATAGAAAATAGGTACAAAGACCAAATAGAAATATGGTATTTTGTCTGACTGCCAAGTGGAGGTAATTCTTTCGTTGCAGAGATAAAATGACGCCATATAAGAGGTTTATTCAATGGAATTACCTGATACCCAGTCTACTTTACCTGAAGTTCGCATCAATCTGACAAGGGTTGGTGTGAAAAACGTAAAGAAATTAGTAGAAGTTGCAAGGCCTGGAAAACGCCCTGTAATATTCATATCAAGTTTTGATGTATTTGTTGACCTTCCAAGCAGTCTTAAGGGCGCAAATATGTCCAGAAACTTTGAAGTAATTGACGAAGTTTTGCAACAGACTGTCAAGGGAAAGGTTGATGGAATAGAAGATGTATGCAATTCTGTTGCAAGAAAACTTCTTGATCATCATGAATATGCTGACAGGACAGAGGTCAGAATGAACAGCACCTTTATGGTGAGAAGAGAGACTCCTGTTTCCGGAACAGAATGTGATGAGGTTGTAAAGGTTGTTGCAAGTGCAATTGCACAAAGAAACAATTCCAATCCGATTGTAAGAAAGAGCATCGGTGCAGAGGTTACCGGAATTACTGCATGTCCCTGTGCACAAAATATAATGAAGGAGATTGCTTCAAACAAACTTCGTGAACTTGAAATTGAAGAGGAGAAGATTGAGGCATTTTTATCTGAAGTTCCCATGGCCACACACAACCAGCGTGGCAAGGGATTTTTGTGTATTGAAACAGATGATGATCAGCGTGTCAATCTTGAGGATTTAATCACTGTTCTTAAGGATTCAATGAGTGCAAAAATATATGAATTATTAAAACGCGGAGATGAGAGCCACGTTGTCTATAGTGCGCATAAAAATGCCCGCTTTGTTGAGGACTGTGTCAGGGAAATGGCAAAAAGAGTTTTGAGTGATTTTGCATTTTTGCCTGGAGATTCTCTAATCAGAATCAGACAAACAAACGAAGAGAGCATTCATCAGCATGATGCGTATGCTGAAAGAAAAGCGACAATCGCGGAACTTCGTGCAGAACTCAATGAATCTGCCTGAAATTTAAATTTGAATTAATATTTTTCTTAAAATCATTTTTTTGGGATTTTTGCGTCCTCACTCTTTTGGCTATGTTGTGCAAAGAGTGTTACGAAAAATTATAAAAATAGCAAACTCACAAATCAACAACGAAAGCTATTTTTAAAGAAAGAACTGAAATTAGAAATTAGCGTACTGAAATTTAAGGTTCAGGTACGTGTGTTGCAATAAAACAATGTGTGTTTTACACAGAGTATAGCGAAATGAACAAAAATTTATTAATGAGGCGATTAATTTGTCGAAAGTTGTAGAGGTTTCCCCAACCACAAGGCATGAGGGTCACACAAAGCTCGTCCTTAAGGTAAACGATGAGGGCATAATTGAGCGTGGTGACTGGCTCAGTATCACACCTGTGAGGGGTATCGAGAAACTCGCAATTGGAAAAACAATGCATCAGGCACCAAAGATTTCATCACGTGTCTGTGGTATCTGTCCAATTGCGCACACTCTCGCAGGTATAGAAGCAATGGAGGGTTCCATCGGCTGTGAAATTCCTGACGATGCATATCTCCTGCGTATAATTCTGCAGTGTGCAAACAGACTGCACAGTCATGCACTGCACAACATCCTTTCATTGCCGGACATGTATCTTCCAGGCACTGATGTACAGATCAACCCGTTCTCAAAGGAAGAACCAGTACGCAGCGTTGCACTGCGTCTACAGAGACTTCGTGAGATCGGCCAGACTATTGGTGAGATCGCTGGTGGAGAGCCTATTCACCCGTCAAACCCAAGAATCGGTGGTATGTACAAGAATGTTTCACCGCGTGCAAAAGCAAAGATGTACGATCTTGCAAAAGAGGGTGTCTCTCTTGCTGTAGCACAGATGGATTTCATGATCTCAGTCTTTAAGAACTGGGATGAGCGTGGAACAGCAGCAGTTGCAGGAAGTTACGAAGTAGAGAAGAACAGCAAGTTCGGATTCCACGACCAGGGTTACATGGCAGTAGATCCGCTCTATGGAAACACAAACCTTGATGCAGATCAAAGGTGGTTCCCTGAACGCTGGACAGATGTAAGACCATGGGACTGGTACATGGGTCAGGAAGATATAACACTTGACGATCCGAACTATCCAAACCATGCTACAACACCGGCAGGTGGAAAGGCATGGCCACAGATGGAAGCATGTACTGCAGTTCCTCTGTATGATGGAGCACCTGTAGAGGTAGGTCCACGTGCACGTCTTGCAATGTTCCGTAACTATGACAGAAAAGGTGCAATGGGTCTTCAGATCGCACGCCAGATGGAATATCCTGACACTCTATACAGCATGATTGATGCAATAGATGCACTTGATACATCCGGCAGTGTAATAGCAGACGAAATTCCACAGGGTGACGGCTCACTTGGATGGTGTGCCAACGAAGCACCACGTGGAACAGATGTACACCTTGCAAAGGTAAAGGACGGACGTGTCCAGTGGTATTCACTTCTTGTGCCAACCACATGGAATTTCCCAACAGTCAGCCGTGCACTTGAAGGTGCGCCATGGCAGCTTGCTGAGGTAATTGTTCGTGCCTACGACCCATGTGTGTCATGTGCTACACACATGATGGTGGTCGATGAAGAGAAGAAGGTAGTGGCCCAGAAGCTTGTTCAGTGAGTTGTGTTGATGTCTGACTGGTATGCTGAAAATATGATTGTCGGATGCGGAAATCCGCTTCAGACTGATGACGGTTTCGGACCGGCAGTTATTGCTGAGATGAAAAAATTGTCACTTCCTGAAAGTGTTAAAGTGCTGGATGCAGGGCTTGCAGGTCCGCATTATCTTTTTACACTTATGGCGCAGTCCGACATTTCTGTTAAAAAACTGATTATTATTGATATTATGGACTTTGGGGGAGAACCCGGCGAGATCACTAGAGTTACACCTGATGTTTTATCACCCGGTGCATATACCGATCCGCATTCATGGGGCCTTAAAGAACCATTGAATGTTTTGTCTGAAAGAACTGATATTGTAATATTCGGATGCCAGCCGCAAAACATCGACATATCCCAGATTGACAACGAGTCGGAAGACGCGGAGTTCTGGGTCACTGAAAGCGTTAGAAAGGCCATTCCGAAGGCAGTGCAACTTGCACTGTCAGAAGTAGGGGTGGATTATGGGACTACTATCACGTCTTAAAGAGATCTTCACGGGGAGCCCGCAGGCGCCTGAAAAGAAGCCTGAAAAGGTTAAGGTTGCAGCGAAACCCGCAGAGCCTAAACCGGCTCAGAAGCCCGAAGATGTGAAGGTTGAACAAAAACAGGATGGAAAAATTAAGGAGGAAAAGCCTGTGGTAAACAAAATTACCGTTGGACACGTTCATATGTCCGGATGTACCGGATGTCTTGTGTCCCTTGCAGATAACTATGAGGGGCTCTTCAAGATTCTGGATGACTATGCAGACCTTGTATACTGTCTGACACTTGCAGATGTAAGGCACATTCCTGAAATGGATGTTGCTTTAGTAGAAGGATCAGTATGTCTCCAGGACGAGTGTTCCGTCAGAGAGATTAAAGAAACCAGGGAGAAGGCAAAAGTTGTTGTCGCCCTTGGTGGATGTGCAGCATATGGAAATATTACAAGATTCTGCCGTGGCGGTCAGTGGAACCAGCCTCAGCATGAGTCCTATGTTCCAATTGGCGACTTAATTGATGTAGATGTATATCTGCCATCATGCCCGCCGGGAGCAGAAGCAATCAGAAACGTTTGTGTTATGGCATACCTGCTCTTACAGGGCAATGATGACCAGAAGGCACTTGCAGGAGCTTACTTAAAGCCTCTCATGGACCTTGCAAAACGCGGAACTGAAGCATGTGGCTGTGACTTAATGGTTGATGTCATAAACCAGGGTCTTTGTATGGGATGCGGTACATGTGCGGCAAGCTGCCCTGTACGTGCAATCACAATTGAATATGGAAGGCCAAACATTGACCGTGAAATGTGCATTAAATGTGGTGCATGTTATGCACAGTGCCCACGCAGTTTCTTCAGCTTTGATGTAGTAAATCAGTTTGAAGGAATCATTGAAGCAATTGATGGTGCAATGGGTAAGGGAGGAGAGTAAAATGGTACTTGGAAATTACAAGACAGCAGTATCTGCACGTGCAGCAGACGCAGATATTCTGAAATGCTCCCAGGACGGAGGAATTGTAACACAGCTCTTTGCATATGCTCTCGAAGAGGGTATTATTGACGGAGCAATTGTTGCAGGACCTGGCGATGAGCCATTCAAGCCTGAGCCAATTGTCGCAACATCAAAAGCAGAACTTCTTGCAGCACGTGGTACCAAATATTCAATCAGCCCGAACATGATGCTTATCAAAGAAGCAACACGTTCATATGGTCTTGATAAGGTTGGTATTGTGGGAACCCCATGCCAGATGCAGGCTTTGAGAAAAGCACAGCTTTACCCACTTGGAATGCGTAAAGTTCCTGACAAAATTGCACTTGCAATTGGTATTTTCTGCATGGAAAACTTCCCATATCAGGGTCTTGAATCAATTGTTGAAGACCACTGTAATATCAAGATGGAATCTGCAGTTAAGATGGATATCGGAAAGGGCAAGTTCTCAGTATACACAGAGCGTGGAGCTCTTTCACAGATTCCGCTCGGTGCAACACACAAATATGAACAGCCCGGATGCCACGTATGTCTTGACTACGTAGCAAACCTTGCTGATGTTTCAACAGGTTCAGTTGGAAGCCCTGATGGATGGAGCACAGTCTTTGTACGCACAAAGAAGGGTGAGGATGTCTGGTCAAAGGCAGTAGCCGCAGGCTACTTTGAGACAAAGGACATTGCAGGCGTAAAGCCAGGCCTTGACCTTGTCACAAAACTTGCAACAGGCAAGATTGACAAGAATCAGAAGACACTTGAGGAGCGTGCCTCCTTTGGTGTCGGCAAGGGCCTTCGCAACCCTTACATCTAAATTTTTTTATTTTTTTTAATTTCAGATGAAAGTTACTTCGTAACTTACTTTCATATATAAGTTTATTCTGTAAAACAGGTTTAATTTGCATGAAATTTACTTTGTGACTTATATGAGGCTGTTACATAAAATAGAATTTAATGAGTTTTTTTGGAGTTAATTAATTAAGATGGTTCTTCTCCATTTTTCTGAAAGTTAGGACTATCCAAAAAGAGAAACAACTTAGAGAATAACCTCCAAATCTGATGATATGTCCAATAAACATTACAAATGGAGGGAATGCATTTCTGCATTCACATCTATGTTCTCATTTGTGGGCTTTTAAGATTATTGATATGGAAGATTTCATCAGTTTCTTAGGTTACTGGCCTTGACTGGAAAACAATCAAAGCTAATCGATTATTAGCAAGGGAGGGGACAGGCCCCTCCCTTAAACCCACCCCGCTTACGATAGGTCACCGGAGGGGGGCTAAGCCCCTCCGGTTCCCGGGGATATTGTGTACATCGCGACAAATCAATTCCAAATTAGGGTGATCAGAAATATGGCGAAGAGTCATTAAGATTAGAATTATCTTAACTTTAACGATAGACTTTTACCGGATCTATTGCGGCGTCAATAATCATATCAAAGTTTATCTTCTCAGTCCAGCCCTCTTTTTCAAGCATCTCCATAAAGCATATTCCAACAACTTTTGCGTCATATTTTGAGATTGTATTTAGTGTATCTTCTGCTGTTACAGGAATGTTTGGCATCGAAAGTCCGCCCATTATAACAACCACCTTTGGGTCAGGCTTTACTTTTCCGGGATTTATCTGTGCACCCATGCCATCAATTATTGTGAGGGCCGCGGCTTTTTCCTCCTCAAGGAAAGGTACAAAAATGCATTTTACCGGCAGACTTCGTATTGCAAATGCAATAAGCTCTATAAACGGAAGACATGTTCCGGGGCATCCGTAAAATACAATCTGGCTGTTTTCTGATAGGTTTTCATCCTCTAAGAATTTTTTAAAGGGTCTTAGAAGTCCGGGGACTCCTTTTAGAGTTTCTTTTACTTCCATAATTTTTTTAATTGATTTGAAAAAAAGATAAATGTATTGGAAAAAAAATTATTTATTCTCTAAATCACATGCTATTACTTCTTTTTTAAACAGCCAGTTTCTAAAGAGAATCGGGGTTAAAATTGTTGTAATAAGACTCATTAAAACAATTGCCGCATATACCCCCTGTCCGATAAGACCCATAGTAAGCCCCATTAATGCAACAATCATTGCAACCTCTCCACGGGGAGACATACCAAAGCCTATTGCAAGTGAGTCACGTCCTGAATAACCCATAATCTTTGCAGGAATACTACAGCCTATGAGTTTTGTAATAACAGCCGCAATTGTCAGAACAACTAAAAAGACGACAGCTTCCTGTGTCATTACATGAATATCTACGAGAATGCCAAGAGATACAAAGAATATTGAGCCGAAGATGATATAGAGAAAATCAGCACCTGCCTCAATATCATGGCTGTGCTTCAAATTTACTCCGTTAAATGAAACACCTGCGATGAATGCTCCGATTATAGCTGAAATTCCGACATACTCAGATAGTGTTGCAAACAAAAATGCAATCATCATAACAAAGATAAATACAAATTCAGGATTTTTCATTGCCAGGCGTGTTTTATCAATCTTTTCAATCCATTTTGATATGAATACGATTCCTATGAACCCTGCTATTAATAAGAATCCGACCTGTTTTACAATTGATAAAGCAATTCCCGTATAAGAGAATGATCCTGATGCGACATCAGCTGTTATAGAAAGTGCCAAAAGACTTAAGACATCATCAATTACTGCTGCACCAATTATTGCCTTTGCAACTTCTGTATCCAAAAGACACATCTCACGAAGAACATTCGCAGTTATTGCTATACTTGTTGCAGTAAGTGCTGTTCCAATAAAAAGAGCACTAATAAAGTCAAATCCAAACAGAACTGCAATAAAATATCCGCAAATCCATGGAATTATCACACCTGAAAATCCTATGATTCCGAATTTTATATTGCTTAATTCTTTTATGTTGAATTCAAAACCAATGACAAACATTAAAATTACTGCACCTAGAGCGGCAATACTCTGAACAAAATCGGTATATGTGATGAGATTTAGAAAACTCGGACCAACTATTAGTCCGATTAAAATTTCACCTACCACTGCGGACTGATTAATTCTTGATGCGAGAAGATATCCTCCCAAAGCGACGAACAAGAGCAGACTCATCTGCAATTCAATTGAAGGAAGTTCTCCTATATTCATAATTTATTTACTTATTGCCGTTAGTATTTGATTGTTTTCCATTTGAAAACTGAAATTGACAACTGGCGATACGATGTTTGATAAGTGCGATATTGTTATTGCTTTTTAAAATATAAATCTATGAAAAGTAATAATTAACACCAGTCTCTAAATAACACCGGTCTTTAGAAGAAGTATCTGGAAAGGATGATTTTTTTCAGATATTGATGTGTTAAGAATTTTATATTATAATTTTTAGGAATATATGACTGAAAGGAATGACGCTTTTACAGGTCTTGAGGCGGCTTTGGTTCTTATTGCATTTGTAGTTGTAGCAGCGGTTTTTTCATATGTTGTTTTAAGCGCCGGTTTTTTCACTATTCAGAAATCTCAGTCTGTTATTTATTCTGCAGTTGAACAGGGTTCATCCACGATGATTGTCGGAGAAAATATTCTTGGTCTTAGGAATTCGACAACCGGAAACATTGACAGAATCCGTCTGTCTGTTGGAAGCCCTTATGCTCTTATGGACATTGACTTAAAATATGTAACAATACATTTCATGACTTCAGATTTATTAAGAAGGCTAAACCGGGCAGATCCTTTTTTCAGCGAGGCTGAACCTTCTCCCGGAACATGGCGTATAATCTCCAATACTGAAGGAGAAAATTTTGGAAGCATTTTATCAACCGGACATTATGTCACAATAATGATAAATCTCCCGTCAGATATGCAGGTAAAACCAGGTCAGGATTTCAGGATAAATATCCTTCCGCCGCTTGGAGCGCCGCTTTCTGTTGACAGAACAGCACCTGAAAGCATGACGGAGACTGTATTTTTATAAATTGCAGATTTTAACATTCAGGCTTTACCAAAAAATTCCCCGGAATTTTTCTATTGTGAATTTTTTTTAGTGTTCTAAAAAAGATTTGTCAATATATTAACTATGAAAATTAAATCCTTTTTTTATGACAATGCCGGTGGAGAGCCAAAAAAATTATTCAGGTAATATTTTTTCAGATATACTGCTTTATTGCAACAAGTCCGAATATAAGAGATGCAAGAAGACTAATTACTGCAATCTGCATTGAACCGTCATTTTTCTTATATATTTTGTTAAGTTCACTGTCTCTTGCTTTAATAAGCCTTGACAGTTCCTTTAATTTATCATTGATGTGTTCTTTGTCATCTCTTTTAAGAAATATTGTGATGTCGTTTAGTATGTTTCTCTCAAGCGGCGGAAGATCTGAGAAAGGTGTCTGAATATCGTTTAGAGAGATAATTTTGTCAAGTGTTTGTTTCCACTCACGAATTTCTTCTTCTGTTGTTGAGTCCGGAATAATTTTGTCATCTTTTGAGATAAGTGCGATTAAATATTCTCTTAAGTATCTTGAAAGACCGTAGTGGTAGTTTAGGTCTTCATCGCTTAGTCCTGCAACAGCCTCATAGATGTTTATTATATCATCCAGATTTTTTATTGACTCTAGCTGAAAACCTTCGGTAATATTTTTGAAAAATTTAGCTTTGAATCGTTTCTCCTGTCTGATGTCGTCTCTGTCCCTGATGCGTTCAGATTTGCGTTTTTTAATCGTGAATATTGCAAAAATCATAAAGATTACGTACAATCCGAAAACTGCTGTAAGAATGAACTGTGGTGATGGCTCAAAACCCATAACTGTAACTCCTAAGTATTTGTAGTCTTTGGACTCATATATTCTTAATTAATTTAATCTGATAATTTAACCTGATACATTAACGATTACTAAAAAAAGATTAACGATTACAGAGTAATGTGGTTAAAAAAAAGTTTAATTAATTTCTTTCAAATCATTTATCAGATGATATTTTATGTTTTAAGGAATGAGAATTATACAGATGGATAACAGCGATAAATTTACTTATGGTCTCATAATTCTGATATTTATCTTATCAGTTATGGCTTTTAGGGAATTTATTGGCGTAATTATTGTTTCAGGTTCTTTTGCCGCTGTTTTGATGCCTGCACACAGATATATGTGCAGATATGCAAGACCGGAGTATTCATCATTCATAATTACATTTCTGGTTGGATTTTTGGTTATAGTAACACTTTATGTAGCAGCGTCTGTAATCTATCAGAATGGTGATTATATTGTTGATATGATATTTTCTATTGTATCCTGGATAAATCTGAAGATTTTTCCTGAGATGTCAGTTTTTATGGAAACTCCTCCTGATATGATCTATTCTTTGTTTTCAGACCTGACTTTATCTTTCAAGGAGAGTGCTCTTGAATATCTGACTCTGATGCCTATAATGACTATAAAAATAATGATAATGTTTTTATCGCTGTTTTTGTTTTTGGTTTATGGCGACAGAATTATTGAAGAGATAAAAGGAATTATTCCATGTAACTGCCTAGATGATATTTCCATTCTTAAAAAAAGTGTTTCTGATATGCTTTATGCAATATTTAATGTGCATCTGGCAGTCGCAGTTGTTGTTTTTTTTGTGTCGTTTCCGGTATTTTACCTGCTTGGCTATGGACATATTTTGTTTTTCGCTGTTGTATCTGGAATTTTAGCACTGATACCTGTGTTTGGGCCGGTTTTTTTAATCGCATTTCTGGCATTATATGCAGCTTCAATATCAGACTGGGGTGGCCTTTTTATAATTCTGATTTTTGCCTGGCCCCTTCTTTGTGCAATTCCTGACTGGTGGATGCGGCCTGTTCTAATGGGAAAAAGGGCAAGTGTCAATGCCGTTTTGATGTTTATTGCTTTTTTTGGAGGTATTGCGGCGATGGGACTGCTTGGGTTTATTATGGGCCCCATTTTTGTTGCACTGATGCTGGCCGGTTACAGAATTTTAATTGAAAAATCAAAAAAGAATGCATAAAATCTCTAAATAAACAAATTATTGTTTTATTTATATGTGTGAATATCATGTTCTTCTTGAAACAAAACTTATTTATCAATTGTGTGATATCTTTTGTATATGAAAATTGCAGATTTTTCTGCATTTTCTGGTTTAAAATTAAGTAAATTCAGGGAAATTTTGTTTGTTATAGGTTGTGATTATTAATGGACTGGTTAGGGTTGATTTCTCTTATTTTAGGGGTAATGCTGATTATTATCGGCATTGGACTGACATTTGACATAGCAATTATTGAGACAATAATGGCTTCATTTATAGGAATTGTGGCAATAGTATTTGGTCTGGTTCTCGCAATCGGCGGTGCAATGATTGTAAAAGAAGAATAAATGTGTTCTTTTAAGCAAATGATTTGGAAAGTCTCTTTGTTTTGTGATTAAACAATAAGCAAATGATTTAGAAACTTTTCAGGCAATTGTTTATTCATTGTTCAATGTAAAATTCTATGTAAATTCAATCTAAAAAATTAATGATTAGGATAAAAACTAATTTTTTGCAGACTTTTTTTAAGAATTTTGTTAATTCATGTCATCTGTGAATTTTAAAATGATTTTTGAATTTATTTTTGAAGTTATTTTAAACTATTTTTGAACTTATTATATGTGTAATTTTGTCTGTTATATTTAATTTTAAAAATTAATTTTACAGTTTCTGTTTTTTATAAGTAATTTGATTATTTTTGTTTTATTCTAAGGATAAATACTGATTATTCTTTTAAATTTCCTGAATCTAAGTTTTGGATTAAATCAAATTGTATTCATGATACAAACGAATAAAAAAAATTATAATGTCCCCCAATAAAGTAGATTATATCAATAGAATACTGGTAAATATAATAAATTTCCTGCCCGAATTTTTTCAGGAAAAAGGTTCATGAAACTGATGTATTATGCACTTTTTATGCAGATCTCAAAGTGTTTTTCATAAAAAGCGTTCCTGAAATTATATTTCATGTAACAGTTTCATTGTAACAATTTGATGTAAGTTAAAAAAGTAACTTTCATTCAATAATTAATTTAAGAAAAACACGGTTATGGAGATTTCTGGTGAGAAACTGATGGAGAAATTACTTTGATTAAAGTTCTGCTTGTTGATGATGAACCTGCTCTTGTTGAAATAACCAAGCTCTTTTTGGAAAAAGAGGGCGGCATCGAAGTTGAAACTGCTCTTCTTGCATCCCGTGCACTTGAAAATTTAAAAACCAAAACATTTGACGCAATTGTTTCAGATTTTGAAATGCCGGAAATGGACGGGATTGAATTTTTAAAAACAATTCGTAATGCCGGTGATAAAACCCCTTTTATAATTTTCAGCGGACGTGGCCGTGAAGATGTTTTAATCAATGCAATCAATAATGGTGCAGATTTTTACCTGCAAAAAGGTGGAAAACCAAAATCACAGTTTGCAGAACTTCGAAACATGATTTTCCAGTCTGTTAAAAGAAAGAATGCTGAAAAATCTCTGCGGGAAAGCGAGGAGCGCTACAGGGCTGTTGTTGAAAGCCAGACCGAGCTGATATGCAGATTTTTGCCCGACTTTATAATAATATTTGCAAATGATGCTTTTTACAGATATTATGACCTCGAAAACGGAGCGGTAGGAAAAATCAAATTCAAATCTCATGTTCCAAAACATGAGGCTGAAAGAATCAAAACTCACCTAAACAGTCTGTCACCTGAAAAACCATATGGGGATATTGAGCATATTGTCATAATGCCTGATGGAAAAGAGCGCTGGCAACACTGGATTGACAGGGCTTTTTTTGACGATAAAGGAAATATTATCGAATATCAGTCTGTCGGAAGAGATGTAACTGACGAAAAATTAATGCATAAATCCCTCCAGGAAAAAGTCAATTATGTTCAGGCGTTAATGGACACAATTCCGGCTCCGGTGTTTTACAGAGATACACACGGCGTTTATTATGACTGCAATCGTGCATTCGAAGAGCTTGTAGGCTTTTCAAAATCAGAAATACTTGGAAAAAACATATACGACTTCTTTGATAAGGAATTAGCTGATCTGTACTCTAAAAAAGACATGGAAATTGTTCAAAATCCACATCTTCAGCAGTATGAAAACCAGATAAACAACGCCGGCGGCGAGAGAATTGATGTGATGTTTTCCAAAACTGCACGTTTTAAGGCAGACTGGACAGTTGACGGAATTGTTGGTGTGATCCTGGATATAAGTGAACGAAAGAAGATGGAAAGAGATCTTCTAAATGAAATAAACTTCGTTCAGGCAATAAAAGATACAATTCCGGCACCCTTTTTCTACAGGGATAAAAAAGGAATATACCATGACTGTAACCGTGCATTTGAAGAGCTTGTTGGTCTTTCAAGAGATGAAATCATCGGTAAAAACATCTATGATTTCTTTGATAAAGAGCTTGCAGACGTTTATACAAGAAAAGACATGGAAATCGTTCAAAATCCTCATCTTCAGCAATATGAGTATGCAATTAACAATTCAAAAGGTGAATTAATCGATGTATTGTTCTCAAAAACAGCACTTTTTAGTGCAGAAGGCAATGTTGAGGGAATTGTTGGTGTAATTTTAGATATAAGTGAGCGAAAAAAAATGGAATATGCTCTTCGTGAAAATGAGGAGAAATTCCGCACTCTTGCAAACTATACCTATGACTGGGAATCATGGCTTGGTCCTGACGGGAAATTTGTGTATGTATCTCCGTCCTGTCAAAGGATAACCGGCTATTCAGCTGAAGATTTCTCATATGATCCCTTCAGAATGGCTGAAATGATTGTCTGTCCTGAGGATCGTCAGATGGTTATTTCTCACTACAAAAATATAATTGAAGAAAATTCAGGCGTCGAGCACTTTGACTTCAGAATCATAACGGCAGATGGTGATGAGAAATGGATAAGCCATTACTGCCAGCCGGTTTACCATGATGACGGGACATGGGCAGGCAGGCGTGAGACAAAACGTGATATAACTCTTCGAAAGAATTACCAGGATAAACTTACGCTTGCAAATGAAAAATTAAACCTTTTGTCAAACGTTACAAGGCATGATGTTTTAAACCAGGTTACTGCATTAATCGGTTATCTTGAAATTTTAAGAGAAATAACAAGCATTTCTGATAAAAGTTCAGTTGAAATTATTGGAAAGATAGAGACAATCGCCTCAACAATACAACACCAGTTATCCTTTACAAAGGACTATCAGGAGACAGGTATAAAATCTCCATCCTGGCAGAATCTTCTTGAAACCTTTAATTTTTCGCAGTTTATGCTTGATACAGCAAGTCTTAATGTTGAAACAGAAGTTGAAAAAAAAATTGAGGTTTATGCAGATCCCCTGTTTGGCAAGGTTTTCTATAACTTCATTGATAACTCCATTCGCCATGGAAGTGAAAAAATTTCATCAATCAGATTATCGACCATTAATTCCGGTGAAAGTCTAAAAATAATCTATGAGGATGACGGAACAGGAATTCCCTTTGAAAACAAAGATAAAATATTCCTAAAAGGATTTGGCAGTAATACCGGATATGGCCTATTCCTGATAAAATACGTTCTTTCAATGACAGGTATGAATATCTGTGAATCCGGAGTTTCTGGTGAAGGTGTCAGATTTGAAATAAATGTACCAAATGGCAGATTCCGTTACATTTGATTTTGCAATAAAAGAATAGGAAAACCCTGTGAAAACCTGATATGGATTATTTGATGGCCTATCATGTAAAATTATTTTTCGGGATGTAATCTGTCCTGTTTCATCTTTTTTATTTAATTCCGGAAGAAATGTGAATCATTGCATCTTCTGATTATTTTTTTGTACATGAAAGTTACTTCGTAATAACATGAAAATCAACATGAATATAAATTCATAGACGTTTTTAAATGAGATTTAAGATAATTTGGATGTCATGAAAAAAACTATTAATTTTTGATTCTTTTTTAATCAAATGAAAATCACAATAATATCAATAGGCGTTTTTATTGCTGATTATTGACTATTAATATAGCATGAATTTTGAAGAACTCAGACACGGAACTGAGCTTTTAAAGAGAGGTTTTGCATCCATGCAGAAGGGAGGCGTTATCATGGATGTTGTAAATGCTGAACAGGCACGTATTGCAGAATCTGCAGGTGCTGTTGCTGTAATGGCGCTTGAAAGAGTGCCGGCAGATATCAGGAAGGCAGGCGGTGTTGCAAGGATGGCAGATGTGTCAATTATTGAAGAGATTATTGATGCTGTTTCAATTCCTGTAATGGGGAAAGCACGAATTGGTCACTTTGTTGAGGCACAGGTTTTGGAGGCTGTCGGCGTTGACATGATTGATGAGAGTGAAGTACTGACACCTGCTGATGAGGAGTATCACATCGACAAGTCCCGCTTTACTGTACCTTTTGTCTGCGGTGCAAGAAACTTAGGTGAAGCATGCAGAAGAATCAATGAAGGTGCTGCAATGATTAGGACAAAGGGAGAGGCAGGCACTGGAAATGTTGTAGAGGCAGTAAGGCACATGAGGGCAATAATGGGTGCTGTAAGAAGCCTGGAAGGAATGGACTCTCAGGAGATTTCAGCGTTTGCGAGAAAAATTGAAGCACCTGTTGAGATTGTTTCAGAGTGTGCACGGTTAAAGCGCCTTCCTGTTGTCAATTTCTCAGCCGGCGGTATTGCAACACCTGCAGATGCGGCAATGATGATGCAGCTTGGATGTGACGGGGTATTTGTCGGTTCAGGGATATTCAAATCTTCAAATCCAGAAAAGATGGCGCTTGCAATAGTTGAAGCGGTGAACAACTTCAATGACCCTACAGTTATTGCAAAAGCGAGCAGAAACTTAGGCGATGCAATGCCCGGCCTTGATGTCCACACATTATCAGAAGATGAGGTGCTCTCGGTCCGTGGGAATTAAAATCGGCGTTCTTGCACTTCAGGGGAATGTTTCTGAGCATATATGCGCTTTTAAGTCAGCACTTGATTCATGCGGAATTTCTGAAGGATCAGAAGTATTTGAGTTAAGGCAGGCTGAAGATATAGAAAGTTGTGATGCAATAGCAATTCCCGGGGGGGAGTCAACAACAATATCCCGCCTTATTGATAAAAATGGTATGAGAATAGCTCTAAAAAATTTTAAAGGAGCTTTTTTTGCTACCTGCGCCGGAATGGTTATTCTTGCATCTTCTGTTGATGATGTACGCGTAAATCCACTTGGTGTTATTGACATTTCTGTTGGTAGAAATGCGTTTGGGCGTCAGAAGGATTCTTTTGAAGTGCCTGTTGATATAAAAGGGCTAAACTCTTCCTTCAATGCGGTTTTTATTAGAGCACCTGTTGTGAAGTCTGCCGGAGAGGGAGTAGAGATTCTTGCTAATTGCGGTGATGAAATTGTGGCGGTAAAGGAAAAAAAACACATGGCATTCTCCTTTCATCCCGAAATTGCCGGTGATTTCAGGATTCACAAATTATTTCTTCGAAATTCAGGCATTATTCCATGAGTTTTCATCTTCTGAATGTTGCACAATCCAAAATAGATCAAATATTTCTTACAAAAATTGTTCATGGAGTTATACCTCATGCAACAATTTTATGCAAATGACGAATTAATTTTCATATAAAACTAGATTTTTGAAATATTAATTAAAAAAAGTGCAGTTAATTTCAGAAATAATAAATACCAATTGTTTTGAATAACTTTTAAGGGGGGGGTCTGACTGCCGGTGAAGGGGTACAGGCCATATGTACTTTACATAAATCAGGATGAAACTGAACAAAAAAGCCTGAAAAATTTTCTTGAACAGAACTTTTCTTTTCATGTAGATACATCCGGAGATTTTTTAAACGGTGTAAAAAAAAGCCTCTGCTTTCAATTACGATGCAATTATTTCGAATGCAGAACTTTTTAGTGATGATGCCATTTTAAACATAAAAAAATTGCGAAATCAGGGATTGTTTTACCCCTTTATCGCGACATATTCTGAAGAATCCGATGATATTTTGAAAACTCAAAAAGATATTGCTGATTTCTGGATCAATAATGAAAACGATAATGAATCAATGTATAATAAATTTTATAAATTTGTTGAAAAATCCACAGAAATCTCAAAATCAGCAAAACAAGACCGTGGAATTCATGATATTCTTCCGCTTGTCTGGAATAAAACACCTGTCGGCCTTATAATTATTAATTCAAAAACCAGGGATATTCTTGGATTTAATCTGGCGTTTATTGAGATTTTTGGGATAGAAAATCCTCAAAATATAAGATTTAATGACCTTTTTAAGGATCCAAATATTACTGACAGTCTTATAAATACTATAGAATTCGGAGAAAACCAAAGAATTGAGGCTGATTATGATTTCGATAAAATTAAAAAATCAAAAATCTATAGCACATCAAAAAAAGGGAAGGCAAACCTTGAATTAATTCTTATACCTTTGAATGACAAAGATGCCAATATTTTAATCCATGTTAATGATATAACAAATCTTAAAAAAGCAGAAAGCAGGATTCTTTTAGTCAACAAAGAATTAAGTTTTCTAACCGGAATCACCCGGCATGATGTTATTAATCAGGTTTCTGCTGTTAAACTTTATGCAGAACTTTTGTGTTATAGTCAAAGCGATGATGATAAGGCTTTTGGCTACTTAAAGGCGATTGAGGACTGTACTGGAAATATTGAAAGGCTTGTTAATTTTTCAAAAGATTATGAAAACCTGGGAAAATTTGATAACTCCTGGCAGGATTTAAAAAATATGGTTCTTCTTTCTGTTTCAGATGTATTAAAGCCTGATATAAATCTCAGAATCGAAACTGGAAACTGTGAGATATTTACTGATGATATGATGAAATTTGTCTTTTCCAGTTTATCTGAAAATTCTGTCAGGCATGGAGAAAATGTCTCTTTAATTTCTGTAAAATTCAGAGAAGATGGAGATTTTGGTGTTATATCATTTGAGGATAACGGGGTGGGAGTTGCAAAAGAGGATAAAGAGAGGATATTTATGAAAGGTGTTGGTAAAAATACCGGTTATGGCCTCTTTTTTGTTAAAGAGATTCTTGAATTTATGGGTTATTCAATAATTGAGATTGGTTGTTTTGGAAAGGGAGCACGGTTTGAAATAAAAGTTCCTGCCGAAAAATGGCGTTATTTTTGAAATTCTAAATTCATACCCAGTCTGTGAGATTTGTCTGATCATAAGGGATAACTGAAGATGTTTTTCTAACAACAAGATTCATCTCATCAGCATAATTTGCAATAGCCTTTGTTGTTTCATTCCAGGTAATTAAAGGAACATCTGCGTCAAATCCTCTTTTAAAGTAGTAAAATATCGGATTGTCCAAAGTGCTGTCCGGGTGTTCGCCATAGATTAAAGCATGTTTATGGCCAGTGAACAGTTCTATCAGTGCAGGTTTTTGTTTTGGCCCTGCAAGGTTTAGATTTTCTTTTGTTGAGTACTGGATAATAGGACTTGGATTTTTGTTCTCCTTATCAAGCCTGAAAAATATTTTTCCTCCCTTTTTTCCTCCTACAAGCGGACATTTAATGAACGGATTGATTTCAGACAGTCCTTTATGTGAGTCGCTGTCAATATCAATACAGGCAATTGTATAACCGTCATTTGTCGGGTAGTTCATGCCAAGTGAGATGCTGATTGTTCTTTCATCCATATTTTCCAGTGAATGAGAATCCCAGAAATTATTGATTGCAAGTATTCTTTTTGGTGAAGGAACATGAAATGAGTCGCTGACATTTTTTCCAAAAAAGCGTCTGTCATAAATTCTTAAAAGTTCTTCTTTTGAAGGAGGATTTTTCTTATATATGCCTTTTTTTGATATTATCCCAAGCGGAGCTTTTGACTTTGGCTGGCAGGGTATTGGAATTATTCCGTTTTTCCTGCACCAGGATACAACTTCACCGGCATTTTTTGGTTTGTAGGGAGTGTATTCGCATCCGGGCATAGACTTAAATTACAAAATGAGTTTTATAGGTTATAAAAGGTGGCGGGGATTTTGGAATTTATCAGCAGGATTTGAATTTATTTCATTATGAGTGGTATCCAAATAATTTTTCATATTGCTTGTGATTCATCCAGTCAATCAGAAGAGTAATCCGGCCTTCGTTATCGGATGAGATCCAATATATAAGTCTCCATGACTTATTTAAATCGAGCTTCCATAAATTATCCGGGCTGAAAATTTTATTAAAATCTTTTGGAATCAGTCGTTTTGGGATTAGAATGCCGGAAAAAGGATCTTTTTGCAGGATATCAATTGCTTTGTCTATTTCTTTTAAAATACGAAGATCTTTTGAATTAGAAGATGACTGGATCTTTTTATATTTCGCTGCCGCATTTTCGTCATTAAAATAAATACGGGTTTTCATTTAATCCTTAGTTCCTCGTGGTTTTTGTAGTATTTTAAAACCTCAGGATTATATATCCAGCATATATGCCCCTCACTGTCTGCTGCAATTTTGCCTGACTCTAAAAGATAATCGATAATCTGCATAAATGTCTGATACATCATTTTTTTGGGAAGTTCGTTGCAGAGAGCTGTTTTTTTATATTCACCACTATTATCCCTGATAAAGTTCTCAACCATCTTTATACTGTCAAGTGTTGGTGAATGTATTCCTGTTCCTTTTTGAGTCAATGCAGTCATGAGAATATTGTTTATTATATAACAATATATAATTTTTTGAAGAGTAAGATTTCCTGAAAAATTAATTTTTAACATAATCTAAAAGCGTCCATGATAATTTTTTTCATGCACCGGTTTCATGCAAGTTACGAAGTAACTTTCATGTAAAACGCACATGATGAACTTTTTTCATCACATAAAAAAGTGATGAAAGTCTATCAGGAATTTTGACTTTCATAACAAACCCGCATGATGAGCGTTTTTCATCACACAAAAAAGTGATGAAAGTCTATCAGGGATTTTTGACTTTCATAACAAATCAATCTTTTAGGAAAGAAAGGGCATTTATTCCTTCCTGAGTCAGTTTGATTATGGGCCTGGTTCCATTTTTTTCAAGTCGTATATAATCCCATTCAATAAGAGGGTTTATGTATTTTCGTTGAAGTGCATTATATTTAGCAACCAAACCCTCTTTTGATTTATTATTTAATAATTTTATACCTGAAGATTCCAATTCTTCGATAAGTATTTTTTTTGAGATTGATGGATATTTATTTAACAGAGGATTATTTGGAAAATATCCTAAATGTTCACACAATGCACTTGAAGACGCTACAATCTGTGCAGAGTGCTTCTTAGAACTTAAAAAAAGGAAATTACTTAAACTCTGTTAATTGGGTCCAATTAAAAAAAGCTAATTGCACTCGAAAAAACTAAAAAATCAAAAAAAAGCAAGAAATGTTTAAAAAATATTATGCGAGATAGTCAGCAGGCTCTGGTATCTGTTCTTTTAAGCCTTTACGCTTTCTAATCTCTTTTACAACGTCTTTAAGCATTCCTGCCGGAACAATTTCAAAGCCGGCAAACTCTGTGGACCACATTGCACGTCCTTCTGTTGCTGAGCGGACATCGCCTGCAAATCCAAAGAGCTGTGCAACCGGTGCTTTTCCGATAACTGTGATTGTGTCACCTTCAGATGTCATATCAGAAACCTGACCGCGGCGACCCTGGATCATGCCTGTTGCACTACCCATGTGCTCCTGTGGAACAGTTATCTGCAGAATCTGCATAGGCTCAAGGAGTGAATCGCCAGCCAGAAGAATACCTGCCTTTACAGCACTTCTTACTGCCGGAATTACCTGTGCAGGACCACGGTGAATTGCATCTTCGTGAAGTTTTACATCAACAAGTCTGATTTTGACATTCTGAACCAGTTCGTCTGCCAAAGGTCCTCCTGCAAGAGCTTCGCGCCATCCTTCAAGGACAAGTTCCATTGTCTCGTTTAAGTACTGAATACCCTTTGTCATATCGAAGAACATGTTTGTTCCTTCGATTGCAGTAAGGTTTTTAGCCTCTTCCTTGTCAAATCCTGCTTCAATGAGTGCGTCACGGCGTTCAAGTGCCGGCAGGTCCATTGAAATGGTGCCGTCTTTTAAAAGCTGGACAACATCTGTCGGGAGCGGCTCAAGTTCAATATAGAACCTGTTGTGGCGGTTTGGTGACTTACCTTCAATCGGCCCTGCTGTTCCTGTGATTGTCTCACGGTAAACAACAATAGGCGGAGATGTGACAATTTCAACTTTCTTGTCACGGCCGATACGACCGGTGATAACTTCCAGGTGAAGTTCTCCCATACCGGAGATTAAGTGCTCACCTGTCTCTTCGTTGATTGTAACCTGAACAGTCGGGTCTTCTTTTGCAACCTGTCTTAAAACAGTGATTAACTTTGGAAGATCCTTCATGTTCTTAGCCTCAACAGCGACAGTCATAACAGGCTCGGAGTAGTGCTTTAAGGATTCAAACGGAGTCATTTCCATTAATGTTGTAACTGTTGAACCGACAATTGCATCCTTAAGACCTGTAACTGCAGCGATGTTTCCACACGGAAGTGCTTCAACTTCAATTCTCTCGGCACCCATGAAGACACCAACCTGTGTTAAACGGTTGACTTTCTTTGCTGTACCCATAACGTAGCACTCTGTACCGCGTCTGAGTGTACCTGAGAAGAGACGTCCTGTTGCAACTTCACCTGCGTGCTGGTCAAATGAAATATCTGTAACCATCAGACATGCAGGACCTTTAGGATCGCATGTAAGCATTGCTTTTCCTTCAGGAGTGTCCTTTGTTCCGTGTTGCCAGATGATTGGAACACGGCGCTTCTGTGCATCCTGAGGGTTTGGAAGGTGGCGGACAACCATGTCTAAAACTACTGAACAAAGAGGACTGTTCTTTGCAAGCCATTTCATATCTCCTTCCGTACATTTCTCGTAAACATCCTTGAATGAAACACCGCTCTTCTTCATGAATGGTACAGATACTGCCCAGTTATAGAGGGCTGATCCAAATGCAACTGTTCCTTCTGTTGCATCAAGTTTCCAGCCGTTGTTGTAGGCCTCTTCATTCATACCTTTGATGAGTTTGTTGACCTTATCGATAACTTTTCCAAGGCGAATCTGCATCTCCATCTCATCAACTTTGAGCTCGTTTATTAAACGGTCTACTTTGTTTACGAAAAGAATAGGTCTTACACCCTCTTTTAATGCCTGACGCAGAACTGTTTCTGTCTGTGGCATAGTTCCTTCGACTGCGTCAACCAAAACCACAGCACCGTCTACTGCACGCATGGCACGGGTAACATCTCCACCAAAGTCAACGTGACCCGGAGTATCAATCATGTTGATTAAGAATTCCTCGCCGTTGTACTCGTGAACCATTGAAACATTTGATGCATCAATTGTAATTCCACGTGCCTGCTCTTCCTCATCTGAGTCCATCCAGCAGGCTTTACCTGCGATCTCCTCACTGATCATTCCTGCGCCTGCAAGAAGGTTATCAGAGAGGGTTGTCTTACCATGATCAATGTGAGCTACAATACCGATGTTTCTGATATGTTCAGGATTGTCCATCAGTTCTGTAACTCTTTCCACCATCTTTTTTCGTCTGGTCATAATCTAACACCAAAAAAAAGTAATATATTATTGATTAGCGTGCAGATTTTGCTACGCGTTCGCGTTCTTCCTTCTTTGCTACAGCATAACTGCGTGTGTCCCCTGCGGCAGCGGCGATTAATTCATCTGCAAGGACTGCAGCTGCTGATCTCTTCTTTTTGCGGCTTCCCTGTTGGACAGCACGTGCAATGAAGAAAAGAGCTGTGTCAATGCGGCGCTGTGGTGCAGTGTCAACTGACTTTGGTACGTTTATACCACCGTACTTCAAACGAACAGTCTCCTCACGCGGTCCTGCATTTGCAATAGCGTCAATTAAGACCTCGACTGGATTTTTGTTTGTCTTTTTGTAAATAATTTCAAATGAATCCTTTACAATACGGGTTGTAAGCTCTTTTTTGCCTGTGTTGTTCTCTGTCTGCATGAGCCTGTTGATTAAACGCTCAACAATAAGCATCTCAGACTTTGAAAACTGCTGTTTCTGTTTTCTTCCACATGAGTGCGCAACGATAAGTGAATCAACACTGACGTAGCGAACAAGGCCCGGATCATTTACCTTTACTTCAGAGAGATCCCATTTGTTGAAGAGGAGGTTTGTATTCTTCTCTACAACAGGCGCTTCTGTGGTTTCCTGTGCAATTTCTTCTGCGCTCATAAAGATTACCTGCGTGGCTTCTCCTTCTTGCCTATTACCATTTCACGAAGGCATACATTGTTCACTGCGATAACCTGATAACGAACACCAGGAATATCTCCTTTTGAACGGCCTAAACGTCCGCCGATACCTTCAATTGTGACTTCATCGTGTTCATCAATGAAGTTGATTGCACCGTCGCCGACTGCGAATGCACTGACCTGACGGCCATTTTTGATAAGCTGAATACGAACACACTTACGAATAGCTGAGTTCGGCTGCTTAGCTTCTACACCAACCTTTTCAAGGACAATACCACGACCCTGAGGAGCTCCCTCTAAAGGATCTGACTTGATGTCAAGACCGAGTGCCTTCCTTGAATAGTTTACATCGCGCCATCTGTTGTTTTTAGAGTCGCGCTTACATTTTCTTGCTGCAAATTTACCGTTTCCCAATTGAACACCTCAATTGATGGAAAATATCCATTATTACTGCCTCTTTAAGATGCGCGAATAACGCGCGAAATTGATATGATATGGCTACAGAGTAATCCCACAGGGTTTTCGAAGAAGCGAGGCAAATTCATCAAAATTCCACGGAAAACAGGCAGATACCAACCCGCTGTCCTCACCGCCGCTGCCAATCTATATCAGACTTCTCCCTAAAATTAGGACCTGAAGGGTATTAAAGATAATAGCTGTGTGTCATATGTGTGCGCGGCAGATGCCTGCTATACATGAATCATACATTGTTTGTGAATGTGGAAAAAGATGAGTGAATGAGAAAAAATGTTTACAAAAATACAGGGGAAGGACTTCATGAATACCCTGGGAAAATTTAAGAATTGCTGTTAAAATAGACTAATCTTCGTTTTTTCTTTTTGCAGACTGTAGTTGTCTGATAAAGTGTGGTAAAGAATTTTCTTTTTGTTTTTAAGAATAATTTTTTTTAAGTTACAGGTGCAGGCGCATGCTCTGATGCGCGTGATATCCGGCAGTGATCTTTTTTAAATTTTTTATTTACATCTAAACTTTTACCTTTGGACAGAACAAATTTTATAGGAACAAATTCAATCCGGATATTTTTCCTAATACCAAACATGGATTTTCATCTCATTATCGTTCAACTCTGATTTTGATCTGAAAATATCCTTAGCCGGAATGAACAATCGGTGGGAACAGGCAGGTTCTGATGTTTTTTTCTTTAAATGTTCCTGCTATTTCCGCTTATTATTTACTGAACATAATCAGGAGAATAAAAGAAATCTAATGGATATTCAATGAGATCAAAAGAGAGCCCAAAGAGATAAATTCGGTAACATGAGTGATAATAAAAATCAACATGTGTGAAGTTATAAAAAACAAAACATCTGAAGTTATAAAAATAAAATATTATAAAAATCAAATTGTGTGATAATAAATGAGTATCAGGATATACAAGGAATCATATTTCGAGGCAAGTCACAGGCTTTTGCATTACAAGGGCAAGTGCTTTCGCCTGCACGGGCATCAGTGGAGAGCAGAATTCTGGATGGAGGGTGATTTAACGCCTGAGTCTATGATCCTGGTAGATTACAATCTGATAAAAGAGGTTGTTTTAAGATACGATCATGAGGTAATACTGAATAAAGACGATCCTATGGTTGAATGCCTCTCAAAATTCCAGGATGTTGTGTTAACAGACGGCGATCCGACAAGCGAGCTATTAGCTGAGAGAATCTCTTCAGAACTTGAAGAGGAATGCAGAAAAAACAACATAAATGCAAGAGTTGTAAAATGCCGCATCTGGGAGTCAACATCCTGCTATGCAGAGTGGACACCTTAAAGCTTTTAAAACTTATAATGTCGTTAAATTTTTAAAAGGTCACTGATGAAGATAATTGAAATATTCAAAAGCCTTCAGGGCGAAGGGCCTCTTTCGGGAACAGTAACTCTGTTTGTACGACTCTCCGGCTGTAATCTCAACTGCCGCTGGTGCGACACCAAAAAATCTCATAATGGGGGAGTCTGGATGAGTGCAGAAGAGATATTTGAAAAAATTGAGAAATCCGGTGTTTCTTATGTCTGCATCACAGGCGGAGAGCCACTATTATCAAAAGAAGAGTTGATACCTCTTTTAAGAATTCTTCACAACTCCGGTTACAAAACAGAGATTGAGACAAACGGTACAATTGACTTCTCTGACCTGCAGGATTATGCCCAAATATGTATGGATGTAAAATGTCCTTCCTCTGGGGAAATGAGCGACCTGGAGCTTTTGAAAAATCTCCGAAAAGATGATTCTGTTAAGTTTGTAGTCAGTGATGAAGCAGATTTTTGTTATGCAAAAGATATAATTGAAAATTACCTGATAAACTCACAAATATTCATATCGCCCGTATGGGGCAGTAATTGCAAAAAAACTGCACAGATGGTAATAAACAGCGGACTGCCTGTCAGATTTCAAATCCAGCTTCACAAAATAATAGGTGTTGAATAAAATGAAAGCAGTATGCCTGATTTCAGGGGGAATGGACTCATCCACACTTGCATATGTTGCAAAGGATATGGGATATGATATTCTGGCGCTTCATACGGTGTATGGGCAGAGAACAGAGGAAAAAGAGCTGATGTGTGCCAAAAAAATTGCCAAATCACTCGATGCCCTTGAATTTATGGAAATATCACTATCACATCTGACACAGTTTGGCGGAAGTTCTTTGACTGATTATTCAATGAATGTTCTTGATCACACTGATGAAAAAGGGGATGAGAAAAGAAAAAATTCTCAGGAAAAGACTCAGACAGGTGCCGGGAATGAAGAATCTTTTGGATCCCACACAATCTCAGGTACAATTTCAACTACAATTCCAAACACCTATGTTCCTTTCAGAAATTCTAATTTACTGTCAATTGCGACAAGCTATGCAGAGACTCGTGGCGCTGAGGCAATATTTATCGGTGTTCAGGCATCGGACTATGCAGGCTATCCTGACTGTCGACCTGAGTTTGTTGAGGCATTTCAGAAGGTTATTTCTCTTGGTACATCTGATGAGACAAACATCCGTCTTATGACGCCTTTTGTAAATCTAAACAAGACTGAGATCTTAAAAAAAGGCTTAAAACTTGGTGTTCCATATGAAGATACATGGTCCTGCTACAAAAGCAATCATCCTGCATGTGGGAGATGTGATTCCTGTTATTATCGCTTAAAAGCGTTTGAAGAGATTGGAGTAAAAGATCCGATTGATTATGCCTAAATATTAATCCTAAACGCCGAAATGATTCGGAAGAATAAAAGTGATTGGTGGATATAAATCAAAAAGAACAGAGATCTGAATTCATGCAAATTTATGAGAGTATGAAAATATGAAAAAAATTGATGATATTTACAGTGGCGGCAGAATGAAAGTAGAGAAGGTTGAAGTTGACCTTCCAGGCGGAATTACCCTTGAAAGAATAGTTGTAAAACCAGGTGGTGCAGTTGCAATACTTCCTATGGATAACGAATACTGCTATCTGATAAAGCAGTACAGATATCCGATTGATGAGTATATCTATGAAGCACCTGCAGGAACGATGAATGAGGGGGAAAATCCTGAAGAAACAGCGCACCGTGAACTCATTGAAGAAACAGGTTTTAAGTGCGAAGAGTTGGTTCCAAAAGGCTATATTTACACAACTCCCGGATTTACAAACGAGAGAATTTTTTTGTATGAAGCATATTCCCTCTCGCCTTCTGATGAATTCCAAAAGGATGATGATGAGGTAATAGAGGTTGTAAAGGTAAAAAAGCCTGAGGTTTTTGAGATGATAGAGGATGGCAGAATTGTTGATGCAAAGACAATCTGCCTTGTATTCAAATGCCTGAGGTAGAATAAAATATGAAATACAAAGCATCAGTATTTTTAATTTTGATTATTGCCACGGCAGTTTTCTTCTGCGGCTGTGCATCAAACAATAGTCCGGCCAAGCCTGCAGACCTCACATCACATATTGCATATTCTGTATCGGATGACGGAGTTTTAAGCGTTGATGAGATTAGTTATTCTTACAGTCTTTGTAATGTTTCAAACGAAGGTAAAAACGGCTCTGTAAAACTTTCTGAAATTGTGATGAAAGATGGAGAAGATGAAGTATATACAACTCTGGCATCCCCTGAGAAGCCTTTGTCCGGAGTTGTATTCGCACCAGGCGCCGGTGTAAGTGCCGATGCACACAAAAACCGCTCAATTTCTTATGCAGAATCAGGCATAGCATTTATGGTTGTTGATATTCGCGGAAACGGCGGGAAGAGCGAAGGTGTCTCGCTTGATTTCCAGCATGAATATGAAACAGCTGTAAAGGGAATGACTCCTCAGTATTACAGAATAATTTTTGATCTGATTTCTGCAAAGGACTATCTGAAAGAGATATATGGTGAATCTTTCCCTGTATATATTGCAGGTTCATCAAACGGCGGACGATATGCGGCAATTGCGGCAGGCATCGACTCTGAGTTTGAAGGATATTTTGGAATATCTACTTCAGGTTATGAATGGGAGAATAACAAAAATGGTGAGGCTGTTGATCTTTTCATTAAAAGCATCAATCCTGACAGCTATATAGGGATGATTAAACCCTCAAAAACAGTAATTTTCCATGCACCTGATGATTCGGTAATTGACTTTGAATCCGGGATGTCGCTTTATAATAAGGCAGAAGAACCTAAGGACTTTGTAGCCTTTAACGGGACTCATGGGATAAATAGTGAAGTGGATGAATATATCAAAACCCTGCTGGCAGAAGACTAAGACTTAATGCCATACAGGTTGAATTATAGTAAAGTTTCCAGATAATTACGGTGAAAATACAATTATGGCAGAAGATGTGGAAGTGGAGCTTGACAGCGCAAGAAAAAGATATGAATTTAAAAAGACTCTTGAGAAACTTGCTGAGAAAGAAGGAAGCGGAACTGAATTAATTACAATTTACATTCCTCCGGATAAACAGATTTATGATGTAACTGCACAGCTAAGAGATGAGTTCGGGCAGTGTGCAAACATCAAAAGCAAGCAGACAAGAACCAATGTACAAAGTGCAATATCTTCAATTCTGTCACGACTAAAATATTATGACAGACCTCCTGCAAGCGGGATGGCAGTCTTTTGCGGAACAGTGAAGCTTGGCGGCGACAGGACAGATATGGACTGTACAATAATCGAGCCTCCTGAACCTGTAAACCTCTATATGTACCGGTGCTCTTCTAATTTTGAGCTTGAACCTCTGCAACAGATGCTTGTTGAAAAGGAGGTCTATGGTCTTATTGTCATTGACAGAAGAGAGGCATACATAGGATTTTTGCGCGGAAACAGGATAGAACCTGTATCTGGTATTACTTCAACAGTTCCCGGAAAACAGAGGAAGGGCGGTCAGTCTGCAATGCGTTTTCAAAGACTGCGTCTTATTGCCATAAATGAATTCTATAAAAAAGTTGCAGACAGGGCTAATGAGATTTTTCTTGCCGAACCTGATTTTTATGAGAGATTTAAGGGAGTTTTAATCGGCGGCCCTACTCCGACAAAGGATGAATTTGAAAGCGGAAATTTCCTTCACCACGAACTTCAGAAAAGAATTATCGGTCTTTTTGATGTGTCCTATACAAACGAAAGCGGTCTTTCAGAGCTTGTTGATAATGCATCCGATGCCCTTCGCGGCGTTGAAGTGATGAAAGAAAAGGTTGTAATGGACCGTTTCTTCAAAGAGCTTGTGAAAGATGAGGGTCTCTCATCTTACGGTGAGGAGAGTGTCAGAAAGAATCTGGAGATTGGAGCGGTTGACACTCTTTTATTGTCGGCTGTTTTGAGAGAGTCAAGGATTAAGATTCAGTGCCAGAATTGTGAATACTCACGTGAAGAAACTGTAAAGGTTGCACCCGGAAAGAAAATATCTGACGTTGAGATTGGTATATGTCCAAAATGCTCTGCTCCTGTGTATATTGAGGAAGAGACAGACATAATTGATGAACTTGCTGAACTTGCAGATTCAGGAAACACAAAAGTCATGATTATTTCTGATGACTTTGAAGAAGGTGCAATGCTCTACAACGCTTTTGGTGGTGTTGCGGCAATTCTTCGCTATAGAACGGGATACTAAAAAAACCTATAAAAAGGACAATACAGGTGGAAATAATATATGTTTTTTGAGACATACAAAAAAGTAGAGGATGCTTTAAAAAAGGTCTCCGGCGAAGATGACGTCTTTTTAGGTGATGGCGGTGACCATGCTGACCTTGCATCAACAGTTGCTTTTGCGCTTGCAAAAAAAGAGAGGGAAAATCCTGCAAAGATTGCCGCATCAATTGCAAAAAAGCTTGAGGCTGAATTTGAATCATCAGATATAAAAGTTGAAACAAAAGGACCTTACATCAATTTCATTTTTGGCGCCGGATATCTTTCAGATGTTTTAAAAGCGTCATTAAAGCCGGGATATGGGCAGCTTCCTGAAAAAGGGGTGCGTGTCTGCATTGAGCATACAAGCGCAAATCCAAACGGGCCTTTGCATGTCGGCCATATCAGAAATTCAGTAATTGGCGATACTCTTTCAAGAGTCTATAAAAAAGCCGGGTATATTACTGATGTCCATTATTATGTAAATGATATGGGTCGTCAGATTGCAATTGTCTCATGGGGATTTGACAACATTGACATTGCAAGGAAGGATAATGAGAAAGGGGATCGCTATGTTGCTGATGTCTATGTTTTGGCAAACAAAAAAATTGAGGCTGACCCTTCGATAAAAGAAGAGATTGACAGAAGGATGGCTCTTATTGAGCAGGGTGACCCTGAGATGGTTAAAAAATTCCGTGAAGCTGTTTTGTTGTGCCTTGACGGTATGAAAGAGACACTAAACGAGCTCAATGCACCCCATGACAGATTCATTTTTGAAAGTGATTTTGTCAGGAACAAATTAATGTACAACATCCTTCACAGAATTGAGGCTCTTCCCCAGGCAAAACATGAGGAGACATTATCTCTTGACTTAACAGAATTTGGCTTTGAAAAAGACTATGTATTAAGGCGTTCAGATGGAACATCGGTTTACGCCGCACGTGATCTTGCATACCACGAATGGAAGAGCGATAATTATGACAGGGTTATTGACGTTTTAGGAGCAGATCACAAATTAATTGGAACACAGCTTCAGTCAACTATGAAGCTTTTGGGAGATAAATCGCCTGAGATTGTTTTCTTTGAGTTTGTATCTCTTCCTGAAGGTTCTATGAGTACCCGTGCAGGAAAATTCATCTCTGCTGATGACTTAATTGGAGAAGTTACAAAGCGTGCATATGAAGAGGTTAATTCAAGAAGGCCGGAGATATCAGAGGATGAGAAGTGTGCAATTGCAAAATCGGTTGCAATCGGTGCTGTAAGATATGATATTGTCCGTGTTTCACAGGAGAAATCAACCGTTTTTGACTGGAAAGAGGCACTTGACTTTGAAAAACAAAGTGCTCCTTATGTTCAGTATGCACATGCCCGTGCATGTTCGATTCTAAAGAAAGCAGGAGAATTTGAGGAGATTTATTCTCCTGAGAGTGAGCAGGAGATAGCGCTTGTTAAAAAAATAGCACTGTTTCCAAAAATTATTGATGAGATTTCAAGAGATCTTCGTCCCCATGTCCTTGCAATCTATGCACGTGAACTTGCAGATTTATTCAATACCTTCTACCGCTACAATCCTGTGCTAAAAGAAGAGGGAAAATTGAGGGATTCAAGGCTTACAATTGTAAAGGCGGCGCAGAACACACTTCACGAAGCTCTTTTAACACTTGGTATAGATGCAGTCAGAAGCATGTAAATCCCTTGAAAAACAGGGATATCAGTTTTTCTCAAAAAAGTCATCTGCCGCCTTAAAACCATGCATGTGGAACAAACGGGCGCTTTTAGGCGGCGACATGTGCTACAAGCACCAGTTTTACAATATTTCAAGCCACCGGTGTGTTCAGATGACGCCTACATTAAAGTGTAATCAAAGATGCCTTTTTTGCTGGCGTTCGATGGAGTATGAAGTCGAAGAAGAAGAGGAGTGTCCGCCTGAGATTATCCTTGAAAGGATGCATGCTCTTCAGAAGAAATCTCTTGCAGGATATAACTGGATTTTAGAATCAAGCACAGCAACAGAGAAGCTATGGAATGAAGCACTTAACCCTGATATGATTGCAATATCGCTTTCCGGTGAGCCTACGCTTTACTCTAAGCTTCCAGAACTTATTGAACTTTTTAAGAGAGGAAACAACACAACATTCTTAGTCTCTAACGCAACGAAGCCGGAGATGATTGAGCGCTGTCATCCGTATCAGACCTACATCTCACTTGATGCACCTGATAAAAAGACTTATCTTTCAGTCTGCCGGCCTGAAGAAGACTTTTGGGGAGAAATTCAAAAGAGTCTGTCGCTTTTAAAAGATCGGCGCTCTGCAATAAGGACAACTGTTGTGAAAGGTCTAAACGATTTTGGTGCAGAAGAATATGCAAAAATGTATCAGAGTTCAGGTGCAGATTTCATTGAGGTAAAGGGATATATGTTTGTCGGGCACAGCCGGCAGAGACTTGTGAGGGAGAATATGCCCGAACATGATTATGTTCGTGATTTCGCTTTGGAAATCTCAAAATACTGTGATTATAAAATAATAGATGAAAATCCCCTGTCAAGGGTGGTTTGCATGAGAAGGCTGTAAATATGAGATTTAGTGCAGAAAAATTCAGGGAACTGGCCAAATCAGATTTTGAAGCGGCGTGGCACGAGGGAGAAAAAATACAAAAGACAGTTTCACTCTCAGAGAAATATCCAAGAAATATAATTCGGGCGGCTAAAAAGCATCCCATAGCAGAGACTATCCAGAGGCTTCGTGAAGCATATATGATGATGGGTTTTGATGAGGCCCGTGTTCCACTCTTCATTGACGAATCTGATGTGTATAAGCAGTTTGGTCCTGAGGCCTCCGCAGTTTTGGACAGGGTTTTTTATCTGGGGGGTCTTCCCCGTCCAAATGTTGGTATTGGGAAAAAACAGCTTGAAAGCATTTCAAAAATAACCGGGAAGGATATTTCTGAAGAGACTGAGGAGAACCTTAGAAAGACTCTTCATGCCTACAAAAAATCCGAGATTGACGGTGATGAGTTAACGCACGAACTTGCAGTAGTTCTTGATACGGACGATGGTCTTGTTGTAAATATAATGGATGAGGTTTTTCCGGAATTTCGCGAGTTGTCACCGGAGTCTTCAAGAGTCACTCTTCGTTCACATATGACTTCAGGATGGTTTTTGACACTTGGCGATATCTGGGACAGGGTTCCTCTTCCAATCCGCCAGTTTTCAATTGACAGGTGTTTTCGCCGTGAACAGGAAGAAGGCCCGACACGCCTGATGACATATCATTCGGCATCGTGTATAATTGCCGATGAGGATGTTTCGGTTGAGGATGGAAAAGCGGTTGCCGCAGGTCTATTGTCTGCATTTGGATTTACTGATTTTGAGTTCAGGCCTGATGAGAAGAAGTCAAAATATTATGTTCCTGAAACCCAGACAGAGGTCTATGCCAGACATCCTGTTCATGGCTGGGTTGAGGTTGCAACATTTGGCATTTACTCTCCGCATTCTCTGGCGGCATATGGTGTGGAAGTTCCGGTTATGAACTTAGGTCTTGGTGTCGAGCGCCTTTCCATGATAGAGTACGGAGCAGAGGATGTAAGAGCATTAACCTACCCGCAGTTCTTTCCGCAGAATTTCACAGATTTGGATATTGCCCGTGCAGTCTCCCTAAAAGAATCACCAAAGACAGAGGAAGGTATTTTTATAGCAGACTCAATTGTAAAAACAGCCCGTGATCATTTCGATGAAAAAAGTCCCTGTGAATTTTTAGCATGCGATATTGATTTTGGTTTTGGATGCAGAGTTAAGGTTTATGTCTTTGAGGATGAGGAAAACTCAAAACTTTTAGGCCCTGCGGCGCTAAACGATGTTTTTGTTGCGGACGGAAGAATTCTTGGTCTTCCGGATACTTCCAGCTACAAAAAACAGCGTGAAAAGGGGGTTAATGCTTCTATTTCATTCATTGACGCTGTTGCCAATCTTGCGGCGGCAAAAATAGAAGAAGCAGTTTTTTACGGTGAAAATGGCAGTATTGACTTTAAAATGATTAAAGTTCCATCAGAAATAAATCTGAAAGTTGAACCCTGGGCGATGAGGTATATCACCGACAACAACAAAAAAATTGATGTCAGAGGGCCGGTTTTTACTGCAATAAGATGGGAGATCGAACAGTCCGAGTGCCACTGTGACTGCGAAGAGTAATTTCAACTGAAATTAAAATTGTGATTTACATGAAAAGTTGCATGAAATTTTTTTCATCAACACTTTTTTTTGTAAATTCATTGTTTTATGAACTTTTTCATATTCCTGTTAAATAGTGCATAAAAACATTTTTTCATAAACATTTTTTAAAATGTCGTCAAAAATCTAATAATTCCAAAGGATAATTTATCTTATAATTTTATGATCAATAATTCAGCAAATTCATCTATAAAAGAGCTCAATCCGGTGATTGTTTCAGCAAGCCGTGCAACAGATATTCCGGCATTTTATTCGGACTGGTTTGTAAACCGGATAAAAGAAGGATATCTTATAAAATTTAATCCATATAACAACAGGCCTTATAAAATCAATTTTTGTGATACAAAATTCATAGTTTTCTGGACTAAAAACCCAAAACCTATTATTAAGCATCTCCCTTTTTTTGACAGTCTGGGAATCAGATATTACTTTCAGTACACTTTAAATGATTATTCACGTGAAGGATATGAGAAGAATGTTTTACCGCTTAAAGACAGAATTGAGACCTTTAAAAATTTGTCTGATATTATTGGGAAAGAAAAGGTTGTCTGGCGATCTGATCCACTTATATTATCTGGTAAAATAGCCTTAAAAGATCTTTTGTTGCGAATTGAAAAAACAGGTGATGAAATCTCAGATTATACAAAAAGGCTTGTCATAAGTTTTTTTGATAATTATAAATCAGTTGAAAAAAACTTAAAAAAATTTGGATTTTCTGGTATCCGGGAGTTTGAGAAAAGTGAAATAACTGAGTTTGCAACCGGTCTTTCCAGCCTTAATAAAAAGTGGAATCTTGGTTTGTCTGCATGCAGTGAAGATATTTCTCTTCTGAAATATAAAATAGCCAAAGGAAGATGCATTGACCCAAATCTGATACGGGAGATCTGTTCAGATGATTCTTTTATGTTAAAATATCTTGAAGAAAACAGTGGGAAGGATAAAAGTCAAAGGTCTCTTTGCGGGTGCATTCCTTCAACAGATACAGGACAATATAATACCTGTATTCACGGATGTGCCTATTGTTATGCCACCAGAAATCCTGTTCTTGCAATAAATAATTACAGGCTTTTACTGAAAAATCCTAAGAGTGAATCAATGTATTTAAAAGGCATCTGAATAATCCCGATACAATCCGGGTTAATAATTCCTAAAAATCAGGAGCAAATGCTCGGTTTTTTTATGAAGGAGTATATCAATCTGATTTTGAAATAATTGTTTTCAGTAAATGATCCCGGGACAAAGGATTCTGAGAAAATATTTTTCACAAATTTTGATCTAATTTGGATATTCTTCAAAATATGATGGTTTATGTGATTAATAATCACTTAAATTTAAGTTTAGCAAATTCTTATTAATATAATTCTAATAAACTCATATTAGACAGATGAGAGATCTGTCATTTTCTATTAATTTCGTCAATATCCTTATTGTTAGGGATAATTTGACCAGACCAGAAATTACAAACCAGAAATTATAGTGTTCTGTCACACCCCCCCGTGACAGATTTACTATGATTAAAATGCAATATTGCAACATAATGCCTGTTTTTTTTTAAAATTTCCTGAATTATTTGGGATTTCATAAATTCAGGGACAGGATTCATACATTAAATAAGGTTCTATTATATCAGGTTGTTAATTTAGACCAAACTGATTTTATATTCATTATTGTGGCTTTATTTGTTTTTGTATCTGCACCATTTTGATATGCAGTTTCTCATTGCTGTTTCTATGTAAGCTTAACAAATTAAACTCTATTTGGGGTTTAATCTCTTCAAAAAAGCTGATAAATCCTTGTGTGAGTTAATTATAAATATCTTCAGAATATATGATGACACATCCATAGGAGGTATAACCTATGACAATTTATGGAAAAATGATAGACGAAGCAATGGGGGCCCAGCGTGCTGATGTCTCCATCCTCCAGAAGAAGAGAGGAACCGATTTTAAAGTAAAAGACGGAAAACCGTACGTAGATGCGGTGAATAAGATGAAGGCCGGAGAAGGGCAGTCAAAAACTGTAATCGACCTTCATGTAGAATCAGTCAATGCCCACTTCAATACTCTTACATCATTAACAGACTTTGTAAAGCCCGAAGACGATCCATTTGTAGAGCACTACCAGACACCTGTTGTTCTTGAAATTCTGTATGATGAGGACCCTGCATTTAAAAAGAGCGTTGATAAATTCATCAAGCAGATCGGAAAGTCTGAGGCACTGATTGGACGTGAATCTGCCCGCAGATATGCAGGCTTTTACGGGCCTACATGTGTTGTTGACTTTGCAATGATTCCCGGAAGTACAAGCAATGTTGTAAACCAGATATTAACAAAAACAGATATTCCGGCAGATCACAAAAAAGCTCTTCTTGCCGCTAAATCCTGGGGAATGAATACATCATATGGTGTTGGTGATGTGTTTGCAAAAAGTGTTGAAAAAGAAATGACTCTTGCAGATGCTGTTAAAGGCGAGATAAATGAGTTAAAACACATTTATGAAAGTCCTGTTTCTGCACAGGCAGAGCTTATGGATGCAAACAATCACAGTTCTTTTGACGTCAGAAAATACATGGCCGAATACAGGAAGAAGATGGAACCTGTTGTAAAAGCGGCCATCAGTGACGAAGTACATTATGCAAACATTGTTACTGTTCCTGCGTACTGTGTTGGAGATATTGCCCATCACATTGCACAGTCCACATACAACATGTGCAAAGACGACATGGTCATGGGCATAATAGAGGCAGTAACTGATGTAATGGAAAATACTCTGCGCCAGAACGTATCAAAGTTTAAGAGCGTATATCAGGTGACATCTGTTGCAACCGGAGCAACAGCCGCCGCGGCGGAATACATCCTTGAACTTGACGGATTCAACGGTCCGACAGTTGTAGAGCTTCTCACAAAAAGGTACCACAACTTCGTTCAGTTAAATCCAACAAGAGGAGCTGCAGCAGAGCTTCACAACTGTGACTTCATGGACATGGTATATCGTGGATGGGGCATAATGGACAGGGCAAGGAAAGTTAAAAACGGCTCTGGAAATGCACTTAAACCAACTGTCAGCGGACTTCCGGTTGATCTGTCACCTGTTGACAAACATGATGTCATACAAAACCCACAGCGCTATGTATATCCGGCATGTGCAATTACAGTCAGATTTGCGGCAATGATGAGTCTTGCTGACTACCCGTGCCTGCTTACATCCGAGCCTGTAACTGCAACAATGATGACAAACATAGTTGCTCTTGACAAAAAGACTGCCGCGGCACCTGTCCGTGCCTGCAAGAACTGTGCATCTGCATCTCTTGTGGATTTCCGCCATGAATACTGCCAGTACAGGGAAGCAGTCTGAAAAAAAAATCCAAAAATTTTTTGGAGGTTTTCACGATGAAATGTTATGTCTGTGCACAAATGGGAAAAGATACTGATGCTGTAGCAATCTGTATTGTCTGTGGAATGGGGCTTTGTATGGAACATGCCATAAGGGAAGATCAGGAAATCTGGGAAGGAGGCTATCCATTCCCGGCAAAAAAAGTATCCAAAACCCTTCCAAGAATACTCTGCCCGGAGTGTGCTGAATCAATAAAAAGGACGTGATTTTGATGATATCACTTGGAAAGAGGTTTACCGCCGAAGCAATAGGCACTATGCTTTTAGTCTACTTTGGTGCAGGTGCGGCGGCGATGACTCTTATGCTGGTTGATGGGGAGGAAACTCCAAATACCTTCAATATGGGCATCGGTTTATTAGGTGGTCTGGGCGACTGGCTCGCAATCGGCCTTGCTTTTGGAATTACTGTGATGGCTGTTATCTATACCTTTGGAAGGGTATCTGGAGCACACATAAATCCGGCAGTATCAATTGCTTTATGGGCGAAAGGACTCTTCCCTGCAAAAGATATGGTTGTATATGTAATCGCACAGCTTATCGGGGCACTTTTGGGAAGCATTCTGTTTGCATTGTCTGTCGGTCCCGAAGCGATTGCTATAGGCGGACTTGGTGCAACCGCTCCTTTTGTCGGCATAACTGTCTGGGAAGCTCTCCTTGCAGAGATAATCGGGACATTCCTTCTTATGATGGTCATTATGGGTGTTGCAGTCGATGAAAAGGCACCGCCTGGATTTGCCGGTCTTGCAATCGGACTTGCCGTTGCCGGAATCATCACTACAATCGGCAACATCTCCGGTGCATCGATAAATCCTGCCCGTTCTTTTGGTCCGATGTTGGCAGATCTCCTGCTTGGAGGGCCAAATGTGCTTTCAGTTTACTGGATATATGTTGCAGGGCCGGTTATTGGTGCAGTGCTTGCGGCATTCCTCTATCAGTGGATTATTGCCGATGGTGAATGATTAAAGATCAAAATTTCCTCTTTTTCACAACAGACTGAAGCAAAGTTTTATAGGATATCTGTGTTTATGGTCTACATTTTATTCTGTTAAAAAATAGTTTTTTTAAAAAGAATTGTTTTAATAATTTCTTTTTAAAAATTTATGTTAAAGACCCAGTCCGGATAAATCAAGAATCATTCCTTCAATTTCTGTATCTTCAGCCTCTTTTTTGATTTCTTCTGCTTCAGGATCTGACTCTTTGAAGAATGCGAGAGATTCTTTAAAGGCTTCTTTACAGATATCACAGTTGCAGAATTCAATAACCATTTCTCCACTAAAAAGAAGGCTGTATGCAAACATTCTGTCTGTAAAATTCATCTCATCTAATCTGCATGGTGAAATTTTTTCAGGCTCAAAATCTGCTTCTGCTCCGGGAACAATTTCTTCTGTTTCTTTTGCTTCATCTGTGTTGATTATGGTCGTTGTCTCAACAAAAAAGGACTGGCCGCAATTCCAGCAATTCTCCATATAAGGAGTACTTCTTTTGCCGCACTTGGGACATATCTGATATTCTGGAAGCTCTTCCATAAATGATAGTTATGTAATTTATGTTTAATCTAATCTGCTGTTTGAAATGATATGGATTAGTGAAAGATAAAAATTTAAAATTGTTCCGGAAAAAATTCTCAATCCGGTAGTTTTTATGAAAACATGAATGAAACGAATTATTCAGGCTTTATTCATTTATGTCATGAAGTAACTTTCATAGCAACGCACATGATGAGCGTTTTTCATCACACAAAAACTGTTGATAAGTCTTTTTTGGATTTCAGACTTTTATCGCAAATCAGATTTTTTTTAATGGGAATAGAAAATTGCTTTTTGATTTCAATTTCCTATAAATCTAATGTCATTTGCCGGAACTTTAATCTCGAAATTTACTCCTTTGCCAAAGATTCCTGTCTCTTCTATTGAAATACCTGTGATTGCCAGAATTTCTCTTACAAGGTAAAGTCCAAAACCCTGGTTGCTTCCATAACCTGCCCTGAATATGAACTCTTTTTTATCATTTGGAATTCCAGATCCGTTATCTGAGTAATTTATTCTGAAAAATCCATCATCATTTCCCAACATTATTTTGATTTCAGTAAAATTTCCTCCATGCATAAGCGAATTTCCAATAAGGTTGGAAAAGACCTTTTCAAGCATATGATCAGCGTAGATTTCAACACCGGCGACATCAGAATATACTGAGATATTTTCAGGAATATTCTGGTTGTTTAGAGATATTTGAATAATCTCTTCAATATTCTGCCATTTTGGAGGCTTTCCACCCATATCCTGATAATCTTTGCTAAACTCAATCTGTTTTTGAATTATTCTCACAGATGCACCTGCTTTATCAAGATAAGGTAGTATATTTTCATCCTTTGAATCCATCTCTGCAAATTCAAGGTTTGCTAAAGCAACCATTATCTGATTTATGATGTCATGTCTTGTTATTGAGGATAGAATGCTAAGCTTTTTAGAAGCTGTGTGAAGGGCATTATCATTTTTTTTGCGAAGAGTTATATCGCGTATTATTGACTGAGCAACCATTGTGTCTTTGTCAACGATAACTGATCGGATGTCAATATAATTTGTATTGCCGTTTGAATTTTTAAATATGCTTTCAAATTCACAATGACCTGAATTTTCCAGGGATTCAATACATTTTTCAATCTTTTCAGCCTCTGTATCCGGGTGAAGATCTGTCAAATTTATCTCTTTTAATTCATCCAGTGTGTATCCTGTCAGTTTGCAGGCATTTTTGTTTGCATCAAATATTTTTCCTTTTACAGAATGAATGAAGATTGCATCTGTTGATTGCTGAAAGAGATTTTTGTATCTTTCTTCTTTGATTTTTAGGATTTTTTCTGTTTTTACCTTTAATGAAACATCTATTACTGACAATAAAATTATTCCAAGTTCATTTATTTTGTGCAGTGATGCCAGAGTATAGCATGTCTCACCATTTTTTTTCACAATTTTGATTTCTGCATTTTTTAGCTCTTTAGGATGAATTTGCTTTTTTACATCTGGTTTTTGTAAAGTATCTTCAGGTTTTTTAAAAATTTCATCTCTGTCATCAGAGCTTATCAGTTCAGGCAAAAACTTTTTTTTGAGTTCTTTGAAGTCATACCGGGTAATTCTTTCAAAGTCTTTATTGCAATAGATTATTTTTCCTGATTTGCTGATTACTGCAGTCGCCGCGCCTGAATTATCAAAAAGTCTTTGATATTTCAGACTGTCTTCACGGAGTACTTCAGAAAGAGTTGATGCAATTGCGCCAACTCCGATAAAGACAATACTCCTTATGATATTCTCATAAAATATGCCTTCTTCTCCTTTGGTTATTACAAATGTTATGAACAAAAAAAGAATTGTCAGAAGAAGAGTAAAGTAAAATCCTTTTTTTGGATAGCAGATTGCCGCGATTATTATTGGAATGTAGTATAAATGATAATAAATAGTGTCTATATTGTGAGTGAGGCAGACGATTGTAATTACCAGTGCCGCGGCTGTTGTTCCTGTAATTATTAAGGAGAAATATTGTGTTATTTTTTTGTCATTTGGCAGATATCCGGTTTGCATTCTTCACCATAACTATAAAATGCCTTTTTTGGGCAGGTATTTTATCAGAATATTTAGTATAAATTGACTGGATCTGCTAAATACTATTTTATTTGACAATTCTGAACAAAAATTTCTTGATTCTCATTTGTCTCTTTTTTTTTCATTATTTACTTTAAAATTCCGTGATTAATGACTGATAATCTGAATTATTGAAGATTATATATGGAATTGCAGTTCTGCCTTAAATTTTAAGGCGTGAGAGATCATCTACAGAAGAAATTTTATTTTTTTTTCTTTTTCTGGAGATTTTTCCTGCGCCTTTTTTTCCAATCCCCGGAATTTGCACAAGCTCATAATAACTGGCATTGTTTAAGTCCATCCTGTAAGAAGAACCTCTTTGTTTTTGAGAAATCTGCGCAAGTATTTGTTTTGGATCAGTGTTTGGAAAAAAATTTTCCTCATTAAGAATCTGATAAAATTCATCCGGCCTGAAATTATAATCCCTGATTTAAGTATTATGTCTGATAAAGGTGGTTTGTCCTCCATTTGGGAGTGTTTTCGCAGGTTTCAAGAGGTGTGTTTTTTGTGCTTTAAATAGTGAGAAATAGACTCTTTTTGGTTTTGATTTACCATGAAAACGTCCATGAAATTATATTTCATGCTAACTGTTTCATGTAAGTTATGAAGTAACTTTCATGTAAAACGCACATGATGAGCTTTTTTCATCACACAAAAAGTGATGATAAGTCTATCAGATATTTTTGACTTTCATAGCAACGCACATGATGAGCTTTTTTCATCACACAAAAAAGTGATGATAAGTTTATCAGGAATTTTGACTTTTATTACAAATCCAATCCGTGCGATATTTCTTTCATGATTTTACAAAAATTGCAGTTAGTTTTTTACCATCAAAACTGTTTACTGCAACAAATCGCAAGTTAAGATTGATTTTCATGCCTTTTTTTATCTCCAGTTCTATCTCTTTCTCCGCAAATCCTGTGATTGCTATCTTTAAAATACCTTTTTTGAATATTTCATTATCAGTCAATTTTTTAAGCCCTTTATCGTCAATTCTTAAAAAATCATGGAAAAATTTGTTTTTGTAAATGACATTTTTTTCATTATCAAAAAGCATAATACCTTCATTTACATAATCCAGGAGGTTTGTAAGCCCGACTCTGTTTGAAATTGTAAAAACTTTTGTATGCCCGCACGAACGTTCTTCTATGTGGCCGGCGGATGTCAAAATAAGAGCATATTTTCTCACGGTGTTTTTATTAAGGCCTGTTTTCTCAGCGATATCTGTTATTGTAACTCCTCTTTTGTCCTGTTTAATCTCTTTTATAATCGCATTTACTGTATCTTTATTAAGAGTGCAAAAAAGTGCCAGTTCTTCAAGTTCATCTTTTTCTATCTCATCATCTTCGCTCAAATTCCAAACCTCCTGAAATTTTTAATTTTCACCTTCAGAGAAATTAATTTTAGTAGTTTTCCATTCGCCTTTCCATGATTTTATGAAGGATTAATGAGTTTATGAAAGACGTGCATTGAGGCGTCAGTTCTGGTATGCACCTTTGCCTGTCATACCTGATGTTTCAATCTTATTTATATGCTACCTTAACTGGATTTTTTTTGATTATAGAAAAACAGAAAAAAACCTAAAAATAATAAAAAAAGAATAGAAAAAAATAAAAAAATGATAGCTTCTATTCACAAAAAAAAGGGATTGATCTGCTATAAAAGTTAAAATCTCGAATAGATTATCATAGATTTTGTGTGATAAAAAATGCTCATCATCGGGCTTTTACATGAAAAATTACTTCGTAACTTACATAAAACCGGTGCATAAAATGATAATTTCATGAAGGTTTTTATAAAACAGCAGATAATGTTTGGCAGTATAATAATACGCTATACAAACAGACAGGAGTTTTTTTAAATGACAGGGAATGAAAATTTCAGAGATATTATAATTAAATCGCCCCGTGTCTTTATAATAGGCGTTGCAGGAGATTCCGGTTCAGGAAAGACTACTTTTACAAATTCTGTAAGAAAAATTTTTGGGGATGATATTGTATCGACAATAACTCTTGATGATTATCACACATTCGACAGAGAGGAGAGAAAAAAAAGGAATATAACTCCTCTTGCACCTGAAGCCAACAATCTTTCTTTGCTTGAGGAGCATGTTGCTAATCTAAAAGACGGAATTACAATAAAAAAGCCTGTTTACAATCATAAGACCGGAATGTTTGACCCGCCTGTACCTTATGCTCCGTCAGAAATAATTATCCTTGAAGGGCTTCACACTTTTTTTACATCCCGGTTAAGGGAGCTTATAGACTTTACAATTTTTGTAAATCCTGACACGAATGTGAAATACAGCTGGAAGATAAATCGGGATGTAATGGACAGGGGCTATAAAAAAGAGGATGTTTTGGCTGAATTAAAATCAAGAGATGCCGATTACAAAAATTTTGTTGAACCTCAGGCAAAGCATGCAAATGCTGTCATTGAAATATCAGATTCTACATATGGAAAAAGAGTTCAGAATGCAAGAAATGTCTATAAAGTAACATTATATCAGGAGAAGATTGATGAAACAATTCAGAATATATCATTAAACTTCAATCTTTTTGCCATAAATTCACTGTCTGACAGAAATTTCTGCATGGGATTTAAACACACAAATAAATACGGCAGAAAATCAGGAGCTCTTTTCCTTGATGGTGAATTTCAGTATGATGTAGTCAGATACCTTGAAAAGGGAATTGAAGATCAGATAAAAATGCGACCTCTGTCTCTTTTCGCTGAAAAACGCTATGTTAATGCAACTGATCTGATTGCACTTCTGCTTGCATGGAGGATAATCAATAAAAGGATTTCATCATCACCAGATGAGTTTAATGCCCGATATTGTCGCATCTGAAATATTTTTTTAACAAATCATCTGACTTTTTTTGCATTTAATATATCAAATTATGGTGATTAACAGATTATAATGACAGCTCTGTCAGTTTTGGTTTTTTTGAGGTCAGGATCAATCTTTTTTTTGTATTTGCTCAAATTTCTATGTGATGTGTCCTGACTTCCGCCTGAGAATATAATTTTTGAAAACTGGCTTTTTCTGATAACCTGCCTCTGGCACGCCGCCCTGTCTGCAAGACTCTGGAAAGTATCTGACATAATCCTGAATTATGCATGTCTTATATATTGGATTAGTCCGTGCACTGCGAAAGTATAATTCTGATTAAAAAGTATAAAAAAGTAAAAAAAATTTGTTTCATTGACATTTCCCGGTAAAACTTCTGTTGCCGTTTGAAATTTTATTTGTTATGAAAGTCTAAAATACCCGATAGATTATCATCGAATTTTTGTGTAATCAAAAACGCATCCTCATCCGGATTTTACATAAATTGATAATTTCATGACCCCCATATCAGAATGAAAAGTCTGAATATTTCGATTAATTCTGATTATCAAATCCGACATTACTATAACCAAATATAACCAAAACAGTAAAACACTAAGCAATATCAGTGGTGAATAAAATATGCTTAAAGTAACTGATCTGCATGTAGAAGTTGAGGGAAAAGAAGTCCTTCATGATGTCAACCTTCACATTGGGGAAGGTGAAACGCATGTTCTTATGGGTCCGAACGGATCTGGCAAGACAACTCTCCTTCGTGCAATAATGGGCTTTTCCAGCTATAAAATTACAGAGGGAAAAATTATCTTCAAGGGTCGCGATGTGACAGGATTATCCCTTCATGAAAGAGCAAGATATGGAATGGGAATGATGTTTCAGCGTCCTCCGACAATAGCAGGACTTAAACTTGGAAAACTCCTGTCGGCATTGTCAGGAAGCGCACCTGAAAATATCGGAAAATTTGGTTCTCAGATGAATATGAGCAACTTTATGGACAGAGATGTAAATTCAGGATTTTCCGGCGGAGAAATAAAAAGAAGTGAGGTGCTCCAGCTTTTAATCCAGAATCCTGATTTTGTTATGCTTGATGAACCGGAAAGTGGTGTTGACCTTGAGAATATATCACTAATCGGGCATTCAATAGCAAAACTTGTCGAAAAAGACAGGCACATAATCGACAGACACAAATCCGGCCTTATAATTACTCATACAGGATACATTCTTGATTATATTGACGCAGATACAGGTCATATGCTGTGTGACGGAGAGATTAAGTGTCATGGAAACCCACGCGAAATTTTAAAGCTGATTCAGGAAAAGGGCTATCAGGAGTGTATAAAGTGTCAGAAGAATTAATTACATCATTATCTCCTGAAGATAAAGATCGCCTTGAGATGACAGGTATTGAATTAGAAGGAGAAAACAGGTCCGGAAGTTTCATCCAAACAGATCAGCACATAAATCATTCCTCTTCCAGTATTGAAGGAATTGAGATGCTTCCGCTCGATATTGCCCTGAATAAATATGACTGGTTAAAGGACAAATACTGGAATCTTGTAAAACGGGATAAAGATGAGGCAACAAAAATAGTTTCTGAAAAAGAGGATATGGATGGTCCACGCGGTTTTTGTGTAATCGCAAGAAAGGGAAGCAAAAACGTATTCCCACTCCAGTCCTGCCTTTTTATGAAGAGTGTCGAAATCCAGACAGTTCATAACATAATTGTTGCAGAAGAAGGAGCAGAACTTCATCTTATAACCGGATGTACAAGCAGTTCAGGCAAAAAGAAAGGAACACATTATGGAATAACTGAGATTTATGTTGGAAAAGACGCTCTTGTAACAAACACTATGATTCATACCTGGGGAGAAAACATCAGGGTAATTCCAAGAAGTGCAACAGTTGTTGAGGAGAACGGAACATTCCTTTCAAATTATGTCAGCATGAATCCTGTCGGATATGTTCAGATGTATCCTGTTGCTGATCTTGTTGGAAAAAATGCTGTTGCAAGATTTAATTCAATCGTTGTTGCGCCAAAAGGTTCTGAACTGGATCTTGGCCAGCGTGCAATATTGAATGCAGAAGGAACAAGTGCCGAGCTCATATCACGTCTTATCACAACCGGCGGAAAGTCAGTATCCCGTGCACATGTAATTGGTGCCGCACCAGGAACAAAAGGGCATATTGAATGCAAAGGACTCATTTTAAAGGATGGAACAATTCATGCTATCCCTGAGATTGAAGGCCGGCTTACAAACACCGAACTTTCACATGAAGCCGCGGTTGGGAAAATTGCCCGCGATGAGATAGAGTACTTAATGGCACGCGGACTTGATGAAGAGGAGGCAACAGCAACAATTATCCGTGGTTTCCTTGACGTAAAAATAAAAGGTCTTCCTGATTCTCTTCAGAAGAAGATTAACATGGCAATTGATGCTGCTGAGTCAGGTTTTTAAACAATACACTCTTCTTTTTATTAGATGCCCAGTTATGATATTACCCGCGAGTTGTCTGAAAGCACTATTATCTATCCGGGGGATCCTGAAATAAAAATTAACCCGATTGATGATTGTGGATGCCGGGTTTCAAAAGTCTGTTTTTCAAGTCACAGCGGGACACATATTGATGCACCATCGCATTACCTAAAGTCTGCGATGACGGTTGACAGGATCCCAGTCAGTGTATTAACCGGCGAGGCAAGAGTTATTGATTTGACAACTGTTGAAGGCTCAATTGGAAGATATGATCTTAAGGGAAAAGTTCTTGGGGCAAAAAGAGTTCTTTTAAAAACCGCATTCTCCGGAAAACATGTATTTGAGGAGGATTTTCCGCATATAACCTATGAAGCCGCGGCTTATTTAAAAGAACAGGGTGTTTTTTTAATTGGTATTGACTCTCCCTCTATTGAGATGTACAAAGGTGATGGAAGCGTCCATAAAATCCTCCTTATGAGTAACATCGTTATAATTGAACTTCTTGATCTCTCTGTTGTAAATGAGGGAATATATCGGATGTGTGCCCTTCCACTTAGGTTTAAAGGTCTTGACGGTTCACCTGCAAGAGTTATACTTTCTGATGACAATTTGTTAATTAATCCCGGAATAAAAAGATAAAAATAAAAAATAAACAAAAAAGTGACAGATGAATTATAAATGTGAACTGCACGAAAAATTGAAATTGAACAAAAATGTTTAGAAAATTATGAAAAATTTTCATAGCAAAATGAGGAATTGGTTTTAATGAATATTATCTCAAAAGCTGTAAAAGAGCTTGAAACAAAAATTTACGGAAGCGGCTGTGATGACGGAGTAGTTACTTTTTCAAAAGTACAAAAACCGGAAAAATGTCAGTATCTAAATGGTGAGTGTATAAAAGCTTCATATGGAGGAAAACATGTTGAGATTGCAACTTCATACCCTCTGGAGTTGAAGACAAAGGTTTCTTTTATGTACGGACAGCCTTTAGATTCTCCTGTTCAGAGGACAGCAGCATGTGCAATTTTAAATGTTCTTAGTTATTTCATGTGCTTTTCGAGGACTGCACGAGCCTGCGGGAAAGATTCACATGATGCCTGTTTAAAAGAGCTAAAAGAAATAATCGGTGATAAAAAAGTTTTCTTAAACGGCTTTACTCCTGAAATATCTAATATAGTATCTGAAAATATAGCAGCTTGCCCAGAAGACGCTGATATTATTCTGGTATCCGGCGAGGGTTTATTTGATGATGAAAAACTAAATATAACCGAAGAATTTCTAACTAAAAAGCGTGTGATATTCACAGGCCCTGAAACATCCGGAATTTGTACGATTGAAAATCATGAGTATTTCTGCCCTTATGCCAGGAAAAAATGAAAAAAATCCTAAAAAAGCAAAAATAATTCTGCAAATATATAATTCTACATGGAGATAAAAATAAAATTCATTTTTTTTCTGGATGTATATATTTCTGGCTCTTCGTCAGATCGTGTGGGTAGTTATTACAACTTCTACTGAATCATCCGGGTTTTCAGCAGGATTATAACACATTCCTTAATCTAACTGATCAATTCCTGAGATTTCTGGCTGAATTGCTGATCCAACTGATTAAATTTCACCCATTCAAAACAGCGAAGAGCCATATTTCTCATAATTTTTTTAAATGACCCATAATAAATGTGTATATATTCTCTTTCTATTATTTTCTATTATAAATGTGATTTGTAAATGATCCTGATCTTAAGAAAAGTCTTCTTTTTCCAAATAGTTAATATTGCCAATTTATATCTTCAAAGAAGTAAAAAACAAATAATATGCTTTTTGGTTCATCCGGAATCAGACGGAAATTTGATCAGGAACTTCTTTTTCTCTCTCTAAAGACAGGTTATGCTATTGCAAATCCCGGAGACAGGATTGTTGCCGGGAGAGATTCAAGGTCAACGGGCCCTGCACTTCAGGATGCTTTTATGGCAGGGGCTATGTTTTGCGGCGCTGATGTATATGATGGTGGAGTTGCACCCACACCTACTATTGCACATGCGACCGGAAAAATGGATGCTGGATGCTGTATTACCGCATCACATAATCCTGAATCTTACAATGGACTGAAACTTATAAATCCTAATGGTTCTTCGTTTACAAAAAAACAGCAGAGTGAAACAGAAGATAAAATTGAAAAAAAACCAAAGGCTGTTTTTGAAAGACAGGGCACAATCAAAGAGATGGATATAATAACACCTCATAAAGAGGCTGTTTTAAAAGAGATATCAATAGACGGCAAAATAAATATGGTTCTGGATTGTGGATGCGGGGCAGGTTGCATGATAACACCCTCTCTTCTAACGACTGCAGGTGTCAGAATTAACTGTATAAACTGCAATGTATCCGGTCGATTCCCAAGACCTTCCGAGCCGCTTGAGAAAAATCTGTCCTACATTCATAATATGATTATTAAAAGCGGTTCTGATGGTGCATTAATTCATGACGGCGATGCTGACAGGTTTATGGCATTTGACGAAAAGGGCAGGTTTATAGGAGGGGATCACCTGCTGATGCTTTTTGCTTTGCACATCGGTGCAAAAAAAGTTGTAACTACTGTTGATGCATCAATGGCTATTGAAGAGATAGCGGAGGTTAAAAGAACGCCTGTTGGAGATTCCTTTGTATCTGAAAAACTGATCGAGTGGGGTGATTTTGGAGGAGAACCTTCAGGAAGCTGGATTTTTCCGAAGCACACCCTTTGCCCTGATGGAATTTATGCCGCCGCATTATTCTGCAGTATTGCATCTGAAAACAAAATATCAACATTAATTGATGAGATGCCTGATTATCCGATTCTGAGATCCTCATATATGTGTCCTGACTCAGTTGGGATTATGAAGATTTTAGGTGCTGAAAATCCAACAGATGGGATTAGAATTGCAGATGAAGATGGCTGGTGCCTTATTCGTGCAAGCGGTACAGAACCAAAGGTCAGAATCACAGCAGAAGGAAAAACAAAAGATCTTGCTAAATCTATGAGAAGCCGGGGGTACAGCCTTCTCAAATCCGCAGGGAAAAAATATAAGCAGTTAAATTAAGGAGTTTTATCAGATGGAATGTGTAATTCTTGCCGCCGGAGAGGGAAAGAGGATGAACCCTCTTACTTCCAAGCGGCCAAAAGTCATGATTCCGGTTGCAAACAAACCGATGCTTGAACACCTCCTTTTAGCAGTCATTGAATCAGGAATAACAAGCTTTGTATTTGTTGTTGGTTATCATGAACAGGCTATTAGAAATTATTTCAAAGATGGCACGGATTTTGGAGTAAAAATAAAATATGCGACACAAAGACGTCAGATGGGAACTGCAGATGCACTTTTGGCGGCAGAAGGTCTTGTAAGTGAAAGATTTCTTCTTTTAAACGGAGATATGATTATAAAGCCTTCAGATATCAGAAATTTCCTGACAGAAAATGCGCCCTGTGTTGGAACTTTTGAAAGCACCCATCCGGAGGATTTTGGAGTGGTTGTATCTGAAGGAAAAGTTGTAAAAGAGCTTGTTGAAAAATCCAAAACACCTCATGGAAATATAATAAATGCCGGTATATATCTTTTTGACTGTGAAATATTCAATATTTTAAAAACACTTTCCCTATCAGATCGTGGAGAATATGAGCTTACTGATGCACTTTCAGATTACATAAAAGACAGGAAGCTTCATTCTTCTCTTCTGTCATCATGGCTTGACATTGGAGATCCCTGGAATCTTTTGGATGCAAACGAATCTATGATGAAGGTTTTTGATGATGAAATTTTCGGAACAATTGAGGAAAGTGTTTTTATTAACGGGAATCTGATTCTTGGAGAGGGAAGTGTCATCAAATCCGGTACATACATTGAAGGGCCGTGTATCATAGGTAAAAACTGCATAATAGGTCCTCATGCATACATAAGGGGGTGTAGTGCAATTGGTGATAACTGCCATATCGGACATTCAACAGAGCTAAAAAATTCCATAATATTCCCTGATACAAAAATACCTCATTTCAATTATGTTGGTGACAGTGTAATTGGCTCAGGATGCAATTTCGGTGCGGGAACAAAGATTGCTAATCTGCGACATGACAGAAAAAATGTAAAAGTCCATGGTCAGGATACAAACAGACGAAAATTTGGTGCAGTTGTTGGAGACAATGTTCAGCTAGGCATAAACTGTTCAGTAAATACAGGCACTGTAATTGGAAGCCGGGTTTTTGCGGCGCCTGGTTCTTTTATTGAAGGGAAAATTGAAGATGATGTTAAAATCGGAAGGTAAGATAAAATGCAGGCAGTAATTCTTGCAGGTGGTGAAGGTTCCAGGTTAAGGCCTCTGACACGTGGTCAGCCCAAGGTTATGATTCCGGTTGCCAACCGCCCTATCATTGGTTATGTAATAGATGCTCTCATAAAAAACGGAATCAGAGATATTATTGTTGTTGCCGGATACAGGCGTGAACAGCTGATAAGATATTTAAATGAACTTGATGCAGAGGTCAAAGTTGCTTATCAAAACAAACAGCTTGGAGCGGCAGATGCCCTTTTATGTGCAAAAAGTCTTATAAAAGAGGATTTCCTGCTTCTTCCGGGAGACAACTATATCGATGCGGAATCTATTGCAAGGATAAAAAAGGAAAAAAATTCGATGCTTGTTGTAAAACATCCTTATCCGTCTAATTATGGCGTTGTTGAGGTTGAGGATGGTTATGTCAAAGGAATTGTTGAAAAACCGGCAGTGTCCGGAGATATGACTGTCAGCACCGGAATATTTTCCCTCACTCCTGAGATTTTTGATTATCTGTCATTTTGCCAGATTCCTGATGTTATAGATATGATAATAAAAAAAGGAACTGCTATTAAGGCGATAAATGCAATCGGATGGCATGATTCTATTTATCCCTGGGATCTTTTGATGCTTAACAAAGTTGCTTTAAAGACAGTCAGGTCCTCTCTTGCTGGAGAGATGAGCAAAAGTTCTGTAATGTCAGGTGTTGTCTCTGTCGGGAAAGGAACTGTTATAAGTCCCTATGCTGTCATAAAAGGTCCTGCAGTAATTGGTGAAGACACTTATATCGGCCCTCATACATGTATAATGCCCGGGACTTCCATTGGTTCAAGAGTCAGGATTGAGCCTTTCACAATTGTTGAAAATTCAATATTGATGGATGATTCTGCAATTGGCTCTCATTCAAGAATTATAGATTCTGTCGTTGGTGAGGGTTCTGTTCTTTTGGATCATACATCTTCTGTTTCAGGCACATATCTTCAGAATTTAGGAGATGAAATTGTCAGGGGGCATTTTGGTGCGATTATAGGTGAGAGTGTAAATTCCGCTCCGTTTACGGTTTTTAAGCAATGTATTGTCGGAAATCTCTCCAGAATTGAGAAAGGCGGGGTAATCGAGGGAAAACTGCCCGACAGTTCGATAGTGATGTAAGAAGAGGCTTCTCATGTGTGGAATTGTCGGGTATATCGGAAGGCGTAATGCGGCGCCTGTTGTTGTTGAAGGATTAAAACGGCTTGAATATCGTGGATATGATTCATTTGGTGTTGCAATAGCAGATAATGGAATCGAAGTTGTAAAAAAGCAGGGAAGGATTTCAGACCTTGGTAAATCAGCCATCTCTCTTTCAGGCCCGGTTGGAATAGGTCATACCAGATGGGCAACACATGGTGTGCCTAATGACATCAATGCCCATCCGCATACTGACTGCGAGGAAAATATTGCAGTTGTACATAACGGTATAATTGAAAATTATACAGAGCTTAAGCGGATGCTTGAGTCCGAAGGTCATACGTTTAAATCAGACACTGATACTGAGGTTATTCCTCACCTGATTGAGAAGTATTATGCTGGAAATTTGCTGGATGCCGTATTTAAAACCGCAGATGTACTGAAAGGCTCATATGCTTTTCTTGCAGTCTGCGGGGATGAAAGGAGAATTGTTGCGGCCAAAAAATCAAGTCCTCTTGTAATTGGAATGGGTGACGGGGAGATGTTTGCATCGTCTGATATGACTCCTGTTATCGAATATACACAGAAGATGATATTTTTAGAAGACGGCGATTTTGCAGATATTTCAGATTCTGATATATGTATTTACAACAGCGGTGAGAAGGTTGTAAGAATGCCTGAAATTGTGGAGTGGGATTTTGATTCTGCCAAAAAGGGCGGTTTTGAGCACTTCATGCAGAAAGAAATTTTTGAACAGCCGGATGTTTTCTATAACAGTTTTGCAAAAAAAATTGATGAGGATGTCATATCAGCCCTTAAAAAAGCAGTTTTAATTACCGTTGTTGCCTGTGGAACATCTTATCATGCCGGAATAATATTCAGATACCTGATGGAAAAATACTGTAAAATACCTGTTCGTGTCGAAATTGCCTCAGAATTTTCAAATTTCACACCCTGCAGGGATTCTGTCATGATTGCAGTCACACAGTCCGGAGAGACAGCTGATACCCTTTCTGCCCTAAAGTCATCAAAGTCTGAAAACTGCACAACATTTGCTATTACAAATGTTCTTGGAAGTTCTGTAACAAGAGCCGCAGATCATGTTTTGTACACACTTGCCGGACCTGAAATCAGTGTCGCGGCGACAAAATCATTCACTGCCCAGGTTGCGGTTTTATTAAAAATTGTATCCTGTCTTTCCGAATATGATATAGAAGAGGAATTGTCCGGGATACATGCAGTATTAGAAGAAGCATTGATGTTTGATGCAGAGCCTGCGGCTGAACTCTGCAAAAATTCAGAGAGCATGTTTTTTGTAGGCCGTGGTGTATTTTATCCGGTATCTCTTGAAGGGGCTCTTAAGATGAAGGAGATTACTTACATCCATGCCGAAGGCTACGCTGCCGGAGAGTTAAAGCACGGGCCTTTTTCTCTTCTCTGTGAAAATACTCCTGTAATTGCGTTATGCACAAAGGATGAATCATATCCTGTTATGATGTCAAACATAAAAGAGATTAAAGCCAGGGGTGCACCGGTAATTGCTATAGGTACCGGAGATGATATCGATCTGATGGAAATTTGTGATTTGTATATTCCTCTCCCTGACTCTTCAAAAATATCTGAGATAATAACAGCATCTGTCATTCTTCAGGTACTTGCCTACAAAACCGCCGTTTTGCTTGGACGTGATGTTGACAAACCGAGAAATCTTGCAAAAAGCGTTACTGTAATTTAAGTCGGCTGTAAAAAGTTCAGGAAATAAAAATATGGCTGTTAAAATCAAAGAATATAAAACAAAAAGGGAATCCTGAATAATAAAAATTCAAGAAAAACTGGTGGATGATTTCAAAAATTTCAATTTGAAATCGACTGAAAACCAGTTTTAAATCACCAGCAATTCAATTATAATTAATTAAATTCTCCGGGATTTTCAATAAACCTGATTCCTGTGTTATCAACTTTTGTCTCAAGCGCAATCTCAAGGCCTGTGTTTTTCATAAGTTCAGTCACTTCATTCCTGCTCTTTTCGGTGATCACTGCAATTGAAGGTCCAACGGAGCTCATTCCTACAAATTCAAGTCCTGCCTCTTTTAAAATACTCATATAATGATAGATCTCAAAAGAGTTGTGCTCAACTTCGGCACGCTTCGAGCCTCTGAAATCCATCTCCCAGATTATATCGCCTGCTCTTTTAAGATCATTTCTGCGCAGTGCGGGGATTAAATCCATAAGCACAAGATATGCCTTTAATTCCCTGTCTCTGTAGTCAAGAGTTCTGGCCCTGTTCATTAAAAGCCTGAATTCATCATCTCCTGAGGCTTTTGCCTCTGTTGGAGGAATAATTATGAAGACATTTTTATCAGGCGCAAAACTGCAGTGATGGACTAATGAGAGTTCGTCACCCATTACAGCCATCCCGCCGTAAGTTGCCGCCGCAGGTCCGACACCTGTTTCAAATCCACCTATAATTCGCCCGTCAATTGTTTCCTCAACGTAATTATATCCGATTAAAAGTCTGATGTCTTCACATGAAAGCGGGCTTCCAACAGCCTTGTTCATCGCATGGCCAACTGCAAGCATAACAGAGCCTGTTGAACCAAGACCAACATGTTTTCTTTCATGATCGCGGACACAAATTTTAAATCCGCCATTGTAGCCTGAAGCTTTTTTAAAGACCTCTGTAAAGTGTCTGATGATAGGCTCTCTTGAAAAATCGATCTCTGTTTTAGATTCTGTACATTCTACAATAGCTGTTGTATAGATCTGAATTGCAAATCCAAGTCCTCCGCCGCCGGGCCTGTCCGGCGAAAAACGGTTCATGTCCAGAACTGTCAGGTGGATTCTTGCCGGAACCTTTACTTCAACAGGCTGTAAATCCGGTTTTAAATCAAATTTTTTCTTTTCTATACTGAGTGTATTTATATTCTCACCAACACTGAACGGTGAGAATTCATACTCAACAAGATCCAGGTCTCCGCCACGGATCATTATCTTAGACATAAATTCTCCAAGTCTAGAATAGAGCGGTAATTTCTAATTTGGATGAAAACGAAACTCCCATCTTCATCGAATCATTCCTGAGTTTTTTTTTCATGAATGCTTCTGTCAAAGAAAATGCTCTTACCTGAGGCCGACAGCGGTATTGCGTATGCAACGCTTGCTTCTCCGAGCCAACCGAGTTTCAGTGCTCCAACGCCTGCCGAAAACATAATTCTGTTGTCAACATTGTGCATTGACGCGGTCTTTGCCGCAGAACCAACTGCAATTCCAAGATCTGCCTGTCTTATTGCACAGTTCGGTCCAAAAAAAGCTGAATTTCTGCCTTTGTTTTTTTTCTGGGCGGCGAGCATTTCCCTGCATGTCAAAAAGCCGCATCCCCCGCAGTTAAGTCCGAGACTGGCGTCTGGCAATGCACCGATAATTATGCAACAGTCGCTTTTTTCTATGCATCCTGCATCGCGGATAAAAAATCCAAGGCTGTTTTCTTCTCCGAATTTTTTCATAGCTTCGGCAAGTGTTATTAAATCTTTACCTGATGCTATCCTGACTGAAATGATGTCGCTGCCTTTTGCCTTTGGTGCAGTACGTGCAGATACTGCCATTAATTTTGCAACAAGCATTACGCCTTCAGTTTCGTCAGACATCATTTTTATGTGGTCCGGTATTTTAGATAAATCATTTGGTCGGGTTTTTTGGTGAGGTCTGTAACAGCAGATTTGATGCCATATGGGTTTTAGATAATATTACAGAAATCTTTAGATATATCAGAGGAATGGTGGCATTTTTGATTAGAAATCCAATACAAAGAGTTGCGGCAATACATGATCTCTCCGGATTCGGGCGTGCTTCTTTAACAGTTGTAATTCCGATTCTTTCATCGATGGAGATTCAGGTATGTCCGCTTCCAACGGCAGTTTTATCGACACATACCTCCGGTTTTGAAGATTACTGCTTTAAGGATCTGACCGCTTTTATGGAAGAGAGTGTTTCACACTGGATAAAGCTGGGAGTTAGTTTTGATGCAATATATAGTGGCTTTTTGGGTTCCTCGCGGCAGATGGATATTGTGGCAGGGTTTATTAAATCATTAAAAAAGCCGTGTAACCCCTTTGTTGTAATTGATCCTGTTCTTGGTGACAATGGTGTTACATACGGGCCGATTACTGATGACATGGTTCTAAGGATGAGATCGTATGTTAAAGATGCCGACCTTATAACTCCAAATATTACTGAAGCCGCACTTCTTCTTGATGAGCCATACAGCGATTCAATTGATGAGGATACTGTGCGTTCATGGCTTCCACGACTTGCAGATATGGGTCCTTCAATTGTAGTAGTTACAAGTGTTCCTCTTGACAGTTCAAACAACAGGACATCTGTTCTTGCATATGACAGATGTGACGAGAGGCTTTGGAAGGTCGCATGCGATTATATCCCTACACATTATCCCGGTACCGGAGATGCATTCGCAAGCGTTCTTGTTGGAAGCCTTCTTAAGGGAGACAGCCTTCCGATAGCGCTTGACAGAGCTGTTTCATTTTCAACTCTTGCAATCCGTGCGTCATTTGGGCATAAGACACCCCCAAGGGAGGGAGTTTTGCTTGAGAGAGTTCTTGATACATTAAAAGGGCCGGTTGTAATGAGCAGTTATGAGCTTTTGGAGTAAGGATTTTTTTAATTTCGGTTAAATGCCATTAAATATACCCTGAAAAACAGATTTGTAATTTATATGAAATGTTTACATGAAACATGACAGGGAATATTGCATGAATCAGGATATGTAATATTTGTGTAAAACATTTGTAAGAAAAATTTGTATGAAAAATTAGTATCATGAACATTTTAGTAAGGGTGATGGACAGTTGAATGCGTGACATCAGATTTGTTGCAGAACATCGTGGCGGACTCCTGAAAAAAGAGGATCACTGCCTGCTTATGAATTGGGCATGCGACTGTGCAGAGCATGTTTTTCCTCTGTATGGTGATATAAAAGACCTGCGGGTAAAAAAAGCGATTTCTGCAGGAAGAGACTGGGCAGAGGGAATTGCCCCTGTGGGTGATGCGATAAAAGCAGCAAGAGAAGTCCATTCTGCGGCAGGAGAATCAACGGATTCTTTGTTTGCAGTCATTGCCCGTTCTGCAGGGCACGCTGCTGCAACAGCCCATATGGCAGATCATTGTGTTGGTGCGGCAGGTTACGCCTTAAAAGCAGTCAGAATTGCGGGAAAGGCGGTAGATGAGGAGAGAAAATGGCAGGATGATAAGCTTTCACTGAAGGTTCGCGAACTCGTTTTGTCTGCAAGGGAAATGAAGAGAATTTAATGAATAAATCTGACTGAATGAGTTCATTTAAAAAAATTATGTGAAAAAATTTTGTTAGTATATGAAAAAAATTTTGACCTTAAAAATTATTTGAATTATTTGTATTCGCGACTGGCATATGTGTATTTTTCAGACTCTCCGCCTTTGAAAACAATATACAGCCATACATAAAGTGATCTCAGTGTTCCAAACTGCACATATCTTCGCATCGAAAACGAAACGCGAACTTTAGTGTCAAGTTTGACTTTTCCAAGTTTTCTCATTCTCTGTGCAATCTCAAGATCATCACCTGCATCTATGCACTTGTATCCTTTTATAGCGATATATGCCTCTTTTCTAAATGCAGTGTTGCATCCAAGCGTATAATACAAGGTATGTGTATAATAGCCAAGCCTTGAGAAAGCATTTGCAAGTGCAAGGTAAAATCTGAATTTGAGGCCTGGTTCAAGTGGATATACTGTTCCGTAAAGTTGAACCATTTTTTCATCCTTTGAAAATGCCAGAAGTGTTTTTTCAAGCCAGTCGGGGGGAATTATGCAGTCTGCATCGGTTGTTGCAATAATATCTGACTTTGCAAGTGCCGCACCGTCATTTCTTGCACCACCTACCTTTTTGCTGGTCTGGATTATTACAACATCAGCAAGCTTTTCTGCGTATTCGCGTGTTTTATCCTTTGAGTTGCCGTCTACAACAATCAGTTCATAATCTTCTCTTTTGATTGTCTGATTGCAAAGGGACTCAAGGCACGGGGTGATATTTTCCTCTTCGTTGAATGTCGGGATTACAACTGAAATCTTTGGCGCCATTTGTTCTTTATCAGTTGGCGTTTTATCTGCAATAATATATTGGTAATTCTTCAACCGATAAAAAAAGAAATTTTTAGGTTTTTAGTTTATCTTTAGCCAGATATGCGGTTATAACTATTATCAGGCTAAAAAAGATTCCTGCTCCTACAGCAGAGTTAAAACCGGTCATAAATTCTGAAACTGAAATTTCTATACCCATCTTTAAACCGGCTCCGCCTGAAAAAAATCCAAAAATTGCAGTAAACAAAGCTGTTCCAAGCGCTGTTCCAAAATATATTGATGTGCTCATAATTCCGGATGCAATCTCTTTTTTGTCCTTATCTGAGTGCTCAATTATCCTGCTTGAACCCGCGCTCATAAACGGCCCGAGTCCGATGCCCATTATAATAAGAGCCAGAACAGTCCATATTATCTCCTTTAATCCGAATGTAAGAAAGATTACTGACAATGATATTAGAAAAACTGCTGATGATGCAAAACATATCATCCGTGCTCCTTTTTTATCTGCGATATGGCCCCCCAATGGACTTAAAATTGTTATTAAAACCGAGGGTATCAGCAGAAACAGACCTGATTTTCCCGGACTCATGCCCATAATATACTCAAAATAAAATGGAAGAATGAGAATCAGACCACCATATGCAAGCATGGCAACCGAATATGAAATTGTTGAATATGTGAAGTTTTTATCAAAAAACAGAATAAGGTCAATAACCGGTTCTTTTGCTTTTCTTTCTGCTGAAATAAACAGGATGAAGAAGACTGCTGATATTATGAGGAGGTATGCCGGATTTAAAATACCATCTGCTTTTCCACCCAGAAATCCGAGTGGGAGAATGAAAAATGTCATTGCAATGATAAACAGAATTGAACCTACATAATCAAAATCTGCTTTTCTAAATGGTTTTGGGGTATCTTCCGGGAGACTATATTTTGCAAGAATCATCCCTGCAATTCCTATCGGTATGTTTATTAAAAATATCCAGTGCCAGCTTAAAAATTCAGTAATAAAGCCTCCGGCAACAGGCCCTATTGCAAATGCAAGTGCAGATGCGGCGGCAATAATTCCCAGGGATTTTGCCCTTTCTGACTCTTTGATATGAATTGCAATTGTTGCAACAGCAGATGGTGCAATCATTGCGGCACCAAGCCCCTGCAGTGCCCTGAATGCTATCAGTGTTTCAATATTCCATGATGCTGCGCAGAAAACCGAGGATATTGTAAACAATAAAAGTCCGCCTGTGTATATTTTTTTAATTCCTATAAATGCAGACGACTTTGCAAATATTATCATAAAGGCACTCAGTGCGACCAGATATACAGTCACAACAAGAGAAGCAAGTCCAAATTCCGCATTGAATCCCGATGCTATCTGAGGAAGTGAGACATTTACAATAGCGCCGTCAAGGCCGTCCATAAATGCCCCTATTCCGACAACAAGAAGTATCAGATATGAAGGACATGTTTCACTGCTGTTCATTAACTAAAAACTGGTAATTTAATGGAGAAATAGATTCTGTATAAAAATTTTGTATTTGTCAGAAAAAATGTATCTATGGTTATTCTGAATTTATTTTATTTTTAACATAATCAAAAACATGTCGGATGCATCCATCCATATTTAAGTATTCAAACTCTGAAAAGCGGCCTACAAGAGAGATTCCAAGGGACTCAAAGTATTTTTTCATTATTTTTACATTTTTAAGATAGTCAAGGTCGTATACAACATATGCGTATTCAAATCTTGAGACATCTGAATATACAACTGATGATTTGTCCTTTATAATTTTCATCTCTAAAAGTCCGTCTGTGACGTGGCTGATTAATTCTGAATCAGACATCTTTGATATTTCATCGCCTCTGTTGTATGTAATCTCGGCAAGAACGGATGAACAGCCTTCTGGCGCAACTTCCGCTGAATAATTTGACGGAAATGAAATTCTGTTGAAGTATCCCAACTCTTTTTGTGGTATATAAAGCCAGGAAATATCGCCAAGTTCTCCTTTTACACCGATTGCAACACATGCAATTGAGTTGTATTTCAGGTTTTCACACGCTGTCTTTACATTTTCAGGAACATCTGACAAGCAGGAGAGAAGAACTTTGGGCGGAAGCGTTGAGATTACTTTTTCACATTTAACCTCATGACTTCCGTTTCCAACCAAAAATCCATCCTCTTCTTTTTTAATGGTTCTGACTTCAAAATCTGTTGTAATTTTATCCAATACAGGCTCTTTTAGGGAATCTACAAGCGCCTCTATTCCTCCCCTGACTGGGTATGTGAAAACAGACTGGTGGGTATATCCTTCTGTTTCAATTCCTATAGCGGATTTGATTATATCTTCTACAGGAGGTCTCGGGATTCTTCCGTCAACCCAGTGATGAGACATCTTCTCTGCCGGATAGTTCCAGATTTTTTCATTGTACGGAACCATATAGGATTCTGCAATCCCTTTTCCGAATGTGTGATAGATCCATTCTTTAAAGTTTTCTGGATCTTTTAATTCGCCTTTTTCAAGCGCAATTAAATTTTTGACAAACTCGTTTATACAGAAGAAGCGATCATTTTGGGGGAGCTGATATAGTCCGTTTTCAAACGGATATTTGACATAACTGCCTTTGAAAAAAATTTTAGTATTTCTGTTCCTTTTATCCTTGTTAATTCCTAAGACATCGCACATGAAGTCGTTTACTTCTTTGTCGCGGCTAAAGATGATGTGCGATCCTCCAATATCAAAGGTAAAACCGTCTTTTGTTTTTGAACGGCACAAACCGCCTGTTACATTTTCCTTTTCAAAAACACATACATCCTGACCTTTTTCGTTTAACAACCGGGCAAGTGTGATTCCGGTAAGTCCTCCTCCAAGTACTGCAGTTTTCACAATATTAATTGGGGTGTGGTTTTCAAAAAGTCTGTTGTCTGACTGGAGGTTTAAATTTCAGAGTGGTTTTATTTTTACATTTTTTTTAGACTCCTGTAAGCCGGAAGTCGCAAGACTTTTTCCTGTTCCTGACGAATATTTACATAAATCCGCTAAAGGGTGTGTATGATATGGATACTTCGATAAAAAGTGTTAAGGGCAGGGAAATTCTGGATTCAAGAGGAAATCCTACGGTTGAGGCAGATGTTTATCTTGAATCCGGAGTCTTTGGACGTGCGGCATGCCCGTCAGGTGCATCAACAGGCATTCACGAAGCTGTTGAGTTAAGGGATGGTAACAAAGAAAGATATGGCGGAAAGGGTGTATTAAAGGCTGTATCATATGTCAACACAGAGATTGCAGATAAAATTTCAGGGATGGATGTATGCTCTCAACGAGAAGTTGACAATGCAATGATTGAGCTTGACGGGACTGAAAACAAAGCTAAATTCGGAGCAAATGCCATTTTGACCGTATCAATGGCTGTTGCAAGAGCAGGTGCCGCTTCTATGGGCATTCCACTCTGGAAATATCTTGGAAATTCTTCTGATGCAGTCTTACCTGTTCCATGTATGAATATCATGAACGGCGGTGCACATGCAAACTGGCAGGGTGCTGATTTACAGGAGTTTATGATTGCGCCTTATGGTGCATCATCATTTAAGGAATCACTCAGGTGGGGTGCTGAAGTTTATCAGACATTAAAAGCGCTTTTAAAAGAAAAAGGCCACTCAACCGGAGTTGGAGATGAGGGAGGATTTGCACCACAGGTCCCGTCAAATGAAGAGCCGTTAAAATTAATTACAGAGGCTATTAGAAGAGCAGGATTTAGGCCTGGTGAAGAGATTGGAATTGTTCTTGATCCGGCATCCAGTGAAATCTATAAAGATTGTCTTTATTCCCTTAAAACCGAAGGTAAAAAACTGACATCCAAAGAGATGGTTGCATACTACAAAAATCTCTGTGAGAACTATCCAATTGTATCTATCGAGGATGGTCTGTCTGAAGATGACTGGGAAGGCTGGAAGATGCTTACAGATGAGCTTGGAGATAAAGTTCAGCTTGTAGGTGATGATCTTTTTGTAACCAATGTTAAAAGAATGACTATGGGAATAGAAAAGGGTGTTTCCAACGCTGTTTTGATAAAGCTTAATCAGATAGGCACAGTGTCTGAAACAATTGATGCAATTATGCTTGCCAAAAACAGTGGATGGGGTGCGATGATTTCGCACAGAAGCGGCGAGACTGTTGACTCCTTTATTGCAGATCTTTCAGTTGCACTTGGAACAGGCCAGATAAAAACCGGTGCTCCTGCAAGGGGAGAGAGGGTTGAGAAATATAACCAGCTTTTAAGAATCGAAGAGGAGATGGGCTCGTCTGCAAAATTTGCAGGAAGAGATGCATTTATCCGATAAAAACTTTCATGAAATTATCATTTCATGCAACAGTTTCATTTAAGTTATGAAGTAACTTTCATGTATAATTAAAGGGAAATTCAAATTGAATTCTTTTTTTGGGTCTATCTGGTCTTGAATTTATTTTGAATAAGAAATGTTTTTTAATTTAATTTTCCTTACGATAATTAATATAAGAGAAAAATCATCAAAGTTCAATTATGTCTTCTATCTCTTCTAAAGATACTCCTGAATTAAAAGAATTAAGGGCTTTTATGGTGAAGGAGCAGATAGAATCCCGTGGCATTTCAGATTCAAAAGTCCTTTTTTCAATGGAAAATGTTCCAAGGCATCTTTTCGTGCCTGAAAATCTTCGTCCATATGCTTATGAAGACAGGCCGCTTCCAATTGGAATGAATGCAACAATATCACAGCCTTACATTGTCGGGCTGATGACGGAACTTCTTGAACTTAAATCAGATGACCGGGTTTTGGAGATTGGAACCGGTTCAGGCTATCAGGCGGCTGTTATTGGGAAGATTTCAGCCGAGGTTGTGTCATTTGAGAGAATAAAAGAGCTTGTATCTTTTGCAAAAGAAAATCTTAAAAAAGCAGATATCAGAAACGTTAAAGTCTTTTTTGGTGACGGAACTGACATCCCAGAAGATTTAGGAGAGTTTGAATGTGCAATAGTCACTGCTGCATCTCCTGATATTCCAAAATATCTTTTCAGATATCTAAAGGAGGGTGCAAGGCTTGTTGTTCCTGTCGGAAATCAGTGTGTGCAGGAGTTATTAAAGATTAAAATTCACAGAGGAAAACCTGAGATTTCTTATCATGGCAGTGTCAGATTTGTTCCTCTTATCGGCGATAAAGGCTGGAATTAACAGTTACTGAAATTGGCAGGTATTGGAATTAACAGTTGCTGAAACTAAAAATGCTGAATTTAGCAAATATTCGGATTGTCAGATTTTGGAATTAATGAATTTGATGCAATAATTTTTTTAACATCCTTAGGTTGATGGGAAGCCTAAAAAGTTCTTAATCTGTCTAAAAAAGCGTTTTTAATTGATTTTAAAAGAAATCTCAGTAAGTTTTTGAAAGCAAAAAATCTCTTTTTTTAAAGCGCACAATTAATTTTGTTAATTGATATGTAAGAAAAAATCAGTTTTAAGCCTGATAATCTTTTTAAATCTTCAAAATCCATTAATCCTTACCGAAAATGGAAGATGTATGTAAAATTACGGACATTATTTAAAATCAGTTTTTAACCGCTTATGCAATGTTATTTTCCTTATACTGAGTTAATTAATTGATGTAGCTGTTATCTGTCTGTTTTTTTATAAATTATTTCTTCTCCCAAATATCAAATACTTTGAGCTCTATATAATAATAAGAATGGATTCTTTTTTAAAATTTAGTGAGCTTAATATTTCTGAAGAAATACTTAAAGCAATTGAAGATATGGGTTTTGAGGAACCCACACCAATACAACAGCTTTCAATACCTCTCATTATGAATGGCCGAGATGTTACAGGCCAGGCCCAGACAGGTACCGGGAAGACTGCAGCATTTGCGATACCTGTGATTGAAAAGATAGATGTCAAAAAAAGCAATGTTCAGGCAATAATCCTTTCACCAACAAGAGAATTAACAATCCAGATAGCAGAAGAGTTCAACAGACTTCTGAAATACCGTGATGATATAAGAGTGCTTCCAATCTATGGAGGACAACCAATCGAAAGGCAGATCTCTGTTCTTAATCGTGGAGTCCAGATTGTTGTGGGAACACCTGGAAGGGTTATGGATCACCTCAAGAGAAGAACACTGGTTCTCTCATCGGTTGAGACAATTGTCTTGGATGAAGCTGATCAGATGCTTGATATGGGCTTTAAGGAGGATCTTGAAGAAATTCTTGCATATGCTCCGGAGAAGCGCCAGACTATTTTGTTCTCTGCCACAATGCCTAAACCAATCATCAAAATTTCAAAAGCATTCCAGAAAAATCCTGAATTTTTGAAGCTTAATCCTACAGAACTTACTGTTCCTTTAATTGAGCAGTCATATATTGAAACCCGCGAGAGAGATAAGCTCGATATTTTGTGCCGTTTAATTGATATCAATGGTCCCGGTCTTTCAATGATCTTTTGTAATACAAAAAGGCGTGTTGATGAACTTTCATCTTCACTTCATTCAAGAGGATATTTTGCAGAAGGTCTTCATGGCGATATGAAGCAGGCTTTAAGAGACCGCGTTATGGGAAAGTTCAGGGGAGGCTCTCTGGATATTTTAATCGCAACCGATGTCGCGGCAAGAGGCATTGATGTTGATGACATTGATACTGTCTATAACTATGACGTTCCACAGGATGTGGAATATTATGTGCACAGAATTGGCCGTACAGGCCGTGCAGGAAAGACAGGTCGTGCTTACACTTTTGTCGGGCCACGTGAGACAGAAAAGCTTCGTATGATTCAGAGGCTTGCAAAAGTCAAAATCAGACGAGTTTCACCTCCAAGCACAAAGGATGTAGAAAATTGTCGCCTTGAGCGCTTCCTTGACAAAATCAGGAATCTTATGGCTGAAAGCGATCTGACTGCCTACATATCAGCAGTAGAAAAATTAATGGATGAAGATTTCCCACTGACAGATATTTCCGCCGCGCTTATGAAGCTTCACATGGAAGGAGATGGGAGAGAATCGTCACAGTCTTCACAGAAAGAAACTTCAGCTGATTTCTCAAATACCGGCGGAGAGCCGGGAATGGTCCGGTTTTTCATAAACATTGGCAAAGCAAAAGGTATTCGTCCGGGCGATATTGTCGGTGCGATTGCAGGAGAGACCAAGATTCAGGGAAATCTTATTGGTGCAATCAGTATTTTTAATGACTTTTCATTTGTTGAAGTGCCTGAAAACAATGCGGCAGATGTTTACAGGGTAATGAACAATTCAACAATTCGCGGACACGAAATTTCTTTAGAGCCTGCAAGAAAAGCCAACAGGTAAAAAAAATAAAAGAAAAAAAACAAAAAAATAATGGTATAATAATATAAAATAATCAAAAAAAGTAATATATTTTTTGCTGGTTTTGAATATTTAAGTTTTAGCCGTTTTTCAGAATATTTTTTTATTCAATCTGTTTTTCGTCTTTTTGACGAAGTTTTCAGGGTTTATTTTTTCTGTGTTATTTTGGTTCTTCTCCATTTTTCTGAAAGTTAGGACTATCCAAAAAGAGAAACAACTTAGAGAATAACCTCCAAATATGATGATATGTCCAATAAACATTACAAATGGAAGGAATGCATTTCTGCATTCACATCTATGTTCTCATTTGTGGGCTTTAAGATTATTGATATGGAATATTTCATCAGTTTCTTAGGTTACTGGCCTTGACTGGAAGACAATCAAAGCTAATCGATTATTAGCAAGGGAGGGGACAGGCCCCTCCCTTAAACCCACCCCGCTTACGATAGGTCACCGGAGGGGGACAAGCCCCTCCGGTTCCCGGGGATATTGTGTACATCGCGACAAATCAATTCCAAATTAGGGTGATCAGAAATATGGCGAAGAGTCGTTTTTTTATGTTTTGTAAAAACCGGAATTTTCAAAATCATAAATCTGCATCTGGACTGTTTCTTGTGAGTCAAATGCAGAAACAGATACGCCGATTAATCTTACAGGTAATTTTGTATCAAGATTTTCAGAAATAAGGCTTGAGGCAGTATCTTTCAGAGTCTGAAGGTCTGTCGTGTGCCTCGGAAGTGATTTTGATCTTGTATGTGTGATAAATCCAGAGTATCTGATTTTGACTGTAACTGTCCTGAAGCGCAATTTTTTTGAACTAATAATTTGAAAAATTTCATCGCAGATATTTAATGCAGTATCTAAAATCTTAATTTCATCTTTGGTATCGGTTTGAAATGTTGTTTCGCGTCCTGTTGACTTCTGTTCTTCCCGTTTTAAAACAGGTCTGTTGTCAATTCCTGATGCCAAAAGTTTCATGTCAGCGGCATGGCGGCCGACAAGAGATATGAGTTTTTGAATGTCATAGTCAACTAAACCTGTCACCGTTTTAATATGTGCATTTGAGAGTATCTCCTGTGTTTTTTTGCCAATTCCGGGAATTTTTCCAATTGGCATCGGGTTTAAAAAAGAGCTGACTTCTTCAGGCCGTACAATTGTAAGTCCGTTTGGCTTTTGATAATCGGATGCAATTTTTGAAACAACCTTTGAAGGGCCGATTCCAACCGAACATGTGATATCTTCAGATAATAAAACTCTGGTTTTAATCTCCTCTGCTATTTTTTCAGCCTCTTCAAAACTACCAATATGTGTTAAGTCAAGATAACCTTCATCAACACTGACCTGTTCAAATTTTTCTGAATATTCCCTTAAGATATCCATAATATTTTTTGAGGTTTTTTTATAAAGCGGCATGTTCACAGGCAGGAAAATCCCGTCCGGACATTTTCTGTATGCAATTGAGACCGGCATTGCAGAATGAACACCAAATCTTCGTGCCTCATATGAACATGTACTAACAACACCGCGACCATTGCCTCCTTTTGGATCGGCACCGATTATTACAGGTTTTCCTTTTAAATCCGGCCTTTCTCTTATCTCAACCGATGCAAAAAAACTGTCCATATCGACATGGAGAATTATTCTTTGAGGCAATTCTTTTGTCATTCTCAGGCTCTTATCTTTATTTAAATGATTGTAATTTACAGGTTTTTTTCTGATTTATCATCTTTTAAGTATTTTGTATCCTGTGTTTATTTTGAAGACAGCCACTATAAATAAAGCTTCCCTGCGGGGTGAAAGAAAAAAGCAGATCAAAACATAAAAAAGAACGATAATTGAAAAAAAATTTAGATTAATTAGAAGAAGCAAAAAAATTGAAGAAAAGTGAAAAAAATTGAAAAAAGATAAAAAATTGAGAAAAGATAAAAAAAATTAAAAGAAATTTCTCTGTTTATTTATTTTTTAAGCTCTTTTGGCTGGATAAAAAAGCCTGTCATAGTTTTGTCAAGCACCTCTTCTGAATTTTTAGGAGTAAGAAGACTGACTACAATCATCGCTATTATCGCACATGCCAAAGCATAAATTGAAAAGTGCATTGGAAGCTTTGCAATATACTGGTAGTAATATCCAAAGATTCCTGAAGCAAAAAGACCTGTTAAAACCGATGCAATTGCTCCTTCTTTTGTTGCACGCCTCCAGTAAAGCCCTGCAAGGAACGGAACCGCAAATGTTGCAAGCATGACTCCTATTCCCAGCCAGATTAAGAATGCAAGCATCTCAGGGGGATTTAGTGCAAGTATGATTGACACAATTGCTACAATAACAACTGATGCCTGACTTAAGCGAAGCACCTGCCTGTCAGAAGCATTTGGATTGATAAGATTTTTGTATATATCCCATGAAAACATTGTTCCGATTGTAAGCATGAGTCGGTCAGTCGTAGACATAACAGCGGCAAGAACAATAACTGCAAAAAATGCCCAGATAAGCATGTTTGGAACAGCGTACTCAACACCATACATGAAAGCAAAATCCTGTGCATTCACAGTCGAGGGCAGAACAAGTTTTCCTTCCTCTACAAGCACCCTTACCGCAAATCCTACAAATTTGACTAAGAACATTACAACAAGATATATCATAAATGCCACAAGAGGGGCCCATTTAAAGAATTTGTCCTCTTTTGCAGCTAAAACATTGTTTACTACATGCGGAGCGCATGCTAGACCTATTGTTAGCATAACAACAAATGAGAATAAAAATTCAGGAGTGCAGTATGCATATGAAGCATATGCTGTTGGGAAATAGGGAGCAACCAGGTTTGGATCTATGCCTGACATAACTGTATTTATATGCTCAAGACCTCCTGCTGAAATAATCACAATCGGCGCCATTATCAAAACACCAACTATTAAAATTCCGCCTTGTATCAGTGTTGTCCATGATACTGCGTATAGCCCCCCTATTACAGTGTACAGAGTGATGATAATTGCCGCAATAATAAGAGCAATTCTGTGATCTATGTCAAACAACCATACAAGAACAATGCTTATTGCAGTGTATTGCCCGACAAGGTAGATTAGAGATACAATAATTCCTGAAAGAGCAGTTACGCCTCTGATTGCTCTTGGACTCTCAAAACGCTGAGCAAAGTAATCCTCAACTGTCATGTATCCTGAGGTTTTTCCGATATAGTGAAGTTTAACTCCGAATACTATTATTGCAAAAGAGGCCGCAAGAGGGACTGCAAGCTGTTCCCAGATTCCAGGCCATCCTGATGTAAATCCAAATCCTGAGACCCCGACAAGAGTCATTCCACTGCAGACCGATGCAACCATTAGAATTGTGAATACCCAGAATCCAAGTGATCTTCCTGCAAGGATATAATCCTCGGTATTGTGAATTTTTTTGGATGCCCAGTTTCCGATAAGAATAAGGACCAGTGCATAGAGGATGATTATAACCAATGTAAAGGGATCAAAATTCAAATTTTCACCTCTTTAAACTTAAGTCCCCAGATCAAAAGAGCGAGAATTATTATTCCTGTCCCCGCTCCTACGCTAAGAACTGTGACGAATGGCAGACCAAACATATCTATCCTTTTAATGTGTGGTATGCTAACATATAACACGATCGATCTAATTATATTAAAAAATAATAAACTAATAAAATCTGGACGAATTTTTGCAGGCGATGTCTCTAAACATCAAAAAGAGAAAAAAATAATTTAGTGTCTGAAGTATCTGATACCTGTAAACACCATTGCGATATTTAAACGGTTTGCGGCCTCAATTACTTCGTTATCCCGTATGGAACCACCTGGCTGAAGGAGGGCTGTGGCGCCGGCTTTTGCGGCAACTTCAAGGGTGTCTGCAAACGGCAAAAAAGCATCTGATGCAACAACTGATCCTTCAAGTGAGGATTCTGCTTTTTTAATTGCTATTTCCGTGGAATTGACCCTGTTCATCTGACCTGCACCTATAGCTGATGCTGATTTTCCTTTGGCAAAGACAATTGCATTGCTCTTTGTGTGCTTGCATATTTTCATTGCAAGCTTCATAGCACCCATCTCTTCTTTTGTTGGTTCACGCTCAGAGACTACTTCCCAGTTTTCAGAGACATCTTTTGGAGTTGACTGAATAAGAGCGCCGCCGTCAATGGTTCTTAGTGAAACAGACTCTTTTTCTTCAGGGAGAATTAAAACGCGCATGTTCTCCTTGACTTTCATAATTTCAAGTGCCTCTTTAGTATATGATGGTGCAATAACTACTTCTATAAAGGTTGATGCGAGTTCTTTTGCAACATCTGCCTCTACTTTGCGGTTTAATGCAACAATCCCGCCGTAGGCGGAGACCGGGTCAACATCGCGTGCTTTCAGATAAGCATCCAGAAGTCTCTCACCTAAAGATACGCCACAGGGATTGTTGTGTTTTACAATAACAGCCGCTGTTTCGTCAAATTCTCTTAAAAGACCTACTGCCGCATCAACATCCAGATAGTTGTTGTATGACATAGCCTTTCCCTGGAGGGGAGTCTGACCTGCAATTCCTGTTTCTCCATATATGGCCGCTTTTTGGTGAGGGTTTTCTCCATAGCGAAGCATCCTTCCGTTTTTAAACTGGACAGTATATACTTCAGGAAATTCTGAATCGATAGAGGAGAGATAGTTTGAAATTGCGGCATCATAAGATGCTGTCCTTGAAAAGACCTTTTTTGCAAAATAAAGTCTGTCTTTTTCACTTAAGTTTTTCTCAGAAACTGCTTTTTTAAGCATTTCATAATCAGAAGGGTCTATTATAACAGAAACGTCTTTGAAATTTTTAGCAGCGGCACGAATCATAGCAGGCCCGCCAATATCCACATATTCAATAAGCTCGTTTAAAGGCAAATTTTTGGATGACATTTCCTCAAAAGGATAGAGGTTTACGACAAGAATATCAATAGCTGATATTTTGTTATTTTTCATTACCTCATCATCAATACCTCTTCTTCCCAAAAGACCACCATGGATCTTTGGGTGGAGGGTTTTGACACGTCCGTCCATCATTTCAGGAGCGCCTGTATATTCAGATACTTCTGTTATTTCAAGCCCTGCCTCGCGAAGGGTTTTTGCAGTGCCTCCTGAGCTTAAAATTGTGTAGTTGTTTTTTAAAAGACATTCTGCAAGTTCGATTATGCCGGTCTTGTCCCAGACCGAGAGAAGTGCATATTTCATTATATACTAATAGGATTTTAAAGAAAAATAAAGTAATGTCAGATACATTTTTTTAAATGGCTTGAAAAGATACAGAAGTGCTTTTTGAAAAGACATTTCTAACAATTAAATCAATTTAAAAAATTGAAAGAACTGAATTTTTTATATCTGCGCTCATAAGTTTACCAATGGAGATTTTTAGAGATTTTTGTGTCCTGAATTTTTCATATTTGCTATAAAAATCAAATTATGATTTTCATGAAACAGTACATAAAAACTTTTTTTTCATGAACGTTTTTTAAAATATTCTAATTTTCATCTAAATTCTAATTACAAGGTCTATTTTTATGTTAAAAATTCGGATTTCCTGATATAATGCAGGAAAAAACAGTTTAAGCGTATGGATGTTTTAAATTTTAAAAATCACATTGTCAGGTAATAAACTTTATATAGAACTGCAAACAGTTCAACAAAAAACTATATATAGAACTCCAGACCATCTAGTATGGTATAACTAGTAATTACAGCAGATTATTGGAGAATCAAAGAATGAATGAGGATTATGTTGAGAAAAAAAAGCCGGACGATGATATGGCTTCACAATCTCCTCCTCAGGAGAATAATGTGAAAAAGTCTGAAGAGTCGGCTGAAGAAAAACCCAAAACACGTGAAGAGGAGCTTAATGAGGAGATAAAATCATTGAATGAGAAGTATCTTCGCCTCGCGGCAGATTTTGACAACTTCCGAAAGAGAAGTGCAAAAGAATCCTCTGAACGTGCAGAGCGTGCAATTGAAAACTTTGCAGTTGAAATTCTTGAAGTCGCTGACAACATCGAACGAGCATTAAAGTCTGATCAATCGTCACTTCATGACGGTGTGGAACAGATTCATAAAATTCTCTTAAAAGTCCTTAATAATCATTCTATATCTCCCATTGATTCGCTAAATGAACAATTTGATCCAAATTTACACGAAGCAATAGCTTATATTCCATCAGAAACTGAATCTGACGGAATCGTAATAGACGAGGTCATACGCGGCTACTGCATGAAAGATAAGGTAATCCGTTGTGCAAAAGTTGCGGTGTCAAAAGGAAACAAGGAGGAATAACAAAAATGGCTTCTAACAAAATTTTAGGAATTGATCTTGGAACTACAAATTCATGTATGTCCTTAATGGAAGGCGGAAAAGCAGTAGTAATTCCAAATGCAGAGGGCGGACGCACAACCCCGTCAGTAGTCGCATTTTCTAAAGACGGAGAACGTCTTGTTGGAAATGTAGCAAAGCGTCAGGCAGTGACAAATGTTGACAGAACAATAATCTCCATAAAAAGGCTGATGGGTACAGACAAAAAAGTCAAAATTAATGAAAAGGAGTATACCCCACAGGAAATCTCAGCGATGATTCTTCAGAAAATGAAGGTTGATGCCGAGGCATACCTTGGAGAAGAGATTAAAAAAGCTGTTATTACCGTTCCTGCATATTTCAACGATGCACAGAGGAATGCAACAAAGGATGCGGGAAAGATTGCCGGACTTGACGTTCTTCGTATCATAAACGAACCTACTGCCAGTGCTCTTGCATATGGTATAGACAAGGAAGAAGACAAGACTATCTTAGTATATGATCTTGGCGGCGGAACCTTTGATGTCTCAATTTTGACACTTGGAGACGGTGTCTTTGAAGTTCAGGCAACAGCAGGTGACAACCACCTTGGTGGTGATGACTTTGACAAGCTCGTTACAGACTACATTGTAGAGGAGTTTAAAAAGCAGGAAGGAATTGACCTGTCAAAGGACAAGATGGCAATGCAGCGTATCCGCGATGCTTCTGAAAACGCTAAAAAAGAGTTGTCAACTGTTCAGAAGACAAATATCAATTTACCATATATCACAACCGACTCTTCAGGCCCGAAATTTTTGGATCTTGATCTTTCACGTTCAAAATTCGAACAGCTCATCGGACCGCTTGTTGACAAGACAATAGGGCCTGTAAAGCAGGCAATGGAGGATGCAGGTCTTTCAAACAGCGATATAGATCATGTCCTGCTTGTTGGAGGCTCAACCCGAGTACCTCTTGTTCAGGAGAGAATCCGTGCACTTTTAGGAAAAGAACCTGACAAGGGAATCAACCCTGATGAATGTGTTGCAGTCGGTGCCGCAATTCAGGGTGGTGTACTGACAGGTGAGGCAAAAGATGTGGTTTTACTCGATGTTACACCGCTCACACTCTCAATTGAAACAATGGGTGGTATTGCAACCAAGTTAATCGAGAGGAACACAACAATTCCGACAAAGAAGAGTCAGATTTTCACAACTGCGGCTGACAACCAGACAAGTGTTGAGATTCACGTTGTCCAGGGAGAACGTGCACTTGCGGCTGACAACTTTACACTTGGAAAATTCCAGCTTACCGGAATCCCACCTGCCCCACGTGGCATACCTCAGATTGAGGTGACTTTCGATATTGATGCAAATGGCATCATAAACGTTTCAGCAAAAGATCTTGGAACCGGCAATAGTCAGGCGATTACAATCTCCGGCGATAAACGTCTCTCTGAAGATGAAATCGATGAGATGATTAAGAAATCAAAAGACTTCGAAGAAGAGGACAAGAAGAAGCGTGAAGAAATAGAGATCAGAAACAGTGCTGATAATGCAATCTTTGCAGCAGAAAAACTCTTAAAAGAGAGCAAGGATAAGCTTGAGGCAGAAGATGTTTCAAAGATTGAGGAAAGCCTGGAGAAAGTAAAAAAGACAATAGAAGGAACAGACCTTGATGCAATCAAAAAGGATGTTGAGGAGCTTACCGAAAGTGTCTTTTCCGCTTCCACAAAAATGTACCAGAAAGCCGCCGCAGAAGCCGAAGCTGCAAAAGCTGAGGGCGGAGAAGCTTCAGGTGCTGAATCAGGCGATGATAATGTTGTTGACGCCGATTACGAAGTAAAAGACGATAAAGACGATAAGAAGAACGATTAAATTGGGCAGGCGTAAGAATGGGTGCGAAAAGTTATTATGAAGTCCTAAATGTTCCTAAAAGTGCGACAGAACAGGAGATAAAAAAGGCATACCGCACCCTGACAAAGAAGTATCATCCTGATATATGCAAAGAAGAGGGTGCTGAAGAGAAGTTTAAGGAGATAAACGAGGCATACAGTGTCCTCTCCGATAAGCAAAAAAAAGCCCAGTATGACAGGATGGGCCATGAAACATTCACCAATGCCTCCAAAGGCCAGTACTCCGGGGGAGGTTTTGGCGGCTCCGGTTTCAGTGCAGATTTTGGAGGATTTGGAGACATATTTGATGCGTTCTTTGGCGGAGGCGGTGGTGGCAGAAGAGGTCCGAGAGGGCCACAGCCCGGCGCAGATCTTCTGATGAGAATTCAGGTTACGCTTAAGGATGCGGCGCTTGGGACAAGTCGCGATGTTGATGTAATGCATACCGAGCCCTGTCCTGAATGTGATGGAACCGGAAGCAAAACCAAAAAAACACGCACATGTCCACGCTGTGGTGGAAGCGGTCAGGAGCGCCGCGAAAACAGGACGCCGTTTGGTAATTTCGTGAGCATGGCAACCTGTTCGCAGTGCGGCGGAAGGGGTAAAATCCCTGAAGAGCGCTGTGGTGCATGCGGAGGCTCCGGGCATACACGGGTAAAGCGGACTATCACTGTAACAATTCCTGCCGGAATCGATACCGGTATGCGTCTTAGAATGGAAGGCTACGGTGAAGCAGGCGATCCCGGCGCACCAAACGGAGATCTGTTCATAGAGGTTGAAGTAACTCCTGACAAAAATTTCAGGCGCATTAGCGACAACCTTGAAACGAATATCATAGTCTCAGCCGCGAATGCGGCAATTGGCTCAAAAGTTGAAATTGAAACAATTGACGGGAGAATGGTCGAACTTAAAATCCCTGCCGGTGTTCAGCATGGAACTGCGCTTAAAATATCCGGTGAAGGTATAAAACGCAGAGGAAGACCCGGAGATCTTCTTGTCAGGGTAAAAATAGAGATTCCAAAAAATCTTACTGATGAGGAAAAAGAGCTTTATCAAAAGATTGTTGAGATTGAATCAAATAAAAAAGGAAAGGGCGGGAAAAAGGGCGGATTTTTCTCGGATTTCCTTAAAAAATAATTTATCCTTTATCTTCCTTACTTTTTAACCTTTTATTTACATTCTTTTTCCTCAATCGCCTTATTTTTCAAAAAACATTCATGAAACTAATTTTTCATGCAGGGTTTCATGAAAATCAGATTTGGTTTACATGGTAAATTGAGAGCATAAGAAAAAAGCCCGGGATAAAAAAAATCCTAAATAAATCATATCATGCTATCTCTTTTAGCCTGATTAATTCCTAAATAGTAAGGCTGATATGAAACTAATTCTGGAGCTTTCCGGTGAACATCCGACTCTTCCATTTTCAGAGGCTGAATGTGTCGGAGATATAATAAAAAAAGGAATGCAGGTTGCAGTTGTGGACTGTCCTGTTCCCAAAGCAACACAGAGGCTTGCCATGACTCATTCAATAATCAGATATATGGGTGAGTGCAGTGCATCTTATGAGTCCTTTGCTGAAATGCTTGAAACACTATCTATAGAATCTGATGTTTCATTTGCCGGACGGGTTAAAAAAGTGAGTGACACAAAAATTCCAGACTCCCAGCTTGAGCTTGAAAGATGTATTGGCTCGCACATTAAGGGTAAGGTTTCGCTGTCATCTCCTGAGAGGGAATACCGCGCGATTTTTTCCGGTGACATCTGCTATTTTGGAGAAGTCATGTACAGAATAGACCGCGGCGGGTTTGAATACCGAAATCCCATGAGAAGAGCATTTTTCCACCCTGGTGTAATGATGCCGGTACTGGCACGCACACTTGTAAACCTTGCACAAACAAAGAAAGGAGATGTCTTATTAGATCCTTTTTGCGGAACAGGGGGCATTTTGCTTGAAGGAATGCTTCTCGATGCAGATGTAATCGGAACAGATATGGACATTTCAATGCTTAAGGGATGCCTTGAAAATCTGCCGCGTGCAGAGGTATTAAAAGTTGATTCAACCAATCTGCCTATAACAGACCGTTCTGTAGATTCGGTGGTTACGGATCTTCCTTATGGCCAGTCGGTCTGTATAAAAGCGGAATCGATGAATGCGCTTTATAATGATTCAATAAGTGAAATGCGGCGCGTCTTAAAGAAAGGAAAACGTGCTGTTGTTGTAACTCATGTTGATGTTCGTGAAATTGCAAAAAAACACTTCGATATTGTTCAGTTTCATGAACAAAGGGTGCACAAAAGTCTTACCCGCAGAATAATGGTACTGGAATAAAACGCCGTGGCAAAAAAATAAAATCTGTCAGACTTTTTATTTCATATTTCTGTGGTATGATACAGCAGAATAATACAAATGCCCCTCAGGGACTGATAATTAACAGGGGCTGTTAACATTAACATTTTCCAAAAGGCCGGAATTTACATTTCACTGCACGAAATTGACCTGTAAAATTATACCCGGGTTTTGTTTGCGGCTAAAAAAATAAAACCTGCAGATAATCCGGCAGATCAATAAAAATTTTAAAAAAAAGCGCCTGAATATCCGAGAAATATCGGAGATAATTGATTGTAAATGTACAGGTCTGAATATAAATGGAATTATTAGCATGGCTTACTGCCAACTTTTCAAAGAAAAAGCCTGAAAAAGTGATTGCAAGAAGAGCTATCAGGCATCTTAAAAAAATAGAAAAAGGTCAGCTATTTTCAGAAGAGCTCTCACAGATGAGAGCTTCGGAGGGGAGATGGTATGAATCACTCATTTATGAGATGCTTCTTGAACTCTCCACTAAGACAAACAGGATAAAATATGTTGTAAGAAAAGGGGCAGATGCACCTTTTCCGCCAATTGACATTAAACTTGGTCAGAATGGCATTTTCTACTCCAACCGCGGTGACATAAACATTCGTGGAAATGGTCAGGATATAGCTGAATTTGATATTCTTTTCATCGACAATGACAATAGAATCTGTTTTTGTGAGATTGTAACATCAGCCTCTGATCTTAAGGATATGGAAGCGGAAGTTTTGTATAAAAAAAAGCTATTGGGCTATCTTTACGGGCAGGCGCCTGTTCCTTTTGTCCTGTTTTCATCAGTTGATATTTCACGCTCTTCAATTATGAGAAGGCTTATGCGTGAGACTGAAAGCACATTAATCATAACTCCGACATGTGAAGAGATAAAGACTGTTTTAACACCGCAGTCTATCCGTGGAGTACCAAGAAAGCCCATAAACCATCCAAAACTTGTCGGTATTGAAGATATTGAGATAAAAAGACCGTTTGAGTACAAAAAACTTCATGATCTAAAGCGCGATAAAATCCTTGGTATAATGATGGCAGGCAAGGGAAAAGATGAGATGAAGATAGCAGATGAGATACCTCCGGTTGCTAAGAAACTCTTATTCGGAGTTTTATATCCTTCAGGAATCAAGGCCCTTATGTATAACCGGACTTTTACAATGTCCGGCCGGAAGTATACATATGAGAGTATGAAAGATAACTTTTCAAAGGTCATTTTAGCAGTTGATATCCCTGAATATGAGCCTGTAATTTATCTTCGCTCCAGGAAAAAGAGTGAATATCTGAAAGTTGTCAGAAAAAAATCCGGTGAACTTAAGGTTGAGAGCAAAAGGACTCCTCAGATGACCGGGTTTTACCTTTGGCTTGAAGATTTAAAGCCGACTCTTGGTGCAAAGGTCGCAACAGCATATGGTGATGTTTTTCTGGATGGAAGGAAAAAATAAAAAATAGGTTTTGTCTTTTTTTCTTTACTTTCTTTTTATTCTCTATTTTTTTCTTTAGTTTTTCTACACCTTTTTTTTATAAAACTAATTTTTCCTAATTTCTGGCCGTGACTGCACCCTCACTGTCCTGATATCTGCCATCATAAAGGGTGTTTCCGCCTTTTACTTCGTGCATTATAACCTGAACGCACCTTTCACCTTCCTTTAAGAGATAATCCTCAGGGCCCATGTTTACAAGGCATAAAGTCAGGTTTCCGCGAAATCCTGGATCTACATATCCCCCGCCGATTAAGATACCTCTTCGACCGAATGATGACCTGCACATAAGGGTTGCAGAAATATCTGAAGGAAGTTCAATCTTCTCCATTGAATGAACAAGTGTGACTTCACCTTTTTTCAGGAGATAATCTCCGCCTGAGCGAAGATCATATGATGCCGGCTGTTGTGAATCCTGACTGTAAGGGTCAAGAACAATCTCATCTTTTTCAATTCTCTCAAGAATTATTTCTCTGGACAGTATCATTGCATTAATTTATGACATTGGATATTGTAATGATTTTGAAAAAAGTTGATGGGTTGATTATTTTTTTAATTCCAGATAACTCTATTTTTTTTCCCATTTTAAAAGCTCGGCAACTGATGAGAGTGTACCGCCTCTTTTTATCTCTTCTCTTATTCTGACCTCGTTTTTTCTGACTTCAAGAGCCCGTCTTGCAATCTCGTAGGCACGTTTTTTTGGAATTACAACGACTCCTGATTCATCACCAACAATCCAGTCACCTGTTTTCACCTGCTGTCCGCAACATGAGATGTCAGCGCCTATTTCACCAAATCCCTTTGGTTCGCCGGCATTAGGACATATTGCCGTGGCAAAGACCGGAAGGCCTATTTTTTTTATGTCATCCGCATCTCTGACAGCGCCGTCGATTACAACGCCGGCAATTCCTCTGTTCAGACAGCTATGGGTTGCAAGCTCGCCCCATGGTGCAACATGCTTTGCACGCTGATTGTCTATTACCAAAACGTCACCTTCATTTGCAACATCTATTGCTTCAACAGGCTTTGCCCAGTCTCCGGCAATAGTACTCACTGTAAGTGCTTTTCCGGCCATTTTGACATCTCCGCATATTGAGATGAGGCCTGACATCGCACCTTTTCTGTGCATGGCATCAGTAATGTTAGGCGCTGATACAGACATGAAGATCTCTTTTATTTCCTCATCCTGTGACTTTTTTGAGGCTTTTTTAATATTTTGATCCTTTATTGCATCCTTTATTTTTCTGGTCGCGGCTGAAACATCTGCAGATTTTGTGATACTGCTTCCAATGAGAAGAATGTCTGCACCGTTTGCCGCGGCTTCAGCGGCAGTCTCATAATCAAGACCTCCTGCAACACCTATCTGTACACTGACCCTGCCTGATATTTCTTTTAAAAGGTCAACAGCATTCATTCCCTTCATCTGCTGATCAATTCCAATGTGTGCGGCGATTATGTCAACACCAATTTTTTCTACCTCTTCTGAGCGTTTTATTGGATCAGCTGTGTTTAACAGATCTGCAAGAATTTTAACGCCATAAAGATGTCCGGCACGCACTGCCTCTTCAATTACAGAATCATCTGATGATGCAAGAATGCATACAACATCAGCACCTGCCTTTGCGGCCATCTCAACCTCTAGAGCGCCGGTATCGGCAATCTTCATATCAGCAACAATAGTATGACCTGGAAACTCTGCTTTAAGAGTTCTTACAGCATTCATGCCTTCGCTTTTGATAAGCGGAGTTCCTGCTTCTATCCAGTCAGCTCCGCCTGAAACAGCCTCTTTTCCAATCTGCACCGCCCGTTTTAATTCAGTAAGGTCGAGCGCTACCTGAAGGATTGGTCCTGACATAATTATCTCTCTGATGTTTATAGAATATACAGTTAAGTTAAAAGATAAGTTTGTTTTATGGTGAAAAAAACAATCTCTTTTCAATAGATAAAAAATTCGTTCATGAAATAAATATTTCATGCCCTCAGTTATGTCTGAAAAAATCAGACTGGTTTATATTATTATTTCTATTATCTCTGGGTGAATTTTTTCATTCACTATTTTCATTCACTATACTCTTCTTCAAACACAATGTCTTCAAGTTCTTTTTTTGTTGGAATTGTAACCTCTGCCGGGTATCCTGCCGGTATTAATGAGATGAGTGTGTATTTTTCCGGAACTTTTAACAATTTTTGAACATCCTTTGAATATTCTTTTCCATACCCTGCAACCCAGCATGAGCCTACACCAAATGACCAGAGAGACAGAAGAATCTGCATTGTCATTGCACTTCCGTCCTCAACGAAATACTGATGTTCTTTTTCGGCAAAAACTGTAAAGCAGACATCTGCGTCTTTTATGAATTTTCCGTGTGATGCAAGCTCTGATAGTTTTAAGAGAGTATCTTTGTTTTTAATAACGCCGACTTTCCAGGCTTGTGCGTTTCTTGCGGTAGGTGCATATCTTGCAGATTCAAGTATCGCTTTTATAACTTCGTCTTCAATTTTCTGCTCTTTGTATTTTCTTATGCTTCGTCTTCCTTTGAGAATTGTAAGTCCAAGATTCATGAGGCATTATATGACATACAATGCAAAAATAATTTTCTTCTCTCTTTTTCTCTCGCAATTTTTAACTTATAAAATTTTTATTTAACCTGTAATGAATTCATTTATGGTAATGAAAGAAGAGATATGAAAAATGTGCGTTAAATAGTGTCTGAAAGAATTGTTTTATGGGTGTTTGGATAAAAGACGATAATAAAAAAAAACAATTGGTCTTCATTTAATCTGTCTTTGATAATTGTTTTTTAGTGTGTCAGGCGGAATATGAATGCAAAAGGGTGAGCCTTAAAAATGGATAATGAAGTCTTAAGAGATATTCCTGATCGTAAAAAGGAGGATTCAATAATAAGAAAAGTTGCCTTTTATTCCCTTTTAGTCAATATTTTTCTTGTTGTTGTAAAACTTTATATTTCATATTTATCCGGCAGTCTTTCAGTAAAAGCTGATGCAATAAACTCTTTTATTGATGTTTTTGTCTCACTCCTTCTTTTGGCAGGTATATGGCTATCCTCTCTTAAAAGCAGTAAATTTCCATATGGTCTTTACAAGGTTGAAAATTTAATTTCAATTGTAATTTCACTGCTTGTTTTTTTAACGGCATGGGAGGTTTTTACAAGTGCGTTGTTTGGAGAAAAAACTGAACTGGTTTTAAGCGGCTGGTTTTTGTTTGCTGTTTTTGCCCTTGCATTTGTTCCTTACCTTTTAGGACGATATGAAATAATAATTGGCACCAGATACAGTTCACCCGGACTTATTGCGGATGGAAAACAGCATAACATGGATGTACTTTCCACAATGGTTGTATTTTTAGCCCTTCTTGGACAGTATTTTGGAATTGCCGTTGATAACATCGGTGCAATAATTGTTGCCGGATTCATTGCGTATGCCGGATGGGAGATTTTAAAAGAGAGCATGAAGACGCTTCTTGATGCATCGGTTGATTACAAAACACGGGATCTGATAAAATCAGCAATTCTCTCCGATCCACTGGTTGTCTGTGTAAAAGAGCTTAATGCCAGAAATTCAGGAAGATATATTTTTGTTGAGGCTACTGTGAATATGAAAAAGACTGATCTTTCAAAGGCACATCTGGCAAGCGAGAGGATTGAATCCGAGATATGCAGTATCGTTCCAAGTGTTGAGAGAGTTACAATTCATTATGAGCCGCAGGAAAAGTTAAATATTCGTTATATTGTTCCACTCGAAAACAAAGACGGCAAAATCAGTAGTCATTTTGGAGAATCACTCTTCTTTGCGATTCTGGATATAAGAATCAGTGATTTGGAGTTTTTCGGAAAAGATATTATTTTAAATCCGTGCAGTGGACAGGAAAAACAAAAAGGGATCTGTTTTGCTAAATATATCCTTCGATACAGGCCGGATGTTGTTATATCCAAAAAAGATATCTCAGGAAAATCAATGGATTATGTCTTTGAATCATCCGGAATTGATGTTAAATTAATGGACTTTGATTACCTTCCAGATTTAATTTCAAATATACAATCAGGGCTTAAAACCACGCAGGAAAGTTATGTCAAAGAATAAAAAAGGAGTTTAATTGATATTTAGTTATAATTGAAATTCAGCTAAAAATTTCAACTAATCTCCAGCCAATACATTTCAATTAATCTTTAGCTAAAAAAGCTTCCAAGATAACCAATCAGATTTGAAAAACCGTCTGATAATACAACAGTCGGGTCAATACCAAGAATCGGGAATATAAATATGAAATATGCAATTGTTCCCAGTGTGCTTCCAACATTTGCAAGTGCCGCTACAAGCACCACTTTAAAAAGTGAAACTTTTCTCATTTCAGTGAAAGTTTCTGCTTCAATAATTTTTTGAAAGTCGGAAGTTTTTGGTTTTCTTATCTTTGCTTCTGTAATTGCCGCAAACCATCCCGCTGCAAGCAGAGGATTTAAGGAGGTAAGCCATGAAACACAAAATGCTGTTAAGGCAGATAACGGGTGTCCTCCGGCAATAATAGTGAAGGCCCCTGCCAGAATACCATTAATCAGCACCCAGTATATCATTGCCCAGATTAAAACTTCAATCCCAACACCTGAAAATCCGATTAATATCAGCAGAAATGCAAACATTGCGATAAATGCACCACCTATTATATATTTCCAGGGAAGGGTTTTTGGATTGGTTATCAGTGAATCAAAAGGCGGCAGGGTTGATGGTTCTTTGAAATAGCCTGTAATTCCTTTCACATGACCTGCACCGACAACTCCTAAAACTTTTTCATTTCCTTTTGAAAGTCTCAGAAGCGAGTGGGCAAGATAAGCATCTCTTTCATCAATCAAAGCTCTGGCACCGTTTGGAGAAAATTTATGAAATTCTTCTATAGCCATCTCAACAAGATCTTTGTCATTGGCAAGATTTTCAATATCAATCTCCTCGTCTCCACCGCGGCCTGCAATTGTTCCGGCAAGCGCTCCGATTAATTTCATCTTCTCCCATAAACTCATACCCTGCCAGAAGCGTGAAAGAGTAATTCTTATGTCTCTGTCAGCAAGTGCAATTGGAATATTTCTGGCTTCTGCCTCTTCAATTGCAGCTATCATCTCAGAACCTGGTTCAACGCCGACATTCATCCCTATTTTTCTTTGGATATATGCAAGCATCCACTGCATGAGAATTTCTGAAAAGTTGCCGCCTTTTAGTATATCATCGACTTCAGGTGCTTTTCCCTGTTTTTTTATTGCGGCATATCTTCCCCTGTCAAGTTCAATTGCGATAACATCAGGAGAAAATTCATCTATTGCACGCCTGACCTCCTCAACACTGTTTTTTGACACATGGGCTGTTCCTACAAGGTGTATTTCACTCAATTTTTTTGACCCCCTCACTATCGACAACGCAGGATTTTAGTCCGTCTATCCGGATATTTTTGTAAATATTTTCAATATTTTTTAATTCCATCTCTTCCTTCTCTTTTCTGTCTGTTACTAATTCTGCCTGTATGAAAATTTCTTCATCTGAAATTTCAATACCTGTATTTATGCAGTCTGAGACAATCAGGTCATCGTCAGTTAGCATAAACGGATATGTTCTGCATATCCACGGGCGGTTTTTATATATACCACAGCGATTGTCACTTTTTAAAAAGATGCATTTTTTATCTTTTCTTTTCAGGCACCATGCAAAAGTAACTCTGCATTCTCCTATGTCAATATATTCAGGGTAGGGCTCTACAATTTCGTCCCGTTTCATCCCTGTGGCATTCATAATATCTCTGGTTTCTGCGGCGCTTAAGAGAATAAGATTTGAATCTTTGGTTTTTTCAGTACAACACTCTCCACACATGGCACACCGAAATCCAACTTTTCTTAGTTTATCTTCTATCTCTTTTCTGTCAGGCATTAAATCAGCTCTGAATATTTGTTTTTAACATGAAATATAATTTTATGGACGTTTTTTGGGTTAAATCACTAGTGTCTGAATGATAATTGTGCATGATTTTTTTTCATGAAATTTTTTTGTATATTTTTTTTTGTATATTCATTTTAGTTATGAATTGTAAAAACTGCTTTTGTTGACTCTAAATATGACTTTAATATTTCACTTTAATATTTAGGATTTAATATTTCATTTTAATATTCAATTTTAAAATTTGATTTTTAAAGTCTGAATCTCAAAAAATTAATGTCTGAAAAAAATGTTCAGAGTCTTTCCTTTGTAACCCTGTCAAAATTTTCAAATATTATATGCCCGTCTTTTGTGTGGCTTACTTCGGGATGCCACTGGACTCCGTAAATGCCTTCATCAGAGTTTCCTATCGCCTCCGCACCGCAGATGTCTGATTTTGCGAGAAGACTAAAGCCTTTTGGGATAATTTTCACCTCATCGGCGTGTGATGCCCAGACTGATATTTTGTCAGGATAACCCTGCAGGATTTCGTTTTTCTCAATTATTTCAACGTCAACACCGCCAAAACCGCCCTTTGATCCTTTTGAGACCTGACCATTTCTTCTTACAGCAATAATGTGAAGTCCAAGGCAGATACCAAGAACCGGCAGTCCCAGGTCAACATATTCAGGCGCATATCCGCTACGTTCAAGAGAAGGGCCGCCGCCGAGAATAATTCCCCTGCATCCTTCAAGTACATTCTCAGGAGGAGTGTCGTTTTTTATCATTTCGGCTTCAATATCAAGATCTCTTAGCATCCTCTTTATGAGGTGATTTGACTGGCCGAAATTATTTACAAGATATATTGGGCGCATCTGTATAGATAATTGGAAATTTAAGTGTATATTCTTTTCATTGCCGGCAGTTATGAATAATTGTTCAGCTCATATTTTCGCTGTTTTTACAACGGAAAATCTTCATATAATCTTTAATCTGCGTGAAAATTTCTTCCTTTGAAAACCCGGACATGTAGGCCAGCCACAATGCGCCTGAAAGAACCGCACCTTCTTTTACTTCACCGTTTTCATACCTTGCAAGAGAATCAATACCAATATTTTTAAAGTCTGGATCAACGTACCATCCGGTTGCTCCGACTTCCAAAGCGCTTTTTTCTATTGCCGCTGACTTGTCATTTTTCACATATATTGTTGTAACAAATGGCGGCATCTTTTCGCCAAGTGACTTTATATGTGCACAGACTGAGAGCATCTGGGTACCTCCTGACAGGACAACTTGACCGTTATAGCCTTTTACAATTCCGGCAACGACCGGCATCATCGGGTCTCCTGCATATTTTATGATATCAAAAGGACTTGTTACTTTGTCCTTTTTTATCCTTTCAATAGTTTGTCTGCAGATCTCACTCTTTAAATTTGTAGGATTCTCAATAAAACTGCTTGAAACGCCGGCACTGTAGCCAAGCGCCCGCAAAACACAGAGTGCGGTTGTAGTCCCGCCAGGAACACTTTCGCCAAGAACTAACAGATCGCTGTATTTTCCGAAATGTTTTCCAATTGTAATTCCTCTTTTGTAAAGCTCTTCAGGATTTTCTACCGCATTATTGTATCTTGGGTCTTGTCCTGCTTTTCCATATACATCAATGCAGGGAAAATCAGGCGTGTTAACAAGTCCTGCATTAACAATTACCGGATCTATTGAACACATCTCAAACATAGCCCGTGTAATGGTTGCCGGAGTTGCACACCCTCTTGGGCTTAACGGAATTTCTGAATTATAATCCGGCCCGTTTAAAATCAGATTTCCGTCAAGGTTTGGTGTCATTAGAGTTGCTTTTGGATTTTTGCCTGCGGCAGATACTCCCGGAACTGCGGATAACATAGAGTTTGCAATTACCATTGCCGCCATCGGTTTTTTAAAAGTAAAGTCGGGTATTTCAGAAAGGAATGGCATAATGAAATTTGAAATTTATGTGTTAAAAGAGGTTGTGCTTTTATTGATCTAATTCAAAATAAGTTGTTTTTGACTTAATTTAAATTAAGTAATTTTTTGCAATTATTTATAGTATTGGCCGGCAATAGTTATTTTGAGTCATGAAAGGGTTTTTTAGATCACTTGCTGCAATATTTCAGTTTTTTACGATAATGCCTCTTGGCAGAAATATTGAATTTGATGAGTATACGCGCCGTTTTTATCTTATACCGCTTGTAGGATATTTTGTAGGATGCCTGTGTGCATTTGCGTCAATGCTTTTTCCAACCCCTGAACTATCTGCCGCTGCATGTGTTGCCGTTTTTATGGTAATCTACGGATTCAATCATTTTGATGGCCTTTTGGATCTTGGTGACGGCTTGATGGCTCATGGAAGCCGCGAAAAGAGGATAAAAGCGCTTACTGATCAAAATATTGGAGCAGGGGGTGTTGCGGCAGGAATACTTGTTATACTTCTTACATACTCCGGCCTTTTATCGGTTTCATATATTCCTGCAGCGATAATAGCCGCAGAGGTGACTGCAAAATATTCACAGGTGCTTTTCCTGACATTTGGAAAACCGATTCGTGAGGGAATATTTTCATACACCCACAGTTATGCAAAAAAATGGTTTCCTTTTGCCTCGCTCGTAATTTGTCTTCCAATCCTTCTCCTACCTATAACTCCTGCAGGTTTTGCCGCAATAGCTGTTGCGCTTATAATCTCATTTTCTGGGTTGTTTATCCTTTCAAACCGCCTTTTTGGAGGAATAAACGGGGATGTGACAGGCGCTTCCAATGAGATAACAAGGCTTTTTGTAATAATTGCACTTGCAGTAGTCTGCTGAAAGTGCGTGCTGAAAGTCCTTATAAATACAAACATATTCCTGCCCTTTAATAAAAAAATAAAAAAAACTGTTTTTTATATCTTTTTTGCTACTGTGGCAGGTATTTTATAGAGTCATTAACACCTAATTTATCTTATGAAAAAAACTGATCTTGGTCTGCATACAAAAGGCGGTGTAATCACCCAGAAGAATACTGAATACTGTACAATACGTACCAGAATGCCGGCCGGGATTTTAACTGTTGAAAAAATGCGCGGTATCGCAGACATCGCAGAAAAATATGGTCAGGATACTGTTCATCTGACAACACGCCAGACAATAGAGATTCCTCATATTCATTATACCGAGATTGATGCTATTGGAAAGGAGCTTATTGAGAATCAAACTCCGATTGGCTCTGAAAGAGATGAGGTTGTAAATGTTGTGGCATGTCCCGGGACTGACAGATGCAAGTTTGCAAACATTGATTCAATCGGGCTTGCGTTAAAGCTTGATGAGAAGCTTTTTGGAAAGGAGATGCCTGTCAAGGTGAGAATCTCAATATCTGCCTGTCCCTATGCGTGCACAAGTCCTATATTAAATGAAATTGGAATTACAGGACGTGTAAAGCCATTAAGAACACCCGGACTTTGCACCGGATGCGGGCACTGTACAGAATCCTGTCTTGAATATGCAATCTCTGTTGTAAATGGAATTGCGGTTGTTGATGATGAAAAATGCTTTCAATGTGGCATTTGCATTGAATCATGCCCTTTTGACCTGATTGAGATGGCATCACGTGGTTACATGATTACTGTCGGCGGCAGGCGCGGCAGGCATCCACAGCTTGGAAGAGAACTTGTTGAAGTAGAAACTGAAGATGAAGTTGTTGACGTAATTGATAAGCTGGTCTACTGGGTTTACAGGCGGGCATGGTCCGGCAGACTTCTATCTGATCAGCTTGATGAGATACAGTTTGAAAAATTCAAAGGAGAGGTTTTGAAAAACAAAGAGGAATAATAACTGAAAAAATACAGGAAAATATCTGATAAAAATACCTGATAAAAATATGATAAATACAGGATAATAGCTGCTAAAATACGCGGTAAATATGAAATAAAATACATAATCAATAACAAATGAAAACCCTATGAAACTATACATGAAACATTTCTTTTGTCTTCATGCAGAGTTTCATGAATTTTTCTGATGATTTGTTATGTTGGTTTTTCCGGAATGGTTTTATTTTTTATTTGGTTTTTTAATTTTACCTTTTTAAAAATGTTTTAAAATCTCAAATCTCTCAAATTCATCAATATGTGTACATTGAGAGAAATCCTGTATCCTTTTCATTAGCGCACATAATAGCCGAACCGTCTCTTATGAGGGTGTTAAACATCATTGCGGCATTGAGAAGTTCATCATCCTGGGTTGTGCCCCTTTTAATACCTGACATTTTTTCTTTTTGAGGCGTAGGTATGACCCTTTTGCCTACTAAGACGCCTTCACAGTGTTTGCAGTAAGCGCACCGGCTGTATACTGAAACATATTTGTCTGCGCACTTTACTGTGACTTTGTCCTTTTCAATATCACGAATTAGTTCAAGTGTCTTCATTAGAATGAAGTGTATAATCAATAGGATAAGAGTTTGTCTGTTCTTTGACAGTTCTGTTGTACTAAATCACAATACAAAGCAACAACGAAATCTTTTATATGCCCTGTTTCCATATATAAGATACTCGTATCTATGCGATTGGGCGGAATATTTCGCCTTTTTATATAATGAGGTTTTGATTATGGCATCTGAAAAGCCACATATGAATCTGGCCGTGGTCGGTCACATCGATCACGGAAAATCCACAACAGTTGGACGTTTACTGTTTGAGACCGGTGCTGTGCCTGCGCACATCATTGAGAACTTCCGTAAAGAAGCAGAATCAAAAGGAAAGGGTTCCTTTGAATTTGCATGGGTTATGGACAGCCTTAAAGAGGAGCGCGAGCGTGGTATTACAATCGATATTGCTCACAAGAGGTTTGACACAGACAAGTACTACTTTACAGTAGTAGACTGCCCTGGACACCGTGACTTTGTTAAAAACATGATCACAGGTGCATCACAGGCAGATGCGGCACTCCTTGTAGTAGCAGCACCTGACGGTCCTATGGAACAGACAAAGGAGCATGTATTCCTTTTAAAGACACTTGGTGTAAATCAGCTTATTGTTGGTTTAAACAAGATGGATGCATCCAAATATGACGAGGCACGCTACAAAGAAGTAGTTGAACAGGTATCTGACCTTGTAAAGATGGTTGGATTTAACCCTGCAAACATTCCGTTCATCCCTATGTCAGCATTTAAGGGCGACAACATTGCATCAAAGTCCGAGAACACACCCTGGTACAATGGACCTATTCTCCTCGAAGCACTTAATGGACTTGTACCACCTGAGCTTCCAACAACACTTCCGTTCCGCCTTCCAATTCAGGATGTATACTCAATTTCAGGTATTGGAACAGTACCTGTAGGACGTATTGAGACAGGTATCATGAAGAAGGGAATGAAAGTCTCATTCATGCCTGCAAACAAGGATGGAGAAGTTAAATCCATTGAAATGCACCACGAAGAATATGCAGAGGCAAAGCCCGGTGACAACGTAGGTTTCAACGTCCGTGGTATCGGAAAGAACGATATCCGCCGCGGTGATGTTTGTGGACCTGCAGATGCTCCACCATCAGTTGCAGAAGAATTTACAGCACAGATTGTAATTCTCCAGCACCCTAGTGCAATCACAGTTGGTTACACACCTGTATTCCACTGCCACACAGCACAGGTAGCATGCACATTTACAGAACTCTTAAAGAAACTTGATCCAAGGACAGGACAGACAAAGGAAGAAAACCCGACATTCCTCAAGGCAGGAGATGCGGCAATCGTTAAGTTCCGCCCTGTTCAGCCAATGGTTATTGAGAAGTTCAAGGAAATCCCACAACTTGGAAGATTTGCAATCCGTGATATGGGTTCAACCATTGCAGCCGGAATGTGCATTGACATCGAGCAGAAACAGATGAGATAATCTCTGTTCAATATTTTTTTAGGTGACCAATAATGCAAAAAGCCCGAATTCGACTTTCCGGAACTGATTTCGAGAAAGTAGAAATGGTCTGTGACCGCATCAGAGAGATCGCAGAACGTACAGGTGTAAACCTTTCAGGACCTGTACCACTCCCGACCAAAAAAATGGTCGTTCCTATACGCAAAAGCCCTGATGGCGAAGGTACCGCAACTTGGGACCGCTGGCAGATGCGTATTCACAAAAGACTAATAGATCTCGATGCAGACGAACGTGCACTCAGACAGTTAATGCGCATTCAGGTCCCAAAGGACATCGGCATTGAGATTGTTCTGGAAAACTAAATAGGGGGGCGGCAGTTGAGAGCCGCAAATTTTTCCTCTCAATTTGGAAAATTTTTCACAGTTGAGAGAACTTTATTAATTATACTCGTTACAGCACTACTGTTGCGTTTTTTGTTTCTTGATTTAAAACTGCTTCATCATGATGAGGCTATTCATTCATGGTTTTCTATTAATCTTCTAAGAGACGGCATTCATTCATACTCTTACGATCCTGTCTATCACGGACCGTTTTTGTATTTTATAACTTCAGGAATGTTTGGCCTTTTTGGCTCAGGAGATCTTATTGCAAGAATAATACCTTCTCTTCTTGGAACATTTGCAGTGGGTTTGATTTATCCAATATACAAACTTGGATACCTTGATGGAAGACAGACAATTATTGCAGGGCTTTTTATTGCAATATCCCCAAGTATGGTTTATTTTTCAAGGTTTCTAAGGAACGACATATTGATTTTATTTTTCACACTTGTTCTTTTGGTGTCAGTTCTGTATTACCTTGAGAAAAACGAGTTGAAATATGTAATTTCAGGAGCCGCCGCTATAGGCTTTGCGATGTCGTGTAAGGAAAACGTTCCGATAATCCTGCTGATTTTTGGAGTGTATATTTTGTATCTTTTTTATACAAAAAAAGCCGTTCTTCCAAAATACTGGATACGTGATCTGATTATTGCAATTGCACTGGCCGCAGGAATTATGGCAGTCTTATACTCCTCTTTTGGTGCATATCCTCAGATTATTATTGACGGACCTTCCGAAGCCATTAATCACTGGCTTTCTATGCATGAAGAACAAAGGCTTGGGGGTCCTTTTTATTATTACATCATTCTCTTTTTGCTGTATGAGCTTCCAATACTTGTCCTTGCAATCTTTGGCATTTTCAGCTTTTTAAAGAAGCATGACTTGAAAAATACAAACCTGAAACAAAATTTTGAAGATGAGTGTGAAGGACGCCCTGATGTTGATGCAGATGCAGAAAAATCAGAAATTAATGAGGAAATTAAAAAGAAAATACTAAAACCGATAGCGAAGATTGACAAAAACCGTGAATTTACAAGATTTTGTATTTTCTGGATGCTTGCATCACTTGCAATCTATGCCTATATTGGTGAAAAAGTACCCTGGCTTATTCTGCACCAGCTCATTCCTATGATCTTTGTTGCAGTCTACGATCTTTCAAGATTAAAGATCTGGATTTGTGCGGCAGGTGTTATATTCCTGGCTTTAATGATGGTACATGTCTCCTTTACACCTGCAGACATATCAGAGCCAATCGTTCAGGTGCAGAATTCAGAGGATCTTCGTGATGTAATGGTCTTTGTTGATTTTGCAGACCGTGTCGCTATCTCAAATGAGGTCAGATGGCCGTTTGTCTGGTATTATGTTGATGATTATCCGAAAAAGATAGCATATTATTCAGAAGGTTATGACTCATCTATAGGTCCGGAAGACTATGATGTAATTATTCTTCATGATGGTGAGGGTATAACAGATATTTCCGGTTATTCCAAGTATACTTACAAAAAATGCTATTGGATTGATGTTTACAATCTTGTTCAGTCTACGAGATACAAAGCTGATCTTACAGATGAAAATTACCGGAATGCTGTTATTGGGGATGTAAAACGATTATTGTCATATTATTTCACAAGAGATACAAATCTTGGAAGCATAAATCTTGATGTCTTTGTAAAAAACAGGCAGGCGGCATAAAAAAAGTCGAATAAATGAAATCCAAAAAAAAATTGAATGATTGGAAAAAGGCTGATGAAATCAATTTTTATTACATTTTTATCCATCAAATATTGATTAAACAAATGTTTCATGCAATAGTTTAATATATATCACTATTTTTGAGTTTTATAACAAAACAGGTCAGATTTTGATAGTAGAATTGAAATTAAATTTTAAATTCTTATAAAATCTGGTTTTAAGCGATAAATTTTAGAATACCCTGTATTATATTTTTCAAATTGGTATCAATAATCTGTGTTTTTTTAAAAGGAACATTTATTTTGAAGAATAAAAATTCAAAATCAGCATTTCCCCTGACAGTTATGTTTAGGCTTTTTTGTGTGATGGTTCCGGTCGCAAGAGGAATTATATTTTTATTGTAAAACAATATGGGAATCTCGGTTTTTGTTTTTTGATTCCCATAGATATTTAGGGTGTCTTTTTCGCCATGAGCAATGACTGTTTTCTCACCTTCATTGTCCCAGATGATATCAAAAGACAGATTTTTGATTGTTCCTCCAACAAGGTTTTTATTGTCAATTATCAAAATAACATTAAAATGTGTTTCATTAAAAGAAATATCTGATATTTCAACGTCTTCAAAAGTAATTGCTGGTGTTGAAATAATATCTCCATTTATGTATGCAAATACAAGAAAAGCTGATAATATTGCCGTAGTAAAAACCGCGGCAACAAAGATATTTTTTCTGTTGCAGTAATTTCGAAGATCACGGGTCACTAAATAATTTTTGTTATTCTAGGAAAAATACTATTTGATGGATATAATAAATATATCTCTTAACTTCATAAAAAAAGAAAGAAATGTGAATTTTTAATTCATATTTTTATTCTTAACCGGTATCTCCAAAATAATCTGAGATTTCTGCAAGTACTTTACAAATATCAATACCCTGTGGGCACATTTCATTGCATTTTTTGCATTTGATGCAAAGCGATGCAGAGCCTGTGCCGTTTGACTCTTTTCCAAGCATTGAGTGATAATAGAAATTTGCAGTCTCAAAATCATTAAAAAGAAAAGAATTATTGTAATGTGTAATGCATGCCATAATATCGACTCCTTCAGGACAGGGCATGCAATAGCCGCAGTTTGTGCAGTTGACTTTCATTTGTTTTCGAAGTACGCCTGCAATATGTGAAACAAGTTCAAGTTCTGTGTATGCCATTGACAAAGGCTCAGTCCCGGAAGCTGTTTTTATGTTGTCAATAACATGCTTTGGACTGCTCATGCCACTTAGAACAACTGTGATTTCCGGTCTGTTTAAAACCCACCTGTAACCCCAGTCCGCAGGAGTGCGGTTTTTATCAGCTTCTGAAAAGAGTTCCTTAACATCTGCCGGTATTTTGTCTGCAAGGTGTCCTCCGCGAAGAGGTGTCATTGCAACAACGCCTATGCCTTTTTGGAAAGCATATTCAAGTCCTTTTGTTCCTGCCTGGAAATTATCATCAAGATAGTTGTATTGCATCTGGCATATATCCCAGTCATAGGAGTCAATTATCTTTGTAAAAAGTTCAAAATCGCCGTGAAATGAAAAGCCTGCATGCTTTATTTTTCCCTGTTTTTTTGCTTCGTCAAGAAATGAAAGAACGCCTAAATCAAAGAGTTTTTTCCATCTTGTCTTTGAAAGAGCGATTAAAAGATAGTAATCAATATTGTCCGTCTGAAGACGTTTTAACTGTTCGTCAAGGATTTTTTCCATATCCTCTCTTGATTCAACATGCCATGAGGGGAGTTTGGTTGCAAGATACACCTTGTCACGAAGACCATTTTTAGAAAGGGCGCGTCCTAAAAAAGCCTCACTTTCACCGTTGTGGTAATCATACCCTGTATCAATATAATTCAGACCGTTTTCGATTGCATAAGAAAGCATATCTGAGGCAGTTTGTTCATCTATTGCTCCTTTTTCATCTGTTGGAAGACGCATTGCGCCGAAACCTATTGCAGAGAGTTTATCCCCTGTTTTTGGGTTTTTTCTGTACAGCATGCTTTTCTACACCAAATTGCAGTTGATAAATGCTAAAAAGTATCAAACCGGATTTTTTTGGTTTGTACTTTTTTTAAGGCATATTTTTTAATCTTACATGAAAGTTACTTTGTAACTTGCATGATTTTTTTTCATGAAATATTTGCTTCATGAACATTTTTAATTAAGATTGTTCTTATTGTTCTCAAGTGTTTTGTTATAACACTATATTAGGTCAGTGATAATGGCACTTGCTGAAATGAGATTGGCTTGTGTGGAAGTTTGTATGATAATTTTTACTGACAGTTTTTGATTTGGTTATTTCTGTTTGGAACAAAAATGTATTTTTAACAGCGTGATATCCGTGAATTGCATAAATAAATTTTTTCACTTCATTCATCTGTAATAGAAAACACTCATAATCTTTTGATTTAAATATACAATCAGCCAATAAGCCAAGGCGGTTTGTATATGGAAAAAGGAGCAAAAGACTGGTTATGGCAGTGTACAATTCCGGAAGGGACAGAACTTCAGGAACACACTTTAAAGACAAAAAGAAGCATCATTATTGGAGATAAGTGCAGGATTGATTACGGCCTTGTCGGGGACGAGATTCTAATCAGTGAATTCTGTCAGATTAACGGGAATATATCTACAGAAAATGATTTAAGAATTGATAACTGGTCAGAAGTAACAGGTGATGTAATATCACAGGGCGATGCGTTCATTGGCGAAGGTGTCAGGATAAAGGGCCGTGTAAAAATTCTCGGAGATCTTGACCTAGGTGACAATGTTATAATCGACAGCGGTTTTGAGGCAAAAGGGTGGATTTCGATTAGAAATCCTCTTCCAGTAATCACCTACATAATGCTTTATCTGATAACACTTCTTGGTCTTGAAAAAGAAGAAGACATAAATTCCTTTTTCCAAAAACTCTTCTCTGAAGATGAAGAAGAGGAAAAAGGCCTGCCTTTGATTATTCCACCCAATTCCACATTAAATATGGAGGTATTTTCTGTCCAGAGCCCTATGAAAATCGGCCCGAAATGCAGATTCCATGGAAACATACGTGCAAATTCTGCAGTTATAGAATCTGAAAATGTGATCTTTGGCAGTATTTCTTCTGAAAAAGACATTAAAATAAGTAAAGGGACAGTAATACACGGGGCAGTGAGTTCAGTTTTGGGGGATATTGAAATTGAAAGCGGAGTTCATATTCTTGGTGATGTAAAATGCCATAGTCTTTCACTTGATGAAGAGGCAGTAATAGATGGAACTATAAAAGCGCCGGGCGGTGTAAAAATTTTGAGGAAAAAATGAAGATTGAGGATATTTTTGATCTTGGAAAAGATGATTTTGAATGTATTGAACCAACATTGATGGATCAAATAGAAGACGGATACACTCAGATGGCTGTTTCAATGGAGGCAGATATGGGAAAACTTCTTGTTGATGAGAATGAAGAGCCAATTTCCGTGGCCTTTCATGACGAAAACGGATGGGTTGTATCCTCGTATCTTTACAGGCCTTTTTCAATTGACATAATAAATCTCTTTGAGTCCTCTTCCGGTGAGATTTATCAGGAGAATAGAGATGATTTTGCATGTGCTCTTCGGGAGTATTACTGCAGAGAAATTGTTGAGGAATTTTCAGATGTAACAGAAGATAACAGGCCCGGCAGATATGAGATGATAAAAAGTCTGTTAACTGAAGTATTGACTGATAAGCCTGGAAAACTTTCAGGGAATCTAAAAGGTTCTTATGCTCTTGATTTTTGCTGTGGGTCGGGTGTTGCAACAAGCGTCTTGTCAGATATAGGCTTTAAGGCACTTTCGTTTGATTATGATGCATCACTCCTTTCATGTGGAATTAAGACTAAAAGACTAAATCCTGAGTTTACAATGTGTATTGACGGTGCAGAGGCATCTGTTTTCTGCACGCCAGCAGATATTGGAATTGGTCTGATGCTTGGAGATATCACAAATTTCAATTCTGAAATGTGGGAGGATATTGTTTTTGAGCTTTTATCCCTTACAAAAAAGTCAGTTATTTCAACCGCAACAAAACGTGAAATTGAGCTTGTCGGTGAATGGTGCAGAGATTTTGGAAGAGAACCGGAAATAATTGAGAATGACCGTGATCCTATTTATGATAAATGGGTCTGCTATTCAGAAGAATAATTTACCAGGAAAACGTCCATGAAAAATATATTTCATGAACGTTTTTTTCAATTAGTTTTCAATTTTTCTTATAAGATTCATTGTAAAAGTGCGCTCAGTTGGATCACGGGCATTTGAAACAATTTTTTCAAGTACAGGAACCGCATCTTTTCCAAATAAAAGAATTGCTTCTTCTGCTTTTTTCCTTACCTTTGTAGATTTGTTACATAACGCCTTTGCAAGCGGCAGTATTGATTCATTTCCACCAATATTTGCGATAGTTGTGACAATAAAAAGCCCTGTTTCAGAATCGCTTTCAGGCAGAGCCTCTATAAGCGGTTTTATTGCAGGTTTTCCAATCCTTTCAAGTTCTTCCCATTGTTTTTTGGCAATAAGATAGTATGCAATGCTTTCTTCTGTCTCAGGTACCCAGTTAAGTTCATCAAGAGCCTGTGCTATTTTTGTCTTTGAGGAGGAATCACTCGTATTATTCAAAACTTCTGTAAGTGCCTCTATTGCCTCAGGGCCATGGTTTCTTAAAGCTTCAATAGTTGTCTGCCAGATGTCATGATTGTCATCTGATAAAGCCTTTATCAATGGTTTTACAGCTTTTTTATCCTCAATGTATCCAAGGGATCTTATAGCCGCACCTTTAACTTCAGGGTTTACTTCTCCTGCCGCATGAATAAGTGCTTCAAGAGATCTCTTATCGCCCATAAATCCGAGTGATTCAGCCGCAACTTTCCTTACAGTATTATCAGGTTCTTTAAACAGAACTTCACCTAATGCGTCAATTGTAATTTTTTCAGGTATTTTACCCAGGTTTTGTGCCGCTATTATCTTTAAATCAAGATTTCCGGTCTTTAAAATATTTATAAGAGATTTTATTGCCTTGTCTCCAAGGCCTGTTATAAGTTCAGCCGCAAAATTCTGGTATTCGCTGTTATTGTAGTTTAACGAATCTATCAAAGGATCTATCATATCATCGCCAATGAGAAAGACTTTTTCTGCCGCTTTCATCTGTATCTCATTATCCGGGCTTTTAAGTTCTGATATTACCAGTTTTATTTCTGCAGGTACCTCACGGGCTTTGGATGTACCTTGTTTTGGCTGAAGTTTCTTTGATGTCTGTGGCTTTTTAGGTCTGACTCGTGTATCCTGACTTTCTCCTTTAAGCGCACTTATTGCACGGTTCTTTATAGTATCATCACTGTCTGATTCAAAATTTTTAAGTGCTTTTTTTGCACCGAGATCATCAATTCCTGAAAGAACTGAAATCATCCCGGATTTTTCCATAACTGTTCCCTGAATCAGAATTCTTTGTGATTCATCAATAAGGGAATTGAACAGGTTTTCGCTTAATGCTCTAAGTGCCTTTACTGCACATTCACGGACATCGTACTCTGAGTCGTTGAGCATTCTGACACAAAGTGATATTGAAGCGGGGTTATTTATTCTGCTGATAGTTCTGATTGCAGTCATCCTGACTGTCATGTCCTGTTCTAAGAATGTGTTTTTCAAAAGAGGCAGTGCAATTTTATTGAATTTTGCAACAGAATCAGATGCCGTTCTTCTGACCTGCGGAGCATTATCTGAGAAGAGAGATATTAATGTAGGTAGTGTTTTTGGCTCACTAATCTGGCCAAGTGAATGGGCTGTAGCTGACCTGATATTTTCATTTTTGTCCTTTGTTAATTTGACAAGATAAGGTGCGGCTTTTTGAGCCTTAATATCCCCAAGTGATTCAATTGCAGCAATTTTGACATTGTTCTTTTTGTCAGAAAGAAGAATTATCATGCATTCTGTTCCGGCCTTTCCTGCATTTTTAAGGCTTTCAACAGCGGCTGCTCTTATGATTTCGTTCTCGTCAGAAAGTGCTTTTGAAAATCTTAAAATTCTTTCTTCGTCAAGACCGTTTCTTCTCATCAGATTTGCCCAGAAATCTTCTTTGACCGTGCTTTTTGCGGCCATAGACGCTTTTTGGCGTTTAATCTGTTCTTCAACCTCTTCATCTGGAGTAGATGGTTTCCTGGTAGTTTTTACAGATGCAGTCTCTGAATTTTTCTTCTTTATGTGAGCCGCCGCTTCTGTTGCGCCGCGTTTGAGCTCTTTATCCTCGCTTTTTAATGCCTCGTTTATTGCAGAATATCCAAGATTTCCCATCGCACGAAGGACTTCGGTTGATTTTAGTCTCACACTTGGATTATTGTCCTTTAAAAGCTCAATTAAGACAGGAAGAGCTTTTTCTCTCATCTGCAAAAGCTCAGTCCATTTCTCTTTAATTACCAGATACCTTGCTTTTTGAAGGTCATTTACAGGTCTCCAGCCGGTTTTATCAAGCGCCCATGCCGCTTCCATTCTGACATATGAATCTGAGTCTTCAAGTGCTTTTATAAGGTACGGAACAAGCCTCTTATCGCCTCTGTCACCGGCTGCTTCAACAGCTTTTTGTCTTACCTGAGGATCGCAATCTTCAAGAAGTTTTAAGAGAAGCACTGAAGCCTGGTCATCTTTGATTCTTGCAAGGATTGAGGCGATATTTTTCTTCTTCTCAATGTTTTTGGAAACAATTTCTTTTTTAAGAACAGGTATTGCTTCCGAGTCCAGTTTTACAAGGGAGTTTAGATCGTTTTTGGCATTGAAGAAAAGTGCCATGTGGCTTTTTCTCTTTGGCTTCCAGTTGATGTTTTCAAGGGATTTTGCGGCCTGTTCTCTTACAGCATCTTCATCATCGTCCAAAACGCTGATTAAAAGTTCTTCGATTTCAGGTCCGAGATAGCCAAGATAGCCTAAAGATAAAGCCGCACCTCTTCTTGCCCTGTAATTTTTATCTTTTATTGCTTCTTTTAGTGGTGCAAGTGCCCTGTCGCCGTTTTGTCCTATTGCACGTGCCGCACCGTCACGCACACGCTCTTTTCCTGTTGTAACAAGCTTTAAAAGAGTAGGAAGTGCCGCTTCACCATATGTTCCCAAAACTTCAGCCGCGCCTGTCTGTATAAGAGAGTTGTCAGAATCAAGCGCTTTTAGAAGATGGACAATTGCAGGTTTTCCAATTTCTGTAAGACGTATTGCCGCATTTTGACGAATCTGCCAGTCTTTTGAGCCAAGAGAAAGCATTAGCTCTTTAAGTTCGCTTTCAATGCTGTTTTCGGCATTACTGTTGTCTTTTTGATCGAAAAAGGCCATTGAAAAATATTCTTCCTGAATTTATTCTCTTTTTTTTGATTTTTTTCTATCTTTATATTTTTTGATATTGCGGTTTTAGTTTTAAGCCTGGTTTTTAAAGATCAGTGTTAAGTAATTATTGTTGAAATTAATTAAAAGATATCCAAAGAACAACCGGCTATGAGAAAATGCCGGTGACGGTGTTTAAAAAGACTATCTGTTCTTTCGTTTATTCAAATTTACGTTATGTAATTCTGCCAGATGTTGATATTTAGATAAAGCCTGATGCCGTTTAAAAAAACAGATAAAAAAACGGGTATATTGGTTAAAAGAGAAATATTCTTGCAAAAATTAAGAATTGTTTGGTTATCGCTCAAATTAAAAAGTAAAGATATGTTTAAAGGTTTATCCTGGTTACAGATATATTACACAAATATAATGTCGGTATTTTAGCATCTACTCTCTATTATGCCGACATAATGTAAGTTATATGCTGATTGTATAAGGTCTTTTGTTGGATAAGGTATTTTAATTCCTGATGAATTTGAATTTGGAGATGAATTGTATTGTTAAATGATGAGGATAACTTTCAAATTCCAGAGCTTCTTGCGCCGGCAGGCTCGATAGAGGCATTGTATGCGGGGGTATCTTCTGGCGCAGATGCAGTTTATCTCAGCGGAAGAAAATTTGGAGCAAGGCGTTTTGCAAAAAATTTCAGTGACGATGAGCTTAAATATGCGATTGAATTCTGCCATTCCCGCGGTGTTTTTGTTTATGTAACTTTAAATACTCTGATTGCCGATGACGAAATGTCTGATGCTCTTAAAGAGATGCTTTATTACTATACTATAGGAGCAGATGCTGTTCTTGTACAGGATACAGGCCTTTTGAAAGCAACATCGGAATGCATTCCAAATCTAACTCTTCATGCATCAACACAGATGACAATAACAACTACTGCCGGCGCTGTATGGGCGTGCAGAAAAAAATTACAAAGAGTTGTTCTTGCACGCGAATTATCAGCAGATGAAGTGACATCTATAAAGAAAAATTCGTTTGAATGCAGTCCTGAACTAGAGATATTTGCTCACGGGGCGCTCTGTTATTGTTATTCGGGCCAGTGCTTTTTTTCATCGTTTCTTGGAGGACGAAGTGGAAACCGCGGAATGTGTGCACAGCCCTGCAGAAAAAAGTACATGCTGATGTCCGGAAAAAGAGATAAATTCTCAGGATTTCAGGATTTGGTAAATGTTCCGGCAAAAGGAGAATATCTTCTCTCCCCGCGTGATCTATGTCTTTACGACAGGCTGGATGAAGCAGTTCTTTCACATGTAAAATCCTTAAAAATAGAAGGCCGGATGAAGTCTGCCGATTATGTTGCACTTTCTGTTTCGGTTTATAGAAAAGCGCTTGATGAGATAAAATCAGGCAGATGGGAAAAAAGTCCTGTGGAAAAGGAGAAGCTGAATTTTGCATACAACAGGCTTTTTTCTGTCGGGTATCTCCTTGGACAGACAGGCTCTTTTCTTATGTCATATGACAGACCTGACAACAGAGGGGTTTTTCTTGGCACAGTTGTGTCCTGCAATAAAAAAACAAAGAGAACGCATCTAAAATTAAACGGATCACTTGAGCCGCAGACTGGAGACGGACTTTCTGTCAGACTTTCCGGAAGCGATAGTGATGACGGCTTTATTTTAAGACCTCCGTATTCTTTTGAATCAGGAGAGTTTTTCTTTATCTCGCCTTATTCTCTAAGAAAAGGCGACCGCGTTTATATCACAAAAAGGCAGGCGGTTTCTCAGTTTGCCTCCGCTGTTGCCTCCAAAGACGGCCTGGTTTATGAAAAAATTCCTGTGGATGTATTTTTTTCTGTTGAAGGTAAAAATCCGGTTGTGAGAGGCTCTTTGAAGCTTTTTGGAAAAAAATTTGAAACATTCTATAAAGCTTCGTTTGAAATGGCAGATGCTGAAAAAAGACCTGTTTCAATATCAGACTTAAAAAAAGTTTTTGGGAAAACAGGAGGCACTCAGTACTGTTTAGGGGAATTCAGCGCTGATTACAAAGAAGATCTTTTTTTGCCTGCCGGACTTTTAAATGAGCTTCGAAGGGAATTTTATTCGGTTGTTGAAAAAAAGACAACTGAATTTTTTATTCCTGACGAGAGGGACATTGCTTTTTCAAAAGAAAATATTGAAAACTATGTTCCTGGTAAAAGAGAAGGCAAAAAATTTGTGAAAACTGAAAAAAATGAGAAAACTGAAAAAATTGAGAAATGTGAAAAAAATGATAATACTGTAAAATTAAAAAATTTTGAAGAGATATCTGTTTTCTTTTATGCAGACAATATAGAATCTGTAAAAGGAGCTGTTTTTGGAGGATGCAGGAGGATTTACTTCGAACCGGATATTGACATAAGAAGAAAAGATGCTATTGAAGCCTTACTTGCATCGCTTAAGAAAGCATCAGAAGTCTGCCAAAAAAACAAGGTCTCACTGGTCTGGAAACTTCCGCGAATTATAAATGACTCTTATCTTGATTTTGCAGCGTCGATTATTGAAAATCTGCCCCGGTACTCTGAACTGTTTCTTTTAGGAGTGATGACAGACAGTTTTGGTGCCGCATATGCATTGAGAAAGAAAAATCCGGATTTAAAGATATATGGCTCATTTGGACTAAATATCTTTAATTCATCAGCAGTATGTGAAGCGTCTTCTTTATTGTCAGGTGTTATGTTATCACCTGAACTTTCAGAAAGGCAGATAAAAGTACTTATTGAAAAAATCCCAAAAGATGTCTCAATTGAAACTGAATACTTTGTACATGGCGCTTTTGAGCTGATGCTTTCAAAAAACAATCTTGTTGAATCATCAGTTCTTAAAAAAACAGACCTTTTGCATGTAGAGAAATCATCTTCTTCAAATGCACATGCAAAAGTATCTTCAATAGCATCTCAAAAAACCTCCAAAAAAGAATCTCTAAAATCCTCTCTAAATGAACCTGTTGCAGACAATTCTCTGGCAGATGATTCTGAAAATTTTGCTTATGCAATCCGGGATGAAAAAGGCGGAGTATTTCCGCTTTACACCGACTCTTACGGAAGAACATACATCTATAATTCTGTTGAAACATGTCTGATAGATTCTCTTCCACAGATAATCGCATCCGGACTTTTTGCTATTTCAATAGATGGAAGAAGAAAAGGCTACAATTATGCTGAGATGACAGTGAAGTCATACCTTAAAGGAATAAAAGCTGTAAAATCAGATAGTCCCGGGATGTATAACGAGCTTGAATCTTTGAAAAAGAGGCTTCAGAAGATTTCATCCGGTGGCATAACAGGAGGACATTTCAAAAAAGGTGTTTGAATTATAATTTTGTTATATTTGAATTATAATTTTGTTATGTTTAAATTATTCTTTAATTATGTTTATATTATGCTAGAATCGTGTTTTATTCCTGATTTAACTTTTCAAACAGAATTTTTTTTCCTTGGATCTGAAGCCTGCTGTTTTTGTGTTTAAATAAAACCTGTTATTCTTTCAGGATGAGAATATACGGTATATCTGTTTCCCCTTGTAAAGCATATGAGTGTGATTCCTGAAATTTCTGCAGTGTTTATACCGCTTATAGTTGATGCGGCTTTTGAAATAATAACTGGAATCTGGGCGTTTGCACATTTTCTAACCATTCCTGATGGCTGTCTTCCAGTGCATCCTATATAGCATTCACTGCAGTTAATTTTGTTTAGTGTCGCATATCCTATTATTTTGTCAAGAGTATTGTGGCGTCCGACATCAGACATCTTGCAGATGACTTTTCCTTCTTTAAAGAGGACAGAACAGTGAACTCCGCCTGTCTGTTTCCAGACATCAGATATAATTTCTTCTGTTGCCAAAGACACATTCTCTGAAGTTATTTTAATATCTGAAGCAACTTTTTTTGGGTTTGTAAAAAAACCGGTTCCTCCTGCTGAACAGACTTCTCTTGAATTATATGTGGGATTTTTTGCATAAACGTAGATATTGTCATATTCAGCGTCAACAGAAATTATCTCATCAGATATACCCTCTGATATTACGTAGCCTGCGCCAAGCTCCTTTAAATCCGAAATGCTTGCAATTTGAACGGTTACTGGTTCATTATTCACATATATTGTTACTTTTCCTTCTATTGCAACCGGATCCTCAATATATTCAGCTGAATTTCCAGTCACTTTCAGGGCTTTGACAGTCTCAAGAAACATAAATTATTGTTTTATTTCAAAATATAAATATACATACAGATTTGTTCAAATTCCATCCATAATAATTGAAAATTCTTACCTGTCTGTTCAAAGGCATTTGTAGAGCAAATGATTCGTTGATTTTTGGACAGAAAAGTTAAAAAAAATGTTTCATGAAAAAAACTGAAAATAAAAACGTTATTTTTCTTGTTAAATCAGCATGATGGCAATGTGCATAAAAAAATTATTGAGTATTTTTTGTAAATTTATCTTTCACAACAACATTCATGAAAAAAAGATTATCTAATTTCCGTTTATCACAGAAGCCTGATTTTAATAGGAAATCGAACATATTCTTATAAATCTGCTTTTTTTTAAAAAGAAAAAAAGAATACTTGATAAAATTTCTGAAAGTAAAAATTAATCTGAAAGTATAAATTTATTTAATTCTCTATTCTTTTTCCTTCAGCTCTTATCTTTGCAAAATCGTCTTCATTTCCTTTAATTTTCATTAAATATGTTCCAAAACAGGGTTTTTTAAAGTAAAAAATAATCTCTTTTTTCTTAACCTTCAGTCCCAGATAAAGGGGGGACTCTCCAAGAATTGTAATCCCTTTTAGTGTAAAGCCTTCGGGTATTTCGTATACTTCGGATGTGTTGGATTTAATGTATTCTACAGCGGCCTCTGGAAAGATTTCTTCTTCTAAAATCTCAGCTCTTAGTTTATTGACACATCTGTTCATTCTCATGTCACCTGACTGTTTTTAATATTATAATTGAAACTAAAATTCACATAACAATTTTTTATCTGGACAATATAATGTTCCTGATTGTTGCCCGGAATGGTGCAATCTGATTTTCATTGTTTTATAACTTATAATCCATTTGATAGTCTTAATACTTTTATCTATAATAATCTGTTTTAGCTTCTAATTTTTTTGTATTCCTCTTGTAATTGTATCTGAGATAATATTTCATAAGTTTGATTTTGGAAACATTTATCTCATGCATGCAGGAAGCATATTATTAGAGATAAAGTCAAAAAGTACGTGTATGTACGCAAAACGCCTGGATAATCTTCCACCGTATCTTTTTGCACAGATTGATAAATTAAAGGCTCAAAAGAGGTCAGAAGGCGTAGATGTAATCGATTTTGGCGTAGGAGATCCTGATCTTCCAACACCAAAACATATTGTTGATTCGCTATGTGATGCCGCACGTGACCCTGCGACTCATCATTATCCTGATTATACAGGAATGATTGAATACCGTGAGGCAGTAAGTGAATGGTACAAAAAAAGGTTTGGCGTTAGTTTTGATGCAAAGACTGAAGTTCTTGCATTGATTGGTTCAAAAGAAGGAATTGCACATGTGCCTGAGGCTTTTGTAAATCCGGGTGATTATGTACTTGCAACAGACCCCGGATATCCTGTATATAAGACATCAACCTTGTTCTCAGAAGGAATACTTCATGAACTTCCAATAAAAGAGGAGAATGATTTCCTTCCTGAACTTGACAAAATTCCAAAGGATGTTTTGAAAAAAGCCAAACTGATGTTTTTTGGATATCCCAATAATCCTACTGCGGCGATTGCACCTCTTTCATTTTACGAAGAGGTTGTTGAGTTTGCAAAAGAGAATAATATCGTAGCAGTGCATGACAATGCCTACTCTGAGATTTCCTTTGACGGCTATAAAGCACCTTCATTTATGCAGGTGGACGGAGCAAAAGAGGTTGGTATGGAGATGCATTCTCTCTCAAAGACCTACAATATGACAGGATGGCGTCTTGGAATGGCAGTTGGCGGAGAAGAGTTGATTGCCGGTCTTGGGCGTGTAAAGACCAATGTTGATTCCGGTGCATTTGATGCAATTCAAAGAGCAGGAATTACTGCTCTTACATCATCACAGCAGTGTGTTGCAGATGCCTGTAATATTTATCAGGAGAGGCGTGATACGCTTGTTGCAGGACTTCGCAGTCTTGGGTTTGATGTACCTTCACCAAAAGCCACATTCTATGTCTGGATGAAGGTTTCAGACAGTATGAAGTTTGCCGAAAAGATGCTAAACGAAGCTGGAATTGTAGTGACACCAGGTGTAGGATTTGGAAAGAGTGGTGACGGATATGTCAGATTTGCAATCACTCGTGATGTTGAAAGAATAAAAGAGGCAATTGATCGTATGAGGGGGCTTGATTTTTAAATGGCGCTTATACTTCCAAATCATCTGACAGTTAAAGAAGGGCATCTGTATATTGGAAAGCATGACTGTGTCAGTCTGGCAGAAGAGTATGGAACACCATTGTATGTTACAGATGAAGAAAGATTAAGAAGCAACTTTACAAGGTATGATGAGGCCTTAAAGAAGCACTATCCGGACGTTCAGCTTTTGTATGCTGCAAAAGCAAATGGCAATCTTACAATTATGAAGATTTTTGCATCCCTTGGTGCAGGCGCAGATGTTTTTTCCTCTGGTGAGCTTCACATGGCACTCCTGGCCGGAATGCCGCCTGAAAAGCTTTTGTTCAACGGAAGCTCAAAGACAAGAGAAGATCTTTCTCTTGCAGTTGAAAAAGGCGTTAAGGTATCTCTGGATTCTTTTGATGAATTGCGCCAGTTAAATGAGATTGCAGGTGAAGCCGGAAAGATTGTTGAAGTTTCATTCAGAATAAATCCTGCTATTGATGTTCCAACACATCCCAAAATTGCAACCGGACTTGCAACAAGTAAATTCGGAATAAAAGCAGATCAGATTGTTGATGCATATCGTGCGGCAATGGAGTGTCCGAATGTTGTACCTGTTGGAATGCACTGCCACATAGGTTCACAGATTCTTGATGTTGAGCCGTTTGCAAAGGCCGCAGAAATCATGGTCCGTGTAGCAGGTGAGATTACTGATCTTGGTGTCCGGTTGTCATTCATTGATATTGGCGGTGGTCTTGGTATTCCATACAATCATGAAACGGAAGTTGCACCAACACCACAGGAGTATGCAGATGCAGTTGTTCCTGTATTTCTAAAAGGCATTCAGAAGCTTGGAATAAAACCCCAGCTTTGGGTTGAGCCCGGAAGAAACCTTGTTGGTGATACAACCGTTCTTCTGTCAAAAGTAAATTCTGTAAAAACATCTCACAAGAAGTTTGTAAATATTGATGCCGGATTTAATCTTCTCTTAAGACCTGCAATGTATGACTCATATCATGAGGTTATTGTTGCAAATAAAGCAGATATGGAGCGTGATACTGAATATACAGTCACAGGGCCTATCTGTGAAACGGGAGATATAATTGCGGCGGACAGAAAACTTCCAAGAACCGAGGATGGAGACATTGTGGCAATCCTTGATACCGGTGCATACGGCTATTCAATGGCATCACAATACAACTGTCGCCCCCGCTGTCCTGAAGTGATGGTTTTTGGCGAGAGAAGTGGCATTATGCGAAGGGGAGAGTCTGTAATTGATATTTTAAATACAATGAAAAAACTTCCCTGGCATGAAAAATAAACGATGATTAATCAGGGTGTGGGTTACGATTGAGGGCATTTTACGCACTCGTGGATGATATTCTTACATGGGAAGAATTTGAAGAGGAAGTATTCTCAATAAATCCCGATCCTCATGATGAAGAATCAGAAAATCTTGCCGCCGCAGAGGTTGCAGAAAAGTATGGCCGTCTTCATCTGAAAATATCAGAGTTGAATTCAAAACCCACGCTAAACTTCTTTTTTTGTAAAATAATTGAGATTGGGCCTGTTATCGAATTCAAAAGAGATGATAACACTCCCGGAGTTGTCCGGCGGGTTTTAACCGGCGATGAGACCGGAGAAGCCGTACTTGTTTTTTTTGATGAGAAGGTTTCAGGAACAGAAGAAATTGCAGTTGGTGATGTTTTAGAGGTTGCAGGACGTTTTCGAAGTCTTTCAACTATTAATGCCGTTGATTTAAGGCGTGTTGAAAAAGAAATCTTTCTTCGTGAAGATGGAATTAAAACTCTCCTGCCTGTTTCATTAAAGGCTCTTGTTCTGGAAAAAAGTGGTATTTTGCAGTATACAAAAAAAGACCAGACATTTGGTGAAATGGAAGTAATGTTTGTATGCATGGGAAAAACAACTGCCAGGATAATTTCATGGAATCCTGAAAATCTGACTGGAATTACTGAAGGGATGAGCATTTATATCTCAGGTTTGATGCAAAAGCCGTCAAAATTCAAAGAATTTATTTTGGGTGATTCTTCTGAAATAAAGATAATCTTCCGACCTGATGAACTGGTAAAACCTGAATTTTTAAGTATTTCTGATTTATATGAAGTTCTTTCAGAAAAAAATGATGAGTCAGCTGATCTTACAAAAAAAGGCGCCTTTGATGATAAAATTTCTGATTCTTTTTTTAATTCCTATAAAATCGAAGGATTGAATCCCTGTAATATCACAGGATTTGTTACATCGATAGACTATGTATCCGGATTGCCTCATAATAGTGGAGACACCCTATGGCTAAAAAAGGGAATTTTGTGTGATATTTCAAAAGGCAGTCCAAAAAACATGCCTTTTGTTTTATGGGGAAAGCATGCGAGGCTCCCTGTTTTTAAGGGCGATTTGCTTGAACTGTATAACTGCCGGCTGAAAAAATCCGGAAATGAAAAAGAAAAGGCAAAGAAAAATTCATTTGTATCTGATTTGACCTGCTATGAGATCCATGCAGGCTACAACACCTGTGTTAAGGTTTTAACCGGCAGTGATACATATGAATCCAATGATTACAAAGACCATGTCTGTGAGAAGATAAAAGGTGTTTTAGAATGTTTTCCTGAAGGGCTATATCTTGTTGGGGAGTTGGGAAGATACTTTTTGAGTGATAACTCAGCAAAGGATATAAAAAAATATTTTTCAGCCGGAGATGAGGTCATACTTTATGGATATCTGAAAGGCAGAGTGATTGATGTAGTCTCTGCTGAGCCTGTTTTGTATTCACAAACAAATATTGAAGAGAGGCTTTTGTCTTTTAAAAATAAGTTTTTTAATTAAATTTCACCTGATAATCATATCAATCCGGCTGTGAGAATTCAGCTTTAGAAATTCGACCTTAACAATTCAATCGTAAATAACCTTAACAATTCAACGGTAAATATCCACTGGATTTTAACCGGATTATTACTTTCGCAACACGCGGTATTTATCTATATACTAAAGATTCAAACAAATTGTTAGAATGTTCGTTTAAGGAGTTAGAAAAAATGTCAGAACATGAAATTGAAGACCTGCCCGGAGTAGGGCCTACAACAGCAGATAAACTTCGTGATGCAGGGTACTGCACAATAGAAGGAATTGCGACTGCATCATATGCGGATTTGGCTGAGGCCGCCGAAATTGGTGAAAGTACAGCCAAGAAGATGATAAAAGAAGCCAGAAAGATGGCTGACATCGGAGGATTCCGAACAGGGATCGCTGTTCTTGAGGAAAGAAAGGAAGTAAAAAAGCTAAGTACTCTTGTTCCTGAATTTGATGAGCTTATGGGCGGCGGACTTGAAACGATGTCCATCATAGAATTCTATGGTGAATTTGGTTCTGGAAAGAGCCAGATCGCACACCAGATGGCTGTAAATGCACAGCTTCCTTTGGAATATGGAGGCCTTAACGGGTCTGTTGTTTATGTTGACACAGAAAATACTTTCAGGCCTGAGAGAATCCGCCAGATGATTGAAGGCCTTGATGTTGATATGGAAGTTCCCTCTGTTGAGGAATTTTTAGAGCACATTCATGTCGCAGAAGCGTTCACCTCAGATCATCAGATGCTTCTTGTTGACAGCATAAGAGAGCTTGCCGCAGATCTTCGCGAATCAGAAAAACCTGTCCGTCTGATTGTAATTGATTCTTTAATGGCGCATTTCCGTGCTGAATATGCCGGACGCGGAACACTTTCTGTTCGACAACAGAAGCTAAACAAGTACATGTACGATCTTGCAAAACTTGCTAAAGAATATAATTCAGTTGTTATAGTCACAAATCAGGTACAGTCAAATCCTGCGGTATTCTTTGGCGATCCTACAAAGCCGACCGGTGGAAACATTGTAGGACATGCATCCAAATTCCGTGTTTATCTTCGTAAAAGCAAGGGTGGAAAACGCGTTGCAAAACTTGTTGACAGCCCTGATCAGCCGGAAGGAGAAGCCGCATTTGTTGTTGAAATGGCAGGTCTTAAGTCGGTTTGATTTTAAAATAGAATATAGATGAATAAAACCTCCTCTTTTTCACCGCGTGCATTAATATGCGATATTGATGGAACGATAACTGATAAGAGTCGCAGAATAAATCTGGACTCTGTTTCTGTTATCAGAACTCTCATTGATAACGATATTCCCGTTATATTTGCCAGTGGAAATACGGTCTGTTCACTTACCTTTCTATGCAAAATGGTAGGAACAGACGGAACAATAATCTCAGAAAACGGCGGAGTTTACAGAATTGGATTTGCCGGTGAACTTAAAATCTGTGGGGATAAGGACGTTTCAATTACTGCATATAAACGCCTGCAGGATTATTTCCAAAAAAAAGGTGTATCTCTTGAACTTTACAGCCCGGAATATCGGTTTGCGGATGTTGCCTTTGCACATACCGGAGATGCAGATGAAGTAAGAGAGGTTGTCAAAGATTTGCCTGTTAAAATATTGGATTCAGGATTTGCTCTTCATATTATGTCAGATTATGTCAACAAAGGCACTACTTTTTTGAAGGTTTCCAAAGAAATAGGAATTTCACCTGATAATTTCATTGCAATTGGAGATTCTTCAAATGATATAGAGCTTATAAAAAATGCAGGGCTTGGAGTTGCAGTTGGCGGGGGGCAGAAATCTGCGGCTGAAGCTGCTGATTATGTAAGTCTCAAAAAATTCGGGGATGGTTTCTCGGAAAGTGTAAGGAAATATTTCCCTTCACTGTTTTGAAAGATACCGGTCAACAACGATGTAATCTCTGATATCTCTTACTGCTTCAAAAGGAATAAAGAGACGATCACCATCAACTGCATAGCCCGAACAGTCAAATCCCGGTTCCGGTTTTACAACCAGACTGTCAACCTGACCGGAATCCAAATCAACCATAATATTTCTTATTGTGCCGATAACCATTCCGTCTGTGCTCATGACCTGTTTCTTTGAGAGACTTCGGGAGAATGTATTCTTCATGTTAGAAAATAAGTGTTGATTATACTATTTAAATGATTGGAAAAAAAGACTGAATCTGATTTTTAAATCCTGATATAAGATAAGCATTCACCTTATTTTTTTAATGCAATACTAAAAACACAATAAATATAAAAAATTGTATTAAATACAGGTTTGATGAATTATTTCAAAAGATTTTAAAATTTTATTTATTTTACTTAAAATTCTCTTCTCTCCCGAGGTTGATATTTTATCTTAATTTTATTATCTTAGAGTGCAGGGAATACTTTGATAACGTCTGATTGTGTCAGGATTCCAACCGGCATTCCATCTTCAATAATTATAACCCTGCCAATTTTTTGTTCTTTAAAGCGCCCGATTACCTCGTATAAATTAACCTCCGGAGATATTATCACAACATCGGTTGTCATGTATTTTTCGACAGGAATATCTAGCTTTTCTTCTTTGTCAATACCTCGTGCAATGTCGCTCAAAGTTAATATACCACGAAGTTTTCCGTCTTCTGCAGTTACAGGTGCGCCATGGATTTTAGTTTCGTTGAATAAGTGGACTGCATTTTTAAAAGTGTCAGTTGTCTTCAGTGTAAAAACCGGAGAACTCATGTAATACCGAATCTGTTTTTTTGGAAGGGATATTATTTCAGATATTGTTATCAGGAGTGACTGTGAAACCTCATCTTTTCCGTAAACCTCGCCCTTGACCAAAAGCCTGTTGACAGGTGACGGGCCGATTGTTACTTCATCCCCAATATCAAAGGCCTTTACACTTCCAATGAGTTTTATTACCGCATGACAGATGTCGGGGTGGCAGAGTGTTGTAAAATCTATCTCTGCGACATTAATACCTTCTGCAACTTTATTTCCACGCTGAATAGGAACTTTCGATTCCTTGCTGTAATTATTCAGGTTAAGTTCTTTGTATGCCGCACCTGTTGGTGTGTAGCCGCCTTTAGGTCCCGGTACTCCGTCAACAAGCCCCAAAGCTTTTAAGGCCTGCATCTGATTACGGACAGTTCCGGGGTTTCTTTTCAAAACCTCCGCAATACCCTCTCCTTTTATTGCGGCGGATTTCTGATGGTAGAGGGTGATTAAAGTAATAAGGATGTCCTTTTGGATGAGGGATAATTCCATAAGGATATTTCATTATGTGATACATATATACTATTCGGGTTTTTTGTGGAATTTGAAAATATACCAACTATTCCGACCGCCGATGAGATACTCGACAGGTCGTTAAGGCGCGCCGCACTCATTAAAAAAGAGAAAACTGACAAAGATCGCGCCAACGAAGAGTTCATAAGAGCAATATACAGTTCAGTATATGACAAGCTCATTGACTCTGTTCAGAAATTTCCTAATTTCGATGAATTATCACCATTTTACACAGATATAGTCAATTTGCTATTTAGTGTGGACAAGATCAGGCACTCTCTTGGTGCAATACAGTGGGCGGCCGAGACTGCAAGAAAAGTGGGTGGATCATACGCGCGGGATATGAGAAATTCAGGTGATACTAATACACTTAGAAAACAGGCAACAGCAAGGATTGCATCAATTGTCCATCAGGTTGACAAAGATCTAAAGTACTTAAACGAAGCAAGAAATGTTCTAAGAAAACTTCCTGATATTAGAGAAGAGGAATTTACAGTTGTAGTCGCCGGATATCCCAATGTCGGAAAATCTTCATTTATCAATCTTGTATCTTCCGCAACATCTGAAGTCGCAGGATATGCCTTTACAACAAAAAGAATAATTGTCGGTCACCATGATGTTGGACGTGACAGAATACAGATTGTAGATACTCCGGGAATCCTTGACAGGCCTGTTGAGGAGAGAAATGCAATAGAAAATCAGGCTCTTTCTGCGATTACAAACGTTGCTGATATGATTCTTTTCATAATTGATGCAAGTGAGGGATGTGGATATTCAATTGAATCTCAGATGAATCTTATGAAAAGCATAAAAGAGGTTACTAAAGGTGTTCCTTTTGAGGCTGTAGTAAACAAATCCGATATGAAAGAAATGCCCGGGTTTATAAATATGTCAACAATTACAGAAGACGGGATAGAAGATGTTGTATCCTTAATTACAGAATACCTAAAATCCAGTCCCAAGAACCTGATAGCGCGCAACCAAAAAGAAATCCCAGAATGACTCCGCCGTTAAGCGTTGGAAGTCCTGCCTGTGGTTTTCCTTTTGAAACAAAGTAAAGTAAAATGCAAAGACCACCAAAAGAGCCTGTCATTGCCGCAAGAGTCGGGATGCTGATTCCGATTGGAAGAATGTCGGCGTTTAACCATATGTGCGATGATACAACAAGGATGGAGGGCATGATTAAATCCCCCATTCCCATCATAAAAGCGCCGCGTTCACTTTTTTCTTTACTCATCTCAAATCCTTCTTTTATATAGGAATATTTTCTGGTTTTTGGAATTACAACAAGAATCGGTGCTTTTGTACTGATAACTCCGTCTGCAAGCGTAAGCATATGTTTTGTTTTGTAAACCGATATTGCATCATAAACCGCGAGAAGTGCAAGGAGAAGAATTACAGGCAATATGTCAAGTGATATTCCAAAAATAGAGGCAGAACCTGCGCAGATTAAGATTCCAAGTGTATCTATAACATACCATTCCGGATATTTATAGAGAAGGACTGCAGATAATAAGGCAAGAGATAATGTAAGAATTGCAGATAATATTGTATCTCCTGTTATTTTTCCAAGTATTGCCGCAAAAATGTATATGAATACAAGAAATATTGATGCGCCGATAATCCAGCTAAGCACTTTTTTACCCTTGTATTTTATTAAGAGAAGCATACCTGCTGTAAATGCAAGCAATATGGTGATAAAATATATCGTGTTTTCAATTGCATGCGGATCTTCAAATGCCGTGTATCCAGCTTCGCTCATAACTGGTGACAGAAAAATTGCCAGAATCTGAACAGCAAGAAGCATAAGTGCCATTGCAAAATAAGGTATTATGTCATTTAATTTCACTATTCTATCTCCTTTATAAATTTATTAGAATTATTTTGATTTGGAAATGCGGGAGGAAAAAAAACCGCAGAACCTATGTCAATAACTATTACATATGATGTTTTTTAGTTCTTATTTTTTGGTTCCTGTGAAAAAAATATTGAGTGGATTCGCTTATCCTTTATTCTGTCTGGACGGACTCTAAAGTCACCTGAGACGTAGAGTCATTTCACCTTGCCTGTGAATATGAACAAAAGAAGAAAGAACTGATGAAGAATGTGTTTGATTTAAAATCCACCGGGAAAAGTGCTACGAAAGATCTGAAAGGAGGAGCTGATTAGGCATTGGGCGAACTCACAGCATCCTTTGAAAATGCAAAATCGCGCTTCTCCTGAGGCTTTATCCTTTTTGTTTTTAGAATCACTCTTTATGACTATTAAAATCACAACTCAGCCTCGAATGAGGTATTTAGTTATTTTTTCTTCCATCTCCCTGTATTTTCATCTTTTTCGTATTCGTTTTTTACCGCGGCCCAGGCAACTTTGTGTGCTGTCTCCTCGCGGGATGCATCTCCCCGCCGTTCCTTTGGATCACTGTACAGGTCCCAGGCATTGTTGAAAGCTGCAAAATAAATCTCCCTTGCATGTTTCGGCAGGTTGTTTTTTACACTTTCAGGCAGTTCTTCAATAGTTTCGTATGGCATAGAATCAGTTCCTTTTCAGTCTTTTAATCCATTATTTGTTATGAAAGTCAAAAATCCCTGATAGACTTATCATCACTTTTTGTGTGATGAAAAAAGCTCATCATGTGCGTTTACCATGAAAATCACTTTGTTATTTACATGAAACTGTTGCATGAAACCTTAGTTTAATGAACGTTTTTTTCAAAGGCCGAAATACTGTTTTCCAGTTCTATCTCTTGAATCATATTTCAAAGTATTTATCATCCCGATTATTTTTTGAGAGGACATCCGGTTATCCATTATTCTGTCTGGATGGATTCATATTGAAGATAATAATAGAAATAATATTGAAAGTGATAAAAAAAAGGATTGCAGGCGTTAAAAATAAGTGATGAATATTGATGAATATAATTGATGCTTTTTCTTTTTTTGTTGTTGTTAATTTTGTTGTTATTTTTTTGCATTGTCGATTTTTGTAATTGACATTTTTTCTGCTGTATTTATGCTATTATGATGAGATGATTCAAAATGGATGGATGTGGATTTGAAGCTTTTGAATAGAAAAAAGAAACATCTCAGAAATATTCAGTTAGATTAATATGCAGTATGTATGCATTTTAAAGTATGGATGATTCGGATAGTACAAAAGATACAATTCTTGCTGTGATTCTTGTAATATCCACTCTTGCAATGGTGGTCAGGCTGTGGCAGGACTGGATAGTTGCTGTGTCAACCGGTCTCATGATGATCTCTTTGGCAGGTCTTATTTTGTCCCTTTGCAGAAAGATAAAAAGGCTTGAAAAAAGCATTGCCGCCCGCGAGAGAACAATGAGGATAAATTTAGAGGAAGTCTCAAAACATGTCAACCAGAGATGCGATGCAATGTCAGACGAAGTTGAGGATGTAATCGAGGCTCTCTCAAGACGCGTTTACAGGTAAATTCTATATTAAAGGCAGGATATCGCAACTGTCAGCCTTTCACCTGATTTTTTAAAGAGGCTGACATTCAGAATAATTACACAATTATGTCAAAGTCAGTTGTCAGGTTCAGTGTGAACCGCTTAGTGTAATTTTTTAATATACGTTCTTTAATACAGCTTAAGGCAGGCAAATAACAAAAAAAAAAGAAAGAAAACTAAAAACAGAAAAAAAAGAGAGAAAACTAAAAAGAAAGAAAGAATCTAAAAAAAATTGCCAGAAAAAAATGCAAAAAAACGTTCATGAAACTAATGGTTCATATATTGTATAATGGATAAAGTCCAATTTTAATGCTTAATAATTATAAGGTTTTATCATGGGAGTTGCTTTAAGGGATATTCTTTTGGATTATAAGAATCCGGTGGACTGGAATGAGCTTGCCGGAAATTGTGCAGTTGATGGAAATAATGCACTATATCAGTTTTTGACAACCATAAGACAGCCTGACGGAACGCCTCTTATGGATACGGGCGGGCGTGTTACATCGCATCTTTCCGGACTTTTTTTTAGGCTTTCCAATTTTTTGGAAAACGGTATGCATCCTGTTTTCATATTTGACGGAAAACCGCCACAGTTCAAATCTGAAACAATAATTATCCGGCGGGAGAAAAAGGAAAAAGCAAAAGAGGCATACATGGAGGCAATAGCAGTCGGCGATACAAAAGAGGCCTTCAGACAGGCACGATCTGCAACTAAGGTGGACTCAGAAATTATTGAGAGTTCCAAAAAACTTCTGAAGCTTATGGGAGTGCCATATTTTGAAGCACCTGGTGAAGGTGAGGCACAGGCGGCTGTAATGGCAATGAGCGGAGATGTGAAATATTCCATCTCGCAGGATTATGACTCACTTTTGTTTGGAGCACCAAGGCTTGTTCGCAATATGACTGTAAGCCGGAGAAGGAAGGTAAGAGGAAGAACTATTTCTGTAAATCCTGAAAAGATTGTGCTTTCTGATGTTTTGTCAGGCCTGATGATAACACGCGAAGAGTTAATCGAGATGGGCATTTTAATAGGAACTGACTTTAATGAAGGAGTAAGGGGAGTCGGTGCAAAAACTGCGCTTAAGATTGTGCGTGAAGGAAAATTTGCAGAAACAGTATCTGAGAAACTTCCAGGATTTGACCCTGACCCTGTTAAGGAATTTTTCTTAAATCCTCCTTATTCATCTGATTATAATCTTGAATGGAAAGCCGTTGATTTTGATGGAATAATAGATTATCTCTGTGGTGATTACGAATTTTCACGCGGTAGAATTGATGCCATTTTAGAGAAGCTGAATGTAAAGCAGGGTCAAAAAACACTTGAACAGTGGTTTTAAAAAACAATTATCCCAAAATTCCCGATTTATATATTTCAGTTACAGAAATGACTGAAACCTCTCTTTTGCCATGAAAATCACTTTGTTATTTACATGAAACTGTTGCATGAAACCTTAGTTTCATGAAGGTTTTTTAGATATCCAAACAGAACCTGACAAAAAATACCTCATGAATGTCTTAATAAATATTTCATGAAGTTCTCCGGCAGAATAAAAAATTTTTTTATATGAAATTATCCGATTGGTTGAATATGTCTAAATTACAAAACTGTTTTTCATGCAAAGCAGTGTTCTAACCTACTCACGAAATGTTTTTCTGCCGCTGACAGATGTATGCCATAACAGGTGCGCATACTGTATTTTCAGAGAGCCTGTAAGAGATGGCTGTGTCATGTGTGAGGGTGAAGTCACTGATATTCTCCGGAAAGGTGCGTCTTTTGGCTGTACAGAGGCACTGTTTACATTTGGTGAAAGGCCTGAACTTGAAGATGGGTTTATAAGACATCTTAAAAAAACAGGCTATAATTCAATTCTTGAATTTTGCTATGCGATGTCAGAAAAGGCAATTAAGATCGGTCTTTTGCCCCATACAAACGCCGGTATATTAGACTATAATGAATTATCACATCTAAAAGAGGTCAATGCAAGCATGGGCCTTATGCTTGAGACAACAGCAGATATTCCTGCGCATAAAAACAGTCCGGGAAAAGACCCTGCTGTTAGAATCTCAATGATCGAGGATGCCGGAAAGCTGAAAATTCCTTTCACAACCGGACTTTTATTGGGCATTGGAGAGACTGAAAAGGACCGTGAAGAATCTCTTGAGGTAATTGAAGGTATTCACAGGCGCTATGGTCATATTCAGGAGGTAATAATTCAGAATTTCTGCCCAAAGCCTAATACTCCTATGGAAAAATGGCCTGCTTTAAAGACAGAAGAGATCTGTAACACAATAAAGCTTGCATGCGAAATTTTGTCTGATGAGATAAGCATACAGATTCCGCCAAATCTGGTAGATGCAAAAATTCTTATCGACTGTGGTGTTGATGACCTTGGCGGAGTGTCTCCTGTCACTATCGATTATGTAAATCCTGAACACCCCTGGCCGGCAATAGATGAGTTGAAGAAAATTGCCGGAGAAAAAGAGCTAAAAGAGCGACTTTGCATATATCAGAGATTTATTGACAGAGGATGGTATCCTTCCCTTTTATCAGACCTTATAGGACAACTAAACAAAGATATTCACATTAGAAGCACCAAATAATTAGTGAACATTTATCGGGGCTGTATTACTTATGGAAAAAGGAGAGCTCATCTACATGGGAAAAGCAAAATCCCTTTATGCGTCAGAGAAGGATGGCGAACTTATATCCTGTTTCAGGGATGATATGACTGCCTTTAACGGCGAGAAAAAAGACACATTCTCAGGTAAAGGTGCATATAATGCAACAGTTTCTGCTTTTTTCTTTGATTATCTTGAGAAAAACGGCGTTAAAACACACTTTGTCAAAATGCTTGATGAAAGTACGATGGTTGTCAAAAAAATGACAATGATCCCACTTGAAATCATAGCGCGCAATGTTGCCGCAGGTTCTATCACAAAAAAACTGCCTTTCACCGAAGGTCAGCTGCTAAATCCACCGGTGATTGTAACGGACTACAAGGATGATTCAAGAGGTGATCCTTCTCTTAATGACGATTTGATTTTGGCACTGGGTCTTTTGACAAAAGATGAACTTTTAGCCTTAAAAGAGACGACTCTCAAAATAAACCGCCTTTTATATGATTTTTTTGATGAACTTGATCTGATTCTTGTTGATTTTAAGATTGAATTTGGAAGATATGGTGATTTGATTCTCCTTGGCGATGAGATAAGTATGGATTCAATGCGACTCTGGGATAAAGATACAAAAGAGTCTTTTGATAAGGATGTATATCGTTATAATAAGGGTAATGTCATGGATGCCTATGGCAAAATTGTGGCTAAAATAGAAGAGTGGAAAAAGGAGCACCTAAAATGAAGTTTGATGTAATAATTACAATATCCCTAAAGAGTGGAATGCTAAACCCTGAGGCCCGTGCAATTCAGCATGCACTTTCAAATCTTGGGTTTGAGACCGAATACTTAAAAACTGCAGATGTTTTTGAGATAGGTCTTGATGCTTCAGATATTGGTTCAGCTCAGAAAAAGGCAGAAGAGATGTGTGAAAGACTGCTTGCAAATCCTGTAATCCACAGTTATTCTGTAGAGGTAAAATAAGTATGAGATTTGCTGTTCTTCAGTTTGGAGGAAGCAACTGCGATCGCGATGCACTCTATGTGTTAGAGGACGTATGTGGTGTAAAAACAGATCTCGTATGGTATAAAGAAGGTCTTGGTAGAAAATATGATGCGATTATTCTTCCCGGAGGATTTTCATACGGAGATTACCTTCGCGCAGGTGCTATTGCAACAAGAACTCCTGTTATGAAAGATGTGATTGCGCACGCTAAAAATGGCGGTCTTGTTCTTGGAATTTGCAATGGTGCACAGATTGGTGCAGAAGCAGGTCTGATTCCCGGAGTGTTTACAATAAATGAATATCCAAAATTTATCTGTGACAACGTATTTTTGAAGGTTGAAAATAACTCCTCTCCTTTCACCTCACTTTACAAAAAAGGCGAGGTAATCCGAATACCAATTGCACATAAAGAAGGCCGTTTTGTTGCATCTCCTGAGAATCTTAAGAAACTTGAGGATAATGAAAGGGTTGCCTTTCGTTTCTGTGATGAATCGGGAAATGTTACCATTAACTCAAATCCAAACGGAGCTTTAAACAATATTACCGGTGTTTTGGGAGAAGATGATAATGTTCTTCTAATGATGCCTCATCCTGAAAGAGCATCGGAGGATATTCTCGGCTCATCAGATGGCAAAAAAATATTTGACTCTATGATAAAATACCTTGAATCAGTATAAATTTATATCCTGAAACAGAATAAGTTAAAAAAAGAGCTTATACCTGGCGCTTTTTTTACTAAAATGATATAAATTAAAACTGGTTAATAAAAGAATAAATAAAAGAATAATTTATTGCAGTGGAAAATTTGGTTGATTAATATGTCAGATGAAGAGAAATTCAATGGCAGTGTTGACGCTCTTTCAGAAGAAATTTTGGAGTGGGCAAAAAGCTATGCCAGAGAAAATGGCTGGAAGATAAATCCTGACGAAAAACAGCTTGGCGCTGTTGTAAAAGGTCTTGCCAGAAATACTTTGAAATTTGGAGAAAGATACTGTCCGTGCAGAATCCGCTCTGGTGACTCTGAAAAAGACAAAGAAATAATCTGTCCCTGTATTTATCACCGGGATGAGATAGAAACTGACGGAAACTGCCATTGTCATCTCTTTTACAAATGATATTTACTAAAACGTTCATGAAACTAAGGTTTCATGCAACAGTTTCTTGTAAATCACAAAGTGATTTTTATGGTAAATCAAAATAATTAAAATGCTGAATTTTTATTTTTTAGATTAATTCCGAATGTTTTTAGAAGATAACAGTTAAAATCTGATAATAATGGTAAACGCAGTCATCCCTTTTAGGCCTGTAAATCCAAAGACGCGGCTTTCATGTATATTAAATCAAAAAGAGCGTGAAGAATTTGCAAAGAGCATGCTTGCCGATGTAATATCTGTAATAAAATCTGTGGGATGCAAAGCAACTCTTCTTTCAACATCACCTGTCAGTATGGACGGGGCAGAAACGGTTGTAAAGGAACTCGGGTTAAATGAAGCTTTAAATGAATACCTGTCCGTTCTTACTGAGCCTGTAATGATTATAATGTCAGATATCCCTCTTTTAACAAAGGAATCTGTTTTGCGTGTAATATCCACAGAAAAAGATATGGCAATAGTTCCCGGAATCGGCGGGGGCACAAATGTAATTTTTGTCAAAGAACCGGGACGTTTTACTGCTGATTTTTATGGCGCGAGTTTTGTTGATCACATGAATATTGCGAAAAGAAACGGTCTTATGGTAGAAGTTGTGGATTCATTTAAGCTTTCTACTGATATTGATGAAAAAGAGGATCTTGTGGAAGTGCTTCTTCACAGTGAAGGAAAAAGCAAAAAATATCTTGAGAGTTTAGAAATTTCAATCTCTGTTGAAAAAGGCAGGGTTGGCGTTCATCGCAGTACCCATGAATAAACACTCTGAAGGCTCAATAGATTCCACACCAAAACTATTTTCAGATAAATGCTTAGACATACCCCTGATTATTGCAACAGGGGTGCATTCATCAGACTCCCCCATTACAAGTTCGGCTGCTGATGCAAGGTTATCGCCGATTGCAAGCCTTGTTACTTCAAGCTGATGCCCAAAAAGATCTTTTTTCCCCCTCTCGTCAGAAACAGCAGTAATTCCAAAGCATCCGATTGCCACACCACTGCAACCAAGCCGCATTGCATGTGTCCTTGAATCAATGATTAAAATGCCTGTTTTTTTGCCTGTAAGCTCATAGATTTTTCTGTAAATATTTTCAGCACTTTTGTCAGGGTCTTTTGGAAGTGTTACAACATATCCTTCCGGTGCGTTTGATTCGTCAACGCCTGCATTTGGAAGAAGTGTTCCTTTTTTCAGGCTTAATAAAAATCCGGGTATTCCTCCGGCAATATTGTCACTTTCATTTATTACAACCTCTGCAAGTCTGGCATCAATTTTATAGGCTTTTTCATATTCCAAAGCCTCCTCTGAAGGACAAACATCAGACAGCTTTATTATTGAGCCTTCTGCTGTTGCAAGTGCACTTTCAGCTATCGCAATGATATCGCCGTCAAAAAGACCTCCTGCCTGTTTGGTCTCTTTTTCAATAATCGCCGCAATATCATCGCCCGGTACCAGAATTTTTGTTTTTATTCCAAAAACCTGAAATGAAATGGCCATTTATTATCTGTTTAATTTTTCAAATACTCTGATTAAATCTTTTGTATCTGAAACATCATGTGCTCTTACAATCGAAGCACCGCTTGTCAAAAGGCTGTAGGTGAGTGCAAGTGTGCCTGAAAGTCTGTCCTGTGGTTCTTTTACCAAAAGTTCGCCGATGAATGTTTTTCTTGAAACTGCGGCAAGAAGCGGCTTTTTTAGTCTTTTAAACTCAGAAAATCTCCTGCAAAGTTCCCAATCATTCTCTGATGTTCTGGAATCAGACCATTTCCCAACAGCAGGGTCAAGAATAAAATCTTTAATTCCTGCATTTTCAGCTCTTTTCATAACTGTTTCAAGTGCAGAGTAAACAGAGTCAAATCCTACGGGATCGCCTGGTTTTTTCAATGTGGCCATCAAAACAGCAGGAAGACCGCTGTCACCGGCAACTTTTGCATAGGCGTCATTTGCAAGACCGTTTATGTCGTTGATGCAGTGAATTTCATATCTTAGGCATTCTTCCAGTACTTCAGGATACATGGTATCAACAGATATCAAAATCCCGCTTCCAAGAAATTCATTTAGTGTTGATTTAAGCCTTTTAATCTCTTCTGTTACAGAGATAGGAGCTGAATTTGGTGCAGTGCTTCTGGCACCGATATCTATTATGTCAGCACCGTTTTCTACAAGTTCACATGCTTTGTTAAAGACTTTTTCAGGCGGAGTGTATGATTTGTTAAAAAAAGATTCGGGACTTAGGTTTATAACCGCCATTAACCTTACAGGCGCGCCGCCCCCTACTTCCAGATTTTTTATTCTACAGTTTTGCATGCATTTTTGCTGACTTCAGTGTATTTTCCATAAGCGTTGCAATTGTCATAGGCCCGACTCCGCCGGGAACAGGGGTGATTGCAGAGACCTTGTCTTTTACCGATTCAAAGTCAACATCACCGCAGAGTCTTTTGTTCTCGTCCTGGTTTATTCCTACATCAATTACAACTGCACCGGATTTAACCATCTCAGCAGTCACAAATTTTGCTTTTCCAATAGCACTTATTAAAATATCAGCCGCTTTCATCTCATCTTCAAGGTTTTTTGTCCTTGAGTGACAGACTGTTACAGTCGCATCTGCATTTATTAAAAGTGCGGCCATTGGCCTTCCAACATCAACTGATCTTCCAACAACAACTGCCTTTTTGCCGGATGTTTCAATTTTGTATTCTTTAAGCAGTGTCATAATTCCACCCGGTGTGCAGGGCACGAATTCAGGCATTCCTGAAAAAAGCCTGCCTGTATTGTAAGGGTGAAATCCGTCAACATCCTTTTCCGGTGAGACAGCTTCAATCACAGCTTCTGTATCAACATGTTTTGGGAGTGGAAGCTGGACAAGTATGCCGTGAATCAGATTGTCGGAATTTAATTTTTCAACCTCTGCCAAAATTTCCTTTGTTGTTGAGTTTTCAGGAAGAACAACACCTGTTGATTTTATTCCAACCTGTTCACATGCTTTGTGCTTCATTCGCACATACATCTGTGATGCAGGATCTTCGCCTACAATTACAGTTGCAAGGCAGGGATTAAGACCTGAGGTTTTAATCTCCTCTTTTAATGCCGCAAGCCTCTTTTCTGAAATTTCTTTTCCGTTTATTATCATGCTACTTCAGGATACAGCGGGAATTTTGATGCAAATTCGGTTATTTCCTTTTTGACTGCATCGATTTCTGTCTTTGAGCTTCTGTTTTTGCAGACATCTTTTAAGACTCTTGAAATCCAGACTGCAACCTGCTCCATCTCTTTTTCCTTCATTCCGCGTGATGTTACTGCCGGTGTTCCGATACGAAGACCGGAGGTGACGAACGGGCTTAACTTTTCGCGTGGGATTGTGTTTTTATTGACTGTAATTCCTGCTTCTCCAAGGAATGTCTCTGCCTCAAGACCTGTTAAATGATCCCCGTTCTCTGAGAGGTTTGTAAGGTCGAGAAGTATTAAATGGTTATCTGTACCGCCGGATACAAGGTCAAAGCCTTCACCAATCAAAACATTGGCCATTGCCTGTGAATTTTTGATTATCTGTTTTGCATATTCCTTAAAGTCAGGAGTGAGTGCTTCTCTAAAGCAGACTGCCTTTCCTGCGATAACATGCATTAAAGGTCCGCCCTGCATTCCGGGAAATACTGATCTGTCAATATCCTTTGCATATTCATCAGAGCACATAATTGCACCGCCGCGTGGCCCGCGAAGTGTTTTATGTGTTGTGGTGGTTGTGAAGTCTACAACACCTACTGATGTCGGATGTTCACCTGCGGCGACAAGTCCTGCAATGTGTGCGATATCGGCAGTACAGTACGCGCCCACCTCTTCTGCAATTTCTTTGAATGCCTTAAAGTCAATTGTTCTTGGATATGCACTTGCACCACAGACAATCATCTTAGGTTTTTCGCGCCTTGCCTGATCCGCAATCTGTGCATAGTCAAGCATTTCTGTCTCTTTGTCAACACCATAGTGTGAGACAGAATACCATTTTCCTGTAATATTGACTGGTGATCCATGTGATAAGTGACCGCCCTGCGAGAGATCCTGGCTCATCATCTTATCGTTGTGTTTCATGAAAGCAAAGTAAACAGCCTGATTTGCCTGGCTTCCTGATACTGCCTGAACATTTGCATGCTCCGCGCCGAAGAGTTTGCAAAGGCGGTCGCGTGCCAGATTCTCGACCATGTCGTGAAATTCACAACCCCCGTAATATCTCTTACCAGGATATCCTTCGGCATATTTGTTGGTCATTATTGACCCGACTGCCTCAAGGACAGATTTGCTTACTACATTCTCAGACGCTATGAGCTCTAATCCGTTAATCTGACGGAGGCGCTCTTTTTCTATAATATCATAGACTTCCGGGTCATAATCGGCCAGATAAGACATATGGAAAAGTGTTGGTTTGTAAGCTGATTAAGCATTTTGGAATATCGGGCTTACAGATTTATGAAATATTTTAAAATCAACTGATTTTTTATTCAAAAAAAGGCAATATCTATAAAAAGCGCATTCTACATAAGAATATTATTAAACATAAACGATAACTTTTCATATATCCGGGGTGCCTTAAATGGATATTAAAGAAAGCGATGCAAAAATCAGAGACATGGAACATATAATTGAGGAGAAGGAGCGGGAGATTCAGATGTTAAGAGACAGCATTCATGAATATAACAACATTAACCCTGTAAATGAAGAGAGGGTTATACAAATTGAAAGGGACTTAAAGGAAATTGACGGTCTTATCAGGGGTCTGACTGCAGAGATGCTTGATTTAAAAGCCTGTGTACAGAAGCTTTCAAAATCAATGGACGAAAAGCCTGTTAGAAAAACCGATGATATAAAGTCTAAGAATTATCCGACAGTTGAGTCCCCAAAGGTAGTTGCAGAGAGAAAAACAGCTGAAAAAAGTCTTCTTTCAAACTCTTCAAAGGTTGAGGAGGAAGAAGAACCGGAAGAAGCTTTGATAATTCAGCCGGATGGAACAATGAAGCGTGAGACCAAGTTTGGCGATGAAATGATTGTTGCTGACAACAGGGGAGGGCGCGTAGGTACAAACTTGAAGCGCCGTCCGGGTGAGCGTGATCCAATTGACAGAAAACCCCTTATCTATGCGGATGATGACGATGATACCGTAGAGATAAAAAGAAAGAGAAGATAAAATTTTTAAGCTTTCAGGGGTATCCGGGCATTGTATATAACCGAACTTGAAATAGATAACTTCAAGTCTTTTGGCAAAAAGACCAAAATTCCATTTTTTGAAGGTTTTACTGTTGTGTCCGGACCTAATGGTTCGGGCAAGAGCAATATAATTGACAGTATTCTGTTCTGCCTTGCGCTTTCCAGTGCAAGGGGGCTTAGGGCTGAGAAGTTAACTGACCTGATTAATCTGAATACAAATAAAAACACAGCAGAAGTCTCCATCACTTTTTCAGACGAAACTAAAATCCGGCGCAGGATTAAGAGAACACCTCACGGCTATTACAGCTACAATTACATAAATGATCGTGCATGCAAACAGGGTGATGTAATTGAATATCTGGCAAAATACGGGATAAAAGCTGAAGGTTATAATGTTGTGATGCAGGGGGATATCACTCAGATTACTGAGATGAGTGACACAGAAAGAAGAAAGATAATTGATGAAATTGCCGGTGTTTCAGAGTTTGACAAGAAAAAAGAACAGTCTTTAAATGAGCTTGAAGTGGTGCGTGAAAGAATTGAAAGGGAGGAGCTTTTGCTTGCCGAACTTCAAAAGCGAATATGTGAGCTTGAAACCGAAAAAGAACAGGCAGTATTATATATGGAGCTGTCTGAGAAGCTTGAATTCTTAAAGAGCTGTCTTTCCGCTGCAAAATTAAGAGAATGTGAACTTGAACTTGAAGGTCTCTCTAATCTTGAAGATGATCAGAACAAAAAAATTGAAGGGCTAAATTCCCGCCGTATTGAGGTGGAGTCAAAAATTTCCTCCCTTCGTGAAAAGATAAAAGAGCTTGAGGCCGAGATCAACGAAAAGAGCGGAAAAGAGTATATTGAGCTTCTATCTGAGATAGAAAGTGCCAAAGGGAAAATAAGTCTTTCCAAACAAACAATTGAAAAGCTGATTCAGTCAAAAGAGACAAAGAAAGAGTCATTACAAAGGATATTTATCGATTCCAAACGTGCGGAAACCAGAATATCTGAGATTACCGATAAAATCCGGGATCTTTCAATTGACAGATCAAACCTTAATATGGAACTTTCTTCAGGCCGTGCTGAACTGGAAAACGTAAAAAAAGTCCTGGATGAAAAGACAAGCGCTCTTGAAGGTGCAAAGGAAAAATTGTTTTCATTCATAAGCTCTCTTGAGGAGAAGAAGAACAAGAGATCTGAGATTTTACGTGATCAGGATATTTTAATTGAAAAAAGCCGGATGAGGACTGAGGAAAAAGAGCGGATTGAATCACGGATAGCGCTGATAGAGTCAGAAATTTCAGAAAAGTCCGGTCATGTAAATGAGCATACAAAACTTGTTGAATCCCTAAACGCTGAGAAGAAAGTTTTAGAATCCGAGCTTTCAAAGACTGAAGGAAAAATTTTTGAAAATCGTTCTGCTCTTGAAAAGATAAAATCTGAAATTAAATTAAAAGAACGCGAACTCATGCGTATCGAAGCCCAGCAAAATGTGGCCGGAGGTCCTGGCGGGCGTGAGATGGAGGCAATTTTGGGTATGGATGGCGTGTATGGAACAGTTGGTCAGCTTGGGAAAGCGCCGTCTGAGTATTCAACTGCTCTTAATATTGCCGCTGGAGGGCGAATCAGAAACATTGTATGTGAAAGTGACAGGGTTGCGGCTGAAGGCATTCGTTATTTAAAAGAAAACAGGCTTGGTCGTGCGACATTTCTTCCACTGAACAAACTTCATGCAAACACTCTGCCTTCTCTTAACAATAAAAAAGTAATAGATTATGCAGTAAACCTTCTCGATTTCGATCCTTTGTATGATGTGGTATTCCGCTATATCTTTGGTTCAACCGTGGTTGTCTCTGATCTTGAAACTGCAAGAACAATGATTGGCCAGTACAGAATGGTTACACTTTCAGGTGATCTTGTTGAAAAAGCAGGTGCAATGACCGGAGGTTCTGTCCAGAAAAAGATGGCCGGCTTTGGTGTTTCTGCTGATGATGAGATTGAAGAGATAAGAATGGCAATTTCTGGTCTTTCTCAGGAGGAATCGTTGATCTCTGATGCAATCTCAAGATACTCGGCAGAATCGGATGAGAAAAAATCGAGAAGAAAAGAGATTGAAGACAGCATTTCCCGTTACGAATATATTCTGGATGAAAATACCCGCCGTTTAAGTGAGCTTGAAAGTGAAAAAGAAGGAATAACCATTCGCCGCTCTGAAATGGCAGAAGAGGTTAAATCAGGTGGCGAGAAGCTATCTGCCCTTGAAGAGTCTTTAAGATTAATTGGAGATGAGATCTCCTCTATTACACAAGAGTCTGAAAAGCTGAAAAAAAAGCTCTCTGATACCGGAATTCCTGAACTTTCAGAGCAGTTTGAGGATCTTCGAAAAAAGACGGAGGATGATGAAAGAAGGCTGAAACTCAAGGATTATGATATCGAAGACAGTCAGCGTGAAAGAGAGCATTATAAAAAGCGTCTCTCTGAGATGACTGCAGAGAGAGATAAGGCAGAGGGCGAAATTAAGAGTACAGATGATGAAATAGCCGGTCTTAAAGAAATTATCTCTGATAACGAAGTGGCAGTAAAAGAGCTTGAGCAAAAAAGAATCAGCTTTTCAGATGAGTTAAATGAGCTTCAGAAAAAGCGTGATCTTTTAAATGAGGATATTTTTGCCGAAGAAAAACGCATTATAGAAATTGATGGTGAAAGTGAAAGAATCAGGCTTTCAATGAAATCGCTGGACGAGAGAAAAAGTGTCCTCTTAAACCGGATGGAAATTTTAAAAGAAGAGGCCGGGGATATAACATCTGATATGCCTCTTTCAGATATTGAAGCAGGAATTGAAAAGGCAGAGAAGGGCATAAAAAAGATTGGCGCTGTTAACATGCTTGCAATTGAGGAGTATGAAAAGACAAGCAACAGGGTTTCTGAGAGGACTGCAAAAAAAGATGTTTTGTCAAAGGAGAGGGCGACATTAATTGAGCGTATTGAAAGTTACGAGAAGATGAAGTTTGAAACTTTCATGGATGCTTTTAAGGCAATTGATGCAAATTTCAGGAAAACTTTTGCAAAACTTACTGAAGGTACAGGTGAGCTTGTTCTGGAAAATGAAGACGATCCTTTCAAAGGGGGAATGACTTTTGCAGTAAAACCGCGTGACAAAAAAGTACATCTTCTGTCTTCTCTTTCCGGTGGTGAGAAGTCACTTACGACTCTGGCGTTTATTTTTTCTATTCAGCAATATATGCCTGCGCCGTTCTATGCTCTGGATGAGGTTGATATGATGCTTGATGGTTCAAATGTCGAAAGGGTTTCATCAATGATAAGTGAACTTTCAGCAAATGCCCAGACTATTTGTGTATCTTTAAGAAGGCCTACAATTGAGCGCTCTGACAGGATAATCGGAGTTACGATAAGGCCTGATAAGTCAACATATGTTACTGGTGTAAAGAGCAATGGATGAAGAGCCTGTTGAGATTCTTGTAAGGCTTGCTGAGTCTGGAGAGATTGACCCCTGGAATATTGATATTGTCGAGGTGACAGATCGGTTTTTGCAGGAGCTTGATCGCATGCAAAAGCTTGATTTAAGAGTTTCAGGCAGGACACTTTTTTTTGCCTCAACTCTTCTTAGGATGAAATCTGAATATCTTGAAGAACCAGAGCCTCAGCCTGAAGATGAAGCAGAGCTTTTTTTAGATGATTACTCGATTGAAGATGACGTTTTTTCATTTGGAGAATTTACAGAGCCTGTAGAAAGGCTTGAGCGTGAGATTCAGAGGCGTCTTAAAAGAAAGGATCAAAGAAAACGCCCGGTTACTCTTTATGAGCTTATTAAAGATTTAAAAACTGCTGAAAAACTGTTTAGGCGCCGGCAGAGGAGAAAAGGAGATACCCAGCCTGAATTTTTCTTTGAGGCGGAGGATATTGTCGGAGTTGCCCATGAGGAGGATTTTTCTGATGCGGCATCTTCTGTTTATTCGTCATTTGAGAATTTGTCAAAAAAAAGAAAAAAAGTTACTTTGTCTGATATCTGCACAGATATGAAAAAAGATCTTCGTTCTGTTTATCTTCCTTTATTGTTTCTCATGCTTGAGGGAAAGCTGATTTTGGAACAGGAGGAATTTTTTGGCGAAATTACAGTTTCCGAATGGTCTTCAGTTATGCCTGACGGCAGTGAGGCATAGGCTATTTCTGACATATTATGATCTGCTATAATTTAAATTTGGTATTGACTTCTTCTGAATAATAATTCTGATTCACTTGATTTTAGCTTGAAAGGTCAGTAAATTCAATTTTTTTCTGATGTTTTTGGTGCGCACATATTGGTGTACAAAAACAGTTTGAAATGTGATCCTGATATGTATTGTTTTGCGCGTACCTATAAAAAGAACCAGAAAAAGACCGAATCAACGTTTTTGACACCACCCTAAAGTGACCAAAACGCACAAAATCTGCTATAACTTAACAAGGTTTATATGTGACAAAATACCACTTTGTAAGGCCGAAGTATTCTGGTGAAAAAGGCTCTAAAAGTGCCTGAAAGTAAAAAACGCCGAATATACGGAAAATAAATTAAGTATGTGGACTGTTCAGATGACTCAGTCATCTGTTACGAGTTTCCTGAATTTATGCGAGACAAACAACAGGCTTTATAATCTAATAACGCCAATATGTTATCTCACAATTCTTGATGGGGAGCCGAAACCGCCCGGATGGGGGCGTCGGTTCTGACGTTGGCATTGACAATGCGGAAATCTATTTAGTAACCGCTAATTCCTTTGTGATTTTAAAAAACTGAAATAATGTGAGCTTATAGCTTACAGGTTTATACAAGTCGATAGAACAAGTGTGCCGAAGTGAAAAGTATCTTCAATAATAATTAATTCTGGTTGATCCTGCCAGAGGTCACTGCTATCGGGGTTCGATTAAGCCATGCGAGTCGAGAGGGTTCAGACCCTCGGCGGACTGCTCAGTAACACGTGGATAACCTGCCCTAAGGTGGAGCATAACCCCGGGAAACTGGGGATAATACTCCATAGGTTAGAGATACTGGAATGTTCTTTAATCGAAAGTTCCGGCGCCTTAGGATGGATCTGCGGCCGATTAGGTAGTTGTTGGGGTAACGGCCCAACAAGCCTGTAATCGGTACGGGTTGTGGGAGCAAGAGCCCGGAGATGGAATCTGAGACACGATTCCAGGCCCTACGGGGCGCAGCAGGCGCGAAAACTTTACAATGCAGGAAACTGTGATAAGGGAACCCCGAGTGCCCGTATACGCGGGCTGTCCGGGTGTATAAAAAGCATCTGAAGAAAGGGCCGGGCAAGACCGGTGCCAGCCGCCGCGGTAATACCGGCGGCTCGAGTGGTGACCACTTTTATTGGGCTTAAAGCGTTCGTAGCTGGACTCTTAAGTCTCTTGGGAAATCCCGCGGCTCAACCGTGGGGCGTTTAAGAGATACTGGGAGTCTAGGAACCGGGAGAGGTAAGAGGTACTTCGGGGGTAGAAGTGAAATTCTGTAATCCTCGAGGGACCACCGATGGCGAAGGCATCTTACCAGAACGGCTTCGACAGTGAGGAACGAAAGCTGGGGGAGCGAACGGGATTAGATACCCCGGTAGTCCCAGCCGTAAACGATGCGCGTTAGGTGTACTGGTGACCACGAGTCACTGGGGTGCCGAAGGGAAACCGTGAAACGTGCCGCCTGGGAAGTACGGTCGCAAGGCTGAAACTTAAAGGAATTGGCGGGGGAGCACCACAACGGGTGGAGCCTGCGGTTTAATTGGACTCAACGCCGGAAATCTCACCGGATAAGACAGCGGAATGATAGCCTGGCTGAAGACCTTGCTTGACCAGCTGAGAGGAGGTGCATGGCCGTCGTCAGTTCGTACTGTGAAGCATCCTGTTTAGTCAGGCAACGAGCGAGACCCACGCCAACAGTTGCCAGCATGTTCTCCGGAATGATGGGGACACTGTTGGGACCGCCTCTGCTAAAGAGGAGGAAGGAATGGGCAACGGTAGGTCAGCATGCCCCGAATTATCCGGGCTACACGCGGGCTACAATGGTCAGGACAATGAGAAACGGCACTGAAAAGTGTAGTTAATCTCCTAAACCTGTCCCAAGTTCGGATTGTGGGCTGCAACTCGCCCACATGAAGCTGGAATCCGTAGTAATCGCGCTTCAAAACAGCGCGGTGAATAAGTCCCTGCTCCTTGCACACACCGCCCGTCAAACCATCTTAGTGAGGTTTGGATGAGGCTGTAGTTATTGCTACAGTCGAATCTAGGTTTCGCAAGGAGGGTTAAGTCGTAACAAGGTAGCCGTAGGGGAATCTGCGGCTGGATCACCTCCTAACGACAGATCACACATTAGCTGGTTACTAAATAGACCGTAAAATTGTCGATGCCAACAGAAATAGAGAATAAAGTTCAGGGGCTCATAGCTCAGCTGGAAGAGCGCGGCGTTTGCAACGCCGAGGCCGGGGGTTCAAATCCCCCTGGGTCCACTTAAGCTGAATTTTAACCGATTCAGCTTTACGATGCACCCGGAAATGTGAATTACCGGGGAAGGTCTGAGAGTCAGCACGCGACGCAACTGACTCGTTGATGACATGCACAGGTATACAACACACTAGACGTTAAATGGATTTTAGCGGTTAAACCGATACAAAAAATTGCTGAATTACATTAAGCCTGTCAGTGAATGGCTCGGTTCGAGTGCCGATGAAGGGCGTGCCAAGCTGCGATAAGCTCCGGGAAGACGCAAGGGTTCTATGATCCGGAGATCCCCGAATGGGACATCCTATGCCTTAATGGCATGATTGGTAACAATCGGTAACCTCCCGAATTGAAACATCTTAGTAGGGAGAGGAAGAGAAATCAAACGAGATGTCGTTAGTAAAGGCGATCGAAAACGACAGAGTTCAAACTGAATCCCGCTTACGCGGGAGATGTGGTGTTATAGGCTCACTGTTCGTCTAAAGATTCGAAGTGGAATTTTTTCTGAAACGTCAAACCATAGAGGGTGACAGTCCCGTACATATAACAATCTTTAGATAAGTGAAGTCCTGAGTAGCGCGGGTTGGAATTCTCGCGTGAAATCGGGGGTCATCAACCTCCAAAACTAAATACTCCTCGAAACCGATAGCGCAATAGTAGCGTGAGCGAAAGCTGAAAAGTAACCCTGGAAAGGTGGTTAAAAGTGCCTGAAACTGGCAGGTGATTGTGTGTTATGGCGTTAAAGGATCTTTGCACCGAAAGAACAAGTCGCGAGGCTTTAGTATGGGGTGCATTGCCAGCGTCATAACTTACGTTTTGAAGAACGGGCCAGAGAGTTTATTCTGTTGGCGAGGTTAACCTTACGGGAAGCCGAAGCGAAAGCGACAAGTCCGTAGTTTATACATGGGACGGCGTATTAAAAGTGCGCGAAGTCAGCAGGATAAGACCCGAAGCCCGGTGATCTATGCGTGGGCAGGCTGAAGGGTGACGAAAGTTGCGTGGAGGGCCGAAGCGGTATTGATATGCAAATCATTCGTGTGACCTGCGTATAGGGGTGAAAGGCCAATCGAACCGGGCATCCGCTGGTTCCTCTCGAAACATGCCGTAGCATGACCTGAGCAGAGATAGACGGTGAGGTAGAGCACTGATTGTGGGAGTTGGGGGAGAAATTCCTTACCCTGCTGTCAAACTCCGAATTCCCCGTCGTCGTAGAAGCTTGGAAGTCCGCATTACGGGGTAAGCTTGTAATGCGTAAGGGAGACAACCCAGACCGTGGTTAATGTCCCTCAGTGTAGGTTAAGTGTAAACACTAAATGAGGTCCTAGGTCAAAGACAACTGGAAGGTGAGCTCAGAAGCAGCTATCCTTTAAAAAGTGCGTAACAGCTTACCAGTCGAGATTTAGGGCGCAGAAAATGGACGGGGCTCAAACCTACCACAGATACCACGGACCACAGCAATGTGATGGCGTAGAGAGGCGTTCTGCATGGGCAGAAGCAGGGGTGTAAGCTCCTGTGGACCGTGTAGAAATGAGAATTCTGGCATTAGTAGAAGCAAAGTTGGGTGAGAATCCCAACCGCCGAAGGGGCTAGGTTTCCTCGACAATGTTCGTCAGTCGAGGGTTAGTCGGTCCTAAGTTGTACCGTAATTCGAGTACAGCGAAAGGGAAACAGGTTAATATTCCTGTACCATCTGTCAATCATCCTGACGTTTCAGGATATGTTTAGCAGGGCTGTCGCCCTGTTCAAGCGTATAATCCTTTGGAGAACCGTAATGGTGAGAATTAGGAGAAAGCGTGATGAAGTAATTAAGCAAACTCCCGGAACCCGTGAAAAGGGGACAAGATGACCGTACCGAGATCTGACACAGGTGCCCCTAGCTGAGAAGGCTAAGGCGTGTCGGTTTAATTGTGTTTAGGGAATTCGGCAAAATAGCCCCGTAACTTTGGAATAAGGGGTGCCTGCCCAGCGATTGGGCAGGTCGCAGTGACCAGGGGACTCCGACTGTCTAATAACAACATAGCAGACTGCAACTCGGAAACGACTAGTATAGTCTGTGATTCCTGCCCAGTGCAGGTATCTGAAAACCGGGTACAACCGGACGAAGGACCTGTAAACGGCGGGGGTAACTATGACCCTCTTAAGGTAGCGTAGTACCTTGTCGCTTAATTGGCGACTTGCATGAATGGATTAACGAGAGTCCTACTGTCCCAAACACAAGTCCGTTGAAGATTTTATCCTAGTGCAGAGGCTAGGGCCTCCATATGGGAAGTGAAGACCCCGTGGAGCTTTACTGCAGCCTGTCGTTGTGTTACGATATTCCTTGCGCAGAGTAGATGGGAGACGTTGATCCGTTCCTCGTGGGGAACGGTTAGTCGCAATCTGAGACACCATCCTTGGTTTATTGTAACACTAACTCTCTTCTGAGAGGACATCGGTAGGTAGGCAGTTTGGGTGGGGCGCCACACCCTCGAAAAAATATCAAGGGTGCCCCAAGGTCAACTCATGTGAGTCAGAAACTCACAGGAGAGTGTCAAGAGCAAAAGTTGGCCTGACGCTGATACGCATAGCAAGTATCTGCGAGAGGAAACTCGGGTCTAACGAACCAATACGCGCTTTTGATGAGTGCTATTGACGACAGAAAAGCTACCCCGGGGATAACAGAGTCGTCGCCGGCAAGAGCACATATCGACCCGGCGGCTTGCTACCTCGATGTCGGTTCTTTCCATCCTGGCTGTGCAGCAGCAGCCAAGGGTGAGGTTGTTCGCCTATTAAAGGGGATCGTGAGCTGGGTTTAGACCGTCGTGAGACAGGTCGGTTACTATCTATATGGAGTGTTGGGAGTCTGAAGGCAAGACGGAAATAGTACGAGAGGAACTTTCCGTCGTCGCCACTGGTAGACCGGTTGTCCGACAGGGCAATGCCGGGTGGCTACGCGATAAGGGGTAAAAGCTGAAAGCATCTAAGCTTGAAATCCAGCCTAAAAAGAGACTCCGCTAAAGGACACGGGTAAAAGACCCGCTTGATAGGCCTGGGATGTACGCACGAAGGCAACGACGTGTTCAGTCCACAGGTACTAACGTCCGATAATTCAGTAATATACGGTTAAAACCGCTAAAATTCAGACGAAATCTAGATTGTGTTGTATACTTATCCGTCACCGGAAAAAAATATAAGAATCGTAAGGTTCAGTCCTTACTTCCGGTTTTCAATTGCGGCCACAGCAACGGGGCAACACCCGGACTCATTCCGAACCCGGCAGTTAAGCCCGTTTACGTCAGATGCGGTACTGAGATACGCGAGTTCTCGGAAAACATCTAACGCTGCAATTGTTCTTGAAAGAGAAAGTCTTTTTTGTTAGTTTTTTTATGTTTAAAGTTCTATTTTGCTTTAGTTTCATCTTTTATGTTCTACTGGGAAGTATGAAGTTTTTCATGAAATAATTTAAGAATTTTTCAGAAAATTCATTGTGAAATTGTTTGGGAATTTAAGTATATAAGCTATATTTTAGTTCTATTATGTATTTTTCATATAATTAAGTTTTAATTCATAATATAAAAACAAAGTATTGGTTTATTATGTAATATGATAGAATTTCAATTTTTTAATTATGATATTTTGATTAAACAATTTTGGTCTCGAATAAAAAAGAATAAATATACAAAAATAGCAGAATGGACTATGTTTTCTACTATTCTTGTGGCATGTGATGGTTCCCCGCAATCAGAAAAAGCACTTTGTGCCGCTATTGACGGTTGTATGAGCAAACACACCAGTTTACACGTGGTGCACATAATGAATATCAAATCTTTCAGTGCTATTGAATCTGAAACTTCATATGACGGTGTTGAATCTCCGCATGAAATTACCAGAAAAATTCTTGAAAAAGGAAAAGATGAAGCTGTTTGTATGATTGAAGATATGTGCGGGTGTAAAAATATTGAATATACATTTCATGTTAAAAGAGGAGATCCAAGGCATGCCATAATGGATCTCGCAGAAGAAATTGGTGCAGACCTGATTGTTCTTGGCTCAACAGGAAAAGGACTGGCAACAAGAGTTATCATGGGAAGCGTCTCAAGCTATATTTCAAACCACAGCCATATATCAACACTTGTAGTCAGATAGATTAAAAAGTAGGTAAGAATTTTATTTTTTTAAATTAATTTATTCTTTTAATTTCATAGGTTATATTTCATAAAATGAATTATTGTTTGGTTTGTTTGGAATAGTTGAAAAACAGGATAAAATTAAAAAAATCTTTTTCATCCCATTTCAAACGAAGTAACACCATATATATTTTGAACAGGTAGTTTGGGAATTTCTTTTGTGTACATTCTCGCAGTTCCAAAAACCTCGTTCATGTTGTATTTTTTCGCGATTGCCAGTGCATTCCCGTTAGGCTCAGGTGTATCAAAATATATAGGACCATTGTTTACATAGCCACATAAGGCGAGGAAAAGATCTTCTGCGATTTCAGGATTGTCTGCAAATAATGGGCCTATTTTGTGTCCCGCAACACATCTTCTTATCATCCCGTAACCTGTGATGTTATTGCCATTTTGACTTACAAGACAGGTGCTGTCTTTTTGCTCAATCCATTTCTCAAGAAAACTCCGTCTTTTGGTGAAAAAATGTCTTGTGTCATAATCAAGAATTTTTTCAAAAGAAACATTCTCAGCTTTGATGAAATTGTGATGCAAAACCCCTTTTACATCACCTTCCCATCGGATATTTCTGTAAGCCGGCAAAAATCCATAATTTTTTGAATATGTATTTTGCATCTCAAACACACCGTCAATTCCACAAATTCTGTCATTTGCATGCAAAAGAGCTTTTGAGATTAAAAGTTCTCCTATACCGTGATTTCTGAATTTGGGCATTACAACCAAAAATCCGCCGAATGAAAATTTATCATCGTAATTTGAAAACATAACCATTCCAATAGGAGAGCCTTCATATTCGGCAATAAACCATCCTTCTGGATCAACTGTATAATGACAATCAATATCATAAAGACCGGGATTCCAGCCTTCATCTGTTGCACCGTGAAATGCAAGTTCAGTTTCATCCGGATGCATTGTCCTGATAATTACCGACTCTTTAAAAGAAGAATCAAGATTCATTATTATTATAACTACACGATTAAGAGAAATTATTTTGCATCTTCGTAAGGTTTGAAAAAAAGGCAAAAAAAAATGAAGTGAGTATGTCATATCATATTTTGTAAAATTAAGAACATCATTTTCATTTTAAATAATTTATTTCAGGTAATCATCAGTATTTAAACTGTCTCCAGGCTTTAATACAGCAACTTTCATATCTGTTACTTTCTCAATAGCAGATCCAAAAGCTTCTCCGTTCTGTTCAATTGCAGGAAAAGTATTGTAGTGCATTGGAATAACTAAAGGAGCACCAACAAACTCCGCCGCCATCATTGCCTCAGACGGTCCCATTGTGTATCTGCTTCCTATTGGGAGCATTGCAACATCGGGATGATACATATCATGAATAAGCCTCATATCTGAAAACAGGCCTGTATCACCTGCATGATACACGCATACATCATCCATATTTATTATGAAGCCTGATGCAGGGCCTCCATAGAGTTTTTTATCCCCGTCAGAAAATTCTGAGGAGTGAGAGGCATAAACCATTGTGAATTTGACAGAGTCAATTTCTATTGAACCGCCAATGTTCATAGGTTCAGTTTTAAGACCTTTTTCACGCAGTAATTTTGCAAGTTCATTTGGACAGACTGTTGTTTTTTTAAGAGAAATAGTATCTCCAAGATGATCATCGTGCGCATGAGTCAGTGCAACAATATCAGAAACGCAGTTAAAGTCTCCATACGGCATGAAAGGATCAATCAAAATTTTCTTTGAGCCCTCCAGAAAAAAACAGGAATGGCCAAGCCACTTAATTATCATTGTGACTTTAATCAGAGTAGAAAACTAATAAAATTTGTTATACTAATATCTGCTATACTGCCAGTAATACCTGCCACCCTTTTTCATAACGAAACAGCTATCCTTTAAGCCCTGTTTTTTTGTGCAATATCAGTAGAATCGTAATCTGCCAGTCTATCCTGTCAATGCCTGATTATTATTTTTTAAGCTCTTAATATCTAAGGTAAAAATCCAAAAAATTAGTCAAAAAATAATCTAATCAATAAAAAGCCTATGAAATTTTGATTTATACACCATTTCATCTAATAACCTAAAAAAATAAAATTGATTTCATTGTTTTTTGGTTGAGTAATTATTTATTTGATTATAACTGAAATCTGAATTATTTTCTAAAATCCAGGAGATCTAAAAATATTTAATATAAAATATTTATTTAATCAGTGTATCAGGTAATATCAGCCAGTTCTGCTTCTGTTGCGTCAATAGCTTCAGATAATCCATCGTTTGCAAGTGTTCCTGTCATGGATTCAGTTAAATCGCGGTCTTCCATAACATCTTTTATGCGTTCAAGGAATGGATCGAGTGTGATGTCCTGTTCCTGTTCGATGACGTGCCTGTACTCGCGAAGGGTAGAAGGACTTATTCCAAGTTCTTCACTGACTTCTTTCATTGTTTTGCCGGATTCAAGCAATTTTTCCATTGAGGCTCGCTCAAACGGCATCTTAAAATCAAGATCCCTAAACAGCTTAAGTCTCACACGTGCCCTTGCAACTGTTTTTGAAAGCTTCTCATCACCGAGTTCGCGTGCGATCTCGGTATCATTTCTGCCTTCATAGTAGCCGCATACAAGACATGCAAGATCACGAGGTTTTAATTTGGTCTTGAAATGGCCCTGATCAAGGATTTCACGCATAATCAAAGCTACTTCGCGCTCTATTGCATCCTTGTCGCGCAAAGTGCCATGAATTTTTTTCATCGGCTCGACAATCTCTGTTTTTCCGGAAATATTGCTAAATAAGCTTAAAAGCTCTTTTTTACGATCCGAAGTGTTTAATTTCTTTTTCTTTCTTACTGCAGCCATGCTGATCAATCCAGATTTCCCTTTATAGTGTTCTCATTAATATATAATTGTTTTTAAACTGGCCTGCGATTACAGAGTTATAATGTGTGATTATATCTTTTATAATCTACGGTCGAATTATAAAGATAGAATTTCCACAGGCCAAATTTTTTGTTAAGGTTTTGGTTTTACATGAAAGTTATTTCGTAACTTACATGAAACCGTGCATGAAATATAATTTCATGGACGTTTTTACAAGAAATATTTAATTCGTGAATGCTTCTAAGCAATTAATCAGGACTATCTCTGTTGAAAACAGATAAGCAAGTTTGATGCCTGAAATCAAACATATGTTATCAATCAAATTTTGATATTCATATCTAATCAATGAAGAATTTAAAGATTTGTAAGTGATATAAAAATGGCTGATATTTATGATAAAGTAATAGAACTTGCCAGAAGACGCGGCTTTGTATGGCCTTCTTCTGAGTGCTATGGATCAGTTGCCGGGTTTATCGATTATGGACCTTTGGGCGCGATGATGAAAAGAAAAATTGAGAATGTCTGGCGTGACTTTTATGTTGCCCGTGAAGGATATTTTGAAATTGAATGTCCGACTGTTGGCATTGAGTCAATATATCTTGCATCAGGTCATGTGAAAGGCTTTGCAGACAAGATGATTCAGTGTCCTCACTGCAAAGAGTACCACAGAGCTGACCATGTCTGTGCCGCACATGATATTGAATACGCCGAGACCAAATCACTCGTGGAATTAACTGAAATTCTAAAAACACTTCCCTGCCCTGTCTGTGGAGAGAGTTTTGAAGGTTCAGAAGTTTATTATTTCAATTTGATGTTTAACACGACAATCGGTCCCGGAAGTCAGAGGGTCGGATACCTAAGACCTGAGACTGCACAGGGAATTTTCACGGATTTTTCAAGGCTTCTTCGATTTTACAGGGATAAACTTCCATTCGGTGCTGTTCAAATAGGAAAATCATACAGGAATGAAATTTCACCAAGGCAGGGAATGATTCGTCTTCGTGAATTTACACAGGCAGAAGCTGAAATTTTTGTTCACCCTGAGAAGAAGGATCATCCGAATTTCACCCGTTATGCACAAAGGGTAGTTCCGCTCTGGGGTATAAAACAGCAACAGACTGACAGCAACCCAATCGAAATCACAATGAAAGATGCTGTCACATCCGGAATTGTTGCAAATGAGTATGTAGCATATTATGTCGCATTAACGCATGACTTCTTAGTCACATGCGGTGCTGATCCAGAAAAGATAAGATTCAGACAGCATCTCCCTGACGAGCGTGCACACTACGCAACCGACTGTTGGGATGCTGAAATTCTCTCTGAGAGATTCGGCTGGGTAGAGACAGTTGGAATTGCAGACAGGACTGACTATGACTTAAAGGCTCATGCCGGTGAAAGCGGGGATTCATTTACAGTATTTATTCCATATGATGAGCCAAAGATCGGTTTTGAGAAGAAGATTGTCCCTGATATGGGTGCACTCGGGCCAAGATTCAGAGGGAAAGCAAAGGCTGTTGCAGACGCTCTTTCAGACTCGGAACCGACAGACAAAGGGGCTGAAATTATCCTCGATGGTGAAAAAATTCTGATCACTCCTGATCTTTATGAAATCCGTGAGCAGGAGACACAGATACGCGGGGAAGATGTAAGGCCGCATGTGATTGAACCATCATATGGTATTGACAGAATTTTGTATACCATTCTTGAGCACACATATGAGGAAGAAGAAGTAGAAGGGGAAATAAGAAAGATTCTTCATATGAAGCCCCGCATTGCACCAGTACAGGTTGCAGTCCTTCCGCTTATGTCACGTGATGGTCTGGATACAATTGCGCTTGAACTGATGGATAAAATACAGGAGGAAGGACTAATTGCCCAGTACGATGATTCAGGTGCTATTGGGAGACGTTATAGGAGACAGGATGAGATTGGAACACCTTTTGCCGTTACAATTGACTATGACACAAAAGAGGACAATACAGTGACTCTTCGTGACCGTGACTCAATGAACCAGATTAGGTGTAGTATAAAAGAAGTCCCTGAAATTTTAAGAGATTTAATACGCGGCAGAAAAACATTTGAAAATTTACAATAAGGATTTAAAAGAAGAGTTCTTTTGATGAGAGTCATTAAAGGCTCTAAGGCCTTATTTTTTAATACTCATTAAAAACATCAAAATTACAAAAGATGAACATCACAAAATATGAAATACATTAGCCATCCGCTGATAAAACCTCAAAGCCTTGAGGATAGAGAATATCAGCTTTCAATAGCACTTCATGCGGCAGAAGACAATACATTAGTTGTTCTGCCTACAGGTCTTGGGAAGACTGCAGTTGCACTTCTCTCTTCTGCAATGAGGCTAAAAAAATGCGGCGGCAAGGTACTTGTGCTTGCGCCAACAAAACCGCTTGTAGACCAGCACAAAAAACTTTTCATGGATAAACTGATTCTTCCACATTCTGATTCCGGAAAAATTCAGGAAGATGCATATGAACTGAATAATTCTGAATCTGAATCTGAATCTGAATCTTTCGATAAAGAAGATTCTGAAAAATCCGGTTCAAAAAAGCCTGATGATGGAATCTTTTCTGGTTTTGCAATGTTTACAGGCGAGACAGATGCTAAAAAACGCCTTATGATGTGGAATTCTGCAACAGTTATTCTTGCGACACCACAGGTGATAAAAAACGATATTATTGCAGGAAGATATAATTTGAAGGATGTATCTCTTTTAATAGTTGATGAATGCCACAGGGCAGTAGGAAACTATGCATACGTCTTCATCACTGAGGAATATCAGAAAACTGCAAAAAATCCCCTGATTCTTGGTATGACTGCATCTCCTGGAAGTAAAGAAGAAAAGTTAATGGAAGTCTGCCAGAATTTATATGTTAAAATTGTAGAGACCCGGACTGAAACAGATACTGATGTCAGACCCTATATCCATGAAAGGGATATAAAATATGTAAATATCGAACTTCCCCCTGAACTTGAATTTGCAGTAATTACACTAAAAAGACTTCTTGAAGACAGGCTGTCTCTTTTATCATCGGCCGGATATATTGTTCCGCATCCTGAAAAACTAACAATGGCGGCTTTAAATGGGATTAATGGCCAAATTCAGAGAAATATCCTGAACAAAAACACCGATGCATATATGGCGGCGTCAATACATGCAGAAATAATGAAAATCCGCCATGCTATTGCCCTTGCAGAATCACAGGGAAGCGACATCTTAAAGCTGTACTTAAACAAGCTGGCCGCCGAAGGTACAGCTCCTTCCGGAACAAAGGCAAGCCGCCGCCTGGTACGTGATCCCCTTTTTGTAAGCCTCATTAACGAGTCTGATAAATGGGAAGAAGAGCTCCTTCCCAAATTTGAGACTGCAAGAAAAATTGTAAGCACTCAGCTTGAAGAATTTCCTGATAGCAGGGTGATAATTTTTGCAAATTTTCGTGATACTGTAAGTCTCCTGTGCGATTATATGGTAAAATCAGGAATTGACGCACGAAAATTCATTGGGCAGGCATCAAAGGACTCCTCGAAAGGACTTTCCCAGAAAAAACAGATAGAAACACTTGCAAATTTCAGGGAAGGTGAATTCAAAGTTCTCGTAGCAACATCAGTCGGAGAGGAGGGTCTTGATGTTCCTTCAACAGATCTTGTGATATTTTATGAGTCTGTTCCATCCGAGATAAGAAGCATTCAGAGAAAAGGACGTACGGGAAGACATGGCACAGGAAGCATCATTGTACTTGTAACAAAAGGAACGTCTGATGAGACCTTTACACACGTAAGCCGTGTTCGTGAAAAATCAATGAAAAAAGGCATATCACTTCTGTCAAAGACTGCAAAGGAACAAAATGAGGCACAAAAAGTGATACAACCTTCTCTTTTACAGACTGCCGGCAAAGAAGAAATACCTCCCGGCACAACTGCAGGCAGTTTTTCCGGAAGAGAATTTTCAGGCAGGACAACTATTCCCGGGGAAGTTCAGGCAAACATCACAGCCTTTGAACAAAGCGGTCCCCTGATAATCGCGGATGACAGGGAAAGTTCATCAAAGGTTGTTGAATGTCTGCATAAATCTGGCGCTCTTATATCACTCCAGCGTCTTGAATACGGCGATTATGCAATTGGCGACAGGATAATTGTTGAGAGAAAGACAAGCCGTGATTTCATGGACACTTTGGTTGAACGCGATCTTTTAGGTCAGATCAAGAGGATGTCAGATGCGGTTTTAAAGCCCGTTTTGATAATCGAAGGTGAGGATTTGTATTCGCAGAGAAACATCAATCCTAACGCTGTCAGAGGTGCGTTGACTGCTATTGCGCTGAACCTTGGAACAAGCATATTTTATACAAAAACACCTGAAGAGACCGCAGAGATGCTCTTTGTTATCGCAAACAGAGAAGAGGGAAAAGAAGGCGGTTTAAAATCACCCCATTACCATAAATCCTACAAGAGTATGCGTGAAGAACTTGAATACATAATCTCATCTTTTCCAAAAACAGGTCTTAAAAGTGCAAGAATTCTTCTTGAAAATTTTGGAACAATTGAAAATATAATAAAGGCTTCTGAAGAAGAGTTAATGGCAGTAGACGGAATTGGTGAAAAAACTGCAAAGAAGATATATGAAACATCAAGGCATGTTTATCAGAATTTTTAAATAAATAATCACTTTTTAAATACACATTTTTAGGAATGTTCATTAAAAAATTGCCTGATGCTCTATTTGCTAAAATGCGTCTTAGCAATGAGAGTATTATTATATTTTACTGCCCCAAATGAAGACTATGGATAAAGGAAAATTAGCGATAATAATTCTTGTAATCGCTCTGATTGTAGCGGGTGGATACATTGTTTACAAGAATTATCCAAATCTTTTAAACATTTCTGGTAGTAATGCAAAAGAGACGTCCGGAAATACATATGTCACATACCAGACCTCTCCTCAGGCCTCACAACAGCAGAGTGCAGGTACAGATAATATAAATTACCCCTCACAGATTTCATATGTCCATGCAGGAGAGGTCTACGCAACCCCGTCTGCTATAAAAGAAATGGATCTTTATGTTGAACCTGTTGACTGGGATTCTGTTGTTGGAAATGATGGTATTGTAATCCATTTTAATTTTTATGATGAACAGGGCAGAAAAGTAATCTTTTCGGGAAGCTCAATAGACTGTGTTGTAAACGTCTATACACCAACGACTGACCGGCTGATGCGAAGTGTAAATCCACGTAAAGTCCTCTATAAAGGATATGCGACAATAACAAATTCTGATCAGGGTGAAGGCGGCCCTCTTGCCGGGATTAGAATCGCATATAGTGATTTAAGCTTAGGTGAGTATGACAGAGGAATCGGGCAGATAAAAATAACAGCATCGCTTCCAAGCGGCGGAACGGTTGAAGCTGAAGAGACTTATATTTACACACGGAAGTAAGAGATTACAGAGAGATTTAAAAAGGAGAATACTTAACCCATGTTTTCTGTCTTTGAGGATACAATTCAGCTGACAACTTCGGGAGAGGGAGATATTATCAATCTCACACCTTTTATAATGGAAGTAATTGATAAAAGCGAGATAAAAACAGGAGTTTTGAATCTTTTTGTTGAAGGATCTACTGCCGCTGTTACAACAATTGAATATGAATCGGGAGTTCTTATGGATTTTAAAGAGGCGCTGTCTAAAATTGCACCTGAAAATATCGCATATTCACATGATATGGCATGGGGTGATGGAAACGGCCGTTCCCATGTAAAAGCAGCAATAATCGGGCCTTCACTTGAAATTCCCATCAGAAGCTCAAAACCTGCTCTTGGTGTGTGGCAACAGCCTGTTCTGGTCGAACTTGACGTGAAAGAGAAAAGAAACCGACGGATACATTGCACTGTGACCGGAATTAAAAAAGAAACTGAAATCAAAACTTAATCAAAATTAAAAATTCTTTTTTGAGAGATTTTATCTTAAACGTTCATGTAAATCAAAATTATTTTTATGATTTGCAATGAAAGTCAAAAATCCCTGATAGACTTTTCATCACTTTTTTGTGTGATGGAAAAAGCTCACCATGTGCGTTTGCTATGAAAGTCAAAAATTCCTGATAAACTTTCATCACTTTTTGTGTGATGAAAAAAGCTCATCATGTGCGTTTTACATGAAAGTTACTTCGTAACTCACATGAAACCGGTGCATGAAATATACATTCATGGACGTTTTTACGTGATTATTTGTGCAGGAAAAAAAATAAAAAAAGTATGAAATGAAAAATTTCATGAAAGTTTTTTTTGTTTTCAGTCAAGAGGCAGGGTCTCAAGCTGTGATACAAGTTCCCAGATACGTGTTCTTGCATGAACAGGCATATTTGGATCGTTTGAAACTTCGTCAATTAAAGAGAGTGCTGTTGCGGCACGAAGACCAAGTCCCTGTGAGTTGTCCATAAGAACCTTTTTTGTCTCATCTGCCACCCGTCTGATATTGCGGGGTATTGTTGAGTCATCCATGATTGCTGTAAGCATCTGAATGCAGTAATTTATTGTACTTTGAGGGTCTGCCATTTAACATCACCATTCTATTATTAATTTATGCTCCGGCATATATAAGATGAACGAGAAATGGTGTACATATTATGAAAAATCCTGAAGATATAATGGCTGATTATTTGCTAAAGGGCGCAAAAATGCTGGATAAATCCTGCCCGGAATGTGGTCTGCCCCTGTTTAACGTAAAAGGTGAAACATATTGTGTTGTATGCAGGGATTATGAAAATAAAAACACTTCCGCGCCGGCGCCAAATAAAAATCAGGCTTTGAAATCTGTAGTAGAAACAGAAGAAACTAAAAAAACAGAAAATGTTACTTATAAAAAAGAGCCAAAAGACGCTGAAGACATATCTTCTCAGGAACTAAAATCCGTATCTAAAGAAAAATCAGGGTCAGCACCACATCAGAGATATGTATTTGACGAGATTCTTTACAATGAAATAAGTGATGCCATATCAGCTCTTTGCAGGCGCATTGAAACAGAAAAAGAACCAAGAGACTGTTTATGTCTTATGAAATCTGTTAATTCCGGAATTGATGCACTTAAAAAACTTGAATCATACAAAAAGCGTTTGTAATGATGCTAATTTATGGATTTGATGGATTTTTAATCAATTAATTGGAATATTTAAAAAATTAATGGACTATAAAATAAAATTCAATAATATTTGTTATGATAGTCTAAAATCCTGATAGACTTTCATCAGTTTTTGTGTGATGAAAAAAGCTTCATGTGCGTTGCTATAAAAGTTAAGATTCCTGATAAACTTATCAGGATTTTTGCATGATGAAAAAAGCTCATCATGGTGCTTTTACATGAAAAGTTGCGTGGAATATGATTTCATGAACTTTTGCATAAAAAAAGTGAAATTTCAAAATAATGGTTCATGAAAAATTAATTTCATGATTTTTTTAAAAGTGAGAATTAAAAAAATAATAGAGATTATTCCTTATCAAAAAGTGAGACCTGAGGTGATTTGTCGTCTTCTGGTAATGTTTCAACAGAATCCTCTAAATCTTCTGCTTCAAGGATTGCAAAGCCCACCACATAATCCCCGGAATCAAGTTTCATAATCCTCACACCGCGTGTGCCACGTTTCTGAATGGAAATTTCTGAAACTTTTGTTCTCATAACAATTCCTGATCTGCTCATTAAAATGACTTCATCATTGTCGTTTACAGCTTTTGATGAAACAACTCCTCCTGAGACATCCACCTGGATGTTTTTTACACCCATTGTTGCACGGCCGTGTCCTCTGAATTCATCAAACTCTGTTCTCTTGCCATAGCCTTTCTCTGTAAGAGTAAAGAGATGATCCTTTTCAACAACAGTCACGTCCTGTAAAACATCCTCAAACCTGAGTTTGATTCCCTTGACACCAAGCGCATTTCTGTGCCTTAATGGAACAGTCGATAAATTGAATCTTAAACTCTGACCGAATCTTGTTGTAATTACAAGTTCGCCTGTCTCTTCAACCTTTTTGACGTCAACTAGTTCATCATCATCACGAAGAGTTATTGCATTAAGTCCGGTCTGACGTGGTCTTGAAAACTCGTTCTGTGGGATCTTGACAATCATGCCGTGCCTTGTTGCAAAGAGGAAGTATTTTTCACTCTCAAACTCTGAAACCGGAATAACGGCTGTTACTTTCTCATTATTGAGGTTTAAAAGATTTACAATTGCCTTTCCTTTGGACTGTCTTGTTGCTTCTGGAATGTCGTACACTTTTAACCAGTAAACACGGCCTGAGCATGTAAAGCAAAGCAGATAATCATGGGTTGAAGCAACAAAGATGTTCTTGACAAAGTCCTCCTCTTTGGTTGCCATTCCAATAATGCCACGACCTCCGCGGTGCTGGCCCTTGTAGGTGTCAAGAGGCATTGATTTTATGTAATTGTCAGATGTAAGTGAGACTAAAACCTGCTTGTTCTCGATTAAATCCTCTTTTTCAAAGTCGCTGGCATCCTGGGAGATTTTTGTTCTTCTCTCATTGGCATATTTTTCGCTTATCTCAAGAGTTTCTCTTTTAATCTCTGCAAAGATGTGCTCATCATCAGAAATAATAAGTTTTAATCTCTCAATCTCTTTTAGGATGCCGTCTTTTTCATCAACAATCTTCTGATGCTCAAGTGCCGCAAGTCTTCTAAGCTGCATCTTTAATATTGCGTCTGCCTGAATCTCGTCAAGTCCAAAGTTTTCAGTCAGCTTTAAAGCTGCTTCTTCTGTTGTTGATGAACCTCTTATTGTTGCGATAACTTCGTCAATGTTGTCAAGTGCTAATAAAAGCCCTTTTAAGATATGGATTCTGTCTTCGGCCTTTTTTAAATCAAAGTTCGTTCTTTTGACAATAACATCCTTTCTATGCTTTAAGAATTCCGCAATCAGGCTTTTAAGACCTAAAACTTTTGGCTGTTTGTCAACAATTGCCAGATTGATTACACCATATGTTGTTTCAAGAGGAGTGTGTTTGTAAAGCTGGTTTAAAACAACGAGAGGCACAATTCCTTTTTTGAGCTCGATTACAACCCTGATTCCATCCTTGTTAGACTCATCACGAAGATCAGAAATACCATCAATTTTTTTGTCTTTTACAAGATCTGCAATTTGTTCTATCAGCCTTGCCTTGTTTACCTGATAGGGAATTTCGGTTATGATAATTCTGTCCTTTTTCCCGTCATCCTCAATTTCAGCAACCCCGCGGACACGGATTCTTCCTCTTCCCTCACTAAAGGCACTTGAAATGCCACTTCTGCCAAGAATTATGCCGCCTGTCGGGAAATCAGGGCCCGGTATATATTGCATCAATTCAGAAAGGGATATTTCAGGATTGTCAATCGTTGCACAAATTGCGGTACAGACTTCTCCTAAGTTATGTGGCGGCATTTTGGTTGCCATACCAACTGCTATACCCTCAGATCCGTTTACCAAAAGATTTGGAATTTTTGACGGGAGTACTAGAGGCTCTTTTAATGACTCGTCAAAATTAGGGCCAAAATCTACAGTGTTTTTGTCAATATCTGCCAGCATCTCTTCAGAAACCGGATCCAGCCTTGCTTCGGTATAACGCATCGCCGCTGCAGAATCGCCGTCAATAGATCCAAAGTTTCCCTGACCTTCGACAAGCATGTGCCGGTATGAGAAAGGCTGTGCCATCTTGACAAGAGTATCGTAAATGGATGAATCACCATGAGGGTGATACTTACCCATTACTTCTCCAACAATCCTTGCACATTTCTTAAATGGTTTGTCATGAGTGTTTCCCATCTCGCCCATTGCATAGAGAGTGCGTCTGTGAACCGGCTTTAACCCGTCTCTGACGTCAGGAAGGGCACGCCCGATAATAACCGACATCGCATAGTCAATATAGGAAGTTTTCATCTCTTCTTCGATATTGACTGAAATAATTCTTTTTTCTCCAAATTTGAACTGCTCAGATGTCAAGGTTTGTCACCTCCTTTCCGTGGCGGTAGATAAATTCACGGCGTGCATCAACATTGTCCCCCATGAGTTTGGAGAAGATCTCATCCGCATAACTTGCATCCATTATGTCAACCTGTTTTAGTACACGGGTTTGTGGGTTCATGGTTGTATTCCACAGCTGTTCTGCGTTCATCTCACCAAGACCTTTGTATCTTTGGATTGATGTTCCCTTTTCACCAAACTCCTCAACAATTTTTCTCATCTCCTCTTCCTTAAAGGCGTAAACTTCCTTTTTGCCTCTTGATATCCTGTAAAGAGGTGGCTGAGCAATATAGATATAACCGCTTTCAATTAGCTGAGGCATATATCTGTAGAAGAATGTCAGAAGAAGTGTGCATATGTGTGCTCCGTCAACATCAGCATCAGTCATCATAATGATGTGATGGTACCGTGCCTTTGTAATGTCGAAATTCTCACCTATTCCACATCCAATAGCTGAAATAAGAGTCTGAATTTCGGCATTTTTCAAAATTTTATGCGGAGATGCCTTCTCTACGTTAAGAATTTTACCTTTGAGCGGCAAAATTGCCTGGGTCAGACGTGAACGTCCCTGCTTTGCCGAACCGCCTGCAGAATCTCCTTCTACTATGTATACTTCGCTTTTTGCCGGATCACGCTCAGAACAGTCTGCAAGTTTTCCCGGAAGACCACTTCCTTCAAGAGTGCTCTTCCTTCTTGCAAGTTCACGTGCTTTTCTTGCCGCTTCTCTTGCTCTTGCGGCTGAAAGGGCTTTTTCAACAATTGCCTGAATTACTTTTGGATTTTCCTCGAAGTATTCTGAAAGAGACTGATATACTAAAGAGTCAACAATGCCCTTTACATTGCTGTTTCCAAGCCTCATCTTGGTCTGGCCTTCAAACTGAGGTTCAGCAATTTTAATGCTGATAACCGCATTTAACCCCTCTCGTACATCCTCACCTTTGAGCTGAGAGTCTATTCCTTTTAGAAGATTTTTCTCTTTTGCAACCTTGTTTATTGTGCGGGTCAGAGCACTTCTGAATCCTTCAAGATGTGTTCCGCCCTCTCTTGTATTGACGCTGTTTACAAACGTCATTACATTCTCTGAATAGGAGAGCGAATATTGAAGTGCAACATCAGCTTCAACCTTATTTTCTTCATCCTTTGTGTCTAAGTTGATAACATCAGGATGAACTGTTTCTTTTCCTGCAATTAAATATCTGACAAATTCAGATATTCCTCCTTCATAGAAGAATAAATCAGAAAAGCCGGTTCTCTCATCTGAGATTTCAATCTTTAAGCCTTTGTTTAAAAATGCAAGTTCGCGCATTCTGTGGCTTAAAACATCATAATCAAAATTTACAGTCTCAAATATGCGAGTGTCAGGTTTGAAGGTGATTATTGTTCCGTTGGACTCGCTGTCACTTCCTGCATTTTTTCTGGATGTCAGAGGCTGTGCCACTCCTCCCCTGGCAAAAGACATTTCATAGATTGTTCCATCCCTGTGAACTTCTGCTATTAAGTATTCGGAGAGTGCGTTTACAACAGAGACACCAACACCATGAAGACCACCTGAAACCTGATAGGTATTCTTGTCAAATTTACCTCCTGCGTGAAGAACAGTAAGGACAATTTCCAAAGCACTTTTACCGCCCTGATCCTCCATAGTATCTACAGGAATACCTCGTCCGTTGTCTGCAACAGTACATGAACCATCATTGTTGATTGTGATTTTAATATGGTCGCAAAAGCCTCCAAGGGCTTCATCAACAGCGTTGTCAACAACTTCATATACGAGGTGGTGAAGACCTCTTGTATCAGTGCTTCCAATATACATCGCAGGTCTTTCTCTTACCGGTTCAAGACCTTCCAGAATTGTAATATGTGATGCATCGTAATTATTATCTGACAATTTATATATCCCCCGGATTAACAACCCGTATTCTGAATATCTGCAAAAACAGACTCAAAATTCAGAACATTTTGTTCTTTAAAAATCAGTACATATTCAAGGCTAAAATACACATATATTATTGGGTGTAATAACACTTAAATCAATCCCGATTCCTTACATATTCTGAATTTAGAAAAAATACACAAAGATTTTTTGTAAATTCCAGGGTTGATTCAGGGTTGAAAATGACACCTTTTTTGATGGTGAAGAAATAAAAAATTTAAACCATAAGTTTTGGTTTTATTTTGCAATTTATATTTTATGTTTAGTCATACTTTCCGGCATCTGCATTTTCTATTCCAAGTTCTTTATCGATTGCAACAACAAGCCTGCGAAGAGTCTTTCTGACGCCTTCCAGGTCCTCCTCATCCATGAGGCCGTTTTGGTGCCACATAATCTTCTGACGGAGTAGTGAGAATAACTCTTCGATCTCTGTTCCCTTAAACGACGGGGGTAAAACTGCCTCATTCAGATGATCTGCAAGACCTATCCATGCTCTTTGTGGGGGAAGACCTGCATGCTTTGATATAAGCATAATATTTGTTATGAAACCTCTTCCAAACTGACTGCTCATATTATTTTTTAACACATTTTTCTATTTTAACCCTGTCGATCTTAAAAGAAGCCACCTTATCTCTGCACCCATCATTCCACCAAGAGATTTTGCGACACATGGTTTTAGAAGCATTTTTTTAATAATTTTCTGCGGACGGTCCATATCACCATATTTTATGATATCTTCGCGGATTTCAGGAGAATTCATACACCTGCAGAGTTTTTCTATACGCTCATCAGATATGTTCTGCCTCATTTTGTAAAGCGCCATTCCAATTGACAACTCACGGCCTATGTCGCTTTTCCACTTTTTCTCATACTCTTTTAGTGAAGAGTCCGAAAAATCATTTGATTCACAGCATTTTAATGCAATATCGGATGCATGAAGTGCTGTTTTAATTCCAGTATAAACACCTCCCCCGGATGTCGGCTTTGCAAAACCTCCGGCATCTCCGCAGAATAAAACGCGGCCTCCATAAGTTTTTGGAAGAATTCCCAGAGGTATTGTGCCGGAAACCAGGTTTATGCATGAACTGTCAAACCTGCTTAAAAATTTCATAAAGTTTTGATATACGTTCTTCTCGCCGCAAAGACCGACCCTTGCCCTTTTGTTTCCTGAAGGGATTACCCATCCGAAAAATTCAGGTGATGCATAAGGATGAAGCTCAACTATATTTTTTTGAGTATCCAGGGGAATCTCTGCCTGAATGCCGGAAAGGTATACAGGTGCACGCTCCATTTCAAGAAACCTTGTAAAAACACAGCGGGGTCCGTCTGCGGCAATAACCATCCTGCATGGAATTGATTCTTTTCCATTTATTCCTGATACAATAACTTCTGAATTTTTATATCCGATAACAGAAGTCTTCAGGCGGATATCGCAACCGGAATCAGCGGCATTTTTTGCCATTTCCAGATCGAGCGCACTTCTGTCAACAACATATGCCATTGTTTTTTCAGCATCAAAAAAAAGCTCTGAACCAAGTCCTGATATAATTTTTGCACCTGAGACTTCGTTTAGAACACTTTTATCAGACACTCTGCACTCTGAAAAGGCATTATTGCTTAAAAGCCCGGCACACTGAACAGGGCGGCCAAATTCTGAATGCTCTTCAATTAGGAGTGTGTTAAGTCCTCTTTCAGCACAAAACCGTGCCGCTGAGCTTCCTGTCGGACCGCCGCCTGCAACAATGACGTCATACATCTCATTTAATGTTTTGTCAGTGGCGATATAAAACCTGTAACTGTCAGAGCACTTTTTTGCCTTTAGAACATATATATTGAGCAATTATTATGAGAGAAGAGCCTGATTTCAAATTCAAGCAGTGCTTAATCATCCGAAATGACATAAAAATGTCATGTGGAAAGAAGTGCGCACAGCTTGCACATGCGGCAGTGATAGCTTACGATCATGCTGATAAAATTACAAAGAAAAGATGGTATGAGGAGGGCATGAAGAAAGTAGCCTTAAAAGCAGATTCTTTAAAGCAGATTTATGAATTAAAGACAATGGCTGACATGGCAGGAATATCAACCGCCCTTATTACCGATGCCGGAATGACAGAAATTGAGCCGGGAACAATTACTGCACTGGGTCTTGGTCCTGCAAAATCTGAAGAACTTGACAAAATAACAGGCTCTCTTGCATTATTATGATGAAAAGTCCCTATAAAACAGAACAAATCCTTGGAATGGAGTATTATTTAACCGATTCTTCAGGTGTCGGTGGGATTCTTAGAAAAGAGCCTTCTGATTTTATTGTAAACGAAATTTTTGCAGACATTAAGTTAACAGGAGGCCCCCATCTGATATGCGAGCTTAAAAAGACAAACTGGGAGCTTCAGCGTGCGGCAAAGGAGATTTCAAAAAGGCTTGGCATCAGCTACAAAAGGATTTCCTGGGGTGGAACAAAGGACAAACGTGCTGTTTCAACTCAGTTAATTTCTGTATATGGTGTAAAACCCGAGGATATCGAAAAAGTTCACCTAAAAGATATTGAATTAAAACCCCTTGGTTTTGCAAGAATGCAGATGTCTCTTGGCGATCTTAAGGGAAATGAGTTTGAAATAAAAATCAGCGACTGTCAGGAATCATCTGAATCTCAGCTTCAAAAAGCCCTTGATGAATTGAAGACAAAAGCATCTGAAGGTCTTCCAAACTATTATGGAATACAGAGATTTGGAACGCAAAGACCTGTGTCACACCTTGTAGGAATTGCAATGCTTAAGGGCGACTACAAAGACGCTGTGATGAAATATGCCGGGTATCCCTGCGAAGATGAAAATGAAATGACTAAAGCGGCAAGAGAAGCATTTGATAAAAATGAAGATCCAAAAGAGGCACTTTCTCTGATGCCTGAACAGATGCATTATGAACGTTCGATTCTTCATCACCTCGTGGAAAAACCAAATGATTACAAAGGTGCACTTGCAGTTATTCCTCCAAAGCTTCTCTCAATGTTTGTAAGCGCTTTTCAGTCATATCTTTTTAACCGTGTTTTAAGTCTTAGGATTGAAAACAGAGCAGGAGATATTTTGAAACCGGAAATTGGCGACAGACTTGTGTTTTTGGATGGGAGAGAAGAGGTTGTTGATGAAAGAAACATTGCAACAGCAAAAATTCATACAAGGCGCGGAAAATGCTCGGTTGGAATTTTTATGCCGGGATCAGAGAATTTCACCCGCTATGGATACATGGATGAATATGCCTCTGATATAATGAATGAACTTGGAATAACTGCAGAAGGATATGCAAATATTTCAGAGCTTGTAGGAGCAAGATTTACCGGTGCAGTGCGACCTGCAGGATTACAAACAGAGATATCAGGAATTATTTCAGAAAAAAGTATGGCTCTTAAGTTTACACTTCCGCCTGGTCATTATGCAACAACAGTATGTAGGGAAATAATGAAAGCTGATCCCAAAAATATGGCATGATTAAAAATAGATCTTCAATAAGTGGATTTAATCGGGGGATTTGAAAACAGGATTAAATATAAGATTTGAAAATAAGATTTGAAAATAAGATTTGAAAATATGATTTGAAAATATGATTTAATTATAGAATTGGATTGATTTTGAAATCTTAACCAATTTTTTCTTTTAAATTTTCAATTTTGCATATCTGATTCTTCTTAGTCTAAATCAGAAGAGGAGTTCCAAAAGAGGAGTTTTCGGATGATTTATCAGCTGTTTATTACAGGCTGTCTTTATTTTCATCTTCATCTTCATCTTCCTTTTCTGAATCAGATGTGGCCGGAATTAGATTCAGGTTATATTTACGCTTTTTTACGTATTCAATTGCATCAAAGAGGTTTCCCATCTCATCAACAAGTCCAAGCTTTAATGCATCCTCTCCCCGTATGAGCTGTGCTTCTTCTATATCAGAACGGTTGATATTTCTCTGAGTCAGAACATCGGTTATAAAAAGCTCAAAACTGTCATCAACCATCTTCTGAACATATGAAAGCTCATCATCACTTAAGCCGCGAAAAGATGCTCCCAAATCTTTCAGATCGCCGGATTTAACAACTGAGACTTCAACTCCCTCACGATCAAGTGACTCGCTGGTGTCATAAAAAGTCCAGATTGTCCCGACACTCCCTGTCATTGTATCAGGGTTTGCAAATATCCAGTCACTATGAGAACTTATGTGATATGCCGCAGAAGTTGCCATGTCTCCCATTGAGACAACAACCGGCTTTTTTTCTTTTGCATAATCAATATCACGAATTATCTCCTGTGATGAGGATGGAGAACCCCCCGGGCTGTTTATACGAAGGACAATTCCCTCAGTCAAGGGATCATCTGCCGCGGCTCTTATTTGTGCGCCGATATAGTCACTTCCTGCATATCCGCCGCTGTAAATATTTCCGGTAGTGAGTGTTCCTTCAATGCGGATTACCTTGACACCTGCATCCTGGGAATAGGGAATAAGCGAAAATACTGCAATCAAAGCTATCGCTGCAAAAACACCAAAAATAAACCATTTAATTCCATTTTTGCGAAGCTTTGCCTTTTTTGTTTTTTCAATCTCTTTTTCAAGCCATGACATGCCTATTCACCGTACAAAACATCGTACTCGGTGACAAGGTTTGTCCCGCACATATAATGACTCTTGAGATTGAGACGAAACATTTCATCTTCTGAATCTATGTGCATGCCGCCGACAAGTGAGGGGGTGTCAGCCCCGCCAACGATGAAAGGCAGATGAATAAGTCTGACTTCGTCAACAAGACGGTCTTGAAGCATATAGTAGTTAAGAGTTGGCCCGCCCTCAACCATCAGTTTTTTCACACCATATTCACGCGCAAGGATATTCATAAGATATGTAAAATCAACTCTTTCCTCACCACTGATTATTACATCCGCACCTTTTTCTTCTAAAGCTTCAATTTTTTCTGCAGGTGCCGCCTTTCCTACGGCAATTATTGTCTTTGCATCTTTTCCAAGAACATTTGAGTTAAGCGGAATGTCTGCGCTGCTGTTTGGAATAACACGTATAGGGTTTTCTCCTTCTACATATCTGACAGTAAGAAAAGAATTGTCAATTTTTATTGTATTTGAGCCTACCATTATTGCATCATATTCTGCCCTTGTTTTATGAAGGAGTATGTCAGTTTCGTGGCTCATGTATTTCATAAGGATTTTGCTGGAAGCTCCTTTTTTTAATGTCAGTTTGCCGTCTACGGTAATCTCTGACATTATCATAACATGGGGTTTTTTAATATCTTGTGCCATGATTATCTTTCTTAATGGTTAATTGTCCTGTATAATTTAAGAAGTTAGCCCTATAAAAATAAAGGAATTCATTTAGTGAAACCTATATCTGAGTGATTCCAATTATAATGGTATGAATATTACTGCACTTAGACCAAAATTTATCGGATGTTTAGAGCCTGTTGCAGATATATTCATAAAATTGAGATTCACACCAAATATGATCTCGGTATTGTCTCTTATAGCAGGGCTAATAACAGCTTATTTCTTCTTCAGAGAGAATTTTTTTATAGGGGCAATATTTCTTTTAATTTCTGCGGTTTTGGACCTTGTTGACGGGACTGTTGCAAGAAAAACCGGGAATGAAAGCAAATTTGGTGCAGTTTTTGACTGGATAGTTGATAAGTATGTTGACAGCCTTGTAATTTTGGGAATCGGACTTTCAGGTGTTGCAATAATAAGTCCTTATGTCGCAATAAACGGAGTAAACAGTTATATTATTGATTTTGCAATCGTAGCTCTTGCAATTATTGGCTCTCTTATGAATACTTTCATAAAACCTGTTACATATGCGGAGGTCGGTTTTGAGAAAAGAGAAGATGGCAAAATTGACGATCCCTTAGAAAGAGTCGGGTTTTTTGGGAGGCCTGAAACAATTTTGTTTTTGGTTGCAGGAGGACTTTTCGGCCTTATTGCACCGGCGGTTGTAATAATTGCAGTCTGCACAAATCTATCAGCGCTTCAGAGGATTATTTATCTTTATATACACCTCTGAGCTTTTCTATATACAATTTTATTAATCCGTCTGCGAAATCTCCTAGCTGGGGAATTACTTTAAAAAGACACAGTGCAAGGATAATTAAAAATACCAGTGCTCCAAGCTCTGCCAGAACATTGTGTGCCCAAAAGAAACTCTCGTATCCATATTCTCCGTTTGATGCAATCTCAGGCAAATACTGAAACCACTGGCCTGTGTATGCCGCAACAACAAATACGTTTCTCAGGAGATTCAAAAAGTAAATTACCGGCACAACCAGAATAAACGATATTATTCTTTGTTTTACTGTTATTGGGAGTGCATATGCAATTCCAAGCATTATTGCAATGCTTTGAATGCCGGTGCATGCAAGGATTATTTCAACGCGAAATCCGTTATGTTCAAGCATGTTCCATGCAATCTGGTTGAAAGGAAGATTTAGGAGTGTTCCTATAGCGTAAACCTGCTGTGTAACAGCGGCTATTAAAAAATCACCTGCCATCGGGATATAGGCAAACGGGAAATATATCAAAAATGCAATTGCCGCGCCGCGGCTTAATGACAAAACATATTTGTTCTCTTCTAAAAGTCCCGGTATTGTGACATATAAAAACGGGATTCCCAGTATTCCTAAAACAGGGTACATAAAGTTATTTTCTTCGAATATGTAGTGTGGAATATCAAGAATCAGCGCCAGTACAATAAAAAACCATCCGGATATTGCAAGGTATTTTCTTAATTTTCCGGGAACAATTAAAAACCCGATAAAAAAAATGGCTGACAATAAAACAAGGGCCGCTTCCATTGATTATAATATTTGTCTGCTACATAAAAAGCTACTTTGTAATTTACATGAATCTGTTACACGAAATATAATTTCAAGAATGATTTAATGAAAATAGATTCTTAGAGAGAATAATTTTAGATTATACTATAAATCAATGAAAGAATTTTGCTGAGATATCCGGGTTTTTCTAAAATCCGGCAAATTTTTTGAAATTCGGATATTAAAAGGCGAAGATTGATTTTTTTTTTAAATATGATAATCCATAACAATTAATCAAATAGCAACAAATAATATAGCCGATGATGTTCTGTCCAGAATGCAAAAGCATGCTTAAGTCATACGAAGGAAAACTCAGATGTCCAAAATGCGGTTATGAAAAAGACATATCCGATAAAACCCAGCTTTTGAAAACAAGGCAGAGGGTTGAGAAGGAGATAACAATTGTTGAAGAAGATCAAAATATTGCAACACTTCCGACAACAAAAATAAAATGTCCTGAGTGCGGCAATAATACTGCTGAATGGTGGTTAAGACAGCTTCGTTCAGCTGATGAAAGTGAAGTGCGCTTTTTCCGTTGTACAAAGTGCAGGCACACCTGGCGTGAATACGACTAAATTGTCCCTTGAAAATAAAATCTGATTTTTTAAATTTTTTTTTAAAATTTTTTTAAAGTTTTAATTTGATTTCAAATTTATCTAGAATCTTAATTTTATGATGACGTGTAAGAAAATTAGTTTTATGAACTTTTTTTATTAACTAAAACTAAAATCTGCTCAAAATGACAATTTTTGCGTAAAATAAATATTATTGAGACTTATTTTTTAAAATGTGTTTGAAATATGATATTTTAAATTCAGTTTTTTAAAAATTAATTATTATATCTTCAGAACAGACCCTGTCCTTTGACACGGTATTTGCTCTGGAGTGTCCTTCCAACAACCCTGAATGCAGTCTCAAGCTCTTCAAACGGCGGAACTTTGTTCTCCCTTAATATTTCACGTCCTCCGTTCATCTCTGAACCGCCGATTAACACAGATACAATTCTCTTTTCAGTGGACTCTGAGAGCATCATAATCTGCTTTGCAAAACGTTCTGATGTTAACACAAGGTTTGGGAATCCTATTACCATGCAGATATCCCAAAGGTCATCGTGCTTTGCAAGAACACTAAATGTCTTTGCAAACCGTGCTCCGTCTGCATCTCCTAAGAGATCAATCGGGTTTCCACGATTCCAAAACGGTGGCAGAAATTTATCCATCTCATCAATTACGTTCTTTGGAAGATCAACAATCTCAATTCCATAACGTTCTGCATAATCATTTGAAAGAACTGCGAAACCGCCTGCGTTGGTGACAATAACTGCACGTTTTCCTTTTGGATAGTGCTTGTTGTGTGATAAGAATTCTGCGGCAAGGAAAGCATCCTCAAGATTTGTGACACTTAAAACTCCAGCCTCTCTGAAAGCCTCCATATACACTTCATAGCTTCCTGCAAGAGAACCTGTGTGTGACGCTGCTGCGGCACGACCGCGTTCAGAAGAACCTGACTTTATTGCAACAACCGGTTTTGTCCTTGCAATTCTTGATACTACATCAAGGAATCCCTTTCCATTGTTTATTTCCTCAATGTACATAATAATCGCCTCTGTGTTTGGATCAGACTCAGCCCAGTGAAGGTAGTCGAAGAAGTTGAGATCAGACTGGTTTCCAACAGAAACTACAGAAGAAAATCCGACATTGTGTGTTAAACTCCAGTCAACAACAGCGTTTACAATAGCACCACTTTGTGAAAGGAATGCAATGTTTCCGGGAGCAGGAGATCTCTGAACGTATGTTGTATCATATCCCTTGTGCGGGCTGATTAAACCAAGACAGTTTGGACCGACAATTCTTGTGCCGTATTTTTTAGCGATTGCAACTGTCTGCTCCTCTAATTTTCTGCCTTCTTCATTCATTTCCTTAAATCCGGCAGTGATTATTACCGCAATTTTAACTCCTTTTTTACCACAGTCTTCCATCACTTCAGGAACAAGGGCGGAAGGGACTGTAATTACTGCCATATCTACATTGTCGGCAATATCGTGAAGGCTTGGATATGTCTTAAAGCACATAATTACATCGCGTTTTGGATTTACAGGATAGAGTTTTCCCGGAAATGTCGAAAGCTTGTGCATGACAGCATATCCCATTTTACCCGGAGTTTCTGATGCACCAATAACGGCGATTGATTGCGGCTCAAAAATACTTACATCAACAGGTTTGTCTGAAACCTTTTTGGTTGACTGTTCATCGCTGAAGATAAAGGCTGTATCAACGGCACATGCACCTTTTTCATAGAGCCTTAGCGGGTTTATGTCAAACTCCTTTAGCTCTTCGTTCTCCTCAAACGCTCGGCAGACATTAATTATTGTTTTTACAAGTGTTTCTTCATCTTTAGGCGCAGAGCCTCTATATCCGGATATTAATTTATATGAATTGATTTCCCTGACCATCTGCCTGATTTCTGCTTCGGTAAGCGGCAGAATTCTAAGTGAAACATCTTTTACAAATTCGACAAGTGTTCCGCCAATACCGAAGGTTATTGTCTTTCCAAAAGCAGTGTCTGTATTTCCTCCGATAATTAACTCAACACCTGGCTTTGCCATCTCTTCTATAATAATACCTTCAATATCTGCATCGGGCTTGTGCTTATTTATGCTTGAAATAATCTGCTCGTATGCTTCTTTTGCTTCCTTTTCATCTTTTACACCGACAATAACACCGCCGGCATCACTTTTGTGAAGAATCTGGGGGGAAACAATCTTCATTACAACCGGAAATCCAACCTCTGTGGCTTTTTTTGCCGCATCTTCTGCTGATGTTGCAATTCTGTATTCAGGAACCGGCACATCATATTTTTTAAGGAAGTCGTAACCTTCAGCCTCACTTAACATCCATTTTGCCATATTTTACCTCACTAACTTTTTAGTTAATTCACATTTTTTCTCCAAAGCTGTTCTCATAATCAATTTTCTATTGAAAATGTTCATGAAATTATCATTTCATGCAACAGTTTCATGATGCAGTTTATGAAACTTTTCTTTAGAGAATTTTCATGTCCAAATTACTATTTCAACAAATGTCGAATTAAAATTCGTTCAAATTTTGCTTACAGTTTATTGAACTAATTTATAGATAAAATTTTGTAATTGTTAATCATTAAAAATGATAAATGGGATGAAATAAAATTTCATCTCTGATTGATTGGCAAGAGTATTCAAATGGGACAAAAATCACCCAACGATTTATATACCATATAAATCACTTTATAAATATGAAGGTCAATCCTGAAGAGTCATTAAAAATCGAGAACATTGTCGCTTCAGCAAAAGTTGCCGAAACGCTGGATCTGCAGATGATAAATGAAAAAATAAAAGACGCCGAATATAACAAAAAGAGATTTCCGGGTGTCGTTTTAAGGATGCAGGATCCAAAGATTGCGGCGCTTGTTTTTGGTTCAGGAAAAGTTGTTCTGACAGGTGCAAAGAGCATTGACAGCCTTTCAAAAGGTCTTGAAATCCTGGGCAATAAACTGCGTGAATTGAAGATAGATATTCCAAAAGATCTGGAATACAAAGTTCAGAATATTGTAACATCAGCAGATCTTGGAACTCCTATAAATCTTAATAAAATTGCTGTCGGCTTTAACCTTGACAGAATTGAATACGAACCTGAGCAGTTTCCGGGACTTGTTTATCGTCTTGAAGAGCCCAAAGTTGTTGTTCTTTTGTTTGGATCAGGCAAACTGATAATTACAGGAGGTAAACTTCCGGAAGATGCCAGAAAGGCGGTAATAAAAATAATTTCAGACTTATCTAATCTGGGATTGATTCAGCAGTAAGGATCGGCAAAAAAAAATATTTTTTCTTTTAATACTACTTTCATAAAATATTTTTCAACAACCACTAATATGTGTTGAGTTTGATAAATATCTATTTATATCTGTTAAACAGAATATTAAGAGTAATTTCTGGTGAGAAAATGAAACTTGAAAAAGTGCTTACTTTTACAGAGAAGGAGGAAGAATTAGCAACTCTTCTCACCGATGTTGGACTAAAACGTAATGTAGCCAAGGTTTTGGTATATCTTGCAAATACAAACGAAGCAACATCACGCGACATTGAACGCGGAACAGATCTCCGCCAGCCTGAAGTTAGCATTGCCATGCGGACTTTAAATGAAAAAGAATGGATCGAGAACCGTGAGAGCAAGGCTGAAAGCAAGGGCAGGCCTGTGAAGATTTACTGCCTCTCAAAACCGGCAAAGGACATTATTGATACAATAGAGTCCGATAAAAAAGAAGAAATTGAAACACAGCTTAAGCTGATTCAGAAAATAAGAGAAATTCTGGTTTCATAGAATTTCAATACCGGTTGCATTTCCTGCAATCACAACTGTTTTTTCCTTAAATTCCGTAAATATTCCGCAGGACAAAACACCTGGTATATTATTCAGTTCAGTTTCCAGACTTTCGGGATTATCTATCTCTCCAAAATCGCAGTCCACTTCTATTTGTCCATTGTCGGTAATTACAGGTCCGTCTTTTTTAACGCCTTCCCGCACAATTGCGTTTCCTCCAAGACTTTTTACTTTATCACACAATACTGCAAGTGCGAATGGAATAACTTCCACAGGAACAACTGCAGACAGCTTTTTTGTAAGTTTGCTTTCATCAACAACAACTATAAACTGTTTTGCGGCGGCGGCAACACATCTCTCACGTGTCTGAGCGGCACCTCTTCCTTTTATAAGGTTAAAATCAGAGTCGACCTCATCGGCACCATCAATTGCAATATCAATTTTTGGGAAGTCGTCAAGTGTCGTAAGAGGAATGCCAAGATTTCTTGCACGGACTGCGGTCTGATATGATGTAGGGACACCTTTTATCATCAGTCCCTCCTCTTTTATTCTGTATGACAAACGCTCCATTGTGTAAAGAACTGTCGAGCCTGTGCCAAGCCCAACAATGTTGCCGTCTATTACAAGATCTGCCGCATAATTGCCGGCATTTTTCTTTGAATTTACTATATTTTCAGACATAAACCAAAACCGTCTTTTTATTAGTTGCTTTAAAAGGCAAATAACTTTTTTTAAAGATTCATTTGAAAACCTCAGTGAAGCATTAAATTAAAATTTGAAAAATTTTATGAAACATTTCTATGAAAAAAGAAAAGTTAAATTTGAAAGCTAAATTTAAGAATCTGTTTACTCTGTGCATATTTGCAGAATAATCCGTTTTTTTAAAACGATTATGAAAAAATAAATTTTTTAAAACCTTTATCATTAAGGGAAAATTTGATTATTAAAAATTTCATAATGAAATAATTGTTGTAAAGTCTTTTATAACAAAGTAATAAGGGTTAAAAATAGAGATTTCTGGTTTTGAAATAAAGATTCTTAATCCCGAAACTGACTTTTTTGATTCAACTTATCTGATGATGTATGATATCGAAACCGAAGCTGTAACATCAACAGTGTCAGCCTGAATCGGTGTTGGATATGTGCCTGCCGCTGAATCCATTGACATGCTCTTATAGTTTGATTCTGCGTATGTGTAAGGTGTGTAGCTTGAACCTACATTGACGCTTTGAACACCAAGTATTGACACTCCAAGAGCGGCTGAAACAGAGTCGGCATCAAGGCGTGCCTGTGTTACAGCCTTTGTAAGTGCTTCTGATCTTAGTGACTGGCTTTTTTCATCTGAAAGAGTAAATGAAACATAGTTCACACTGTTTGCACCGTTTGCAATAGCTTTGTCAATTATTTCCCCTGCCATATCGGTCTTTGTGGTTTTCACAAGAAGTGTGTTTGTAACACGATAAACTGTTTTTTCCCCTCCAAATGGTGAGTCTGAATCTGTCTTGTAGGAGTACATGCTGTAGCCTGTTGTTTTTATATCTTCATCTGTAAGACCAAGTGTCTTTAAAGCTGAGATGCATTCGCTCATCCTGCGTGCATTCTCCTGCTGGGCAAAAAGGCCGTCTTGATCTTCAGTCTGCACTGCAAGTGAGATTTCAGCTACGTCAGGACTTGTAGTCACTTTGCCGGTTCCTGATACATGAATAAGTTTTTCATCTTCTTCTGCCGCGGCTGTAATGCCGGCAAATGATGAAATTGCCAGTAGCACAACAAAAACAGCCATTAAATATCTGAATCTGATTGACATATGGATAAAATGGATGTTTATTATATTAATTCTATCTTTGACTTCGAAAAAAACCGAAGTCATAATCTACTCTTTTTGAAAAACAAATGAAAAACAAGTAAAGATTATGTTAAAAACAAGTGAAAAAGAAATGAAATATAAAAGATTTAGTTTAACGAAACTGTTCCAACAACACGTAATTTTCCGGCATCTAAGTGAAAGAGCAATGCATTGTCATTCAAAAGATAGACCATCTCTTTTTCAAGGGCAATAACAATATCAGGGTTTTTTGGATCGCCGCTGACAGACTCTATTTTCCCTGAGATATATTGCATCCAGTGGCCAAGATGAATAGTCATTCCTTCTGTAACAGGAGTTTGCCAGTATTTCACAATATTTAAGCGGCAGGTGAATTTATCTGCAGTCCACACATCCTTGCTTGCGGTCAGGACATAGCCTCTGTCAAGCTCTTCTGATGTTATATTTTTAAGTGCAAGTCCTACTCTGTCACCTTTTGTTGCATCAGGGCAGTCTGTATCATGCCTTTGGATGGAGCGAACCTGTGCTGTCTTATCGGTTGGAAGAACTTTAAGTGTGTCATGCGTTTTTATCGAGCCAAATTCAACGCCTCCCAAAACAACAGTTCCTATTCCCTTCACATTGAAATGGTGATCTACTGAGACTACACCTGCAATATCTGTTAATTCACGAGGTTTTTTGGCGGCGTCTTCAATTAATGTCTCACGAAGAAGATTTGGGTCGTCTTCCATGTAAGAGTAGTTTTCAAGAACAGTTCCTTGAATAAGAGGAGCAATCTGTGATTTATCAATATAATTTCTAAGAATAATATATCCGTCTTTTACACCGGCGCAGTCTAACATTACAACAGTTTCTCCAAATTCAGGAGTTATTGCATCGACAATCAAAACTGCACAGTCAGACATTGATGCGGTGTAAAAAAGAGGCGGAAGACGTTCCGGATACCTCAAAGGCTCTATTATAGTTACAGTGTCCTCACCTTTTTTAAGATTATAAAAGACAATATCTGAGGTAGTTCCCTTCTTTCCGACATTTTTTGAATATTCAGGAGCGCCAAGCATAGCGACATTAAGATTTGGCATAGTGCCTGATATTTTAGCTTTGTGTTGTAATGAGGGTTTTGATTTATTAGATTAAATCCCAAAAAAATGAATATTAAAAAAGTCTTTTTTAAAATTTAGTGATGGGCAAAATAAGCTGTCACATTTTCGCCTTTAACCGAGTCAATTCTTGCAAAGCCGACTCTTTCAAACTGAACGACGTTGTTCTCTTCAAGGAGAACTCCCCTTTCACAGAGCCCCTCACAGTTGCCCTCCGGCGAGAGAAGGGTGCATCTTAAATTATCTTTTGCCGGAAGCCACTGGATAATCGGTGCTTTATTCTTTCTTGCATCCTCCAAAAGACCTCCTGCATATTTCAGTGAATATTCACTGCCGTCATAGGATACTTCAGCGTTGAATAAATCCTTAAATCTTACCATGGAGCATCCTTTAAGATCACTTTCCGAGACAAAAAGTTCCTGTTTAAATACAAGTTCTCTTGCGCCTTTTGATTCGTCGTTCGGATTTAAAAGCGCTTTTGCAGTCATATCAGGGGCGCCGGCAACCCTGCATTTTACAGGATTCTCAACAAAGAAATAACGGTTTGACACAGGATCGACAATAGCTTTATTCTCGGCAAACAGGTTTTCCCACGAAAATTTAATGTCAGTCTGTCCGACACCAATGTCAATCATTGAGTTTCTGACAGCCTCAGGCAGTATTCCTCTTCTTGCAATTGCCTTTAATGTCCCAAGATGAATATCATCCCATCCGGTATATGCCCCGGACTTTATGCCCTCTTTTATGGCAGTTGTCGATAAAACAACATCTCCGATAGACATTCTGCCGTAATGATGATACTCAGGCGGATTCCATCCGAAGTAATCATAGATATACCTCTGGCGTCTTGTATTTGCAATATGGTCTTTTCCGCGTATTACATGGGTGATTCCTAAAAGATGATCGTCAATTACAACTGAAAGATTCATCATAGGATAGACTTTGGCATCAATTTTAGGATGCGGATGGTCAACAACCCGAAATATTGAAAAATCACGCATAGCAGGGTCGGGATGATCTATTTCGGTTTTCACACGCACTGTGACTGTTCCTTCAGGAAAATCTCCGTTGAGCATTTTCTCCCAAAGCTGTAAGTTTTCTTCAACACTCTGGTCACGGCACGGACATGTTTTTTTGCTGTTTTTTAGATCCCTGAAAACTTCAGAATCGCAGGTGCAGATATAAGCTCCCCCGATTTCTATAAGTTTTCTGCCATATTCATAATAGATATCAAATCTATCGCTTTGATATACAGTCTCTGTTATGTTTATTCCAAGCCATTTGATGTCATCCAGCAGAAGTTCATAATTTTCCGGTTCAACACGTCTTGGGTCGGTATCCTCAATTCTTAAGACATATCGTCCGCCATACTGCCTTATGTAATAGTCATTCAGATAAGCCGCACGTGCATGCCCGAGATGAAGCGGGCCGCTTGGGTTTGGTGCAAAACGCATTACAACGCCCTTCTCATCAACGTTTTTAAGTGCACGAAGTCCTCTTATCTTCTCCTTTTTTTCTTTCTTTTCAGAAAGCATTTCAGGTGCAAGTTCGAAGAGCTTTTCTGCCCTCTCCTCCGGCGATAGTGCTTCAACTTCTATTAAGACTTCATTTAGAATTGCAGACATCTCTTTGGCCTGTGGCCGAAACTCAGGATGCTTTCCCATGAGCATCCCAAGAACAGTGCCTGCCTTTGGAACGCTGTTATGTGTTACAGCATTATGAAGGGCATGAATCAAAAAAATTCTTTTGGATTAACAGACATCTTTTAAAAGCCTCTGGTAATAAAATAATCTGTGATTTCTGTGAGAAGTCGTTTCTCATCGCAGTCAGGGAATATCGAAAGCATCTCTTTTGCACGGTTTACATAATCCTCTGCTGTTTTTCTGACTTCATCAATTATGCCGGCCTTTTCGAGCATATCAATTGCTTCTTTTATTTCTTCTGATGAGAGATTTTGTTTTCTGAACTTTGACAAATCAACACCTGCTTCTCTTGCCTTAATTGCAACAAGAGTCTGCTTGCCTTCTGAGAGATCAGATGCCTGATCTTTTCCGCTCTTCTCGGAGGGTGTTATAAGGTCAATTAAATCATCCTGAATCTGGAATGCAATTCCACTGAAATATCCCCAGTCATGAAGCGCCTGAGTTTGCTTCACATTTCCGCCTGCAAGTGTTCCACCAATTGCGGCCGCGGCTGCATAGAGTTTTCCTGTCTTTTTTCCTACCATGTCGATGTATTCGTAGTCTAAGACATCATTCCTCTTCTCAAAAGACATATCCTCATGCTGTCCCTGGCAGATTTCAACACAGGTTCTTGCCAGAATTTCCACACTAAGTACTTTTGCAAGATTATCTGCAATAGATCGTGTAATAAGCTCAAACGCCTCTGCATACAATACATCACCTGCAAGAATTGCGGTAGGTGTATCCCATTTACAGTGAACTGTCGGGACGCCGCGGCGGTTTGAGTCATCGTCCATGATATCATCATGAACAAGGGTAAAAGTGTGTGTAACCTCAAGTGCGAGAGCCGCAGGGAAAATCTCACGTGAACAGCCTTTATTAACAAGATCTGCCGCAAGAATTGTAACAGCTGGTCGTAACCTTTTTCCCCCGGCAATGAGCAGATGGGCACTTGCCTTACTTAGTTCTCCGGGAGCCGCACCAAAGAGCCTGTCAAGCTCAAGATCAACATCCTCTGCTGTTTTTTCAAGATATTCTTCAAGTTTCATTAATTATCCCTTCATTTTATTTGCAATAATTTATGATGTTATTTTGTTACGCAAAGTCTCATTCCGTTTCTTAGGATATGTACATCATTTCCAAGAGTATATCCACATTCTACTGCAAGCTTCATGTATTCACCTGTCATATCAACATCTCCGTGTGAGGGAATGATATGCTGTGGATTTAACAGATTTAGTATCTCGTAGTGATCTTCTCTTTGGGCATGACCACTTACATGAAGACCTTCAAATATGCGTGCACCCTTCATCCTGAGAAGTGTTTCCTGATGATACCTCTGCCCGAAGTTCATTGGATTTGGAATAATGTTTGCACTGTACATCACTTTGTCACCCTTGTCAAGGCGATATGGAGTGTTTCCTGCCGCAAGTCGTGTCAGAATAGCACCTGGTTCTCCCTGATGTCCGGTTACAATAGGGACATATTTATCCTTTCCTTCTTTCATGATACGGCGGATTGTCCTGTCTACAGTCTTTCGGTTTCCAAACATTGACAATGTCTCTGGGAAACTGACCTGTTTTAGCTGTTCTGCTGTTGAAGAATACTTCTCCATCGATCTTCCAAGAAGTACAGGCTTTCTTCCAATCTCGTGTGCACATTCGGCAATTGTCTTAACTCGTGCAATATGTGATGAAAACGTGCTTACTATTATTGCACTTTTATCATCTTCATAACTTGTCATTGCATCGCGGACAAGTTTTTGTGCAATTCTTTCACTTGGACATCTTCCCGGAAGCCTGACGTTTGTACTCTCAATGATAAGTGCTAAAACACCTTCACGTCCAAGTTCACGCATACGTGCAAAATCCGGAGGGTTTCCAAGAACAGGTGTTCTGTCAAGCTTAAAATCGTTTGCATAAACAATGATTCCTGCCGGAGTGTGAAGAACTGCCATTGCAGTATCTATGATTGAGTGCTGAACGTTTACAAATTCAAGACTTAAGTCCTTTGATATTTCATATCTGTATTTTGAGCCTGCATTTAGGGCAAAAACCTTATTGGAAACTCCAAATTTTTTCTCACCTTCAATCTGCTGTTCAATTAACTTTGCTGTATAAGGTGTTCCAATAATTGGTGCATTGTATCTGTGGGCAAGCTTTGGTATTGCACCAATGTGATCCAGATGTCCGTGTGTACATACAATCGCCTTGACACTGCCTTCGACAGTGTTCATTATTGTATCATCAGGGATTGCCTTCATCTCGATAAGATCAAGAGAATGCATATTCTCTACTTCGGCATCTTCATGGATCATTATCTGGTCAAGCCTGAGACCCATATCAAATATTACAATTTCCTTGCCATAGCGGACAGCAGTCATATTTCTGCCGACTTCGTTATAACCGCCTACAGCAATTATCTCTACATCCATATTTTATATTCTCCTGTTTTTTTTAAAAACCGGCCATTTGCCGGGTTATTCCTGTAATATACGTCCTTGACTTTGAAAGACTGGTGATATTTTTTGAACCGGTTAAATACATGGATACTGCAAGTTCTCTATGAATATTATCTATTGCTTTATTCAGAGAGTCGGAGTTTTCCATTGCCGGTTTTAAAAGCGGAAGAGCCATACCACAAAGATTTGCACCAAGAGCCACTGCTTTTGCTATATCTGTTCCACTTCTTATTCCACCGGTTGCGATAACAGGCTTTTCAAAGCCGGCAATCTCTATTAAAGATACTGCTGTTGGAATTCCCCAGTCTGAAAAATTCCTGCCCAGATTAATAAGATTTTTATCTTCTGCACGTAGTGTTTCAACAGCGGCCCAGGATGTTCCTCCAAGTCCGCCTGTATCAATTGCACTTACACCTGCACTCCATAATTTTTGTGCAGTTTCACGTGAGATTCCGCATCCGGTCTCTTTTACAATAACAGGATATTTTGAGGTCCTGCTAAGTTCATCAATAGCTTTCAGACAGCCATTTGAATCATGATCGCCTTCAGGCTGTATTGCTTCCTGTAAAGGATTTAAATGAATACATAGTGCCTGGGCGTCAATCATTTCCACTGCTTTGTCTGCCCATTCCGGCCCTTTTTCTACAAGCTGAATTGCACCTAAATTGCCGCACAAAAATGCTTTTGGTGCCGCCTCACGAACAGCTGTAAAACTGTCCGAAAGTTGTGGATTTTCAAGTGCCGCCCGCTGTGATCCAACACCCATTCCGATATTGAAGTGCTCTGCGGCCAGTGCCAAATTTTTGTTCACCTGCAAGGTATCAGGATGACCTCCTGTCATTGCGGCTATGAAGACGGGAGAAGACAGATTGTGTCCTAAGAATCTGACAGACATGTCAATTGATTCAAGTTTACATTCCGGAAGTGCGTTGTGTACAAGTCTTATATCATCAAATCCGGCAAAACCGGTTTCTATATCATTCTCACAGCAAATCTCAAGATGCTCTCTTTTGCGTGAAGAAGTAAATTCTGATTTTTTTATCTGTTCCAACCCCTTTTTTTTATCTTCAGTCAGACTATTGACAAATTTATTGGTTAATTTTTTTTAACCCGTCTTTGAAAGGAAATCTTTTGCATCTTTAATGAGTTATTTCATCATTTCAGCCTGCGTTGCATTCATATGAGTAATATTTGCTGATATGACTCATGATTTCATCAAAGTCCGAATATTTTGTTTAATTTAACCTCTTTTTATTTTCAGAAGAAAAGATGACAGAAAATATCTTCTGTCAGGGTCATTTTCTGCTTACTTTAAAGAGTGGTTTTTTTGGTGACAATTGTGCCGCCATGGTCGCGCCCGTCAAGGAAATCATCTGTTCTTGAGACATGAAATATATTTGATTCAATTCCCATTTCAGCAAGCATTAAGAGTTCGTTTATCTTTCCTCTCATTCCGCCGGTAACATCTGTATTTCCTGATTCATTTATCTCAAGATTTGAAATGGTCTTTTTGTTTATTGCCGGAATTACATTTCCATCCTTTAATACACCCGGCACATCGGTTGCAAGACCTATTCTTTCTGCATGAAGATTTACTGCCAGATAACTTACCAGTTGATCTCCTGATACAATGCAGACACCTTTCTCCTCATCCATCACAACATCCCCATGCATAACAGGAACAATGCCGTGTTTCAGCAGGAGTTTTATGGGTCCGCATTCAAATGATATTAGACGTCCGTTTTTCGCAGTACATGCATCTAGCGGGTGAATTCCTACAGATTCCACACCACTGGCACGAAGCGCGTTTACCACTGCATCATTGAGTCTTCGGACAGCATGATGAGTGATAAATATACCTGCTTTATTTGTTGTATCTAGCCCTTTATCAAGGTGATGTTCTTTGGCCTCAGGATGACCGCATGATCCTGCTCCATGAATTATTATAGGAATTATGTTTTTCCGGGATGCAATCTCTTTTGCAAGGGAGGAAATCCTCTCTTTATCAACCCGGCATTCTCCGGATTTATCAGTTATTACGCTACCGCCTAGTTTTAAGATAATCAGTTCTGCCATATTCGTCCTCTTTTCTCGCGCCGTCTGTATCTATTGTTGTGATTATTGCCTTGCCGTCTGCGGCTTCAATTGCACCTGCAACTTTGCTTTTTGAGCGTTTTGGGCAGAGGGCTATCATACATCCGCCTCCCCCCGCACCTGTCATCTTTGCACCATATGCACCCGCGGCACGTGAAGCTGAAACAAGCTTCGAAAGTGCAGGATGTCCAACACCAAGTGCTTCAAGGAGGGCATGATTTACATCCATATATCTTCCAAGAAGTTTTAAGTCATGAAAATTGTGCATTGAACGAAGAGTTACAGCTTCTATTGCATCCAGAATTGGATCGACCACAAGCGGATTGCTCATCCTGAATTCGCCAACCATTGCAACAAGTTCTGATGTTTTGTGAGAGACAAGCGTGTTTCCAATGACAAGATTGAAATTTTCAGGTGGAAGCCTTCTTCTTTTCCCGTCTTTTATCAAAACAAGCCCTCCATATGTTGATACAAATGTATCTGTCGGGCTTGCACGTCCCCTCTGTGCTTTTTTTTCTATTTTATAGGCAATTGATGCTATATCAGAACGTCCAAGGCCGAGACCAAATTCATCATTTATTGCTGAAAGTGTCGCAACCGTGACTGCCGCTGATGATCCAAGACCGGATGAGCTTGGAAGCTGTGAATGAATATAAACACTTCCGGTAACTCCGGTTTCCTCAAAACACCCTTCGATGTAAGGTGAATTAACTCGTGCAGGGTTTCTGGATCTTCTTACAGTTACATATACTCTGGGTTTAATGGCCATCGCAATGCCTGGTTTTCCAAATACCACGGCATGCTCGCCAAACAAAAACACTTTGCCAGGTGCACTCCAGGTAGCCATATTGATATCTTACTCCACTGATATTGCTGCATAACCGACCACCTGCGAAAAGTCTTTTGTGATGTCACCGCTTGTTGAATAATGAAGGAGTCTTCCTTTTTTTGCTCCTTTCTTCCTGCAGTATTCAACCATTGCCGTTATCGGACCGTACCCGCACGCGCTTATTCCCTCATCATGAATACGGCGATAAAATTCATCCGTATTGAGGTCTTTTAATGCGTCTATTGCATATTTATCATATTTTTCTGCCTGACTTTTTGGAATATAATGCGAAAAGTCGGAAGATGCAACAACTATTACATCTGATTTTGTAACTGAAACCGTATTATATATTGCATCAGACACTCTTTTTGCATTTTTAAGGCTTTGATTACCCATAAGAATCGCTGTTGCTTTTGCGTTTGGAAATCTGTATTTTATAAAGGGCATCTGGACTTCAATTGAGTTTTCCCGTTGATTATGAACGAAATCATCTGTTGGAATATACTCTGAAAGTGCTTTTGAAAAAGAGATGTCATTTTCAACAACTCCCAAAGGTGTTTCCCAGGAAAGTGTTGTTGAAGAGTCAGGGTAACCTGAATGACTTGGCCCTATTACCAGAAAAGTTCCTGAAAAGTTCAAATCTACTGTTGAATATGCAAAAGCTGAAGACAGACCTGAATATGCAATACCTGCATGTGGAGATACAATTCCAAACGTTTTGCCCAAATTTGCAGATTCTGAATTTTCAGATACGGTTTTAAAAAATTTGTCAAGAATCTGTTTTAAGTGGGCAGGATTATCAGGATAAAACATCCCGGCAAAAGTAGCCCTTCGTAATACCATTAAAAATGATATAATTCAAAAAAGATTATAAGTCTATCTCAAAATCTTCAGGAGTAAGTGAGGTTGTAACTCCGCGTGATTTTAAAATCTCCCTTGTAAGGAGGTAATAGATCATACTAAGAGCTTTTCTTCCTTTGTTGTTTGTCGGGATTACAATATCGATATACTGTGTGATGTTGTTTGTATCACAAAGTGCAACTACAGGAATTCCGCACTGTACTGCTTCATTGATTGCCTGTGAATCTCCAATAGGATCAGTTACCACAACAACTTCAGGTTCAACGTACTGAGAGATTCTCTGGTTCGTAAGCATTCCCGGAATGAAGCGTCCTACTTTTGACATTCCACCTATCGAATCTGCAAATTTCCTTGCAGGGTACTGACCGTACTGACGGGAGGTGACTACAAGTATCTTTGCAGGATCAAATTTAGAGAGGAATTCTGCAGCGGTTTTGATACGGTCATCAGTCTGCTGAATATCAAGAATATAAAGACCGTCTCCGCGTACGCGGTAGATGAATTTTTTCATATCCTGGCTTTTCTGCTGTGTACCAATGTGTACACCTGCTGCAAGGTAATCCTCAACAGGAACTAGTGATTCCTTAAGTTCAATTTCTATTTCGTTTGCGTTCAATACATCAGCTCCAATAATTTCTACTTTCTTTTTACAGTAATAGGTATGATACCTTTTTGGTACTCTGCAAGTGCGATCTCTAAAGGATCGATCTTGTCTGTTTTGACCAAAACGGGCGCTCCCATAGATATCTGAAGGGAGCGGGCTCCAACAATTCTGGCTCTTTCATAGCGGGTGTATGATTCCATCATGACTCCACAATTTTTTTCATAAATTTACAATAATTTTTGGAAAATGGGGTCGCTGAGATTCGAACTCAGGTCACAGCATCCCGAACGCCATAGGATTCCAGGCTACCCCACGACCCCTCCTAAATTTATTGATAAGGGTTGAGATCATCAATGATCTCTTTATGTGTGAGCAGCATACGTCTGCAACAATAGCGCTCAAGTCCGAGATCATCGAGAATCATTCCCGGATTCTCTCCGGCATCTCTTCGTTTCTTAAACTCTTCCCATTCTGTGGAGATTACTTTTCCACAGGTGAAGCACCGGACTGGTATCATTTTTTGATCTCTCCCTTATATTTTTGCAAGTCTTAACGATAAGACTTTTGGAATTTCTTTCTTGCACCACGGCCGTGTGGTTTTTTGGCTTCTTTCTGACGTGAATCATTGACAACAAGTGTCCTGTCATATTCAAGGAATATGTCTTTGATTTTCGGGTCATTATGCCATTCTACAATGCCGCGTGAAAGTGCTGTTCTTACTGCTTCTGCCTGGCCCATGTATCCGCCGCCGTAGACATCGATTGTTGCATCGATTTCGTCAAGAACGCCGGGAACAAGTAAAAGGGGTTCTGAAATCTTCATACGTGAGAGCTCGGTTCCATATATTTCAAGAGGAACTGAGTTGATACGTACACGACCTTTTCCTTCCCTTAAGGTTGCACGGGCAATAGCTGTCTTTCTTTTACCACTTGTATTAACAACTTTAGACATTTTCTAAAAACCCCTTTAGAACTTTGCTCCCAGGCTTTTGCTTACTGCACCAATTGTTACATATTTTGGTGTAGAAAGACCGTCTATATGAGCGGATTCGATAATTTCTACTTCAGCTTCAGCAAACTGTACAGGAACGCCGACATAAATTTTGACAAGTTTAAGCGCTTCTGCACCACGCTGCCTTTTGTATGGAAGCATTCCGCGAACTGTGCGTTTTATGATATGTTCAGGTCTTCTTGGGAAGAACGGACCGCCTTCTCTTGAACCACGCCTGCGTTTTCTGTCGTAGTCTCCAAGAACGCGTGCTTTTGCACCTGAAACAACTGCATTTTCAGCATTTATGATTGCAATCTCTTCACCCATAAGGGCGCGTTTTGCAACAATGCTTGCAAGTCTTCCAAGACGAAGATCTGTTGCATCAATTACTGTAACCATTATCTTCACCTCAGAATCCTTACTTTTTTACCCTCAGGGTTGTTTTTTACGAGGTCTTCTATTGTCATACAGGTCCCGTTGGCATCTTTTATTTTGGATGCGGCAGAGTCACTGAAATTCAGTGCGGCAATTGCTATTCCTGATTCAAGTATGCCACTTCCAAGCACTTTGCCCGGCACAATCACGGTTTCGCCTTCGCGGGCGTACCTGCTGATTTTACTCAGGTTAACTTCAGCGAAGTTTTTGCTTGGTGTTTCCAGCCTTTTTGCAATCTCACGCCAGACGCCTGATTCATTTACCCTTGATGCCTCTTTTAACATCGAAACCAGGGCAGTATAGCGCGGATTTGTCTTTGCAGCTCTCTTCATTTTTAGATCGCTCCGGAAATATTGGTTAGTACATCCACCAGACTGTCGGATTTGCCTTTCAGATTGTTAAGCCCGATTAGAATTATTTCTTTTACAGGAAGTGAACCGTCACTTTCAACTACAAATATAAACTTTGTAGTGTCAGGCTCTACTTTTATTGCAGAGTTTTTAATCCCGCTTGCCATGCAGGCCTTTTCACAAAGTCTGCACATGGAACAGTCGATAAGTTTTCCTTCAATGACTTCAACTGATTTTTTATTCAGTTTAAGGACATCTCTTGGGCATTCATCAACACAATGTCCGCAGGCATCACATCTCTCATCGATTTTGATGACAGGATATGATTTGTATCCGCAGGCAAGTGTGGGTTGCCATTTGGCATGTTCCAGGCCGGTGTTTATCTCGGCATGTGCTTCAAGAACCACTTTCTGCCCTGCTTCCAGACTAACAATAGGAATATTCGGGCTTACTGGTGATGCTTCAGGGTTTTGTGCCAGTAAATCACTGGTTTTAACAACACATGGCCCTTCAATACTGATTGTATATATTGCTTCACATGCAGAACACCCCTTGCCTTCACAGGAGCATTCGGACTTTTTTTTGTATTCTGAAAGGTTTGTTTTGAGCGGAATCAGACCAAGACGATGTGCCAGCATTTCATCGAAGAGTGCACTGCTGTTGTCATAGATCATTACATCTTCGATTGCAAGTTTTGGCACTTCACCAATCATTGTTCTGCGCAGTGAATTTGCAAATGCCGGATTAGCTCCGGAAATAACAAACTTTGCGACTTCGCCCTCAAGTCTGCTGAACGCAATATCCATTAATCAGACTCTCCTGCCCCTTCTTCCACCCTTGGCACGAATGCTGTCGTGTGGAACGGGCGTTACATCTTCAATACGTCCAATCCTCATCCCTGCACGGGCAAGTGCACGAATTGCCGCCTGTGCTCCGGGACCCGGACTGCGCTGTTTTCCTCTGCCGGGAGCACGCACTTTAACGTGAAGTCCGACAAAGCCTTTGTCTTTTACAGCCTGTGCAATGTTGATTGCCATCTGCATTGCAGCGTATGGGGAGCTTTCGTTTCTTGCCTGTTTAACAACCATTCCGCCGCTTGACTTTGTGACTGTCTCTGCACCGGAAAGATCAGTAACTGTAATAACAGTGTTGTTGAATGACGCAAATATGTGTGCGACACCCCATTTCTCTTTTGGGTCTGCTGCCATTATGCTCTGCCTCCTGACAGAATTCTGCTACGCTCAGGATGAGCGTTATCGTTCATCGGTGATGTGCTGTAATAGGCTATTGAGGACTCTTCAGATTTTCTTACACGGTATCCTGGGATGTTTACTTTTCTTCCCTCGACAGATATGTGTCCGTGTGTAACCATCTGACGTGCCTGCTTTGGTGAACGGGCAAGACCGCGTCTGTAGACAATTGTCTGTAAACGGCGTTCCAACTCGTTTTCAGCCTTTAATGCAAGAACATCTCCGATATTTGCATTTTCTCCAAGAAGACCGTAGCGTGCAAGGTGGCCTAAAAGCTCATCTTCTTTTCGCTCTATAAGAACTGCATCTGTTGATGAGGACTTAAGTGCGAGAAGATCTCTTGCTGCACGGCGGTAGCGTCTGAGTGTACTCTGGGCTTTCCAGAGTTCCCTTTTGTTTCTAAGACCAAACTCAATTACGAGACGGTTCTCATCTTCAATACGGGTCTTCTCAAAACGTCTTTTGGGAGTTTCGTATGATTTATGATTTTTTCCCGGATATACCATTTATACCACCGTTCACTTCTTCTTCCTGCTGACACCGACAGTGCTTCCGCGCCTGCCTGTGGATTTTGTGCGCTGACCGCGAACTTTCTGACCTGTTTCGTGGCGGATACCACGGTAACAGCGAATTTTTCTCATACGGTTGATGTCATCATCAATCGCCATGTTTAAGTCTGAACCCAAAAGCTGTTTTGCGGCTCCTGAATAGTAGTCTTTCTGGCGATTGAGCATCCAGGTTGGAACACGCTCTATGTAGGTTGCAATAACCTCACGAATGCGGTCGACCGGCTCTTCATCAAGAAGACCGAGAGTTGCAAGGGGATCTACTCCTGCCATTTTTGCAATGTTTACAGAGGTATGAAGCCCGATTCCCGGAAGTCCTGTCAGAGCAATCTGGACTGATTTTGTACCGTCAAGATCAGCGTTTTCAATCCTAACAAAGTAATTAATCTCTTTTTCTTCCATTCAATTGCCTCACAGTGAGATTTGCTCGAAAGCGTTGAGGGAGGGATTTGAACCCCCGAGTCCCAAGGGACACGGGGTTAGCAACCCCGCGCCATGCCTGGCTTGGCTACCTCAACAGAGTAATCTCGCATCTTTCGACACTCGCAACACCAAAGATATGTGTTGCTCCATGAATGTTGCTTATATAGATGGGTATGATTTACTATTAAGGGTTGTGGTTTAACAATTGTCCTCTTGTAGATTTTACAGAGAATTTAGAAAAAACGTTCATGAAACTAAGGCTTCATGCAACAGTTTCATGTAAATCACAAAGTGATTTTGATGGTAAATGCAATATTGTTATTGTTCTTCATACAAGAAAAAGTTCATGAAACATTTGCTTTATCGCAGTTATAAAAAATTATCTTTATGATTTTTCTGATTTAATTAATTTTCAATAATCTAATCGTGATTTACCATGAAACCGGTCCATGAAAAATTTGTTTCATGAATGTTTTTTCAATAATTCAATCATGAATATCTGTTTAAACTGCAACAAAACCATTTGAATTTAAAAAACAGTTAAATTAAAAGAAAATATGTTCTGGTATGGAGTTAGTACTGCTAAATGAGTTATTACTGCTAAATAAAAAAGCTAATTTTTCTGTCCTGCACCAGTCATTTTTCTGACATCCGGTATATTTTTCCTGATCGGATTTTTGGATACAAGACCTGATACTACAACAGGAAGTGCTATTGTCGCATCGCAGAAGCACTGAACATTTCTGCAGTCCGGTGTTTCTTTTCCCCAGCTTATTGCCTCTTCAAAAGTGCATCCGGAAAGTCCGCCCCAGTGCGGGGAATCGGTTGTATATTGTATGGCGTAATGATGCCCTTCTTTTCCGGCATCATGAATGGATGCGATTACCTGCGTTTGCTGAATGAAATTTTTAGGAACGCCTCCGCCGACATATACTACTCCGGTTCTGTCTGAGAGTTCGACAATTCTAGTAATCTCATCTACATCTGCAATCTGATCAACAGAAATATCAGCTCCTTTTCTTCTTGCCATTAAAAGTCCTATCCCTATTGATGAATCACATATTGCCGGAATAAATACGGGAACGCCTGCCTTTGTACATTCAGAAAGAACTGATTTTCCTTTTGGATTTTTCATGAGAAGCCATTTGCCAAGCTTTTCTGTGAAATCTGATGATGATGCACAGTATGGAGATATTTCTTCTGCAAACCTGGATATTGCCAAATCCACATCACGAAACTCATTTTCGTATGCAAAAACATCATATATCCTGTCTATTCCTTTTGAGAAGAGTTCAGTGTCATCAACATTATGATGCCCGCGGTAATGACGTACATTTAAGTGTTCACAGGCATCATGAAACATATTTGCGCCTGTTGATACAATCACATCAATATAACGCCTGCTTACAAGCTCACACAGTAATGCCTGCATTCCTGCGGGAATCATCGCCCCTGAAAGCCCAAGCAATATAGTGCATGATTCATCTTCTATCATATGTTCCCATACACCCAGTGACTCTCCAAGTTTTCTCCCCTGAAAACCTGTGTGGCTCATATTTTCAAGTAGTTTTGAAATATCCTTTTCTGGAATTGCAGAATTAATTGTTTTCATCTGTATCTCCGGTTAAATCTACCTTATGTTTCCTGATTAAATTCTTAGATTAATAATTAGCTATGAAAGTTATTTCGTACCTTACATAATAAGTTTGCATGAAATATAATTTCATGAACTTTTTTTTGAAAAGACTAAGAAATGACTAAGTAAAAAGACTAAATTTGATGAGTCCCGGAATTCTTCTTCAGATTTTAGAGATTTTAAAAGCGCAAAAAAAAATTAGGATTTTTAGTTTTTTTAATTAGCTTTTCCTTTGCATCTTTCAAAGTGCAACTAAAAGTGCATCTTTTGAAATAATTCCTACAAGTCTTCCATCCTTTAAAACAGGTACAGAACTTATCTTTTTTGTAATTATTAAGTCCTTTATTGCATCAATGTCTGTTTCAACATCAACAGCAAGTGCAGGGCTTGTCATAATATCGTTTACAAACAGATTTCTGACCTGATACTCCTGATGGTTATCTCCGACATTCTCACGGAAACTGCGCATCGATTTTGCAATATCGGTTTCGGTGACAACTCCGACAACATCTCCTTTCTCCTCATCAATAACCACATATTTGGTTACGCCTTCATCCATCATTTTTCTTCTAAGATGGACTACACGCTCACCAGGATGTATTGTATGGGCTATCTGCATAATATTTTCAACCGATGCTTCGGGAAGCATAACTGATAAAAGGTCAGTTGCATCCACCTTTCCAACAAGCCTGTGTTCCTCATCAAGTACTACAACAACTTTGTACTCCTGAAGCAGTGGAATTAATAATTCTGCATCCTGATCAGGATATGCTGATGTGAAATTCTCATCTGTCCTGTTTGCCACATGAATTTTTGTTGGAGAAATGGCAGAGGTTTTTTTGCTTCCCAAAATGTCTGCAATTGACTTTCTGGATATTGTGCCGGCAACACCTCCGTTGTTTGTTACAATCAGGGGATCTACGCCCAAATCAAGCATTTTATCGAGAGCTTCAGTAATTACTGCAGATTTTGCAATAGTTACAGGTTTTGACATAACATCTTTTATCAGTAATTTTTCACTCATTTTTTTCACCTCTAATAGGTTATTTTAATTTTATTCTCTGACATGTTCTCTGTCTTTTCTCCATTCTACCACTCATGGCGCCTGAAAGATAAGGCCGGTTGAACTGATTTTTTTCACATAGTGCCTTTTTATAAGACATATTCTTTTGAGTTTAGCAGAATATGACTGTAAATATAAGTCCTGCACCATTTTCCAGATCATTGCCGGTTTGTATCTTTCTGTTTCTGATGGATGCGCCAGGTGAATAAACCTGTTAATAGATCAGGATTTGATTTTTGCCTCCTTAGAATACGTAATCTTCCTGTGATAGATAACATTCCCGGTTGACATTTTTTATTTACAATTTTTTTTGCAAGTCGCTTTTTTAGTATTTTCCTTCAAATTTAAATTTATAATTTTAGTCTTCATTTAACCCTGATTTTTCTCAATAGATAGAGCTTTTACAAGATCAAATTCTGTTATCACACCTATAAGGTGTGAATTTTCAATTACAGGAAGTGCTCCTACTCCTTTTCCAATCATTTCCTGTGCAACCCTGCTTATGCTCTCATCAGGAGATGTTGTATATAAATCCCCATTTATGAGTTTTCTAATTGGGACAGACATGACGTCTGATACATCTCCGGTAACCATTTCCTTAAAGACATCCCCGTTGCCAACATATTTCATAATATCCATTGCGGTAACAATCCCAAAGAGGACATCATCGGAAACAACAGGAAGTCGGCGGAATTTCTTCTTGATCATCTCTCTTGTAACACCACATATTGTTGCGTCAGGTGAAGTTACATGCGGACTTTTTGTCATTATGTCTGAGACAGAAAGATAATTCGGTGTTTCACAGAAAACTTTTAAAATGTCTCTTTCTGTGACAATTCCTCTTAATATTCCTTCATCATCAACTATTGGGATACCTCCGCATTTTTTGTTGACAATTGTTGCCGCGACATCAATGACTTTGGCGCTCTCCTTAAGAGTCAAAAGCTTAGTGCTCATTATCTCACGAACGCTGTCGTTTAATGCCGCAATAATATTTCCTTTGTGCTTTCCGGAGACCAGATTGAATTTTTCACCGCCTCCCATAAAATTAATGATATCTCCTGCTGTTACAATTCCGATTATTTTGTTTGTTCCGGGGTCAGTTACAGGAAGTCGGCGAAATCCCTTTTTGGTCATCAATTCAACAGCACCTATGATGCTGGTTGTCGGAGAGACTGAGATAACATCACGGGTGGCAATATTTAATAGTTCATAGTTGTGGTTTTTCACATCCTTTTGCATGAAATCATTTCCTTTTATAAATACCGGACAGAGGTTTATGCACTGTAAATAATCCCGGTATGTTTCAATTTCAGTTTCTTATGCACAGGAAAAACCCTGCCTGAAGATATTATTTTTTCAGCTTTAAAAGACATGGGGGGGTATTAAGAATTTTACCTGATTCGCATTGATTTAACAGGTTTTTTTTTATCATCCTTACTTTATCATGTCTTTTATAAGGTTTTTCTTTGATTTTCAAATTCCTTATTTTAATTCCTGTTTTCATTAATTTTTTTTTAAATTGATGTTTTATTTAGTTCCCAAATGTCAGTCAGTATCGTCACTTTGTTTGCATTCGGGGCAGACAAGCCTTCCGTCTTCAGCTGTAAGACTGTCTGACATCTTTCCACAGATATCACATACTCCGGTCATTGCCTCATCATAATTATGATTTACTTTTATTAGATCAGACATTATTTCGTTTAGTTCATTTGAGACAGAAAGTATGTCACGTACTGTGACAAGACCTATTACTTTTTGATTTTCAACAACGGGTAGTCTTCTCACCTTGTTTTTGACCATCATATGAGTTGCGTCCCCTACTGTTTTTTCAGAATCTATTGTAATAAGGGGGGTGCTCATAATTTCACTTACATAAACATCTGCCGGCTTTTTATTAAGTGCGACAACCTTGCATGTAAGATCCTCTTCTGTGACAATACCTTTGGGTATATTATTTTGCAAGACTATACAACTACCCACTCCGTTCTGGCACATTTTTTCCGCCGCCTTCCATACGTTTGCTTCGGAACTTATAGTGACAGGGTTGTATCTCATGACTTCCTTTACAGGAACATCAATACTAAAGTGGTTTGTGTCAATTCTGTTATCACTCATATGATCACCTCCGTCTTCTGCCCGGTTAAGGCATATTTCACCTCTCATTGCAGAAGAGAGGGCTACAAACTATCCTATGATCCTGTCAGTATAAAAGAGTAATGACATTTTTTTTTCATAAAATCCAAATAATAATTAAAGACAAAATGTATATCCAGATTGTTATGAATGACAGCACAACCTAATAGAAATCTTATTCACCAAAAGAAGACATGATATTATTCTATATTGTACATTATAGATATACCATCTAAAAGTAATAAAAACGGAGATATAATGCTATGAATTTTTTCGTAAGAACGAGACAAAAGTTTTCAAAAATAATAACCGGGCTTTTTAAGAAAAAGCAGATGAGAATTGGTATTTATGGTCCCCCCAATGCCGGAAAAACCACTCTCTCCAACAGAATTGTGCGTGACTGGACAGGAGATGCAATAGGGCCTGTAAGTGAAATTCCGCATGAAACACGCCGTGCACGTCGAAAAGAAGGAGTTAAAATATCTGACGAGAAGGGAAATTCAATAAACATTGATATTGTGGACACTCCCGGAGTTACTACAAAAATTGACTACAAAGAATTTTTAGAATACGGAATTGAGCAGGACGAGGCTGTTGTAAGGGCACGTGAGGCAACAGAAGGCGTTGCAGAAGCTATGCACTGGCTTCGTGAGGATATTGATGGTGTCATCTACATGCTTGATTCAACACAGGATCCCTTTATTCAGGTAAATATTATGCTTGTGGGAATCATAGAAAGTCGTGATCTTCCGGTAATCATTGTTGCAAACAAAAATGATCTTCCAGATGCATCTTCGGCAAGAATTAAAAGTGCTTTTCCACAGCATCCGGTTATATCCATTTCAGGTCTTGAAGGCAATAATGTAGAAGAGCTTTATGAAAAAATGATTGAATACTTTGGGTGATTTGGATGATTCAGGGTGTACAAATTGATCTTATCTCTTCAGAACGTCTTGATCATCTGACAACTCTTGAAAAGATAAGACTTATTCTGGATGAGGTTATGGAAGGAAATGTTGTTGTTCTTGAAAAAGGCCTGTCTCCTGATGAACAAAGCCTTCTTATTGAGACCACAATGCGTGAAATAACCCCTGACGGATTTGCAGGAATTGAGATGGAGACATATTCTGCAGGCAGTAGCGAGCACACAAAATCAGGCGGTCTTTTTGGCGGCATCTTCGGAAAAAAAGAGAGCAGTACAGGTCGTCTGACAGTTATTGGGCCTGCAAACCAGATGAAGACTTTAAAAAAGGACAAAGATCTCATAAGCACATGGGTATCTTCAAGATAAATTTGAATAATCTTAAAAATAGGGGAGAAGTAAATGCCGCATAAGTGTACTCAGTGTGGAAGGGAGTTTAAGGAAGGCTCCACTGAAATATTAAAAGGCTGTCCAAGCTGCGGCGGCAAAAAATTTCTTTATGTCAGACGCGATGATGTCCATAAAGATGTTTTGGAAGAGAAATCTATAGAAAAGCTTGCTGAAGAAAGAAATGAAGAAATAATTGAGATAAAACCTGAAAAGAAAGAAAAAACAGAGATATATGACAGAATTGAAAGCATAAGAGTCATCAGCCCCGGTTCATATGAGCTTAATATCGAAAAGCTTGCAAAAGGCGATGATATGATTATGCAGATGGGTTCTGACGACAAATATATTGTAGATATTCTTTCAATGGCAAAATCAAAAAAAGAGAAGAAAAAGAAATAATAAAAAAATTGTTTTTATGTTTTTTGCCTGACTTGGGACAATAAATTTTGTTACCCTTGATATCTTAAAATAATTTTTTTCACAATAAACTTATATGAAATTATATTTTCTGCAACAGTTTCATGTAAGTTACGAAGTAATTTTCATGTGAATTAAATTAAACAATAATTTAGCTCTTTGGCTAATTGTGTGTAGTTTTTGAAACTTTTATCAAGACATCTGTTTTCTCTACTGGCCTGTAACAGAATCCTTAAACCAACTGATAGATTCACAAAATTTTGTGACTGAATTAAAAACTTAAACCGGTCAAATTTCACCTATACAAAATAGCAAAGAATCATATTGGTCAGGTGGCAAACTTGGGATTGAAAATATTAATATAATAAGAATATATTAAATTCTAATTATCAGAATGGATAATTGTCAGAATCTGAGATATAATCAGATAAATTTCTGAATACAACATTCGTTCCGCCGCTTATAACAAAAAAGCCATTTTTTGCAATGACAACTCCTTCAAATGTCGCTCCGCCTCCGTCAAAAGTAACTTTTCCGTTTGGAGCGAACAAAATCCCTGTCACAAAACTATCACCCAGATCTGTGAGTGAAATATCTCCATTTGCCGCAACAATCACAACATTTTCTGCTGAGGATATCCAGCCCGAAGAAGAGTAACTATCTGCATATATCTTCAGACCGTCAGAAAGTGTTCCACCTGACATATATTCTCTTGAGGTGTACCAGTCAGAAGTTTTTGCCGACGGGATTTCATAATCAGGCATATCAATGACTGTTACAGAATCGACCTTTATACACCTGTCAAGAATATTCTGTGGGTAGTATCCGGGATGAGTTATAGTCCCTGTGTAATAAATATTGGAGGCAGAATCAAAGCTGGGAGTCCAGCCCAGTTCCAAATTGCCGTTTACATAAACATCCCCGTGTATATTTGCATCTTTTATGGCAAAGTCACCGTTGACGTATAAATCACCATATACCTCACGATCCCCGCTCCACAAAGTAACATCTCCATTTACCGCAATTACACCTGGATATTCCTCTGAACCCAGATTTGCACTCCCTCCGTCAAGGTATACCGGCCCGTCTATATATATATTTGAAGCAGAAAGAGACGCTCCTCCGTTAAGATCTTCTGTAGTAATCCCTCCACCTTTTACAACAATTGTAGAACCTGAACCTGTAACCGTTCCTCCCTCAAACTCTAGTTGATATCCATAGACAAAAACATTCTCATTGATTATATAATCTACAAAAGACAGCGTTACATTGATATAGCCGGTTTTTATTTCTATGTCGGAGCCTCCTGCATTTGTAACAGTAAGTGATACTGTATAATTCCCGGCCTCTGTGTAATTATGTAGAGGATTCTGAGCATTTGAGGTAGAGTTGTCGCCAAAATTCCAGAACCATGATGTGGGTGAACCTGTTGAAAGATCAGTGAAATCTACACTTAGTATTGTCTTTCCTGATAGAGGATACCCAATGAAGTCTGCCACAGGTGGAATTGTTATAGTTGGAGTTGGTGTCAATGTCTGTGTGGGTGTATGTGTAGAAGTTTGTGTTGGAACTACTCCTGCGTTTTCATCCATATATATGACAGTCGGATTATCAGGATTTTGATTGCTTAAAATTGCCACAAAAGGAATTTCTGGCCGATTCCATGCCATTCTTATTTCATCACTGCTTTCAAGTAAACTCCAGTCCTCATCTGAAAGCGTCTTAAAAGAGGATGTTGCCTCCTCACCATTTACAATAATAATTGTTGCCTCTCTGTAAAGAGTATCTCCACCCTCATTTTTTAGATAGAGATATTTTCCAGACTCATCTTCAACAAGCTCATGACTTATTAAAACAGCAGGAGTAGTATCTTTGCTAATCCCTGACAGAAATGTTATTCCAACAGATCCAATTACAACAGCAATAACGGCAATAAGTATTATGACGCCGACTAAATCAGTGATAGCATCTAAATTCCTGAACATAAAAAAAACCTAATGAACTGCTATAAACTTTCCTGAAGTTGAATAAATCATATCTTCATTTGTGTTATTATATGCAATAATTGTCAATGTAATATTAAATGGCATGCTTCCAGAACTCATTGCATTCAAAGAGTTTTTAACAAGAGTTGCTTCAAAAAGACCGGATATGGTCTGATTTTTTGCCATCACGCCAACAAAAGGATTTCTATTCACATCATCATAATTATATATCACATAATGAACAGTGTCTGCTATAAATCCCTCTGATTCATTTATATTGGCAGCAATTTCATTATTCATTTTAACAAGGAAATTTCCATTTATTAATTGACTGTCATCTATAACTACAGGATTTACAACAATATCCTCATCAATATTATATATTATTCCTGTTCCCGGATCTCCTGTCACTCCTGATAAACTTCCCTCACCTGAATATAAAAGCGGAGTTGAAGAAAGAAGTGATTCCTGTCCTTTTCCAATGTATATCAATGATGCAGAAACAGGTTTTATTCCATTGGCGCTATAATCATAAACAAGAGATTCACCTGCCGACCACTCGGTTCCTCCTCCCTCCAAAAAAAATTCTGAAGTTTTATCTGTGTAACCGGATCCCAGATCAATCAACACTTTATAATCTCCTGAATTAAGACTGTCGCCGCCGTTATGAAAAATATAAAATTTGTTTAATAATGGATCATCTCCGACGAGAGTTTCAACCTGGGGAATAGCAATCTGAGATTCGCCTGAGAAAAAAACAACTGCTATCATCGAAACTCCGACAATTGCAAGAGAAATTAGGAGAATGACACCTATAAGTTCTGAAACGCCATTTTCATCAGGAATTATAATGTTTATCTTCATAAAAACCTCAGGTTATTCCGGATGCAACATTTGCAAGATCAACTGAAAATTCAGCATTATACAAATCAAATAAAACTCCTCCTTCGCCAGGACCTGATATTTCTATAGTAACTGTGTTATCAAGACGCGTTATTGTACAGTAACCTTCATAGATATTATTTCCCCGTCTGATTTGAGAAATGTATTTTTCCCACATCAGGGCTTCATAATTATCAGAGCAGGTGATAACAATTTTTAGATTATCGACAATCTGTGTTTCAGAGAATATCTGTGGAGTCTGCATAAGCCTTGAGTCAACCTTAAGTGAGCCGGAACCACTTACGGTTCTCATGCCGTTGATTTTTACTGGTGTTATTTGAATAGCAGTTTTTCCACTTACATTATATATTGAAAAGATAGGAGACACTCTGACTGTAATTCCACTATCCTGCCTCAAAAAAACTCCCCCCATCTGGTAATAATACTGCTGATCGATCCAGTAATTATTATAGGATATATAATTCAGAGAGCCGAGAGTTTCATTGTATATTGACTGACTATTAACTAAAATCTCAATATTGCCGTGATTTTCATCTGCTTCCATATATCCTGAAGAGGGTAAAGGGGTAAAAAATGGAACTATGCTATTATCTCCTGAATAGGTTCCTCCACTTGTTCCCAAATCAAATGATGTTCCAAGATTCACCCCATATACAGAAAATTGACTGTCGCCTTCAACTAAAACCTGATTATTATAGCTAACAGAATTTATCCATATGGAGTCAAGTGATATTTTGTAATCAACAAAACGGTTTTTTATATCATTCATATGTTCTATTTCATTTTCGCGTCCTTTATTGGGCACCTCGTATACAACATATAAAGACATTGCCATAACCAGGAGACCAAGTATTAAAATAAAGCCAACAACCTCAGAAAGTCCTTCTTCATCTTCAATAAATCTCATATAATTTACAAAATCCCTGGTAATTATTCAAATCTGCATACTCAACAGGCAATTAAATGGCTTTTTATTTAAATATAATTATCTCTTTTTCTGAATGCAATCGTATTATAGCTTAGGACTATTCAAACCTACATATTGTTAATCTAATACTGATAATATATAAGGCACATGCAAATGACAGGTGGAAACAATACTGAGAAAGTGCATTGGGCGGATGTCTGCGCCTCTGAAGTAATGCAGAACACATCACACCTAATAGCGACCGGAATTACACCTTCCGGGCCGATTCATATTGGAAACATGAGAGAAGTTGTAACAGGTGATCTTGTTTACAAGGCGATGATAAAAAAAGGTCTTAATGCTGAACTTATCTACAATGCCGATGACTTTGACCCTCTAAGAAAAGTGTATCCATTCCTTCCAAAAAGCTATGAACAATATATAGGTCTTCCAATATGCGACATTCCATGCCCCTGCGGAAAGCACAAAAGCTATGCAGAGCATTTTCTTGAACCCTTCTTAAAAGCACTTGAAGAACTTGATGTAAAGCCGACAGTTCTTCGTTCAAGCGAACTTTATAGATCAGGAAAGTTCACAGAGGAGATAAAAACAGTTCTTGAAAATGCGGCAGAGATAAAAGAGATACTGGAGCGTGTTTCAAGAAGAAAACTCCCGGACAACTGGGTACCGTTCTACCCGATATGTAAAAAATGCAAAAAAATAAGTAATGCTGAGATTTTGGGGCACGATCCAAAAAATCACATTGTAAAATACAGATGCGAGTGTGGATATGAGGGCGAATGTGACTACTCAAAAGGCGAAGGAAAGCTTGTATGGCGTGTAGACTGGCCAATGCGCTGGGCAAAATTAAATGTTACAGTTGAGCCCTTTGGAAAGGATCACTCTGCAGCGGGAGGTTCATTTGACACAGGAAAAGAGATTGTTGATAAAATATTCAAATCAAAGCCTCCATATCCTGTTGCATATGAATGGATAAGCCTTAAAGGAAAAGGTGCAATGGCATCCTCAACCGGAGTTGCAATTACAATAGATTCAATGCTTGAGATTGTTCCGCCTGATGTCTTAAGATATTTAATTGCAAGAAGCAAACCGGAAAAGGCAATCACATTTGATCCTGGAATGGGTCTTTTAACACTTATTGATGAATACGCAAAAGTGGCTGAAAAAGGAGACAGCCGCGAATATGAGCTTTCAAAAATATCCAGTGTTGCAACAGATATTCCTTTCAGACATCTGGTGACAGTCGTTCAGATAGCAACAGACGACAACGCAATAATTGATGTTTTAAAAAGAAGCGGGTATGATGTAAAAAACAAAGAAGCAGTCTTAAAGCGTGCACAGCGTGCAAAAATATGGATTGAAAAATATGCACCTGATATGGTTAAGTTCACTGTTCAGGAAAAACTTCCGCAGGAAGTGTATTCCATAAATGACAAGGAAAGATATGCTCTTGAAATTCTTGCCTCAAAGATGGAGGGACTTTCTGAATGGAATGCCGAAAACCTTCATAATGCAGTCTATAAAACAGGTGATGAGGCAGATACTAATCCAAAAGATATTTTTACATGCATTTACATGGCAATTCTTGGAAAAGAACGTGGCCCACGTGCCGGCTGGTTCCTGGAGGCTTTGGGGCGCGAATTTGTCACCAAAAGAATTGTTGAAGCGGTGAGTGCAGGTGCTCAGTAAGGGATGTCAGCAGTGTTATAAAGGCGGCAAAATGGTTCTTTTCATCACTGGAAAGTGTGAAAAAAATTGTTGGTACTGTCCGATATCTTATGAGAGAAAAGGAAAAGACGTAACATATGCAAATGACCGTCCGGTAAAAGATCCTCAGGATATAATTGAAGAGGCAAAAATGATGAGTGCGCTTGGAACCGGTATTACCGGCGGAGAGGCGCTATTGGAGCTTGAAAGGGTTATTTACTGCTGTCGGCTTTTGAAAAAAGAGTTTGGTGAAGAGCACCACATCCACCTTTATACCGGAACAGCGCCGGATCAAAATACTCTGTCAAAATTAAAAGGTCTTGTTGATGAAATAAGAATGCATCCGCCTCAGGAGGAATGGAAAGATATTTTATCTACAGATTATATGAAATCGATAAGGACTGCAAAAGAGATGGGTTTTGAAGTAACAATAGAAGTTCCCTCTCTTCCTGGTCTTGAATATCTGATACCTGCTCTTCCATATCTTGATTACCTTAACATAAACGAGCTTGAGTGGAGCGAGACAAACGCTGATGAAATGAGAAAGATGGGTTACAGCCTTGAAGATGACTATCATAACGCAGTCCCTGGCGCCAAAGAGTGGGCAAAAGAACTGATTTCAGCTGATAAAAAGGTTCACTGGTGCTCTTCAACCTTCAAAGACTCCGTTCAGCTTCGCGAGAGGCTTAAAAGAATAGCTAAAAATACTGTAAGATCCTTTGATGAAATAACAGATGACGGAACAGTAGTCTATGGCTATTGGGTACCTAAAGGAGAAATCCCTGAGGACCTGGAAGAAGACATGTATGAATCAACAGACGATCATATTGAGCTTTCATGGTGGCTTTTAACCGATTTCCCTGATGATTTTCCAGGCGAAAAAAAGATAATTGAAAGATATCCAAACGATGGTATGATTGTAGAGGTGACTCCGGTAAAGTGATTTTTAAGCCAAGAGAATTAGTGGATAAATTATATGAGAAGCATCTCTTAAAAAACATCAGACACATACCGCGTCATATTGCAATAATCCAGGATGGAAACAGAAGATTTGCAAAAGAGATGGGGATAGATGTTGCTTCAGGTCACAGGCTTGGTGCACAGACAACCGAGAAGGTTCTTGACTGGGCACGTGAAATTGGTGTCAGACACATAACCCTCTATTGCTTTTCAACTGAAAATTTTAAGAGATCAGAGTTGGAGCTTCGTGAATTATTTGATCTTTTTGCAGAAAAGGCGATTGCCGCCGCATCGGATGAAAGAGTGCATAAAAACAAAATCCGTATCCAGATGGTAGGTGACAGAAACATAATGCCTAAGGACTTAATTGAAAAGATAGAAAGGGTCGAAGAACTGACGCGAAATTATACAGCCTTTACAATAAACCTTGCGATAGCATATGGCGGCAGAAATGAGATTTTGTGTGCGACAAAGTCAATTTTAAGCAGTATTCATGAAGGAAAAATTAAGCCTGAAGAAATAGACAATAAAACAATAGAAGAAAATCTCTATCGCGAGATAAATCTGCCCGAAGTAGATCTTATAATAAGGACCGGAAATGAAAAAAGAACCTCTAATTTTCTCCCGTGGCTTGCAAACGGGAATGAATCCGCAGTATATTTCTGCGCACCATACTGGCCTTTGTTTAGAAAGATTGATCTGTTACGTGGAGTAAGACTCTACGATCAGCGTTTCTCAGAGAATCATTTGCCATAACGGCGCTTTCTCAATTGATAATCACGAAGAGCCCTTAAAAGATCAACTCTTCTGAATTCTTTCCAGTTTACATCTGAGAAGAATAATTCTGAATAGACAGATTGCCATATCAAAAAATCAGTCAGATGACTGCCACCGGTTTTTATGACAAGGTCTGGCTCAAATTTAAAGTTAAGGTAAGACTCTATTGTATTTTCAGAGACATCTTCGGGATTTATACCATCAGCCGCCATCTTTTTAATAGCGTTTATTATCTCTTCCCGTCCGCTCTTTCCGATTGCAACAGAAACATGCGCACCACTACCCAAAACTTCCGTCTTATCTTCATAGCATAAAGTAAGCTCAGCAATTTTGGATATCTCTTTTAGAGTATCAATATATTTTAAAATAGACTCTACAGAATCGGTGTCAATGTGAAAAATAATTTCAGAAATGCCAAATTTAATACACCATCCCGCAACCTTTTCTGGTTTCATTGGGGCCCCGGCAATATCATCATCGGTTATCATAAAACACACTGAATGCGGAAGATTTTTCAGCTCCCTTTTCAGTTTGCGTTCATAATAACGATGAATCACCATATCCCCGGTACCCCAAAGACATTCCAGTCGTTCGGATGTATGTCTGTGATAACTATCACAAACTAACTATTCTCTTTTTTCTCTTTGAAGATAAATACATACTATACGATTCTGAAATTAGAGGTGAAATATGCTAACATTCATAGGTCTTGGACTCTACGATGAGAAAGATATATCAGTAAAAGGGCTTGAAGCCATAAAAAGCGCAGATTCCATATTCTTAGAGGGCTACACATCCCGCCTTATGGGTGCGGATATTAAAAAGATGGAAGAGTATTACGGAAAAAAAGTGATTTTTTTGGGGCGCGATGACGTAGAAAAGCATCCTGACAATATTTTGGATTGCGCAGAGAGGGGAAGTGCTGTTTTTTTGACAGGCGGTGATCCTATGGTCTCAACCACACACTCTGATCTTAGAATCCGGGCGAAGATGAGAGGTATTCCAACACAGATAATACATGGTGCATCAATTCAGAGTGCAGTATGCGGCCTTTCAGGTCTGCAGAATTACAGGTTTGGAAAATCATGTTCAATTCCGTATCCTGAAAAAAACTGGTTCCCAACAACCCCTCTTGATACAATACTTCAAAATATTGAGCAGGACCTTCACACCCTGGTATTTCTGGACATAAAACCTGACAGATTTATGACCGTCGGAGAGGGTGTTTTATTGATTGAGCAGATGGCTGAGAAGAGAAATCTAAGTGCACCTCAAATTTTTGTTGGGATGGCAAGGGCAGGTTCAGCTGAACCCTATGTTTTGGCAGGCGATTCTGAGAAGTTGAAAAAAGCAGATTTTGGAGCGCCTCTTCATGTATTAGTTATTCCATCTTCACTTCATATGATGGAAAAGGAATATCTTGAGACTTTTGCAGGATTATGAATTCAAAGACAAAGCCTGAAATATTTGGAGAATTACTGGAAAATACCATTTCAGCCCTGATTGTTTATCCTTCTCCAGAATCGCCCTATTGGAAGGTTTCAGAAGAGATTTTGGAGATGGCTGTAGCTTATAGAAGAGACGGTCTGTCTTTTGCAGATAGGGGTGATTTGGTAAATGCACATGCGGCATTTTCATATGGTTTTGGATGGCTCGATTTTGGAATTTTATCCGGACTATTTTCCGGAGAAAAACCAGTTAAAAGAGTTCCTTTATTTGATGAGAATATGCCTGATGTTTTATTTCCCCATCTATTTGAAAAGACCAACAGATACAAAAATATGCTCTCAGAGGCAGTAATTTCAGTATCTCCGGCGCCTGATATTGAAAGTCCGCTTTATTCTTTTTCAAAGTCTGTTTTAAATTGTGCTGAAAATTACCTGAATTCAGGAGAAAAGTACAATTCCTGTGAAAATTTTGTAAACGCACTTGCATACTTCAGCTATGGGTACGGTATTTTGGATGCCGCAGTCAGGTCAGGACTTTTCATAATCGTTAAAAACAGGAGCCTTTTCACAGTGTAAACCTTAAAGGGTTTATAGGCAGAAAACAAACATTTTTGAAACATAATTATTTGGAGAAACGAATGGATAGAAATCAATGGAAGTGGCTGGCACTATCTGTTATTTTTAGTGTTGTAGTACTGGCTCTTGTTTTATACTTCACAATTGATGAAAATACAATAAATTACCTGACAAAATTACAGCCTCAATATCTTCTTGCGGCACTCATTCTGCATATTTTGTCGCTTTGTGCATGGGCTCTAAGATTAAAGTTCATGTCAAAGTCGCTCGGCTACAAAGTTCCTTTCCTGCACTGCCTTAACATGGTATTTGCAAATCTTTTGATTGCCGCAGTAACTCCTTCACAGGCAGGTGGTGAACCTGTAAGAATACATGAGCTTTACAGAGCTGATGTGCCTCTTGGTGATGCAACGGCAATAGTTATAATGGAAAGAGTTCTTGATGGAATTTTGCTTGGTATTATAGGCGGTGCTGCAATGCTTATGCTGTGGCTTGGATCAGAAGAGCTTGGTCTTTCAATTGCACTTCCGTTATTTTTCATGTGGGCCATGATAACCGGATTTGTGATACTCTTTGCTTACTCTGTTAAAAACCCGGTATTTCTTAAAAATCTGATTAAAAAATTTTCAGGCTGGTTTACAAAACGCTGGCATGCTGAAAAGGTGGAAAAATTCACAGGCAGAATCGACTCGGAAGTAGACAACTTTAATTCTGCTCTAAAAAATTATGTGAGCCATTCAAAAATAGGTCTTGTATGGGGAACACTTTTTACAGTATTTTACTGGTTTAGTGAATTTTTTATTGCGTCACTCATATTGATGGGACTTGGAGAAGGCCCGCACATTGTTGAGTCATTTGTTGCACAGATTATTATTGCAATTATTATGATGATACCTTTAACTCCAGGAAGTTCAGGTATTGCAGAACTTTCTGCAACATCACTTTACAGTCTGTTTGTTCCGTCATCAATCGTTGGTATTTTCGTTGTAATCTGGCGTATTTTACTCTATTATCTGAATATTTTCCTTGGTATATTTGGAACATTAATTATTGTAAAGCGGGAAGTTGTCAGAAAAGCCATTAAGGATAAAATTTCATTAAAAAGAGATTGAATTACAAAAAGGATTAAAAATTATCCTAAAAATTTTCTTTTGCTGGCGGCTCTTAAAATATAGGGTCCTGCTTCTTCAATATGGTTCATTGAAATTTTATCAAGTATTGTATCTGTTGCTTCTTTGTGATCAATGTCCAATTCAAAGTCTCCCAGTATCTCCTTTGCAAATTCAAAATCCTCTTTTGGAAGGTATGGGGAGTCCGGGTTTGCATATTGCATCGCGTCTGACAGGTCATCTTCAAAATGAAGATATATTTCACATAACTGCTCGTAATCCTTATCTGATAATGCTGAAATGCCTAAAATTTCAGGTGGGACTCCAAGTGAATAACAGGCCCCGGTGAATGTTATTGCACGTGGTAGATTTAGGCCATCGTGGTTTCTGGAGTATCCAAAAAGTCCTATGTGAAGTTTTCTTTTTCTTCTTCCAGGAATAAATTCAGCAGTCCGGTTTATAACAGGACATAGGCTTGCCAGTCTTTTGTTGTATTCAGAAGAGCACTTATCAAAAATTCCAAGACATGTATCAGTATCAACTATTTGTGACCGGCCCGGTGTTCTTTCTTCAAGTTTTCTTATGCCTTCACGCACTTCATCTGCCGGATAGTCATATTTAAATGCCGACTGTATTGTAAATGTATGTACGCCTGGGTATTCCTCTACAACTCCTTTTATATTGCCTGGATGTAGATTTCCTCTGAAAGGTGCAGAACCAACACCTATTATCGGATATATTGGGGTGCCTGATGTTTCAGACAAATCCTCAATTTTCATCAAAGCAATTTTGTTTAAGATTACTGCTCCGATATTTCCGTAATTTATCGCAGGATCAGAGCGTGCGAAAAATACCCGCTGATAATCAAGATTTTTATTGTCAATATACCTGCTCACAATCTCGTCAGATTCAAGCATACTCTGTTTGTCCTCAAATAGGGGGATTACATTTATTTTTTCAGGCTTGAATTCACCAATCCAGTCTGAAATTTTGATATCACGCCCTCCGAGCCGCATGTGCTGTTTTCCAACGACAAAATCACAGTAATACTGGTAGATGTTATCTATTGATGTATATGATGTTGTCATAGGAAGTATAACTTCAAATATTGGCGGAATTTCATTTCCGTAAAACAGTTTTGCAATATCAAATGAGCGTGGGATGCTCTCTAAGGTTTCAAGAAGTATTTTTGCTTCTGTTTTCTCTATTTCAGGATTTGGGAGTCTTAATGTTAAAAATAAATCCCTGCCAAGTTGTTTTTGTGTAAAATATGAATCATATTTTGAGAGAAGTTTTTTTACAACAAAATTATCAACCTCTTTTCCCTCACAGTCCCACATCTGTTCCCTGCAATACAGATGTGAATAGGCATAATAAGCCTCCAAAACCTCTTCTTCCCCTCCAAGAAGCGGACTGCATGAAAAAAAAGGAGTATTTACATTGTCAGGGTGCTGGGTACTCATGGTTTTAGGAATTTCGTAACAATTTTGTACATTCTTCATAAATTTCACCTGATAAATTTAGATGTCAACCTTAATTTAATACTTGGTTGACAAGGATTTGGCAGACGAAGATTAGCATAAAAATTCTGATACTGCTGAGAAATAATAATAATATGCTGAGAAACAATTTTTGATGTTTTTTTATTTTGTCAGTTGTTTGATGTAAATTCTGAATATTACAAATAATAACATCTTCTTAAAAAAAGTCCATGAAATTATATTTCATGCATGGGTTTCATGTGAGTTACGAAGTAACTTCATGTAAAAATAAGTATAAACAACGACAATTATTAGCGTTCAAAAACAAATTATATATCAGTAATTTTCCGGCATGTAAAATAAATCATGTAGAATACTTCTGCAGGATGTCAGACACTGCAACCGGAAAGTATATGAAAATTGCATGATTTGTAACTAATATTGCAAATAAGTGGTCTAAACGGCATTAGAATACAGGCGGGAAAGTAAACCCCCAAAACTTAAATTATGAGGATACTTGCTATAGGTGTCGGCGGTGCAGGTTCACGAATTGTGGATCAGCTTTACTATCAGGATAGAAAAAGCAGCGTAAGCTGTATATCCCCTGTTGTAATTGATACTGATGGAAATTATCTCTCCCAGCTTAGAAATCTTCCTGAGGATTCAAAAATCTTTTTTCCAGCTCTTGACCCTGATGTCCACTATGACATAATGTCAACTGTTGATGTAAGTGAAATTATGTCAAACATCAAAAAGTTAGACACTGTTAATCTTGATGCATTAATGGTATTCTCCGGTCTTGGCGGAAATGTGTGTGATATCGTTCCACATCTCATTGAAGAGATAAGAAAAGCCTTTTTTGAGCCTGTATTTGCGGTCTGCACACTTCCATATCTTCGTGAAGGTCGTGCTATTGCTAAAAAGGCCGCTGACGATCTCGATAAAATAGAAGAATGTGCCGATGCAGTAATTTTATTCGATAATGAAACCTGGTACAAAAAAATAAAGTCCTCATTTGAAACAACCCTCGATGAGCATGGAGAGCCGGTTGTAAAACCCTCTCCATTTGGAAAAATATTTCCTGAAAATCCCCGTGATATATACAGAATGCTTAATGAAAGAATTTCACGACAGATCGGGCTTTTACTTCGTGCGGGAGAATTCAATGAATCAGGCCTGGATTCAGCAGAGGTTGTTTTGGATGCAGGCGAAATTCTAAACACTCTCAAAGGAAACGGCATCACGGCAATAGGGTATGCTATTGAAAATCTGCCCTTTAACTGGATGGATACATTTGAAAGATTGCGTTCTGACACATATTTCAGTGAAGGATCACATAAGCGGGCGACAAGGATAGTTGCGCTTGCGAAGCAGGCTGTATATGAGGATATATCAATACCATGTGATCTTACAAGTGCTGACAAAGCTTTGATCTTAATTGCAGGCCCTTCCCATGAGCTCTCAATGAAGGGATTTCAGACTGTCAGGAAATGGATTGATTCAAGTATCGCCGGACTTGAAATGCGCTCAGGAGATTATCCTGTACGAAATACCCGTTTTGTGGGTATTATTATAATGCTTTCAGGAATCCACAATGTTCCGCGAGTTGAGGAGATCAAAAAATTAAGGGAAGAATACTTAGAAGAGCTTGCACAAAAAGAAAAGGAAGCAGAATATTCCCGTGTACTCGCAGAAGAAGAGGCACTGCTTTTGTCCGGAAATGAAAATGCAAATATTATAGAAATCTCCCGGAACACTCAGACTGATCCTTATAGTAACACTCAGACTGATCCTTATAGTGTACCCTCACCTGTTAATCAAAGAGTTGAATATCCTGAAAATCGTGGTTATTATGATCCGCCCTATAATCAGCCCTCAGATTATTCCCGGGCGAATTATGATGAACAGGCTCTTGAAGATGAGGCATGGGGTCTTATTGGAGGATACTCTTCGATTCCTCCAAAAAATCCGGGACACAATGAGAATATTCCCCCTATTATTGAAGACAATGGTTATCACATGAACAGACAGAATCCAAATCTCCCAAAAAAATACCCTGACGAAGATTACAGTAGAATTGATACTCCAAAAGAGCCTGTTTTAACTCTTGATATGATTGATTTCTTGGAGGATGAGTCAGGCGAGTGTGCTGAAGATTCCTCATCATATTTTAGAGGCGCAAAAGAGGATGATTCTGTTGTAGAAACTTCAATTTCATTTGTTGAATTATTAGATGACGATGATGAGGAGAATTTTGACGAGAGAACGCAAAATCTTGGCAATGCCAAAACTGCCACATTTTCCGATGCCGCGTTATCATATATTGAAGAAGAAGAAGAAGACGAGGATAACATACCCTTAACTTCGCCTGAATATGTGAGAAAACAGGAGCTTGAAGAGTACAAAAAAGAGATTATGGAATCAGCGCCTGTTAAGGAAAAGGAAAAACTCCATGATGACAAGATTGTGATTAGCGGGAAGAAAGAGAAGAAAAAGGATGAAAATCAGCTAAACCTGCCTGGAAGAAGTGAAAAGACAAATCTTGATATGACGCGTATGACGAGTGTTAATTTAGGAAATGCTCCTAAAGATTCAATTTTTGGAATCAAAGATATAAAAGGCCCCGGCCTTCCAAAGGAGAGAAGCGATGTCGCACGTGTTGGAGAGACTATAAGCATTGGCGGGCCTGTACAGCGTTCAAGTGACAAGTCTTTTTCAGCCGGCAGTTTTTCCGCAGGGTCAAGGATGCGTCCAAATGATAATGCTTTTTCGGGCGGCAAAATATCGGGCGGTTCTGTTATAAGGCCTAATGACAGTTCACTTTCTGGAAGAAAGGTCTCAATTCAGCCCAGTATAAAAGCTAAGGAAGGCAGTCTTTCAGGAGCAAAATTATCTGTCCGGCCGAATATCAAACCAAAAGACAATCTGAGTGGTGGCAAAATCTCAATGGGAAGTTCGGCCAAAAGGCCTGTTGAACTTTTATCGTCCGGAATTAAATCAAGCCCTGGTGTGAAGCCAAAAGAACTTTTGTCAGGAGGTATTAAGGCAGGGAATTCTTCAAAGCCCAAAGAGCTTCTCTCCGACAATGTAAAGATTGGCTCTGGTCCGAAAAGACCAAAGGAATCGTTGTCTAAAGACTTAAAAGTTGGAAAAAATCCCGGCCCTGTTCCGGGAAGTCCGACAAAAAAACAGCAATCCAGAGTATCTTCAGAGAAGAAGAAGAGCAGTTTTTCTAATGATGAGGATGAAGACCTCTTCTGGATATAAATATTATTGTTGGTTTTTTAAAAAGTTCCGGAAATTTTGCAAGTGGACCTGGCGGGATTTGAACCCGCGGCCTCTACGTTGCGAACGTAGCGATCTACCCCTGATCTACGGGCCCGAAATTGCCTGTCTTTGTTAATTGATAGAATAAAAATGCATGTGGCAAATGTGCATTCTGCACATTTTCATAAAATATTTTATTTGATTTTGTATAATTATCCTTTGATTAGAGAATAATTTCAATATCCAGTTTTTCTGCAAGTTCTTTATATCTGTTTCTGATTGTAACTTCAGTGACTCCTGCAACCTCTGCCACTTCGCGCTGTGTGCGGCGTTCTCCGCCGAGAATTGAGGAGATGTAAATTGCTGCTGCTGCTACACCGGTAGGGCCTCTGCCACTTGTAAGTTCTCTTTCTCCGGCCTGTCTTAAAATCTCAACTGCTCTTGACTGAACCTCTCCTTTGAGTGTCAGACCTGAACAGAAACGTGGAACATAGTCGATTGGTGATGTTGGAAGAAGTTTTAGACCAAGTTCTCTTGAGATGAATCTGTATGTCCTTCCAATCTCTTTTCGTGATACACGTGATACTTCTGCTATCTCATCAAGTGTTCTTGGAACGCTACACTGACGGCATGCCGCATAAAGTGCTGCTGCTGCTACACCCTCAATACTTCTTCCACGAATAAGGTTTTTGTCAACTGCATCACGGTATACTACCGCTGCTGTCTCACGGACATTTCTTGGAAGACCAAGAGCAGATGCCATTCGGTCAAGTTCTGATAAAGCGAATGCAAGGTTTCTTTCGGTAGCGTTTGATACTCGAATCCTTCTCTGCCACTTGCGCAGGCGGTAGAGTTGTGCACGATTTTTAGAAGAAATTGCACGTCCATATGAATCGCGGTTTCTCCAGTCAATCATTGTTGAAAGACCTTTGTCATGGATTGTGAAGGTCATTGGAGCACCGACACGTGAACGTTTCATTCTCTGATCGTGATCGAATGCACGCCATTCCGGACCTCTGTCTATGAACTCTTCTTCAAGAACTAGACCGCAGTTCTGACAGGTAAGTTCTGCACGTTCATAGTCATGTATAAGCTGACGACTGCCACACTCCGGACATACTGTCTTTGTGGTTTCTTCCTGTTTTTTAGCAAGTTTTTCTACCTGCTCGCCTGAACGGCTTTTTAGAGCCTCTCTCTGGCTCTGGAGTTGTTTTAATTTTTCAAGTTCCTGCATGATTTGTATCCACCCTGGTTTATTTAGTATAGAGTTTCTCATTTATTGCGCAGTTTCCTGTATCTTTACAGTAAACGGCTGCGCAAGGATTTTTTATATTTCCAAATACTTCTACAAGTTTTCCAACAGGTTTTTGATGACTGTCAACTACATCTGCATAAAGACGTGGAAGTTGGGCTGAATCGCAGTTAACAATAACGAGATGTTTTCCAACAACAGAACGTATCTGACCGGCAAGTTTCAAAAGATGACCTTCCTGAAAAACGAAATTAGAGTTTATTAGTAACCTATATATGTTGTACAAAAAAGTATTTAAAATTTTCGACAATTTTTATATATCTGTTAAAGATCGAGAATTTCATCAAGGGTTCTATCAGATAAAATACTATCTGCCTCATCCTGTGTCATTCCGGCCCCTGTAGCGACAACTCTTCGCGCGTTTTCAGTCAGAAGATCTGAAGGGTTGTGTGTGTCTGAATTAATGACTATTTTACAGCCTGTCTTAAGCGCGGTTTTAAAGACATGTCCGTTGGTTCTGTTGTGTCCTCCCCTGGATGTTATTTCAAGAGCAACATTGTGCTTTTTTGCCTCTATTGCGGCCTCTCCTGTTATAAGGCCTGGATGTGCAAGAATATCAACATAGTCTGATGTACAGGCAGAAAGATTAGTTCCTGGTGCAACAGGCTCCATTACAGTTTCACCATGAACAATTACAATGTCAGCACCTGTTTTCTTGGCAAGAGCGGCAAGTTCGTCTATCTCTTCAGGAGGAACATGGGTTATTTCAACGCCGGCGTAAAGAGTAACTCCGAAAAGTGAGGCTGACTTTTTTATGGCATTGACTGATCTTATAAGCTCGTTTATGTTTGATGCATCAGCATGGTCTGTTATTGCAAGAGTGGTGTATCCAAGAACTGCCGCACGCCGGACAAGTTCTGTTGGAAGAAGTTCTCCGTCCGATAATGTTGTGTGTGTATGAAGGTCGTACATGGTAATCGTCTTTTTATTTGTCTGCTAATTTTTCTGCGATCTGCTGAATCAAAATCTCTTTTGATTTGTCGTATTTAATGAGCACTCTCCCCTCATTTGAAACCCAGTGTCCGGGGTGGCTTTTTTGCTCGACGACTCCCTCAAGGCCCAGTTTTTTTGCGGCTGTCAAAATACTTCTTGTAGAAGGATTTTTTACTGCCGATGTTTTTTTTATGCGCCTTCCCTCATTTCGAGTCAGGCCTTCATTAAAATAACAGGGGTAAATTATTTTCTCTCCTTCCATATGCAATAGTATAGGTTCGATGAACCTATTAACAGATACTGATCATACTATAATTATGCACCACATAGATGTCAGCATAGAACAGGATGTTTTTGATGCAAATAATAAACTTGCACATAAAAACTACCACACATTAAAGGACAATGGTATCCGGGCCTTTGATTTGCTGGGAGCTATAGGCTCTGGAAAGACAGCACTTATTGAGAATCTTGTTCCGGAACTTAAGAACAAAAAAATCCGCTCTGGAGCAATTGCAGGCGATGTCTGGGGGGATGATGATTTCAAAAGAATTGTTGCAACAGGAATTCCTGCAGTAAATGCAAATACAGGAAAAGAATGTCATCTGGATGCCCATCTTGTTGAGCATGCAATAGAGTCCCTTCCACTTGATGAAATAGACGTGTTATTCATCGAAAATGTCGGAAATATGGTATGTCCGACAGACTTCTCACTAGGCGCTGAGAAGCGCATAGTTGTTGTATCGACAACAGAGGGTGATGATGTTGTAAATAAGCATCCGATGATGTTTAGAAACGGAACAATTGCAGTCATCAACAAAATTGACCTGGCTGAATTTGTTGGATGCGATATTTCAAGAATGGAGGATGATATTCACCGCTATAATCCGATAATGCCAATTTTTAAGACAAACCTCAAGACAGGTGAGGGTGTACCTGAACTTGTCGATGAGATCTTGAGATAATGCATTTGCGGTGCAATTAAATAACTTCACAAGGAATATATATAGAACTTCAGAAGTTAGAAGACGAAAAGACAGGCTCCTGAAAAATGCCCCTAAGATTTTGTTCTATGGACATTTTTAGGAGAATATCTTTGTCGTTTTCAATCTAAATCAAGAGTTAAAAATTTACAGGTGTATTATAATGCTCTGGCAAGGAAGATCAGTTAGAAGCGAGACAGGCGCACGCCTGAAAACCGCACGTGGAAAGAGGAGAGTAGAAATCGGCCGTTCACCGGCAGAGACACATATTGGTGATGAGCGCCGCAGATTAATCCGCACACACGGCGGAAATGTCAAGGTTCGTGCACTTCGTGCAACATATGCATGTGTTGCAGACAAAAAGACCGGTGCTGTCAAAAAGGTTGAGATTTTGAATGTGGAGGCAAATACAGCAAATCCAAACTATGTCCGCCGTAATCTTCTCACAAAAGGCGCAGTAATTAAAACAGAGATTGGAATGGCAAAGATTGTATCAAGGCCTGGTCAGGACGGAGTTATTAACGCCGTTTTGACAGAATAATTTTTTTTGAAAGTTTTTTTTAAAAATTTATCCGCATCTTTTCAGGATTGAATTTACGTATATTTGCCTGATTTTAATTTTTGAATTACACAGACTTTTTATAAATGCAGAATTCATATTGTACCGATGCGCAGGATATATCACCGTTTTCCGCAGAGGTGCGACCTCGATTTTGATATTGAAAGACCTTTTTTAGATGTTGCAGAAAAAATCGTTGGTATGAACAATACTCATGTTGCACAAAGGCTTGATGAAGACTTAATCCGTCTTGATGTAATTGTGTCTGTTGCAGATTCAAAGACAAATATGGTTCCTGTTGACAGTATTCCAAACCTTCTTGACTCCTTAACTGATGCCGTTGATTTCATGCTTACACTAAAAGAGACAGTTCTTACCGGAAACCGGAGGATACCACGTTCTGAGACTGTATATTATTTAAGGGTAAATGAAAACGGTATGATGTGTGAGTGCTTTGTTTCAAAGGAAGGAACAAAGGGCAGTACTGATGCCTATGACATTAAAAAATTAATAACAGGTGCGTTTTAGTTGACACTTAAGCTGGTAGTTTCAGCTCCTTTTAAGAGCATGAGAAAAGAGCAGCTGAAAAAAACCGAGTTGATCTATTTTTTAACTATTGACAAAAGATGGATGAATAACGATCAGGCCGGAAAAATCATTCGTATGGCAATAAAAGAAGGTCTTTTGGAAGAGTCCGGAAATCATTTAAAACCGTCATTTTCAGCATCTGATGTTGAAATTCCGCTTGGGTATAAACCATCATCTGATATTTTTGAGACAGAGCCGAATCCTGTTGATATACTAATCAGTGAAATCGCTGAAAAAAGGAGTGTTAATGCAGGAGAAGTGGTTGCCGAGATAAACAGTGTTATTAAAAATGTATTTGACACAAATCTTGAATTTGAAGCGGCCGCAGTGATTGTCGCAAGAAAATACAGAGTTGATTTTTCAGATAAAATACCAAAGTTTCTGAAAAACGTTAATGAAACAAATGTTTAAAATCACTGTTTCATACTAATCACAACGTGATTTTAAGTGTAAATTAAATTATAATTAAAAAATTTATTTTGAATTTAATTATTCAGCCGCAGCTTCCGGTTCAGCCGGTGCAAAGTACTGCTCAAGTGTCTTTTCACCATATTCGATAACTTTAGCATTTACCTGAACAAAGTCTGGTGTGATTTCTGCACAGCGGATTGTTTTTCTGCGGCGCTCGCCGTCATATGTTTCGTGGAATCCTGTGCTTTCAGAGAGAAGAAGTCTCCTCTTTCCAGCTCCCGGAAGATCTTTTCTTGCCGGAATGCCTGTTCTGTCGGTTGCGCCTGTAAGCTCAATTGTATAGCCTGCAAATCCAAGTGCATCAGCACTCATCTGCTGTCCGACTTTCTTTCCAATAAGTGAACCTGCCATAGCGCCGGTTGCTGTAATATTGTATGCCTTTCCTGTTTTAGGGTCGGAGAGGACTACTTTTAAATCTGCCATCTTTTAAACTCCAATATTTAGTTCTCTATAATTTTGAATTGTAACATTAAAAAGACTACTTTCCCCAGAAGGGTTGCTCTTTTCTTTTCATGTGGGTGAATTCATCTAAAACGTTCTTCATACTATCGTTTAAATGAGAAAACATCTCTGTTTCAAGCACCTTTACATGATGTTCCGGAATGTCTACATAGAAGCTGTCGCCGACATTTATCTGCCGCCCGACTGTCGGTCCTTCAATTGATATTGCAACCTCTTCACCTTCGTTAGCCTCCTGAATATTATCCTGACCTTTTTTTATCTGTTTCATCTTTCCGACTTTTCTGCCGTCAAGATGAATTAGGTTGACACCTGCCTGAAGCTTCCCGCTCAAAACTCTGACTCCGACTACTGCGGGGTTGCTCTGACGAAATACACAGTCGGGGAGAATTGAAATCTTTGCAGGCATTACTAATTTTTCAAAGCTCTGCTTCTCAATCTGCCTGCGTGTCTTTTCCTCCCATTCGAGGTAGTCATCAATTAAGTGATAGATTACTCCTGATTCAAAGATCATGACGTTTTCCATCTGATCACTCATCAGCATTTCGTTTGCATCAGGGAGCTTTGTTGTGTTAAATGCGAGAAGAACTGACATCAGCGGGTTCTTTACTGTTGCAATCTCAACAATGTCATGTCGTGATACTGGCCCTACCTCAGCACGCATTATAGGAATATTGTGTTGTTCAAGCTCTTTTGAGAGGGCTTCAAGTGCACCGATTGTATCGGCTTTGATAAATATTCCCTCTTCGGAGAGCTTTACAGCAATATCCTGCATCTCATGTCTGATTCTTTCTTCAAGTTCTTCGCGGTTGCCCTTTACAACCATAATGGGCGATCCTGCAACAACACCGTCAAGTCCCGGAGCGGCAACTTTGATTCCGCTTGCGGCACTTATGGATTTGACCCTGTCAAATCTCTCTTCTGTTAAAATTTCCTGCATGGGGCGTGGCTTTAGAAGTGAACGGACCTTTGTGGTTATTACTCCTTCATTACCTCCGACAATAATTTCATCACCCACATTGAGAGTTCCGTCAAACAGGATGACATCAAGTGTTGTGCCAAGCCCTCTTTCTTCTTTTACTTCAAGAACTGTTCCAACGCCCGGGCCTTCTACTGTTAATTTCAGGTTATCAGTCATATAGCGCTGGGCAAGACCTACCATTATCATCAAAAGATCCGGGAGACCTTCGCCTGTTATTCCGCTTATTGGGACAATTGCGATGTTTTTCTGGAAATCCTTTATCCTGTCGTATCTTTCACAGTTGAATCCTTCTTCTGAAAGTTTTCCGACAAGTTCATAGGTTTTTGTTTCAAGAATTGTCTGAACGCGCTCGTTTTGTGCATTGTAACAGGTCATGAAAGGTGCGTTTGGAGTTTTTCTCCATCCGTGTATTCTGTCAATCTTTGTTGCCGCAACTACAAATGGTGTTTTGAAGTTTCTCAGAATATGAAGCGCTTCTATTGTTTGCGGCTGAAAACCCTCATTTATGTCAACGACCAGTATCGCCATGTCCGCCAGTGCGCCGCCTCTTGAACGCAGAGTGGTAAATGCGTGATGTCCGGGAGTGTCTATGAATAAAAGACCGGGAACATCAAAGTTCATTTTTCCCTTTGTCCCGCTCATCTCTTCAATTGCCTCTAAAGGTACAATGGTTGCACCAATATGCTGGGTAATTGCGCCTTCTTCTGCGTTTACGACAGAAGAGCCTCTTATTTTGTCAAGAAGAGAAGTTTTGCCATGATCAACATGGCCAAGCACACAGACGATTGGCGTTCGTATTGAATTTTTGCCGGAATTTTGATTATTACCTTTGTCCTTTTTTTTAGCCATGATATTCACTCCAAAAAATGACTGGCTGATATTGGATTCCTATGAAAACCGGAATCTGATTTTCATTATAACTGTGCATCAAACATTTGTTTAAACACGTATATTAGAAATCACCAGACTGTAAGAAATTACCTGTCTATTAATTGGCACATCCAACATTATTAATGGTCTCATAGATTAATGGTCTCATAGAGTGATGCAATTTGCAGATGAAAAAAGATATCTTAATTAGCAATGTCTTTTAAATTAAGTAAAGCAGTTCTGCCGGGGTAGGGTAGTGGTTATCCTCAGGGATTGTGGCTCCCTGGACTCGGGTTCAAGTCTCGGCCCCGGCCTTTTTACAAATTTTACGCAGGCTTTTTTTAGGCAGTTTTTCTTGCTGTTTTCTTGTTATATTTTTTTGATATTGCCTTTTGTTGCCTGAATCAAAAACATGATGAAACTGGTTTGATTGATGTGTGTTTTTTAGACTAAGTTATGTTGTTTTTTAATAATATGCATGCCAAATACATTTTGTGCTTATTACTGAGATGCTTCTAAGCCTGATTTATGTATTCATAATCTCCTCTATGCTTTCAATAGGTTTTGGCCTCTCTCTTCAGGCAATTGTTGATTCATTCAAAAGGCCCGGAGTGCTTCTTAAATCCTCAGCAATAAACCTGATTGCAATTCCGCTTTTTGCATTTTTATTATCCTCAATACTAGGACTATCAGGTGCAGTGTTAATTGGATTTTTATTAATGGCATGTGCGCCCGGCGCGTCATATGCACCGCGGATAACAGAGGTTGCCAACGGAGATGTCGGACATTCAACTGCTCTTATGTTTTTTTTATGCACAATTGCGGTTTTCTCAGCGCCTTTTACCATGATGCTTGAGATGCCTCAGTCACATACCCTTGATCCATTGCCGGTTATCAAAACCCTTGCACTTATTCAGATGCTTCCTTTATTTTTTGGGATTTATCTTAGTCAATCAAAGCCGCGACTGGCAAAAAAACTTTCATGGGGAGCATTTTGGGTATCAAATGTATCAGCCTTCATAGTAATTGTTGCATCTCTTTTCATGATATTTCTAAAAGAGTCTCATGGTGGATTTTTCTCAGCGGTATTTGGAACAAATGCTTTTCCTGCAATAATAATTGCAGTTTTATTCTCTGCAATTATAGGATATTATTTCGGGAGTAAAAAAGCAGATGAGAAAAAGTCAATGCTCATCAGTTCAGTTAATAGAAATGCAGGAGTTGCTTTTTTGATAGTTTTAAGCAGTTTTTCTGAATTATCAATTGCGATAATTATGATAATTATCTATATAATAGTCCAGTCGATAGTATCCGGGGGACTTGCAGGTTATTGGCTTTGGAAGGATCATAAGGCCGGAAAAAAAACTATTCTTTCAGGAAACAGCAGTTGATGATTGAAAACAGAAATGTTATGAAGAATATGAAAAAGAGTAGTATCCCGAAATAATTTGACACCGGATTTATATATTGATGTGGGCAAAAATATAAAAAAATATAAAAATTCAGATGAAAACTAAAATAAATAAAATTAAAATTTAAGATTTATTTTACCATCCCCGGGAATATTCATTGAAGCACGGGATACAGACAATCTCTCCGTTTTCAATTCTTGCCCTTGATTCAGATACATTCTCTCCGCATCTTGCACATTTGTGGGATTTGAACAATCTTGCCTTCTCCGGAATTTGCGGTTTAATGTGTTTTAAGGTATATAAATCCTCAACAGGCATCTGAAGAATTTTATTCATAACTATCTCTCTTCGCCTGAAAAATTCATTTTTCTCCTCATCTGTTGCAGTGTTTGAAAAGACTTTATCTGAAAGTTCACCTGTGACTTTGTCAAAATCACCCATTGAGGTTTTATCTTTTTGAACAATCCTTACGGCATCGTTTCCGTTTCTTTTAATAAATGTATAAACCTGCTTTCCGTAATCATTGAAAATAAGATTCCCTTTCCCTATTGTACAGCCGGTTAAAAACTGGATTGCATCAATACCGCATGCATCGTTTTCAACAATTGCTACAAGCTCTTCATCCTGCGCTCTGTCCTGGAACAGTTCTTTTAATGCATATTCTGCGGCCCTGTATCCATAAGCAAGACCCGGGCATTTATGCCCGTGAAACTCTGAGGCCTCTTCAAAAGATTTTAAATTTCGGGTCATTACGTCTTTACCTTTATTATTACGTTTATACTAAATGTTAATAACATATATGTTTTAATTCAAAGTCTCTTTTGATATTTCTTTTAGTATAAACATTTAGTGTCCAAATAATTGCAGAATCAAAACTCTCTTTTTTGTCTTGAGAATTTTTTATCATTCTTTAGGAATTTTTTTAAATCCTGATAATTTTAGGCTTTAGCTGATGTCTGCCTAAAATAAAATATTAACTTCTGGATAGAATATAGACTGAATTAAAACATTTTTTTTGGTTTTTAGGATTTCTACCCAAAATAAATTATAGGCTGAATGGCAATATGAAAAATAAAACAATTATGGGGAATACTATGAAAGCAGGGATAAGAAACGATATATTTCTTCTGTTAATTGCCCTTATTATGATGAATTTTTTAACGATTTTGTTTTCAGGGTGTACACAAAACTCTGAAAACATCTCTGACTACTCAGATAACAATTCCAAATTAACTGTTGCTGTATCAATACTTCCTGAAAAGGAGTTTGCAGAGGCTGTAGGAAAAGATAGGGTTGATGTTTATGTCATGATTCCGCCCGGCTCAAATCCTCATACATATGAGCTTACATCGGGGCAGTTAAAAGCCCTCTCTGAAACCGAACTTTATGCAATGACCGGCTCTCAAATAGAATTTGAGCTTGCCTGGATGGATAAAATAAAAAGCATAAATCCGGATATGAAAATTGTTGATTGTTCAAACGGAATATCTTTAATAACCGGAGAAAACAATGGAGTGGATCCTCATATCTGGTTGTCACCACAAAATATGAAAAAAATGGCTGAGAACTTCTGTGAAGGTTTAATTGAGGTAAGTCCTGATGAGAAAGATTATTTTCTGGCTAACTTTCAAAATTACGCTGAAAAAATAGATGAGGCTGACAAAAAAATCAAATCCGAGCTTTCCGGAAGAGAAGAAGAGACAATTTTAGTTTACCATCCGGCATGGTCATACTTTGCAAGGGATTATTCTTTAAATCTTATATCTGTTGAAAGTGATGGAAAAGAGCCTTCACCTGCAGAAATTGCCGAAATAATTGATATGGCAAAAGAAAAGGACATAAAAGTTGTATTTGCATCACCTGAGCATACTACAAGAAGTGCTGAGGTAATTGCCAATGCAATATCAGGAAAAGTGGTTTTGATTGATCCGCTCTCTGAAAACTACATTGAAAATTTAGAATCTGTTGCCAAAGCATTCTCGGAGGTCTAAATATGCCTGATACTGCTGTTGAAGTAAAAAAGGTCACAGTTTACAAGGAAAATCAAAAAGTTCTTGACAATGTTGATTTTAAAATTAAAGAGGGAGAGTCCTATGCAATAATCGGTCCAAATGGCGGCGGAAAATCAATCCTTTTGAAAGTAATCCTTGGACTTATAAAACCTGATTTTGGAACAGTTGAAATATATGGTGAGGAACCTAAAAAAAACCGCTATCTTTTAGGATATGTGCCGCAGTTTCATACATTTGATTTCAAATATCCAATTACTGTTTCTGAGATGGTGCTTACCGGAAGGCTGGGACACATAGGAGGCCTTAGAAAAAAATATTCCGCTTCTGATTACGAGCTTGTTGATGAGGCTTTAGAATCTTTGGGAATTTCTGAACTTTCTTCAAGAAGCATAAGTGAGATTTCCGGTGGTGAACAACAAAGAGCGATTATTGCACGCGCAATAGTTGGAAAACCCAAAATACTCCTGCTGGACGAACCAACTGTTTATGTTGACTCTCCAACAGAGGACAAATTCCATGATATCTTAATGGATCTTCATAAAAAGATGACAATTGTTCTTGTAACCCACGATATTGGTGTTCTGTCATCCAATATTGATATTATTGCATGTTTAAACAAAAAACTCTACACACACAACAATAATGAAATTACCGATGATATGCTTCTTTCCGCCTACAAATGTCCGGTAGATCTGATTGCCCATGGCCTTGCCCACCGGGTTTTGGAGAAGCACTAACACAGGAGGATAAAGGAGAGATTATGATTGCCGCTCTTGGTTATGAATTTTTTAGAAACGCTCTTTTAGCAGGGATTTTAGCAAGTGTTGCCTGCGGAATAATCGGAAGTTTTGTGGTTGTTAAAAGAATGGTCTCTTTATCCGGTGGAATTTCGCATGCATCCTTTGGAGGAATAGGGCTTGGATATTATCTTGGATTTGATCCAATAGCCGGAGCAATGGTTTTTTGTATTGCTGTTGCGGCTTTTATTGCCAGGCTTAGAAGCGTTGCTCATCAGCATCTGGACACTCTTGTTGGCGCTGTTTGGGCAGGGGGAATGGCTTTTGGAATTATGCTTATATATTTAACACCGGGATTCGCGCCTGATCTTTTTGGATATTTATTCGGAAACATCCTGCTGGTTCCCTCATCAGATCTTTTCCTGATGTTTGCAATAGTTATTGGAATTATTTTAATTATCGGACTCTTTTACAATCATTTTCTGGCAGTTACATTTGATGAAGAGTATGCATCAGTAATGAATATTCCATCAGGGTTTGTGATGACAGTCCTTTTGATTCTAACTGCTGTTACTATTGTTATGCTGATTCAGGTGGTAGGAATAATACTTGTAATTGCGCTTTTGACTCTCCCTGCGGCAATTGCACGTGAATTCACAGGTAATCTTAAAATGATGATTTATCTGTCAGTTCTGACGGGGATTTTTTTTACAACAACAGGAATATTTCTCTCATATGAACTAAACGTTCCATCCGGCGCCACAATAATTCTGTTTAGTGTTATAGTATATCTGATAGTAATCGGGTTTAAGAAGAACCTAAGAAAAAAAGAGAAATTATCTGAGTAGATTATTATGGGTATGGAATAAATTCAGGTTTGGAATAAGGAAAAATCAGGCAGTTTTAAGCAGAATGTTTTGTATGAAGTTTAAATAAAAGAATTATAAATCTCAAAAAAAATAATAATTCAATGACTCTCTGTCTGGCTATCCTCGCTGAAGACAACCTGATTCCATTTGACTCTTTCCCATTTGCCCTTTTCAATTCTCATAATATCATAGGCAGGCGGTATATCTCCATTCTCATCAAATACCTTCGGCCCGCAAAGACCAATATGCCTTACACGCTTAAGGGCATCGCTTATGCTCTTTCCATCATAGTCTGATGCACCAACCGCTTCTGCAACAACCATCATGGTATCATATCCGTAAGTCACAGGCCAGTCCACAGTTTTATTGTATTTTTTCATATATCGGTTTATGAATACATTTGATTGTATCTGGCTTGATTGCATAAGAGCACATATTCCTTCACTATATTCTCCGACAGTTTCAGGAATAACTGCGTTTATAAGACCCTCCGAGCAGAACCATATTGTATCAAGATTCATCTCATCTGCGTTTTTGAGAATTGTTGTAGCATCTTCAACAGTTCCTACCAATACAACAGCATCGGAATTTTTCTCTTTAAGCTCGTTTATGAGATTGTAATAGTCAGGCTCTCCTGCTTCATAGCTTTTTGAAAAAACAACTTCTCCTCCTGCCTGAGGGAACCAATCCTCAAATGAGCTTTTAAGTCCGATTCCATAATCTGTATTTATGTATATCACAGAGGCCGTTTTTACACCGGGGTTTAGTGTTGGAAGAACTTTTGCAATGCCTTTTCCCTGATATACATCAGACGATATGGTTCTGAAAACATAATTTTTGTAATCCGAAAGACCCGGATTTGTTGCAGTAGGAGAGATTAAAACAGTTTCCAACTCTTCTGCAAGACCTGCAAGGACAAGTGCGATGTTGCTTGAAACCGGACCTATGACTATTGGTATTTTATCATCCACCATACCCTTAAATCCAAAAACAGCCAGATTTTCGCTTCCGATATTATCAAAGTATTCAACAGATACAGGCCTTCCCCTAAGTCCTCCTGCGCTGTTTATATCTTCAACTGCAAGATCGATTCCCTGTTTTATTTCGATTCCGTACTCTTTCATGCTTCCCGAAAGCGGAAGAATTGCTCCTATTTTAATTTCTTCAGGGTAGCTTTCAGGTGCAGGGCCAAAATTGTAAAGGAAGAGAAAACCAAGCCCTGTGATTATAAGAATCAGAAATATAATTGTTGAAAGCTTAATTCTAAAATTAGAGCGGGGTATTTTTATATCCATTACAACCTCTCCTGTTGGGATTCTTTTTTGCCTTTATCGTCTGAGAGGGAAACATCTTTTTTTCCAGGCCTAAACTTAATATTATTCCGGCTTTTTTGTTTATGAATAATGCAGTATTTTCCTTCTTTTAAGAAGTAGATAAAGATTAAAACACCTGTCATATTGGCGATGAGCATTGGCAGAAAACTTCTTCGAAGAAGATCTGCGACAAATGCTGTATCTTTTAGAAGAATGAGCGGAACTGCCACATAGCAGAAAAGCTCTGCGGCAATTACCATTAAAGCTCCTTTTGAGTATGTGAGATTTCCTCTCCAGTAATATGTAAAGTAACCTGTGATTATCCCTGATGCAATTGTTCCAATTGCAAATATAAGTGCAGTACTTCCGCCGGTTTCAAAAATATAGACTCCTCCGGCAAGACCTGTAAGTGCACCGGCGGCAGGCCCGCATATAATTCCTGCAATCATCGGGCCGACATGACCTGCATTGATAACTATTCCTTCTGTTGGAATTCCCCTGAAAGCTCCGTAAACTGAGATTGCGGCAAATATCAGAATGACCCATATGAAGTCTGCTATCTCAAGCCGCCTTGTTATGCACTTTCTGAAAAGCTCGGTTTTAGTGAAGATGTATACCGGAATAATCAAAAGGACAAGGCTTTCGATGAGCGGAAGTCCGACAATGATGAAAGTTCCCTCCATCATTAGCGCCATAAATAAAAATGCGGAACTTCCAAGTACCATTATCAAAAGCCAGACCCTGTTGCCGCGTGAATAATCAGGCAGTTTTAGATCAAGGTAAATTACCATGAATCCAAGCAGGGCAAACATGATAGATGCAATAGCAGAGACCGAATGAATCAGGGCTGAGGGTTCTCCAAATATAACCGCGGATGCAATAATTCCTGCAAAAATTAAGATGAGAATCCTGTAAAGCTGCATCTCTGAAAATTTTGTAGAGTATGAGCTCTTTAAAACGGATGATATTGCACGGGCACGACCGTCTATTCCTGTGATTGCCGCACCAAACATTATAAGATAACCGAATATCAAAAAGAATGCATTTCCAAAGGGAACGTTTGATAAAACATATAAAACCTGAACAATGATTGCATCAAGACTTAATTCTTCACCATGACCTATGAATGATACAACAAATCCGCTTACACCAAGAGTCATGAAAAGAATTGTTATTACAGATACCAGGAAGAACGCAAGCAAAAGATCGAGGTTTACATAGCGTATGTATTTTTTGAAAAAATCAGGGCCGCATTCACCATGACTTTTCTCATGAAGCCATACAGTATATAATAAAAGATTTAATCCCGAACCTATTGCGCCCATCAAAGCCATAATCGAAAGGACTGAGCCTGGCGGAACTTTTGGAATGACACCTGCGGCAATTGACTCTATTGGGAGGTTAAATCCTAACAAACAGTAGCCTATTCCAACAAAAAGGCAGATTGCAATTGCAACAACGATTATTTCAATTCTTTCGTATGAATTTTTCCATAGCAAAAACAAAATTACAGCAAGGGTTATCAAAGCAATAAGCCTTTCAAAGTATACTCCCGGCAGATAGTAGTCGATGAAGATTGCGCCAAAAAGAAGCATTCCTCCGTATGCGAACATCTCTAAAAGAAATATCAGTGTGATGAAAACAACGGTCCAGTTTTTAGGCCCCGGTATTTTTGTAAGACCCTCAAAAATTGTCTCTCCAGTTGAAAGTGTATATCTTGCAATGCCGTTTGTAAAGGCAAACTTAAAGATTAATGTAAGAATTATAACCCAGATAAGTTCAAAATGATAGTGCGCACCGATTTCAAGTGCTTCTGAGATTCCACTTTCACCTGCGGCGGCAATTGCAAGAAGAATACCTGGTCCTATAAAGCGAAGTTTATCTGAAAGATTTCTAAAAGAACGTAATTTGAAGTTAAATGCCACCTGAGTATCTCCCGAATATACCTTTTTTTTAGTTTTTATTTTTTTATTTCTGTATTTTTCTGTCTGTTTTTCAGAATTATTTTTTCCAGTTTGTCTCGTTAATTTTCAGAATTGTAGTAGTACTTGAATAATAAATCTGTTGCCGCTCTTACTTCAAAACCGTCTTTTCTGACTCCTTTAAGATACGCATTGAAGACCTCGTCAGTTACAACATGAAGATTTGGTTTGAACATATCAGCGTGCATCTGAAGATCAAAAGATCTTGCTTCACTCTCTGAAAGCTTCAAGCTTTTATATTCTCCTGCGTGTGGAACATATGTGGGGTTTTTTTCTGACGGCGTTTTTAAAACAAGATCTGCTAGCGGCGTTTTAGGAATAGGTTCTGCAATTGATACAAAAACATCGTCAAGATAATGTTCTGCAATAAAATCTTTTGTCAGTTCATAATCTGTCTCTGTTTCAAGGGGGTGGCCGACAATGAAACTTCCGGCAACTTTTAGTCCATGCTCACGGCATTTGTAAACAGCATCTGATGCCTGCTTTACTCTGGCACCCTTCCCCATATGCATAAGCACATTATCGCTTCCTGATTCAAGTCCAAAAAATACCCAGCCAATTGTATAATCCCTTATTGCATCAAGTATTTTATCGCTTATACAGTCCACACGGATGTCAGGAGAGGAAACATTTTTGGGGCCCATAATTTTGGCCATGCCTTTTAAAAGTTCAACAAAAGCATCTTCATCAATCTGTCCGTTTTTGTACTTGTATAGAGATCCTGTTCCTCCTGATACTGATATCCGCTTTGCACCGTGTTTTTTAAATTCCCTGACTTCCTTTAGAATATCCTCAAGTTCTCTGCTTCTTATGTTACGTCCAAAATATCTTGGCACCTGGCAGAATGTGCAGGCACCTGTGCATCCTCTGTGTGTTTCAATATATGCAGATGCTCCTCTGATGCTTTGTTTTGCTATATCTTTTGGAATCAAAGGCAAAGGACGATTTATTGATGCAGGCCCTGCATGTTTTGTCTTTATTATATCTCCTTTTTCATCTCTATATGAAAGACCGGGAATATCATCTGAGATTCCCTTCTCTGCAATTAAAAGAACTGTATCTTCACCTTCTCCTGTAATGACACAGTCGGGATTTAACTCGCCAAAAATAATTTCAGGGTATGCTGAGACAGGTCCGCCAACAAACACTTCTCCCTGTGTTTTTTTTCTTTCTGCAACAAATGATTTTATTTCTTCATTTATCAGATGCTGAGTTGAATAAAGGCTTAAAAGAACTGTGTCTTTTGGACTCGCAGAAAGAGTGTTTTTTATAACAACGTCATATCCGTTGTTTTTTAAAATTCCGGCAATAAGCATTGCACCGTATGTGTAGATGTCAGGCGATATGACGGTAAATCTCATAAAACTCAATTACATTATTATGATGTAAAGGCTAAAAAATATCTTATCTGGAATGAAGATTTAAGGAATTTAATTCTGGTGCACTATATGCCAGATTACACCAAAATTCTGGTTCAATTTACTGTGTCAAAATATACTGGTAACTGAGATAAAAACTTCAGCTATTGTCTGATCAAACTAAAAGCCTGATTTAAAAACCTGAAAAAAAGCTTGAAAAAATTTGTTAAAAATTTTTATTTTTTTCTGACATTAATTTTCATTCACAATTTTTTCTTATTTCCTCATTTCTTTCATTGATTCATTATTCTCTTTTTGACACTACTGCAAGAACAAATCCTGCGATAATGATGCTTCCAATTACTGCGAATGGAAGACTGCCTGACTGTGTCTGTTGTGAAACAGGAACCAAAGAGCCCTGGACTGTTGATGATGCACCTGCATTAACTGTTGCGGTTGTTGTTGCATCTGTGTATCCGGGGAGTCTGAAGGTTATGTCATACTGTCCTGCATCAAGAGTGAGTGTAAAAGGTGTTATTCCTTTGTACTCGTTATTTACAAATGCATTTGCTCCTGTCGGAATAGATGTCAGGGAAAGTGTTCCTGTTGAAACCGCAGGTGAAACAGGTGTTAGAGGAATGTTTGCAGAGGCTGTTCCACCTCCGATAAGAGTCACTGTTGTTGTTGCATCTTTATATCCGGAATACTTGAGGTTTAATGTATGTGTACCGGAATTGACATTGTCAATAGCCATTGAACCTGAACCTGGTGTTATTCCTTCATATGATCCGTCAAGATAAACGTAAGCCCCGCCTGGTGTTGATGAAACATAAATTGTTCCTGTTGATGGAGCTGGCTGAGGCTGAAGTGTCGGATAGATAGATGCTGTCTGTCCGGGGTACACTGTTACCTGACCTGTCCATTCATAGTACCCTGCTTTGTTAAGCTCAATTACATGTGCACCTTTTATAACTCCGGTAATTGTTGTTGGAGTCTGACCTTTGTAGTTTCCGTCAAGGTATACACTTGCACCGGAAGGGGAAGACTTGACTGAAATTGTTCCCTGTGTCTGTACCGGATTTAGTGATGCCTGAACAGTAGTCGAGCTTCCTGCTGTCACATATACACTTGATGCCCAGTTTTCATATCCAGATTTGACAACTTCGACATTATGGTTTCCAGGAGTATAACCTCCGACAGAGTGAGGTGTATTTCCAACATAAACATTGTCAATGTAGACCATTGCGTTGGAAGGTGAGGATGTCACATAAATCGAACCTGTAGATGGTCCGGAAGGATTTAGTGTCATGTAATAGTTAAGTGTCTGACCTGCTGAAGGAGTGCCAAGATTTTGTGTGCCTGATGTTGTGAACCCTGATTTTGCAGCGTATGCGGTTTTAGGAAAACTGCCCGGGCTTCCGTCAAGGTATACCGTTTCTGTATATACCTGATTTACTGTTGTTCCTGCCGCACTTCCATCGATGTAAATTGTTGCTCCATCTACATTTGTATGGAATGTTATCCAACCCAACTGGTTTCCGACAATTTCGTCTGCACCTGCTGAAACAGTGATTGTCGCAAAAATTGCGAGAATCAAAAGACCAAATCGAAAAGCATTATTCTTTACCATAAATAATCAATTCAGAAATGGTATTTGTAATGGTTTAATAATTTTTCTTTCGCACAGATTCTAAAACATATTCTATGTGTCCGCCGGAATTGTAAAATCAGACATAATCTGCTGGCTGAACTTCCAAAAAATGCTGTAAATATGTGAAAAAGCAATCATCGGGAGCAATAAATTATGCATTGTTGCCCTGAATATTTTGAATAATATGTTGGATTATTCTTGGATACTATTTTCAATACTTTTTAAATAATATTCTGAATGAGGTTGTAAAATTTCAAAAAGATTTGAATCTGAGGGATTCCTGAAAAATATATTTTTTGAAAAAAGATGATTTATTAAATTTTTTGATAAATTTTTTTCTTCAGATATAAGCCGGCGGCAATCAGTGAACCAAATACACAGGTTAGAGATAATGGTGTCTCTGTTTTCTTTGAATTTTTAGGATCAGTAATAGTTATTTTTGACGTTGCATATGTTCCTGTTTCCGGATTGATGGCGTTTTGTTTTATTGTGGAGATATAAATTGTATATTCTCCTCCTTCAAGACCGCCAATAATCAGACCTGTATCCCATTCTTTTTCAAAGACAACACCTGAAAGGTAGATTTTGTCATATGGAATCTTTGCATGTCTTATGTCGCCTTCGATTGGCACACCTTCTTCAGGCAGATTAGGGCCTGTCATAAAAAGATATATGCAACCTGAATTTTTAAGTGGAATTGTGCTTTTAATTTTTACAATATCTCCAATTTGTGCAGTGTCCTGAGATGTCTGAACTGTGAACCCTGATTCTTCAGAACCTGATACTGCGTGTAAAAGCAAAGAGCAAAACAAAATGACCAGAAGAAATTTTAACCTGACTTTCATATACAAACTCCGAAAATCTAAATTTTGAAAATTATTATTATAGGTATTTTCTCTATTTGGAGGATTGATGTAAAAATCTTTTTTATTCGATTCTTAAAAAACTTTCATGAAAAAAAAAGTTTCATGCACTGTTTCATGAAAATCATAATTTGATTTTACATGAAATATAATTTCATGGACGTTTTCATGGTAAATAAGAATTATATCCTGCTAAACAAAATTTTTTCGAATTCTTTTTGCATATTTTGTAGTAATCAACGAAAGCATCGCCGTAATACCTGTCATTAAGAAAAAGACAATCCAGTGTTCAGCACCTATTGAGCCAACAGAAAGCCTTGCTATTATATTTGCTGTATTCATAGGAACAGCGAGGAAAAAAAGAATTATTACAACAATGGCGGCTGAAAAGATAAACTGTGCATTTGTCCTCTCACGATATTTAAGAGCTGAAATTGCGCCTATCAGGATAAGTGAAAGAGAAGCCACAGAAACATGTGCAATAATTTCAAGAGGGCCAAAGATATAGATTCCGTTTAGAATTAAAAGTATCATCCATCCGGCAGATTGCAGTGGAACAAGAATAAAACATGCAAGAATTTTTCCCCAGATCATTTCCGGAAAAGTGATTGTCGTCGACATGAGGGTTTCAAGAGTATCCTGCTGGTATTCCTCTGTTATCAGATCAATTATTAATGCCCCGGATATTATTGCCGGCATGAAAACTAAAAGCGGTATCAAAAGTCCGTAGACAAACTCATAAAAATCTCCCGAAGGGCTTGAAGCAGGGATTTTAATCTCCAGAGGTGTCTGCGTCAGCCTGTCGCTTCTTATCTCCCGCAAATCTTTTTCATAATCAAGCATTATAGACTTTAATTTAACACTGACAAGGCTTGATGAAATGTCATTTTCGATTGTATAAAGCGTTATTTTTATCGGGTACTCTGAATTTGCCGGCACATCTGTCATCCAGATAACACCTGATAATTTTCTCTCCTTTAATGCGGCAACAGCAGGTGATAATTCCATCTCATAGACAACGAAATCTCGGTTGTTTTTGAGGTAATCTAAAAAATCCGGGGACTCACCTGTATAGGCAACAGGGTATTTTATGTTTGAATGCTGGCTTATGGAATCAGGATTATACATTGATGCAAGTCCGACTAAAAGAAACGAGGAAAACATTGCAATAAATACCTGAAGAACTATTGCAAGCAATATTGTTTTCTCGCTTGAAAGACTCTTCAATTCTTTTTTTGCAATGATCAGGCAGTTTTTAGTATTCATTTTCTATCCGCTCCATCCAAGAATAAAGTAAAGATTGTATAAACTGTGAACAACTGTTGCCAGAATAAGTGCCGGAACAAAAAATCTTTTTCCTGCAATCTTTAAAACAGCCCCGGTGGTCAATACACCTATCAGATGCAGTGAAAGCGGAAGCCACAGCACATGAAGGCTTGCAAAAAGAACGGCTCCAAATATTGAATCAGAGATTTCTGCAAGTGTTGCAAAAAGTAAAAGCTTCTCACCTACCAAAAAGCCTGCAGCAACTGCGAAAGATGCGAAAATCAGATTTTTCCATGTGAGGTAATGTGGTCTTTTGCTGATTAATGTAAAAATTCCGATTGATTTTGCGAATTCTTCTATGAATGCCGCTAAAATAAGCAGAAGGATTATCGAGTACGGCATTGGGAAGTTAAACAAAAGCACCAGAAGCATCAGTTGTGCCATGAAAACAAATGGAATTGTGCATATGCTTATACCAAAAAGTGAAGTATTTGTCCACTCTTTAGAGATGACAGAGTCGATAAACTCCATCATTCTCAAAAGAAGCTTATGATAGTTAAAGAGCCTTTCTTCATTGAAGTTTTTGACAGCAAGATAAAATACTGCCGCACTTGTCAAAAAGAAAAGTGATGTTGAATAAACATAGTCATAAAATGTTACAGGGTCTCCCTGGATTTGATAGATTACAAGTGTGAGGGGAGAAATTGCGCTTATTACATGGATGTTTGCAAAAATGCTTGGGAAAAACAGATATGATGTGGCAATTGTTGAGAAAAATATTGAGATGAATGAAAGCTCCTTAAAGCTTCTTGAGATCATTCCAATTAGAAGAGCGGCTGAGAGGAAGAACAATATCACCGGAAATAAGGGAAGAAGGATTAAAAGAGGGCTTTCAATAAGAAGTGTCAGGATTGTTGAGATTACAAGCATCATCAAAAAGTATGGAAGTGCTTTTCCGATTATTATCAGATATGGCTTTATAGGCGTAGATAAAAGTGCTTCTCCATTCCTTTCTATTCTTTCATTCATTATACTCATCATGAAAAACTGGGATGTGAAATACAGCGGGAAGATAAATACAAAAACAAGTATTATTGAGTCAAATGGAAGCGATGGTGTAAGCTGGGCCGGGGTTTTGAATTTTGTTATTGTATCAGATGATGAAGATGATAAAACATCAGTATATCTTTGAACATTCTTGTCTACATTTTCGCCCGATAAAAGCTGTTTTCTAAGCTCTTCTGCTGAAATGTCAATATCGCCGGAGGGGTATTCAAGTGTTGGATAATCATTGTCAGGATATGGTTTAATTCGAGGGTTTGGAGGTGCAAATGCCCGCTGGCCGCTTTGTGTTGCAATAAAGTCGATATCGCTTATCACAAACTGCTCTTCAATCCAGAGGGGATATGCGGCATAGAGATCTTCTTCTCGGTTGTAGACATAAATCTGATACCTTGAATAATCCTTTTCAAATGCCCCAAGCGCTGCCTGACTCCTATCGTCCGGTAAAGAGTAAACAATGTCCTGAAGAACCAGCAGATCAAATGTGCCCTCGGAAGGCACATATCCGTCAGGAATTTTATAAGCGGAGAAACGATTATCTCCTGCAATTATTGATAAAACCTCTTCAGAATCAGTCCCTATTGTATAGATATCGTCCTGGAGGTGGATTCCGCTTTGCTGAGAAAATCCTGTTGCAATTATTAAGGCTATGAACAACGCTACTATTACCGGCAGAGCTTCTTTGCTCATTGTTCCTGTAAAACGTTTTATCTCCCATTTTGCAATGGTTTTTATCAGGTGAATGGAACCTGTCACTAAATATTTCCCTCCGTTTTTCTTTCAAATAAAATATTCCTGAAATATAATTTCATGGACGTTTTCATTGTAGACCTAATGATATAATATGGTTTATCTGATGACTGTTTCTGACCTGTTTGTATAATAAGTTTTATTAAATACACTGCTTAGAGGTATATCTGAAAAAATGATGCGTGCCAACTCTATTTCAAAGGATTATGATGGCTTTTTAGCACTTGACAATGTTAGTTTCGACCTTGAAGATTCCGGAATATTTGGGATTGTTGGGCATAACGGTGCAGGAAAGACTACGCTTCTGAAAATAATGGCAGGTCTGATTGCACCTTCATCAGGTGAGCTGACTGCCGGAGATATTGATGTCATTAAAAATCCTGATGCATTAAAGCAAAATCTTGGCTATCTTCCTGAAGAGTCACGTCTCTATGAAACAATGACTGTTGAAGGATATCTTTCCTTTTTTGGTGAAATCTATAATATGACGCCTGAGAGTGTAAAGGCAAGAAGCAATGAACTTTTGCATGATTTAAGTCTTGATGCCGGGGGTAAAAAGCTTGGTGAACTTTCGAAGGGAATGAAAAGGAAGGTTGCGATTGCCCGTTCTTTGATTCATGATCCATCATACCTTGTTTATGATGAACCTACATCCGGTCTTGATCCAATGACTTCGAGGTATATAAGTGAATTTCTGCGTTCTATGAAGTCTGATAAGAAAAAGACAATTCTTTTAAGTGCGCACAATCTTTATCAGGTTGAAGAGCTTTGCGACAGGGTGATGATCCTTCAGAGAGGAAAAGAGGTTGCCTTTGGAACAATGGACGAGCTTCGGGAACAGTTTGGATCAGTCTATTACATTGTCGAGTTTGTAACCGAAGATAAAGATGTTATAGACAGCATAATCGAAAATTATGATCTGTCAGCTGGAATATATTCTGCAAAATTAGATAATGTCGATACCTTAAATTCCCTTACGGCCGCTGTCTCCTCATCAGGCGGACGAATAAGGAAAATTGAATCACATTATCCGAGTCTTGAAGAGATGCTTTTAAAGCTTGGAAGATAAGCAGAAATGAACATTTTGCATATATTTTGCATACTGGATGCAGGGTTGAAAAATCAATTTGTTATGAAAGTCAAAATTCCTGATAAACTTTCATCACTTTTTGTGTGATGAAAAAAGCTCATCATGTGCGTTTTATGTGCGTTTTACATGAAAGTTACTTCGTAACTTACATGAAACAGTTAGCATGAAATATAATTTCATGGACGTTTTAAAAGAAAATGTGAATCATAAAAGAATTAATGGATAATTAATAGCAAATACGGCAAAAAGACAAAAAAATATCAGATGCCGCACAGGAAAAAAAGAATTTTTTTTTTAAAATTCTAAGAAAATCACTGGATTTTGTTGGAGATTTCCTAATTGTTTTTTTCAAAATAAAAGTTAAATCGGATTTAGAATCAAAAATAACCTATAATTAGAATGATTTTTTTAAAAGTTCCAAAAAAAAATTGCAAAAACGGGCCTGAAGGGATTTGAACCCCTGGCCTACGGATTAAGAGTCCGTCGCTCTGCCTGACTAAGCTACAGGCCCTTTGTTGTGCCTAAATAACTGACACTTACTTTCAGATAAACATTTCGGAAATTGTCTAAATACCTTTGAGAGATAACGTAATTATACATGCCTGATAGTCTGCCGAATGGAACATCTGACAAAGTGAAATATATGGTTCTTGGATGCGGAAGCATCGGCTACAATGTAGTTGAAGAGCTTGTGCATGATACAGATCATGTGATAGTTATTGACAGCGATGAGAAACGTGTCGATGATTTAAGAGATCAGAATTATGAAGCTATTGTTCGTGATATTACTGATTTAAAGCTGTTAGAAGGTCTTCCGGTACCTGAGGTGGTATTTGTCCTCTCAAGCGACAAGAACGCAAATCTTGAGGCTGTAAAAAGAGTAAAAGAAAAATATCCGTCTGCTTATGTCATTGCAAGGGCAATTGACAGATTAAGTCTGTCTCTTCTTGAACAGGCCGGTGCTGATATTGCCCTGTATCCTCAGGAAGTATTTGCAAAAACCGCTGTACATCACATAAGAAGGCTTCATTCGTCAAGACTTGCGAGAAAACTCTATCATTTCCTCTCAAATTGTGAAGGAACCATGGGAATTATTCTACATACAAATCCTGATCCTGATGCTATCTCAAGCGCAATGGCGCTATGTGCAATCGGAAAAGAGGCAAGCGGCGGCAAACTTGAGAGTAAAATTTTCTATGACGGAAAAATCGGTCATCAGGAAAACCGTGCATTCGTAACTCTTCTTGATATTCAGCTTCAAAAAGTAACCGAAGATACATCTGAAGAGATACTTGAAGGCTGTAATTACCTGGCACTTGTTGATTCGTCATATCCCGGGAGCAACAATTTCTTACCCAATGACAAAAAAGTGGATATCATAATCGATCACCACAAAACTCCTGATGATGATTTAAGATCTGTTCATTTCGTTGATATAAGACCTGGTGTCGGAGCAACTGCAAGCATAATGACTCAGTACCTGCAGGAACTTGATATCTCAGTTGATCAAAAAGTTGCAACAGCTCTTTTGTATGGTATACGCGCAGACACAAAGGATTTTTCAAGAAGCTTAACGCCGCAGGACTTAAATTACGCCGCATTCCTCCTTCCCTTAACTGACGGGGAACTCCTCGACAAAATCACATCCCCTTCAATGTCTATTGAAACAATGGATGCAATAGGTTATGCAATAAAAAACAGAAAGGTTCAGAATGGCTATCTTTTTACAAATGTTGGATATGTAAAGAACCGCGATGTCATCCCTCAGGCGGCAGACCTTTTAATTCAGCTTGAAGGAATAAACACAGCCGTTGCATATGGGATTGGTGAGGATTATATCACAATTTCCGCACGAAACAAAGACATCAGAATGCATGTTGGGAATGTTATGAAGGAGGCCTTTGAAGGGATTGGTGAAGCGGGAGGACATGCAAATATGGCGGCGGCAAGGATACCTCTGCACTCTTTTATACTTGTAAAAAATAAAGAAGAGCTTCTCTCTTTAGTAATCGATCCACTTTTAAAGCGCTTTGCAGAAATTGTCGGGCTTGGAAAAGAAGAGCAGAATGAAGTTTGAGGACTGGGAGCCGCATTATCTGCGCATTCTTGATTATTTTGGCTTTGAAAGAGCTGATGATGAGCGGGCCGCAGAATTTGCCCGCACTTTAACATCAAAAGATGATATTGAGAAATTGAAACTGGCATTAGATGGAAAAAATGTCACAGTATGTGGCAATGCACCCTGCCTTAAAGATGAAATAAGCAGGATTGAAGGAGTTGTTTTTGCCGCCGATGCTGCGGCAGACTATCTGTACAAATCCAAAATAAGACCTGATATTATCTCTACAGATTTGGATGGCTGTGAGGACAGTTTTTTGGAGATGAGCCGGTCAGGAACAATCATGGTTGTTCATGCGCATGGCGACAATATTTCACTTCTCAAAAACTGGGTGCCGCTGTTCAAAGGCCCCGTTGTCATTACAACGCAAAGCAGACCTGTAAAAGGTGTTTATAACTTTGGCGGGTTTACAGACGGTGACAGGGCTGTATTCACAGCAGTAGAGCTTGGAGCATCCAAAGTAAGGCTTGCCGGCTTTGACCTTGATGATTCTTCGGTCAATCCCATGAAACATGGAAAACTTATGATTGCCCGCGAACTTTTAGGAATTTTGGGTTATGACCTCTGAAGCATTCATTCTGGACGGCTATATTGATGAGCCTGCATGCTTTGGAGTATCGCCTTATATCTCACCCTATGTCAGATACTGTGCAGGAGTATGCATTGAAAACGGCTTTTCTGTAACATATTCTACAATAGATGAGCTTAGAAAGAATCCTTCACTCATCTGTGAAATTGAAAAAAAAGATCTCTTTATTTTTATATCAGGCGTTACTGTGCCTGGTAAATATCTCGGAGGAACACCTGCGTCTGCAAACGAGATATTTGGTATTGGAAGCAGTCTTAAAAATCCGGTTAAATGTCTTGGCGGCCCGGTTGTTTTTGGAAGCTCTTCCGGAGGTGGGAAGACTGCACAAAAGGAAAATTATTCCTGTTATGATTATGTTCTTTCAGGTGAGATTTCATCAGCGCTTAATTCAGTCCTGAAGGGTGGCAGGCCTTTTGGTGATTTCAGATATTCTCTAATTGATAAAAGAAGTGTTTTGGGGGCGTCTGTTATCAGACAACACCCAAAATTTCCATATGTAATCTGTGAGCTTGAAACTGCAAGAGGATGTTCGCGTGCGGTTAAGGGGGGTTGTTCTTTTTGCACTGAATTTCTTTATGGAATGCCGCAGTACAGAACAGAGGATGGAATTCATAGTGAGGTATCAGCCCTTTTTAATGCAGGAGCATTTCATTTCAGGCTTGGGCGTCAGCCGGATTTGTTGTCATACGGTTCTGTCACAGAAGATGAATTTCCAACCCCTTCGCCTGATAAAATTGAATCTTTGTTTGCCGGAATAAGAAATGCCGCACCCGACTTGAAGACACTTCATATCGATAACATAAATCCGGGAACAATTGCCGCACATCCTGAAGAGTCAAAAGATGCATTATCAGCAATTGTCAGGTGGCATACAGCAGGTGATATTGCCGCATTTGGTATGGAGTCAGCAGACCCTGCTGTAATCTTACAGAATAACTTAAAGGCAATGCCTGAGGATGTCTTAAAAGCGATTGAAATAGTGAATGATGTCGGCGGAATTCGTGATGAAAACGGCGTTCCGCATCTTCTGCCTGGTCTTAATTTTGTTATGGGTCTTTCAGGCGAAACAGAAAAAACATACGAATTAAATGAAAAATTTCTGTTTTCGCTTTTAAAAAGCAATCTTCTTGTAAGGCGTGTTAATATCAGGCAGGTAATGCCTTTTGAAGGAACAAAAGCCTATTCTGACAACACAATCGGTCAGCATGAAGCGAGATTTAAAATTTTCAAAGAGAAGGTGAGAAAAGAGTTTGACCTTCCAATGTTAAAAAGAGTATTTCCTTTCGGCACTGTTCTTTTAGACATAATAATCGAAGTTTCAGGGCAGACCTCTTTTGGAAGACAACTTGGATCATATCCGATTCTTGTTGGTTTTCCGTATGAAATCTCTGAGGGAACAGTTATTGATGCTTTTGTAACAGACTGGGGATTCAGATCGGTTACAGGGTTTGAAAAACCTCTTTTAATCAACAAACTTCATCATGGCGCTGTAAAAAAACTGCCGGGAATTGGAAAAAAGACAGCTGTGAACATTCTTGCAAAAAGGCCTTTTAAAAATTTAAAGGATCTCGAAGCTTTAACCGGGAAATTGGCTTTTTCGGAATACATTGAATTTTAATATTGGATTTAGTATAAAAATGTTCATGAATGGAGTGATAAAACCCCTTTTTCATGGAAATTTTAGTTATTTTTGTGTATTTTTTTGTTTTATTCTTTTTATTCTTTCTTATGTCATTTCTTTAAGCTCAATAAACCGCAGAATGTCTGTTCTTGTAACGATTCCTATTACATTGCCGTCTTCTGCAACAGGTATTCTTCCGATATTTTGAAGTGACATAATTTTCATTGCATCAGAAAGCATCGCATCCGGAGGGAGTGTTATAACATCCTTTGACATTACATCTTTTACAAGCATAGCATCCCGGTCTATTGCCGGAAGGCTTGTAATATCATTTAATGTAACCATGCCGGCAAGCCTTCCTCTTTCCATAACAGGGTAGCCAAGGTGCTTTGTTGAATACATAAGAGATACAATCTCTTCGACATTCTGGTCAGGTTCTACTGAGATTGCAGGAGATGTCATCGCCTCTTTTATTTTTACATCCCTTAACAACTCATTGAACTTTGTCATCTCTGCTTCCTGACCTGCGCCGATGTAGATAAAGACTGCAATTATCACAAGAATCGGACTAAGTATGATTATCCCTAAAATTCCGAATATAACGGCAAATGCACGGCCTATATCTGCCGATATTCTTGTTGCCTGATATATGGGAAGTCTTCTTGCAAGAAGCGCTCTTAAAACACGCCCTCCATCCATTGGGAATGCAGGAATTAAGTTGAACACAAATAAAAGCAGATTCAAAAATCCCAGATATCCAAATATGTAAAAAAATAGTCCTGAAAGAGCTGATACAGGTATGTATGCATAAGAGAGATATGCTAAAATGCATGATATTATTCCTATCGCAAAACTTGCAAGCGGCCCTGCAAGTGCCATTGGGAGCTCTATTTTAGGGTCAGGACTTTTTCCTTCATCAATTGATGCAATGCCGCCCAAAATCAGAAGGGTTATACTGTTTACCTTAAGGCCTCTTTTTTTTGCAACAAGGGAGTGTGAAAGTTCATGAATGAGAACTCCGGCAAAAAGGCTTAGTGTTACAATAACTCCAAGAGAATAAGGCATATATCCTGAAGTGATTAGTGATGTGTCAATATCAGAAATCCGGAATATGTTTTGCAAAAATACAACAGTGTATTCTATCTGATATCCGATTATAAATGCAAAAAGAGGTATCACCAGGAGAAATGTAAAGTGAAGCCTTATCGGAATGCCTGAAATTTTGCCAATTTGTATTGAGTCAGCCATTAGGAAAGATTATATTTTTAACTTTTAAGTATTATACCTTCAGTTGATTATAATGAAGACACAAATAACTGAGCTTTTTGGGATGGAGGTCTACACGGAGAAAGCTGTCCGTGTAGGTGTTGTTGACGATGCAGTCTTAAATGTTGACACAAAAAAGATTGATTCTCTTGCAGTAAGTGATTTAAATCCGGAGCTTTTACAGCTGAAGGGATTTAAGGGAATTAAAGTGCCTTATAGAATTATAAGGTCAATTGGAGATGTCATAATAATAAGACACTTTTCAAATATGTTCCCGTCAAAAGAGATTGATTACTAAAAAGAGACTGATATAAAGAATACAGACTGATTTAATTTTTTTTGACGAATAATTAATTATTTTGATTAAACCGGGATATTACCGTCTGATTAAAGATTAATCGGTTATTGATTGGATTAGTTATAAATTATTAAATCAGTTATTGATTATCTGGTATTGCATAGAAATTTGAAAAAAAGAAAAGATCTCTGGCAATTAAGGAAACTAATTAAGGAAACAATTAACAGGAATAAGAGGTTTTAAGCACCTGAATCATACCTGTGATTATATCCTGCCGTATAAGGCGGCAGACAAAATATTTGAGAATCTTATGCAGGAGAGAGAAATTTTCAGTAGTCTTTCTATAATTGCACCTGTTGTAGTAAGGCTTGATGGAAGGGCGTTTCACAGCCTTACCTTAGGGCTTAATCTGAAAAAGCCCTATGATTCCGGGTTTAATGATGCAATGTGTAGCGTATGTGAATCTTTAATCTCAAAAAGCGGTCTTGAGCCTGATTTTGCATATACCTTTTCTGATGAAATCAGTCTGTATTTCTCACGTCTTCCTTTTAATGGCAGGATTGAAAAAATAGATTCTGTGTGTGCATCATATGCGGCAAGTGCATTTACACTTTTAATTGGTGCAAAAGAGCCTGTTTCATTTGATTCACGAGTTGTGCTTGTTGGAAACGAAAGCGTCTGTGATTATTTTTCCTGGAGGCAGAAAGAAGCATGGAGAAACCATATGAACGCATACTGCCAGCATGCCCTGATAAGTGAGGGTTTTTCACCTGTAAAGGCGGCGCGTGAGCTTAAAGGTATGAAGGCGGCGCAGATGCATGAAATGATGCATGAAAGAAGCATTAATCTTTCAAAGACACCTGCATGGCAGAGGCGCGGCGTTATAATTCATAAGACCACATATCAGAAAACAGGATACAATCCTGTTGACAAAACTGAAGTTGTTACAGATAGAAGGAAGGTTGTCCGCGATATGTCTCCACCGCTTTTTAATGAACCGGAAGGACAGGATTATCTCTATCGCATAATCTCAGGCATTGTCTGATCAATACCTGATTCATATTGAATCTAAAAAAATAGAGAAAAAAAAGGAAAATCAAATAAAAAAAATCAAATAAAAAATCAAATATTTATATCTTTGAAATTTCCATCTTCATTTTTATTCCTTCAACATCCCATTCCTGTAAGTTTTCAGAATCACTGCTTATATCGCCCTGCAAAGTAAGGTTTTCTGCTCTTACTTCGTTTGCAATTGCATCTTTCCAGTTTTCAAGTAGTTTTGCCACCCTTTCATCTGATATAAAAACAGATGCTGAAACTGAGTCTTCCACATTGAGAGTATGCTGTTTTCTCATCTCCTGAAGCCTTCTTATGACTTCCCTGGCATATCCTTCAGCTTCAAGTTCTTCATCAAGTGTAACATCAACACAAACTGTTGCATTCGGCATCTCAGCCGGGAATATCCCTTCGGGCATTGTTTCTGAGAATACAACATGCTTTTCAGTGATTGTAAAGCCGTCTAAAGAGGCACTTCCTGATTTTGAAATATCGTCCTTTAAATGTGCCGCATCAGCACTTTCAATAGCAGATTTTACTTTGGGGCCTTCTTTTCCAAATTCAGGTCCAATTGCACGCATGTTTGCTTCTGCACAAACACCCATTCTGTCCCATGCGCCTTTGACAACCGAAACTTTCCTTGCATTTGCACGCTGTCTGCATAAATCATTTAAACGGCTTACAGCACTTTCCACAGTGTCTGAACTGGTAAGAACAAATACTTCGGAAACTGGCCAGCGGAGCTTTCTTTTTCCGTCCTGCCTTGCTGTTGCAACAGCCTCGTCAAATGATCGAATGACATCCATCTCTTCTTCAAGTGCCATATTTCTTAGTGATTCGTCTCCTGCAAACCATTTGATCATATGAACACTTTCGGGGTCTGATTCTGTTCTAAGGTTCTGGTATATTTTTTCTGCAATGTGTGGTGCATATGGTGCAAGAACGCCTGAAAGTCTTCTCATGACGTAATACATTGTTTCATATGCCTGTATTTTTTCAACCGCGTCTTCTTCAAGCCACATTCTTGTACGGACAAGCTGGACATACCAACGGGAAATGTCCTCTAATATGCAGTTTAAAATTGCACGCGATGCCCTGTGAAGCTGACATGTATTGGTAAACTCTGAAACCTCGTGGCATAGTGTGTTTATGCGTGATATTATCCAACGGTCCTCATCAGGCATCAAAGAGAGATTTTCTCTGACATAATCTCCGTTCCAGATTCCATTCTGATTTGTCTGAGGCGCGAATGAGTCAAGAATCATATACGGGAGTGGGAAGCGGTAAACATTCCACAGGATGTTTGCGGCCCTGTTTACTGTCTTTACACCTTCCCAGTTAAACTTCAGATCGTCCCACGGTGCGCTTGCAGAAAGTGTGTACAGGCGAAGTACATCAACGCCCACTTTTTCAACAATTTCTTCCGGAGTAACAACGTTTCCAATCGATTTTGACATCTTACGGCCTTCAGCATCAAGTGCAAATCCGTGCATCATAACGCTTTTGTAAGGCGCACGGTCAAAGGCAATTGTTGATGCGCCAAGCTGGGAGTAGAACCATCCGCGTGTCTGATCCTGTCCTTCTGTTATGAAATCTGCAGGCCAGAGCCTTTCGAAATCATCGGTCTTTCCGGGAAATCCTATTGTTGCCCATGATGCCATTGCAGAGTCAAACCATACATCAAAGATGTCTTCGACACGCTTCATTGTACCTCCGCAGTCGCAGGAGTATGTTATTTCGTCAACATATGGCCTGTGTGGATCAGTCAGGTTTGATCCTGCCTTTTCGTTAAGTTCAGCCATTGTGCCAAATACGTGATATTTATCACATTTCTCGCATTTCCAGACAGGAATTGGTATGCCCCAGTAACGCTGTCGGGAAATACACCAGTCACGTGCGTCTGCAACGAAATCATGGAACCTTGCACTGCCTGCCCATTCAGGGTACCATTTGACTTTGGAAATTTCATCCAGAAGCTGTTCTTTAATCTTTGGGATTGCAAGGAACCACTGCTGTGTGGCACGACTTATTATTGGTGTTTTGCATCTCCAGCAATGACCATATCGGTGGGTGATTTTCATTCTGCGAAGAAGGAAATCCCCAAGTGCTTCAATGACTCTTTCATTTGCATCGCGGACATAAAGCCCTTCAAATTCTCCTGCTTCTTCTGTGAACCGGCCTGTTCCGTCAACAGGACAAATAGTGTCCAGATTTTCCTTTATTCCGACAAGATAATCATCCCATCCATGCCCCGGTGCTGTATGTACAAGACCTGTGTTGTCAAGCATCACGTGATCGGCTGTTACTACCCTGTGTTCAATTGTTTTTTGAACCGGTACGAAATCCAATAGAGGCGATTCATATTCGGTGCCTGCAAGTTCAGCGCCGGAAATCTTCTCAATAACAGAATAGTCTGTGTATCTTCCTTTCTTTAAGACATCTTCTGCAAGTTCATCAGCAATCCAGAGAATTTCTTTTTTATCATCCTTTAATGCTTCAACTTTTGCGTAGACAAAGTCCTTTCCTGCCGCTACTGCTACATTTGCCGGAAGTGTCCATGGTGTTGTTGTCCAGATAACAAGGTATTCATTTGTCCTGCCTTTTACCGGAAATTTCACATATATTGAGGGGTCTTCCTCATCCCAGTATTCAACTTCGGAATCTGCAATTGCAGTCTCACAGCGTGGGCACCAGTTTACAACACGATGTCCGGTTTCAAGCAGTTTCTTCTCATCAGCCTTTTTAAGTGCCCACCATGCGGCTTCTATATAATCAGGCTTTATGGTCTGATACGGGTTGTCAAAATCCATCCAGATACCAAGGTCTCTGAACTGATCTGACATTTTGTCCTTATGAACCAGTGCAAAATTCTTGCATTTCTCTATAAAATTTGAGATTCCGTATGATTCAATATCCTTTTTTGATTTAAATCCAAGTTCGTTTTCAACACGAACTTCGATAGGAAGTCCGTGCATATCATATCCTGCACGATCAATGACATTTCTGCCCTGCATGCGCTTGTAACGCAATATTGTATCCTTTAAAATTTTATTCCATGCAGTTCCAAGGTGAATGTTTCCTGTTGTATACGGCGGTCCGTCAACAAAGAAATAGTCATCTCCGTCTTTTCTCAGGTCTTTCACCTTTTTGTAGGTGTCTTCTAAAGTCCAGAAATTTCTGACCTCCTCTTCGACCTCTTTAGCATTGTAACTGCTTGTAACCTCTTTCAAGTTTAATCCCTCAAATAGTCCAATAATATATGTGATTCTTTAAAGATAGTATTTATGAGAGGTAGGATAAAATGAAGTCTGGTACAAAAGTTCATGAAAGAAATAATTCATGCGGTTTTTTAATGAACAATATCAGAAATAAGATTCAGAAATAAGGTTATTTTGAAACGTTATTTATGTGAATATAATATTAGGATATAATTTGTGAATATAATATTAGGATATAATTTGTGAATATATTTATTCTTGATAATATGAAAAATAGTTGAAATTGTTGAAATGAAATTGTTGAAATTATTGATAATGTGTAAGTTTTGTTGATAAATATGAAGATCGCAATAATTAATTCAAAGACAGACCCTGCCGGTGTGAATATAAGGGAGCATTTACTTTCAAAATTAAATTTAAGTGAAAATGATTCAAAAAAATATACAAGATACTTTTCTCATGAACTTATCTTTTATGAGGCTGAAGAAAGGCTGATATACCAATCCTCAATAGACAGCGCTTTTGATTCTGATCTTATAATATTCATATCTCGGCATTCAAGCCAAAATCCTGTTCCTGCGCTGACAGTTCACGTCACCGGAAATTATGGAACAGCAATGCTTGGAGGAAGCGATAAGGAACTTGCCTGTTCATCTCCGGATTACATGCATCTTGTGTTAAATGAGCTTTTCAAAAGAGCACCGGACGGTTTTAAGAGTTCGTATGAAGTGACCCACCACGGCCCGACTGATCTTAAGACTCCTTCATTTTTTGTTGAGATTGGAAGCACCGAATCTGAATGGATGAATGAAGATGTAGGCAATGCTGTCGCCGGTTCTATACTTGAAGCACTAAAAAAAGACAGGCCTAAAACAATAAATCTTGTAGGCTTTGGTGGAAATCACTATGCTGCGAGGGAGACTGAGATTGCTTTGTCTTCAAAAGGCGCGTTTGGACATATTGCCCATACAAGAGAGGTGTCAGGTCTCTCCAGGGAGATGATTAAACAGATGATTGAAAAATCATTTGCAGATGGAGCATACATTGACAAAAAGGCCTTGCAGAGCAATGATGTTTTGAAAATAGAAAAGATTTTAAATGAGCTTTCAATTCCTTTATTATCTGAGGGGGAGATAAAGGATATTGGAGATCTTTCCTGGGAGAAATATCAGGAGATAGCTAAAATTGCCCTTGAAGCATGTCCTTTTTGCAAAATTCGCATTGGTGGGATGAAAGGCTTTGGCACACCTGTTTTGATAGAGATAATGCCCGAACTTTTTGAAGAGGCATACAAAGTTGATGAAAAAAATATGGCGAAAGCGATAAACAGAATTTGTGCAGTCTCATTTATCTCACAAAAGGGCAGGATACTGCCAATTTTTATCACATATGAAGAAAATAGAATACAAACAATAAATGATTTAATATCTTTGTGTGTTAAAACCTTACACAAAGATAAGGACACAGCAGTCATTGATGACAGTCTGGTAATCAGAAAGATCAGATTTGACCCTGCAAAAGCAGCTGAACTGGGGGTTTTGAAAGGACCGTTCTATGGAAAGCTTGCCGCAGGTTTTGATATAGTGGTCGGCGGAAGAACAATAACGCCTGCTATGGTGTCGAAAAGCAGTGAAAAGGTTATCCGTATACCGGGGTTGGAGAATTACCTATGATGAAATCAATTGTTGAAGAAGCGCTAAGCAGGGCAAATGCCGACACAGAAATGATTGTCGACAGTTCACAGGAAACTGATGAAGAGCTTGAGGAGATTTTGAAATCTCTTCGGACTGAAATATCAGTTGTAGGCTGTGGAGGCGGTGGATCAAACACTGTCTCACGCATGGCTGAAGAAGGAATTGACGGTGCAAAACTTTTTGCAGTAAATACTGATGCCCAGCACCTGATAAGAACAAAGGCAGATTACAGGATTTTAATCGGCCGTCAGCGCACCAAGGGATTCGGTGCAGGTTCTGTTCCACAGGTGGGAGAAGAAGCGGCGCTTGAAAATGAAGAGGAAATTCGTACCAAACTTGCAAACAGTGATATGGTTTTTATTACTGCAGGTCTTGGAGGCGGAACAGGAACCGGCTCTGCACCTGTAATTGCAAAGGCGGCCAGGGACCAGGGTGCGCTTACAATTGCTATTGTAACTCTTCCATTCCGGGCAGAAGGAGCAATCCGGCTTGAAAACGCAGAAGCCGGACTTGAGCGTTTAAGGGACGTTGCAGACACAGTTATTGTAGTTCCAAATGACAGACTTCTTGAAGTTGTGCCAAGACTGCCTCTTCATGCGGCCTTCAAAGTATCCGATGAAGTTTTGATGCGTGCCGTCAAAGGTATTACAGAACTTATCACACAGCCCGGACTTGTCAACTTAGACTTTGCCGATGTGCGTACTGTAATGGAGCGTGGCGGTGTTGCGATGATTGGTATGGGTGAAAGCGACAGCGAAGACAAAGCGGCTGATTCTGTCAAAAAGGCTCTTAGATCTCCGCTTCTTGATGTTGATATCTCCAATGCGACTGCGGCACTTGTAAATGTAGTTGGCGGTCCTGATATGACAATGGAGGAGGCAGAAGGTGTTGTTCAGGAAGTCTATGAGAGAATCGATCCCGATGCACGTATTATATGGGGAGCTCAAATAGATCCGGACATGCAACACCGCATGCGCACTATGCTTGTTGTGACAGGTGTAAGCTCTCCGCAGATTTATGGAAAAAGTGATGATTTCAGCACTACCCGTAAATCCTCAGAGCGCGAATATGATATAGACTTTCTTAGGTGAGTAAGAACAAATGACATTCAAATTAGATGAAGAGCTCTTCAAAAAATATTTAAGAGTCCTTAAACTTGCAAGGACTCCGACAAGGGATGAATTTCAAAAGATAGGACTGGTTGCTGCTATAGGTATAGCCCTGATTGGTATACTTGGTTTTATTATATACGAAGTAATTCTTCTCCTCCCATAAAATTTTAAATTTGCAGGATTACTGAAATGAGCGACACAGACGAGAATCAAAACCGGATATATGCAATAAAGACGACTGCAAAGCAGGAGCGCACTGTAGTTGATAATATTGTAAAGGCTTTGGAAGATCATGATGAGATTCATGTGGTTGCTGTGATGGCACCGGATGAGCTCAAAGGATATGTGCTTGTTGAAAGCCCGGATCCTATTGCACGTATTGAACAGCTTAGGGAGATGGTTCCCAATGCACGCGCAGTAGTAAAAGGTGAGACATCTTTTCATGAAATTGAACATTTCCTTGTTCCAAAACCTGTTGTCTCCGGTATAGATGAGGGAACAATAGTGGAGCTCATTGCCGGACCTTTCAAGGGAGAAAAGGCTGTTGTTAAAAGAGTTGATACTTCCAAAGAAGAGATAACGGTTGAACTCTACGAAAGTATGGTTCCTATTCCGATTACAGTACGTGGTGATAACGTGCGCGTAATTGACAAAAATCAGGACTGATATTTTTTTCAAATTATCTTTTTTCAAATTAAGAAATTATTATTGATACCTTTAAGATATACAAGGTTCAACATTTTAAGACCCAAGCTTAGTGTGCGGTATAATTCGTGCATTGTGAGCAAAGGTGATATGAAATGGGAGAAGTAGTCGAGGTATTGGTACCCGGCGGTAAAGCTACTGCAGGCCCACCATTGGGACCTGCATTAGGACCTCTCGGAATTAATGTGAAGGCTGTTGTTGACGAGATCAACAAAAAGACCTCAGAATTTAACGGCATGCAGGTGCCTGTTAAAGTCGAGGTTGACGACAAAAAGAACTTCACAATCTCCGTTGGTGTTCCTCCAGCAACTGCACTTATTATGAAAGAGTGCGGCATTGAGAAAGGCTCAGGAGAGCCGAATCTCTCTAAGGTTGGTGATTTACCGTTTGAGGCTGCTGTCCGTATAGCCCGCATGAAGTTTGACGATATGCTTTCATATGATCTAAAAAACGCCGTAAAGGAAGTTGTTGGTTCATGTGTAAGTGTAGGTGTCACTGTTGACGGCAAAGATCCAAAAGTAATCTTTGCTGACATTGATGCAGGCCAGTACGACAGTCAGCTCGCATGAATAGACTATGAAAACCCATAGAAGATCCAAAAAAAGATTATTCTATAGTCTTTTTCAGGGTCGTTGAACTATGGAGGTAAAAAGAAATGGTTGAAAGGGTCCAGATTCTAAAGGCCGTAAATGAGGCTATAGAGAAGGCGCCTGAGAGAAAGTTCACTGAGAGTATTGAAATTACATTCAACCTCAAGAACATCGATATGGCGCAGCCAAAAAACCGTATAGATGAGACTATGGTTCTTCCGAAGGGAACGGGACGTATCCAAAAGATAGCTGTTCTTGGAAAGGGAGATATCACCACTCAGGCAAAAGCTGCTAATGTAGAACTCATCATAGGGCCAGAAGAAATAGAGCGTCTGGGAGGCGAACCACGTGAAGCCAGAAATATGGCGGACGAATACATGTTCTTCCTTGCTGAAACCGCAGTAATGCCTCTTGTTGGCCGTTACTTAGGTACAAGGCTTGGTCCACGCGGTAAAATGCCACAGCCGATCCCACAGGGACTGGATATCGGACCTATTGTGGAGCGTCTTAGAAACTCTGTCAAATTCCGTTCCAAAGACAAAAAGACATTCCATGTCAGAGTTGGATCGGTAAAAATGTCTCCTGAAGACGTTTCTGAGAATATTGACGCTGTCATGAGAAAGGTTGAGTCCAATCTTGAAAGTGGAACTATGAATATTCGCTCAGTGTATGTAAAAACATCCATGGGCCCTGCAGTGAGGCTGATGTAATATGGCTATATATTCGCACCACCTCCCGCAGTGGAAGAGGGATGAAGTAGAGGAGATTAAAAAGCTCTCAGAGGAATACAGACTGACAGGTCTTGTTGATCTTCACGGTATTCCGGCAAGCCAGCTTCAGCAGATGCGCCGAAATCTTCGTGGATCAGCAGTTCTTAAGATGACAAGAAACACTCTTATTGAACATGCATTCAATGAGCTTGGCGGAGAAATCTGCAGGACTGTCGAGTATGTAGACGGCCACAGTGCTATGATCTACACAAACGAGAATCCTTTTAAACTCTACAAAAAGCTTCAGGATACCATGACAAAGATGGTCGCAAAGCCCGGGGACATCGCACCCGAGGATATTGTCGTACCAAAAGGTCCAACAGGATTTCCACCCGGACCAATTGTCGGTACTCTGCAGCAGTCAGGAATTCCGGCCGCCATTGAAGGCGGAAAAGTTGTTATCCGTGAGACAAAGACTGTTGTCAAAGCAGGAGAGGAAATTAACGCGAAGATGGCAGATGTGCTGTCTAAGCTTGATATTAAACCAATGGATGTTGGTTTAAGTCTTCAGATTGCATTTTACGACGGAACATTCTTTGAGCCGAATACACTGGCAATTGATGAGACTGAGTACTTTAACAATGTTGTTCTTGCAGCACAGCAGGCATTTAATCTGTCTGTTAACGCATCATATCCGACTTCTACAACAGTTGCCACAATTATTGGCAAGGCTGTTCGTGAAGCAAGGAACCTTGCAGTTGAAGCGGCAATTTATGAAAAGGATGTCGTTGATCTGATTATCGGACGTGCATCAAGAGAATCACTTGCAATAAAAGCACTTGTTGAGTAAAATAAAAAATAAAAATAATATTTAGGTGAATAAAATGGAGTACATCTACGCAGCACTTGTTCTGCACAGCGCAGGAAAGGAAATTAATGAAGATGCAGTCACAAAAGTTATGACTGCAGCAGGTATCGCAGTTGACGACAGCCGTGTAAAGGCACTTATTGCAGCACTTGACGGTGTTGACATTGCAGAAGCAATTGAGAAATCCGCAGTAGCGGCAGTAGCAGCAGCACCGGCAGCAGCAGCACCGGCAGCAGCCGCCGCAGAAGAGGAAGCAGCACCTGAAGAAGAGGAAAAAGACGAAGAGGGCGGCATGGCCGGTCTCGGAGCACTCTTCGGATAAACCTTTTTTTTTAAATACGCTTATTTGATAAAAATCGCCTGGGATTACAGGGTTATAAATTCGGTTGAGATACATTTTCGATTTTTTTTTAAGATTCTTCAAACCTGATGTTTTTTCACTTTTACTTTTTCACTCTTACTATTGACTTTTTATTGTTATGCAATTTTGCAAGCAGTATTTAACAAGCTTTTTAAAATTATATAACAAACGGACTTTAATCAAGGGGAAAATTTCGGGGGAAAATATGATGAAGGTGCTGATGATTGATGATGAAGAGGTTGTTTTGGATGTATCAAAACTTTTTCTGGAGCGTCAGGGCAATATTTCTGTGGATTGTGTTTCATCAGCATCAAAAGGAATGGAAAAACTTCTTTCTGAAAAATATGATGCTGTAATCTGTGATTATGATATGGATGAAATAGATGGAATCTCATTTTTAAAAGCAGTAAGGGGGATATATCCTGGAATAAATTCCCCCTGTCCTGAGATTCCTTTTATTATATTCACAGGAAAAGGTGATGAATGCGTTGTAATAGAGGCTTTGAACTGCGGCGCTGATTTTTATCTTCAAAAGGGAAATGATCCAAGAGGTCAGCTGTTGGAACTCACACACAAAATAGAGGATATTGTAAACCGCAGATGTAATGAGGAAATAATGGATGCCGCTTTTGAAAATACCGGAACATGTATGGTAATTCTTGATGATGAAAACAATGTCATAAGGATGAACATGCAGATGTATGAAGTTCTTGGAATATCAAAACCCGATGAAAAAGAGGAATCTGTACCTGTAAAACCGGACATTTTTGTGTGCAAAGAAAATCTTGAATCATTTGCTGAATTTTTATCCGGAATGCGCAAAAATTGTGGGTACAGGAGAAGTGAAAGAGAAAAGATTGAATTTAATCTTTGCAGGGATGGCAAAGAGAAACTGCCTGTTTCAGCAAACGCTGTATATATTCCTGAAAAAAAGGTGACGATTCTCTCAATAAGAATTATTTAGTATGCCCTTTTGATATTCATATACAGATAAACTTATAAATTAAAAAAATTCAATAGCTTTTATCACATTTTTGGGTGATTTTATGAAAAAAATTATAACAGTTTTATTAAGTTTCGGACTTCTTTTAATGCTTCTACCTTCATCAGCGGTTGCGGCAACGATTGGAGGAGATCAGGCATGGTTTAATGTTCACTGCAATGTGGATGGAGCGGCGGTCTATTTTGACGGTGATTACAAGGGAGTAACCTTTGACAAAATTCTGACAGTGCCTGTTTATACAACAGCAACTCCTTACAAGACAATTACTGTTGAGATGGATGGTTATACTACATGGACAGATGACATATCAGGATACCCTGAGATGGGAGACACACTTGATGTATATGCAACAATAAATCCTGTTCCTACACCTGTTCCGACAATGATTGGCGGGGATATGGGATTTTACACTGTATATTGCAATGTTGATGGTGCATCTGTTTATTTCGACAGCGACTATAAAGGAACCATCTCAAACGGTGAGCTTACTGTAAGTGTTTATACAACCGGAACACCTTACTCAACATATCAGGTTAAGATGCAGGGATATGATACATTTACAGGACAGATAACTGACTATCCTGCAAAGGGTGAAATCGTAAAGCTTCATGCTTCACTAACACCTTCCACAAATCCGACTCCTGCACCTGTATCAATATTTGTTGTAGTAATGGGTCTTGTTGCAGCAGGTTTTGTTTTTTTTGTAAGAAAGAACTAATTCAAAAAAAAATCATTTTTTCTCTTTTAAATGAATATTATTCGATATCATTTGCTAATATTGTGTTAATTTAATATGCAGAAGAATACAAGTTTCAGATTGAAATGGAGGTACCCGTTATGACACGTTCAAGAATTCTTCTGCTTGATGACGAGGCACCTATTCTTGATATAATGTCGTTATTCCTAAAAAGAAACGGTTACGATGTAGTCTGTTCACAGTCCGGTTCAGATGCACTTTCAGTTTTTAGGGAAGAATACTCTTCACAAAAAAAAATTGACCTTGCTATCCTTGATGTTTCAATACCCGGAGATATTGGGGCAAAAGAAATTCTGGAACCTATGAGAGAGATTGATCCAGACATTTGTGTAATAATCACAAGCGGCGATTCAGTGCAGGGCGCAATGGATGATCCCTTAAAATTTGGTTTTTCAGGCTCGCTTAAAAAACCATTCCGCTCAACAGAACTTATTGAGATTGTAAAAGAAGTTTTGAAAGATTAATAATACATTCTTTATAAAAGCAAACGAAGAAAAAATTTAAACAAAATCCAAAAAGCTAAAAAAATAAGAAGAGATACAATCCAAAAAAATGTATATAATTGAAAACAGTTTCAAATTATTTCAAATAACCGGAAAGATTTGAAATGAACTAAAAAAATAAGAGTTCACTTAATAAAAAGCCAAATATCTTCGTTTTAATTATCGCTTAAAATACCGGCATAGATACACTGTCCGTATGAAATACACCCGTCTCCAAATGGATATTCCCTGTTTATTATGAGATTCAATCCTGCTTTTTGAATTTCATCCCTGATGGTTTCTCTTATAGCATGGTTGATGAAGACGCCGCCTGATAAACAAATGTCAGGAATCCCTAAATTTTCTGCCTTTGAAATTGCAATTTTTGCAAAATTCCTTGAAAGATTGTACTGAACAGATGCGGCAATGTCAGGAACAGAAAGCCTGCCAATGCTTGAAAATGTATGTTTAAGCAAATCTTTTGTTGATAAAACACTGCAATGATCTTTTTCGTAAATATTTAAATTCCATTCTTCAGGAGTTCCTGCAGAAGCAACGGATTCAAGTTTCATTGCAGGCTCACCATCATATGTCCTTTCTTTGCATATTCCTAGAAGCGCCGATGCTGAATCAAGCACTCTTCCTGCACTGCTTGTCTTAAAAACATTAAAGCCGGTTTTAATCTGCCTTTCAAGAATAGAAACTTCATTATCTTTCCAGCCTCGTGAAAGCAAAAGTTCTGAAATATTATCCTCAGGCAAAAAGCTGAAAAGCATCCTTTCAGGAAAACGTGTTGCCAGATCTCCTCCTGGCATGTCGATATATTCCAGATGTCCGACACGACTCAGGCTGTTAATCTGGCCGGCAAAGATTTCTCCACCCCATATTGCTCCGTCATCTCCAAGACCTACGCCGTCAAGTGCAATTCCAACGCAGGGTTCATCTCTTTTTTCAAATGCCGCTGCAATATGTGCCTTGTGGTGCTGGACGGGAATTGTCTCAACACCCAATTCCTCTGAAAGCCGCATGGCATATCTTGTAGAGAGAAACTGCGGATGCATGTCATGTGCAATTATGTCAAATTCTGCATCTGTAAGTTTTTTGAATTTTGAAACAGTATTCTCAAGATAATCCAGTGTCTGTGGATTTTTAATGTTTCCAATATGAGGAGATGTATAGGAAAAACCATCTTTGTATATTGAAATATTTGAATAAAGCTCAGGTCCTGTACCAAGAATACAGTTTTTGCCCAGGTCTATCTTTGTTCTTTTTGGTGCATATCCTCTTGACAACCTAATGATATATCCTTCTCTTACAACAGAGTCATCACAGCGATTTTCAATATGCCTGTTATGTGTCAGGTGAAAGTCAACACAATTTTTTAATTTTGATACTGCAGTAGATGTTTTGGTAATCATCGGATTTCCGGGCGCATTGGCACTTGTCATAATAAGAAGCGGACTTTTAAGTTCTGCAAAGAGAAGGTGGTGAAGACCTGTATATGGAAGCATACAGCCGATTGTATCAAGATTGCTTATTTTTGGATGTGAATTCCTGTTTTTTTTGTATAAAACTACAATTGGATGTTGGGGGCTTTTTAGTAATTCTATGTCTAACGGCTCTGCATCTGCAATTTCAAGAATTGTCTTATCTTCTGCCATTATTGCAAGAGCCTGCTGAGTTCTTCCGAGACACTCTTTTAGTTTTTGTGCGGAAATTTCCGTGCATGCAATATGAAATCCTCCGATTCCTTTTATTGATACAATAAATCCATCATCAAGAAGCTTCGCTGTATGTTTTATTGGATCATTGCATGAAACAGGGTTTCCTTCTTTGTCAAGAAGGAATAATTCCGGTCCGCATACACTGCAGGCAATTGTCTGCGCATGGTGCCTTCTTGAGGCAGGGCTTTCATATTCCTGTGTGCATTCCCGGCACATTGGAAATTCATCAATTGTAGTTCTTTCCCTGTCATATGGAACATCTGTAATTATGCTGTATCTTGGACCGCAGTTAACACAGGATGTTGCCCAGTAATCTTTGTATCTTGATTTATTTCTGAAGATATCATCAATACACTCATCACAGATTGCAACATCCTGCGGGATGAATCCTGAGAGGGAACCAGAAGAACTTTTCTCAATAAAAAAACCGTTTGGAGGGTTGAAATCTGTTTCTTCAATTGTTATACTGTCAATCTTTGAAAGAGGTGTTCCTTTTGAAAGTGCGATTAGAAAATCTTCAAAATTATCGCCATAAGCATTGATCCTTACTTCACTGCCAAAATTTTTTACACTTCCACAAATTTTGTATTTTTCTGCCTGTGCATATACAAAAGGCCGGAATCCTACTCCCTGAACAATTCCTTTGATAATTATTATCCCGCTTTTTCGCATGAGTATGTCTATCCTTTCTGAAACAAATCAGCTATATTGAATTTTGAAATCGTAAAAATTTCACTTTGATATCAGTTTTAATATTTCAATGTCAGTTTATCAATTCGATCTTAATTCTCTTTTTTTATGGCATTTATCAGATCTTTTAATTGTCTGATTGAAGTTATGATTTGGGAATTTAAAAGGTGTTTGTTGTATCTAAACTGTTGGAACTATAACTTAATGAAGAAAACCTGATGAAGAAAGTCAATACCAATTAAATAAATCAAACAGGCTGATTTATTTTGTAATGCAATTTAGTTATGAGTTGTTGATAACTTAAAAATCATTAATTTTTCAAACTGCTTTTAAAAGAGCATTTAATCTACAGAAATCTGATGATAACGTATAATATGGGGTAAATCATTAAATGTGCATAAAAAAAGTCCTCAAAAATCGTATGTGAATTTGAAATAAGTTTATTTCATTATACTACATATATTTAATGGGTTTTTACTTTGACGGGGCATATTAGAATTGTTAATGATCCTCTTGATCTTGTTCCGCTTCTGATAACATTCAGCAACTCAGAATTTAAGAGCATATATACTCAGCTCAGCAAAAACTGGATGACTGAAGAGGAGCTTTCAGCGGATTATGAAATTGGTAAAGTAAAAGACTGTATTGCTATCCTTAAAAAAGGCAATCTCGTTGAAGAACAGTGGAGAATGCCAAAACCTGGAGAAAAACCATCCAAGGAATACAAAACAACTTATAGTAAATTCCGTGCCAATTTCCAGTGTACAATGGATGATTTGGGAGATATAATCAATATTTCAATATCTGCTGACGAATCCTTAAGAGATCTTGTAGATGATATTGAAAAGGATGTAAGAGCAGGTAATTCATCTGTTAATGATCTTGCGAGGAAATACAGTGTAAGTCCTGTTTTCGTAAAGGGTCTTGCAAAACGCCTGCCGATACTTGATGTAAAAGGACAGGGGCTGGTTTTTGTTGAAGATAAGGGATAATGATCCACTCTATATAATTCTTAGAAGTAAAAGAGAAGCAACAAAGTTTCAGATTCTGGTTGAGGTTGCAGAGCACCAGCCTTCAATAAGACAGCAGGAGATTGCTGTAAAAATGGGCGTAACGCCTCAGGCAGTATCTGAATATATTCGCGAACTTGTAGATGACGAGATGGTGAAATCACAGGGTCGCGGAAGCTATGTTATCACTCCAAAAGGCGTTGAGTGGGTTATAAACAATGCAGAAGCGCTTGAGTCATACGCTAAGCATATCACCAGAGATATTGTACAGCAGGTCTCTGTTTGGACCGCTATTGCAGACTGTAATATTCTTGCAGGCGAAAAAGTTGGCGTGTATATGAAAGACGGTTTTTTGCATGCCTCATATAAGAATGCGAGTGCAACCGGAATTGCAGTAGCAGATGCCAAAAGCGGCATGGACATTGGAATTTCAGATCTCACAGGAATTATTGACCATTCCTATGGTATTGTGCATGTATGTAAAGTTCCGCGTATCCAAAGAGGAGGCTCAGGTAAAGTCTCTACTGAGATTCTTCGTGATATACTTGAGAAAGTAGATTTTGTTGGAGCAGTCGGGATAGAGGCCGATATTGCGATAAAAAATTCGGGTATGAAGGCAAACACATTCTTTGGTGCGGCGGAAGGAGTAATTGAAGCCGGAATACATGGTCTTGAAAGTGCAATAGTGATTGTTGATGAAGATTTTACAGACTTTCTAAAAAGGCTGGAATCTTCAGGTCTCCGCTATATAATTCACGATTTGATATCTCCATGAAAATCATTGTCCATCCGCAACGCGGAGATTATAAACTCTTTTTTTATGATCGGCATTTTGTTGAAGCTGAAGGTGCTGTTGAACTATCCAAAACATCAAAAGGGTTCAGGCCGAAAAATTACCGACTGAGGACTCCCGGAAAACGTCAGTATTCAAATACACCGACAAAGGATTTGATATCAAGACTTAGAAACGCTGATGTCAGACTGACTGGTGAGAGCAAAAATTTTGAGGCGTTTTTAAACGATCTCCAGATAAATTTCAGTTATCTTCGTGCATGCCGCACCTGCATATTAGAGAACAGAATAACACCTCTAAAGAATAAAAACGCGGTAAAATATGGAAAAGAGTATATCTGTCTGGACTGTGCTGAAAAAGAGCTGAGGCGTGAGATTGGTTTTCTTGGAAAGATGGGTGGAATCTCTACTGCACATCTTGAAAGGCTTCTTAGTCTGTACATGGATCTTGACAAAGTGCTTTCAATGGTTCAGCCTGAAAGGGTGAATTTAAAGGATACTGTTTTTGATATTCTTGAGTCGCACAAGGTTCCAAGGACTACTTATTTAAAAGATCTGTCTCTTCCGCAGGCTTTTAAGGATGCATCCGGCGTTGAAAGACTGATGCCTGTTCAGGAGCTTTGTGTAAAAGCAGGCCTTTTGGAAGGAAAAGATCAGCTTGTTGTTGCCGCAACCGCGAGTGGAAAGACTTTCATTGGTGAGCTGGCAGGAGTTAAAAACCAGTCAGAAGGTCGTGGGAATATGCTTTTTTTAGTTCCTCTTGTAGCTCTTGCAAACCAGAAGTACAACCGTTTTTCAGAGAGGTATGCGTTTTTGGATGTGGCTTTGCAGACAGGTGTTTCAAGAATAAATTTGCCTGAAACAAAGGTTAAAGCAAAAAGGACTCTTAAGGCAAATATAATTGTAGGAACGTATGAAGGGATTGACAATATCTTAAGAAGAGGAAGAACAATTCCAAATATTGGAACTGTAGTTATTGATGAAGTTCAGACGCTTGAAGATTCTGAACGCGGCCACAGGCTTGACGGGCTTATTTCAAGGCTAAAATATGTAGCACCAAATGCGCAGTTTTTGTATCTTAGCGCTACAATTGGAATGCCGCACCTTCTGGCAGAGAAATTAGGAGCAAATCTGGTTACATACAATGAAAGACCTGTTCCACTTGAACGTCATTTGATTTTTGTTGATCGAAAACAAAAAATTGATGCAATTAAAAGTCTTGTTACAAGAGAATATCGCAATAAATCATCAAAAGGGTATAAGGGGCAGTCGATTGTTTTTACTTTTTCAAGAGCCAGATGCCATGAGATTGCGGATGCAATTGGAGGAAAAGCACAGGCTTATCATGCAGGTCTGAGTGCAAAAGAAAGGCGTTTCGTTGAGGAAAAGTTTGAAAAAGGAGAAATTTCAGCTGTGGTTACTACAGCTGCACTTGCGGCAGGCGTTGATTTTCCTGCATCCCAGGTCATATTTGATGCACTTGCAATGGGGATTAAATGGCTTACCGTTCAGGATTTTTACCAGATGATGGGTCGTGCCGGAAGGCCGGATTATCATGATCTTGGGAAAGTTGTAATTTTAGCCGAGCCTGGTGCAGGTTATTCACGTGAGAGCAGACTTACTGAGGAAGAGGTTGCAATAAGCCTTCTTAAAGGTGAAATGGAGGAGGTTGCGCCTGTATATGATGATGAGGAATCATCAGAAGAGTTTGTATCGCACGCAGTTGTATGTAAAGGTGATGAGGCAGGCCTTCATCAGATGTGTGAAAAGATGGTTGGAGAGATGTCTGATGTGTATCCGGTTCTGAAAAAAGAGGGATATATTTCTTTGAGCAACGGAAAAGTAACATTGTCTCCTTTTGCTAAAGTGATGGCAGAGCATTTCATTGGAATTGAAAGACTAAGAAGGATACGCCGTCTTACAAAAAAGGTTAAAAATCCTGTCGAGATTGTTGCAGAACTCGATTGTGAACCAATAGAGGAATCAGCCAGTTCAAAACGCTAAAAAAACAAAAACCTAAATACAAAACCTAAATACAAAACCTAAATACAAAACCTAAATACAAAATCTAAATACAAAATCTAAATACAAAATCTAAATACAAAATCTAAATACAAAATCTAAATACAAAATCTAAATACAAAATCTAAATACAAAATCTAAATACAAAACCTAAATATCAAATCAGCCGGAATTGCGCTGAATAAATGCATAATAAATGCATAATTTTTAATATTTTTTTAAATTCTGATTATCCTTTTTTTTTATTTTTAGTTCTTTCTTTTGTGTAATAAAATGTCACTTTAGAGAAAGTTATTATGTAAGATTGTTCTAAATACAAATAAAACTGAAAACAGGCATGGCTGTGACTGTGATGTCACTGCTTCAAAGTAGCGATTTGATTCGGTTTTGTTTAAATTGGAGGATATTATGAAAGTATGGAAATGTAAAAAATGTGGATATATCTATGATTCACGTATTGGTGATGCAGGCTCAGGAATAAAGGCAGGAACAGCCTTTGAAGATATTCCTGACGACTGGAGATGTCCAAGGTGTGCGGCAAAAAAAGATAAATTTGAGTCGATAGAAATCGAGGGATGATTGGTAAAATGACAGGAAAAAAGATGAAATGTATGGTCTGTGGCCATGTATATGATCCTGATAAAGGGGATAGAGATGTAGATGCAGGAACAATTTTTTCTGACATTCCTGCAGGATGGAAATGTCCTGTATGTGGTGCTCAGAAAGCAAGTTTTAAAGAGATTTGAAAATGGCAGTCAGGGAGATTTGCAAAGGAGTATATTCGGTTGGAGTTATTGACTGGGACAGAGAAGTCTTTGACAATCTGTTGCCAATTCCGGAAGGTACAACTTATAATTCCTATCTAATCGAGGGAAGTGAAAAAACAGTTCTAATAGATGGTGTAGACTTTGGATTTGAAGAAGAGTTCATAACAAATCTTGCACGATCTGGTGTCTCAAAGATTGACTATATAGTTGTAAATCATTCAGAACAGGATCATTCCGGTGCAATTCCTGTATTTTTGGAGCTTTTCCCCGGTGCTAAAGTGGTAACTTCTGAAAAATGCAAAGAGTTTTTAAAAATATTTCACAATATTCCTGACTTTAGGATTATTGTTGTCGGAGATGGTGAGACAATCTCACTTGGTGACAAGACCCTTGAATTTTTAATTACTCCGTGGGTACACTGGCCTGATACCATGATGACCTATCTTCGTGAGGACAAAATTTTATTCTCATGTGACTTTTTCGGATCACATTACGCAACAGGAAATCTGTTTGTTGATGATGACAGGGAAATGCATTATGTCCTTGCAAAAAGGTATTTTGCAGGAATAATGATGCCTTTCAGAGGAAAGGTCAAAGATTACCTGGACAGGCTTTCAGGATATGAGTTAGAGATTATTGCACCAAGTCACGGACCACTTTACAAAGACACTAATTACATAATTGACGCATACACTGAATGGAGTTCGGATAAGGTTAGAAACAGGGTAATTATTCCTTATATATCAATGCATGGAAGCACTGAAAAGATGGTTAAGTACTTAACAGAGGCATTGCTTTCAAGAGGAATTGAAGTACGCCCTTTTAATCTTGCAAATGCGGATATTGGACGAATTGCAATGGATCTTTTGGATGCCGCAACAATAATCGTTGCATCACCGACAGTTCTTTTCGGTCCGCATCCAAAAGCAGCAAACATTGCATTTCTTGCAAACATACTAAAACCAAAGGCGAGACTTGTTGGAATAATCGGTTCATATGGATGGGGAGGAAAGACTGTAAACTCTCTTTCTGCAATGATTGGAAAACTTGATGTAGAGGTGCTTGACCCTGTCTACATAAAAGGTCTTCCTGACGAAGAAGCCTATGCGGGGATTGAAAAATTAGCTGATGAAATCTTAAATAAACATAAGGAATACAATATTCTTTAAAAAAAGTATCATGGAGGTTTATAAAATGGGAAAAAAAATTGAGATATACAAATGCGACAAATGTGGTAATACAACTCTTCTGTTGGATTCAGGAAAAGGACAGATGGTCTGTTGTGATGAGCCAATGAAACTTTTATCAGAGCAGAGTGCAGATTTTAAAAACGAAAAGCACGTTCCGATTGTTGAAAAAACCGATGACGGAATCAAAGTAACAGTTGGTTCAACACTTCATCCGATGTTGCCTGAACACCATATCGTGATGATTGGGGTAATTGACGGTGATGATTTAATGGTTCACTGGCTTTCACCCGGAGATGAGCCTGTTGCCCACTTCCCGTGCCAGAATGAGGATGTTAAGGCAATAGAATACTGCAATATTCACAATCTGTGGACAAACAAACAATAATTCTTTTTTTTTCTTAAATCATTGAAATTATCGAAGATTATGCAAAAACATATATTATCAGATAGTTTACCTATCAGGTAGTATTACAGGGTTTACAGATGAAACGTATTGAACAGTTTTCAATCATTGCTGATGATCTTGGAAATGTCCTGCATTTTATTAGTTTTGGCACATGTGTTCCTCTGATTGTCGCCATCATCTACAGCGAATGGGATATGATTGCTCCAATGGCCCTTGTTCCTTTGATATTATACCTGATAGGAACAGTGTTTCTGATGTTTCCCGAAAATAAAAGGGAGGCCAAATTAAGTCAGGCTCTTTTTTCAGTTGCTCTTATCTGGTTAATCTGTGCATTTGTCGGGGCAATTCCTTTCTGGCTTGGTATGGGAATGCCATATATTGATGCGGTCTTTGAGGCCATGTCAGGATGGACTGATACAGGCATTACAATGATTCGTGATGTAGATTCAACGTCTTACACATTACTTTTCTGGCGTTCACTTATGCAGTGGTTTGGTGGTCTTGGAATTGTTGCATTTACAATTGTCATGCTTTCCAGAACCGGACTGAATCCATCCCGTTTTTACCGCTCTGAAGCAAGAAGTGAGGCGTTTATGCCAAGCGTTGTTCAGCAGGGTCTTCAGATGTGGAAGATTTATCTGATTCTTACTGTTGCATCTGTTCTTTTCATCCTTTTGTCAGGAATACCCTTGTGGGATGCTGTAAATATCGCAATGGTTGCGATTGCAACAGGTGGTTTTACAGTGCATTCTGCAGGCATTCCTTATTACAACAGCCCGCTTCTTGAGATGCTTATAATCCCTGTGATGATTGCGGGTGCTCTTCCGTTTAAAATCTATTTTTTAATGTACTATAAAAAGAAGCTGAGTCTTTTCCGTGATGAACAGGCATGGCTTTTGTTCTTTTTTATAATGCTTGGATTTGTGGTAATTACAGCAGACCTTTTACTGTTCAATGGACTTGAAGGTGCTACTGCAATCAGGGAGGGAATTTTCATGTCTGTTGCAGGTGTTACAAGTACAGGATTTCAGACATCATCTCCTAACACATGGGCGCCTGTTACTGTTTTATTTCTCCTTCTCCTGATGCTTGTAGGCGGTTCTTCCGGAAGTACATCCGGTGGTATCAAGCTTTCAAGGGCGGCTTTGGCATTCAGGGGAATTATCTGGTGGTTTAAAAGATCTTTTGTTAGCTCAAAAGTAATTATTCCATTCAGGTATGGCGGGAAAATTGTTCAAAAAGCAGAAGCTGAAGCAGAAGTTTCTAAAAATATGCTTATCATCATCTTATATCTCATGGTTATTTTTTTCTCGGCGATTGCTATAATGCATTTTGAGTCGCCTTTGGTTGATACAAGTCATGTGATTTTTGAAGTTGTCTCAGCAACGTGTAATAATGGTATAAGTACTGGTTTTGCAACGCCTGATTTAACACCTTTCAGCAAGAGTGTATTTATTTTTGCAATGTGGATAGGACGTCTTGAGATTATGGCAGTTATTGTCTTTTTCATGGGATTAATCAAGGGTTTTGACTGATTGTCCTGTTTAATCAGTAATTTACCCTGAAAATCAAATCATGATTTTCATGAAACAGTCCATAAAAAATTTGTTTCATGAACGTTTTTTTCAAAAAGATTTGAATTTAAAATGAACTCAAAGAACATATGCAATATTGCCGATTAGGAATTGAGCAATCATATTATGGGATGTTTAGATAAAGAGGACAAAAATTAAACCGGTATTGACATTATTTTCATTTGCTGACTAAATATAATATAATCGAATAGAAAAATGTGGACAGCTTCTTTTATGAGGGATAAAATTTCGACTGATAAAGTCAGGATTAAAACATGAGAAAAAAAGTATATGAAAACAAATTTGTTTTCATCCATTAATGATGAAAGGGTTTACTCGTAGAGGTATTTCTCATCTACTCTTTCATAGGAGGTGATTTCTTCTTTTTTGAAGTGAATTGCAATCTCACGTTTTGCAGTCTCGTCTGAGTCTGAACCGTGTATTACATTCATTCCAATCTCAAGAGCAAAGTCTCCACGGATTGTGCCCGGAAGTGCCTCTGCAGGATTGGTTGCGCCAATCATCTGGCGGGTAATTGAAACGACATTTTTGCCTTCCCAAACCATCAAAAAGCACGGTCCGCTCATGATGTATGATTTGAGTCCCGGGAAGAACGGTTTGTCTTTGTGTTCGGAGTAATGTTCCATTACACGCTCTTCTGGAAGTGACTCAAATTTTGCCGCAACAAGTTTGAGACCTTTCTTTTCAAAGCGTGCAACAATCTCACCAACGAGTCCGCGCTGGACACCGTCAGGTTTGATCATTAAGAATGTCTGATCCATTAAGGATCACTCCTTGCCGAGCGCTTTTCTGCCTGCTGCGGTCCAGGTCACACGGCGTGGAACTCTTTTTAGGCGGTAGTTGTTCTGGCACTTTGAGCTGCAGAAATAAAAGATTGAACCATCTTTTTTAACATACATCTTTCCTGTTCCAGGCTCAATCTGTTCTCCGCAGAATGAACATACAAATTTCTCCACCATTTTTAGCGCCTCGATAATTTCTTAGCTTCACGTTCGGTCTCGATGAGCATAAGCACATCGCCCTCGCGGATTGGCCCGACTGTGTTGCGGGTTATAATCCTTCCTTTGTTTGAGCCATCGAGAATACGGCATTTGACCTGGAAAGCTTCTCCGTGCATTCCTGTCGGACCGATAATCTCAATAACTTCTGCCGGCGTTGCATCTGCCATAAATGGTCACCTCACTGCTTAAGTTCGCCTATCTGACCAAGAACTTCATCAAGGAGTTCTTTTGCCTTGCCGGGTTTGACAATCGCTGCTGCTGCAGAACCTACTTCAAGGCCGCTTGCCGCACCAACATCGTTTTGCTGGTTGATAATAACGTATGGGCACTGTTTCTCGTCACAAAGTGCCGGAAGGTGCATAACAATCTCTTCAGGCTCAACGTCGCCGCCGATTAATACAAGCTGTGCGATTCCTCTCTCGACAGCCTTTGTGGCTTCGTTTGATCCTTTCTTAATCTTTCCTGTGTCCCTTGAAACTTCAAGAACTTCAAGTGCTTTGTTCTGAATTTCGTCAGGAACTTCAAATTTTGCGTAAACTTTTGACATAACTCACCTCATTCAGGAGCAAAGAGCCAAAAGAGCAGAAAAAAATTCATTCAGATATTTCTGAAATCATCTGCAAAAACGTCTGAAGACCGTTTTTTCAATGCTCTTCCGGTTATATTGGTTTTGAGTTACTCCTTCATCACTCATCAGTCAGCGATTGATGTAGCTATATTAATTCATCATAAAGAGTGATAAAGGTTTTTGAATTATTATCAGAATTTTAGTTCCAGCAATAGAATTTGAAGTCTGAAATCGAAGTAAAAGTAAAATAACTGTTAATAAAGCGCATAAATTGTCGCACCTTCATTCCTGAAAATTTCTTTAAACTGGTTGTATGGAAGATTGACATTATAAATTTCATCTTCTGATTTACCAACAAATATATGGGTCATTCCATATTTTTTCATAAGAGATATGCAGTCATCCGGATTTTCATATATTTTTCTGACATCAGACATTCTCTCACCAACAAGTCCCAAATCTCCTCTCCACATCTGTTCATGAAATGGCATTCCTATAATTGTTGGATAGCCGGTCATTGAGGAAACTCTTGAGTAGTAGGTGTAATCATTGTTTTCAGCCTCAACGATGTTTACAGTACCATTCAGGCTTCTTAAAAATTCAATTGCTTCATAGTCATATGGATGGTGTGTTTTTATCCAGTCCATTCCGTCAAGTGTCTTTCCTCCATATCCGTAATTCATGTCAGGGAGGAGTACTGGCAGGATTAATATTATACATATTGCTATTCCCAGCAGATACGCACATTTTTTGTTTTCCGGCAATTTGATTTTGCCAGGCCAGGTCTGATTTTGACAAATCATTTTCTGACTTATTTCAGTTTTGGAATTTTCGGGGAACTTTTTGTCAAGATATTTCCCGATGAACGTAAAGCATGATATTCCAAGCATCATCCAGGCAATGAGTGAAAATTTAAAGACAGTGTTCATCCTGAAATAGTCATCGCCCATATTGTCTTTTAAATATATGATCTCTGTAAAAATAATTATTAAAAGTCCAAGCGATCCCAAAATATCCTGAGCAGTCCTGTTTTTCCTTAAAACAAGCGCCAAAGCAGGAACTACACAAAGACCTGCTCCAATGTATCCAAAAAATCCAAATGGAATTAAGAATGCTAAAATCCATGGTCTTTTTTTGAGATCATTTAGGCATTCTAAGTATAGAACTGCCAGAAAAAACCCGTATACCAGAATAAACGCGAAAGGACTTGTTGGAGCATGTACAATTCCAATACCTTCTACTCCGCTAGTATTCAGCATCAGATAATATGGGAGGTATATGATTACTGATAATACAGGTACAATAATAAAAATTTTAAGCGGCAGGGCCTTTGTCAGGTATAAATAAAGATCTGATTTTAGAAAGGACTTATCAGGAGTGATCTTGTGTTTATCTTCATTTCTATTTTTGTTTCTGAAAAAGATCAGAATACCTGTCAACAAAAGTACCGGAGCATATATCAAAACATCCCATGTGTTTAAAAGCGGCATTGAGCCAAGACTGATTGAAAGAAGCACTGCAAGAATCCATTTTGTCTTCTCATCTGATTCATTCCATTTCATATAGCAGAATATTAAAAGGAACAGGAATAGTGCCTGGTTTAAAAAAGAAATTACATGTGCGTGTGGATCACCCCAGAGCATTGAAAATACAGGATATTCCGTAATTGCGGCGTCAATAGTTCTTGTACTATCCCAGATAACAGTCTGTATGCTTTTTCCAAGAATTAAGTGATATATAAATGCAGGATTTACTATGAAAAGGGGGAAAAGCAAAAGCCATTCATATCTGTTTAATAAAAGTCTTCCTATGGCATAAAGCGAAACGGCAGTATTTGCAAAGACGGTTGGAAGAATAAGATTGAATACTATTGTTGATTTTATTCCTGAAATTACTCCAAGTGATCCAAAGATCCAGTGACCGAGATAATAATAGATGTCAAGATTTCCTCCTGAATACCACGGATCGACAGGAGGAACAGTTGGATTGTTTATGATTGATGCCAAAAATGCATGATCCATAAATTTTTCGGCATAAGAGATGGAGGGGTTTAAGTATCTGACTTCAAGCATGAATAAAAAGAAAAGGAAGAAAACAATATCCCATCTGATATTTTCAAAAATTTCCTTCTTTGTATATTCTCCCTTATAAAAATAATAGAATAAGAGTACTACAAAAAAAACAAGTGCAAAATGAACAGGCAGATGAAAAAGTCCACAGTACCATGACAGAAGTGCAAAAACAATTAATGATGCAGGATATGAAATCCCGTATGAGAACCTTCCCAAAGGTGATTTCAAAAGCGGCCAGATTGACATCTGGATAAACTTGAGAATTATTATCCAGATAATAACTGAAAAAATCTGCATCTCCGGTGTCAAACAATATCCTCTTTGTTAATTCCCCTTGAAAAGGCGCGTTTCATAAGACTTACTGCCCAGTCTCCAAAAACATACAGAGATATTACTCCTCCAATTAAAGTAACCAGATTTTTGACCAGGTGGTCTATTACTGCAATCAGTGTTGCAATTGCCGCCGGAGTTCCGGAAACCTCAAGAGTCAGTGCAACTGCAAGTTCGTATGTACCAACGCCTCCCGGAGTTATGGGAACCGCTTTCACCAGATTTCCAATAACTATTGCAATAACAATTACAAAAAAGGGAATATTTGTATTGAACATCAATGCAATTACCAGACAGATGAGACAGTCCATTATCCAGATAATAACTGAGGTGACTCCAAGTACAAGTAGTGCGGAAATACTAAGTGATGCCTGTTTTATCTCTGATATGAGGTTTAATAGAATTTGGATATATTTGTTCTCTGATCTGAAATTTCCAAATAATCCAATGAACACAAGAAATGCAAAGCACAATAAAAGGGCTATAGAAATCACAGTTGAGAACCATTCCGGCATATCAAGTGCAAAAGGGAGAACAATAGCACCTAAAAGTGCAATAGTTACAATATCAAAGAATCTTTCTACAACAACTGATGAAAGACCCTGTGAATATGTTGCACCTGCGATATGCTTTAAGATGAAAAGTCGCACCAAATCTCCAAGTCTTGCAGGAATAATGAGGTTTGCAGTCTGTGATACATATATACAGGCTGTAGATGTCAGAATACTGACTGAAATAACCAGTTTTTTAAGAATATACTGGTATCTGAACCCGCGTAGAAACCAGGCAAAAACACAGATTAAAACTGCAATTAAAAGAAATGACGGAACTGCAGTTTTAAGGGCTGTTAAAAGATCGTCAAAAACCCTCCAGAGCATATATACAATAATTCCAACAGCGATTATCGTTGGAATTAAAACAGCACCTGCTTTTTTGTAATTCATCTAAGCTGCCACCATAATTTCAGGATGTCTGTTCCCATTGAAAATATGTCGTTGAATTTTACAGTAGTTCCTGTTCCAGTCCGCCATCTGACCGGAAATTCTTTTATTTTGTATCCGGCTCTCTGCCCTCTTACCAAAACTTCCGTATCCCAGAACCAGTGAAGTGAGTATACAAAAGGTAGAAGTTTTAGTAGCTGTTTTTTGTTGAAAGCCTTAAATCCGCATTGATGATCACAGAGCCTGCTTTTTAATATAAGTCTGACCAGAAGATTATATCCTCTGCTTGCAATTTCTCTGTCAGTAGTTCTTACAATATCACTGTTTTTCATCAGCCGCGAACCGGTAGCTATGTCGGCACCGTTTCTTATTGAATCAATAAGCTCTTTTAGATGATCCAGATCTGTTGCAAGATCGACATCATAGTAACAGACAATATCGCCCTTTGCCTCTGAAAATGCATTTTTTAACGCTTTTCCCCGTCCCTGCCGTTCATCACTGTGAAGTAGTTTGACTCTTGAGTCTGTTTTTTCGTAATTTTCTACAAATTCTTTGCTTTTGTCGTTGCTGTTGTCTTCGGCAATTATCAGTTCAAATGAGGATGTTATCTTTTCAAGTGCTGAGATTGATTCAGGGATTGCCTTTTCAAGAGATTTTTTATCATTGTATACCGGGATTACTACACTTATTTCCGGATTCTCATGAATATTCATATATTGTATTTCCTGCATATTTCTGATGCTACTTTTTTTCCGGCAATAATTGAGCCTTCCATACTTCTTTCCGGATAATTTGATTGGGAAAACATCCCTGCCAGAAATATTCCCTCTTTTTCATATTCCGGTACCATTTTTTGGTAACCTTTTATATAAACAGGGCCTGCAAATTTTTCGATATTGAGTCTGTACCAGTTGATTTCATCGTCTTTTACATCAAAACGATTGCAAAAGTCCTTTATCATTATCTCTTCTAAATTTTCCTCTGGTTTGTCTTTAAAATAAGATGCAAGATATACAATATGTTCACCATAATTTTCGGGCGGTATAAAATTTGTATGACCTATTACTGCACCATAAGGTGCTTTATCTTTCATATTGAGCCAGTATATGCCTTTTGTGACCTCTCTTTTCAGGCCTATTGTCATACAGGCGGCACCCTGATAGGGAATTTCTGGAAATTCAGGCCCGCCGATTTTTGTCAGGCATCTTGGATTTATAGTAGATATCAAAGCGTCATATGCCGCTCCGTTAACTTCCCATTTTGAGCCGTTGAAATTAATAAGTTCAGCTTTTGTTCCTTTTTTGATTATACAGCCTGAATTTTCTAATTCAGTTTCAAGGGATTTTATAAGCAGGTTATAACCGTCCCTGAAGTATCCTAATTTTTCTCCACCTGTTTTTCTGTCAGATCTGATTGCAATTCGTGATATTAGCCATGCGGCAGATACTGATTCTTTAAAGTTTCCATATTTACTGTTTAAAAGTGGTTCAAAAAATGAATTATAAACACTAATTCCGCATTTTTCAATAATAAAGTCCTTAGCGGAAATTTCATCAAGAGATGACAAATTGTAATTTTTTGACTTAATTGTAAGAATAGCAAGTCGAAATTTATCTAATATGGATAAAAGCGGATATCTTAGAATCTCTATAGGTGTAGTTAAGGGATAGATTTTATCGTTTGCATAATAACCTGTGCTTCCGGAGAGCCATTCAAGATTGTCTGAAATTCCAAGAGAATCTGAAAGCTCAAACAAATTATTGTCGCCTGAAAAACAGTGATGATAAAAATCCTCAATACATCCGTTTTTTGCTTTTGAAGATGACAGGCACCCTCCAAGCTTTTCCTTTTCTTCAAGAATAGTAATATCTGCTTTTTCTCTGAGACTGTATGCCGCGGAAAGACCGCTTAATCCTCCACCTATTATGCAGATATCCATTAATATTATATTTTTAATCTAAAGCATTTTATGCTTTTGATTGAGAAAAAGACTCTTTGAAGAAATAAAAAAAATTACATGATATTTTAGGCAGACACTTATCTTAACTGCGCATGTAATTCTTCATATCTGCTATGAAAGTTAAAATTCCAAAAACACTTCAATTGGTTTTTTGTGATGGAAATTGACTATCATGCAGGTTCATTCAGGGTTTCATGAAATTATGAATTATTGCATTTTTTTAATGAGACATTTTCTATAAACTTTTTTTTAAAAATTAGGGGCGAATGCATATATGCTTATAAAAGAATATTGAAATGCAATTGAAGTGATTAATGATCAAATTCAAATTCTTCAAAGAATCGTTATAGTGACTACATGATATGCAAAATGAGATGCAAAAAAACTACATGTAAAGGTTCATAAAACAAAGATTTTGTGCACTTTAAAAATTAAAACCAGATTGCCAGATTTGGTCTTCACACCAAACTGCTTTGAAAATTTAATGTGTGATTTGGTCTTAAAAAATGCAGTTTGGAAAAGATGTTTCGTCCGGTAAAAATTGATATAATTTCTGTATTAATTAATACAATTGTACACTTTATTGTGGTTAATCAGTTGTTAAAATCAAAAATTGATTTATAAATTGATGAAATGATTTTTGATAAAAATGGAAGTTGCATAATTTTTATTGCATTTTTATGTGGAAACATAAGAAAGTTTTTGAAGTAATGAATTAATAGATCTTTATATCCTGAAGTAACGGGAAAATAAATCTTCACTCCACTGGATGGTGTTTTGTTAAATGAGAGTCTTTTTCATTGGATTTGGCCAGGCCGGGGGCAAAATAGTAGATATGTTCATAGAACAGGATAAAAGAGCCCCTGTCCGAAGCTTTAGAGGTATTGCAGTCAATACTGCAAGAACTGATCTCATGGGTCTGAAACATATAGAATTGCGTGATCGCATTCTGATTGGTCAGACTGTTGTTAAAGGTCATGGTGTTGGTACAGATAATGTAACCGGCGCTAAAATTACAGCGGATGAAATTGACAGTATCATCAATACAGTTGATACAAGAGGTACTCATGATATTGATGCGTTCGTTGTTTGTGCAGGTCTTGGAGGAGGTACAGGTTCTGGTGGTTCACCGGTTCTTTGTCGCCATTTAAAACGTATTTACCGTGAACCGGTATATGCGCTTGGTATTCTTCCGGCACCTGAAGAAGGCAGATTATATTCATATAATGCAGCAAGGAGTCTTTCAACACTCGTAAATGAGGCAGATAATACATTTATATTTGATAATAGTGCCTGGAAAAATGAGGGTGAAAGCGTTAGATCCGCATATGAGCGTTTAAACAACGAAATTGTTCGCAGATTTGGTGTTTTGTTCCGTGCCGGTGAGGTAAGTAAAACCGGTGTCGGAGAGATGGTTGTAGATTCAAGTGAGATTATAAACACTCTTCGTGGCGGTGGTGTAACTTCTGTTGGTTATGCAATAAGCGAAAAGGTAACCGAAAGCGTAAAAAACAAAAAAGGCTTCCTTGGCGGCTTCTCTGTTAAGAAAAAGGACGCCTCAGAAGAAGTTCTTACGGGTGAAGATAAGTCTGCAAAGGTAATTGGTCTTGTAAGGCGCGCAATGCTTGGACGTCTTACTCTTCCGTGTGATTATACAACAGCTGAACGTGCACTTGTTCTTATAGCAGGTCCGCCTGATGAGATGGACCGAAAAGGCGTTGAAAAGTCAAAATCCTGGGTTGAAGAGAATATTGCCGGAGTTGAGGTAAGAGGTGGAGATTATCCCACAGAAAGCTCTAAGATTGCGGCTGTTGTTGTTCTTGCATCAATTGGTGATGCTCCGCGCATACGAGAACTTTTGGAAATTGCAAAAGAAACAAAGGATGATGTTATAAAATCCAAGGAGCGCCGTGTCACAATGTTTGACAACGAAGAAATTGATCCTTTGTTCGAGTGAGAGGGAAATATGAGAAAACAAATAATCTTTTTGGCATTTATAATTTTGACATTTTGTTTGGTCAATTCAGTATCGGCGGCAAACTACGATGATCCTGTAATAAAAATAACACCTGACAAGAGCTCATATTCTCCTGGTGACAGTATTATTTTAAGTGCTGATGTTCCTCTTGCAAGTACAGGAGACTCAACTTTTCCTGCCGCACATTCTCTTAGAGTTTTAACTGAACTTGATGATCCACAGTGGTATTACACAATCAAAATCAATGGTCATGGTGAGGAGAAGACAGTAACTAAAAGATCAGTAACCCTGTCAGGTTTTCTTCTGGATTATCCTTCAAGCGGAAACAGTGTTAGTATAAGCTATACTCTTGAAGCAACAGTTCCTGAGGTGTCAAGTACAGGAGATTTGATCTTTTTCCAGATAACCCAGCTTGATGGAAGCGGAAATGAAGTGGTTGGTCAGGAGACTGAAATAAACCCTACATCCAGGCTTGTAGTAAATCCTGATGATATTGATAAATTGAGAGATATTGTTGAGACAAGTCTTAATGACTTCAATACACAGCTTCAGGACAAGCTCAAAACCGGTGTTGATACATCTTTGGCACAGGCCAAATATGATGATGCAAGGACAAAGTTTGTTCAGTCTGCAACTGCTTCATACTCTGATGCTCATACTCTTTTAGAGGATGCTCAGACACTGATTGCTGAAGGAGAAAAACTCCTAAATCAGGCATGGGCTCAGAAATCAATAGACAGAGCTCAGGCAACAATTGACAGCATCTCGTTTTATATAACAGACTTTAAAGTAAATCGCAGTATGACAAATGATGCCAGAGTAATCAATATTGAGACAAAAGTTGAATCTGCGCAGTCTTCTCTTAATTCAGCAAAGACACTTATGAATCAGGAGAATTATCCTCAGGCTTATACTCTTGCAGAGACTTCAAACACCAAAGCTGATGAAACACTGGCTATTGCAGAGGAGTTATACGCTGAAGTAAGCAAAGGTATAATTCCTGATGTTGGTGGTGTGGGAATATTTGTCATAATTGGAATAATTGTTGTAATTGCAGTTGTAGGAATTGTAATTTACAGGAAAAAGACATCCTGGGATGAACTTGGATAAAAACAGCAAACATTAAAATATTTTTTTTCTATTTTTTTCATATCTTTAAAATTCTGTATAATAAGATTCATAAAAATTTTCCAAATATTTTCAGAGGACTATTTCTAATGAATTTATGGGGAATACTGCACTTTGCAAAACAAACTGAAAAAGTCAGTGTATTTTTTAAAAGCATAAAAACGCTAAAAAAGAAAAAAGAGATTTAATTTATAGACAATTTAATTTTTCCAAATCGTTAATTTTCAAATATTTGGAATTATTGGTTCAGATATTCGTTAATTGCAGATGAGGCTTTTTTAGCGTTTCCCATGGCTTCAATTACAGTTGCCGCACCGGTTGCAATATCTCCTCCGGCAAAGACATTTGGAATTGATGTCTGGCCGTTCTCATCTACAATTACATTGCCTCTTTTTCCTCTTTTAAGTGAAGGTATGAGTGATACCAAAAGAGGATTAGGACTCTGGCCAATTGCTTCTACAACAACATCCACATCAAGTGTAAATTTTGCATCATCGCCTGTCATTGGCACAGGGCATGGTCTTTTACTCTCATCCAGAACACCCATATTCATCCTGACACATTCGATACCTGTAACTGATGGTCCTCCTATGATTCGGACAGGATTTGCACAGCAGTAAAAACTTATTCCTTCTTCAACTGCATTTGCAACTTCTGCTTCTCTTGCAGGAAGATCTTCTTCACGGCGTCTGTAAATAAGATATACTTCAGCGCCCATACGTCTTGCAACACGTGCAGAATCCATTGCAACGTTTCCTCCGCCAACAACTGCAACCTTTTGCCCTTTTAAAACCGGAGTATCATAATCAGGGAATCTGTCTGCATGCATTAAGTTTACCCGTGTTAAAAATTCATTTGCAGAGTAAACACCATTTAGATTCTCACCCTCAATTCCCATGAAAGATGGAAGTCCGGCACCTGTTCCAAGAAATACAGCATCGTATGCCAAAAAATTGTCTACAGAAACACTTCTTCCAACAATGTGATTGAGCTTAAGTTCAGCACCAAGAGAAAGTACCTGATCTATTTCTGTTTTTACAATATCTTTCGGAAGGCGAAATGACGGAATGCCATATGTTAAAACACCACCAGGTGCATGAAGTGATTCAAATATTGTAACAGAATGCCCTGAGCGTGAAAGCTCTGCTGCCGCTGTTATTCCGGCAGGTCCTGAACCGACAACTGCGATTCGCTTTCCGGTTGGCTTTTTTGTTTTTGGTGTGACTATTTCGTTTTTGCGTTCCCAGTCTGCAATAAATCTTTCCAAAGCGCCAATTCGTACAGGTTTTTCCTTAACACCAAGGACACATTTTCCTTCGCACTGGGTCTCCTGTGGACAGACACGACCGCATATTGCCGGAAGCATATTGTCTGACTTTATGATTTCAGCGGCTTTCTTAAAATCCTGCTTTGCTATTGCTGAAATAAATCCGGGGATGTCGATATTAACGGGGCATCCTTTGACACAGGCCGGACGCACACACTCCATGCACCTTGTTGCTTCTAAAACCGCGTTTACTTCGGATAATCCTTCATCGACTTCCAAAAAGTCGAGAATTCTCTCAGCCGCATCCCGTTTACTCATGATGGTGTTCTCCGCATCTGCAATGGTGGTGGTGTTCGTTGAAATTATCTAACGATTCCTTCTCCTGTGACGGATAAATTCTCTGCCTGTTCATAAGCTCATCCCAGTCAACAAGGTGTGCATCAAATTCCGGGCCGTCAACGCATGCAAACTTAGTCTCGCCACCAACACTGACCCTACAGGACCCGCACATTCCTGTTCCATCGACCATTATTGGATTTAAGCTCACAAATGTTTTTGTTTTGCTGGGGATTGTTGCCATTGATGTAATTTTCATCATAATTGCAGGGCCGATAATCCAGACACAGTCAATTTTTTCATCTTCTAATTTTTTCTTTAAAATGTCTGCCGGAAATCCGTGAAATCCACGGCTTCCGTCATCTGTACAGATAACGAGCTCATCACAGTCCTGTTCAAGTTCGTCTGAGAGTAAAAGCAGATTTTCATTTCTTGCGCCAATAATTCCTGTGACCTGGTTTCCTTGTTCCTTTAGTGCTTTGGCAAGAATTGGAAGACATGCGATACCAACACCGCCGCCTATCAAAACACAATTGCCCCATTTTTTAAGTTCGCCGGGCTGGCCGAGAGGACCTGCGACATCCAAAACCGATTCGCCTTCTTTTAATGAAGAGAGAAACTTTGTGGTTTTTCCAACAGCCATGAAGACGATTCTTATTAGATCATCTTTCGCGGCTGAAATTGTAAGGGGTATTCTTTCTCCCTTTTCATCAATTCTTATTACAACAAACTGGCCTGCCTGAGCATTTTTTGAAACATGCGGGGCTTTAATCCAGAATTCAAAAATATTATCGGCAATCTCTGATGCCTTCTCAATTTTATATGCCAATAGAGTCACTCCAAAAACAAAATTTGTGATTATAATTTGGTCTTACAACTTCTTTACTTTACGCACCCGTACAGCCACTCCTCTCTTAGAAGAGCACATCTCTGCTGCACCCATTGCGGCACGTCCTGTGGCAACAGCTCCTTCACCTACAACGAAAACCTCATCGCCCTCTCGAATATCAGGATCGCAGTTTAAAACACCGGGCGCGAGAATATCTCCCTGAGGAATGAAATTATCAATATATACTCTGTATCCGGATTCAATTAAATCCCAGCCTTCAAAAGTAGGTCGCATAAGGCCTGTTCCTGTATCAATTGAAAAAACCTGTTTTTTTCCCATTAGAACTTTTTCACGCATGAATTTTCCTTTGAGCTGAAGTTTTGAGGTATCAGCATCAAAGCCAAACTGATATGAAAGTGTTCCTTTTATGAGATTCGGACCTTTTTTTCTGCCATATTTAAGTGCAGATTCAAGTTTTTTAAGGGATTCAGAAGATGTGAGCTTATCAGTTGCAGTGCATTCGTAATCTGTATTAGATCGTTCAAGCGCGGCCTTTGCGATTTCAAAAGAGTCGCCGTCAAGGTGAACAAATACTTTTTCATATCTGTTCTTCTCAAAATAACGCGCAATAGCATCTGTAATAAATGCTCTCTCCTCCCCGTCCCAGTATCCTGTCACAGGAACATCATAATGTCCTGCCGGATACATTCTTTCAAGTTCTCTTGGAACAATTCCAAGAGGAGATGTAATTATTATTTCATGTGCCCTGTTCTGAATAGCTGACTGAAATTTCATGTGACTTTGTGAAGAGGAATAGGGCTTTTTTGCTGAACATGGAATTAAAACTGCAGTATCTGTTCTTGAAGGGACAAACCTTTCAATAACGCGTTCAACAAACCTTTTGACCTCCGGTCTTTTTAGTGATTCACCGGAATTTGCATAAAGTCGTGTACTTCGTGCAATAGCAACGCGGGGTTCAATGAAATCATACGACATATCAAACAGGCGAAGTATTGAAACCTGTGATGCGGAATTTCTACACCGGCGTTCAAGTAGCTCTCTTAGATGTCCGTCTTTTAAAAAGTTCTTTACAGTCTCTATCTCTGTATCAAGTGCATTTCTGTTGTGCTCAAAAAGATTTTTGTTTTCACATCCACTGCATCTGCAAAGTCCTTTATCAAACCATTCTTCAGCTAAAAATTCACCGTCAGATGTACAGAATATGCCTTTTGCGGATTTTAAGTCAACAGCCCTGTAGTCAAATATGTCAAATCCTGAATTGATAAGTGTTGCAACGTTTGATGGAAGTGCGCAGGCAGGAGTGTACCATGCCGTATCAGACGGATGATTCCCCTTCATCTTCAAAAGCATTTTAACATAATATTTTGGGTTTTCAAGAACTGTATGCCAGTTTGAAAGAATAAGGCAATCCCCAAAGACTCCTTTGTTTTCTGATTCCGGATGAATAAAGATTAGTTCTTTGTATTCAGGAGAATTTTTATCAACAAACTTTTTGTTTGCAAAAAGTGGTATGTTGGAAAATTCATGCTCTTTTAGATCAGGGAAAAACGAATCAGCGTCTATTGCTGACGGTGTCTCAATTGATTCCCCTGAATCTTTTGAATATATGCCGGTTCTTGCAAGGCCGTCTCTTTTTAATGCTTCAAACATATGAAAACCTGTCTTTTACGTCTTTAAGCTCATTTGATACTGCTTCTTTTAACTCATCATCGCATGCAATATAAAATTCTGAATTTTTATTTGACTGAATCAGATTTAAAATACCGATACAACCTGATTTTATCATTTCATTATCCCAATCAGGAATTTCACTTTGTCCAACAGGAAAAGTCTCTTTAAGTTCAGGCAGATATGGGCCGAAAGGAGGTTTGAATAAATAAACTGTGTCATAACCTGCCCTTTTCTTATCGTCAAATGAAATCAAAACTTTTCCGCTGGCAGAAAGTCTTTTAACCATCTCATGATAGCGGCTGACCTCGGTTCGCAGACAACTCTCACTTCCTCTGTAAAAAAAGCGTCTTTTTGTGATTCTGTCAGATTTTTCAAGCTGTTCTGTGTATTTTAAGAGTTCACGGTATCCATCAAGAAGTCTTGGGTGGTTCCTGCATCTTTCATCGACAAGCTCCCAGAGTGTTCCGTCAAGAATCGACTGCCTGATTCTTGAAATTTCAGCAAGTGTTACGTAAAGGTTGTGATATGCAAGAAGTCTCTCTCTGTCAGGTGATTTCTTAAGTTCTTCTGCAGTGTGGGTTCTGCATACCTCGCATGCACACGGAAGTTCATTAACCTCATTTAGCTTGTAGCTTCCCTGAGGTGTCATATATCTTCCTTCCCGTGCATAAAGAGCATATGCGGCGGAGTCAAAGACATCACATCCCATTGCCGCGGCAAGTGCAAACATGGAAGGGTGTCCTGCGCCAAAAAGATGGATGCATGAAGAAGGGGAAAGTTTTGATTTTGCCGCCATTACAACATTTACCAGTTCTTTATATCTGTAGCTCTCCATCAGAGGTACCACAGCACCAATTGGGCAGAATACAACATTTAAATTTTTTACTTCTTCCCCTGCTTTCTCTCTAAGATCTGTGTGGATTCCACCCTGGACCGGTGCGCAGAGGTGGCCGTCATCAATTATTGTAAAAGCCTCTTTTATGCGCTCGATTGTGATTGAGAGTTCTTCTTTCGCTTCTTCAAAGGTCTTGTCAGGCGATGTTGCAATATCCATTGGAACAATAATTTCGCTTCCTATTGATCTTTGAAATTTTACTGTTTCAGTATTGGTAAAGCCGACATCACCATAAACAGACTGCTGAAAGGCGCCGGAGTCGGTCATTATAACGCCGTTGAAATTGAGGACTTTGTGAAGCCCCTCTTTTAAGGCACGCTCACGAAACTCCTCGCTTTTGCTGAATATATATGCGTTTGTGATAAGTGCTTCTACGCCGAGTTTCTCCATCTCTTCCGGTTTAATAAGCTGGATATGCGGATTTATAACCGGAAGAAGAAGTGGTGTTTTTATTGTTTTATCGCCGACTTTTAATTTTCCGGCTCTTCCCATGATGTCTTTGTGGATTACTTCAAAACTAATGCTCATATTATCTCCGTTTCTGAAAAAATCTGCCCTTCAAATGTAAGGAGTTCGTAATTACCATCCTTCCAGCAGTCTTTTAAAAGTCCTGCTTTTATGCAAGTATGGCTTAAAAATTCTTCAGGACTCCAGTTATATTCAACTGCTACCTGTGGCAGAAGAAGTCCTGCGTGACCTTTTCCCTGAATGATTAGTCCATGCCGCCCGACCTCAATATTTTTGCTCCTTTCAGATGCAGGACACAATAGAGGTTTTGGAGGTGTAAGGATGGTTACTTCAATTTTTATTTCTTCCAGCTCTTCAGCTCTTACCGGTGGAAATCGTGGATCTTTTAAAGCGGCAGAAACTGCCGCATCACGAATTGCTGATGAAAGCGGAAGAACAGGATGGATATAACCTATACACCCTCTTAGTTCGCCCGATTTTGTAAGTGTTACAAATATGCCTCGTTTTTCATTGAATATTGCAGAAAGCTTTGGGCATTCAACACCTTTTTTTGCAATGGATTCCACTAACGTCTGTTTTGCAAGACACAATGCATTTTTTCCTTCATCCTCATCCAGCAGTATCATTACCTGTATATATTGTGTGCTGACAATAATAAGATTGAGAGGGAGAGTGCGGCTGACGGTGGCATCTATTTGCCGCTGAGGAAAGTCCCCACTCCGTCCGGTTACGCAGCCGCATTCAAGTGCGGGTGGCGAGAGTCACGGCTCTGACACAGAAACGATACGGCCTTTAACTGATGTTTATGATGCAGATTAAAAGCTGCTGAAGCGCTTATTTAGGTTTTAGGACACGATGGAACGGTGAATCCCTGCGGGTGCAAGCCAGAACAGAAGCATAACGGCATTTCCGGGCCGGCTTCGGGTATGGCGCGACAGCTGAATGCCGCATAAAAACAGAATGGGGCTTACTACTCCCACTCAGTTATTCTAAAAAAAAGAATTAATGAAAAAAGTTTCAGCAACTTTTTATAAAAACGTCTGTAATTTTAGAATTTTTATTAAAGCATCTGCTAAACATAAATTTGTGATATATCAGATAAGCTCTCTTTAATTTAATTGTTGAAATATTTTATATTCTCTAAATTACTATCAGTAATCACAATGCACATACCGGATTCTGCAGAAATTAGGGAGAAGCGTATAGAACTTGGACTGACACAATCTGAAATTGCAGAAAAATCAGGTCTTAGTCAGTCAATGATTGCAAGAATTGAGTCCGGTACAGTTGATCCAAGAGTAAGTACAATTAAAAAAATTGTTGATGTTTTAAATCATGAAGAAATTTCTATAATTACCGCCGGTGATATGATGCACTGTCCGGTGATAAGTGTCCTGGCAGATGAAACTCTTGCAAAAACAGTCTCAATTATGGAGAATTTTGGGATATCACAGATTCCGGTTATTGAAAACGGAGTGGCAATCGGGTGTATTTCTGAATCTGCAATTATTAATGCAATGGATGAAGGAAGAATCCAAAAGATTCAGTCACATATTGTTGAGGATTTTATGGAGGATGGATTTCCAACAATTCCCAAATCAACGTCAATGGATACAATTATTCATCTTCTTCACAATCACCATGCAATTCTTGTATCAGAAAAAGGAAAGGTCGTTGGTGTAATCACAAAACATGACCTGATTGGAATGATCACAAAATAGAAAGTGTGACATTTAAAAAATAGAAAGTGGAAAAAGTAAAAAAAATCTATATTTTTGATACAAGATTGAAAAGAACTTCTTCAGGATCTTTAGCTTTAACAACGCCTGATGCAAGCAAAACACCGTCAGCGCCAAGTTCAAGAGCTCTTTTTACACAATCTCCCGTGCTGATGCCGGCTCCTGCAAGAACTCTTACATTTGAATTAATATTTTTCACAGCTTTTACAGAATCTTCAATTATTGCCGGATCTGCTGTTGCTACAGAAATGCCGCTTCCTATTAACTCCGGCGGTTCAATTGCAATAAAATCCGGTGAAAAAGCCGCGGCGGCGGCACTGGTCGGGATATTGTTTGTGCAGACAACGGTTTGAAGGTTCGCCTTTTTTGCCGCATCAACCGCGCCTGAAACATCTGCAAGTGTCAGCCTTCTTTCAGAGTGATTGATAAGGGTTCCAATCGCACCAGCGTGGCGCACAGCATCTGCAAGGATGTGTCCTGTGTGGGCACCAGGTTCAATTGCATCAACGTGCTGGGCATACACAGGAATTTCGTAATGCTTTGAGATTGGGTGAATTTCCATATATGATGGAGCAACTCCTATCAAAACTCCGGACTGCTCTGATACAAACTCTGATGCCTTTGCAATATTATGAGCAGAATGACCAAAACCTTCGTTGTAAGCCTTGAAATTGATTATTATTTTTGGATATATTCCAGGCATTAATAAATCCTCATTTTTGTAATCTTCCTTAAATATTACTTTTTCTTAAATTTCATCACATCTCCAAGTGTAGGTGTGATATGACCTGCTTTTCCGGTATTTTGTGACGCGTCAAAAGAATCCAGAAGGCTTATTCCAAGAGCTTCTTCCAGTTTTTTTCTGACATCATCTTCAGGAATCATTCCCTTCTCTATTTTTTTAATCAGGCCCTCTTTTTCTTTAAGTTCAAAAGCCAGATCTTTTGGGGAAAGACCTTTTTCTATTCTTGCCTCACGTATCTTCTCACTAAAATCCTCGACAATTTCGCCACCCATAAGGTCAAAAACATCGCGCGTCCTTTTTTTTGTGACTACCGGCTGACCTTTTGGAGATACTGTTCTTATTTTTCCTGATAACTGGTTTCTAATCTCACTTCCCGGCTGCTCAACAGGAGTACCTAACTTTGAGCATTTGGGGCAAACAGACATCTTTGTTCCGCCAATTGAAACCAGAACAGGCTTTCCACGGATAACTTCCCCGCAAACCTCACATTCTGACATATTAATCGTAAATATCTATATATTGAACTACCCCTATATAACTATTTGAGAGTGCCTATGGCAGACAGCCAGACATACAATCCTGATTCCCGTTCCGAGGAAGATATCACCAGATACCTCCTTGATAGAATTTCCGGTCTGGAAAGCCGAAATCTTGAGCTTAGAGAAGAGATTAGGCAGGTGGAATCCGAAAAGCGTTTCATTGAAAGCCAGAAAATACGCTATGAGAGGGAAATTAGAAAACTTAAAACCGAAGTTGAGAAATTAAGAAGCCCTCCGTTAATCATCGGCACAATAACTGACGTATCTGCTGACAACAGAGTAGTTGTTCAGTCCAGCGCAGGCCCTAAATTTATGGTGCGTGCTTCAGGTTTTATAGAAACTGAAGACTTAAAAGCGGGTGCAAGATGCACATTAAATCAGCAGTCTCTTACAATCGTTGATATACTTCCGCAGTCGTTTGATTCGCAGATTTATGGAATGGAGATAGATGATGCTCCAAATGAAACTTATGCAGATGTCGGCGGACTTGAGGAGCAGATAACAGAGATAAGGGAAGCTGTTGAACTGCCGCTTACAAAACCCGAACTTTTCAAAAAGGTTGGGATATCTCCTCCAAGAGGTGTTTTACTCTACGGACCGCCGGGCACAGGCAAGACTCTTCTTGCAAGAGCCGTTGCGCATGAGACCAACGCCAAATTCTTAAGGGTTGTGGGCTCTGAACTTGTTCAAAAATACATTGGAGAAGGAGCACGGCTTGTAAGAGAGCTTTTTGAGCATGCCAAAAAAGATGCACCTTCAATAATTTTCATTGATGAGATAGATGCAATCGGCGCACACCGTTCTGAAAGCATCACATCAGGCGACAGGGAAGTTCAGAGAACTTTAATGCAGCTTCTCGCTGACCTTGACGGTTTTAAGGACAGAGGAAATGTAAAGATTATAGGTGCTACAAACAGGATTGATATCTTAGATCCTGCGCTGTTAAGACCCGGAAGATTTGACAGGATAATAGAGATACCTGAGCCTGATATTGAAGGCCGCCTTTCAATATTCAAAATTCATACAAAGGATATGAGTGTTGATGATGATATTGACTTAAATGAAATCGCGATACTTACAGCAGGCATGAAGGGATCTGACATAAAAGCGATATGTACAGAGGCCGGAATGTTTGCTATACGCTCTGAAAGAGAGAAAGTATCCAAAAATGATTTCATAAAAGCTATAGAAAAGGTAGGATTTGATCACAGAAACGGCGCCGGTGAATTAATTGACGGTGCAATGTTTGCCTGAAAAAAATAAATCGAATCTGATAAAATCCATTTACATTCAATTTTCATCTTTTTTTCAAAGTTTTGTTATATCAATGTCATTTTTTTCAACCTTATTTGAGGGAATTTAAAATACGAGTTAAATAAAAAAATCTGAACTTATGAAAGTTATCTTATTCATTAAAGCCCTCAGTCCATTCCTCTTCACTGCACCAGACCTCAAACACAAAGCTCATATCCTCCCCAAATTCAGGATGATCTTCTTTTGAGGAATGAGGCTGTATAAACATGACATTTGATGTAAAACCTAAATTCACTCCTATAAGTTTCGTATAATTCCAGGTCTCTTTCATCTTCTTGTCGCGGCTGTAGATATCAAGCGCGAATTCATGTGTACAGAATAAATCAGGAGAAATCTCAAAGAGTACATCTGAAATATAGCGTCTTTTGTACCAGTTTAGCTCAGAGGTTAATGAAAGAGCATTTCCAAGCGTTGCGTTTTCAATTATTACGCCGTAATCTGTTTTTACAGGACGGTAAAATCTAAGTATGCCTCTGCTGGTTTCAGATGACAAAAGAGTGTTGTATAGGTCAATTCCCTGTTTTTGAATAAAAAGAAGGTTCATTTTATCAGATGTACATTATATCTTCTGATCTTGTTTTTCTTCGTACCTTAAATACGGCATCAGTAAAGTTTTTCATTGTTACGTAATCTGAGTTGTTTCGAACAGCATTCATTCCGGCCTCACGGCATATTGCCTGAATTTCAGCACCTGTTGCATTCTCGGTAATTTTTAGAAGACTGTTTATCTCCACATCCTTCATGTTCAGCTTTGCAGAGTGTATTTTTAATATTTCAAGCCTTGATTTTTCATCCGGAAGAGAGACTTCCAAAATCCTGTCAAATCTTCCAGGCCTTAAAAGGGCAGGGTCAAGCATATCCACACGGTTTGTTGCCGCCATAAGCCTTACATTCCCGCGGTTGTCAAAACCGTCCATTTCGGCGAGAAGCTGCATTAAAGTTCTTTGAACTTCAGCGCTTCCTGATGTGCCGTCCTGTGTGCGCATGCTTCCGATAGAATCTATTTCATCTATGAATACAATAGACGGACTTTTCTCACGGGCCAGTGAAAAAAGCTCTCTTACCATCTGTGCACCTTCGCCGATGAATTTGTGGACAAGTTCACTTCCAGACATTCTGATGAATGTTGCTTTAGCCTGATTTGCGACAGCCTTTGCAATAAGTGTTTTTCCCGTTCCCGGTGGTCCGTAGAGTAAAATTCCCTTTGGCGGCTCAACACCTACCTTTTCAAAAATTTCAGGACGTGTCAGCGGATATTCAACAGCTTCCCTGACTTCTTCTATCTCCTCTTTAAGTCCTCCTATCTGTGCAAACGTGACATTTGGAGATTCTTCAAGCTCCATTACTCGGACTCTTGAATCAAATGTATTGTCAACAGTCCTGACTATTGAAAGAGCATTATTTACAGCAACCTTCATTCCGGGCTTTAATTTTCCCTCCAGTGTATCAATATAATGTGTTATGTATTCCTGGTTGTTTCCCTGCTGTCTTAGGTATACTTCTCCGCTGTCCATTACATCGATCACTGCCGCAACAAAGAGTGGTGGGCGTTTTAACTGGTTATTCTCTTTTTTGAGCTGAGCAACCTCTTTCTCAAGGCGCCCGTTCTCTCTGTTGAGGAATTCGACCTTCATGCTCAGTTCTTCAACCTGATCATATAGTTCCTGTAACCGGAGTTTTGACATATCACTGTCTTCCGGAGTATTGTAGATGGTCTCATCCATGTTACTTTATATCTTAATCTTACAACATTTATTAGATATGTCTTTTACAATTCAGGGCAGAGGTATTTCTAAAGGACAGGGGAGTGGTGAATTGTTAAAAAGCAGTGAACCCATCTCCTTTTTATCCGGCGTTGATCCGCAGACCGGCGTTGTAGTAGAAAACGGGCACCCTCTGCAGGGAAAATCAATTGCAGGAAAAGTACTTGCATTTCCATATGGGAAAGGATCAACAGTTGGTTCATATGTTATATATGCCCTGAAAAGAAATGAAAAATCTCCTGTGGCAATAATAAACATTGATGCTGAGACTATAATTGCTGTTGGGGCGATAATTGCCGACATTCCAATGATTGACAGACTGGAAAAGAATATTTTTGATGTTGATGACGGAACAAATATCATAGTTGATGGTGATCTGGGCACTGCAATAATTGAGCAATAATTTGGATATTAGTAAATTGTTCTCGAAATTTTCTTTTCATAATCATACATTTCAAAAACGTTTTCAGGGATGAGACTATAAGATGAATTATTTCATTCTTTTGACCGATGAGTGCAATCTATGCTGTACATATTGCCGCGGAAAGATGTTTTTCATGTCTGACGAAAGTCCGGACAAGGTAACAATAGATGACACACTTCCATGTGATTTTGGTTTGTCACTAAAACACCTTTATAGCTTTCTCTCAAAAGACAAAGATGCAGTGTTGACATTTTATGGGGGAGAACCCCTGATGAGAAGTGATCTGATTAGGGAGATTATGGATAACGCCCCTGTAAAAGATTTTGCAATTCAGACAAATGCAACTCTTTTGTATTTGTTAGAGAGCGATTATTTAAATAAATTCAAATCAATTTTTGCATCAATTGACGGTGACAGGGAAACAACAGATAACTGCAGGGGTTTTGGAACATATGACAAAGTTATCAAAAATTTAAAAAAGATTATTAATAACGGCTATGGGAATGAAATAATTGCCAGAATGACTGTGACCGAAAAAACCGATATCTATGAATCTGTCAGATACCTCTCAGACAATCCCGATTTTTCTTTTGATTCAATTCACTGGCAGATGGACTCAAATTTCTGGAGCGATTTTAAACTGCGCGAGAACTTTTGTGGCTGGGTAAAAAACAGTTATAATCCCGGAATAAGACGTCTTGTTGATTTATGGACTGACACTATGAAAAAAGAAGGTCGTGTTATGAGATGGTATCCTTTTGTTGGCACGATGCAGGATGTATTATTAAAAAATGGTAGCTCTCCGCTCAGGTGCGGATGTGGAGTTAATTCTTACAGTATTCTTCAGGACGGAAACTTAGCCCCGTGTCCTTGTATGGCGGGAATGAGGGACTACTACTGCGGGCACATAAACTCCGATACACCGCAGTCACTTAAAAAAATAGAGATTGCCGGTGATTGCATTAACTGTGACATCCTGAATTTTTGCGGAGGCAGATGTCTTTATTCAAATCTGACACAACCCTGGCCGCCTGAGGGAAGAAGAGCTGTATATGAAACAGTCCGAAATCTAAAGTTCGCTATAGAAAAAAATTCAGTATTTGTTAAGGAAATGATTGATGAAGGAATTGTTTCATTAAATCAGTTTGAGCATCAGAAATACAACGGCTGTGAAATAATACCCTGATGGGATAATAAAATTAAGTTTCAATCTAAATCTTTTTTGCAATGAGGGTGAACTGGAGGTTAATAAAGGCCGCAAAAAATTCATATGCCGCGTTATACTCTGCATGTGAGAAAAATGATATAATTTTAAATCCGGTTGAATCTCCTGAAGATGACATTACTCTTTATAGTCTTAATTCAATAAACGCTCCGCATTACTTGGAGGAGATGAAAGAGGCCTCCTGTATTACAATCGCAGGCGGTCCTCATCCATCAGCTATGAGAAACGAGGTTTTGAAATATGCAGATTATGTTATTGTTGGAGAAGGAGAGTACACACTTCCTGCACTGATAAGATATATTGAGAATAAATCTGAGAATAAATTTGAAAATAGCCGGGCTTTTCTTCCAAAAGGTGTTGCAACAAAGGAAGGTTACATAAAAAATGACACCTGTGTTCTTCTTGATTCATATCCTCCTTTTTCAAAAGTCAAAGGTTATCTTGAGATATCGAGAGGATGCCCTTTTAAGTGTGCATACTGCCAGACTCCGCATCTATTCGGGGGATGCATGCGTCACCGTTCAATTGATTCAATAATCTGCGCATCAAAGGCATATACTGATGTCAGATTTTTAACACCAAATGCTCTTTCATATGGAGGAGATGGCAGGTCTCCTGCATATGATAAAATTACAAGACTTCTCTCCGGCTTTGAAAAGGATAAAAATCTTTATTTTGGAACTTTTCCAAGCGAAGTCAGACCTGAGTTTATAACTCAGAAATCAATAGACATAATTTTAAAATTTTGTTCAAACAAAAAAATTCATTTTGGCGCACAGTCCGCAAGCAACAGTGTCTTAAAACGGATTAATCGCGGACATTCGGCAGAAGATGTTCTTGATGCCGTTGAGCTTTGCCGCGACAATGGAATAATGCCGGTTGTAGATTATATTGTAGGCCTTCCTGGTGAATCAGAAGAAGATCAAATACATACTTTAAATCAGATAAAGTGGGTTTGCCGGACAGGAAAAGTTCATGCGCACTATTTCACACCTCTTCCCGGCACTCCTTTGCATCAAAAAAAACCTGCACCACTTATTCCGGAGGTTGAAAAAACCCTTGGAAAACTTGCTTTATCGGGGCGTGTTACAGGTTCATGGATGAATACAGAGTTAAGGTTTTTTAGAAAGAACAAAAATGAATAAAGAATGATGAAAGTTCTATTGCTCTCTGATCTTCATGGTCAGTATGGCAGGATGGGTTCTTTTTTGGAATTAGACCCGGATTTGGTTCTTATATCAGGTGATCTTACTGACATGGGGCCTTGCGAACCAGTAATTCAGCTGATTGATGAAATTAATGTTCCGTGCTTTGCAATTCCGGGTAACTGCGATCCAAAAGAAATTTTGCAAACTCTTGAAGAGTCTGGTGCAGTGTCACTTCACGGCGCTTCAATTGATATTGGTAAAATTACAATTGTTGGTATTGGCGGCTCAAATCCGACACCTTTTAAGACACCATTTGAGTTGGAAGAAGAGGAGATTGACAGTATCTTAAAAGATGCCGAAGGTAGGGTCAGGCAAAATGTCCACAACATTCTTCTCTGTCATGCACCACCGTATGGAACGCTTGATGATGTCGGTGGAAACAATGTCGGAAGTCAGTCCTTAAAGGAACATATGAAAAAATATGATCTTGTATGTTGTGGTCATATCCACGACCAGTCAGGTGTAAAGGAAGTTGAAGGAACAATCGTAGTAAATCCCGGTCCTGCATCTGAGGGAAGATGTGCTTTGATAACTTTAGGCGAGGAGCCTAAGGAGATAAGGGTTGAACTTTTGAAATTATAAAAATTCACGAAAGATTCGGAGATAAAAAACCGCCGGAGACAGGCCCTGTTAAGGGCCTGAAAGATTTTTTTGATAAAAATGTTTTTTCATGAGATATAATTTCATGGATGGTATTAATGAATAATCCATTTTATTGGTTTTAATAAATGTTTAGAGGGAATATTCAGGATATATCTCTTGATATAATCCGTTAGAAATTATTTTTTGTTTAAAAGCATTTCAAGGTATGATTCTCTAATATTTTCGCCTTTGATGCCAAGATCTGATTTTACACTGTCAATTAGTTCAATAGCTTCTTCTTTATCATCGCTTACAACTTCTATCTCTATAAAATGTCCAAGCCCTTCCAAAACATCAAGTGCAATTGTTGTATTTTTGTATGAATACTCTTCTCTTGTCTTAAAAACATTACTGCTTTTGAAAAAACCAAGACGAATAAAAATCTCTTCAAGATTTTCTGCAGAATTTATATCTACATTGAACTCTTCACGCGCTTTTGCATCTGTTCCTTTTACCTTTGGCCCTTTGTAAGTAAGTTCATATTTTCCTTCGTTATCCCTGATTCTCAATGCTTCATCAGTTTTTGCAAAATCACGCTGGTTTGAATTGAAATATGTATCTTTCTGGATACTTTTACTAATAAAACGGGCTTTTTTTTCTTTGAGAATTGCTTTAATCTCATCAATTGAGTCCAATTTTATTTTGGCTTCGACTTCAAGCATTCTGCATCACATATATAGGTTAACTCAACTAAGTAATATAGACAGGTGTAATTTTATGGCAATTAAAGAAGGAGACTTTGTAAAACTGAACTATACAGGTTCTGCTGATGGTATAATTTTTGACACTACCTATGAGGAAGTTGCAAAAGAGGACGGAAGTTTTTCCGAAGGAAAAAAATATGAGCCAATCGTCATCCGCATTGGTGGTACACACGTAATTCCAGGACTTGATGAAGATCTGACAGGAAAAGAGATTGGAACAGAGTACGAAGTTACAATTTCTCCGGAAAAGGCATATGGAGGACGTGACAACACACTTGTAAAGTCAGTTCCTGTAAAGGAATTCAAGGAAAAACCAACAGTAGGTATGCGTGTATCTGCAGACGGGCGCCAGGGCGTTGTTGTAAATGTAATTGGAAAGCGTGCGGTAATTGACTTTAACCATATGCTTGCAGGAAAAACTCTTGACTACAAGTACAGTATTGAAGGAAAAATTGAAGATCCGGTCGAACAGGCTAAGGCAATCTTTAATCTTTTCATCAGCCGCGACTTTGAAATGGAGTTAAATGACGGCATTCTTACAATCATGCTTCCTGCAGGAATCTCATACGATCAGCGCTGGATGATGGGTAAAGGAATGGCAGTTTATCAGATTTTTGAGTTCATTGACGGAATTGAAGAGGTCGTCTTAAAAGAGTCCTTTAAAAAGCCTGAGGATGAAACTCAAGAGCCTGTAGAAGAAGCAGAAGAAGAAGCAGAAGAAGAAGCAGAAAAATCAGAAGAATAAATATATTTTTTTCATGTAAACAAAGAATTTGTTTGCATGGTAACTGTTGCATGAAATATTTATTTCATGTAAATCTTTCACATGAGATTTAGATGAGACGGCGTATTTTAGCGACAATGCATTTAAGCAGTTGTCACATTTTCATTTTCATGCTTGTTATATTCTGAAACGAAGTAATGCGGCAATACCTCCAAGAGCTGAAAGCTGTTTGCCTGGTTCAAATTCAGTTGATAAGACAATTATTTCTGCACGCATATTCTCTGCTTTTTCAAGCAGTTGTGTAATTACAGCATCTCTTATCAGATTGTCGCATACAAGAATAGTTTCTGCGGCACCGAAATCAATTGACGATTCTGTCTCTTTTAATCCGTATGTGGCATTTCCATTGGAAGATATCCGTTTAATAAGCTCATCCATAGCCAGTACCTCATGTTTGAGCTGAAGATCCTCTGTTATTTTGTCAAGAATACCCTGACCTATTACCTCCTGAACAGAACCGCGTCCTGATCTTCTTGTATCGGCTGTAATACATCTTTTGGCAGTGTCTTTATCTTTTGTTTTGAGATAATTCATGAAATCATCCTTGATAAAACCTGGTCCGGATATAACCAAAGGTCCGGTTGTCAGTGATGCTATCTCTAATATCTCGTCAAAAAATGCCTGCCTTTTATCTGTTCCATCACTTTTTCCAGATCCGCTTAAGATTGATTTGACAAATTCCGGGCCAAACTGCCTTATTCTGTAAATTTCGCATTCACCTTCTTCAAGAGTGATTATATGAATTACGCCGACAGATGATGACCTGACAGCTCTTTCGACTCTTTCAAGATCAGTGTTGCTCCACTTTTTTATGACAGATATTTCATAACCTGATTCAACATTGAGAGTGTGATAAAAGCCAATGTCCGGCCCGTATTCTATAATTCCGGCCACACGAAGCCTGTTTGAGTTATGATGAAATTCAACTTTTTCAACTCTTATACCAAGACGGACCGGGATTTTTTCCATCTTTTCCGGTCTTTTTTTATCGGTTGCATTTTCAGAACTTCTAAACGTTGTTGCATAAACTAGGCTCTGCGGAGTAATCAGATGTTCAAGATGCCAGAGATCATCGGTATTTTCCGGAAATAATTTAATCTCTCCAAAGGACTTTTTGAGTTCTTTATAATCTGCTTTCATCTGTTTATTCTCCGGAAAAATCAGAAATGTCAGATCCTCCCGGTGGAACAAAGGCGGCGACCTTTTCTGTATTTAAAACATTTTTAAGAACTCTTAGATCTTCTTTTGGAATCATATCCTTTAATTTTTTAAGCACTTTCTTTGCAGAGTCATTAGGTTCAAAAGTTCCGGGATTTAGCACAACATAATATTTTGCACGATGCTTAATGGTTGATACCGGGCCTCCGATAACGGCAATTGCAGGCTCGTACTGAAGACCAATTGCAACTCCTACAGAAACGTCTTTGAAATATCTTCTCTCACCTCTGATTACAAATGCACCTCTTGAGACATATTCACCTGATTCTGCAGTTTTGCTTACCTGTGTCCGCTCTGCGGCATATGCATCGCCTGAAAAATGCCCTGATTTCCAGATATTGGAATATGATACTGCAAACTGAGAAACCTCATCCCAGCATTTTGTATCGCCTTTTACAATTACAACGCTTCCTCCGTGAACATCGGCGTGAACAAAGACATCATTTCCTTCCATATATTTCTTAACGATTTCTTCGTTTGTTGCCGCATCACGACCGCCTATCACCAGGACACCGTCACTTGTATAAAACCATCTGAATCTGTGATACCATTTTGGTTTAAGAAGAGAATACTCATTTTTAGTCTCTGATTTTCCTGTTTTTTCTGATGGAATAAATCTCTCCATTGCCTTTATAGCACCGGTCTTCTTCTTTTTGTATTTTTTAATCTCATTGTAATAGCGGTTGGCGTTTTGTTCTATTCCCTCATGAACAAAGACTCTTAGAACAAAATTGTCAATAGAAATATCAACAGAAGCATTTTCCGGGTAAACTTTCATAATCGATTTTGCCGCAGGCATACTGCTGTTTTTGAGAATATCCTCTATCTCCTGCCACGAATGGGTTTTGCTGGCCTCATCAAGAGTTTTGATAACTTCCGATACCAGCTGATAATTTGAATAAAGCAGGTCGGCTTTTACCTGAGCTTCTGCAATTTTTTTCTCAAACCCGACAATTGCCTGTTTTTGTCTGTTTCTTATGATTTCTTCCTTTGAGAGTTTCGGTTTTTTTTCTTCAGGTTTGAAATCAGGTAGCGGATAGTAGGTTTCAAGTGCGGAATTGTATGATTCAAATTCATCAATAACTGCATATTCTGATTCAGTCTCAAGTAAAAATGGTCTGCAGGCAAAATTTGTTATGACAGGTCTTTTCTCTTCTGTGCATCTCTTCAAAATCTCATTAAAAGCATTATAGACTACTAAATGATCTGCATCTGATGCGTCTGAGTTTTTATCAAGGCCTGCAATAAGACATAATTCTTCTGCATACTCCCCGCCAAGCATAAGATCTCCGGCAAGAGTCCTTACCAAATCCTTACCGCTGTCATTAAGAATTTTTTCTATATCCAAAGGTTCTGATATTCCTGAATTTTCACCGGGGAATACATACATAACTCCCGGAAGTACATCCCTGTCTTTGAATCTGTGATTTTTTAAAGGATTTATTATCTCATAATTTTCATCGCATAAAATCACATTTCCGTCATCAAAAAATTCAAAAATGAGGTGGTACTTCTTTTCTGTTTTTCCTATAGTAAAATCAATAATTCTCTGGATTCCAAACTGCCGGATGTCAAGAATGCGTCCTCCGGAGATGTATTTTCTTAAAAACATCGAATAGCCTGAAGGATTCTTTGGTGCCTGTGGAAGAGCGCCTGTCATATGGGCGCGCCGTCCGCACTCAGCAATAAAGCTGTATTTCTGGCGGTCATCTCCGTTGAACTTAAACCCGAAAGTATTGATATTGTACTGGTAAACTTTGCCAATCCATAAAGGAAGGCAGGATTTTAGTTCAGAGAGCATGGCATAAAAATCAATGCCGCTCATTCCTTTTTGTGTCGCCATTATATACCAAACTACATATTGTCTGAAAACCAAAAAATAATGACTGGTGTTCAATGAGTGAGGGAAGTAATTCAGAAGAAAAAATACAACCTGTTGCAGAGGCAAAAGAGGTTAAAAAAACACCTAATGATAAGATGACAGAGCATCGTGAACGCATGATAAGAACAGGTGTTGCGTGCTTCATGGGTATTGCAACCGGAGTTATCTCTTATCTTGTAATTGGTGATCCAACAACACCTGCAGGAGAACCGCGCTCTATTCTGGGTCTTCTTTTGCTATTGGCAGGAATTGTTTTTCAAAAACATGTTTTTATGGCATTAAGAATTGATTACTCGAAGCTTGGCGGAAAAGACTGGTTTTATCAGTCATTCATGGCATTTGCATTCTGGTTCATATCATGGACAATTCTTCTGACTCTATAAATTTACAGTAAATGTAGTAATGTCTGATGCACAAAAGAGGTGCTCATTTAAAAAAAAGCACTCCTTTTAAAATGCTCATGAAAAAAAATATTTCAAAAATATTTCATTTAAAACGTTCATGAAATCAAAATTTCATGCACAATTTCATGTGAGTTAAGTGTTAACTTTCATGAAAAAGATTTACTTGAAAAAATATGAAAAAAGCCTGACTCGTTATATTCTGATGGAAAATGCGGGCAAAGGTTTTTGGAATATATGAATATAAAGCAGTTTGTTGCTCTGAATTTAATTTTAGGATGATTATATGCGAATAGCTGTAGTTCATAAGGACAGATGCCATTCAAAAAAGTGCGGCAGGGAATGTATTATCTACTGTCCGCGTGTGCGAACCGGTGACGAAACTATAGTTATAGGTGAGAACGGAAAAGCCATAATATCTGAAGAGCTTTGTGTCGGATGTGGCATCTGCATAAAAAAATGCCCCTTTGATGCAATTGATATAATTACTCTTCCTGAAGAGCTTGAATATCCGACTCACCGGTATGGCGTAAATGGTTTTGCACTTTATGGTATGGCTGCACCTGTCGAAGGAAAAGTAACCGGAATTTTGGGAGAAAATGGTATTGGAAAGAGTACAGCTGTCAGTATTTTATCCGGACAGCTGATTCCCAATCTTGGAAATACTGATGAAAAAGAGTCATCATGGGATTCTGTTTTGGAAGAGTACAGTGGAACAGAGCTCCATGATTATCTGACAAAAGTATCTTCCGGCAATGTGAAAGTTGCAGTAAAACCACAGTATATTGATTTTATTCCAAAAGTTTTCAAGGGAAAGGTAATCAGTCTTCTTAAGTCAACTGATGAGAGAAATGTTCTTGATACTTACATAAATGAACTGAAACTGGGCCCGATTCTTGACAGGGATATAGACACAATATCAGGAGGAGAACTTCAGCGTGTTGCGATTGCGGCATGCCTGTGCAGAAAAGCTGATTTCTATTTCCTTGATGAAATAACGCCTTACCTTGATATCTATCAGAGAATGGCAGCGGCGAAGATTATCCGTGATATTTCACAGATAAGTCCGGTTATGATTGTCGAACACGATCTTGCTATTCTTGATATGCTTGCAGACAATGTTCATGTTGCATATGGAAAGCCGTCTGTCTTTGGCATTATTACAAGGACAAAGGGTGTCCGTGTCGGAATAAACCAGTATCTTGAAGGATTTTTAGCAGAAGAGAATGTAAGATTCAGGGACTATTCTGTAACTTTTGAAACAAGGGCACACCGGTCTGACACTGACAGAGAGACACTGTTTGAATTTCCGGCATTTAAGAAAAGCTATGGTGATTCATTCCGGCTTAATGTCAAGGGCGGAACAATAAAAGCCGGAGAGGTTTTGGGTGTTGTTGGTGCAAACGGTATTGGAAAAAGTACTTTTGCAAAACTCCTTGCAGGCGTCGAAGTGCCTGACGAAGGAAAACTTTCCTCGACTGTAAAAATTGCTTTCAAACCGCAGTACATAAAGACTGATTCTACAGATACTGTGGAATTCATGCTTCGAAGGACAACAAGCCGTTTTGATACATCATATTTCTTACATGAGATAATTGAGCCTCTGTCACTTGAACCGATTCTTCAGTCAAGTGTAAGTCAGTTGTCTGGTGGAGAACTTCAAAGGGTTGCAATAGCACTGTGTCTTGCACAGGATGCCGACTTGTATATACTTGACGAACCAAGTGCCCATCTTGATGTAGAACAGCGTGTAAAACTTGCTCGTGTTCTTAGGAGACATGCTGAAAGCAGTGGCTCAGGTGTTTTGGTAATTGATCATGATATTTATGTGATCGATATGATAAGTGAACGTCTTTTGGTGTTTGACGGAACGCCCGGAGTCAGTGGTGAAGCAGTCGGGCCGTTTGACATGCATGAGGGAATGAATTATTTCCTAAAGGAGCTTGAGATAACGTTTAGAAGAGATAAAAGTGGAAGGCCAAGAATCAATAAACCAGGGAGTTATCTTGACAGGGAACAGCGTTCTATTGGCAGTTATTATTATTCAGATATTAGCAAATCATAATATTTAACACGTTTAAGAAGAGAAAATAGTTTAATCACTGCAAGGGGTAAATTAATGCCACGAGGGGAAAAACTAACAGATGCAATACTCTATGACAAGGTTGATTCTTTAAAATCAGACCTTTTTTCGTACATTGACAACAGTCCTGAAAAGATAGAATCCAATCTGCCGGTTTTTTTTGGACATGTAATGGCGGCCCTCGACAATGCCTTTCCCGATATTGATAATAATACATATGATGAATTCATCGACGCTATGGCATATCGTCTGATGATGTCCAGCAAAAAGGCAGAAAAGACTGATTTTGTTGAAAATATTATTAAGAATGCTTTAAGGTGCAAAAGGAAAAAGGCAGGCAAATCCACTCTGAAAATTTTATCCGGTATAAAGATGATGGATATCGGACGATATGAGGTTGCAATAAATTATTTTGGTGAATATTGGAAATATGATGCAAGAATCGGGATATATATCTCCTACTGCTATTATTGCCTGTCTGAATTAGAAGCTAAGAAGAACAATGCTTCAAAGGGAAGTTATACTCCTTCTGAATATGAACTTAAGGCGAGAGAAATTCTCCTTGAGCTTTTGGAGGTTCAGCCGTCAGTTTCCCGCCTTAAACAGCTGGATATTAGTGATAATGATGTTTTAGAAAGAGCATTCTGGGTCATTATAAAAAAAACGGCAGAGTGGTTTCCCAATGAAAGATGGTTTGTTAAGATTGGAATTCAGAAAGCCAAGATTGACAAAAACGACGACAAGCGTGAAGAGCTTTTAGGTTATGCAATATCCAAATTTTACAATGATCAGGATTTTTTAAGGGAAAATTTTTACTTAAAACTTGAGAAGCGTGACGGGACAGGTGCGGCCGGCGTTGTCAAACAGATGACCCAGCAAAATCCGGGTAGTCCTGAACCTGTTTATTATGGGATTAAACTGTCGCTTCTTTCAAACAGTAAAAAATCATATGCAGAATTCAGGAGTGTCGCGTTAAAAGAAGGAGTCCCGCAGTATCTTATTCAGTTGTTTGATCTTGCATTATATGTAATGCGTGATGAAAAGCCTGAGGCAGATATTCAGTTTAAGGAGCTTAAGAAGAGATTTAAATCATTAGGTTTTTATCTTGTTTTAATTGAGTATCTTTTAAAGGACATCTTTTCAGACGATGAGTTAAGAAAAAAATATGCAAAGAATATTTTTTTCGAATCAATTGACAAGTATGCTATGCAGGTCATAAAGATACAGGAATGAAAGATACGTTTTAAAAAAATCAAATTATAACATTAAGCTATAAATCCATATGAGTTGCAGATAACCTTTGATGGAAAAATAATAAAAGAATATAAAAAATGTAGAGACAATCTGATTTTTTAGGGTATTTCTATTGATATAACAGGACTGAATTTGTTCTCCTGATAATAACCGGCAATTTTTTTGTTTGTAAACCACCATCTTTCATCAGAATCAACAAAAACTTTTGAAATCTGACTGTCAAATATCTCTTTTCCTGAAAAAGAAGTTATTATATCTCCGTTTTTATAGGAAAAAAGTCCGGAATTTGTACCGATTAGTATTTTTCCATCACTTAAAGAAGCAATATCTGAGATTTCCGTATCATCTGATTTTAAGACTTCACGAATGTTTAGGATATGTGATGATCCACCCTTTAAGCTGTATGATACAATATCAGTTTTGTTGAAAAAATAAACTCCGCCAAGCCTGTTTGTGCGGACATTTTCCATATCATTTACAATCAAATAATCAGATATTTTTTTAAAATGAGCTCCTTTTACATCATCATTTATGAGAATAAAATTTCCCTGACTATTAAAAGGCTTTTTTTCGGATGCTAAGTAAAGGTTTCCTTCTGCATAATCAACTGCCATACTGACAATTCTTGTTGCATCAGGCCCTGACATTCCATAAGGCTTAAACCATTTCCATTCACCGTTTTGGTAGCAGTAAACACCCGAACTTCCTGTGGCAATCCACATCTGCTCTCCTAATACCTGCAGATCGTTTATCTGATATTCCTGAAGAGTTCCCTTTGGATATTCTTTTATGATGTTTACCGGAGATGAATAACCGTTGTAAATTTGCAGTCCGTCATTATAACCAAGCCAGAGATTTCCAAAGCTGTCAAATTCAACACATTTTATGTCATTTCTTTTTGGGATTCCGTCAAGGTAGCCGATATTTCCACTTGCTTTTGAATGAATAATTGTCCATTTCCCGTTGTTAAATAAAGAAAGGCCGTTTGAAGTTGCAAAAAATACAGAACCGTCTTTTCCGGCGGCAATATCTGAAACATCAGTGGTGCCAATAGAATTGGTATCTCCGGGCCAGAAAATATTCAATCCTGAAATGCCTGCACATACGGGAGAAACAAAAAGGAAAAAAATAAAAAAAACTATTAAATTTCTGTACATGAACCATCAGCCCGTCTTATCTGCACGATACCGTTTTGCGTGGGATTGTATGTGATTGAACGTCCAAAATTTCCGCCAACATCTTCTCCGTCAAGTTTAATATGGCAGGTTTCAAGAGCAGTTTTAATTGCTTCGACATTTCTTCCTCCAATGTCAAGATTTCCTTTGAACTGTTTGAACATGCTGGAACCGCCTGCAATTTTTGCAGTAATATCTCTTTTATTGCTTCCGGATTTTATTAATTCATCATACATTGTGGGAATTGCTGTATCTGCAAATTTTCCTGGCCTTTCTGTTTTTCCATTGCTCTCAGGAAGCATGACATGTGCTACAGCCCCTGTAGATCTTCTTTTGTCATGCAAAATTACAGCAACACATGAACCAAGACCTATTGACGTCATCAGGAAATTGCCGACATGGTATTCTCCGATACCAACATTTGTTCCTTTATCTCCCTGAGTTTTTTCTGCCATTATCTTTACCGGAGTTATAATTGTAAATCGCTTTTTTTATTCGTGAATTCTGACAAGTTTATCTAAAAGATCAAGAATCTGACCTAAGGTGTCATCATATGGAAGCATTACAATTGTGCTTTCTATATCATGCATCTTTGATGTAAGTTCTGTTCTGAAAAGAATAATTTCATTTATATCACCTGCAATCATTGAAACTACGTTTGCAAATGCCGCATGTGCCATATCAATAGCTATTGCCGGAGGTGACGGAAGCATCACAATACCAAGAAGAGTTGCTGTTGCATCAAGAAATTGTGAAACCATAATATTTCCAACTTCCAAAAGGGCGCTCTCATCCATTTCATTGAATTCCCGCTCTTCATCGTTTGAGCCAAGCATTGTATTGGTAAGTTTTATTGCCGAGCTCTTTGGAAGATGGAGAACAACGTATCCTCCCGGATGAAGCTCGCCTTGTATCTCAAATACAACCAGTGCTGATATTTCATCACCAAAATAATCAGATATCGATGAGATATCTACAACCATTGCTTCAGGAACAGTCATATCAATCTCGCACATAAGCATTGTGGAAAGTGATGTGGCCGCGTGGGATGCTCCAATATTTCCAAGCTCTTTCATAGCATCAAGCTGTTTCGCATTTAATTCCATTTTTTGCTCCTCTTGTTTTTAATTATTTTAAATCATTGTATTGACATCCAGAATAGGCAAAACATCTCCGTCTCCGGGTATTGTAACACCGCTTACTCCGGGGCAGTTGCCGATAATATTGCTTACCGGTTTTACTACCACTTCCTGCTGACCTTCTACTACATCAACAGGGATACAGCATTTTGTTCCTTTATACTGAACAATTACTACAACACCGCTGTCTTTTACCTTTCCGAACATCTGATCAAGTCTGTTTATCTGCAAAACTTCATCCCTGAGCAGAATCGCTTCACTTTTGCCAATACGTGTGACTTTTTCAAAGTCAACTTTGGCTACTTCAACAACTGTGTTTATAGGTATTGCACATCTTCTGTCATTTATTCTGACCATCATTACTTCAATGATTGCCATAGTGGGCGGCAAAGTCAATATGAATTTTGTTCCTTTGCCTTCTGTTGAATCAACTTTAATTGATCCTTTTAATGATTCGATTGCACCTTTGACAACATCAAGGCCGACACCTCTTCCACTGATATCTGTGATGACTTCAGCAGTTGAGAATCCTGCCTGGAAGAGGAAGTTTGGAATATCTTCTTCAGGATATCCAACTGAGTCCTCCTTTGATATAAGACCTCTTTTAATAGCAGTTTCAAGAACTTTTGATCTGTTTATTCCGCCACCGTCATCAGTAAGCTCTATTATAACATTGCCCTGTTCAGCTCTTGCAGAAAGAACAAGTTTTCCTTTACCTGGCTTTCCTGCGGCAACTCTTTTATCAGGAGTTTCAATTCCGTGATTTACTCCGTTTCTGATGAGGTGCAATAGAGGATCTCCAAGATTATCAATTACACTTCTGTCAAGTTCGGTTTCACTGCCGGTCATTACGAATTCAACTTCTTTTCCGTCATGATGGGCAACGTCTCTTACAACACGGGGAAAACGGTTGAATATCTGGCTTAAAGGAATCATCCTTATATTCATCATGAGATTCTGAAGATCTGATATTGATCTGCTCACCATGTTTAAGGCTTCATCCATCTCCTTTATCTGATGGTCTTTTGCAATCTGTTTGAGTCTTCCGCCGTTTATCACCAGGTCTTCGACGAGGTTCATCATCTGATCAAGACGCTGGATGTCAACTCTTATGTTTTTGACTTCTTTTTTTCTGCCGCTTTCAGAACTTTTCTCTTTTCTGGCTGAGGGTTCATCCTTGTCTGAAGGAATGGATTTGGAATCATCAGCTGATGCATCCTTTTGTTCTGATGATTTTTTATCTTTCAAATCATCATCACCTGGTTTTGGTGTTTCACCTTCTGAAAGGTCTTGTGTTGCACCCGGCTTTTTTGATTCAGATGAAGAAGAGATAGTTACCTGTTTTATGTCAGGGCCTGAAGATGCACTGACAAGTTCATCTTCAGATAATTCACTTTCAATTACAACTTCGAAGAAATCACCAATTTCTCCTGCATCTATCTGTTCGGCAGTAGGAGTTGATGAAATTATATTTCCTGATTTTTCAAGATTATTCAGGACAATCATAGCCCTGATATCTTTCATTGTGCATTCAGGCGAAATTTCAATTTTAAGCAGATATGATGGAAGACTTGCAGAAATACCGGTTTTTTCTGCTCCCTCTGAAAAAGGTTCAATCTCAATATTTGAAATATCGGTGACAGTTGCCGCACTTTTTAATGCTTCTTCTCCGGAATCACTCTCAATTATTATCTCAAGAGAATCTTCGATTATTCCTTCATCAAGCTCATCCATTGTGGGAGTGCTTGAGATTATGGTTCCTAAATCTTCCAGGTTTTGAAGAACGATAATTGCTCTTACGTCTTTCATTCCACATTCAGGTGCGACAGTAACTTTTATTTTATATTTTGGAATATTTGACAAAAACCCTGGTTCTTTTCCATTTTCATCTTCAATGAAGGATTCTGCATCTTTGCTGGTGTCTGAGTAAATATCGGTTTGTTCATCCAAATCCAAAGAGAACATCCCGCTTAAATCGTCTGAAGTTTTATCAAAAGAGTTATCTTCTTTTATTGCAGAAGTTTCGGATTCATCAGATTCTTCGTATTTTTTTAATTTGGCAATCAAATCCTTTGATTCTACTGCTGAGCTGTCACCGCCGTTTTCGATATCATCGATCATCTCCTCTATTCTGTCTGTACAGGCAAGAAGAAGATCTGTCAATTCAGGAGATATTTCATTATGGCCACTTCTAATAAGGCTGAATACATCCTCCATCTTATGACAGAGGTGTTCCATCTCGGAATATCCCATGGATGCAGACATTCCCTTCAAAGTATGTGCAGATCTGAAAATCTCATCAATTGCATTCGAATCAGAACCTTCTTCGAGAATAAGAATATTGTTGACAATATTCTCATGATTTTCGATAGATTCTGCGACAAATAATTTTCTGTATGAATCCTGCTCTGACATTTGAATAACTCACTCCATTTCAGAAACTGATCTCATGATTTCCCTTGGTATTGATTTTAAAGGCAGAACTCTGTCAACGCAGTTTCTCTCCAGTGCAGAACGTGCCATACCATAGACAAGGCAGTCCTCCTCACGGACAACTAATGTTTTACCACCTGCTTCTTTTATGGCGGCCATACCTTCTCCTCCGTCACTGCCCATGCCGCTTAATATGGAAGCGACAATTTTAGGACCGTAGACTTTTGCGGCAGAGCTGAATGTCTTGTCAACTGCAGGTCTTACAGCATGGACAGGAGGTGCTTTTGAAAGAGTTATTTTACCTCCGACTTTTCCTGCGTTGTCAAGTGTTGCGGAAATAATTGTATGAAATCCACCTTTTGAGACGAAAATTTTCCCTTTCTGAAGAATATCTCCATTCTCTGTTTCTTTTACATCCAAAGGTGAAATTCTGTTCAATCTTTCAGCAAGAGATGCGGTAAAGCCTGCAGGCATATGCTGTGTGATTACAACTGCGGCATTTAACTCCGGTTTTAAAGATGAAACAAGCATGTCAAGCATAGGTGGACCACCTGCCGATGATCCTATCAGAACAACTTTGTCAGCCGGGACACTTTCGACTTTTACCTTTTTTTGAACAGACGGTATTGTTATCAGATGCTTTATTTTTGTAATAAGTTCTGACTGAATACCCCTGATTTTGCCAAGGTTTCTTGGCTTTAGCATAAAGTCATCTGCACCTAAATCGAGAGCACGTTTGGTTAATTCGGCATCTTTTGAGGTGAGAGTACTAAGAAGCAGAATTTTTGGCGGATTTTCAAGCGACTGCATACGCTCAAGCATTTCAATACCGTCCATGTTTGGCATCTGAATGTCAAGGGTTATTACATCAGGAGATAGCTCTTCTATCTTCTTAAGACCCTTTAATCCGTCTTCTGCTGTGCCTGCTATTTCTATTGATGGATCTTTTTTCAGAATATCGGTCAGAACCGTACGCATGAAAACAGAGTCATCAATAATCAGAACTCTGATCATTTTATCAGGAACTTAAAACGTTATTTACCTCTTCAAGGACCTTTGGGGCCTGGAATGGTTTAACAATGTACCCTTTTGCTCCTGTTTTGATTGCCAGTTTTACCATTTGTTCCTGGCCAACGGCAGTGCACATGACAACCTTCGCATTTGGATCTAAGGCCATAATTGCTTTAAGTGCTTCTATACCGTTCATTTTTGGCATTACTACATCCATAGTAACAAGGTCTGGTTTTAATGCCTTGTACTTTTCAACGGCATCTTCACCGTCTTCTGCTTCTCCAACGATATCATGTGAGCCTGAAAATAAAATATTTTTCAGAAGAGTTCTCATAAACATTGTATCGTCTACAACAAGGATCCTTCCCATTGTCAATCGTTATTTATTCTTATATGAATCCTATTAAGGTTATCGAATGTAATCAAAAATATTATGGATTTTTTTTGAAAAAAAAGAAATAAAATTGCTCATTTGAAATATTTGGAAAAAAAAGCTTCATAAAATGATTCTTTATTTATAAAATATATTTTAAAAATACTGTAAGATGATTAATTTTTATGTTTCAGCTAATTTTTTTAAGTTTTTACAGATTCGTTCACAAATCTGACACCTTTTGTGGTGAGTTTTACTTCCCGTCTTATCATAACCACTTCCACAAGGCCTTTCTCAATTAATTTGTCATATATAGATTCTATCTGTTTATTCGAAATATTTATCATGTTTTCAATAGCATGAGTGTCCATTCCACTGTAAACAAGCATTGCAACCTGACTTGATACACCATCAAGTTCTCCTGAAGAAACATCAAGATACTTTGTTGCATCTTTTAGATAGTTGAATAAAATTTGAAGAGTTGTAAGGGGGCATAATACAAAACTTGTTACGACTTCTCCGGACTCGATATGGTTAATTTGTACAACATCATTTTCTTTGCCGGAAATTTCCCTTTTTGTAAGATCAATTCCTGATACTTCATCAAGAGGGATGCATACCTGCTTTTCCTTGCTGACACACCAGATTCCTGTCTTTAAAACGGCAATTGCACCTTTTTCCCATTTGGTATTTTTTACCATTACACCTCCCCTGATTGCCGGTGACATAAAATATGCTGAAAGACGATAAGCAGTGCATCCCATAATTATTGCACGTTTTAAGATTTGCAATACTTTTGGAACTGAGGCCAGTTTGACAGATTCGCCTTTTTTTGTGTTAATAATCAGGATATTTTTCTTCTCTTCGAGATCATCAACTGCTTTTATTTTTATTTCAGTTGAAACAGGTCCGGGAATAGTTATTTTTTCTTCGTCAAGATCGATTTTTAATGAGACCCATTTTCCCTCATGTTCAAGTTTTACCGGCAACTGTGTCATATCAAATAAACCTCCTAATTATTGATTCTGCTTATTTATATTTGCTTCATTATTATTTTCATTTATATCTTTTTTAATTTCCTTTTCAATTCCAAACTGGACTAAAATATCTTCAAGTTCGCCGACAAGCTCTTCACTTTCAACTTTGATATCTTTTAAATCACGAACTAGACTTAATTCCTGAACTGATACAGCTTTTTTTGTATCAGATTTGAGCATAGCAAAGAGATCATCGTCATCGCCTCCTCCGAGTGCAAGTGACATGGGAGTTTCGTAGAGATTGTCATCATCTGAAGAGACACTTGTTTGTCTTGTCTGAGTCCATTCTTTGGGTGGTGCAGATATAATGTCTTCTTCAGGTTCGACTGGTTCAGGCATTTCTTCATCGGAAACTCCGATTTCAATCTCCTCTGTCTCCTCCTCTTCTCCAAGATCTATCTCATCTTCAGTTTCAATTTCATCCAAATCGATGTCATCAAATTCATCCAGTTCTTCATCATCCAAATCAAGGCCTGAGACATCATCATCGAGTTCATCAAATTCACTCAGCCCTGATGATGAAACATCTGAATCTGTAGTTTCCTCATCTTCATTTTGAGAATCAGCCGCCGGGAACTCCTCGTCATCAAGTTCAAGTTCTATACCTTCTTTTAATAAAATATCAGCAATTGTTGATTCAGGTATCTCTTCTTCAAAACCGGCTGGTTTTGAATCACTATTTTCAACTGAAATATCTTCATCCTCTTCGAGTCCGAGGTCTAAATCGTCAAAATCAGAGAACTCATCCTCTTCGGATGAATCTATACTCTCGCCACCCTGAATATCTTCAGTTTCAGACGATTCAGAAGGAAATTCTCCTTTTACAGTTTTGTCAAGGAGTTCATCAATTTTTTTTGCTTTATCCTTTTTTTCTGTTTTTCCTTTTAAAAAGCCAAAGGCAGATGAAAATGTTGGGAATAATGACTTTTTTGAAGAATCATCTTTTCTTTTATCATCAGTTTTGTCATCTTTTTTTTCTGGTTTGTTAATATCTGAAGATTTAGTACCAATTTTGTCTTTGATGAAAGGAATCTTTTGAAGATAGGATGCAAAAGGAATCTCTCTTTTTTTGCCTGCCTTTTTATCTTTAATTTCTGGTTTTTCTGTTTTTATAGCAGGTGTATCTTTTGAAGCAGACTCTTTTGATTTGTCTTTTTTTATGCTTATTGGCTGGTTTAGCTTATCTTTTAGATTAGAAAATCCAATTTTTAATTCATCAAAAGTAACCATCTGCAATGCAAAAAGCATTACAATTCCTACTCCCAGAGCAATAAGGATTGCAATAGCCGGACTCAGGTCTATAAATGTAATTGCTGACCCGGCAAGAACGATGGTCAGCATCATAAGTAGTCGTCTCTTTCTGTCGCCGTTTTCTTCTGTCATTATATCGCCTCAAAACCTGGAATGGTAAACATTATGTCAACAAAAACCGGACCAATAATATACATTAATCCTGACAGAATAAATAAAATGCTTCCAAATACATAAAACATATATCGGTCTCCGCCTTTTACTATTTTTCCGGCAATGACATTTGCCACTGTAATTATCAATACAGATATTATCAAAAACATCTGCATTTTATCCTCAGGGAAATTAGCAAAAATGTTAATTGTTCCCATCATCGATCCTCCGACAGAGGTTGTACTTGAACTAAGTGCCGCCGCAGTATCTTCAAAAGTAGCCATCACACTTTCAATAGCATGTGCCATTTTAAGAAGAATATAAAAAAGGAATACAAAAATTCCAATCATTGCTACATGCATTGGTATTAAGAGAACAATAAAACCCATTCCAAGCATTTCTCTTTTCTGCCGAAGGAGTGTCTGTTCAAGCATGGAAGTACTTACAATATGTGATACTTCAGCCGGATCTGCACCAAGTTCTATTGAATCCCTGAAAATTCCAAGGTATTTGTAGATTAGATTGCTTCCGGTGTCACCTACAAATTTTTTCCACACTAAAGCTTCATCAAGACCAATATTCATCTTGGAGTATACTGAATCGATGTATTTTCCAAGAACATGAAGGGATTTTCTGTCAACCTTTGCTATGGCAGGTGTGATTGTCATTCCCATTCCTCCCATAATTGAACCAAGACCGCGGATAAATACTGTAAAATCCTCATCACGAACAATAATGTTATTGTCATCACGCCAGCCAAATATTGCAAGCGGTGCTAAAAGTATCCCAAATAAAAGGCATATTAATCCAAAATTAATGCCTGCAATAAATAATATGACTGAGACTAAAAATGCAATAGGCAACAGCACCCTTTCAAACTTTCTGATAAGATTCTGCTCATAACTTCCTCCATAGGGCAGATTATGGCATTTCTGGTCATCAGGTATTGATTTGTACATTGTTATAATACCAAATGCTGAAACACCAATTGTCAAAAAGTAAGATGAGTTAAGTGTTGAGTCAAGATCATCAGGTGCATAAATAGCAACAGATACCATGATGATGATGCTTACAATTGTTGCTGAAAGCATAAGAGCGATATATGCATCACCCCATTTTTTTAGCATCTCTATTCCCTGTTCAAAATTGTTTCTGTAAACATTTCGAATAGTTCCAAGCTCTTCAGTAAGGAATTCCTCATCCGGAACACCTGATTCAATTGAATTTCCAAAACGGTTTAATAAACTTTCAACAAGAGGGTTTCTTACCCTGTCTGCAACAATTCTTAAACCTTCGGAATAACTGTAATTCCACCTTTTGACAAAGCATTCAACTCTTTTCATATACTTTGTCGGAATGTATTCTCTTCTTTCGGCAGTGTAGGCAAAAATTTCAGGTCTTGAGACGTTGGCATTTGTAATTGCGGCCATGTAAGTTATCATGAACAAGAGATCATTGCCCATCTTTTTGTTCTCCTCAATATCAAGAAGTCTGTTTTTGATCTCTTTTACGGAGTCTTCAAAGGGAAGTTTACCTCCGTTTTTCTCTCTTAACTCCTTTAACTTTGATTCAAACATAAGATGCGCCTAAAATTCAATTTTTAAAAGACCCTGTTTTTTAACCTTCGTAATCATATGGTAAAGATCCCAAAATCCCATATAACCTGCTTTATGAAGCCTTTGGAGAATTTTTGCCCTTTTTTCAACCTCAAAATACATCTCAGATTTCTTATTGTCCGGCACACCAAGAAGAGTTGCAATCTTTGATTCAAGAAGGTAACTGCTTCCTCGTCCGGGGAAATCAAATTCATCTGTTATCGGATTCCATACAAATATTCCAACAAATGAAAAACCCTTTGTCTCAGGATCATATCCTACAAGCTCATTGATGCTTAACATGCGTCTTACAGTGCCACCGGAAGGTCTTCTAACAGCACTTTGGATAATTACAAGATTTAAGTTATCCACATGTGTCAGCGGAATATTTATCGGCTCACTACAGAGACGCTGGATAAGTTTTTCTACAGATGATGCGTGAAATGTGCTCATTACAGGGTGACCTGTCTGCATGGCACCAAATGCAACTGATCCTTCAGAACCACGGATTTCACCGACAAGGATGTAATTTGGACGCTGACGAAGAGCTGATCTTAGGAGATCGAACATTGTTATCTCTCCTCCCTCACCTTCGCCCTTTCCTTTTCCCTTTGATACTTCACGAGTCCAGTTTTTATGAGGAACAGTCAGTTCCGGTGTATCTTCAATTGTTACAATTTTGCTTTCAGGTGCAATAAATGTGGTAAGCGCATTCAGACTTGTTGTTTTTCCACTTGCAGTTTCACCGCTCATAAAAAGAGACATTCCAAATTCTATACATATCCACAGATATCCGGCAACCATATAATCGGTGGTTTTCCATTCTATAAGCTGAAGAATGCTTGAAGGTTCTTCTGCAAATTTACGTATTGTAAAATTACTTCCGTGTTTTGAAACTTCTGTTCCATATACTATGTTTATACGTGAACCGTCAGGAAGTGTGGCATCGACAATAGGGCTTCTGAATGTAATAGGACGTTTGATTCTTTCAGCCATTTTTATTACAAAATCGTCAATTTCTTCAGAATATCTGAACTCTACGGCCGATTTAAGTCCGTTAAATATTTTATGCTCGACAAATATCGGCCCTACACCATCGCATGTGATATCTTCATTATACGGGTCTGCAAGGAATGGATTTAATATTCCCATTTCTACCTTGTCACGTATAAGAAGGTACTCAATTGAGCGGTATTCAGCCATTGTGAGAATTACTTTTCCTTCATCGGTCTGGGCAATATTTGCGCCTGCAAGTTCGGCAGTTTCTTTCTGGGCAGAAAAATCAGTGTTTAAAAATTTGATTAGCTTGTCTTTAATTCCGACAGAAGCACCGCCTTCGAGAGTTTCACCGGTCAGGGAGGCGATTGATTCTTCAGGTTTTTTTATGTAAACCACTTCTTTTAAGACCCTTCTTAAAACTTCCTTTCTTTCTTCTTCTGTTATTGGATCTTCTTCTAATACGTCAATTAAGTCAATAAGCTTCTTTTCGATAAGAGGCATTGCTTCTGCTACCGAGTGCATGAATGAGGGTTCAATAGGAATGTAGAAATTTCGGACATCATCCTGGTCCGGAAATATATGGATGAATGTAAATTCATTTACAGGATAGATTATATTTGGATTGTCCATTCCTTTTAAATCTCTTTTAAGCTCAGAGAAAAACAGAGGTATTCCATAAAGGTTTACAGGAAACATCTGTAAATACTCAAGGAGATGCGGACTTTGGGCTACGTACTCTTTTGCATTTGCAGGAAGCATCCTGTAAAGAGCAGATGATTCGTAGTTGGAATAGATATCATCTTCAGGATCAACCTCTTCAGGCTGAAACGGAAGATTGACATTTGCACTTAGTGAACCCATAATTTTTTCCTTTTCAGACTCTTGCACTTGACATTGGAATTATCTTCATGCCGTATCCCGGGTGAACCTCGAATGAAACAAGGTTTCCTGTAGTTTTTCTTGCACCTCTCACTTTGATTACTTCCATAACCATTACGTACTTGTCACCAACGAGGGCTTTTTTCATGAAAAGGTGCGCATCACAAATTGATCTAATCCTTACAAGTGTGTCTTCTTCAAATGCGTATGTGTGAAGAGTGATGAGAATTGTTTTTCCGTGATCAACGAGATTTTTACAGTTCGTAAGAAATGCCAAAAGATCACTTTGAGATGTTGATTCTGTTAAAAGTGTCAGGGAATCAATTACTATTACTTCAGCTTTGCTGGCCCGGATTTTTGCAATTATTCTTTTTAATATTCCCTGCATCTCTTTTTCTCCCCATTCAAATCCAAGGGTGTGCATCGGAAATATCTTGAGGTAGCCCCATGCATAGTAATCGGAGATATCAAGACTCATTGAGTCCATCTGTGAGATAAAACTTTTAGATGTGCTTTCTGATGTGAATAATTCCACATTAAAGCCGCCTTTCATTGCACCCCAGATAATCTGCTGGGTCATTACACTTTTTCCGGTGTCGTTTTCTCCTTCAATAAGTGTGAGTGATTCCAGCGGAAGGCCGTCGGCAAGTTTTTTGTCGATTTCATTGTTTCCGGTGGAAAGAATCTTTCTGTCGTCTCCGCCCAGTAAATTTCCTAAACTTTCATCCTCGTCAAACATTTTTCACCTGATTTTTGCTTTCTTTTTTGCTGTGGGCTTTACTGTTTTATTTATTGTAATTTATTCTCTGTAATTGTGACTGTTATCAAAGCAGACTCTTATTCAACATATGATGAAGCAAAAACTCCGTTAGGGGTTGCAATTTTCACCCATCCCGGTCTTGTATCAGGATATTTTATTGAGATGTTCATAATTTCCTGAGGGTCCAGCTGACCGGGGTTTAGCATATCAGGAGTAATTGATGAAATATTCCACTCTCCAGTATTGTCTCCTATCTGGTAATGTACTGGTGGTGAGCCGGTGTTATCTCCAGTATAAACATCCCAATATTTAAAATCTGATATTACTGCACTTCCGTCATTTTTTATCTCTGTATACAAAATTGACGGTGCCTGTACAGATGTTGCATTTATATTGATGCTTGTTCGCATGCGCTCTTCCTGCTTGTCTAATCTTTCCTGCTGTGCGTATGCCACAATCTCTGTTGTTGTTAATACAGCCGCTACCAAAAAGTATGCTGTTATCATTAACAGGATAAGGGCAAATGCTGTTGCTATCACTGTTGCGCTGCCCATCTAACCACTCGTAGTAAATGTTTGCGATATGCTGACTCCGTTTGGAAGTGACAGACTAAAATATACATATTCTCCTGATGTCGAGGGAATAAGATCACTGTTAACTGAAATCTGCAGTGTTTCTCTTGGGTCCCAGTAACCGTTATCTTCAGTCTGAATTATTGTATAGCTCCACTGATTAGCGCCCGGAGTGCCGGAAACCAGTGTTGAGATGTCAAAATTTCCGACTTCTCCTATGAATACGTCAGACATATTTAATGTATTTGTACCTATTCTTGCAGAACCTGTATTTTTTATCCATATTTTTGCATCAAGTGAAGATGCGGCATTTGCGTAGGTGTTGATAATCTGAATGTCGGTGCGTAGTCGTTCATCTGCTGAGCTTGAGGATTCTGTAAAGGTTGAGGTTGCCTGATATACAATCGGGAAAAATGCATTTACAAGTACTGCGGCGGCAACGATTGCGGTTATCAGAAATATGGCTGTTGCAAATGTTTCACTGGACATGGTCTGTTACTTTTCTCAGAATTTTTCAAGCATCTCAATCCAGTCTTCTTCAGAAGTTTCTTCACTGCTTGTGCTTTTTAAAGCTGTAATATTTTGTTCTCCTTCCTTTTTGTCCATCATGACTTCAATCATTTCCCTGTCAAGTGATGAATCCTCAGGGGATAATATTCTGTTTAATATATAGAGTTCTGCTACAAATTCTTCAGAGCTTATTTCATGAAGGTCGCCTATGTATTCAGGCATTAATTTGGATATTTCTTCGACCTGTGTGCAGGCATCGTCAGTAATATAGCCCATTTTCTGGTAAGACTCAATCATTATAAGGAGTCTGTCGTGACCATATTTTTTTACCATCCGGCTTACCCATTCAAAAAGCTTGTGAAGCTTTTTTAGTTTTGGACGGTCTTTTGGTTTTGTATCCTTTGGAATTTCATATGCACTGTCTTCTATATCTTCCAGTTGTTTTTTAAGAAGCATGAGTGCATTTTTATCGGTCATTCCCAGACCCTGTGATATTGCAGGGTTTTCAAGACCGGTTTTATCTGATGGCATTTCAGTCTCAGTCGCACTGAATTTTTCTTCTTCATCAATTTCGTCTGCTTCTTCAAGTAACGCTGGTAATTGCTCTTTGTCTTTTAATTCGTCTTCCTTTTTCTGTGCAGGAGGTAGTTCACTCTGTGGCAGAATGGCTGATACAATGAACGGGTTTTCAGTTTCATTGAGCCTTTCTCTTAAGTCAATAAGCAGTTTTTTAACTGATTTTTTCAGAAGATCAACTTCGTCCTGTAAGTTTTGAAGTTTAACCTCCGGATCATCAGCAGATGCTGTACTGATAATATGGTCAACCTGCGACTGGTTAATTGCCATAATTAAAGTTATTAGGTTTTTATTATATAAAAAGATAGTGAAATAAACAATCTTTATAAAAATAATTTTTTAAAAATTTAATTTTTGGAGATTTTCTCCATGGGTGATTAAAAAAACAGATTAATGTAGAATATTAATTTTATCAATCTTTGGTGGTGCAGAGCGTTTAATTGCATATGATGCACCTTCTGCAGGCCTTATTTCAAGACTCAGTTCTTCATACATCCCAACTTCTGTATCACTGCTTAACTGAACATATATTGTGAACTGTTCCTGGTCTTCAAGTAATGCATCTTTTTGGCCTGCATTTGCGTTAGAAATATCAATGATTCCCCATTCGTCAGGACCAATGCTGCTTTGACTGACAACAACATTTTTTGATGAACTGTTTATTTCTGTTACGTTGTTGATCTTTTTTACTATGTTTTCTGTTGCAAAGGTGAGTGTTGTCGATGAGAAATCGACCGGACTTCCGCCGGCTGTAAGACCTGCTACAAATCTTATACCATCAATTTTGGCATCCACACCTCCGACTGTTGTACTGTTTCCATAAACATCTCCTAATATTTCAACACTTGAGGATGCCTGTCCGACACTTGTATATACGACTTCCTGCGTTTTCTGTGTCGCAAAGAAACCTGCACCAAGTACCACATATGAAAAAACAGACGCTGTTACAACAAATGCAATCAAGACGATTGCGGCCTCAAGACCTGTAAATCCTTCATCATTGTTATATCTGATCATATTCTGTCCTGCTTTAATTGTCAAAATAAAAAAAATGATTAGTTAAGAAGGTTGACCTTCTCAATCTTTGGCGGTGCAGAGCGTTTAATTGCATATGATGCGCCCATCGGCGGTTTAATTTCTAAGCTGAAGCGCTCGTTTGCAGTTACAGCTGTTGGTGAGAGATATGCGTAAATTGTAAACTGCTCCTGGTTTTCCAGTAATGCATCGTTTTGTTCAGCGTTTGCGATATCAAGAATACCCCATGTGTATTCTCCTTCACCTGTAATTTCAGTCTGGGTTGATGTTACAGTTGTTGATGAACTCGAGATTGCTGAAGCGTTTTTGAGATCTTTGATGGATGTGGTGTTTGTAAACACGAGGTTTGTTGTTGCGAAGTCAACTGAGTTTCCTCCTGCTGTAAGTCCTACAACAAATCTGATACCGTCCATGTATGCATTTTCGCCACCAGTACTGTTTCCGTATACATCACCTAAGACTTCAAGACTTGAAGCTGCCATGTCAACACTTGAGTAGACTACTTCCTGTGATTTCTGTGTTGTGAAGAAACCGGCTCCGAGTACTACGTATGAGAAAACGGCTGCTACAACGACGAACGCAATCAATACAATTGCGGCCTCAAGACCTGTAAAACCTTCTTCTGATTTGAATAATTTTGCCATTCTTTTCATCTCCTTAGTAGAGGGTGTTTACTCCCAGAATTCTTGCAGGTGCAGATCTTTGAATTGAATATGCAGTACCTACTGCAGGGCGCAGATCTAATGTGAACTCCTGATTTGCGGAAATTTCATCAATCGGATTTGCTTTGATTGTGAACTGTTCCTGGTTTTCAAGAAGCAGATCTGCACTTGCATTGTTCTTTGCAAGAACTACAGCCCAGTGTCCTTCTGTGATTGTTGCGTCTGGAGCTCCAAGTACTTCATCAGCCTCACGCTCCAGTTTTGTAACATTGGTTTTGTCAGCATATGTGATTGTGGTCTGCTTGAAGTCAACCGGACTTCCACCTGCTGTAAGTCCTACAGTGAAACGGATTTGGTCGATAAATGTTACTGGATCGCCAGTATCGCCGATACCATAAACATCACCTAAAATCTCAACACTTGAACTTGCCTGATCTACACTTGTATAGATAACTTCCTGAGACTTCTGTGTTGTGAAGAAACCGGCTCCCAATACTACGTATGAGAAAACGGCTGCTACAACGACGAACGCAATTAATACAATTGCGGCCTCAAGACCTGTAAAAGCTTCTTCTTTATTTATTTTTAGCATTACAATTCCTCCTATTTTATTTTTGTTTGCTTAGCATTTCCAATATGAGAGAATACTGGATCCCTCCAATATCTATCATAACTTATTAACAAAGGCATACTTTAAAAAATTAATTCATTTGGCATCTTCAGACAGTGAATTATTTGTCATATTTATACCTATTATGAAAAATAATTTCCATAAAATTGTCAAGTTTTATATTTCTTAATTCATTTATTTAAAAATATATATGTGTGTTTGAAGCAAAAATTTCTTAGAAAATTGAAGGAATCTTATATTGTCAGACCGATATAAATTCCAAGAATATTGGTTTGATAAATAAAAATACAAATTATTAGACTCAGTTAATTTTTATCTTTAAAACAACAATGGATAAAATATAAAAAAAATAAAATGTTGAAATATAGTTTTTATCCATACTGATTTACCATACTGGTAAAAGTCCCTGATTGTCGCCTGTGATACACCTGCCGCCGCACCCTGTTACAATAAATGTATTTTCAATTCCTACCATTCCAATCCCTCTTATACCCTGTTTTGGCTCAATTGCAATTGTCATATTCTCTTTTAGCGGTTCATCAAACCCTTTGGCAATTACAGGCATTTCATCTATTAAAAGTCCGATTCCGTGACCTAAAAATTTGACTTTTCTATTTTTGTATCCCATAAAGTTCTTTTTGAAATCATCATCAAGGCTGTTTATTATGTCATTGTATATCTGTGATGGAATGTTTCCCGGTTTTAGCATTGATGAAATTTCATTTTGGATATCAACGCATCTGTTGTGAATTTCTATTGCAGATTCAGAAAGACTTTTTCCATACATATATGTCATTGTTTTGTCTGTCTGATAACCGTGATATCCGCAGCCAATATCAAGATAGACCAAATCACCTTTCTTTAGTTTTCGTTTTGAACTTCCAAGAACAGGAGCATAAGGTCCAATTCCACAGTTTCCGCTTGCTCCATTAAAATATGAGGCATAAATGGAATTTTCACCAAATCCAATATGCCCCATTACAATTTCATTGTCAAACATTCCAAATCTGACAATTCCCTGATGACCTTCTGATATTAATGCCTTAAAAAGCTCTGTTCCAAATTCAGCCTCAGTAATTCCTTCATAAAGCATATCAGGTGCAATATCTTCTGTAACAGTCCTGTGAATTTCTCCTGATTTTATCATTAAACCAAGTTCATATTCACTTTTAACAGATCTTGTATCAGCAATTGCACTATCAACAGATGCGATATTTTTAAACTTGAAATATTTCAGGAACCTTTGAAGATGTGCATAGGATATTACTTCAGAATCGAGAAAAACAGTTTCTCCATCAATTCCGGCAGGTGAAAATAGAGTTGCGGCGTCACGAAAACTGTTTATCTGCCTTATATCCTTAAACTCTGATTCATGAACTGCACGTGAATAACTGCTTCTGACAAAAAAAACAGCACTCTCATCACGCGGAATTATGAGCACCCCGTCCTGCATAGTGCCGGTGAAGTAATACTGATTTATTTTTCCAAAAATAGCTGCGTATTTCCAGTTTTCATGCTTTTCATCCATTTTCAAACGAAAATTGCTCATCCTTGATTCAAGTTCGGATGAAGGGACATTATCCTGCATATTTAGTTTTTTCTAAAGAAACAGATAATACTTGGGATAAAAACAGCAAAAATAAGCAAAAACAGCAGGAATGCTTTTAAAATTATCTATGAAGTATCATTTTTGAATTTTATTTTTTCAGGCTTAATTTGTATGATGACAAAATGGCTAAAAAGCCGGTCAAAATAAAAACCTAATAGAAACCAAATAGAAACCTAATAAAAATAACCAACATTCTCAATAGCCATAATAAAAATAATCAACATTCTCAATAGCTATAATCAATATACACAATAGTTAAAAAGACACAATGCGAGAGGTGAGATTCGAACTCACGGACTCCTACGAGATTGGATCTTAAGTCCAACGCCTTTGGCCAGGCTCGGCAACTCTCGCTTTTACTACTCCGGTATTGTGGAGTATACATATTTCACATTCTAGGAAAAAAAGATAACTGATTTGATTTTTGAAAAAATGTTTTTTTATGTAAGCAAAAAGTAGCCTACAACTGAAAAGATAAAAGCCAAAAGAAGAATTGTAAATCCCAATGGAGCAATAAACGTCAGCATGGCGTTTACTGAACTTGCCAGCTGGGAAATCCGGTGTGATCCAAAAACAGTTACACCCTCACACCACGCAGTAGTAGCGCCGCATCTGGCTGGTGCGAGATCTGAAATTGCCTCATTTACTGCCGAAAGTGCGTATGGAAGAATTTTTTTAGCCTCAATTCTATAGCCGACCGGATTTTTGCCGCTTAATGTATTGACAACGTGAGAGTCTGTTGTCATTAATTCACATTCATCGACATGTTTTAGAATTTCATCTCTGAGAATTTCCCTGACGCCGTTTAGCATATTGTTTCCATCAAAAAGAACATAGGCTGTTTTATTTTCTCCCCTTTGTATTACCATAGCCTGAATTCCAATATCTCCAAAGCCTTCCTCACGTGAGAAGGGAACAGAAACATGTGCAACTCCTGCTTCAAATGTTTCCTGTTTTTCATTAACTGCTTCTTCTCCGGCAATATCACACACTTTCATATATTCATATGCAGTGCGGGATGCTGGCATAACCGGGTTTGAGACATCAGTCATACAGTTGTGTGCATCTATAAAAGCAATGTGTGAAAATCTTTTTTGCCCTTCTGCCATGATTGAAAGTCCTATCGGATAGTCAATATCCTCTGTTTTTTCAGGATACCTTGTACTGACTAACAGAAGGGAATCACCAAAAGGCTGTGATAAGACCTGCACAGAATCATAAACAATTCTTTTTGAAACTCCGGCAGTATTGTAATATTTGATATTATCTCTTGTCTTGTTAATAGCCGAGACGACTTTTGGGATTTCATTTTCTGAAATCAGATTGAAATCATGTGTTGCACATCCGTGAGTTACAATAGTTTCTCCACCAAGTGATTCATGGAGGACTTTTGGAAGGTTTCCTCCGCCAATTTCTCCCATAGGTCCGGGATGCAAATTTGGAACAGTAAATATTATGTCTTTTTTACCATCTCTTTTGAAAAACAATGTTGTCTGCGGAACATAGACATCTTCTCCTATATCCCTGAAAAATTCCTCCAAAGCTTTTGAGCCATCTGTATTGTGGGCAATAAAAGCATTTATGAAATTTAAAGCACTTATATGAAAATTTTTCTTAAGCGGTCTTTCAACAAGCCACAGAAACATGATAACACCTGCACCAAACATCAGATGGATAAGAACTGCATAGATAGTGAATACATATCCAAAATAATATGTTCCCAAAACAATTGCGAAAATACTTTGCAAAAGTGCAGGAGATGCCATGTGGGATATTTTGTAATCTGCAATCGCAACAAGTACAATTAATCTTATTCCAAAGATAAATCCCAGGGATACTGCATATAATAGAGGATATATTCCTTCAAATATCAAAAAAAATGGAAAAAGACTAATTATTATTGAAAAGACTGTACATGCAAGCGCAAGAAGAGCAGATCTGTTCCATGTTATCTTTTTCCCGAAAATTTCAACGAATGGTTTTGTAAGAATAAATGCAAGCAATGCAGGAATAAAAAAACCCCAGAATCCAAAATGGTGAATATCACTGCTTCTGATAAAACTTGCTGCATCAAGACTCAGACTAAGAATTAATATTATTGCAAGTGATCGCGGCCATGAAGGTGCCCTGAATAAAAATCTGGTTAAACCCTCTATTTTAGACTCGCCTGTATTTGGCATTTAATCAATCATCTCCTGCATTTTTAAGTGAATATTTTATTTAAATTTGCAGATCACCAAAGTTCTCATGATAGCGGCTTTTCATTCTTTCCCAGTCGCAGAGATTTGTCTGGCATCCTGTTTTTTCAACTACAAACGATGCGGCTGTAGTTCCTATTTTACAGCAGGTCTCTTCAGAATATCCTTTCTGGTATGCTGTTAAAAATCCGGCTCTGTATGCATCGCCTGCGCCGGTCGGGTCAGCAAGTCTGACTTTTATAGCAGGTATTTTTTTAGTATCGCCTTTTAGATGAAGTTCGCTTCCTTCACCAGACATTGTGATAACTGAAACTGGAATTTCTTTTAAGAGAGCTTCTTTTGAAAGACCTGTTTTTTCAGACATTCCTTTTATCTCATGATGGTTTGCAAAAAGAATGTCTATATTTTCAATTATCGACAATAGTTGTTCTTTTGTGTATTTTATCAGATCCTGACCCGGATCGAAGGATGAGAATTCTGCTTTTTCTGCAACTTTTACATTAAATTCCGGCTCTGCTGTTGCCATATGGACAAATTCAAGCTCCGGTGCATCTTCGGATGTAAAAAGCTCTGATGCTCCCCATTCAAAAACTGTTGTCTGATCTCCCTGTGTATCGTTAAAGAGATAACAGGTTGGGGTATTTTTATCTTCAGATATGAAAAGGCGGCGATTAACACCTATTTCATCAAGCCATTTTTCATAAGGACTACCTGCAAAATCCTTTCCGACTGCACTTATTAATGTTGATTCTCCTCCGAGAATTGCAATTCCTGTGGCTATATTTGCGGCCCCTCCTCCAAAATAAATTTTGTGATCCAGAACAAACACTGAATTATGCCTTTTTGGAAGATGAGGCAATGTAAATATATTATCAATTGCAGTGTGACCTACAACTGAAATCATTTCAAATCTCCTTTACTTCAATCATTTTAAGTGGAACATCGCGAAGCGCTCTTCCAACTACTGATTTGGCTATTTTGGCGGCATGCTCTTTTGATTCGGCTTTAAAAACTTTCATCTCAAGAATAAGGCCTACCAAACCCATGTTTGCGACAATAAGAGCGTTACTTAACTCTTCTTCGCAGAAAGGACAGTTGATCTGGCCTATTTCAATCTCTACAAATTTTGCGGAAGGATTTAGACATTTTCCGGCTTTACTAATTGCTATTCCAATAGCGTCATCAAGAGTTTCCACATTCTTGACAACCCATGCTGATTCCAGCGTTACAAGATAATCTGACATTTTTATCTCAAACCTGATTTACCAGGTTTCTTCATGAATATGTTCACTAACTGGCATTCTTTCTGTCCGGTATTCCGGAAGAGTGCCATGTCCTACAGCCAAAAGGGCAATTGGTCTTGCATGTTGCAAAAGACCGAGTGTCTCTGAAACTGCTTCATCATCAAAAGCTCCTGTCCAGCATGTCTGAAGTCTTAGTGAATGTGCCGCAAGCATCATATATGTTGCAGCGATTGTTGCGTCTTCTACGGCATAAAGAATACCTCTTTCGCCGTACTGGGACATTGAGCGTATGTAATTTGCACAAACAGCAAGAATTACGGGTGCCTTTATAAGGTGTTCCTGATTAAATGCACAATCACAGAGAATTTCTTTGACTGATTCATCTGTAACTATAATCACATCCCAGGATTCCCTGTTTCCTGCACTTGGCGCTTTTGATGCGCAACTAATTATGAAATTTATCTCTTCATCTGAAACAGGCTCACTTTTGTAAGTCCTCACAGAGGATCTGGTGCTTATAAAGTCTAAAAAATCAGATGAGTTCATTTTTGGATAATACCTGCCATGCCTGCTGTGCAGGAGTAGTTGCCTTTGTAATAGCACTGCTTATTGCAAGCGATGCATCTTCTAAATCTTCGTTTTCGAGCATACCTTCAGCCTGTTCTAAAATTTCGTTCGCATCCTTAAAACTCTGGTTTTTTGTTGTGTTGTATGCCAAACCGAGATCCTGTCCGATTGCACCTGCAAAAATCTTAAGCATCTTTTTCGCACCTGATTTTTCTGCTCCTTTTAATTCATAGAGAACAGATGCAGATTGAGAAAGGGTAATAAGATTTGTTTTGGCGCGTTCTGCAAAAAGATAATTTTGAATAGCTTCTTTTGAATTCATTACAATAGACCTGCCTTCGTTATTTCAAATAAAAAGTGAGGCTTGATTTTACATGAAGATTACTTTGTAATTTACATGAAACAGTGCATGAAATATAATTTCATGGACGGTTTTAAAGCCTCGGTTTGTTTTATTTGGACTTAGCCTTTGCTCCCTTTATTGATGAAGGGGAGCGTTTGATGCGTCTTCTAAAACGCGGATCTACCTGAGGTGTGTTTCTTGAGCGTGACTGACGTCCGCCTCCTCTTCTTCCTCCGCGTCCTGCTTCCTGTTGTGTTTTCTGAATAGCTCTCTTTAATTTGGCTCCTGACTTAAAGCGCTGGTTTGGACCCGGCTTTTTGTAGTTTCCCTCTTTTTGGGGAACAAGTCTTAGCTGGCCGGATACACTCTTAATCTGAGTCCATGAGGTTATACCAGTTTTTCCCATTTATAACACTTCCATGTTTTATTTATTTTAGTAAAAGCATCACTGTGCTACGACAGTTTTTGCTTCTATTACCTTTGATTTGATTACCTCAACACGTCTTGTCGGGTGAATCAGTTTTATGCTCTTGAAGATATCGCGTGAGATCTCACCCATTACCATGTCCTTTACAAACTGGTAATATGTCTGCTCCTTTGCTTTTTTAAGGATGTAGTTTGTGATCTCTTTTCTGATTGCATGCTGCTGGCTTGCATCTGCACGGTTGATTGTGAAGCATGTTGCTGTTACACGAATCTTTTTTCCGTCACTTGTTGTTGCAAGAACAATGCTGTCAATTCTTGATGCACGTCTCTTGATCATTGCACGAAGATAGTCTTTTGTTACTTCGTGTCCTGCAAAATCAGTATATGCTGCATCTCCTGCGACTTCTGTAACTTTAAAACGCATCTTAACATTCTGCTTTGAATAGTCCTGAGTCATCTCGCCAAGAGTTGTCTGCATGACGCGTCCGTATACTTTTTCAGGTTCGTTTGCAATTGTATCTCCAAGGTATACCTTGTCAAATACTTCTGGTGAATACACCTTGAACCAGTTTTTGGCTTTCCAGCCCTCTACTCTTCTTCCGATTTGTTTCCTTTTTGCCATATTTTCACCTCAGTTTTGTTATGTCCATTAAAGTTAAGCTCTTAATTTTCTGAAACACACCTGCAGATATCTTCTGCTACTGAAAGATTCATCAGGTAGTCATCTACTGATGCCACAATAGATCTAAGTTTATCCCCGCTTATTTTGCAGACTACAGAATTATCCTGAGCTGTAGTTGTCATTGATGACATATTGTCAGCTTTTAGTGATTCTGCTATACATGTGGGATTTTTGTGATATGTCTCAATTGTCCCTGTAATTCTTATCATCAGCAAAAAGCCTCCTTTAGCTCTTTTTTGAAGAATGAAAGTCCTTCTTTTTCAAACGTTGCACCTGCACGGCATTTGTGACCGCCGCCTGTGCCGCCTGTTCCTTCTGCAATTTTTCTCATGAACTCTGAAAGATCACATTCCACACCTGCCGGGCATCGTGCTGAAACAGAGTATTTTTCTCCCGAATCTACGATTACAAAAACAGGTGTGTCGTAAAGACTGTCAAAAGCCAGTGAGTCTGCTACATTGCTTGCTGTCTGCGGATTGGATACTTCAAAGAGCGGAAATGATTCTTCATTTTTCTGTAGATTTTTTATGGCAGATATAACTTTTAAGCGGTGTTTTACTGTAATATCCCATGCTTCTTCAACACCGTGTGTCATTCTAAGACAAAGAGCAACGCCGAGGCCTCCTCTTTTTGAAAGACCACAGGCTTCGATAACTGCCGACATGCTGTGTGCATCATGTATGACACCTCTTTCAAGTTCATATGTGTCTCCCCAGAGAGACTGCATGGCAATTTCGTTTGTATTTTCTGCTGTGTTTAGTATGATGTTTGAAAGCAGGGTCTTGTAGTTGCATTTATCTTCTTTGGTTGAAATTCTGAGAATTTCATTGACTTTTTCCTCATCTCCGCTTATGCCGCAGAGATATGGGTCAAGTGCAGTATAAAGCTGTTCTTTAAGGTTTCTTCCTGCAAGTTTCAGCCCTCTGTTTGGAATAATAAACTGATTGGCAATTCCCTCGTTTATTATATCCTGGTTTTTGCCTGCAATGTTTTGCCTGTCGCCAATAATTCCAAGAAGTGCAAGTCCGCTTAGATCTCTGTTGTCCCCCATGAAGTTTGCAGTTATATATGCAGCTCCTGAGGCAGAAAGTTCTTTATCTCCGTCTATTCCGCTAAGCCGGGGGTTTACGTGGTATTCACCATTGAAGTGAGGTACATGATGATCAATTACCATGACATCTTCGGACAAATCCTCCAAGGATGCGCCGAAATCACAAAGCAGTGTTGTCTCATCTTTTTTTATGTATTCTGAGGATATCCTGTCCTTTATAGTCAGATGGAATTTTTTGCCAAGTCTGTTAAGGGCATGGCACATGATTGTAGCCGAAGCTATTCCGTCTGCATCGTGATGGGCATATATTCTCAATGAGTCTGATTCGGACAATCTGTCCGCAACCTGCTCTGCGGCATCTTCAATGGACATATTATGAAATTATCTGGATAACAAAAACTCCGCTGTTTCCGGTTTGTATGTCCAGCCCTGTGGCATTTTACCGGTCTTCACATAGTATTTACCAAGTCTTCTGACTTTAGCTTCTGTAAGATGAAGCTGGCGTTTGTTGTGAAGATCTTTTTTGTTCTCGGTGAGGTGTTTTCTCATGCCAAGAGCTTTTACTATAAGATTTCTTAGATCTTCAGGTATGTCTGATTCAAGACTGTTGTCAGCAAGAATCTGTTCAACACGCTTTCCTGTTGCAAGCTTAACACTCGGTACACAGTGTTTGTCACGAAGAACAAGTCCTATCTGTGCGCTTGACATACCATCCTTTCTAAGATTTACAATAATCTTTTCAATCTCTGCTGTGTCCTTGTTGGACCATTCTGGTGCCTCTGTACGAAGCGGACGTACTGAACTGGACGTTCCGCGTCGGCGGGCATGCATTCGTGCCATTGTTCACCACCTTTATTTGTAGATGATTCAAAAAATCCTTATTTTTTTGATCTTTTGAATTACCGGACAAATTAATTTAATCAATTAACTTAATCTTATCCGGATTTGTCTGAAATTAGCCGACAGTTAAAGCCGGCAGACTTTTTTTTAAGATATCCATGAAATAAAATTCAGGTTTGTCTTAAATATCTACATGTAAGTCCACAAAAAGAGCCATTACTGACCTTTTTTGTAATCCCAAAGCCTGTTTGTTCAGGCAGTGTCTTTTTTAAATTTAAAGACACGTCGGACTTACACTAAAGTCAGCACCATATTTCAAGTGCTGTTTATTAAGTTGGTTTAAGTGATAATAAAAGCATCGAAGGCACAAATAAATTCAACAGGAAAATCCGGTTCTGATTTTGATGTTGAGCATTTATAAGATGTATATCATATGAACGCCGCATAAAACTGTTCATGGTGATTGTTAAGAAAGCAGAATGTTTAGAAAGTATATTGTTTAGAAAGCAGGTTGTTTAGAAAGTATATTGTAAGAAAGTAAAAATTCCATATAGATTTTCATTGTTTTTGTGTGATGGAAATTATCCCTGCTATGTGAGTTTACATGAAAATCACATTGTAGAAAAACACGTTGTAAAAATCATGTTGAATGTTGATAAGAACTCTGTGTGAAACATTTGTTTTAAAAACGTTTTTTAATGCTTTTAAATTGGATAAATGCTGTTTTGTCCTGAAATGTTAATAAAATCAGAGCAATAAAAAATATTTATAGCTTAGTAATTCAAACAGAAATCAGGTTATATTTTTTTGCGATAATAGTCTAGCGGCAGGACAGTGGCTTCCCAAGCCTCTAACCCGGGTTCGATCCCCGGTTATCGCATAATGTCTTTTGATATCACATGAAAGTTACTTCGTAACTTACATGAAATCGTGCATGAAATATAATTTCATGGACGTTTTTGTATAAACCTTAGTATGAAATAGTTATTTGTGGGAAATGAAATATTTATTTCCTGTCCGTTTTATGTAAAAAAGCAAACTATGTGTTTTTTTTATTTTTTTAAATTTCCTGATATCAACTGGTTTAAATTAAGGTTAGTGTGTTGATTTAAAGAAAAACAGGTTATGATATTAAAAAGAATTAATTATCCAAAAAAACAAGGTACGATCATAACAAATGACAAATTCAGAAATATATGCTATCAGCATTCTGAGTCAGAACTGTCAGGGAGTTCTTCGTGATGTCTCTGAGATTATGGCTTTGCATAATGTAAATATTGTTTTGGTTCAGGCATCTGTTCTTCCGGCAGGAAATGAAAGAGGAAACTCTTTTATTTATTTTGAGCTTGAGAATGTAAATGACATTGAGTCTTTATCTTCCGATCTGTCAGGGCTTAGTACTATTTATTCAGTGCATACATATCAGCCGCTTTCAAAAATATTTGGAAAAAGAGTGATAATTATTGGAGGGGGTGCCCAGGTTGCTCAGGTTGCTATGGGTGCGGTAAATGAGGCTGACCGCCATAACATTCGCGGGGAGAGAATTTCTGTAGATACAATTCCTCTTGTAGGTGAAAAAGACTTAGCGGCAACTATCGATGCAGTCAGCCGACTTCCAAGAGTGGCAGTCCTTGTTCTTGCAGGCTCTTTGATGGGCGGCAAAATATCCGAATCTGTTGATAAAATTCATGAGATGGGAATACCTGTGGTCTCTCTTAATATGGCAGGAAGTGTTCCAAAGCATGCGGATTTGGTTGTTACAGATCCTATTCAGGCAGGGGTGTTTGCAGTTATGCATGCCAGTAGTCTTGCTGTGTTTGACATAAATCGTGTAAGGGGGCGTGAATTTTGAGATCGAAGATTGATGAGGCAGTATCTGTTTTGCACAGGGATGGTCTGATTGTCTATCCGACTGAGACTGTTTATGGTCTTGGATGCGATGCATTTTCCGAATGTGCTATTGAAAGAGTATATGAGGTTAAAAAAAGGCCTCTTTCAAAGCCGATGTCTGTTGCTGTATCAGATCTTGAAATGGCTATGGCTGTTACAAGAATGAGTGATTTTGAACAGGAATTTATAGAAAAATTTTTGCCCGGACCTGTTACTGTGATTGTAAAGGCAAACAGATGTCTTCCTTCAGTGCTTACAGGCGGAACCGGCTATATAGGAATTAGAATTCCTGAAAATGATACAACACTTGAAATCATAAGAGAGTTTGATGCTCCGATATCTTCTACAAGTGCCAATATATCAGGAGGCAAATCGCCGGTTGAATTCAACGAGATCACTGTTGTATATGATCTATTCGTTGACGGAGGAAAACTCCCCGGCATTCCGAGCACTGTTGTGAACCCTGTTAAAAAGGAGATTCTTCGGGCAGGGAGTAATGTAGAAGAGATTTGCAGATTTCTGGCAGATGAATAATATTTTTTTGCATGATGAAAAATGCGTTAATATCGAAAAATACTCATTTAAAGCGGCAGTAAACTTCAGTGCTGTAAATATTTTTGAAAATTTTAGGGACAGTTTCTTATGAAAGCGATAAGGCTTAGAGATTTTATTGAGGATAAAGACGGTTGTCTTTATGCGGTATCGGCTTATGACAATGAAAAAAAAGCAGGCTGTGTTTTAAGATATGTGCCTGATGATGAAGGAGAAAGAGTTTCACCTGAAGGTGTAAGGTACAAAAAATACGATTTTGAGCCTGCATTTGAATACATAAAAAAGCATAAGCCCGAATATCTGGATGTTGTTCACCGTGTCCCGCTGACTGATATAAAAAGGGTTCTAAAACCAGAGGAAGAGATAGAAAAAATAATTGCAGGGGATAAACGTGTTTTAAAATTATCAGAGATATTTAGTGTCCCCAAAATGACTTTTGGATGCACAGGTTCTCTTCTTTGCGGGCTTGAGAATGAAGCGTCTGACATTGACATGGTTGTTTATGGCGATTATTGGTTTTTGGCTCAGAAGAATCTAATAAAAGCAGTGAAAGCCGGAGAAGTAGATGCACTTTCGGATAAAATGTGGGAGAAAGTGTATTACAAACGCGTTCCTGAGATTGATTATGAGACATTTGTTCTCCATGAGATGCGGAAGTGGAACAGGGGAGAAATTGACGGAACATATTTTGATCTGTTGTTTACCCGGGGATATGATTCATTATCGTCGGTAGCTATTAAAAAGGGAAAAGTCATTGGTAAAAAGACTGTTGAGGCAAAGGTTACTGATGCTTCGCTTTCGTTTGACAGTCCTGCTGTATATGTTATTGAGCATCCGGAGATTTCAAAGGTGCTTTCATTTACTCATACATACAGCGGTCAGGCGCTATCAGGTGAGACTATTGAGGCCTGCGGTGTTGTTGAGGATATGGGTGATGAGAAATGGCTTATTGTCGGGACAACAAGGGAGGCAAAGGGTGAGTATATAATTTCAAAAACACTTCTTGAAGAGCAAAAATAATATATAATAAATCCGGATTTTTTTTTATGAGTTATTTTTTTGATATTTACAAAAGATCTGATAGTTTCACAGGCCCTTTTGTACATTTGTCTTTTATGTAACAGTTTTCACAGGGAAATGTTTTGTTTTTTACGGGAACATATCCGGCAAGTATTTTTCTTGCTGTTTTAAGGGCTAAAAGTGCTTCTCTTCTGTCTCTTGGAGATATTTTGCATGTTCTTGTAACCGCAGAAGGGATATATTCAAGAATTACTTCATCGGCATTGATACCCAGAGTTTCTTTTGCACAAAATGAAAATAGAGCTGATCTGACCCTGTCTGCTTTGTATATTCCTGTTTCTGGCGCCGGGCTTAATCTTGTAAGGCCAAGGTGGGGTTTTGAATCAAAGTATCTGTCAACTACTCCGTAAATTCCCATTTTTTTGGAGGAGACTTTTATGTCATTTTGTGATGTTCTTGGCCATTTGGCAGTTTTGCAGGATTTTATCCATTCTGAGTACTGGAGGTGTGCATCTTCTGATATTTCCGGATTTATTGTTTTGATTTCATCCCATATTTCATAAGCATCAATCTCTTCTCCAAGATGATATGAAATTTGTTTGGCGATTGTGTAGTATTCCGACTCATTTTTAGGTTTATTGTCCTGTTCTAGGATGAAGCGTATCGGGCAGATATGGCATGATACAATTGATGAGATGCTCAGGAATTTCATTTTTATTATCCTTTTTTTTGAAGATATCAGGAATATTTTTTTTCAGATATCGGTAAAAATTTCATGAAATAATGTATGAGAAATCTGTTTCATAAACGTTTTTTCCATGAAAGTTAAGATTCCGGATAGACTTTCATTGTTTTTGTGTGATGAAAAAAGCAATCATCATGCGGGTATTATATGAAAGTTTCTTTGTAACTTACATGAAACTGTTGGTATGAAAATATAATTTCATGAACGTTTTTATGTAAAATCCTTATTTGATTGAAGATAAATATTATGATATGGAAAAACGCGAAATTGCTGTAAACCTTCCGCAGGATTTAGATCCTGTATATTCAAACAGAATTCAGGTTGCATACAAGGATGATGAATTTACATTTGTATTTCTTCATGAAATTCCCGGAACAAATCACGCGAGGGCAAAGGCAATTGTATCTATTAGTCCAAAGCATGCAAAAAACTTCTCTGAAGTTCTTTCAAAGACAATTATTGATTATGAAGGTAAATTTGGAGAGATTAAAAGAGCTTCTGAAGCAAAATCAAATCAGGATACTGAAGTTACAATAAGAGGATATTCCTGATTAATCAGGATTTTTAGTTTTTTGGTTTTATTTGTTGTTATTTTTTTAATTATTGGAATTTTTTCAAGTTGTTTGAGTTTTTTATTTGTTGTTAGTTTTTTGGTTTTATTTGTTGCTAGTTTTTTAATTATTGGAAATTCTTTAAGTTGTTTGAGTTTTTATTATTTTTTTTGAGTTCATAGTGCAGATTATTGTATTAGAATATGAGAATATAGCAGATAAGGAATATAATATTCAGATTATACAAGGCCCAGGCTTAATACAGGCGAACTTCCGGAGGATTATCCGCCGGTTTTATAATTTTCAATGACAATATGTATAAGAGCAATTGTTTTTTGAGGAATTGTTTTTTGCCGCTGTGGCTTAGTGGTATAGCGGCTGATTCGTAATCAGCAGGCCGGGGGTTCAAGTCCCCCCAGCGGCTTTGGGAGATCAAGTTCAAATCCCTTCTTTATTGTGCTATTATATTTTTCTGAAGTTGATAATCTAAGCTTTTTTTAATTTCAGGGATTTCAAAAAGCACTTCTCTTAATTATTAGAAAAATTTGTTTTGGAAAATCTTTTTTTTTTAAAGGAAGAGATGGACTGGGGAGTGACTAATAATTAATAAATGATAACCTGATGATAACCTGATGATAACCTGATGATAACCTGATGATAACCTGATGATCACCTGATTCACATATTTCTCCATACAGATATGCTCCTGATTAAGAGATGGCTGAAATCAAATCCAACATCTTTAATAATCAATAGGGCTAATATAACAGAGCACGATTGTAAGGCAATTTGTGTTCTGATGGGCTTGTGGTCTAGCTGGTTATGACGTCGCCTTTACACGGCGAAGATCTTGAGTTCGAATCTCAACAGGCCCACTGTTTTTGTTCTTTTTTAATATGAAGATTAATTCTTTGTTTGTTTTTGTTCTGAGTTCATTTATGGCGTTATCTACAAATCTGGATACATTTAGGCCGTTATTCTTGATATGCTCGTAATTTTCAGGTTTTATTGTCAGATTCAGTCTTTTTTTAAATCGCTGTATATTCTCCCTTTCCTGTTTTGCTCTATTCTCCATCGTTATTTTTCTCCTGTCCGCATATGTCAGTGCACATGCGTATGATTTAACGGACTTAATGTCGGTTTTGTAGGTCATAAATAGAGAGTTCCAGAAAGGTTCCACTGGGGTTGAAAAATTGAATTAGATTTGATGGGCTAAAAATTGAAATAAAGCTGGATAATGGTTAGAAAACAGATAATTTAATTCATTTCAGAGATCATAAAACTGATAATTAAATTATTTGGTGGTAAAACCTTGGATAATATAGAAAAATCTTTACTTGAAAAATTGATTTGGGAAGCGTTAACTAAACTTTATAAGTGTGATAAATATTTGATACGGCATGAACCGATTTTAAAGTATCTCCCTGATGAATTAAAAGAATATGTATCTGAAAGAGCAATCGTGTTTAGATTTGGCATATATTTACAAGAATTAATGTCTGCTAATGAATGTTTAAAGTATTATCATTTAGATTGTGAATACAATAGAAATGTAGATATTATAAAAAAAATGGGCATTAATGCAATTATCCCTGATTTAATAATTCATAAAAGAGGATCTATGAAAAACAATCTTCTAGTTCTTGAGATTAAGACTTGGTGGAATCCAGATAATAAGGAAGATATAGAGAAAATTAATAAATTAATAGATCCTGAAGGAGAATACAAGTATAAATTTGGCTTATCAATAATTATTGAAAAAAATTACCCTCCAAATTTAAAATGGATACCTGAAGAATCTTCTGAGGTATAATATAAACCTGAAATGATATCCTGTTAAAATATTAGAGAGGGAGAATTTCAAACCTGTGCAGTCTTAATTTTCCTGTATATATCTGACCGCATTAAGTCCATTGTGTATTGCATAAATGCAGAATCGTTGAACATACGAATAAAGAATTCATCATTCTGCTCATACCTTTGAATCGCCATATCTTTGAACACTTTTTCAAAGACCGGGCGGAAAACACGCTCATCATTGTTCTGTGCAAAGTTTACAAGGCTTTCTTCGGCACGAATATCATTTTCAATCTGGAGGAGAACCTTATCCATCTCGGTAAAGTTTGTACCGAATTTCTCATTTATTCTGTCAAGAAGTTTTGTGAGAGTGTCCTTTTTCTCTTTTCTGACTCCGGCTTCCCCTTTGATTGGATCAATCCCTGATTCATCATGTTTATCCATGACAATAGATCCGCCAAAGCACTTTTCAAGTCTGTAATATTGAAGAAGAATTTTATCGTCCAAATCGACTGTTACTTTCTCTCCTTTTGGAAGAACTGTTGATAAGAATTTTGCATATGCACTGAACTTATGCAATTCTTCGTCAAACATCCTGCATACCTGAGTTATAAACCCATATATGCGGATGAAGCGGGAAAGTGTTGTTTTGAATGTTTCACGCTCTTCAAGAGGTTTTGCAGCGAATCTGTCCATTGCAGGGCGGAGGGTTGCAGAGAGTTTTCCCATATCTCTTTCCTGAGTGTTTGCAAAGAAGATTTCTGCGAATGAATTTATCTCTGACTCTCTGTATATCCCAAAGTCATCAAGAGTGTATTTGAGATCATAGAGAACATTGGGGTTTGTTTCCTCAGCGAGAATTGTTGCTTCGTAGTATTGCTGAAATGCTTTTTGAATATCTTCGGCAGTGTTCACAAAGTCAAGAACAAATGTGCTGTCTTTGCCTTCGGCAATCCTGTTTATTCGTGAGAGGGTCTGGACTGCCTTAACTCCGCTTAATTTTTTATCAACAAACATTGTGTGAAGATACGGCTCATCAAATCCGGTCTGATACTTTTCTGCCACAATTAAGATATTGAAATTATCATGGAACTCTTTTGGAAGCTGTTTTTCCTTAATGTGCTCTCCTGATTTTGTTTTGTTTATCTTTTCCTCAGTCCATGACATTCCCTCATCGTCTATTTCGCCTGAGAAGGCAACCAGAACATCAAGGCCTGTGTATCCTTTGTCTTTGATGTATCGCTTAAACTCAAAGCAGTATCTTACTGCATGAAGGCGTGAGGCTGTAACGACCATCGCCTTTGCTTTTCCGCCAATCTGGTTTTTTGTCTGACTCCTGAAGTGTTCAACCATGATAGCGGTCTTTTGTGCAAGGTTATGAGGATGAAGGCTTTCATAGCGCCGTATTGCTTTAATTCCTGCGGCTGTGTCAAGTTCCGGATCATCAGGTATGTTTTTGATAATTTTGTAATACATGCTGTATGTCATGTAATTTTTCAAAACGTCTAAGATGAATCCTTCATCAATGGCCTGCCGCATTGAATAGATGTGAAATGCCTTGTATTTGCCGTCCGGCTGTTTTACTCCGAACATCTGAAGTGTTTTGTCTTTTGGTGTTGCGGTGAAAGCAAAAAATGAAAGGTTTTTGTGCTGCCCCTGTGCGGCAATTTCGGCTATTAACTTATCCTCTTCGTCCGGGCGTTTGTCTTCCTCTTCGCCTTCGGCTTTTGCGTACTCATCGAGGACTTCTTCTATGTTGGCAAGCGCTGTTTTGAGCTTTTTTGCCGCTTCTCCGGTCTGTGACGAATGAGCCTCATCAACAATGACTGCAAAATTTTTGTTGTCTGAATTTATTTCTTTGTAGATTACCGGGAACTTCTGAAGTGTTGTGATGATTATTCCTGCGCCGGAGTTGATTGCATCGCGAAGCTGTTTTGAGTCTTTGTCGATTTTTACAACGACGCCTTCAACATGATCAAACTGATAGATTGTGTCCTGAAGCTGACTGTCAAGAATTTTCCTGTCAGTTACAACTATTGTCGATTTGAAAATTTTATTATCTGTTCTGTCATGCAGTCCCGAGAGCCGGTGTGCAAGCCATGCGATAGAGTTAGATTTTCCGCTTCCGGCGCTGTGCTGTATGAGATAATTTTTGCCTGCACCGTTTTCCCTGACATCTGAGAGGAGTTTTGTTACGACATCGAGCTGATGATATCTTGGAAAGATAAGGGTCTCTTTTGTTTCGGTTGTTTTTCCGTTTAAGTCTGTCAGAGTTTCGGTTTTAATATGAAGGTATTTGTGAAGGATTTCAAGAAGGCTGTCTTTTGTGAGAACTTTTTCCCAGAGATAAGCGGTCTGATATGTGTTGTAATAAAGGGGGTTTCCTGCTCCGCCTACCTCTCCTGCTCCGTTTGATCCCTGATTGAACGGGAGGAATTTTGTCTGCCCTCCGTTGAGGCGGGTTGTCATATAGACATTGTAGAGATCAACTGCAAAGTGAACAATGACTCTCTTTTTGAATTCAAAGATTGGATCGCGGGAGTTTCTGTCAAATTTGTACTGTCCGATTGCGTTTGCTACATTCTGGCCGGTGAACTGGTTTTTGAGTTCCATTGATACAACCGGGATTCCGTTTGCAAACAGAACAATATCCAGACTGTTTTCATTTGTGGGGGAGTAGTGAAGCTGTCTTGTGCAGTTGAGGATATTCTGATCATAGTGTTCTCTTGATTCCTCATTGATTGCTGTTTCCGGTTTCCAGTAGATTACCTTAAACCTGCATCCCCGGTCGTTTATTCCCTGCCGGAGTACGCGAAGGAGGTTTGTTCTTGCAACTTCCCTTGTGAATCTTTCAATAAACGTCTTTTCGCTGTCATCACCGTATATGCTGTTGTATTTTTTCCATTCCTTCGGCTGTGTTGTTTTGATGAATGTGAGGAGGGTTTCCGTGTCAAGCCCCAGAACCCTGTCAAACTTTTCCGGATTTCCTTTGACATAACCGCCATTTGTGCAAAGTGAAAATTCAATATCATTTTCAAACTGTTTTTCTGTATATTCTGCGGATGCCATTTATTTCACCTTTTTTACCCTTAATGTAATATTGAGTATAAGGGAATAATAATTTATTGCGTTATTTTGCATATAATGGAAGATTAAAACCGTGACAATTTGTCACGTATTCATTTCACCTGAAGGTGTGGTTTATTAAAATATTTTTAAATATCCTGATGGTTTTCACAATTATTTTAGAGATCAATTAAGAAAATTCCAAACTTTTATCTTTAATTTACCATGAAAATCACGTTGTGATTTACATTAAACGGTGCATGAAACCTTTGTTTCATGATCGTTTTTAGTAAAAGGGAGGGGGAACGAATTTCCCCCTCCCTTAGACCCTCCCCCTTTTATAACGATACCCCGCATTGGGAATGGACGAGCATTCCCAATGCTCCTGACATTTTTTTAAAGCTCCGTTTAAATATCATTCAAATCTGATGTTTCAAAATATGGCTGCTGAGAATACCCGCAGGGTATTCTCGAAGCAGGCTGTCGTGATGGCGCAAAGCCCTGAGGGCAGGGCGTGGTTCGCGAAGCTTTGCGAAGCGAACCTTGCGCATGGGTTGCATGAATCAATTTAAAATAAATGAAAAAAAGGAAAACCAATTAAAAATTCAGGCTGATAATTCCGGAATTTCAATCTTACCGGTCACAGCCTCATAGATTAAGGATTTCTTATACTCCTCAAGTTTTTTGATGAGAGTTTCTTTTTTGGATACTGCTTCATCAATTGCGGTGCATTTTTGATCAAGATAGGCAGCGATTTCATGTTGTTCTGAAATCGGAGGTAATAAAGTAGACAACCTTTGAATTTGTTCAACTGCAAGACCCGGCTGGGCTGCTGAAGTTGAATATTGATTCAAATTCATAGCAGAAAGAATGTAGAACAACCATTTTTGATCCAATGTAATTAACTCATATGTTACAATTGCATGTTCAGATGCCCAAAAATTTCCTTTTACAATGTGAACATTTCCACAAAGTGCTCCTTGTCTTCCAATCAAGATATAAGAGCCATTGTGTGTAAAAGATTTAGCATATCCTCTTAATCCATTTCCTCCATATACTGGATAGGTACTATCATTATCAATGATATTAGAGGTAATACTTTCACCACTTTTCATCCTTGCAAGCCATTTTAACTTTACAACATCCCACCCTTCCGGAATTTCCCCAATCCACTCAACCCCGGAATCCTTCATTGGAACATCCGGATTCAGACCCTTTGTCACAGCATTTGTTATCACTACCTGCCGGTATTCCTTCAGCTTATCAATTGAAGCCCGCTGTTTTTCGATTGAAGCGTCAATTGCGGTGCATTTATTGTCAAGGAAAGAGGCGATGCGGGTTTGTTCTGGAAGCTCACCTAAAGCAACAGGAAAATCAAGAAGCATTGGAAGTCTAACGGAGTCAACAGTAGATTTTGCATTACTCTCTTCAATTTTTTTCCAAAAATTTTCTTTTAAGTAATAATATAGATATTTTCCTGAAATATCTTTAAAAAAATGAAGATTATACACTCGTTGATGATAGTCAAATTTGCCATTTACATAGTGAAACACTTTTCCAGCACCAACACCATCACCTGCCATCAGTATTGCTTCTCCGTCAAAAGTGTAAGAATCAATCCTTTCAATATTTGGAGAACGAACATAGAATGGATATAATCCATCCTCTTTTTTGTTTATTGTATCTTTATCTCCTGTAATTATTTGGCATAAAAATCTAAGCCGTCTTATTTCCCACCCCACCGGAATCTCGCCAATCCACTCAATCCCGGAATCCTTCATTGCCCTCATGCGTCATCACCCTCATCTTTTGGATTGTCTCTGCTCATCTTCCGGAAGCTATCGAGGTTTAACTCCCGCTTAAATTCTTCTTCTGTCGGCATGTAAAGCATGTATTTTGATGCAAAGATCTGTGAATTGTCCTCCGGAAGTGTGTATTTTACAACAGCATCGCTTTTGTCGGCACACAGAACAACTCCCACAGGAGGGTTGTCGCCCTCCGTTCTCATCTCGCGGGTGTAGTAGTTGACATACATCTGCATCTGACCCAAGTCCTGATGAGTAAGATCGCCAAGCTTCAGGTCAATTAAAACAAAGCACTTCAGGATGTAGTTGTAAAAGACAAGATCGATATAGAAGTGGCGTCCGTCAAAGGAAATTCTCTTCTGCCGAGATACAAACGAAAATCCGCGTCCAAGTTCAAGCAGAAACTTTTGCAGGTTTGTAATCAGAGCCTCTTCCAAATCCTTTTCATAGAATTTCGGGTTCGCTTCAAGGTTTAAAAACTCCAGAACATAAGGGTCTTTTATAATACGCTCATACTCCGTTTTCAACCCGTTTGATTCAGCCTCTTTTATGACATCCTCCTTATCCCTGCTTGCAAGAAGCCGCTCATAGAAAAATGAATTAATCTGCCGCTCAAGCTGTCTTGAACTCCAGTCTGATTTAGCACATTCATCCATATAGAAATCACGGGCGTTTTCATCCGAAATCCGCATTAAAAGCCGGTAATGCGTCCAGCTTAATTCGGAACGCAGTGCGTTCCGGATTGGAAATGTTGCATAAAACTGCCTCATATAACGGAGATTTCGATCAGAATAATTATTCCCAAACTCCTCTGTGAGTTTTTCAGACAAAAATTTTAAAAGATTCTTCCCGTATTCCGCACGAAAATTCTCCCCGCATGCATAGTAAATCTGCTCACCAATCTCCCAGTATGTCTGCACCATTGCAAAATTTACAGCAGCGTAAACCTGCCTCTGAGCAGTAATAACACTCCTGCGGATATTTAAGTAAACCTCATCCGAAGGAAGTGCCGGATTATCCTCATTCATTTCTGAAAAATCTCCGCAAGACTTCCTTCAAGCTCGCATTCAAGCTCTAAGATTTCTTTCATTATTTCACTGCTTGGTCTTGGTGCAGTGTATTTGTAGAAATAGCGGGTGAAGGAAATTTCATAACCGACTTTTGTTTTCTTCTCGTCAATCCATGCATCCGGTGCAAATGGGAGGACTTCACGCTTAAAATACTCTGAAATGTCCTCTGTTAAGGGTATGTTTTCTGTGTCACGCAATGATGAATCAGGCTTTGGTTTTCCCTTTGAAAGAACAGGCTTTTTGTTCTCATCAAGAAGGGGTCTTTCAACAGTTATTTTGTGGTAGCCGAAATCATCATTATTAAAGATTTTACAGACGTCATTCTCTTTAAATTCGCCGTAAATCTTTGTTATCTCTGAAATAGCATCCTGCGAGATATCGTTTCTCTTGTTTCCAAGCGATTTCCTGCGTTTGACAAACATCTGGTTTGCGTTTATGAGCTGAACTTTGCCTTTTCTTTTCGCAGGCTTCTTGTTTGACAAAATCCAGACGTAAGTCGCAATTCCTGTATTATAAAATAAGTCATTTGGAAGAGCAATTATCGCATCAAGAAGGTCATGTTCCAGAATATATTTTCTGATCTCAGACGGGCCTGAACCGGCATCGCCTGAGAAGAGCGGTGATCCGTTGTGAATTATTGCAACCCTTGATCCTGAATCCTTCATCTTCGAGATTGCTGTCAGTAAAAAGAGCATCTGACTGTCACCGATAGCAGGAAGCCCCGGGCCGAAGCGACCGGCAAAACCCAGTTTGGCCTCTTTTTCAACCGCATTTTTTTCATTTTTCCATTCCCTGCCAAAAGGAGGATTTGAGAGGATATAGTCAAACTGCATATCGGCGCACTGATCATCGGAAAGAGTGTTTCCGTTTTTGATCTGGTCTGCACTATCACCTTTAATTAAAAGATCGGCCTTGCAGATAGCAAACGTATGATCATTTAATTCCTGACCAAAACCGATAAGTTTTGCACCCGAATTTAATCTGTGCAGGTATTCGGTGGCAACCGAAAGCATACCGCCTGTACCGCAGGCCGGATCATAAAGTGTCTTTGTGATGTTTTTGCCGGACAAAATATCATTATCATCAGTAAACAGAATGTTTACCATCAGTTCAATGACTTCACGGGGAGTGTAGTGCTGTCCGGCATCCTCATTATGAGACTCTGAAAAACGCCGGATAATTTCTTCAAAGATATAGCCCATCTCAAGGTTTGAGATGTGTGAGGGGTGGAGGTATCCTTTTGATGTTGTATATTCCTTTAAAACATTATACAAAATGCCCTTTTTTGCCATCGTTGTAATGTGTGCATCAAATTTGAACTTCTCAATTATTTCCTGCACATTGGGAGAAAAGCCGTTGAGATAATTTTTGAAGTTTGCCTCAATGTTGTCCGGATCATCTAATAATTTTTGAAAAGTAAATTTGCTTGTATTATAAAATGAGTAGCCTGATGCTTTTTTCAGAAATTCATCTTTCAAAGCAACCGCTTTCATTGTCTCGTTCTTTGCAAGAACAGCGTCTTTTGTGTCCGCAAGTACACAGTCAAAACGCCTTATTACAGTCAGGGGAAGAATTACTTCTCCATATTCATGTGGTTTGTATGTACCGGTTAATTTGTCCGCAATTGACCAGATAAGATTGGCTTTTTCACTTATGTTAGCACTTAGATTACTCATATTGACCTTATACCCGCGATTATTTTCTTATTTTATGTGTGAGTTAAGGACTAATAAAGGGTATCGCATTTAATATGAAGCTGTAAAAATCAAAGCTCATCTTCCATTTGAAAATAAAATAGGAGTATAATAAGATAGTTCCAATTTCATGGGCATGAAAGTTTGCCGATTTAAATTTATTTGATGTAATTTTAAATGGATATTCTTATAGATTATAAACCGAAGTCATTATTATCAGAATACTGCCGGGATTGACATGTACAACAAATGGATAGATGCATATAATTCTTTTAACTGGGTTGTAGACCTTACAAAGTACAGAGATAAAAACTCTTACCCTGATTTTTTCAATTCAAAAATTGATCTTAAAAATCTAAATTTGTTGGAAAAAAAGTTTCAGAACGCGATTAATAACCCTGAAAATAATTTTGATGAGAGAATTGTTGCCGGAGAAATATTGTTCTGGAAACTGAATTCTAAACGTGATGTTAACACGAAAACATCAGACTTTATCAGGCACTTATCATATATAAGGCAGGATAAGGCTATTGTTTGGGAGAAATTCGCAGAATCGATTTCATCGCTAAGTAAAGAACCAACGTTTGAAAATTTTAATAATTTTTGTAATCTATGTAACATGCCTTCCGGGTATGCATTACCAATAACATTCCTTTCTTTTTATGACCCTGCTGAATATCCTATTGCTGACAGAAGAATTGCAAAATGGTGGCATGATAATAAAGACAAATTTGGATATAAAGAATCGACAAACTTTCTTACAACAGAAGATGGAGGTATATCTGGATCTTTCTATAATCGTGAGGCAAATTGGAATACCTATTTGCAATGGACTGATTTTAGCAGAAAGTGTGCAAAAAAATTGACCACTCTTACTAATTTTGACTGGACTCCCCGGATGGTCGAAATAGCAGTGTGGACAGCAGCAGGTTCCGATAAAATTTCTCTGGAACCCCTTGATAAACCGGAAGATAATTTTGAAGGTGATCAGGACAATTTAGCTTCTAACGAAAAAAAGCCAACCAAGAGTCCCGTCCTCATTCTTTTTATTGATTCTTTTCATAAATTATCCGGCGGCTCATCAGAATATGACATGAAAAATGCATTAATTAATTCAATTGATGATGAAGCAATCCGTTCAAAATTTATTAAAACAAGAGATGAAATTTTATTAAATCTATCAAATAATGAAATCCACTGGTACAAATGCGAGCAGGAAATAGAAAAATATAATAATTACCTTGTAAAAGGCAGAGATTTTGGTGGTCAGACTCCTGCAAATTATCTTCCTGCAATAAAGAGATTTGACGGACAATTTTATAAGGAACTTGGAGAAGAAGGCAAATCAGGGATTTTATCATCAAATCATCATTTTATGATATTATCTGCATGTTATGGTCTTTTACTACCAAAAGAATCTATTCAGAATTATGCCTGCCAGTTCGGTCAGAAAAACAGTGCATATTACCTTTGGACAAAATCTAAGCTTATAACTGAGGTTATGGCTGAATATATTCGGAAAAACAACATTAAACGTATTTTTGACTTTACTTACTGTGATGTAATAAGTTACCATTTCTCTATTGACTGGGAATATCTGAAGGAAAATACAAACATTGATGTTATTCATTGTTATCACTCTCTTGCAGAAGGTGACAAAGCATTAAGAGATTTTGGAAAATTTATCAAAGATCATATACTCTCTCGGAAAGCTTCCGAACTGCTTGAAATGAAAACCGGCATTATTGATAACATTGTTCTTTCTCCAAAAATAGAGGTGAAAGATACAGATGATTCTTTGGATGTTACAGTGGAAAATCTCATTAATATTGGCGAATGTGAAACAATTGAATTTAAGAAGGGAGTATTTCGCAGTGCAAAATATGATGGATATCCTGGATTTGTCTATGATGATGATCCTAATTTTATATTTGAAAAGAACAACAGCATGTTTTCTATTGCAAAAACAATTGTTGCTTTTCTGAATACAAACGGAGGAACTCTTTTAATAGGCGTTGAAGAATTGAAGGAAGAAGGCGATATCTGTAAAACTCACAGTATTACAAATGAATATTCAAAACTTCAGGATAAAAATTTGGATGGCTATAAAAGAAAGATCATTGATGATATCATTGATAAAATGATATATCCAAAGGATATTATCACTCATTTTAGTAAATATCTGAATATATCTTTTGAAGAAGTCAAAGGGGATACTGTATGCCGGATTCATGTTAAAAAATCAGATATTCCATTTTATGCTATTGCATTTTACAATAATGAAAGACAGAAAGCCCATTTTTATAAAAGAACAGACTCCGAAACAAGGGAGGTTTATTTCCAGTTTACAGGTGAGTATATTTTAAAGCACTTTTGTAAGAAAAACTAATTTTCAAATTGAAATTATCATTTCATGCTAACTGTTTCATGTGAGTTACAAAGTAACTTTCATGTAAAACGCACATGATGAGCTTTTTTCATCACACAAAAAGTGATGATAAGTTTATCAGGAATTTTGACTTTCATAGCAATCTTCTAAGTCTTTTAACTTTTATCCAAGTTATATCCAAGTTATTTAATCCAATTACTTATTTTTAGAAAATCCAAATGTGACGGCACCTTTTTTGCAGGAATCTGCACATGAACCACACATAATGCAGTCATTTGTATTGGAATCATTGTTTTTTACCATTTCAGATACAGAAATGCCAACAGGACATGCCTTGTTGCAAAGTCCACAATCAATACATTTTTCAGGCTCGGTTTTTAGCCGCAATCCGGGAAGATTAAGGATATTTCCAATTTTTCTTCCGATAATCATTATGACTGACATCGGGCAGAAATACCTGCACATTGAACGTCCTCCTAATATAAAGGTGGATATAACAAATATTGCCAGTAAAATAAGATAGACATACATAATCTTAGGGAAAATTCCCCCCTCTGTGCCATACATTGGATTAACACCATTAATTCCGCCTGCCATGACAAACAAAATGAGAATCATAGTTGCCCAGATGGCAAATAATATGTACTTGAAATAATTAAGAAATCCATCTGAAGGCTTCTTTTCACAGCCACTACCAATTAATTCCTGCATTCCGCCGGCAGGACACAACCATCCGCACCAGATTCTTCCGGTAAATAAAGAAACAATAAATATAAGCAAAAATACAAGAGCACTTGAATTTATTATCCCCTCTGACGCGGCCATTAAAATTACTGCCGGCGACATAAAAAAGATTGTAAACGGCATTAAAAATGCTGAAATTACAATCATTGTCCTTCTTAAATTTATATTTTTCATAAATATCTTCTTTTAGTTATTATTTTCTAATAATATGATTCTGAAATTTAATATTTTTACGATATCTAAAAAAAATCAGATTTTTTTTCCTGTCGCTTTGAAAAATGTATAGCAAAATGTTCCGTCCTCTTCACAAGTCCTGTAAAGGGCACGAATTCCGTTTTCCCATTCTTTTTCTGTCATTATCCCTGATGATATTACATCAAAACCCACCCCCTCTACCATTGCTGTGAATGTCTTTTTTGTAAAACCTCTGACAAGTGCAGGGTTTGAGCTGTCTGCATAAATTATTCTTGGAAAAACACATACATCAGAAAAATCTGCATCTTTTAAAAGAGGATAAAGTCTTCTTCCAATTAAGGCATCGCCGCCGGCCTTTGCCTGAAGAGAGACAAGGCATTCGATGTTTCTTTTAGCATCAGAACTATCAGGATAAAAAAAGGCAGAGCCGTGATCGCCTTCAATTACAATTATCTCCCCGCCGGGCTTTAAGAATTTTAAAAGCTCCAAAAGCGCATCCCTTGGATTTTTTAAGTGCTCTAATACAAAGCATACGAAAATATAGTCAAAGGAATTCTTTAAAAACGGCAGGCTGAATATATCGCAGTTTAAATATTCAGCAGGAAAATTAGTCTCATCAGCTGCTTTTTTTCTGGCGGCGCTGAGTGATTTTAGTGAAATGTCAACAGAAATTATCCTCGCACCGGGACTATTTTTTGCAATTGCTTTTGTCTGGGCGCCGACTCCGCATCCGGCTTCAAGGACAAGCGAGCCTTCTTTAAATATAGTATCGCCATAAAGAATTTCATTTAAAGTCATAGCCTGTATAGAAAGTCTCCCCGACTCTGTTTCTGAATATCCGTGAATATATTTTTTTTGACATATGTGTACATTGATGTTTAATTTTCATCATTATATATGTTTCATTTAAAACTTTCATGAAAATTATCATTCTATGTAAAAATATTTATATCCACAAAGTATATTTTGTCAACATTCACATATTGACATATGTTCCTGCCAACTGATGAAAAACAATTTGCATTCTGGACTATGCGAAGAAGCGGTATGCAAAACATAGAAATTGCTAAAAACTTTGATATTTCAAGACAGGCTGTTTCTCATGCTCTTTTATCAATGACTAAAAAAATTGAAAAGATTCTTTTGGACATGGCGAATGCAAATAGCATTGCAGTAGAAATCGTCAATTTTGAAAAAGGAATCTTATTGGGGCGTTCAGTTCCCTTAAAAGTCACTGCAATCATTTTTGTCTCAAAAAAGCAGGGCGTACAGGTCTGGTTTGAACACGAAGGTGTCTGTGAAAATTGTGAGAAGTATAAGGAATGTACAGAACTTTTATGGGACTATGCTGAAGAGCTTGGAATAAAAATTGAAAATACAAATGATCCCACAGAAATGGCGGACGAACTGTTTAGAAAAGTGAGGGAAAGTCTATGACTGAAAATGCATCTGATAAAAATCAAAAGAGTCTTGGATGGTGTCCGATGGAACAAAATTTCATAAAGACACCGGTATATTGCATAGGCGATTGCTATGATTCAACTGAAATTAATTCCGGAGGCGGTGAAAAAAAGAATTTCAGAATAAAAAACGGTGTTATAATTGCCAAAAAAAGCATTCAAACACTGTTCCAAAACAAAAAGCTTTTCTGGTTCTCATTCATAGCAGGTCTTATAATTCTTGCTATGTTTGTTTTGGAAATTAATCTTATGAGTTTAGCAGACAGCCATACGTACTGGACTTTAGGTTACCTACAAGGGCTTTTGTTTACGTTTTCAATTGAATTGCTAGCGTTTTCAGCCATAAATCTTCTTCTTGCAGACTTGTTGATTAATTTATCATTAGCAAAAACAAAAGGCTACGTTGATCTAAAATTAAGTTTATCAGTGCTTAAAAGTCACTTCTATCAGGTTTTTGGATGGTCATTTATAATCGCACTTGCAGGAACTGCACTGTATACAGTTTTAACTCATAGTCATTTATACACACATATATATCCCTGGTTTGCCTCTGTTCTATACATTCCATTCATATATTATATTCCGGATATAGTGCTTTCAGCACAAAATCATATCTTCATTAAAATTATTATCAGCTCAGCTTTGTTTTTAATGACACTTTTCACTATTCCGGGGATAGTATTAGAAAATAAAAACATAATTTCTGCATTGCTAAGCTCTTTTTCAGTATTTAGAAAAGCATTAATTGAAATTTTTGGATGCTTTTTAATTTTTGGCGTAATATTATTTTTAATCTCACTACCTGAGTTTTTTATTAGTTTAACACCTGCTCTTGTTGGTTATGATTATCATTTCTTCTCAGTGCATCATTTTGAAATGACCACAGTCTGCATAATTTTTCTTATAGGATGGTGGGTATTTATCACATCTGTATTCACAGTTTTAGGAATCGCTGTTCATAAGATTCATTATTATTGCAAAACAGGCATTATTGAGTGAAAAATGGTTGAGTACACAATTAAAAAAATACAGCAAATTATATTTGCACCTAAACCAGATTGTGATTTGAAGAAGTATGCATGAAACATTTGTTTCATGAACTTTTTTTTATAAGCCCGACAGAGAATAAATATGGAAGAGATAATAAGCGTTAAAAAAAGCCCCACAGGACTTCAGGTATCATATATTTTAGGAAATGATGTAAGCTCAGAACTTTTCAGTTATGAAAGCCTGATTGAAATGAAGGTTAACATTGCAGACTTAATGGCAAACCCCTGTCATTATGCAGTTGATTTGTCTGGTCCAAAAATTGTAAGAACTGACTTTTGTGCAGAGCATTTACATAAATAAAATGCAAAAAAATGAAAAAGAAAAAAATACTGCACTAAAATTAAATAATATTAGATTGCACACTTCTAACGGGAAAATGCACCAGAGAATCGTAAATACAATAACAAACATCGAAATTGTGATTTATATGATTTTGATGATAGTGCTGACTTTTGTTACATTATTTTCACTTTATGAACTGATAGCAATTGTAAGCTATGATCTCTTCTATGATGAAACTCCGTTTCTTCTTGAAACAATGGGTATTTTGAGCTTTTTTGAATTTTTCCTTCTTATTTTAATAGGTCTTGAATTAATGGATACAATAAAGTCATTTATTGAGACAAAGAAAATAGAGGTTGGAATAGTAATAATATTGGCAATAATTGCAGTTTCAAGAAAAATAATTGTAATAGACCCTGCAACCGCAACAGAATTTGAACTTATCGGAATTGGTGCTATAATATTTTCTTTGACAGTAGGATATTATTTCATAAAAAAAGCAGATTTTTTAAGGGCTGAAAATTAAGAAAAAATCCATTAAACTAATTTTTTAATACACAGATGTCATGAAAATCAGACTCTGCCGTATTTATCTTCAAATCTTTCAATATCGTCTTCTCCGAGGTACTCGCCAATCTGAACTTCGATTACCTCCAATGGAATTTTTCCATAATTTGCAAGCCTGTGCACAACTCCGGCAGGGACATATGTGCTCTGACCTCTTGAAAGTGTTTTTGTCTCGGAATTAACAGTTACTTCTGCACTTCCGCTTACAACAACCCAGTGCTCACTTCTGTGATGATGCCTCTGAAGTGAAAGAACGCTTCCTGGTTTTACTGAGACCCTTTTAATCTTATGAAAGTCATGTGATTCAAGAATGGTATATGAACCCCAGGGCCGGTTCACAGTCAGATGGTACTTTGCAACATCGTCTCCAATATCACGATAATGTTGCACAATATCCTTGACAGATTCTGTGCACTCCATATTGCAGACCAAAAGTGCATCTCCGGAATCAATAACTGCTGTGTTTTCAATTCCTACAAGAGCTACTTTTTTTCCGCCGGAAGAGACATAATTTCCTTTGGAATTTAAGAAAACACCCTCCCCTGCGTTGCCGGTTTCATCACATTTTTTTGTCTGATAAAGTGACTTAAAACTTCCAAGATCACTCCATAAACAATCAAGAGGAACAACTGCGCAACGTTCTGATTTCTCCAAAAGCCCGTAATCTATAGATATTGATTCAAGTGTGCTGTAATTGGGATTATCTGTTTCAAAAGCAGAAGAAAGCTTAGGCTGATAAATTTTTGTTTCAGACAGAAAAACTTCTGATGAGAACATGAAAATTCCACTGTTCCATAAATATCCTGCCTTTACATACTCTTCTGCAAGAGCTAAATCCGGTTTTTCCTTAAATTCATCTACAATTGAACCAAAAGGAAGTTTTTTACCAGGTTTTATGTATCCGTAACCGGTGTTTGGTGAATCAGGCTTTACGCCGAACACAACAATATTTTCCTTTGCTAACTCTGCAGACTTTTTGAATACAGACACAGCGTCTTCTGATAAAACATGATCGCTTGGAAAAACAATTATTTCATCATCACCAGACTCTTTTACAAACTTATTTACGCCCCATAAAATTGCAGGCAGAGTATTTTTGCCACAGGGTTCTTTTAAAATATGTTCATCAGGTATTGAAAAACCCAAATCCTCTATCTGGTTTTTAACGAGAAACTGGTACAATTCACCTGTGACTACTATTATCTCTTCAGGACTGCAGAGTTTTAATGCTCTTAAAAAAGTCTCCTGAAACAGAGAATTGCCGTCAAAGTTTAAAAACTGTTTTGGATAATATTCACGTGAAAGTGGCCAGAGTCTTGTGCCTGTCCCGCCTGCAAGAATTATTGTTTTCATTAATAAATCACCGGATATATTCGTATTTTTGTAATATAGTATTACTGGTAATTATTCAATATTTATTGTTTACATGAATCAGATGAAGTCAGTAAACAGGCAATTTGGTTAAGCATTTTGGTATTTTGACTTTAATAAAAAATCGTTCATAAAATTATATTTCATGTAAAAGTTTCATGTAAGTTATGAAGTAATTTTCGTGTAGAATTTTCACAGGATACATTTTTCATTTTATAAAAAAACCTTTATTTGCTTTGCATTGATAATGACTAAATTAGAAAGGTGATGTTTAATGCAACTCAAATATATTCAAAAGGTCTTAATTACAGCAATAATAATTGTTTTTATTGCTACAGTTACCGCATTTTCAGGATGTACGACAACGCAGTCAGATGAATCTGCTTCACAGACAAGTTTTACTAAGACAGTCTCTCTTTTAGAGAAACATTACAGATCTGATGGTTCATGTTACTATACATCAACAATTGATATTAAAAACACAGGAAAAGACGATGCAAAAAATGTAATGATCAGGTGCAACTTAAAAGAATCAGATTCAGGTAGTATTGTTGATACAAAAAGTGAATTTTTTGAAGTGATTGACGCTGGTGATCATAAAGTATTTACAGTAAATCTTGATGGTGACTGTGACACATTATACGGAATTGGTGTTGATATAACGGAGGATTACAGATGAAGATAATTGGAATTTGTGCAAGTCCGAGAGGCAAAAAAAGCTCTACAATGACGCTTGTAAAAAAAGGGCTTTTGGGTGCTGAGAATAAGGGAGCAAAAACTGTTCTCTATGATCTTGGGAAGAAAAGGATTAAATTTTGTACAGGATGCAATGTATGCTACAAAGAAGGAAAATGTATCCATAAAGATGACTTTCAGGAAATTTTTGATGATATTTTAACCTGTGACGGAATAATTCTCGGATCACCTAATTATATCAATTCTGTATCGGCACAGATGAAAGTATTTTTAGACAGGCTTGCAGACTCAATCCACTGCCAGAGATTTACTGGAAAATATGGATTTTCAGTATCAACCGCCGGTGGTTCAAACTCGGATTCCATATGCGATTATTTAAACAACACACTTCATATTCTTGGCGCAAACACAGTTGGGAAAGTAAGTATTGACATTGGTCCAAATCCTGACGGTTTTTCCAATGCTGAAGAGCAGGCATTTTCAATGGGTGAAGATCTGGTAGAGGCAATTAATGCGAAAATGACGTGGCCGGACCAGGAAAATGTTCATCTTGAAATGAAAGAGAGGATGAAATATCTGGTTACACAAAATAAAGATGAATGGACACATGAATACATGCACTGGAAAAAACAGGGATGGCTGTAGGGCTTAGTTAAAATGGTGAAAGATAAGTAATACATACCTTTTCTGAAACATTTGGTTCATGAATTTTGTCTGGCAGATAAATTCAATCTATTTTTTCATGCACCTGATTTTCAAATATTTTTGCAAGTCTTTTTTGCATATTTAATGAATGTGTACCCGGCCAGTATAACTTTTTACATTTCTCACACCACATAAAATGCAGAAATTCCTTTCTTTTTGGAGCATAAGAGGCTGTTTCGACCTCTTTTTCTGTTGCAGGACGAAGTTTTAAATTACAGACTACACATCTTTGCATCCCAAAGAAAAATTCTTCATCAATAAGACCTGAATTGAAAAGCTGCTTTATCTGACTAAGCACTTCATCAGACTCAATATAGACTGCTGAATCACTTCTTCCTCTCATAAAAAGCTCTTTGTCTCGTGTCAGAAGATATCTGCCCTCATCTTTTGCAATCTTTAGAAGAATTGTATCTTCATTGCTGTTTCCATTACTTAATATATCAGCACTTTTTGTATCATATCCTAAAAATCTCAGATAACGTGTAAGTGCACCTAACATACGGTCAGTTAAAAATGTACTTTTATCAGTCATTTCTCCCCCTTGAAAAACAACATATGAGTTGCCGCATTATATCATATTAAACCGGTCATCGCCGGAAAAATAAGTAAATTTCATGAACTTCATGTTTCCTTATAAAATATGATGTATGATCTCTGTTCAGTCAGATAATTCCTTCAGTTGTTGTTATAACCGGTATTTTCGCTCCACATATCCTGCAAATATTTCCTTTCAGATTTACGTTCTTCTGCGAAAATCCACTTCTTTCAATAAGAAGAGAACCGCATTTATGGCACCAGGTATTGTTAAACGGATGTGAAGCGATATTTCCAAGGTAGGGGTATCTTAATCCCTCCTCTTTTGCAAGCATGTATGTTTTTTCAAGTGTTTTTATTGGAGTTGGCCCAATATCACTCATTTTATAGTCCGGATGAAATCTTGTGAAATGAACAGGTGTATCCTCTCCAATATTTTCATAAATCCACCTGATAAGTTCTTTTAACTCTTTCGGAGAATCATTAAGGCCGGGAATCAGAAGATTTACGATTTCGATGTGCATCCTGCACTCTTTTGCCTTTATTGTTGCATCAAGGACAGGTGATAGTTTTGCCTTGCAGACTTTCTTGTAAAATTCATCTGAAAATGCCTTTATGTCAACCCGGAATGCATTAAGCATTCTTGAAAGATCAGATACTGCCTCTTCTGTCATATATCCGTTTGTGACATATACCGTTCCAAGATTTTCTTCTCTGGCGGTTTTTCCCATATCCATTGTGTATTCATGCCAGATTGTAGGCTCATTGTATGTCCATGCAATGCTTTTGCAGTTATACTCTTTCGCCTTTAAAACACCCATTTCGGGGCTTAAAAATTGTAGGAAGTCTGCTGATTTATTCTGCGATATCTCCCAGTTCTGACAGTGTGAGCATCTGAAATTGCATCCTATACTACCGAGTGAATAGACATTGGTTCCGGGAAGAAAATGATACAGAGGTTTTTTTTCAATTGGATCTATTGCCTCTGCACTGATTTTGCCATAGCTTTCAGCATAAAGAACACCTCCGCGGTTTATTCTTACACCACATATGCCGGTTTTATTTTCTGCAATTTTGCATCTGTGACTACAAAGACCACATTTTACAAATTTATTCTCTTCTTTTTCATAAAGAAGTGCTTCATGCAAATTTCATCACCCCCGGTTGTTATCCCAGTCTTTGCCGCACGGGTTTATGATATTTACTATCAAAGGAACTTTTAAAAAATGTATCAAAAAAAAATTAACAAAAAAAATTAACAAAAAAATGTAAATTAAAATTGAAAAATCATTATTTATCAGTGCTTTTTGCGTTTTTAGTTTTTTTCATGTATCATTTGAATGAGTTATGATTCTTTGGAAAGAATATATGCTATTATAACCAAAGTTTAGTTCCAATATGAAAAAAATTGTATTATCGCTTGGCGGTTCTATTCTTGTTCCTTCACTTGAATCAAATAAAATTGAAAATTATCGCGATGTTTTAAAAGAAATCTCTTCAAAATATCAGATCTTTGTTGTCATAGGAGGAGGCGGGGAGGCCAGAAGATACATAGGTGCGGCGCGCTCGCTTGGAATTGATGAGGCAACATCTGATGAACTTGGGATTCTTATTACAAGAATCAATGCATCGCTTCTATGCTGGGCACTTGGGGATTTGGCATATCCTGCGGTTGCAGAAAACTACACAGATGCCTTAAAATACGCAGAATCTGGAAAAATTGTTCTAATGGGCGGTGTTACACCCGGACAGACAACTGATGCGGTATCAGCCGTTCTTGCAGAAAGACTGAGGGCTGATCTTTTAATAAATCTGACTTCAATTGACGGCATTTATTCCAAAGATCCAAAAAATAACAAAGACGCAGTCAAATTTGACTCAATTACGCCTGAAAAACTGATAGATATTGTATCTGCAGGAACTATGGGTGCGGGGTCAAACAATGTAATTGACCTTGTTGCGGCAAAAATCATTCAGAGAAGCAGAATACCTCTTTTGGTAATTGATGGAAAAGACCCTGAAAATCTGAAAAATGTGCTTTTAAAAGGCAAATTATTTGGATCTGTTGTTATAGCCGATGGTGTCAAAAATCCACTGCAATAATTTTACTTTAACTTCTATTACCAGACTTAAACCGGCATATTTTTTAACCGGACAGAGAAATATATGATGTCACAAACGGGGTAGTAGGGTAGCCTGGTCCATCCTAGAGCGTTTGGGACGCTTTGACGGCAGTTCGAATCTGCCCTACCCCATTACATTTTTATGCAGACTGATGATGCATGCAGAATTTATCTGGCTCTTAGAAAAATTTACTTAAAAGAAGATACGAATTTATGCTTTCTTGAATTTGAAAATCCGTTTCAAATTCTAATAATGACTATTCTTTCAGCGCAGACGACTGACAAAAATGTCAACAGCGTCAAAAATGCACTGTTTTCAAAATATCCTGACTGCAAAAGTTTAGCCTCTGCCGATATTTTGGAAGTGGAGGAAATAATTAAAAGTACAGGATTTTATCATGCAAAAGCGAAGCACATAATATCAGCCTCACAGATGCTTTCTGAAAATTATGGGTGTTTTGTTCCAAAAACTATTGATGAACTTGTAAAACTTCCCGGTGTTGGAAGAAAAACAGCAAACATCGTCCTGAATCATGCTTATGGAATAAATGAGGGAATAGCAGTCGACACACATGTAAAAAGGCTTTCAGTTCGCCTTGGATTTACTAAAAACAATGATCCGGACAAAATCGAAACTGATTTGAAATCTCTTTTTAAAGAATCTGTGTGGGGAGAGATTAACTTTCTTTTAATATCACATGGACGACTTGTCTGCAAGGCGAAAAATCCATCATGTGCTGTTTGTAAAATAAAAAAAATGTGCAGATATTATCAAAACGAATCGAAATTAAAGAAAAATAATACATAAAAATAACAAAAAGAATTGAAAAAAATTAATTTAAGTTCAATTTTTAATTCTTTTCAGATTTTCATTTTAATTATTCTGATTTTTTATCTCAATCCTTTAAATTTTTATTTTAATAATTTGAGTTCATTTCAACAATTCTAATTTACTGATTTGCCAGATAGGCCGCTATTCTTACCCCGACATTTTGTTCAAGGTTTCTATACCAGAAAGCATAATCGTAGCGATGATACACACCTTCTGTATAAGGACCGATGTCAAGTTGTTCTCCTTTTGGAATTGTAGTTTCAAGAGCTTTTGTATCAGGATTTATCTTTGCATCAGAATAATTTGCAACTTCTCTTAAAAATTCTCCGGTTGAATCATCATAAAAACGTGCACCAAGGTTTTCTGAAGCGGATGCATATGTTGAATCTGTCTTCCAGTTGAGCGGATTTATACAGTGCGCACCTTCCATAAGCATAGGACCGCCTTCAGAAGTTGGCGACTGGGTATTGTATGTTATTACAACTCCAGTATCGTCTGAAGAGATTGCAGGAGTAAGATTTGCTTTGTTTAAATCATCATCTGTCACAGTATATCCAATTAAATAGGCCGCGACAAGACGGTTTTTAAGAGCTTCATCATCTCCAAAACGCTTTTTTATAAGTTCAATAAGAGCCATTGTTCCCTGACTATGCCCTGCAAGAATAAAGGGACGGTTATCATTTAAATTTTCAATATAATAATCAAATGCTGTCAAAACATCCTCTGCACCACGTTTGAATTCATCCGTATCGGTTGCAAGACCGCTCTGTGTCATTGAAACACCTGTTGACATCTGTCTGTAATACGGAGCAAATACATTTGCATCTGACTCATAAACGCTGGCCTGTGCTTTTAGAATTCCCTGTGCAAGAGCCCTGTCAGTATCGTCTGTAATCAGCATATAGCCTGATTCATTATTGCTGACTGTTGGATAAACATAGAAAACATCAACCTGCTTTTCAATTTCAGGAAGTGAAAGCCAGTTGTATGAATCTGAATAATCTATCTCATATGGGGCTGAGTTTACATCTAAATTTGAAATATCAGTGCTGTTTTGAGATGAATCTTCAAAACCAGTACATCCGGATACAATAACAAGACCTGACAGTATAACTGTTAAGGCAAGTGATACAATTGAAATCCTCTTTTTGGTGTTATGGATAATCATATTCTTTTTTTGATTGACATATTATAAAAAAAAACCTTTTTAATTCAATTAAATTTCAGAAATGAATCTCTAATTGAACGAATTTATACAGCAGTTTCATTCAAAACGTCCATGAAATTATATTTCATGCACGATTTCATGTAAGTTACGAAGTAACTTTCATGCAAAATGAAAAAAAATTACGTTTGAATGATGCTAAAAATAATATTAGAGATGATAGTAACAGCCCTTTAGATAAAAATCAGGGCATAAATAAAGTAAACAAATCCTGAAACAGTCGCGGCACATGGAATTGTCAGGAACCATGCAGCAACTATCTCTCTTACATTGCTCCATCTGACAGCGGATGCATAACCCCTGGTGATTCCGGCACCCATAATAGATCCGCTTATTGCATGAGTTGTAGACACAGGTACTCCAAAAGATGTCATAAGTGCAAGTACACCACTTCCTGCCATCGAAGCTGAAATTCCCTGATATGGTCTGATTTTTGTAATTTTGTTTGCCATTTTATCAAGCACCTTCCACCCGCCAAGAAGTGTACCAAGCGATATTGCAAGACAGGATGACAAAATAACCCAGAGAGGAACTTCAAATGTCGTAATAATTCCTGCCGCAAAAAGCATTGCTGTAATCATACCCATGGCATTTTGTGCATCGTTGGCACCATGACCGATTGCCTGAAGTCCGCCTGTTAATATCTGAAACGGACGAAATCCCCGTTCAATCTTTTTAGGGGATTTTTTCCTGAATATCCACATAATAGCGACTCCGAGCAAAAATGCAGATATCATTCCAAGCATTGGTGATACAACAATGAATACAACAACAGCAAAAATTCCTGAAACCTTAACAGCGCCTGAGATTATAAGAAGTGGAACTGTCAGTGAAAAGCCGGCAAGAAAAGAAATAGCAAAATATTTTCCCCACTCTTCACCGTGATGCCTGCCTATGACAATAAATATTGCGGCAAGCGCCAATCCGCCTGCGACTGCATATATGAAGAGAAGAAATACCGAAGATAAATCAGGCCAGATAATAGATCCCATTCCTCCCATAACTATTCCTGCACCAACAAGTCCTCCGACAAGTGCATGACTGCTTGATACCGGTACACCAAAATATGAAGCCAGAAAAACCCAGAGAACAGCGCCGACCATTGCGGCAAGAATAAGATGTGTTGTTAAAAAAGAGGATTCGACAATTCCTTTGCCGATTGTTTTTGCAATTGCCGTTGAGAACAACAAAGGCCCTATCATATTGCAAACAGAAGCCATTAAAACTGCCTTGAATGGTGAAAGGGCCTTTGTCGCAACAACGGTTGCGATTGAGTTTGCCGCATCATTCAGACCGTTTACAAAGTTAAATAACAATGCGAGCGTTATTCCAAGGAGTATTACTATTATATCCATTTTATATCAGGTATGTTTAATTGCAATGTCTCCAAGGACGTTTGCCACATCTTCACATCTGTCGGTAGTAAATTCAAGTGTTTCATAAATGTCCTTGAATTTTACAATTCTTATTGCATCGTTTGTTTTAAAAAGATCCTGTAAGGCAACTGCCAAAACATCGTCGGCTAAGTTTTCAAGTCTGTTTATCTCAATGCAGTGATCAGATATTTTTTTGGGATTTTTCATGTCGCGTATCCCCAAAACCGCCTGTTCAAGTGATTCTGCCTGAAGACGAATGAGTTTTGCGGACTCAAGCATATATTTATCAGTCGTTCCAATGTCGTAGAAAAACATCTTTCTGGAAGTGTCATCGATTGCATCAATTACATCATCCATTCCTGTTGCAAGCCTTGATATTTCTTCAGGTTCGATTGGAGTTATAAAACTCTTGTTTAAAAGCTGGTATAAAGAATGAGTAATATCGTCTCCGGCATGCTCATAGGTCTTCATTTTGTGGCACATATTTTTGATGTCATCAAAATTTTCTATCATACAATATAAATGATCAGCGGCCTGTTTCAAAACCTCGGCCTGCTGTTCAAACAAATCAAAAAAATGCTTATCCTGCGGAATTAACCAGTCTTTCAAACTCAAGTGGAGATCACCTGTAATGTATATCTACCTTCACAGAAAAAAGACTTTTTGAAAGAATGAAAGCGGTTTTTAATATTGAATCACAAATAAATAAACCCTAAGAAAAAAAATTTGACAATAAGGGACAAGATATAAAAATTCTGGTTTTAATTGATTTTAATTGTTATACTATTTTATTATTTTATTCAGGCAATATTTGTCAGTTATAATCTTTTGGTTCTTCTCCATTTTTCTGAAAGTTAGGACTATCCAAAAAGAGAAACAACTTAGAGAATAACCTCCAAATATGATGATATGTCCAATAAACATTACAAATGGAGGGAATGCATTTCTGCATTCACATCTATGTTCTCATTTGTGGGCTTTAAGATTATTGATATGGAAGATTTCATCAGTTTCTTAGGTTACTGGCCTTGACTGGAAGACAATCAAAGCTAATCGATTATTAGCAAGGGAGGGGACAGGCCCCTCCCTTAAACCCACCCCGCTTACGATAGGTCACCGGAGGGGGGCTAAGCCCCTCCGGTTCCCGGGGATATTGTGTACATCGCGACAAATCAATTCCAAATTAGGGTGATCAGAAATATGGCGAAGAGTCAATCTTTTTAACTGTTCTAAAATTTTATTGTTTAAAGCTTTAAAATTCCGGTAATCTCTGAGAAATTTTTGATTGTATAATCAGGAATTGTGTTTGGTGAGGGAATTTTAAGCCAGTCGCCGTATTCTGCATATATTGTTGTAATCCCAAGTCTGTTGCATGGCTCAATCTCTCTTCTCGGGCTGTCTCCGACAACCATTGAATCAGATGGCTTTGTAGACAATTTATCAAGAGCCATTAGGAATGTATCAGGTTCAGGCTTTCTTTTTCCTGAAACGTCAGGTGTTATTATATCACTGAAATATTTTCTAAGTCCAAGTTTTTCAAGCCTTTTTTTCGCCTGTGAACTCTCTGCATCAGTTACAATTGACATACTGATTCCTGCATCCTGAATGACCGGGAGAGTTTCATAAACTCCCGGATATGCTATTAATGATTCAAGCTTCAATGATTCATAAAGAGAGACCGCACTCATGAATGTATCTTCATCCCATACATTTTTGTCATTCATGAACTGCTTTATATTTCCATGGTCTTCGAACCCGTAACTTCCGAATAAAAAGTATCTTAAAAGTTCTTCACCCGTTCCTGCCCCAATGTGATCGGTGACGCCTGTACAGGCCTTTAACTTTGCATCAGAAAAATCATAAAGGGTATTGTCCATATCAAACAAAATTGCTTTGGGTCTTACGCCAGCCGGAATTTTCTGTTTCATACTACTAATAACATATCGTCTTAGTATTCCATAAAACCAGTGACCTTTACAATCATGATGCATGAAAAATTAGTGTCATGAACATTTTTGCAAATTACTTTATCTGTTAAAATTAAGACTAATCCTGCAAATGATTACTGTCATCTCAGGCGGAAAGGAATCACTAAAACTTATTCAGGCCTTTAGAAATATATTATATGATGATGAAATATCAGTGATTGCAAACACTTCGGGCTGTTTCTGGACTGACGGAAATCTTGTCTGCCCTGATTTGGACGATCTGATTTATCTTTTTTCAGGAAATCTCAACACGGCGCAGTGGAGAGGAATTAAGGGAGATTCTTTTTCCACACAAAAACTTCTAAATAAAATATCAGAAAAAGATGCATTTTTCCCAATCGGCGATAAAGAAAGGGCAGTCTGCATCGCAAGAAGCAATATACTTAGAAATGGTGGAAATATCACCGATGCCGCAAAATATCTCTGCAGATTTTTTAAAATAACATCCAAAATACTGCCCGGCACAGACAACCGGTATTCGGTATATGCTGAGATAGATGATTGTTTATATCCACCAACAGAGTTCAGAGAATTATTCTGTGATGATTATAATGCGGAATTTCGGGCATCTGTTGTTATTGACTGCAAAAAAATTCCACAAATGTCAGAAGATGTTATAGATATCATAAATAAATCCGATGCGGTAATTATCGGCCCTGAAAGAACGAACACTATAATTTTGCCAATTCTTGCAATAAGACATTTTAGAAAATCATTAAAAAATAAATTTGTAATTACTATTCTTCCAAATCTGCCTGCTGACTATTCTGACGAAAAATATCCGTCCTGCATGAAAATGCTGGAAATTTTAAGGAGTGTTTCTGATGTAATAATACAGGACATAAAAGAGGAGATTAATATTGAAGGTTCAGTCCGTCTTAACACAACTCTTGACTCATGGCACAAATCAGAATCTCTTGCATGGGAGATAATGTCAATTGTCAGAAGCAAGAGCAGATAAATCCTTTATGAAATTAAACGCATTTATTAAAAGATCATAAAATTTTCCTGCAATTGCCAAAAAACTTTCAATATTAACTTCAGAATGCAAAAGTGCATCTATATCATCATATTTTTTTGATTCTGTGTTATTATCCTTTATAACATCATCCAAAAGATTTGCAGGTGATTGTGTATTTTGTGTTGGTGAAGATGTTTTATCTGTAGAAACAGGCGTGTTTGTCTTTTGAATTTCAGAATTTAAAGGAGCGTTCAGATTCAGTTCGTTGTTAAGATTCACTGCATAATTGTATGCCTCAACTGCTTTGTTTTCTGCCTGTAATGCATAATCGCGTGTTGAAGAATAATCCTTATTTTGAAATTTATCCTCAGCAAGAACAAGAAGTGTTTTTGCATTGTCATTGTAGGATTTAATGACCCATACACGTGAATCTCCTGAAAGTCCTGCTGAGTTTTCAAAATATGAAACTGTTGAATCAACAGAACTGATTTTATCTTTTGCACCATTAATTGATGATTCTGCCCATGAAACATCAAGGTAAGATTCTGCTTCTGTTATATAGAGATCAGCATCAGATAAAAGGCTGCTTTGCTTTGAAGGAACTGATTTTTTTGCTGAATAAACTGCGTCATACGCGGCAGAATATTTCACTTCCGCCAAAGAGGTGTCAACACCCTGAGAATAAAGCGAATCTATCTTTGAGCGGAGATTTGAAATTTTTATCTCCATTGAGGACTGAACTGATAAAAGATCAGAAGGGTTGATAAATACTCTTTCAACTGAGCTGTAAGAAGCCTCTTGTCCAACAGCATCGTAATGAGTTACATCAAAAATAGTGTAGTTTCCTGTTGCACCAACATTTGGAACAGTACCGTTTAGCTTAACCCTTACATATGTCTGGTATGAACCCGGATAATACAGCTCAAAACCACTAACTCTTTCATATCTTCCCATACTTTTTGCTTTATCCTGTTCAGCACCGTCAATTGCTATTGTGAGCTGCCAGCGCGGATCTGTCAGATCTGTATAAAAGATAAGAGATTCTTTGTCTGACTCAAAATTATAATCGACTGTATAGTAACAAAAAACTTCATCACCGGGTGCAAGATTTCCCTCTGGATTCACATATCCCCATAACTCAAGGTCATCTCCGGCAGATACCGGGAAAATAAAAAGAATAATAATAATTATTGATAATTTGGCAAATATAATTTTATTCCAAAAATTCTTTGACATATCTTACAGATATTTCTTTTTTACAGTGATATAATGTTTTTATCTGTTTTTTATAACCAGTGTTGTAATTTTGCTGTTCATAATAACAGTTGAACTGACACTTCCCAAAAGAAGCCTTTCAAGATTTGTCTTGCCTTTTGTTCCAAGAATTATCAGATCTGCATTAATCTCATCTGAAAGATTGAGAATCTCCTCCCGCGGGTCTCCATACCTTTTATACAGAAACACTTTTACTTCTTCATCATCACAGACGTCTTTTGCATGCGCTAAAATTCTATCAGACTCAGCCTCTAAAATTTCAGTCATCTCTGTGTTTCCGCCTGACGCGCCCTGTGAAGATTCAACCATTAAAGGATGGACAAAGACGTGATTTATTACATTAACTGCATGAATCTCAGAATCTCTAAGCTTTGCTTCAAAAATCGCAGTATGAAGAGTCTCCTCAGAAACCGATGATCCGTCAAGAGGCACAAGAATTTTTTTGAACATAAATACTATTGAATTTAAGGATTTTCCTTAATAAATTATCTGAAGAAAAAAATTGTATTTTTTCATATAATCCTTAATTTCAGAGGATATAGTGTATTGATTTCAGATGATAATACTCATGATTTTTGAATGGTCAGGTTCATGAAATTTTTTCAATTGAATTCATTTTATGAATGTTTTCATAAAACTGATGCAAAACAAAAATAATAGTATAAGACACATCTTATTGCAGATATTTTATGAGAATACCACTAAGAGAAGTAACACCGGAGATACAGACCGCAGAAGTAACAGGATGGGTTCATGAGATAAGGGATCTTGGAGGTCTTTCTTTTTACATATTAAGAGACAGGACCGGTTTTTTACAGGCCACTATCATTAAAAAGAAAGCATCTGAGGCTGTATTAAAAGCGGCGAAAGAGGTTTCAAGAGAGTCTGTTGTTAAAATTTCAGGTATTGTAAAAGAATCCGACAAGGCACCTGGCGGACGTGAAATAATACCTGAATATTTTGAGATAATCAGCAAAGCAGAAACACCCCTGCCTCTTGATGTATCGGAAAAAGTGCTTGCCGAAGTTGATACAAGACTTGACAACAGGTATCTGGATGCAAGAAGGCCAAAAGTAGCCGCAATTTTCCAGATCAGAAGTGCTGTAAACCATGCAGTAACAGATTATCTCTACAAAGAAGGCTTTATCAATATTACAACATCAAAGGTTGTTGCCGCCGCAACAGAAGGAGGAACAGAGCTCTTTCCAATTGCATATTTTGAAAAAGAGGCTTTTTTGAACCAGAGTCCTCAGCTTTACAAACAGATGATGATGGCCGCCGGATTTGAAAAAGTGTTTGAGATAGGCCCGATTTTCAGGGCTGAAGAGCATAACACTACTAAGCACTTAAACGAAGCAACATCAATCGATGTCGAAGTTTCATTTGCAGATCACAATGACGTGATGAACCTTTTAGAAAATATGATTGTTTCTACATATGAATATGTTGACAAAACATGCAGTGATGCATTAAATACGCTTGAAACTGATTTCAAAGTTCCAACCGGAAAGTTCCCGAGACTGCCATATTCAGAGGCAATAGACATTGCTTCACTATCTGTTGACGAGGAGATTGCATACGGTGATGATTTATCATCTGCCGCAGAGCGTGCAATTGGTGAAGAGATGGGTGAACATTACTTTATCACCGACTGGCCGACTGCAATAAAGCCATATTATGCAATGCCTTATGAAGATGAACCTGAAATATGCAGGGCATTTGATATGATGCATCCTAAAATGGAGCTTTCAAGCGGTGCACAGCGTATCCATCAGTACGATCTTTTGGTTGAGCAGATGGAGAAAAAAGGTTTATCACCTGAGAGTTTTGAATTCTATCTAAAGCCGTTCAAGTACGGGATGCCCCCACATGCAGGCTGGGGTGTTGGAATGGATCGCCTTGTCATGACAATGCTTGATCTTCCAAACATCAGAGAAGCAGTACTCTTCCCGCGTGACCGGCACAGAGTAACACCATGAAGCTGATTAAAAAATTACTCCCGACAACTGTTGTAGGCAGTTATCCCTCAATCCGGGCAAAAGGTCTTAAGTCAATTATTGATCCCTATTCACAGGCTCTTAATATTGCAGTAGAGGATCAGATTGCCGCAGGAATAGACATCATTTCATCAGGACAGGTAAGAGAAGATATGATAACTTCTCTTACATCCCGGATACCTGGTATAAAAGATAAAAAAGTTACAGGTATTTTAAGACCTACCCAAAAGCCGATGACTGTTGAGGATACAAGGTACGCAATATCAAAACATGCAAAAGTAAAAGCTATGCTTGCAGGTCCAAGTACAATCTCGCATGCATTAAAGATTGACACTCCTCTTTACAGAAACAGGGATGAGTTAATTCTTGATCTTGCACAGATTGTTGCGGCGGAAGCAACAAGGCTAGAATCGCTTGGAATTGCAATATTTCAGATAGATGAGCCGATACTCTCAACAGGTGTTGCTGATATGAATACAGCCTATCAGGCAATAAGTGCAATAACAGGTGTTTTAAGAGTGCCGACATGCATGCATGTCTGCGGCAATATCGAAAACATAATTGACAATCTTTTAAAAATGCCTGTTGATATTCTGGATCTTGAATTTTCAAACAATCAGAATAATCTGGATGTCATCTCAAAAAAAGATCTTCGTGAAAAACAGGTTGGACTTGGTGTTGTAGATTCAGCGGATACTGAGATTGATTCGGTTGAGACAATTATATCCAGAATAGAAAAAGGCGTTGAATTATTCGGACCTGAAAAAATCCTTGTTGATCCGGACTGTGGTCTTCGTATGCACACAAGGGAAACTGCATATGGAAAGTTAAGAAACATGGTTCTGGCGGCAGAATCTGTCCGATCAAATCTTTAAAAAAATAAAATTTATAAATTCTATACAGATAAATCCTCAGAGTTTTTGGCATGGATAAAAGATTTACAAATAATTTTGATTTTCTTAGATTTTTAGCCGCATCATGTATAATTTTCTCACATTCGTTTGCGTTGTGCCTTGGTTATTCCAATGTTTTCATCTTTGACTGGCACCTTCTAATCGGACAAACCGGCCTTGCAATTCTTCTTGTGATAAGCGGTTATCTGATTTTGGGAAGCTGGGAGAGAAAACCGTCACTGACAACTTTTTTTAAAAAGAGAATTCTTAGAATAATTCCGGGTCTTTTTGCATCGGTTCTTCTTGTAATATTTATTATAGGACCATTGGTCTCAGATTTGGGATTTAGTGAGTATATTGCCGCTCTCTTAAATCCATCAACATGGGCATCAGTTCCTTTCTATGTTAATGGTACGGCTTTGGGGCTTTTTACAACCAATCCTGTAACCTATGTCAATGCCCCACTCTGGGCGGTTCCGTTTGAATTTTTCCTGTATGCTATTGTTGCTCTGCTTGGAATTGCAGGGCTTTTATCCAGGAAAAATTCGATGATTCCTTTTATTTTGTTGACAGTAATTTTATGGTTTTTGTGGTATGATAATCCCGCATTAAACAAGATACGATTCGCTCTGTATTTCTTTATTGGAGCACACCTTTACTTAAACAGGGATAAAATTGAGTTTAAATTCCCGGCTGTTTTGGTATTGTGGATTCCTGTTCTTCTATCATATAATACTCAGTTTATGTTTATTTTTGCCTATATTGCAATACCATACACAGTTCTCTGGTTTGCCAAATATCCCACAAAAAGATTAAAAAAATTTGGTAAATACGGTGATTTCTCATTTGGAATGTTTATTTATGCATACCCTGTTCAGCAGACAATAATTCATTTCCTGCCTGATATTGAAATACCTGTGATGATTCTTTTATCCTTTACAGCCGCAATTCCACTTGCTGTTTTTTCATGGTATGCAATAGAAAAACATGCATTGTCCATTAAATACAAAAAAAACTGATTAGAAGGATATTTTAAAAATTATCATACAACCCTTCCTGTTGTTGAAAGCTCTATTCCCCCTGATAAAATATTGTAGGGATATGCTCTTTTTGGAACATCTGCGCCGGAAATTTTGTTTATTGTCAGACTTCTTTCTATCTCATTTCCATGAAGAGTATTTGAAAGAGTTATGAAAATGTCTGAATGCCGAATAATTTTTGCCTCTTCTGCAGGAGTATGAATGTCCGGATACATCAGAAATAAAATATTTGCCTCATTTTCTTTTATAGCACTCATACATTTTTCAAGAAAAGAGACTGATGCATCAATTCCGTATTTTATAATAACTGATGACAAAGAATCAACAACAATCCAATTGCCCTCCATTGCATTGAAAAGAGATTCAGGATTCATCTCTTCAGCATCAGTCATACCCTCTTTTATCAGACCATCTATCATCAGATATGTGCTTTTTTTGGAATCATCCGCATGCCAGAACTGTTCTGCTAAAATATCACATCCTGAAAGTGCATCACCGTATAAGATTGTTGATTTTCCTTTAGGAATGCCTCCGCCTAGCTGAAAATCAAGACCAATAATGCCAGTCGATCTCTTCTCGGATTTAATAGAGGATATCTGCTCAATTTCTGGTGACATAATTAATATTAGGGCTTTTTTTTATAAAAAGAAGACTGGATTTTAAAATTCAGGAAATTTACAAAATGAGAGTTGAATTATTCTCACTGCAGTATTTTTCGCGCAGTTCGCGCCTGAGAAGTTTCCATCCGTGAACTCTTGGAAGATTATCCAGAAAAATATAATGGCGGGGAACTTTGTATTTTGCAAGCCTTTCCTTTCCAAATTTTATCAACTCATTCTCATTGGTTTCCATGCCATTTGCAAGAACGACTGCGGCAACAGGAACTTCTCCTCTGTGAATATCCGGGCATCCGAAAATTGCAATATCTTCAATACCCGGATGGCTGATATATGTCTTTTCAACCTCTGTCGGATATATCTTCCACCCTGACATTACAATCATATCTTTTTTCCGGTCGGTGATGGAAAGCATGCCGTTTTCATCAATAAATCCAATGTCGCCTGTCAAAAACCATCCGTCAGGAAAAAATACCTGCTCTGTTTCTTCTTTCATTCCCCAATAGCCTTTGGCAACAGCCGGGCCACGCAATGCTATTTCACCAACATCAGTTCCTGCTAATTCTATTGTATGATCATTTGTATCAACAATCTTCATCTCGGTATATCCTACAGGTGAGCCTACACTTTTAAATTCATCAGCTGACTGATAATCCTCAGGTCTGATTGCAGTTCCTGTTCCGACAACTATTGTTTCAGAAAGGCCGTATGCATTTACAACGGGAATTTTAAATCTTGAATAAAACTCTTTCCAGATGCTTGGATGAAGCGGGCCGCCGCCACTGATCATCTCTCTTGCAGATTCAAATTTCTTCTCTGTTCCTGTTTCTGTCTTTAAAAGTGAGTGAATTACAGGAGGCATTCCGGCAACAACAGTCGCTTTATATGAATCTGCGTACTCAATGTATTTGTCTATCTCAAACTGCTCCAATATTACCCATGTTGCACCGGCTTTTAATGAGGAAATTCCCCATGAGACACCTACATGGGCCATCGGGTATATTCCTAGGTAAACATCACTGGATTTATAATTCAAAAGACTGCATTCCGAATCAATTGCCGCCATCCAGTTTCCATGGGTTAACATTGCACCTTTTTGCTTTCCTGTTGTACCGGAGGTATACTGAAGCTGACACAGATCATCAAATGAGCAGTTTACAGGATTTGCCAAATCAGATATATTTGAGATTTTATCTTCCCATTCTTTATTTCCTGTAACAAAAATAACGGGTTTAGGATTTATATCAGAGCATGCAGGACCAGCTGTTTTTTGACCATTTTCATTGGTAATTATTGCACTGGCGCCTGAATTTTTCATCATATAGTTTATTTCCGATTCACAAAGAACGATGTTTAGCGGCACTGCAACTGCGCCGGCACGCCATATTGCAAAATAGGATATTAGATATTCAGGTGTTGATGGAAGGTATATACATACTCTGTCCCCTTTAGATATGCCTGATTGTTTAAGCAGACTTGCACGGCGACACACTGATTTATAAAGCTCAGCATAACTGATGCTGATATTGTCTGATGGAAATATCAGGGCATTTTTATCTCCCAGCCTCTTGTTTACGTCAAGAAAGGCGGTACAATTTGACAAATCTTTATCCTCCATTAAAAACGTCCATGAAATTATATTTCATGCACCGGCTTCATGTAAGTTACGAAGTAACTTTCATGTAAAATTTATATCTGTTTCATTTCAAAATTACAGATCTGCAATGTATATATATGCTCATTTTAGCATTAAAATAACTATAGTATTTTCATTAAAAAGTTCATGAAATTATCATTTTCTGCACGGTTTCATGAACTTTTTTTAGTTTGCCTGTAGAATTTAAAGGATAAATTCAAAGGCAAACCATCATATTAATCAGGTTTTTGATATAATTTCTAAACATATCACTGATATTCAACAGGCTGGACCTGTGGGGGAAGACCGCCTTTGAAGTGCTGTTTTATTCTTGTGTACTGTTCTCTTAACCTGTCATTCATCATGGGGTGAACCTTTTCAAGCGCCATGTTGAAATGACTCTCTGATACACAGCTTTTATTCTCGCGCATTGCAAACATTGCTGACTCCCTGCATAAAAGTTCAAGATCTGATCCTACATAACCTGAGGTTTTCACTGCAATCTTTTTTAAGAGGTTGTCACGGACAGGATCTTCAAGATAAAACCCGTTCTTTAAAAATTGGGCAACAAGAATTTTTCTTCTCTGCCATCCTGACAATACCTGCGATTTTTCAGGCTCAGTGCCAGCAAAGCATGTCTTTATCTCATCCGCTGTGATTTTTCTGTTAATTGAGATGTTCTTCTTCATGCTCAGACGGTTAAATGCCTCATCTATTGAATTTTCGTCATAATTTTTTATAAAATCTACAATTTCATCAATGAGAGAGCCTTCTATTGGTGTATATTTCGAGTGAATCTGAAGAATATTCATTCTTGACTTCTCATCAGGTTCACCAACGTATACAAGCCTGTCAAATCTGCCTGCTCTTAAAAGCGCAGGGTCGATTATATCCGGACGGTTTGTAGCGCCCATCACAACAACGCCTGTCAAATCCTCAAGTCCGTCAAACTCTGTAAGAATCTGATTTAGCACACTTTCAATAACTCTGGATTCACTGCCTTCACCTCTTGAAGGTGCAAGTGCATCAAGTTCATCAAAAAATATAATTGAAGGTGCCACCTGACGTGCTTTTCTGAATACCTCACGAACTGCCTTTTCACTTTCTCCTACCCATTTGGACAAAAGTTGTGGCCCGCGAACAGGAATGAAATTAGCACCGCTTTCATTTGCAACAGCCTTTGCGATGAGAGTTTTTCCTGTTCCCGGAGGACCATAAAGTAAAACTCCTTTTGGTGGTTCGATTCCAAGATTCTCAAATTTATCTCTGCGTGTAAGAGGATATTCCACAGCTTCGCGGACTTCCTCTTTTTCTTCAGTAAGTCCTCCCACTTCTGACCATTTCACATGAGAAACCTCGAGGAAAACTTCTCTCATCGCACTGGGACTTATCTCCCTTAAAGCGTTTTTAAAATCACTGATCTTTATTTCCATTGATTCAAGAACAGATTGTGGGATTTCATCAGAATCCAGATCTATATCCGGAAGATACCTTCTCAAAGCTCTCATTGCCGCTTCACGGGCTAATGCGGCAAGATCTGCGCCAACAAAACCATTTGTTTTTGAAGCAAATTCCTCAAGCATTGATTCGCGGTTTTTGTGCACTTCGTCAGTTAATATCTTAAATTCCTTTTCAAGATTCTCTTTTTCTTCACCTTGTGCAGTCTCGCATTTTTTTCTCGTATCAAGTATCAGATTCTCCCCTTCGATAGGCATTCCTCTTGTATGAATTCTTAGAATTTCAAGCCTGTCTTCTTCTCCCGGGACCCCTATCTCAATCTCCCTGTCAAATCTCCCTGGTCTTCTTAGAGCCTGATCTATTGCATCAAGCCTGTTTGTAGCGCCTATCACAACCACCTGACCTCTTTCTTCAAGGCCGTCCATCATTGTAAGAAGCTGGGCAACAACTCTTCTTTCAACCTCTCCTGTTACATCCTCACGCTTAGGTGCTATTGAATCAAGTTCATCGATAAAAACAATTGCCGGCGCGTTGTCTTCTGCTTCATCGAAGATTTCTCTCAGGCGCTGTTCACTCTCACCATAATATTTTGAGATTATTTCAGGGCCTGCAATGGATATGAAATGCGCTCCACTTTCATTAGCAACCGCTTTTGCAATCAGAGTCTTTCCGGTTCCAGGAGGGCCGTAAAGCAAAACTCCTTTTGGCGGATCGATACCCAGTTTTCTGAATAATTCCGGGTGTCTCATTGGAAGCTCAATAGTCTCTCTGACATTCTGAAGCTCACCTTTTAGCCCGCCAATGTCCTCATATGAGATTGTTTTTAATCCTTCAAATCCTGCGGCAGGTTTATCTGAAAATTCAATTTCAGTCTCACGTGTTATTATTACAGAATTTTCAGGTTCAATATGAACAATCTTAAATGAGACTGTCTGTGGCTGCATGAATGGAAGTCCGGCAACTACAGGGACACTGTCATTTTTCATAACAGGAAAGTCAATAAGGCGTGCTATTGCGCTGTTGTAATTTATCGGGAGCTGTTTTGGCATATCCTCCGGAGGAGCAAGAATGAGACTTTTTGCCGGAATGACCCCTTCAACAGGAGAGATTGTTACCCTGTCTCCTATGCTTACTCCGGCATTCATGCGGGTATAGTTGTCAATCCTGAGTTTCTCCTGATTCCAGTCATTAACCATCATGCGCCATACTTTGGCTATTGTCCGGTTTTTGCCGTCAATATATACCAGATCCCCCGGAGAGATATGAAGCTGAAGCATAGTTTCCGGATCAAGCCTTGCCCTTCCTCCCCCCTGATCCTCGGGATAGGCACTGTCAACTTTTAAACTTATCATAGAACCACCTTAACACTCATATATGCAATCGTTTATAAGTACTTGTAGTTATGAGAATACTTCTCTTTGATCCATTCCACGGAGCCGCCGGCGATATGATTATCGCCTCTCTTCTTGATGCCGGGGCAGATATGCAAAGTGTTATCGATGTAATGACGTCAGTTGTTGCAAGGCCTGATATCACAAGAGTAGACAGATGCGGCATAAAATCTCTTAAAATTGATACAAATGCCCAAAAATCTCACCGAAATCTCAATGATGTAATTGAAATTGTCAAAAAATCTACAGCATCAAAAGAAGCAGTTGAAATGGCAATCCGTGTTTTTGAAAGAATTGAAAGAGGCGAGACAAAAGTTCATGGCGCACATACACATTTCCATGAGGTTGGTGCAGATGATGCTATCGCAGATGTCCTTGGAGCATGTACTGCATTTTTGTCGCTTGATTTTGATTTGGTGCATATAAAACCGGTAAATGTTGGTGCAGGTTTTGTAATAACACAACATGGAAAATACCCTGTGCCTGCACCTGCTACACAGGAGATTTTGCAGGAATCAGGGCTTTTGACAATATATGATTCAGATATTTCTACAGGTGAATTGTGCACACCTACCGGTGCGGCACTGCTTTCAGAATTCTATTGTGGAAATAAACATTTACCATCAGGAAAAATTATCAAAACAGGATATGGTGCAGGAACAAACAACCCAAAAGATACGCCGAATGTCCTGAGAACTGTTATTTTGGAATCTGATGAAAAAGAGGATGAATTAACCGATACTGTAGAGATTCTTGAGACAAATGTCGATGACGTATCAGGAGAGATTTTGTCTTATACTATGCAGAAAGTCATGGCAGAGGGTGCAAGAGATATTTCATCTGTTCCTGTAATAATGAAGAAAGGAAGAATAGGATATTTAATAAGAATTATCTGTTTAAAAGGTGAATCACAAAAATTCGTAAGAATTCTTTCTGAAGAACTGGGAACACTTGGCATTCGCCATTTTCAGGCAGTTCACAGATCTGTACTTAAACGAACTTTCGAAGACATTAAACTGGATATAAATAACTCTGTCCACATAATAAATGTAAAAACCGGATGGATAGAAGGAAGACCCGTAACATTTAAAGCAGAATTTGAAGATGCCAGAAAATGTGCTGAAAAAACAGGTCTTCCAATAAAACAAATAGCAATAATGGCAGAATCCGCCGCAATTAAACAGATTACAGAAGATAATATTATAGAAAATTGAAGGTAAACTGATGTCTGAAAATTCAAAAATCACCACGGGATGCGAAGCTTTTGATGACCTTATCGGAGGAGGTATTGAGAAGAAGGCAATAACACAGTTATATGGAGAACCGGCCTCAGGAAAAAGTACAATTGCACTAATGAGCGCGGCAGGTGTATTGAAATCCGGAAAAGATGTTATAATAATTGACAGTGAGGGCTTTTCAGTAGAAAGATTCAGACAGATTTGTGGTGAATTTGCAGAAGAACTATCTAAGCACCTTTATCTTTTTGAGCCAACGGATTTTACAGAACAGGGCCTTATGATTGCTCAATGTGACCCGCTTCTTAAAAGCAGTGATGTCGGACTAATTATTATCGATTCTGCAACTTCTCTTTACAGAACAGAGCTTGGAAGCGCAGGAGAGGGGCAAAAAAAACTGGGCCGTCAGATTGTTCATCTTCTGGGTTATGCCAGACGATACAACATTCCTGTAATTGTTACAAATCAGGTTTACATGGATATAAACAACGACAGACTTACAGGTCTTGGAGGAACTTCTCTTAAGCATATTTCAAAGATAATAATAAGGGTTGAAAAATACGCCGATCACAGACGTGCTGTATTAGAAAAGCACAGGTCAATGGAAGAAGGAAAAGCATTTGAATTTAAAATGGTTGAAACAGGAATTCAAGAGATTTAACTCTTATTATATGGATATAATTCCTGAAAATACAGTGGCTGAAGGCCCTTTCATGCTTGCATTTTCACCATTTATTGTTATTGTAAGAGGGCCGCCTTTTGTATGAACAAGAACTTTTTTTCCTGTTTTGCCAGTCTTATAAGCAATTGCGGCTGAGGCAGTTGAGCCGGTACCGCAACTGAATGTTTCATCCTCAACTCCTCTTTCATAAGTTCTGATTGTAATCTCATCCTCCCCTGTTACCTGAACAAAATTGACATTTGCACCTTCAGGGAAGGTTTTATGGTATCTGATTTTTGGTGCTACGCTTTTTATGTCAACAGAATCTATAGAATCAGTGAAAATAACTGCATGTGGAACTCCGGTATTTGCGGCATATACTTTCTCTCCGCAAATTTCTTCAGCATATTCTCCATCTCCTGTTGCCGGAATATCAGATCTGTCATAAATTATTTTTCCCATATCGATGGTTGCTGTGAATTCATCATCCTCGCTGTAGCCCATATAAACATCAAGGACTCCTGAGAGTGTTTCAATCTTGCATTCTCTCTCAACATAATCCATGTCATATGCATATTTTGCAAGACAGCGAATTCCGTTTCCGCACATCTCTGCTTCACTGGCATCAGGCTGTATAAGCCTCATTTTGACATTTGCATTATTTGAGCGTGAGATGAATAATATCCCATCCGCCCCTATTCCAAAGCGCCTGTCACAGTAAAGTTTTGCAAAATCTCCCTTCATGTCATCAGGGATGACTATTTTGTCTGTCTCATCAATAAGGATAAAATCATTTCCATTTCCCTGAAGTTTAACAAATGGTATTTCCATAACTGTTTTTCACCTGCCTCTAAATTATCTCTACTCTATATTGTAACTAATTTACTAAAAATTTCATGAATTTTGTAATAAATACTTATTTCCATATTCTTCTCTTTTAATTTTCTCATTTAGAAATCAGGAAAAAAGTCTGTAAAGCAAAAAAAATACAATGGTTTTAATTTATCTTTTTATTATATCAGATCAGGGAAGGTTGATTTAAATGCCCCATTTTTCAATTGCCAGTCTTAATTCCCTGTGGGTTTTTGCATACTCTTCAGGAGATGCACCTTCCATAAAGGCATCAACAGCCTGTCTCATTGCCATTGCACCATATTTTGTTCCATCAGGGTGTCCGTGAATACCTCCTCCTGCCTGAAGAATAATTTCTGTTCCAAGCGCTGAAAGCTCTGCATGTACCTTTCCTGGATACAGTCCGCCGCTTGCAACAGGAAACACGGGATTTAAGCCAAAGTATTCATCTGTAAGAGTTTTATTGTCCACAATAATGTCCTTTGGGTCATGACCCATTTTACCGCTTACTGTTCCTGTGTGAAGCTGATCTCCGCCTGCAAGCCTGACAAGACGGGCAATGGGGCGCATTGCAATACCATGTTTTGTATTCCGTGTCATTGCCGCGTGCATTGTCCTGTGAACGTGAATTGGAACATTAATTCCCGGGTCCTGTGCAAGGGCTTCAACTGCGCAAAAGCCACATGTTATAACATCGACCATGACAGCGTTTGCACCACAGTCAACTGCCTTTCTTGCACGCTCAACAATTTTATCTGCTCTTTCTGAAACATTTGCGGCATAAAGAATCGACCTTCCGGTTTCAGACATTGCATCATCAAGGCGTGACATCACAGTTTCAACCCTCTCAAAAAGAGGACAGAATTTTTGATCTGTTAATGTTTCATCATCTTTTATGAAATCAACACCTCCTATTGCGGCAAGGTATGCGACTTCTGCTGTATCTTTCGGGTTTAAGCCGACTTTTGGTTTTATTATCGTTCCTACATGAGGTCTTTTACTTTTTTCTGTTCCAATTAATTTTCTGACACCTTTAATACCAAAATTCGGGCCATTGAATCTTGTAAGCTCTTTTGGAAAATCAACATCAAGAAGCCTTACGCATTTGAGTCTTCCAAGTCCGAAAAGATTTCCGGCTATCACTGACAAATACTGGGATATATTGCCGGGTTCGAAGATTTCGGCCGGATATAAAATTTCAGTGATGTAGCCGTCACCGGATGGTTTTAGAGACAAAACCTTGCCGTCAAGCCTTTCAACATAGTCTGTACGTGTAGACAGATCAGTCCATGTACCTGTTGTTTCCTCATCAGCTATTGCCTGTGCGGCAAATTCAGGTGTGGTTCCTGTCTCCGGTTCAAAATAATATATTGCTGTGACTTCAGTCATAATATCTAACCTTAAATAATCTCTATGCCTATTTTAATTATTGGTTGTTCTGCAAATGCTAAAAAGATTAAAAATCCAATATACTTTTGCAGAAAAATAAAATTAGCATTACATGAAATTTTTTATCCAAAAGGATAGAAAAAAAATTATAGCAAAAAAAAGGATAGAAAAAAATCATGTTTTTTTCGTGCAAAAGAATTGCAAAATTTCAAGGGATTATTAGTTTATGAAAACCGCAGTAGTTTTTGACAGTGCAGGAACCCTTCTTCATACTTACAGAGTGGCAAAAGACATAATTAACGACAGTATGGTGGAAGGTGTTGAGACAACAACACTTACATGCTCTGCCAAAGGAAGGGCTCTTGTTCTTTTATATGCACATTCAAAGAACATAATTAACGAACCTGAAAGTGAACTTCTCTCCTCATACCTGAAATTTAACGGAATTACATTTGGTGTTGCATGCTCTTGTGGAGTAGTAACAATTGGAGATGTTTCTGATATATTGTATTCTGATGAGGTTGCTAAAACAGGCGATCTTCAGACATGCATCAGAAAGGTGTGGAGTTGCTGTAAAAAACTGCCTGTTGTTGCTATGAACAGCGGCGTTATTGTGAATAAAAATATCGGCAGAATTGAATATGCAATAACATCCGGCGGCAGACCTTTTTCCGGTGCCAAAAAAACCATTCAAACACTTCAGGAGATGGATATCGCAACTTATGTTGCATCCGGCGACAGGACAGATAAACTTATGAAAATGGCAGATTATCTGGGAATTCCTCACGGAAATGTCCATGGAGTTTCAACTCCGTCAATTAAAGCCCAGATTGTTAAGGACTTAAAAGAAGTATATGAGAATGTAATTATGGTGGGAGATGGTGTAAACGATATTGCGGCTATGAAAGAAGCGGATATTGCCATCCTTACAGAACAACAAAAGGGCAAAAAACCAAAAATTCTTGTCGAAGCCGCTGATTATATCATAAATGATGTATCTGAAGTTATAGAAATTGCAAAAAAATCCAATCTTCAAAAATAATCCAAATCCTAAAAAATTATACTAAACCTAAAAATTATACCAAATCCTAAAAATTATAATTTGATATGGAAAATCAATATATTCTTGTTTTTTCTGGTAAAATATCTGTTGAGTATCAAATTTATTTATGAATATCCCTGATATTTTTGTTTGGGAAAAGCATTTTTTTTTTTAAAGGACAGAATGAAATGCTTAATCTTAAAACCCCAAAGAGAATATTCAAAATATTTTTTTCCTGAAGAACGGGGATAAAAAAAATGTATAAGTATAAAAGAAAAAGTAAATGAAAAAAAAGTAGAAAAAAATTAGGAGTAAAAAAGTCCCCAATGAGTTTTCTTTCAGTCTAAAAATATGTTACAATATAAAGACTAATAAAAGAATGCCGCAAAAAACTCTAATACACATAATTTTCTTAAATATCCTGCTCTATTGCAAGCATTTATTTATCTCAGAGTCAGGCAAAGGATTGAATTGCAATCCTGAAAGTAAAATTATGAGAAGAAAATTTAACATTGATAAAATCAGTCATTAATGTAAAGATAATTAGCAGGTACTAATTATAGTTAAACTGAATTATATATTTAAAAAACGTTACACTTAAATGTTGAGGATAAGTCTTATGGCCCCATTAATCACTGTTGAGAATTTAAATAAGGAATTTAACGGCACCAAAGTTCTTAAAGATATAAATTTTGTTCTTGAAGAAGGTGAAATTTTAGGAATTATTGGAAGAAGCGGAGCAGGAAAAACAGTTCTTATGCATCTCATAAGAGGTGTTGACGAACCACCAACCTCCGGAAAAATTATTTATCACATATCAGCATGCGATAAATGCAGTCATGTCGGACTCCAGAGCAAATCAGGAGAAAAATGTCCAAAATGTGGTGGGAAACTTGTTTCAATGGATGTTGATTTCTGGAACGAAGATAATGTTGCATTAAAACGCAGAATAATGGGACGCACTGCAATAATGTTTCAAAGAACTTTTGCATTATACGGTGACGATCGTGTAATAGAAAATGTAATGCATGCATTAGCTGATATAAACTATCCTTCAGAAAAACAGGTATCAAGAGCTGCTGATCTTTTAGACGAAGTAAGACTTTCACACAGGATGATGCATATCGCACGTGATCTTTCAGGTGGTGAAAAACAGCGGGTTGTTTTAGCAAGACAACTTGCAAAAGAGCCTTTCATGCTGTGTGCAGATGAGCCTACAGGAACACTTGATCCAAGGACAGCAGCAATTGTGCATGAGATGTTAGAAGAGGCCGCAACTGACAATCAAATGGCAATGATGGTTTCATCACATTTTTCACAAATTATTGAAGATGTCTGCAACAGAGCGATTTTCCTGGAAAACGGTGTCATTAAAAAACTGGGCAAGCCACATGAAATTGTTGAACTTTTTATGAAGGACGCCGAAGATGCAGAAGAATTTGACAGATGCGAAACAGGTGAAGATATTCTTCAGGCACGTGATGTGGTCAAGAGGTACATTACAGTTGACAGGGGAATGATAAAAGCCGTTGACGGCGTTTCTTTCAATGTTTCCGAAAAGGAGATTTTTGGTATAATCGGTACAAGCGGGGCGGGAAAGACAACGTTGTCCAGAATCATATCAGGCATAATTGAACCAACCGGAGGTGAGATGAATATCCGCATCGGTGAAAAATGGATTGATATGACAAAACCCGGAATAGAATATCGTGGACGGGCAAAAGGGTACATTGGTCTTCTTCACCAGGAATATGATTTATACCCCCACAGAACTGTTTTGGACAATCTTACAGACTCCATCGGACTTGAATTTCCAAAAGAGCTTGCTGTAAGAAAAGCAATAATCACTCTGAAAATGTCAGGTTTTTCAGAGGAAAAAAGCAAGGAAATTCTAAACCGGCTTCCTGATCAGTTAAGTGAGGGCGAAAAACACCGTGTCGCACTTGCACAGGTGCTGATACGGGAGCCAAGAATAATTCTTCTTGATGAGCCTACAGGAACAATGGATCCTATCACAAAAATCGATGTTAAGCATTCAATTCTTCATGCAAGAGAGGATATGGATGAAACATTCATTGTTGTCTCTCACGACATGGATTTCGTAAGGGATATTTGTGATCGTGCAATATTGATGCGGCATGGGAAAATTGTAAAAATCGGGCCGACCTTAGAGGTATTAGAGTATTTAACTCAGGAAGAAAAAGAGATTATGGCCGGACCCAATCCCTGAGGTGAATGGAAATTGATTAAAGTCCATCTGGATGGACAGATAAAAGAAATAAAAGACGATACAAATCTTGGGAGTCTTATTCCTGATTTATCTTCCAAATTTTCTGTTGCAGTTATAAGATCATCTCAATCAAGTGAATCTGCAACAAAAAATGTACGTCTTTTTACATCTGCCGGAGAGTTAGTAATTGAATTAAACTCTAAAGGCATGGATTTCTTTTCTGAAGGAATATTTAGCAGATTTTTTGATGAAAAAAACAAATCCGGTTCTTTAAAAATCAGATGGACTGATCGTCAAAGCTCTGCGTACGGATCCTTTAAGACAAAAATTGTTCCAGATAAAAAACAGCACCGCTACAATAAAGGTGATGTCATTTTAGGATGCGGAGGATACGATCCAAACAAATCCTACCTCATTTTTTCAAAAATACAACATATGGCTGATCATGGTGCAGATGAATCCGGGGGAATTATTGGAAAAGTAGTCTCCGGAAAAAGCACTCTTAACAAATGGGCCAAAGATGATTCAATAAAGTCAGCTGAAAGAATAATCAGCCGGGAAAACACAAGTGATTCATTTACAACAACTGACCGTGACCTTATTTTAGAAGACGGTATGGAAATTATTACGCATGCCGTGATTTCTGCAAAAGGATATAGCAAAGATAAAATAAACATAGATGCCTCAAACAGCGTTGAGCACTTTCTTATTGCTTTAAAAAGCGGAGAATTCAAATCAAGTCTGTCCTCTTCCGGTTTCATCCGTGATGAAACAATGAAAAATTCTACAGTTCCTCATGAATTAAAAAGTTCACGTCTTGAAGGAACCGTTACTGCCAGAACAAGCGGTAAACTGGCGGGAAGTATTTATATTTACACAAAAGATATTCCGGGAAGTCCTAACCATACAATTGTTGGTGAGGTAATACACGGAATTGAACTTGTAAAACTTGTATCCGAAAATGAAACAATCTCTGTTACGACAATTCCAAAACAAATAGACTTGCGTGGTTTGTCTCTTGATGAAGCGATAAAAATCTCAAATGAAAATAAAATCAAGGCAATTGCCGATGATGATACTGGTGAGCGGGTTGTTATTGAACAGGACCCTCCCAATACAATGGAAATTTTGGAAAAAGGAGAAGTTGCACTTACTACTGTTCCATTATCAAGAGTTATTGGAATCAGACTTGATGATGAGAACGCTCCAAAAACATGCAATATTTTCAGAGAGGTAACAGGTCTTCGATGGTATATGATTGGAAAGATGCCTCTGATCTTTAAATTCGATGATGTTTCGCTTTTCCAGCCAAAAGTCTCTACAAAAATTAAAATCAACATTGAAAATACTCCCAAAGATACTGTTCCTGCAAATATGCTTGCAATGACAAATGATTCAAGAAAAGGTTCAGGTCTTGTTGGTGTAAGGACATCTCCTAATTCAGAGTTTGGTCCTACATCAGAGCCTTTTTCTGCAACAAACATAATTGGTGAGCTTATTGATACAGAAAAATTAAAGTCTCTAAAAGAAGGAGATGTCATCTACATCCGGGAGGTTTAATCATGGCATCAAAAGAGTACAAGCCCGATTTTGTTGGAACAGTCACAAAATATGTTTTTGTTGAATCTCCTGATGTTACCCCTCAGCATCTTGCAATAAGGGCTTATGAAATATCGCACGGTGTTATGATAAAAGAGACCTGTTTTGGTCTTCAGATAACAGGTATGCCTGAAGAAGTAAAAGGGATTATAAAAGAGCTTAGAAAAATTGATCCTGCACATATACTTGTAAAAGACAGAGGTTTTCCTCCCGGAGATCCAAGACGCTGCAGGGCAAATCTTGGTGGTGCACGTCCCGGATACTACGGACATGAGTTTGAAATGAAACTTTTAAGGTATATATCAAAGGGATTTTTAAAGGATTATGCAGGAGAAAGAGCAACCCCCGATGCAATAAAGGGAATTGGGAAAGATGAGGCTGAAAAATTACCTGTCGATAAACTTCTAAAAATAATAAAATCAGAGGAGAGCTGAAAAAAATGTCTAAAGTTTTTATTTATCCTTCAACAAGTCTGATTCTTTCAGATCTGGTTGAAAGATTTGGGCACGAACCGCTTGGAGTGGCAATTGCAATACGTGAGAAGATACAGACACCAGGCTTTGATTCACCACCGCTTCAAATGACGCCTGAAGATCCAAAAAAAGGTCTCAAATATGCCGCTGTAGAAGTTCCTTCAGGAGTCCGGGGGAGAATGTCGCTTTTTGGACCTCTTATTGAATCAGCAGAGGCCGCAATTATAATCAATGATTCTGATCTTGCTTTTGGTTGTATGGGGTGTTCAAGGACAAATGAACTTGTGAAATTTTTGACCCGTCAAAGAACAGAAATACCTATTCTTGAGTTGACATATCCATCTGATGAGGATGAAGGTTTAGCATTCATTCAAAGAATAAAAGAATTTTTAGCCGGTATTCCAGGTAATATGGAGAAATCAGAAAAGTCCGGGGAGAATGTAAAATGAAAAAAGAACAGCCTGTAAGAGTTGTACAGCTGTCCTGCGGACCTGAACACAGCGGAGTTCAAAAAGAGATCTATGACGCAGCGGCAATGGTAAATGCTGAGATGTTTTTCCCTGACGTAACTTTAGCAGATATCAAAAAAGCATATTCTGAATTTGGCCTTGAGGCAAAATCTGCGGATTTGAAACTCGCTATAGCACGGGCAAAAGCACTTGTTGACGGAGCTGTTGAAGCAGATGCTGTTTTTATTGCGACATGTTTCAGATGTTCCGAAGCGGCAATTGTAAGAAACGAACTTAGAAGGTACATACACAATAAGTCAACTCTTCCTGTTGTAAGTTATTCTTTTACAGAAAGAACCACTTCCGGAACGCTTCTTACAAGAATGGAGGCTCTGACAACAGTTGCAAGACGAAGAGCACTTCTTGCACGTGAAGAACAGACCGGAACAACCCTTGGTATAGATTCAGGTTCATCCACAACAAAAGCGGTTGTCATGAAAGACAACGAAATAATAGGTGTTGGATGGAATCCTACCACGGGAGTAATTGAAAGTGCTGAAAGTGCTGTTAAAACTGCCTTTGAACAGTCAGGACTTAAAATGTCAGATATTGAGGCTATTGGAACAACAGGTTATGGAAGATATCTTGTTGGGGATAAATTCAAAGCAGATCTCATACAGGAAGAACTGACTGTTAATTCAAAAGGAGCTGTATATCTTGCTGACAGGCAACATGGTGAGGCGACCGTTATTGATATTGGCGGAATGGACAACAAAGCGATATCTGTTCAGGACGGAATTCCGGGTTCGTTTACAATGGGCGGTATCTGTGCCGGTGCATCAGGGCGTTTTCTTGAGATGACTGCCAAACGTCTTGGAGTTGATATTACAGAACTTGGCCCTCTGGCGGCAAAAGGCAGTTCAAAGGAGGTTCCAATGAACAGTTACTGTATAGTCTTTGGAACACAGAGTCTTGTAAATGCACTTGCTGAAGGTCATTCAAAAGAAGATGTTGCGGCAGCGGCCTGTAGAAGTGTTTCAGAACAGGTATATGAACAACAGCTCCAGGAAGTCGATATAAAAGAGCCTGTGATAATGGTTGGAGGCTCCTCGCTTATAGAAGGTCTTGTAATTGAGATGGGAAAACTTCTTAAGACTGATGTTGTTGTTCCACCATATTCACAGTATATTGGCTCTGTTGGTGCAGGTCTTCTTTCGTCAGGATTTATCGGAGAAAAATAAACATGGCTATTGATTATTTTGAGGTTGAATGCAGAGAGGAATCAGGCAGGAGAGCATATATTGATATTGCATCAAATGTTTTGCAGGACCTTGACCTAATAAAAATAGTCAGAAAAATCCATATATTAATCGACCTTGATTTTCCGTTTTTTCTGGCTGTCGGAGAGACACGAAAACTTCCGCCGCCGGTAAAAATCAGGGATTTTGCAAATGTGATGGAATCTGAAGGAAAAGTTGTTTTGGATATTGGTGAAGAGACTTATCTGTCACAGATGCTTACAATTCTCTGGGATAAATTCGGCAGGGATGTTGTAATACAACCGGACAGATTTACAGTTACTATCAGTTCTGAATTTACAAACACAAAAGAAATTGAAGAACTGACAGTCTACGATCCAAGCATCTCCATGTATAAAGACTTAATCTATGCTCTTCAGTGGATAGCACCGGAAGGATTTCGTGTGAGACGTGAATGGATTGACAAAGGGAAATTTTTCTATGTGGCAAGCGAGAACACTCTGCAAAAAGAGATTATTGATCCAATAATAGAAGAAAAAATTAAACTCCTAAAGGAGGCATCCTGATGACTCTTGTTCCGATAACATATAAAGGGGGAATCTTCAGGCATGATATTATCGTTGACCTGATTGATGATCTGGGCGGTTATATTATCCAGAAACATACAATTGCACAGGATGTTGTCCTTCAGTCACTTGTTCCAAAAGAGGATATTGAGCTTCTGCAAAAAACAGGACGGCCACTGGGAGGAGAAGTTATCAGATCCCCTCTTGTTGGCACTGAGATTGCTGTTGTGTCGCCAAGTCTGGACATACACCATCTCCCGCATACATCCTGCGATGCGGCCGAGTATATGCGAAGATCAGGTGCAAAAACAAATATGATTGGTCTTTCAAGAGGATTTGGGAAAAGAATAGCCAATTTAAATGTCGAGGAAAGAGATGTCATAAATGAGCATGACTGCGCCGTATTTCTCCTTGGAAATTTTGAGGAATGTATACAACACAAGCTTCCTGCACTTAGGAGAGGAATAACTGTTCCAATTATTCTTACAGGCGGACCTGAGACAGAGGCCTTAAAAAAGATAACCAATCCTCCTGTTGAAGGCTATGTCGGATGCATTGGAAGAATTGGTCATCGTATGAAAAAGCAGGAAGGAGAGATTGAGTATCTTGACGATTTAATTGCAGAAATTTCCCGCGTATTAGATGAGAAGCGGGATGATATTGCAAAAGATTCATTGTCAATTTCTCCAGCCAGATTAATGTCTGTTATTGAAGAAGACCTTGAAGTCTCCAAAACTTCTACTCATCCAACACCGGTTACTGTTCAGATCGCCGGACTGAGAGTAAAAATTCCCTATGATGATTATTCTGATTATGTCGGCTCGATAAAGATAGAAGATAATGTAACAATAAATGATGTTGCAGAAATTCTTCCTTCAAGAATGCGCAATTACATATGGATTAAAATAAAACATTTTTCTGAAACAAATATTATGGTATGATTAAATAAGCATACTAAAATATCAATATTTATCTTAAATACAGGTGTTTTAAATGGATTATGAGGATCTTTTAAAAGATATTGCAAATAAAGGTAAAGAAAAAAGCACTCAGGAATGGCTTGAAAAAGTAGAAAAAGAGGATGGATCTGTTCCTCTTATTTTTAAAAGAATGTCACAGAGGCCTGAGGTGTTGCTATCACATCTTCTTTATAAGAGTTCAGTTTCAGAAACAAGTACTCTTGATCCAAAAATTGTTGAGTTAATAAGCCTTGCAATAGGTGCGGCGCTTAACTGCAGGCATTGTACTGAGTATCATATGAGAGGTGCACTTAAAAAAGGTGCAACAAAGGACGAAATACTCGAAGTTATCCTTCTTGCAGGCTCTCTTGCGCAGGCATCGGTTCTTGCGGATGCATACAGGGTTATTGATGCAGGTGAAAATTCATGCAACGCATCATGTGATATTAACGGATTTAGCTATAAAAAACACTGAACATAACTTTTTTTGATGAAAATTTTCAATTTTAAACAATATCCTTTTAAATAATTGAATATAATTAAATTCCTTAAGGGAAATTATGTTAATTTCCTGAAAGGAGTGATTTGGTATCATGGATATTGGTATGCTTTTTAGTGACTCTTTCAACTATGCCAAAGAGGCTGTAGTTGGAAAATGGGTGAAATGGATCCTTTTGATCGTTTCAGCCATAATATTCCCGCTTCTGCTGGGATATGAACTAATGGTACTGCGTGGAGAAAAACCAGCTCCTGAACTTGGAAACTGGGTAAAACTGTTTATTGACGGTTTATTGTATTTTATTATTAGTTTAATCTATTCCATACCGATTATAATTGTGGCAACTCTTACAATCGGAGCAGGATTCTTTGCACTTGCAGGTGATCCTTCAGCGGCAGTTGCAGGATTTGGTGCAATGGCAATCGGTTTAATCCTAACTTTCATTGTTGCTATCATAATATCACTTGTTGTAGCAATTGCAAGTGTAAGATTTGCGCGTACAGGAAAGTTTGGCGAAGCTTTTAACTTCAGTGAAATTCTTGGAAAAATCAAAAGTATTGGATGGGTAAACTACTTTATACAGATTCTTGTAATGATAATTGTAATAGGAATCTTTGCTACAATCATTAACATGATTCCTTTCATTGGTCAGATAATTTACTTCATCTTATTACCGGTTATTGCAATCTTTTCAGCAAGGTACATCTGTCTTATCTATGACAGTGCCTGAAAAAGACAGTGCCTGAAAAATTCAGGTAAATCTATTTTTTTTCTATAATCCAATCAGAATTTAACCTGCTATCTTATGAAATCTGATATGAATTGAATTAATACAGGAAAAGTCCTTAAATTTTGTTTAAAAAACGTTGATTAAAATATATTTCATACTTTCTGTTTCATGTAAGTTACGAAGTAGCTTTCATCTAAATCAGGCTGATTTACTATCTCTGAGAGTTTTTGAAAGTTTTCTTCTAAAAAAAAAGTTATTACCTAACTTTGCCAGTTAGAGTTCAATCCCCCTCAAGATACTGTCCACTATCTCTATTCGATTTTTTCAAATTTTTGTCAGGAAATAGAATTTGACAGTTGGCTATTTTACTACTTTAAAATCATGAAATGCCCCAGTCATAGAGTAAAATCTTCGTATTTATGGAGTCAAAATTCGAGTGAATGTACTTTTTTGTCTTTCTTTTCCACAAATCAATGGTAACTGTCAAATTCGATAATGATTTTTTTATGAATTTTGTAGATGTATGCTTCATTTCCGGGATTTCAAATCGAATCAGTGAAATAAAAAGCTGTGCAATAAATCCGATGATTAACGCACCATAAATGCTGTTATCTGTCCAGACTCTCAATGGTTTAATTTCAATTTCATTCTTTAAAGAGTGGAATATCTTCTCAATCGAGTCTTTTTTTCGATATGTATTTAGGGCCTCAACAAGTGTCAAATTCTTACTTGATTTCAGACAGAAAAATCCTTCTCTGCCAGTGATTAATTTATCTTCAAGGAGTTTTACAGCTTCATCCTCTGAAATTTGAACAAGTTTTGTCTGGATGGAATAATCAACATCAACAAGCAAATTATTTATACGAAACTTCTTAGGGAGTTTTTTATTTTTTTCAATACATTCCTGAATCGTTTTTGCTTCCTTAATCTGTTTCACAACTTTTCTCGCCCTGGATTCAAGTTGTTCTTTCTGAAGTTTCTTTGAAAAATAGAAGTAATTGATGCTGTTTGGTTTCACAATTTTAATGCCGCGAATGCCGGCTTCATCATCAATAATTTCAGGACTATATTCTTCGAATTTTGCAATTATCTTATCATCACTTTTGTTAAGCTTCTTTCCTGTGATATACTGCAGGTTATCGGAGCGAATCATCTGAGTATTATCAATGCTGTTTGCACCTTTGTCAAATATTACTAGAGAATCTTCTTTTAATCTATCTTTTACCTGAAGATACGTCTTTTTGAAATGTTTCTGATCGTTGAGATTTCCGGGTTCAACAGTCATTCCTATCGGAATATTGATTGGATTAGCCAGTTCAGCCAATCCAATAGTTATCTGTTTTTTGTCAGGTCTGTGATCCCGACTATATCCATATTTACCAAGTTCTGCTTTATTTCCGTGAAGAACTATACTGGTCCAGTCCATGTTGATGTCGGTGAGATCAAAATCATACCTATCAAAGATTCTATCCTGAATATCTGAGATGATTTCTTCTCTGTTTGCTCCGATTGTTTCAAGAAGACGATAAATCGTTCTTTCACTGAAAGAAATCAGGTTAAATATCTGCAAAACCTCTAAGCGATTTATCCATCCATGTGAGCGCTTGATGCTGAAATTATCAGTCAGCTTGTAACTGATAAGCGCGATAAGTAAATCATCGATACTTATTCCTTTTTTCTTATGCTTGCCAAAAATTTCTGAAAAATTAAGTATTTCATATAGTGTTTTGACAAGCAGGATGATGCCAATAGGAAAGGATATATTGTCATTAGGCTCAACTACATAGGTTCTTAGTTTTGTTTGCATGTTTGATCATTTGTAACATCACTAAGAACAGTCTTATTTCTTTTTAATTGGATTTTTGAGCTATTTATTCAAATCATTTGATTGGTACTTTATACGTAAGTGGCAAACTTAGGTTATTAAATATGGTTCTTCTCCATTTTTCTGAAAGTTAGGACTATCCAAAAAGAGAAACAACTTAGAGAATAACCTCCAAATCTGATGATATGTCCAATAAACATTACAAATGGAGGGAATGCATTTCTGCATTCACATCTATGTTCTCATTTGTGGGCTTTTAAGATTATTGATATGGAAGATTTCATCAGTTTCTTAGGTTACTGGCCTTGACTGGAAAACAATCAAAGCTAATCGATTATTAGCAAGGGAGGGGACAGGCCCCTCCCTTAAACCCACCCCGCTTACGATAGGTCACCGGAGGGGGGCTAGGCCCCTCCTGTTCCCGGGGATGTTGTGTACATCGCGACAAATCAATTCCAAATTAGGGTGATCAGAAATATGGCGAAGAGTCTTAAATATTATTCTTTTTTAGATTTGGTTAAAACGACTAAGGCAAAAGAAACAGCAACTGATAATAATAAAAATCCCATAAATCCTCCTGATTCCTGAGTTTTTTGTGCAACAGGAGTTATCTGAGATTTATTAGTATCCTCAATAAAAACTTCTTTTTCAGTTTCATCTGCTGTTAAAATCCTATCTTCTGTTTCCAAAGGTGAAGGTGTTTTGGTTTTTTCTTTCGATTCTGTACTGACATATGCACTTATTGTAGGATCAGAGAGTGTTATCACAGTGTATGAAAATTCTTTACCTGAAAGATCATTTTTTCCTGAAGGTGTGTTTACCGCATACATAACATATGTTCCAGTATCAAGAGAACCGCCTGAGAAAACAGTATCCCATTTATAATCCCATTTGTTGTTATTGCCGACACTAACGCGTGTAAAGGTTGAAGAATCACCTGTCACAACTGCTGTTGAAAGATCTTCAGGAGAAACACCGTTTGACGCAAGATTAGGGCCTGTCAAAAAAAGATATACATAATCAGTTCCTGAAGCTCCACCTGATAAACTGATAGTTTCTCCGGGATATGCTGTTAATGCAAAAACCGGTGCTGAAAATATTGCAGTAATTGCCATAAGGGCAGATAAAGTTACCAATATAAATCTGGTTTTACTCAACATATCATAATTTATGCAGAAATACAATTTATAGTTATCATATGAATAATAAAAAATATATTTCAATCAACTTAATGATTTTTTCTATGACATCCGGCTTTTTTAAATCTTATTTCGTTTAAATCACTTTTTTTCCAATCAGATTTGATTTGTTATGAAAGTCAAAATTCCTGATAGACTTATCATCACTTTTTTGTGTGATGAAAAAAGCTCATCATGTGCGTTTGCTATGAAAGTCTAAAATCCCTGATAGACTTATCATCACTTTTTTGTGTGATGAAAAAAGCTCATCATGTGCGTTTGCTATGAAAGTTACTTCGTAACTTACATGAAACAGTTAGCATGAAATATAATTTCATAAACGTTTTTATGATAAAGGACACAGAAGAATATTTTTTGGACTTTTACATGCAAAAATTCACAAATTAAAAATTTATGAACGTATTTATAAGACTTAAGAATAAAAGAATATGAAAATGACTAAGAAAGTTCTTGTTGCATATGCAACACGTTATGGTTCTACAAAAGACATAGCTGATAAAATTGCGCAGATACTGACCGAAGATGGTTATGATGCTGATTCAAAAAATATTCTTGATATTACACAAACAGATGAATATGGGGCTGTTATTGCCGGAAGTGCCATTCAGATGGGAAAATGGCTTCCTGAAGCTAAGGATTTTATGCAGACCTTTAAAAGTCATTTGAACAGAGTGCCTCTCTTTGTTTTTTCATGCGGAATTACATTAAATAAACCTGATGAAAATGTCATAAGAAAGGCCTATTTTTCAACTGATGAAATAAAGCAGTATGTAAGCCCTAAAGAAACAGGTCTTTTTGCAGGGAAACTTGACACAAGTCTTCTTTCAGATTCCGATAAAGATTTGGTTGTCCTTGCAAAACCCGAATGTGGCGACTTCAGGGATTATGATGAAGTAAAAAAATGGGTATTAAAAATAGAATCCGAATATCTGAGATGAAAAAAACAGAATTTAAGAAGTCCGGGATTAACGATAACAAAGGCAAAACTGATAATAAAATTAAAACTGATAATAAAATTAAAACTGATAATAAAATTAAAACTGATAATAAAATTAAAACTGATAATAAAATTAAAACTGATAATAAAATTAAAACTGATAATAAAATTAAAACTGATAATAAAAGCAAAAATGATAATAAAGGCTAAATTAAGCTTATAAATTAAAATATGATAATTTATTGAGAAATTAAGATAAAAAAATTAGGGATTATCTGAAAAAAAGATTTTTTTAACTTTTTACAACCTAATAATGTTTTTCGGGGTTTAATTCTGCCTGTTTTATGCAAAAAAATAAATGGTTTTTATTTTTTACAATTCACTTTTTTAAATCTGCTTCCTGACTTTATCAGCAAAGGATTAATTATTCTTTTACAGTAACATACATCTAATTACTAATGGAGACTTGTGGACAAGTTTATTGAGTAGTACATAAAAAATTTGATTCATCACCTCCTGAATGAAAAATTATCAGTAAAAGAATTGTTATTGGTTTTAATATATTCAATATATTAATAAACCAACCTTTACTTATTCAGCTAATGAAACAATAATAGGAATGATACAAGAAAATGAATACTAATTTTAAAAATCTGCTGGATTTTGTCTCGGAAAATGAAGGACAGATATTTTCATCGCCACGGGCACTTTTTGGGAAAGGCGAGGAGGAATTATTTACAATAGAAAATGCAGGAAGCGAAACTGAAGAAATTTCTTTGAAACTTGAAAATAATCAGAAAATTGTAATAAAATACAGATTGATTGAAGAAGCAGTCCTTCTTCTTGAAGATAAGGAAATTCTGCCAATATATCCTGTTAAATCATCAGACAACATACTTTCAGCAGAGGAGCACTTAAAAATCTGGCAGTCAGGTACAGATAATACTATTCTTAATATAAAAATTGTTCCATACATTCTGGATCTGATTGTTCTTTTTGGTTTTGGAGCATATGGCTGGGCCAAATCGGGAACAGGAGATAAATTTGCGGCTATAGCTATTGCAGAAAAAAAGCATAAAAAGCAGACCGCGAATGATGAAAATATAAAAACTGCTGAACCAAAAGAATCAGACGACTCAAATGATTCAAACAAACAAAATGAACCAAAAGAAACAAAAGATTCAAAAGATTCAAAAGAACCGATAGAACCTGAAGATGCAGTGAAGAATAATGACCCTGATGAACACGGTGGTCATGAGAACGATGATGATGCCAAAGGTACACCAGATAATGAAAAAAAACAGAATATACCTGTCAGGTATGTTTCCCAGTCTATAAATAAAGATTTAGGGCATGTTTTGATAGCATACTCAACCAAACACGGATCAACCGCAGATATTGCATGGTCAATCAAAAATTCATTTCTGGATGAAGGAATTATAACAGATGTTAAAAGAATTCAGGATATTGATGATGTCAGAAAATATAATCTTGTAATTATTGGAACACCTGTTTATGACAATAAACTCCTCCCTGAAACAGTTGAATTTGTAAGGCTTCACAGAAACTGGCTTTTAAAAAGGATGACTGCACTTTTTATTGTCGGAATATCATTGAAAGAAAAAAACGATGAAAACATCTTAAATATGTCCAGGATATCTGATGAAATTGGAAAGCTGATTGATCTTTTGGATGTCGGAATGTTTGCCGGTAAAATATCGCCTGAGAACCTGCCTTTCAGAAAGCGGCTTAATAAAATATTTAATAAAGAGGCAACCGGAGATTTCAGAAACTGGCAGGATATTGGTGAGTGGGCAGATAAAATGAAAAAATTATATCTGTCCAAAATAATTTAATTTACCTTTAATTTACCATTGGACGCAGATTTTTGATTATATTTTCAACCTGCCATTCGGCAGTTCCTATATAATTGTCAGCATTAAGCAAAGATTCAATCTCTTCTTTTGAAAGATAAACTGATACATTCTTATTTTCTGAAAGTATCTCTGATACCGGGTTTTTTGTTTCAAGAGCCTGCATGCTTGCAACTCTTACGATTTCGTGAGCCTCCTGCCTGTCCATTCCCTTTTTTGTTAATTCAATCATGACTGATTCTGCCATATTAACACCCTGGAGAATCTCAAGATTTCTTTTTATATTTTCAGGCTTTAATGTAAGACCTTCAATCACCTTGATCATCACATTTAAGATGTGATCTGCAAGAATTGATGCTTCCGGGAATATTACTCTTTCACATGAAGAGTTTGTAAGATCACGCTCATCCCAGAGAGTATTGTTTAAAAGTGCAGGTTCTACAAATGAGCGGACAACTCTTGCCAGACCACATACCTGTTCGGATTTTATCGGATTTCTCTTATGCGGCATTGTAGATGATCCTACCTGGTTTTTACCAAAAGCTTCTTCCATCTCGCCAATTTCTGATCTCTGCATCATCCGGATTTCAATGCCTATTTTATCAAGCGTTGTTGCCATATTTGCAAGGAACATAAAATATTCCGCATAACGGTCACGTTGTATCAACTGATTTGAAACCTCAACAGGAGATAATTCAAGGTGATTCATCATTGAGATCATAACTTCATGACCTTTGTTGCCAAGAGATGCCTGTGTGCCAACAGCGCCTGTCATCTGGCCTACAGCAACACGGGGAAGCATCTGCTGAAGTCTTTCAATGTGTCTTGCAGTCTCTGCGGCCCATATAGAAAATCTAAGACCATATGTTGTAGGAACACCTATCTGCCCGTGTGTTCTTCCTGCGCAGACAAGTTTTTGAGTCTCTTCTGCTTTTTTTAGTAAAAGTCCGAGCAGTTTTTTTAACTTTTCCTCAATTAAAAAAAGGCTGTCTCTTATCTGAAGCCCTGTTGCAGTATCGAGGATATCATTTGATGTTGCACCATAGTGAATCCAGCGCCCGGAATCCCCGGTAGCTTCGGTTATTGCCTTTACAACCGCCATCATATCATGGTTAATCAAAGCTTCAATTTCATCAGCCCTTTTTTTGGAGGCATTCATTCCCTTTTGTGCAATTTCTTCTGCAGCATCTTTTGGAATGAGGCCGTTTTCACCTTCAGCCTTTGCCAGGGCTATTTCAGTCTTAACAATAGAAAAAAATCTGTTATTTTCGTCCCAGATGCTTCGCATCTCAGTCGTTCCATACCGGTAGTCAATGGGGTGGATTGCCATAGTGTTTATTTATTTGTTGTTTTATTAGTAAAACTGTACCGGTATCTGATATGAATAGATGTCGGAAGAGAATTTCTTAAAACTGTATAAAAATTTTAAAATTACTTAAAACCTTATAATTATTTAATCAATTATATTATCTTTAATCTCAAAAATATCTGAAATCTGAAGAATATAAGAAATTTTAAAAACAGAATTTTGAAAAAGAATATTATTGTAGATAATAATTTTTTAAATGACAATTTTGTAAATATTAATTTTGCAAATGACAATTAATCACTCAATTATCTTTCATTTTGTATTCGGCGTTTATTATCGTGCTTTCCTCTTCCTCAGGCAAAAAAATCCATGCAAGAATATATATTATCAATCCTGTGCCATAAAAAAGACAAAAAAGCACCCAGAGAATTCTTAATATATTTGGGTCAATATCAAGTTTTTTACCCAGACCTCCGCATACGCCTGCAATTACGCAATCATCTTTTGATCTATAGAATTTATCCATTATTCTCCCTGAATGTTTTTAATTTTAAACTTCTTTTCCAAACAACGCGGTGCGATATTACAAAATGTTTCTTCAACCAATATGTAATTAATGGATTGTCCTGATGACTGGTTTCCATATGAAACATACAGACCACACCAGAAGGAAATGCTGGATTTAGCCTCGGAATGTGTCTCAAATAATCAGATATGTATGATAGATGCACCCACCGGAAGCGGCAAATCAAGTATTCTTTCAGCCCTTATTCCAAAAGCAAAAGGAAAAAAGATACTTGTTGCAGTAAGAACAGTAAGCCAGCTTAATACCTTCATCAGAGAGCTTGAACTAATTAAAAGAAAGAAAGGCCATCTTAAAGTTGCATATCTTGTTGGGAAACGCAAAATGTGTATGATGGGCGGAGAAGGCGATATTTACCGGATGTGTGAGGGATTAAAAGCTTTTTCAACATCTCTCATGCGAGATCGCGCGCATAGAGGTTCACTCATTCCTGCAAATGATCCTGTGCTTAAAACACAGCTTCGCCACCAGGATTCTGAACATCCTTTGTTATGCCCGTATTTCATCCGCTCAAAAATATATGTCGAGGGAGGAGAAGGACTTAAAATGGTTCCTTCAAACTCTCTGAAAACAAAAGCAGAACAGGCCTCAAGAAGAATTGTTTCGCCTGAAAAGATACATGAAATCTGTGGGGAAATCTGCCCCTATGAAGTTATGCTTCAGGCGGCACGTGATGCAGATGTAATTTTGTTAAACTTCCACCATCTCTTTGATGAAACAATAAGAGAGCAGATGTATCAGACAATTGGAATAGAACCGGAAAATACAATTCTTCTGATTGATGAAGCCCACAACTGTGGAGAAACTGTACAGAGCATTCAGACGGTTACACTTAGTGAGTCCTCACTTGAACTTGCCCAAAATGAACTTTCACATATGAGAGGGAGGATTGGCGGAGTTGAAGCAGTGTTAAACCTAATTCCCCAGATTCAGAATTTCATGGTGAGTCTTAAACGCTCAATCAAACAGGAGGACTGGTTTGATCCATCAATATTTACAAGATACATCCTTAACGGCACTTTATATCAGAAAACCGATGAAATATCAGATGATCTCTTAAGAATTGCAGAAGCGATACGTGAAGCAAAGCTTGAAAAAGGAGATTTTAAGGAAAGTCCTGTAGAGAAGCTTACAGAATTTTTTATAAAAATTCTTCAGTCCTCAGGTGATGATTCATACCTTACAATATACAAAAAAACAGACGATCAGATATCTCTTGAGGTCAGAAATATCGATCCTTCAAAGACGCTTTCCGAAATAGCCAAATCCCATCGTTCATGTATTATGATATCCGGCACGCTGTCTCCTGTTGAAAGTTATAAACTGCTTTATTTTGGAGAATTGGATGTAAAAACATTATCGCTTCCAAATGCTTTTCCAAAAGAAAACAGACTTATTTTCTGTGCAAAAGACATTACATCCGCATTCAGCATGAGACGTGACAGGGATAACCAAAACAGAATACTTGATTATATCAACACATTTGCAGGCCTAAAAGGAAATCTTGCAGTATATTTTCCGTCATATGATATGCTAAAGACCTTTACAGCAAACATACCTAAAAAGCTGAAAGGAAAGGATGTATTCATCGAGTCGCAGGATTCTGCACAGGCAACAAGTGATCTGAAAGTTTTCATGTCACTTCCGGAGGTAAACCGTTCCGGAATAATTTTTGGAGTATGTGGTGGGAAATGGAGTGAAGGTCTTGATTATAGAGGTGAGATGTTAAACGGCGCTATTGTAATCGGCCTTCCACTTGCACCTTTTAATGATGTAAGAAAAATGATTAATGATTATTTCAAAAACAAATTTGGAAAAGAAGGAGAATTTTTATCATATACACTCCCTGCTATAAACAAGGCAATACAGGCGCTTGGAAGGGTATTGAGAACTCCTGAGGACAGAGGAGTTCTTTTGCTTGGCGAAGAGCGATTTTTGGATGATTCTGTAAAAAAAGGGCTTCCTCCATGGATGCAGGATGAATTAACTGAATGTACAATAAACGAATTTAAATCCGGTATTTCCAAATGGAGATAGTTAATAAAATAAAAGATCGGTAATAAAATAAAAGATCGGTAATAAAATAAAACTTAGGTAATTCAATAAAGACAGGTAGTAAAAAATGGAGATAAGAAGCGGGGTCTGCCGCTTTGGACTTTGGAGAATCAGGATTTTATGGTCTGAAAACCTAGTTCACAAAGTATCATTTGAGCGGTTTGGAGAGGAATCATATGTACCGCCCCAGATAAAACTTTTCTTAAGCGGAAAAAAAGACACTCTTTCACCTCTCACATCAGTTGCGCTAACAGACGGTCATCCATACAATAACATTTACAGGGCAGTTTTTGAAATACCATACGGGGAGACAAAAACATACTCTGAAGTTGCTGAAATCTGCGGGACTCATCACAGAACTGTTGGAATTGCAATGAAGAGAAATCCGACTCCTCTTATAATTCCATGCCACAGGGTTGTATCCAAAAACAGTCTTGGTGGATTCACTCCTGATATTATGATAAAAAAGTCACTTTTAGAGATTGAAAAGAAAAAAAGAAATCTCGCAGGTTTATCATAGATTAAATCAAAATAAATTTAAGATACCGATGAAAATTGCAATCCTTGGAGCAGGTGCGGTAGGACTGTGCATTTCTGCAAAACTCTCAAAAATATGTGAAGTTCATGCTGTATGCAGACAGAAGCACGCTAAAGCAATAGAAAAACGTGGATTTGTCATGACCGGCATATGGGGTGAGAGCAATTACTCTTTTAAATGTTCTGAAATGCCTGCCGAAGATGAAAAATTTGACTTTATAATAATTACATCCAAATCCAATGCCACAAGAGAAATCTGTGAGCAGTTTAAAGACTTCATTAAAGATACTCCTGTTATCAGTCTTCAAAACGGTATTGGGAATGAGGATATAATTAAAGAATTTACAGACTGTGTAATTGGCGGAATGATAATCACCGGTTTTGAATGGCAGGATGACGGATATGTTCATGTATCTGTACAGGCATCTCCAATAAAACTTGGATTATATCCAAAAGGAACAAATGAAAAAGTAAAAACAATAGTCAGCATTTTTCAGAAGGCAGGTCTTGATATTTTGGAAGAGACAAATATAAGTGGTGCGATTTGGGGAAAAACCCTTTATAACGCCGCTTTAAACCCTCTTGGTGCAGTTATGAAAGTTCCTTATGGAAAACTGCTCGACAACAATGCAATGGAAATAATATCCGAAATTGTAAAAGAGGCTTTTGAGGTCAGTAAGGCAGAAAAAGTCACTATGGATTGGAAAACTGCAGAGGAATACATGTATTATTTGAAAAACAATCAAATTCCGTCTACAGCAGAGCATCACTCCTCAATGTATCAGGATCTTTCAATCGGCAAAAAAACAGAAATTGATTTCATAAACGGCTATATTGTAAAAACAGGCAAAAATTACGGAATTAAAACGCCTGTTAACAGTACAGTTGTTAATCTGATTAAACTAAAAGAGAATTTGATTTTGGATAAAACAGCGCATGAAAACTAATTTTTCATGAACGTTTTTGATGGAAAATACTGGAGGAATATTTTTTGAAGTCCGGAATAATTCTTGCAGGCGGCGAGGCAAAAAGGGCAGGAGGGATGGAGAAATACCATTTCTCTTACAATGGAGAGACTTTTATCGACAGACTACTGTTTACACTAAAAGAGTCCGTTGATGAAATAATCATCGTTGCAAGGGATGAATCACACTGCCAGAGATTTGTGGATATACAGGGAGTAAAAATTGTATCTGATATCAGAAAAGGAACAGGTCCCGTTGGCGGACTCCACGCAGGAATTAAGGCCGCCTCAGGAGATACTTTGTTTGCTGTTGCATGTGATATGCCATTTGTAAACAAAAATGTTATAGACAGGCTGTTTGAGCTGATAAATGATTATGAGGCGGTCATTCCCTGCTGGAACAACTCTGAAAAAGATATGATCGAACCTCTCCATGCGGTTTACAAAAAAGAAGCTCTTGAAAAATATCTGGCATCTCATAAATCTCTGTCACTTAGGGAGATGGTAAAAAGCATCCGGTCATATTATCTGAATGTGGATATGCTAAGAGATATTGACCCAAAACTGATGACTTTTGTTAATATCAACCATCTTGAGGATTTGGAGAGATTAAAAATGGGTGATTTTCTTTAATGGTTACTGCTGTCAGGATTATTGCAATTGGAAAAATAAAGGAGAAATACCTGCACGAAGGCATTTTAGAATATTCAAAACGTTTAAAGCAGTACATAAATCTTGAAATAACAGAAATTTCCGATGAAAGTATTCCTGAAAATCCGTCATTAAACCTTCAAAAAAAAATACTTGACAAAGAAGGAGAAAAAGTTATTTCTTCTTTAAAAACCGGCGATTATCTTATTTTACTTGACTTGAAAGGTGAAATGACAGATTCTGAATCTTTAGCTTTAAAGTTAAAAGATCTTGAACTTTCCGGAATAAGCAGGATTGTTTTTGTAGTCGGAGGCAGTCTTGGAGTTTCTGAAAATCTTATTAAAAGAGCGGATTTCAGACTTTGTCTTTCAAAATTAACATTTACTCATCAGATTGCAAGATTCATTTTGATTGAACAGATTTACAGAGCATACAACATTAATCGCGGCGGAAAATACCACAGATAACAGAATAACATATAATAAGAAAAATTACCAAAAAAATACCCCGGATAATAAGAAAAATCACAGAAAAATAAAAAATATCACAGTTAATAAAAAAATATCACAGTTAATAAAAAAATATCACAGTTAATAAAAAAATATCACAGTTAATAAAAAAATATCACAGTTAATAAAAAAATATCACAGTTAATAAAAAATCCTGATGAAATTTAAATTAAAAAAAAGAAGTTAATATTTAATGAACATTTGATGCAGATACCTTTCTTCCGGATGCATCACGGGAATATTTTGAAAATTCACTGCTTTTTAAAAGGATGTCTCCGAAAAATACAGGGCCGTCACGGCAGACTCTGAGCCCGTCAGGGTCAAGACAGCATGAACCACATATTCCAACGCCGCATTTCATATAACGGACCAGCGAGAACTGCCCTCTTTTTGCAATTCCTGCCTCATTTAATACTTTTAAAACACCTGCCATCATTATCTCAGGGCCGCATACACATATTGTATCAAATGATTTCAGGTCGATATCCCCCATTAAGTCCGTTACAAAACCATGATGGCCATATGACCCGTCATCTGTTGCAATATGAAGATTTGTAAGCTCTGACAATTCCTTTTCATATAAAAGCTCTGAGCGGTTTCTACAGCCAAGCAAAAAGGTGTCACACTGACCTTTTTGTGCCAGAGGACGAAGAGGCGCCGCACCAACCCCTCCGGCGATTGCCAAAACTTTTTTCCCCGGAGAAAACCCGTTTCCAAGCGGCGCTTTAATACCAAGTTTATCACCGGGTTTCATCATAAAAAGTTTTGATGTTGCATCTCCGACTTTCTGAACAGTAATAGAATCTGATGACGAAAGACCCATTGGAATTTCATCTACTCCTAAAATCCATACCATGCAGAACTGTCCTGCGCTGAATTCAAATTCCCTGTCAAATACAAATGTTTTTATTGTTGGAGTTTCGTCAATTATTTCTTTTATTTTAACTGCAACTGATGGTATTTCATTCATGTGCACACCCAATAATATCTGATGCTTTTTCTCCTTCTTCAGAGTACAAATCACCGGCAATCTTTTCAAAAATATCATTTCTGTCCAAAACCGCACTTCCAATTTCAACAGCAGATGCGCCTGCCATCATCATCTCAATTACATTATCGGCAGATGACACGCCGCCGCATCCGATAACCGGGATGTTAAGCGCCTTGTAAAGTTCAAAAACACAGCGGAGAGCAACAGGAAATATTGCAGGACCTGAAAGGCCGCCGGTCAGATTTCCAAGTACTGGACGCCTGAGATCAGTTGATATTCTCATTGCCTTCAAAGTGTTAATTGCAACAACCGCTGATGCACCACCCCTCTCCGCGGCAATTCCAGATTCTTTTATATCGGTCACATTGGGTGTCAGTTTAACCCAGACCGGAAGCCCTGTTCTTGAAACAGCACGTGTACACTCTAAAACAAGACCCGGATTGCATCCAATCTGTGCACCATAACCCTGTGCATGCGGACATGATACATTCAGCTCAAACCCTCTGACCTTTCCCTTAAACCAGCTGGCAACCTCATGGAATTCATCCGGGTCTGCGCCAAAAATACTTGCAATAACAGGCTTGTCTTTTAAAACATTAAGCTCTTCAATAAAGTCTGATGAGGGATTTGGAAGTCCCATCGCATTTAAGACCGCGCCGTCCATAACATAAACACACGGGCCTTTATGGCCTTCTTTTGGAGATGGCCCGATAGATTTTGTAACAACAGCGCCGGCACCATTACTTAGCATTCTGTTGAGAGATGCACCGGTTGTCCCAAGAATGCCTGCGGCCAGGATTAGATGATTGTCCATTAAAATCCCGCCTGCCGTGATATTATCTTCTCTTATTAAAGTCACCATTTGGATTGTGGATACTTTAGAGCTATTTTATTATTAGCATTCGCCTAAACTTGATCAACAATGACACATCTCTCCATAATAGGAGCCGGAAAGATTGGCGGAGAAGTTGCATACCTCTCAGCAGTTTTGGGAATCGCTGATAAAATCACAATAACCGACTGCAACTCTTCCCTTCTTCATGCTCAAAAACTGGACATAATACACACAGGACTTGATTTGGATATAACAACAGATCTGAGTGATCTTAAAAACTCAGATATAATTGTTTTTACAGCAGGACTGCCGAGAAATCCTACAGTTAAGACAAGGGCTGATCTTCTTAATTCAAATATACCTGTTGCAGATGAATTCTGCTCAAATATTAACGGCTTTAAAGGAATCGTAATCAATGTAACAAATCCTGTTGATGCATTGAATTATTATATTTGTAAAAAGGCAGGTCTTAACAGACGCAGATGTATTGGATTTGGAGGACTTGTTGATCTTGCAAGATTTGAAAATTTTTTAAATATAAGAGGATTTGACAGCAAGGGCTCTTTTGTGATGGGTGAGCATGGTGAACATCAGGTCCCTGTATTTTCAGATCTGCTGGAAAAAACAGACTCTGAAATAAGAGAAGAGATACTCTCTGATATGAAAAATGCAAGCATGCCGGTGATAAAAGGAAAAGGTGGCACTGTTTTTGGGCCGGCATTTAATATAATCAGACTTGTTTCTGCAATAAAAGAAGATAAAAAAGAAATTTTGCCGTGCTCATGTATACTTGAAGGTGAATATGGCTTATTTAACCTCTCAATCGGAGTTCCTGCAAGAATTGGAAAAGAAGGTGTCGAAGAGATAATTGAAAAACAGCTTGACGACTGGGAACTGGATAAATTAAAAGAAGCATCTGTACACTTAAAAAATTTGTGCAGGAGGGCAGAAGATGCAGGTGGAAAGTAAACCTCTCAAACTTGCAATAAATCAGGTTGAGTACTCAAACAGTCCTGAAGGAACAATAATTCATATCTTTGGAAGGGAAGAATCCGGCGATGCACATCAGATAATTGTAACCGGATTTCGACCCTATTTTTATACAACAGCAAAAGAAGCAAAAACCAGAAGAATTCCTGATGGAACAGAGGCTGAATTTTCAAATAAATTTGTATCAATAAGGGGAGAAGAATTAACACGGATATATACTCCAAAGCCCGGAGATGTCAGGGACATGCGTGAGGGTTTCACACACTTTGAAGCAGATATTCCTTTTGCAACCCGTTTTATGATAGATATGGGTCTTACAGGAGGCATATTTACCCCGTCAGAGATTGTGGATTTTCATGATATAAGAGCTGAAGAAGTTAATGCTCCTGCAAGAATCTGTTTCATGGATATCGAGTGTGAAGATGAAAACGGATTTCCAGATGCAAACAGGGAAATGATAAACTGCATAACCTGCTGGGATTCATTTGATGACACATATACAACTTTTTTCTGGCCAAAAGACAGAAATTGCGATATTCAAATAAAACCTGTGTCAGAAAAGCATGAGATAAAGATTTTCTCCTGTGAAAGAGACCTTCTCCTAAGTCTTTCTGAATATGTAACAGAAAAAGATCCTGATGTTTTATCAGGCTGGAATTTTGTTGATTTTGACATTCCGTATATTCTTAAAAGAATGGAGATTCTTAAAATCCGTGAAGACGCTCTTTCAAGAATACCTGGCGCCGGTGCAAGAAATCCAACACGTGGACGCGCTCTTTTTGATCTATTAACGGCTTATAAGAAGATGCAGGGCGCAAGAAAAGAGTCATACAGGCTTGATGCGGTTGCAGAGGATGAAATTGGTGAAGGAAAAATCCGTTATACAGGAACTATCTCCGAACTTTGGGAAAAAGACCCTCAAAAGCTAATAGAATATAATGTAAAAGATGTTTTATTATGCGTAGGCATCAACAAAAAGAATAACATTGTTGAATTCTACAGAGAAATTGCACGCTATGTCGGCTGTCCTCTTGACAGAACACTCAACTCTTCAAATGTAATTGATATTTTTGTCTTAAGAAAGGCTTTTGGGAAATATATTCTTCCATCAAAAGGTTTTGCAGATGCAGAAGAATTTGAAGGAGCAACTGTATTTGACCCGTCACTTGGCGTTAAAGAGAACGTTGTAGTGCTTGATTTAAAATCCCTCTATCCTATGTGCATGATGACGATTAATGCATCACCAGAGACCAAGGATGTCAGCGGCGAACTTCATGCACCAAATGGAATCCGGTTTAAAAAAGAGCCTGACGGGCTTACAAGAAGCATTATAAGCGATCTTTTAAAGGAAAGAGATGAGAAAAAAGCCCTTCGAAATTCATTTGAATATGGCTCATATGAATATGTTCTCTATGATCTTCAGCAAAACGTGTTGAAAGTTATTATGAACACATATTATGGCGTAAGTGGTTATGCAAGATTCAGGCTTTATGATAGAGAAATTGGTTCTGCTGTAACATCGGTTGGAAGAGCAATAATTGAGCATACAAGAAAGGTTATCGAAAATATGGGTTACTCTGTGATCTACGGCGATACTGATTCATGTATGATAATGCTTCCTAAAATGGAGAGGGATGATACAATAAAGACAGCATTTGAGATTGAAAAAGCACTGAATCAGAGTTACTCAGAATTTGCTTTAGATAAGCTTGGTGCAGAGGAGCATTACTTTTCCATTAAATTTGAAAAAATTTACAGGCGGTTTTTCCAGGCAGGAAAGAAGAAGAGATATGCCGGATATCTTGTCTGGAAAGAGGGAAAAGATACAGAACAGATTGATATTGTCGGCTTTGAAATGAAGAGAAGTGATTCGCCCCATATGACAAAGGAAGTCCAGCACAAAGTGATGGAGCTTATACTAAAAGGCGCTGAAAAATCCGAGCTTAAGAAGTATCTGGGAGATGTAATCAAAAGTTACAGAAAAGGCGAATATTCTCTTGAAGATATTGGAATACCAGGAGGTATTGGAAAAGAACTTAAGTCATATGAAAGTCCCGATGCACATGTAAGAGGAGCAATTTATTCCAACAAATATCTTGGAACTGATTTTAAAAGGGGAAGCAAGCCTAAAAGAGTGTACATAAAAAGCGTCACTTCAAAGTATCCGCAGACTGATGTTTTGGACTTTGAATATGCAGACCAGGTGCCTCCTGAATTTATAGTTGACTGGGAGGTAATGATGGAAAAAAGTATCAAACAGCCAATTTCACGTATAATAGAAGCAATTGGGATGAACTGGAATGATGTTGATCCCTCAAGAACAACTCTTTTTGATTTTGGGATGTGAAAACATTTTGAAAATTCGTGGGTGGATGGAAAAAGACGGAAAAATTCTTACCAATTCAGAAATTGAGGATATTATCAAAAATTTTCCTGAAATATTATCAGATTGTGGTGGAGAATTTTTTCTGCAGTGGGATGACTGCATGGCAAGAGACTGTCTTGGAATAATGCCCGGGGATTGCCCTGCAGGAAAAATTGTCTGCTCAGGTGTTATTAAAGGGGATATTTCTCCTGCTCCTGATCTTTTGTCTCTTGAAAAAGCTATAGAAAAAGCAGTTGTTCTGCGAAAAAAAGATTGTGTTGTTGCATTCTCCGGCGGAGTTGACTCAGCCCTCATTGCAAAAATAGCACAAAGACCCAGTGTAACTGTCGGAATTTCAGGTTCTCATGATTTAATTCATGCAAAAGAAGTTTCTAAAGAGATTGGCCTTAAAGATACAAACTTCATAGAAATCATGCCTTCTGAAGTTAAAAGAGCGTTGAAGATTGTGCTTCCGTTGATTCCTTTAAAAACGCCGGTTGAAGCCTCAATTGCTACAACGCAGTATTTCATTACAAAATGGGCGCAGGAAAACGGCTATGAGAAAATTGTTGCTGGGCAGGGTGCGGATGAATTATTCGGAGGATATGCACGTTATCTTGAAACAGATGATATAGAAAAAACACTGAAAAAAGACTTTGAAGGTCTTTCTATGCAGGGAAAACGTGATCAGGCAGTTGCGGCGAAAAACAACACATATATATCATGCCCGTACCTTGATGTTAGAGTGGTGCGCGCTGCAGGTGAAATCCCGCCTTCTGAAATGCTGGCAGGAAGTATCAGAAAATACCCCTTAAGAGAGGTTGCTTCCCTGTATTTAGGCGATGAAATTGCCTTTTATGGCAAAAAAGCCATGCAATACGGGAGTGGTGTCATGAAGGAAATACAAAAACTTGCACGGGATAATGGTTATAAAAACTCCGTGCAACGGTACATAGATCACTTAAATTGAGGTTCTTGGAATAATGGTCTCTGAAGAAGAAGTGGAAGGCATAGCAAAACTTGCCGACATCTCAATAGATAAAGATGAACTGGCCGGATTTACCAGTCAGTTCAACAATATTCTTGGTTATTTTGACATTTTGGATACGGTCGAATATGAAGAAACAAAGGATGATGAAATCCTAAATATTCTGCGTGAAGATGAGGTGATGCCATCTCTTTCACAGGCCGATGCACTGTCTAATGCTGATGAAACTGAAGACGGATACATAAAATCACCGAAGGTGATGTGAAATTGAAGAAATTCATCTTTGATGCAGAGGATAAAAACAACGCCTTTATAACGACTGTAAAAAATTCGGAATATGGAGAGGGAAACCTTTCCGGAATACCTGTTGCAGTAAAAGATAATATCTCAACAAAAGGCATTGAGACAACATGCGGATCAAAAATACTCAAAGGATACATTCCTCCATATGATGCGCATGTAGTCACTCTTCTGAAAAAGCAGGGAGCAGTTATTGTTGGAAAAACCAACATGGACGAATTTGGTATGGGAACAACAACCGAAAGTTCAGCATATGGCATTACAACAAATCCCTGTGATGAGACAAGGGTTCCCGGCGGCTCTTCAGGAGGAAGTGCGGCGGCAGTTGCTTGCGGGATGGTTCCTATGGCACTTGGAACAGATACCGGCGGTTCAATCAGATGTCCTGCATCCTTTTGTGGAATTGTAGGTTTGAAACCAACATATGGCCGTGTTTCGAGGTACGGTCTTATTGCATATTCAAATTCACTGGAACAAATAGGCCCGATGGCAAAAAATGTCACAGATGTATCAAGACTTTTTGAAGTTATATCAAAGCCTGACATATATGATTCAACAGCAGTTGAAAAACCATATCTTCATACACCATCACCTGAAATAAAGGGCAAAAAAATAGCAGTTCCAAAGGAGTACTTTGGAGAGGGTGTTGATGAAGAGGTCTCAAAGTGTGTTATGAATGCCATCTTAAAATTTGAGGATATGGGAGCGACAATATCTGAATGCTCAATTCCATCCATGAGCTATGCTCTTGCGGCCTATTATGTAACCTGCACAAGCGAGGCTTCATCCAACCTTTCCAGATTTGATGGTGTCCGCTTTGGTCCAAAAGTTGGAATGCTTAAGAAATGGCATGACGAATACCGCGAATACCGAAAGGATAAATTCGGAGAAGAAGTAAAACGAAGAATTCTTCTTGGAACATTTGCACTTTCTGCAGGTTATTACGGCAAATATTATGCAAAGGCAAAAGTTGCAAAGGAAAACATCAAAAAAGACTTCATAAGAGTCTTAAAAGATGCAGATCTTATAGCAGGGCCGACAATGCCAAACATTGCCTTTAAAATCGGTGAGAAAAGCGATCCACTTGAGATGTACTTAAGCGACATCTTAACAGTCCCGGCAAACCTGGCAGGCGTTCCTGCAATATCTGTCCCATGCGGCTATGTAGAAAAGATGCCTGTAGGTCTTCAGATAATTGGAAGACACTTTGACGAAGAATCAGTAATTGATGCCGCATTTGCATTTGAACAGGAGGTGCAGTGATATGGCTGAAACAAAGGATGTAAAAGACCTAAAAGTCATCATTGGTCTTGAAATTCACTGTCAGCTCAACACAAAGACTAAACTTTTTTGCGGGTGCTCCACTGATTACCGTGATGATGAGCCAAACACTCATGTATGCCCGATTTGTCTTGGACTTCCAGGAGCTCTTCCAAAACTAAACAGGCAGGCAGTAATCTATGCACTTAAGGTTGCAAAAGCATTAAACCTTCAGATATCCGATTATTCCGAGTTTTCAAGGAAGAATTACTTCTATCCCGACCTTCCAAAAGGGTATCAGATAAGTCAGTATGACAAGCCTGTTGCAGAAAAGGGAAAGATGATAGTCGATGATGATGAGGGACATGACAAAGAGATTAGAATTACAAGAATTCATCTGGAAGAAGATCCAGGCAGGCTTGTTCACAAGATTTCACGCGACAGAGCAGGATACACTCTTGTTGATTATAACAGATCGTCAATTCCATTAATTGAAATTGTAACAGAGCCTGATATCTCATCTCCAAAAGAAGCAAGGAGATTCTTAAACAAACTTCGTGCAACTCTTGAATATCTGGATGTTTTCGACGGCGAAAAAGAAGGAGCAATTCGTGTTGATGCAAATATCTCACTTGAAGGACACAAGCGTGTCGAGTGTAAAAACATCTCTTCATACAAAGGTGTTGAAAAGGCGCTTACCTTTGAGATAACACGACAAAGGAACTTATTAAGGCGTGGTCAGGAAATTGTTCAGGAAACAAGGCATTTTCTTGAAGGAAGGGGAATTACAACAGGTTCAAGAAGCAAAGAGGATGAAAATGACTATCGCTACTTCCCTGAACCTGATTTGCCGCCTCTGAGAGTTAAGGACTGGGCAGATGAAATTGCACTGCCAGAACTTCCTGATGCAAGGCGTGAGAGATTTATCACTCAATATAATATCTCGGTTAATCATGCAAAAACACTTACAGGCGATATCAGAGTTGCAGTATTTTATGAAAACATTGCATCTTTAGATCCTCAGCTTTCTGCGACATGGATTGCAGATACGCTTTTGGGAGAGCTTTATTACCGTGATATGAAGATAGACTCTGTTTTAGAAGAGAACTTTAAGGATTTGATTGTTCTTTTAAAGGACAAAGAAATTACAGACAGAGTAGGAGTAGATGTTCTTCGGATAATGCTTGATCAGATAAAAAACAATGAAGAATGTGAGATGCCTTCTGATATTGTTTTAAGGCTTGGCCTTTCAAAAGGAAAAGATGACGAATTTTCTGAAATAATAAAAGCAGTCGTTTCAGCCAATCCTCAGGCTGTTTCTGACTTTCACAGCGGCAAAGGCAATGCATTAAATTTCCTTGTCGGTCAGGTAATGAGAGAGACAAAAGGCCGTGCCGATCCAAAAAGCCTGAACAAATTAATAACAGATTATATATCCAAAATGGAGTGACCTTTAAAATGCACCTTATCATAGCTGAAAAGAATATTGCGGCACAGAGAATCGCCGGTTTTTTGGCCGGCACCAGCAAGTTAACTTCTGACAAAACAGGCGGTGTAAACTCATATCATTTCAATGATTCAGTTGCAATAGGTCTCCGCGGCCATGTTGTAGAGGTGGATTTTGAAGAGGGCTACTCTAACTGGCGATCTGAGGTGCATACTCCAAGAACTCTTATCGATGCCGGAATGATTAAAAAACCGACAGAGAAAAAAATAATCTCTTTAATTAAAAAATACGCAAAAAAAGCGACTCTTGTTACAATTGCAACCGATTATGATCGTGAAGGAGAGTTGATCGGAAAAGAGGCATATGAGATTGTAAGATCTGCAAACAAAGATGTAAGAATAAACAGAGCGATTTTTAGTGCAATCACAAGACAGGAAATTTTGAGTGCATTTGACAATCCAACTGAAATAGATTTCAATCTTGCATCCGCAGGTGAGACAAGACAGGAAATTGATCTTGTATGGGGTGCGTCACTAACCCGTTTTATCAGCATTGCCGCAAAAAGGGGCGGTAACAACATATTAAGTGTCGGCCGTGTGCAAAGTCCTACTCTTAGTATGATAGTTGAAAGGGAAAGGGAAATTGATTCTTTTATCCCACAGCCATACTGGATGCTTGGGCTAATAACGGAAAAAAACAGTATCGAAATAGAGGCAAGGCACACTAATGGCAAATTCTGGGTTTATGATGAAGCCAAAACTGCAAAGTCAGCTACCAAAGAGCCTCTTTTGGTAAAAGAAGTACGTGAGGGAACAAAGAATGATTCTGCTCCTACACCATTTGATACAACAGCTTTTATTGTAGCGGCAGGCCGGATTGGACTTAGTGCATCTAATGCAATGAGGATTGCAGAAGAGCTTTACATGAACGGTTTTATCTCATATCCAAGAACTGATAATACAATATATCCTCCATCCCTTGATTTAAATGAGATATTATCCGAGCTTAAAAGAACTCCTTTTGTAAAAGATGTTGAATGGATATCTGAAAACAGAAGAAAAGAGCCGACACGGGGCAAGAAATCAAGCACAGATCACCCTCCGATTCATCCTGCAGGTGCGGCAAAGCCTTCACAGATGAATGAACAGGCATGGAAAGTATATGAGCTTGTTGTAAGACGTTTTCTTGCCACATTATCTCCTGATGCACGCTGGAAAACTATGAAAATTTTGTTTGACGCCGGCGGTGAAGAGTACACATCAACAGGACAGAAACTTGAAACTGAAGGTTACAGACATGTGTATACCTACAGTCAGGCAAAGGATCAAATTCTTCCTGACCTGTCAAAAGGAGAGACTCTGCCAATAAAAGAGATTGTCCTTGAGGAGAAAGAAACTCAGCCGCCGCCACGCTACTCACAAAGCAGGCTGATTCAGCAGATGGAAGAACTTGGCCTTGGTACTAAATCAACACGCCACGATGTTATCGGAAAACTTGTTTCAAGACGCTATGTTGAAGAATCTCCTCTAAAACCGACACTTGTCGGAAAGGCAGTTACAGATACTCTTGAGGAGTTTGCAGCACACATAACAAAACCGGATATGACCCAGACTCTTGAGTCTCATATGGAAGACATAAAAAAGGGTACGAGAAGCAAGGAAATCGTTGTCGAAGAGTCAAAAAAGATGCTTCATGAAATATTCGATGAACTTGAAGCAAACGAAGAAAACATAGGCAACGAGATCATGGACAGGACAGCCGAAGAGCGTATAATTGGCAAATGCCCTGTCTGTGGACACAGCCTTATGATCAGAAGCTCAAAAGGAATGGCTCAGTTTATAGGCTGTACTGCATATCCGGACTGCTCGTTTAACATTGGTCTTCCATCTGCCCAGTGGGGAAAGGCAATAAAAGAAGACAATGTCTGTGAAACACATGGTTTGAATTATGTAAGACTGATTCGGAAAGGTTCAAGGCCATGGGATATAGGATGTCCTCTTTGCAACCATATCAGCTCAAATCTGGAGTCTTTAAGGCTGATGCCGAGTATCACAGAAAAGTTAATCGATAAACTTCATTCTGTCCATATCTATTCTGTTTATGAAATTGCAAATATGGATAAATCCATTCTTGAAGAAAAACTTGAAATAAACTCGCAAATTTCTGAAATGCTTAAAAAAGATGCAGAAGACATTCTTGAACTTTTAAGAAAAAGATCAGAGCTTAGAAAATTTGTAAGGAAAATAATTCCGCCAAGAAAAGGAAGAAGCCATGCAAAAGTCCTAAACGCTGTCATTGATTCTGGAATCAATAGTATAGAAGATCTTTCAAAATCAAACGAAAAAATTCTTTTAAAGATGCATTTAAGCGAGCAGGAGGCAGAAACACTGCTTTATGAGGCAAAGAGCGTCACAAACAAAGAGCTTTTAAGAAATTATGGTGTTCCGGCGGTAAGTCTTAAAAAATACTTTGAAGCAGGCTTTATCTCACCTGATGATTTCTGCAATATTCATCCCGCTTATCTAAGCCTAAAGACCGGACTAAATATTGAAACTGTCTTCAAACATGTTAATTTGGTCTGTTCAAATATGGGAGTCAAAACTCCTGAAAAAATTAGCAAAAAAGCATTTGAAAGTGGTAAAGAAGAACTTCTTTCTATCAATGGAATCGGTGAATCAATGATTGAAAAGCTTTTTTTCGCTGGAATTACAGACATTAATATGCTGAAAAATGCTGATTCTTCTGTTCTGACACAAAAAACAGGATTGTCAGAGGAAAAAATACAAAAAATTCAGGCAGAATGCTAAAATTTACAGAGGCACAATGAAAAACGACTGGAAAAACTGGAAGCATATAACAAAGCTTGATCCTGATAAGGAAATGCCAAAAGAATCTGTTGAGGATATTGTTACAAGCGGTACTGATGCACTTATGCTGTCTGGAACATTAAATGTCACAAAAGAAAATCTGACTCATCTTAGAGAGCAGGTAAAAGAATACGGTGTCCCAATGGTGATAGAACCTGCAGATCCAAGCGGAGCTATTTTTGATGGTGTCGAGGGTCTTTTTGTTCCAAGTGTTCTAAACACTCCTGATACAACATGGATTGTTGGAAAACATGAATACTGGGTTAAAAAAGATAAGGCAATAAAGTGGGATATGGTTGTTCCTGAAGCATATATTGTATTGAATCCTGACTCGTCTGTTGGTAGGGTAACAAAAGCTTTATGCGACCTTAGTGTTGAAGACGTCTGTGCATTTGCTAAAGTTGCTGATAAATATTTCAGATTCCCTGTTGTATATCTTGAATATTCAGGAACATACGGAAAACCTGAAATTGTAAAGGCAGTCTCAGAAACTGTCGAAGATTCGGTTCTTTATTATGGCGGCGGTATTGATTCAAAAGAGAAAGCCTCTGAAATGGCAAAATATGCAGATACAATTGTAGTTGGAAACGCTGTTTATGATAAAGGAGCAAAGACTCTTAAAGAAACAGTAGATGCCGTTTTATAAATTCAAAATGCCTGAAATTGAAATTGTTCTTTGTGAACCTCTTTATGAGGGAAATATTGGTTTTACAGCAAGGGTAATGAAAAACTTCGGTTTTTCTAACCTGACTCTTATTAATCCTCCTGAAATTGGTGATGAGGCCATCGCACGGTCATCACATGCAAGAGATGTTTTGGAAAATGCAAATCATGTGGCATCACTTGATGACGTGATAAAAAAAAGCAATGCTCTTGTCGCAACAACAGGTGAAATTTCAAAAAGTGTAACAACATCTATGCGCATGCCTTACTACACTCCTTCTGAATTAAGAGATATTGTTTCAAAAATAAACGGGCGCGTTTCAATAATTTTCGGGCGCGAAAACTGGGGCCTTTCAAACGAAGAAATTGAAAAGTGCGATATAATCTGCACAATTCCAACATCTCATATATATCCGATTGTCAATATCTCACATGCTGTCGGAATTCTGGCATATGAGCTTGCAAATCTTCCAAGGGGTGATTATAGTGTTGCTTCAAGGATTGAGATGGACTCATTGTATGACCATTTCGACAATTTCCTTGACATAATCAGTCATCCTGACTATAAACGGGAGAATACCCGAAACATGATAAGAAGAATTTTTGGAAGAACCGCGCTTACAACACGTGAGGCATCAACACTGCATGGTCTGCTGAGGCGTGCTGAAAACTTAATAGATTTAAAAGAAAGAGATTTGAAAAATTTTAAAACCGATAATAAAAAAGAATAATTTTGTTTTCTCAATTTTTTAGCGTTTAAATGCAAAATAAATTGTATTGTCAGAAAAAAAGATATTCTGATTACTTTCATTCCGGTTATATTCTGATTAGATTTTGATTATTCTGATTAGATTCTGTTTTTTGTGATACATATTTGTGTGATATTTAGGTTATGGTTTGTAAAAACGAATTAAAAAATTAACTATTTCATGGAATCTGCAATTAAAATTAAAGAATTTCCTTCCCAAAAAAATAAGAACCGACTTTTTTTAATAACTGTTGCAAAAAAATTTCATGGAAGTTTTCAGGAAATTTTAACCGATTATCACTCCAATATCTGATGGTTAAATATGATCCTTGTTGACTGGCAGATTAAAGATCGTATCGAAAGGGGTTTTATTGGCATAAGTCCGTATGATTCAAAATTCATACAGCCCAATTCCCTTGATATACGTCTTGGCAGACATTTTGTCTGGTACGAAAAAAGTGACGAAATAATTGATCCATATGACGGGGATTCAATAAAGTCCGGTGTTTCTGAAAAGACCGCTGATTATATTGATATACATCCCGGAATGTTTGTTCTTGCAGAAACACTTGAGACAATCACACTTCCTGATAATATTGTCTCTACTATTGAGGGAAAAAGCAGTATTGCACGTCTTGGCATCACACTTCATCAGACTGGCGGATGGATTGATGCCGGTTTTTCAGGTACAATAACTTTAGAGATTGCAAATGTCAATCAAAGGCCGGTACGTCTTTATGCAGGAATGCCTGTCGGCCAGCTTGTCTTTTATACAACAGAGCGGTCATTAAATCCATATGGTTCCAAAGGCGATGCAAAATATCTGCATCAGAAAAATGCCACCCTGTCGCGCTATTATGAAAACAAAAAACAGGATGCCGTACTATAACGATAACCTAAATACCAAAAAAACCAATTTTTAAGGACACTGGAGAAACTAAAAATGCGACTTTTGTTGATTCATTCTGACAATATAAAATACATAGCACAGAAAAAAACCCCTGTTGCTGAGGAAGAAGTAATACTTGAGGATTCACTTGATGAAGCGCTGACTGTTTTTTGCGCTGTTGAGTCAGTCGATGAAGAAAATATTCCATATATTATTTCAAAGACAAAAGAAGAAATTCTGGGTACGGTTGAGAAGCTTGGAGTAAAAAATGTGATGATTTACCCGTATGCTCATCTGTCAAGTGATCTTTCTGCACCAAAGACTGCGATTGAAGTTTTAAAAGGCATTGAAGAGGCATGTAAGCAGGATAAGTCCTTAAATGTAAGACGCGCACCTTTTGGCTGGTATAAGGCATTTACACTATCCTGCAAGGGTCATCCGCTATCTGAGCTTTCAAAGACAATCGTTCCTGAAGAAGAAGCAGAAAAAACCGAAAAAAAGAATATCATTCATAATTTCTTTGTTCTTACTCCAAAAGGAGAGAAGAAAGACTACAGGGATTTTGTCGATGATTCTCCTCTTGGAAAACTCATCAAAAAAGAAACCGGTATGGGTGTAGAACAGGGAGGGGATCCGCTTCATGTCGAACTTATGCGCTCCAAAGAACTTGTAGACTATGAACCTTTATCTGATGTTGGTCATCACCGCTGGATGCCACGCGGAAAAATTGTGAGGGATCTCCTCTCTGATTATGTCTTAAATCTTGTTTTGGATTATGGCGGAATGCCGGTTGAGACTCCGGTTATGTATGACCTTGGAAACTCTGCAATAAATGAGCATGCCGCCAAATTCGGAGAGAGACAGTATAGGTTCAAATCCGGAAACCGCAATATGATGCTTCGTTTTGCCGCCTGTTTTGGAATGTTTTCGATAATGCATGATATGCACATTTCTCCAAACAATCTGCCAATGAAGATGTATGAACTCTCAACATACTCCTTCCGTCACGAACAAAAAGGTGAGTGCATCGGACTTAAACGTCTTCGTGCCTTTACAATGCCTGATATGCACTCAATGTGTGCTGATATGGCACAGACGCTGAAATGCTTTGAAGAACAGCTTGTAATCGGATGGCAGACCGGAAAAGACTTTGAATATCCGCTCGCCGGAGTCTTCCGCTGTACAGAGGACTTCTATAAGGAAAATGAGGGATGGGTCAAAAAGATTGTTCAAATGTCTGATGCTCCGATGCTTATCGAAACTTTATCTGACAGGGTTCACTACTGGATTGCAAAAGTTGATCTGGCGGCAATTGACGGTCAGGGAAGACCGATTGAAAACCCGACAGTCCAGATCGATGTTGAGAGTGCAAAACGCTTTGATATCAGCTATTACAACACCCAAAATGAACTTGTGTATCCGCCTATTATACACTGTTCACCTACCGGTTCAATAGAGCGTGTAATATGCGCTCTTTTAGAGAACACCGCATCACAAACTGTTCCAATGCTTCCTGTCTGGCTTTCACCAACCCAGGTGAGAGTTGTACCTGTTGCAGAGCGTCACCTTGATTTTGCTGAAAAAGTCTGCACAGAAATCAATGCTTCTGATATAAGATGTGATATTGATGATCGTGAGGAAAGTGTTGGCAAAAAGGTAAGGGAAGCAGGAATGGACTGGGTTCCGTATGTCGCAGTTATTGGCGATAGTGAAACCGAATCAAAAAAACTCACAGTTACGATAAGAAAAGAATCTGAACCCAAAAAGCCGGTTAAAATTGAATGCAGTGCAGAAGAGCTTATTAGTCGTTTAAAAGATGAATGCAGGGGATATCCTGTAAGGGCTCTTTACACTCCAAAGAAACTTTCTATGAAACCAAGATTTATCTAAAGTGCGTTTATTAAACAATAATTTCATGAGGATATCATGAAAATCAGAATTTTTTTTTTCATGGTAAATTATCAAAAAATAAAATTTTTTCTTTTTTCCAGATATTTTTTTCAGATACAAGCCGATTATCTTAAATCTAAAGAAGATGCATGTTTAAAAATCTAATTTATAGATTGGTGAAATTATGGGTAAAGATATTATTGGCAAAGCATTTTCCAGCACTGGTGAGGGCTTTGTAGGAGAATGGACAAAGTGGATTTTATTGATTGTATGCTCTCTTATTCAGAGCATTACATTTGGAATTGTTCCACTTCTAAACGGTTATATTCTAAGAATTTTTTCAGCAGATAATAAAGCGCCTGAAATTGACAGCTGGGGCAAAATGTTTGTTGATGGCTGGAAGTTCAACATTGTCTGCCTGCTTTATATGATTCCGGCAATAATCATTGCAGTTGTATTTGGTCTTTTTGCACTGGTTCCTGTTTTGGGAGCCGTGGCTTTGGGAAATCCCGAAGAGTTAATGGCATTATTCGGCATTTTCACCGGTATTGCAATAACCGGTGTTGTAATGCTTATTATGGCTCTTTTCATGTTCATGGGTCTTGTGCGCCTTGGAAAAACAAACAAGATTGGAGAAGCGTTCAACTTTGGTGAAATTACAAAAACGATTGGCAGTGGCGCAGGATGGCTTGGATATATAGGCTACTGTGTTCTTTTATGGATTCTCCTTGTTCTCTATATTCTTATTGTTTCAGCACTGAACTTTATCCCGTTCCTTGGAATGATAGTAGGAATTATTGTTACACCACTGGTCTGGGTATTCATTGCATATTACCTGAAAAATGTCTACGAAGCCAAAGATTAAAGAAGAATTTAAAGATTCAAAATTTTAATTTTTTTCCGGTTTTAAACGATTGACTTTTTTTTATAACTAACGATTTTTTAAGCGATTGACTATTTTAAACTGCTAAAAATTGTGAAGGATTGAAGATTAAAGTGACTAATGAAGCTTATTATCTGACAATTTTGACAATAAATATTCAATGAAACAGAATTTAATTTTAGTCTTTCTATGAAAGTTATTTCGTAATTGCTATGAATTTTTTTTCATTAAACATGATCTGCTATGAAAATGTTGCATGAGATATCAATTCATGGATAATTTTCTCTAAAAACGTCCATGAAAAATATATTTCATGCACCGGTTTCATGTAAGTTACGAAGTAACTTTCATGTAAAACCCGCATGATGAGCTTTTTTCATCACACAAAAAGTGATGATAAGTCTATCAGGAATTTTTGACTTTCATAGCAAACGCACATGATGAGCTTTTTTCATCACACAAAAAGTGATGATAAGTCTATCAGGAATTTTGACTTTTATAGCAAAAAGCATACTCTCAGACTGTAGTTATAAAATAATCAATGCTTAAATAAAAGTCGAACAAATATTAACAAAATGCTTTTCAATTGTAAAAGAGCAACAATTGCGATTATTTGCCTTTTTTTCCTTGCCGGATTAATGCCTGCTTTAGGATCTGCTGATTCTGCAGATGATGAATTTTTTTCCGGTCATGAATATTCAGGCGTTTCAAATACAACAATTACTGTTTTTTACAATAAATACTGCAGTGCATGCCACAGGGCAATTCCAACAATTGAAGAGATTAATAAGAAGTACCCAAAAGTTACGACAGAGTTCTATGATACGTATGATTCAACCGCAAATCTAACGCTCTTATATGATTATGCGGACTATTATGGGATTTCATATCCTGCATACCCTATAGTTTTTGCAGGAGACAGTGTTGTCCTGCAAGGCACCTTTTCTATAAATGAAAACTTAGAAGATGTCCTAAAAGCGCTTGACTCCGGTGCCATACCTGACATTGAATATGAAAAAAAATGGACAGACAATGGTGAAGAGAAGGAAGAAATTAAATCAAAAAATTCAGATGAAATAACTATATTAATAGTTGCAGTTGCAGGTCTGATTGATGGAATTAACCCATGCGCTTTTGCCGTTTTAATATTTCTTTTAATATCACTTTTATCAGCAAAATCACGAATAAATCTGCTGGTGACGGGCGTTTTCTACATATTTGCTGTTTTTTTGTTTTATATCCTGGCCGGTGTCGGACTTATGAGTTTTGTCCGGATTTCCGGAATTACATATTACTTTGGAATATTTGCCGGAATTATTGCAATATTTGCAGGTATCATAAATATCTCTGATGGAATTTTAAAAAATTCTTCTCTTTCACTTTCAATACCAAAAAATTTCAAAGATAAATTAGGAAAAACAAGCAGGAATATTTCAATTCCTGTAGCTTTCATTCTTGGATTGATGGTTGGAATATTTGAGCTTCCATGCACCGGGGGAATATATCTTGCAGTTATCAGCCTGATTTCGTCAGAGATGACATTATACCAGGGGTTGCCATATCTTATATTGTACAATTTCTTTTTTATTCTTCCGCTGATTCTGATAACAGTCGCAGTATATTTTGGCATGTCACCAAAAGTCATCGACAGATTCCGTATAACTAATAAAAAAATAATGAAGATTGCAATGGGGGCAATATTGATTTTTATTGGAATTGCCGTTCTTTTATTCCAGATTTAAAAACGACATAGTTATCAGTTCTGGTTTAAAATAATAAAAATCCGTTTCTGATTTTAAAATATCTGAAATTTCCGGCAATAATAAAAAATCTGTCTAAAATAATTGATGATTGTATAAAAATTTAAGTTGCTATGAAAGTTACTTCGTATCATACATAAAAAGTTACATGAAATATAATTTCATGAACGTTTTCATTAAAATCACGTTGTGATTTATATGAAATTTATGCATAAGATAATTGTTTCATATTTTTTTTATTCTTTACTGTAAAGGCAACCCTGAACATCCTGGCCCAGTTTTCCAATTGCATCTGATCTGCACCGCTGACAATGTCTCATCTGTTTGACATAAGGCGAGCATTTATCCTGCATATTCTTTTTCTCTGCAAGAGTAGGAGGTACAATATCCTTGAATTTGTACTGCGGTATTACGGGAATAAGATTGTATGTGAAAACTCCCATCTCTCCTGCTTTTCTTGCAATGTCAACAATATGGTGATCATTAATGCCGGGGATATAGACTGTATTTATCTTTACAAGCATCTTTTTGTCTATAGCCATTTTTATGCCTTTAAGCTGTTGCGAAAGAAGTTTTTCTGCCGCTTCTCTTCCATGAAGCTTTTTTCCTTCCCATTCAACAAATGAATAAATCTTTTCTCCGATAGCAGGGTCAATTGCATTTAGCGTAATTGTCAGATTGCCAACACCATATTTTTCAAGTTCATCAATCTTTTCAGGAAGAAGAAGGCCGTTGGTACTCAGGCATTTAATTGGTGTCGGGTAATTTTCTTTTAAGAGTTTTAATGTATCAAAGGTTTCTTCATTTGCAAGAGGTTCTCCCGGACCTGCGATACCTATAACTTTTATATATGGAAACTGCTTTAAGGCCTTTTCTACCAGTTCAAGCGTCTCTTCAGGCTTTAATACAGTACTGCAAACACCGGGGCGGCTTTCATTTACACAATCAAAATCACGAACACAATAATTACACTGGATGTTGCATTTTGGTGCTACAGGAAGGTGCATTCTGCCGGAGGTGTGGCAGGCTTTTTCACTATAGCAGGGATGTTCATTTATTTTTCTAAGCTGTTCGGGATCATATGGTACATCTTTGCCGTCAATTTTGGCTGTTGGATATTCATTTTTGCTCATACTTAACCTTACAATGTAGATTAACCTAATAACTAAAAAATATAACCAAAATGACTAACAATAATAGTACTTAAAGGAGGCTTGAAAATGAAACATCTAAAATTTATATTACTGCTCGCAGTAATGACATTTTTTGTAGTTCTAACGGGTTGTACGTCTACTGACAGCACATATATTGCAGAGCCGGCTACAACTGTAACGACAATTACTCCGACTGAGACCCTAAAGGTTATATCAGAACCTTTAATTTTAAAAGCAGGTGAAATGCCGGATGAAATCATCATAACACATGAAGCAAAGCCTGTTAATGAAAACACAGCAGTTCTTGTTTACTACACTCTTGATTCAAAAGCGACAGATTCAAAATCAAATCAGGATGGATGGAAATTTATTGTTACAGCATTTGCATACAACACTGACAAAGTATCTGATTTCAATCCAAAAAGTATCCAGGACATAATAAACTCAGGTGTGCCGTATCAGTCAAGAAACATCCACTTATATCCAAAAAATGTGTATCCTGACAAAATTGAGATCTCAAAATCACCATCCGGGCAGATAATCGATTTAAACAAACCGTATAATTATGGAATCCTGTTTACGCGTCAGTGATGATGCAGGCAATCCGATAATTTTTTTAAATTTCAATTCATTTTTACATATATGAAACATTCATTTTTCCTGATACTGTTGTTGGCAACAGGACTTGTATTTCTCTCAGGCTGTACATCTGACAGTACTAAAATTGTTCCTGAAACACAATCACAAACACCCGCATACACGCAGACTCTGACACCTACAGAAGAGCAGTATGCAGTAACTGAGCCTGTACTTGTAACTGGTGATGGAATTTATTCAACAAAAATTACTGTTAATGCATCGGATCCTATAAGCAACACCCTTGTGGTTACAGTAAAGTATGACAGCACAAATCAATTTGGAGCCACAGGTTCTGGTATGGTCTTAATGTCAACAATATTTGCATACAATTACGCAGATGTTTCTGCATCATTCAATCCCAGGACAAAGGAGGACGTAATTGCGGCAAAAATACCCTATAAGAATGTTCTGACAACTGTTTATCCAAACAACAAGAAATCAGCAGTCGCCAAACTTCCAACAGATTCAACACAGGGCTCTTTTTCGCCTGACAAGCCATACAACTATGGAGCAATTGTTGTTATTGAGGACACCATAAACTGATATCTGAACTTTGATGAATTTTGATGAACTTTTAGGTATATCTATGAAAAAAAAAGTATCAGAGCTTGAAAAATATGAATGTGGAATAATAGAGAGCATTTATGGATTTAAAAATGAGCTTGAGTGTATGGGAATTGCAGTTGGAACAGAGATAAAATCTATATCCGGAAGGGATGAAAAAATTACAGTTATTTCCCTCAGCAATAAAAAAGATGAAAAAAATGAAATTGTCCTTTTAAACGATGTCGCATCAGAAATACTTGTAAAGACATCTGAACCTTAAATTCAGGTATTATTTATTAAAGTGTTCAGGCATTAATTTAGGGATTATTAATCACAAGAAGTTTTTCTTCAGTCATTTCCCTGATTGCATAGCGCGGACCTTCCCTGCCTGAACCTGACATTTTCACACCTCCATAGGGCATACAGTCAACACGGTATGTAGGAATATCATTGACTATGATCCCGCCGGCATATGTTTCTTCATAAAAAAATCTGATGTTTCCAATATCTTTTGTAAAAATTCCGGCCTGAAGGCCAAAGGGTGAGTTATTTATCTTCTCAATTGCCTCTTCAAGGGTATTGTAGGGCGAAATTGTTGCTGCAGGTGCAAATATCTCTGTTTGGCTGACAGCCAATTCAATAGATGCATCTGATATAAGTGTGGGATATAAGAAATTATTCTCAAATTTTTTTCCGCACAAAATCTTTGCACCATTTTGTTCTGCTTCATCAATCTTAGATAAGGCTTCTTTTAATGCATCTTTTGAAATTAGCGGTCCAAGCATCACTCCTGATCTCTCTGGGTCGCCCGGAATTACTTTTTCAAATCTCTCTTTTAAGCTTTTAAGAAGCTCTTCATAGATTTTTTTATGCGCAAATATTCTCTGAACGGAGATGCATACCTGACCTGCGTTTGCAAGAGCACCGGTTGTGATTTTTTCTGCGGCGTAATTTAAATCTGCATCAGAATGGACTATTACAGCCGCATTTCCACCTAATTCAAGACCTGCCTTTTTTCTTCCTGCAACCGATTTTAAATGCCACCCGACAGCAGGACTGCCGGTGAAGCTTAAATATGAAATTCTGTCATCAGTTACCATATTTTCAGCAGTTTTCGAACTGCATGGAATAACATTAACAGCATCTTTTGGGTATCCGGTTTTTATTAAAAGATGCCCCAGAAGAAGTGCAGATAGTGGTGTCTTTGAAGCCGGTTTTAGAATAAATGAATTTCCGGCGGCAATTGCCGGGCCTATTTTGTGGCATGCAAGATTTAAGGGATAGTTAAACGGAGTTATCGCAAGTACAGTTCCGATTGGAAACCGTCTTATTAGTCCTGTGTGATCTTCTCCCTGAATTGTTCTGTCAAGTGAGATAATATCACCGTCCATTCGTACAGATTCTTCAGCTGATATTTTTATTGTCTCAACTGCCCTTTCAACTTCTGCTGATGAAAGATCACGGACTTTTCCTCCTTCTTTTATTAAAATTTCGACAAATAAATCTTTGTGCTCACAGATTAAATCAGACAGCTTCTCCAGAATTCGGCGTTTTTGATAGGATTTTAATTTTTTTGTCTTCAAAAAACCTTTTTGGGATGAAATAATAGCATCTTCTGCGTCTGATTCTGATGCAGAATATACTGATGCAAATCTCTCATCTGTATAGGGATAGATGACATCAATAAAATCACTGCTTTTTTTGATTTCACCGCCGATGATAAATCCTAAAGGATCTAATAAACTATTTTCATCTATTTTTGATTTTTCTTCAAAAATCCGGCTAAAATCTTTAAGGAAATTATTTTCAGGCATAATACTTTATTAATGCAAATATTACAAAATAACTTTCTGTTATTCTGTACTATGGAATTTTTTAAGGAAATATTCAAGAAGGTAATAAACAACAATTATTGCAATTACCATTATTATCAGTGAGTATGGAAATTCGCTGTAAATATTTCTGGCAATGTATCCGGCCATTACTGCGATGAAAAGTATAAAAATTTCTTTGTGATCAAATTTCATTCTGTTTTCCATTTTTAATCATGAAATTAATACAATTTATTGTTATCTCATTGTCAGATGATTTTTATCCTGATGCTCTGTAATTGTTATTTTTTTATCTTTGCTCTTTTACTTTTTTTTAAATCTATGCTCATGTTAAATACCTCTTTGCAGGCAGGGGGCAAGACCTTTCAGAATTAAATTTTTTGCAAATATATACAGGCTCTCAAGTACATACGCAGGTATTTCTAATTGGGAGATTAAAAAAGACCTCAAAACCAGGTGAGTCAGAGAGAAAAAGATATATTTAGCTAATCCAATGATTCTATTGTCAATGTTTTGATTAATAATTTAAGATCATCTGAAATTTTTTATGTGGGGCCAAGAACAAAATTAATTAAAATAATAGGTTAAGAACAAAAATTAGCTAAAAGGAAAAATAAGCTAAGAACAAATAAGTTATGAAAAAATAGGTTAAGAACAAAAATTAGCTAAAAGGAAAAATAAGCTAAGAACAAATAAGTTATGAAAAAATAAGGTAAGAACAAAAAAGCAGTCAAAGAGTCACATAAGGGCTAAGCATAAATTTTATCCTTTTAAAAACCTTAAATTTAAAAAACATTTATGAAACAAATGTTTCATGTAAAAAAGTCCATGTAAATCACAATGTGATTTTACAAAGGTAAATATCAGGAATTAATTAATCTGAACAGGGGGGGTTTGGATACAAAGAAAAGTATTAGCATCCGGAATAATCTGTATAATTATTTTATTCATATTTACAAACAGCGCCGGCTGTATTGGAGAAAATAACTTTACAAATGTAGATGATACAAATAATAAATCCAATTCTTACAATACTGTCACAAACAATACTGATAATTCATCTGTTTCAGAATTTTTTAATGCGACAATAGACAGAATTTGTCTTTTTTTAACTGGAAATCAGAGTTTGAAAAATGCTCCTGTTAATATATCCTCAAAAGTCGATGAATTATCACTCGTAAAAGATGAAAATCCAAAAAAGGAAGAATCAATAAGAGAATTTATTTCAAAAGAGATAAACAGCTCTGTTATTGTTGAATCCGCTGATTCTGAATCTGAGATAAAAAAAGAAATTTATGCAATTCTTGTTGAATCAATTCCCACAGGCAATAAAACCGGAAATAATATTGAGGGATTTGAGTCCAGAATTTTTCCTCTTATTATTGACTCAAATCTTGGAAATCCTGATTATCTGTCCCGTAAAAACGGAATAAAAATAACAATTCTTTTGGATAACAAAAACCGCCTTGGAAATACTATCTGGGCACATGAAGCCTTTGCAACAGACATTATCCGCCGTATTTACAAGAGTGGGTTTGGTGAGAATGTTGGATTTGTCTCTGTACTTTTTATTGATGCTACGACAGATGAGGATTTGATTTTATTGACTCTTAATGCCGCAGATGAAAGAAAATATGAGGATAAATGGAATGATGAAGACAGTTACATCTGCAGTCTTGGCTGGTCTGAATTATTGATACCAAAAGAAAGCAAAATTATATTCTATGAAAAAAATGACGCTTCATTATGCAGTTCTCTGGCATATGATGAAAAGAACACCGAATCAATAGAAAATGATGCATATTTCAAAGATTATGTTCCAAAAACCTATACAGAAATTGCTGAAAATCTAAATGAAATTGACAAATTCAGCAAAGACGGGGATTACAAAAACGTAATAAAATCGGCGGCGGCACTAAATAACCGGCTTTTTACAATTAAAAATGAACTAAAAAAGATCTCTGTATCAAAAGACTATAAAGATAAAAAAAATGAATTGATGGATGTAATTTTTCTGATTTCTGATGCAATGTCTGACTATTGGTATTTTGGAGAGTATTCTGATAGTGAAGCACTTCTAAGAGCATCAGAAGGTGCCAGAAAGGGTCTTGAAAAATTAAATTCTCTTGCCGCCACTATGAATATTGTACCTTATGAAGTTGATACTGTAATTAATTCAAATGATTATCATTTTGTAGATACACACAGTCTTTGTGACAGCTTTTTTTATAAGGATAAATCAGGAGGCAATGATCTCTCTTTTAAAGTTGAGGACTGGACGCTTGCATCCGGCATTCTGGCAAAGAATGTTTTAACTGGTGAGGTGAAGCAGATTAAGGCAGATTATGATGAGATTTTTCTTTTGGTAACACTCAGATTTGCCCATCTTGGCTATCGCGGTTTTGGAGTTGACGGTGTAAAGACTCCTTCTTTGAACTCATTTAAATTGTATTATAACGGCGATGAGTACAGTCCTTTTGCTGTCACTGATTATATGCAGAATGTTGGTGTTCCATATTATTCAAAAAAGCTTGGCAGGATGGAAGTATTTGAATCAGTTTTAGTATTTCCGATAAAAAAAGATCTATATGGTGAGAATTTCATTGATAAAAGAGCATTTTTGAGCTTATCACCAGAGGGCTATGATGTTCAGACCTGGAGTCTTAAAAAAGAGATGTTTTGAAGAAGAGTTATTGTGAAGAAAAGATATTGGGTTTTTTTTAGTATCTGGAAAGATACTGTTCTACTTCCCATGGGTGTACAGTTGTTCTGAAGTTGTCCCATTCGATTCTGGCTAAATCATCAATTCCGGATACTACATGTTTTCCAAACAGATTACAGAGAAGTTCATCTTCCATGAAATATTTGTTTGCGGTTATGAGATCGCCCGGAAGAGTGTCGATATGTGCGAGATTTCTTTCTTCTTCGGAGAGTGCAAAGATGTTTTGTTTTGCGCCTGCCGGAGGCTGCATCTCTTTTTTCATGCCTTCAAGACCTGCGGCCAGAATTGCGGCAAATGTAAGATAAGGATTGCATGTGGGATCGGGGCTTCTTAATTCAACACGTGTCGATTTGCCGCGGGGAGCCGGAACACGGATTAATGCCGTCCTGTTAGAAGCACTCCATGATATATAAACCGGTGCCTCATACCCCGGGACTAAACGTTTGTATGAATTTATTGTCGGGTTTGCAATACGTGTGATGCTTTTTGAGTGGCTTAAGACACCTGCTATAAAGTGCATTGCAACATCTGATAACTGAAGAGGTGTATCAGGATCATAGAATGCGTTTTCACCATTCTTTGAAAGAGAACAGTTTGTATGCATTCCGCTTCCGTTTATGCCAAATACCGGCTTTGCCATGAATGTTGCATTAAGGTTGTTTAGAAGGGCAATTGTTTTTGCAACAAATCTGAATGTAATGACGTTGTCTGCCATTTTAAGAGCATCACCGTATTTGAAATCAATCTCATGCTGTGATTGTGCAACTTCGTGGTGGGATGCTTCCACATCAAAACCCATGTCAGTCAGAGCAAGAACAATGTCGCGTCTGACATCCTCTGCAAGATCTGTTGGTGCAAGGTCAAAGTATCCCCCCTGATCTTTGAACTCTGTTGAGGGTTTTCCGTCAATCATCTTAAAGAGGAAGAACTCAAGTTCAGGTCCTGTGTTGAAGGTATAACCCATGTCAGCCGCTTCTTTAAGCACCTTTTTTAGAATATAGCGTGGGTCGCCTTCAAAAGGTGTTCCATCCGGCATATATACATCACAGATGAATCGTGCCGCAACAATATCTTTTCTCCATGGAAGAACAGCATAGGTTTCAAGGTCCGGCTTTAATACCATATCAGACTCTTCGATTCGTGCAAAACCTTCAATTGACGATCCGTCAAACGAGATTCCGTCAGTCATTGCTTTTTCAGCCTGTGCTTCAGGAATAGCAACATTCTTTATTTGTCCCTGAATGTCAGAGAACTGAAGACGAATGAATTTTACTTTATCATCTTTTATTCTCTGTAGCATTGTAGAAACGTCTGTCATGATCATAAGTAGAAGGATTCTATATTTATAGTTCACCCTATTTTTAATTTAGATTCACTATAATCAATATAGATCTATATAGTAAATCTTTATAACAAATCAGGTTTTTCTCTGAAAAAGACAGGGTTTGACTATAGTTGAGGATTTTTTGGACTTATCACTAAAATAATAGTCTGGTAAAATCAGGTACGTTTCAAAATTATCTGGATAAAAACGATTTGGATCAAATTGAGTGATAAGAATCAAATTGTTTGGTTCTAATCTGTATTGTTTTCCATTACAATATGGTTAATTGATGTCTCGCAGATGACTCCTGTGTATTCTCCGATTCTTTTTAGGTTTTCGAAGATGTATCCTATGGAAACTACACCGCTTCTTCCCATATCAAAAAGGTCGTGGCTCGCTTCATCGCATTTTTTGTTGTATTTTTTCACATTCAAAAGAACTTCATTGGATTTTTTCAAATCACATTTGAAGAATGAATTGATGCCTGAGTTGAAAATATCCATGACTTCGGTGGTCAGAGATTGAATTTCGTCCATTATTTTTTTTTCAATTGAAACGAAAAGAAGTGATTCAACGTTTTCTGCGACTTTTACAACCTGATCTCCCGCACGTTCCATGACTCTTGAAACCTGGAGGTAATGAAGCGCCATCTCAACATTCATCCCCATTTCGCGGGATAATGAGACGTTTCTTAAAAGCAGGTTGTATTGTCTTGAAATCAGCCAGTAAAGCTTGTTAACATCTCTGTCTCTTGAAATTACATCCTCTATCAGGAAGCTGTCGCGTGTTTTTAAGGCGAATACAGCGTCTCTTAACATCCCGTCTATTATCACAAACATTCGTGAAATTACATTTTCAAATGGCATCTCTCCGGGATTTAGTAAATCCTTTATTGTGATGCTTTTTTCGGTTTCTTCTGACACTTCCTGTCCGACAGATGCCTGAATAAACTGTCTTACGGCTTTATGCGCAAAAGTGGGAATTCTTGTCGGGGTTATAATTTTTATTGTATTAAAACCTGTGACATATGCACCAATTAAAAGGCGGTATAAAATTTCTGAATCGTCAATATCTTTTAGGTTGAATATTTTCACTCTTTCAATCATTCTACCGGTTATTTCAGGTGTTATTGTAAGTGATCCGTCAGACTGTACAATTAATCCAAGAGGATCATTTTTCTGTATGCCTGAATTTTTGACCCACTCCTTTGGAAGAGAAATAATATATGATGAACCGCCTGTTACCTGGACTTTCCTAATCTCCATATGAATAAATCACCTTAAATAACCTGCATTAAAATTTTATCTCTGCAGAATATAGTTAAAATCAGACTTTATTAATATATATATTTACTCTACAGAATCTATATAGATAATATAGATCTCGGCTTTGATACTATACAACTTTGGAACTATACATTTACTGATATCGTTTTTCATCACACAAAAAACCTGATAATTATTTCTGGATTTTTTACTTTCATGGCAATTTAATGTGCATTGAAACATTTGTCCAATGAATGCCTTAAAAATGAAAAAATAACCGGGAATTCTTGATTTAATAAATTACAAAATATTATATTATCTTTTTTTTATCTTTTTTTATCTGCATCTAAAAGAATCTCTGATAATGGTGAGATTTTGGTTATGAACTCATAGAGAAATTCAGAAAACTCCTCAGTCCAGCAGTCTGAATTTTTAAGAATCTGATACTCATCCAGTATTGACTTTTTTACATGCTTTCCAAGTCCAGATTGCTTAAAATCATCTGAATTAAAGAGGCTTTCAGCGGTTGAATGTCTGCGTTTTATTTCAACATAGTATTTCCCTTCTCTTATGTACGGGCCTGAAAATGTCTGTCCAAGGTGTTTTGAGATAAATTTCTCTGAATTTTCCTCTTCCCAGACCGGAGGGCCCTGGCGCCTTTCAATTACCGGAAGAGTGTCATACAATAGTTCAAATAATAATAAACTTTTTTTATTCCCCATAAAATAGCCGGAACGGTTAATTGCAAAATTGTTTCTCTCCAAAAGCGCAGTTACAGATGAGGCACTTTTTTTAAGCTGGGGAACAATGACGTCCGGGATAACTCCCGGGGTGTCAAATGAAATTCCATAAAAAATTGTTTCTCTTTCATTTATTTTTTCTGAAAACTCAGATCTTAAGAATATCTCTCTCTTTTTTGCCCTGAAAAATTCACATGACGGATTTTTCAGATATCCTCTTGCATATTCTGAAAATTCATACATTCTTGTAGCTGAAAGAGAGGCGGCGACATTTCTTTTTGGATCTACCGGGTCTATTACAACAAGCGGATCATCAAATTCTTTTGCCTGATGTTTTTCAATATCAATTACAATTCCCGGATGCCATTTTGAAGCGGCATTAATACACTCAAAAAACCCTCCATAATATGCAATTAAAATTTCACACAGATATCCTGCAAATCCGCCTGTCATCTGATCAGAACCATATACTCCGCATGATTTTGAAAATTGTTTTAGCAGCAAAACATCGTCTGAAAGACTGACTATTTTCTCTTTCATATAGCGGGTGTGAAATGGAGTTCTGTCAACTGCACTCTGGATTTTAGAAGCGTCTGATACAGCGTAGCAGGGAACAAGGTCAACATCATATCCGCGGATGTTTGCGTTTATATATGGATGTTCCGCATACTTTTCAACAATTTTTCCATTAAAAGAAAGTGCAATCTCTCTTGCAAGAAAAAGGCCCTTTTCTTCAAGCTCTTCTCTTGGAAGTGAAGGTGAAAAAAGCATGAATATGTCGAGATCGCGGTCTCCGGAAACCCATGTATCTCTGGCAACAGAACCTGCAACCATTCCTTTTGCAATCCCGCTTTTATCAACTGCAGAGACTAAGTCATCTGCAATTTTAAAAATTTGATCCTTTTCTTCCGATTCTGGCCGGATTTTGGCAAGTATTTTCTCTTCACATTCACGGTGCATTAAAATGAAACCTCCAGGATGTCTTCATATACTGGTCCTTTTGGTGTAAGTGTGCTTTTTTTAAGCTTAAAGCCGCAAACCTCAAAATCACATATCTCTTCGTCTTCAAACAATTTAATGGCAGGCATAAGAGAGTTGTGCCATCTTTTAATTCTGGCAACAGTTGCATGGAGCTTATAGGAGCGGTTTTCTTTTTCTATTCCAAGAGGATAAAGAGCATCTTCTATTATTTCAACAAGCATTGTTGTTTCTTTATTGTCATATCCTTCAATCCATACAATACGTGGAGATTTTTTGCTGTTTAGTTTAAGCCCCTTAAGATTGATATGATATTTTGAATATTTTATCAAAAAGAGACTTTTTTTAATCGACTCTAATTGTTTATCTTCAACATCGCCGATGAACTTTAGTGTAATGTGTGCATAATCAGGATTTACCGGGTTTATTCGCGAATCTGTATCTAAAAGGCACTTTTCTATCTTTGATATTTTTTCCTTTGCCAATTCCGGAAGTTCAATTGCAACAAAAACCCTTGTCATTAACTATTATATTGTCACTTTTCAATCTAAATTTTGCCTCAGGTTATTGTCTGATTGCTATGAAAGGTAATTTCGTAACTTACATGAAACAGTTAGCATGAAATATAATTTCATGAACGTTTTTATGGCAGTTATTAATGACTTTTGAATGAAATGTGAAGAATAATACCTTGAAATTTAGGAAAAAACACTTGATATGATATGATTTTTCAATAAATCAGAATAATTGCTTTTGAATAAAAGAATAATTGATAAACATCCTGTCCAAACAACAGACTTTTTATTTTCCAAAACCAACTAAGTTACAATCACCGATTGGGGGATTTTTTTAGTGTCCAATAATCTGAAAATAGTTGTATATTCTCTTGAAAACTGCCCGAACTGTGAATTGCTTAAGGATTATCTTAAGGAAAACGGTTTTTCTTATGACGAGCTTGACCTTGCAGAACCGGCAAATATGACAGAACTTCGATTAAACAACGTCTTTGTAAGAGAGGCACCTGTCCTTCAGGTGAATGAAACATTTCTTACATCAAAAGAGCTTTTCCAAAGCGGTTGTGTAAAAGACGAAGTCCTCACCTTGTGCAAGGGTGAATGATAAATGGTTCGGGAAGATAAAAAATCCCTGCAGCAGACTCTCGAAGGCTTTACTGTATCTCCTCTCCCAAAAGTCCGCACATCACGCGGACTGATTCTTGAATGGGACAGGGACAGAATTGTCCGCCAGCTTCTTGAAGAGACAAAACTTGTTGAAGAGTTTTATGGCGGAGATCCGATTGATGAGGAGACTGCAAGAAGTATCGCATTCAGTGTTGAACAAAAAATACTAAAATTAAATTTAAAATTTTTATCAGGCCCTCTGATTCGTGAAATTGTAAATACCTCTCTTCTTGAGAAAGATCTAATTCCATACAGAAATGTGTCAACAAGAGTTGGAACACCTGTTTATGATGCTCATTTAATAGATGTTGGAAGAGGTTTTGAAGCAAAGGACAATGCAAATCTTCAGGAAAATGCTGAAACGTCCCATAAGAAAAAGGCTGACAAGATAAGCAAAGAACAATATCTCCTCCAGATGCCGCCCGAACTTGCAGATTTTCATTTATCAGGCGATATGCATATACATGATCTTGAATACTTTGGTACCCGTCCTTTCTGTCAGGACTGGGATCTCAGGTATTTCTTTTATTATGGGCTGATGCCGGATGGAAATGGAACAAAGGCATCTGTAGCTGGACCTGCAAAAAGGCCGGAGGTTGCAATTTTACATGCTGTAAAGGCTCTTGGAAGTGCACAGACAAACTTTGCCGGTGGTCAGGGATATTATAATTTTTTGACCTTCCTTGCTCCTTATTTTGAAGGGAAAGACTACGAGTGTATAAAACAGCATATGCAGATGTTTGTCTATGAAATGACACAGATGATGGTTGCACGCGGAGGTCAGGTAGTCTTCTCTTCTGTTCAGTTATCTCCCGGAGTTCCAAAGCTCTGGCGTGATAAACCCTGCGTTTACAAAGGGAAAGTCTGGGATGGAAAGCAGGCGCCTTTAAGGCAATATGGAGAATTTGAAAAGGAAGTCCGACTTTTATTCAAGGCGTTAATGGATGTTATGCTTCAGGGGGATTACTGGGGAAAGCCTTTTAATTTCCCAAAACCTGAAATCAGCATTGAACCGGACTTTATGGACGAGGATGAGGATTTTAACAGGCAAAATCCGGACATTCCGACATATCGTGATTTGTATCTGATGACCTTTGAACTTGCATCTAAGTTTGGAACACCATATTATGACAACCAGATTCCTGCATACAGAGGTGCAGGTGAGGGTATTTCCTGCTATCAGTGTTGTGCGTACCAGTTTTCATCAATGGCTGATGATGATGACTACTTTGACGAAAAAATGTACTTCAAAGATGGAAAACATTTCTCCATGGGTTCATGGCAGGTTATCTCAATCAACTGTCCAAGAGCTGCATATAAAGCCGAAGGAGATGATGAAAGGCTTTTTGCAGAGCTTAAAAAATTGATGGATGTTGCAACCGAGGTCTTTAAGATAAAGAGAAGGTGGATGGATAATATTCGTGCAAAGGGAAGAATGCCTTTTGCAATGCAGTGTCCAAAAGATCCAAATTCTCCAAACGGAGAAGAAAGAGGGCCGGTAGCAGTCGATCTTGAAGGGCTTGTCTATACAATCGGAATTGTCGGTGTAAATGAGATGGTTCAACATCACACAGGTTCTCAGATTCATGAAAGCCGTGAAGCATTTGTTCTGGCAGTTCGTGCAATGACTGAACTTGAAATGTATGCTAAAGAGATTTCAAGAAAGCATCATATGACAATTGCTCTTGCAAGAACACCTGCAGAGACTACCGGACAGCGTTTTAGTGTCGCAGATCTTATTGACTCAAGATTTACAAATTATGCAAAAGCGGTCATAAAAGGTGATCTTGAATCTGCCTTTGAGAAAATTGGAACAACTTTTGATCTTCCGATTTATTATACAAACGGGACTCATGTAACTCCCGGCGCTGATATTTCTCTTACGAAAAGAATGGATATTGAGCATGTCTTTTTCCCTATTGTTGACGGAGGAAATATTTTCCATATCTGGCTTGGGGAAGCACGGCCTGATCCAAGAGGACTTATGGATATGGCTATGAATTTGTGCAAAAATTCACAAATTGGTTATTTTGCATTCACAAGAGATTTGACAGTCTCTTTGAGACAGTTTAGGGAATTCAATACCGACAACTCTGCTGCCTCGTCCGGAATTTCGATTGTAAAAGGCAAAATTCAGACCTGATCTGATAAATAAAAATTATAAAATCTTCATCTTTTTTATGACGTTTTTTTCATAAAACATGTATTTCATGAATGATGAATGTGTTTTCAAGTGAGATTTTCATGTAGATTTTCTGGTTTTAAAAAATTGATTTTTTACTATCCTTAAGGAATGGGTTAATTTTTCTTTAATCAAAATTTTTATTTATTATATTTCTTATTTTTACATCTTAAAGAAATAATATTTTCATCTTTTTTGCAAAAACAAACTCTATATAAATAAACATTAACTAATTAACTTCATGCAAAAACAGGATCTCATATTCTTCATTGCAGCAGTTGCTATCGTTATTATTCTTGCAGTTGTTGTAAAACCAATTCTTAACGGAGAGACTGTTGCAATTCTTCCGGAATCAAAACCAGATACAATATCAAATATACCTGTGCCATCCGGAGCACCTGTTGCACCTTATTCGCCGGTTTTATCAAAATCATCTGCCACTCCACAGCCAACTCCTGCATGGGACGGCTCTCCAAAAAATGTCTTATTTGTTGATCCATCCACATACAACATACAGTGGTCACCGGAGTTGAAGGATTATGGATTCAGAATGCCCGGATATGAAGAGGCAGAAGATAATTCCTTTACAACTTATGCAGTAATAGACGGGCAGTGGGATGCTACGACACAGGTTATCAATATTCCATTCCCGTATTGGGAAATAGAGGTAAGTCTTGAGAGTATTGGTGATGTTGGCGGAACTGATTCTGAGCCAAGCTATAACTACACAGCCGCGATGGATGATCTTAAAAACCGGTACAATATCGGACTAATCTCTCTTCAGGAATATAATGAGGGTCTTAAAGCACTGAAGCGTGCAGAAGAGCTTTATGGAAGTGACGGAGGCGGTGGAGATGTTGAAGGAATTGTCTCAAGTCAGGGTGAAAGCACTGGAGTTGATGTTGAAAATCAGTATTATATTGTTCCTTCGATAAATATCCAGGTGATGGATGCCGATAAACCAAGTGGCCTTATATATATCTTAAATTCCAGAACTGAAGGGCCGATTCCCAAAGTCCTGCCTGTAACAGGAGGTCTTAGTGAGGATGAACCTGAAGATGTTGAATTTGGAACAGAAAAAGAATTGGTTTTGGATGAAGATGTAATATCACGTGAAAACCTAAACGAATACATCTGGAAGCACAGGTTCTATGAGGGTTCAGGAAATTATTACTTTATTATCAATCCAAATATGCTCAAGTCCTATAAGATTGAGATAAAAGTTCCAAGTAAATACATTGGAATGTAAAATTAAGAAAAAAATAAAAGTTAAAAAAATAAGAGTTCTCAAAAATAAATATAAAAAAGAAAATTGTACAAAAAACAAGTAAAAAAAGGATACAGGTTAAATGAATAAAAAACCTGAAAAATCTCATTTAAAATCTGTTTTTAATTTTTTTATATTTTTTTGGTTCTTCTCCATCTTTCTGAAAGTTAGGACTATCCAAAAAGAAAACAACTTAGAGAATAACCTCAAATTGTGATGATATGTCCAATAAACATTACAAATGGAGGGAATGCATTTCTGCATTCACATCTATGTTCTCATTTGTGGGCTTTTAAGATTATTGATATGGAAGATTTCATCAGTTTCTTAGGTTACTGGCCTTGACTGGAAGACAATCAAAGATAATCGATTATTAGCAAGGGAGGGGACAGGCCCCTCCCTTAAACCCACCCCGCTTACGATAGGTCACCGGAGGGGGGCAAGCCCCTCCGGTTCCCGGGGATATTGTGTACATCGCGACAAATCAATTCCAAATTAGGGTGATCAGAAATATGGCGAAGAGTCATTTTTTTTAATATTTCTTTTAATGAAACCTTTCATGTGAATATAAGGGTGATTTAAAAAAACGTTCATGAAAAAAAAGGTTTCATGCTAACTGTTTCATGTAAGTTACGAAGTAATTTTCATAGCATATCAAATATGATTTTCAAGCTGGATTCGCAGAATAAAGTTTGGAAATAACGAATAAATACAAATATATAAAAAAGACGACTCAAATTAGATAAAATACAAGTCGAAGGTTTTATGAATCGTGGAAGAAATTGATTTTTTAATCTCATCTCTTAATTCTTCCGGCAAAAAAGAAAGAAATGAGGCGATAAAAAAACTTAAACAGGCTGGAAACAAAGCATCAGTTCCGCTTCTAAAAGCTCTTAATAGCAGTAGCGAACAGGTTCGTGCAGGAGCGGCTGAAGTACTTGGCTCAATTAGTAAAGAAAACAAAGAAAGTCTGAATACTTTTTTAAATCTCCTAAAATCCGGCAGTGACAACGCAAAAGACGGAGCCGCAAGAACCATCGGGCATATGGCAAGACAGGGAGTTCCTGTTTATGAATCACTGACTGCTTTGGCCAGAGACAACAATAAAAAATCAAAGCTGGGTGTTGCTCTTGCATTGGAATACATTGGCAGAAATGATAAAAATTCATCTGTTATTCTTCTTAATCTTCTTAATGACACCGATAAAGAAGTTCGTGAACAGGCTGTAAAATCACTGGATGCAGTAAATTGGAAATCGTCAAACAATGCTGAGATGGCATTTTATTATCTGGTAAAAGAAGACTGGACTGCAATTGGAAAACTGGGGCCTTTTGCAGTTCCAGCGCTCAAATTTGGAATAGAAATTGCAGATTCTGACATGAAGTCAAAAATAGCTTCTGTTCTTGCCAAAATTGAGGGAGAGAGCACAATACCGCTTTTAATGCATCTCCTAAATGATAAAAACAGCAGTGTCAGACTTTCTGCCATATCAGCAATTGCAGAAAAAAGAGCAGTTTCATTATATCCGGTTCTTGTTCAGTGCATGAATGACCCTGACCCTGATGTAAGGGTTGAAGCCGCCTGGTCACTTGAAAAAGCAGGCTGGAAACCGCAAAAATACACTGAAAAAATATTTTCCCTGATGCTTCGCGGAAATTACAGGGAAGTTGAAAGGCTGGGCGAAAAGGCAATTCCCTCTTTAATTGAATTTCTTGGTGATGATTTCTTCGAAAGACGTGAAAATGCTTTTAAACTATTATATTCTCTTGGAGAGCCGGGTATAGATGCTATAAAAAATGCTTCAAAGGACAAAGATGAAGCAATTCGAAATGGTGCATATGAGGCACTGACATATATCAGGGAAGAAAAGGCAAAGAGTGAAGAGAAAAATGGAGATGAATTTTTAAATGGAGATAAAAGCAATTATGAATTAAACTCTCCCGATTACTGGAAAGAAAAACTTTTATTGTCATCATTTGGTTTGGATATGGCTGAAGTTTTCTCAAAAGCCCTTTCTAATACGGATTCAGTAGTAAGAGTGGTTGCAATTGACAGTCTGAAAAAATTTGGAAGGAAATCCTCAGATATTTTTCTGCTTTTAACCGATGATGAGAATGAAAGTATTCGTATAGCCGCAATAGAGGCACTTGGTGAGATATACGAGAGAAATGCAGTTTCAAAGTTAACTGAAAAGATAGAGGATGAAGATGAATTAATCAGGCGTGCTTGTGCCTATTCACTTGGAAAGCTCAGGGATGCAACAACAATTCCTGTTTTGGTCCGGCATTTTTCAGACCCTGATGCAAATGTAAGATTTGAATCCGCTGATGCGGTTGCAAAAATGGGTAATCAGGCCATTCCTCATATTCAGAATATGATTTTTCATCCAAATGAATTGGTAAGAATATCCTGTTTAACTGCACTGGGAGAGATTAGTGATCCATCCGGCATTCCATATGCGACAAGGTCGCTTAATGACACTTCCGAGGCAGTCAGAAATGAGTCCATGACCGCACTTTTAAAATTCACAAATTTTATGTTCAATTTTTTGATGATGGAGGTTCATCGCGTAAGTATTCAGGGAACAAAAATGGAAAAACTTGGTATGCTAAGTGTTCTTTCAAAAACGAAGGATATGAAGATTGTTCCGTTTGTAAAAGAATTTCTGTCAGACGAAGATGAGGAGATTGTAAGAAATGCAAGGACTGTTCTTGATATATTCACTGAAAGAACGATAGAAAAAGGGCGGGAGAAAATTCGTGAATATAGTCATGAAACAGCCGAGCTTTTAAGAAGAAAATTAAGTCTTTATGAAATAGACAGGCTTTTGGACAGAATTCTTAATGCAAATGACACTGATGCACTTGGATTATTAAATAAAAAGTTAGATCAAAAAGAGATTGATGAGTTAATCAGAAATTCAAGATCAGCCCGCGGGCAGGATACTTCAAAACTGCTTGGCAAAAAGCTGTCACAGGCAGAGATTGATGAGCTTTTACATAAATCTGTTTATGTTGAAAACAAAAAGACAACCCAGCTTCTTGGAAAAAAGCTTACACAGGATGAAATTGATTCTTTAATCAATCATGCATCTTCTGATAAGGAGGAGAAAGTCGCAAAGGATATTAAAAAACAGCTTACTCAAAATGAAATTGATGATATCATTAAAAAGAACTTGAGCTTAAAAAGAAGATTGCAATGGAGGTGTCGAGGCTTATTGTCGGCCTTAAAAGTGATGATAAGACTGAGAGGAAGAAGAACTTTGGAAAAATTGTAAAGATTGGTGATCCTGCAGTTGAACCTTTAATAAGCTATCTTGGAAATGCTGACAGGGCATTTAGGGATATTATTGCTGATATTTTAATTAAAATCGGCAGACCCGGAATTCGTGGTCTTATCAGACTTTTAAATTACGGAAGTTCTGATCTTAAAATTTTGTCTGCCGAAAAGATTGCTGAAATTGATGATAAAGAAGGAGTTAATGCTCTTTATGACAGGATATACACCGAAAAAGACTCTGAGGTTAAAAAAATCTTTGTTAAGTCTTTTACAAAGACTTCTGATAAGAGAGTATTTGACATATTAAATTATGCAATTCTTGACAAAAACCCGGAAGTGCGTTTTGAAGCAGTAAAGGGCCTTTCCGGTTTAAATGATAAAAGAGCTATTGATGTTTTTATATCCCTTTTTGAAGACCCTGAGGAAAATATCCGTGAGGCCTCAGTTTTGGCAGTAAAGGCTTATGGAAAGAGCGCCTCAAAACCTCTAATTGAGGCTTTAAAAAGTGATAAGAAAGATTCATACAAGGAGACTGCGGCAAGGTGTCTTGAACAGGCAGGCGTTGTTCCAAAAGAAAAAACCGATCTTGTATATTTCCATATCGCAAAAAACGACTGGGATAAAGTTTTGGATGATGGTGAAACAGCACTTAGACCGCTTGAAGAGATTTTGGGTGATTTATTTTCTGTAAAACGAAAGGATGCCTTAAGGTGTATAATCAAAATTAACAGTGAGAAATCAATAAAGTCTCTTGCTTTTGCTCTTTTTGATATGGATGATGAAATTGCGCTTGAATCACAAGAGGCTTTAATGAATAAAGGATCTTTTGTTTTGCCGCAGTTAAGAAAAATATCCAATAATTCTGATGATGAATCCGAAAAAAAGATTCTTGATGAAATTATCTTTGAAATTGAGGAAAAAGAACAGATTAAATCATTCATTGCAGACGGGAAATGGGATGCGCTTGAAAGAAAAGGTGCAGGTGCTGTTGCTTATCTGTCCGATTTATTGTCTGATAATGGTGAAGACATTAGTCAGGACATTAAAGTTAATGCTGTAAGAACTATTGGAAAGATAAATGCACCTGAATCTGTGCCCTTTTTAATTGAGGCTCTTTTTGATAAGAGCAGTGTTGTGTCTGATATTGCAAAAGCATATCTTATAAAGTCCGGAGAGAGCGCACTTTTAGAACTGCAAAAAAAATATGAAAGTATGTCGGATTTAAAAGATGCAGATGCTGTTGATTGGATAATAATGAGAATTGAGCAGAATGAAAGGATTAAAAAGTATATTGTGAATGAAAACTGGACCGGCTTAAAACATGAGGGGCAGAATGCTTTAGGTGCCCTTAAGGTTTTGATGAAGAGCAAAAATCCAAATAAAAGGCTTAATGCAGTAAGGGTCCTCTCAGATATTAACTCTCAAAAGGCTCTTTTAGAATTAATAGCAGCTCTTTTTGATGAAAGCCCTGAGGTTTGTTCTGAAGCGAAGAGAGGCATTTTTAAAAGTGGTGAACGGGGGTTAAAAATGCTTAATTTAGCTGAAAAGAATATATCTGACTCAAAAAGAAAAGAGATTCTAAAAAATGTTTCCGGGGAACTTGAAGCTGAACTGAATAGTGATTTTAAATTATGATATGAATATTTTTGGCAGAAGTGGAGAAAAATCCAGACTGATATCATAAGATTTAATAAAGAATCCGTCGTTTTAATTATGCACTTTGTGTGCACCAAACCGGCTGACAAAAAAAATAGTGCTGTCGTGGCCTAGTCGGTTAGGGCGCCAGACTCATAGGGTTTTTGAGCACATTTCGGGGCGCTTTGATATCTGAGATATCTGGAGGTCGCGGGTTCGGATCCCGTCGACAGCATAAAGTCATTTTTGTTTTGAAGCCCTGTGCAGTTCCTGCATATATGGGTTTTTTAAAAAAACGTTCATAAACTAATTTTTCATGCAACAGTTTCATGTAAATCACAAAGTGATTTTCATGGCAAATGATTGATATGTCTGACACTAAAAATCCGCTATTTTACAAGTATTGCATAATTTATGATTATTAAAAAACAATACGAAGTGTTTTTGAAAAGAACATCTTAACAAAGGCTGATTGTGGTTTAATTCGCGTGATCGTGCTTTGATTACGGTATTATATAAATCAGGTGTAAGAGTCGGTGAACTTGGCCGCTTCAGGTGGAAAGATATTGTCTTTGATGATTTGGGAGCAAAACTGTATATTGACGACCAGAAAACAAAAAAATACAGATATAGCCGCTTAACAATGTCTGTTGAATATCTGGCAAACTGGAAAAGGAATTACACCAAAAAATTAAATGATGAAATGCCGGTTTTTACAGACTTTCATGATTATACAGCAATAAAATATGATGCTGTTGTAAGGATTCTTCAAAGACTTGGAGAAAGAGCGGGCATTAAAAAAAATGTGAATCCTCATATTTTCAGACATAGCAGAATTACACATCTGATACAGCAAAATTACCAGGAATCAATTATAAAAAAATCAATGTGGGGAAATCTCAATACAGAAATGTTTGCAACATATGTTTCTTTGTCTGAAACAGATATAGACCATGAATTTTTAGCAAGGGCAGGCATTAAAGAGAAAGAAAGCATAAAGAGAAATCCTTTAACGGTTATCGCCTGTGGTCATTGTCATTATATCAATGCACCGGATTCTGTATTCTGTTCTAAATGCGGCTTTCCTCTAACAAAAGAAGATGAATTGGGAACAAATAAAAAAATCAATGAGGCAATTGATTATATTAATGAAAATCCTGAGTTTCAAGAATTTTATGCAGAATATCAAAACTTTTTAAGCGCTAAAAAAGAATTTCAGGTTTTAAAGGTTAAATGATACAAAACTTTGTTTGTCTTATGCGACTAAAGGCCCTTGCCCATCAGCTGAAAATTTTATCCTTAAAAGGAAAAATTGTAGCTACCACAAAAATTATTTCTTTTCAGATAACAGATAAGATATACATGCAGGAAATAAAGATCTCAGATTCAATATACAATGAAATACTTTCCCGCAAAAAAGGCAGGGAATCAATAAGCAAGACTTTAGAGCGGGAATTAAAACCGGTCAAAAAATGTGCCGCCGTCGAGGAGCTGGAAAGATTAAGGAAAGAGCCTGGTTCTAAGCTTTCAGTCGTTGAAAAAAGATTAGGTCTCTAACAAGACTTAATCCAATTGTGATACTCTTTTTCAGTCATAATCTTAAGAACTGTTGCAGATCTGTTTGGTTTAGTTCCTTCAATAGCATAAATCACGACATGGTTATGTGGAATATGTAAACGCCAATAACCTTTACAATTGCCTTTTAACTCATGTTTATTGCAAGAATTTACATTGACAAACAAATATTCTTGAAGACATTTTTTTATTTTATCAATAACCTAAGTTTGCCAGTTTGATCTAAACCCATAAACAGACTGGTAGCTATACCTGATCACTTTTTTTCAGAATTTTGTCAGGAAAACGTATTTGACAGTTCAGTATTTTTCCGTCATCAAATTATGAAACTGCCCAGTTTAGCCTTAAAATCAGAGTGTTGATGGCATCAAAGTTTGAGTAAATGCACTTTTTTGTCTTTCGCTGCCATGAATCTATGGTAACTGTCAAATTCGATAATGATTTTTTGATGAATTTTGTAGATTTATGCTTAAGTTCAGGTATTTCATATCTTATTAGTGAAACAAACAACTGGGCAATAAATCCTATGATTAACGCTCCATAAATGCTTTTATCTGTCCATACTCTTAGCGGTTTAATTTCAATTTCATTCTTCAGTGAATGAAATATCTTCTCAATTGAATCTTTTTTTCGGTAAGTCAAAAGAGCCTCAGAAAGTGTCAAATTCTTACTTGATTTCAGGCAGAAAAATCCTTCCCTGCCAGTTATTATCTTTTCTTCAAGCAGTTTAACCGCATCATCTTCTGATAGATCAACAAGTTTTGTCTGGATAGAATAATCTACCTCTATTAAAAAATTGTTAATCCGGAATCGTTTTGGAAGTTTTTTGTGTTTATCAATGCTTTCCTGTATTGCCTTTGCCTCTTTAATCTGCCTCAGGACTTTTCTGGCTCTGGATTCAAGCTGTTCAGTCTGAAGCTTTTTTGAGAAGAAAAGATAACTGATACTGTTAGGTTTAATAATTTTAATTCCTTTAACTCCCTTTTCAGTATCTATTACTTCAGGGTTATATGAATAGAATTCTGCAATAATCCTATCATCACTTTTGTTTAGTTTCTTTGCAGTTATGTACTGCATGTTATCTGCCCGAATCATTGCAGCATTTTTAATGCTGTTTGCTCCTTTATCAAAAATAACAAGAGAATCTGATTTTAATTTCCATGCTACCTGTGAATACGTTTTCAAAAAATGAATCTGATCATTAGTATTTCCAGGTTCAATTGTCAGGCCGATTGGAATATTAATCGGGTCTGCAAGTTCACTCACACCAACAGTAATCTGCTTCTTATCAGGCCTGTGATCCCGGCTGTAACCATATTTCCCTAGTTTTGCTTCATTTCCATGAAGCACAATGCTCGTCCAATCCAGATTAATATCAGTATGCTCAAAATTATATCTCTCAAACAAAACGTCCTGAATATCTGATATGATTTCTTCCCTGTTATCGCCAATTGCTTCAAGTACTCTGTAAAGGGTTCTTTCACTAAATGATTCCAGATCAAATATTTCAAGAACTTCGTCCCTGTTAATCCATTCATGAGCTTTTTTAATACTGAAGTTCTCACTCAGCTTGTAGCTAACAAGTGCTTTGACTAATTTATTGATGTCAATTCCATTGCGCTTATGTTTTCCAATAATATCAGAGAAATTCAGGATGTTGTATAATCTATCAACTGCTGATATGGTACCAATAGGAAAGGATATATTTTCATTCGGCACAATTTCATAAGTTCTTAGTTTTGTCTGCATTTTTGTCGATTCAAACTTAACTAAGAACACACTTATTATTTTGCACTGGCAAAGTCAGGCAATAATGTTCTTTTTAATTGAGGGATTTTTTTTAAGATATGTTTCTGCATTTCTTTTTATCTCAACTTCTGTCATTTTATCTAACCTTAAGATATGATTACAAAAAGTTAAAGGGTAGCCTGTCGGGTTCCCTTTGATATTCTCTTTACTGTCTTATTTGCAGTCTTTTTTACTTTCTTTTTAGGTCCGGTTCTGCTATGTGCCTTAACGTCATGCCCCTTTACTGTGTAAGATTTCCTGTGATATCCTTTAATGTCACAGCCGTATTAAAAATGCTCAAGTGTGCCGGTTTAAAAGTGCTCAAAAATCAAACTCCAGTTAAAAGCAAACCGGGGTTGTCACATGTTAAAATTGGAGGATTTTTTCATGATTCGGGACATTGCACACGAAGTGGAATTAAAAAAAGACTGGAAAAACATCAGTGAAATTTCCAGAAGAAGCGGATATAACAGAAGAACAGTGAGGAAATATCTTGACCTGGAGAGTATTCCTGTCTCTAAGAAACGGGGAATTTGAGGCAGCAAGCTTGATCCATACAAAGAATATATTTCCAAAAGACTGGATGAATACCCAAATATCTCCGCTAAACGGTTGTTAAGAGAGATTAAAGAACAGGGATACAATGGTGGTTATACCATCTTAAAAGATCACCTATGTACAGTCAGAGGAATAATAACTCCTAAAGCGGTATATCGCTACGAAACAAAGCCGGGTCATCATTGCTCATCTCCATCTGTTTTCAAAAGAAGTGCCTTTCCTTTTTTTGTCAGTCTGTATTTCTGTGTTGGGCTTTTTTGTGAATCAGGCTGTGTCATCTCAACAAATCCGTCATCGGTTGCAGGTTTTAAGTAGTCATATACAAAAGTAGGCCGGTGATTAAGCCCGAGAACTTCCATTGCACCCTTAACACTGAGTGGTTTTTTCTTTAGACATGAGAGAAGGCGTTTTACCTGCGGAGTTACTTGTTCGGTTACTTTGCCGGAGGACTTTACTTCTATATTTTCAGCAAGATAAACAGTCACACGAATCCGCATTCCTATCTCTATAATCTCAGGCTCAGGAAGCCCCAGTTTTTCAGCCACCTTTAATATCCTGCGAAATCCGCTGCCCCACTGCTCAATTAAATCAAGTTCACTAAAAACCCTGGCAATCACACGGTTTCTTATCCTTGATACACCCTGCTTAACATCCTCAACTGTCATTCCCGGGAGAAGAATTCCGGGGTTTTCAATCTCAATTCTGTCATAAAAAAAAGAAACCCTTATTGGTGCCCCTTCCTGTGAATAATCTGCATGAACTATAGCGTTAATCACAGCTTCACGAAGAATTGTTAAGGGCGTTTATCCGAATGTAATTTCAGGTGAGATTTTAAATCTGATTGTTGAGTGCTCGATGAAGTCAGGCGATATAAGAGTCGTCCTTGATCTTATAAGGCGGTCTGTGATGAATGCTGAAAACGATGCGAGGAGATGTGTTTGTGATGAGGATGTCAAAAAAGCATTTTTTGTATCAAAGGATGTTCATGCATCAGAGACTCTAAATACCCTTAAGCCCGGTGAGAAGAAGCTGTTTTTGTTAATTGAAAAGATGTGCCAAAAAAGCAGTGATGCTGCGTGCGGCTCTTTTGAGGGGGGAGAAGGCTTTGTGGGTGTTTCTTCAGGAGATTTTTTTATAGCGGTGCTTCTTTTCGGGGCGTCACATCAGGACAGGTGCAGGCAGGCGTTCCGAAGAGTGATCTGAATATCAGTTATACTTACTTTTTTGAGTATATTAAAAAATTAGAGGAGCTTAGGCTTGTTGATCTTGTGAGGAGGGATGGTGTTCATGGGAGGATGAGTTATGTGGAGGTTCGGGGGTGAGTGCGGAGATAAAAATGATTTTTATTAATCCGAAAAATGTTTTTCTTTAATTTTATCTGATAAGATTCTAATTCTTTTAAAGCAGTAAATACCTGTAAGAGTATAGTGAATTCTACAATATTGGAGGTGCTTATGTTCAATGCTGCGACCAGAAGAGCTTAAATGGGATGTTGTTGTAACAATTGAACGAAGCCACAGGCAGTACAAAAATCCTGAAATTGCAGGGAGAATAACGATTCCGGGCAATATGAATGATACACTTGCGCCGGGTACTTTGAACAGCGTATTAAAACAGGCAGGAATTAAGGAGAGGAGATAGATGTTTAGATTTTTGATTATTGTTGAGAAGGTGAATGACAACTATTCCGCATATTCCCCGGATATTGCAGGATGTGTCGCAACAGGTAAGACCCGTGAGGAAGCAGAGGCAAATATGCACGAGGCCATTGCATTTCATATTGAGGGTTTAAAGGAGGATCGGCTTCCAATTCCTGAAGGCAAATCATCTGCGTCCTGTGTTTTGGTATAACGGGCAAAATATCGAAGATAAAAACCCTAAACAAACACTCATTGAGGTTTGCATTTTCCGCTTGCTGAGATTAATGCCACATCGGCGAGTGAGAATTCCCTGTCCTTTTCTGTCTCAAAGGATGTTCATGTTAATGAGACTGTCAAGACTTTAAAGAACGGTGAGAAGAAGCTCTTTGAGCTCATCGGTCAGATGACAAGGGAGTCTGAAGATAAGGGAGACGCTGCCGGCGTTACATCAGGAGAGTTGCAGGCAGGCGCTCTGAAGAGTGATCTGAATATCGGATATACTTACTTTTATGAGTATATGAAAAAGTTAGAGGAGCTCAGGCTTGTTGATCTTGTGAGGAGGGATGGGGTGCACGGGAGGATGAGTTATGTGGAGGTGAGGGGGGTGAGACACCTGCTGCCGTTTCATAAATACCCCCTCAGCATTATCATCAATTGTGAGGCTTCGGGTTATATTCCTAAGTTCTTCTTTAAATTTAAGCCAATCCGAATCATCTGTTAAATCATAAGTCAATTTTATTGAAGGGATGTAAAGCGGGACTATTTGTTTATTGCCATTTATTTTCACGGCTTTGAAGTTCAGTTTTGACAAAAGTCAACGTAAATGCCTGAGTCATTCTTCTTCAAAAATATGATCTGTTTTTTCACAGGTACAAAGAGATGACACCCGCCCGGGTTCTTCCTCCGCATCCCTTTTTTCTTCTTCAACAGAAACCAGAACAAGGTTTTTCATAAAAACGCCCCGTTCAGCTGCTTTATTTTGTCGGATTATTTCCAGCTCCTCTTGTGAAACTCCTCTTAGCTCGGCAACTCTATAGATCACTTCAATCAGATCAGCCAACTCTTTCGGTTCTTTTGATTCAAGATATTCTTCCAGTTCCTCGATTAATTTAAATTCGATTTGACTTAAAAAAGCAGAATCTTCTAATTCCAAAACTTCGCAGTCCTTACCCTGTGAACGGATTATCTCAGGGATTAAATCACGGATTGCTTTATTATAATTCTTTAAATTACGAATGCTGCATACCCCCGTGTATTTATCAGATAATCAGCCTTCTCAACAAGACTTTCAAATGCATTTTCCTGCCATTGCTGTTGGGGTTTATTACCTGTCAATGATCTTGTTATCTCATGCAGAAACTGATCCGGATATGACTCATAAAGTTTTTGCCAGTAATCCAGGATAACATCTTCACGTTTTAGAAGGAGACCCGGTTCAGGAATTTTGTCTCTTTTTTTACTGTTTACAGAACTTATTGCAGGTAAAAGATTCCATAAATCATTGTTTTTCCATCGGGCAAAGGGAAGAACATGATCTATGTACATCTCAGACATTCTTTTAATTGTATTTCCACTCCAGACACATTCAATCCATCCCTCATCAAGCACTTGTTTGTACACTCTGCCTGCCATCTGGACATACCGTTTATCCTCTGGTTTAGTAGTAAGAAGTGACAGCATCGTTTCAGTTTTTATTGCTTTATTACTCATCCGGTGCGTAAATTCTGCCCATTGCTGAATTATAGAATCTTCTCCCAGAAGATAACTGCCAAGACTTTCAAAAGCCTCACTAAGATCTGCAGAAATCGTGTAAGTTCCAAAATTTTCCAGAATATAGTTAGTGTCTGGATAAATCTTTTTTTTGCGAATCGTAGGGCCCTTCTCGTATGTGAAAACCTTATATTCTTCTTTGAAATGTGAATACCCAATATGACGCATAGGATTTTCTGTTATCGTGTCCCGGACAGATCTAAGAAGTAAAAGTACTTCCTGAGCAATATCTTCAGGCAGATTTCCTGAAGTATAATCGTTCCAGAAAGCATCAAATCCACCACGAGCCTTGTAAAAATTCGTAACTTTGAGAAAATGTGGACGAAATTTGAGGGATCCGCGTATTATAGGATTTTCAGGTTCACCACTACGTTGCGGAATAAAACTTTCATGAGCTATTACTGGATAGTAATAATAAATCCATTTCTCAGCAAGCAGACCCAGCGGATAGACAGCTCTGTCTCCCTTAATTTCTTTCAAGTGGGAATAGTGCTGACATATTTCAATAGCACCCCGCATCAAAGCATATTTGTAAGTGGAGTCCTTTGAATCCTGTTCAATTATAGCATTGATTGTCCGGACTGTTGAGAGATCTATCATGAGTATAGCCAATATCTTATTTATAAACTAATAATTTATTATTGCTTTAATGAGTAGTTATGATTTTGGAGTGTTTTTTGATTGTGCGAATTATTCTCATAATTCAGTGAGACTTTAAAATTATTTTTCACTCTAATTCAGTTCATCTATTCCCAGCATTCTCCTCCCGGAGAAGCCTCCCGTAACACCTCTCACAAATCGCAAGCTTAAGATCACAGGACCTAAACAAAGCCCTCCCCTCTCCGCAAAGACCGCACCGGCCGAGTTCAATACCTCCCATTCTCACCGTTGATCTCCAACGACCTTTATAAATCTCAAAATCAACTACTCATTTCAAATGACAATCTGGATTGCGTCAACCAACCGCGAAAACTGGGAAGTAATTAAGAAAAACAACATCTGGGGCGTTCCGAAGAGAAACAAAAACAGCATAGAAAGATCAGAGCCCAAAGATAAAATTCTCATATTCGTCCGCCAGGAAAATGCAGGAGACACTATTCTTCCATCCGCAATAACGGCAGCGTTTGATATCGCGTCAAAGCCCTTTGAAGAAAAAACAGAAATTTTCAAAAAGCCTCCGACAATGAGCGGCGAAGAAGTATTTCCATACCGTGTTAAATTAAAGCCTGTTAAAATATTCAAAGAGGAGCTCGACTTTAAATCGTTGATTCCAAATCTTGAATTCATCACAAACAAAAAGCAGTGGACCGGACATTTAAGAACGGCAATGAGAACAATTCCTGAAGAGGATTATGAATATATTATGAAGGCTGCCGAGACTCCGAGAGGATAATTATATGGGAGACATTCGAATTTTTAGTATGAAGGGTGGCGATGCGGCCGAACTTAAAGGCCATTCGGTGGCACTGGAGAAATCCCTTCAGAATTTTATCGAGAAAAATCTGGAGTCCCTGCTTGGAATTACATTTCTTGGAAGCGAATACACAACAGGCAAAACTCACAGAGGCAGGATTGACACAATAGGAATTGATGAAAACGGATTTCCGGTAATAATCGAATACAAACGGGCCACCAATGAAAATGTCATCAATCAGGGATTGTATTACTTAGACTGGCTGCTTGATCACAAAGGCGAATTTGAACTGCATGTATTAAAAAAACTCGGAAATAAATATTCGGAAAAGATAGACTGGAGCAGTCCACGTCTTCTCTGCATTGCCGGCGATTTTACAAAGTACGATCTCCATGCAGTTTCGCAAATAAACCGAAATATTGAGCTTTTGCGCTACCGCAAATTTGAGCCGGACCTTCTTTTATTAGACCTTGTTAATGCAACATCTGCACAAAACGGGAAATCATCTGACATTAATATCCCGTCAAAAGAAGAGAGAAAAAAAGAATCCCCCCATAAAACATTCATCGAACTTCTAAACCAGTCTGATGAGGATTTAACTGACAGGTTTGAAAATCTCCGGGCATTCATCGAAGCATTTGGTGATGATGTCCAGACAAAAGTGCTTAAATTTTATGTAGCATTTAAGAGAATCAAAAATTTTGCCTGTGTAAACATTGCTCCGCAAAAAAGAGAGATTGTTGTCTGGGTTAAATTAAACCCGCAGGCATTTGATCTTAAAAAAGAAAAGGGCTTTTTAAGGGATGTAACAAATGTCGGTCATTTAGGAACGGGCGATCTTGAAATCAGCATAAAAAATGATATTGATTTGGGAAAAGCCAAAACTTTGATTTTGCAAAGCTATGAAGAAAATTAGGAATATTAAGATCTGAAATATTTTCCAAAAAACGAGTTATCCCAGAAATTTTCCGGATAGGTCAAAAATGAAAAACCCAAAAACGAACTATTAGGAATTTCCTAATAGCTGGAATTTTCTAATATTTAAATTGCGATTCAATTCCCGATTCCCTGTACTTTGAACTGTAAAGAAATACCTGACAGTTGCCCCCACTGAATCTGTATCAAAAGTGCACAGGCTGTGCACCTTTTTTGTCTTCTGAAATATTTTCAAAAAACGAGCTATCCGGAAATTCCGGATAACTTGTGCAAAAACTCTTTGAAAAATGCATAAAAAACGTCCATGAAATTATATCTCATGCACCGGTTTCATGTAAGTTACGAAGTAACTTTCATAGCAAACGCACATGATGAGCTTTTTTCATCACACAAAAACTGATGATAAGTCTATCAGGGATTTTAGACTTTCATTACAAAATTATACAAAACGAACTATCAGATATTTCCTGAGAGCTGCTTTAAATTTGGGAAAAAAAAGATTTTAATTCGGTTCCCAAATATTTGTATCCTTAAAGATTCTTTTTAACTCATCCAAATCGTAAATAAGATACCCCTCTTTTAAAAGACTCTCTTTATCATTTACTTTCCCGGCAAAAAGGGCATATTTTATCTCGTATCCGTCCTCTGCATGTACCAGTCCTGACTTTGTCTTTAATTTTTCCAGAATGCGTTTTGCATCACGGGCCGATTTTGCGCCGTATTTGCATTCACCAAAAACAATTTTTTTAGAACTTTTGTTTATTGCAATAAAGTCTATCTCTTCTCCTTTGTGCCACCAGCGTCCGGTATCATATCCGGGAAATATTAAAGGAGCTATCTCATATCTGATGAATTTTTCAAATTGTGCTCCAAAGTACTGTGACAGGATGCAGTCTTCATAACGAAATGAACCTGTCTCAATTCTTCCTTTTTCCGGGTAGACATAACGGTACCAAAACCCAAGCATATGATCCTTTATATTATATATCGAATTCCTGCTGCTTCCCAAAAGCGGCGATTCCTTTTCAACGAATCCAAGCCGTATCATTCCCTCAAGGTATGGATAAAGGCTCCTTGTTTCAATACCGCAGTGAGAGGCAATCTCGGAGGGTTTTGTCCGGCCGTTTGCGATTGCCCTTAATATACCCTGGTAAATTTTAAGCTCCCGAAATTCCTGTGAGAGCAAAAAATATGGTTCGCGGTAGAAATATCCGTATTTTGAGAAGAGCTCTTTTTTTGCGAATTCGTCAAATGTGTCATACTCAGATGCCTTCTGAAGATATTCAGGGACTCCTCCTATTGTGAAATATGTCTTCATGGAATCCTCAAAATTTTGCCTGAGGAAATCTTTTGCATGACAAAATGGCAATTCTTCCAGCAGAATGTCACGTGTTCTTCTGCCGTAAATCGGCGATGTATATGAAAGAGCAAGTTCACTCATAAGTCCAAGAATCGAACCTGAGAGAATAATGCACCATTTTGAATCGGAAAGCCCGTTGTCCCACGCTTTTTGCAGTGCGGACAAAACACTTTTATCAGCTTTTATAAGATATGTAAATTCATCGATAATCAGGTAAGAACGCTCTGATGGTGGATTTTTTACGAGATAAGAGAAGAGCTGCGACCAGGATTCTATCTTAAGGTCGGAAAGGAGACTGTCGTTTAAGAAGCGTGCACACTCCTCCTGCAGTCCTTTTATCTGCTGACGGACAGGAGTCTCTTCAGAAAAATACATTATTCCTTTTTTTCCTTTTGAAAATTCAAATAACAGCCTTGTCTTTCCTAATCTTCTCCTTCCATATAGTACAATAAGCCTCCCGCCATCTGAGCTCCACTCTTCCTCAAGTACAAAACGCTCTTCGTCCCTGTCTATGAAAGGACTAATCATGATTAGTACTAATCGTGATTAGTATTAAAACTGACGGGGTCAGAATTGCCATATATTCTTTATTTTTTTTCTCATCTCACCATTTAACTGACAGGTATGAAAATCTCCGGGCATTCATCGAAGCATTTGGTGATGATGTCCAGACAAAAGTGCTTAAATTTTATGTAGCATTTAAGAGAATCAAAAATTTTGTCTGTGTAAACATTGCTCGGAAAAAAAGAGAGATTGTTGTCTGGGTTAAATTAAACCCGCAGGCATTTGATCTTGAAAAAGAAAAGGGCTTTTTAAGAGATGTAACAAATGTCGGTCATTTAGGTACCGGCGATCTTGAAATCAGCATAAAAAATGATATTGATTTGGAAAAAGGCAAAACTTTGATTTTGCAAAGCTATGAAGAAAATTAGGAATATTAAGATCTGAAATATTTTCCAAAAAACGAGTTATCCCAGAAATTTTCCGGATAGGTCAAAAATAAAATCCCAAAAACGAACTATTAGGAATTTCCTAATAGTTGGAATTTTCTAATATTTGAATTACGATTCATTTCCCGACTCTCTGTAATTTGAACTGTAAAGAAATACCTGACAGTTGCCCCCACTGAATCTGTATCAAAAGTGCACAGGCTGTGCACCTTTTTTGTCTTCTGAAATATTTTCAAAAAACGAGTTATCAGGAATGCCCCGGATAACTTGTGCAAAAAAAGGATGCTCAGAATTTAATAGCCCCGACTAAAACTATTTAGAAGAGTGAAATTATGATGACTATAATCATACTGGCAGCGTCCTTAATTTTTATTGCGATAATCATATATTTATTAAGACATTCCAAAACAGAAGACTATGACATGGATGAAGAGATGCAGACAGAAGAGGAAATTTTGTTTGTATACGAAAAAGATTAAAAATTAAAAGGCATCAGAGTATTAAAATTAAATTTCACCCATTCAAAACTGCGAAGAGCCATATTTTTGGTATATTGATATCAGAATATGTGAACTGATATGTCCGGATGATTAGGAAAATCACACTTATTTTTAAATTTAAAAACGGGCATAAGCTGTTTTGAATCTCTGCATCTTTTGTAAAAGTTTAAATTATGACTGTTTTCAAAAAAGTTGCCATGAAGCATTGTATTATATATTATATATGATTACTATAAGTAAATATCAACTAAAGAGGTTACATTATTATGAATAATTCACAGTCATTTGAAGTCACAGTAAAAGAAGCACTCCATGAGGATGCAGGAAGAGGTATTGCAAGAATCAGCATTGATGTAATGAATGCACTTGATCTTAGAAGCGGCGATGTGATAGAAATTTCCGGAAAGAACAAAGCCGCCGCCATTGTCTGGACCGGCTATTCTCAGGACACAGGTAAGGCGATTATCCGGATTGACGGAAATATCCGTGGAAATATCCAGACAGGTATTGATGAAAAAGTCACTATCAGAAAAGTCGATGCAAAGTATGCTGAAAAGGTTGTAATTCATCCAACTCAGCCAATATCACTTCGCGGCGGAGAACAGTATATTGGAAGGCTCCTCTCCGGAAGACCTGTCAGCGAAGGTCAGGCATTCCGTGTAAACATAATGGGAAATGCTTTGACATTTGTCATATCAAAAGTCAAACCTTCAGGTGTTGCAATTGTCGGTCCTGAAACTGAGATTGAGATAAAAGATACCCCCTATGAGCCAAAAGAGGGCAGTAAAAAAGATGTTCCTGATGTTCATTACGAAGATATCGGTGGTCTTGGAAGAGAACTGGATCAGGTAAGGGAGATGATAGAGCTTCCCTTAAGACATCCTGAAATATTTGAAAAATTAGGCATTGAGCCTCCAAAAGGAGTTTTACTCTACGGCCCTCCCGGAACCGGAAAGACCTTAATTGCAAAGGCAGTCGCAAACGAAGTTGATGCTCATTTCATGACACTTTCCGGTCCTGAAATCGTAAGCAAATATTATGGTGAAAGTGAAGGAAAACTAAGAGAAGTCTTTGAAGAGGCGCAAAAAAATGCTCCGACAATAATCTTCATAGATGAAATTGATTCAATCGCACCAAAGCGTGAAGAGACCAAAGGCGAGGTTGAAAGGAGAATTGTCGCCCAGCTTTTATCCTTAATGGATGGTCTTAAAGGAAGAGGCGAAGTAATTGTCATTGCGGCAACAAACCTTCCTGACAATATTGATCCGGCACTTCGCCGTGGCGGACGATTTGACAGGGAGATTGAAATCGGCATTCCTGACAGGAAGGGACGTCTTGAAATATTCCAGGTTCATACACGCGGAGTTCCGCTTGACTTATCAGAAATTTCCATATCAAGCGAAGAAAGTGTTGAACTAAGTCGTAAGTTTGCAGAAATGGGAGAAACCGAAGGGAAAAAGCATGAAGACGAGATTAAAAGAAAGAAATTCCTCGAGCCCTTTTCGGCAGTCACACACGGATTTGTAGGAGCAGATATATCCCTGCTTGTAAAAGAGGCCGCAATGCATGCACTTCGTGAAGAGTTAAGGGATATTAAAACCGGAGAAGACATCCCAATAGAAATTATTGAGAAAATAAAGGTTAAAAGAAGTGACTTTGAAGAGGCCCTAAGACATGTTGAGCCTTCAGCCATGCGTGAAGTCCTTGTTGAAATCCCTGATATTTCCTGGGATGACATCGGAGGGCTTGAAGATATCAAAAAAGAGCTTACCGAATCTGTAGAATGGCCGCTTAAATACCCTGAGATATTTGATAAATTCGATACAAAACCGCCTTCAGGAATCCTTCTCTTTGGCCCTCCGGGAACAGGAAAAACGCTTCTTGCAAAGGCGGTTGCAAACAAAAGCGAGTGCAATTTCATATCGGTAAAAGGCCCTGAGCTTCTCTCAAAATGGGTAGGAGAATCTGAAAAGGGAGTCCGTGACATATTCAGAAAGGCAAGGCAGGCATCACCCTCGATAATATTCTTCGATGAGATTGACGCTTTGCTTCCAAAAAGAGGAACTTTTGAGGGTTCATCTCATGTAACAGAAAGTGTTGTAAGTCAGATATTAACTGAACTTGACGGTCTGGAAGAACTTAAAAACGTAACAGTGCTTGGAGCGACAAACAGACCTGATATGCTTGATGAAGCCCTTATGAGACCTGGACGTCTTGACAGAATTATCTATGTTCCACCGCCGGATGCGAAAGGAAGAAAGAAAATCTTTGAAGTATATCTTAAAAATTCAAAGAGCCTCCTCTCAGAAGATATAAGCATTGATGAGCTTGTTTTGCAAAGTGAAGGTTATGTTGGTGCAGATATTGAACTTGTTGTTCGTGAAGCAAAACTTCAGGCAATGCGTGAGTTCATTACACTGATGGACAGCAGAACTGAAGAGGAAAGGCAGAAGGTTTTGGACAATGTCCGTGTAACAAAAGAGCACTTCAATGCCGCAATGAAAAAAATTAAGAGTTCTCTTGATAAATCTGCAATTGAAGAATACGAAAGAAAGGCGTGGCCTGTAATGTATTCAACAGATGAAAGGCAGATTCTCGAAAAAGCGGCATCAGCAATAAAGCGATCAGAATTCGGCGAAGATGCAGAGGATAAAACAGAGTGCAGGAAAAAGCTTGAAAAAGTCACATATTCGAGATTAAAGGACTTTGAACAGATTAAAAAATTAACCGGCGAGTTAATATCCAAAATTGAACAGTAAAACCTGTCAGCCGGATTAGATTAATAATAAAACCTTTAATGACGATGAAAAAATTCGCATATGGTGGCAGGTTTGATAAAATAAACAATCAAACCTTTATGGAGACAACCAATGTCTGAAGATGAAAAAGACAAAAAAAAGGATTTCAATGACGTAATCAGAAAAATCCTGGAACAGGCGATAGAGAATGGTATATTTCCATTTGGAAATAATTTTTCAATAACAATAGCAGGCGGAAAACTTCCTGTTGAATTAATACCATTGGACATTGACATGCCGTTTAATAATATGAATAATTCCGAAGACGGGTTTATTTTAAATAACCCGCATACAGAAGTTCATCAGGATGGAAATTTAGTTATTGTCTATGTGAATATTCCGGGTTCTGATATGTCAAACACTGCCGTTTCTGTAAACGGGAATTTGATATACATATCATCCTTTGAAGATAATATCAAACACTTTGCAGAGGTAAAAATACCTGACATTAAAAAAGAGACAATGAAATACAAATACAATAATGGTGTGCTGGAAATATCCGCCGCTAAATATGATTGAAATTTTCAAAGTAAGCTTTTGAAAATTTAAAACCTTTATTTTTCTTAAAAAAACGTTCATGAAATTATATTTCATGCTAACTGTTTCATGTAAGTTACATAGTAACTTTCATAGCAAAACGCACATGATGAACTTTTTTCATCACACAAAAAAGTGATGATAAGTCTATCAGGAATTTTTGATTTTTATAGCAAACGCACATGATGAGCTTTTTTCATCACACAAAAAAGTGATGATAAGTTTATCAGGAATTTTTGATTTTTATAGCAAATTCAGTTTATTATTCATTAAATCAGCATTCCTGACTAAATTTATAAATCGGTTATATCTGGAAAAAGTAAGTGAAACCTAATCTTTCATCCCCTTTTTTTCAAATCAGAATTTAGAAATTAATATTAATAAAGTGTCACACTTATCTTAAGGTATGAAAAAGATTGGATATCTGGTTGGTATTATTCTTTGTCTGCTTGCGGCTTCTGGTGCCGCAGGCTGTATGGGACCTGATCCCATTGTTGGCTACTGGAAAGAGTATACAATTCCTCTTGTAAATATTGAATCAACATTTTATGAAGACGGAACATTCATTTTTTCTGTAAATGGAGTCGGAACAGATGGAAAATGGACAAGCAAGAGCAATAAAGAATATGATCTGGATTTCGGTGTTGGAAACCCGATTACAGGCCGCGTAAGTGATGACGGCAAAAAGCTTTCATTTGAATATGTTATTTTGGGAAAAACTGTCAGTCTTTCACTTGAAAAGGTCGCTTAAAAAGAGTAAAACTTTATAATCATTTTTTTTTTGTTTTATTAAACCAATTTTTTTACTAACTTTTATAAAATTCGAATCTGATTACCATGAACCAGTTGCATGAACTATCTGTTTCACTAACTGTTTGAAAAATTTAATAATTTTTTATTGATTTATGTAATTTTTAATTTGTTTTTATTGATCTTTCCTCTCAAATATCCATGAATGTGGTCTTTGTTTTTTCAAAAAATATAAATATCAGAGAGGCGGGATTTTATTCATGAAAAAGATAATTTTTGGTCTGGGATTATTTGTACTTCTGCTGTCTGTTTTGTCTTCCGGATGTACATCCCAAAATGAAGTAATTACCGATGAAGTGATTAGTGTACCTGACAACGATCAGCACCTCTATCTGCTTTCTGCAGGAACATACAAAATAACGCTTACATCTGACACTGATATTGATGTATTATTTGACACTGTCGCAGATTATGATCAAAAGGGCAAAAAGACCTTTGATAAAGTAGTAACTCTTACAGAAGATACAACAATGACAGTAAAGAACTGGGCATTAATCGGGCTTGGTTCAGATGCCAATGTTCAGGTAAAGATAATCAAAAACCCTGTTGTCTAAATCTGAATTACTTTTTATTTTCAAATCAATTTTTTTTCATATTCAAAATCTGCATGATGAGTAATTACCATCATAAAAAAACAGTAACAGTCTTTTTTGGAATTTTGGCTCTCATGGTAAATCATGAAAGTGTTTTTAAGGGATTTTTTTAGGGTTCACTTGTTAAATATCCAGTTCGTAACATTTTTTTTGTATATTTGTCTGAATATTAATTTGGCGCTATTAGATAGAGTAATACCCGAAAGAAATATTAATTTGGCTGGCGTTATTAAGTTTAGATGTCGAGTTTCGCATGCCCAAAATGTGGTGCAAATGTAAACGTCAGTACAGGCGTTCATTTTATAAACTGCAAATACTGCGGTACTACTGTTTTTGTTGACAGAAGCGGAGTGATGTTTTACTATGTCCTTCCCTTCTTCATAAGTGATGAAAAAGCAAAAGGAATATTTAAAAGGTGGACTGCAAATCCTCAGGCTGACAAAGAGCTTGAATCAAAGGCTAAAATAACAGGATTTAACAAGCAGTATTTCCCGGTGTACCAGTTTAGAAGAGATGTCAACGGAAAAGAAAAGTTCTATGTAAAACCTGCCAAAGGAACAATTCTTCCGGGAATGAACAATCTGACAATTCCTGCAGGAGACATAAAGATATTTGATGAATCCTTCAATCCAGGTGATGCAAAAGTCTTAGATGTCGATTTCGGTATGGATGCATACATAAACGACCTTGAAGGAGTTGGAAAAGAGCAGGCTTTAGTATACTTCCCGATATTTGAAATTGACTATGAATTTAACGGCCAGGTCTACAAGATTATAATTGACGGATCATCAGGCAAAGTATATTCTGCAAATTATCCAACAAGATCATCAGTTCCTTATGGTCTTGTAGCAATGGCAAGCTTTGGCCTTGCATTCCTTGGAGGGCTTTTGGGAATGATTGTATCTTTTATTTTTTATGCTCTGATAATTGCAGCGTTTTTCATAGGTTATTACTTTGCAATGAAGGTTACAAAAACATCTGAAATGCCAGGTGAGTCACAAAGTGCTGTGGAGGCTTTCTAATGGCAGAAAGAATAGTTTTTGGAATGAGTTGTCCTTCCTGTGGAGGAAGAGTAGAGATTTTGGAAGGAGAACAGATTGTATTATGTCCGTTCTGCAACAGTGTGCATTCTCTTGAAACAAAAGAGGGAATAGCAAAATTCATGTATAAGATGGTCCTTGACCGTGACAAGGCTGTATCAACTGTCAAAAACTGGTTTGAAGGCGGATTTAAAGCACGTGATCTGCCTGAAAAGGGAGAAATAACTGAGGCTTATCCATTATACCTGCCATTCTGGCGTCTTGTTGGAAGAGGAAAGGCAATTTTGTGCGGTTACTCTGAAGACAAGGATGACGATGGAAAGACAACTAAAAATTATTACAATAATGTCTGGGATTCTGATTATCTCTATACATTAATTGCCTGCGATGCAGGAGATATTGGCGTTTCTTATCTTCGAAATTTAAAAGGTGATATTGTTCCTTATGAAGAAGAGGAGATTCCAACCTTTGAAGCAACTGAATCAAAAAGTGAGGCAATAGAAGAAGGCAGGAAAAAAATTGCTGACATGACTTATTCAAATGCAAGAGGAAGAATTGAAAAAGTTACATTTTCAAAAGTGTTTGTTGATCCAAAGGCATTTGAGCTTATATTCTATCCTTTCTGGGTTGTAAGATACAACTATTCAGACAGAGATTACTTTGCAGTCGCAGACGGAGTCACAGGTGACATTTTATCCGGAAGAGCACCAGGAGATCCTCTCTATCAGAGTCTTTCTATCGGTGCAGGAGGAAGTATTGGTGGTGCAATAACAGGAATAGGTCTTGGATTTTCAATTCTTTCTGAAAGTGGCCTTGTTGTTGCAACAAGCATTGTCGGACTTACAGTTTTATACATGTCTTATTATCAGTTCAGGTACAGATCAGAGATAATTGTCGGAGATCTTCAAAAACCCTCAATAAACTTAACAGCAATGTTTAAAAAATCAGGACAGGCGACAGATGCACAGCAGTACTCTAAAACAGGAAATGTTGAGATATTGCTTAGGAGGAAGTAATCATGGTTTCTTTAAAGACTCTCAAATGCACAAACTGTGGAACGCCTCTTACCTCTAAAGAGCGGGATAACATCTTTATCTGCAGTAAATGCGAAAATATTATGGAATTTTTAAATGGAGATGTCCAAAAAGTGGACAGCACAATTGCCGCGTATAAAAAAGAGGGCGGTTCTGAAAAGGTGTACATGCCATTCTGGGTTATAAACGTTGATATAAAAGTAAATAAGGAAAAGATTGTCGGCGGAAGAATCATGAGATTCATAAAAAGTGAGAAAAAAATGGCAGGAAACCAGAATCTTTTCGTATGTGCCGCCGACATTGCACCTGATATCGTAAAAGAATGGAATGTTGATTTCACACTTGAACCACCTGTAATTGAAGAAAATCAAAGTTTTAATGGAATTTCAAGAGTTCCTGCTGTAATTGACAATGAGGCGGCAAAACAGCATTCTGAGTTTATGTTTTTAAGGCATGAGGCCGATATCTCAGGAACACTTCAGGAGATAGATTATGACTTTGACATCAATTCCTATAGAATAATTTATATGCCGTTCTATAGAAATAAAAACAAATACACTCCGGGAATTTAGGAGGTTTGATTTACATGAAAGAAGATGACAAAAGATTTCAAATGGGATGGACTGCAGTAGCTTTAATGTTTGGTGTTTCTATCCTTGTCGGATGGATATCAAACTGGGATATGAACTACACAGCAGCAGTATTCTTTATAGGTCTTGCAATGATTCTTGGAGTTCTTGCAATGGGCATTGGCGAGAAAAACGTATATCTTGCAGGATTTGCAGGACTGCTTGGAATTATAGGTGTAGTTGCAATTCTAACCCGCCCTGCCGGGCCTGACGTTCCGGTTGTACCGCTTCTTGGTGGAATAATTGTGGGTGCCGCCCTGGCATACATGGTTTACACTTACTCTAAGAAGTAAACCCCTATTTTTATCAGGGGATGAATTAAATGGTTGATTTAAGAGACAGAGTTACAGAAGACAGGGGGCTTTTAAAGAATATCCAGCTTGCAATCCCCGGATTTCGTGGTTATCGAAAGAGAGAGGATTTAAGGATTGCAGACAGCCTCTTAAGAGTTCAGCTTGCAGATAAGATTAAAACTGATGTATCTGCACCTCTTGAAAATGCAAGAGAAGCTGCGGCAAAAGCACTAAACCTGGATGTTATGAATGAGATTGGTGAGCTTATATCAAAGGTTTCGCTTGCAGAGAAGAAAGTAAGGCATGCAGATCAGGGATATTCAGGAATTTCTCCCAATTACAGAATTGACCAAGACCAGCTTGAGGCACTTTATGATTATGATCTCAATATGATTGGTCTTGTTGAGAGTATGAGTCAGGAGGCAGAAAGTATTCTTCTTGATGCAGAAACAGGAGATTTCATGTCTATGAAAAAATCCTGTGCACAGACAAAGAAGAATGCTGTTTTGTTTTTAAACGTGTTTAAGGAAAGACATAATACAATGGCAGATCTGGGGGCATTTTAGATGGCTCTTTTTGGCAAAAGACCGGATTATCACGGTGGAAGCGACATCAACGGTGCAGACTCAAGAAAAGGATTTTACTGGGTTGAGGAAAATAAGGGTGATAATCTCATCTGGCGTCTTCCAAGAAACATCCGGTGGAATGACAATGTGATGGTAAGGGAGGATGAATACGGTGTATTCTTCCGTGACGGCAAAGCCATGCAGGTTTTTGACCGCCCTGACAGATATGCAATGACAACGCAGAACATCACCGGTCTTCAAAGCATTGGAAAGGCTGTTGTCGGTGTAACTCAGATTGGAGAGTTTTACTGGGTTCAGAAACGTGAATTCCGTTCCAACTTTGGAACATCCGAGCCTTTGAGTTTCCGTGATGTTGATTTTGGCGTTGTCAGGCTTCGTGTGTTTGGCCAGTATGCATACAAAGTCACTGACCCGATGCTTCTTATCACCCAGTTTGTAGGCACTAAGGGAATGACAAAGTCAGACGAGATTATCGGCTGGCTTAAAGATCAGATTGTAATGATCTTAAATGACACCTTAGGAGAGTTAAAATCCAAACAGAATATGGGTGTTTTGGACATGCCTGCATATCTCTCGGAAATAGAGCAGTTATGCATCTCCAAACTTACTGGTGAGACCGAGCAGTATGGTCTTAAGATTACAAAGTTCTCAGGTTTAAACATCAATCTTCCTGAAGAGGTACAGCAGGCTGTTGATAAGCGTGGTGCAATGTCAGCACTTGGCGTAAACTACATGCAGTACCAGACCGGAAGAGCTATTGAGGATATTGGCCAGGGAGCCGCCCAGGGCGGAGGCCCGGGCGAAGGAGCAGGCTTTGCAACGATGGGTGCAGGCATGGGTGCAGGCTTTTCAATGGCAAATGTCATGGGACAGTCCATGGGTGCAGGCATGGGAGGAGGTGGCGGAGCGCCGGGAGCCTTTGGCTCAGGCCCGCAACAGCAACAACAGGGTTCTAATCAGCAGGGTGCAGGTAACCCCTGTGTTAAATGCGGCCATCCGTTAAGTCCCGGAGCAAAGTTTTGTCCAAACTGTGGTGCACCTCAGTCAGGTGATACTGTTAAGTGTCCAAAGTGCAGTTTTGATGTTCCTAAAGGTGCAAAATTCTGCCCTAACTGTGGAAATCCTATGGGCTCTGCCAAATGCTCAAACTGTGGTGCTGATTTAGAGCCTGGTGTAAAATTTTGTGCAAATTGCGGAAAACCGGTTGAGTGAGTGAAGTTAAGATAAACAAATTTAACCCGTTTTTACTTTTTTTTAGGTTTTAGATACAATTACACATTCAATTATTGTTTAAATTAAAAGAAAGCTGATTAAATAAAAAAATAGCTGACTAAATCAAAAACAGCCGATTAAAATAAAAATTTAAGATTTTAATCAATCATCATCTGAGCCCGAATCATCATCATCCGAGTAGTCATATTCGTCTGGTGACTCAGCAGATTCTTTGTAATCATCATCTGATCCTTTAGAATCTCTCACAATTTCAGGATCTTTATTATGATAATAATCGTCATTTTTGTTACCTGAACTGCCGCCGCTTCCGATGGTGATTTTTATTCCTTTCAGAAAATCAATGATTCCCATAATGAACAATACTAGATTAAACAATTATTTATCAATTTTGGCAGATTTAAGTCAGATTATTGATTTTTAAAATAAATTTCAGAGCGAGTGGCTGTGAAAAAAAAAACTTTCCGGAATATTTTTTGAACGTTTATAAAAAAGTATATTGAACCCTTGTTTCAGGAATATAATTTTGATTATTCTGAATCAGAAAAAATAAGGGGTGTTTTGTCATAAGGACAGTATATTTCATCGCCTGAAGTACAAAAACCGCAGAGGGGGCAGTATTTTTGTTTTTTATTGCTTTTTAAAAATGGAATTAAAGGTAGTAAGAAAAAGATGAACAAGAATGGCAGACCTAATAGTATGAATATTAAAGATGCCACAATAGAGCCTAAAAGAATAATTATGCTCAGAAGATACCTGTTCGTTTTGACACCTCATATACAGCACGGGCAGGCAAAGCATCAGAAAACATATTTTTTTCCACTCCAAGATCAATGCATCCAAAAAAATCTGATATTATATGTGATCCTATTCCTGCTACAATAATACCTTTAGAATTTGTCTTCTCAATTGCCTTATCTGCATATTTTTTTATCAGATTCATCTGTTCATTGTAAAATGCATCTGCAATCTCTAAAGCACCGGCCTTTCCAATCTCATCCAAATCCGAGCATACAACCCTTGAAAGCCTCTGCAATGATGCATCAACTGATACCTCTGCACCGTCCGGAGTAGGTGTTGTATAGTCCTCACAGGTAATATTTCCAAGAACAAGATGTGCATCGGCGCTTTGGGAAAAGTATTCACTGCTCACAAGTGTTTCATGTCCGCAAACATTGACTGTTCTTAAAAGAGACGGGATTGTGCTCCTAAGCGTGCCTGTATAGACGAGATAGCCGTTTCTCAGTCGGTCGAGATCAGTCATTCCTTTAAGTGAATCAAAAGAGTTCAGAGGTATAATATCGGTTGTTGTACTTCCAAAGTCAATAAGCAGACTATCTTCATAGATTCCCCTTAGATAATCAGCGGATGCAAACCAGTTTGCCGCGGCAAGTGATGATACGGGTTTGTCATGAAAATTTCCGTCTGTTCCATAAAACAAAGAGTCAGGAATTGCGGCTTTTACTGAGTTAAAGATAAATTCAATACCCTCTGTTTTTCTTAAAAAGCCGTCTGCAAGCTCCCCGCTCATAACAACAGCGGCTTTTTTTCCGGAATACTCCATTAAGAGCTCTTTTAACGGAGCTTTCTGCCACATTGGACAGTAGTGAATTGCAACAGATTTTCCATTGAATATTTTCAGGTTAGCGCCGCCCACATCTATTCCAATAATATCATTCAATTTTTGTGACCTCCCCTTTTGTGTTGAATGATACTTTGCCATCTAAGTGAACCTTATCGAAAACATTCCCTTTTGATGCTTCAACTAAAATTTCGGCAATCTCTTCTTTCATAATACTGCAAATTCCAACAAGGCTCGTAGTAGGACGAGGGTTTACATCAACGACACAGATTCTGTCATCTGATACAACCATATCAACACCTGTGTATCCCTGGCATCCCAAAATATCAAGACACTTAATTGCCGTTTTTATTATTTCATCAGATCTTGGATGAAGAACGGGTGTTTCTCCGCCATGATAGCTGAATTTGTTCCCGACCCGTTTTATGTACTGGCGGTTTACAGATAATACAAGAGGTCTTTTGCCGCTGAATGAAAGGCAGGTATCGCCTGTAACTCTTCCTCCTACCAGACTGACACTTATATTTTCGCCTTCGATAAACTCCTGTCCAAATTCTCCCTCTCCTAAGGGTTCGTCAGAAAGACGCATGTTTTGTGAGTCAACACCTTCTATTTTTTTTATCAGCCTTATGCCTTCATTTATCTCTTTTGGAACATCAATTCCGTTTGAAGATAAAATCGCACCTGTCCGGCGTTTATTAGAACATAATGCAATATTCAGGCTTCCGCATCCAATATTTCTTGTGTTGTCCTCTATTATTTTGGTGAAACGTGAGAGAATATCATCGGGTGCTATTACAAGACCTACATCACAATCCGGTGAAAGCCGCTTTAATTCCTCTCCAAAATCATCGCTTTTTTTTGGAGAGACTACTTCGTAGCCCAAACGCAAAAAACTCTCACTTAGAGTTTTTAGCATGCAGGCGCCTTCAGGTGCAAGGTCTGATTCATTGAATACTGTATATTCGGCAATTAGTGCCTTCATCTGTATAATTTTTAGACTTTAATGCACATGAGGATAACGATTGAGACCATCATATTTTTAAAAATCAATAAAGAAGTTACTTAAATAAAAAAGAGAAGTGAACTCAAATAAAGAATTTACTTAAATAAAAAAGAGAAGTGAACTCAAATAAAGAAGTTACTTAAATAAAAAAGAGAAGTGAACTCAAATAAAGAAGTAACTTAAATAAAAAAGAGAAGTGAACTCAAATTGAAAAACAATCAAATAAAAATAAATAAAAATTAAATTTAAAAGGTATTATCTGCACTTTTTTCATTTCTTTTTATTTTTCCCGGTATCGCTTTTTTTATCAGATGAAGCATCTGGTTTTTCATTTTTATCAGAATTTTTATTATCGTCTTTGTTGCTTTCTGATTCATCTGACTTTTCGACACTTATATCTTCTTTTAATTTATCAACGCTTTCATCTTCTTTTTTGCCGTCTTTAAGATCTTTTATCGCCCGTTCCAGTTTTTCTTCCATTTTTTCGGCAATATCGTCATCTTCCGGTACAGATTGTTTGTTTGATATTGAATTTGATTTTAAGACATCTATTTTTGATCTAAACCAGCGGACTTCGCGTTCACAGTTTTTGTTAAGGCCGTAATAATATCCGAGAGTGAATGATAAAACACATAAAAGAATTGATAAAAGACCAATTACACCACAGATGAAACAGACATTACAACAATCCGGTGCCGGACAATATGAATTGTAATTTTGATTTTCAGAGATTGTTTTTTCAGAATTAATAGAAGCTTGTGTTGTTGTTTCAGTTGTGTCTTTTGTGACTGTAATTTCCTGTGTTTTGTCAGAAGACGGGTTTTCAAGGATTATATCAAATAAATTATTATTTTCATCTGACTCATCAATCTGTTTGTAATAGTCAGCATATCCTTCAATTAGAGTAGTGCTCCCTGTGTATTTTAGATTGACAGGCTCAAAAATAGTTATACTCTCACCGGCAGGGAGGAATCCCACACTGCTTTCTGTACCGTTTTTAGCGCCGTCTGTGAAAAAGACTGATTTGCTTGATTCAGAGTCAGCTTCTCCAATATTTTTTATTGTATATGATATTTTGGAGATAACACCATTTTCCAGATTAAAATCAGCTTTCATTGATTCTATTACAAGATCAGGCTTTGGTGCTTCAATGCCTTTCACAACAATTTCTACTGTATTCCAGTTATCAGGACTGGATTTTTTATTGCTTCCGCTTCCGGGGATAACTCTGTATGCAGGTGAAATTTTCCATATGCCGGGACGGTCAGGCACAAATTTTTCTGTTATACTGTAATAATCACCAGGTTCTATTGTTTTTCCAACATAATTCTGGCCTAATCTGTTTGTATTTCCATCAGGGTCAGTTAAATCAAAATAAAGACCGCCAGGTTGATCGATTACAAGCTGGTTGTATATAGTCGATTCATAATAAAGCAGATATTTTGCAGTTATTTCATCCCCTACAAAAATATCAGGAGATTCTGCTGATACTGTAAATCCGTTTAAGATAAGACCTTCAGGTGAAAAAACAGGTTTATCAAGCGAATAATAATAATCTCCGGCTGATACTGCCGGCACTGTTAAGATTAAAGCAAAAACCAAAACCGCAAACCATGTTTTTATATTATATTTCTCAGACATGGAAATCACACAACTAACCTTTTTGTATATAAGCAAAGGATATTATACTTGTCTAAAAATGTCTGAAAAGTTAGGTTTTAAAATATCTTTTTTTTCATTAATGTTGCTATAAAAGTCAAAATTCCAAAAAGACTTTCATCATTTTGTCTGATGAAAAACGCTAATCCTGCGTTTTTTACATGAAATTTTTACATGAAATAAATTTCATGGACTTTTTTTTAAAAACCTTTAACCAGCATTAATGCTTTATTCTTTAATATCCGAAATCTTAAGATATTAAAATCCTGAAAAGATATTAAAAAAATATTCTTAGAAGAGAGTTGGATATAATAAAAGGACAAATTTATGAGACCAAAAATTCTTCTTACAAACGATGACGGTGTTACATCAGAAGGCCTGTGGGCGGCTTATGAGGCCTTAACAACATTTGCGGATGTAACTGTTGTCGCACCATCTACACAGCAGAGTGCTGTTGGCAGATCTATTTCAATTTTTGAACCGATAAGAGCGAATAAAGTGCAGATTAACGGGAAAGAAGCATATTCTGTTGGAGGAAAACCTACAGATTCTGTCATCATCGGACTTTTTGCACTAAAGATAAATCCTGATCTTGTAGTATCCGGAGTAAACATAGGAGAAAATTTGTCCTTTGAATCAGTGATGACTTCAGGAACAATCGGCGCCGCGCTTGAGGCCGCAAATCATGGCGTTCCGGCGGTTGCATTTTCTCTTCAGGTCGAAGACCAGGGAGACAAATTTGATGATCCGAAATATATAACTCTTGATTTTGAAGAGTCAAAAAAAGCAATAATTGATATCTGCAGAAAACTTCTAAAAAACGGGTTTCCTGAATCCAGTGATGTGATAAATGTAAATATTCCAAAGACATTTTTGGGAAAGTATGAAGTAACGCATCTGGCAGAAAAGTTGTTTGAAACCGGCGTTGAAAAAAGGCTTGACCCGCGTGGAAGGCCATATTTCTGGATTAACGGCCCGCTTTATGAAAATGCACCAAAAGGAACAGATGTAAACTCAATCTCTAAAGGAAACATATCAATAACCCCTATAACTCTTGACTCAACATCATACAAAGGTCTTAATGAGATAAAAGAAATTTTTGAGATATAGATTGATTGAAATTTTCAATTCATATTTCTTAATTTTTCTATTAAAACGTTCATGATATTTTTTTCTCATACAACACTCTCATGTAAGTTACGAAGTAACTTAAATTATAAATCTGATTTTTTTTAGATCTGAGTTGATTTCAACTTTAATTTTTGTATTGCTTCAGCCATTGCTTCTTTTGTTTTTGTGTTTTGTTCTGTTTCAACCGATTTTATTAGATATTTGTATGCAATATTTCCACCCATATTTCCAAGTGAAACAGCGGTAATCCGTCTTACATATTCGTTTTCATCACGAAGAAGGGGAATTAATGAGAAAGAAAGTTCCTTATCCTGAAAAAATCCAAGCCCTTTAGCCGCCATATAACGGACGTGATCTTTTGAGTCCTTCAATTTTCGTGTAAGAGGATTTACTGCCCGTGCATCCTTTATAAGACCCAGTGCTTCTGCCGCTCTGTACCTGACAACCCAGTCCGGATCGTCAAGTATGTTTAAAAGCGGCAAAACTGATTTTTGTCTGCATTCAACAAGAGATTTTGTAGCATTTTGTCTGATTGTTTTATCACTATTGTAAAGAAGAGAGATGAATTCCTTCACTCCTGCATCATCGCACATAAATATGAATTTTATTTTCTGATTATTAAATCTATTATTTTTTTTTTCATTTTGGAAGAATATCATCTACATACTCTAAAAAATCCTCAATTTTTTCTTTAGAGTACGGGCCCTGTTCATAGCCGCAGATAAGAGACAAAGAATTTTTAAATGTGGAAACTGTCATTAAAAACCCGGGTGGCCAGCATATGACAGGAAGAAACCAGGCATTTTTAACATTAAGAAAGGATTTTTTATAAATATCAGAGTCTTTTCTGCATGAAATGTTACACAAATCATTTGTTTTAGATTTATCTTCAATATGAGATTCATTAAAACCGGCATCGGATGTTTTTGGAATATCTGAAAAATCCTCATTATTTATTATACCAATATTTGAAAAGACCGGATTTTTAAAATTTGTCTTATCATAAGATAATATCATATTTTCAAAGAAATTTTTTATAAATGAACTTCCCTTCAAAAATATATCCTCATAAAATATGATACATCCAAGACCCAAATCTCCTGATTTTAAATTTTTTGTAATTTTTGTTATCTGGTTAATTATATCTTTAAGCTCAGATGATTGTTTTGCATAAAGAGACAATTCAAAGGCAACAGAGAGATTTACAGGATAATTTTCTTTATCTTTTCCATAATATTTTCTAATGTCGGCAGATGTCAGTATGGATTTTTCATATCCCTTTTCTGAATTACACGAATTAATCTTTAGAAGTGCAAGAAAAAATGCACCAATTATTATGTCATTTACTGTTGCATTATTGTTTTTTCCAAATTCTTTTATTTTTTCAAGTCTTTTTGGATTAAGTGTTCTTAAAGCTGTTTTTGGAGTACCACGTCCTTTCTTTTCATACGGAAATGCCCATTTATCAGAGAATGGCTTTTCGTTTTCACGGACAATTTTAAGATAATTTTCAGAGAAGTCTTTTACTATTTTTTCTGTTCCTCTGTAATACCATCCCTTATATTCTGGCCTGTATTGTGGATTTACTATTAGTTTTTTATATACTGAAAACAGCTCTTTTGCCATTAATTTAAGGCCGCCTGCATCGCAAAAGCCATGATGACATGATAATAAAATGAAATCCTGTGAATTATTCCTGTATATAATACCTCTAATCTGCGGTCCTGAATATACATCCAGAGGCGGAAGGGCAGACTCAAAAATATCTTTGGCATCTCCGGAATTCTCTTTTAAAAAGAAGCAATCTTTGATTTTAGATTCTGAAATTTTCTTCCAGAAAAATTCTTTATTAATTTCTATAAACTGTGATGAAAGGTAAGGGTCGGACTCAATATAGCGGATAAGAGCTTCATGAAATAATTTTTCATTAAGTCTGCCGTCAAATTCCAGAAGAATGTGCATTGTCGGCTCATATATCATATCAAAATATACATTGAAGACATCGAATACAGGCGCAGGTTTTTTTGTTTCGTCACTAAAAAAATTCATATTCCTCTCTAAACTAATTTTCTCTGATTATTATTGGTTTGAAACATTTATGTCTGAACAATTTTATTACTAAAATATTTACGAATGCAACAATTTATAGCAAAAATATTACATCAAAATTACTTCGTAATTCACATGAAACTTACATGAAATAGAATTTCATGTACATTCTTAACTGAACATGTTTTTGAACATAAGCATTTATTCATTAATGACTTTTAAGAGTTATTTCTCTGGTTCTTAAAGTCTGATTTTTAATTGACAGTATTATCTGGAAATTTTCTTAATATCATTACATTCCGGATTTAGAAGAATATCGTTTTCAAGACCTCTTAGTGAGACGGCGGCTAGTGCACCAATTATTCCTCTGCTTCCTTTAACATAGATATTTTCACTATCTGCAATTTTTCTTGCATAATTCTCATCAACTACAGACTTTCTTATACAAATTCCGTAATCCCTTAGATTATCTGATATTTTAAATCCGCATTTAACAGCAATTCCCCATTTTTTAGATAGTGATTCATCCTCAACAAAACGTGCGGCAATTTTTTTTATCTCCTCGACATTTTTTGGAATAACAGCAAGTTCAATATAACTGCATGAATTTCCAGCTGTGCATTCCAAAAGCTTTGGGTTTAACATTACAACCCTGTGTGATATTGGAATAACACCTTTTAGTTTTCCAAGATACTGTAAAAGACCAAGTGCCAGTGCAAATGTTGCGCCTCCGTCTTTTGTATCTGTATCATCAATGCCTATTATTACATGAGACATTGCCTTTGTATAAACTTCACCTTCTACAAGTTCTCCTTTGTTTGTAATGTGAATATTGCAGACACCTTCAGCCATTTTCATCATGTCGGTAAGGGAGTATGCAGGACCGCCTATGCACCTGATTTTCTGGACAATAAAATTGTCTTTTTTTCTGACATCAATAACTCCGACAGCAGGTGATGGATAAAGGCCGATTTTAATATCTTTTTCTTCATCTGAATTGTTAAGGCATGCATATTCAACTAAAAGATTTCCTTCTCTTCTGGCTTTGAAAATCCCGCCGCCGGCAAGGAGGTGATGGTGGTTGCAAAAGGCTGCACAACCGTAGCTTCGGCACTCATGAAAAATTGCTACAGTGTCGTCATCAACAGTAGTAAAAATTCGTTTGCATGCAGTCTGAAGCATTGTGCTTTTTGTAACATACTTTGCAGGAGAGCGTCCTCTCTTTTCTTCTTTTAAAACAAGGCAGTTTTCATCAATAAGACGGGTAATCCAGTCCTGAATAGTACTTCTTGGAATCTGTGTCTTCTCTTCGATATCATGCACAGAAAAATAGCCTTTTTTGAGAGTGCATTCTCTCATCAATTCCAATAATTCCCGTCTTTTCTCAATTACGCCTGCCATTGCACTCACTTATAAAGAGAAGATCTGCCAAAACAGCACTTGCAGTCTCAACTGAGCCTGCCCCTTTTCCAATAAAAGTGACTGCTCCTGCAAGATCTGTTTCTGCCGTCACCGCATTTAGAGTATCACTGACAACTAAAGTGTGGTTTTGCGGGAGAATTCTTGGAGATACACGGAGGCTTTCTTTTTTTGCATCAATCTCTCCGATAAGACGTATTGTTTTGTCATCCTGAAGGGCAAGCTGAAGTGCATCTGAAGGAATCTTGTCAATACCGGTAATCTCTACATCATTCAAAGTCTTGTTGAATCCAAAAATTGCGTTTGCCAAAATTACAAGTTTTATAGCCGCATCTATTCCTTTGATATCATATGTCGGATCTGCCTCTGCATATCCAAGTTCGCGGGCTTCCAAAAGCGCCTGCTGATATGTGAGTTTTTCATCAGACATCCGGGTTAAAATATAATTGCATGTTCCGTTGAACACACCGTATATTCTTTCAATTGTATTTCCTGCAAGTCCGTGTTCAAGAGCATGGATAATCGGGATTGCACCGCAGACTGTTGCCTCAAATCTAAAAGAGCAATTGTTTTTTTTGGCAATATTTATAAGATTTTGATATTCTAGCGCAACCGGCCCTTTGTTTGAGGTTACAACACTTTTGCCTCTTGAAAGGGCATATTTTATGTAGTCAATTGCAGGCTGGCCGGTATCTGCATTTGTTGGTGTAACCTCAATCAGTACGTCATATTCTGCCAAATCAAGAATTTCAAGAGGAGTGAGTTTATTCTCACCACAGCATCCGGTTTTATCTTTTCTTTCAAAGAGTGCGGGGATATCTATTCCGTTGTTGTCAATAAGTCCGCTTTTTGAGTCGGCAACTGCTGTTATTTTTATTCCCGGATTTTTTTCATGAATGATTTTTGCAAGACCTCTTCCAACAGATCCAAATCCAAGTAATACAACTTTCATCAGATGCCCTCCAGAGGTTCAACAATTAAAATCTCTTTTTGAACGGCAATTACTCTTAATATTTCCATTGCACGGTTTATATCCTCAAGACTGTCAGATTTAAGTGTCATTTTAGCAGAGGTTGGTTCATCTATCGCAGGCATTATCATCTGAAGTTCTCCTACCTCAGCAAAACCTGTTGCATCGATTCTGTCTACAGTATCGCTTAAGTCTGTGTGCATAAGGTGACCTATTAAAATGACAGATTTTCTGATTAAAAAACGCTCTTCGCCTATTCTTACTATTGAAACTCCGCTTTTTTTAAGCGTCTCCTTTAAAGACTCAAGTCTGTCTTTTGGCAGTTCAAGTGTTATTTCAACATCCAAAGTCTTGCTCTCGGATAAGGGATCTCTTTCATGAATAACAGATTTTATATTTCCGCCTGCATCCGATATCGGTTTTAACGCATTTACGAGCTGACCTGGTGAGTCCATTATCTCAAGTTTCATTGATACCTGCATATAGTAAGACACCTTTCATTTCATTTTGAACTCAAAAGAAGATAAGTCTTATACAAAAAGAAATGATTTTTAAAATTCAGTTTTAGCAAAAAATATCTATTGATTTTTGCATGAAATATGATTTGATAAACTTTTTTTTTGAAAGAAATTTACCATAAAAACGTCCATGAAAAATTTGTTTAATGAACATTTTTTTAAAAACGAATTTTAGCATGAAAATCAAATTATAATTTTCATGAAATAGTACATGAAAAATTTTTTTTTCATGAACGTTTTTTTAAAAAGAGAATTTTAACCTGAGATAATTATTTCACCATAAATTTTCATAACCTGATTAAAAGCTAAATTAAAGGGTTTTTAATTTGCTGTCAACTTTTGCAAAGAAATTTTTACCGGCGTTAATAAAGAGTGCAGGTTTTTGTGATTTTTCAATCGAAAGGACATTGCCGTTGAAAACTTCCATTATATGCTGGCCGTCAACAACCAAATCCGCCGGTTTTGTGCTGTCAAGTTCAACTCTTAATCTTCTTTTACTGCTGATTAAATGCGGTCGTGATGAGAGATAATAAGGTGCAAGAGGAACTATTAAAAAGCCGTCTATCCACGGGTCAACAATCGGACCGCCGGCACTCATCGCATATCCGGTTGAACCAGTCGCAGTGCTTATAATGACTCCGTCTGCCCTGAATCTTTCAGCCGGAACATGGTCGATATTTATTGTCAGCTGAAGGATTTTTGCAGGCCGCGATGAGACAATTACAGCCTCGTTTAATGCTTGGCCAATGTATTCACCATCAACACTCAGTGAAAGGCGCATTCTCTTTTCGATTGCATAATTTCCTGCCTCGATTTTAAGGAGATATTCTTTGGCTTCTTCAGGTTCGATATCGGTTAAGAATCCAACGCGCCCTCTGTTGATTCCTATTATTGGAATCTGGTTTTCAAGCTGTCTTACAGTATGAAGGACTGTTCCGTCTCCTCCGATAACTACTGCGGCATCCCCTTTTAAGGATGAAATATCTATACCATCACCATTTCCCAGTGCTATAGATGTTTTATTCTCACAGATTATGCTGTGACCGCGCTCTTCTAAAAATATGGACAATTCGTCTGCAAGGCTTAGAGCTTTTTCATCATCAGGCCTTGCGACCAGCACAAATCTAATAAAATCACCTCAGATATTCAATGGTTTTTTTGTGTATCAGACCGTTTGTAGCGATAAGACATTCTCCACGGCTGACATCGTCTGAAAACTGTATGGGTCTGCCGCACTTATCAGTTACTGTGCCTCCCGCCTCTTTGCAGAAAAGCATTCCTGCGGCGGCGTCTGTGACACGCAGGGTATTTCTTAGATCAATAAACCCGTCTAATCTTGCGCATCCGACATAACAGAGTTCAAGTGCCGATGCCCCGTAAAGTCTCCATCTGCGTATTTTCTCACCAATTTTAACGATAGTTTCAGGATCAAATTTTTTCCCGTAAACACTTATTGTACTTTTATCGAGGAATTCGGTATCTGAAACTTTTACTTTTATTCCGTTGCAGAAGGCTCCTTTATCTTTTTCCGCATAAAAAGATTCTCCGTGGGCTAAGTCTTTAACGTAGGCTTTTTTTATAACTCCATCCTCGGCAAATGCAATTGAAAGTGCATAAAATGGGTTTCCTGTTATTGCGTTGTGTGTGCCGTCAACCGGATCCAGGTATATTGTCCCTGATTTCCCGCCAATCTCTTCACATCCTGCCTCTTCACTAATCACCATACTGCAGATTTTTTTTTCCTTTAAATACCTGATGACTATATCTTCTGCGATCTGGTCAATTTTTTTTGTTGGTGTGCCATCAGCGCCCTGTCTGATGAATTCTGCCGCTTCAGGCCTTCCTACATATGGAATTATTGCACTTTTCACTTCGTTTGCGATCTCTTCACAGCAATCCTGAAAATTCATTATTTCGTACCTGTATATTTCATGATTCTTCGTTGAATTTATTTAAGTTGATTGTAATATACATAATAGAGTTTGATTATTATGAAAGAACAGACTGAAATTGGAAAATTAAAAGAGGGAAGATATGTCGTTATAGAGGAAGAGCCATGCAAAATTCTTGGCATTGCTACTTCAAAGCCTGGAAAACACGGTGCGGCAAAATCAAGGATTGATGCAGTAGGCATTTTTGATGGTGTAAAACGTTCAATTGTTCAGCCTGTATCAGCAAAGACATATGTTCCTATTGTAGAGCGCAAATCAGCCCAGGTAATTTCAATTTCCGGTGCAACAGTTCAGTTTATGGACATTAAGGACTTTGATATGTTTGAGCTTACAATCACAGAAGAAGAAGCATCCAAACTTGAAGCAGGAACCGAAGTTCCATACATTTCTTCTATGGGTAAGAAAAAACTTGATAATTAGTGAATAATTCAATGATATAAGTCAATATCATAATTTTTGTATTTTATTTATTGATTCAGAATTGTAATTTTATTAATTAAAAAAAGTGATTTGCATTAAAAACGTTCATGAAATTATATTTTCATGAAAACTTTTCATGTAAGTTACCAAATTAAGTAAGTTACGAATTTAAATTTCATGTAAAACGCACATGATGAGCTTTTTTCATCACACAAAAAAGTGATGATAAGTCTATCAGGGATTTTTGACTTTCATAGCGAATTATTTTGTGATTTTCATCACCATTACTATTGTTATTATTATCGTTTGCATGGAATATTAGAATATTTATTTTATGAATGGTTTTCATTCAATTCTGAATTTATTCATTGCATCTTTTAATTCTATAGACATTTCATGCATTGAATTTGATATTTCTCCTACTTCATCTGTTGTTGATGAAATCTCCTCTGCTAATGCTGTAATATTTTCTGTTCGTTTTTTGTTTTCCCTGTTGATTTCATTTGCGGCATCAACAAGCTGCATAAAGACATTTGTCTCCTGTGCCTGTATATCAGTTGCCTTGGAGATTTCAGTCATACTGCCTGATGCAACTACTATCTCCTCAACAATTTTGTTTAATGCTTCAATCGCCGCATTTGTACTCTTGATTCCAACTTTTATCTCTTCATCAACATGGTGCATTGAATCGGTAGTATTCTGACTGTTCTTCTGGATACTTGTGATTAATTCCTGTATCTGCAGTGTTGCTTTTTTGGATTCCCCTGCAAGATTCTTTACTTCTCCTGCGACAACAGCAAATCCTCTTCCGTTTTCTCCTGCGCGTGCCGCTTCAATTGCGGCATTCAATGCAAGCATATTTGTTTGTTCTGCGATTCCGTTGATTAATTTTACAATATCGTTGATTTTTTCTATCTCATAATTGAGAGAATTAATTTCCTGAACACTCTTCTTGGAAATTTCTCCAACAGCCTCCATCTTGTCAAATGCTTCTTTTCCTATTGCGGCCGCTTCCCTACCTTCTTTCTCCGCATAAAGTGTTTTTTGCATGACATCCTGAGTAGTACTTGAAATTTCTTCTATTGATGCTGAAAGATCAGAAATGCCATTGCTGATTTTTTCAAAATGTTTTGTGAGGTCTTCTGTAAAGTCGAAAGACTCATATGCATTTTGTGCCATTTTTTGAGCGGCATCTGAGATACTTTCGTTATTTTTGAAAAGTCCGTCAGCTGTTTCTTCAATATTATCTGTTTTTGATGCAATATCGCGGATTAACTCTTTTATTGACAGAACAGAATTGTTGAAATTTTCCTTCAGAATCTTTAGAGGATCGTTATCTGAAATTTTTGATCTGATATTGAGATTTTTGTCTGCAAGTTCAAGCATGCCGGATGTTATCTCTTTAGCACTTTCTTCAAGACAGACTGCTTCTTTTTGTACCTTCTCCATTAATTCCTGAAGGTCTTTTTCATTCTTCCTAAGCCTGGTTATTTCGTTGTAAACGACAAGAACGGTTGAGATATTCTCTTTCTCGTCCATTATGGGAATTGCGTATTGTTCAAGGACGTGAGTTTCAAGGGGAGTTTTGAATGAAACCTCTCCATATGAGCGCTTTTTGGATGAGAAAACAGTAGAGATATCATCGCCTTTTTTATCTTCAAATATGAAGTCTTTTAAATTCATCTTTAAAAGCGCATGTCTTTCAATTCCGCTTATCTTCTCAAATGAATTGTTTGAGACTAAAATATCAAGATTTTTACTTAGGAGAATTATCGGCATCGGGTTTTGCTGAACAATTGTCTCTGAGCGTTTTTTCAAGACATCAATCTCTTTCATCTGGGATTTTATCTCTTCGGCCTTATTCATCTCATGGGTTATATCGACATAAACAATTAGAATTTCAGAAACCTGGCCGTTTTTTCTTATTGGAATACCGTACTGTTTCAGGAAGCGTATTCCTGCCGGTAGTTTAATCTTTAATTCAGAAAGACTTCTTTTACCTGTTTTAAGAACTTTGGATATGCCGTCCCCTGATTTTTCAAGAATCTCAAAGTCGCGAAGATTCATTCTTTTTGCATCATTAACAGAGATTCCGGCCATATCTTCATAAGCCTTGTTTGCAACAATTATGTTATATGAAGAATTTACAAGAATTATCGGCATTGGGTTTTGCTGAACAATTGTCTCTGAGCGTTTCTTTAATGTTTCTATAATTTTTAGTCGTTTTTCTTCCTCTTCTGAGTCAGTTTTTGTGTCTGTTATTACTTTTTGAATTTCGTCTTTTAGTTCGGCAATGACTTTGTCTTTTTCAGAAAGGGCAGTTTTTTCTTTTTGAAGAATATTTTCATGTTCAGAGAGTTTTGATTTATATTCGTTCAAAATATTTTCTTTTGAATTAAGCTCTGATATCATCTCTGAGACAATATCTTCCTTCTTAAGAATTAGAAGATTTAAATTTTCTGTTTCTGCCTCAAAAATTTTTATTTTTTCAGAAGTTTTGTTTTCAGCATCAAGATATGCTTTCTCAGTGGCAGTTTTTATCTCCTCTTCGTACTTTTGCCGGAGCTTTTCAAATTCATCATCATTTTCCTCAACATTTTTTGAAAGTCTCTGGTTTAATTCTTTAAGAGTGATTATTTCTTCATTTAAGGATTTTATTTCTTCTTCATATTTTGATGTTTCAGAGTTGTTTTCACTCTCTTTAAAAACGACAATTTCTTCTTTCAAATCGCTTATTTCTTTATTTAAGTCAATTATTTTGTTTTCGTTTTGCTGAATTATTGATTTTAATTTCTCATTTTCAGTTTCATATATTTCAAGATCTGGTTTTAAAATTTCAATTGTTTTTTTGTTATCTTCAATAATTTTTTGATATTCTTCGATTAATTTTTCCTTTTCAAAAACAGCTTCCCTGTATTCCTCTGCCATTATCTGAACATCTTTTAATTCTTTTAAAAATTCCTCTGAATCTTTTAAATTTTGAGAATCTTCTGAAATTATTATGTTTTGATTGTCGGATATTATATCAGAAGATTTAATTTTTTCCAGGTCTGACTCGTAATTTTCAAGCAGTCTGTTTATTTCTATTGCAAGACCAGACAGTTTTTCGTCTTTTTGGTCATTCTCTAATCTTGCGCCCTGGTTTCCTGAGGTATAATCTCTTAAAATTTCTGTGGTTTTTGAAATGAATTCAGAGACCTTTTCATCAGCAGAGAGTGATTGTACTTCTTTTGGGATTGCCGCGCCGGTGAAAAGAGCTTTTCTTCCGGGTCTGTTTTGTTTTATTTTTTCATCTGCCATTTTTCATCACCACTTTTTAATTATTTCAGAAATTTCTCTGTATTTTTGTGAGGCCGGACTCTCAGGCGAGATATTTGTAACAGGCATTCCTTCTTTTTGGGCTCTGTATATCTCCGGGTCATATGGGACAGAATATACTTCCTTAATCATCTTTTTTACTTCTGCCTCAAGTTCATCCTGACGCTTTTTTTCAGTATCATCCGGATTTTTGGATGAAAACAATTGTTTGAATGCACTTTTTATCTCTTCCATTGGAGATTTTCTTTGATGTAGTGTTCCTGCGCGAGTGAAAATTGCCATGTCTGGTGATTTATTTTTTCCTGTATTTTCTTTTATGTCCTCAAAGATGTAATTTAAGCTTTCAAGGCCCTTTTGAGCGAAGATACTTTCATCAAGAGTCAAAACAATTCTGTCTGCTGCTATAAGTCCGTTTATCACAAACTGACCCATACTAGGAGGAGTGTCTATCAAGATATATCTGTATTCATTCAAAAGCGGCTTTATTGCCTCTTTTAAGACGAAAGCCCTCTCATTTATACTATAAAGGTAAGGTTCAACTCCAACAAGGTCCAGTGAGGATGGTGCAAGATCAATTCCTGATGATGTTTTTATAATTACATCTTTTAATGAGATATCAGGAAACCCTTCAAAAACATTCATGAAAACATCATACATGTTTTTTGACTGTTTTTCAGGGTCAACTCCAAGGCCTGTTGTAGCATTGGCCTGTGGATCACAGTCAATTATCAGTAATTTTTCATTGCTCTTTAAAAGACAGCCTGCAATGCTGAGGCATGAGGTTGTTTTTCCGGTACCTCCTTTATGATGTGCAAAAGTAATTACTGTTATAAAATCACCATCCTTTATTCATTTATCTCTATAGTTTGTTATGCTAAAAAAGATAACGAAGATTAATCGAAGATTAATCAATACAAATTCCGGACTTTTTTAAAAATGATTACAAAAAAAATCTGGCGAAATCCATAGTTTATGTCAAATGAAATTATTTTTATCGTTTTTATCACCCGTTTATGTAAATTTTACAGAATTAAAACTTTGGAATAGCAAATCCTGAATATTTCGGAATTTCGGGTAAGTATAAGGAGAAAAAGGGTAAGTACAGAAAGAAAAGGGTAAGTACAGAAAGAAAAGGGTAAGTACAGAAAGAAAAGGGTAAGTACAGAAAGAAAAGGGTAAGTACAGAAAGAAAAGGGCAAGGATCTAAAAAAAAGGGTGTGGATATGAATAAATTTTGTTATGAAAACCAGATCTTATTATCCCAAAAATCAGAATTTCACTAAAAAATCCATGAAATTTTATTTTATGAAACAGTTTCATTTACGTTATGAAGTAATTTTCATACCAAATTTAATGAATCATTGCGAATGATTTAAGTCTTAGCGGTTTCACATTGAATTAATGTCCATTCGAAAAGAGATTATTGCTTTAATGTTTCTGCTTGCAGTAATGGCCGCTCTGTCAGGATGCATGAATTATTCGTTTGGTGATCTTACATATAATGACAGTGAAAAAAAGCTGGTATTTGAGGTTAACAACAATGCTGACGAAGAAACAATCACAACAATTCAGATAACGGTTTTCAGCCTCGATGACTTCAGACAGAAGGAATATAAACAGTGTGTTGGCACATTCAACCTAAAGCCCGGACTAAATGAATATTCATTTCCGGTAGTGCTTGAAAAGGGAAATTATAAGATGTATTTGTATGTTTTAAAGGATAAAACCCGAAAATCAGCAGAAATACGCGACCTTACTATTTAATTAACAATTTGAAAAATTCCAAAATTTTAAAATTGATCAAGAAGTTAAAGAATTGATAAAATTTTGATAAAAATGACTCAGAAAAAACTTTTAAATGTCGCTCTTGGAAAGGAAAAAGCAGATGTTGTCTTTTTGAATGCAAACACCTTTAATCCTTTTACCTGTGGCTGGAAGAAGCAGAATATTGCAGTAAAAGATGGAATAATAATAGGTGAGGGAGATTATGAGGGGGAAAAAGAAACAGATCTGAATGGTGCAAAAATCATTCCCGGACTGATTGACGCCCACGTTCATATTGAAAGCTCTCTTTTAACACCGGCAGAATACGGACGTCTTGTCCTTTTAAGAGGAACAACGGCAATAATCGCTGATCCCCATGAAATCGCAAATGTTGCCGGAAAAAAGGGCATAGAATATATGATTTCAGAGGCTGAAAAAACAGCTTTGGATATTTTTTATATGATTCCGTCATGCGTTCCTGCAACAAATATGGATATGGGCGGCGCTGTTTTAGATTCCGATGATATAAAAGAATTTTCTGATAAAAATTTTGTAATCGGACTTGGCGAGATGATGAATTATCCCGGAGTTTTGTCAGGTGATGATGAAGTCTTTAAAAAATTAGAGATTTTTAAAAATATTGACGGGCATTGTCCGCTTCTTTTGGGAAAGGAGTTAAACGCTTATATTCTGCAGGGTATTTCAAGCGATCATGAGTGTACAAATAAGGATGAGGCTTTGGAAAAGCTTGAAAAGGGAATGTATATTATGCTACGTGAAGGTTCAACAGAGAAAAATCTCTCTGAACTTATACCTGTAGTAAATTCATGCACTGTTTCAAGATGCATGTTTGCAACCGATGACAGGCATGCTGATATGCTTGTCAATGACGGGCATATTGACGACTGTATCCGAAAGGCAATAAAATGCGGTCTTCAGCCTGAACTTGCATACAGAATGGCAACACTTTCTCCGGCAGAGAGATTTGGTCTTTTTGACAGAGGTTCATTAACTCCGGGAAGAATTGCAGATTTCTGTGTCATTGATGACTCAGAAGAATTTAAAGTCTTAAAGACTTATAAGTCCGGAGTTGAAATAAGAGATTTAGGATATAAAAAGCCAACTTGCTTAAAAACCGGGTTTAAAACTGCACGTATAGACGAAATAATCAAATTAGAACGAGGCAAAAAAATTGCAAATATTGCAGGAATAATTGAAGGACAGATTATTACAAGGCACATAACAAAACTGACAGATACTTCAAAACTGCCTGATTTAAACGGAGATATTTTGAAATGTGTTGTATGTGATCGCTATCGTGGTAAAAAGGCAGGCATAGGTCTTGTAAACGGCTTTAAAATGAAATGTGGTGCAATTGCATCCTCTGTATCACATGATTCCCATAATATTGTTGCTGTTGGATGCAGTGATGAAGAAATAATCTCTGCAGTTGAGCTTTTAAAAGAGTCAAATGGCGGAATGTCAGTTATTGTTGATAAAAAATCCTTCGTTCTTCCTCTTGAATGCGGGGGAATTATGTCTCATAAATCCTTTGAAGATGTAAATTCAGAGCTTGAAAAATTAAATTCGCTTGTTAAATTAACAGGTGCGGTAAAAAATCCTTTTATGTACCTCTCATTTCTTGCATTAACTGTGATTCCTGAGATTAGAATCACTGAAAGAGGAGTATTTGATGTAGTCGGATTTTCTGATATTTCACTCTTCAAAGAAGACTAACTGCTTTAAAAAACTTAATTATCCTTTATCTCACAAAAGTATCTTTCCTGATATTAGTGACAGAATAAGAATTATGACCGGCTGATGGACAAGGTATATCAGAAGTGAATGTTTTCCGCAAAATTCCAGCCCTTCTGAAAAAAAAGAAAATTCATCCTGTTTTTTTCTGGATTTTTCTTTTATGAATCCTGTTTTTTCAAACTGTCTCTTCCCTCCAGGGTAAAATTTGGCTCCTGTTGCTATACCAAGAAGAAAAACTCCAAACCATGGGAATAAAGGCTCGTAATCAAGGGAATAAAACCATTCAGGAGTTATTCCAAGAGGTATCAGATAAAAAGGGCCTGATAACTGTGAGAAGAAAAATCCGATTGTTATAACAAAAATTCCTATGAAAAAATTATATTTTTTAAATCTGATAAAAAATGGAGATAGAATAATTGAAATTCCAAGCAGATGCAGTATTCCAAAGATGATTGTGCCTGATCCAATAAAAATCCATGTTGCAGTTGTTATTAAAAGTCCCAGGCTAAATAAAAAAAGACCTCTTTTAAAATATTTGAGTAAGTATTTTTCTTTTGAAAGAGAGAATTTAGCTCTTTCACTGCTTAGAAAAACAGAGACTCCTGCAATGAATACAAATAACGATGCAGTGAAATATCCATAAATTCTTATTAAACCGATATTTGTGTTTATGTTAGCGATATTGAAATAATTAAGATCAAAGAGTATGTGAAATAGAATCATTGAGATAATGGCAAATCCCCGGATAAAATCAATCTCCCATAATCTTAAAATTTTATTAGTGTCAGTTTTTTTGTAAAAATTCCTATTCAAGATACTGCACCTTAATTCTTTTAAATATTTATTTCAGTTTCAATGACTAATTATTCACTATCAAATGTCATTAATTGATGAGCATATAATTGAGGCTGCCGGAAAGACTCAGGTTGTAATAAGAAATGGAAAAGTGATATCGGTTGGAAAGCCGGTTATTACAAATTGTCCTCTTGCAAGACGATTTAATTATCCTGTAAATAATATGGAGCCTGAAGAAATTAAAAAAAACATAGAGGAGCGGATTTCATCATTTGGAATGTGCACAAAAGAGCGTGAGGTTCTCTCTGATGATGATTTTGTTTTATTTGGCGCATCTGAGCTTTTATCTTCGGCAATCTCCGGTGGAATTATTGATTGTGCAGTAATTGCCTGTGATGGTGCGGGAACGGTTATTGCACAAAATCCACGTCTTGTTCAGGGAATTGGTGGAAAAATGTCCGGTCTTGTACAAACGTGCCCTTACCCTGAGGTCATATGTAGAATAAATAATAATCTGGGATATACTGTTTTTCCAAACGATGCTTCAATAGATTCATACAAAGGATATTTAAAAGCAGTTGAGCTTGGATTTTTAAATATTGCAGTTACTGTAACCTCAGGAGAAGAGGCCCTCCGGCTTAGAAAAACAGATGAAAATGCATTTATTGTCGCTGTTCATACAACGAACGCTGATATACATGAATCAGAGCTTCTTGCTGAAAACTGTGATATAATATCTGCATGCGCTTCAAAGCATCTTCGTGAAATCGCCGGTAAAAGAGCACTCCTGCAGGGAGGAGTTTCAGTGCCTGTTTACGCAATGACAAAGAAGGGAAAAGAAGTAATTCTTGAAAAAATTAAAAATACAAAGAATCAGGTTTTAATTAAAGGTGGAAAACTGCCCTTTTCAGCAGGAAAAGATCCATCTCCTCTTGTCTGAAAAAAATTCATGAATTGCAAGACAAGAAAACTGATGAGATATGCCTTTTTGCGGCTTTAATCAATTTTTTATATCCTTATTTTATGTTATTTGCGCAAATCATAATAGTTTATAAAACAAATATACTAAATTATGGAAGCGTCCCGTGAGATTGAACTTGAAGGTCATATTATTGATTCAGGGATTATGACCCGTGTTTTTGACAAAGTTCTGGATATGGGCGGCAATTTTGAGATTACCACCTTCGATGTAGGAAAGAAAAAACAGGACACAAGTTATGCAAGGCTGATTATCACAGCAGTGGATGAAGAGGAACTTGACAATATCCTAAGTGAGCTTCATCGACTTGGTGCAAGGATGCCTGAAGTTGAAAATGCAAAACTAAAAGAGGCCTTTGGCGACAGAATTTTACCAAAAGGATTTTACTCAACAACAAATCACCCGACATTTGTAAAATATGATGACAAATGGATTCCTGTTGAAAATATTGAGATGGACTGCCACATCGTATTGGAAAAAGACACACTTTCTGCAACCTGTGTGCCGCTTGCAAAAATAAAAAAGGGAGACAATATTGTAATCGGTGAGAGAGGGGTAAGGGTTGTGCCACCTGAGAGGTCAAGAAAAGTTAATCAGTTTGAATTTATGCAAAACACTGTCTCTTCAGAAAGGCCGAGTGAAACAATTATTAAAAAAATAGCCTCTGAGATGAAAGAGATTAAGGAAAACGGAGGAAAAATTGGGATTGTTGGCGGCCCTGCAATCATTCATACCCGGGCTGCACCGGCACTGGCAGAGATAATCCGTGAAGGATATATTGATGTATTATTTGCCGGAAATGCCCTCGCAACCCATGATATTGAATACAACCTGTTTGGAACATCTCTTGGAATGAATCTTGATACAGGAACACTTGCAGTTGGCGGACATAAAAATCACATAACAGCAATAAGCGAGGTTATCCGTGCAGGTTCGATTAAACAAGCAGTTGAAGAAGGCATAATAAAGACGGGAATTATGTATGAATGCGTGAAGAACAATATTCCGTTTGTTCTTGCAGGCTCAATAAGAGATGACGGCCCGCTTCCTGATGTTATTACCGATGTTATGATTGCACAGGAGGAGATGAGGAAAAATTTGCGCGGTCTTGATATGGTAATAATGATTGGAACACTTCTTCATTCTGTAGCTGTTGGAAACTGCCTGCCGTCATATGTAAAGACTATATGCGTTGATATAAATCCTGCATCAGTTACCAAATTAAATGACAGGGGTTCATCACAGGCAATCGGGGTTGTAAGCGATGCAGGAGCATTTTTGCCTCTCCTTGCAAAGTATCTGAAAACCGATGCTATAAAATCTGAACAGTAAATATCTAAACTGTAATAATCCGGGCAATAAATATTTGAATAAAAAAATATTTTTATTCTGTCAGGGGCATGCAAAAGGGTTTTTCTTCTTTTAAGATAAATTCCCACTCATTTTTGCATTTACATCCTCTTTCAAAATAAACTCTTAAAAGTTCTTTATCTACATTGAGTGAAAATTCTCTTATCGCGTCAACAATTTCCATATCACATTTCCCACAGTTGTGAGGACCTCTTCTTTTCCCTCCGCCGACAGGATCGCACATTACATGAACATCTGCCTCAATTAAAACCTTCAGAGCACTCCAGAGATATGGTGGTCTGTAAGCCCTTTGTTTCCAGAGTCTTTCAACATCTGTTCTGTTTTGGACAGTGCAGAGATTCATAGAAATCATATCAGAGTACGGCGCACACTCTTTGAGAGATTTTTGCATATCCAAAAGTGCCTCTGATTCAGTCAGGAATGGCGGTTTCATCATGAGATATGTTTTAATGCCTGCGCCGGCCTTTCTTCCCTGACTTACAGCATTTTTGAAATCCTCAAATGTGTGGCCTTTGTCAATGCATTTTTCCCGGATATAGTCGTTTGTTGTCTCAAGGCCCATTGCAACATACAATGGATTTTTGTGTGAATTGTCATCAACAATCGCTAAAAAGTCCGAAATAATATCTTCCTTTACATATTCGGTCCTTGATTCTGCGATAACAATTTTGCCTTTGAATGCCTCTCCAATTGAATCCCTGGCACCGGGCGGGACTTCGTCAGTGTCAAAAAAACTTCCTGAAGTAAATATTTTTACCATCTGGTAGCTGTCAGGCTTAAATTCAGAAAGAACCCATGAAACCTGCTGTTTAATTCTGGTTGAGAGTTCCTCTGCAGGCATTTTGTGATACCTTTCATTCTTATATCCGCACATTGTGCACCTGTTCCATGAACAGCCGCCTGATTTAAAGATCACAGTGAGGCAGTCGAGAACTTCTCCTGAATATGTCTCTTTACTTTTCCAGCATGCCAGAGGTTTTTCAATTTTTTGAGATATCATTAATGCTATAGTAGTTGATCGTGTAAATATGAAAAAGATAGCATGCCTGATTATATTATTGGCGGCATTGGTCTCTTGTGCTAATGCATACATTATCAATTTTGATGTCCCGCCACAGGTAAACCTTGGTGACACAGTTGTAATCGAAGGAACAAGCACAATCAACCCCGGAGTTACAATGACAATTGTTCTCTACAACCAGAAGGTCTCGATTCAGGAGATTGAGAGAAAGTCTTTTGTTATCCAGTCTGACGGGTCATGGAAGGTTTCTTTTGAGACTGATTCTCTTTCAAAAGGAAACTACAAACTTGAAATTCCGGATAACAGCGAGGTAAGTCTTGGCGGAAGTTCGACAAGATACAGAACATTTGAACTTATTGACAGAACAGATCAGATAGTAATAGCCTCTTCAATAAATCAGGAATATAACGGTTTTTTGTCTGTTGAAGGAAGGAGCACCACACGCGGTAATCTTGGAATAGAAATAATGGTTGATGACGGAGAATATATTATATTCCCTGAAGAGTGGGTTTCAACTGATTCAAATGGACAGTTTAAAGTTGAAGTTCCAATCTCCGGCCCTGGTAACTATTATGTTTCGTTTTCAGATAATAAGGGGCTTATAAGACACCAGAAGTTTACATCTGTAAAAACAACTACATCTCCTACACAATCTTTGACACAATCTATAACGCCGGTTCCTACTTCCAATACAGGAAAGTCAATGTCTGCACAGTCATTTGCATCATTAAACAGTCCGACATATTTTTCAATAGAGACATTTCCGGGGATTTTGACAGTTGAAACATCAGAAGGGCATAACTGGGCTGTTGAATACTGTGATGAGAAAAAGACTGTAAAAACGGTGAATCGTTATTCCGGCTCCGAATCAGAATCTTTTGGAATCAATGTTGAAGGAGGAACTGTATATGTAAAAGTCTATCCTGTTGATTCATCTGACAGCGGGTATGTGACAGTGTTTACAACCGGCGCTTCTTCTATCACAGTAAGTGAAGATTCAGCATCTTTCTTTGAGAGTGCTCCTGCTGGTGAGGCGACCCAATCCGGCGGTCAATTTCCAATTGGGTTAATATCTGCCGTCATCGGACTGTTTGTTATTGTCATTTTAACACGAAGACAATAACACCATATTTTTAAGGAAAAAAGTAGACATATTAGAAGACGGGCCGAGATAGTCTAGTCCGGGAAGGCGGTGGCCTTGAAAGCCACTGGTGTCCGCACCTCAGGAGTTCAAATCTCCTTCTCGGCGTTATTATTTTTATTATAACCTGACTGGGCTTTTAGGTCCGGTTAATTTAAGGGGTTTTTAAACAATGTGTATTGCAATACCGGCAGAAGTGTTGGAAATAAAAGATGGCAATATCGCTGTTGTTGATTATGGAGATCTTCAGCAGGAGGTCCGAATAGACCTTGTGGATGTTGTTGTAGGCGAATTTGTTTTAGTCCATGTAGGTTTTGCTATTCAGAAATTATCACGTGAAGAGGCACTCCAGACGCGTCAGGTATTTGAGGAAGTCTACGCGGCTATGGAGGAGTAATGCACGAATACTCTATAGCATACGATATTTTTGCAACCTCCAAACGGGCGGCTGTTGAAAATTCCGCAACACACATAAAAAAAGTATGTATCAGTGTCGGCGAAATGACAATGGTAAACCCTGAGCAGGTTATTTTTCTTTTTGAAACTATGTGTGAGGACGAAGATGAACCTCTTTTCAAAGACTGTAGCATTGAAGCAAAGACTGTTCCTGTAAAGACAAAATGCTCATGCGGTTATGAAGGTTCTGAAAGGTTTGTTTGTCCGGATTGTGGTTCTCTTCCTGAAGTAATCGAAGGAAGGGAAATAGTAGTCACAAATATTGAAATTGAGGTAGAAGACGAATGAAAGTCAATCTTATGCATGGCGCCGGCGGGGCCGTTTTTTCAGATCTTCTTGGAAAGACACTCACAAAATACAAAAATAATAATGCCGGCGGTATTGGTCTTGAATCACTCGATGACGGCGCGGTAATACCGTTTGGTGACAAAAATATTGTATTTACAACAGATTCGCATGTTGTGCGCCCTCTCTTTTTCCCCGGCGGGGATATTGGAAGAATATCAGTATGCGGCACAGCAAATGATCTTTCCATGATGGGGGGAAAGCCTATTGCACTCTCCTGTGGTATGATAATTGAAGAGGGATTTGACATTGATATCCTTGAAAAAATTGTTGCATCAATGGATGAGGCACTTTTGGAATGTGGAGCATCTCTTGTAACCGGCGATACAAAAGTTCTTGAAAAGGGGGCAATTGACGGCATTGCCATTAACACCGCGGGAATTGGAATTGTTGAGAAACCTGTCCGTGACAACGGACTAAAGCCCGGCGACGTAATAATAGTTAGCGGCACAATTGGTGATCACGGCCTTTGTATCATGACAACCCGCGAAGGCTTTGATTTGGGTGAGCAGATTAGATCCGATGTTGCGCCAGTATGGGAGCTTGTAAAATCTGCAATGGATGCAGGGGAGATTCATGCAATGAAAGATCCTACACGTGGAGGATTTTCAAACGCCATTAATGAGATGGCCGAGAAATCAGGCGTCCAGGTCAGAATCAATGAGGAAACGCTTCCAATAAGAAATAGTGTAAGGAGTGCTTCAGAACTTTTAGGCATTAATCCTCTTGATGTCGCAAACGAAGGAAAGGTTGTTATGGGTGTCTCCGCTGATGATGCGGAAGCTATCTTAAAAGCGATTAAGAAGAACAAATATGGGAAAGATGCGGCAATAATCGGCAGAGTAACAGAAGGAAAATCTGTTATTATGGAGACTTCAATTGGCGGCGAACGGTTTATAGAGGCGCCTGTCGGAGATCCTGTTCCAAGGGTCTGCTGAAAAATTTTAAAATTATTGAAATTAAATTTATTTTATAATTCTATGATAATATATTCCATATTTTTTTAACACTATATTTTTTATTTTTTGATGATATATTTTATATTTTTTTACACTGTAATTTTTATTTTTTAATAATTATTTAATAATATATTTTTTCAGTTCGTTAAAATTTGATAAAACGGAAAATAATATGGTTAAAATAATCTTTTTTAAGGCAACCGGCACAATCCAGTTTACCTCAAAATATTATCCTTATAAAAAAGGAATAACCTAAAAAAGGAATAACCTAAAAAAGGAATAACCTAAAAAAACACCTGATAAAAAAATAACACCTGTTAAAAATTAACAATCCCATAAATAGTGTAATAAGATACATAACAATATACATAACAGGATTTTTTAAATGTCTCTTAAATGTAGTCTGGTTTTAAAAAATGTCTCACTGTCAAACGGCACTATAAAAGACATATCTGTAAAAGACGGGCGGGTTGTCCATTCAGGAATGGCAGTTGATTCAGAAATATCAATTGACTGCAAAGATTTAATCTGTATTCCGGCGGCAACCGATATGCATGTCCATATGCGGGGCGGTGACATCCAAAAGCATAAGGAAACCTGGGAGACCGGTTCTAAAAGCGCACTTGCAGGCGGAGTTGCAACAGTAATTGATCAGCCAAACACAATTCCTCCAGTTGTCGACAAGGAATCTTTCCTTTTGAGATTTAGTGAAGCAGAAAAAAATTCCTACTGTAATTTTGGCATTAATGGAAGTGTAATGCCCGGCTGGGATATAAATGCACTATATCGTTGTGGTGTCTGTGCATTTGGAGAGACTTTTTTTGCTGAATCAAGCTATGGTTCAGCAGTTGACAGCAATTTTTTAAAATCTGCCTTTGAAAAGATTCAAAAAAAAGATGCCCTGATAACCGTTCATGCAGAGGTTATTGATTCAGGGGAGGATGATTCACTCACTTCCCATGAGAAGCTTAGAAACTGCCAAAATGAGCTTTTGGCAGTAAAAACAATTATTGATATTTCAAAAACAGGTTTAAAACTTCATTTCTGTCATATTTCATCACCTGATTCGGTTGACCTCATTAAACAACGGAAAAATATTACATTTGAAGTAATGCCGCATCATCTCTTTTTATCATATGAAATGTTTGATAAAAATGATGGATTTGGAAAGGTCAACCCTCCATTAAGGTCTGAGTCTGTCAGAAAAAAGCTTCTTTTAAGGTGGAATGAAATTGATGTTGTTGCATCCGATCATGCCCCGCATACAATTACTGAAAAGACAAAAGAGATTTTTTCCGATATTCCTTCAGGAATTCCCGGAGTTGAAACAATGCTTCCGCTTCTGATAAATCAGGTGCTTGAAAAAAATATAACCCTCCAGTCTGTAATTGAAAAAACAGTAATTAATCCTTCAAAAATTATTGGGATTGAGCCACCCGGATTTACAAAAGGCTCTCCTGCTGACTTTGCATTATATCCAAAAGAGCCTGTTAAAATAACGGCTGATAGTCTTCAAAGCAAAGCCGGCTGGACACCTTATGAAGGAATGAATGCTGTATTTCCTGATATTACAATTATCAGCGGTAATATTGCCTATAAAAATGGTGAGTTTTACAAAGACTGTGCCAGACCTGTCAGAGGGAATGGATATATAGCCTTATGAAACGAATATATGTTTGCCGATAATTATTGCGCATCGTATATTAGGTCCCCGGGTGATCTATTGGCATAGGTCTGGAAGTGATCTTCGGGACAACCCGGATGCGCAACAGGCATTTTAAAGCCCGGCCATTTGGGTATAACAGGTGAAGACAGGCCAAAGCGCCTCTTATGATCCATGTTTGTTAATGCCGGGCTACATTAGTCTTAATCCGGTTATTTTTGACTTGAAATTTTTCAGGTTTTTCAGGTGTTTGCAATGAATATTGGAATGGCTCTTGCAGAAAATCAGTCGGGAGTTGTAATCACTCTGGATGTATCTGCGGGAAGCAAAAAAACTGTCTTTCCTTCAGGGTTTAATGAATGGCGAAAAGCCCTTCTTTGCAGAATCAATGCTCCTCCTGTCGAAGGAAAAGCAAATAAAGAGATAATATGTGCAATATCTGATTTTTTTTCTGTCCCACAGTCTGATGTTTCAATAATTAAAGGTGCTACATCATCACAAAAACGCGTTTTGGTAAAAAATATTTCTTTGAAGGATGCATCAGAACTTTTAACAAAAATCCTTTCTTAACTACTATTATATAATTATGAAATTAATTTAAATAATTTCAGTTACTATTAGTCAAATTGCCTTATGAAATTTAATAAGAGCATATTAATATATTTCACAAATTTATCACATTACAGGAGGAATTATCATTGTATTCACCGGAAACTACAAAATATCAGATCATTATTGAATTTGAAACTGAGGGGGTGGTCGAAAAGTCCGATGTTGTTGGAGCGGTTTTTGGCCAGACCGAAGGTCTTTTGGGAGAAGACCTTGATCTTAGAGATCTTCAAAGAACAGGAAGAATAGGGAGAATTGATGTAAAAACAGTCAGCAAAAAAGGCGATACCAAAGGAGAAATTCTGATATATTCATCAATCGACAGGGCAGAAACAGCTCTTCTTGCCGCATCTCTTGAGACAATTGAAAGAGTAGGTCCGTGCTCTTCGATATTTAAGGTTAAAAAGATAGAAGATATCAGAATCTCAAAACGAAAGCTGATAATTGAAAGAGCAAAAGAAATCCTGATGGATGCATTTGAGGAGAGCACAATTGATACAAATGACATAATAGATGAGGTTCGTGAATATTCAAGAATTGAAAAATTAATAGAGATTGGTCCTGAAAAGCTTCCTGCAGGCCCTAATGTTTGTGACTCAGATGCAATTATTGTCGTTGAAGGAAGAGCTGATGTTATAAATCTCTTAAAGTACGGGATAAAAAATGCCGTTGCAGTCGAAGGTACTAATGTTCCGGAAACTATAATTGAGCTGTGCAGGACAAAAACGGCGACAGCATTCCTTGACGGAGACCGGGGTGGTGATTTAATCCTAAGCGAACTTTTGCAGGTTGCAGACATTGATTTCATTGCTATTGGTCCACGTGGACGCAGTGTCGAGGATATGTCCAGAAAGGAGATCATCAAGCCCTTAAGAAATAAAGTGCCTGTTGAGGTAATTGCAGGGTATGACGGAGGTGTTGATATAAGCACCTATACATCAAATGTTTTTGAGGACTCAAAAGAATCTTTAAAGAATAATCCGGAAGATTCACGAAATGTCAGTCCTGCCTGCGATAAAGAACTTTCTAAGCAGATGAACGAGGTTAAGAGTTCAGATATTACCCGTTTTTTATCAAATGAGTATATAATTCTAAATGAATACCCTTCAGATGAGATGGAGGCGGCACTAAATAAGATATCCGGAGATGTTTCAGGTGTGATTACAAACAGGAGTGTTAACCAGAAAATTATAGATATGGCCGCCATGCACGGTCTTAATTTTATTGTTGCACCTGATTTCAAGGAAATTATTCGAAAACCTGTCTCAGTTAAGCTTTTGAAGATACCTTAAATTGGTTTGAGGATAAACATTTTAATCACATTTTGAATTATTCCGGGATGATATCTAATGCACAAAGAAGAACTAATAGCCCTCCATCAGTTTATGTATTCAATAAAGGAAAGCTTTGAGAACGAAAATTCAAATGTGGTTTTTTCTGAGTATGAAGCACTTAAGATAAAGCCAACTCAGGTTCATAAAAGTAAAATGGAACATAAACATGCAATTTTTGTCCTTGGACAGGAGATTGCACAGGCGATGAAGGATGTTGAACCTTCAGCCTCCAAGAGAATTGCAGACAGGATGCATGAACTTGCATTAAAAACAGAAAAAGAAATTGAAGAAGATCCTGATAATAAATATCTTTAATTTATCAGATTATCTTTAATTTTTAATTTATCAGATTTATTTCAGTTTTTTCTTTTAATTTTTAATTTATCAGATAATTATATGCTTTTTTCAGTTTCTATTAAATAATCTGCAAGAAGTTTTGGAACAGGTGCACTCATACAGTGCCAGTTTGGTGTTCCGTTAACTTCCAAAACAGTATATGAGTCATTTTTGAAAAGTAAGTCAACACCACAGTAGTCTATTCCAATAGCTTTTGCCGCCGCAGATGCAGTCTCTGCCATTTCAGGAGGAATTTTTGATAAAGCCCTTCCAAGCCCTCCCTGGTGGATGTTGTGTGCGAATGAATCAGAAACTCTTTCAATTGCACCAACAGCTTTTTTGTCTATAACAAAAACCCTGAAATCGCGATCATTTTTAACATATTCCTGGATGTAATAGGGAGGATTTTCTTTTAATTCGGAAATGTTTTCGAAAGGATATATTCCGTTACCGTCAAATCCGTAAACAGGTTTGTATACAACAGTTCCGTGCTTTTCTAAAAAGTCTGAAACAAGACGCTTTGATGCTGTAAATATAGTTTCAGGAGTTTTCACTCCGTTTTTTATCAGTTTTGCAGTAGTCTGCACCTTGCTTGCACAAATGGCTATTGCATCCGGTGAATTTACAACCTTGTTGTTTATGCTAAGGGAGTTTATTATTTCAAATTGAAGTTCGTCCTGCTTTATTCCGCAGATCCAGATGAGATTTCCCTCTAAATCTTTGGAGAAAGGGTTTATTGTTTCCAAATCAAGATATGAAAAATCCACATTTCGTCTTTTAAGTTCATCTGCAACCATTCCTGTTGAATTGTCTGAAGGAGTGTCGGTAGGCTTTTTTACAATATAAATCATAAAACACCAAAAAATAGGTAAATTTAGTCAAGCTCTTCTAGCGGGTCTTGTTTATCAATTGGTTTAGAATATTTCTTCCATACCTGTTCTCTAAAGACAGGACCTGAATTATATGTGCAGAAAGGAATCAGCCTTCCGTCCGGTGTTGCATAGTGAATACAACAGCGCTGGACTCTTTCAACATCATAATTATAGTTGTCCATGAAATGCATTGTTCCGATAAATAAAGCATTCCAGTGGAAATCTTTTAATGCCTCAAAATCCTGCTTGACAAGAGCCTGATACAGCATCTTCCAGAACAATCCTGATTTGCCGCTTTCGCTCTTTTTCAAAGAGGAATGCATCCCTTTAAGTCCTTCGACAAGAGTTATGTATTTATTGAGTGTTTTCTTGTCATTTAGCCTGCCAGCCATTTCTTCTATTACGTTGAAGAATTCATCGACATTGATCATTTTGTTGACAGGAACAAGACCGTCATCATTTACAAATGCGTAAGTCGCTGCACCACAATGTTGGTGTGTTGTAAATTCAATCTGTGGTTTTCCTGTGTATGCTTCTACAAGATGAGATATTGGGATAATACATGGAACCGGATAGAAGTAGTCTTTTTTAAGTATGCCGCCTGTTTGCTTTTCAATTCTGTCAGCAAGGTCTGGTATTGTAACACGTTCTTTTGTGACATCATCTTCTGATGCGGCGCCTGTGAATGCAACCGGCTGGAAATTGACACCCCTTACAACCTTGATATTATCAGCCGCGAATTTGATGATGTCTCCTACTTCATGATCATTTTTGCCGTTAATGACAGTTGGTACAAGGACTACTCCCTGACCGTATTCAGCGCAGTTTGTTATGACTTTTTTACTGATATTGATTAGTGGATTTGTCTGTTTTGTAACCCCGTCAAAGTGAAGATAAATTGTGCTGAGCCCTGCTTCTTTTAAATCCTTAACCAGTTGTTTATCTCTTGCAAGTTTAATCCCGTTTGATGCCATCTGTATCTGTTTGAAGCCAAGTTTTTTTGCAGTCTTAACAATCTCTACGAGATCATCTCTCATTGTTGGTTCTCCGCCGGCAAACTGCACTGCAGGCGCAGGAAATGGCTTTTCCTCCCTGAGCATTTTTAACATTGAAACTATTTCTTCAAAGGATGGTTCATAGATGTAACCGCACGCACGCGCATTGGCAAAGCAGAAATCACAGTTTAGATTACATCTGTTTGTTAAGTCAATGTTTGCAAGGAGTGTAGTAGATTTATGATTGTTACAGATACCGCAGGCAAACGGACATTCTTCTTTTAATGCAGATTTTTGAGGATTTTCTATTCCTGTTCCTTCGGAACTGTATTTGTCAAAACGCCTGTACATTTCCGAATCTGACCAGTACAGATTCTTAAAAAAACCATGTTTTGGGCATGTTCTGACAATCCATATCTGGCCATCTTCCTCAATGATTTCTGCAGGGAGGACTGCACCACATTCAGGACAAAGGCCTTTTGTTGTTTTAATTACCATATTTGCTCTCACACAATTGCTTGCTTAATTCTATTCTCAATTTAATAAAATAAAAGGATTGTTTTGGTACAGGTTTTAGTTTCTATTCAGTTGGTTTGTAACTTTGGTGAATTAAACTTTGATGAACTATATCTTTAATGTTTGATTTTGTTTTTAATATCATTTTTTCTTTTAAATATCAAAAATATTAAAAAAACATGTTTTCTATTGGAATCATGTTGTTATTTACATAATACAACTGGATGATACAACTGGATGATACATTTGTAGATGAAACATTTTTCTCATAAATGTTTTTTATGACAACTGTTGCATCAAAAACGTCCATGAAATTATATTTCATGAAGTTTTTTTGAAACATTATTTATTTCATTAAACCTTTATAATAGTCATATTGTCGGCGTTTGAGATTGATTTTATTGGAATACTATCTTCGCTTTTTGTAGCATTATGGATAATGCTTCCAGCATATGTCCCAAACTCAGCAGCAGCAGTATTCGGAGGCGGCTCTCCAATAGATTCTGGAAAAAAGTGGAGTGACGAAAGAAGAATATTCGGGGACGGAAAGACCTGGAGAGGGTTGTTCGGCGGAGTTTTTTCAGGAATTTTTGTTGGAATAATTCTGATTTTAATTGGGAATTATGCAGGAATTTACATCCATACCCTGCTATCCGTAGTGCTTTTGGCAACAGGAGCGCTTCTTGGAGATCTGGTAAAAAGCTTTTTTAAGCGAAGGCTTAATAAAAAACGTGGAGATGAGTGGCTGATTGCAGATCAATATGATCTTGTTGCAGGCTCTCTTCTTTGTGTGTTTATATTTGACAGCGGGTGGGTATTTGCAAATATAAACCTTGCTGTATTTTTATGGATTATCATAATTACACCTCTTTTACATAGAGGCGCAAATATTATAGGGTATATTATCGGAGTGAAAGAAGTTCCATGGTAAATGAAATTGCAGAATTACTAATTGAATATGGTGCAATAGAATTTGGTGATTTTACACTTGCATCGGGTGCTAAAAGCAGTTATTATATCGATTTAAAATCGGCTTGCACAAATCCCGGACTTCTTTTTGAGATTGGAAAAGAAATATCGGAGAAATTTGATTTTGATGTTGTTGCAGGAGTTGCAGTGGGTGCAGTACCGATAGCTGTTTCAGTTTCTTTATCGTCTGAAAAACCTTATTGTATTATCAGAAAGGAAGAGAAGGATCATGGAAAATCCGGAAATATAATCGGTAATGTCAAAGATAAAAACGTGCTTTTGGTAGAAGATGTAATTACATCCGGAGGTAGTGTTATTTTTGGCATAAACGCTCTTAAATCAGCAGGTGCAATAATTGACAAAGTTGTAACTGTAGTAGATCGTGAACAGGGAGCAGATGAAAAATTAAAAAGCACCGGTGTAAATCTCCATTCGCTTGTTCGTGTATCTGAAATTTTAAAAAAGCATTCATAAAAAAAAGCAAAAAAATTAGAAATGACTGATGAAGATTTCGATTTAAAATCTTCATAAGATGAATATTTAATTCAGAGATAAAATGAAAATCAGGTTCTGATTTTACATTGAAAGTTACTTTGTAACTTAAATGAAACTGTTGCATGGAATATAATTTCATGGACGTTTTTATAGCAAATCAGACTAAATTATTTGATGTATTGCGGTGATATAAATGGTCATGAAGGTTTTGGTTGTGGGTGGAGGCGGCAGAGAGCATGCAATAGCAAAAGCACTCTCCCGCAACGACGAATGTGAAATATATTCAGTAATGTCAAAGAAAAATCCGGGGATTGCAGAATTATGCAAAGATTTTCTTCTCTGCAAGGAAACAGATGCAGAAACAATTGCCGGATTTGCAGTTAAATCCGGTGTTAAATATGCTGTGATTGGTCCTGAAGCACCACTGGAAGCAGGTGTTGTGGACTATCTGGAAGATAAAGGGGTTGGATGCGTTGGCCCCCGCAGGATTGCCGCCCGCCTTGAAACCGACAAAGCTTTCTGCCGCGATATGATGAATAAGCATGGTGTTGCAGGATGTCCTCTCTATCGTGTTTTTCATGATGCAAAAGATGCGGCAAAGTTTATTTTATCATATGACGGTGATCTCGCAATAAAACCAATAGGTCTTACCGGCGGGAAAGGCGTCAAGATTATGGGCGAACATTTTGGACGGGAAGGAGCAATAAAATATATAGAGGAGATAGGCGGCGAAGTTGTCCTTGAAGAGAGGCTTATTGGAGAAGAGTTTACTTTAATGGCCTTTGTTGATGGAACACATCTTGTTCCGATGCCCCTGGTCCAGGATCACAAAAGGGCATATGAAGGTGATGTCGGTCCAAATACTGGAGGGATGGGATCATACACAATGCCTGATCACATGCTCCCGTTTGTCTCAAAAAGGGACTATGAAAAAGCACTCCTTATTATGAAGGATGTTATTGCATTCATGAACAGGGCGAAAACACCCTATAGAGGAATTCTATATGGCCAGTTTATGAACACTGCAGACGGCCCCAAAGTAATTGAATTTAATGCAAGATTTGGCGATCCGGAAGCAATGAATCTTTTAACACTCTTAAAATCTGATTTTTGCGAGATCATAAAAAGAATAGTTGAGGGAACTCTTTCAGAATCTCATGTTGTATTTGAAAACAAAGCAACAGTTTGTAAGTATATCGTTCCCAAAGGTTATCCTGAATCTCCTGAGTCCGGGGGTGTTATTGAAACCGGTGATTTATCAGGGGCTGAGCTCTATTATGCTAATGTAACTGAAAAAGATGGAAGTCTTTATACACAGACCTCAAGGACTCTTGCATTTGTCGGGATGGAAGACACTTTGGAGGGGGCAGAAAAGACTGCACAGTCAGCCGCGGCTTCAGTAAAAGGTGACGTTTTTTACAGAAAAGATATAGGAACTATTGAAGTTTTAAATAAACGCATCAGCCATATGAAGGAGATCAGATGAAAAAAGATATCATATCAATTCTGGATCTGTCAAAGAAAGAGTTTGAAGAGGTAGTATCTCTAGCGGCAGATCTTAAAAGAAAACGTGCTGATGGAGATATAGAAGAGTTACTTCACAAAAAGACTCTTGGAATGATCTTTGAGAAATCTTCAACCAGGACCAGAATTTCTTTTGAAGTTGGAATGTTTGAGCTTGGCGGACATGCAATATTCTTAAATCCACATGATATGCAGCTTGGAAGAGGAGAAGAGGTAAAAGATACTGCACGTGTTCTTTCACGTTATTTATCGGCAATTATGATTCGCTCTTTTCTGCACAGTACTGTTGAGGAGATAGCAAAGAATGCAGAGATTCCGGTTATCAACGGTCTTTCCGATAAGGAACATCCATGCCAGATTCTTGCTGATGTTTTGACAATGAAAGAAAAATTCGGTAATGACTTAAGCGGAATTAAAGTTGCATGGGTTGGAGACGGGAATAACGTTTGCAATTCTCTTCTTCTTTCAGCGGCATACACCGGATTTGAGGTAAATGTTTCAACACCAAAGGGATATGAACCCGATTCTGATATTATAATATCAGCTGAGAAGTCTGGTGCAAAAATAAAATTCTTTGAAAATCCGGCAGATTCTGTAAAAGATTCCAATGTCGTATATACTGATACGTGGATTTCTATGGGTTCAGAAGACGAGAAAGATGTTCGTTTGAAACATTTCAAAGGATTTTGTGTAAATGATGAATTGATGAAAGGCGCATCCAAAGATGCAATTGTGATGCACTGTCTGCCGGCACACAGGGGTGAGGAGATTACAGACGCTGTTATCGAAGGAAAACAGAGTGCTGTATGGGATCAGGCAGAAAACAGACTTCATGCACAAAAGGCTCTTTTGGTAAAGCTTCTTTTAAGCAGATAAATAGCGTTAAAAGATCATTAGAATACTAAAAAAAGCACAAAAAAAACCTTCATTTTTAGGATATAAATATCCCCTTAAAGATTATGAATAACAGATTAATTAATGATGAACTAAAATTTCTACAGTGAGATTAAATTATGGTGCGAGTATAATATGGGTTTGATTGTCAAATCTCCTCTGCATTTATGGAATATGATATAAAAAAATTATGTTGATGCAGGCCTGACTTTACCAATCAAAATTAAGTGCTCTGTTTGATTATATCTGGAAAATAAGGTATTTCAAATTTAGTTTAAATTCAGTTTAAATTTATTTTTAGCTTTATTTTTTGTCTGGTTTTTATTTGTTATGAAAGTCAAAATTCCGGATAAACTTATCAAGCTTTTTGTGTGATGAAAAAAGCTCATCATGTGCGTTTTACATGAAAGTTACTTCGTAACTTACATGAAACCGGTGCATGAAAAAAATTATCATGGACGTTTTTAATTAAAAATTGTAAAAGATTTTTTTATGTTAAAAGAACATTGAAATCAAGAATGTTTGGTGTAAGCTTATTTTTTGCTTTTTCAATGTAGTCTATCATTTCTTCAATTATTTCATTTTCACTTCTTGGTTTGTCACCTGCTAAAATATTGTCAAGAGCACGGTTTTGAAAAATTTTATGCTGTAGTCTTGATTCTTTATATCCAACAACGGCAACAAATGAATTGCATTTTGTATCAAAGGTAATTGAGAGGATGTTGTCCGCATTGACATAACTTCCTTCAAGTGATTTTATCCAGACCATTGAGTAAATTTTTAACTTTTGGACTTTTAATTCTTTTTAATAGCGGTAAAAGAATATGAAAAGGATTTCTTGAGTGTTTTTTTAATTTTGTTATCAAAAGATATTATAATGATTCAGTCAATATATATGTAATTCTGCTAATATATATGAAAAAAGCCAGTATATATAAAATATTGGTATTCCTATGAAATATATCCATATTAAATATTTTTACTTTGAATTTATAGAATTACAGGGGATTTCAGAAACCATATGAGCTTTATCAGATCTGAGAGAAAATGTATCGAGATACTCAGGATACTAAAAGAACACCAGGAACCTGTTGGTGCAAAGCGCCTATCTGAGTTAATGACCGAGCACGGTTTTGCACTTACTGACAGGGCAGTTCAGTATTATCTTAGCTATCTTGACAATATGGGTTTTACAAGAAAGATTGGAAATCAGGGCAGGATTTTAACTCCTCTTGGTGTATCTGAAACCGAGCGTGCTCTTGTAGATGAACGCATTGGTTTTATCATCTCCAAGCTTGAAAGACTTGCGTTCAAAAGCAATTTTAATCCTGAAACCGGTACTGGAAATGTTGCGTACAATCTTTCATATGTTCCTGAAAATCAGATAGAAAATTTATCTTCAGTTTTTGATGAAGTAATAAAAAATGGCATTAGTTTTTTTAAATCCTATAAAATAATTGACAGTGATCCTCGCATCCCCTCAGGTCATCTTGGTGTAATTACAGTGTGTAGTATTACAATGGATGGTGTTTTGCAAAATCATGGTATCCCTGTCAAAATGGCGTTTGGCGGACTTTTGAATGTTGAAAATAACACCCCATCAGGGTTTCAGGATTTAATTGGATATAAAGGAACAACAATTGATCCTTTGCTTTTGTTTATAAATGCAGGATTTACATCAATTGGTTCTGTTTTAAAAAACGGAACCGGAAAAGTGCTTGCCAATGTGCGGGAAGTCCCTGATACTGCTATAGATTCAGTTAATGATATTGCAAATATGATGAAAAGTTCAGGATTTTTATTTCCTGTAAAAGTGGGTACTGGAATTTTGAATATAAGGGCTGATCCTTACAGAACATCAATTGTTGCGTACAGCGGAATGAATCTTATAGGATATGCCATTGAGAAGGGAATAAATTTGAAAACCGAAATAGGAGCCGGAAATATTCCATATTCAAGTTTTGACATGTGAATTTGCTATAAAAGTCAAAATTCCTGATAGACTTATCATCACTTTTTTGTGTGATGAAAAAAGCTCATCATGTGAGTTTTAAATGAACGTTTTTTATTTAAAACTCATTGGCACCATGTGAGTTTAAAATGAAAATCGCGCCCGTGATTCAGATGAAATGTTGCATGTAACTTTCATATGAAACATCCGTTTGATGAACGTTTTTATTGAAACTAATCATCTTTTTTGTATTTTTATTTAGGTTTCATTTTAATTTTCATTGGATTATTTTCCAATTGTGTATTGAATTTTTTGTTTAATGGATGAATATTTAATGTAAAAACAATTTGAATGTATAAAAAATTTAATGTAAAAACAATTTGAATGTAAATATCTTCGATTTTGCGTTTGATTTTATATATTTTTTCATACCAGAAGATTTTTTCTCATCCACTGAGCATACTCTTCACGCATTTTTTCCTTTTCTTCAGGTGTTAAGTCTTTTCTTTTATTTTTGAGCAGATATTTTCCAAGTTCATTAACGATTGCTTCAGCTTCTTTATAGTCTTTTACCTCAAGATATACCGGCGCTCCCTTAACTTTAATTATTTCGCCACAAAATGGGCACAGGCGGTGCTGGCGAAAGGAATCTACATATGTAAAGGTAAAACATCCGGGACAGCGAAGTATGAAGTACACTAAATTTATCTGATATAATTATAAGATAATTAAACTTATCCTTGTGATGCACTATTTTGATGGTGTACCAAAAGCTCTATAAAATCTAAATAAATCAATATCTGATAACTATGTTTAGATATTATTTTTGGTTTATATTTAGGCGTAAAATTATTTTTGAAATCAGAATTAAAAAGTTAGGTTAAAAAATTTAGATTTAAAATTTTTTTGATTCTTTTCCGGTTTAATGGTCGCAGACATTTTGTCCGCTTACAAGACTTCCGTCAATGTATTTTTGTATTGCTTCTTCAATTGTTCCGCATACGCCTAAATACACAGTTATTCCCATTTCATTGAAGAGACTGATTGCTCCCTGACCCATTCCGCCTGCTAAAACAACATTAGCGCCATTTTCGCTTAAAAATTTAGGAATGACTCCCGGAGCATGTTCCGGCGCGTCAAGTAATTTTTCTTCTATAATCTGATTGTTTTCAACTGTAAAAAGGGCATACTGGTGACAATGACCAAAATGCTCTGCAACAATATTTTCATCTTTTGCAACTGCTATTTTCATAAAATTCCTTTCCATTTAAGTAATTATTAATTGTTAGAATGTTAGAATTTAAAAACTATGCTTACTGACAATTTTTAAAATTTAAATTGTTAAACTAAAAAAAATAAAAATCAATGAGATATGGTGATGTTTTTTTGCTAAAAACGTCCATGAAATTATATTTCATGCTTACTGTTTCATGTAAGTTACGAAGTAACTTTCATATAAAACGCACATGATGAGCTTTTTTCATCACACAAAAACTGATGAAAGTCTATCAGGGATTTTAGACTTTCATAACAAAATAAAAAAAAAGTTGACTTTTAAAAATTTCTATTTTAATTGATGATATATCAATTAATTATAATTAATCGCTTATTCCTGTTCTGAATGTATTTTATGTAATTAAAAGCGTCAAAATATTATATATATATTTTATTATTCTGGGTTTTATTTTTCTTTTGCTGAGTAAAAAACTCCCCGCTTACCCGATGATTCTGAGATCAGACCTTTTTCTACAAGAACGCCCAGATATTTATTTATTTCATTTATGTGAAGAGCGGTAATTTCTGAAATATCTTCAAGAGTGCAGGGACGTCTTTTTATTGTATTTAAGATAAGTTCTGAAACATCACCATAGAATGCTTCGCTTGAGAGTCTCTCTGCCGGTTTTTTTGCTATTTCAACGTTTTTATGAGTTATAAGTGAGGATATATGCTTTAAGGAATCATCGCTTGCAGGCTTAATCCATGAAACAACGCCGGGCCTGTCAAGAGTGTTTAGCTGAACTTTTTCAGGTTTTATTTTTTTAATAACTTCATTCATCTTCTCAATTTCAGAGATTGTATCATTAATTCCGGGGACTATAAATATTTCCAGCCATATTGTTCCTGAAAATTCCTGACTGAATTTTATAATTCCATTATTTACCTTATCAATTTTTAACTCTCTATGCGGACGATCTATTTTTTTAAACGTTTCATCCACTGAACTGTCAAGAGAAGGTATTACAAGATCAATTCCAAGACATTCTTTTCGGACATTTTCATCCCAAAACATACTTCCGTTTGTTAAAAGTGCAATTTTGTACTCCGGATATTTTTTTTTCAGAAATTTTGTAATCTCTTTTATACCTGTATGGAGTGTTGGTTCTCCTGAGCCGGAATATGTGATATAGTCGAGGTGTGGATGTTTTTCTAGTGCATCGTCTAACTCTTCTATTATATTATCAGTTGGAAAATATTCTTTTCTTGTTATCGTAAGATTGGTTGTTTTTCCGCATTCACAATAAATGCAGTTATATGAGCATGTTTTTGGAGGAACAAGGTCAATTCCAAGCGATATTCCAAGTCTTCTTGAAGGAACAGGTCCAAATAAATATTTGTATTCCATAAAATCAGTCTATTATTGTTACATTCATTAAATATTTAGCCTTGACAGTATTAGCAATAATAAACAATTAAAAAAGGTGATTTTTTTGAAAATATGTATTACTTCCACAGGAAACAACACAGAAAGTTTAGTTGAAAAAAATTTTGGCAGGGCACCATATCTTGCAGTTTATGATACCGTATCTGAGGAGTTTACTTTCTTAGAAAACAAAAATATGAATCTTCCCGGTGGAGTCGGCCCAAAAACCGCTCAGATGGTAATAGACAGTCAGGCTGAAGTTTTAATCACCGGAATGATTGGCGACAATGCAAAAAATGTAATTGACGCGGCAAAAATAAGAATTATAAAAACAGGAACTGATAAATCAGTAAAAGTAGCAGCATCTGAGTTTGAATCCGAAAATTCAGCCTGAAAACTGTGTGGGATTTTAAAATGAAAATAGCTGTTGCAAGCGGCAAGGGTGGAACAGGAAAAACCACTGTTGCGGCTAATCTGGCATTAGCAGTTTCTGAAAAATTTAACACAATTCTTATTGACTGTGATGTTGAAGAGCCAAATCTTCACATCTTTTTTTCAGGCAAAGAAAATTCAAAAGATGTTTTTTTAAAAAAGCCTGTTGTGGATGATGAAAAGTGTATTTTATGCGGTAAATGTGCAGAATTCTGTCGGTTTGGTGCAATTAATATAATCAAAGAAAAAGTTTTGATTTCAAATGATTTGTGTCATTCCTGTGGGGGCTGTAAGCTGGTGTGTCCTGAAGATGCCATATCTGAAGAGGATATTGTCATTGGAAATATTATTTCAATGAATATTTCTGAAAACCTTGTCTTAACACAGGGGAGACTTATTCCCGGACAGCCTACCGGAAATGAAATTATTAAGGCATCGAAAGAAGACTCTTACAAGTACGATGCAGTAATATTTGATTCACCTCCCGGTTCTGCATGTCCTTTTATTGAAACAATTTCTGATAGTGATTTTTGTCTTTTAGTAACTGAGTCAACGCCTTTTGGTCTTCATGACTTAAAAGCCGCGTATGAAACAGGAAAGACAGCAAAAGTTCCTATGGCAGTTGTAATAAACAGAAGTTATGGCAATGACACTGAAACAGAAAAATTCTGTTTAGAAAACGGTCTTGAAATTTTGATGAAAATTCCAAACGATTTAAAAATTGCTGTTATCCAAAACAGGGGCGGTCTTTTTTCAAAAGAAATACCTGAATGGAGTGAAAAATTTTTAAGTCTTTATGAAAAAATTCAGGAATCTGCAGGTGAGGTCTTATGAAAACACTTGCTGTTGTAAGCGGAAAAGGCGGAACCGGAAAAACTACTTTTACAGCAGGATTTGCATCTTTGATTACCAGGCCTTTCACTCTTGTTGATTGCGATGTTGACGCGGCCAATCTCTGTCTTTTGTTTGATACAAAAATTGAGATGGAGAAAGATTTCTTAGGATCTGATATTGCTGAGATTAATCCTGATTTATGTATTTTATGTGGAAATTGTGAAGAATACTGCAGATTTGATGCAATATCATACAATGAAGAATCCGAAGTTTTTGAGGTCAACAGAATTGCATGTGAAGGTTGTGCAGTCTGCACAATTGTATGTCCGGCTGACGCAATAACTGTAGAGAGGATTAAAACCGGTGATTTAAAAATTTCAAATGCCGGTTCTTTAAGAATAGTCCATGCAGACCTTCTTCCCGGTTGTGGTGCAAGCGGGCTTTTGGTAAAAGAAGTAAAGTGTGAAGCAGAAAAGATATCTTCCGATGCAGATTTAATCCTGATTGACGGTCCGCCCGGTATTGGATGTCCGTTTATTGCAACAGTCAGCGGTGTTGATTATGCTGTGATTGTTGCAGAACCTGGTCTTTCTTCTCTTCATGATCTAAAAAGGGCAAGGGTTGTTATTGAGAATTTCGGTGCAAAAATATTTGTTGTTATAAACCGGTTTGATATAAGCCCCGATATTACAAAAGAGATTGAGGATTACTGCTTAGAAAATCAGATTCCTGTTGCAGGTAAGATTCCATATGATGAAACAGTATATGACTCTGTTAGAAATTTAAAGCCGATAACAGATTATGACTGCCCGGCATCCAAAGCCATTGAGAAATGTTTTTCATTTATTGTAAAAGAAATTGAAGATTAATTGATGAGTTAATTGAAGATTAATTGATGGTTAATAGAAGAGTGAAAAGAGATAATTGAAAAAAAATGAGCTTTTAACGTAAAATTGAGTATGGATTATTAATCCAAACCTCAGATCTCTCTAAAATCTCAATTAAAACATCATCTTCAAAACTTAAAATTTAGGATATTAAAAAGCGTTCTTTTTCAGTATTTTTTTATTCTCTTTCTTTTTTTCCTCTTTTTTATTATCTTAAAAAGTAATTTTGGAATTGTTGTTCTGATTTCACCTCTGTTCTAACAATTCTTAAAAAAAAATTCTTCTAAAAAAGAAATAAAAAATATTTCTAAAACAGATATAAAAATATAAAAAAAGAGATGCTTTTAACATGCAAAATCCTATATTCTTTTTATGAGTATTGAAGTTCTTCCGGTTTCAGGTCTTCCTATCTTTCATGAAGGAGACAGTATTTCAAAAGAGATTTGTGATAAAATTGAGCTAAAAGACGGGGATATTTTATGCATTGCATCTTCTGTCTACTCCAAAACAAAAGGTTTCACAAGAGTTATAGACTCAATAACGCCGACAGAGAAGGCAAAAGAGATAGCCGGGCAATGTAAAGAAGATACGCGCTTTATTCAGGCAGTTCTGGATGAAACCGAAGATTTAATCTTAGAATATCCTTTTGTTCTTTCAAAATTAAAATGCGGACATGTAGGTGTGCGTGCCGGCGTTGACAACAGCAATATTGAAAGGGGATTTATCATACGTCTGCCACCTGAGCCTATGATATCTGCTGAAGAAATAAGATGCGAGATAAAAGAGATTACAGGAAAGGATGTAAGGGTAATTATTACCGACACCTGTGGAAGAGCCTTTAGACGGGGGCAGACCGGTGTTGCGCTTGGATGGGCCGGAATGCCTGCAATACGTGATTTCAGGGGAGACACTGATCTATTTGGGCGTGTGTTGGAAATTACAGAAGAAGCGGTCGTTGATGAGTTTGCCGCATTTTCCAATTTTATCATGGGAGAGAGCAATAATGGTGTCCCTGCAGTTGTATTTCGAAATGCACCCAAATGGGAGGGACATGACAGCCTGTTCTTCACATCCGATGAGGATATTACTATAAAAGCACTGAAGAAAAAATAAGCAATTTATTTTTTTCTTAGAATTCTAAATAAGAATAGAAAAATGTAATACAAGAATACTATTGGAAAAATACACTAAAAAGCAAAAAAAACAAAAAAACTGCAAAAAATTTTAGAAAATAAAACTGTCCGTTTATTCCGGACAAAAAAGTCTGTATTATGTCTTATTTTTAGAATAAATGATTCAATACAACAACAATTATTCCAACTACGCCTGCAAAAACCAGCACTGTTTTTGGTGAAATATGAACTGCACGCTTGTCTTCACTATCATAATATGTGACAAGACCTGCAGATGAAACCAGTCTTCCACTGTTCTTCTTACCTGCCATGCTTATTATATCTGCTTTTAGAATATATAAAATAAAGGCTGAGCCTATAAGAAAAGCTGAGAGGGAAAACTGTAACTATGCAGAATAAATCAGATATAACAGGAGATTATACAATATCGGGCAGGGCTTATGTCGGATGTGATTTTGAGGAATGCTGTGTTGAAATTGTTGTTGAAGAAGGAATTATTGCTGAAATCGAAGAGAAAAAAAAAGTTCCTGAAAGATGGATATTTCCAGGATTTTTTAATTCACATACACATCTTGCTGATACTGTGGCTATGGATGCAGAGGCAAAGGGCAGTTTATCTGAGCTTGTGGCGCCTCCGAACGGGTTAAAACACAAAATTCTAAGAGAAACTGACAAAGAAGTGCTAAAAGATGCTGTATCATCCAGTATGGACTATATGCTAAATTCTGCTATATTTGGATTCTGTGATTTTCGCGAAGGTGGAAAAGAAGGTGTTCTGACAATAAAAAAAGCGATGGACAAAAAAGAAATATTTGGCATAATACTTGGGCGCAACGGGGGAGAGGAAATATCTGACGGTATTGGAATTTCAAGTACTAAAGAAGGAACACATGTAATCACAGAGGCATCTGAAACAAAAAAGAAAGGAGGTTTTGTTGCCATCCATGCGGGTGAGAAGAACAACAGTGATGTTGATCAGGCAATAGACTTAAAGCCTGACATGCTTGTCCATATGACGCATGCAACAGACAAACAGCTAAAACGCTGTGTTGATGAAAATATACCTGTTGTGATTTGCCCAAGATCAAATCACATACTTGGCGTATCATCTTCATCCGCACATCCTCCTGTTGGAAAAATGCTTGAGATGGGATGCATGGTTTTACTGGGGACCGATAACGTGATGTTTGTCCAGCCGGATATGTTTTCTGAGATGTCATTTTTGTCATATCTGTATGGGACAGATCCTAAAGAAATCATGAAAATGTCGGTATCTGGTTCAGAAATCTTTAAAAATCCATTTTTTATAGAAAAAGGAAATGTTGCGGCCTTTTTTTCAGTAATACCTGGTGAATATAATCTGCGCTTCAGCCATTCTCCACTAAAAACAATCGTAAAAAGGATGAATTCCGGCTTAATAGAGAGAACCTATTTTAAGCACATAAAAAAATAATTTATAAATCACAATTTTGAGGTAGGTAATTTATGTTTAAAACCATCCTCGTAGCAGTGGACGGCTCAAAAGCCAGTGAGAAGGCGCTTGAGGCGGCCATCAACGAGTCAAAAATAAGAGATTCTGTCGTCAATGCAGTTTATGTAATTGAGACAGGTATGTTCAAAGACATTCCTACTGACAGCACAATGGAGCTTTTATACAGCAGATTTGAGGCTATCGGAACAGATGCATTTGAATTGGGGGAGAATATTGCCAAAAAGAGCAATGTCGAATTTGTCTCACATGTCAAAAAAGGGCATGCGGGGGAAGAAATACTCAAACTTGCTGATGAATTAAACGCTGATCTTATAGTCATGGGTTCAACCGGAAAAAGCAACGTTGACAAACTGTTTCTTGGCAGTGTCACGGAATATGTGATTAGAAACAGCAAAGTATCAACAATGGTGGTGAGATCATAGAAGAAAGACTCGTCCGGGATTGTATGGTTGATGATGTTGTTTCTGTTGAAACACCCGGAAACAGGGATGATGTTTTAAGAATTTTAAAAAGAACCGGTATAAGTGGTGTACCTGTTACAAATAAAGGTGAACTTGTAGGAATCATAACCCGAAAAGATCTCTTAAGAAAGGCTGATGAGACGCAGCTTAGTCTTTTAATGACATCAAACCCTGTAACAATCGGACCGGAGGCATCTATTATTGAAGCTGCCCGGATAATGGATAAGAATAAGTTCAGAAGGCTTCCTGTTGTTGAAAAAGGAAAACTACTTGGAATTATTAGTATTGCCGATTTAGTAGGCGCAATTGCGCAGATGAAGTTTAAATCAGAGATTAAAATGGGATATACAAAACCAACATTTGCGCTATGGGAAAATACTCCTTTGCCGCTTGTCGGAAGAATCATGGAAATCTCCGGATATGATGCAATACCTATTCTTAATAAGGACTCAATGCTTACAGGAATCATATCTGAGCGTGATTTAATAAAACATGCAATGATAGAGGACAGTGTTGAAGTAAGCGATCTCTCAAATGGTACAGATGACGATGACTGGACATGGGAGAGTATCAGAGATATGCACACAATCTCTTTTGGAATTTCAAAAGTCCAGCTTCCAGATAAACTTGTTAAGGATGCAATGGTAAAAGAGGTTGTTGCAGTACCGCAAAATGCAGAGATAAGTGAATGTGCACTCAAAATGAAGCGCTCAAGAGTAGATCAGCTTCCGGTAATCAATGGGGATAAGAAGATGGTTTCAATGCTCTTTGACCGTGAACTGATAAAAGTTCTTCTTGACAGCAAAATTTCAGCTTAAAATTGCTGAAATTATCAGAAATTATGACATTATTTGGATGATTCATTCATATGAATATGAAAAATTCATAATGGAATGATAAAAATCCAGACAATATAAATTTTTCCAGGTAAATAGAGAAATAAAGTATAATCAGACTTGTCAGATTCAATGATGGTCTGCTTTGGATATACAAAAACATTTAAGGCAGATAATAGCAACTGTATATCTGAAGCGTTTTTATACTCTTTAAAATTTTAAATTAAACTCTGGGAGTATTACTATTATGCAGCAGAGCTCCGATATATTAAAAGGAACAACTACGGTAGGGCTCGTTTTCGATGACGGTGTAGTTTTGGCAACCGAGAGAAGAGCTACGATGGGCAATATGATTGCCAGCAAAAAAGCCAAAAAAGTGTACCAGATAGCAGAAAGAATCGGCATGACAACAGCCGGAGGTGTAGGTGATGCACAACAGCTTGCACGTCTGATGCAGGTGGAATGCAGTCTTTATCATATAAGAAGAGGAAAGCCGATGACTGTAACAGCATCAGCTTCACTCCTGAGTAATGTACTAAATCAGCATCGAATGATGCCTTATTATGTACAACTTCTTGTCGGCGGCGTTGACAAAAACGGCCCGTCAATATTCTCTGTAGATGCAATGGGAGGTGCTTCACCTGAAGATGATATTGTTGCGACAGGTTCAGGCTCTCCTTTTGCATATGGAGTTTTGGAAGACCGTTATAAAAAAGGATTTAATGAGAAAGAAGCAGTCGATCTCGCCACAAGAGCTCTCACATCTGCGATGAGAAGAGATTCCGCATCAGGTGAAGATATTAGTATCGTTGTTATAACTAAAGACAAATATGAAGAGTCCAGTAAGAAAGGAATCACTAATTAGTCAATATTACCCTTTTTTTCTTTTTTAGGACGTTTTTTTATGTTGATTGAAGACAGGCTCAAAGAGCTTAAAGAGAAGATTAACGCTAAAGTACCGGCCGGTATTAATGTATCAGAAGTTGAATTCGAAGGCCCGGAACTTGTAATCTATACAGATGACCCGAAGAAATTTGCAGACGAAGCAGATTTAATAAAAGTCCTTGCAAGAGATCTTCGCAAAAGAATAGTAGTCAGACCTAATGTCCTGGAAGACCCTGAGATTGCGGCAACTAAAATAAAAGCAGTTGTTTCGGAAGGCGCAGGGATAACCGATATGTTTTTTGATCCTGATACAGGCGAGGTCTTAATAGAGGCAGAAAAACCAGGCGTTGTCATAGGAAAGAACGGAACAACCCTGCGTGATATAACAAAAGAGATTGGATGGACACCAAAGGTTGTAAGAACACCGCCAATAGAAAGTTCGACTGTAAAGCAGACACGTCAGTTTTTACGTGCTGTGAAAGATGAGAGAAAAGCATTTTTAAGGTCTATCGGGAGAAGAATTCACCGTGACCTGACAAGTAAAGATAAATGGGTTCGTGTAACAACACTTGGGTGTTGCAGGGAAGTTGGAAGAGCGGCATTTTTACTTTCAACTCCGGAAAGCAAAATATTAATCGACTGTGGCGATAAGCCCGGAAGTTCAGACGGATTTCCGTATCTTTATGTCCCTGAGATTTTCCCGCTGAAAAGTCTTGATGCGGTTGTTTTAACTCACGCACACCTTGATCACTGTGCACTTGTTCCTATGCTTTACAAATATGGATTTGAAGGTCCTGTTTACAGCACTCCGGCAACCAGGGATCTTGCTGTAATGCTTCAGCTGGATTATCTGGATGTTGTAGCAAATGAAGTCAACCAGGTACCGTACTCTTCAAAAGAAGTTCAGGAATATATCAAGCGTTCAATAACTCTTAATTATGGCAGTGTAACTGATATTGCGCCGGACATTAAACTTACTTATCATAATGCCGGACATATTCTGGGATCTGCTATTGCACATTTCCATATAGGAGACGGCCAGTATAATATTGCATTTACAGGTGACTTTAATTATGGTAAAACAAGGCTTTTTGGGCCTGCAACTTCGCAGTTTCCACGTCTTGAAGCAGTTTTCATGGAGAGTACATATGGAGGTTCTGAGGATAATCAGCCATCAAAGAATGATGCTGAGTCAAGACTTTATGAAATTGTTAATGAAACCATAAATCGTGGTGGAAAGATAATCATTCCTGCGTTTGCTGTTGGAAGATCGCAGGAGGTTATGCTTGCACTGGAAGAGGGTATGCGTCTTGAAAAGATTCCAAAGGTAAAAGTTTACCTTGACGGAATGATCAAAGAGGCGACTGCGATTCATACAACATATCCTGAATATTTAAACCCTGATTTAAGGAAACAGATTTTCCAGGAGGGAATGAATCCGTTCCTTTCTGAATGCTTCGTACAGGTTGATTCTCCAAAAATCAGAGAGGAAGTCATCGGAAGTGACCCCTGTATTATCATTACAACAAGCGGTATGCTAAACGGTGGTCCTGTAATGGAGTATTTATATGCACTTGCGCCATATGAGAAAAACACTCTTATATTTGTCGGATATCAGGCTGACGGCACAATAGGGCGCAGAATACAGAAGGGGTGGAAAGAAGTTCCAATGGGAAGACGTGAAACTATTGTTTTAAATCTTCAGATAGAAACCGTTGATGGATTTTCAGGTCATTCTGACAGACGTCAGCTTATGGCATATGTAAATCATTTAAATCCGAGACCTGAGAAAATTTTTACAATTCATGGAGATGAAAAGAACACTATTGATCTTGCAAGTTCGATATACAAGCGCTTTAGAATTGAGACACATTCTCCAAAGAATTTAGAAACCTATCGTATGTTGTAAGAAAAGGTTCAAGTTTGAATCTTTACTTTAAATATAATTAGTTATGAGAGTCAAAATTAGAGAAAGACTTTCATCAAATTTTATCAGAATTATTTAATGATAAATTCTGATTATTTTCCTACGATTATTTATGCGAAATAATTTCAGGACAAAAACAGATTTCACCTGAAATCTCCGGAAAAAATCAGATGAATTATTATTAGTTCTGAAACAAAAAAATACTGTTTAAAAAAAGTATTAAAAATGAGTAGCTGAGCAGAATATGAAGATGAAAATAACTGTATTTTTAGGCGTATTTGTAGTAATGGCGCTTTCTAATGCAGTTGTTCCTGTTCTCCCTTCTTTTGCAGATGAAATGCCTGCTATTCAGGGTGCTATTTTTTCTGCATACTTTTTTGGTGCTTTTTTAACTGTTCTTCCTGCAGGAATGCTTTCTGACAGAATCGGAAAAATGCCGCTGATAAGAACCGGGCTTTTCTTAACGATAATAACCGGAATTGCAATGGTTCTGCTTCAAAATCCTTTCCTTATAATTTCTGCAAGACTGGCTGAAGGAATTGCTGCAGGATTATTTGTTTCATGTGCGATGTCATGGGTAAATGAACAGTATAACCACAAAATTTTATCCGGATATTTTTTTGCATCTTTAAATCTCGGTTTGGTACTGGGTCTTTTAATGTCCGGATTTCTAAATCAGTTTCTGGGTGCCGGCGGAGGTCTTTTGTTATTCACAATTATCTCTTTTCTTCCTTTTTTATTTGGGATGAGGACTTCAGCACCTGATTTCACCTCCGGTCATGAAAAAACAGGAGATCCAAAAGCGGTTTTAATCGATTTTAAATGGCTCTTTTTATCGATTATAATCCTGACTGGTGCAACAGGAGTTGTAACTTCACTGTATCCTGAATTAACAGATGGCGAGCCTATGCTTCTCAGCATTCAGATTGGAGCTATGAATGTTGCAACAATTGCCGCTTCACTCCTTGCACCTAAGTTAAATTTAAAATCTGTTCCGGCTATTAAGACCGGCGCATTGTTAATGGCTTTTTTTGTATTTCTAAGCTATTCACTTATTTTATCTGAAGAGATTGTGAAATTGTTTATCTTTGCAGTCATTGGTGCAATTGCCGGTTTTATCATGGTAAGTCAGATGGATTTTCTTGCTGATTCTAATTACAGACAGGGAACAGTCATGGGTCTTTTTAACACATCAGGGTATGCAGGAATGACATTTCTGCCTTTTTTCGCAGGACTTATTGTTCAGTTTTCAGGTTATATGCCTGCTTTTTTATTTGTTTCCGCTCTTTGTGTAATAATCGCATTATTCATAGACCGGTGCACACATTGCAGGTTATAACACATTGCAGGTTATAGATGGATTACTGATGTTATAGGCTATTAGTAAACAAATACAGGTAATAAAAAATAAAACTACAATTAGAAAAAAGACAAGAAAAAAATTAGAAAAAGATGTGTGCCAAAGATGAACACAATAAAAAATAGAGATTTTCTGGCAGATATTTGTGAAACAATAAATTTTTCCTGATTTTTTGATTTTGTTACTTTTTTTAATTATTGTTTATTTTTTGATTATAATTTACATGAAAGTTACTTCGTAACTTACATGAAACAGTTAGCATGAAATATAATTTCATGGACGTATTTAAAACAAAAATAATCAGCTGATTTTGTTTAATCAGCCCGGATTATCTTAATCATGATTAACTTATTCCAAACATTGATTTTATAACAACTATTAAATCCTGATATGTGTCCTGAAGCTTTTTCAACTCTTGTGAAATTCCGGGTATCTCAAGGGATTGAGAAGCTTTCTGTGTTGGTTGTGCTGTCGGAGCAGTAGTTGTTGGTACAGGAGTTGGTGCAACAGTTGTTGGAACGGGTGTTGGTGTACTGGTTGGTTTTGGAGTCAGTTCAAAGATAGTATTTCTTGGAGTCCATGGATCATCAGGATCAAAAAATAAAGTGTTTGAAACTGTATCTCCGGAACCTGAACTGTCAACAATAGAAAGCTTAACTTTAATCATGTAATTCCCATCCAGAACTTCTTCTTCTGTAAAGATGTGGACAGGATTTTTTTCTGTTGAGCCCCACCAGTCATCATCGCCAAACTCCCAGCTCCAGCTTTTGGAATCAGAGGATTTGTCAAAGAAATGGACTTCGTAGATAGTTCCGTCATATGCGAGATATTCGTTTGTATCTTCCCAGTCTTCTGTATTGATAATATATATCTCCCATTCAAACGCAGGTTCTGCCGCGGCCGGAGATATAAAGAATACTGCTGTCAGGAGGAGAATTAAAGTAGATATGTTAAAAGTCTTTTTGGAAATTTTTAAATTTTTGTTATTTTCGTAATGGATAAATTTCATATAAATGCCACCTCGCCACTTATTATAAGATAATAAAAGACTGCAAACATTATTACTGCAGGTATGACAGCGGATACTGCCGCAAATTTAACTTCTATGTCATAGGCACTGCAAAGCCCTTTTATCTGCAGAAATATCATCCATAGTGGTGCTAGGAATATTCCAAACAGAGGAATAAGACCGATTGTTCCAATTGCAGTTACAGAATACAGGGTTGTTATGAACGATTCTGTGAAGAAAAGCTCCTGACCTGTAATTTTTGTAAGCAGAAATACAAGTATTCCGTATATCAAAACACAGAACACTCCAAATATAAGATATTCAAGAATAAGTCTTATCAGTTCGGGAATATCAGATAAAAGATTATTATATATTGTACTTTCAGGCGCAATTGCTGATGCAATAATTGCAGAGAATAAAACACTTACAACTGAAAACAAACAAAGCATAAGACCGGCATATAAAATTCCGGATTTTAAATCCTCAGATGATACTGATTCAAATGTTTCTGAAGGATATCTTAAAAATCCTGTGATTTTTTCAATTATTGTCAGATCACTCTGTGAATATTTGTATTCATCAAATGATTTTGTAAAACCCCCTCCATATGAGTCATATTTCTTTTCAGATTCATAGGATTGATGTCTGCCTCGGTCATATTCATCGTAACCTGCCTGAGATCTATCATATCCTGTGTAATTTTCAAAGTTTTCATAACCTGTCGGATAATCTCCTGACCTATATTCATCTACTGATTCATATCCGGAATTATATCCTGAAACATATGGTTTTTCAGTTTCATATGAGTCATAACCGTGTTTTTGTATGTTTTGATCTTCAAAATTATGATTATGTAGATTATTTTCTGTAAAGTGTCCTGTTTGTGATGTTTTATCTGAATAATCTTTTTGTTCCGGAGTTACCGGAGGTACGAATGCAGGGTTTGAAACCATCTGATTGAGTGAAGAGAAAGCTGAGTCTCTTTCTTCACTTGTCTCAAAAACAAGAGTCATGCCGGCGGTTTCCATGGTTTCATAGCTTATAGTTATCTCAAGGCATGGTTCAAAATATTCATTTGAGACCAAAGATATGCCGGATACTATGTTATATGGATAAACATATGGAGAGCTTTGAGGTCCTGAAACCTGTTTTAATGTCATGCTCTCTGTGTCCATGATGAGATAGTACAACTGACCCCCCACCCGCACTTTTGACTGGTTCAATCCCCTTCTTTCATAGTTGTTGTCATAAGGCTGCACAATATCACTCATTATTTGTTATACTGCATCTAAAATAAATCTGACATGAAAATGCATTTGCAGGTTCATTAAATAAATGATTTATTATTATAAAAGACTCTATAAAACTGTTATGAAAATGTTCCTGAGTAAATATTCTCTGCACTTTTTTAAGACAAAAACGTTTATGAACATTTTTTATGGATTTTTCAATATATGTCATTATAATCAGATTTGATTGCATGGCAAAAATGGCGAAAAAAGCAAAAAAAGCAAAAAAAATGAAATTTAAATTTTATTCTTCTTCCACTGTTCATTCAATTTTCTGTTCAAATTTTGACATGACAGATAAAACAGCAGGCATTACAACAATTGCTCCGATAAGTGAAAATCCAACAGTAATTACTGTAACTGTTCCAAAATTTTTGATTATATTGAATGTTGAAAGCAGGAGCGCCGAGAATCCAAATACTGTTGTTAGACCTGACACTGTGATTGCCGCACCAATCTTTTCAACACCTGTTCTGATTGCTTCATATTTATCCCTGCCACGCCTTCTTTCCTCATTGTAGCGCTCCATTATAAGAATTGTATACTCTGATGCAACACCAATGGTCATGGAGCCTAATACTGCAGTCATTGGTGTGTAGTCAATTCCGAGAATATACATAATAGCGCCGTTCCATCCAACAATCATGATGATTGGAATAAGAGGTGATATTGCTGAAAATCTTCGGTAGACAAAAATCAGCCAGATAAAAATCAGGCCAAAACCAAGCAGTGTCATTAGAAGTTTGCCGTTTGCAATCTCATCAACAAGGTTTATGCCCATTTCAGTACTTCCTGTCAGAGTGGCTGTAATTCCGGGTGGGGGGTAATTCCATTCAAGGTCACGGTTTACATTTTCAACAAGGGATTTTGTTGGATCAACCTCCAGTTCAAGCATTCCAAATTCAATAACACCGTTCATCTGACCATTCAAATACGAATTAAGGCCGGATGTAGGAATTTTTGTTAAAACTTCGTTTACTTTTCCTTTTGTATCAGGAATTATGCCGCCATTATACTGCTTTAGAAGTGTTGCAACACTTGTAACTGATGTTAATTCGTTTCTGTTTTCGGTTTCATATTCTCCAAATTCATCAATCCATTTTAAAACATCGGGAGTCAGAAGATTGTCGCCTTTTAAATAAACTGTCAGTGTCGAAGTTGAACCCATTGTCCTTGTTACTTTTTTCATGTCAACAAGGGCGGGCATATCCGGGGGAACAAAAGTTTCTTCATCGTAACTTATCGGCACTTTATCATCAAGCTGGACGCCGACAATTGCCACAAGTCCTAAAATAAGAAGAATAAAAACAGGTTTTTTTGCAATTTTATATGATATGTTTCCGATGAAGTTGTTATATTTCATCATCTTTTTGGAAATACCACTTTTAGATGTTTGTTTTGCTTTATAGTCAATAAGAATTCCAAATGTCGGGACAATTAATAAAGCGGCGATGTAACAGGATATTACGCCTATAATGCATGTAACTCCAAAGTCAAAGACCATGGGAATAGGAGTAATATACATAGCAACAAATCCGAGTGAGGTTGCAATCATTGCATATAAAACGGAAGGCCCTGAATTTTTTATTGTATTATATGCCGCTTTTACAGGATCTTTTGTTGAATTAACCTCGTCATCATAACGCGAATGAAGCTGGATTGCATAGTCTATTCCAATTCCTATTAATACAGGAAAAGCCGCTATGACAACCATACTTACTGGAATTCCAAAAAGCCCCATTACTCCGAAGGTGTTTATTAGACCTACAAACACAACACCGACAGGAAGAAAACGATAACTTACCTGTCCGAATAATATCCCGACAGCTATAATCATTAGAAGCATTGCCGCAAAAATTAAAATTCCTGTGGATTTTCCCATCTCCTCTCCCATCTGTTTCTGGAATGCCGGATTTCCGGAGAGAGTTACAGATGTTCCCGGAGGTGTGTCTGAAATTTCTATTATTGTTTCAAGGTTTGTTAAAAGTGCTTCCTGGTTTGAGGATGAAATCCCGGTTTCAAGAGAAATTATACCTATTGTAAGCATATTGGAAGGCAGGTACCTTTCAAGTACATCTGAATCTATTTTAGATTTTACTTCATTTATTTCGGCAACTGATTCGGGTATTTTTCCATTATTTGCAGATTTCATCAGATTTACTATGCCTGAAACACTACTAACTCCTCTTTCATTTGAAAAGTCAGTCATGATTCTGTTCATAAAATTAAGAAAATCAGGATTTGTTATTGAATCTGATTCAAATATGACCATTATTGAATCTGAACTGAAAAGTTCTTTATAATCATCTAGTAAAATGCCTCTTGGGGTTGTTTTGTCAATATATGTTTCATCTCCGGTTTTCATTGTGACCTGGGTCATTCCGTAAAGAGATATAAAAAACCAGATTAGAACAATTGCTGTAATTATTTTGGGATTTTTTGACACAAATCCGGCAATATGCTGATAAGGTGTTTTCAAAAAAATTATCCTCCCTAATTTATAGTAACAATTTATCTTTTTCGTAAAGAGTGATAAATTGATTGTTGCTTAAAAAACAACATGTTTTTTTATTTAATTATAGCCAACTTTTATTTTGGCAGTATTTTAGGAAGACTAACAAAATTCTAACAAAATTTAGATTTAGAACTTATTAGGCAATCTTTTATTTTATTAGTACCCTTTTCACTCATTTATATCATTTGTATTTTATGATTGTAATAATCCTTATAGAATCAGATTTGATAAATATCTGTAATTCCTAAATTAAACCAGGATATTTAAAGAGCTGGTTATTATAGACATATTTATCATTGTAGCGGCATTTTATATTGCCTTTAATTTAGTGTCATTTCTGGTGTTTGCGGCTGATAAGATTAAAGCAGTTAAAGGAAAGTGGAGAATTTCAGAAAATAATCTTTTAATTTTTGCATTTTTCGGTCCGTTCGGTGCACTTTTTGCAATGAAGGTAGCGCATCACAAAACACATAAGAAAAAATTCCTGCTTGTTTATCTCTTTTTGTTAATACATCTCGCAGTAATGTTCTTGTATTTGACCGGAAATTTTTGAATCAGATAAAAAAGCAATCATTTTTTAATTTTTCATTTTAACCATTCAAAAAATGATTTGGAAAAACTGATAAAAATGAAAACCTCTTTTTGGAGGAATCCTTGTTTTTAGTATTTCTGATCATTTAAAAATTAATATTTAGAAGTATTTTTTACACCTGACATCTACAGTTTTGTTTTTTAGGATTCATACTTAAACTATTATATATAGAATAAGGAGGGAAGGATATTTCCATCTATTGAAGTAAATAAATTATTAATCTGGCTATTTTTGAAAAATAAACAGAATTATCATTTATTATAAAAAAATAGATAGGTGATATAATGACTGGTTCAGATATTTTGATGAATCCAAATGATCTGGTGAAATTTATAAAAAAAAGTCCTGCTGATTTTACAAAAGAGGACATAATCAGGTTTTGTGAAGCAAAAGAGATTGAAATGATAAACTTCCGCTATGTTGCGGATGACGGAAAATTAAAAACCTTGAATTTTATTATTTCTTCTAAGGAATATCTTGATACAATCCTCTCTGACGGTGAAAGGGTTGACGGGAGCAATATTTTTTCATTTATTGAAGCAGGAAGCAGTGATCTGTATGTGATTCCGCGTTACAGAACAGCTTTTGTAAATCCCTTTGCAGAAGTGCCAACTCTTGAAATTCTCTGTTCTTATTATGACAACGAGGGAAAACCTCTTGAAAGCTCACCTGAATATGTCTTGAAAAAGGCAGACGCAGAATTTACAAAGGAGACCGGTGCAGTTTTCAAGACACTTGGAGAGCTTGAGTACTACGTAATCGGAGATGCAGAGGACTCATATCCAGCAATTGACCAGAAAGGCTACCATTCAGCCGAGCCTTTTGTTAAATACGAGGCTCTTCGCGTTGAGGCAATGACTCTTATTGCAAAGGCCGGCGGAAAGATAAAGTACGGACACTCAGAGGTCGGGTGCTTTACACAGGAGAATAAATATTATGAACAGCATGAGATTGAGTTTCTCCCTATGCCTGCCGAAGAGGCAGTAGAACAGCTTCTTGTTGCAAAGTGGATAGTAAGAATGCTTGGATACAGATATGGTGTTGAAGTAAGTTTCGCTCCAAAGATTGTAGTTGGAAAGGCTGGTTCAGGTCTTCATTTCCATATGATGGCAGAAAAGGACGGCAAAAACCTTCTTGTTGAAAATGACAAATTAAGTCCGATGGCACGCAAAATGATTGCCGGTGTTTTAGATCTCGGCGATGCTCTGACAGCGTTTGGAAACACAGTACCGACATCATACCTTCGTTTGGTTCCGCACCAGGAAGCACCTACAAATGTCTGCTGGGGCGACAGAAACAGATCTGTTGTAGTCCGTGTTCCTCTTGGATGGACCGGTGCCAATCACATGACACAGGATGCAAATCCAAACGACAAGTCATTAACAGCAGACAGGCCTTCAAAGCAGACTTATGAATACCGTGTCGGCGATGGTTCTGCAGATATTTATCTCCTTGTTGCAGGTCTTATTACTGCATCACTTCATGGAATTAACATGGAGGACGGACTTAAAAGAGCAGAGGAGCTTTACGTCAGCGGAAACATCTTCAGTCCGGAGTATAAAGAGCGCCTTTTACAGCTAAAACAGCTCCCGCTTTCATGCTTTGAATCTGCAGATGTGCTGGAAGAAAAGCGAAGCTACTTTGAGAAGAATGGAATATTTCCTTCCGGCATGATTGATTCAACAATCAGGAAGTTAAAGGGATTCAATGACAAAGGTCTAAGTGAGAAGCTCTACGGCAACAATGAAGCAATTGAAGAACTTGTTGCAGATTATATCCATGTAGCATAAAACCGGTTGTCAAAAAAAAGGTTATGAAAACGGATACAAAACCTGGTGTAAAACCAGGTAAAAACGATTAAAAATTTATTAAATAAATTTTTGATTCATTAGTTTTTAAAAAAAGGTTCATGAAACTTTTTTTTCATGATTTTTTTATACTTTTTTTTTATACAACTTTACAGAATATTGTCAAGAGTCTTTTCAAGGACATCTACTCCTCTTTTAACATCCTCAAGATTCTTACCGCCTGTAAGAATTGTCTTTCCTGATGAGAATATCAAACAGACAATTTTTGGATCAAATATGCGGTATACAAGACCCGGGAACTGTTCCGGTTCATACTCGACATTTTCGATATTCAAAGTTACAGCCATTTTGTTCAGGTTAATTTTTCTTTCAAGGTTATATGAACAGACCATATTGGTAACAGCAATGTCAGGTTTGTCGAGAGGTTTGATACCAGCGTCATTAAGAGCTTTCAAAACTTTTTCAATTCCTATTTCAAGGGATTTATTGTCTCTGACACCGGTAATCACAATCTTTCCAGATGAGAAAATCAGGCATGCGATTTTAGGATCTTCAATCCTAAAGACAGCTCCCGGGAAGCGCTTTTTGTTAAATTCGCAGTTTTCAACCTTTTCTGTAAATTCAAAAAGATCAATGGATTCAGCGATGACACCAGATGCAACCATGTTCTCAATTTTCAGCGACTCGTAATCTTTTTCAACCATCTACATTTTAATGAAATTCTTAAAACCATAAGACTAATGGACAAACTTTATAGTGTTCATATGGAAGTATCTGAAAGAGCGGTAAAATGCAATTTTTTATAGGGTCAGTACAGAAAAGCGCTGAAAAAAGATCTCATTCTCCCGGACTTATGACAGATATTTTAAAGGGGAGAAAAAGTTTATAGGGTGCAATTTAAAAAGAGTGTAGTTTTTAAAAGAGATAAGATCTAAGAAATATATATGAAAGGAATTTCCTGTCTGGTTGTTTTAATTTTAATGCTTGGCTTTTTTATGGGAGTTGCCGGATGTATGCAAAACGATTCGGAAAATACAGATTCGACGCCTCAGCTGACAGACAATTCTGCAACTGAATATACAACAAATGAGACTTTGGTAGCTTTTGTTGACAGCGCTGTATCTTATGCCCGTGAGAACGGAAAAGAAAAGGCTTTGGCAGAATTTTCTAATCCGAACGGTTCTTTTGTCAAAGGAGAGTTATACATCTATGCCTACGATTTTAACGGAACAACAATTGCACATCCGTTTAATCCTGAAAAAATTGGTGTAAACCGTTTAGATGAAACTGACGCGTCCGGTGGGCTTTTCATTAAAGATTTACGTGATATGGCATTGAATGAAAGCGGATTTGTAAGATTTTATTATATTAATCCTGCTCATGACCGTGTTGTTGAGTCAAAGCTCGGTTATGTCGCAAAAGTTGATGATGACTGGTGGTTAGGTTCAGGAATCTATATTTAATCATTTGCGACTGAGGATGATTTGGACAATAATAATTAAACGATAATTTGAGTGTTAAACAGAAGAAAAAATTATTTCTTCTTTTAATTTTTAGTTTCGTTTTAAACAGTGTGGTATTATATCCTATACAGAGGAATATAATTCACTGCTATGATAGAGAGCATTATTTCAAAGGTCAAGGGTTTTATTCTAAACCCTGTTGAAGCATTTCAACAGTCAAAAAAAGATGATGTAAATGAAGTATTCATTTATTTTGGCGTTTTATTGGTAGTTTATTCAGTCCTTGTTGCAATTATGTCCGTAATAGGGTTTGGAGGAGTTATGCCCGGCGGCCAGAGCATTGTCATGGTGTTGATAAGCAGTCTTTTAGGTACACTCATTCTGACACTTGTATTTGCAGTATGGCTTCATCTCTGGGTATACCTGCTTGGAGGGAAAAATGGCATAATGGCGACTATCAAATCTGTTATTTATGCAAGCACTCCTGAACTTCTTTTGGGATGGTTACCTGTAATTGGTCTGATTTTTTCATTATGGTCGATTGTTCTTGGTATTTTAGGATTAAGGGAGCTTCAGGACATAAGCACTTCAAAGGCTGTTATTGTCTATGTTATTGCTGTTTTGATTCCTGTGATTCTTTTGGTAATGGTTGCCGCATTTTTTATGATTTCTTTTATGAGCATTACAGAAACAATGGCATAATGGTGTATAATAGCATAATGAATTGTATAATAGCATAATAGCATAAAGATAAAAAATTCTTTATGCCTGTTTTTTTAAAATGAAAACTATGAAAACCCGGGTCTGATGAAAACCTTGTTTTGATTTTATTATAACGGTGCATGAAAAATTAGTTTTAAAGACTTTTTTAAAATTCAATTCAACAAATTTAACTATTGCAAATTTAAGAGAATTTTGCATTTAAAAATCAAAAAAGAGAAACAACTCAAATTTTAAAAATTAAATCAAAAAACCAGATTTAAAATCTAAATCTTTAAAATTAAATTTTAAAAAAACGTTCATGAAAAAAATTTTTCATGGACGTTTTCATGGTAAATTATTCCAAAACCAAGTTTAAATCAAAAAAAGCTAAAAAAAATAATAAAATTTCAAAAATGCGAGGGAAGGGATTCGAACCCTCGAACTCCTACAAGATTAGGCCCTGAACCTAACGCCTTTGACCTGGCTCGGCAACCCTCGCTCTAATAATTTTTTAAAATATGGCCCGGCGTGATTCGCCTGCCTTATTCAGTTAACCTTTTTAGAACATAAACTTTGGTTTTTATTACCGGATAAATACATGACTATAAATTCAGTAATTTAAGAGAATTTAATATTCCATTTTAATTTTTTTTCGATTTTAATTCAATTCTTCAATTTAATTCTTCATTTTAATTGAATATAAAAAAATTAACAAATATCTCTGATTTTTTTTATTAAATATGGTAATTATAAAAAAACCGGGGGGGGTTATTTGAATTTTTTATTTGGATTTTCTCTCAGTCTTTTTTGCATTTTTTTCTGTTTTTTCTTTAGAATCAAGTGACATATTTTCAACATGCTTTTTTATCTCTGCATCACGAAGCACATTTCGTCTGATTTTTCCGGAAATTGTCTTTGGCAGGTCTTCAACAAACTCAATAATTCGCGGATATTTATATGGTGCAGTTGTTGTCTGAACATGTTTTTGAATCTGTCTTACAAGAATTTCTGAAGGTTCATATCCGTCTTTTAGGATGACAAATGCCTTTACAACCATTCCGCGTATTGGATCAGGTGATCCGACAACAGCTACCTCTTTTACTGAAGGATGCTCCATAATTGCAGATTCCACTTCAAACGGACCTATCCTGTAGCCGGAACTTTTAATTACGTCATCAGATCTTCCAACAAACCAGAAATAACCGTCGTTATCCATATAGGCCTTATCGCCGGTATAGTAGAAATCACCGGAAAACGCCTCTTCATTGGCTTCAGGATTATTGAAGTATTCAACAAACATTCCAACAGGCCTTGGGTTTACAGAGACAGCCAGCCTTCCAACCTCACAGGCTTTTACCGGCTTTCCGTCATCATCGTGAAGCTCTATCTTCCACCCGGGAGATGGCTTTCCCATAGAACCGGGCTTTGCCTGCATACACGGAAATGTTCCTATGCATAATACAAGTTCAGTTTGCCCGTATCCTTCGTATATTGTAAGTCCTGTACCTTCTTTCCAGACTTTGATGACCTCAGGGTTTAGTGGTTCGCCTGCACTGACACAATGACGAAGTGATGACAGATCAAATTTATCCAGATCTGCCATTATAAGCATTCTGTATATTGTCGGCGGACAGCAAAAGGTTGTGACTTCATATTTTTCAAGTATGGGCAGAATTTCTGTTGCATTAAATTTACCTCTGAAATCATATACAATACTGCATGCTCCCTGAATCCACGGGCCAAAAAATTTGCCCCAGGATGATTTTGCCCAGCCTGTATCCGAAAGTGTCAGATGAACATCGTTTGCTTTAACATCAAGCCAGTATGCACCGGTTGTGATATGGCCAAGAGGAAGTGCATGGTTATGGACAGCCATTTTTGCCTCTCCGGTTGTTCCGGATGTGAAATAAATAACCATTGGATCTGAAGAGCGTGTCCTCTCAAGTCCGCTTGTCACCAGTTTGCCTGAGACTGGTGCAGGATAATCAAGTTCAACGATGTAGCTTATCCAGCCCTCTTTTACACCATCAACAACAAGACGCCCTCTTAGTGTAGGACATTCCGGACATATCTCCTCTACTTTTGGTGCATTTTCCATGTCGGTTATTATCATTTTAAATCCGGCAACGTGCGTCCTGTATAAAAGATCTTTAGAAGTTAGCATTGTCGGGCATGGGACAAATACTGCACCAAGCTTGATGCATGCAATGGCAAAAAACCACCATTCCGGAATTTTTGGAAGCATTAATGCAACCCTGTCGCCTTTTTTAATGCCGTATTTTAAAAGCATATTGGCGGCCTGATTGGATTTTGTCATGAGCTGTCTGAAGGAATATGTTTTCTCATAACCACTTTGATTAATCCAGATCATTGCCCTTTTGTTCCTGTCAATCTTAGCCCAGGTGTCAATTACATCAAATCCAAAATTGAAATATTCGGGAACGTCAATTTTAAAATTCTTGTAAAGGGTTTCATAATCTGTCATATTTGGCTGGTTTTTTGGAATCCTTGCACTTAAGTTCAAAAGATCCTCAACACACTGGCCGCCGCCGGGAAGAACTGCACCTGATATGCCTGATTCGCAGATCTCATTTATCCATTCTGATCTGGATTTCCCCAAAGAAGAGGTGGTTCTGTCGATTTTATCGACAAGTTCATCATCCATTGTGACTGAAAATCGCACCATGTAATACTAACTTTGTGGTGCAAAGAATATAAATCTCATCTTTGTTATGAACCATATCAAATTTGTAAATTATATGGATGAGGCAAATTCATATGAACCGGATGCCAGTTACAGAATTTAATCAGAAAATGAGGATAATAAAAAGTAGAAGAAAAAATATTGATTCATTATCACATTTTGGGTATAAATTTATTATTTTTTTAGTGTAATGATGAAAAAGAATTTATAGTCCAGATGTACTTAATCTCTGTAAAGCAATATTAAAACAATAAAAAAGGTCTAATTGGCAGGATATTTCATGAAGCATTCATTGACAACCAGTGATTTATCATATAATAAAAAGATAATAATTACTTTAATTCTTTCAACAGCAGTAATTTTTGTCCATTCATATTCTCTTTTTACAAATGCGGCTGTAATTCCTGCAATGCAGTTGTATTTATTACCGATTATTTTTGCAGTGTTTTATTTCCAAAAAAAAGGTCTTTTAATATCGGGTATTCTTTTACTCATAGCATTACTATTTACTGTTCTTTTAAATAGACAAAATCCTGATTGGGGAATTACTCTTTTGATGGTTTTTGTAATGGGAATTATTGCACTGATTCTATCTGTTAAAGAAAAGGAGTTGATGACAAACAGATTCAAATTTAAAACTCTTTTTGATTATAATACAAGACCTCTTGTCGCTTTTGATAATGATGGAATTATCACTGATGTAAATTATATGTTTGAAAAAAAATCCGGATGCAAAAAAGAATTAATTATAGGAAAAAACATCGGAAAAGTTGGGATTTATTCTGATGAATCAAAAGAAAAAATTCAGGACATCATTAATAGTAAAAGTACTGAAAAATTTAATAAGCCTTTTTTAGTGGAATTAAAAAATCCTGAAAAAAAAGAAGAAAAAATTCATTATCTTCTTACCTTTTTAACTAGCAGTGGCTGTATAGATAATTCTTCATCAGATGCTAAAATTTCAAATATTACAATTGCGGCATTTGCTGATGCAACCAAGTATGTTAAAGCCTATGAGGGGATAAAAGAGAGAGAGAAAAAATATTATGATCTTTCAAACTTCCTTCCATTAACTGTAATTGAAACAGACAGTGATTATAAGATAACATTCATCAATAAAAAAGGGCTTCAAAGCTTTGGCCTGACAAAAGAAGATATGAAAAATGAAATTTATGCTAAAGATTTCATCTGCACTGATAATTTTAAAGAATGTCAGAAAATTTTTGAAAAATTAATGAAGGGCGAAATTGATGAACATTCATTTGAAGATTGTTTTGCTCAAAAGAAAGATGGATCAAAATTTCCAATAATTCTCTACACAAACCCAATAAAAGACAAGGATGTACCTGTCGGAATCAGATTTGCAGTCGTTGATCTGACAAAGATAAAAGAAGCTGAAAAAGCCCTTGATGCAACTGAAAAAAAACTATCCCGGTTGATGCAGAATTTTTCCGGAATGGCTTACAGGTGTAGAATTGATGAACATTTATCTGCTGAATACCTAAGCGATGGCTTTTATGAGTTGTCCGGATATTCGCAGTCAGATATAATTAAAGGAAAGCCAATAAACCTAAAATCAATAATTCATCCTGATGATTTTGAAATATTTAAAGAAAATGTTTTGAAATCACTTGGAAAAGACAATATTTTTGAGGCACGCTACAGGATACTGACAGCAAAAGGCGAGGAGAAATGGGTATGGAATCAGGGATGGGGAATAAAGGATGATAATGGTCTGATAATTGCAGTGGAGGGTGTAATTTCAAACATAACAGAGCTTGTTAAAACTGAAAATGAATTGAAGGAATTTGAAAAGCAAAAACAGCTGGAGACATTTGAAGCATTAAAAGAAAAAGAGATTCTTTTAAAAGAGATTCACCACAGAGTTAAAAATAATCTGCAGATTATTGCAAGCATTCTGAAGCTAAAAGATCTCCAGTCTGATGATGAAGGGATACATGATATATTGCTGGACTGCAGAAGCAGGGTTTTTTCAATGGCGATGATACATGAAAAATTATACCGATCAGAAAATCTTGCGAGAATAAATCTTAAAGATTATATTACAACACTTTACATGCACCTTTCAGATGAATATGGTGCGGATGATGAAAAAATTATTATTGTCTGTGATTGTGATGAGGATATTACACTGGATATTGATACAGCAATACCTTGTGGTCTTATCATCAATGAAATCCTTACAAATTCACTAAAATATGCTTTTGACGAATCGGGCGGAGAAATAAAAATTGATTTCCATAGAAAAGAAGATGACAGGTATGTCTTAAGAGTCAAAGATTCCGGGAAGGGATTTTCAGAGTATTATGATTATGAAAACTCAGAATCACTTGGGATGCAGTTGATTTACAATCTTACAGCCCAGCTTGAAGGAGAAATTGAAGTAAGAAACAATCCCGGTGCGGAATATATAATTACTATTCCTGCAGGAATACAAAAATCAGTAAAATTTTAAAAAATAATCAAAATTATCAGGTTGATTAAATGAAAGGTAGTAGTATACTGATTGTTGAAGATGAGATGATAATTGCAATGGAAATCCGGGCAACATTGAAAAAACTTGGATATAATATTGCAGGCACTGTTATCAGCGGTTTTGACGCGATACAGGTATGTGGAGAGAAACATCCTGATCTTGTTCTGATGGATATTCGCCTGAAAGGTGATATGGATGGTATAGAAGCCGCAAAAAAAATTATGGATCTTTATGACATTCCAGTTATATTTCTTACAGGCAATTCTGATAAAACAACAGTTGAAAGGGCTGTTTCTATAAAACCTGCCGGATTTTTAATAAAACCTTTCAAAGAGCGTGAGCTTTTTGGAAATATTGAGATGGCGATTCACAAAACCCGTGTCAAAAGCAAAATAGACTCTTTGGAGACTAACAAGGCAAAAGAAAATCTTTCAAAGAAAATTTCATCACTTAAAAAGCCTCTTATTGCGACTGACAAAAACGGAGTAATTACTCATGCAAATACTTCTTTTATTGAGTTAGTGGGTGAGGATAACAAAATTGTCGGCAGAAAACTCCATGACATATTCTCAACACCTGCAAAGCCCGAAAAGATTAACGGCTATAAGGACATGATTTATTTTTGGCCGGATTCTATAGAGATTGAAAATCCTGATTCAACCAGTCTTGTATATCTAAGAGCAGGATTCATACTTGATGAATCAAGAGATATTCAGAATTTTATTTTTTCTGTTGATAATGATATTAAAAAAGAACCCGGAAAAGATATTCCTTTTGATGAATTTACCGGTTTAATTGACTCTTTTAGTGAGGTTATATTTATAACTGATATTTCCATGAAATTTGTATACTACAACAACAGTTTTCTTGAATTCTCAAAGAGACTTGGGGTGAGTTCATTTCAGCTTACAAAGACTATTTATGAGCTAAAAGAGTTCTCCATCTTTGTTTCGGGAAGTGAATATGTTGAAGTATTCCGCACAAATCATTCAATTGTAAAGACCAAGAAATTAAAATCGAAAGGAAGAGAGATAAACTATTTTAGAGTTTCTCTTATCCCTAGCTCAAAAAACAACCAGGTGACTCATGTTACAACAATAATTGAGGATATAACCTCGCTTGTTAATCAAAAAGAGCATGATGAGTATATCTCCCAGAATCTTGAAGATATAAAAAACAGTCTCTCTAATGCACATTCTGTTGTTTTTGAGATAAATAAGCCGTTAATGAATATAATAAAGGTAATCGGGAATAAAAGCTCTCCTGAATATGAAAAAATTGTGGAATCTGCCCATGAAATTGAACAAATTCTTGAAAGATTCAATATCTACAAAATAAAGTATGAGGAAGGAATAGATCACATTGTGTATATGAGTAAGACTGCTGATAACTGGTAATACTGTCAAATTTGTAAAAGGATTTAAAACAAGTTCATGAAATTTTATTGAATGCAAAAGTTTCATGTAAGTTATGAAGTAATTTTGATTTAAAAACGTTCATGAAATTTTATTTCATACAACATCTTCATGTAAGTTACGAAGTAAAATTGATTTAAAAATCAAAAAGAAATTTATTCTTTTTAGAAATTATTCTCCTCTGTATTTTTTTAATTCCTGTTCGCGAAGCAGGTTTCTTTTTATTTTTCCTGATATTGTTTTTGGAAGCTCTTCTACAAATTCAATTGAACGCGGGTATTTATATGGTGCGGTGTTGTTCTTGACAAATCTCTGAATCTCGTTTATTAGTGATTCGCTTGGTTCAAAGCCTTCATTTAAGACTATAAATGCCTTTACAACCATTCCTCTTATTCTGTCAGGTGAGCCTACAACTGCGGACTCTTTCACAGCAGGATGTTCGAGAAGTGCTGATTCAACTTCAAAAGGACCAATCCTGTATCCGGAACTTTTTATAACATCATCATTTCTGCCTACAAACCAGAAATAGCCGTCATCGTCACGGTATGCTTTATCTCCTGTATAATAAAAACCGTTTACAAACGACTCTGTGTTTGCTTCAGGGTTTTCTACATATTCAACAATAAGTCCGATTGGGCGGGGATTTAGTGAGATTGCAATTCTTCCTTCCTCAAAGTTGCCCACAGGATTTCCGTCATCATCGTGAAGCTCAATATTCCAGCCCGGTGCAGGTTTTCCCATTGAACCTGGTTTGTTTTTTATACAGGTATAAGATGCAATTGCACAGCATGTTTCAGTCTGACCGTATCCTTCATGGATTGTAAGACCTGTTCCTTCCTCCCAGATTCTGATAACTTCAGGATTCAGGGGTTCTCCGGCACTTGTGCAGTGACGAAGTTCTGACAAGTCAAATTTGCTTAAATCCGCAAGAATCAGCATTCTGTATATTGTTGGCGGACAGCAAAAACTCGTTACCTCGTATTTTTCAATAAATGGAAGTAGCTGTGTTGCCTCAAATCTGCCTCTGAAATCTATAACAAGAAGGCATGCGCCGGCGATCCACTGGCCAAAGATTTTCCCCCATCCGCATTTTGCCCAGCCTGTGTCAGAAGATGTGAAGTGGACATCATTTGGAGTTAAATCATGCCAGAGTTCTGCTGTCACTTTATGTCCAAGAGGATGAGCATGATTGTGAAGAACCATTTTTGCTTCGCCTGTGGTTCCTGATGTGAAGTAGATAAGCATTGGATCTTTGGAGCGTGTTTTAAATTCAGCCGGCATGCTTACAGATCTGTGAGATACAGGAGCCGGGTATAAAAGTTCAAAAGGATAACTTGCCCAGCCTTCCATTTCACCGTCAACTATCATTCTTGCTCTTAAAGTAGGGCAGAAGTTGCAGATTTCATTTATTTTTGGAGCGTTTTCAAGATCTGTGATAACCATCTTGAATTTTCCGGCGTTAATTCTGTATTTAAGATCTTTTGGTGTTAATAATACGGGGCATGGGCATACAACCGCACCAAGTTTTATCAGACCGATTACAAATATCCACCATTCCGGAATACGTGGAAGCATGATTAAAACCCTGTCGCCTTTGTTTATATTGTACTTTAAAAGGATATTTGCGACCTGATTAGATAGATTTTTTAAATCTCTGAAGGAGTATTTTTTTTCAAGACCCTTTTGGTTAACCCAGATCATTGCAAGTTTGTTTCTGTCTGTTTCTGACCACTTGTCAATTATATCATATCCAAAATTGAAGTATTCCGGAACTTCTATTTTATATTTTTTGTATGTTGAATCATAATCTTTCATATTATGAGATTTTTCAACAGGAATACTGCATTCCTTATCAAATGAAGATTTGTCACTTCCTTTGGATCTTTCTATCTCGCTATGGGGAATTCTCCAGAGTCTTCCTACTTTTACACCCTTTATCTGACCTTCCCTTAGCCATGAGTGAATTGTTCTTGCCTCTACTTTAAGTTCGTCAGCTACCTCCTGTGGTGTGTAGTATTTTTCTTCATCAGAATTCATAACTACATTTTTTACACACAATGTATTTTAATGTATTTAAAATTGTCATTGCCGATAGTCAGTTAATGACATTAAAACATTATTTCTGACAATTGATGTATGTTTATGTATGTTGTGACGGACTTTGTAAATATTTTAAAATGTAAATCAAAAAAAATCCAAAATACAAACTGATGATGAGGCTAAAAAGTGTAAAAAAGGTTGTAATCCATCATAGATTGATATTTATTCAAAAAACATTCATGAAACTAATTTTTCAACTAATTTTTCATGCAGTGTTTCATGTAAAATCCCCATGATGAGCTTTTTTCATCACACAAAAACTGATGAAAGTCTATCAGGGATTTTGACTTTCATACCAAATCAGATTTGGTTTTAGATGGTAAATGATATTACTAAAAAAAAGAATTCACCTGATGGTATCAACTGTGATATGATTCCTGATTCGCGATTATTAATCTCTGGCACTGTCTGGCAGGGGACAATCAGATAGTTAATATTATGCTCAAATGGCTGGAAATTATAATACAATGGATGGGAAAAAATACGAATCCTTAAAAATTGAGAATATTGTAGCTTCTGGTCAGATTGCAGATTCAATAAATTTAGAAGAAGTATCTCGTCAGATTCCAAATTGTGAATTAAATAAAAAACGTTTCCCGGGAGCTGTCTTCAGAGTTGAAGACCCTAAAGTTGCATCTCTTATATTTTCGTCAGGAAAAATAGTGCTTACCGGCATCCGAAGAAAAGAAGACTTAAAAACCGGTCTTGATATTATAATAAATTCGCTTAAAAAAATCAATGTAAAAACATTTGAGAAAAATGATGTTTCGATAACAAACATAGTTTGCTCGTATGATATGAAAAAACCGGTTAATTTAAACAGGATTGTCGTAACTTTGGATCTTGAAAATATCGAGTACGAACCGGAACAGTTTCCGGGACTTGTTTACAGAATAGATGATCCAAAAATTGTGGCACTGATTTTTTCATCAGGAAAAATAATTCTTACAGGAGGAAAAAATCTTGATGATGTCAAAGGCGGACTTGATGTCCTGGAACAAAAGCTTGAATCAATAATGTAATAAGAGAATATTATTATGAAAGCATAATCTGATAAAAAATGTTTAATTAAAGAGTATAAGAGATTGAATGCTCTAAGAGACCACAATTTATAATATTATAAATCCTTTTCAACTTTTTTTTTACTGCCAGAAGCGGTGCGTTTTGATATAATTTCTCTCGGCTTTTAAAATTTCTCTGTAAAAATCATCACCTTTTGCAAATGTTGCAATAATTCTTGATGCAGTGTCCGGCCCGACTCCTCTCGCGGCAAAGGCAGTTACTGCCGGCTTTTTGCTTGAAAGAACAATGTTTGCATTTCTAAGATAACGAACCTCCAGTGCTCTTTCCTCAGCGTTTTTTTCTTTTTTTGACAAAAGTCTTATATTTTCTTCCTCATATGGCTTAAGTGCCGCAATAAGTCTTGCACCGCACTTTGGACAGACGATGTCATCAGGGACTCTGCTGACTGTGGTTTTGCTCTTCCATTTCCGACAGTTCATACAGAAGAGAATTATATTATCGTTTTCAAGGCGTTTTTTTAGAGCTGTAATGACAGCCTGGGAAACAGATTCCGGAGGTATCACATCACGTGACGAAGAAAGACCTTCTTTTCCAATCGCACTTAAGGGACCAATTGATATTTCTGTATGATTCGACTGAATTTCTTTAATTATTTTCTCCGCAGATGACACATCCATATTCAGTGAGAAAAGCTCCCGGTATGCTTCTTTTTGAATGATAGTTCCATCAAAGAGTTCTGTAAGGCGGTTAATGCTTATTCGTTCGTAATCTGCATCTGCATCAATAGCACCAAACTTTTTTGCAATCTGAACCAGTTTCCATTTGTATATTGCAGTCCTTTTGAGTGCGAGCTGTAAAATTCCGCGAAGAAGGGCCGGATCAACTGATTTTAGAACTTCCATTACCTCGTATGCTTTAATCTCACGGGAAAGCCTGAATAAAATTCTGTATGCACCAACTTCTATTCCAACTGATGTTCCGAATCTTGCCGCCAGAAGTACTGATACAACCCTTCCCAAAGCTTCGTTTGCTTTATGGCCGCCGCAGACATTCATAATAACACCTTCATCATAGTGTTCGATAGTTATCAGTTTGTCTGACGGGACCGGCGATTTGGAATTATCCATCCCGGAAAGGAATTCTTTTGCAAATTTAACTGATTGTGAATCTGTTTTATAACCCTTAAAATTTCTCGTACGGCGAAGTCTTCCTGCTTCTCTTGCAACCTCAAAAGGTACAGGTATCTGCTCGCCCTCCCATGATGGAAGTTCGCCACTTGCTCTGTGTGCAGGTTCGACTTTTATCATTTTGTCTTCGATTGCAATTACCTGCCAGAGCTGACCTTTTGTTATAAAAACAGCGCCTGTAAATATAAATCCGACAACGAACGATTCATCTAGTGTTCCGACATATCGCCTTGTAATTATGTCAAATACTTTCACTTTTTTTTCGTCATGAATCATTGAGAGATTCGAGTACAGGTAATTTCTGCTTCTTCCTGTCCGGATTATCATGTCTGATTCTATTCTGATAAGCCGGTGCTCTGCCATCTGGCGACAAACCTCCGGTAATAGTTCATCACAGTCTGAAAAGCATGCTGATCTCTTTATAATTGATTTTAACCTTTCAGTGCTGATTTCTCCATATTCAACAGCAATGGCAGAGATTTGGTTTGCAAGAACATCTGCGGCATTTATTATCAGTTCGAGATTTTCACATTCATTTGAAAGCCCTTTTCTGACAATTACAAGGGATTCCAGTAGATCATCAAATCCGGTTGCAAGGATTCTTCCCCTTGATACTGTATCTAAACGGTGTCCGGCCCTTCCGATTCTTTGCAAAAGTCTTGAGACTTCACGGGGTGAGCCAAACTGAATAACCTGCCCTATATGGCCAATATCAAGTCCAAGCTCCATTGAGGATGTACAGATAAGTGCTTTTAAATCTCCGCGTTTGAATTTTTCTTCTGCATCGATTCTGACCTCTCTTGAAAGTGAACCGTGATGAACATCGACATCACCTCTCTCGTAAAGCTGATGACCAAGTGCCTCTGCAGTAACTCTTGTGTTTACAAAAACAAGAGTTGAGTCTTTTGTGTTGATCTCTTTTTCTACCCCCTTTGTCTGTTCAGGAAAAGATTCGCCGGCATATTTTACATCTACCAAAAGAAGAGGTGCAACAGGAATGTTTACAATTTCATATGGTCTTTCTCCGCAGAGATAGCGTGCAACATCATCCGGGTTTCCAACTGTTGCAGAAAGAGCAATTCTTTGAAATTCTCCTGAGTATTCTCTAATTCTTTCAAGTGCAACAGAAAGCTGAGCTCCGCGTTTGTTTCCTGCAAGTTCGTGGATTTCATCAATTATTACATATCTGACATTTTTGAGATGCTCTCTTAATTTTTTTCCTGTAAACATCGCCTGTAGAGTCTCAGGAGTTGTAATTAAAAGATCGGGGGGCTTTAAAGTTTGTTTTCGTCTCTCATACTGGGTTGTATCTCCGTGGCGGACGCCGACTGTCAGAGAAAGTTCATTTGCCCACCATTCAAGCCTTCCTAGTATATCGCGGTTTAAAGATCGAAGAGGTGTTACATAAAGAGCTTTAAATCCGCTCCCTTCGATATTCAAAAGATTGTGAAATACGGGAAGCATGGCGCTTTCAGTTTTTCCTGTGCCGGTCGGTGCAATACATAATGTGTGACTGCCACGCATTATAGGAGGAATTGTCTCTTCCTGAGTGTCGGAGAGTTCTATGAAATTTCTTCTTTTTAGAAGGTTTCGTATTTGTTTATCTAAAAGTTCTATTGCACTCATCATTCATCAGACTGGAAAGGCTGTTTATGTATGTTCCGTCACTTAAGAAAACCTCGGCCTGGTCTTCATCTATTCCTTTTGAAAGCGGCCCCATGCCGCTTTTTTTAAGCTCTCTTACATCAATTCCGCCGGCAAGTTCAAAAAATGCCGGTACAAACAAAACACGTGTACCGGAAACATCTGATGAATTTTTCATTTTAAAGGAGTCTTTATCAATTTTTGTTAATACATAGGCAGGCTGGGATTTAAGTGAACATCCGACATCATCATAAAGACATATTACCGGGTGGACATGTCCTGTTACAATCAGTCTTCCAAGAAGCTCTTTTGCCGGATAAGTATGGCCGTGAAGGTATCCTGTTCCGTCAATAACACAGCCATCCTTTGGCAGGAGTTCATCTTCTTTCAAAAATCTGTCAATTCCTGCGTCATGATTTCCGGGAAGAATCTGAAATGGAATTTTTTTTCGGATTTCTTTAAAGATCTTTGGCATCTCAAAATATTCCTGCTTTGATGTCAGGGGAATTGAATGCTTAACATCACCAAGAAGCAATAGCTGGTCGCATCCGGATTTATCAATACACATAAGAAGTCTTTTTAATCTATCTTCGCTACTGCTTTTTATATGAAGGCCGTTTTTTGCAAGCTGTGTTTCAGCGCCGAAATGAGTGTCTGCCGCTATTAATATGCGTGATTTATTTTCGATAACAAGTGCAGGACCCTCAGGCAGAAATTCAGGTATCATTTTTTAGTTATTTCAGATAATTTAGAGTTTTTTAGATTAATTTTAAACCTTTTTAGAGTATTTTTATGTAACCGCCGGGTGGCAGGTAAAGCTCTCCTTCTTTTATAAGTTTTTCAGCCGATGATTTAACATCATCAGGATTTAAGCCGGCAGAATCGGCAAAGCTGTAGAAATCTTTTAGAAGAAGACCTTTTTTTGTACTGTTCTTTTTAATAATTTCAAGAATTATATGTTCAATATCAGGGCAGGATGTTTTGTCCTGTGAGTCTGTTTTTTTGGTGTTACTTATATCATCCTTTTTATTTTCAAATGACTCTTCAGATGCATTTGAATAAATATTAGAGATTGCTGTTTCAATTATCCTGATTAATTCTTTAGAATCATTTGATATTTCGAAAATATTGGTAATTTCTGAATTATCAGTCATTTCAGGATTTTTGTTTTCGAAGGATTCAACTGATTTTTTAAGTCTTTCAAGTGCAAAGTCTGCAGCAGACAATATCCACCTGTCTCTTTCTTCTTTTGTAATTTCTCTGACTGCCTGTGGATTTATGAAAAACCGAGTTTTTTCAGATTTGAAAATTCTTTTAGATGTTTTTACCTCTCCAAATACGCTGACAAATGATGGAATCCCAACTTTTAAAAATTCTGAAGAGCAGTATGAGCGATTCTTCCGGCAGTAAAGTACAAAAACACCTGTGGGGTCTGCAATTCTTACTGATGAGACATATCCCCCGGGTCCTTTTTTTACTTCAGTTAAAGCACCGCATAAATAAAGATTATTTACAGTTTTACCATCCGGTAGCAAAAGTAAATCTCCATTATTCTGATTTAGTCTATCCAGAAGCTCAAGTTCACCTGCAAAGAGTCTGTATGTGGAGTCGTCCATATCTAAAAATTAATCCGGTTAATCTACGGTTGATCAATATTCGGTTTAATCAGTAATCGTTCTCTTTTAAAATATATTGATTTAAAATATGTTTGTCTTTTGCAGACAAAATAGTGATCAATATAACACCTGAAAATAAAAGAATAACAAATCATATAGTCTGCTTCATAAGAAGATCTGATAAGTATGTAATAGACCTGATGAGTTATTAAAAGAGAATAAAAGAAAGAAAAATAGAGAGAAAAAAAGAAAAAAGAGATTTAAAAAAATTAAAAGTAACCATAAATGATAATTCAACAATAAAATTCAATGCAGGGCTGATAAAATGGACGGAAACAATACAATATGGATAGAAAAGTACAGGCCGAGGACGCTTGACGATGTTGTCGGTCAAACAGGCATTGTAGAACGCCTTAAAAATTATGTGGCCGCAAAAAGTCTGCCGCATCTTCTTTTTACCGGAACTGCAGGAATTGGAAAGACGACCTCTGCGGTTGCGCTTGCAAGGGAATTTTTTGGAGATGACTGGCAGGTTAATTTCAGGGAATTAAATGCATCTGATGAAAGAGGAATTGATGTTGTCAGAAACCAGATAAAGCAGTTTGCGCGCACTGCACCAATGGGAGATGCAACGTTTAAGATTCTCTTTTTGGATGAGGCTGATGCTTTAACAAACGATGCACAATCAGCTCTTAGGCGCACAATGGAAAACTACGCACAGACATGCAGATTCATTTTATCCTGCAACTACTCATCAAAAATAATTGATCCTATTCAGAGCAGATGTGCAATATACAGGTTTAAGCCTCTGGATCGTGAGGCAATAACAGAAGAAATAAGCCGAATCTGTAAAAATGAAGGCCTTACAATATCAGATGATGCAATGAGTGCTATAATATATATTGCCCAGGGTGATATGAGAAAGGCAATAAACGCACTTCAGGGTGCGGCAATCATAAAAAGTGAGATATCAGAGGATATGATCTATGAGATTACATCCACTGCAAGACCTGATGAAATACTTGAGCTTTTACAGATAATTCTTGACTGCGATTTTGAAGCTTCTGAAAATCGGCTTTCGGAATTGACAATAAAGCGGGGAATTGCCCCAAATGAACTTATAAATCAGCTTTACAGAACGCTTGTCTATGATAAAACAATTAATAGAAAGCTAAAAGTTGAACTCATAAATAATCTTGGAGAAACTGACTTTAGAATCAGCGAAGGTGCAAACCAGAATATTCAGATGGAGGCACTTTTGGCCCGCTGTATTATGAGCGCTGAAAAATACAAAAATACGGTATAATATATATGGATGAAATTCCGCAATTTCCAGAAAATTCCGAACCTGAGGCAACCGTTACTGATAAGGCTGCCGACTGGAGCAAATTCTTAAAAAAGCACTACAAAGCTGAACTGGGGGAGATTGCAAGAGAGTTTCCATACAACAGATCACTGGTTATTGATTACCAGAAACTTGAGAAATGGGGCAAAAGAGGTCTTTTGCTCGCAGATGAGCTTTTGAAAAATCCCGGCAAAGTTTTATCTGACGTAAAGGATGCAATAAAGCAGAATAATCTCATTTTTACAAAGGATGAGGAAGAAAAGGCAGATGATGTAAATGTCCGCTTTATAAGGCTTCCAAAAAAAATTGACGTTCGTGACATAAGAGCGCATCACATAAACACTTTCCTCTCAGTCGAAGGAATTATCAGAAAGACGACTGAGGTTCGTCCGCGTCTTACCTATGCAATTTTCAGATGTTTAAACTGCGGCACTTTAACACCTCCTTATTCTCAGGGTTTTGGCAAATTTCAGGAGCCTTACAGAAACTGTGCACAGTGTGAGCGTCAGACCAAAATGGAGCTTGTTCCACAGCTTTCAAAGTTCGTTGACGTTCAAAAACTAAGGATTCAGGAGTCTCCGGAAGGTCTAAGGGGCGGCGAACAGCCTGAAACACTGGATGTTGATTTGCAAGACGATCTTGTGGCAACAGCATCGCCTGGTGACCGCGTTGTAATAAATGGAATTTTACGTTCAATTCAAAGGGTTTCCCAGGGCAGCAAAAGCTCTCTTTTTGATATTTATCTTGAGGCCAACTCATTAGAGGTTGGTGAAAAAGAGTTTGAGGAGGTTGCAATCTCAGATGAGGATGAGCAGAGTATTGTTGAGCTAAGTCGTGATCCTGAACTTTACAGGAAGTTCTCACACTCAATCGCACCTTCTATCTATGGAAACGATGAGGTAAAAGAAGCAATCTCCTTAATTTTGTTTGGAGGAATTGTAAAGTCCCTGCCTGACGGAAGTCATCTAAGAGGCGATATTCATATGCTCCTTGTCGGAGACCCCGGTATTGCAAAGTCGCAGATGCTAAGGTATGTCATAAAACTCTCTCCAAGAGGAATTTACACAAGCGGCAAGTCATCAACATCTGCCGGTCTTACAGCAACGGCTGTAAAAGATGAATTTGGTGACGGACGCTGGACACTTGAGGCAGGTGCTCTTGTTCTTGCAGACATGGGTATTGCGGCTGTTGATGAGATGGACAAGATGACAAGGGATGACCGGAGTTCACTGCATGAGGCAATGGAACAGCAGACAATTTCCATTGCAAAGGCAGGAATTACCGCCACTCTTAGGTCGCGCTGTGCACTTTTGGGAGCGGCAAACCCTAAAATGGGAAGGTTTGATGAGTATGCCCCTATAGCTGAACAGATTAATATGCCGCCTTCTCTTCTGTCGCGTTTTGATCTTATCTTTGTTATGAGAGATAAACCAAACAGCGTTCTTGACAGGGCAATTGGTGAACATATTTTAAAGGCTCATGAAGTGGGAGAAATTATTGAGCACAACAAGAAAAATCCGATGGAAGAGGTTGATGACGACTTTATCCAGGAGAAGTTAGCCCCTGTTCTTCCGGAAATTGATCCACTGCTGTTTAGAAAATATATTGCATATTCAAAGAGGAACTGCTTCCCGCTTCTAAGAAAGGAAGCCAAAGAGAAACTCATTGCGTATTACTTAAGTTTAAGAGACATGGCGTCTGATAACAGTAAGCCCGTTCCTGTAACTGCAAGACAGCTTGAAGCGCTTGTGAGACTTGCGGAAGCCAGTGCAAGAATCCGCCTTTCAGATGAGATTGATGAGTCTGATGCCGAGAGGGTCATACGCATTGTTGACAGATGTCTTCGCGATGTTGCATACGATCCTGAGACCGGCAGTTTTGATATTGACAAACTGGTAACCGGCATTCCAAAGCAGAGGCGTGACATCATCCGTGAGATAAAAGAGGCTGTTAAATCCCGTGCCGATGATAACGGCTATGCCCAGATTGACGATGTAATTCAGGTATTAATCCAGAAAGGGCATGAAAGAGATGATATCAGAAAGAGAATTGACGATCTGTTAAGAAACGGTGAGGCAATGGAACCGCGTCACGGTTTAATCAAGCTCATCTGATAGATTAAATATTACTTGCAAATATTTTTTGGTTCTTCTCCATTTTTCTGAAAGTTAGGACTATCCAAAAAGAGAAACAACTTAGAGAATAACCTCCAAATATGATGATATGTCCAATAAACATTACAAATGGAGGGAATGCATTTCTGCATTCACATCTATGTTCTCATTTGTGGGCTTTTAAGATTATTGATATGGAAGATTTCATCAGTTTCTTAGGTTACTGGCCTTGACTGGAAGACAATCAAAGATAATCGATTATTAGCAAGGGAGGGGACAGGCCCCTCCCTTAAACCCACCCCGCTTACGATAGGTCACCGGAGGGGGGCTAGGCCCCTCCGGTTCCCGGGGATATTGTGTACATCGCGACAAATCAATTCCAAATTAGGGTGATCAGAAATATGGCGAAGAGTCTATTTTTTTTGTTTCATTTATTTTTCCGTTTCATTTTTTTTAGTTTTATCACTGTTGCATTCCAGTATAATGTCCTGAAATTATTTTAGATATAGAAGTCAGGATACCAAAACAAATAATCTATAACTCACAAATAATTTCTCTATGGATAGCAAGGCACAGGCAGTATTTGAGGCAGGAATAAAACTGGGCGCACTTTATCACCAGTTTGTTGGAACACCAATATCTCCCAAAACTGCACCTTTGGTAGAAAAGACAATAAAAGAAGCTGTAAGCCTCCAGCCTTATGTTAAAGAGATTACGGTTTTAATAAATACAGATTTGATGGTTTTGAATTCTTTTGGATATAGTGAGCTTTCCGGAAAGATGTTTGATGTTAAAATAACAACTCAGGTTGAAGATTCGGTCTGTGTTGCAGGTTTAAAACTTGAAAATGAATATCCTATGATGAAGATTCTGGAACTCAGATGATTTTAAAAGACCTTTTTGTAACCGATGATCATATTCACATAAATCCTGTCAGTGGACGGGGAGCAAAAGCCGTAAAAGACTTTATGAATGCAGGAGGAACTCATATGTTCTGCGTTACCCTTCCGTCATGGTCTTTTGGAATTGTTCCTTTGAAAGGTAGTGATTTTAGAGAAGTTTTTGACATAAATCTCAGGGCATCAGAGATTGCATACGAAACCGGAGTGCGTGCATTTCCAATAATGGGTGTTCATCCGGCAGAGCTTACAAAACTTTGTGAATTAATGCCTCTTTTTCGTGCTGAAGAGATATTAAAAGAAGGACTTACTATTGCTTCTGAATATGTAAAATCAAATAAAGCGGTGGCACTAAAGAGCGGAAGGCCACATTATCCTGTTTCTGATGAGATCCGGGATGCATCAAACCGGATTTTAAAGCATGCACTTTCTCTTTCAAAAGACCTTGACTGCGCACTTCAGATTCACGCTGAATCAGGCCCGTGCACAGATATTTATGAATTGGCAAAGGATATGAACATAAATCCATCAAGGGTTGTAAAGCATTTCGCAACGCCTGACACTCCTCTTATGCCATCTTTGATTGCAAAGCACGAGGATATACCAAAGCTTGCAAAAATGAAGCGTGAATTTACAATGGAGAGCGATTATATGGACGATCTCTCCCGTCCCGGTTCTGTAATCGGTCCAAAATCTGTTCCAAGATTTACAAGAAGAATGCTTGAATCAGAAGAAATTACTATAGAAGATGCATTCAGAATCCACAAAGATACTCCTGAGAAGGTTTATGGCGTTGAAATAGACTAAAATCCATGAAAAAATTATTGGATGAAACATTAATCCAAAAAATTAAATTTTATTTTCATAATAACGTGCATGAAAAATTAGTTTCATGGACCTTTTTTAAACACTTTTTTTAAACTTTTTTCTGCACAGACATACATTAGTATTATCTATGAAAGCCAATATTATAGGCAATGTACCTTAAGATTTACAGGATAGACGGGATAGAAAAAATTGTTGCTGCCTGTGATCAGGAACTTATCAATAAAACAATAAGCGAAGGCGATATTGAAATAACAGTCTCTGATAAATTCTATGGCACAGATATAGCAACCGAAGATGAGCTGATAGGTGCCTTAAACAGAGTAAACAACGCCAACCTCGTTGGTAAACGTGTTATTTCAATTGCGTCAAAATGTGGCGCGATATCAGAAGAGAACTGTTTGTACATAAATGGAATTCCCCATATACAGATTCTGTAAATTTTAATTAAAAATTTGATTGTTATGGATATAAAACAAAATATTTGTCCAAAATGCGGCGGTCCAAGCGAGGCGGGCCTTTGCAACATCTGCAAAGCAAAGGAGCTCTCCTGGGTAACATATGATAAACGTGTCCAGTGTATTCACTGCCCGACATGTGGATCATTAAAACAACAAAACACGTGGACTGACTGTCATCTTGAGAGAGAAAAATTAATTGAAGAGATTGCTTTAAACGCAATTCATATTCACGAAGATGTATGTGCTATAAGTATAGTCTTTCGTTCATATGATCCAAGTCCGAACAGAACATCAGTTAACGTAAATATTCAGGGAAAGCTCTATGGAGTTTTGGTTGAAGAGGACTGCAGAATACTTATTCTCTGGTCAAAAGAGCAGTGCGACAGATGCAGCCGCTATTCAGGCGGATATTATGCCGGAACAATTCAGCTAAGAGCAGATGGGCGAAAACCTGATGAGTTTGAAAAGGACAGGGCACTTGCTATTGCCCACCGGCATGAGGAGGAGGTCCAGGAGATGGGTGAGCGGCTTTCATTCATAACTGAAGTCCAGGAGAACAAGGATGGGGTGGATATTATCATCTCAAGTCATAATCTGGGCGAGGCTATCTCCAAAAGCATAACAAAAGAGCTTGGTGGGAAAATTACAAGACATCCAAAGCTTGCCGGTGAAAAAGACGGAAAGACAATTTACCGTATGACATATCTTGTGCGACTGCCAAGATACCAGAAAGGTGATGTTTTTGAAGAAAAAGACCGATATTATGAGATAAGAGGCATTGATTCAAATCTTATCAAATATTTTGACCTGCAGGATGCAGGCATCAAGAATACAAAGGATGAGCCTAAAGGAAGGTTTATTGGGAATGTAAGGGATTCTGAATCAGCATTTATAAGTTACATAACTGGAGATACGGCAGGTATTCTTGATCCTAAAACATACGAAACAAAAGAGTGTATCATATATCCCTGGATTGAGGCTGTAGAAGGCGAAAGTGTCCGTTTTTTGAGGGATAATGAAAAAGAAAGAATTGTCTTTATAGGATAATCTCTGAATGAGAGATAAATCTTTATTTATTATCATCTGACTGATTTTTCTTTTTAATAAACAGGAAAAATTACTTTGTGGTTTAAATGAAATTTTATCTGAAATATTTACATAAAACAATTACATAAAACAATTACATGAAATATCTGTTTCATTGAAATGTTTATAGAGAAATGTCTGTCATCTGATATACCGGGAGTTTGTTTCAATGCGCACGAGAGTTATGCCAAAAGAATGTTTGAAAAGCGTAACCAAAGAGGACTGGGTGGACATAAACAGGCGGCCTTATGTTAAGGGAGATACTGCATGGATTCCTGTAAAGGATGGCTTTTTTTTTGACTGCATACTGGATAAAAAAAAGGGCTACCTTGGGCGCGGTTATCATATGGCCGGTGATATCGCAATTTTTCATGGTGACGTTCCTGACAAGAAGGATTTGGATGAACTTATCCGCTGGGAAAACCCGTCGTGCATTCTTCATATCCACAGTTATGAGGGTGTCAGAAGAATTCCAAAGATAAATGTGCTTTATGGAAAACCCAAAGAAATTTGCTTAAAAGAGAACGGGTGTTTCTTTATCTTCGATCCGTCAAAAGTTATGTTTGCAATGGGAAACCGTGAGGAGAAGAGGCGGATTGCAGAAATTGTGAAAAAAGGGGAACGTATTGCAGATATGTTCGCCGGAATCGGATATTTTACAATTCCTGCCGCTGTTTCAGGAGCAGATATTCATGCAATGGAGATAAATCCGGATTCTTTTTTATTCCTTAAGAGAAACATTGAAAAAAACAGAGTTGAAGAGAATGTTATCTCTGAATGTGGAGACTGCAGGGATCTTTTGAAGGGGGAGTATGACAGGGCTTTTATGGGTCATTTTGAGTCATATTCTATGCTTCCGGATATTTTGTCACACATGAAAAGAAATTCAACTCTTCATGTCCATAGTATAAATGATATCTCTGCTAAAATATCAAAAGAATGTAAAATAGCAGGGTTTAAGCCGGATATTTCGTTACACAGAGTAAAAAAGTATGCACCTCATAAATGGCATGTTGTGCAGGATGTGGTTTTATTATGAGCGGTAATATGCAGACTTTAAAAGGTAAAAAAATTGTGCTTGCGGTAACAGGAAGTATTGCCGCTGTAGAGGATATTAAGCTTGCGAGAGCGCTTAGGAGAAAAGGGGCAGAGGTATATGGTGTAATGAGCAGTGCCGCGTGTGGAATAATAAATCCCGATGCTCTAACGTATGCATGCGACAATGAGACAATTACAAAGATTTCCGGAATGATTGAGCATGTGAAATTCTGCGGAATCGGAGGATTGGGAGATGTTTTGTTAATTGCGCCTGCAACAGCAAATACAATCTGTAAAATTGCCGGAGGAATTGATGACACACCGGTTACAACCTTTGCGACAACTGCTATTGGAAGGGGCATGCCTGTTGTGATTGCGCCGGCAATGCATGAGAGCATGTACCGCCATCCTGCTGTTACAGAGAGTATTGAAAAACTGAAACGATGGGGAATTGTTTTTGTAGATCCATATTTATCTGAGAATAAGGCAAAGTTTGCATCGAATGACGAGATTGTAGCCGCGGTTGAAAGAGAGGCAGGGGATAAGCCTCTTTTTGGAAAAAAAGTCCTGGTGACAGCCGGACCCTGCAGGGAAAAGATTGATGATGTGAGAATTATGACTTCGCGTTCATCAGGAAGAATGGGTGTTTTGACTGCACTTGAGGCATACAGGCTTGGAGCTTTTGTAACACTTGTTCACAGCGGGGATGATGTGCCTCTGGTTGAAAACATTAAAACTGAAAGTGCAGAGGATATGAGAGAAGCTGTTCTTTTTGCTATTAAATCTCAGAGATACGACTATTATATAAGTGCCGCGGCGGTTTCTGATTACAAACCCGATGCATCTGATGGAAAAATTCCAAGCGGAGAGGAGATCTGCATAAAATTAAATCCTCTTCCAAAGATTCTTGATGAAGTTCTTTTAAATTTCAGCGGCATTGTTGTGGCATTTAAACTTGGTGAGGATTCGGTTTTAAAAGCAGAAGATATGCTTAATCGCGGTGTTTTTATGGTAGCCGCAAATGCTCCTGAAACAATGGGTGCAAAGACGGGAAAATATATTTTATGCACAAAGGCGGAAAAAACCGAAATCAGCGGGGATAAGGAAGAGGTAGCAAAAGCGATATGGATGAAACTTCTTTAGCATTTTGTCCCGGGCATATATCCGGGTGGTTTAAAAAAACCGGGAGTGAAAACAGTTTTTCCGGGAGTATCGGCGGAGGGATTGTAATAAGTGAGGGTGTTTTTTCAGAAGCCATAAAAGCTGATGAAACTGTCATAAATGTTTGCAGAATTGACAGGACAGGGAATTTAATTTCTTGTGATGTCGGCTCTCCTCCGATTGAGTATGCACTTTTAAAATTAGGAATTTCTGCTCAAATCACAACTAAAACCATTCTTCCGGTTGGTGCGGGTTTTGGACTGAGTGCGGCCTCGCTTCTTTCATCAATAAAGGCTGTTAATGAACTTTACAGCCTTGATATCTGCGATGAGGAGATTGCACAAATTGCTTATGAAACCGAAATAAAATTCAAATCAGGTCTTGGAGATGTTTCGGCATGCACCGGCGGCGGATATATCTGCCGTAAAAGCCCGGGAATGGCCGGTGAGATTATCAGAAGGTATGATATGGACAAGACCATTTCTGCAATCAGTTTTGGTCCTCTGGCAACTGATAAGATTCTAAAAGACAAATATATAATGGAAAAAATATCATCTGCATATAATGAAATCTGTCCGGATACTCCTGAGGATTTCTTTAAGGCATCCCGTGAGTTTGCAGAGAGATCAGGCCTTGTATCAGAAAGGGTAAGAGAAGTTCTTAATGAATGCAGTTTAAGAGAAATTCCTGCTTCTATGACCATGCTTGGTGAAGGAGTGTTTGCCTACGGAGAAAAAGCTCCTGCAATCCTTTCAAAATTTGGAGAAGTATATCTGATGAAAATGTCAGATTCAGGTTTTTCATTCAGAAACAGAAGAGAGTAACATGATACCTAAAGATCATCCCCGTTATCACTCGCTTGTCAGAAGAGAAAATATTGCAAATGCGGCATTGGCCGGAATTGTTGCAATGGAGGGCGTTGGAGCTCATGGGAGAGGAGAAGCGTTTGACTATCTTATTGGTGAAAAGACTACAAAAAGCGCTGAATTAGCAGAAAAAACTGCCGCCGCTTTATTTTTAACTGCCAAAAAACCTGTTCTGTCAGTCAATGGAAACACAGCGGCACTTGCGGCGGATTTAATTAAGGATTTTCAGCAGGCAACAGGTGCACTTGTTGAGGTAAATTTATTTCACAGAACAGAAGAGAGGATTGAAAAAATTACAAGACTTCTGGAAGAAAAGGGAGTTTTGGTTCACAAGGGCGAGATTAAACGCCTTTTGCCTCTCTCACATGACAGGGCGCTTTGCAGTGTTGACGGGATTTACTCTTCAGATGTAATTTTGGTTCCATTAGAAGACGGCGACAGGTGCGAAGCTCTTGTCAGTATGGGAAAGACAGTAATTGCGATTGATTTAAATCCGCTTTCAAGAACTGCCAAAACTGCTTCGCTTACAATTGTTGATGAACTTACAAGAGCCCTTTTAACTATCACAAATGCCTGCAAAAGTCTCGGTGAAGATGAGATAAACAGACTGGCCTGTGATTTTTCAGATAAAAAAATACAGAATAAAGACATACTGGATAATGCGGTAAAAGACATTTTGGAGAATCTGTCAGATGCTTTGGATAGAAAAGTACAGGCCTGAAAAGTTTGAGGATATATACGGGCAAAAAGAGGTAATTAATCATATCCGCAGATTTGCCGAGGATAAAAACATACCTCATATGCTTTTTTTTGGCCCTCATGGAACAGGAAAGAGTGTTTCAATGGAATGCCTTGCAAGAGAGCTTTATAGTGAAGATTCAGGAATTAATTTAAGCATAATTCCGGCAGGAACACTATTTAATCAGGGCAGGGCATGGCTTGAGAGTGAGGAGAAATTCAGCCATTTATACCAGAAGGATGAGAGTGTAATCAACAATTTTAAGCATATTGTGAAATGGTATGCTTCTATGAAGCCGTTTGATGCTGATTTCAAGATTATTGTCTTTGAGGATGCAGGTGAACTTTCATTTGATGCACAGGCGGCTCTAAGGAGGATAATGGAGAGGTACAGTAGTACCTGCAGGTTTATTCTTATTTCAAGGCAACAGACTGCAATTATTCCTGCTATTGCATCAAGGTGCCTCCCGCTGTTCTTCGCGCCGGTTGAAACTTCAGATATTATTTTAATTTTAAAAGATATTCTTCAAAAAGAGGGTGTACTGCCCGGAGTTGTATCTGATGATGATCTTGAAATAATTGCTGAAATCTCAAAGGGCGACTGCAGAAAGGCCATTACATATCTTCAGATTACAGTTTTAAATGATGGTGTCCTTGATTCATCAGAAATTACCGGTTCTGAAACTACAGATATTTCGACATCGCTTTTTTCATCTCTTATGCGAAATGAATTAAGAAAGTCCTGTGAAATTGCTGAGATGCTCATGATAGATTACGGTCTGTCCGGAGATGAAGTAATAAAAGAACTCTCAAAAGCTGCAAGGCGCGAATATAATGATAAGCGCATTGCAATTGCTCTTTCAGATGCAGACTATAAGCTTTGCAGTGCAGGTAATGAATTTATCCAGATTAACGCACTGCTTGCAAGAATTATTGCGGAGGTATTTAACTGACTAAAGTTGCGACCCATTACGATCAGGTTGCTGATGTTTATGACAACCAGTATGATCAGAGACAGGGCAGAATATATTACGGCCATATATGTACAAATGTTTCAAAAAACCTTCCAAAAGGTGCAAAACTTCTTGACCTTGGTTGTGGCACCGGCCTTTTCATGCGTAATTATCTCAAAACCGGCGGTGAGGTAATTGGGATTGATATCAGTTCAGGTATGCTTAAAAAAGCTAAATTAAGAAATGATTCTGAGGTTGCTGTGGGAAATGCTGAAAAACTGCCATTTAGGGATGAGTCATTTGACTGCATTTCAAGCATTCTTGCATTTTCATACCTTCAGAATCCGGATTATATGCTTGAGGATGCATTTCGGGTGTTAAAGCCGGGCGGCGCAATTTCTCTTTGTACACTTGGGAGAAATATCTTTACGGCAATTGTTCCTGCGGCTTATAAGATAGGTGAGAAATTAAAGGTTTCAAGAGTTGGCTGTGGCAGTTTTGGTGAGCATTACTACTCAGAGGATGAATTATACGGGCTTTTTTCAGATGCAGGATTTGTTGACGTTTCTGTAGAGAGACGCTCTTTTGCCCATGTTGATTTAAAACCGCCTCTTTATTCGATAACCAAAAAAATTGAGCCTATTGTAGAGGACAAATTTCCCTATCTTGCTTTTAATATATGTGCCAGTGGAAAAAAGCCGGAATAATAAAACCTGTATAAAACCTGTATAAAAACGATATAAATATGATATAAATGTGGTATAAAACCCACATACAACAGAAATAAAGATCTATTAAATAAATTTTTTTGCTTTTACAAAAATTTTCATGAAAAAAAATGCCTCATGTAAAAGTATCATCTAAATCCCAACATGTTTTTCTCTAAAAGTATAGATTATTGATTAAAGTTATTTTGTTATGATAAATTCTTCTTTAAATGCTCAATTACCCGTATTTTCTTCTCTACTGCGGCATCGGCCGCGGCTTGCACACGCAATTTCATCTCTTCGAAGTTGAGTTCAGGTTTGTCTGCCACTTTTTTGACCGGAGTATATGCAGACTCCCTGAAAGCCGGAACAAAGTCTTTTAACTCTCCGTTAACAAGCAGTTTTGAATCAGAAGGACCTTCTGTGACATATCCTATTTTTTTCATTAAAACGCCTGCTTCTGAGACAACTTTAATAATATCTTCTGCCACATCAGGCGGTGCTACAACAAGGAGTGCATCAAGTGAAACTCCAAGGTAGTCAATCTCAAGTGCATCAAGCATTTTTAAGACCTCAGGCTCTACAAGACTTCTTAAGTTCTCCTCTTCGATTACTATGCGGCATTTTGCTGTTTCTGCCATCTCATAGACATCACCTCTAAGACCTCCGTTTGTGACATCTGTCATTGAGTGAATTTCGTTTAGGACATCACTTATCAAAAGCGCTTCGCATGCTTTTAAAAATGACAGATTGATTGTTTTTTCTACAACTTCGGAGAATCCTGAATAAATTGCAGCGGTTGCAATCGTTCCTCCGCCTGCACCTGTTGTCATTAGAAGAACATCGCCGGGTTTTGTTGATGATCTTTTCGTTAAATGATTTGCAACACCTACACAGCCGACACAGCCGGTCATCCGTTCTCCTATTACCATGTCGCCGCCGATCCTAAGAGTTGATCCTGAAACGAGCGGGATGTTCATCATATCACTTACAACGGAGATTCCTGCGGTATAATCAAATATCTTTGCGACATCTCCGTCATCTGCGACATGAATGTCAGATATGAGTGCAACAGGTTTAGCACCCATTACATATGCATCTCTTAGTGTAGCACGTGTTACATGAAACCCTGCAAGAAATGGAAAGTCTGAGAGCCTTGAGTGCATTCCGTCAACAGTTGTTATGATATATTGTCCGTTTGCTTCTACAACACCTGCGTCATCCATCTCGTCAACACCGACACTGGCATTGCTTTTGCCAATAATCTTTGGAAACTGGCGGTGGGCAAAAAAATCTCCTGTTCCTCTTGAGCCTACACCGAATTCTCCCATTCGCACACCTGATTTTTGATAATCAAAGTAGTCGCCTGTGTGTCCTGAAGAATTTTTGACCTCCAAAATTACAGCTTTTGCAAATTCGGATGCATATTCAGGAGTACATTTTTTTATTTCAAGTATATTTTCAACAAGCCGTTTTATTACAGCTTCTTCATCCGCACCTGTAGCAAGACCACGCCGTGCGAATTCTTCGACATCCATACATTATTGTTGCCTGTCATATACAAAAAAAGGTGCTGAATTTTGTTTGTAAATTTTTTTCATATTGTGTATTTTTTAATTTTTTATTTTCAAATTGTGATTTTTTTATATTGTAATATTTCTTTGATTAATTTCAACATGAATTAAGAAGATATGATGAGGTATGAATTTCTCACATATGCCCTGTGCATGCACTATTGCCGGTTCTGATTCGGGTGGAGGCGCAGGGATTCAGGCTGATTTGAAGACATTTGCGGCACTTGGTGTATGGGGATGTTCGGTTATAACCGCAGTTACGGCACAAAACCCCGAATCTGTTAAGGGTATATGGAATATGAACAACAGTGCTGTAGCCTGTCAGATGGAAGCAGTAATGGAAGATTTTAATATTTCAGCTTTTAAGTGCGGAATGCTTCCGTCATCTGATGTCATAAAAGTAGTATCTGATTGCCTCCCGGACGATGTGCCTTTTGTCCTTGATCCGGTGATTGTTTCAACGAGCGGAAAAGCTCTTTCGGATGACAGCGCATTTAATGCGTTAAAGAATTTTTTAGTTTCCAAATCTACGCTTATTACTCCTAATATCCCTGAATCATGTGCACTTTCAGGATTTGACAGAATCGAAGATACTGAGGATCTGATAGCGGCGGGAAAAATTATCCTTGATATGGGTGCCGGAAATGTTCTTTTAAAAGGCGGACATATGGGAGGTAAAGTCTCAGAAGACCTTTTATTGTCTGAATCAGGAATTATCAGATTTTCTGCTGAGAGGATGCCTTATGATGTTCATGGTTCGGGGTGTTCTCTTTCTTCAGCAGTGACAGCCGGACTTTCAAAGGGACTTTGCATTGAGGATGCATGCAGGGAGGCTAAAATATTTATCAATTCGGCTATAAAACATGCTTTTATTTCCAAAAGCGGGCGGCATAGCATAAATCCTCTTCCAATAAATCTATTTTTATCAAATAATAACAATTATATCCCAAAAAATCAGAATTAAGAAAACTGGTAAGATGTTGGATAAAGTTGATAATTCGATTTTGAGTGAACTTGCAAAAGACGGCAGAACGTCTATGGCAGAGTTGGGGAAGAAGCTTAATATTGCCCCCTCAACAGTTTTTAAGAGGATTGAAAAGTTAAGATCCAGTGGTATTATTCAGCGTTTTACAATTGTTGTTAATCCCGAATTTTTCAAGAATTCAATTATTGTTTTTTTGACAATCGCTGTTGATCCTCTTCAAAAACCTGATGTTGAGCACTATCTTTTAAGAATGGATCATGTGTTGGAAGTCTATGAAACTCTTGAACCAAGTGATTTTATAGCGAAAGTGCGTGTTCATGAGATTGCCGAGCTTAAATCTGATATTCTGATACCTTTAAGTGAGCTTTCAGGAGTCAGAGAGATAAAACCGATTTTGACTGTTAAGAAAGTAAAAGAGCAGTTTTGGAATATGGAGGAGTACGATTTACATGGATATTGAAGTTTTGCAGCACATTCTTGCTATAATTACTCTTGGACTTGGTGCGGCGCTTATAATTTATCTTTTTGATGCATACAAAACACTTAAGCAAAAAAGCCTGCTTCTTTTGATTTACGGTCTTTTTATTCTGATTATAGGTGTTGTTCTTCCGGATATTACAGGGATTTTAGCGGCAGATATATTCTGGCAGTTCTGGTCAGCGCTTTTCTCCCGACTTTTAATCATCATAGGAATATGCGTTATAATATATTCGATTGTAAGGGGGTAAGAGCTAATGGCTGATACCCGCTCCTTTGCACGAGACTGGCAGCTTTTAAAACTTTCGCGTGACTGGAAGCCTGCAGACAGGTCTGGAGAAATATTAAACCGGCTGATACAGGACCACGATACTTCTGTAATTCAAAAGATAGAAAAAATAGTTGCTGATATCGGGAAAAAGGATGCTGAGGAAATCTTAAGAAGAATGCACTCCATGATGGAGATGAGTACAATTCTTGAGGGTGTTTTGTTGGTTTCGGGTATGATTTACGAGACTGAGAAAGAAAATGGTATGAAAAAAATAATGATTAAAAAAGAGATGAAGAGTTGTTTTTCAGAAGGTATTTCAGATTCAGGAATAAGCGCTGTTTATGTTAAAAGTTTCATAGAAGCACTTGTGCCTGATATAGAAATTACTGATAAGGGAGATCATTTCACATTATTTATAAAGTAACCTTATAATTCAAAAATAAACTCCTATTTTTAAGTAAACTCTTAGTTAAAAAGAAACTTATATTTTTAAAGTATACTTATATTTTTTTGGATTTTAAATTCATTTGTTGTTATTTATTTGTTGTTATTTATTTGCTCTAAAAGTCAAAAATCAAGAAAATTAAGACTTAGGATCCTGTTATCGCCAATTGCTTCAAGTACTCTGTAAAGGGTTCTTTCACTAAATGATTCCAGATCAAATATTTCAAGAACTTCGTCCCTGTTAATCCATTCATGAGCTTTTTTAATACTGAAGTTCTTACTCAGTTTGTAACTAACAAGTGCTTTGACTAATTTGTTGATGTCAATTCCATTGCGCTTATGTTTTCCAATAATATCAGAGAAATTCAGGATGTTGTATAATCTATAAATTGCTGATATGGTACCAATAGGAAAGGATATATTTTCATTCGGCACAATTTCATAGGTTCTTAGTTTGGTCTGCATTTTGGTCAATTCAAACTTAACTAAGAACACACTTATTATTTTGCACTGGCAAAGTCAGGTTAGGATTTAAGATTAAAGCTTAGGACTTTCATTGTTTTTGGTGTGATGACCATTGGTAATATTTGGGTTTTCGGGCATGTTATGAAATTCAGAATTCCAAAACGATTTTTCATTCTTTCTATGTGATATCGTTGGCATCATGCAGGTTTTTAATGAGGTTTTATTATGAAAATCTCGTTGTGATTTACAAAAAAAGAATGATTTAGATGAAAAATTTCATCAGACATCTGTTTTTTTTATATTTTTGTAAAATCTCATTAATTATTTAGAAATTATTCAGCAATCTTTTATTTCTCGTGGGGGTGATTTTTGAAATAATATTTCGTGCAAATACATTATATTATCTGTATCAGTATATTTTCAAAATGACTCACAATGTATTTAAATATGAGAATGGGATATAATGATGTTAAACTTATTAGATTGCGTGGACCTTTTAGTGGTACACACGCATTTTAGGTGATTTAAATGAGATTTACAGAAAATGAAGAGGCAGTATCACCGGTTATCGGTGTTATCCTCATGGTCGCAATCACTGTTATTTTAGCAGCAGTAATTGCAGTATTTGTGTTTGGTCTTGCAGGCGATCTTGAAACAAGCGCACAGAAGGATGTTACAGTAAAAACAGGAACAAATGCAGATGGAAATGTCACATACACTGTCTTTGCCGGCGCAGATGTTAGTAAAATAACAGCAATTGAATGGACAAATGGAGTAGGATCTGAAGGTGACAACTCCACAGATGGTCCTTCAGGAACTCCTGCTGTAATTATAAAAGTAGGTGCATTTGGAACTACAACAGCTCCAAAAGCTGACGGACCTGTGACATTCACAGCAATATTTACTGACGGTTCATCACAGGTTGTAGCAACAACCAACTAAATTAAATAAATTTTTATTTTTAGCTTTTGCAATTTTAATCAGTATTTATCATAGCTATTATAACAAGTTCTAAATCAAGAAAATACATGAATTTAACATTTTTCTTCAAAAAACCAAACCCAATTCCTGTTTTAAAAAATTGTTTTACTGTTCAAGATATTCTTTCAAAAGAGAAACAGCCTCACGCTCCTTATCGCCGCCGCACTTCTTGGCAATTCCAATGTCATAATCTATAATTGCCTTTAACTCGGAAGAGTGGTTCATCACATAGCGTGTTGCATGAACAGTTGCATCTATTATGCAGTTAAAGCCGCGGTTTACAGGATGGAGCATAACATCAAAAACCATCTCAGTTAAGGGTGAGAGTTCAAAGATGCAGGACTCATGTGTTGCCGTTAAAAGCTCTGCCTTGAAAAGAATGCAGGCCTCGGCGTCTTTAAGCCTGAAAAAAGAAATATCCTCAAATGACTCTTTAACAAAAAAATCATCTGATAAATCCTCAAAGGCAGTCTTCACATACAAAACCGGATCAAATACAAAATTCGCCGTCAGCAATTTTGTCCCAAGCACATTCTCCAGAGTGTGCGACCCCCTGAAAAGAACTGTCTTCAAAGGCCCGCCGCGGCTGATAATTCCTATCGGAGCGGCATTTGGCCTGTAAACCATATTAGGATTGTCGGGAGAAGTGGCAGGAGAATTTTTTTCCGTGATTTTTTCAACCGAAAATGTCGTTGCAATAATCTCGTTTATGCCTTCTCCTAAAATATATTCGCCTAAATGTCCCATTTCCAGCCCTCAATAAGTGCGATAAATATTCCTGCGATAATAATATCAGCAGTCGAGCCCGGATTTATACCTTTTGAAAGACATATCCGGTCAAATTCTTCAACCGAAATTTCACCCGATAATACTTTACCTGCAGTTTTCATTGTCCACAAAGACGCATCAGCACCTAATTTTTTCGCAACAAAAGTATCTTCATTTTCTGCTAAAAGTTTCATGTAAGCATCAGAAATTGCGTTTTTTCCCCTGCCGGAGTTTAATAAAAAGTCTGCTGTTTTTCTTGTAAGTTTAAATCCTGATATCCACTCATTCGAAACCATATCGCATTTTGATGAATATTCCATAACATCATAAAGAGTCATTTTTTTCTCGCGAAGTATTTCAACCGATTTTGGATCAGAGACATCCATATCATCAGAATCATTCATACGAACACTTGTAAGCGAAAATGCCTGATAAAACAAAACTGCATCAAAAACAGATGTACTTTTAACCAACTCTGTTGCACCTGTGATTCCTCCTCCGGCTATTAAGGGAATCAGTAAAATAAAAGCTCCAAAATGGGTGTTTCCACCTGAGTGAGTATTTGTAAGAGAGACTGCCTCATATATAAGACTGCCAAGTCCTCCTTTTTTTTCATCCTCTGCAAGAGAGGGAATATTGAAAGAGGGAGCATTAATTGTATTATCGGTTTTAATATGAGGGGATTTTTCATCAACAGATCTGGTATAAGATACTGAATCTGAAAAAAATAATGAGTCAGAAGAAAAATTTTCAGAGTATTCGTAAAAATTTTCAGCCTTTTCAAATGCAGGTTTAACTAAAATTGCAGAAGCTAAAAAATGCTCAAGCCAGGTATCGTCATAATCATGACGTCTGTCAACATTACCAGGCTTAGTCTCTGCACAGACCTCAAGCATCATCGCAATCTGTGCAAGCTCACTAAGGCATTTATGCTTCATTTTTTTCATCAAATACTTTTTTCATGATCTCTTTGGAGAGATGGTGTTTAAGCCGCATATACTCTGAATGTGAAAGGCCCACACGCTTTAGCGACATGTCGCGAAACATACAGGGAGTCGAGCTCTTACAGCACCATGCAAGGCTTCCAAAGCATGTGCTGTCGCCGGATGCAAGCGGAGTATCTTTTACAAGTGAAAGTTTTAAGTCATTAAATTCCTTTGGAGACATGCCTATTCTTTTCAGAGCCGGAATTAAAGCACACTGCTTAACAGGCATACAGCAGAATGTAAGGCTTCGGATGTCTCCGCCGCGGCACAGCTGTTTTGGTGAATTGTACCAGCCGGACTCATCAGCATAATCTTCAATTGAGACAAAAAGACTCTCTAATGTCTTAGGATCTGAATTTCTCGCAAGCGAAATCATATCAGCGCCGTGAGAAAACATGTCCTTTACCTTATCATAGGTATCCATTGAATTATTGGCAATTATCATCAAAGGACAACTGTTTCTTATCTGACGGATTTTTTCATGCCCGAAATCCATCAAATCAACATGGATAATATCAGCGCCTGCCTTCCAGATAATACGTGATAATTCTGCATCATCGTCATTGACACCGGCACGTATTTTAACGGAGACTGTGGCACCTGCTTCCTTAAGCGCCCTTATTATATCTGATAAGGTGTCGGTGTTTTTCAATAGGTATTCTCCTGCACCGGCGTTTATCATAGGCTCCTGGCGGCAATGTGCATCTATTTCATATATTACGCTGTTTCCCAGTGCAGAATAAATACTTAAAAAAGCTTCAGGTTTTGTTCCGCGAAGATTAATGCCTGGTATAACATCGGTTCCTGTAAATTTTGAAACCTGTTTTTTTAATTCTTCTGCCGGATCGTCATATTTAAATTCCTGACGACCTTCTTCTTCCATCTTAATACTGGCATTCATAGAAGGCTCGTCTATTGAATATCCTCCTATAAATGCAATGCCGATATAGTCTTTTATAGACATTGCATAAGAGGCATCTGTTATACCTGCCATTGAAGCAAGGGCGATTGGTGTTTTTACTGTACGATTATTAATTCGTAGTTCGTACCTGGAATCTGAATCCATCATTCTTCCGTATCTGTTTGTAATAAACTATCTAATTCCTTTGGGTATAAATTTAAAAGCTCATACCCTCCTGAACATCTCTTAAGCTCGATACCTTTCTGGAAATCATCAAATGAGATTCCCGGTTTACTTTCACGTATTTTCATAATTTCAGACCAGGATAAAAGGTATGCCTGATTGGAACATCCTCGTCCTCCCTTAAATTCGACTGCTAAAAAACCTTTTCTGCCGGTTTTATTGGTAAAATCCCAAATGGCGTCAATCTGGTGGACATTATCCTTGTCCTGATGAAAATGCTGTGAAAAATAAATTTTTTTTCCTTTTATTGATTTACATTCTATTGCAAGATAATAGCGCGGATCAAGAGAGTCAACCAAAACATCCACATATTGTGTGTTGAATTTGGATTGTTTCAGTCTGTAAGCATATCCTTTTAGATTTTTGGTTTCAAAAAAATCATTAAGGCAGTGCACTATATCTCTTTCAAAATCACTCATTAGCCATTAATTATAACATTTTAAATGTCAAAAAAGAATCGGTAATTATTTTATTGATAATTGTTGTACATTGTATGATATGGCAAAGATTGGATTCTTACTTGTCGGTCACGGCAGTACAAAACCATACAACAAACAGCTTATTGAAAAAACTGCAAAGTTAATTTCAGAAAAGGAAAGCGGTTATATTGTTAGATGCGGATTTATGGAGAACAGCACCCCTTCAATTCCGGAAATTCTTGAAGAGTTCAAAAAAGATGAACTTGAATCAATGGTTGTAGTTCCTCTGTTCCTTGCAAGAGGTGTTCATATTGATGTTGATATCCCGGGCATTCTTGGAATTGAGGAAGGCGGGCATAAAGGAACATTTGAAGCCAAAAACGGAACTGTCCCTCTTGTGTTTGCAAACCCGATTGGCGACAACCCTATGCTTGCCGATTTGATGATTGCCAGCGCAAAGCAGGCATTTGATGAATATCTCTGATTAAATTATCTTTTTTATGTACATACTGGTGCTTGACGCAATTCACGGCGGATTAGAGATTGCACATCACCTTGAAATTTTAGGCCATAAGTGTGATGTGGTTGACATTTACAGGCATGAATGTGGAATTTCAGTAGAAACTGCAAAAAAAAATGCCCAAAATAAAATTTATGATCTGATTATAGCACCGGTTCACACTTCTCCTGATTATACTCTTTTAAACTGTTCAAATACTCCTGTAATTTCCCATCATAAAGCTGTAGGAATGATTATTGATGGCTCATTTTGTGGAGGTTTTGAATATAAAAACAACAAAAAGGCTATTGAAAAAATCCCTGATAGCGAATGTAAGAATAAAATTTTAGGCAGAAAACCGCATCTTAGCATTGAAATAACAGGCGCAAGGGGAAAGACTACAACTGCATTTGCACTTACATATGTATTGCCCAAAAAAGGCATTCTTCATACATCAAAAGGAACAGTAAAAATTCCTGAGGATGAAATTTTATACAAAAAAAGCATCACTCCGGCATCAGCAATAAACCCGGCACTTCTTGCCTTTAATGAAGAAAGGTGGCTTGTTTGTGAAGAATCACTTGGAGTCTCCGGATTTTCAGATATCTGCATATTGACATCTTCTGAGGATTATCCGATTGCCGGCAAAAAGAAAAGTGCTCTTGATGAAAAGATTAAATCACTAAAGAAGTGCAGAAAGGTTCTTTTAGCCCCGGGTGTTTCCAAAACCGTGAAATCCTGTATGAAAAATGCTGTTTCTGCTGAGGATTTTGTAAGTCTTGATGGAGATAAATGTTCATATTCATACTATGACGAAGATGGGATTAATATCAAGGGCTCCTTTTCAAATCCGCTTTTATTGGTTGAAGGTTATAAAGAGGCTTTGATTACTGCCGCGGCTTTAGGGTGCATTCTTGGAAAAAACCCTGCCCGTCTTTTTAATTTCATTCCGGTCGAGGGCAGAATGTCTGTTTCAAAAGATGGACAAAGGCTTATAATTGACAATTCTAACAGCGGCGCAAACAAAATGACTGCAGTTATGGCGGCTCTTCATGCCCGTAAATTATCCGGAAAAAAGTCAAATCAAATATCAGATAAAATATCGGATGATAAATCAGATGAGAAATCAAAAAAATTAGAACTGACACTTGTCATAGGAATAGAAGCTGAAAATATCTGTGAAGGATTTAGTTTGGACGATGTGGCTTTTGCAATAAATGAGATAAAACCACAATGTGCAATAATTGTTGGAGATTCTCTAAAAGATATAAATGATAAAAATTTCAGCGATATTCCCATTTATTTTGAAAAAGACTTAAAATCCGGGAAAAAAAAAGCTATTGATGTAACAGAGGACTCTGACTTAAACAGCATAGTTCTTTGTGTTAAAACATGGAGGTAATAAGATATGGAATATATTCAGCCGCGACCAAGCTCCATTGTTGCAGGTCTTTATACAGTAAGAGACCTTGGTGTTGAGGTCGCAATCCTGCACGGACCGTCAGGATGCTCTTTTAAGCATGCAAGACTTCTTGAAGAGGACGGATTACGAGTCCTTACAACATCGCTTGGTGATAATGAGTTTATCTTCGGCGGACAGGCTGTTTTGGAAAAAGTTTTGAAATATGCTGAAGAGGAGTTTAAACCAAAGAGAATGGCTGTTGTCGGAACATGTGTTTCGATGATTATCGGTGAGGATATGGAAGCGGCAATTGAGGATTCGGGAATTAAAACACCGACAATTGCAGTTGATATTCATGCAGGATTTAGGGAAAACATTGACGGTGTTATAGCCGCATTAAAACCCGCGGCTGATGCGGGCTGGATAAGTGAAACCGAACTGGACAGGCAAAAAGAGCTTCTTTCTGCCGCAAATATGGTTGAGCGGCTAAGGGGCGCCGCATACAAACCCTATGTACAGCCGCAAAGAGGTGATCTAAAACACCTTGTTGCAAAAAGGCTTGTTGAATGTATAAAATCCGGACAAAAGGGCATTGCTATAATGAATGCAAAAAAAGAGACTGCCTATATGTTTGCAGATGCTCTGACAGCGCTTAAAGAGACCTGCCCTGACGCTGATATAAAATATATTGCAAATCTTTCTGACAGAGGGTTGTTAAAGGTCAGGAGAGATGCCAAAAACATTGCTGATGGGTTAAAAAACGCCGGAGTGGATGCTTTGTATATTGGTGCTCTTGATGAATACGGTGCAAACGGAGAAAGGCTTGGTGAAGCAATAAAAGAATTAAAGCCTGACTTTGCACTTATAGCAGGTGTTCCTCATGCAATTCCGCCGGAGTATTTAAAAGGAATTGAGGTATTTTCGGTTACAAATGGTCCCCGGCAGGTTGAACCTTTAAAGGAATTCGGGCATACCCATGTTGTTGTTGAAGTGGATCTTCATCCAAAAACACTTGGTGTCAAAAAGATAGTTCCAAGTGAATTTGGTGATGTTCTTAGGAGTTTTAAATGAAAAGTCTTCTGATATCTGGTGACAGATCAGGAAGCGGAAAAACAAGTATTACTCTGGGAATATGTGCCGCTCTATCACGTGATAATGTTGTCCAGCCTTTTAAGGTTGCAATGGACTATATTGATCCTTCTTATTTAACAGGCGTTACCGGGAGGATGTGCAGAAACTTAGATAGTTTTGTAATGACACCTGAACAGATCTTATGCTCTTATCAGAATGCCTGTATTGGCGCTGATATTGCAGTTATAGAGGGAGTAAGGGGACTTTATGAGGGTTCTGATGCAATCCTGGATACAGGTTCGACTGCAAGTGTTTCCAAGATGCTTGATCAGAATGTGATTTTAGTAGTAAATGCCCAGAGCATTACAAGAAGTGCCGCCGCAATTGTCAAAGGATTTTGTGCATTTGACCCTGATGTTAAGATTAAAGGTATTATTTTAAACCAGATTATAAGTGAAAAACACAAAGAAAAGGCAAAAACTGCAATTGAGACAACAACCGGTATTCCTGTTATAGGCGCAATTCCGCGAAGTGAAGAGATGAAGCTTACTATGCGCCATCTTGGTCTTGTGCCGTTTCTTGAGGGAAAAAATGATGCTGAATTTTTAAGCCGTGTTAATAAAGTTGCAGAAATAATTGAGCGGAATATCGATATGGATGCTCTGCTGGAGCTTTCAAAAGAAGAGTCTGTGCCTTTAAATAAGCCTTTAATGTTTGAAAAAAAGAGTGCTTCTGATGTAAAAATCGGAATTGCCGTTGATGAGGCATTTAATTTTTATTATAACGACCTCTTTGAGATTCTCCCCGCGCTTGGGGCTGAAGTGGTAAGGTTCAGCCCTGTCCATGACAGACTGCCTGATGCTGACGGATATATCTTCGGCGGCGGCTATCCTGAGATGTTTGCAGACGCTTTAGAGAAAAATACATTGATGCGTGACGCGGTTGTTGAGGTTTCAGAAAACAATGTGCCGATATATGCAGAATGCGGAGGCCTTATTTATCTCACAAAAAAACTGACTCTTAAAAAGGGCTGGAACAATCTGGAGTCAGATGTCAGTTATGAGATGGCCGGCGTTTTTGACGGGGAGACAAGAATGCCAACACGTCGTGTCATCGGATATGTTAAGGGAGAGTCGGATTCAAAGTGCCCGCTTGGCAAATCTTCGTTTTCAGGGCATGAATTTCATCACACTGATGTAATTCTTCCCTCTGACACTCATTTTTCATACAGGCTCTCACGCGGGCTTGGCATACGTGAGAATCTTGACGGGGCGCTTAAAAATAAAACACTTGCATCATACACACACTTACATCCGACAGCATCGTTTGAGATGATCAAAAACTTTGTAACCGGTTGCAGAAGCAAAAATTAGTTATCTTTAAGAGATAACATAAATTTCATGATAATTTATATGGACGGTGAATACCTTCCAAAGGAAGAGGCGAAGGTATCTGTTTTTGATCACGGTCTTTTGTATGGAGACGGTGTTTTTGAGGGAATAAGAGCATATAACGGAAGAGTTTTCAGATTAAACGAACATTTAGACAGACTCTATGATTCTGCAAAGACAATTGATTTGGATATTGGGATGACCAAATCCGCGATGGAAGAGGTTGTTTTGGAGACTCTGAGACGTAATGAACTTAAAGATGCATATATAAGACTTGTTGTCACAAGAGGTGTGGGAGACCTCGGACTTGATCCACGAAAGTGTCAGAAACCAACAATATTCGTAATTGCGACCGGTTGGGGAGCAATGTATGGAGATCTTTATGAGAAAGGTCTTAAGGCAATTACAGTTTCTGTCAGGCGAAATCCTGCTGATGCACTGCCGCCAAATGTAAAAAGCCTGAATTATTTAAATAACATTCTTGCAAAGATTGAGGCAAACTACAAGGGTGGGGATGAGGCAATCTTTTTTGATACAAACGGGTATATCGCAGAAGGTTCAGGAGATAATATCTTCATCGTTAAAAACGGCGTTATTCTGACTCCGCATACTTTAAACAATTTAAGAGGCATTACAAGGCTTGTTCTTTTGGAAGTTGCTGCAGAACTTGGGATACCTGTTCGTGAACAAAACCTTGGGTACTTTGATTTATACTCAGCTGATGAGGTTTTGGTAAGCGGTTCTGCGGCTGAGATAGCACCTGTTACTTTAATTGACGGAAGAAAAATAGGTACTGGAAAGCCGGGTCCTGTTGCATCCCAGCTTATTGCCGCATTCCAGACAAAGACTCAGAATGAAGGCAAAGAAATTTATAAGTGAAAAAATCCTTTATCTGTGGATATTATTCACAGGAAATTTTACATGAAAGTTACTTCGTAACTTACATGAAACCGGTGCATGAAATATAATTTCATGGACGTTTTTAATGAAAGGATTTTTAAAATCTTAATATTTTTTTAATTTGGATCCTAAGTTTGCCACATCACTAAAATTCATTGTATTGTGCAAGAATTAAATTTGACAGTTCCAGGAATTTTTGAAAATTTTACCAAAAATAGCATCATTTTGGGCTTAAATTCTAAATGACTTTTGCATTATAAAAATAAATTGATGTTTTGTATGCAAATATGTCCCAACTGTCAAATTCAATAAAGATTATTTTTGATATTTTTGGGAATAATGCACTTCAAAAGACCAAGTGGCAAAGTCAGGTTGGATAATAAGTTCTCATCTTAGAGATGAATTTTATTCTGAAAAGTATTTTTTCAACCTAAGAAATGAATTTTATTCAGGAGTTATTCTTTTGGTTTAAGAATGTTTTTTATTTTGAGGATTTGGATTTAACATGAAATTTACTTCGTAACTTTCATGTAAAGGTCAGATTCATTTGATATTACAGGAGAATCCTTCGGTGTCTTTTGTAATTTTGAATCTTCCAATCAGATGCCAGCCAAAAAAACAGGCAATTCCGACAGCAAGATTGATTAAGCCAACACTTAAAATGAGATTATCTCCATTTAATGATACAAGAATCATTCCTAAACTGCCAAAGACAAGGCCAAAGCAGTTTATCAAAGCTGATGCAGAACCGCTGTCCTCCATTTGCTGTTCAAGCATCATGTAAACTCCTGATGGTCTTACACAGCTTCCCATAAGAGATGCAGGAAACAGGGCAAGTGTAAATATCAACGGGCTTATATGTCCAAATATTACGACAAGTGTGCCTCCGAGTGCAAGAATAATAAAGCCGGAACTGATTATTGATTTTCTGGAAAATGATCGTGACAGTCTGATGTATAAAAACGGCCCTGCTATAAGAGCCAGGGCGTTTATTGCAAAATAAAAGCTGAATAATTGTTCTGATAAGCCGAATTCATTTACATATATATATGAAGAATCCGCGATGAATGCAAGCGATGCTGTGCTTACAAGAGAAAATACAATTAATAGTGACGCAAATCCTGGATTTTTTAATACATGTCCAAGTCGTGTTATTGATTTTGCAACTGTTCCTTTGTATCGTGAAGATTTTGGAAGGGTTTCTTCCATTAAAATTCCGCCGGTGATTGAAATGATTCCTATTCCTGCAAGGGCATAAAATAGTCCCGGCCATGATGTGTAGGGAAGCATAAAAGCGCCCAGAACCGGTGCTAATGCAGGTGAGATTACAACCATTGACTGAACTATTGCTAATACCGACTCTCGCTTTCTTCCTTCATATACGTCCTTTACCATCGCTGTTGCAACAGCCGCCGCGGCGCTTCCGCCGACTGCCTGAAATATTCTTGAAATTATTAATTGCCAGATATCTGATGAAAGCGCACATGCAAAACCTGCGGCGATATAGATTGAAAGTCCTGCAATAAGAACCGGCCTTCTGCCGTATTTGTCGCTTAAAGGTCCCCAGAATAGTAGCCCTATGCTGAAAAAAACGAAGAATAAAATCAGTGTCAGATTTGTCAGGGTTACTGAAACCTGAAAGAAGTCTGACATTTTAGGAAGTGCCGGAAGGTAAAGATCGGTTGAGAGAGGAACAAATGCAGATAGAAGAATGATTAGTGCAAGAAGCCCTTTATCGCCTAAGTATTTTTGTTTTGATTTTGATTTTAAATCAGTGATGCTTTTTTTTGACATTTATCTCATTTTATCTCTTCTTCTTTTGTCTCATCCGGTTTTTGGATTCTTTTTTTATTGTCTTCTTCTTTTGTCTCATCCGGTTTTTGGATTCTTTTTTTATTGTCTTCTTCTTTTGTCTCATCCGGTTTTTTTGTATTCTTTTTTTATTGTCTTCTTCTTTTGTCTTATCCGTTTTTTTGTATTCTTTTTGTTTTTATTGTCTTCTTTTTAGTTTTTATCCGGTTTTTGACATTATTTTGTTCTTTTTAGTTTAATTCTGCTTAGTTTTATTCGGTTTAGTTTTGTTTGTATATTATTTTGCTTTTGTCTTATCTTCAGTTGGTGCAAATTTGTTTATTTTAGGATTTTAAGTGGTGATATGGAGTCTTTTACAATTTTTTTGATTGCCGTTTAATGAAAATTTAATGTAAAATAGGGTGTCTTCATTATTTTAATTTTAAAAATTCAAATCAAAACGTATTTATTCTAAACTCGCAAATATAGTAGAGCAATCATTCAGGCAATGATTCACCTGCTGATATAGTGTAGGGGCCAATCATGCCGGCCTTTCACGCCGGCGACCGGGGTTCAAATCCCCGTATCAGCACTCTGTTTTGAAATTGAAATATTTCTTTTAAAAATTGAATATTCAGGTTAAAATCAGAATATTTCTTTTAAAATTGAAGTATTTTGATATTTTTTTAATTAGCTATATGTAATCAGGATGCATCCGGCCACGCCTAACTACAACCAGATACACCTGGGCAGACTTACGTTATACAAATGAAAATAAAAGACTCAGTGAGTAAACAAACATTGCCACATGGAATAAAGGCAGTGCCTTCATTGCCGATTTTGCGATAGCTATTGCTTTCGCTTTTTCTTTTACCTCTCCTTCTCTTTCTTTTTCTCCTTTTCCTTTTCCACGGATAATTATCAGATTTGCAATTAAAAGGAAAATAAAACCAAATATTAAACCTGCCTGGCTTAACAATCCAAGAAAAGAGGCTAAAAATATAATTGTAATGCCGTTAAGAACTGTGCAGACTATAACCCAGATAACTGCTTTTTTAACTCCATAAAGCACTGGAATTGTCTTCATACCTCTGGCAAAATCGTTTTTTAGATCCGCAAGATCATTTACAACAAGATGCCCGATAGCATATGTGTACAAAAAAAGAAAGCAAATAAAGGCTGTAAAATCCGGCATTCCGGCAACAAGATAACCTGCAACCAAAAAAAGGGCTAGATCAGTCCGCCCTACAAGCTGGGCAACAGGAAATTTCTGATTTCGCTTCTTTACCTGATAAAAAACCTCTACTGTATTGCAATAAACCATGATTAGAATAACAAACAGAGAATGCGGAAAGGGAAGTAGAAGAGACAGAAAAAAGGCAGTTAATGCAAGCAGGACAAAAAGTATGAGTCCGTTTCTGGCTGGAATTAAACCCATAGCAACAGGTCGTGTTTTAAAAGGCCGCCAGTAATTTGTCATACTATTTTCAATATCTTTTGTGTCATAAAATCTGTCAACATAGTCGTTTAGAACCATTCCTGCTTCAAAACCAAAAAGACCAATGAGAGCGGCGATTATAAGATATGTCCATGAAAAAAAGCCATATGTTGTAAAAGCAAGCATTGTTCCGGAACAGAAAAGCAAAGGCCAGATTATTGCAAAATGCAGTCTTAAAAGATCACTATATGCACGGATATTTGGGCTGTTTCTTAAAAATCCTGTTGATTTAGACTGCATACCAATTCATTAAGTCTGTTAATATTTCTTCCTTTTGAAAAAGAAAGAATTTTTTCAACCGAAAATTTTCTTATAGCTTTAAAACATTTAAAAAAAACAAAAAAAAATGCATCTAAATAATTTTGAGATAACACAGTATTCATACACAATTAACAAAAAAAATTAATTTAATCATCAGGATAATTATCCACGATCTTCAGGTAAAATATCTAAACTTATATTTTTAAGAATCTTAATTAAAGATCCTTAATTAAAAACAGCTTATCTCCGGGCCTTACCAAAGAGGGAATTTTTATACCGCATCGCTCACCTTTAGATACCACTTTAACAGATTCATGATTAATCTGAATCTCTTCTACAACTGTGTACTGCGCAGGAGTGGTTTTTCCATAAATCAGTATTTTATCCTTTAATTTCAGACTTCCTGAGCGTATCAGAAATTCTGCGACACCTGCCTTTTTGTAATAATTAACAACATCGCCAAGATATTCTTTTGATTCTTTTGAATCAGGGCCGGGGCTTATCCAGTCTTTTTCAAGGCCTTTGTAAAATCCTTTTGAAAAACCGCGATTATATGCAGTTTTCAGCTCCTCTTTTAGCTCTTCAGCCATAAGAGGTGTATACGTTCCTGTCTCTATTGCAGATAATGCTTTTTTGTAGCAGGATACTGTCTTTTTTACATATTCAGGAGGTCTTATTCTTCCCTCTATCTTAAAAGATGATATTCCTGCATTAATCAGTTCAGGAAGTATTTCAATAGAACACAGATCTTTTGGGCTTAAGACATAATCATGCCCTAAAATGTATGAATTCTCTTCATCCTCAACATCTGTAATCTTATAGAGCCTCCGGCATGGCTGGATACACCTGCCCCGGTTGGCTGATTTTAGAAACACCGCTTCTGATAAAAAACACCTTCCTGAGATGCTCACACACATTGCGCCATGGATAAATGCTTCAATCTCACAGTCAAGCCCGTCTGATAAAGACTGTTTACTGATTTCTGAAATATCAGAAATTGAGCATTCTCTTGCAAGAATAATTCTTTTTGCACCAAGTTTTGCATAAAATGAAAATGCCTTATAATTTGAAACGCCTGCCTGAGTTGATATGTGGATTTTCAAACCCGCCTCTTTTGCCATCTCAAATACTGCCATATCCCAGCAGATTACTGCATCAACTCCTGCGTTTTTGGCGGTATTAATCACTGTTTTTAACTTTGGAAGTTCGTTATTGTAATATATTGTATTAAGCGTCAGATATCCGGCTTTTTTATTCTCATGCAGATAATTCATTACTTTTTCAAGTTCGCTGATCTCAAAGTTTCCGGCATTATCACGCATGTTCATATTTTTTACGCCAAAATAAACAGCATCCGCGCCGCTAATAACTGCGGTTTTCATCGCTGACCAGTTTCCGGCAGGTGCTAGAAGTTCAGGAGCTTTCATAGAGTTGTGGATATTTTGGTTTTTTGTCTCATTAAACTATTTTTTGTGATGCTTTTATTCATGAAAACAACTTCTGCTGCAAATACTTAGCCTCTTCTTCTTCTGCTGTTATCTCCCATGCACCAACTGTTTTATTATATTCTTCAAACTTCGGGTTGAATAAAAGGCCGTTCACACCGTCTTTTAACCCGGCAACAACATTGCCGCCGGTGAAAGAACCGCCCAGATATTCTGAAATGCCATTATAAACAACCGTATCCACCCACTTTACCGCTGATGCAAGCACAAATCCCGGGCCGAGTGGGGACTGGTCTGAGTCTGTGCCGATGATATACAAACACAAAGTGTCATTAGCCAGATTAAAAGCACCCATATTGGAGTAACCGGCACACATAAAGAGAACATCTGTCCCGTTTTGGTACATCAAATCTGCAATCCGGCGGGTCTTCTCAGGATCATTGAATCCTTCCGTTGAGTTTTGGTTAACATATGCATTTTCAACAGTCACATCCGGGTTTATTGAAAAGACACCGTCACTATAACCTCTAAGAAATGTATCCAAAACATCAGACTGCATCCCCATAATAATGCCAACACGTCCTGTATTTGTCGCCGATGCGGCAAGCACACCTGATAAGAAACTGTCTCCGTAGGATGTTATCTCATACGACCTGAGATTTTCAGACCCTATTCCCGACTGATCAATTGCAAGGAAGAAAATATCTTTGTTTTCATCGGCTAACTCCCGGGTAAAGTCTGCATACTGAAATCCAACCGTTATTATCAGACCGGGCCTCTCAGCTCCGCTGCTGTTTTTGAGAATCGCCGGAAGGCTCTCATAATCAAGCGGCGTGAATTCCCTTATGACAATGCCAAAGTCGTTCTGTGCTTCCAAAAGGCCCTTATATGCCGCATCAGTATATGAAAGATCGCCTTTTTCTGATCCGTACACGATATATACAGCCCCGGCTGTGGGTTCTCCCGGCACTATGCTTGCCGAAATTAACACTGCAGGAATAATGACTGCCGCGATAATGACGCAAAATACAATGTATTTTCTATTCATGGATTTACACTCAGTTATGATTGGGGGCAGTTACGCCGTTTAAACCTCTGTTGTCTGAATTTGACCTGAAAGATATAAAATTGAAAAAAAACATGTTCATGCAAAACTTATACTGCATCCGATCTCAAAATTCATCCACCACTGAAAGGAGATACTGCATGAATTGATCCAGTGCCTTTCGTGTTCCCTCCCTTGCCCTTTTAGTATCCTGGTAACCTATTGTGACCGTCATATGCCCCCGGAAAGTACTGGTGATAAAACATGTGGAAGGCATGTAACATCCGGGGAAGCAGACATAGGCATCGGTAAGCCCTTTAATATCCGGCAGGGCTATAGTCCCGGGATTTGAGATGAAGATATCCGCAAAGCCTGATTTCTGCAGAGTTGCTATCTCCTCGACCATCTGGTGAATATGCCTGCCCTCCGGGTCGCAGGCCCTGTCCATTATGGCCTGTTCACTGATGCCGATGGATTTCTCCTTTAGCAGTGTTGTTTCTCTGATCACACGGGGAAGAGTATCTTTCATCCCTTCTCCCATCCTGCGATCAAGAGAAAAAGAGATATTGACGGCCTGGTTGCTCATCACCCGCGATCCGTCCTTTAAGTACTGACGCAGGTTGACGGGGAAAAAAACGTCAACAGGCCCCATATGACCTGTTAAGTCACTCATTGACAGGAAGTATGCCGCCATCACAACATCATTAATACTCCCGCTAAGCTCACGGGTCCGGACACGAATTGCCTCCATTACCTGAGGGTTTACGCATTCCCTGTGAAAATTTGAAGGCTCAGAGGAAGTGCCAAAAGGATCGGGCCACAAAGGATTAACCACTTTAAGATCCTGAGATACCGGCTGTCCGTGCAGATCGGCTCTGCCGGTCCAGAGTGTGTCACGCTCAGGAATCTCACCATTTACAGGACAGATACTGCCGGGTTTTTGGTATTCCTGCAGAAGCTGGGACATAAGAGTGTGAAGACCAAACGCATCAGCGGCAGCATGAGCGAGGTTGACGATGATAACATCTCCCAAAGGTCTTCTAAGCAGTCGTACGCGAAACTGCAGCGGACCGTAAGGATCAACCGGCCCGATGACATGGGAATAGTATTTATCAGTGCACTCCTCCACAGACACAAAAGGATATCTGACATCCTCGGCTGTCTCCCAGATTGCCGGGCCATTTCCCCGGATAAGCCGGCTGCGAAGAACAGGATGGGCCATGAGACATGCCTGGGCAGCCTCCTGAAGAGCGGTGGGATCAATTCTTCTGTCAAACTCCATTACACCACAAAGTGTGGCATCCCCAATGAGCCTGATTGAATCTGTGAAAAGGTCAAGGGACGAGGCCTCACAGGTGTACATACTCAAATCTAAAACCTCCGGATTTATAAATCCGTATCATTTGGCGATTATTCCGGCTCAATTCCAGAATTTCTGTGTCCGGGAAAATTATTTCGGGATACTACACTCCGAAGAGAAAGGAAAGGTATTCATTACCCTGAAACATTGAGAATTCTTTTCGATATAATTCCCCTCCTAATATCTCTGCTAAATATTTTGCAGTCTCTGTTTTTCCAACACCAGAAGGTCCATAAAAGAGAATTACAAGTGTTTTTTCTACTTTACCATATGTTAGAAGGGTTAAGACTTTTAGCAATTTTTTTTTACTTTTTCTTGCCCAATAATTCTCTTTTCAAAATTGGAGTAGATCTCATATATTTTACTCTCATCTATTGATGGATAGGAATAAACTTCATCCGTGGTAATTTCCGAATAGGAATTATTAAGTAAATCAGCTATATGTTTTGGAGTATTTTGAAGGAATAATTTATTGATTTTCAATGAGGAAAGAAACTCATCAAAATTTAATATTGCATGTTCTTTTACACTTGAATATTCATCTGAATAAGAAATTAAGTGACCTATATCAATTTTTATTTTTTCTTCAATTTGGATTATTTTTTCTTCTTCATCTTCTTCTTCAGGCTTTGATTCAGTTTTATGAATCATTGTTACTTTTTTAATTAATTCATCCGTTTTCCTTATTGCAACTGAAAGAGTAGTCCGAGTCTCTTTTTCCTTAATTTCTTTTTCAAGAAGTTCCTCAAACCCTTTTTTAGGGCCATAATAAAGAAAGATTTTATCCATTATTGTTCAATTCCTGCTAAAATTACATCATATACATCAATAAGATTCATTTCTTCTTTATCAGGACTTAATGAATTATCATCTTCCTTTTGTGGCAACTAATTCATAATACCCCCTTACTTTTTCTAGGATTTCATCGATTTTTTCTAAATTTACTGGGGTATCCTCAATCTTTAACATTCCAAAATAGGGAGTATACATTTTAAGATAGGCTATAGATTCTGGATATGCTTTTAATTTATAATCCTTAATTTTTTCAAAAGAACCCCCTAATTCAGCATCTCGTGTAAAATCAGATAAGATGGTATTTGAAATGTATTTCTTCACAACAGATTCTCCAATTATAATCTCAAACCTGCATTAAGAGGCTGCTCATCGGTAAACACAGTGTGCACGGGACTTCCCGGAACGGGGAACACTAAATGCCTTAAAAAATTATTTTCAGAGGCTGAAAGCTGGGCAGACAGTATTTTTGCTCTGGTCTGATATTGAAAATATCAGCCCTGAATCATTCACTGATTGCAGTAAGCTTTTGACAAAACGGGGGAAATGAGAAATTCTTTTGCTCTTTTTAATAAACTTCCTTTTAATACAGCACCCCCCTCCTAAATCCTTAAGTTAGAAAAATGTGCATATCATACACAAAATAAGTTGGAAAAATGTGTACGGGAAACACATAATTAGTACTTAAGCATACATAAGCAATAATATGAAGCGGTTCATTTACGATACTTTACTCGAATGGAAAGAAAAGGGGGATCGTAAACCTGTCATTATTGAAGGAATTCGCCAGTGCGGGAAAACCTGGATATTAAAGAATTTTGGAGATGCGGAATTCAAAGATGTCGCTTATTTCAACTTTGAATATGATGACCGTCTGCAAAAGATATTCGAAGGCGACCTGAATGTTTCAAGAATTATCAAAGACCTTGGCATTCTGAGGAATAAATCCATTAATCCTGGAATAACTATCCTCATATTGGACGAAATCCAGATTTGTCCACGTGCAATAACATCTCTCAAATACTTCTGCGAAAACCTGTCCGAACTCCACGTTGCTGCCGCCGGTTCCCTTTTGGGTGTAGCTGTTGCACAGATGGGAAAAAATGTCTCATTTCCGGTTGGAAAAGTGCAGATGCTTAAGATGTACCCCCTTAACTTCCCGGAATTTCTCCTGGCAAAGGATGAAGAGCTTCTTTACGAATACCTGAATAATTTATCTCTGGATGAAGAGATATCCGATGTATTTACCGGCAAACTGGAAGAATCATATCGTGAATACCTGATTACAGGAGGTATGCCGGAAGTTGTCAGTTCATGGTTAAAGAACCACGAAATCGGCCTTGTAGAGACAATACAAAACGACATTCTCAGTAATTACGAAAAGGATTTCGTCAAATATGCATCCGTATCCGAATTTCCAAAACTTTCCCTGATTTGGAATGCAATTCCTGCACAGCTCGCAAAGGACAATCAGAAATTTATATTCTCCCACGTAAAGTATGGAATGCGTGCCCGTGATTTGGAAGATTCCCTTCAATGGCTTATTTCAGCAGGACTCATCTATAAGGTCGAAAAAATAGAGCGGCCCTACATTCCGGTTACAACATATGCAGATAATACATACTTCAAGATTTATTTCTCTGATGTGGGACTTTTACGCAGAATGAGTAAATTTCCGGCAGATGTTGTTTTTGACACTTCTTCACTGACCGCCGACATGCGTGGGATTTTAACGGAAAATTTCGTGTTGACAGAAATTATTTCAAACAATTTCCAAAGAGCCTTTTTCTGGAAATCCGGCGGGATTGCCGAGGTTGATTACATCATACAGGAAGGCATTGATGTAGTCCCTATCGAAGTTAAATCAGCAAGAGGGACTCGATCAAGAAGCCTTGGCGAGTACAGGAAAAAATACAGCCCCCGTGTTGCTGTCAGAACCAGTCTAAACAATATTGCCAGGCATTCGAATGAATACGGGGAGATTTTAGAGATTCCACTATATCTTATCTGGAGACTAAAGGCATATCTCTGAGGATTTTTAATTGGGGAAGTATTATTTCTCAGGTATCAGGCTGCCTAAAAAAGTCGAATATAAATCATCCAAAGACTAATACAAGCCTTTTTTCCCAGAAGAGTCACTGGACTCAACTCTGGAGGATTCAATTCATGGGGACCCAACCCCGGTAGACTCAAACCTCGAATACTCCTTCGGGATGATTAGTTCAAATATTACTCCTCTGCCATACTCCCCCGTTTCACTAATCTTTATATGTGTAATTTCCAGGATTTCCCTGCTGATGTACATTCAGTATTTGTTTTCCTTTCGGAGTTCTTAAAAACTGGAACACTCATTTTTCTTTTTCTGCAATTATCCAAAAGGAATCTAATTTTTATGCAAATCTGCATAAACTCAGTATTTTCGTAAAATCCTGAATTTTCGTAAATATTATCTTAACTGCTATTCTAAAACTTAAGAGTCAGCTATGAAGCCCTCGAAATCCTGCATAAAATATGCAATAACTTTTACCCTCCTGGTAACAGCCACTCTTGCCTTTACAATATCTGCAGGCTGCACAGAAACAGAATTGCAGTCTGTGGCTGTTTCTGCCGCGACTGAAACAAAAACACCTCAATCCGCCTCCACCTGCTCTTCCGGCTCTGCCGCACAAATATTCAGCGACCAGGAATTCGCTTTTCAGTTCCTAAGAACAATCGGCGCTTCATATTCAGGAGAAGCTGATATCGGCGAATGCCTTAAAACAGCATCCAGAATAGACGAAGGAGATTTTGAGAGCTGGTACAGCGAATGGAAAAAAACAGCGGATGCAATCAGAAATATAGGAGATGAAAGTCTCAGGGAAGGGCATAACCGTACAGCAATGAATGCTTATTACCGGGCTGCAACATACTACCGCACAGCAGAGTTCTTCCTGCATGGAAATTCAACGGACTCCCGCATCGTTGAGACGTGGGAAAAAAGCAGAGAAACATTTCGCGATGCACTCGCACTCGATGATGTCTCATACGAGATTGTAAGCATCCCGTATGAAAATACAACACTACCGGGGTACTTCTATAAAGCAGATAATTCCGGCACACCTCATCCGCTCCTAATTGTTCAGACAGGCTTTGACGGCTGCCAGGAAGAGCTTCATACATATGTGAATGAAGGAATAAAACGCGGATACAATGTCTTAACATTCGAGGGGCCTGGACAGGGCGAAGTGATACGGATTCAGCATATTCCGTTTCGTTACGACTGGGAGAATGTCATCACGCCTGTCGTTGATTATGCAGTAAGCCGGCCCGATGTCGATGAAAACAGGATAGCACTCTGGGGAATTTCCCTAGGCGGCTACCTTGCCCCACGCGGCGCCGCATATGAAAGCAGGATTGCAGCGCTCATTGCAGACCCCGGCACATACGACGTCGGAGAAAATCTCCTTAGAAACCTGCAGGAAGAAGGAGCGGATGCGAACATGACAAAAGAAGACCTAAAGGAATGGCTGCAGACAGACCCGGCTGAGTTCAACGATGCCATACGGGATGCAATGGCAGAGAGTACTGGCACTCGCTGGATGAACGAAAACGGAATGTTCGTCTTCAATGCCGGCTCCCCTGCACAGTTCTGGGCAAAATGGATGGATTTTTCACTCGCGGGAATCGCCGGGGAGATACGCTGCCCGACTCTTGTCTGCGCCGGTGAAGCCGATAGCTTAGACAAAGACGCGATTCAGGCAAAAGAGCTTTATGACAGCCTTGCCTGCGAGAAGGAATTCATATTATTCCAGGACGAATACGGTGCCGGGTCGCACTGCCAGTTCGGGGCGTTCGGACAGTCTTTCGGTGCCAAATTTGACTGGCTTGATGATAAAATGGGTATAAATCAATAAAGAAATAGGGGATTATACGATAATCCCTCTTGTCTGTCATCTCTCAAGACTGAAGGTAAACGGCTCTGACATAATAAGATCACGGGTTTTAAGCGTCTGGTTATTTATCGGGCCGTCTTTTAAGAAATATTTAACAGTCATTGTCCTGTTGGTTAAATCAGTTACAACCCTCCACAAAAGCCTGTCAACAGTTTTGTTACCTGCATCAGCATTTGCCTCAACTTGTTTCAATGCCGCCCATGCGTCATCTGTCGTGAAATCTCCTTCATGACCGGAAATATAGTTATGAAGTTTTGCACTTCTCAGGTAATCGTCATGAGGATCATCAGGATTTTCCGGTTGACACAGGCTGATGTCAGGACGGAGGTGAATAGCATAGTTTGTAATCGGAACAGGAGTGTCCTGGTAATCTATAAAAATAATATCACGTGTTTCGTTATCAAACTCTACAATTGTCGCGTCTCCGGAATCGTCGCATATAAGGAAGTGCTGGCCCATATACGGCATAAAAACCTCTGTCTCTGACAGCTGCTTTTTTGCTTCATCAACCGTTGCACAATGCTCTAGGATTGATCTAAGCACCTGCATAAAATTCAGTCCTGTACTCGTTGATCCGGCGAGGTCATCCAGGGGATCGTTATAAGTATCTCCGTCCTGAAGAGACGCAACGTACAGTCCTTTTTCATTTATTCCGTCAACGATACCGTTGAGGAGATCCATGGTCCCCAATACCAGACTGGCATATCCTTCATCAGGATATATCTCGACAACATGTACAAGTGTTCCCATTTCACTAACGATTGTGTCTTCGAAGTTTCCATCTTCAATACCGGTAAATGCATCTAAATCAGGGGTATAATCCCATTCCATATTCCTGCCTACAATTGCATGGCCGTCCTTTGTTGATGAAGGAGGAAAATAAAGAGCGGAACATGAAGGATAAAGTGATATATATATAGGAAAACTGGCATCATAGCTGTAATCGTCTTCACTGAGCTGATATGCCTTCTTTATTCCAAGCATCCGCTCGTATAAAACATCGTCATAACTTTTGATGTACTGCTCCTTTTCCTCTCCGTATTTTATGTCAGCGAAAGGCAAAAGGAATGAGTCAAACTCATCTATGCCGGCTTTCCCAAGCTCATATCCTATCTCCTCCTCTGTTCCTCCACGGACTGTTACATGGATTACGTCCATATACGTGCCGTTTTCCTTTTTTAAAAGATGATTCACAGTTGTTTTTGCACCGGAATCATCGGGCTGTGCAAAAAGGGCAAAATTGCCAATAAAAAGTGCAATAATGAAAAGAATTATCACAAGTATTGTCAGAACGGCCGATTTCATTTACAATATTATGATTATATTTCGTAATAACGGTGCTGATAATAAGATTCCACTCTCCTAAAACCCTGAGGCCCTAAATTCAAATACAATACTCCCTAAGAATAAATTATCCAAAAGAAGAGAAAAAATGCTTTTTATTGCAATGGCGAAATTCAAAAAAGAGCTTTCAAAGGAAGTAATCGAACATAATATGAAAGATATCGAAACGGATGCAAAAGAAAATATCTGATATACAGGCATATGATGGACGCTTGGAAAATATGACAATGTGGTCATGTTCGAGGCGCCTGACAAGAAGGCCACCTATGAATATGGTCTTAAAAAGAGCTGACAGGATGGACATCGAAACCCTGTTGCCGTCCCTGCAGACGCCTCAAATCCGTTCGGGATACTACAATTAACAAACGGCATGCAAACTTTTATCTGCGATGAAGCTTTTAATAATAAATGTCGGTTGTATCAACCGGAGGATTAATCTTTTGGAAAAGAAGGATATAGGATTGGTTAGATAAATACAGGTCCTTCTTTTCAAATTTCACTAAACCTGATTGATTTTTTAGTTTTGACAAAAGGAAAAAATATTCCATGAGTCTCCCACTTTTGAATGTAATATATCAGTCTTTACATTCTCTCTCATTATTTACTTGAACTGTTAATTTAAAAAAAATGAGATTTGCAGAGAGATTTCCCGGATTATTCAAAGCAAAATATTTACTGCCTTTTTTTTAATGTCAAACACCAGCATCCTTCCTGATGATAACATTTATTCCAGTCATTTCTCTGTCTCCAAAATCAAAAACAGCTTATCCCCGGGTCTGACAAAAAACGGCACTTTAATCCCGCACCGCTCACCTTTTCCGGCTGATGATACTTGATAATTTAAACAATCATATAATATTCATGATTTCATGAATAGATGGATTCAGTTCAAGATATTTTGTCTGTGCTTTCAATTTATTTTAATTTGAAGAAAAATCAAAAGGTTGATTTTTATTATCTTATCAATTCAGTCAAGGATTAGTTTTCCGGGTATAAATATAAGATAAGGCTCCTCCATGCCGTTTGCTTTTGCACTTTCAGCAAATAGCGAATAGATTTCATCCATTATTGTCTCATTGACAGGAATATCAGGATCCCACCAGATATAAAGCCCTCCAAAACAGGTATTCTGTCCACATCCGGTGACAGGTCCTCCATTAATTGACTCGTACTTATCGAAGTATTTATCTTACGGTCTGATGAGATTCCAGTTGTCACGGTCATAATATATTATTTTCGACCAGTTCCCGTATTCTTTAAGGATTTTCTGGCTGGAATAGCCGGTACATCCTGGTTTTGTCAAATCTATCCTTGGATCCATTTCAGGTTGCTTAGTGATATTTATGAGATTATCTCCATCAGGTACATCCCGACCGGTTTCACCATAAATTATGGTCATGATAACAGCCACCAATAATATCGCAAAAATCAGTCCTGATAACAAAAAAATAGTAGATTTTTTCATTTTCACCTTATTACAATTGACAAACAGCATGCAAAATACATCTTTTTCTACGTTAATTTAGTAGATACGGGCCGCATTGGCCGGTAAAAAAAGGATCAGTCAGGGAGGTTTTGTGTAAAACTTTTATCCCTTCGGCCCGCTCCTTTCATTGTTTTTTCACTGGATTTTTTCAAAAGTTTTTGGCCTAAAAAAGATTCTCTGGCCGCCTCCCGGTTGATAATTAATTATACGTAGACATAATTCTTACGCCACGATCGTCTACATGTCAGAAGGAGAGATGAAACATCTCTCACATTGGATAATCAATAAAGTCTGATTACACAAAAGAGGCAGGGTAAAATATTTCATCATTTCCAAGGTAATTTTGCTGTTAAATTAAAAAGCCAAAAAATAGCATGGAAGAGACAGACCTGTTACCTAAATAACACATCTATTTCCGGGATTCATGCCTCAGGGAAGGACTGCCCTTCTGCCTGTCTGCCATATGGCATCGAAAAGTGGATCTGCTCGATGAGCCATTTATCATCAGTGTTTCGAAGAACCATAGTGGATCTGCCTTTGACAGTCTGCTTCTCCGACCCGGAGACTGTAAATACAATGGCACTTTGAGTCATTACCCAGGCTACCTTTCCTTCGCCGTTGATTTGCGTCTCACTGAATACCACTGATTCAACATCCGCCTGGATCATATCGCGTTTTATCTGCCGGGCAAAACTCTCATGGTTCTTTATTATTTCGTCCGGCCCGCTGCCGAATCCACAGATGCCCGGAGAAAATATATTCATCATTCCATCGAAATCCTTTGTTTTATAGGCGGCTGCATATGCTTCCATCGCCACCCTGACTTCTTTTTTTTGTGCTTCTGTCAGACTCATGATAAGTGGTTATCTATTTTGGATGTATTTGGTTTTTTTCCTCATCTACATGCATTATTTACCCATCAAGTTGTCTGGCTGGAAATAATCTTTTGTCCAGCCGTTGTCTTCATAAAGAAACGCACCTTTCAACAATTCTTTCTCTTTTTCTGCGATTTAATTTGCAGTCTTGCGGAAATAGAAGTGGCGGAAGATGCGATCAAAATTAGTAAGGTAAATATCTGTAACACGAGTATCCACATTGATCAGAAACATTTTTTTCATTGTTTTCCCAGACTAAAGGCTTCAAAAAGTTTACAGAATCTCTACATATCAGCGGATCGTCAGAGAATGGATCTATCAGCAGTAACTTGTTGTGGACATGAAGATCATTAAAAATGATCCATTAAGAATAAATAAAATTCTTCAAGAAGACCATTTATATTTTGGTCAATCCAATCTTTATACTCGCAAAGTGCATTCGGTTTTATTTCCATATTTAAATATTCAATTGTATCAATTCTACTTAAGATATGAGAATCAGTTGAAAGAAAAATTGTTCGTGGTAGATGTGCTCGATGATTTAAATAATTTCTAAAGTTTTGAATATCCTTATATTTTGGATCATCTTTTGTATTCTCAATTATTTTATAAATTGTTTTGTCTTTTAAGAAATTATATAATGATTTTTTATCTTTTATTTTATGAAAAGAGACATTACCATCTTTTAAATTGTTTAAGGGAATTCTAGATGGATCCAAATGAGAACATGCAGCATATAGAGCATATGCATAGCAATCAAAAAGTGATAAACAGCAAGTGAAAAATAAATAAATTGTTTCATCCTGAAGAAATCTGTAATTTATTGGTTCTACAGGAGGTGTATCCCCATATTTCAAAGTTATGTCAAAGTACCTTTTTTCCTGAGTTTTTGATGAAATATATCTGTATTCAAATCCATGCAAAGCCCGACCAAATTCAATACTGCAAAATTTATTTTTCGTATCAAACAACTTACTGCCATTATAAGTGTCTTGAATTTTCTGTATTTTCTGAAAAGGAAATTGATTTCGATCAATATTTGGGACTGCATCTATCATATCATTAAATTAACTAAATTCCTCATTATTTTTTTGGTTCTCTAAAAATCAAAACATATATCTTTGAACAATGATTTCATAAATCATGATTTTTTTTAATTTTATTGAACCTCAAATTCACTCCCTTGTCAAAAGTTGAGCAATTGCATGTTCCGGCTCCTTTTCCAGTATAGGAACTTCCGGCGTATAAATTGATAATTATCTATATCGATAAAACAATCAGACTAAAACCTGACAAGATAAAAGAAGTTGAAGAAACTCTTATAAGAATTATCAGGAATTAAATTTGGATATGAAAAAAATGACTGTTATTTTCTGCATTCAATTAACGCTATCCTTAACCAAAAACAGCTTATCCCCGGGTCTGACAAAAAACGGCACTTTAATCCCGCACCGCTCACCTTTCGCAACAGATAAAACATTCTTGTGATTTATCTGTATCTCTTTAATTATACTATATTCTGCAGGGGTTGTTTTGCCGTAGACAAGAATTTTATCGCCTGTCTTCAGGCTCCCTGAGCGTATCAGAAACTCTGCCACCTGAACTTTTTTATAATAATTGACAACCTCCCCGCAATACTCCTTTGTTTCTTTGGCAGAGGGACCAGGACTTATCCAGTCCTTTTCAAGACCCTTATAGAAACCTCCTGAAAATCCCCGGTTATAGGTTTTGGAAAGTTCTTCTTTTAATTCCATAGCAAGCTTAGGTGTGAACTCCCCCGAATCTATAGCATTCAAACCTTTTTTGTAGCAGGAGACTGTTGTTTTAACATAATCAGGCGGCCTGTTTCTCCCCTCAATCTTAAAAGAGCTGATTCCTGCCTTAATAAGCTCCGGCAGGATTTCTATAGAACAGAGATCTTTTGGGCTTAAAACATAATCGTGGCCTAATATATAGGAGTTATCCTCATCCTCAACATCAGTAATAGAGTAAAGCCTCCGACAGGGCTGAAGGCACTGGCCCCTGTTTGCGGATTTATGGAATGTATCGGCCGATAAAAAACACCTGCCTGACATGCTCACACACATAGCACCGTGAATAAAAGTCTCAATCTCACAATCAAGATTATCGGAATCAGCCTTTTTTCTGATTTCTGAAATGTCTGAAAGTGAGCACTCTCTTGCAAGGATTATTCGTTTTGCGCCTAATCCTGCGTAAAACTTAAACGCCTGATAATTTGAGACACTCGCCTGAGTTGAAATGTGAACAGGAATTCCTGCCTTGTTTGCCATATCAAGAACTGCCATATCCCAGCAGATTATGGCATCAACACAGGCTTCTTTGGCTTCCGCTATAATCTTTTTAATTTTTAAAAGCTCACTGTTATAAAAAATAGTATTTAAGGTTAGGTATCCTTTTTTATTATTTTCATGAAGATAATGCATGACGACAGGAAGTTCGCTTATCTCAAAGTTGCCGGCATTATCCCGCATATTCATATTTTTGATGCCGAAATAAACAGCATCCGCACCGTTTTCTACAGCTGTCTTTAAACATGACCAGTCTCCGGCAGGTGCAAGCAGTTCAGGTATTCTCATTTGATAGTGAACATTTTGGTTTATGTCTGATTAAAACTATTTTTTTTGAAGCATTGTTTCCTGCATCTCCCCCGCAGCTGTTTTTTCTATTTTCCAATGCATATCTGTCAGATATCTATAAATACCGATATCTCAACAACAACCATTATTGTATGTTCAAAAAAATCTCATATCGTCTGGGTATGGAAGGAGGCCTCCTAATAGGTATCTGTCTTGGGATATTTATCGCTGCAATTCTTATTTTATGTATGCTCCTGCTTCTGTCGCCAAATGCAACGACAGTCATTGTCGTGACTATGGCTCTAATCCTCGCCTCTTTACTGAGTTCAGGGATTGTGATTTGCATGCAGAAAAAGAGAAAAGAGTCTCAGGAGCAACTTTATTCCTGTCGCTACAGGAGTTCTCTTTATACTTATTGCAGGGATTGTGCCCTCAAAGAAGCTGGTAATGATTATTCTGTAAAAAAAGACGTTCCCGACAGATAACCATCACAATAGCTCACACAGGAGAAGAACATGATACTGCTAATCCTAAAATCTCCGGTTCAAGTCACAGATAAAAATGACTCAGCAGTAAGTGCTCTTATAGGAGTAATTCTCTTAGTTGCTCTGGTGGTTATTATGACTGCAGTAATCTCGGTTTTCTTCTTTGGCTTAATCGGCGATATGCACCAAAAGACTGCTTATGTCGTTGCTGAGGCAAAATATAATACACAATATGGTTATCCTCTGATTACACTATCCAATCGTGCCGGAGATACCGGCCTGCTTTCCGGTTCTGGCGATGGTTATCCCATTGCAGTTCAGATCACAACACCAGGTGGAAGCGTAACCGCCAGTCCATACCCTGTTGGTCTTAAATGGGCGCCTGGGACATACCTGTTCATTATCCGGACAGACGCCGGATATACGGTTACAGATGATCCAAACAAAATAAATGGAACACCTATGGCATTTCTGGGCAATGAGATCACTGTTAATATTATTGATACTGTCAGCGACGTACTTATCTACAGTCAAAAAATCACAATGTCTTCCGTAAACAATACAACCTCAATTTACACATCCACGGCAACTGTGACATCTACCCCAACAGCAACTGCTACAGCTACCGCAACCATTTCAACAAAAAAATTAATGATTATCTGGTCACCCGCATCAGATGGATATGCCTCTCTGTCACCGCCTGACCCGCTAGAGAATTCAAGAGGAATCAATATCCCTACCGGAAGCAGCAAGACAATTTACTTCATGCCAGATGCAGGAAAGGCAGTAGTGACTATAAAACTGGATGGTGCTACAGTTTATAGCGGGTCATCAGTTGGAGCCACCATTGAATATACTATATTAAATATCTCTGAGGATCACATCCTGAGAGCAACTTTTGGCTAGACCGATTTTTATCGGAAAAGGTCTTTTTTCGTACACTATGCATAGATTTTAGTAATATTATCTCTGTGTCAAAATTCGTCACATGTAAGATTGTGAAAGGTTCTCAGTGAAAATATAAACAGGGTAACCTAAAGAAACACACAGAAAAATATCTAAAATATTTATGCAACTTCATAAAATATAGGGATAGTATTATATTCTTATAAAATTATTTCAAGATATATGAAAAAGGAGAATTTATAATGTCCAAATCGCAAGAGAACATAGTTGAAATCAAATGCAGTGCAATCCAATCTATCAAATTTATCGAGAATTCCTTGGTAATTACCCCGGAACAACCTAATTCGCTCCCGCCTGATATTTCAAATTCCGGTGATATTTGGACTATTGATCTGAATTGCGGACGCAAAGGCGATAAATCGGTGGCTGAGAAATTTACCAATATATCAGGGGGAGGAGCGCATGTGTTTAGCCCTAACTCTACAAAAGACGAAAATCCAAGCCAGCTCAATTTTTATTTTGGTATCCTCGTGGAATTTAATCTCGAAGGAAAGAAATACATGATGAATTTATATCTCGGTCAAGGACATCAAGTTAGAAATAACTGGTGGATAGGTGGTAACTTTGTATTTCAGGGTAAAGGCTCCTGTATTTTGTGTATCGTAAGCTTACCCGACGGGATGATTGAGATGATATACAAGATTAAAGGCGGTGTCAGTGGTTTTGAGCTGAATTCCTGGCTAAACTGAGGGAATATTTTATGACCTGACAACACTAGGAGGGAGTAAAAACCAGGTGCAACGTAAACAATTCAATAGATCGAATGTTATCTGGTAATTAATCAGGATTAACCTAAATAATCCGTGCCTTGATTTATTCAGTCCGAGGGCATCCGGACTATCTGTGTGAAATGTGGGTGTGAATGCGATAAACTGGTAGTTGTGCAATTTATCAATATATCTGGAGGAGTAGCGCATGTGTTTAGCTCCTCCTCTAATACTGACAAAATTCCAGAAAAGCTCAATTTTTATTTTGGCATCCTCGTGGAATTTGACATCATGGGGAAAAGTATAATTTACAAATATAAGTCCTTTAGGCTATATTGAATATCAATTTTACCGGCATTTCTCTTAAAACCTAACTTTGCCAGTTAGAGTTCAATCCCCCTCAAGATACTGTCCACTATCTCTATTCGATTTTTTCAAATTTTTGTCAGGAAATAGAATTTGACAGTTGGCTATTTTACTACTTTAAAATCATGAAATGCCCCAGTCATAGAGTAAAATCTTCGTATTTATGGAGTCAAAATTCGAGTGAATGTACTTTTTTGTCTTTCTTTTCCACAAATCAATGGTAACTGTCAAATTCGATAATGATTTTTTTATGAATTTTGTAGATGTATGCTTCATTTCCGGGATTTCAAATCGAATCAGTGAAATAAAAAGCTGTGCAATAAATCCGATGATTAACGCACCATAAATGCTGTTATCTGTCCAGACTCTCAATGGTTTAATTTCAATTTCATTCTTTAAAGAGTGGAATATCTTCTCAATCGAGTCTTTTTTTCGATATGTATTTAGGGCCTCAACAAGTGTCAAATTCTTACTTGATTTCAGACAGAAAAATCCTTCTCTGCCAGTGATTAATTTATCTTCAAGGAGTTTTACAGCTTCATCCTCTGAAATTTGAACAAGTTTTGTCTGGATGGAATAATCAACATCAACAAGCAAATTATTTATACGAAACTTCTTAGGGAGTTTTTTATTTTTTTCAATACATTCCTGAATCGTTTTTGCTTCCTTAATCTGTTTCACAACTTTTCTCGCCCTGGATTCAAGTTGTTCTTTCTGAAGTTTCTTTGAAAAATAGAAGTAATTGATGCTGTTTGGTTTCACAATTTTAATGCCGCGAATGCCGGCTTCATCATCAATAATTTCAGGACTATATTCTTCGAATTTTGCAATTATCTTATCATCACTTTTGTTAAGCTTCTTTCCTGTGATATACTGCAGGTTATCGGAGCGAATCATCTGAGTATTATCAATGCTGTTTGCACCTTTGTCAAATATTACTAGAGAATCTTCTTTTAATCTATCTTTTACCTGAAGATACGTCTTTTTGAAATGTTTCTGATCGTTGAGATTTCCGGGTTCAACAGTCATTCCTATCGGAATATTGATTGGATTAGCCAGTTCAGCCAATCCAATAGTTATCTGTTTTTTGTCAGGTCTGTGATCCCGACTATATCCATATTTACCAAGTTCTGCTTTATTTCCGTGAAGAACTATACTGGTCCAGTCCATGTTGATGTCGGTGAGATCAAAATCATACCTATCAAAGATTCTATCCTGAATATCTGAGATGATTTCTTCTCTGTTTGCTCCGATTGTTTCAAGAAGACGATAAATCGTTCTTTCACTGAAAGAAATCAGGTTAAATATCTGCAAAACCTCTAAGCGATTTATCCATCCATGTGAGCGCTTGATGCTGAAATTATCAGTCAGCTTGTAACTGATAAGCGCGATAAGTAAATCATCGATACTTATTCCTTTTTTCTTATGCTTGCCAAAAATTTCTGAAAAATTAAGTATTTCATATAGTGTTTTGACAAGCAGGATGATGCCAATAGGAAAGGATATATTGTCATTAGGCTCAACTACATAGGTTCTTAGTTTTGTTTGCATGTTTGATCATTTGTAACATCACTAAGAACAGTCTTATTTCTTTTTAATTGGATTTTTGAGCTATTTATTCAAATCATTTGATTGGTACTTTATACGTAAGTGGCAAACTTAGGTTAAAAAGGAAATTACCGGACAATCTCTTCAACCGACGCAATCAGGAGATCAATTTCATGCATCGTGTTGTAAAGGCCAATGCTTGCCCTGACTGTCCCGTCCTTAAGTCCTAAAAAGTCCATCAGCGGATGGCAGCAGTGCTTTCCTGACCGGAGCATGATATCAGATGTTTCATCAAGCATCTGTGCAATCTCATGAGAATTTATACCTTCGACTGTGAAAGATACAACACCAATTCTCTTTTTTGGATTTGGGTTTACATACAACTGAACACCCTGAATTTCAGACAAACCATCAATCAGCCTCTTTGTCAGGGTTTCTTCATACTCGAAAATGTTTTCCATCCCGATTTTTGTCAGATAGTCAACTGCGGCGCCAAGCCCTATACCGCCTGCGATATTTGATGTTCCTGCCTCATATTTACGGTAGCCTGTCTCAGGAGTAAAGCCGTCAGCTGTTACAGACTCAACCATCCCGCCGCCCAAAAAGAGCGGCTCGATGTCGGCCTCCTTCATCCACAAAACGCCGGTTCCTGTCGGCCCGAGCATTTTGTGCCCGGAAAACACGAAATAGTCGCATCCAATTTCTGCGACATTTACAGGAATATGAGGAACACTCTGTGCACCGTCAACAAGGAGTTTTACACCATGTTTATGGCAGATCTCAGAAATTTCCTTAACCGGCGTTACAACTCCTAAGACATTTGATGCATGAGTCACTGCAACCAGGCGTGTAAAAGGAGTTATTTTTTCCTCAAGCTCTTTTAAGTTGGGCATATAGGAAGAGTCAATCCCGATAACATCCACTTCAACGCCGTATTTTGAAAGTGCCCTCCATGGTAGAAGATTTGAGTGGTGCTCAAGAACAGTTGTAATAACTCTGTCGCCTGGCTTCCACGAAAGTCCCATTGCAACCATGTTTATGGCTTCAGTTGTATTTTTTGTAAAAACCGTTACTCCTTTTTCTCCGCCGATGAACCTGGAGACTTTTTCATGTGCATGCCAGTATTTCTGAGAGGCAATCTGTGTCAGGCTGTGGACACCGCGACCGACATTTGAACGGTAATTGTGCTCAAAATCAACCATTGCATCAATAACCTGCTGTGGTGAAAAACCTGTTGCGGCGTTGTCCAGATATATGACATCCCCGAGAATTGAGAAATCATCCCGTATTTTTAAGATATCATAATTTAAATCTGAATCTGCTGAAAATTCTTTATTTTGAAAAATATTTTCAGGTTTTTTATCCTCTTTTTTAATTGTCTTAGATGAATTTTCCAAAATTTCGTTTGAACCTGTATTTTTTGAAAAATCAGAATCAATATTTTTCTCTCTTGCAGGTCCGGTCTTTAAGGTATAGTCATGATTTATTGCAATTCCTCTTTCTTTGCAAATTTCACGCATTTTAGGCGGGAGCGCCTTCCAGCGCCAAAGTCCCCAGTCTTTGTATTCGGGAGGATAACCTTTCTTATCAGACCACGACTCAAGAAAATCATCCCATTTTTTGGTGTAATCAGGATGAAGCACACGCATAGTTTCATATTCGCTTTCAAGCATTGAAGGACATAAATAACAGCCAATTCTTTCAAGACCCATATCATACAGCGGGTTTATCTTTTTATTCTGCCACCAAAGATAGAGGAAAACCTCAAATGCCCTCCAGCTCCTTATCGGAGATACATTAAGCTGAAGAGGGTTAGCGGGATTCTGACTTGTCTCACCAAGATCTGCACGATTCCATGATTCATACCAGCGGTTTCCCTGAATGGTAACGCAGGAGCCGATTCCGGACAGATAAACTTTCAGTGGATTTAGTTTAAGAAGTTTACAGCACCAGCGGTTGTCTTTTGCAGGCGGACCTGCCCTTTCAACCCCCTTCCAGAAATCCCCGCCTTTTTGGATAATTTCAACACCGCATGATTTTACAAAATTAATTGTTTCCGGAAATTCAAGCCCTGTATCAATGAAAAAAGCGTCTTTTATACCTGCTTTTTTGGCAAGATGAAGAATTGCTGTGCTGTCTTTTCCGCCTGAAAAAGATACATTGACAGTCGGGCGATCTTTCATGTGTTTTTTTATTGTTTTTATTGCGGTGTGCTCTAAATTTTTAAGATGATTTTTGTTTTTTGCTATTGCCTCTTTCCAGTCAGGATTTAAGGCCGGAGGTAAAGGTTCAACTGAAACAAGCTCTTTTACTTTTATTGTGCCGTCTCTTACAATCCCCGTTCCGTATTTTTTTCTGAATTTTACAATGTAAGTTCCGTTTTCGTAAGGGTTTTTAAGATTAACACGTTTGCCACCTATTCTTCCTTTATCTTTTGTATAGTCGGTGTCTGCGTCAATATCAATAATTCCCTTATCTGCATGACCAATGATATAAGGAATGCCATCAACAGCAATGTCCAGCCTGTGTTTTCTCTCAACCGGGTCAAACAAAAGCCAGCCGAACTTTACTCCGTTTATTATGACAAGCTCTGCTCTGTCATCTCCGCCGTATTTGTTGAGAAGAATAATTTTAGGAACCGGGACCTGCCCGTATTTTTCTAAAAGAAGCTCTTTTATTAATGTAACATCGGCTGACAGTGCTGGCCGAAGCTCAAATGGTTTTTGAAGCTGTATGCTTATTGATTCACTGCCACATGAACAACTCTTATTGATCAGCGGCAGATTACAATTCGGGCACCAGTATAGTATTTTTTTAACCGGAGGGTCACGTATCACATTAATAAAAGGGGGCTTTAGGGGTATAAGAGTAATGATTATTGCGACTTTTTTGCAGATTAGATTTTAAAATTTAAAAAATCTATTCGCAAATATTTTCGTCTCCTGAAAAGATGCACATCCGGTTTTCTTCTAATGAGATTAGTGTCATATTCCGCTCACGTGCAACATCACAGGCAAGAGATGTGACTGAGCCTGTTGTTGCGATAACCGGGATCTGCGCAAAGAGACATTTTCTGACTGTTTCAGCCGAGATACGGCCGCTAAATGAAGCAAAACACTCAGGGAAAAGACACTTTTCAAGAAATGCCTTTCCAATCGCTTTGTCAAGTGCGTTTTCTCGCCCGATGTCGCCTGCTACTGCAAGTGTTTTATCTTTTGTAAAAAGTCCTGCAAAGTATATTTCACCGGTCAGGTCTGTCTTCTCATATAATTTTATTATTTCTGACGCTTCCATAATTCTTTTTGAGGAAAAAGAAGTTCCTTTTGGTGCTGAAGGAATAGATGAATAATCAACAATTATTGTTCCTCCGCCACAGCCTGAGAGAACTGTCCTTTTGGTGAAAAGCATTTTTCTTGGGTTTAATGTTATGATGCTGACTCTGTTGCCTTCTTCAAAAACCGATTCAATCTCTTCTGCATTTTTTATTATCCCTTCAGTTAAAAGATAGCCGGCGGCGTATTCTGAAAGCAATTCTGGACTTACAACCGCCGTTGCCGCCTGCCTTCCGTTTACATACACAAAAACCGATGATTCTTCAGGAAGATTAACTTCGCAGGGAAAGGATTTTTCACCACTTATCTCTTTACAGCTGTATTTTTTATTCATCTTTTGTCATTCCCGATTTTGTTATTATGGGGGGATATTTATTCCGGGAGATATTTTTTTAATTTTTCCGGAGTTTATTTCCAGGTAGATTTACTAATATATTTCCTTACTTTATACACTGAAACTGAATACATTTCTTACTTTGAGTATATTTCCAGACATAAGTTCTGATACTATGTATACAGTAATTATTCAAATCCATGAAACATCAAGTGGTTTTCTCTTTGGAATTGCGTGTGGTGTGTAATTCGGATAGCCAAACATAAGTGCATTTGCAAATTTCCTTCCTTTAGGGATTTCAAGCTCCTTTGAAATCGGCTCATAAAACATTGCAGCGCCTGCAACAAACCCGGCCCAGCAGGAACCGACACCAAAAGCCTGTCCGGCAATCTCAAAATGAGATAGTGAAATGATTGAATCAACCTGTGCAAGAGGATTATTTTCAGGAACATGGGCAACGACAAGATGGGGCGCTCCGCGGCATATGACATCGTATCCGCTCTCCCATGCATCAATAAGTCCGGGCGCAAAACAGCTCATAGGATGAGGAGTATTTACAAGAGTCTTCATCCACTCAATGGTAAGCTCTGAAATTCTTCTGACCTTTTCTCTTTTATACACAACAGTCCACCCGACAGATTGTGCATTGCATCCTGATGGTGCGTAGCGGGCAATATCTAAAATATTAAGGATTATTTCACGAGAAACCGGATTTTTTTTGTAGCTTCTTATTGAGCGGCGTTTTTTAAGATATAATTCAATATCTTCTGTTGAAATTTCTCCTGTTCCCTTTAAAACAGGGTTTGACACTCCCTGCGGACTTCCTGCAAGAAGGGCATTTTCCGGGCAGAAAGCCTCACAGTGCCCGCAGTTAATGCACATGTTCTCAAGCTCTTTTGGAACATACGGGATTTCTTTATCCTCAGGCTGTATTATAATTCTTCCCGGGCAAATCCGGCTACAGGTGCCGCAACCCGTGCAGAGTTTTTCATCAACTGTTATTACCGGCATTATAAGATTCTCCTGCAACATCCTTTATTCATATTAAGAGATAACAATTTTTCTTTTAAGACATTCCCTTACACATTGCATGCAGACCGGATACATACACACTGCACGCCAAATCATTATATTATATACTTTTTAAAATTTATTCCAATGGATGTAGTGATAGAAAAGATAAGGCAGGAGCTTTTAGAAAAGGCAGACCCTGCGATTCGTGAAAGCTCTAAGAGATTTTTTAAGGAGGAGCCGAAGTGCTACGGGATGAAGACTGCCGATGTCACAAAAATTGCAAAGAAATACTGGAAGGAGATTTCTGACAGGCCTAAGTCTGAAATTTTTGAGCTCTGCGAAGAGCTCTATGAATCCGGATACATGGAGGAGTCATTTATCGTTTCAAACTGGACACAGTCGATGTCAGAGCGTTTTGAAAAAGATGACATCTTCGTCTTTAAGCTCTGGATTGATTCATACATCACAAACTGGGCCTCATGTGACGGATTTTGCAATCATGCGATCGGCGATTTCATAAAGAAATATCCTGAATATATTGAAGAATTAAAAATCTGGACAAAGTCAGAGAACAGGTGGATGAGGCGTGCGGCGGCGGTGTCTTTAATTATTCCTGCAAAGAAGGGTGAATTTTTAAAAGAGTCAATAGAAATTGCCGATCTTTTGTTTTCGGATTCTGATGACATGGTACAGAAAGGCTACGGGTGGCTTTTAAAAGAGCAGAGCCGCATTCACACAAAAGAAATTTTTGAATATGTAATAAAGAATAAAAAAAATATGCCCAGAACATCGCTTCGATACGCAATCGAGCTTATGCCAAAGAAGTTAAAGGCAGAGGCGATGAAAAAGGACTGGTGAAAAAATTTATATGAAAGATACTTCGTAACTTACATGAAACAGTTAGCATGAAATATAATTTCATAAACGTTTTTTAAGTAAATGTTTCAGGCACTCCTTTGAATCAGATAAAATATGGAATGAATCATATAATTCAAAAATCCTGATAATTATCTGGTATTTGCCGAAAATTCATCAGATTTCTCTTGCAATTGAACAGAAATACATATTTCCATGAAATCTTACAAATGTTCTTGACACATCCACATCGAATATTTTTCCATCCTTTTTGGCGTGAATTGATATGATTCTCTCTTTTTTGCCCGGATGTGCTTCAGCCCACATATTTCTCCATTCTTCAGGTAATATTGAAGGGTTTATGTCATAAACAGATTTTTCTCCGAAATCTTCTTTAGAATACCCCAGAAGTTCTCCTGCAGTTTTGTTTGCTTTGTAAACAGCTCCTGAATCATCAAATAAAATGATTGAATCTGAAGCATTGTCAAACGCAAATTGTGTGAATAAGAGCTCTTTTTCAATCTCCTCTTTTTCGGAGATCACTCCCAGGAGTCTTTTGTTTACCTCCTGAAGCTCTTTTGTCCTCTCCTGAATTAACCTTTCAAGATTGTCATAATACTGTCTTAACTGAACTTCGCTTTTTTTAAGATCTGTTGTGTTTCTACCGATTGCATGATAACCGGAAATTTCTTTATTATCATTGAAAATTCCTCTGAAAATCCAGTGTTCAAAACCAAAACTTCCGTCTTTTTGTATTGTTTTAATGTCAATTGACCCGGAAGGGTTTTGTGGTGAAAGTGAGGATAATACATTTTTTATCTTTTCACGCTCATCCGCCTGAAACATCGGTATAAATCTTAGGCCGCAGAGTCCTTCAAAACTTCTTCCAAGATACCGGCAGAAAGCTTCGTTTACAAAAGTAATTAGAAGATCAACATCTGTATGTACAATAAATTCTGTCTGATCTGATGTTATTGCCTCATACTGTTTTTTGCAAATGAATAGCTTATCTTTCGCCTCAAAAAAATCTGTATTGTCCTGAATCAGAATTGCACAGCCTGTTTTTCCTGAATCTGTAATTATTGGAATAAACCTGATTGAAAAATAGTATTTTTTTCCTAAAATAAAAGTTTCTCTTTTTAAATTGGAATTTTTGCCGTTTACTGCTTCTACTGCACTTTCAATAAATTCATTATCTTTAAAAATGTGATAGGGCAGGTTTTGTATTTTCTCACCGTACATAACATCAAGCGGGCATTTGAACAAATCAAGAGCAGGTTTTGTTACCATTAAAATTTCCTGTTTTGAATTTATAATTATGGCAGGGCCCTCTTCAAATCTAAGAAGTGAGGATAACGGCATCCTCTGCACTAAAAAATAATTTTTTGCAGTTCCGCTTTGTTTTTTGTCAATATCTCCCTTAATTCTCATCATATCCAGATATTTGGCGCATGTATTTCTATGCATATGCAGTGCATTAGATATTTCTGTTATGTTAAGTCCTAGAGGGAATTTTTTCAAAAGTTCTTTAATATGAATTATATCCTGAAATTCCTGTTGCATTTTATTATTATCACTATATGTGTCCATATTCATATGCACTGCATATATGTGGTGCATAAGTTACATTTATACCTGTTCAATGTAAAATTAAGTTGAAACGCACTGCATATCTTTTTTGCAAATTTTGTCAAAAAAGAATGTGCAGGAAAAACATTCTACATGATTAATCATGAAGGAGGTAAAAAATGAGTGAAAACTTCGATGTGAAACTGGATAACAAATCTCACCTTCCTGAATACTCATACATTGACAACACATGGATGGGAAGATATGAACCGGCTTACCGCAGGTTTTTAGATGATCCTGAGAGATTCTGGAGTGAAATTGCACATGAACTGGACTGGATAAAACCCTGGGACAAGGTTCTTGAATGGAATCATCCTTATGCAAAATGGTTCACCGGCGCAAAACTAAATATCACCTGTAACTGTCTTGACAGGCATGTTTTAGGCGATCGAAGAAACAAGGTCGCTTTAATCTGGAGGGCAGAAAACGATCTTGAAGAACGCGTAATGACATACCGTCAGCTTCACACACAGGTGATGCGTTTTGCAAATGCTCTTAAAAATCTCGGCGTTAAAAAAGGTGATAAAGTCTGTCTTTACATGCCTTTTGTTCCAGAGCATGTTGTGGCAATTCTTGGATGCGCAAGAATCGGTGCAGTCCACACAATTGTTTACGGCGGTTTTGGAGCAGATGCTTTAAACAGTCGAATCCGTGATTCTAAAGCCAAAATTGTAATAACTGCAGATGTTAGCTACAGGCGTGGCAAGGCTATAATGCTAAAATCAATTGTGGATGAAGCAATAACAAACGCACCAAGTGTTGAAAAAGTGATTGTCCTTCGCCGTTCTAACCTGAATGTCGAGCTTATACAGGAAAAAGAGGTTGATTTCTATGAAATAATGGAACAGGCAGAAAATTATTGTGAGCCTGAAGAAATGGACTCTGAAGATCCCCTCTTTATCCTGTATACATCCGGAACTACAGGTACCCCAAAGGGCGTAGTTCATACATGCGGCGGTTACATGGTTGGAACATATTATACTACAAAATATGTCTTTGACATGAGGGATACGGATGTTCACTGGTGCACAGCTGATCCTGGATGGATAACAGGCCATAGTTATATTGTCTATGGTCCGCTTGCAACCGGAGCTACAGTCCTTATCTCAGAAACTGTTCCTGATTACCCTGATCCCGGAATCTGGTGGAAGATTATAGAAGATATTGGTGTTACAATCTTTTACACAGCTCCGACATCTATCAGGATGTTTATGAAATACGGGGAGGAATGGGCTAAAAAATACAATCTGGACTCATTAAGAGTTCTTGGATCTGTAGGAGAGCCTCTAAATCCTGAGGCTTTTGAGTGGTATTATCGAAATATCGGCAAATCAAAATGTCCTATAATCGATACCTGGTGGCAGACTGAAACAGGTATGCACATGATTGCAACGCTTGTAGGAGAAAAGATGAAGCCCGGATTTGCAGGAAAGCCAATCCCCGGAATTATTGCTGATGTTGTTGACAAGGATGGAAATCCTGTAGAGCCGGGAATAGGAGGTATTTTGGTTATTAAAACACCCTGGCCTTCAATGATGAGAACTATTCATAATAATGACGAGCGTTACAGGCAGTACTGGAGCGGTGCAGGCGGATACTACACAGCAGGGGATTTAGCTGTAAAAGATGAAGAAGGCTACATCATGATAATTGGAAGGGCAGATGATGTGATAATCGTTGCCGGGCATAACATTGGAACAGCTGAAGTTGAAAGCGCCCTTGTTGCACAGGAACCTGTTGCAGAGGCCGCTGTTATAGGAAAGCCTGATGTATTAAAGGGTCAGTCAATCAAGGCATTTGTAACACTTCGTGTCGGATATGAGCCTGGCGAACAGCTCAAAAACGATCTAATCTACAACGTCAGAATGAGCCTTGGACCAATTGCAATGCCTTCCGAGATTGAGTTTGTAGATACACTTCCAAAAACAAGAAGTGGTAAAATAATGAGACGTGTCTTAAAAGCAAAAGAAATGGGCCTTGATCCAGGTGATATCTCAACTCTGGATGAATAACTCAATTTTTTTTGTTTTTGTAAATTATTAATTGGTAATCAAAAAGTCAGGTGAAAGTTTGTGGAAAATATAACATTATTTAAACTTCCGGCTGAGAAAGGCAGATGGGTTCTTGTAGTTCTTGGTCTTTTGATAAATCTCTGTCTGGGCAGTATTTATTCATGGAGTGTCTTTGTAAATCCGCTGATGGATTATTTCACAAACACTCTTGGTCATGATGTTTCAGCAAATGAAATTCTGATGCCTTTTTCAGTATTTTTGGCGTGTTTTGCAATAGCAATGCCTCTTGCCGGAAAATACATTGAAGAATGGGGTCCGAGAAATACAGCAATAGTTGGTGGAATACTTACAGGCACGGGCTGGATTCTTGCATCAATGACAGACTCTGTTGGAATGCTCTACATAGTTTATGGCATAATCGGAGGAATAGGAGTTGGAATAGCCTATGGAGTTCCGGTAGCAGTTGCCGCAAGATGGTTTCCGGACAGACGCGGACTTGCAGTCGGACTTGCAGTGCTTGGATTTGGATTTTCAGCATTTCTTACTGCAAATGCGGCAGATTTTTTAATAAAGGATTTCGGCGTTATGAATACTTTCAGAATATTTGGAATCGCATTTATATTTCTGATTGTTCTTTTCGCACTGCCACTCAGATTTCCTCCATCAGGATGGATGCCTCCCGGTTATGTGCCTCCTTTAGATAAGGATGGTGAATACTGTGAATGCACCAGAGATAATATGCTTAAGACAAAGACTTTTTATGGCCTTTTTATATGCTATTTTATCGGCTGTACAGCAGGACTTATGGCAATATCAATTGCAAAACCGGTTGGAACAGAGATGGCAGGAGTAGCCCCGGCGCTTGGTACATTGCTTGTTGGATTCTTTGCAATATTCAACGGGTTTGGAAGACCTTTTTTTGGTTCTTTATCTGATCGTTTAAATCCGTCAAATACAGCAATAATATCCTTTGTGTTGATTGCTGTGGCATCATTTGCAATATGGTTTTTGCCATCAGTTCCGGTATATATAGTCTCCTTTGCATTACTTTGGGGATGTCTTGGCGGATGGCTGGCTATAGCACCAGCCGCAACTGGCAGATTTTTTGGTACATGTGATTATCCCCGCTGTTATGGTGTGGTTTTTCTTGCATATGGTGCCGGTGCTCTGGCAGGCCCGCAGATTGCAGGGTTTATCAAAACGACAACAGGCGGATATGCTGATGTGTTTTTATTAGTAACAGTTCTTTCACTAATAGGAATTGCGATAGCCGGTTTATTCATGAAACCACAGAAAAATGACAGTTTGAAAAAATAAGAATTTAAAAATTGGGAATCTGAAATTTATTGAAATTTGGATAATTTGCCCTTAAAGCCAAATCTTTTTTTTTTGAATAATTTATTAATCTTTACTATGCATCTACTTTATGAATATCATTATTTCTTTAATCATATGATAATCTTGTTTTTTCATCAGCCAATGTTGGAGCAATCAATTTTTCATAAAGTTTTGAATCCCATGTTTTTAAATTTCTATGCGTTTTGTAATATTTTTCAGGAATTGGATGTGTACCGATAACAACTTCCAAACCGTATTTCTCACCTATAAAATCTTTAAAATATTTAATTCTCGGACATGGCGGATATCCAACAACCATTCCTGTCGCAAGATGAATCACTTCAGCACCGTTCTTTTTCATCTCTTCCGGTGCATATTCAATATTTCCGCCAGGACAACCGCCGCATGAAGTATAACCTACAATCTCTGCTTCTTTTCCTTCATATATACTAAATGCGCCTTCCCTGTTATGAAAAGATCTCAGACATTTACCTCCTGCACATGTGCTGTAGCGATCGCAGATAATTATACCAATTTTTATTTTTTCACTCATAATTACACCCATTTCATGTTGATTCATAAAGAGTTGTTCTTTGAACAAGTTTTCTTCCGCAGTCTTTTACGATTCTTTCCATATCAGTTGGACTTAAGTATTCGGTATCTGATGCACCGGCTTCTTTAGATATGCTTTCTTCATACATCGTTCCTCCAAGATCATTTCCGCCAGACATTAACAGAACCTGTGCTAATTTCCTGCCGGTTTTAACCCATGAAACCTGAATATTATCAAAATTATCAAGATAAAGTCTTGAAACAGCAGTCATTAAAATATCCTCACGTCCTGTGGCACCTGCACGGGCTTTTCCGGCCATATATATGGGTGTGTTTTTATGGACAAAAGAAAGAGGAACAAACTCTAAAAATCCGCCTGTATCATCCTGAATATTTCTTAAAATGTCTAAATGCTCTATAACATCGCAGGGCGATTCTGTATGGCCGTACATAATGGTTGCAGTTGTTTTTATTCCAAGACTGTGTGCTTCACGAATTATTCTCTCCCATGTTTGTGTATAAATTTTCCCGGGACATATCTTTTTTCTTATATCATCTACTAAAATCTCCGCGGCGGTTCCGCACATTGAACCAAGACCTGCTTTTCTCATACGGGTAAGCATTTCAATAGTTGAAATTTTGCTTTTTTCTGCTCCGTACCAGACCTCCATTGGATTGTGTGCATGTATATGAATATCAGGAGCGGTTTTTTTAATCAGCGACAGGATTGAAATGTATGAATCCGCATCAAAATCAGGATGAAGTCCTCCAACACTGCAGATTTCTGTAACTTTTCTTTTCTTTGCAAGGTTTACTTTTGCAGTTATTTCATCCCTTTCAAGTGTAAATAGATCTGTAGCTCCTGGCTTTCGACAAAAACTACAAAACCCGCAGGAATTGATACAATTGTTTGTAAAATTAAGATTCTGGTTCCTGACATATGTAACATAAGGGCCTTTTTTTTCTTCCCTTTTTAAATCAGCGGCAGATGCAATAGCTAAGACATCCCTTCCTTTAGCATTTAATAAAAAAATTCCCTCTTCTTTTGTAAGCCGGTGACCTGCAAGTACATCTTTTAGAATTTTGCCGGTCTTTGGACTGCACCAACATAATTTATCTTCAGCATCAAAAGTCATCTTTTCTAAATTTATAGTCGTAAGATGATAAAGAGTATTGTTTACAAAAAAATTAATCCTAAATAAACCGGATTTTCTTTTTATGAAAGTTTGGGAAGCATAATTGATTAAAATTACATTTTGGGAAAATGTCTTTTGATATATTGTTGTTTTAAAGTGGAGATCAATTGGTGGTGCAGGTATATGTTTTAATTAGCTATCTTCTGGTGCGCATAAATCTCAATTTATCCTGTTGTGATGCAAAATTATGTGGGCAAATAAAATATGGTTCTCGAAAACAGAATGAAATTATATTATATGTTATTTTTTGTGAGATTATTCTGTGTAGTTTATCCGCAATTTTTGGAAATTTGAACCACTAAAATAAGTTCTTAGAAATTATTAAAAATTAATTTTGTGAATCATTTTCTCTTCCAATACATTCAAAATCAATATATCCATTATAAGGATCTACCAGAATTAATTTCAGCTTCACTTTTTCTCCAACAAAGAGATTTTTTTCACCTTCCATTACCCTGCCTTCAGCTGGAGGATTAATAAGCCTTGCATAAACACCTTTTACAGAAGAGCCTGTTACAAATCCGTCAAAAACATCATTTATTCTGTCCTGAAGAAGAACTGCGGCGGCCGCTTTTCTCATAAATCTCTCAACTTTCTTAGAAGCTCTTTCACGATCCGAAAGCCATTGTGCATGTTCATCCAGTTCTTCAAAGGTATATGGGCATTTTTTGCTTTTCAGTGCGGCTTTTACCAATCGCTGATTTATTAAATCAACATATCTTCTGTTTGGCGCTGTTGCATGAGTATAGTCAGTTACAGCAAGAGCAAAATGTCCTACTGGTGATTTTCCGGCTTTAAGCGGCATATATTCTCCCTGTCCGATTAGTTTTATAATAGTTACAGAAAGATCAGGGAATCTTTCGGGATCGTTTTTGAGTTGCCTGATCAAAAATTTTGTAAGTGCTCTTGAATTGGGCTTTGCCGGCAGTTTTTCACCATATCTTTTTGCCGTTGCAACAATACCTTCCCAGTCTTTTGGTTGTTTTACAACTCTTTGTATCATTGGCATCTTAGCGTTTGATATGAATGAAACAACTGTTTTATTCGCTGCGACCATGAACTCTTCAATTATGTTTCTTGCAGTGTTTTGCTCCTGAATGACAAGATCAATTACTTTTCCATCCTCAATCAGAGGTGAGGCTTCAATTGTCTGAAGAACAAGTGCGCCTTCTTTAATCCTTCTTTTTTTAAGGAGAAGGGCGGCTTCGTTTTGAATAAGAATCTGCTCATTCAGACCCTGAATCTTGTAAACAGATTCCGGAACCTCTGTTTTTCCTTCAAGCCAGTCGCCAATTGTTTCATAAACAAGTTTTGCTTTATTGCTCACAACAGCTCTGAATATATCGCCCCTGTTTATCTCTCCGTTTTCCAAAACAGTGTATGAAATAACGACTGCCATGCATTCATTACCGGGTAGAAGGGATGAAATATCTGCTGAAAGTCTGTCTGGAAGCATTGGGAATGTCTCAATTCCGGTATAGACTGAAGTTCCGTTGTGTGCGGCTCTTTTGTCAGTGTGTGATGCTTTTGGAACAAATACGTCAACATCTGCTATTGCTATATAAATCTCAATTGAACCATCGGGATTCTTACGTGCAAATTCTATCTGATCAAGGTCCATTGAATCAAAGTTATCAATAGATGACCATAGCAGATTTCTAAGATCCATTGTCTTTTTCTGCTTTTTTAAAAGAATTTCAGGATTTAAACTTCCTATTTCATCTATTATATCATCAGAGAAAAAAGGATCAAATCCATATTTTTGCATAGTACTCTTTGCAAGTTTTTTAAGATCAACATTGGAAAATTGAGACATAGTATGTTTTCAGGCATAATGGCTAAAATAAATTGCGCTAAGAAACCAAAAAAAAATTCTGAAAAATGTTTAATGCGCCGACCGAGATTCGAACTCGAGTTTAGGCGTTGGCAACGCCTAGTGATAACCACTACACTATCGGCGCACTTGTTGCTTTCGCGTGGTGCTCTACAATATACGCACTAAATTGTTATAAATATTTCGAAATACGTTCAAAATGTTTGTTTTTTTATTGTTTTCTGAAATAAATAAAGAGGGTTTTAGTCTAAAACCGAATAGAACAGACAGAAAGAATCAGAGCTTTCGGGACTGTAATCTTTTGCATCAGGGACATATTCTTTTAGTTCAGGGTTATAGGATGTCGCATTCTCAAACGATGACTCCGCTCTGCTGATATTGCCTGTGTTTAAAAGGATGTAACCTTTCAAAAGCCATGCGAGACCGTATTCAGGACTGAGTTCAATAGCTTTATCCGCACTTTTCAGCGCTTCTTTGTACCTGTTGAGGTTATTGTTGTAATACATCCCCCTTAGACACCACGCTGTCGCATTATCCGGTTCGGCCTCGACTACCCGGTCATAATAACTCTGTTCTTCAATCGTCTTTGGTGCAGATTCATTTAAATTTTCTTTGCCGTTTTCACCATAGTCTCCGGTGCACCCGCAACAGAACACAAGAAGGGCAAAAAGGACAATGAGAACAAAATATATTTTTATTGAATATTTCTTCACAATACCCTTTTTTTGTTTAGACAACTGAAAAATCTATCCCAACCGGGCGGGTTTTTTTGGTTTTTACAGGACTGCAATTTAAAGTATACAAAAAAACGGGGTCTGATAAAAAAAAGGATTTTAATCTCCTGTGATTCAGGAGTAATACAGAGTGTTAGAAGTGAGAGTGTCCATATAAGGATTTCCTCCGGGCGTATATCCCCAATGCGTGGATACAACTTTATAGTACGCTGTAGATGGTAAAAATTTATATTTTGAAATTTCTACATAGCTTGTCGCACTCCCGCTTTCAGATTCGCTTTCCTCCTCTTCCCATGAATCTTCGTCACTACTTGAAAACAGCTGGGCGGCAACATTTACCTCAGGAAATATTGCTGTCGTTTCAGAACTGGCTTTCCAGTCTATTCCCAAAAGTGCAGGGCTTACACTGTTATGGTTATGGACAAGATATACCGCCCGGCTTTGGGAAGACTCAGTTATCTCAATAACACTTGAGTTGCCCTTAGTGCTTTTGGATAGATCAGGAACAACGATTTTCATTGAATAAAACTGATTTTTTTGTTTTTCCGTGAGGTTTTTAAAGTTACTCGGATCGACAATTTCCAGATATTCTCCGGCATTTACTTCAGTTCCGCCCATCTCACTAAAAAAACTGGAAATGCTCATTTTTTCTGCACTTACCGGCATCATTGCTACACTAACCAGCAAAAATGCGGAAAGAAGAAATATCTGCAATGCTTTGATTTTTATTTTCATTTCTTTACACCTATAATATTTTTTGGCAAATTTTCTCATTTCTTTTCATAAATAGAATTTTATGATATCTTTCTCAAAAATTTCGTTTTTCTTAATTTTCACGAAATTTTCAAGTGAGATATTTACCAAAGTGCTAATTTTACCCCACAGTAAATACTTGCTCTGGCCAGATAATCGTGATAAAAAAAGTTTCTAACGACTATCTGGCCTGAACAGTTATTTATCATAATTTTATAAATACAAAATAATGTCAGAAAAAATATCAGCTTTATTAATTGCAACAATACTTGTGGCATTATTTACTGCACCAGTCATGGCTGGAAATGTCATAGATGAAATTGAAAAAAATGAAATAATTGTTTTACCTTCAATTGACAAATCCGGTTCCGAACTTTTGGGGACAAAGGCTCAAAACAGCATTTCACAGGGAGAGATGGTTTATCATTCCCGCTATATCTGGCCGTTTACCTCGAAGATCGATGTCACGTTAACATGGGATGAGCAGTATGGAGAACTTGAACTATACGTTTACCAACCGGATAATACATTTATCGGGCACTATACTGATCTTTACGACAGTTCCGAAAAAGACGGCATGATTGATATCGATATAAAAACAGCATCAGGTTACCTGCCTATTGGAGACTGGAAACTTAACGTTTATGGAAGAGAGGTTTCAGGGTCATCCGTCAGCTATTCACTTATTTAACAGAGAAATATATAACTTATTTTAATAGATACAGATATCTGTTATGAATCGCAGGGAGACACTAATTGCTATAATTATGATTTTTATTTTAGCATACATACATCAGGTTTCTGTAGAGTCGAATGTTATTGTAATACCCAGTGAAGGAACGTCTGATTTGATAAGAGAAGACAATGTTTCTGTCCTTGACTGGTGGGAAGTCTCTCCTGTGCACTATTTTTTAACAATGATTGGATTATATCTACCTTTTCTGATCCCGATAACGGGAATTATTGTAATACTTTCCTGTTTTTCATTTGGAATAAGGACTATACATCCAAAAAATGTTCTTGAAAATAAAAGAAGACAGGATATTTTTCAGACAATTATGGATAACCCCGGAATAAGTCATAATGAAATCGAAAATGTAACAGGAATAAACAGAAGTTCACTTAAGTATCATCTTAGAATTCTAATGCGGGAAGGCAAAATATCTTCAAGAAAATTTTTTAAAACACGCCACTATTTTGGTAATGGTAGCAGATATAACACGGAAGACCAAATTTTCAGGTTAGTTCTGAACTGTTCTACAACTGAAAATATTTACAGGTACATTAACAGACACCCGGGATGTACTCAGAAAGACCTTATAGAATATACAAAATTATCATACTCTACAGTATTATGGCACATTGAAAAACTTAGTTCTGGCAATCTTGTAAGTATAAACAAAGAAAAAAATTCAAACCATTATTACACTAAAAAGACGATTTTACAAAACTCTGACTAAATACATGATTTAGGGTTAAGAATTGTGTAAATGAAAAAGATAGACATAATAATATCAGTTTACATTTTAAAAAAGATTTTTTAATATTTGTAAACTGCCTCGTGGTCTCCGGGCAGTTTTTTCCACATCTTATCCTTAATTATTGCGACAATCGCGGCAATATTTACCAGAACACAGAATACCAGATAATATGGCCCCGTTATTGCCGCCGGGATTAAAAGCACCGTTGCGGTGGTGTTTACAGATGTATGGAAGAATGTGGTCATTAAAAGACTGCCTCTTGAATGATTGTAGATCCAGGTGAAGAGAAATGTGACTCCGATGTTGAAGTAGAATCTCTCGATAAACCCGTCCATCCCGTTTCCGTATACACCATTTAAGTGAAGCGGCAGGTGCCAGATTGTCCAGATTACTCCAAGGAGGAGAGTACCAACCAGTGGTGAATAAAGATACTGAAGTCTTGGGAGTGAAAAACCCCTCCATCCGATCTCTTCTCTTAAAGGTCCCCTGACAAGAGTTACGTATCCTAATGCAATGATTACCGATGATGCAACGCCTAAGGAAACCTCAGGGATTATCTCGCCTAAGGGATTTTCGGTGATAGCCGAGCAGATAATCATTGTTATGTACATTATGGCAGGAATTAGTGCGAGTGCCGCTACATACCATACCCATCCGACCTTCCATATATAGAGTTTATTTAAGAGATTCCTGATCCCTTCGCGGGAGGACAACCCACTGCTGATGATATAGGCCGCAATGGCGGAGTTGATGATTACAAGCATAAGTAGCGGGATGGAAGCGGCTGACAAACTTATCCCAAGGTATAGGATGATACAGGCGGCGGTTAAAGCAAATGCAGTTAAAAAGATTGCCAAATGCATCCGGGAGTCGGTATCGACTTTTTCCGGTTTTATTATGCGGGAGAGAATAATTGCGGCAAATGCTGGTCCTGTTCCTCCAATGCCCATAGTCAGAATGAAGGTTGATGGGTCGCTTATACTATAGAAGAACGGTGTGCTAAATACTGCCCATGTAATGGCAAATGCCAGTACAAAATATGATATCAGTTGATATTTTTTGATTAACTCACAAACAGAAGACAAAAAGACACCCCCATAAAAACAAGTTTATTGAATGATTAATTTATAATTATCTATTTTATAAAAAAGAGTGCTTTGATATTTATTGAGTGTTTTTTGTGATTGCCTTTTTTAGAGGGCAAAGGCTTTACTAATTTTTCTGCATCAGAGAATAATTTATTATAATTACTGTTCGTATATGTGAACAAATTTTCTCTGTGGCAAACATCTTATTTTTGCTCAGCGACAATCTATTTTAACATGGAAAATACTGAGATTAAGAATATACTGGCGTTTGTTGAAAACTTCCTTGGACAGTCAGGATCACATGGTCTTTCACACACACTTCGTGTCACCCGCCTCTGTGCAGAAATAGGAAAAGCAGAGGGTGCGGATATAAAAATTCTTATCCCCGCCGCTCTTTTTCATGATATTGCCCGTCCGCTGGAGAAGAAAACTAAAATACCGCATGAAGAGGAAGGAGCACGGATTGCAGAGGAGTATCTAAAATCCAGTGGCTGTGATGAAAACAGTATCTGTGCGATTGTTCATGCCATACGTTCTCATCGTTTCAGTACAGGCGAAAAACCTGAAACCTTAGAGGCAAAAGTTCTATCTGACGCTGACAAACTGGATGCAATGGGGGCAATAGGAATTGCAAGGACCTTTATGCAGGCAGGAGAACATGGGGATGGAATAAATGATGCAATTTCTCATCTCCATGAAAAACTGCTGAAACTAAATGAGCTGATGTACACAAACGCCGCGAAAGAGTTAGCAAAAGAAAGGCATGAACTACTAAAGAATTTTGCTGACGAACTCGAAGATGAGGCAATAAGCTGTGGGGATTTTAATTTTTAAGATTTTCTTTTTTGATTTAGAGAATTAATTCAAATATTACAGTAAATCTTAAATATATTCAAAAAAAATCCAAATCGCCATTTTTAACATCCGTACAGAAGCCTCAGAATAGATGGGTCAGGCTTCATCTAACATAAACATCCTCTAAAAAAACCGGGTAAATACGTGCCGTAATATCGATGATTTCCGGCGTTTAATTGGTATAAATATAGTGGATTGATATCTTTTAGATTCACTCTTCAAAAACAGGTGTGAAATCTTAAAAGAAGGCCAAATTGAAGGTTTTTGGATTGGTAATAATAATGGAAATCCTGCAATAAAGTCTCCAGATTAAAGCCTGGTCCTGAAGCTTCCGAATCTGAATCTGAAATTGGCAATAAAAACGTTCATGTAACTAATTTTTCATGTGGTGTTTCATGAACGTTTTTTTAAAATCTCGCCGAAATCAAATTCATCGTCATAATAATTTATCCAGATTAAGACACTGCACACCCAATTCACCCCCAAAAGAAATATCATCAACGACCAACACTTATAATAATATGGATGAGCCTGAGCCGGAGCGAAAGGTAAATGGGATGAAATCCATATTTGAAGAGGAAATAAAAAAAATTCAGGACGAAATTGACATATTTAAAAGCGGAAGTCCAAATCACATAGCAATAATCTCTGAGCCGTATTCACGTGTAGAACATATCTATAACAGGATACTTGGTGACAATTCTCAAAAAATAAATAATATTCAGATTTTTAACCCGGTTAAAGATACAGATTTCTTTTCAAATTTTTACTCAAACCAGGACATAATAATGATGCAAAACTGCCAGTACCTCTTCAGCAGAAAATGCTGTGGTTTTGCAATTTTAGAGGAATTTTTGGATATATTATTTTCATCAAATAAGATGTATATAACGGGCTGGAACAAATTTGCCTGGAATTACTTAAAAGAAATCTCAAATATTGAAAGTATGTTTCAGGAAATAATAACCGTTCCTGAACTTAACAGCAAAACCATTATGAATCTTATTATGTCTGATGTGAGTGACAAAGTAACATTCATTGATGACAGAGTCTCTGAGGATAAGAAATTCATCTGCTTTGAAGAATGCCTGATTCGTATGCCTCTCTCTAATAAGGAAGTCAACATATCAGAGATTAAATTCAATTTTAATGCACTAAAAAGAAAAAAAAATAATAAAACCATGGAAGACATCCAAAAAGAAGCATTTATGGATATAACCACTCTTGCAGGCGGAAAATATGATGTTGCAAGAAAAATATGGAAAAAAAGCTTAAAAGATGGAGAAGTAAGACTTTCCAGAATCCCTCAACCGTCTGAAGTAGAAATATCAGATATCGATGAGTTATTTATCCTGGGAAATATACTTGCAATGGATGGAATAGACTTTGATGAGCTTTCATCAATAGTAAAAAATGATTCTCTTCTGAAGCAAAAATTGTATAATCTTGTAAATAAAGGGCTTATTGAGGATTCAGACAGATTTTACAAAATTTATCCCGAGGCTGTAAATTCCGTCATAGATGAGCTTGAAAAGAACAGGATGGTGTGGTAAATGGCAGAAGATACAAACTCTCTGATGGAAATAATCAATTTTGATGTCGCAACTGCGCTTTACATAATCTATATTATCATACTTTCATATCTTCTGATACGTCTGGTATCATTTCTGATTAAAAAAATTGGAGATAAGGCAGGATACAGGCGTATAACTGCGAATATGATAATTCCGCTTTTTAAGATTATTGTTTATATTGCATCTTCATATCTTATCGTAACGGCTGTAATACAACCATCTCTTACTCAGCTGGTTGCATTTTCCGGTCTTTTTGGAGCGGCACTGGGTTTTGGTCTAAAGGACATTTTTTCTGATATTATTGGTGGAATAGTAATTGCTTTTGAAAGGCCGTATTTAATCGGGGATAAGATTACAATTGGAGATAAATACGGTGAGGTAACTGATATTGGACTTCGATCAACACGGATTGTAACACCGGATGATACGGTTGTATCAATTCCAAATTTTTCCATATTCAACAAGTCAGCGGCAAGTGCCAATGCCGGAAAGACCGAGATGATGGTTGTAACCGATCTTTTCATAGATAATAATTCAGATTTTGAAAAAGCTGTAAGACTTCTGAAAGAGTGCATTGTAACATCAAAATATGTCTACATCTCAAAATCAAATCGATATACTGTATTAGTTGACGAATTTCCGTTTTACAAAAGACTTCGGGCAAAAGCGTATGTTAATGATTTAAGATATGAGTTTGAATTTAAATCAGATATTACAAGAAGAGCATGGGTAGAGTTTAACAAAAACGAAATAATGCCCCCTTCTTTTTCAGGGGCAGTAATAGAGATGCCTAAGGATTTTAAGAATTCAGTGTCTGATTGATAATTTATCTCCTAAATAAATTCATTTGATAAAAAAATCCTCTGATGATAATATTTCCTGAATCTCTAATTTTTTGTTTTCTGTATTTGCTATTGCAGGAAAAATAAACTTAAAAAAATCACCTGCAAACTTTTCAAAGCTTATTCCTTCATTGGATATTACCTTCTTCCATTTATTCTCAAGTGAAAGAATGTTCATGAAAGATATCATTAGATACATTGATGCGGAAAAAGGATTGATATCGGAGCGGATTGTTTTGTCCTCAATACCCTGCCGTATCGCATCTTCTAAAATTTTTCTGCATATGCCATATCCTTTTCCTATATCCTCAGTATATGGATTTTCCTTTGAAAACCGCTCTGACCCGTAAAAGTGAATCAGTCTTAAATAGTCGGGGTGCTCCTGAGAAAATTCATAATAAGCCTGGCCCATTAAGGCAACTTTTACGATTCCGAAGGTTTTTTTCTCCATACAACGCTGGTATTTTTCTTTTAGGATTTCAACGCCCAAAAGAACCACAGCCGCAAAAAGAGCCTCTTTGTTTTTGTAATAAAGGTAAAGTGTTGCTTTGTTAAGTTCTACTGCATCTGCTATCTCATCCATTGAGACGTCATCATAGCTTTTTGAAAAAAACAAACGCTTTGCCGCATCCAGTATCTCTTTTTTTCGCTTTTCTTTTTCCCTTTGTCTTCTCTCAGCTGTTCCCATATCACTTCTCCGTTAAAAGTTGATTTTTTTACTAATATTTGCAATCTTTTTTTTCCAATTCCTGTTATCCTTCTTTTTCAAAAAAACGTTCATGAAAAAAAAAGTTTTCATGGCCGTTTTCATGGTGAATCAGAGGAAATACTCAGGCTCTTTTCTCTGACTATAAAGTGTAAACAGACGATTGGATGCATCACTAACCATTCCGGGCTTAATAGACCTTGCATGCTCCGGGCATTTTTTTATGCAGGCACAGCAGGTGATGCATTTTTCTATGTCAACAGAACTGCTTTTATCAGGGCTTACTGCACCACATGGGCAGACATCTGCACAGACTCCGCACTGAATGCAGGCATCGCTTACCTCAATGAAATCAGTTATCCAGAGCTTTGAATCACCGCGGTAGGGATGAGTTCCCGGAATAATAAGATTTGAATTTTTCTCGGGCGAAGAGATGGCCTTTAACTTTTCCTGTATTTTTTTTCCAAAGAACTCTGCTTTAGAGATGTCGTCTTTATCAGGGCGATCCTTTGCGATTGGTGTACTCTTTGTGGAAAAAGAGTGTTCACCGATAAATGCCGCACCGGCCACAGTTATGAAACCGCGTTCTGTAAGTATGTCAGAAAGCTCTAAAAGAGCATCTTCATACACGCGGTTTCCATATACAACAACACATACAACAGGAGTATTGTTTCCCTTTATTATGCCAAGCCATTCTGAAAGTAATGCCGGCACCCTTCCCATGTAAACCGGAACACCGATGATTAATAGGTGGTCATTTTTTAATTCCAGAGGTTTTTTTCTTTCATCAGGCTTTGTTATATCGGTGATTGTCATTCTTTCGGGATTAATTCCACGTGCAATTGCACTGATAACTGCCTTTGTAGTTCCTGTCGGTGAAAAATACACCAGATTTACTGATTCTGTTTTCATTTTATCTCCGTTTTATTCTTTAGATTTTGAGAACTTTTTTGTTTGAGTTTATTAGTAATAAATTGACTTTAAGTTATATAATAACTATCAGTTATAGTATAACTATAATTTTTTTATTGATTTCTGTTGCCTTTTTTTTCTATTATAATTTTGTGAATTCTGGTATTGCTAGTTATATCTTCTATAAATAGAATTGATACCTACCTAACCTCATGAAGTATAAAGTATTCCTGACTTTTTTTCTGCTGATGACTGCTCTTTTGCTGTTATTCACTCCGGCGGCAGCATCTCCTTCAACAGAAGATTTAATTGATGCAGGATTCATTGCGCTTGAAAGCGGCAACAACAAAATGGCAGAGGATTTATTCGCTAGAGCGGTTGCAACAGTCTCCGGAAAAAATTCACCGTCTGCATGGGCCGGTCTTGGAAGAGCAATCTGGAATGAGTCTTCATCTGAGAATACTGACTCTTATGCGGCCTTTAATAGATCTCTCGCCGTTGAAGATGCAGATGCAGAAGAATGGAAAACTGCTTGTGAAATACTTTTCAGCGAACCTGTTGAGGACTTCAAACTTTCATATTTTGCCGCATTAAAAGCAGTGGAGGCGGATAAAAACGATGATCAGGCCTGGAACTATTTAGGCTGTTCACTTGACAGGCTTGCCGTAAAAAACCTGGATGCAGATTTAAACGAGCCCTTTGATGCGTTTAAAAAAGCTAATTTTTTAAATCCGACATTGCTTTATTCATCCAATGAAGCTTATTATGCAATTGTTGTTGGGAATTACACTGATGCAATTGATGCAGCCAATAAAGCTTTTAAAAAATACAACCCGGATAAATGGTGGAAGGGACAGCTTTTATTCTTAAAAGCCTATGCACTTGCAAAGACGGGTGAATCAGAAGATGCATTAGAAACTCTTGTATTATCAGAAGATACCTATAACTCAGATGAATCCTATGAGATGACTGAATATGATAATGCCGCCGCCTCATTTGTCAGAGCAGTTGCATTAAACGACCTTGGACGTTTTTGTGAATCTGTTGAGATCTTAAAGTGTGTTGATTTTGAAAATTTAGATACTTTATTTTCTGGGCTTTTGATTACTCCTGAGATGTACATGGATTTGTATGGTGCTTCATTATCCGGCGTGGGGAAAATGGATGAGGCAGCAAATGCATTTGAAAAAGCATCTGAATATAACAGCAGCAAATAAACAATAATTTGATTAAAGGAATGATATTCTTTCATCAGAAAAACCGGAATTTTTGAAATTTGATAAATTCAATTTGTCTTTATGGCGGAATAGGATTCAAAGAAAAGTGAAAAAAAATTTAACGAAACTATTTTTTGAAAGTCCCAAAAAAATGCGAGAGGCAGGATTCGAACCTGCGAACTTCTACAAGACTGGACCCTAAATCCAGCGCCTTTGACCAAGCTCGGCAACTCTCGCAAAAACTAATTATGAATAGAAATTATGTTTTGCTTTGCATGAAATATTATCTGAAATCATTATTTGAAAAATATCTGAAATATACATTTCATGAGCTTTCTATGACTGTTTAAGTTTGTAGATTTTATTTAGCCTGTATTTCTTATTAATTGATTGTATTACACTTGACAACCGCTACTGTAAAGTTATAAATAAAGTCATAACATAGTCAGCTAAAAAATCAGAAAAAATGTCAGTAAAACTATCTATTTAAAAGTCTGATGAAGATATAAGTGCATAAAAGAAAAGAATTTACAAAGCATATATTTTTTTGAAAAAGTCTTAAAAATTCCGGCGCGGTTTATTCAGTTATAACAAAAAGAAGCTAAAAAAAGAATAAATGGAAAAAACAAATCATTACATTAAAAGTTAATTTTTAAAAAAATCAACAATATTTAATTAATTCTTATTTTTATTCAGGCAAATTCAGGTCTGCTGATATAAAATAAAATGATGAACCAGAATATAATATTCAAAAACAAAGGCTTAAAAAAACAATAAAAAATGGTGTATTAATCAAAACATTTATTGTTTAGCCAAAATTAAAGAATTTATACTGGAGATTAGGAATTGGATATGCTTACCGAAATAGCACACATAATTGTGGCTTTTGCGGTCGCCTGGATTCTCTTTGTTGCTATAGACATCATATTTCGGTTGCCGCAAACAGGAGGAGTCAGTGGTGCAGAGGCAATCGGCAAAGAGATAGAAAAGGCCGGCGGCGATATAAATGGCGGATATATGATGGGAAACATTGTCTGTTCGCCGGATGCCTCAGGAGGGTTTTTACTTGCGGCATGTGGAGTTTACATTGCAGGAATATGGGGAGGACTTTCTGCCGCAGTCCTGGTCTGGATAGGAAATCGCATATGCCATGATAAAGGTTATGCAGGCACAACAGGAGCTTTTATAGCAACACTTGTAATTTATGGATTTACAGCATATGGCGGTTTTGTTCCTGAGCAGTTTATTGCCGGAATGGTTCTTGCAATACTTACTATTCAGGGAATATCACACAAATATGCCAGCAGAATTTTAGGCAGAATCTGGAGGCTTCGGGTTTGATTGCCGAATTAATCTGTGCTTTTATTGCATTATATGCCGCAGTGAGAATTATTGCAGAGAAAAATACGTTGAGAAAATTAAATTTCTTAAATATTTTAAACTTTGCAATTGCAGGATTGCTGGCTCTTTTAATTCCACATCCTCTTGGAATTTTGCTTGCAGTGGCATACTTTGTCGGAGGAACGCTTGAGTCAAACGCAATTGCAAGTACAATTGCAAAAAGAAAGGAGAAGCCGGATGACTGATATTCTCTTTTTGATATTTTCAGTAATTGCAGTTCTTGGTGCATCAGCGACAGCTATTCAAAAAGATCCTTATGACAAGTTAATATCTCTTGGAGTTTTATTTGCAGGAATAATTCCTTTCGTTGCATTTGCCGGCTATCTGGACGTTTCCATTGCAATATCGCTTATAATTCCAATGACTACAATAATTCTTCTTCAGGCAGTGTGGAGGTGCGGAAAATGAATTCATTATTTCTGCTTGGTCTTGGAATTTTAATAATCGGCTGTGTTTCTGCGGCTTTTCCAAATCCAAAGACCTATCTCAATCGGCTGATAAATTTGGAGATTTCAGGTTTTGGACTCCTGCTTGTGATGCTTTATTATAATGAAACACTTGCTCTTCTAACATTTATCGCAGTTACAGCTATTGCAACATTTGTGCTTGTAAGAGTTCTTGAAAGGAGGGAGATTAATTGAGCATAATAAGAAAAGTTTCAAGGGTTCTTCAGAATCACAATAATCTTGTAAATGTCTATTCTCTCATAGTAATAATTGTTGTATTAATTGGAATTGCATCAATTCCAACAATAAACTATGAAAACAATCAGCTATATCCGAAGGTCATTGACATAAATAATCCTTTAAACCCATATGACAGAGGAGGAGAGCCTTTTGAAAGAGCAGATGTAAAAGCACAATATCCTGAAAATTCACCTTATCTTGGATATGTTACAGCATATTTAACTCCTCTTTCCCTTTTAATTGCGTATAATACCCTCTATGCCGGAACAACTATTGTTGCACATCCGGGCGGAATTATTGATGAGATTTTGTATAATACAAGGGGTCTTGACACAATAGCAGAGACGGCAATTTTGTTTGTTGCATTTTCAATTGCTATGTTTTTGTTCAGGAGGCGTGAGGAGGAATGATTCTCCCAATAATTGATGAATATTCATTAGGGCTTTTAATTGCGTTTTCCTGTGTCTTAATTGTCTTTTTCTCAATGATGAGAGAAACAGATGATTTACATCGTCTGCTTCTAACAGATCTTGTAGAGATTGTTGCACTTGTAATTATAGCACTTGTCGGAACAGATCTCTCTGAAGCACTGATTCTTCCAGGTCTGGTTGTAGGAATTGCAGAAATTCTTGCAATGGCAGAGATATACATAGAAAAAGAAAATCTTGTCAGAGCACCTGAGAGATTTCTGGATATTGAGATAATGCATTCAGCACCGGGGATACTTTCTGTAATTCTTCTTATATACGGAATAATTCTCTCAGGATTCACAGGCGGCGCTGTTGCAGGACTTGGTGTTTTGTTTTATTTCCTCTGTAAGAAAAGTCATGAGAAGACAGAGATTATTGAGACTGTCAGTGGTTATGCATGGGTCTGCTGGGTTGTTGCATTCATCACATTCATGGCAGCACCTCAATATTGGTTCTTTGCTGTGATGCTTGCAGGCACAGGTATATTTGCAAAGGTTGCGGCTAAAATGTCAATTGTTGGCACAATGAGAGGTAACAGAGATGTTTGAGTTTGAAAATACCGCTATTGAGGGTCAGGTATTGGCTTATATCCCCTTTGGCGACATTGTTGATTATATAACGCCATATACTGCAATTCTTTTAACATTTGCACTTGTATTTACAATAATTGCTCTAATCTCCAAACCTGAAAGGCAGGTTGATATTGCTTTTGGCGGCGATGCATATTACACAAAAGACATCTCTAACAAACAGATGAAATTTCAGCGATTCATGGCTGTAGCATGTGGTCTTGCAACAATGGGAGGTATCCTGAGCGGAGATGTATTCAACTTTGCATTGTTTACTGCAATGGTTGGTATTGCAAATATTGGTATAGTTGCGTCAATTAAAAACAAACATATTTTAGACAACGTCTTTGAGTATGGAATACTTGCAATGATTGGGACACTTCCGCTTTTTGGAGGTTCTGCAATTATTCTTGCATCAACCGGAACTTTAAGCATGTGGATACTTTTCACATCTGCTGTTTGTGTTCCTCTGGTTGCAAAATTACTGCTTGTAATTGGAGTGATTGCTGAAGGAATGGCCCCTGTCTACGTTGCTAAAGCAGAAATTACAAGAGCACCCGGTGCACCTTACATTTTAATGGTCCATGTAAGCTCACTTGTGCTGTTCTTAAGAGTAATAGAGATAGTAATTTCGATGTGATCTAAATGAAGAAAAACAGCATAAAAACAATACTGGCAATTTCTACACTCATATGTATTATTTCTGCAGTGCTTGGATTTGAAGGAATAATCGAAGACTGGATTTGTGCGGCTCTTATTGTTGTATTTTTTCCTGTATTTGTTATATCACTTGGATTGTACTGGAAAGCCTCTGATAAAGAGGGAGACTACCCGTTTGTAGGTTATTGAAATGATTTTGTTATACATTTTATTTGCAGTCCTTGCAGGTCTTTTGTTTCATGGCATTCACAGAAAAGTGATTGCACGAATACAGATAAGGCCCGGCCCTCCGATATGGCAGGAGATTTTGCATGTCCTTAAATTTTCCTTTAAACAGACCTGGATTCCAAAAACAGCATCGCATATCTTATATGTTTCAATTGTAATTGCAGTAATTGCTATCTGGTCCGGTGCTTTATATGTGCTTATAACCGGCGGAAGCCTTTTGATAATATTTGGAGTATATCTGCTTCACAAAATTACAGAGCATGGTCTTGGTCTTTCATCAGGTTCACCGTATGGAAAATTTGGTGCAATCCGTTCTGTAATTTCAGCGGCATCGGAGATTCCTTTACTTGCATCAATTGCTGTAATATACTTAATTACAGGTTCTTTGATGATTTCTGACATTCAGAGTTATCAAGCATCGAATGGAGTCCTTCTATTAACCGCATTTCCAATTGCAATTGCGATGTATGTAATTGTCCTATCAAAAGTTCCTTACAGTCCATTTGGAATAATAGAAGCAAAAGAATTAGTTAGTGGAAATAAGACTGAACATTTTGGAGTCTGGAGAGCCGGTCTTGAAGTAGGTTTTGCAATAAAGACATTTGTTCTTCTGGCAACATTTATCACGCTTTTCATAGGTGCAATGCCATTTTGGCTTTTGGTTTTGGCATCACTGATTCTTCTTCTTACAATGTCATTTATATGTGCAATAACGCCAATGCTTTCACCATATGATGCTGTAACAATACAGATTGGAGTCATAATACTGGTTATTATTTATGCAGTTATTTTGGGGGTTATTGGATGAATAAAATCGGAATTGCAGTATTTGCCGGAATAGTTGTATATATAATAATTGCATTGTGGCAGTACCTTCTAAACAACGGGCTTTTTATTCAGACAGTCTGCATAATTTTAGCTCTTTTAGTGCCGGCCGGGCTTATCTGGGCAAAAGAGACTGAAAAGATAAAAAGTATTGAGATGGCAGCAGTCTGGGGCTGTTTGTATCTTTTTGTTCTCTATGGATTACTTGTCGTCACGGGGGTTTTATGATCAATTATATATATGAAAAAGATCTGTTCGGCATGAAATATAAGATAGTTTCATCTCCGTTTCATGAAAAAACAATAGCACAGATTGCAGACTGCCTTGATATGAATGTTCAGGAATTTAGAAAAATCTTGATTGAAAGGCTTGACATGTCTTTTCTTGAAAATATTCCTGCACGCTATAATTCATGGAAAATTATGAGTTTGAAAGAGGAGGATCCTGTTACCTCCGGACTTTGCATTACTCTTTTTTCTGAGTATATTCCTGTTTTAGCACACGAAGATGTTTTGATTATAAAAGAGAAGGTAGATTCATTAATTAAATCAGGAATACCGGAGGATGAAGCAGTCTTAAAAGGAAAAATTTTGATAAGGGAGATTTTCTTAGCATGGGTATAATACAAAAAATCAAAAACACAGTAAGACAGCGTTCAATCCATGTTTGCTATGTCAATGTTGGATCCTGCAACGGTTGTGATATAGAAATTTTAGCCTGTCTTGCACCACGATACGATATTGAACAATATGGAATTTATGTCCACAACAATCCCCGTGATGCTGATATACTCCTGATTACAGGAGCATTTTGTGAACAGTGGGAAGACAAGCTGAAAAATATATGGGATATTATTCCTGAGCCAAAAGCAGCAATAACAATTGGAAACTGTCCTGTATCAGGATGTACTTTCAACAGAAGAGGAAGTTTTGTAGATCCGCCGGTATCAAAGCATATCCCTGTTGCGGCATCTATTCCGGGATGTCCCCCACGTCCGACAGAGATTATTGAAACTATACTAAAGCTTGCACCTGTTGTTTTTAAGGATTACGAAGAGAAGGAGATGAAAAAATGAAGAAGACTGTTGATGTATCACTCCCTGTTGGTCCTGTTCATCCATGCTTTAAAGAACCTGCAAGAATCAAATGCCAGACAACAGGCGAAAAAGTACTCTCTGCAGAGATAGAACTTGGATATGTCAAAAAAGGCATTGAGAGAATCATGGTTGGAAGACCCTGGCAGGAGGTCATGTTTCTTGCCGAACGAATATGTGGTATTTGCTCTGTAATCCATAACATGGTCTTTATAGAAACGGTAGAGAAATTAAGCGATATTAATGTTCCAAAAAGAGCTGCTTATCTTCGTGTAATTGTAAATGAACTTGACAGGATACAGTCGCATATGCTTGCAAATTATTCATACTGTTATACTATTGAGCATGAAACCCTTGCAATGTACCTGATTAATCTTCGTGAAACAGCCATTGATCAGCTTGAACTTATTACCGGTGCAAGAATTACATGTGCATATATGATTCCTGGTGGTGTCAGGTTTGATTTGAAAGAAAATGATGCTGAAAAATTAAGTTTTGCAATGGATAAAATGGAAAAAGATCTTATCAGGTTTACAAATATGTTTGAAAGCGGTCCTTTGATTGGGCTTCGAAGTAAAAATGTAGGAATATTAACACGTGAAGATGCAATTTTATCGCATGCAGTAGGCCCGACTGCGAGGGCAAGTGGTATAAACGCAGATCAAAGAACAAATCATCCGACCTACCAGGAGCTTGGGTTCAGTCCGATTGTAATGGATTCATGTGATAGTTATGCACGTGTAATGGTTCGCTTCAAAGAGGTTTTCCAAAGTATTGAATTAATCAGGAAATGTTTAGATAAACTTCCAAAAGGTCTTATCAGAGGCGGAGGAGTTGTAACAGAGGGTGAATATACCTGGATTGGTGAAGCACCACGTGGTGAACTGACATATCATGTTAAGACAGACAAATATGGAAGGGTTGCTGAAATTGCCATTCAGACTCCGTCAATTATGAATATTGAGGCCTGTGCACATCACATGCTAAAAAATGTTGACTCTGCCGCAGATGTAACATCGACTTTCATAAGTTCAGATCCATGTATTGCATGCAATGAGAGGTGAATTGGATAATATGCTATCAGTATTTTGTTATATAAAAGAATTTTTGCGTCCTGAGTGGTGGAAGAAATTCTTATTCGCTAAAACTCCTCCTCTTACATCTCCCTCATATTTCAGGGATTATCCGCATCTTACCGGAAATGAATGCACACATGAACTCAGGTGCATGATGATATGCCCGTCACCCGGTGCAATAGAGGTTTTAAAAACCGATGATGGGAGATGGGAACCTGTAATCTATAAGGGTCACTGTATACGCTGTGGTTTATGTGTTGAGGTGTGCCCTGATAATGTTCTTGCCTCAGGTCGTATTCTTGAGCAGAATGAAACTGACAGAACTTCATATCTTTCATCATATCGTTTAAATGTTGATGATTCTCTTTGTATGAGGTGCAGTAACTGTTCTGTTGCATGCCCGATTAACAAAGTGATAGATCCGAATCTTGCATATAATGCAACATCCTCAAGCGATGATGTAATAATGCGGGTTAAAAACTCAAAACTAACAATTCTTCACCCTGAAAAATGCACAGGATGTAAAACCTGTGAAAAAACATGTCCCAACGGTGCAATAACAGTAGCAAGAATTGTTGAGGGAGATCAGGACGAAGAGTAAGAAATTTTTCTATTCTCTATTTTCATGATCCTGTTATCCAATTATGCTGTTATTCAATACAAAAAAATAATTTGGTATGAAAGTCAAAATTCCTGATAAACTTATCATCACTTTTTGTGTGATTAAAAAAGCTCATCATGTGCGTTTTACATGAAAGTTACTTCGTAACTTACATGAAACCGTGCATGAAATATAATTTCATGGACGTTTTTAATATAATTTGGTTGAGAAATCCTGTATTAAAATTATATTCCGACCATCCGCACTAAAAATCCACACATTTCACAATATTCGACCGCAAGATCCTTGTACTTTGAGGGAATAACCTATAATATGCCCTTCATTGACGGTTTTGATGACGAATCAATCCTTTCCGTTGGCCATCTTGGCATCGTAGCCGGAGCCTACGACTCTCTTGGTATCGCGAATATAATCGACAATGCAATACCCAAGACCCGAAACCATAATCTCACCCATTCTCAGGCCGTGAAAGCTATGGTGATCAATGGTCTTGGATTCATCGAACGCCGTCTTTATCTTTTTCCGGAATTTTTTGATGATATTGCCGTTGAAAGACTATTTGGGGAGGGAATTTCCCGAGAACAGATAAATGATGATGTATTAGGCAGAACACTGGATGCTATTGCAGAATATGGTCCAACTGAGTTATTCAACGATATCGTAGCAAATTGCCTTATTCCAACAGAATATGGCTCGCATTGCATTCACGTCGATACCACTAACTTTAGTGTGACAGGCGAATACGAATCCGATTTCAACACAGAAGGAATTCAGATTACCTACGGTCATCCGAAGGATGGCCGATGGGATCTCAAGCGTTTTGTCCTTGGCATGGCATCAAATCAGCATGGTGTACCATTATTTCTCCAGACTTTTTCCGGGAATGAATCGGATAAAGAGACACTCCGAATCATTATTGAAAAACTTCAGAACAGTCTCAAATCAGGCGAAAAAGTCTATCATGTAGCTGATGCTGCATTTTATACCGAAAAAAATCTCCAGACTTTAGGTCAGCACACTTTCTGGATTAGTCGTGTACCGGTTATCATTAAAGAGGCTAAGGAACTGGTCAAATCAGATTGTCAGTTCATACCGTGCGATGATAATCGCTATTCATATAGTGAATCTTTCAGTGAATATGCAGGAATCAGACAGAAATGGGTGATGTACCATTCAAAACCAATGCATGAACAACAGAGTAAAACGTTTGATAAGAATCTGGTAAAAGAACTGGAAAAAGCCAAAACATCTCTTCGAAAAGTCTGTGCACAGGAATATGCATGTGAACCTGACGCACGCATTGCAGCAGAGAAATGGTTAGAAAAAAATCATAAGTATCAGTTTAGCGAGCTTGAAATTCTCATGATTCAAAGGAAAGAAGAGAAAAAACGAGGTAGACCAAAAGCCGGTGAACCATTAGTTAATTCATATAAGATTACTGCTGATATCGAATACAATGACAGCGTAGTCGAGCAGGAACGCCAAAATCTTGGACGTTTTGTTCTGGCAACGAATGACACTGAGATGTCTGCCGATGAATTGCTCAGGAATTATAAAGCTCAAGGAACAGTTGAGAGAGGATTTAGGTTCCTGAAAGACAAGTCGTTCCGGGTTGCTGAGGTCTATTTAAAGAAAAATTCGCGGATTCAGGCTTTGGCTATGATCATGGTATTGTGTCTTTTTATTTACTCTATGACTGAGTTTCGGCTGAGAAAGATGCTGGTACAGTCTGGTGAAACAGTCACCAGCCAGACAAAAAAGCAGACACAAAGACCGGCATTGAAATGGACATTTTTCCTGTTCAGGAGGGTGAGGGAGTTCTCATTTGTTGAGGGTGATAAAAGAATAAAACGAATTACAAATCTGAATGATGAATTGAAAAAGATATTGCGGTTATTGGGGGGAGAGTATGAAAAATACTATTGTTGAAGAAATACCTGCGGAAAGTCGGATATTGAGAGAAAATCTTTTTTATCTTAAAAGTATTATATCAAACTCATGCTTAAGCACAAATGCGGTTATGAAGAAGACATAAGATGCAGGAAATGCAAGACGTCACTTATTGAGAATAAATCTGGATTGTACTGCCCGCACTGTGGAAGACAGGTTGTAATGATTTGTCCCGGATGTGGAAAGCCATGGAAATAAAAAAGGATTGAACATCAGGGTTAATTTGCTATAAAATTTATTTCATAACTTACATGATACGTTGAATGAAATATAATTCTATGGACGCTTTTATAAAATTTTTAATTTTTGATTTTAAATTTTGCTGATATTTGATTTATTTTAATTATTTTAGTAATTATATAAAATTATTTTTTTCAGAATCCTGAAAGTTATATTTTTATTAATAGTTTCTATGTTAATTCTCAATAGTTTCCAAGATAGTCAAGTGCAGATATATCCATAAGACCTTTCATTGACTGAACCTCTGCCCATTTTCCGTTCTCCTTAAAAGCGGCGATATAGTTGGTTCCTCCGATCATAGCAATTCCCTGATAATTTGGAGTTACAGGAACTCCTAAAAGAGGAGAATTGGGAGCTCCTACATCCAGTACACCATTAAATCCTGCAGAGCTCAAGTCATCTATAACTTCTAAAACAGCGGATTCTGTCTCCATATGACATTCTCTGATATTAGCAGTTATAGTTCCGTTCCCTTTTTTTATAACATCCATAACTGATGTGTTTCTCTGTGATATCATAACAGTAATTGGGTCAATTGTAGTGTATTCATATTCAATAATTGCAGTAAATCTTCTTGGAGCAAGTTTTTCAACCTCTAACAGGCCACCGCCGATGGGATTTATAGGAATTCCTTTTCTGTATAATATAGAGTCAAAAATAAGACTGCACATTGTACATATTCCGGTGTACCCTCTTGGAACAATGTAATCTCCAAATTTTGTTTTTTCTTCGGCAAACAATACCCTGTCGCTTATGCAAAGTCCTGTTGAATAAGCTTCTTTTAATATTTTTATTGCAACTTCGATATCTTTTGATTTTATCAGGGAAAGATTGTATATGATATTCCCGCTGTTTTCGAGCGGATCATATGTAAGCTTTAGGGCATTCTCCTCTATTTTATGGTTGACGAATTTTAGTGGTTTTTGCATAAACATCCCTTATTTTATTGAAATAGCATTATCAGTATATACTTCATATATCTTGAGTTTATTTTTTTGCTACATATTGAATTGTTGAGATATCTTTAAATAATGTTATTGTCTATGGAAAATTCAGGTAATATTATGATGGAGTTTCTGACTCAGGTGACCTGGTCGCCATATATTGCAGGAGCCGGGATAGGAGTTTTGAGCTGGCTTTCTTTTTATCTTTCAAATAAACCTCTTGGATGTTCGACAACGTATTTCAGAACCTATGGAATGCTTAGAAAAGCAGTCAGTAAAAAAGGAATTGATGAAAACCCTTATTATCAAAAGTACAAACCGGAGATAGAATGGCAGTGGATGCTTGTTTTAGGAATTGTGTTCGGCGCTTTTATATCTTCATACCTTTCCGGTGTATTTGAATTAAAATGGATTCCTGACATGTTTTCAGGACGTTTTGGTGACAATCCGGTAGTAAGAATAATTGTTGCAATTGCAGGCGGAATTCTTATGGGATTTGGAGCCCGTTTTGCAGGAGGATGCACAAGCGGGCATGGCATATCCGGCACAACACAACTTTCCCTCACAAGCATAATTGCAGTCATTTTTATGTTTGTTGGCGGAATTGCTACTGCATTTTTAATATATGGAGTGATTTAAATGGCTGAAAATCTTCATAAGAACAAATCTGTTCAGCTTATAATCGGGTTATTGATAGGGATTGGATTTGGTTTTTTCCTCCAGAAAGGCGGGGTTACAGAATATGATGTAATCATCAGTCAGCTTTTACTCATCGATTTTACTGTTGTAAAAGTAATTGCGGCGGCAGTTCTTGTTGGAATGCCCGGAGTGTATCTTCTTCAGCGTTATGGATATGCAAAAAAGCATATTAACAAAGGCTCTTTTGGAACGGCTATAATAGGTGGTCTGATATTTGGAGTTGGATTTGCAATCTTAGGTCTTTGTCCGGGAACTGTTGCAGGAGCAGTTGGACAGGGATATATGGATGCTTTGTTTGGAGGAGTTGTTGGAATAATTCTTGGAACAGGAATATTTGCAGGACTTTATCCTAAACTGAGCAGTGGAATTTTGAATTACAAACCCATAAAGCACGAAACCCTTTATGAACTGCTTGGAGTGAAACAGGCATATCTGATTGTTTTCTGTTTAATTGCAGGAATAGTTATTTTGTATGCCTTAGAGTACTTTGGATTGTAAAGATGAATAAAGCTAAATGTAGTTAAAAAAAGAAAGAATTGATCGAAATGAATGATGAAATGCAGAATAAACCGGATTATGCAGAAATCTCAAAAAAACTTGTAGACACACTAAATCTTCCACAGTCGCCTGTTGCAGTAAAACTTGCCAAATCACCTGAAGGAATTCCTGAAGGAGTAAATGAGATTGAAAAGGCAGTAAGACACTGTCAGATGGTTGCAATGGCAGGAGTTGAAGGAAAAATATTCTATGCCAAAGGCGATAAGCATGCATGTGCCGGAGGGGGATGGGCTCTTGGTGTAAAAGAAATTACACCTTCACTTCAGACAGGAGAATTTTATTTTAAGCTGGGAAAATATGAATCCTGGGCATCATGTATGAGGACAATTAAGAGTGTTCCTTTTGTTCACAAGACGGCCTCTGTTGAGCCGGCGACTTATGCAACTGTTTATGCACCTCTTGAAAAGACACCTTTTGATCCGCATGTTGTGATTATTGTCGCACAACCGGTTCATATGCTAAAGTTTGCTCAGGCAATTCTTTACAAGATGGGCGGCAGAATTCACTCCGAATTTTCAGGAATTCAGTCAGTATGTGCAGATGCGTGTGCACAGCCATATCTTACAGGAAAACCCAATATCTCCTTAGGATGTGACGGCTCAAGAAAATTTTCAGGAATAAATGATGAACTTATGGTAATGGGCATTCCTGGAGAGATGATAGAAGAGATTGCAGAAGCAGTTTTAATTGTATCTGATGCTCCCGGCTCAAAGACTAAAAAATAATTTTTTTCTTTTTTAATTAAAAAAAGCCGAATTTTGGATATTTAGTTTTTGTTATGGTCACAATTAAAACTCTAAACTTCTTTTTAAATTCTTGCAATTTATTAAGGTTTAAAATTTGTAGTTGTTTACCCAGGTCCTAAAAAATTAATGCACAGTCCAAAAAATTATGGTTCTTCTCCATTTTTCTGAAAGTTAGGACTATCCAAAAAGAGAAACAACTTAGAGAATAACCTCCAAATATGATGATATGTCCAATAAACATTACAAATGGAGGGAATGCATTTCTGCATTCACATCTATGTTCTCATTTGTGGGCTTTTAAGATTATTGATATGGAAGATTTCATCAGTTTCTTAGGTTACTGGCCTTGACTGGAAGAAAATCAAAGATAATCGATTATTAGCAAGGGAGGGGACAGGCCCCTCCCTTAAACCCACCCCGCTTACGATAGGTCACCGGAGGGGGGCAAGCCCATCCGGTTCCCGGGGTTATTGTGTACATCGCGACAAATCAATTCCAAATTAGGGTGATCAGAAATATGGCGAAGAGTCAAAATTATAAGTAATCTCTAAGTTTTTATTTTAACAGGTTTTTATGTAACTTTTTTCTTTGAACGCATGATCTCAGTAAATAATGAGACAAGTGAAAGACTAACAAGATTCAGAGTTGTTGCAAAATACCACATATATGACTCATGGACACTTAATTGAACTATCCATCCTGACCAAAGCATAAAACAAATAATAAGAAAGGAAATCAGTGTATCAATAGCAAGAAAGACAGAAGGGAGATTAAAAATTCTTCCTATCTGCGCTAACGTACAGTAATCAAAAAAATCCGGTCTATCGGTAAGATTTAAAAGAATTCTGCCGGCATTCATAAAGATATCAATGATTGCCCAGATGATTATAATCTGACCAAATAAAAAAAGCCAGAAATCCATTGATATTTCGGCAGTCCGGTATGCGACCAGTCCAAAAAGCAATTTAAAGATACAAAAGGGAATGCCTATTGTAAGACTTAAAAAAAAAGGGCTTTTAAAAAATTTTTCCAGGTTTGAATATAAACTCATTTTTTTAACAACTGACATTTTTAACCCTGTTACAGGTAAAAATATGATGTGATTCTATAATAAAAAATGCTCTTTTAAAATGTGAAAAACAAAAAAATCGAGGTCTTGATTTATTTAATTATTATAAGAGGCTATTTTATCTTATTTTAATTATTTTTTTCAACTTAGTTTTCAGATTATTTCCTTTAATTTCAGACAATTTTCTTTAGATTCCTTCTCATTCATTATATTCTTCATATTGCCTTTTATATAATTACTCTTTATCCTCAGCTGTTTTTTTCTTTTTTTCAGCCAGTTTTATAATTGAAGTTATGTCTATTTCATTTGATACTTCAAGAAATCCTTCATTGACAGCACTTTCAAAAAATTCCAGCCCTTCTGAGTTTCTGATGATAAGGGTTGTATTGCCTTCAGGAGAACCAACAGAACCTGCCGAGATGTCAGAATCAACTGCTGTAAAATCCTTGCAGATTCTGCATCCTGTGCGAATTGTATTTTCAAGCTCTGAGAGAGGAACTGTAATTTTTGATTCATCACCAAGTGTTATTTCAAGCTTTCCTTTGATGTCCATTTTTTTTATTTTCCAGGAATCAATTCCTAAATCTGTTTTTATCTTATCATTCATCAGTTTTTGATAGTCAAATGTTTCAGTACAGAACAGGCCGATAATCAGTCGTATTGTTTTCCCAAACGGCATTACAAGATCATTTTCGCTGTTTTTCATCAGCCGCAGTGCAGATACAGCACAAGGTGTTCCAACAACTGCAATATTCCTGCATTTTTTTAATATAACTGCATCTGAGAGAGCCAGTAGTGTGGGTGTCCACCAATTATATATGCTACCTGCAGTTTTTTCGATTGTATCATCTGAAGTTATAAGAACAGACTTTGGCATATGAGTCCATCTGTCCTCAGAAACAGTTACAACAGCATCAATAATTCCTCTTTTAAGAGCATTTTTTAGAATTGCCGTAACCGCCCCGCCGCTTTGTCTGCCGGGAATATCCATTATAGCTTTTGCTGCTTTGATTTCAATATACTCTCCAAGCATATCCTTTTTATCTTCATTAGAATCTGTTCTTGGACAGACATTATAACAGGCGCCACATTTGACAAAGTCTGTTATATCTTTACAGTATCCTGTATTTACAGGATGAGAATTATCAGACTTTATAAAAACAAGGGCATCTGCCGGACACACTGTACAGCATGCACCACACCCTGAACACTTATTTAAGTCCCAGACCTCTTCCTTTAATTTTTTATAATTAATTTGCTGCATATTTTAAACCTCTTTTTTTATTCCCAGCAGTATTTGTTTGCAAACGGTCTTGAACCGGAAGGCACAATTTTAGAAAACTTTGAATTCATAATCTCCTTTGCATCATAATTAAAAAATTTTGAAAAATTTTCAATAAAGGGGCGGATAACTTCCAGATCTTCATCATTCATCTCTTCTATGTGTGCTCCTATTCCAAGATTTGATTCATCAATTTCTCCCCTGACAAATATTTTTCCTCCGTGAATCCCACTGGCTATTCCTCTGCCTTCAGCAGGTTTATCCTCACCAAGACCAAGCACAATCAAAAGACCTCCTGCCATATATTCTCCAAGAAATGCTCTTGCACTTTTACCTACCACAAGAACCGGACGCTTTGTCTGATACTCTTTCATATGAATTCCACCCCGGTATCCGATGTTGTCCCGAACATATACTTCTCCGCCTCTCATACTGTGAGCAGTTGCATCACCTGAACTTCCGTGAATTATAATTCTGCCCGAATCCATGGTATTTCCAGGTGCATGATCACAGTTTCCATGTACGATGAGTGTCGGGCCACTCATAAACATCGCAAGGTCCCCTCCGGGAACGCCGTTTATTTCGATTTCCACTCCTTCCCCACGAAGACCATCTCCTATGAAACGTTGTCCTCTTATGTTATCAATAACAATTTTTTTCCTGCCTTTTGCAACAGCATCACGAAGCATTTTGTTAAGAGGAGTGTAGTGAAGGCCTTTTGCATCAATTTCTAATATATCACTCATTTTTATGCTCCAACCATTTGTACATCCAAAATATTCATTATTTCTTCATCCAGAAGATATCCTCTTAATCTGTCACGGTTTCCACGCAGACTTTCAATAGAATTTATTCCGGCGGCGCCCATTAATTCTGACAACTCAAGTGTCCAGCCATTTATCAGGTTTGAAACATTTTTGTATGCCTCATCAGGATTTAATCTGTCAACAAGATCCTGCCTTTGTGTGGCAATTCCCCATGGGCAAAGTCCTTTATAACATGATCCGCATACACGACATCCCATGGAGATTAAGGCGGCTGTTCCAATGTATACAGCATCTGCGCCAAGTGCTATTATTTTTGTCAAATCTGCACTGTTTCTGATACCGCCGCTTGCGATAACAGATATTTCATTTCTCACACCCTGATCTCTTAATTTGGAATCGATTGCCGCAACTGCCGCTTCAATAGGAATCCCGACATTATCACGAAAAACTTTTGGTGTTGCACCCGAGCCTCCGCGAAAGCCGTCAACTACTACTGCATCTGCAGACGAACGTGCAATTCCGGCCGCAATTGCTGCGGCATTATGAACAGCGGCTATTTTTACAAAAACCGGTTTTTTCCATTCAGTTGCTTCTTTTAAGCTTCTTACAAGCTGTGCCAGATCCTCGATACTGTAAATGTCATGATGAGGTGCAGGGCTTATTGCATCGCTGTGAAGCGGAATCATCCTTGTTTTTGATACATCTTCTGAAACCTTCTCTCCCGGAAGATGACCCCCAATACCTGGTTTTGCTCCCTGTCCAATTTTAATTTCAATTGCGGCGCCCCTTTCAAGATAATTTATATCAACACCAAAGCGTCCGGATGCAATCTGAACAATCATATTATTCTGATACGGGTGGAGTGCTTCATGAAGACCTCCCTCACCAGTCCCCATGAATGTGCCTGTATCTGCCGCGGCCTTTGCCATTGCAAGTTGTGCATTAAGAGAAATTGCACCGTAACTCATGTGCCCGATCATAATGGGTGTTTCAAGTTTCAGATTTGGAGAAAGTTCTGTTTTTAAATCATAATCTCCGGATTTAGTTTTAGTAAGTTCAATTTGTTTTGGCTTTTTTCCGATATAGGTTCTAAGCTCCATTGGTTCACGCAGGGGATCGATGCTTGGATTTGTAACCTGGCATGCGTCAAGTAAGAGACTGTCAAATATTATCGGATATTCTGCGGCATTTCCCATCCCTGATAGAATGATCTGACCTGTTTTAGCCTGTTTATATATGTCTTCTCTTGCATCACGTGTCCAGACAGGATGATAGCGATAGTCATTTGGTTTTTTCTGAAGAGTTATTGCATCACGGGGACACATAGAAATGCATCTGTGGCAGGCAGTGCATTTCTTTGAATCCGGAACAATTCTCTGTTCTTCGCGTCTAAAAACACCGTATGAACAATTTTCAATACAGCGTTCGCATAGCATACAAAGAGAATTGTCAATACTTATTTTATATTTAGGAGGTATGCTTCCAATTGTCATTTTTTAACTCTCCCTATTACAGGCTCACCGGCACAGGGCATCCAGATATTATCTAAATTATTTTCCATTGTCCTGATTGCGGCCTCTTCACTTGATATATATAAACAATCGCCTGATTCTGCGGCTACCAGCGGTCTTAATTTAATTCTGTCTGTGAATCCTACAATCCCGTCTGGTTTTGCAATAACAATTGCAAACGGGCCGTTCATCATAGCAGAACCATATGCCATTCTAAAGGCTTTTTGTATTTTATGTTTATTCTCAGGCATTTTGTCGATTTCATCCCAGAATGGAGGAGCCAGTGCATTTACTGTAAATTCATCTGTAAGTCCGTGTCTTCTTCCTAAGAGATCAGATAAATATGCAACAACTTCTGTATCTGTCTTCATTGTGCATTTATATCCAAAACTTTCAATGTAACGCCGGTTTGTTCCATAAGAAGTGATTTCTCCGTTATGAATCACACTTATATCCAGAAGATTAAACGGATGAGCACCGCCCCACCATCCTGAAGTGTTTGTAGGATACCTGTTATGACCCATCCAGATGTAACCCTCATAATCTTCAATTTTATAGAAGTTTGCAACGTCTTCCGGCCATCCCGCGGCTTTAAAAACTCCTATGTTTTTTCCGGAAGAGTACAGTGTAGCGCCTTTTATCTCGATATTTACTTTATTTACAAGGTTTATTATGGCGTCATCTTCCGGGGAGAAGCTTCCTGCAAGAAGATTTTTGTCCGGCCTAAAGAAGTATCTCCATGGTATGTGTACACGCCTTAGTCTGTCCTGTTCATATGTCGGAATTTCTTCTGCATATTCTATTTCACCCCATTTGTTGAGAAGTGATTCAACCTCTTTTTTTGGTTCAACCAGGTTATCATAGAATACGTGGAGGGCATAATAATCCTTAAAGTCGGGATATGCTCCGTAAACAGCATATCCGGCACCTTCCCCACTGCCTCTTTCATTCATCAGGGCAAGAGCGTTTTTAATGGATTCACCGGTCATAAAATTTTTTGATTGGTCTATAACACTTATAATTCCACACATAATCATTCACATTTCCAATGTAATGTTGTTCTTTTTCTTTTCATTTTGCATATTATAAATGAATGTATAGCTTATATATATTACTATATGGAAGGTTATTTCTATCTAAAAACTTGAACTTTATTTTTTAATTGTAAAAAGAAGAAAAAATTAAAAATCTATAATATATTATCGGTGAATTTAAGCTTAATTTAATCTTTTTTTGCAATATTGTCTTTTAAATTCTTTAAGATAAAATTTTTTAATACGCGCTGATATAAAAAAATCTAATGTGTAAATTAAAAATTTTTTAAAATTAAATATTATTGAAAAGAATTTTAATTTTAGATTTAATTTCAATTCTATTGACTTTTTGTATTTATTACAGCTTTGTATTATATCATACCAATAAAAAGATTTATTAAAGGTGGAAGCTAACTTCCTTCTAACACATTAGATGCAAGACTCAGCCTCTGCTAATAATAAAGTCTGGCAGTGGTTTTGCACAATGTGGAGATTAAATGGAGCAGAGCTAAAAATGATTGACAGTGGAGATACGGCTTTTATCATAATATGTACAGCAATGGTTATGCTGATGACTCCTGGTGTCGGGCTTTTCTATGGTGGAATGGTCCGAAAAAAGAGTATCATCTCCATGATATCGCTTGCGTTTGTGGCATTTGCTGTGGTCAGCATCCAATGGGTGCTATTTGGGTATTCGTTGGCTTTCGGAACAGATATCGGGGGTTTTATCGGTGGACTTGATTATGTTTTATTAAACGGAGTAAGTCTTGATGGAGATGGAATACCTGATATGTTGTTCATGGTTTTCCAGCTGGTCTTTGCAGGATTAACTCTTGCAATTTTAACATCCGGATTTGCAGAAAGGATTAAACTTGGATCATTTATCCTGTTTGGTCTTTTGTGGACAACTCTTGTATATGATCCTCTTGCCCACTGGGCATGGGGAGGCGGCTGGGCATCACAGCTTGGCGCACTTGATTTTGCAGGAGGAACAGTTGTTCACATAAGTTCCGGGTTTGGAGCACTTGCAGCCGCACTTGTGATAGGAAAACGTCTCGGTTTTGGCCAGGAATCAATGAAGCCTTCAAATATTCCTTTGACCCTCCTTGGAGGAGCTCTGCTTTGGTTTGGCTGGTTTGGATTCAACGCCGGCAGTGAACTTGCAGCTGACGGGATTGCTGCAAATGCATTTGTGGTAACAAACATAGCTGCATCAGCAGGAGCACTGGCATGGATGGGAGCATCATCAATAAACGGAAAACCAAGTTCACTTGGCATGATTTCAGGAGCAGTTGCAGGACTTGTTGCAATTACACCTGCCGCAGGTTTTGTAAATGCAACATCTGCAATAATAATCGGGCTAATTGCCGGATTACTCTGTTATGCCGCACTGTTATTCCGTTCTAAAAAAGGCCTTGATGAATCACTCGACGCATGGGCAATTCATGGTGTGGGAGGATTTTTTGGCGCAATTGCGACAGGAATCTTCTGTACAGCTGCAATTGGAGGAGTTGACGGACTCTTATACGGCAATGCAGGACAGTTTTTCATTCAGGTGATTGATGCAGTTGCAGCAATGGCATACGCATTTGTTGTAACTTATGTCCTGGCATTAATTGTTGATAAGACAATTGGCCTTCGTGTAGATGAGGATGAGGAATATGTCGGACTTGATATCTCACAACATGGTGAGTCTACACAGATCTGAGGTGGATTTAAAATGAAGAAGATTGAGGCAATAATCCGTCCGGAAAAACTTGAGAAGGTTTCAGATGCTCTCATAGAAAAAGGGTATCATGCTATGACCGTCAGTGATGTTCGCGGAAGAGGAGCACAGCGTGGAGTCGCACTTCAGTTTCGTGGAAAGGAGATTATGGTAAATCTTATCCCAAAAGTTAAGATTGAGATTGTTATATCAGAGGAGGCTACTGAAGAAATAATTGAAATAATCAGTCAGAATGCCTATACAGGTAAAAATGGAGACGGGAAAATTTTCCTGTATGAAGTTGAAAAAACCATTAATGTAAGGAGTGAATAAACCGGAAAAATCTCTAAAAATGTTGAGAAAAATTCAGGAAAAATGAAGAATGAATCAGAAAAAAAATTTCTGATTCATTCTTAAATTTTTAAGAGTCAGCCTGTGATTTATAATAAATCAGGGATTTGGTTTTATATGTGAGATTCGCATGAAAAATCTGACTTTAAAGCCTTTTTCCAGGTCTTATTAAAAGAATCTAAAATATGATTTACATATTGTGAAGGGGGATTTTATAAATGACTAATTGTGAAGAAATTATCGGGAAATTAAAGAATGAAAACTGGAAGGAAAGATGCAGGGCAGTTTCTGAAATTGGAATCTCGCTAAAGCCCAACGATGTTGAAGAACTGATGTCACTTTTGGAAAATGAGAAGTGGTATATCCGCGAGTCTGTTGGAGAAGGCCTTTCATCAGTCCATGACGAAAATGTGTTAAAAGCAATTGAAGAGTCTTTAAAGACTCACAAGTGGTTCATACCATATGGATTCCGTGCTTTGATGAGAGCAGGCTACAATCCGGACATTCATACCGCTATTGAAGCATTATATGACGATAATCCATATGTCCGCTGTTGTGCTGCAGAAACTCTCGGTACAATCAAAGATGAAAGAGCACTTCCGGCTTTAAGGGATGTATTACTGGATGAAAGCAATCCGGTTAGAAAAAAGGCCGCGATTGCAATAAATAAAATCTCTGATAATTCGGGACAGCCTTTTTAAACCGATATTAAACATTATATTTTAAAATTTTATGAAAAAAATAACCTTTTATGAAAAAAATTACCGGAATAATATTTGATATAGACGGAGTTTTATACTCCGGCGAAGAAGCAGTTGATGGTGCATGTTATGCACTAAATCTTATAGCTGATGCAAAAATTCAATTCCGGTGCCTTTCGAACACAACAAGAAAATCCTCTGATTCGATCTCTGAAAAATTAAAAGATTTTGGATTTATAATTCCAAAAGAGAATATTATAACGCCTGCAGTTGTTGTATCTAAAATACTTAATCTCATGGATATAAAGAAATGCTTTTTCTTAGTAACGGAAGATGTTTGTGATGATTTTTACTCATCAGGTCTTATTTCCGATGAAATAAATCCTGAGGCAGTTGTTATCGGTGATGCAGGTCAGAATTTTAATTATGAAAGACTTAACCGTGTTTTTAGAATTTTAATTGAAAACAACAGATATAACAAAAACAAATCTATCGAAAACAACGAGGTTTTTTTCCGGAAGAAAATCATCGTAGATAAAAGTACAAACAAAAATGGATACAGTAATAAAAACAATATGGCAAAATCTGAAAAAAAGGATGAAAATATGACAGAGATTAGGACTGAACACATAAATTCTGTTCCTGCAAACAAGGTTCAATGTAAGCAAATTTCTTTTTTTGCTCTTGAAATGGATAAATACTGGATGGATAAGGACGGTCTTTCTCTTTCAGCCGGACCCTTCATAAAAGGACTTGAATATGCGACCGAAACAAATGCTTATCTTATCGGAAAACCTTCTCTTCTTTTTTTCAACTCATCACTTTCATCACTTGGAAAAGATCCTCATGAAACTCTGGTGGTTGGTGATGACATTATAACAGATATCGGCGGAGCAAAAAATGCCGGTATCTCCGGTGCACTTGTTAGAACTGGTAAATTCCGTGAGGATAAACTGATATCATCCGGCATCAAACCTGATTTTATCTTAAATTCCGTATCAAACCTTCCTGAAATACTAGGTCTGAAATGATTTTTTTAATCCTTTTGTCCTGATGACTATTTTTTAACAGTTATCTCTTTAACCATTCGGTTAAACAGGGGTATCTAAATAGTATGATACATTTTTATCTGAGTCACTACTCTAATAATTAATAGATTTACATAAAAGTTGCTTCGTGACTTAAATGAAAATGTTGCCCAAAATTAAATTTCATGCACGGCTTTATGTAAGTTACGAAGTAAATTTCATAAAAAAGCCTCATGATGAATGCGTTTTTCATCACACAAAAATCCTGATAAGTTTATCCGGAATCTTAACTTTCATAACAAAAGCATCCGGGCAAATCTCTATAAAATTCGGGTTTGAGAAAAAAGGACAGGGGAATATCAGAAGATGTCTCAGGAAGAAGCCAAAGGAACAATATTTATTGAAAATGATGATGATTTTCTCGAAGAATTATCCGATTATCTTGATGTTTTGTCCAATCCGGCAAGACTTAAGATATTGAAATGTATTGAAAAAAATCAAAAAGATGTTCGTGAAATCTCCTATGAGATTGGCATAAGCTATGAAAATACAAAAAAACATATTCAAAAGCTTCACCTTGCCGGAGTTATTAAAAAAGAAACCGGAATAAGCAGCAGAAAAACAAAAGGTGTCCATCCTGTCTGGAAATATTCAATAATGCCTGGAGGACTTGAAGCAGTCTTTAAAAATCTTCAGATATTCAATGATGTTAATCTGACTCCTGACAATGAAATCCTTGCAGACAGAATAAAAAATCTCAAAGCTCAGATCTCTGATGAGATAAAAGGAGATATTCCTGTTGTGTTTATTGTCGGCGGACCACATGACGAAACCGCTTACCTTTTAAATCACAAAAAAATTCGTGTTGGAAGAAATGACAATGACCATACCTATGTTCCTGAAGAGGGAGATATTGTTTTCCCGGAATTTTATGGAGCTGTATCAAGGATTACAAAACCTCACTGCTATTTTTACGATGAAGGAAACGACTGGTATATTGAAGACATAAAAAGTACTGGCGGGACTTTTCTAAACGGGGTACTTCTTGAGAAGGGAATAAGGTACAAAATAACAGACGGAGATGTAATTGAACTTTCACGCGGAACAAGGGCAGGAAAACTTCTTGTTTCATTTCCCTAAAGGATTAAAGGAACTTTAAAAAAAAGTTGGAACAGGATAGTGAATATCAGACTTTTTTTCATTTACCATGAAAATCACTTTTTGATTTACATGAAACTGGTGCATGAAACCTTAGTTTCATGAATGTTTTTTTAAAAAATCTCTTCAATTCTTTTCAATTTTCTTTTTAATTAACGTCCAGTTTTTAATCTGTTCTGTTTTATTTCAATTTTTTCTTTTTTTTCATTTTTATCATGTTTAATTTTTATTTTCATTTTTTATTTTTTGTTTTTATCAATTTCCTGAATTTTTTTCAACAGGTATTGATTTTAAAAAATTAATTAAAAAATAAACATCAAAATTTAATTTGAAATCATTATTAATTATCCAGTACATAAAAATAATGGAATAAATAATCTACCGGAGATGCAGGCTGTTGGTCAGAAAATATCTAATTTATCTTTTTATTATAGCTGTTTTAGCACCTGCTCTGGTTATACCTGCAAATGCCGCAAATATATCTGTTTATGAATCTTTACATATTCCTGACTCACAGGCAGATAATTTAAAAGATTTTTCACAAAATTCAAAAGACATTTTAGAAAATTCAGAGAATTCAGCTATAATAAGTGCTTCTAATGATATATTGCCTGATTTGGCATCTCCTGATGAATATAAAGATTATATGAGGAACTTCAGCTCGAATATCATTCTTCTCTTTATATTATGTGTGTCTGGTTTGGTACTCATATCTTTAAGCATTACAGGAAGAAAATATTCCGGTCTTTATTATTACCTTGAAAGGTTTTATTTGCGTGTAATTTTGATTCCGACTTACTCAGTGATGGGAATTTTGCTTGTGCTGGTCTCTCTTTTTTCAATTGCAGTTATTGGAAATGCCAGTGATATATCATCCCAGGATACCTTGTCATCACTTTTATTTGCGACAATTCTTTTTATATACGCAATGTCATCACTCTGGCTTGCATATTCTATTGTAATAAAAAGAGCGTTTATTTTTATACTTGGATTTGAGATTGCCGCACCTTTTATTCTTTTTCTTTTTTCAATATCAGATTTAGGCAGATATTCTTCATCTTCTGATATGCTGACAGGAATTTTAATATCGGCAGTATTTTCATCCATCTTAATTTCCATTCCGCTGATGCACCTGATGATGCTTAAAAGAAGAAAAACATATACAAGAATCAAATCTGGAACAGAAAATTTATATGAAGATTCAGAGACAGATTCCGGGAAAAACACTTTGCCTTTTAGTGATGACGGTAAAGCTCTAATTATGCAGGCAAAAAAAATCAACTGCCTGCATCCTGATCTGTCTGAACGCTATATGGATTCAGAATATATTGGAAAAGGGGGCACTGCAAGAATTTTTAAGGCTAAAAGACGTGAAGACGGTAAAGTTGTGGCTGTAAAAGTCCCAATCAGCTTTGATGAAAGGACTGGCAGAAGTTTTCTAAAGGAAATGAATCTTTGGAAAGAACTTGAACACAAAAACATTGTAAAGGTATATTCTGTGAATATCCTCCCCGTTCCTTATGTTGAGATGGAATATTGTGAAAAATCTCTTGCAGATATAAATAAGCCGGTATCACCTGAGCTTTCTGCATATTATATAAAAGAGATATCAAATGGACTTTTGTATGCTCACTGCAGAGGAGTAATCCATCGCGACATAAAACCTCAGAACATTCTAATTTGTAAAGATAAAACTCCCAAACTCTCAGACTGGGGTCTTGGAAAGATAATAAGCGATACCAACGAGACAAAGACGCTTGCGTTTTCTCTAAACTATGCCTCTCCGGAACAGGTAGCACCGGGAATTTTTGGAAGAAGCGATCAACGAACTGATATTTTTCAGATAGGAATTGTCTTTTATGAGCTTTTAACTGGTCATCTTCCATTCTCAGGCGATGGTATTGGTGAGTTTTCAACATCAATAATTCACAATGATCCAAAGTTGCCTTCTACAGTTAATTCTGATGCAAAAAAATTTGACAAACTGATAATGAGATGTCTTAAAAAAGATCCTGATGAAAGATACAGGTGCCTTGAAGAGTTTCTTGATGACTTAAACAGACTTACAGGTTCCTCTGATTATTCCTAAAAAATTTTCAACAACTCTTTCGTTTCGAACTTCCGGGTGGAAAATTACGCCAAATATCAGTTTGTATCTGTGTTTTATCACCTGTATATCTGTATCGGACTCTGCAAGAATTAAAAAATCAGCAGGCAGTTCAAAGGAATTTTTATGAAGTTCATATGCCTCAAATTTATCCATACCCCTTAAAACAGGAGAGTCTGAAATTGTTTTTACAGTTGTCATACCAATTTTTTTGTTCTCTATAATATTTCCGCCAAATAATTTTGCAATAACCTGAAAACCTGCGCAGATTCCAAGAACAGGGATTTCAGTATATTTTAAAAATTGGAAAATTTCTGTTTTTTTCAAAAATTCATTATCTTTGAGAGCAGTACCGCAGAGGATTATTCCTGTGGCTTTTTTAAGAAGAAAATTTTGCAAACCACTATATTCTTCACTATTATTACTTGATTCAGATTTTTTTTCAAGTTCACTGTAGTGAACTGTTTTAAAGGACATTTCGGTTTTTTTTATAATCTCTTCAATCGGCTTTACATATTCAAAGAATGATAAAGACTCAGATTTATATGAAAGATCACAGATTATTATCATTTATCCTCCAGATGGGCGGCTTTTATTGAGAATAAACCATTATAGTTTTTGTAATTTGTATCAAAATCATCGATAATGATTTTTTTCTTAAAAAAAGGAGCGTCAAGAACAAATGTCTCAAATTCTCCACCCTCACCTGTCAGGGTAATTTTGTATTTTTCAGAGAAAGTTGAAAGTTCGTCAAGCATTTTTTCATCAATTCTTCTACCAAGCCATGATTCATCAAAAGGATATGAAAATACGCCTGAAATTATAACTTCAAACCCCAAATCTAATATATTATTCATGTAATCATTTTGATTTATGTACCATAACGGATTGAAGCACCACAAATCAAGTGAATCACAAATTTTCTGGATTCTTGATGCCTGATAAACTGACATTATTGCGCCTGTTACAATCCCTTCAATGCAATATTTATCTTTTGCACATATTATAGCAGATTTTAAATCTTCAAGCTCATCTTCTTTTTCTCCGTCAGTTTCAAATTCAAGGAGAGGAATATCAGCGGCTTTAGACTGAAGTGATGTTAAACTTATATTGGGAGTATGAAACATGTAACTTTCTGTGTTTTTTGAAGCAAGTGTAATTAAACACTCAACCTCCTCTCTCTGCATTGCCATATAACAGACAAAAACTGAATCTTTCCCTCCTGAAAATAAAACTCCAAGCTTCATCTCTTCTCCGGATAAATAGTTTATTTAAAGTTAATTTAAAGTTAATTTAAAGTTAATTTAAATCTATTCAGATTTTTTTTGTCTTCAGGACATTATTTTGTTGATTTTAATTTTACTGGTTTTAATATTGTCTTCCTTTCAAAAACACTATTTTTAAGTAACTAAATCCTGAATAACTTGAATTTTAACAATTCAATTCTTAATAAAATTCTTAATAATACAGATTGTATTCTATTGAAAAAATTCCATAGAAATTTAATATTTAATACTGCATTGATTCTTTTCTTCTCATCAAAGTTTTCCTGTCTTTTTCAACAGCCAGTTTTTTCTTAGTATAAGGGTCATATCCAAGATAATACATTGCAGTCGAACGTGTCATTGGTGTTGGTGTAAATATCTGAAACTGCCTTCCGGAAAGATGGTTTTTAGAGAGAAGATTTTCTGTCTCCTTTGCTTCATTATCACCTTCGCCAGGGTGTCCTGCGATAATATAGGGTATGATATATTTTTTTAGTTTTTCTTCTTTTTTTATCCGTTCAAATCTTTTAATAAATTCCAAAAAGATCTCTGATTTTGGTTTATTCATACATTCCAGTACGAAATCAGAACCTGACTCGGGTGCGACTTTCATCTGTCCGGAGATGTAATTTTTTAAAATTTCCCTTAAAAATTTATCATCAAGAATGCATGGATCAAACCTCACTCCTGAATTAATCTGAATGTTTTTAACCCCCTGAATTTGACCTGCGCTTCTTAAAAGCTCAAGATAGGCATCTGTTCCTGAAATTAAATTTTTACATCCCTTCCCGTCTTTTAGGCAGTTATTTTCACTGCATCCAAAAATTCTGCAGGATGTGGCATACATATTTGCAGAAGGTCCTCCAATATCAGTAATTGTTCCTGAAAAACCTTTTTTCGAGGCAATTTTTTTTATTTCATTAACAACAGACGTTTTACTTCTGGAAACAACTCTTTTTCCCTGATGCATTGATAATGCGCAAAACGAGCAGTCACCAAAACATCCCCTGTGAGATGTTACTGAATTTTTAATCATATCAAATGCAGGTACATTTTTGAATGAGGGATGAATTTTCCGCTCAAAATCAATATCATATATCGCATCCAGTTCGGATTGAGATATTATATGCGCAGGGTACTGAACAATGTACCTGGTATCCTGTTTTTGGAGAACTATTTTTTCATCACAATTTTCTTCAAAAAGTGTATGAGCTTTTGAAAAAGAGTCCTTATTATTTACAATCTCCTCAAAAGATGGAAGATTTACATAATCATTATTGCTTAATAAATCTTTAATTTCATTTTCCTTTTTTAAAATAACCGAATTTTCGATCTGCAGATTTTCAGGAGATATACCTCTCTTTAATGCATCTAATGTCCTTAATAAGGAATATTCCCCCATTCCGTAAAGAAGGATCTGTGCTTTTGAATCAACCAAAACACTTTTTTTAATCTTATCTGACCAATAGTCATAGTGAGCAATTCTTCTAAGTGATGCTTCAATTCCGCCAATTATTATTGGTTTTTCTTTACATACTGATCGAATCTGACTACAGTAAACGCTTATGCATCTGTCAGGACGTATTCTGTATTTATTTTCGCCCGGTTTTGAAAAATACGGATTTTTATCTTCACAAAAAAAATCTTCTTTTCGTGGTAATTTTGTTGCGGTGTAATTAAGCACCATTGAATCCATCTGACCGCCGGAGACTGCAAAAGCAATATTTGGAATACCCAGTTTTAAAAAATTTTCAGGCTCCTTCCATTTTGGCTGGGATATAATACCTGCCTTTAAACCATTTCTTTCAAGAAATCGTCCTAATATAGCCATGGCAAAAGATGGATGATCAACATATGCATCAGGTGTTATTATAACAACATCGCATGAATCCCATCCTCTTTTTTTCAAATCTTCTTTTGTTGTCGGCAGAAACATAATTGTTGTAATAATCTATGTTTTTCAGAAATATATTATAGCGGTATACATACACAATGCATAAAATAAGATATCCAATATGTTATTATCAATCATTTTTAAACTCATTTGCCCGATATTTTTTCATATTTTTAAAATTTAATTGAAATTTGCTGATTTTTTTATTCCTTTTATCCATTCACAATATTTATTACATGTTTCATGGAAACTAATTACTAGGAAATAATGGGTGTTTTATAAATGAAAATTGGAATTATTGGTGGTACCGGAGATATAGGCGAAGGAATTGCACTTCGCGTATCTGACAGGCATGAAATAATACTTGGTTCACGCGATCCTGCAAAAGCAGTAGAGACGGCAGAAAAAATTATAGATATTTTAAAAGAACGCGGAATTACAGGAAACTGCCGCGGAACTACAAATGAAGATGCTGTAAAAGAGGCTGAACTGGTTGTAATCTCACTTCCATTTCAACATGTAGCTTCAACTCTTGCAGGAATAAATCCGGAATATTTCGAGAACAAAATTGTAATCTCTCCTGTCAATCCTATGGAAAGAAAAGACGGATGTTTCATGTACTGCCCGCCGGATGAAGGATCTGCGGCACTTGCGATTAAGAAAATGCTTCCTGAATCTGCAAGACTTGTAACCGCATTTAATAATATCGCGGCACGAAAATGGGCTAAACTAGATGTAATTTTGGATTACACTGTTGCAGTTACAAGTGATGATGCTGAGGCAAAAAAGAAGGTAATGGAATTTGTATCTGAAATCTCAAAGCTTCAGCCGGTTGATGCCGGAAAACTGGATGTTGCATGTATTGTCGAGAGTCTTACGCCTCTTACAATAAATATTGCCCAAAACAGCAAATTGAAAGATTTGAGTATCTATATGAAATAAATATTTTATAGTAAGTATATTACACAAATTAAATTAACCTTTTTTTCGCGCATTTGAAAAATGTTTTTTATTTTTGATTGATGCTGTATTTTTAGAACCATCTGAAAAAACTAAAAATCTTAATTTTATTGAAATTTAAATCTCATTTTGTGTTTTTTAAAAGATCAGTTAATTTATCTCCCAGAATATGTATCAGAAATCTGATTCCTATATAATTTATATATGTGAAGACAAATATTTTCTGTCAAACGTAGTCTATAAATATTGATTATAACGGACTACTGTGACAGGAAGCAAAAATATGTCAAAGGTTAACCCATTCGAAATGGCTCAGCAACAGCTTTTAGACTGTGCTAAAATTCTTAATCTTGAGGAGAGCGTTGTTGAACTCCTGATGCAGCCGCAGAGACAGATTCAGGTATCTATTCCTGTAAAAATGGATAACGGTACAACACGTGTGTTTCAGGGATTCCGTGTGCAGTACAACAATGCACTTGGTCCATACAAAGGTGGTATCCGCTACCATCCTGAAGAGACAATCGACACAGTACGTGCACTTGCGGCATGGATGACCTGGAAAGCATCAGTTTTAGGTCTTCCTCTTGGAGGCGGAAAGGGTGGCATCATATGCAATCCAAAAGAGATGTCAAAAGGCGAGCTTGAACGTTTAAGCCGCGGGTATATTAGAGCAATCTGGAAAAACCTCGGTCCTGATACAGATGTTCCTGCACCTGATGTCTACACCGATGGCCAGATTATGGCATGGATGATGGATGAATACTCAACTATTCAGGGGAAAAACCAGTTTGGCCTTCTTACCGGAAAGCCATTATTAGTCGGTGGTTCACTTGGAAGAAGTGATGCAACTGCAAAGGGTGGTATGTACACACTCCGTGAGGCAGCAAAGGAATTAAACATTGATCTCTCAAAGGCAACCATTGCAATTCTTGGATTTGGAAATGCAGGAACATTTGCTGCAACACTTGCAGAAGAGATGTTTGGATCAAAGATTGTTGCAGTAACTGATTCAAAAGGCGGTGTCTATGACGCAAACGGACTAGACATTGCGGCATTAGCTGAACACAAGAAGAATACACGCTCAGTTATCAAATACAAAGGACTTGATGTTCTTACAAACGATGATGTTTTAGCCCTTCCGGTTGACATCATTGTTGCTGCAGCACCTGATGAAGGAGCAATCAATGCAAAAGTTGCAGAAACAATAAAAGCTAAAATCATCTGTGAACTAGCAAATGGTCCGACAACACCAGGGGGAGATGAAATTCTTGCTAAGAATGGTGTTCATGTAATTCCGGATTTCCTTTGCAATGCAGGAGGAGTAACAGTTTCATATTATGAGATGGTTCAGAATATGTACATGCATTACTGGACTCTTGATGACGTTTATGCAAAACTCGACAAAGCAATGACCAAATCCTACCATGAAGTACTTGCAGCATCAAAAGAATTCAGGATCAACATGCGACAGGCTGCATATGTTGTTGCAGTAAAGCGTGTTGTTGAAGCAATGAAAATTCGCGGCTGGGTATAATTTGCCAAAAAAGTGCATGAAATACATGTTTTCATGCTAAAGTATCATTTAAATCACAATGTGATTTTATGAAAAGATCATATATTTTTTAAAAATTTGTTCTTTTTTACACTAATTTTAGTTTTTATGGTTTACCCTGAAAACGTTCATGAAATTATTTACATGAAATATACATTCATGGATGTTTTCATGGAAAAAAAGAATTTAATCTTCTTTTATTTCTTTAAGAATATTTTCCATAACATCATCAACATGCTGCCATGTAACTTTGTTCTGTTCTGTTCCGTCACGGCGGACAATGAATGGTTTTCCTTCATCCCCTGCTTTTCTCATATCAGGATCTAATGGAATTGCTCCAAGATATGGGACATTCAATTCCTTTGCAGCTTTTTCTCCACCGCCTGAACCAAAGAGATCTACTTTTTCTCCACAGTGAGGGCATATTAAACCACTCATGTTCTCAATGATTCCAAGAACTTTGACATCAAGTTTTTCTATGAATTTAACAGATTTGGAAGAATCAAGAACTGCAACATCCTGTGGTGTTGTAACAATAACCGCGCCGGAGATATTAGGGGCCATCTGAACAACAGATAATGCCTCATCACCGGTTCCTGGTGGGAGATCTACTACTAAAAAGTCAAGCGATCCCCAGTTTACATCTTCAAGGAACTGTTTAATTGCTGTATTTTTCATAGCTCCCCTCCAGATTACAGGACTGGAAGTATCAGGAAGCAGAAACGCCATTGAAACAACACCGAGGTTGCCCATAACCATTACAGGATCTATCTTCTTTCCGTCCATAGACGTAAGTTTTTCATCTTCTATTCCAAGCATCTTTGGGATGTTCGGGCCATGAATATCGACATCGGCAATACCTGTTTTATATCCTTTGTTTGCAAGTGACATTGCAAGATTTGTTGCAACAGTACTTTTGCCTACTCCTCCTTTGCCGCTTAAGACTAAAATCACATGTTTTACATCCATCTCGACTTTTGGAGGGAGTCCTGATCCAGTCTTTTTTGGATCTGTACAACTGTTTGCAGATGCACATCCTTTGCAGTTTCCATCACATTCTGACGCTGGTTTATTCTCACTCATTTAATAACTCCTATATTTGTAAAAATACAAAATTTATGATTAAATATTCAAAATTAATTAAGATAAAGGTATCAATTTTGTCATGAGATAATAGAGACTTAAAGCAGGGATTTACAGGAATGAAATCTGCTGAAAGAAAAATAATATGTTAAAATTGCCATTAACCGACTTTCCGCAGGTATTTCTTCAACAATAGTATTTTTCATACTCTCCCCCCAATAACCGCAATATCTTTTTCAATTCATCATTCAGATTTGTAATTCGTTTTATTCTTTTATCACCCTCAACAAATGAGAACTCCCTCACCCTCCTGAACAGGAAAAATGTCCATTTCAATGCCGGTCTTTGTGTCTGCTTTTTTGTCTGGCTGGTGACTGTTTCACCAGACTGTACCAGCATCTTTCTCAGCCGAAACTCAGTCATAGAGTAAATAAAAAGACACAATACCATGATCATAGCCAAAGCCTGAATCCGCGAATTTTTCTTTAAATAGACCTCAGCAACCCGGAACGACTTGTCTTTCAGGAACCTAAATCCTCTCTCAACTGTTCCTTGAGCTTTATAATTCCTGAGCAATTCATCGGCAGACATCTCAGTGTCATTCGTTGCCAGAACAAAACGTCCAAGATTTTGGCGTTCCTGCTCGACTACGCTGTCATTGTATTCGATATCAGCAGTAATCTTATATGAATTAACTAATGGTTCACCGGCTTTTGGTCTACCTCGTTTTTTCTCTTCTTTCCTTTGAATCATGAGAATTTCAAGCTCGCTAAACTGATACTTATGATTTTTTTCTAACCATTTCTCTGCTGCAATGCGTGCGTCAGGTTCACATGCATATTCCTGTGCACAGACTTTTCGAAGAGATGTTTTGGCTTTTTCCAGTTCTTTTACCAGATTCTTATCAAACGTTTTACTCTGTTGTTCATGCATTGGTTTTGAATGGTACATCACCCATTTCTGTCTGATTCCTGCATATTCACTGAAAGATTCACTATATGAATAGCGATTATCATCGCACGGTATGAACTGACAATCTGATTTGACCAGTTCCTTAGCCTCTTTAATGATAACCGGTACACGACTAATCCAGAAAGTGTGCTGACCTAAAGTCTGGAGATTTTTTTCGGTATAAAATGCAGCATCAGCTACATGATAGATTTTTTCGCCTGATTTGAGACTGTTCTGAAGTTTTTCAATAATGATTCGGAGTGTCTCTTTATCCGATTCATTCCCGGAAAAAGTCTGGAGAAATAATGGTACACCATGCTGATTTGATGCCATGCCAAGGACAAAACGCTTGAGATCCCATCGGCCATCCTTCGGATGACCGTAGGTAATCTGAATTCCTTCTGTGTTGAAATCGGATTCGTATTCGCCTGTCACACTAAAGTTAGTGGTATCGACGTGAATGCAATGCGAGCCATATTCTGTTGGAATAAGGCAATTTGCTACGATATCGTTGAATAACTCAGTTGGACCATATTCTGCAATAGCATCCAGTGTTCTGCCTAATACATCATCATTTATCTGTTCTCGGGAAATTCCCTCCCCAAATAGTCTTTCAACGGCAATATCATCAAAAAATTCCGGAAAAAGATAAAGACGGCGTTCGATGAATCCAAGACCATTGATCACCATAGCTTTCACGGCCTGAGAATGGGTGAGATTATGGTTTCGGGTCTTGGGTATTGCATTGTCGATTATATTCGCGATACCAAGAGAGTCGTAGGCTCCGGCTACGATGCCAAGATGGCCAACGGAAAGGATTGATTCGTCATCAAAACCGTCAATGAAGGGCATATTATAAGTTATTCCCTCAAAGTACAAGGATCTTGCGGTCGAATATTGTGAAATGTGTGGATTTTTAGTGCGGATGGTCGGCATTAATTAAAAGATTTAGGTTTATAGCCTGTTTTAAGAGTTAATAGACATCTTCATATTACTAAAGAGCAATTATTTTCATACGGGATTTTTGATGTCAGAAATGTACAGAGACTATATTAAGAGTCTTGAAACGCTTTATTCGTCTTATGCAACACCAGATAAGAATGCAAAAAGGCGCAAAAATACATATCAGTCAAATATTAGATCAGAATTTTCCCGTGATTCTGACAGAATAATTCATTCTCACGCATTTGCACGATATATTGATAAAACTCAGGTATTTTATTTTGTTAAAAACGATCACATAACTCACCGTTCTCTTCATGTCCAGATTGTTTCTAAAATTGCAAGGACAATAGGAAGAGCGCTTCATTTAAACGAAGATTTAATCGAGGCAATTTCATTGGGTCATGACATCGGGCATCCCCCATATGGACATACAGGCGAAAAAGAACTTTCTTTATTATGTCCAAAGCACAATATCGGAAATTTTATGCATAATGTCCAAAGTGTGAGGCTTTTGGATAATATTGAGGATACTGATCTTACAATACAGGTTCTTGATGGAATACTTTCTCACAATGGTGAGGTAAACGATCGTTATTTAAAACCCCTGGTATATGACAACTGGGATGAATTTGACAAAAAAATAAGACAGGCAGAAAGAAACTGTCACATTTATCCAATGACTGCAGAGGGCTGTATTGTAAGACTTGCTGACACCATTGCATACATAGGCAGAGATATACAAGATGCAAAAGAAGTTGGACTAATTGATAATAATATAGAATATCCTCTAAATTCATTAGAAGTTCTTGGAAACAGTAATCGAGATATTGTAAACAGTCTGATAATGAATTTATTACAAAACAGTGATCCCAAAAAAGGAGTTTTTTCATATAGCAAAGATGCATTTGAAGCTTTATCAGCTTTAAAAGAATTTAACTACAAAAATATTTATGAAAATCCCAAACTTACCTGTCAGAAAGGAAAAATTGCAAATATGTATTCTGTTCTTTTTGAACAGTATCTTGATGATCTGAATAATAACAATCAAAATTCTCCTGTATATCAGCATTTTCTTAAGGCTGAATATCTTAAAAGAAAACATTCATATCTAAAAGAAGAATCTCCGGAAAAAATAGTCTGTGATTTTATCTCAGGGATGACTGACAATTATTTTGAGAAAAGATTTTATGATCTGGTGCTTCCAACTCAGACCGACGGGAAATTCATCTAAATATCATCTGAATTTCATTAGAATTAACTCTCAAAATTTTCTCTAAATAAAGAATTAAAATTAAGATAAATACGATTAAATAAAATAAATAAAAACAATTTAATATGACTAAAAATATAATAAATTATTAAATTAGTTAATCTTATAAATCTTACATGAAAGTTACTTCGTAACTTACATGAAACCATTGCATGAAATATAATTTCATGGACGTTTTCATAGAAAAGAATTTCTTTAGATTATTTTTTAGATTGTATTTGTCATATTATCGTTATTTTTGAGATTATTATCCAGATTGTTTGTATTATTAATACAATTGCAAAGATCACAGATAGTTACAGAGCCTTCTCCGGTTATAATGCCCTCTGCCCAGGCCTCAATAATATCATCTAAATCCTGTGAAATATTAATATCTCCAAAACCTCTTTTTCTGCTTATGTACTGTGATACTGCGGCTCTTGTTATTCCCATCCATCTGGCAACTCTTGCCTGTGGAATTCCTCTGGTTGTAACAAGCCTGTAGACTAATTCAGCTCTAACCTGGGGAAGGTAAAGTCGCGCTATTTCATCACATCTTGTAATATCGCATAAATGAGATCTCATGTTGATGCCATTTCCGGAGTTTTATCAGATTTTGTAATTGTATTCTTCTGATATAATACCTGTCTGGCATCTCTGAAATTGAACTTTTCGATTATGAGTCCGCTCTCCTTCAGGCGCTTTAGTGCATATCTGATTGTTCTTGGTGCTATCTCCGCTTCATCAGTCATATCCTTAAACGTCTTTGCTTTTCCATCTTCAAGAATGCTAAGTACTACTTTAGCTGAAGGCGGAAGTCTGATCTTGTTAACGCTGTTAACTGTTGACATACTACCTAATTAACACTGTTAACATAAATACTTTTCGATGATTTTCCAAAAAACGTTAATGAAACAAATTTTTCCATGCAGTGTTTAATGAAAATCATGATTTTGTGTGCTATGAAAGTCAAAATTCCTGATAGATTTTCATCGCTTTTTGTGTGATAAAAAAAGCTCATCATGCGGGTTTTACATGAAAGTTACTTCGTAACTTACATGAAACAGTTAGCATGAAATATAATTTCATGGACGTTTTTTTAGGAACTGAACTTTTATGAGTCATAATCCTTCAAGATTCCTGCATAAATTTCAACAGATTTATTCAGGTTTTTTATCGACACTTTTTCATTTATTCCATGAATTGTTTTTAAATCTCCAGGACCGTATTCAATAACTCTAAAACTTTTCTCTCTTAAATATCTGGCATCACTTGCCGCCCATTGAAGAATTGGAAATGAATCTTTTTTATATACTTTTTTGATATTTCTACAGGCCGTTTTTACAATTTTTTCATTTGGCTCCGTCAGACCTGGATTACATATCTCCAGAGGTTTAATTTCAGCAGAAGATTCTTTCTTAGATATTTCATCAAATATATCATATGCACTGCATCCCCAGGGGATCCTCATTTCAAGATTAACCCTGCATTTTTGAGCAACAATATTAATCTCTTCGCCACCGCATATTTTTCCCGGATTGAAGGTAATTCTTCTTAAAACCTTCTCAGGATTTTGGATATTAAAAATTTCTGCTAAAACAGAAGATGATTTTTTTATAATTTCATCCAGTTTTTTATCATTTACATATTCTCGTTCATGCATTCTCTGAATGAAATGTAAAAGATCGACTGATTTCATAACAGCACTTACACCGACTGCCGGATAAAGCGAGCCATGAGCAGGTTCACCTTTTACTTCGATATCTGCTCTTAAAAGACCTTTTTGTCCGATTGCAGGATTCAGATACGGCGTTGGCTCGGCAATTATGCAGTCACAGGGCTTATAAACATTCTTAGAAAGAAGATGTTTTATCCCGGCATTACCCCCATTTTCTTCATCACATACAAAACAGAGGTTGCATGGCAATTCATAACTGTTTTTTAAATGTTGGTAAACTGCGGAAATTAATGCCGCACATCCACCTTTCATATCAGTTGATCCTCTTCCATAGACATAACCTGATGAAATCTCACCAGAAAAAGGATCTTTATCCCATCCGTCATTTAATACAGGAACAACATCCAGATGGCCCATTAAAAGAAGAGGTTTATCAGGATAATCTGTATAAATATTGCATCTGCCGTTTCCGTCATCTGTAAATTTAAAAGAGATATCAAGTGATTTTAAAATATCTCCGATATATTGTGCAGTACCCTTAGTAATTCCCGGAGGATTTTCACTTTTCAGCCTGACAAGTTCTGAGCATATTTTAGAGACATTCATCTGTATGAATCATTTTTTTTGATTTTATCTGTGAAATTCAATTGTTTGAAACTCAATTTCTGAATTATATGATAAAAATGCATGAAACTGTTGTTTCATGATTTTTTTTTATCCATTTCTGTTTGCCAGAAATTCTGTATATAATATATCTAATGATCCGCCTTTATAGATACTTTTTATAAATTTTTGGTCAAAGAATTCCTCAATCCATTGATTAAATGATGAAACCGGTGTTGGCTGATTGCTGTCAGGATTAATAGCAATTCTAAAACTTCTGTATCCCGCTGGGTTTGACTTGTCATAAATTGCTCTCCATAAATATGGAAGTGAATTGAATTTTTCAGGGTTATTTTCTTTGAGCCAGTTAATAAATTCCGGGAAAAGTGTTCTTTCGCCTTTTTGCTCTTCATCAATTCTCCAACGCATATATTCCATATTCATTTTATTTCTAATGTTGTGGAAATTATATGCAAGAATTGATACCGAATAATCTATATGAGCCAAAGTGTCCATAAAATAAAAGTAAAAAACGGGGTTAAAATCTCCGACCGATTCAAGAACAAGTGATTTTGAATATAATCTGTCAATAACTGGATAGTATTCATTTTTTTCATGTAGCATGATAAGGTATTAAACCAGTATACAAAAAAATATTTGCAAATTAGCATTAAAGAATTCTGACATGAAAATTAAATGATTACATTTTTCTATAAATATTTACATGAAAATTATTTCGTAACTTACATGAAACCTGACTTTGCCACTTGCTCTTTTGAAGTGCATTATTCCCAAAAATGTCAAAAATAATCGTTATTGAATTTGACAGTTGGGACATATTTGCATGCAAAACATCAATTTTATTTTTATAATGCCAAAGTCATTTAGAATTTAAGCCCAGAATGATGCTATTTTTGGTAACATTTTCAAAAATTCCTGGAACTGTCAAATTTAATTCTTGCACAATATAATGAATTTGAGAGATGTGGCAAATTTAGGATGAAACCGTACCTAAAATGATAATTTCATGAATGTTTTTTATAAAGAAAATCTTAGAAGAACAAAAATTACATTTTTTTGAAATTTATTTAAAAAAAGGTTCTCTTTTACTTACTGCGAGCTCAAAAAGAGATTCAAGTTCAGCACCTCTTTTTCCTTTAATGTTTATGTGATTGTCATGCCTTAACAGACATGGCTTTAACTCACCGTCAGATGTCACTCTTAATCTGTTGCAGAAAGCACAAAATTCATTATTATGCATAGGGCGAACTATTTCCACCTCAGCTCCTTCAATACAGTATTTCTTTCTGTGGTGCATTCTTCTTGTAATAATTGTTTTGGCTCTTTTTTCAAGATCTTCCTCAAGAGAGTGAATTTGAGATTTTTTTTCATCAGAATTAAGATCCATCAGTTCAATAAACTGCAGAATAACATCTTTTTTCTTACCTGCATAGGAGATAAAATCCTCAATTTCATTCTCATTAAAGTCCTTGAGAAGTACAACGTTTAGTTTAACAGGAGTAAGATTGGCATCAATCGCAGCATCGATTCCATCTAAAACACGAGGAAGATAATCAAGACCTGAAATTTCTTTATACTTTTCCCTGTTTAAGCTGTCAATGCTGATATTAACTCTTGAAAGTCCTGCATCCTTTAAATCCTGTGCAATTGGTGCAAGAAGAGTTCCATTTGTTGTCATGGATGCCTCCATTGACTTTGGGACACTGTGGATTATGTCAACAATGTCTTTTCGCATTGTAGGCTCTCCACCGGTAAGTTTTACGCTATTCATATTGAATTTTGCCGCAGTTTTAAGAATCTCAGAAATATCATCAAGACTCATCTCATCTTTTGGAGATACTTCGCCTTCCCTGTGGCAGTATTTACATTTAAGGTTGCATCTTGCTGTTAAACTGATTCGAAGATTAGTTACCGGTCGGTTATAACTGTCTGTCAGAAACATTTGAAAATCCCTTAAAATTTCTAGCAACTATATATGCTTCAGTACTCCCTCTTCTGGTAGCCTTTGATCTGTAAACTTTTACTGCATAAAAATTCTCTCTTGCCTCGTCCAAAAGCTCCTTAAACATTTCACCCTGGAAAGATTTAATAACAAAATTCCCTCCGGGTTTCAAAATAAGGCATGCAAAATGAAGGGCCTGTTCACAAAGCCCTATTGCTCTTGCCTGATCATATGCTTTTTGACCTGACAGTTTTGGAGATGCATCGCATACAACAACATTTACTAAATCAACATGTGACAGAATTTGTGACTGAACCTTTTCAGTTGTAAAATCACCTTTTATTGTTATGACATTTTCAATTGGCACAATTGGATTTAGATCAACTGCAATTACCTGCCCGTCAGTCATATCACGAAGTGCCTGTGACCAGCTTCCGGGAGCCGCTCCCAAATCAACAATATTATCATCAGACCTGATAATGTTGAATTTGTTTTGAATATCAAGAATTTTATAAGCCGCACGTGACCTGTACCCTTCACGTCTGGATTTTTGGTAATACCTGTCTGCGCCCCACTGAGATCCCATTTTTTCCCTAACCTTTAATTAAAACTTTTTTTTGCTGTATCTTTATATCCTTATCTAAATCCGGATATTTATTCATGCAATTCGAATCATTAGTATCTTTTATTATCCAATCCACAATTTTCAAATTCTAAGAAAGAAATTTGAATTAAATAAATTTTGAATGTACTAACAATTAAATGTCCTGTACATAATTTTGGACAGGATATTTCAATGCTAACTAAATTATCTGTTTTTCATCTGATATATGTTATGAGTTTAACGCATCTTAAAAAAACAAAATTAAAAAAGGCAAAAATTATCCTTATATACTTTATAATATAGTTTATAATAAGCATATAACCGGCAGAAAATTCTGTTAACAACGAAAAAATCAGATATAATGATTAATAATGATCAAATGGGCGATGTAATTCAGGATAAAGCTGAATAAGAAAACCGCTTATGAAGCCTTTGCACATTAATTGATAATTAATTATGTTGATAATTGGTTTTCTTATTATCTGGTATGTGTGAATTTCTAAATTACATATAAATTCAAAAAAATAAGATTAATCAGAAAATGGGATTAAATTTAATATTTAACAACAGTTCTCATTAGATTACATCAGTCAGTTACGGACTCATTGTATTGTTTCATTGTATTTGCAGTGACTTTCTACAAATCAGAAATTTTCTGTATGCCAGAGAAATACTTCTGAAACCGGATGCTTTCTAAGAAACCAATATTAATCCAGCGGATAAAAAAATAACAACGGTTTCTTATATTTATGACTATAATCTATTTATAGAAAGAATAACGGGGTAAACAAATGTTAAAGGCAACAATTGATGCAGAGATTTTTAAAGAAACAGTTGATGTTATTGCGGCGATAGTCACTGAATGCCGCCTGAATGTAAGTGAAGCCGGATTCATGACACGCGCAGTTGATACTGCAAATGTAGCGATGATATCAATTGAGCTTAGTCCTGAAGCATTCTCATCTTATACCGCAGATGAAAATGTCGTAGGACTGGATATAAACAAGATGAAAAACATCGTCAGCATGATGGGAAAAGTTGACGTTTTATCTTTAGAGCTTCCAGAAGGTGGCTACAAAATGGAGCTTGCCTTTGGCGGATACAAATATTCGCTGGCACTTTTGGATGTAGCAACTGTTCGAAAAGATCCAAATATGCCCACCATTCAGCTCCCTGGAAAAGTAGTAATATCCGGAACAGAGTTGAACAATGCGATAAAAGCCGCGGCACTTGTATCTGACAAGATTGCTTTTGGCATAAATCCTGAGAAGGGCACATTTTACATGGAAGCTGATGGCGATACAGATCACATAAACCTTGAGATAAAAGGTAGTGATTTGAAGTCATTCACGCCTGCTGAGGCGCGCTCACTGTTTTCACTTGATTATTTAAAGGACATGGGGCGCGTTATGAGCAGAGCCGAAGAAGTTGAAATTCAGATAGGGCTTGATCATCCTGTAAAATTTGGATTCAGCATTGCCGGAGGCAATGGCAAAGTCGAGTATCTCTTAGCTCCGCGTATTGAAGCAGACTGAATTAAAGCAGACTTATATGCCGGTTGAACTTGAGAATAAAGATCTTGCAAAATATCCTTTTTTAAAAGAAGCCCATAATTTTGTTAGTCAGCGGGCATATTCTATTGAAAATTTTTTAAAAAGCCGTTTTGGAGAAAGAATTTGTATATCTGCACAAAATCGAATAAAAGCGGCACTAGAAAGCAAATTTGTATTCGATGAAATTAGGCTTGAAAAACCTGATGATGAAATTTTGTCTTATGCAGTCTCAAGACTGATTGTCTCTTGCATGAAAGAGAGACAGATGATTGATAAACTTTGCAGATATGAGTCTGAAAGAGCCTTTTATTTTCTTCAGACAGAAGATTCTCAAAAAAAAGATTATGTCGCGCGAAATGTTGGAATTAAACTTGATGTTGAAAAAATAAGTGTTCCGGAATATGTTGAACTTGTTCCAAACCTTAGGGATTCAAGATGGCAGCTTGTCAATCGTGATGTGTCAGAAGGCAGTGTTTCTATAAAAAAAGAGGAACTTGAAGAACTTTTAAAAGAAAGAATCAGAGTTGTTCTACACGGGCAACTGCCTCTGCCGGTAACAGATGGTATATGCAGTCTTCTAGATTCTTTTGCAGGTGAAATTTCTGCAGTTTATCAGGAAAAACTTCTTGAACAGTTTGGAGAAGTCGATGAAGGATCATTTCCGCCCTGTATGAAAGCGATAATAAACGCAGTTTCGGCAGGAACAAACATCCCACACACAGCAAGATTCTCATTAACAGCTTTTATGCATACAATTGGCATGGATACAACAGGCATAGTTGAGGTATACACAAGGGCACCGGATTTTGATGTTGAAAAGACATTATATCAGGTAGAGCATATATCCGGCAGAAGCGGTACTGAATATACACCCCCTGGTTGTGCCACAATGAAAACATATGGTCTGTGTGTAGGTCCGGACAGTATCTGCAGAAATAAAAATATAATTCATCCGTTGAGTTACTACAAATATAAAAAAAAGTATTCAAAGGTTAATGAAAAAAATAAGGATGCAAAAGAAAAAGATTCAGAAAAAGAAAATAATTCCAAAGACTCCAATATCCAGAAAGAAGAGATGATATGAAATTACAATTTTTTGAACTGAACTCATAGATAAAAAAAATGAAAAAATCACTGAAAATTTTAACGAAAGAGGTTGGCGCTAAATAATGATAAAAAATTAGAGAAACAAAATTATTAAAAAATTATATTTTTTACATATCTATTTTATTTATTTTTACATCTGTTTTTTTTAAACGATATAACAAATGGTTTATTTTACATAATTTTTGCTGATGTAATATCCGCCACCGCTCATAAATATTATAAATAAGACGATTGCAACAAGTGTTGCATAGCCTGCAGGCAAAAATACAGGGAGAATTGCTATACATAAAATAAGAATTATTATACTGCTTATTGCAGTTGCACAGTCTAAAACGACAGAATTCATATGATAATCTCTAATTTTTATCATGTATATTACTTCTTCTTTTTATCCTTCAGGCCTGTATGTTTATTAACAAGTCCAGGCTTTACAGGACAGCGGATATTTTACCTGAAACTGATTATAATAAAATAGTAAACCCCGAAATATGATACAATACCAAATTACGATACAATAATTGAAGTTATAGAATTAAGAATATCTAATTAAAATTTTTCAGGTGTACTGCATAAAAATGTCTGAAATAGAAAAGAAACTGATAATTGACAAACTTGAAAATGCTGTTTCAAAGCTTACAGAACACATACCTGTATCGTTCATACCTGATGCCGGCACAAACCTTGCATATGCCACTTATCATGCGCGTATGCTGTCTGATTTAGCAGTAACAGATGGCGGAATAATAGTTTTGAATGGCAGTGTCTTTTACAAAGGCAGTGTTAAATTTGGTGTTCAAAGTAATATTTCCAAAACAGTTCTTACTGCAATGAAATTTGATCAGGACATACGCTCTGCCGGAATCATTCATTTTTCAGACGATATTATTCAAAAAGCAGATGAACTACTCCTTGAAGTTCGATCATTTAACCGTGAAAAAGAACCTGCTGGTATCAGTACAATAGACTGGGGCACTGCTTTTTGCTGTGAAGAAGACAACGTTCCGGATTTAATATATGATCGCGGAACAAATATTAAAGAGCCTCTCATAAGGATTTTTGGAGAAGATCCTATGACAGTTGTCAATAATATTATTATGATAGCCGAGCGCATAAATAATAAAAACTAATAGGTGTTACTATGGGAATTAAACCAACATACATTAAGGCACTCAGCCAGGAACTGCTCTCCAAGCACGGAGATAAATTCACAAACGATTTCGACCACAACAAACATGCAGTTGATGAGGTTGCAGTAATCGGATCAAAGTGTGTCCGCAACAGAGTTGCAGGCTCAATTACCAGAAAAGTAAATAGAAGGAAAATCATATAAACTCCTCATGTTTGAGGGAGTTTACCCAGCATTAATAACTCCATTTAAGGAGAATCAACAAAGGGATCTGGACCTTGATGGTCTTAAATCCAATATCGACTTTCTTATATCCCATGGAGTTCATGGGATTGTTCCATGCGGTTCTACCGGAGAATCAGCTACACTCACTTTTGAAGAGCATGAAGAGGTAATTGGAAAGGCCATAGAAGTATCAGATGGTCGTGTTCCGGTTCTTGCAGGTACAGGTTCAAACAACACTGCAGAAGCAGTGCGCTTTACAAAGGCTGCAAAAGATCTTAACGCGGACGGGGCTTTGGTTTTAAGCCCTTATTACAACAAACCAAATCGTTCAGGACTTGTAAAACATTATACCAGACTTGCAGACCTTGATCTGCCAATTGTGATTTACAATGTTCCGGGAAGGACCGGCCAGAATCTCCCACCTGATCTTATCATTGAACTGGCAAAGCATCCAAACATTGTTGGAGTAAAAGAGGCAAGTGGTGATATTGTTCAGATTTCTGAGATAATAGAAGGAACACGGGATGAAGATTTCAATGTCATATCCGGAGATGACGCAATGACACTTCCAGTTCTTGCATTAGGCGGAGGAGGAGTTATAAGCGTTTCTGCAAATGTTGCGCCTGATATGATGGTTAAGATGTATGAGATGTTTAAAAAAGGCAATCTAAAAGAGGCACAGAATTTGCACTATTTAATTTCACCACTTATTCGAGCATTGTTTATTGACACAAATCCAATTCCGGTAAAAACAGCGCTTGACATCAGGGGACTTGCATCAGGGCCTTTAAGACTTCCTCTTGATGAGATGGGTGAAGATAAGACTAATAGATTAAAAGAGGTTTTAAGAAATTATGATTAAAGTTGGAATCTGCGGTGCGCTTGGAAGAATGGGAACAAAAATAGGAGGTCTTGTAACCGAATCCCCTGATCTTGAACTTGTAGGTGGAATTGATTTAAAGACCGGTTCTTTTTACGGTACAGAAGTATATGAATCATCGAGGATTGATGAATTCTTAAAAGAAAAAAAGCCTGATGTTTTGATTGATTTCACAATTGCACATGCCTCTGTTGAAAATGTGAAAGCCGCTTCAAGAAACGGCGTTGCAGTGCTTGTTGGAACAACCGGTCTTTCTGATGAACAAAGAAAAGAGATGGAAGAGGCAATAAACGGTAAAATTCCTGCAGTTATATCAAGCAACTTCAGCCTTGGCGTAAATATTTTCTGGCATCTTATAAGAGAGGCGGCAAAACAGCTCAAAGATTATGATATCGAAGTAATCGAAGCTCATCATCATTTTAAGAAAGATGCACCAAGCGGTACTGCAAAAACAATAATTAACATCATAAAAGAAGAAGCAGGCGATAGAGAAGAGATATACGGACGCGAAGGTATGGTTGGTGAGCGCGGCAATGAAATTGGTGTTCATGTTGTTCGCGGCGGAGATATAATCGGAGATCACACTGTTATGTTTGCAGGAAATGATGAGGTTATTGAACTTACTCATCGCGCATATGACAGACTTGTTTTTGCGCACGGCGTCATTCGCTCTGTTTCATGGATACATCAAAAACCTCCGGGCATATACAATATGGATGACGTTTTGGGATTTAACAACTAAAATTCCATATTTCTCCTTTTAATCTGATTATATCTTATTAATCCAGTATGATTTTTGTAAAAAAATGCATGAAAAGATTAATTGATAACTGTTTTTTGAAAAAAACGAAATCTATTTTAAGATATCTGCTGATTTATTTTCGAGGATTATAACTATGGTAGCTGTAGTCGATGCAGATAAGTGCACAGGGTGTGAAACCTGTGTAGATACATGTCCTTCAGAAGCTATTTCAATGGAAGACGGTATTGCAGTTGTAGATGCTGATATGTGCGTAGATTGTGAGGCCTGCGTGGACGAATGTCCTGCTGAAGCCATTCACATGGAATAAACAGTATAAAATAATCAAAAACAAATATTTTATACTTACTTCAACGTATTCTCTTTTAATCCATGATCAATGTAGGAGTTTTAGGTGCAACCGGTGCAGTCGGCCAGCGGTTTGTACAACTGCTTGCCAGCCATCCCTGGTTCAATCTTCAGACGTTAACAGCATCTGAGCGCAGTGCAGGAAAAAATTACCGTGATGCTGTCAACTGGCGTCTTGATGAACCTTTCCCTGATTCTGTCGGGGATATTGTTGTGAGCAAGACAGATGTTGACAGTGTAAAGGGTTTGGATATTGTTTTCTCAGCTCTTCCGGCTGATCTTGCAACAAATCTTGAAACAGATATCTCACGCGCCGGAGTTGCAGTATGCAGTAATGCATCATCTCACAGGATGGACAAAAATGTTCCACTTGTGGTGCCAGAGGTAAATCCGGATCATCTCGGGCTGATAGATCTACAGCGTGACAGTGGTAATGACGGGTTTATTGTTACAAATCCAAACTGCTCTACAATCACAATGGTATCAGCATTAAATCCTATTCAGCATCGTGGTCTGTCTGATATTCGGGTAGCCACCATGCAGGCCATATCAGGAGCTGGTTTTGAGGGGATTTCTGCAATGTCAATTTATGACAATGTCATACCATACATTGGTTCGGAAGAGAAGAAGATGGAAGCTGAGACCTTGAAAATTATGGGCAGTTTTGACGGTTCAGTGATAACTAATGCGCCATTTAGTATCAGTGCAAGCTGTCACAGAGTGCCTGTAATTGACGGCCATACAATGGCAATCTGGGTTGATACAAAAGCTTCTGTTGAAGAGTTAAAAAACGACTTTAGAAATTACAAAGCACCTTTCACTGGTCTTCCGACACAGCCGGAAAAATCCGTGCTTTTGTTTGAACAGGAGGACAGGCCGCAGCCAAGACTGGATCGCAATCGTGGACGTGGAATGACTGTTTCTGTTGGAAGAATTCGTGAAGGCGTGCGTTTTATTGCAATGGGACATAACACCATACGTGGTGCGGCAGGTGCTTCTGTCCTTAATGCAGAGTTAATTGTGAGCAAAAAGTATCTTTAAAAAAAGGAGGGGAACTAATTGTCAGACAATACAGTATTCGTAGGAAACAAACCTGTAATGAACTATGTTCTTGCAGTAGTAACACAATTCAATCAGGGAGCTGAAGAGGTTTCAGTAAAGGCGCGCGGCAAAGCTATTTCACGTGCGGTTGATACAACAGAGATTGCATTAAACCGTTTTCTGGAGGATGTACAAAAATCAGTAATTGAAACATCCACAGAAATTGTTGATACTGAAAGCGGAAAAACAAATGTTTCCAGTATTGAGATTAAACTAACAAAAATCTAAGATAACCTGGATTTTTAATTTTTTTTTGTATTTTTCTAAATTTTAACCATAAAAGATTTAATCAATTCATATTAAACTATAATGTACAATGAAAAAATATTCTGTACTTTCTGTACTGATTATCTCTGTTATTTTCGTAATCAGCACAATACCAATTGCATCAGCAGGAGATGATTCAAAGTACAGTTATATTGAAGTGGAAAATATTACTCTTGAATTAACAAAGAATACTGCTGAATACAATATTAATTACAAAATAGACGATGGTATTCAGATTTTAGTAGTTTTCCTTGGAAAATCTGATCTAAAAAATAAACTTTGCAAAATTATGAATTCTGATAACTGCAGATTCGAAAATGTTGAGATGGACAACGCAATTATTATTTTTGACAATCCTTCTATTGACAACGGTGATGGATCATTGTGGTTTCCAAGAAAAGACCTGGAGGTTACTGTTCCGGAAATTACTGTAAAGACTCCACGTTCAACTCGTAATTTCATAGATGCCAGTGAAATACCCGGAATGGGTTACTTCGCTGATGCTTTACCACAACAAAATTAATTCAAAAAAATTAATTCATAACTTAATTCATAACTTAATTCATGAATTAATTTTTCTCATCCATTCTATGTGATGTCTGTTAGATTTAACTCAGGGATTTCACATTATAAAAATCCTGATTCAGGAACATCTAAGGGTATTAACCATTTGACCTGTTAAAAGTTCATCGATTGGATAATTTTAAACATCAATGTGTAAATCTTCAATGTGTAAATATGGTACCAGATTATTTCAGGATATACAATCAACAAAAAAAAATAAAAGAAAAAATTATAATTCAGGATTATTACCGTTTTTTATCCTTGTCCATTTTGCTACATATTTTTGCAGATACATCCCCGTACCTGCAATTAAAAGGCCGATAATTGTTGCATAAATAATTGTCCTTACTCCTTCTATTCCCAGAAATGGAAACTCAAGACTACTGCTTATTGCAAGAATATATATGCTTGCGCCATATGCTATTACTCCAACTGATCCAATAAAGAAGGGAATTGCAATATATCTGCCGAGCGCTGCAATATCATTTAGATAAATATCAATTAATTTTCCAATGGACGCAATCAAAGCTGCAGCTGTGAAGTACCCGACAGATCCATAGATAAATGAAAGCATATAGAAAAGTATTCCCTGATCTGCAGAATACCACTCAAGAAGACTTGTAAGGCCCAAAATAAATCCGATAATTCCCATAAGGAGAGCTGAAATATAGGCAATAAACGTGAACCGTCCCCCTACAAATGAGGTCTGAAGTGCATTTATCGTATAATTGAAGTATTCATCAATACCAAGTCCTTTGAAGAGCAGAAATATTCCTAAAACTCCCACCACAATAACTATTGCAATCTCCGGATTTCCAAAAAGATTGGCAATCGCATAAATAAGCATTGCAACTCCTACAGGAACCAGAAATGTCCTTGAAATCTCAGGATCGTCTAAAAATTTCTTTATGATGTAATAAGTTCCTTCCAGATTTGGCATCTGTTTTACAATAACTCTTTTAATGCTTTTTACATCTACAACGGACTGAATTATTGGAAGAACAAATTCATCTTCAGCACCGTCTGTTACAAGAATACATTCATTTATTTCATTATCCCAGACAATTTTTCCAAGCTCAAATGAAATTCTTCTGTCGCCTTCAATTTCATTTGTGTGACTGCCGCCAATGACTGCAATATAAACATCTTCTCCTTTTTCTTTTAATTCATCAAAGGTTTTTAAACCCTGAAATATTGCATTAACATCCGAATCTTCAGGATCAGCAAGAGCCAGCCTGTTGGCTGCATCAAGACAGTTATCTCTTCCGAAAACCGGCTCTTTTATATTTGCCTTAAATCCGATATCGTCATCACGATCGACACATAATATAAGTGTCTTCATATCCGGCATCTAAATAAAATTCATTCTGTATGTATAAAAAATTGCCTAAAAATAAAAGATAAAGAAATTAGATAAGTTTTGCACGCTGAAGAAGAAGAATGTCGTCAGTGGTGAGTTTTTCACCGCTTCTGAACTGCTGGAATACCTGTTCAGCTTCTTTGCGTACAGCTTTTTGCTCTTTTGTAACCTTTGACTTTTTGGTTTTCTTGCGAAGGCCGCCGATTACTTTGTCATAATCACGGATTTCTTTTTGGCATGCGATGAACTGATTGTGTTCGGCATCTGCAGATTCCTGTGCCTCAACAAATTTCTTGTGTGCCTCATCAGCCGCCTCACGGGACTTATCTGCTTTTCTGTAACATTCAACCATCAGATCATGATATTTTTGAGCAAGTTCTGCTGCTTCTGTTACAGTTGCATGAAGATCAGATGCCTTTTTGCGAAGATCACGAGCTTCCTGGAGTTTTGTGTGTACTTCCTTGTTCTGCTCAAGTTCTTCTTCCTGCTCTTTAATTGAATTTCTGAGCTGTTTTATCTTCTCTATTAACTCGCGTTCCTTTTCTGTATTCATAACGCGGGTCTGCTGTTCCATCTCAAGATGTTCAATCTGCTTTTGAAGTTCTTTTATGCCGCGATTGCTGTTTATTGCGCCATGTTCTTTTTTATGAGCGTCAATTTCTTCAAAAAGAGCGTTAGCCTGATCATTGTAGACATTTCTCTCGTCTTTTATACGGTGAACATCATTATTTGCCTGATCGCGCAGTTCCTTGTTTTTTTGTGCTTCGTCAACGAACTCGCGTGTCTGTGCATTAAGCTGGTTACGCTCGCGTGCCTGTGCACTTGCAAGAGCATTAAGTTCATTTCTTTTTTCTTTATGTTCCTCCGACTGCTGGAGAACAACTTTTCTTTTTTCTATCAATTCGTTCAACATGCTCAACACATACCTGTAATTATAACACGGCAGTTCTGAAACGAGAGAATATTACAAATAACTGTTAAGGAAACATTAGGATAAATAAAATTTACAAACAAAAGATCTTTTTTCCGAATATTAACCAATTTTGAAATATCCGTGTTCTTCTTGCTGTTCGTCTTTTGTTCTACTTCCTATTCCATCACAGAGCCGATTTATGATTTTGCTAAATGGCCTGTTTAAGTTATCTGTGCATTCTTTTCAGTTCTGCACAATGATTTCTATAAATTTGCTATCATATGTATATAAAAATATCGTAAGAATTCTGAAAGATTCAATGTTGAATTTAAAAAAGCTGATAGAAACTGAAAAGGATTAAAATCAATTTGAATTTGACCGCATAAAAAATAAATTATTGGTAAATTTATTTTAGGCGGAGTTATGGAATTTTTAAAGGCAAATTTAATTGTTTTAGTCTGATATCTATGCATTAATTTTTTTATGATTTAAGATTTTAACCGTACCTCTTGATAGAAAGTTGAATTCTTTGATTAAACAGAATAATACAGAATTCCATGATAATTATTCAAATGAATATCTATCCCGAATCTGAATATTCTTTTTTTAACCAAAGTTTTTCATTTAACTTCATACTTAACGGATAAAATCAATCAGACCGCCACTGGTCTGCTCTGTTGCAGCTCTTCTTCCTGACGAGCTCATTGCCGGGCTGCTGTTTCTGGAGTAACTTCTCTCAAAAGGACCCTGTGCAATTTCATTTCTTGAAATAGCGGGCTGTTTGCAGTGTCCGATAACCTGTGCGCTTTTTACACCGGTCATGATTGCCATGACGCGAACCTTTCCTTCAAAGTCACTATTAATACGTGCGCCCCAGATAACATCTGCATGAGCATCAAGTTCGTATGTGAGTGTACTTGCAATTTCTTCTGCATCTGCAAGTGTTAAATCACTGCCACCTGTGATGTGAATAAGACTTCCTGTAGCGCCCCTGTAATCTATGTCAAGAAGCGGATGGTTAAGACATTCATGAACAACACTTTCTGCTTTGTTCTGTTGCTTGCTTTCTCCAACAAGCATAACTGCAACTCCGCCCTTGCTCATTATGGCACGAACATCTGCATAATCGATGTTGATAAGTGAAGGCTCTGTAATTGTCTCAGAGATTCCTTTTACAGTTTCTGCGATTAACTGGTCCATTACAGAGAAGGCCTGGCCAAGTGGCAGATTTGGAACAAATGTCATCAGACGGTTGTTATCAAGAACAATTACGGAGTCTGCCGCGTTTGATAATGCTTCAAGACCCTCTTCTGCACGGATAAGTCTTGCTTTCTCAACCTGGAAGGGGTAGCTTACCATACCTACAACGATTGCCCCCTGTTCTTTTGCTATCTGTGCAACAACCGGTGCAACACCAGTACCTGTTCCACCACCCATACCTGCAGTGATGAACACAAGATCTGCATCCTGTAAGAGTCCTTCAAGTGTTGTTCTTGCCATCTCAGCGGCACGCTTTCCAACATCAGGGAAACCTCCTGCTCCAAGACCTTTTGTAAGTGATTTTCCAACGAGAACTCTCTTATCAGCCTGAATCATCTCAAGGTGCTGTTTATCAGTATTAACTGCAATTGTCTCGGCACCTTTTACTTTCATATGATACAACCGGTTGATTGTGTTATTACCTGCTCCACCACAACCGACGATAACAATTCTGGGCTGACCTATAAAATCTTCTTCACCAATTACTCCGGATGTTTTCTTTGCTCCCTGTTGTTCATATTCTGCATGTTTTAATGCTTCGTTAATTATTGATTGCATCCAATATTCCTCCTTACCTTTTGAATTAAACTGACATTTTCGAATTTCTTAACCAGAGATGTTTTGTAAAGCTCCACTTGCCCCACAAAATTTACATCTCAAAAGAAATCTGTTCACTGTCTCTAATTACCCTGTTTGCGTGTTTTCCGATGAGTTCTCTAACTGAGTATCTGATTGCCTCAGATACTGTTGGAAATTCGCCTGCCTCCACCAGTTTTTCAAGTGTTGCAACCTGCTGAGAAGGTAATCTGATTGTAACTCGCTCCATCATAGAAACCACGTGTCCGACATTTAGCAGACATTTGTCTGCTTATTGTCTGACATATGTTTACTTTTTGTCAGACATTTAGTTTTCAGACAATCATTGATACAATCCCTAACTATATAAACATTATCATTCAATGGCGAAATTCTGACAAAATTGTTTTATTCATCTAAATTCAACTAAAATGAAGAAGGAGAGATTTTTTTGGAATCAGGTTTTCCCCGGAAAGTGAGCCATGGAGGTGCATCACAGCTTCGTCTTGATAAAGATAAAAACAGCATAATGGACTTTAGTGCAAATTTAAACCCATTCCCTCCTGTTTTTGACTGGAAACCTAACCCTGCTCTTATATCAGCATATCCTGACGACTCATATCATGAGCTAAAAACAAAGGTTGCGCGTAGATTTGGCTGTCATGAAGATGAGATTTGTGTTGGAAACGGATCAATTGAAGTAATAAGATCATTTTTTTACGCCACTGTGAAAAAAGGCGATTATGTAAAGACCGATTTGCATACATTTGGAGAATATGCTCTTTCAATAAAACTTGCAGGAGGAATCCACACAACAACGGAAGATAAGGCAATTCGTATTCGTGTCGTCTGCAATCCCAACAATCCAACAGGTTATGTATATCCAAAAGATGAACTTTTAAAAATGGCAGATGCCTGCAATGAAAAGGATTCATTTCTTTTTGTAGATGAAGCATTCAATGATCTTTCAGATAAGGCGGAAACTCTTATTGGAGAAGGCATTTCAAATGTGTTTGTGAGCAGATCTCTTACCAAATCATTTTCAGTCCCGGGTCTTAGAATAGGGTTTGGTTTTGGGAGTCCTGAAATCATAGAAAAAATTGAAGTTATAAGACCGCCCTGGACCCTGAATGGTTTTGCAGAAGATTTCGCATCAAAAGCTATTGAGATTTATGATGAACTTGAAAAGTCAAGAAATCTAATCAATATCGAAAGAGAATGGCTCTATAAAAAATTAGACGAAATAGGCATAGAGTATCTGCCTTCCGGCGCAAATTTTATTCTTCTAAATATAAATCGTGATTCCAAAGATTTTATAAAAGAAATGTTAAAAGAAGGAATTTTTATCAGAGATTGTGCTTCTTTTGGACTCTTACAATCTGTCAGGGTTGCAGTAAGGACAAGACGCGAAAATATCTGTCTTGTGGAGGCTTTACAGAAGTGCTGGCGCTGATAATGGCAGGAGGTCTTGGCACAAGAATGAACCTGGGTGAAAAGCCTCTTGTGAAAGTCGCCGACCGTCCAATGATTTCGTATGTAATCTCGGCATTTGAAAATGCAGGATATGATGTTCTTGTTGTTGTAACCAGAAAAGTTCCAATGACAAAAAACTGGTGCAGGGCAAACAGTATTGATTTTTATCAAAGTGACGGGGCAGGCTATGTTGATGACATGGTAAGCTGTATAAAAGAGATTGAAGAAACAAATCCTTTCTTTTCATGCGTGTCAGATATACCGGGGATTACTCCGGAAATCATTCATGAAGTTTATGCAGAATATAAAAAACAGGACATACAGGCATGCTCAGTCTGGGTTCCCCGTGACCTATTTGATGAGAATAACTGCAAATGTAGTTATCATGAAACAATAAACGGGTCTATTTCCTGTCCTGTTGGTCTAAATATACTTAATGGAGCTGAAATTGAAAATGAACAAAAGGAATTTAAAATTCTATTAAACCGCCCAGAACTTACTTTTAATATCAATACTCAGGATGAACTTAAAAGAGCTGAAATTTTTTTTAACAAAAATTAAATTTAAACAGATTCTAAGAGAAATCTCCTGTCAAATCTAAATAAAAAACTAAATGAAATAAATATTCTGATTTTAAAACTCACTAATTCTTTTAATTTAGTCTTTTTCATTATCATTTTCTGTATTTTCTTTTTCCTCAATTATTTTCCAGTATTTTTTTTCTTTTCTCCAGATTAAAGCCTCATATAACATTAGAAGGACGATTATTACACAACCTCCTGCAAAGAATGATAATACGGCGATATGCATCACATATTCAGGTTTTTTCTCATCCAAAGTTGTATCATACCTGATTCCGCTTCCAAAATTTCCGGATAAATCTTTTGTTAATAACGGCTTTGATTGAGGTTCCGGATCATATATTTTAGCATTAGCAGAGGTATGATTTTCATCATCTTCTAAAGCATCCTCTGAAGGCTGTAATGTCCTTAATGTTAACCCTTTGACAGATGAATCATCTGTCGTATTATCATATACAGCTTCTGAATACAATTCAGACTCTGATATATAGTCAGCAGAGACGAAATCCCCAGAAGGACTAATGCCGGCACTTTGAGCCTGCGTATTCCCCAAACCTCCAATACCTGAAAAAATAGTACTGGTAATTATTCCAAGCGCTATCACAGATAAAATAAAGAAGCTGAATACAGACGCATATTTCATTAAAACCTGTCGGATGTCATTGTTTCCGGCAGATACAATAACAATCTGTTCACAAACCCCGTAAACCTTTACTTCTCTTCCCTTTTCGCTGTATTTTATTTTTTTAACTTCTATAAGCCCGGCGTCAAGAAGATTTTCAATATGATATTTTATTGTTGTAAGCGGCTGGTTTAGATTTTCTGCTATCTCTGAAAGTGTCTGATTACCTTTTTTTAGATTCGACAGAATGTCGTTTGCTGTCTGACTTGCCATGGCCTTGCCTATTTTTTTGGCTCTGTCATCGCCTGGTTCAAGCAGAACAACACTATCTGTCATGGATAAGAATAAATTAGTTATTTAATTTAGATAAATTTGGTTATCAGTTCTTTTCCTGCATCAAGCGCATTTTTTATTTGTGTTTTGTCTTTTCCAACACCCTGCGCAAGTCCGGCTTTTCCTCCCCCTTTTCCACCCAGGATATTGCATACAGTCTTTACTATTTCCCCGGCGTCAACATTTTCAATGCCTGATGCTGCAACAACATGAATTTTCTCATCGCCTCCGACAATAAGACCAACACCGCCTTTATTTGCGAAACCGGTTGCAATTGAAACTAATTCTTTTGGAGATGCATTCACTTCATATACTGCAACCAAAACTCCGTTTATTTCTTCTCCAGGAAGTGACTGGATTTTTAACTCAACAAGTTCTTTTTGCAGATTTTCAATGGTTTTCTTCTGCTCTTTCCATTCAGAAAAGAATCTCTCAACTGATGAGGGCAAAACTTCACGCTGAACACTTAAGATTTCAGATGATTTGTCAACAATGTCGTCAGTCTTTTGCATGTAGCTGATAGCTGAAAGGCCGGCTGCAAACTCAACCCTTTCAATTCCGTCCTGAACATGTTCAACCCTTATTATTTTAACTGGTCCAACCTCGCCTGTACTGCGACAGTGTGTACCTGCACATGCCTGAATATCACCTGCAACCTTTACAATCCTAATCTCCTTTCCGGGAGGGACACCACCCTGATACAGACAGAACCCATATTTTTGCTCAGCCTTTGTCCTGTCCTCCCATTCTGTATATACATGAACATTTGAAAGAACCAGTCTGTTGGCGGCAATCTCAATTTTTTTCAGTTCATCAGGAGTTATGTGCCTGAAATGGCGCAAATCAAGTCTTGATGAATCAAATCCTTTCTGGGCACCGGCCTGGTGGATATGTGCGCCTAAAACCTCCTTTGCGGCATGAAGAAGAATATGTGTTCCTGTATGGTGGCGCATCATTGTCCAGCGGAAATTTTCATCAACGAGTCCTTTTATCGGAGTTCCCCTCTTTATACTGTCACCTTTTATTTTATGGAGAATAACCTCCCCGATTTTAACAGTGCTGATTACTTTAACCATAGAATCCTTTGATACAAGGCATCCGATATCAGCAGGCTGTCCTCCGCCTTCCGGATAAAAGAGAGTCTGATCCAAAACAATGTAATCATTAAACTGATCAATTACCATAGCCTCAAATTCAGTATCAGACGTCTGTTCATAATATAAGCGATGGGTCGGTGGAAGAGCACTTATTCTCTGCCGGATTTCTGTATATGGATCTTCTTTTACTTCATCTTCTGATTCTGAATGAAGATCTGCAACAAGCGAGTAGAAGTTGTCAGGAAGTTCAACTCCTGTTCCCTCATCCCGGGCAATATCCCTTACAATCTCCGGAGGAATACCATGAGAATCATAAAGTGTCATAAGTTCCTTTAAGGGTATGTTCTTATTCTCTTTTTTGTAGGTTTCTGCAAGCTTTTGAACGATTCTTGCTCCGCGACTCATTGTCTGGTTGTATTTTTCCGTTTCATTTGCGATAATTTCGCGTATTACATCCAGTTTTTGTTCAAAAGAATCTAAACCAATGAATCGCATCTGTGCTTCTATAAGATCAAATAACTGATTGTCCATCCTGATTTCATTCATCATACGAAGTGTTCTTCTGATGACAAGACGCGCAAGGTATCCTTCCTGCGCATTTGAAGGCACAATGCAGTCCCCAAGCATGTAAGCAAGGCACCTTGTGTGATCTGCTATTGCATATATGCGCTCAACAGGCTCCATTATAGACTGGAGTTTTTCATAAGAGACATTGATATTTTTAGCAACCTGCTTTCTCATTGTTACAAGGTTTGAGCCGGAAATATCCATCATACCTGCATATTTGGCATTCATACCCAGGATTTTTGTAAATTCCGGTTCGTCAAGAAGATGTTCAATTCCGGCAGAAACCATCAGATCATTGACCATCTCAGGAAAGACTGCATCGTAAATTGTCGGAGAACCTTTTGAAGCCCAGACAAGGCGTTCCAGACCATATCCGGTATCAACAATTCTAAGATCAATTGGATAATAAGGAACACCATCAAGTTCAACAGGAGTTTTATCATTTTTGGTCTTTCCAAGACTCATGAAAACAAGCGTTGCAACTTCCAGTCCGCCAATCATTATCTCTACACTTGGGCCGGCATTCCCCCCGCCAATCCAGGGATGCTCTTTATATGTAACATCCATTAAGTTGCCGCCGATAGATTCAAGGAACTGATCGCACAATTCAACTGTTCTGTCTTTCCAGTATATTTCTTCATCATCCGAATTGAAGGCATGATGTGCCATCATCTCAAATGTGGTAAGATGTCTTCCGGAGCGTCCGACAGAATCCAGATCATTTAGCCTGATACAAGGCTGGGATATTGTAAGAGGATTTGCCGGAGGAGGTACGACTCCGCTGGTAACAAAGGGCTGAAAATCTGCAATTGAAGCAATTGTCAGATATATATCATCCCTCCATCGGGCAGCAACAGGGTATCTGTTTATTCTTGTATGGCCATTGCTTTCAAAGAAAGAAAGATAGGCTTCACGCATCTCATCAAGTGAGTGCGGTTTGAAGACCGGATTGCCTATAAAACTATAAGGCACACAGGGTGCATCACCGCAAAGTTCACGATCAGGATCTCTTGTCCAGAAAGCAGCACCACATTTGGTGCATATTTTCCTTATAAGGCCCTGGGATTTGAAATAATTAAGATGATACTCTTCCTCGAGCATAAAAAACCACGCTATATCTCAACAATTTATAATGTTTAAGTAGTATTAGTGTTTGCAATTATTCATGATTATCCTATTTGGCCCATCTGTCCTGATACCACTCAGGCATTTCAGTATAAACACCTGTATATTCGGCGATTTTGACTGCAAGGATATGCCAGCATTTATTTTGTCTGTATGAAAAATCATGGCATGTACAGAAATCATCTGCTATAACATACTCCCCTGAGTTTCCAATAACAACAAAAAAATCAAGATATTTTAAAACTCTTTTATTATCGACAGCTATTAACGCATTCACTCCTTTTTTGCCGTATCTGGCGATAATTTTATCTCTTAGGGATTTTGTAAGGTCGCCTTTGTATTTCTTATCTGTGATTTTTTTATCCATTGATGTATTTTTTTGCCGGTTTGGTTTGCTATAAAATTACTTCGTAATTTACATGAAACTGTTGCATGAAATATAATTTCATGAACTTTTTTATAAAACTGTTTTTAAATGGGGTTTTTCTTCAATAAATATCCATCCTTCTCTTTTTGCTAGAGCTTTCATCCCCGGTGATTCAAGTGCATAGTGTGTTGATTCAATAAGGGGAATACCTGCCGATAATAATACACTATGCTTAAGTTCAGATGAGAGATAGGCATCTGCACCTTTTAATTCAGCTTCTTTTATTAATTCTGTGTCAAAACCACTTCCACCGGCAACCGCAAGTTTTTCGATTTTTCCGGGATTTTTATAAATTCTAATATTTCCACCAAGTATTTTTGAAAGCTCATCCACATTCAGACAACATCTTCCAAGTATCCCTAAAGAAAGCTTTTCTCTATTTTCAAGATTTAAAATCTCTGCAAGAGCGTGATTTATACCCTCATCAGCGTGATCAAAATTTGTGTGCATAACAAAGATGTTAAGATCTGCTTTTAACGAAGTTTTTAAAATTGATTTTAAATTCCCTGAGATCTTTGTTACAGGATTCCATATAGGTGTATGATGAACAATCAGTATATCGGCTTTAGCTTTTACTGCTTCAGACACAGTATATTCAGTTGCATCAAGAGCGCATGCAATTTTTTCAATATTTTTCCTGCCTTCCACAATTAATCCTATTCTTCCTTCATCAAAATCTTCAGACAGTTCTGGTGGAGCAATTATATTGAGATAATCAATTAAATCTTCAATATCCATGTGTATTCATTAATTCTTTTGAAGTGATATATTTTCATATTACTGTTGGTAATAAACAATATATCTAAATATTCAGAAAATCAGAAATATAATTATGGATAAGTCCATTGAAGAAATAAACAGCAGAATAAGAAACGGCAATGCAAGAGTTGTCACAGCAGAGGAGATGCCTGACATTGTTGCCGAACTTGGTGAAGAAGGTGCGCTAAAGGAAGTAGATGTTGTAACAACTGGTACCTTTGGCGCTATGTGTTCATCAGGAGTATTCTTCAATTTTGGACATGCAGATCCTCCAATACGAATGGAAAGAGCATGGCTTAATGATGTGGAAGCATATTCCGGAATAGCCGCAGTTGATGCTTATCTTGGAGCAACACAGGAATCCGAAACACGCGGAATTGAATACGGTGGTGCAAATGTATTTGAGGATTTCATATCAGGGAAATCGGTTGAGCTTCGTGCCTCATCCAAAGGCACGGACTGCTACCCCAGAAAAACAATCACAACCGAACTTCTTCTTGAAGATCTAAATCAGGCAATAATGTGCAATCCCAGAAATTCGTACCAAAGATATGCTGCCGCTACAAATTCAACCGAAAATACACTTCATACATATATGGGTACACTACTCCCCGGTTTTGGAAATGTCAGCTACTCTGGTGCAGGATGTTTATCTCCGCTTATAAACGATCCAAAATTAAAAATGATTGGAAGCGGTGTTCCAATTTTCCTGTGCGGTGCCAGGGGAATGGTAATAGGGCAGGGAACACAGACTTCGCCTTCAAGTCTTTTTGCAACCCTGATGACAACAGGAAATCTGAAAGATATGTCGCCTGATTTTCTTCGTGCGGCCTCCTTTACCGGCTATGGTGTTTCATTGTATTTAGGTCTTGGAGTCCCGATACCTGTTACAGATATAGAAGTTGTCAGAAACACTGCCATACGTGATGAAGACATTAAAACATCGGTTGTTGATTATGGTGTACCAAGCAGAAACAGGCCTGATATTATAGAAGTGAGTTATGCAGAATTAAAGAGCGGAACTGTTGAAATAAAAGATGAAATTGTTAGAACCTCTTCTCTTTCAAGTTTCAAAAAAGCAAGAGAGGTTGCAAACGAACTGAGAGCCTGGATAGAAAAGGGAGATTTCACTCTGTCACTACCAACAATAAAATCAGATTTGAGACTTTCAGTAAACCCAATGAGAGAATCAAAACGTGCACCTTCAGTTCGTGAAATAATGAACACAAAAGTGACGTGCATCAAAGAGGAGGAAGAGATAAAAACAGCCGCTAAAAAACTTCTTCGTGATGAGACAAACCATCTTCCGGTAATCAATAATGAAGGAAAAGTGGTTGGAATAGTTACAACCTATGACATTTCAAAAGCGGTTGTACGCGAGAATAAACAAAACATAGTTGCCGATATCATGTCTAAGAATGTTATTACAACATCTCCTGATGAGGCAGTTGATATTGCTGCAATGAAGCTTGAGAGAAATAACATCAGTGCTCTTCCGGTTGTCGATAAGGAGGGAAAACTTGCAGGACTATTGAGTGCAATAGATCTTGGAAAACTCTTTGGCAGGAGATGGATGAAATGAAACTCCTTGTAAGTTTTTCCAGAAAGCGCGGATTCGAGCCGCTTATTGCAAAGACTGTAATGGAAACCGGCGTTTTGATCAATGTAGAAAGAGCCTATATAGAGTCAATGTCTGGTGAGGTCTTAATAGATGTACCTGATTCTGATGCATCAAAAGTATGCAATAAATTAAGAGAGTATGGTGCAAATGTTGAAAAACTTGATGAATCTGTAAGCCGCGATGAAAAAGAATGCATAGACTGTGGGGAGTGTATAAGTATCTGCCCTCAGGAGGTATTTTCTTTTGATGAGGACTGGTCAATTCAAATGGATACTGACAAATGTGTTCTTTGTGGCAAGTGCACAACTGCATGCCCGCATGGTGCCTTAAAACTACTCTCATAGATGATTAGAGAACATTTCAGGTATAAAACCACAATAACTACTATTTTGGCCGAATCTGAAATTCATATTGGAGCGGCAAAAGAGGCCATGATCTCTGCAAGGCAGGAGATTGAACGAACTATTCTTGATTATCCTCTTTTTGGATCATCTTTAGAACCTCTTTTCCCAGATGAATTAAGAACAGAGTCTACTGTAATTAACAGGATGCTTAATGCTTCAATATCTGCCGGAACAGGTCCAATGTCTGCAGTTGCCGGAACCATTGCATGGTCAGGGGTTGAGGCTATGATAGATGCCGGTGCAAAATATGCAGTGATTGATAATGGAGGAGACATAGCATTTGTTTCAGACAGACCTTTAAAGATTGGACTTTACTCCGGCAATTCAGCTATTAGTAAAAAAATGGCTTTTGTATTGCCGCCCACAGATAAAATTTACGGGGTCTGCACTTCATCTGCCTCAGTTGGTCCTTCAATCTCTTTTGGTACTGCTGATTCAACAACTGTTTTTTCTTCCGATGTTTCACTGGCAGATGCGTGGGCTACATATACATGCAATATACTAACACCAAATAAAAATGAATCCCTGATTGAAAAAATTGAAACTTCAGGAGTTGACGGCCTTTTTGGAGTGATAGACGATATTATTATAAAATGGGGATTAATTCCCAAAATCACATCCGCAGATGTTGATGAGCGGCTGATTACATCGGGTTAATCCTGTAAATGATTAATTGTTTGAGTTAAAAATATTAAATTGTTAAAATTTCCAGATAATACAGATATTCATATGTATCAATAATCAAATCCTTCTTTTAAATATAGCATTGCGTCAATATATGCATTTTTTCCAGAAAACCTTTTTAATTCATTATCTCCGTCTGATATAATAATCTCAGGAATATTTTTGTTATGTGAAAAATAGATTTCCAGAATATCAAAATCATTGATGTGAATTCCATTTTTAACTGAAGTTGCAGGCTCAAGCATCAATCTGTCTTTTTCAATCTCCTCCGGTTCAGTTCTGAAGTAATAATAAAATACCTGATATGCATTTAAAAAGTCAGAATCAATAAGTTCCTCGCGCACAGGAGGTTCAAGCTCCTGTAGTATTTCAGATAATTTCTCATTGTCCTCATCTGCAATTCCAAGAAGCTGGTCAGCCAGTTCGGCCAGTTCATAATAATCAGTCAATTATAAAATCATCTCCTGTTCAGATTTATGGTCTGTCATGTAAAAAAATATATTGTACATTCGATGAAATGTTTAAGCCATGCGTGAAGAAGACCTTGACTGGAAAATATATCATATAATCGTAGAAAAAAAGAAATGCCCGATATCCTTACTTGTAGATTTGAGCGGTACTGACAGCAACAAGGTTTTGCTATCTTTAAAAAGGCTTGAGAAAAATTGCCTTGTTAAATTTAATGATGAAAATGCTGAGATATTATCCCTTCAGGAGACAATAATGAAAAACTGCTTAAAAAATGCTCTCACTGATACAAACAGCCCTGTTATAATTCAAAATGGAATTATAAAAGAAAATCCAAATTATAAAGGATAGTTTTAATGAAAGAAGTCTGTGTTTTAAGAATAGGTCACAGGCCTGAGCGGGATCAGCGTGTGACTACACATGTTGGTCTTACAGCAAGGGCACTTGGTGCAAAGGGAATGTATCTGGCCTCCGATGATTCAGGTGTAAAAAATTCAGTAGAAGATGTTGCCAAACGCTGGGGCGGCAGTTTCTTTGTTGAAAATAACGTCTCATGGAAAAAGTGCATCAGCGAATGGAAAAAATCAGGCGGAATTGTAGTTCACCTTACAATGTACGGGTTAAAGCTTACTGACGTTGAAGAAAATATACGTGAACATGATAAAATTTTAATTGTCGTTGGCGCAGAGAAAGTTCCGGGAGATCTTTACGAACTTGCCGACTATAACATTTCAGTCACATCCCAGCCCCATTCTGAAATATCCAGTCTTGCCCTTGTTATGGATCATTTATTTGAAGGCACAACACTGAACCTCGATTTTCCTGATTCTGAAATAAAAATCATACCCTGTGAACATGGCAAAAGATTTGAGAGTTAAAAAAAAAGTTCTTGTTGTAGGTTTTACTACACGCCATGTTGCCTGTTCGGCCCATAATGCAGGATACAGTGTCTATGCGGTAGATAACTTTTGTGATAAGGATTTAAAAGATATTGTAGTCGCCTGCAGAACCTTTGATGATTTATCAGAGCTTGTTGGAATAATTGATGAATTTGACAGGGAAGAAAATTTTGACATCATTGTTGCAACATCGGGCGCTGAAGATTTAACCTTAAAAAAGAAAATATCGGGGACTGACTCCAAAACTGCCTCTTTTTATCTGGATAAAAAAAATATACAGAACTTTTTTGAATCAAACAATATTCCTGCTCCAAAAATTAGACAGCCGGGAATATACCCTGCCTTCATCAAGCCCTGTGTTGGTGCAGGCGGATGGAGAAATAAAAAGGTAGATAATTTTTTGGAAGAGAAGGAATGGACTGATTTGTGGCCGGATGTACCTTATGTCAGACAGGAGGTTGCCGAGGGTATTCCATGCAGTGTTTCATGTATAAGTAACGGTAAGAGAGCAGTTGCAGTATCTTTTAATGAACAGTTCCTAAGAGGGGGCAATAAAGACAAATCTTACGGTTTTTCAGGTGCTATTACACCATTTACACATCCAATGGAAAAAGAAATTGTAAAGACAGCTGAGAAAATTGTGTCATTAAGCGGATGCATAGGTTCTGTTGGCGTGGATTTTATTGCCGGAGAGGATTATTTTTATGCAATTGAAATAAATCCCCGTTTTCAGGCGACAATGGATATTGTTGAAAAATCTTATGGGATAAATCTTTTTAATGCGCATATGTCTGCCTGCACAGGGTTACTGCCGCATCCTGATATCAGAAGAGCAAAACAGTATACTGCAAGAAAAGTTCTTTTTGCACCAAAAGATATTGTTGTAAAAGATGATTTGAGTGTTTTTTCACCATATATCGCTGATATTCCATTAATCTGGACTGAAATTGAAGAAGGCTGTGCTGTTGTCAGCATATACGGTTTTGGAAGTACAAGAAGTGATGCACTTGAATCACTGGATAAAACTATAAAAGACATTGGCAGATATATAAGCAGATGGTAGCACAGGAAGACATACTAAAAAATGATGCAATCCGGGCTTATCTTCTTCGAATGATAGGAGAAGAAGGGATGGAACTGCTTGAAAAGTTTCCGCCGGAGGGTGAATACAGTGATGAGGATCTTGCTGAAAAAACACAGATAAATCTCAATACAGTCAGGCATACTCTATATACTCTTTATGGGAAAAGACTTGCAGAATACAGGAGAATTAAAAATTCCGAGACAGGATGGCTGACATATTTATGGGTATTAAAGCTTGGAAATATTGACAGCTGTCTTGATGAGGATATAGACGCAGTTTTGGAAATTCTTGAGACAAGAGAGCAGTATGAAACTATGAATGATTTCTACATGTGCCCGGGATGTGGCCTTAGATATACTTTTGATGAGGCTCTGAACCGTGATTTTGTCTGCCAGAATTGTGATTTAAAAATGGAACACTTTGACAATGAACTTATCGCAGAGGCACTGAAACGCCGTGTTGACAAAATTAAAGAAAATCTGGGCAGGGTTTGAAAACACAAGATGAATATATCCTTCTTTTAAAGAAAGCAGGATGTGATGAAAAGGTAATTCAGCACTGCATTGCCGTAAGGGACTTAAGTTTAATTTATGCAAAGAATGCAGGTGCTGATATTGAACTTGTCAATGCAGGCGCGCTGTTACACGACATCGGGCGTTCTCAGACACATTCAGTTGCACATGGACAAATTGGAGCAGATATTTCCCGCAGGTTTGGCATTTCAGAGGAGATCTGTCTTATTATTGAAAGGCATGTCGGCGCAGGGCTTTCAGCAGAAGAATGCAGAGAATATGGCCTTGTTCCAAAGGACTGCATCCCTCTTTCTCCTGAAGAAAAAATAGTTGCGCACTGTGATAATCTGATTAAAGGAACAAAGGTAATATCTGTTGAAGAAAGACTTTCTCTCTCATCAAAACTGAATCCCGATGCAATAAAAAGACTGAAAAAGCTTTCAGAAGAGATTGAGAAATTTTCCGGTAAAAATACAAAAGGTACAAAAAGAATAAACAGAGAAAAATAAACAGGAAGCAGAAAAAATTAACTTAAGAATTATTTATACCCTTTTTAAAAAAAAAATCTACTTCATAAATAATAATAATTTCAGTCTTTAATCTTATATTATTATTTTAGCTTTAATTTTAATTCACAGGTTTAAATTATAATTTTTCTTATCTGTGGAAGTTGTCTTAGCTCTTCATATACTATTGCAGGCGGATTTTTTTCAACGATTATTACAAGTTTTGGATCTTCTGACAACTGAGAATCAGTAACAAAGATTTGCCTTATTGACAGATCAAATCTGCTAAGAACTTCAACGGCGGCGCCAACAATTCCTTTCTGACCAGCATCTTTCGGATAGATAGTTATAACTGAAAGCCCCATATGCTCGGCGACATTTGAAAGATCGGGAGTTGCGCGCAGATTCATGAAAATCTCTTTGATCTGAGGAATAGCTAAAATTCTTTTTGCGGTTGCGTCAACTACCCTTCTGTCAGTTTTGGTAACTTTTCCGATATGTGTTGCAGGAATCTCAATTCCGTTGCATACTATCCTTCCCTCCTCATTTACGCCAAAACCATTTTCCAGCAGAAATCTGATGATTATTGTCTGCGAAGGTGAGTCTGAAAATTTTTCTAATATAGCAGCCCACATGTTAGATTGTTTACATTTATGCACATATATATACATTTATTTTGCAGTAGGTTTTACTGTTCTTTTTGCCCGATGTTATTTATTAGATATATTATAAGAAATAAAACTCGATAATTTCAACTCTGATTTGAAATTTAAAACTTAATATTTTTATAAATCTCTTTTTGCCAGCAATAAATCGGAAGCTATTTTAGTTAAAAGATCATTGTTATTAGGGTAACACAGGCGAGGGTTGCCGAGCCAGGTCAAAGGCGCAAGGTTGAGGGCCTTGTTACGTAGGTATTCGAGGGTTCGAATCCCTTCCCTCGCATTTAATTGCGAACTTTTTTGATGAATTTCTGATGTTTTTTGTATAATTTCGGCTCTGTAGAAAACCTATTCACATTTTTCAAGCAACATGTTGTGAAGAACTATCCTGATTTTGATTTCCTTAAGCTGATTATAGTATTTTCTTGAACGTAGAGTATCCCCATATTTCCTTTTAATCATTGAAAAGGCGCATTCTACAAGATTCCTTTGCCCATATTTTTCTCGATCAAGGTTATCAAACATCTCAAATCTGTATTTTCCAGAGTGAATCATTCCACCCCATTTTCTTACAGGAATTTGTGAATCGGCCCCGATAGAATCTCTAATATATTCATGCAGCCATTCTGCATCGTATCCTTTATCCATCGTAAAACACTGGCTTTTTGTAACTCTTTGTGTCTGATTAATCAATGATTTTGCATGTCTTCGATCATTCACAGGATTTTTTGAGAACTTCCATCCCAAGATCAGCAAACTCTTGGAATCAACCGCTATTGACGTTTTTACAAAAGTTTTACGCGTTTTACCAATCCTGTTTGAATAGTAATGACTAGCATAAGCACTAGTAAATCCGGTGGCATCAATTGATGTAACCGGGATTTGGGTTCCCTTCTGCAACAATTTTCTAATTGTTTTCGCAAGAATTCTGTTAAATAGAAGTCCGGAAAACCGTGTGAAAAATTTATGAAGAGTAGTGAAATGAGGTATTTCTTTTAAATCCAATAATTCTCTTATTGGTGTTAAAATCTCTAAAATATCGCAGAAATCACGATAATCAATTCCAATTTCTTCTTTTAGAATGATTAGTGAAAGAAGCTGATGCTGATTAAATTTCTTTTTAGAAAAAATAGATGAACGAAGAGGTACTCTTGATTCTTTTATGATCTCCTGAGAGATTTTCACAAGATTGATGTACCTGTTCTGCGACATTTAATTGGGAACTCCTCGTTTATTTGTGGTTAAATAATGTTGGAGTTCCTGTACGATCGATCTTTCGGTCGCTATTCTACAAGAGGATTTCTACAAGGCCATAATTTCGATTTAAATTGTTTTAGTATCTAAATTCAGACATTTGGGAACCGGATAAAAATAGAAAGATGATTGTTATATTTGCTATGAAAGTCAAAATTCCTGATAAACTTTCATCACTTTTTGTGTGATGAAAAACGCTCATCATGTGCGTTTTACATGAAAGTTACTTCGTAACTTACATGAAACCGGTGCATGAAATATAATTTCATGGATGTTTTCATTAAAAAGTCCATGAAAAATTTGTTTCATGAACGTTTTTTAAGAAATTAATTTTTCCAGAACTTCTTCAACATGTCCTTTAACCCGGACTTTTCTCCAGATGAATTCAATTTTTCCGGTTTCAGATATAAGAAAAGTAGTTCTCTCAACACCCATATATTCACGGCCATACATTTTCTTCAGCTTCCAGACGCCATACGAATCAAGTACTTTATGTTCAGGGTCTGAAAGAAGTATAACTGACAGGTTATGCTTCTCTGAAAATTTTTTGTGACTTTCGCAGGAATCTGGACTTATTCCAATTATGACGGCGTTATGCTCTCCAAATTTATTATCCTTTTCTGTGAAGGAAACAGCCTCTTTTGTGCAGGCAGATGTATTATCTTTAGGATAAAAATATAAGACAATTCTTTTCCCTTTAAAAACAGAAAGACAAATTTCACTGTTATTCATATCATAAAGACAAAAGTCAGGTGCATTGTCTCCTGGTTTGAGTATAGACAGGTCTGTAATTTAAATTCCTCCTTATAAAAAAATAATGTGTTCCAATTCCATTTAAACTGACTTGGAATTTAATCAGGAATAAAAAAAGGCCGGTATAGTCCTAAAAATCGAAAAAGATAATTCTCATTATTCTAATTCTTTTTATTCTAATAGATAATTATTCAGCACTTTCCATTGCTGAATCTTTTGTTCAGGGCTGATCTTTGCATTTGCAGCACTTGAAGATGGAAGAATAATTACAGTCACATACGGAAATAAATCAGAAAAATCAGGATTGTGCTTTTTGAATATTTTTCCTGCACCTGTTATTCCATTTAAAGCAACAACTCTTATTGTCCTGTTATTTTTAAGAAAAGAGGTAATATCATTTGGGATTATATCAGTCATTGTGCTGTCGTTACTTCCTTTTCTTCTACACTCTGAAGCAGAATCCCAAAGAGAAATCCCCTTTGATTTCAGATTTAGTATTTTTTTATCATAAGATAAATTCCGGTTTATTCCAAAAACAGCTTCAATAATTTTCCAGAAATGATTGTTTGGATTTCCATAGTACTCATTTTTTTCTAAAGACATAATTCCGGGAAAACTCCCTAAAATCAGAATTACAGGTTCAATGCCTGCTACCGGTAAAAGTCCACATTTAAATTCATTCATTGAATAACATATATGATTAAAAGATTTTGTAGATAATTGTTTTGGGCATTAAATATTCAGTATTAAAATGTTGGGTTATAAACTGTGATGTGCTAAATCTTCAGTGCTAAATTATCAATTGTTAAAATTATTCAGCATCAATATAACTGCTTAAAATTTCGTAATGCTTAATTTTGGAGAACAAATCACTTTAAGGTATTAGAAATTGTCAAGAGGGATTTAAAATTTGCAAAATACCGGTTATCACTTTCACCCCGCATGCCTGTATACTCATTTATATGAAGAATCAGATAGATTTCTGATAGCAGAAAATGGACACAATAAAAATACGGGGTGCAAGGGAGCACAATTTAAAGAATATTTCCCTTGAACTTCCAAGAGACAGACTAATTGTTATTACGGGCGTATCAGGATCAGGCAAGTCAACACTTGCTTTTGATACAATCTATGCAGAAGGTCAGAGAAGGTATGTAGAATCATTATCAGCATACGCAAGGCAGTTTCTCGGCCTTATGAATAAACCGGATGTTGACTCTATAGACGGACTATCTCCTGCAATATCAATAGAGCAGAAAACAACATCTAAAAATCCGCGAAGTACAGTTGGGACCGTAACAGAAATTTATGACTATCTGCGCCTTCTCTATGCACGCATAGGTCTGCCATTCTGTCCTAAGCATAATATTGTAATCGAATCAAGATCACCCGAAAAAATATCTGATAGTATAGAATCTGATTTTTCAGAATCAGTTACAATCTTATCTCCTGTAATACGTCAGAAAAAAGGAACATATCAGCATGTACTGAGAAGTCTGAACAATCAGGGTTATACAAGGGCCAGGGTTGATGGAAATATTGTCAGAACAGATGAGGAGATTGATTTGAAACGCTATGTAAAGCACGACATTGACATCGTAATCGACAGGTTAAATCCATCTGAAGATCGTTTTAGACTTGTTGAAGCAGTAGAATCTGCTGTTAATAATTCCGAAGGCCTTGTAATCGCTTTATCTGAGAGCGGCTTTGAAAAGAGTTACTCCTCAAAAATGGCATGCCCTGTTTGTGGTTTTTCCTATGATGAGCTACAGCCGAGAATGTTTTCGTTTAACAGTCCTTTTGGGGCATGTCCTGAATGCAACGGACTAGGGATAAAAATGGAGTTTGATCCGGATTTAATAATCCCTGACAAAACCAAATCATTATCAGAAGGTGCTGTCGCAACTTACAGAAATTTCTTAGACGGCTATCGTGTTCAGTATCTGGCGGCAGTAGCGAAACATTATGGATTTGATATCTTTACTCCTGTTAAAAATCTTACAAAAAACCAGTACAAAGCCCTGATGTATGGCTCAGATGATACAATAAAATTCAATATGAGTATGAAAGGTGGCGAAACTTCCTGGTCTCACAACGGAAAATGGGAGGGGCTTTTGCCACAGGCCTCAAGGCTTTACTGCCAGACAAAATCTGAATACCGTAAAAAAGAGCTTGAAAAATTTATGAGAGTCTCTCCCTGTCAAAAATGTAGTGGGAAAAGGCTTAGCGACAAGGCACTTTCTGTTAAAATTGCAGATAAATCAATAATTGATATTACTGACTTATCAATATCTTCATGTTTGAGTTTCTTTCAAAATATTGAACTGAATGAAAAAGATGCAGAAATAGCAAAACAGGTTTTAAAAGAGATAAAATCACGGCTGAAATTTCTTGAGGAGGTAGGACTTGGCTACCTTACACTTTCAAGAAATTCCGGAACTCTTTCCGGAGGCGAGGCACAGAGAATTCGTCTTGCAACACAAATTGGTTCTAATTTAATGGGCGTTTTGTATGTCCTTGATGAACCCTCAATCGGCCTTCATCAGCGCGATAACCATAAACTTATTGAAACTCTGCAAAAACTTCGTGATCTTGGAAACACGCTTGTTGTCGTGGAACATGACGAAGATACAATAAGAAAAGCAGACTATGTTGTTGATATAGGCCCTGGTGCAGGAGTCCATGGCGGATATATCGTATCAATAGGAACACCTGATGAAATAGAAAAAGACCCGTCTTCAATCACAGGAATGTATATGTCAGGGAAAGAGAAAATAAACGTTCCTACAAAAAGACGGATTTCTGAGTCTTTTATTCATATCAAAGGCTGTTCCGAAAACAACTTAAAATCAATTGACGCAGACATTCCACTCGGTGTATTCACGGCTGTTACAGGAGTTTCCGGAAGCGGAAAATCCACACTTATTTATGACACGCTATATCGTGCTCTTATGAAAGAGGTCAACAAATCACAAACAGAGTCTGGAAAATTTGAAGAACTCAGCTTTGATAATCCTGTTGACAAGGTAATTGTAATTGATCAAAGCCCAATTGGAAGGACACCCCGATCAAATCCGGCAACTTACACGAAAGTTTTTGATGATATCAGAAACATCTTTGCAGAGACAAAAGAGGCTAAAATTAGAGGATATAAACCCGGGAGGTTTTCTTTCAATGTTAAAGGAGGACGATGCGAAGCCTGTAGTGGAGACGGCCTAATAAAGATAGAGATGAACTTCCTCCCTGATGTTTATGTAGAATGTGAAGAGTGTAAAGGAAAAAGATATAATGCCGAAACACTTGAAGTCAAATATAAGGGAAAATCCATAGCTGATGTTCTGGATATGACAGTTGAAGAAGCCTATGAGATTTTTCAGAATATTCCGTCTGTTAAAAACAAACTTGAAACATTATGTAAAGTCGGACTTGGTTATTTAAAACTTGGACAGAGTTCAACCACTCTTTCGGGCGGAGAGGCTCAACGAATTAAAATAACACGTGAACTTTCAAAAAGATCAACCGGACAGACCATATATCTTCTTGATGAGCCAACAACAGGTCTTCATTTTCACGATGTGAAAAAATTGATAGGTGTTTTAAACTCTTTAGTTGAAAAGGGAAATACTGTCGTAGTGATAGAGCATAACCTAGATGTTATTAAATCGGCTGATCATATAATCGATCTCGGTCCTGAAGGAGGAGATAAGGGAGGAGAAATCATCGCAGCAGGAACGCCTGAAGAAGTAGCCGGAAATAAAAAAAGTTTTACAGGACAATTCCTTTCACCACTCTTAATAAAATAAATTATAGAATCAAAAATAAATAATCTATAATTTGAAAATTGGAAAATAAAATATTTGAAGACTAAAATCCAAACAATGTTATTTATGCCTGACCTTTCGCTTATACCTGATAATCCCGGCTGTTATCTCTATAAAGATAACAAAGGCAATGTAATCTATGTAGGTAAAGCAAAAAATCTGAAAAAAAGGGTTTCAAGCTACTTTAACAGAACCATTACTGATTTAAAGACAAAAGCACTTTTAAAATCAATAGATTCAATCGACTACATTATAACCGATACTGAAGTGGAGGCACTGATTCTTGAGAATAATCTTATCAAGAGATATCAGCCAAAATATAATATTGATTTAAAAGATTCAAAAAATTACGCTTATATCAAAATTTCTGATGAAAAATATCCGGCAATTCGTATAGCAAGAAAAAAAGAGGCTTCGGGTGAATATTTTGGGCCTTTCGTCTCAGCCAGAGAGCGTGATTATCTTCTTTCAGTAGTTAAAAAAATATTTCGACTCCGATCCTGCAAAAAAATAAAAAAAAAGGGTTGTCTCAGAGCACACATTGACACCTGCAGTGCTCCATGCATTGGGAAAATTTCAGAAGAGGAATATAAAAATCAGGTTAGAAAGGCTGAATCTGTTCTAAATGGGAATACTAAAGAGATTATACATTCTCTTGAGCTGGAAATGAAGGAAAAATCAGAATCACTTGATTTTGAAGCGGCAATGGTTCTTCGCGAACAGATTGAAGCCTTAAAAAATCTTGCAACCAGACAACATGTGGACAGGAATAAATTTACTGATGAAGACATTATAAATTACTCAGTAAGGGACGGTGTTTTTTACCTCATCCTTTTTTCTGTTTACAATGGCTGTCTGGCAGATAAACAGGAGTTTGTCTTTGATGCAGGCGAAGATTCACTTGAAGAGTTTATTATTCAGTATTATTCAGAAAATGAACCGCCATCAGAGCTTATTTTGCCTGTTGAAACAGACTCTGCATTAAATGAGTTTTTAACAGAGAGAAAAGAACGAAAAGTAACCATAACTGTTCCCAAAAAAGGTGATAAAAAAGTTCTTCTGGATTTAGTTTACCAGAACGTTGAATCTGTCTTTTTTGGAGGTGAAATAAAAGTAAAAGAACTAAAAAAGCGTCTTCATCTTTCTGAAAATCCTGATATTATAGAATGCTTTGATATTTCACATCTTTCGGGAACTAATATGGTAGGTTCAATGGTTCAGTTTCGATATGGAAAACCTGACAAAAGAAACTACAGGAGATTTAAAATTAAGACAGTTGACAAAATTGATGATTTTGCATCAATAGCAGAAGTTGTCAAAAGACGATATTTTAGACTTAAAAACGATGGTCTAAATTTTCCTGATCTCATTATTATTGATGGCGGAAAAGGTCAGTTATCAGCCGCAAAAAAATCTCTTGATGAGTTAAATGTAAAAATTCCAATAATTTCAGTTGCTAAAAGAGAAGAAGAAATTTTTGTTCCAGGATTCTCCTCCCCTCTGCCTCTTAAAAAAAATGAAAAGGCTTCTTTATTTATTCAGGAGATACGGGATGAGGCGCACAGATTTGCTATAAGTTACAACCGGCTTTTAAAATCAAAAGAGATTAAAGATAACTACAGGATAAAATAAAACAAAAATCCAAAAACAGGAATTTACAAGAAAAGTAATTATAAATGTTTCATATAGTTAATAAAATTTAATCGAAAAGGCCTTAAAAGAAAAAAAAATAAAACGGGATTTAGATATGCAAAATATTACCGGATTTGATCTTGTAAGTGACTTTAAACCTAAAGGTTCACAACCGGATGCAATAAAAAAATTAACCGATGGCTTTAATAAAGGCTATAAATCTCAGACTCTTTTGGGAGTTACAGGCTCGGGAAAGACTTTTACAATCGCAAATGTAATTCAGAACACTCAAAAACCCACACTTGTTCTCGCGCATAATAAAACACTTGCCGCACAGCTTTATAATGAATTTAAAGACTTTTTTCCAAATAACCGGGTTGAATATTTTGTATCATACTATGATTACTATCAGCCTGAATCATATATTCCTTCAAAAGATCAGTATATTGAAAAAGATGCCCAGATTAATCCTAAAATTGAACAGATGCGACTTTCTGCAACAGCCTCTCTTCTCTCAAGAGAAGATGTTATTGTTGTGGCGTCTGTTTCAGCAATATATGGTCTTGGAAACCCTGAAAATTTTGAAAATATGGGCTTTGAGATTAATGTCGGCGAGAAAATCAAAAGAACCGATATTTTGAAAAATCTTGTGGATATTTTATTCGAGAGAAATGATCTTGAACTAATGCCTGGAAGATTCCGGGTAAAAGGAGATACTATTGATTTCATCCCGGGATATTTTAACAACATAATCCGCATTGAAACTTTTGGTGATGAAATAGAAAAAATTCTGGAGATTGATAAGCTTACAGGAGAAAAAATCGAATCTAAGGATTATTTCTTTGTTTATCCGGCAAGACATTATGTAATTCCAGATGATGACAAAACAGATGCAATAGCAAAGATAAAAACAGAGCTTGAGGAAAGATTAAAAGAACTTGGACCATTTGAGGCACACAGACTTCGTCAAAGGACTCTTTTTGATATTGAAATGATAGAGGAGACAGGTTCATGCAAGGGAATTGAAAACTATTCACGTTTTTTTGATCACCGGAAAAAAGGTGAAAAGCCCTTTTGTCTTCTGGATTATTTCCCTGATGATTTTTTGCTTGTCGTTGATGAAAGTCATCAGACTCTTCCTCAGGTCAGAGGCATGTATAATGGTGATCGTTCAAGAAAAGAGCCGCTTGTCAATTTTGGATTCAGATTGCCTTCTGCATTTGATAACCGCCCCCTTGTCTTTGAGGAATTTGAAGAATATATGCATAATGTAATATTTGTCTCTGCAACACCTGGCATTTATGAAAAAGAACATTCAGAAAGCTTTGTTGAGCAAATAATTCGTCCCACAGGCCTTGTAGATCCAGAAGTTTTCGTACGTCCTGTTGAAGGGCAGACTCAGGATGTTTTAAATGAGATAAAAAAGACAATCAAAAATAAAAACCGTGTTTTAATTACTACTCTGACAAAGAAACTTGCTGAGGAGTTAACGGAATTTTTAGCTGAAAAAAATATCAAAACAAGATACCTCCATTCAGATATTGAAACAATAGAAAGGACAGAGATTATAAGACAACTTCGCCTAGGCAAATTTGACTGTCTTGTCGGAATCAATCTTTTAAGAGAAGGTCTTGATATTCCTGAAGTTGGTTTTATTGGGATACTTGATGCAGACAAGGAAGGATTTTTGCGGGATGCAAAAAGTCTCATTCAGATTATCGGCAGGGCAGCAAGAAATGCAGAATCCTATGTGGTTTTATATGCCGATAATATGACTGATTCGATGAAATCAGCCATTGCTGAGACAAAAAGACGACGTGAGATACAAATAGAATTCAATAAAAAACACGGAATACATCCAAAAACAATTATTAAACCAATAAAAGAAAAAGAGGCAGATCTTACAGACATAAAACACCTGCCAAAAAAAGAGATCCCAAATCTTTTAATTGAACTTGAATCAGAGATGCAGATGGCAGCTAATTCACTTGAATTTGAAAGGGCGATTAAATTAAGAGACCAGATAAAAAAGATAAGGGCTGGTAGTAGTCTCTGATTAATTTCCTTGAATTGATTTTAATTTTATCATATGAAAATGTCTTATCAGGCATTCTATTCTGATTTTAACATTTTTATGCTGAAATTTACAACTATATGTTTTTTATATACATGAAATTTGTTATTCCTGAATCTCCAAAAGCTCAAGTTCATATTTCAAGTCTTTTCCTGCCATTGGATGATTTGCATCAACCTTTATTGATTTTTTAGTAATTTCTACTACACTGACAAGAGATTTTTGTCCTGTTGGAAGTTTTATTGACACAATGTCTCCGGGATTTGGATCACACAAGAGATTCAGTCCGGATTTTCTCATCTTAAATATAAGACGCTTTTTGTATTCACCATATGCTTTTTCAGCAGGAAGAATTATTTCTGTTTTTTCACCAACAGTCATTCCTGTGAGAGCCTCTTCAAATGCCGGATTAATTTTTCCGTCTCCGATCTTAATTTTTAGTGGCTCTTCGTTTTTTGATGTCTCAAATAATTCTCCTTCCAGAGTCCTGCTTGTAAAATGAATTGATACAATATCTCCTTTTTTAACTCCGGCTGTCTTTACCATATATCTATATAACTAGTCATTATCCGCATAAAAAATCTGTACAATTAGAAATTATGCAATATATCAAAAAAGTCTAAAAAATAATGCTTAAAATTTCAAATTTTCTTTTAAATATTTATTACTAACAGATTTATAATCAAGTGTCATTTTCTTTGTATATGAACGCATGATGTCTGTAGATGTTATAAATCCTAATAGAATTTTTGGATCATTGTTATCAACAACAGGTATATGGTGAATCTCGTTTTCTATCATAATAGAGAGCGCTTCTTCAAGATTTGAGTCTGTATTTAATGTATAAACCGAGGTATTCATTATATCACTGATTAAAAGATTATCCTCTTTATGTGGTTGTATGTCCCTGTGTGTTACTATGCCTACAAGCTGACCATTATCAATCACAGGAAAACCGGTGTGTCTTGTTCTGTCAATTGTAGAAAATACAATTTGACAGGGATCTTTTGGACTTAAATAAATTAAGTCACTGAATTTTTTCATCGCACTTCCTGCGGTTATTTCCTCAAGTATCTCAATCTGATATTCTCCTCTGTGGGCAGAAGACTGAGCTTTTGTTTTAACCTGTTTTCTAAAGATAGTGTTTTCTCCGGTGATAAGACAGGATACTGCAACTGCACCCATTGCCGGGACCAGAAGTGAAAAATCGCTCGTCATCTCCACTACCATTATCATAACAGATATTGGAGCATTTGCAATTCCTCCAAACAGGGCAATCATCCCAACTATAACAAATGCAGGAACAGATGCCAAAGGAACAAAATTTGGAATCAGATTATGCAAAATCATCCCTAATGCACCTCCGGCGGCTCCTCCTATTGCAAGTCCGGGTGCAAAAACACCACCGCTTCCTCCAGAACCTATTGTAAGAGATGTAGTGAGAATTTTGGCAAAAGGAAGTATTATAAGAACTGTTAGTGGAAGCATATTATATATGGCAAGTTGAATAAAACCATAACCTGTTCCAAGACTTCCAAGCGCTGCTAACATTGTATAAGGAGACAGGTGAGCTAAAATCAAAACAAAGATTGCTATAAAAAATGCTCCTGAAACAGGCTTTAGGTATTTAGGTAAATTATTTTTCTCAAAAAAGTCTGAAAAAATTTTTCTTGCTCCATAAAATGATTTAATATACAAAAGACCAACAAATGCAGAAGAAACGCCCAATAATAAAAATAATGGTATCTGAACAATTTCCCATGTAATATCTGCTGTTCCAAATATTGGATTATAACCCTCAAAAAATCCAAATATTGAATATCCTATTATTGATGCCAAAAAAGATGGCATAACGACATCTGCTTCAAAATCTCAGGTATATAATATTTCTGCCGCAAGAATAGCTCCTCCAAGAGGTGCTTTGAATATTGTTCCAATACCTGCTCCTATACCTGTAGCAAGAGCTATCCTTCTTTCTCTGGGGGATAATTTTAAAGCATCCGCAGCTATAGACCCAAATCCGGCTGATATTTGTGCAGTCGGTCCTTCTCTTCCGGCACTTCCTCCTGTTGAAATTGTAAGAATTGAAGCTATTGCCTTTATTACAGGAACTCTCCATCTGATTTTGCCATCGCCATGAAATGCTTCTATTGCCGCATCTGTACCATGCCCTTCTGCTTCCGGTGCAAATTTATAAACCAGAAGACCTGATAAAAAAGCTCCTGTACATATTACCGGAAGAATAAGCCAGATAAAAGGAGGAGGAGACCAATTTGAAATGCTCTCTATTGATTGTCCCTCAACAGGATAATTATAGCCTATTAGAATATCCATCACAAAACGGGTGCCATATTCCAGTCCCCAAAAGAAGAGAAGTGCTCCAACACCGGATATTATTCCAACAACTATACCGAGAAGCATCATCTTTTTAAAAGAAGAAGCTTTTTCATCCTGTGGCAACATTTTAAAAAATTAAACTTTCAATACTAATTATTTATCGGTATTCTTCTAAGTTTTTTTTGAAAATATGTAATTTTTAAAATTTTTTTTACTTTTCATTATAAAATTAAAAAAAATGATATTTTTTTTGTTATTCTGAGAGGTTTTCAGAAATTATTTTTCCGATATCGATCCAGATTACCAGATTTTCTTCATCATTGGAATCTTCTTTTTTAATTTTGATAATGCCTTTTACATAGGCCTCTTTTGAGAGAGCTTCATCTATCTGATCAATATCTTCTTCCGAGATTCGTAATACGCTGTGGACATCATCAACAATTAAACCAACATTAGAGCCTTGTGCAGCATCAGGCGCAAGAACAATTATCTTTTTGTTTTCTACACTATTGTCTGTTGGAAGACCCATCAGGTAGTTTAAATTTAAAATATTTGTAATCTCTCCCCTAAGATTTATAATTCCTGCAATGTGAGCAGGTGCTCTCGGGACAGGCGTGATGGGCATCATCTCAACAATTTCTCTTGCAATCTGGATATCAAGGGCATAATGAACCCCTGATATATCAAACTGAACAACATCAATCATAAGTCATACATCCTTTGCTGTTCAGTATTTGAACCTGGAATTTGCATCCTCCAGCTTCTTTACAAGTTCGCCAACTTCGTGAATTGCACTTCCAATCTCCTCAACAGATGCACTGGCTTCTTCTGCAAGTGCCGCAAGCTCCTCTGTTTCTTTCTGAACATCCCTGGTTTTTTGCGTTCCATTCTCTGCAGAGCGTACAACGTTGTTTGAGATATTAGCCTGGTCCTCAATTGCCTTTGTAATTTCGCCAATATCGTTTGAGACCTGTCCTGCATTCGTAATGATGGTATTTAATGCATCAATTGTCTTGTTTACACTTTCGACACCATCAACTATTTCATTGCTGGCTGATGTTATGGCAGCGGCTGTCTTTTCACTGCTTACCTGAACCATTGACACAACGTTGTCTATTGACTCTGTTGCAGATCTTGCTTCTGCGGCTAAGTTTTTAACTTCTCCTGCAACAACTGCAAATCCTCTTCCATGCTCACCTGCACGTGCGGCTTCTATTGCGGCATTGAGTGCTAAGAGATTAATCTGGCCGGCAATTGCGTTGATCATTCTGACAACATTACTAACTTCTTTTATCTTTTCAGTCAGCTCATTAATGCTGACAACACTTTCACTTGCAATCTTTTCTACGTTGTTCATCTTCTTGTTTGCATCATTTCCTAAGACCTGAGCATTCTTTCCGATATCAACAACATGATTTGCCGCATTATAAACTTCTTGTGAAGTACTTGCAATCTCTTCATTGGATGCAGAGAGATCTGATATCTGATGATTTATCTCATCAATGCTTTCAAACAGTTCTTTGGTTAAATCAGCCGCTTTCTGGCTTGTAAATGCAACACTCTCAGCCGCTTTTGCGACCTCATCTGTTCCACGGGTGACTTCGGATGAATTAACAGCAACCTGTTTTGTTACTTCATTTGCTACTTTAAGATTTTCAGATACACTTATTCCGATATTATTAAGCTCATTTCTGAACTTATCAAAGTCTCCTTTCACTATGATATCATTTGAGAATCTCGCAGTAAAGTTGCCTTCTGCATACTGATTGGACAATTTCATTGCTTCATTCAGAGGTGTTGCAACTGCATTCATAAGATTGTTGAGGTTATCAACAAGTTCTGTGTAAACACCCTGATACTTTATACTTTCAGCTTTTACACCGAGATCACCGTTTTGTCCTGCCTGAACAAGTGTATCGATATCAGTTATTAAATCCTGAAGTGTATTGCCTACAGATCCTATTGAGGATGTAATTTCCACAAATTTCTCACGTATTTCTTTTGTGTATTTATCTGCTTCGCCCACATCAAGCTTTATGTCCTGTGGCCTTCCTGCCGCAATTGCTTCAAGATCAGATGCAACTTTCTCTACTTCTTTGTCCATATAGAGGCTTTGTGTTACTTCAGGGGTCCTGTCCTGATAGATATAATAATTAACATCAATTTCTCCGTTTTCATCAAGAATCGGCGTCTGGAAAAGTCTCAGGTATGACTTTGTTTTATCAGGCCATCTGATCTCCATATCTGAAACTGCTCTCTTCTTGGTTTCATATGATGCATAGAAATCATCACCTGTGACGTCAATATCGAAGTCATAGAGCTTTTTGGCCATCAATTCTTCATAACTGCCACGCCAGATATTTTCATATTCCTTATTCAAATCCAGTCTGTGCTTGTCTGGCGCCAAAACAGTAATTCCCTGAGGATTGTCCTGTAAGAAAGTATCAGCACGTTTTTGAAGTTTCTTAATTTCTTTTAGTTCCTTTGTCTGTTCAGTAAGATCCTGATAGATATAGTAGTTGACATCAATTTCTCCGTTTTCATCAAGAATCGGTGTCTGGAAAAGTCTCAGATAACTTACATCGCCGTCTTCCCATCTGATCTCCATATCTGAAACTGCTCTCTTCCTGGTTTCATATGATGCATAGAAATCATCTCCGCCGGTGATGGTTATGTCAAAGTCATAGAGCTTTTTGGCCATCAATTCTTCATAACTGCCACGCCAGATGCGTTCATACTCTTTGTTTAAATCAAGCCTGTGCTTGTCAGGCGCTAAAACAGTAATTCCCTGAGGATTGTCTTTTAAGAATGCTTCGGCACGCTTCTGAAGTTTTTCAGAATTATTAATTTCTTCCCTTAATTTGGTTATGTCATTATAAACAGTTAAAATACAGTCTAATTCCCCATTAACGTCAAACAAGGGGATATTATATCTTTCAAGAGTTTTAATTCCTGATGGGAATTCAATTGTTGCCTCTCCATGGCTTGCGGCTTTTGCTTCAATCGTCTGGCCAAGAGACCGCCCGGATTGTGCCAGATAATTAAAGTCATTTGCAGTTAGACTCTGTGTTTCATTTTCAGAATATCCTGAGAGATCAAAGAAGGCTTTGTTAGATTTTCTGATTGAAAGATCCAGATTCCAAAGGACAATAGGCATTGGATTTTCCTGGACTATGGAATCAGACTGCTGTTCTAATTTCTGAATCTCTTTTAGTTTTACAGTATCCTCGGTTAAGTCCTGATAGATGTAGTAATTAACATCAATTTCTCCGTTATCATCAAGAATTGGCGTCTGGAAAAGTCTCAGGTAACTAACATCACCATCAGGCCAGCGAATCTCCATATCCGAAACTGCTTTTTTCTTGGTTTCATATGATGCATAGAAATCGTCTCCGCCGGTGATTGTTATATCAAAGTCATAGAGCTTTTTGGCCATTAATTCATCATAACTGCCACGCCAGATGCGTTCATACTCCTTGTTTAAATCCAGCCTGTGCTTATCAGCCGCTAAAACAGTAATTCCCTGAGGATTGTCTTTTAAGAATGCTTCGGCACGTTTCTGAAGTCTTTGTGCCTCTTTAATGTCATTTTCTCTTTCAGAGTCAATCTTTTGAATCTCCGTCATCAGGAGTCTGATTAATTCTGCATATTCTCTTTCTTCATCATTATAAGCCTGTGGATTAATTATGGGCTTTTTTTTGTCAGCAATAAAATTTCTGACTGTTTCACCAAATTCATTGTTTATCATTTTAATACGTCCTTTTTCCAAAGAGATCTAATTTAAATTATAAAAATTTTTACAAGGATCTAAAATCAATAATTTTTATAATCAGATAGATCTGTTTTTAGGTGAATCATGTTAATTTAATGAGTTAAAGCATATACTATTTTCTCTAACAAATCTGTTTTTCCAAAAAAAAATTACCTCAGATTTACGTATTGATATAGCTAATTATTGTATCTATGAAAAAAGGTTTAACTACCGGGCAGAGATCTTTTTTTAAAAAACTGATCTCTCACAGAAATTTTTATTTAGATTATTTTAAAATTTATTCTGATTCTAATTAGATAAATCAGAATTTTTTTAACCGGATTCAAATTTTACTGTTTAAAGAATTTTAGATAGTCTTAAAAATAAATCTTTAAAGATCTTTTTCTTTTTTGTGAGTGAACAAATGATTTTAAATTTAAAAAATTAGAAAGTAATCTAAACAAATTCGTTATGCGCGTCATCCAATCTCAATAGATGATCAAAAGAGACTAACTAATTTGCAAAACCATTAATTTGATCAAAAAAATAAAAAATGACTATTTTAGCCGAATTTAATTAATATATCTAATATAATTCTTTTTTTTAAAAAAAATTAACCAAAAGAGTTATGAAGCAATCATTTGGCAATTATTTTTCAAATAAATAATTGAGTTGACAAAAGAGATATATGATATTTTTTTATGCCCTTAATTTAGTTTAATTTTTAAAATCAGACCATCAGGCTTTTTTCTTAAAAGTGCGTGTCTAAAAAAATATATTTCAAATCAAATTAATTTTGGATGTTTGTTAATATATACTCTCTAAAAAAAAGATTTATAAAATTTTCATCATCTCTCAAATATCTGTTATATCAGATATCAATAGAATAACCTTAAATAGTGTTTTATCGCAATTTGAATTGCTGATAATAACTTAAATCCATAAAGTGGTCAGATGGATTAAGTGACCTGGATTTAAATTTTCAGAATGTGCCTGAATTTTAAAAATTGAAAGAAGGTGCAGTCTGCGGGATTATATATCCTGAATTTAAATCCGGTTTAATACAGTTTGTCAGTGTAAATTAGACGTATGTATTTGTTTAATCAGACAAATCAACATAGTATTTGTCTTAATTAATTAGGAGGTAAAAATGGTATTTCATCCCCCAGCAGTTATAATTGCAAAGGTAGGACTTGCCGGTAAGGGCAAATGTGGACTTCCGGCATGGAACATGCTTCTCAGAGGATTTATGGCAGGAGCATATATTGCTATGGGTGCCGCACTTGCAACTGTTTGTTCAACAGGAGTTGCGGATGCCCTCGGAGGCGGTATGGCAAAACTTGTTCTGGGAGCAGTGTTCCCTGTCGGACTTATTATCATTGTATTAACTGGTGCAGAATTATTCACCGGTGATGCAATGTTTGCCCCGATGGCGGCAATGATTCACAAAACGAGTTGGGCATCTGTATTGAATTTGTGGCTATGGGTATACATAGGGAACCTTATTGGTTCGATTGTATTTGCATACTTTGTTGCATACGGACCTTATCTTTCATGGTCTGCAACAGGTGCAGCAACAGTTACATCATTTGGTATGACAGCAGTAAGTATAGCAGCCGGAAAAACAAGTTATGTAGGACTTATGGCAACCTGGTCATGTTTCCTCAAAGCAATTTGTTGTAACTGGTTAGTTAACCTTGCAATTCTTCTTGGTATTTGTGCAGATGATGCAATAGGAAAGATTGTTGGAATATGGTTCCCAATCATGGCTTTCGTTGCATCAGGATTTGAGCACTGTGTTGCAAACATGTTCTTTATTCCTGCAGGTTTATTTACAGCCCCATTCCTGTCAGCGGATCAGCTGGCAGTTCTTGGAACAAAAGTTGCAAATCTTACCTGGGTTACAATGTGGACACAAAACATCATTGTCGTCACTATTGGTAACATAGTAGGTGGAATGATCTTTGTTGGTGTTCTTTATTACTATTCATTCAGGCAGGAAATTATAGAGAACAAATAAACATCTATTTTTTGTGATTTTTAAAATGAAAATTAAAGGTAAAAATGTCAGAATTTCAATAATTAACATTATAGTTGTTGGAATGATTGCATTATCAATGGTCTTCTATCTTTTGTTAAGTGGAGACTGGGGCTTTTTTTTAATGGGAATGGTCTTTGTAGCGTTAATGTTCGTAATTCCACTCATTCTTAATTATATGAGCCAGGATCAATACACTGTACTGGCACCGATTTATGAAGCCGAAGCAAATGACACAAAAATAAGAAACATCAATCCTTCAATGGTCGGCAAAATCGTTAGAATTGAAGGAGTTGTTGAAAGAGTTCTGTTCAAGTCATTAAACAGACCTCAGTATCTTATTGCAGATAAAACAGGAGAAATCTCAGTGAAGATGTTTACCACTCCAACAGAAGATGCATCTGTTAATGATGTTGTCGAAATTTATGGACAAGTTATTAAAAGATATTTTGTTGTAGGCGATCCTGTAGTAAATGCAGTTTTAATCAGAGTATTAAAAAGAAAAAATTCATCACAAAAGTAATTTTCCGGTAATTTTAAAAAAATAATTTCTAATTGTATTAATTTTAGCTTTTTTAATTCTGACTTTAATCATACCAAAAATAATAGTTTGAATTTTTTTAACCTGACTTTGCCACTTGGTCTTTTGAAGTGCATTATTCCCAAAAATATCAAAAATAATCGTTATTGAATTTGACAGTTGAGGCATATTTGCATGCAAAACATCAATTTTATTTTTATAATGCCAAAGTCATTTAGAATTTAAGCCCAGAATGATGCTATTTTTGGTAACATTTTCAAAAATTGTAAACGCTCATTAAAAATTGATCCACTTTTCACGAAAACGCTCACTAAGAATTGATCCACCTCAGTAACACCGGCAGTAACTGAAACTGCCTTTAACAACATACTCACGGAGGTGAAAACAATGGAAGATGTTGACCGTATTCGTCAGCTGTATCAGGAAACAGGATCTTACAGAAAAGTAGCAGATATCATGGGCATTTCTCGAAATACCGTTACAAAATATCTGAACAGAATAGAAGATTGCCAGAACGGCAATGCCGAAGAGATCCTTCCTACAACTCGAAATCTACAAAGAACCAAATCAGCTCTTTCAGATGATGTCGTCAATAAAATACATACATATCTTGAAGAAAATCAGAAAAGGCCTAAAAAACAGCGACTGAATGCACACCAGATATATCTGATACTCAGGTACAATGGCACAGAGATCAGCTACTCAACGGTAAAGCGCGAAGTACGAAAATGGAAACAGAATAACGTCTTCAAGGACATCTGTATTGGCCAGGATTATGAATCCGGATATCGTGCGTAATGTGACTGGGGCAAAGTCCATCTGAGAATTAAAGAGAAGAAATCAAAGTACAGCCTCATCGTTGTCGTCCTCAACAATTCTCTTTACCGTTTTGCCAGAGTGTACTCAAATGAATCACAGACGAATTTCTTTAATGCGTTAATCGCATGTTTTCATGAAATAGGAGGTGTCCCGGAGGCACTCTTCTTCGACAACATGAAAACAGTGGTGACGGATGCTTCAGACAAAGTCTTCAATGAGCGATTTCTGCAGTTTGCAAGCCATTATGGATTTCAAACCAATGCCTGTAATCCTGCTTCTCCACAGGAAAAAGGGACTGTTGAAAAAAGCGTGTCTGTCATCCGGACCACTGCATTTGGATACCATGACTCTTTCTCTTCGTTGAAAGAGGCAAATAAACATCTCAGATCTGTTCTCTCTGCGATCAACAATTCTCCTGTCTCACACCGGGATCTTGTGCCCGTTGAAGGGCTGAAAAAAAGAAAAAAAGGCATTTCTTCCGCTTCCTTCAATGGATTTCTGTCCGTATGATCTAAAGTACCGAAAAGTCGATTGTTATTCCACTGTCACATTTGAACGCAATGCATACTCCGTTCCTGAATACTGCAAATCTGAGATGTTGGCACTGAAGATCTATGAGGACTACATTGAGATATTAGAAAATGAAGCAGTAATTGCCACACATGTTCGTCTATTCGGCAGAAATGAAAGTTCGCTGAAGATCGAGCATTATCTCAGCACCCTTCGAAACAAACCCGGCGCTCTGAGATCTTCAAAGGTACTGAAGAAGACAAATCCCTGTTTTAAGCTACTGTATTTGAGCCATTATCAGGATAAACCTAAGGAATTCATTCGAATCCTTGGTCTGATGAAAGAGAATCCACAGAAAGATGTCGTAAGTGCAATAGAATCGCTTTTGGAAGATGGCATTATTCCGGATTATGATTCAATTCGGCTCACGCTGGATTTCCGGGAGAAACCGGAAACAGAATCATTTAGTTATCCGTTGGATATCGAAATGCCGGAACCAAATCTTGCCATATATGATGAGATCACATCAGGAGAGAGCAGAAATGGATGAAGAAATAAAAGATCTTTGCAGGCGGTTACGACTGCCTGGAATATACCAGTCATATCACACCATAGCAGAGGACTTCACAAATCCTGAAGAATTCCTTGTCAGAATTCTCAATGCAGAAGTACAGTCCAGAGAGACCAGCAGAAGAGAACGTGTAATACAACAGGCTGGATTTCCGGCATACAAACGGTTTGAAGAGATCAATTTGGTGTATTGGGAACTGAATACGACAGGTAGAAATGGAAACAGGAAAATCAATGACGGATCTGATATAGACATCATCCTATTATCGATGACATAATTCACCGCACTTGGGACATCATGGTAATTCTGTTGCATCCAGAGTGACAGTAAGTATTTCTTTTGACTCTTCCAGATCAATAATCTTAAAGCCCACAAATGAGAACATAGATGTGAATGCAGAAATGCATTCCCTCCATTTGTAATGTTTATTGGACATATCATCACATTTGGAGGTTATTCTCTAAGTTGTTTCTCTTTTTGGATAGTCCTAACTTTCAGAAAAATGGAGAAGAACCTCCATATTTTGTGTAATCTGCTATATATTTTGCAGTGTTTTGATGTCAGAATTTCCCTGAACCAATCAAAATTGTATGATGAATGAAATTATTTACCTTTTCCTACCTATTGAGATAATTCTAACTTGAATTTAGAAGTTTTGGCAATATTATACTTTACTTAAACCAATGACATATGAAGAATTATCTCATATTTTTTAAGCTTCTGCTTTTGCATTTCATTTGAGCTGTACAGAACCCATTTTTGTTTTATACCTGCATAATATGAGATCTTTTCTGCATATGAATATCTATTATCTTCACATTCCTGTAAAGTTTCATCCAAGCTCAGGAATTCTTTCGCCTCTCCAATCGAGTTTGTAACTCTGCTTATCCAGAAAGTGTGATCGCCCATCTCCTGAAGATTTGCCTTAGTGTAAAAGGCATTATCGGCAATATGGTAGACTTTATGAGATAAAATAAGATTTTTCCTCAGTTTATCTATCATCTCAATAATTGCTTTTTTATCTGATTCATTACCTGAAAATGTCTGGAGAAAGACCGGGACTCCCCGATTATCTGAAGCCATTCCGAGTACAAATCGTTTGAGATCGTTTCTGCCGTCTTTAGGATGACCAAATGTTATCTCCATATTCCGTGAATCGCAATCACTATCATAGTCTCCGTAAACGCTAAAATTTGTAGTATCCACATGAATACAGTGGATTCCATAATCATCCTTCAGCAGTCTTTTTATCACAATTTGATTGAATAATTCAGTAGGTCCATATTCATAGATTCTATCGAGAGTCCGTCCCAGTGTATCATCATTGAAATGCCCGGGTTCAATCCCTTTACCAAAGAAACGCTCTGTTGGAACGTCTTTGAAGAACACAGGATGAAGATAAAGCCGCCTGTCAATGAATGCCAGACCGTTAATAACAAGTGATTTTACAATCTGACTATGAGTGACAATGTGTGATTTTGTTTTAGGAATAAGTTCGTCGATGAGCTCACCGATTTCAAGCTTGTCATAAGCACCGGCAACAAGACCATAATGAGCAAGTGATGTGTTTGAACCCTCTATGAATCCATCTATTGAAGGCATATTATACGTTATTTCCTCAAAGTACAAAGATCTTGCGGTCGAAATTTAAAAATATGGTTTGAAATGGTGCGGATGGTGAGATAAAGATAAAATTAAAAAATATTTTTGATTATTACATATTTCAAATCAAAAATTTTTGACCTTTCTTTTGCCTTACATTTAATAAATGCATCCCTAATATAGATCAATGATTATCAGTATAAATATGCTAATTAATTAAGAAGCAGTTTCTATTTTTTTTTAAATTATAACAAAGAATATAGCGCGTATTTAATATTCTCCAAAATTAAAAGAAAATCATTACACCAAATACAAGAGAATTAATTGAATATAATTAACTTTTCAAAAATATAAATTAATTTTAATTATGTTTTTTAAACTTCTTTTTAATTAAAAGCATCAAATAAATGGTTTTTTTAGAAAGACAAATAGTATGATTTAAATATTCACCTTTTATAGATTTACTCGTAGAGGTATAGTTAATATGGAATTAAAGTACGTTCCAACAACCTGTCCATATTGTGGAACAGGTTGCACCTTTTATCTTACAGTTGTTGATGGAAAAGTAGTAGGTAATGCTCCTTTTCAAAGATCACCTGTTAATGAAGGTAAAACATGTCCCAAGGGTACATATGCTTATGAATTTATAAACAGTCTTAACAGACTGACAGTCCCACTTATTAAAAAAGACGGGAAATTCGTAGAATCCTCATGGGATGAAGCATACAAACTTATTGCAGAGAAATTTAAAAGCTACAATTCATCTGAAATAGCATGTCTTTCATCAGCTCGTACTTCAAATGAAGATAATTACGCACTCATGAAATTTGCACGTGGTGCATTAAAGACAAAACACATTGATCACTGTGCACGTCTTTGCCACTCTTCAACAGTAGCAGGACTTGCAGCAGTATTTGGATCAGGTGCAATGACCAATTCAATACCCGATATTGAAGAGGCAAAATGCGTCTTTATCATTGGAAGCAACACTTTTGAACAGCACCCGCTTATTGGTCGTAGAGTAATGCGTGCAAAGAAAAAGGGCGCAAAAGTCATCTACGCAGATCCAAGATACACTCCTACTGCAAAACAGGCTGACATTTACATGCAGTTTAAATCAGGCAGTGATGTAGCAATTATAAACTGCTTTATGCATGAAATCATCAAGAATGGCTGGGAAGACAAAGAATTCATTGCAAACAGAACAACGGGCTTTGAAGAGCTTAAAGCACTTGTAATGAAAGATGAATATTCTCCTGAAAATGTTGAGAAGATATCCGGAATTCCGGCAGCCCAACTTAGAGAAGCCGCAGAAGTATATGCCAAAGCAGAAAGTGCAGCACTTCTTTACTCAATGGGTATCACTCAGCATACAGTTGGTGTAGACAATGTAAAGTCAACAGCAAACCTTCAGATGGTAACCGGAAACCTTGGAAGACCAGGAACCGGAGTAAATGCACTTCGTGGACAGAACAATGTTCAGGGTGCCTGTGATATGGGAGCACTCCCTGTAGTTTTCACAGGATATCAAAAGGTAATCGATCCTGTTGCATACAAAAAATTTGAAGATGCATGGGGATTCCCTGACGGAATTGCTCCTGGAGAAAATGGATACGAAGTCACCACAATGGTCAACGTAATGTCCGATAACCCAGGAGAACTTAAAGCAATGTATATCATGGGTGAAAACCCGCTTTTATCTGATCCAAACATTGACCATGCAAAGCATGCATTTGAATCACTTGAATTCCTCGTAGTTCAGGACATTTTCTTGACCGAAACAGCACAGATTGCAGATGTAGTTTTGCCAGCAACCTGCTATGCAGAAAAAGACGGAACACAGACATCAACTGAACGCCGTGTCCAGAGATGGAGGAAGGCTCAGGATCCATCTGGTGAAGCAAAACTTGACTGGAAAATTATTGCCGAAATAGGAGCAGCAATGGGATATGCTGACCAGTTCTCATGGGAGACATCAGAAGATGTTTTCAATGAAATTGCAGAACTTACACCATCATATCACGGTATGAATTATGAAAGGCTTGAAAAACCAGAAGGACTTCACTGGCCATGTCCTGAAGTAGACCACCCCGGAACACCTATTCTGCATACTCAGAAATTTGCAACCGCTGACGGTCTTGGAATTCTCACACCACTTGAATGGAAAGCACCTGCAGAAGTTCCCGATGCTGAATATCCATATATATTCACAACCGGAAGAACAATCTGGCACTGGCATACAGGTACAATGACCAGAAACTCCCCGACACTTGACCATGAGGTTCCAACCGGATGGATTGAAATCAACCCTGAAGATGCAAAGGAACTTGAAATTGTAAACGGCGAGAAGGTTCGTGCAATAACAAGACGTGGTGAAGTAGAGGTTAATGCAAAGGTTACAAAAGATATCATGAAAGGTGTTATGTTCATGCCATTCCACTTTGCAGAATGTCCTGCAAACAGACTTACAAATGATGCACTGGATCCTGTATCCAAGATTCCTGAGTACAAGGCCTGTGCTATAAAGGTAGAAAAAATTCAGGAGGCCTGAAAATGACAGCAAAAGGTGATATGTTACTGGCATGGGCAAAAGATCCCGCATGTCTTGAAAGAGGAGAATGTGGCGGTGCAGTAACTGCAATTCTTAAAAACGCCCTTGAAACCGGCCTTGTTGATGCAGTATTTGCAGTTGAAAAAGGTTATGATATCTATACTGCAAAACCTGCATTTATCACAAAACCTGAAGATATGGACAGACTTGGCGGTTCACTCCACTGCGGCACTCTTCTACTGCCAAAACATATAAAAAAGTTCCTCAATGGTGCAAAAGATATGAAAATTGCTGTAACCCTGAAGGGTTGCGATGCAAAAGCACTTTATGAACTTGCAAAAAGACAGCAAATCAACCTTGACAACATATACTCAATTGGTCTTAACTGCGGTGGTTCAATAAGCCCTGTTGCAGGAAGAAGAATGATTGAGGAAAAGTTTGGAATTAACCCAGACAATGTTGTAAAAGAAGAAATAGATAAAGGTCAGTTCATTATCATCACAAAAGATGGTGAGCACAAAGGTATAAAAATCGATGACCTTGAAGAAGAAGGATTCGGACGTCGTGCCAATTGCCAACGCTGTAAAACAAAAGTTCCAAGACAGTGTGACATTGCATGTGGTAACTGGGGTGTTATTGGAGATAAAGCCGGAAAAGCAACATTTGTGGAAGTATGCTCTGACAAAGGTGCAGAACTGGTCTCTAAAGCATCTTCATCCGGTGCAATTGAAACTACTGACGCAGATCCACAGGGTATTGCAATCAGGGCAAAGATCGAAAACTCAATGTTCAAACTTGCCGACAAGGCACGTGCAGAACAGTTTGCAAAACTCGGCGAAGGCAAGGACCGTCTGAAGTTTATAATGGACGAGACCTCAAGATGCATAAAATGTTATGCATGTATTGAAAACTGTCCTATCTGCTATTGTGTCGAGTGTTCTACAAAGAAACCCTATCTTGTTACTCCGGGACAGATCCCTCCACCATTTATGTTCCATTTAATCAGATACTCACATATATCAGATTCCTGTATAAATTGTGGTCAGTGTGAAGAACTTTGTGCAATGGATATTCCAAATGCTCTTTACATGCATGCAATTCAGGTTGAAATGGAGAATATGTTCGGTTACGTTCCTGGTGTTAATATGGATCTTCCACTGCTTTCACTTGTAGAAGAGCCGGTTGAGAGAAAACGTCTAAATGACACTGGTGATGACCAGATTTTTAACATATTTAGTAAAAACTAAGTTGTACACAATATCCTGAACCCAAATCAAAAACTGTCAGATTTTTATCTGGCAACCATAATTTATCACTGATGGGTTTGTTTGTTGTTCAAACAAATTTCAGACGGATAAATCCTCTAATAAATTTAATCAAAAACTGCAATTTAAATTGCAGTAATTTTTTTAAAACACTTCTAAAAAAATGAATCATAAAAGTCCATCATAAAAATCTAAGTTGATTTACAGGATAAATTTTAATTTTAAAAGTTATATATGTTGTATTTTTTAATCAGAGAATTTAATGGGATTTTTCTTTTTTTTTACATTCACTAAAATTTATTAAATGAAAAGTCAATAACTCAATTAGAATATGCCTTACTCACAATCTCTAAAAAATCTTAAGCAAATAATGCCGGAAGATTTAACAGATCACGTACTATTGTTCATAGCCGGAGATCTGCTCTGCGCAATTCCTCTTTCAAAGATTACATTTGTTCTAAGAATGCTGGATATAACTCAAAAATCTAAAACTAACGATGAATCCTCATCAAAATCAAATGATGATATTTCAAGAGAGATTGAAGGCTTTTTTTCATATCATGGTGAAGAAATCCCGGTATATTCAATCATTAATTTTTTTGGAGAACAGGTAGCAAAGCCTTCAACAACTGACAACCTGATAATAATTGACAGTGGTTCAAATGAACAATTCAGGCATTCCTCATTATGGGTCAGAAGTATAATCGGAGTATATGGAAGAGAAGATTTACTAACAGAAAAAAATCATAAAAAAAGCGAAGAACACATAAAGTATGATAATAATGGTCTAAAAATATACATAGGAGATTTGGCCACAGGCGTTATACTGTTAATAGAAGAACCCGGGAGATTCATCAGATATGGAAGTATGGGAATGTTTAAAAATCTTTTAAATATGCCTGAATATGAAATGATTAAAAATAGAAATAATATCAAATATATTAAAAATAACCAATCTTCTATGAACTATAAAGAGATAGTTGATTCTGACACTTATAACGACTCTTTGCAGTCAAAAAACAGTAATGAATTAATTATCCCAAAAAAAGAAAATCTCAAACAGAATCTGGCACAGTTCTACACATCGGATGAAAAATCTATAACGCCTAAAGAGATAAAAAAAATCCTGGATAATAGAAGCAAACAGATTGCAAAAAGTCAGACAGAATCATGGGAGGATGAAACAATTGATCTTCTTCGTTTCAGAATAATGTATAAAGAATATGCATTTGAAATGAAATATATTCGGGAAGTTTTAATTTATGACAGATTAACACCTGTTCCTGGTGTTCCGGAATACATATCAGGCATTTACGCTCTAAGAGGCGAAATAATCTCTCTTGTTGATTTAAGGAAATTTTTTTCTCTTCCAAGCACAGGAATTACAGATTTAAATATTGTAATTGTTTTAACAAATGGACAAATCACTTTTGGAATACTCGCAGATTATATTACAGATGTTGGAACAATTCCTGCTAAAAAAATAAAGGAAAGTGATGATATCAGATACAACGCCGATATTAGAAAATACATAAAAGGGATAGTTGATGATTCTTTAATTGTCTTTGATGCAGAAGCTCTTCTTTTATCACATGATATGATTATTGATGATTAAAAATAAAATCTTTTTTTTTATGAAGATTTTAATGTAAAAAGAAAGAATTATTAATCCTATGAATAGATTGGAATAATAATCTATAAAAAATTCAGATTTTTATAATGTAGCGGAGGTCTGGTTAAATGGCTGATTTTTTTTCAAATATGAAAGTAGGAACAAAGATTTTAGTAATCTGTCTGTTTTTATCTATTCTGCCCTCACTTTCAATAGGAATTGTTGCATACTCCAGTTCAAGCGGTGTTATCAACGAGGAAACTGAAACTCTTCTGACAACCCAGGTCAATGATATGAAAGGGTGGACCAATGATGTTTACAAACTGACAATCAATAAAGTAAATAGTGATCTAAACGTTCTAAGACAGAATTTTTATGAAAAAGGAAAACCTGAGATTATTGACGGCAAGATGGTCTTAACTACAGATACAGGTGAAAAATATGTTGCCAATGATAATTTTCAGATAGTAGATCAGGTGCAGGATCTTGTCGGGGGAGCGGCCACAATATTCCAGGTTTTCAATGACAGTTATGCAATACGAATATCAACAAATGTCAAAGATACAGATGGTTCGAGGGCTGTAGGAACACGTCTTACAGAAAATGTTTATGATGTTACTGTAAATAATGGTGAAACATATTATGGCAAAAGAGAGCTTTTTGGCGTCAACTATGTAACAGCCTATGAGCCAATTCGCGACATAAACGGAGATATAATTGGGATTTTATTTGTTGGAACAGAAGAAGGAGAAACCCTGGCAGTTGTTAAAGATAGTATAAAAAATACTGTTGTTGGAACAAACGGTTTTATGTATGTTGTTGACAGTGCCGGAAATGTTTTGGTGCACCCGACAATGGAAGGCCAGAATATCTCTGATCAAATATATTTCCATGATATGCTTGACAACAGGGAAGGAGGCTTTGTTCGTGAGGATGAAGAAAACAATTATTTTGATGCTTATGTCTATTATGAACCTCTTGACTGGTTTATAATTTCAAGAGCAGATTTAAATGATTTTACAGGGCCTATTGAAACTATTCGAAATAGTATTGTTATTGTTTGTGCAATTTTTATCTGCATAGGAGTTTTTATTGCAGTTACCTTTGGACGCTCTATTTCAGAGCCTCTTCAACAGGTTGTCGAGATGATTAAGGACTTAAGAAACGGACATTTATCCACCAGACTTAATACCCGCAGAAAGGATGAAATAGGTGTTATGGCAAGGACAATGGATGAATTTGCCGATGACCTTCAGGTGAATATTGTAGGAAATATCAAAAGCATTGCCAGGGGAGAATATATTAAAGATTTTCCTGTTACTGATGAAAATGATGAAATCCGCCCTGCACTAAAGATGATGATGCAGTCTCTTGATCACCTTCACAAAGAAACAATAAAAATGACAGATGCTGCAAGGGCAGGAGATTTATCTGTAAGAGGCAATGAAAAAGAGTTCAGAGGCGGATATAAGATGATTATTGCGGGTTTTAACAAAACTCTTGAGTCAATAACAGAACCTGTAAATGAAGCGATGCGTCTTGCAAGATATTATGCATCCGGAGATTTCACAGCAAGATTTGATGAAAAAATCCCTGTTGCCGGAGATTTTATTGCATACCGTGATGCCTTAAACACAATTGGTATTGAATTGTCACGTCTCATGAAACTTATATCAGAAGAGATTTATGAAGGTGTATCAGTCCTTTCATCTGCATCAAGTGATATTTTGGAAGTCACAAATCAGCTTTCATCTGCCAGTATGCAGACTGCAACTACTGTTAATTCAACATCAGATACAGTAGAGCTTGTAAGGAAAAAAACGGATCTGGTCAGTTTGAAAACGCAATCTGTTTCAGAAAAGGCAATGAAAGCAATAGAAGTTTCTATTGACGGCCAGAAGTCAGTAAAAGAAATCCTTGACGGAATGAATCAGATTCAAAGACAGATGAATCAGGTGGGACTCAATGTTATCAAACTCTCTGAACAGAGCCAGGCTATAGGTGAGATTATTGCAACGGTTACAGATATCTCTGAGAGATCAAATCTGCTTGCTGTGAACGCATCCATTGAAGCCGCAAAAGCTGGCGAACTTGGAAGAGGTTTTGCAGTTGTTGCTCATGAGATTCATGATCTTGCAGAACAGTCCAAACAGGCTACATCAAAGATAAGAACAATTCTTACTGATATTCAAAGAGGCGTTTCATCAACAGTTGTATCAACAGAGCAGGGCAACAAATCGGTATCTGATGCTGTATCTCTCGCCCGTGAAGCTTCCGAGGCAATCGAGGTTCTTGCAGGATCTATTGCAGATTCATCAAAAGCTTCAATTGAAAGTGCATCTTCAATACAAGAGCAGGTTTCCGGAATGGATCAAATATCTACTGCTATGGTAAATATTCGGGATGCTGCACAGAAAAATCTTGAAATCACACGTCAGGCTGAAAAAACCGCAGAAGACCTTCATGAACTTGGTACAAGACTTAAGAATATTACAGAAAAATTCCGCGTATAGAATAGTTCTATGACTAAAGAAACTGATGATATCTTCCGAAAACAACTGCTTGAGACTTTCAGGGAAGAGGCTTTTGAGTACCTTGAGGATATATCTCAGGGACTCATTGTCCTTGAAAAATCTGATATAAAAAAACATATGGATATTGTTGAAAATATCTATCGAAAGACTCACAGTTTAAAAGGTGCGGCTCGTGCTGTAAATATACCACAGATTGTATCAATATGCCAAAATCTGGAAAATATATTTTCTGCAATGTTAAAAGATGAATTTGAAGCTGATGATAAGGCCTTTGATACTTTTTATCAGTCGATAAAATATGTAAGATCAAAACTGTCAGAAAATGATGATGAAGGTTCTTTTTCAGGGATAATTGTAGAACTGAAGGATTTGTCTGCCAAAAAAAAAGATAAAACTGAAAATTATGATATTTTTACTGGAAAAAACGATGTATCTGATAATATTGAAACAGATAAAATTTATGACAAATCTTTGAAAAATAATTTTTCAGATACAGCCTCTAAAGCCTCAGTCTTTGAAGATAATGAGAAAAATTCCTATAAAAACATTTCAGATAACAAAGACTCTTTCTCTTACCGTACCTTCGACAGGAATATAGATACATATTCTGGAAAAACAAAAAGCCCGGATATAACAGATTCCAAAAAAAGTACTGTTCGTATTGCATCAGAAAAACTGGACAGGCTGATTTTAGGATCAGATGACCTTTTAACAGTAAGACTTTCTTTTACCCAGAGAATTAAAGAACTTGAAAATTTAATCTCCGGATTTGAGAAATGGCACTGGAATGACGGTCAGATATTTGATGAAATGTACAAAATACGTGAATTGTCAAATTCATCTGAATTTTCAGGTCTGCCTCCCTTATTTGAAAAAAGTTTTTTAAATGTAATAAAATTTCTGGATTTTAACAGGGAATTTGTAACTGATCTGGAACATCATTTATCAAGACATATAAGGGCTTCTGAACTTGACAGATCTGAACTTGAAACAACAACATCCGAGATTTCTGATCTAATTCATGATGCTGTTCTATTACCCTTCAATTCAATGATTAAATCATTTCCTGAATATATTCGAGATATTTCAAAGAGTCTTGGAAAAGAAGTAAATTTAAAAGTTGAAGGTGGAAAAATTGAGATTGACAGGCGTATTCTTGAATCATTAAAAGATCCCATGATGCATCTTATAAGAAACAGCATAGATCATGGAATTGAAGACCCACAGGAAAGAATTAAGGCAGGGAAACCCCCATCAGGTGAGATAAAAATAAAAATATACACTCTTTCAGGAAGCAAGGTCGGAATAAAAATATCTGATGATGGAAGGGGTATCCACAGCAATATGATTAAATTAAAAGCTGTTGAAACAGGAATCATAACTGACAAAAAAGCCTCTCAAATTTCTGAGGAAGAAGTAAATGATCTGATTTTCAGATCAGGGCTTACAACAAGTAATATAATTACAGAAATATCCGGAAGAGGAATTGGTCTTGCAATAGTTGCAGATACTATCTCCCATTTAAACGGAGACATTAAATTAAATACATTATTGGGCAAAGGGACAGAATTTACAATTAATCTGCCCTTAAAACTTGCAACTTTCAGAGGTCTTGTTGTTTCAGCATGTGAACAGAAATTTGTTTTTCCCAAACAACATGTTAAAAAAGTAACAAATATTGATGCAGACCTGCTTGACTACAATCTAATCCATCAGACAATAAAATTAGAAGATAATAAGATAGGAGTCATCAGACTCTCTGATGCTCTTGGAATTAAAGATTACAGAGGATCTGTTCAAAAAAGTAAAAAAAGAGTTTCCGTAGTAATTCTTGCGTATGGAGTCGGAGAAATAGGCTTTATTGTTGATGAGGTTATGAAAGTCCAGGAGATTGTTGTAAGAAGTCTTGGTACTCAGCTCCGTCATGTTAAAAAGATTTCAGGTGCTGCTATATTAGGAGACGGTATTCCTGCTCTTGTATTAGATCCCCTTGAATTAATAGAATATGTCTTAAAACATGTTATGGGAGCAGAGAAAGTAAATAAATCTAAAAATTATAATAGCAATCCAAAACATTATGCTAAAATTCTGGTTGTGGAGGATTCTGTAACATCAAGACAATACATCTTAAATATGCTAAAAAAAAGAGGACATAATGTTGAAACTGCCTCTGATGGAACAGAAGCATTTTTAAGATTAAAAGAAAACTGGGATTTTGACCTTGTCGTATCTGATGTGGATATGCCCAGAATGAGCGGCTTTACACTTACCGAGAAAATTAGAAGTGAAAGCCGAATCTCCAAAATTCCCGTTATTCTTATAACGTCACTTAACAGCCCTGAAGATAAAAAACAGGGATTAATCTCCGGTGCAAATGCATACATTACAAAAGATGGCTTTTCTGAAGATAATTTTATAAGCATTGTTAAAAATCTTCTCGAATCAAATTTGAAAAATTAAATTTGATTTTGATCTCTCTCTTTAAAAAATCATGAAATTTTTTGTTAACAATCTTGAAAAAATAAACTCAGAATGAATCAGACCAGAAAAATATTTTGTAAAAAAAAGATATATTTATAAAATATTACTTCTCATCTCTCATTCAGATAATCATTTTATGATACCCCTCTCACCGATTTATATAATCTCTGTCTTTGGGCATTTTAAATAATCTGGAGTAATCTATGACCGACAATAGTTCAAATAAATCTCTGAAAATACTTGTTGTTGAAGACAGCAGGACTCAGGCAAAGTTTCTTCGGTTTATTCTTGAAGAAGAAGGATGCAGGGTGCTTATCACCGACAATGGTTCAGAAGCTTTAATGGAAGTTGGCAGTTTCATGCCAGATGCGATATTGACAGATATAGTAATGCCGGAGATGAATGGCTATGAATTATGCAGTAAAATAAAAACCTCTGAGGAGACAGCACACATACCTGTAATACTTGTAACACAGCTTTTTGATGCAGAGGATTTGATAAAAGGGCTTGAAGCCGGTGCTGACTATTTCATAATCAAACCTTATCAAAAAGAGGATATTCAAAAGTTAATAATTGATATATTACCGGATATTATCAGCAATAACGAAAATAAAACTATAAATCCATTTAATTTCAGCTATCTGGGAAAAAATTACAAGATAAATTCAGGAAAGAATGAGATCTTAAATATCCTTCTCACTACATACAGTGTTGCCGTAAAAAAGAATTCTGAGATAGAAGAAGCTCATGACAGGCTAAATTCATTGAATGAAGAACTTAAAAAAGCATTTTCAGATCAAATTTCTTTAAATGAGAATTTATCGGCTGAAAACAAAGAAAGAAAGCGGGTTGAAAATGCCCTTGCAGAAGCAAATAAAAAACTCCAGCTGATGGCAAGCATTACCCGTCATGATTTATTAAATCAGCTTACAGCTCTTCAGGGGTATCTTGAAATTACAAATATGCTGTGGGACGAAGAGCCCGAAACTGCACGTAAAAATCTTGAAAAAGCTTTTGGCATGATAACAAAAACAAAAAATACAATTGAATTTACAAAAGATTATCAGGAAATTGGCCAGTATTCACCCAAATGGCATTCACTTCACACTCTTGTTGGAAATTCTCTAAATCACATAAATGTCGGGGACATTAGATTTGAAAACGATATCTCACACGATATTGATATTTATGCAGATTCACTAATTGAGAAAGTCTTTTCAAATCTTGTAGATAATGCAGTCAGGTATGGCGATAAAATAACCTATATACGATTCAGATCAGAGAAAAGAGACGGAAATTGTTGTATATATTGTGAGGATGACGGAGTTGGAATTAAGGACAATGACAAAGAAAAAATTTTTTCATATGAATATGGTATGAATACAGGTTTTGGACTTTTCCTATCAAGAGAAATTTTAGGAATTACCGGAATTAAAATAAGTGAAACCGGTAAAAGAGGAGAAGGAGCAAGATTTGAATTACTTGTGCCGGAAAATTCTATTCGAAATTCGGATAATTCTCAATAATCCTTTATCATTTAAAAAACGGAGTTCTCATGGATATTAAATCAATTGTTGAAAAAATGTACCCTGCAACTAAAAAACAATTAATGTTAGTATTTATTACAACAATTATAGCAATTTTTATAAATTTATCAGGGATTTTTCCTGAATTTAAATTTTTGCTATCAGGAATTTTTTTCTTTCCTTTGATAATTTCAGCTAGTTTTTTCCCGCGAAAATGTTATCCTTTTTTGGTATTTCTCTCTTTAATGTACTTTATATCAGTACCTGATTTTGCCCAGGGGACAGATATTTCTAAAAACTTTTTGAAAATTTCAGGAGCATTTTCATTTTTATTTGTCGGATTTTTGGTTTCATACCTGTCCTCAAATCTTAGGCATTCGGAAAACCTGTTAAATGACATCATTGAATCACTTCCTGATGCAACTTTCATAATAGACAAAAGCGGAACAGTTACTGCATGGAACAAAGCCGCTGAGAAGCTTACAAATGTAAAAAAATCAGAGATTATCGGGAAAAATAACTATGAGCACTCTTTGGTAATTTACGGTGATAGAATTCCAATGCTTGTTGATTATATTGTTTCAGAAGAAAAAGGAATTGAAAAGCAGTATCCTGACTATAAAAATGAAGACGGCAGATACTCAGCAGAAGTCAGAATTCCACATTTTAGAGACCAGAGCGGTATATACCTTAATCTTTCTTCTGTGGCTGTAAAAGATGAATCGGGAAAAAAAATTGCCGGCATTGAATCTATGCGTGATATCACTGATATTATAATGACTGAATCTGCTCTAAGCAATACTTCTAAAAAGCTCAATACATTATCAGGTATTATAAGAACTGATCTTTCCAAAAAGCTTGCTGTATTATATGGCACTTTAAGGCTTGGAACTTTAAGATTTAATGATCCGGATGTTATCTCATTTATTGAGGAAGTAAAAAAATCGGCAGACGGAATTGAAAGACAACTTGGAATCTCACGCGGTTTTCGTGCTATCGGTACAAAACCTCCAACATGGATTTCAGTTCAGAATGCAGCAAATGAAGCCGCTGAGAAAGTGGATCTCAAAAAGATTTATTTCAAACCATGGACTGAAAGGCTTGAGGTTTTTGCAGACCCAAATTTTTCAAAAGCACTTTATCATTTAATTGATAACTCTGCAAACCTTGCAGGAGATGTTACAAAAATTATTATCACCTATCAGTTAAGTCCTGATGGATGTACACTTATTTATGAAGATAACGGACCAGGTATTCCTGAAACTGACAAAGAAGAACTTTTAAAGAGAGATTCTGATGAGAGTTATGGAAGAGGTCTTTTCCTGATGCAGGACATAATTTCAATTACAAAAATCTCAATTAAAGAGACAGGTATTCCGGGTAAAGGTGCCAGATTTGAACTTTCAATTCCATCTGAAGGTTATAGAATAATTTAAATGGAGTTTTTTATGAAAGAAAGCAATGCAAGAATGAACCTGACTGATACAGGAAAACCTCAGACATCTGGTAAAAAAGGAATTATCCCTGATATTAGGGAATTAAAAAGTTCTGAATTTATAAAGGCAAATACAATCTGGACTGACTATCATGAAACAACCGGAGATCCAAAAACAGATCGTATTTTTGGAGTTTTTCTTGGCAGTCAGCTAGTATCTGTTGCAAGATGCAGAAAACATCCTGACAAACCATCCATAAGCTACGAGGTTGACGGGGTATTCACTCCCGAGGAGTTTAGAAAAAGAGGCTATGCTCATCTGGCTGTCAGTGCTCTTGTGGAGGCATGCCATAATGATACCCTTTACATGTACTCAGTAAAACATCTTACTGATTTTTATAGTGTTTATGGATTTAAGGAGTTGCCTGAGAAGGATTTACCCGAAGGTGTTCGCAAGAGATACTCGTGGGCGCTTGGAAATATGGAAGGAGCAAATGTTGTACCGATGAAGAGAGAAGCTACACCGTATATTGAATGAGTATGTTGTTATAAAAATAAATATCTGATTTTTATGATAACCGTGTCTGAAACATCTGAAATTCTTATTCAAAAATAACTTCATAAAATTTGTTTTTACAATTATAAGCCGCTTTTTCAGGCCTAATCCGGAGATAACTGATAATGTTTACAGGAATTGATGTTGGGGGAACAAACACTGATATTGCATTTATCAAAAACGATGCAATAGAGACATTAAAGTTGTCTAACAAAACGGGAATTTCATCAGTTCTTTCAAAGACAGGAATAAAAGGCAAACTTGCAATAAGCACATCTCAGCCTTTAAACAAACTTTTTTTAAAACCTGAAAATGATATCTGCACAATTAATATTTCAGGTCCGGGTCTTTTTCACCCGTTTTCAGTTAAAGGTGCAATATCTATCAGAGGAGATATACTAGAAGATATTGATTCTGAAGAGATAAAGACTATTTTAAAAAAATCAAACTCTGATTATCTGGCAGTTTCATGTAAATTTTCTGTCAGAAACCCAGTTCTTGAAAAAAAGGTTTCAGAAATATCAAAAGATTATTTCAAAGAGAGAAATAAAGCTCTGAGCCATCATATAGGAACAATTGGTTATCCCTCAAGAATTGCGGCAACGCGAATGAATGCACAGATAAAAGGTGTTGTTTTGGATATAGGAGATACAATAAATAATCATTTTCCAAACCGTGATTTTTTTTTCATGAAGGGAGACGGCGGCCTTTATTCTCCTGATATGACATATAACAATCCTTCTGTTCTTTATAATTCAAGCAATGCCGCAGTTGTTATAGGTTCAGGCTATCTTTCCAAAATTAAGGATGCACTTGTAATTGATATTGGCGGAACGACAACTGATTTTGTTCCAATGGAAGATGGAATGCCAAAGGAAGGGCCTGTTGAATTTGAAGGAAAAGATACCGGTATCGGCGGAATACGTTCTATATCAATTCCATATGGCGGAGATAGTATTGTAGAAGCAGGGGGTCTTTTACCTTTTAGAGAAGGTCCTGCACGTGCATTTGGAGGCTATTCTTATACACTAACTGATGCCTTAAACGTCTGCGGTCAGGAAATTGGTGATTTTTCTTCATCAAAAAATCTTAACAGGAATTATGCAGATAGGGCAGTTGAGGATTTCTATAAAAGAGTTGAGTATGCCCTATCTGTTTATTCTCCTAAACTCATTATAGCCGCCGGATATTTATCACCAATATTGGGTCCAAAAATCTCTGAAATGTCCAAAATTAAAGTGATTATTCCGGAACATGCAGAATCAGCCAGCGCAGTTGGAGTTGCAGTTTCAAAATTAAGTCTTTCATTGTCCGTACATTATGACAGTGGAAAATCCAGAATGTCTGTAAATGGTTTAGTATTAGACAAATTCAAAAAATATCTTGATGATGATGAATTAATTGAAGACTGCATCTTAAAATTGAGGAAAACTGCAATGGATGCAGGTTCTCCAGAGGATGATTGCGAAAATGTAATTGTGAAGAGTTTTCGCTCATATGACGTTGTAAAAGATAAAAAAATAGAAGGCCGGATTGTTGATTTATGTGTCTCAATTCCGCCGGGAATTTCCTCAGAGGTATCATGAAAACAGGAATTGTCTCTCATTTTAATTATCTGCTTCATGAACAAAATCCTGTTCATTCTGAGAGAAAAGAGAGAATTGCATATACTCTGGATATGTTTGATGAAGAAGAAATATGGATGGAATCAGGCATAAAAAAAATCGATCCTAAAATAGCAAATCAAGAAGATATTTTAGCTGTTCATACAGAAAATTATATTGAAATTCTCAAAGAAGCGGATAAATCCGGCAGAAATTTTGATGTAAATACTTATGCTCCACCCGGATTTTTGGATAAGGCTTTTCTCTCTGCAGGAGGTGCTATATGTGCGGCTGAGTCTGTACTTTCAGGAGATGTGAGAAATTCTTTTGCTCTTGTCCGACCGCCCGGCCATCATGCAGGACGAAATTTTGCAGGAGGTTTTTGCTATATCAATAATGTGGCAGTAATGACACGGTTCGTACAAAAATGCGGGTGCAGGCGTGTTGTAATAATTGACTGGGATGCTCATCACGGAAACGGGACTCAGGATATTTTTTATGATGATCCTGATGTTTTATATATTTCAATTCATCAGGATAACTGTTTTCCGGGAACCGGAAAGATAAAAGAAACAGGAGAAGGTGAGGGTAAAGGTAAAACAATTAATATGCCGGTTCCTCCGGGAAGCAGTGATGATGTATACAGATACCTGATGAAAGAGATTATTATTCCTGCTTCATTGGAATTTAAACCTGATTTTATTGCAGTTTCGGCAGGTCAGGACAACCATTTCACAGATAATCATTCATCACTTGCACTGACTGCAAAAGGATATGCAGATTTAATGGCAGAAACAGTATATCTTTCAGAATTAACATGCAGTGGAAGGGTTACAGGTGTCCTTGAGGGCGGATATAGTGTTGAAGGTGGACTACCCTATGTGAATCTTGCAATAATTGCCGCTTTGGCAGGATTGGATCTGTCAGGAATCAGAGAACCTTCACTATATGAACCTTTATTAAAGGAATCTCTAAATGATATTTCATTCAGGGTCACAGAAAAGATGGCGAAAAAATTAAAAAAAATTCAATCCAAATGGTGGAACTGCTTCTAAAAATTAATTTTTTCAGCATTTATAAGACATATTTCTAAAACAGATTTTTTTGTAATCATTCATATAAAAAAAAATTATTTTCGTATGAACAACCTGATTTCCATATAATACTTTTATAACAGGCGATTGTCATAACAAAATATTTATGAAAGATGAATTTATACAAACTAATCAAATTCCGGAGATTCTATCCAAAATAAACGGTTTAGACAAGGAAAAATCAATCAAAAAAAAAGATAAATTATCAAATATCCAAAAATGAACAGGTATAAAAAGGATTTTAAAAATCCTGATATTAATTTTATTGCAACCAAATAAAATTTTTAATCTATTTTCTGTAATCTAAGACATCATCATAAATCTTATATGACTCGCCATTTTGCAGAGATACAACTACAACAACCCGGTCTTCTCCTTTTGTTCCTTCATCACATACAAATTCAGAGTTTACATCCGGCGATATGTTTTCTTCAACAATTTTTCCTGTTGAAAGATAAACCTTGATATTTAGGTTTTCTGCAAGGTTTTGACCTGCGCCACCGCGTGAGATAACTGTTATTGCACCGGATATTGGATCTTTTGAAGCATCGACACTAAAAATAAGATTCGAGGGCATACTGTCAGTTGCTGTTGGAATCAATGAAAAAACAGTTTGAGAACTCTCCTGTACCTGAGAGGGCTGAGCCACATCTCCAGTTTGTGTTCCAGAATAAGTTTTATCTGTACTTTCTGTGCATCCGGATGAAATTAGTACCAGACCAAATATAGCCAAAGTTAAAAAAAATAAAAATTTTCCCATATGAAATAAAAGTTATCATCTGATATATTATTTATGATAATTTCATTTTTTTATTAATCGTAATCTTATTCCTGAAAATCCATTTACTCACATCTTTTTTATCAGATAATAACTTAATAATTGGAATATGATAAAAATAAACTGGGAAATGAAACTTGCGGTTTTACTTATATGTTTTACAATTTTCATATATTCTGTAAAATATCTTCTTTTGCAAAATGCCGGAGATACAGTTAATTATATATTCAACTCTCTTGGTTTTTTACCAATAAATGTCCTGCTTGTGACAATTGTCCTTAACAAAATGCTGGCCCACCGTGCAAAACGCGAAAAACTTGAGAAATTAAATATGGTTATTGGAGCTTTTTTTACAGAAGTTGGAAGCCATCTTATTACCTGTATCACAAAAGGTGATCCTGATTATAAAAAAATAAGTGATAAACTGATTGTAAAACCTGATTTTGGGGATGAAGATTTCAAAACACTCAAAAATGTTATTATAGAACACAAAGGTTCTCTTGAGATTGATGAAATTGATATTTTTTCATTAAATGAATTTTTGGTTTCAAAGCGTGAATTTATGCTAAGACTTCTTGAAAATCCAATTCTTCTGGAACATGAATCTTTTACAGAATCATTGCGGGCAGTATTTCATCTGGCAGAAGAGTTAAAATGCAGGGGTGATTTCAGCTGTCTTCCAAAGACAGATTTTGCACATTTATCAATAGATGTAAAAAGGGTCTATAAAAGTTTAATTCTTGAATGGGTTGACTATATGAATTACCTGAGTAAGAATTATCCATATCTCTTTTCCCTTGAGATGAGGATGAATCCGTTTGACAAAGACGCATCACCAATAGTCATTCAGTAAAGTATGTAAGTGAAAAATAAATATCAATAAAATATGAGTGAAAAATTCCGAATGTCATTAAGAATTGCCAGTATAATTGAATAATCCAAATATCATAAAAAAATTTTAAAAAATCACTTTTATGCTCAAATACTATATTCAAAATCATATGAATTGAATATAGCGTGTGATTTGAGTTATACACAACTAAATCAAAAAAGTCTCAGAAATTGAAAAAAAGGTCCATTATATCAAACAGATTTTTGAAAATTCAGATAATTCAATTGGTAATTTAAAAATTTTAACAACATTGCTTAAAAATAATAAGACTGTATTGTAAATTAGATGCTTTAAAAACAGAAAAAAAATAAAGTTATATTTAAAATTTCAAATTAACCATAATTTAGCTAAGTGCCTCTTCAAATTCAGAAGCAAGATTGTCCAGAATTTTTTCCATTTCATCTATCCTGACTTTGAAGGATGTAATATCTCCCTGAAGGTCTAATGGGACCATATTCATATTAACACCGGATATTCTGTAATTTGCCGAATACAAATTGTTTCTTGCAGATGCAAGAGCATCATCAGCAGTCCTCAATTCAATTTCCCAGTTATAATATTCATAAAGTGCTGAATAATCATTGGCACTGTTATAATGCTCAAAAACATTTGCAAGATCCATCATAGCCGCTATCATATCAATATATGAACACGACAATGCACGAAGTGAGTAAAGTCTCTCAGATTCTTCCTGTGTAGATGGCTGTTTTGCAGAAAGACTGTCAAATACATTTTTAAAATCTTTTTCTGAGGCCATAAGTTCCGCACGGATATTGCCGGGATTATCTAAATTCCAGTTGATAGAAAAGAGCCTTTCTTCAGCTTTTGTCATCGTCTGTTCCAGTTCTCCAATATCTGCATCAATTCCTGATTTTTTTTCTGTACATCCTGCTGTTCCTAAAACAGATATTAAAGCAAATAAAAGCAACCCTATAAGAAATATCTGCACTGTATGCTTTTTCATCAACTGACTCCGTTAAAATATGAATTTGTAAAAAATTTAATTAAACTGTTGTATATTTTAATCGTTGATTTTACCATATAAATATTTATTATTGCTTTATTCATGACCTGCAATATATATTTCCTGTAAAAAAAGACAAATAAATTTCTAATCTGTTTTTTCAATAATAATCCGAATTTTTTCACCCTGTTTCAAACCATGATTTTTGGGAACATCAATATTAAACCAGAGTCCGTTTGGATTATCAATATTCGTCTCTGCCGCATCCTGGTGAGTACTCTGATTCATTATACAGTCTTTATTTTCATCAATATTTGCAATGAATTCAATATCTGAAATAAATTCTATAACCTTTTTTGACATATCCTACAATTGTCCTGAAAAATATATTTATTTAACGAAATTCACAAAAGAGTTTTTTTAAAGGATTGAACGCGGAGATACTTTCCAAGTAGTACTATTGGAATAACTCCAGCGTGAAATCTCTAATTCTTCACAGACTTCCGCAAGTATTGCAAGATTTGTGCCAACTTCTTTAGGAGAAAGCCCAAGATCCTTTGCAATATACTTTGACTTAAAATAACGCTTACCCTTCTCAAGACCGGATTTTAAGTAGAACAAAATCTTATGCTGAGTAGAGGTGTATTCGTTATTCATTTCATCTTCTACGCTCATATTCCCCTCGATAAATCAAATCTTTATTAGTCAAACCAACATATAAATTTTTCGTGAATAAATCCTTTTTTTTAAATTTCTGGTTAGAAAAAGTGTCTGAAAAGAATCTGGCAAAAGAATTGCTAAAATTCAGCTCATATATATTAATGATTTAGAATAAAGATTTAAATGTCTTATATTCTATTTATTCTGTTGTAAAATTACCTATTTTTTCAACAAGACTCTTAATAACGATATCTCTCATACCTTCTACAAATTTTATAGATCCAACAACAAGATGTCCGCCGCCATTGACACCGCCACCTTCAATCTCATCTCTTAATTCACGTACCATCTGAGGAATATTCATTAAAACACCTCTGGAACGAATAACTGCAAAATCTGGACCTATACCTAATGTAACAACCGGTTTTCCTTCATTTTTTCTACACAGAAGATCGTGTATTTCGCCGGAAGTTTTACCGGGCGGAGGAAATGTAAAACGATGTGCAAATATTTCAACATCGATTGTGAACAGATGTGAGCCGTTTTTCAAGACGCTGTCTTTCACATGTGGAAGAGAAGTCTTCAACTGCTCATCAATTGCAGAATTTGCTTCCTGAACCAATAGATTCACAAGGTTTTTGTGTCTGTCCGGATTATTATTGACATTTAAAATATCTTTTACAATCTCTTTTCCATCATTAAACCTTAACCAGAACTGTTCATAGTCTAATGCAAGAGCGATATCCTTGCAGTCATCTTCAGAGTATTTATCAGAGATTAGTGACAGGTACTTCTCTCTTTCAGGGGCTTCACTTCTGTCCCCAACTGCTGCCACTGCAGGGAAATGTTTAATCTCATCTTCAATATCCGGATAAATCATCCTTGCAAGTTCAGCACCAAGCATTCCGGCTGTTACTCCAAAATCTCCATCAACATGGTAAGGGTTGACATGTGCCTCAAGATATTTGTCAATTGACTCATCAGGGTGATGGTGATCTACGACAACAATGGGCAGATCATAAACTTTTGCAACCTTATAAGATGGTTCATCTTCTTCCGTTGAGCCATTATCCATCATAAGAATAAGAGGCATCTTCTGACCAAAACGGACGTTATCTCTTAATGCAAAATCCAAATCTCTTGTAACATCCTCTATCTCATAGAAAGGCGCTTTTGAAGGTGCACGTTTAAACAGATGGTTTTCAGTATCCTGATCTCCTCCTTCAGCACGAATAAGTCCTATTATTGCCTTTTCAACTGAAACTGCGGCAACAATTCCATCTGCATCTGCATGATGTCTTAAGATTACAGGCTGATTTGTAAAAATTGCTTTTCTTAATATCTGGGCAACCTTTTGCATTTCAGGCTTAAGCTTTTGAAGGACTTCACTTTCAATTAAAAAAGGAATATCTTTTGGTCTGGCTCTTTCTTCGGTTGCTTTTACAATACGTTCTTTCACCTGCTCCTTTTCTTCATCGGTAAGAGCCTCCATATAACTTACTTCAATCTGAAGCTGACCGTTTCTCATCATCACTTCACCTGATAATGAGACCATATCTCCAAGCTCTACTTCAGGATATGCACGTTTTCCGGCTTCTATGAATGCAGCTGCATTTTCCGAGCCGGTTTCATCAACCAGAGTAAATATTGTAGGTCCGGAAGTTTGTTTTATCTGAGCAACCTCGGCCTGAAGATTTACATTTCTTCCAACTTTGTTTTTAAGATCAGAAAGACGAATTGAAATTTTCTGGCATTGAACTGTTTTAATTTCATAGCCTTCTTTTAAAGCAACTTCTTCAAGGTCAATATTCCCGTTATCCCGAATATTATTGACATGTACATAGAGAGTTTCTCCTTCCTTGTGATCCGATTTTACATTGCTTATATGAATCAGGCCTTTTACATGATTGTTAAGATAAACAAATGTTCCAAATTTGGCAAAACCCTGAACTTTTACCTCATATGTATTTCCAACAACAATATCATCTAGTTCACAGCCTGAACCCAGACGATACACTATATTTTTTGAGTTATCCATTAAGATGCTCCTTTTTTAATCAAATTTTATGTTTTGGTTTTTTTTATGTTTCGATTTTTCCGGAGAGATTATGTAGTCTGCACTCTCCATCGCGTCTGCCTTTGGCAATTATCACATCATCGGCATGAATAATATCATTTTTACCAGGCTGGTATTTCCAGCGGTTTTTACTGTTTATTGCAAGAACGACCATGCCTGTTACAGTCTCAAGAGATGCTTCTTTTAGAGTCTTGCCCTGAAGAGAGGAATCTTTGCCAACAGAAACCTTTGTAATGATTTCGTCAGATTCACGGACAATTTTTCTAAATACCGGCGGAATTTCGATATCTCTTCTGATGACATCAACAATTGAAGATGCAGCATTACTGATATTTTCTGCAAAAGAAGACATGTATAAAAGCCCTCTTAAATATTCCACATTTGAAATTCTTTTTGCGGCTTCAAGTATCCAGAGATCAAGCTTGTATCTCATGTCATCCATTTGGGAATCAAGTGCTACAACCTCATCAGCAACCTCTCTGCTGTCAAAAAGAAGAGAACTATACGCAAGCCCTACTGCAAGCTCACTTTGATCTTTCATTTCAATTATCAAAGAAACTGCTCTGTCCAGGTCAGATACTATTGCATCTTCTGATTCTTCTTCAACCTTTCTGGGGGTAATTCCTGCTTTTTCATAAAAAAGAGGTAAACCGCCCTCAAGACCTTTTGCAATAAGGATATCTCCGTCAAGAATTCTCGTATCTCTTCCAGGATCATATATCCAGGAAACTCCTCTCCGGATAGCAATTACCCTCATGCCGGTTGTACTCTGGAGTTTTTCTTCACCCAGTGTTTTACCGTCAATCTGACTGTTTTCCTGAACTTTAACTCTGATAGTCACTTCCTCTGCTTCAGGAAGTGCCTGCCTTAGTTTTGCAGGGAATTTTACATTTTTAAGAATAATTGTCGCAATCTCTGAAGCAGAATTTGAAATTTTTTCAGTAGCTTCTGCTACCTGCAACATTCCACTCATGGACTCTGCTTCATCCACTCTTCTTGCACCAAGAATACTCTGAATTCTCGCCTGATATACAAGCTGATTCATACTCTCTTCAAGGTTCAAAACTTCATGTGCAATATCCTTATTCTCAAAAAGGATTGCAGAATAGGCCAGATCAACCATCAATTCAGCGATGTCTTTCATTTCAATTAAAACATCTTTGAAACTGACTGGCTGATATTCTAATTCTGTCATATGTTTATAGTCTAGTATTTATTGTTCTGCTAAATAGATATTTGTAAGTATTGCGGTTATATGAAAAGAATAATTATTGACACAAGAACTGATGCACCGATAAGGTCAATAAAACTTGTTATGACAGGAATTCCAAAATTATCCGGATCAAATCCTTTCATAAAAGATAAACCTGCTGTAATATAGCCAACAAAATTTACAAATGTGATTACAATAATTCCGGAAACAACGCTTATTATAAGCATTGTAGCAACTCCCGGTGACTCAGAACCTGTCAGCAATGCAAAGTAATCTGAAATTACTGCCAAAAACGGCATTAATGCGCAGACATAAAGATATGTCATCAAAAAATGCCATAAAACCTCTTTTTGAGGAATTAATTTTGGCTGTATTTCTCCCATATGAATACCTGTTGCAAGCCTTGAACATAAAATTCCGCCAATTGATCCACATCCTCCCGTAAACGGCGTAATTAAAATTAAAAGTGCAGGAAAAGCAATCAGTTTTTCAAGATTTTCCGCATAAATGATTCCTGCAAAAATACAGATTACTGAGAGTGGCACCAGTAACGTAAGCATCTCTTTTGATATTGATTTTATTTCTTCTCCGGAGAAAAATGCAAGGATTATACTTATTATAAAAAAAATCAGGACAGGAATCATGAAGATATTTCTAACATCTGCAGGAAAACCAAGAATGAATAATGCTGTCAATACCAAAACCGGAATTGTAACAAGATCAGCGGCTGTTGTAACAGAAGGCGATCCAACCATATCCAAATCAATGCCTTTTTTATAGCTCAAAAGAATGATAAGAATAGCAAAACCCATTACAATAAGGCTTGAAACTACTCCGGATAAAACGGAGATAATTACATAGTCTGTAGCGGAAATATCTGTAAATCCAAAGGAATATGAAATAATATATGCAAAAAAACCAAGAATGAACGCTGTCAGTATAGAAATTGCCAGCGAAACTCTTGAATTTGAGCCTAAAACACTTCTTTTTGAAAAATTTATTTCAAATTCACCAAGATGCATCGATGAAGAAAGCCTGGATGCTAAAACGCCTGATATACTTCCACGCATGTTTATTGATGGCGGAACAAGAATTAATAAACCCGGCAGGAATGCTAAAATTTCAGAAACAGATCCAAGATATGTTCCGGCAACCAGTGCCGCAATTGCACTGGCAAAAAGAGCCAGTAAACCTATTAAAAACAGGTGAAGCTGATATTCGTCTACTACCGGAAACTTCATCACCATCACCCATAATTAATCATCCCCTGAAAGGTATCTCGATCATATCGAGATCTTCCGGTGCAATTATCTCACTCCTATACTGTTTCCCTGCATCGCGTATATGGTTTGTCATATTTGTATATCTTGAACTGATGTGTACAAGAGCAAGACGCTGAGCATTTATCTTAAAGGCTATTTCACCGGCTTCCCCTGCTGTTGAGTGAAAAACTTCTATTGCCCGTTCTTTCTCCGAATCATCATATGTAGAATCATGGATTAAAAGATCTGCACCTTCTCCGTATTTTATCCAATCATCACAATCAGGGCGCGTGTCTCCGGTATAAACAATTTTTCTTCCAGGACGCGGGGGACCCATTACATCTGAAGGATGGATGGCTATCTCCTTTCCATCTCTTTCTATCTTAATTGAATCTCCACGCTGAAGTTTTCCAAATAAGGGGCCGGGTCTTATACCAAGTGATATTGCCTGTTCGCGATCAAAGCGGCCGGGCCTCTCATCCTCAGCTAAAATATAACCCAGGCAGGGCATTGCATGTTTTGAAGAAAAAGCACGAACTGTATAACCATCAAAGGGAATTACTGAGTTCTCGCGTATTTCGTTTGGAATAATTTTAAATCCAAGCTTGGTTTTAGATATTCCTTCAAGATTTTCAGTAAATTCGTCTATCCATTTTGGTCCGTAAAGCATAAGCGGTTCTTTTCTCCCCATAAATGACATTGTCTGAACAAGTCCGGGAAGACCAAGGTAATGATCGGCATGCCAGTGAGTGATAAAAACAGCATCTACTGTAAATCCTGTTCTTGCCCTCATCATCTGCTGTTGTGAGCCTTCACCGCAGTCGAATAAAATTGTATCAGAGCCTCGTCTAATTAAAAAGCAGGATGGATTTTTATTTGGTGTAGGAAGGGCACCCGCAGTTCCCAAAAAATATACCTGAAGTGTTTCTCCGCTCATGAAAAGCACCTTTTTATTACCTGATTACTGATTTTTGCCTCTTCTATACTTCTTCCTTCAACAACACATATCCCTGAATAATTTTTTTTAATTATATCTCCCGCTTTTTCCCAGTTTATATTTCCTCCGCCAAGCGGGCTATGTTCGTCTTTTTTTCCATAATTATCATGTATATGAATATGTTTTGCGAAATTTATCTTTTTAAGAAATAAATCACTTTTTCCAACAGTATTTGCATGACCAAGATCAATTGTAACACCAAATCCTTCTACATTATCAACCATTCCAAAAATCTCATCAGGATCTTTGCACAAAAAATCAGGTATATCAGGCATATTTTCAAGGCATGCAACCACACCTGAATCTTCAGCTATTTTTCCAATCTCTTTTAAGGCATCTTTATGGAGTGACCAAACCTTTTCAGGAACAAGTTTTGCAGAAGGAGAAAGATAACCAGGATGAATTGTAACGCGGTCGGTTATATCAGCCGCAAGTGAGACACATTCACTAAGCTGTCGTACAGACTCTTTATATATCGGATAATTAAGCGATCCAAGATTTAAATCAGCAAAAGGAGCATGAACGCTGGCTTTAAGAGAAGTTGTTTCAAGAACTTCTTTTATTTTTGAATATAGCAACGGATTGTCAAGACGGTAATTCCCATCGGCTGATATTTCCCATCCGGAATAACCTGCCCCTTCAATCTCATAGACCCACTCAATAGATGACCAGACCTTTGATGAAGATGCAAAATAAAAATCAAGAGTCATTTTTTAATCCTTATTTCCTCAAGCAGTTTTTTTGCTTTTTCTTCGAATTCTTCAATTGTTCCTTCATTTTCAATAATATAATCAGCCATCTCCACGGCTGTTAAAAGACCCCATCCGGCTTCTCTTTCATCGCGCTTGTGTAAAGCGTTTTCATCAGCCTGATCATCACTTCTGTTTCTGTCAGAGATACGTTTCAAACGAGTTTCAAATGATGATTCTACTGCAATAAGACTGAAGTTTTTAAAATGTTTTGTGAATGTTGTAACTTCAGCATCACCTCTTATTCCGTCAACCAAAACAATTTTTGAATTATTTTGTTCAATCAATGGAATTGTAAGCTGTGCGAGTGCATCCATCCCCATCCCCTGCCTTAAACAGCGTGACATTTCACCCATGTTTTTGTCATTTAATGCCAGACCTGCATCAACCACAGCCTTTCTTATGACATCTCCCATAACCACTACAGGAATATTCAATTTTTTTGCAATGTTTGAAAATTCTCCCTTTCCGCTTGCAGGAAGACCAACGACACCTATTATCTGCATTTTATTTCTCCATGAAAGTTACATTTCCGGATTCTTCTGTCTATTTTTTAGTTTAATTTTGAAATTTCACATAAAATGTTTATGAAATAAATATCCAACTGACATTTATCATGAAAACCAGATTCTGATCTTCACAGCGAATGAAGATGAAATATTAGTTTCATAAACATCCTTTCAATAATAAACATCCTTTTCAATAATTTCTTCTTGCCTGACTGATATCTGTTAAAACAATTGAATCAGCTATAATTATCTGATTATTTTCATATGTTACTTCCCCGTCTTCACGTGTTCTGATTCTGACTTTTCTGTGAATTTTATCTGCAATTTTCTTAAGATCATCAAATTTTAAAGGTATAATACTATTTTCAACACCCTGCTGAAGAATTAAATCTAAACCTTCTGTTTCTTTAGAGATATAAAAAACGTCATCCTCTCTTCCTGGAAACAGAGTACAGACAACCTGAAACTCATTTAATTTTCCTGAAAAATGTGCTTTTTTACAGATTTCCAGGGATTTTTTTATATTTTCTATAGTTTCCGGTCTGACTTTTAAAAGCTTTGGATAATGTTCCCATCTTGTTTTAATATCCAGATGTACTAAATCCAAAAGACCCTGATTTATCAGGCTTTCAAGAGTATCGGGAAATGCGCCATTTGTCTGAACACCTGTTAAAAGACCTGTTTCTTTGCATTTTTTAGCCATTTCAATAAGAGCATCCTTTTGCATGGTAGGCTCACCTCCTGAAAATATAACTCCTGATATTACCATCCTGGACTCCTTTATCATTTCAAGAATTTCATCAGTATCTCTAAAATCCTGGCCGGACTGGAGTATTAGATTATGACAGTAATGACATCTCACAGGACATCCACGCAAAAAAACCGTACAGACTGCCTTACCGCGCCAGTCAACAGTACTTAATGGAACAAAACCTCCAAAATTAACCTTCAAAAAATCACCGGATGTTATTTATTTGTATTATTCAGACTTGAAGGTTTACAATATGATATATGGAAATGCTAATTCTTTTGTTAAGGGTTTTGATTCACATAAAAAATGCATAAATTGCTCAAATAACATTTAATCTGATTGATCTCCAACAACCGTGACTTTGAAATTTCATTTTATATCTCATGTTTTTTATTGATTAGTGGAAAACAATTTAGAGAAATATGACAAATTAAGTTATTGTGAAAATTTTGAAAACCGCCCTTTCTTTATCAACACCAGATGAATGGAAAGATGCTTTATTGTATAATGCTGATTTTAGGGAAATCAGAATCGATATGATAAAATCCCCTCCTTTAGAGGATGAACTTTTAAATCTGTGCAAAAAAAATGATGATGATATTTTATCAATTGCAACAATACGGAGTGAAAAGGAAGGGGGATGTTTCTTAAAAAATCGTGAAGACTGGAGAGAAAAAATTGATCCCTGGTTAAATTATGTTGATTATGTTGATATTGAAAGAGATTTTTCAGGATATGCACCGGAAATAAGAAAAGGAAAAACCAAAGTTATCTCATCTGTTCATCTTAATTATATGCCAGGATATGATGAACTAAAGCAGATTGAAAAAGAGCTTAGGCAATATGGGGATATTCCTAAAATTGTTGTAACACCTGAAAACGAAATTGACATAGCTTCTTTTATAGAATTTACAGTAAAAGCAGAAAAACCCGTTATAACAAGTGTAATGGGAGAAAAGTTTAAAAGAGCAAGAATTCCTCTTTTGATTCTGGGCTCTATGTTAATATATTGCCATTGTGGAACACAGGCATCAAAAGGGCAGTACCATATCCGCGATGTTAAAACTATCATAAATATACTTGAACAAAAATGAAAAATGATTTCCCATGAAAATCACTTTGTGATTTACATGAAACTGTTGCATGAAACCTTGGTTTCATGAACGTTTTATGAACATTTTTTTAAATATTCTCAGATATTCTCATTATCTTAGAATTTGATTTGTTTCCTATAAAATTTGCAAACAAAATTGTATTCCTGAGATAGTCTTTCTCAATTCCAATGACATTTTTCATTGAATACAGATTATAATTTTTAGATAAGTTCTGTCGGATAAAAAGCGGCATCTATTTATTAAATAGAATAAAGGTTTTATTAATCAAAAATTTCCAGATTTTAAAACCTGAATCGATAAATAAAAAGGAGTTTTATTAAATGATTTATGATTCTAAATCAGAAAATAACATTCTGACAAAAATCCTTGAACAATCATACGATTCTGCCTCTTTTTTATTTGATATTTCCAAAGGAGCAAATGTAATCCTTAAGGAATCAGGACAGATTTTTATTGCAAACTCCATTTTTTTTAAAATGTTTGAACTAGAATTCAATGTTTTTCAAAAAGATTTATTCCTAAAAGATCTCTTTGAAGATAATGAAAATGAAACTTTGGAAAAATTCTTAAAAAACAGAATAAGTGATCCGTATAATTCTCCAAAAACATCTATATTTCAGACAATTCTTGAATCAGGAAAATCAATGATAGTCATTCTTACTGCAATAAGAATACCGGGAACAAATAATATTCTTGTCTCTGCAACCGAGCCAAAAAAACCTCTGGAAGATATTTTGGAAGCACCTGAAAATAATGCATATAAAAGCGGTTTTAAAAAAACTTTTTCAAAATACCTGGACGATGAAGACGAAAGCAGGGATTATGCCTTTGAAAAAGAGGATTCAAAAAATTATCCTGTAAAAAGAAATGATCTTAGAAATTATCAGCTTGAAATACTTAATGAAATATTAATCTCTGCAAATTCATCATTTACTTTAAACAGGATGCTTGACAATGTTCTTGACATTATTTCAACTCACCTTGGTTTTGAAATAAATTACATATATCTTAAAAATAGTGATGGTAAAACAGCAAATATTATCTCAGCTTTTGGTGCCCCTCATTTTTTCATTGAGAGCCAGAAAAATCTTGATGTCAGAAGCTGGCCTTACAACCTTATTTTCTATGCCGGCCAGGCAAAATATATAGAGAATCTTCCGGATGTTACAATCTCAAGACATGACTTAAACATACTTGAAAATTTAGGTGCTCTTTCATATGCGGCAATACCTCTTATATCTGACAATACCGTAATTGGTGCATTGTATACAGCAAAAGCATATGAAGGAACTTTCACATCATTTGAAAAAGAAACCCTGGAGATAATAGGAAAGGAAATAAGCAATATAATTCTTCGTGGAATGCTTCAGGATAAACTTGAAAAAGAGTGCATTGAGGCAAGACAATGTTTTGGCCTGATTTTGGATGACATAAATGATTTGAATGAAAATTTAATGCGCTCTGTTGAAAGTATAAAAGATCCAAAAAAATCCTTAAACGAGCTTGCTAAACTGATGAGCAAAGATATTCATGAAAACCGGCTTATTATAAATAATTTAAAGATTATCCGTGAAATTGGAGACAGTTCTAACATCCAGTTAAAAAAAGTCATTCTTGATGAGTCAATAAGAAAAATTATTCCAAGATATCCTACTATAAAAATTAAATATACAGATTCATTATACTGCGTTTATTCTGATGAGTACTTACCCGAAGTTTTTGCCAATCTGATAAATTTCATGCTGGATTTAGGAACAGACAGTTCTGACATTATCATTGAAGCAGAAGCAGTTTCAGACAGTGTCATATTATCTGTTGAGTCAACAGGACCTGGTCTTTCTGATGAAGAAAAACTCCTTTTATTTTCAGACTTTGATGAGGAAAATATTCATCTTGATGCTAAATCACTTGGGCTTTATACCGCATTTATACTTTTAAAACATTATAATGGAAGAATAACTGTTGCTGACAGAGTTGCAGGCAACAGGGGAAAAGGTCTCTCATTTAAAATAGGTCTTATAAGATATTATGATGAATCATAAGACATTACATCAAAATAATTATAGGTTGTATTTTTGCAAATACATTTACTGATTAAATTTAATATATACTTTGAACACACGTTTGGATGATTTTATCATGACGACTTTAAGGGAATATCTGGATACAACAGAATGCAAAGACAGTCTTAAAGAATTAATTGAATTAATTGCAATGCAGGCTGTACCAATACGAGAAGCTTTTATTGAAAACCAGTCTTATGCCGGAACAGAAAATGCTTCAGGAGAAGAACAGGCGGCACTTGATGTATGGTCAGATGACCACATAACAAAAATTCTTTTAGAGTCAAATCTTGTCAGAGAAATTGCCTCTGAAGAAAAAGATGATATTGTAAAAAATCCTGATGCCAAAGAAAACTATGCAGTTGTAATGGATCCTCTGGACGGCTCATCACTCATTCAGGTAAATCTCTGTGTTGGAACAATAATTGGGATATATGACAATGGAAATGCTTTAAGTTTAGGAGATGAACTGCGGACTGCAATGTATATGCTATATGGTCCAATGACAGTCCTGACACTGACAGTTGGAGATGGTGTGTACATATTCGCTTTAAAAGACGGTGTTTATCAGATGATGCAGGGGCCTGTCAGTATGCCTCAGGGAAAAATATATGGAAGCGGCGGGCTTAGAAAGGACTGGACTAATGAACATGGCGATTTTATCTCTATAATTGAAAAAGACGGAGGAAAACTGCGCTATTCCGGATCATTTGTTGCTGATTTTCACCAGATATTAAAATACGGCGGAATATACTGTTATCCTGCAACAATAAACAACAGTATTGGAAAACTAAGACTTGTATATGAAGCAAATCCTATTGGTTTCATTGCAAAACAGGCAGGAGGTAGAATATCTGATGGCAAAACTGATCTGCTAAAAAAAGTTCCTGAAAAGCCAAGCGAAAAAACTCCGATTTATGTTGGAAGTAAAAATTTAATAGAACAGCTTGAAAATATAAAAATTAGATAAATAATCTTATTCTTCATTTTTATTCAGATTGATTTTCTGAATGTTATTGTGTTTTTCAGACATTTTTAAAAGAACTTCTTCAAACAAGGCAGGTGACTTCTCTTCAATTATATTAACACCTTCTGCTGTTATACCTCCCTTTGTAGAAACCTTATCTATCAAAGAATCAAGACTGAACTTTTTTTCTGAAAGAAGAAGTGCAGTACCAGTTAAGGTTTCGGTTAGTAATAATTCTGCATCTGATTCTGATACATGACCTCTTCTTACAGAAGAACGGACATATTCACGAATTATTGCCGCAATTATTGCCGGTGAACTGCTTGTAATATCTGATAAAAACGACATGTTTTCTTCATCTGTAACATAAGGGACGCTGATTGAATTAAAAAGAAGGGTTATTTGTTTTTGGATGGAATGTGATATGCTTTTTCCAAAACTTATTACAGAAATTCCACATCTGCATTCTGAAGTAACGGATGGAATAACTCTCACTGCATCATGACCTGACCATTCTTTGATTTTTTGAATTGAAATATCAGATACAAAAGAAATTATTGTTTTTTCTTCGGTTAAAAACTGTTTAATCTCTAAAATCAAAGGCAGAAAATCATCAGGTCTTACACAGATGAAAATTAAATCAGATTCTTCAACAAGAGCACAATTGGATTTTGCAAAACGAACTCCAGTTGATTTGACAAGAAAATTCATTTTCTCAGGTGTGTGGTTATATACCAAAACCATATCAGCAGATACAATTTCTGCCTCAAGCAATTTCCTGGCAAGCATACTACCCATATTTCCAGTACCGATTATTCCTATTCTTACCATTTGCTTCTTTTTTGATTCTAAAAGTTATAATAAAACCGGAAACTTTGAAAGGTTTTTATCACAATAATATTCATCAATTGTAAAAATATATACTTTCCAGATCTTCAAAGAAAATTGTTTTCAGATGATTCCAAGAAGATTTAATGAAAGGTACATAAGCAGTAAAATGAATAAATATCTGACATATTTCGTATTAAACCGGTATAGAATTAATACTCCGACACGGGCAAAAATAACTGATGAAACAGCTATAATTATCCACCACGTGACATTAAGATATCCAATAGTTATAAATTGATTTAAAAGACGGTTTCCTCCCATTAAAGTATAAGGCAACAATCCCCCAATCGAAACGCCGATTACAAAAAGCGATGTTATTGCAGATGATATTTTCAGAGGAATTTTACAAAAGATTATTAGAAGTGGAGCAAGAATTACACCTCCTCCTATTCCAATCATGGCTGACAAAATTCCTACAGAAAAACCTATTAATGCATATAGATAAATTTCTGTTCGGGATTGGTTTGAATCTATAGGCGGCCCGGATTTAATCATAATAACTGCCATTGCAAACATAACAAATGCAAAGAGTGGAGCAAGTATTGAAAAGGCCAGATGCGATGATATAATTCCTCCAAAAACACCCCCTGCAAACCCGCAGATACTTGTTACAATACCAATTTTTGGAACTTTTATCCCATGCCTGAAGTGACCATATGTACTTGAGATGGCTGTTGGAAGAGTTACAGCAAGACTTGTTGCAATAGCTGTTCTCATAGCAATATCAGGATGTACTGAATATATATTGAAAAGAAGATTGTACTGAACAGGAACTAAAATTGTTCCGCCACCCATTCCAATTACTCCGGAAAATATGCCTGCAGTAACACCACTTATTAGAAGAATAATATAAGACAAAATTTCCGTATCAGATATCATTTAATCACTTTTTTAATTGTATTTTTGATTTTTTTTATGTATATAATATCGGCATACATTATTTAAGCCTAAAGGATATTTACAATAAAGCCAAAAGTTTAGGGTTGTCAATGAATAAAGAAGGAGAAATCCCAACAAGGGAAAATTTTGAAGCTGTAATTAAATTTTCAGAGGATATTAAAAACAAAACAATAATTGAAAGAAACAAAGATGAAATTGAAAAATCAGGTTCATGCAAAGAAATAGTAGAATTTACAAAAGTTTTGTACTTTAATAACTGGCTTATAAATGCCAGATGGCAGGGATGGACAGGCGAGGCAGAAACATATTTTGGCCATCCGGAACTTATTGCCTCTGCTGATATCGAAACAATAAGAAAAATTTTAACTGTCCATGTGAGAATAGACAGACTTTTTCCGGGAGACATTGCTGATTTAATAAACAGAGGCTATCTCATAGCAATAATTGAAAGGATAAATGATATTTATACCGAAAATTTTTCTGAATAAAATTTTCAAATAACCCCTTTTAGAAAATTACCGGATAATTATATCTGGCACAGAAATAAATTAGCCTCTCAATGAATAGTGTCATTGATGAAAGACGAATCCGAACTTTAAATGATAAAACTGTTCAAAACGGCAGTTATGTCCTTTACTGGATGCAGTCCTCAGTCAGAACAAAATACAATTTTGCACTGGATTATGCAAAAAAGATGTCACTATTATACGACAAACCACTTGTAGTCTGCTTTGGAATTGATACGAATTATCCTGAATCAAACAAACGTCACTTTGTTTTTTTGCTTGAGGGCTTAAAAGAAGTACAATCAGATTTAAACGACCAGAATATCACAACTGCATTTAAACACGAATCACCGGATTCCTTTGTTCTCAAAGTCGGAAAATCAGCATCTGTTGTAGTGACTGACTGTGGTTACTTAAAACTACACAAAAAGTGGAGAATCAATGTTGCAAAAGGCTTAAGGTGCCCTTTAATTCAGGTTGAATCAGATGTGGTTGTTCCGGTCTATGAAGCATCAGATAAAGAGGAATGGTCAGCCGCGACACTGAGAAAAAAAATCAATCGAAAAATACCGCTTTTTCTTCATGAATACAATGATTGTAAAGATGAAGTAAAACAATATAATTCCGGAAATTTGACAGACTGTATTGACATTTCAGATATTGAAAAATTATTAATTACCTCTGATGTAAAAAATGATGTAAAACCCTCAAAATATTACAAAGGCGGATATTCAAATGCAAATTCTCATTTAAACAATTTCATAACAAAAAAATTGGATAAATATTCAGAAGAGAGAAACGATCCTCATAAAAACATACAGTCAGATATGAGTCCGTATCTTCATTTTGGTCAGATATCACCGATTGAAATTGCAATAAAAATAATTCATTCAGGCTTTTTCAATCCTGATGACTATCTCGAACAGCTAATTGTAAGACGTGAACTTGCGATCAATTTTGCAGTATTTAATAAAAATTATGACTCATACAAAGGTCTTCCAAAATGGTGTACTGATACATTAAATGAGCATAGATTTGATAAAAGAGAATATATTTATTCGATAAATGAGCTTGAATCAGCAAACACACATGATGATTACTGGAATGCTTCACAAAATGAGATGGAAATTACAGGCAAAATGCATGGTTATATGAGAATGTACTGGGGAAAAAAGATAATTGAATGGTCTGAATCTCCAGAATCTGCGTTTGAAACTGCTGTTTATCTAAATAACAAATACTCCCTTGACGGGCGTGACCCAAACAGCTATGCAGGAATTTCATGGTGTTTTGGAAAGCATGACCGTGCATGGAAAGAACGTGAAATATTTGGAAAAATCCGATACATGAATGCCAAAGGGCTGGAAAGAAAATTTGAAATTGGAAAATATGTCAAAAGAATTCGCAATTTGAAATCGTAGAAACTTTTATGCTGTCTTAACGATGAAAGAAAAATTATGTCCATGTGTGTCAACTATGATCAATGTCCGTTTCTGAAAAAATATAATCCGGAATTTGACAAAAGTGTAGCACTTAAAAAAAGGGTAATGATCTACTGTAATGGAGACCTTGAGGACAAATGCATAAGGAAAAAAATCTCACGGGCACTTGGTGACTCTTCCTATATCCCTGTAAATATGATGCCGGAAGGAAAACCTGTTCCCGGTACACGGGATACTGAATGGTCAGCACAGGTAATAAGTCTTCTTGAAAAATTCAGTGTTCCGGCAAATTAAAACGAAAAAAGGATTTTAATTGTTAATTTTTCTTTTTACTTTTTTTAATTTTCAGCAATATTTTCAGCAGAACTTTTCTGCTCTTCTGCAGGACCTGTAAAACTTTCAGGTAATGGTCCGTTTAATACAGGTTCATGATAGATATTGTTTAGCTTAAGACAGTTTTTTGGGCAGGCTTCTGCACAGGAATTGCATGAAATACATCTGAATCTGTCGATAGTCCATGTCCTTGAAGGTTTGTCAACCAAAATTGCATCTGAAGGGCAGTGACGACTACAAAGACCGCAGTAGATACAATCTTCAATAACAATTTCAATCTGTCCTCTTGATCCTTCATATCTTTTTGCAGGCTCTGCAGGATAACGAATTGTGGAGGGTCCTTTTCCAAGTCTTTTAAAAATTGTCTTAGTCATTGCAAATAATTTCACTGCCATCACCTCTCCGCACACCCGATACACGGGTCAATTGAAAGAACAATAACCGGCACATCAGCCATTTCACATCCGGCAAGCATCTTTACAAGCGGTGGAATATTTGTAAGTGTAGGTGTTCTTACACGTTCACGAAGAATATTTTTCTTTCCATTGGCTTTTATGTAATGAATACATTCACCACGTGGCTGTTCTACTCTTGAGAAATATTCTCCATCAGGATTGCCTTTTACCTTCACATCAATATCGCCGGAAGGAATTGCATCTGCGGCCTGTTTAATAATATCTATGGATTGTAATAGCTCTCTTGCTCTCACAACACATCTTGAGTAGCAGTCACCGCCAGTTTCAACAACAGGAGAAAAGTCAAGTTCACCATATGCAATGTATCCTGTATCTCTCATATCAATCGGAATCCCACTTCCCCTGCCTGTCGGACCAACAGCACCAAGCAAATATGCTTCATCCTTAGGTAATACGCCAACTCCTTTTGTCCTATGTATAACAGTTTTATCATCAAAGAAAACATGGCAGAGGTCTTCAATATCTGATGACAATATCTCAAGATCTCTTGCCATCTCTTTTAATTTTAAATCAGTTATGTCTCTTCTGACACCGCCCACTTTGCATGAACCCTGAATAACACGACCGCCGGTAGTCTCCTCCATTGCATCAAGAATCTTTTCCCGAATCCTCCATGAGTTCATAAACAGGTTTTCAAAGCCAAGTGAATCAGCATAAAGTCCAAGCCACAACAGATGACTGTGCAGTCTTGAATACTCTGACCAGATTGTCCTTAAATACTGAGCTCTTTTTGGAATTTCAATATCCATAATGTTCTCTATACCCTGACAATAGCCAACACTATGAATAAAACTGCAAATACCGCAAATACGCTCTGCAATATATACATAATCCTTATAGTCTCTCTTCTCAACAAGTTTTTCAAGACCACGATGAATATAACCAATTGATGGTATTGCTTCAACAACATGCTCGTCTTCAAGCACCAAATCAAGATGAATTGGTTCTGGCAGTACCGGATGCTGAGGACCAAAAGGAACAACTGTTTTTCCTGACATTAATTAACCTCCTCATTTTTCTCTTTATCGCCGGCAGACTCATCATTTTCATTTTTTTGAGCATCTTTTGCTTCAACAGATTTTTCAGACTTTACCTTTGTAACATTTTTAACATTAAATGGGGATTTTATTGAGGTTTTTATTAAATTTCCTTTAAAATCCAGATTCATTCCGGTGACTTCTATTCCAAAAAGATCATGCATCTCGTTTTCATATATGAAAGAGCCCCAGTACGATTTGGATATGCTTGGTACTTTTTCTCCTTCGGAAACTGTAATACGGAGATTTTCAAACGAATAATCTTTTTCAAATGAATAGTTTATCTCAAAAATATCTCCGTATTTACCGCATCCAATCTGAACAAGACGGTAGCCTTTATCACACATTGCCTGAGCTTCGGCTTCTAAATCCTCAACTGCCACACCAGTATTTTTCTGCTCTTCAATTGTCACTTTCTGTCACCTCCGTTTTGTTGTTTTTGTTTTTTTTGCTATTTTTGTACTTTTCATCCAGAATTGAAATTCCTTTTACAATACCGTCAATTATTTGCTCAGGACGTGCCGCACAGCCTGGAACATAAACATCAACCGGAATTAATTCTCCAACACCACCAGCTACATTGTAGCATTCACGGAAAACTCCGCCTGAACAGGCACATATTCCAACTGCGACTACAACATTTGGTTTTGGCATCTGGTTATAAATATTTTTTATAACTTCTCTGTTTTGCTCATTGACACTTCCTGTCACTACAAATATATCAGCATGCTTTGGATTACCAGTGTTTAAGATACCAAATCTTTCAACATCATAAAGAGGTGTAAGACATGCTAAGACTTCAATGTCACATCCGTTACAGCTTGATGCATCGTAGTGTATTATCCAGGGAGATTTAGTTAAGTATGACATATTTCTTTCACCTCATATCAGATATAATGCAAAAAGATTCAAAACTCCAAGTACTGCTGTAAATGCCCAGCAGCTTTTCAATACAAACTGCCACTTTACCCTGGATGTTGCATTGTCCACATATATCTCAAAGAAATAGATTATAATCAGCACTAAAATTCCAATTAAAGGTGCCGCCATTCCAAAGAATAAAAACAAAAATCCAAGCAGAAATACAAGCTCATATAAATGGGCAATTTCTGTCATTCCAAGTGTTGAGCCTGAAAATTCAGTTGTAAGACCTTTTACAAGCTCCTGGTGTGCATGATGTGACGTTGAAAGATCAAATGGGGATTTTCTTAATTTTACAGTCAGTATATATACCATTCCCAAAAAGACTCCAGGAAGAAGAATTACCGGGGCAAATGCATTTTGAACTATTGCAAGTGTATCAAACGAATTTGTAACCTCATAAAGACCAACAGCGGCGATAATAATCATTGGTTCAACAGCCATGAGCTGAATCAGTTCCCTTTCTGCACCAATATGAGCATATGGAGATCCTGCCGAATATGCACCAAGAATTAAAAATACATGAGCAAGAGTAAGAGCAAATATGACCAGAAGTATGTCACTGCCTGCAAAGAATAAAACTCCTGTTACAAGTATAAAAACGAGATAACTAAATATCCAGAAGTTTTGTGAACGGTGCACAACCAGATTTTCTTTTTCAAAAAGCTTGAAGATATCATATAATGGCTGAAGAACAGGAGGTCCTACTCTCCCCTGCATCCTTGCAGTAAGCTTTCTGTCAAGACCTGTAATTATCGCACCAACAAACGGGGCAAATATTACAAAAAGAACTGCACTTATGAAAGGTAAACCGGTTATAATCTCTAAAACCATCTTAAATCACCATCCCTGAAATAATAAGAGCAATAATTCCTGCAAGAACAAACAAAAGAAGGATTGTTAAAATATTCCCTGTTTTTGAAAGTTTTTCTTCTCCAAAATATTCTTCCATATAATAATTGGAAAGAGTTACATTTCTTGTAATTCCCATGCTTCCTGAAAAACTCTCGCCCAATACAGCAGGTCTTGCACCCATATACTGAGAAGAGAGTGTTTTATTTTTGCTCAAAAATCCAATAGTCAAAGGAAGAATCAGGATTAAGACAAGCATCATAAGCATTATCAAAATATTGTTAAGGCTTAATAGTCCTGAAACTGTACCATAAACTTCCTTTAAATATGGCTCAATCATAAATCCTGATATTAACGGGAATAAAAGACATACAATTACTGTAAGTCCGGAAAGGCTGTATAAAGTAAACATCTCAGGAGATGTTGCCTCTTTTTTAAGAGCCGAATCTTTGCCTTTGACTTCTATTAATTTTCCCATCCATTTTGCCCAGAAGAAAACTGTAATTCCACTTCCATAGGCAATTAATCCAATAAGAAGCATTCCAAAGGGCGGCAGTGCATTTACAAAAGCATGAATTGTTGCCCATTTGGATATAAGCATTCCAAATGGTGCCAAAAACATTCCTGCAATTCCTATAAGCATCATTACTGCTATTTTTGGCATTGTTGAGATAAGACCAGACATGTCTTCAATATCACGTGAATGCTTTTGATGTTCAACTGAACCTACTGCAAGGAATAAAAGCGACTTTGCAACTGCATGGAATATTATCAAAAGAATTGCAGCCCACACGGCTTCCTGCGTTCCTATTCCTGCACATGCAACAACAAGACCTAAGTTTGCAATTGTTGAATATGCAAGCACTTTTTTAGCATTACTCTGCCCTATTGCAATTGCAGAGGCCAAAAGGAAAGTCACTCCACCAACAAGAGAAATTATTACTCCAACCATACTCATCTCAAAAACCGGTGCAAATCTTACAATAACATAAACACCGGCCTTTACCATTGTACTGGAATGAAGAAGTGCCGAGACAGGAGTTGGTGCAACCATTGCACCGACAAGCCATGATGAAAACGGCAGTTGTGCCGATTTTGTAAGACCGGCGAATGCGATTAACGCAGCCGGAATCATTGCAAAGACAGGTCCTGCGGCTATTAAATTATTTAAATATATGAACTCCCCATTTCCTGAATAGACAAGTATGAAAAGGATTGCGCCTGAAAAACCAACTCCTCCGACAGTGTTTAACAAAAGAGCCCAAAATGCATTTTTCCAGGCAATTTCATCTCTGGCATAGCCGATTAACAGGAATGAACAAAGTGTTGTAATCTCCCAGAAAAAGAACATCCAGACGATATGGTTTGAAAACACAACGCCAAACATCGCTGAAAGGAACAAAAACATCAAAAAGAAAAATAATTTTCTGTGATCTTTTACATCAGTATGGTTTTCATGATATCCTCTCATATACCCGACAGAGTAAATGCAAATTAAACTTCCAATAATACCTATTATAAGAGCCATTATTACTGAAAATTCATCCACAAAAAGCTCATTTGAAAGGATGGTCTCAACTGATGCAAATTTTTCAGCATACACCAAAATTACAGTCTGAATAACAGCCAGTAATGCAATGATATAATGCTTAAACTTCAGACTTATCGCGATAATAAACAGCGCAATAGCAAATTCAGCCAGAAGAATTACATTTCCAACCAGTTCTGAACCAATAGTAAGATATGATATACCTTTGTCAAAAGTCTGGATGAAAAGATATATTGACGCAGCTGCCGTAATAAGGGCCGCTATTTTTATAACTGCATCCCTAAATCCGCCATTTGGTAAAACCAGCATCAAAGCTGCAGCAATAAGCGGAAAGAGAATTAAGAAAACCAATAAATCTAACATATACCCCTCTTTTCTAATTGTTTATATTAACACTATTTATCATTTACAATTATACATAATCATTTATTAAGTGAGCAAGAACTCTGGTTTTGGATAAAACGGAAATATTAGAAGTTTTTAAAAAATGAATAAGTGAAAACCATTAAATTTTGATAAGAATTCACGAACAATTTTTTTACTACAATAGCGCGATAGCGCGAATATGACTCTTAAATAAATACATCACCTATAATTTTCTCCAAATAATATATTTTCTCACTAATTACAAATATAATTAAATGAAAATTTTCCTGACATATAATTTAATGAAATTTTTATAATGAAAAACATACCACAAATAATGATAACAGATTTTTGTATTTCGATGCAAATCATCTAATAGAAATCAAAATTTTATCAAATCAAACCCTGATTTTATTTAAGAATCCAAAAACATAACAAAGACAAATCTGCTGACTATTTTAAAAACAAAAAAATGCACATTTGCAATAATGCAGAATAACAATAGAAGTAATATTAAAAATAATTACAGATTTTCATCTGTAATAATCTGAACGCTTACAATATCATGCTGACGTTCTGCTAATTTATTGGCTTTGAAAATATTTTTCCCGCCTTTTCCAATTGCAATGCCTCTGTCTTCTTCCTCAACATCAACATTTGCAACATATTCTCCTTCATCATTCTCTTCAATCTGAACAGAAACGACACGTGCAGGGAGGAAACAGTTTTTGATAAACTGTTCGGCATCGTTTGAAAACTCAACAACCTCAATCTTTTTACCAAGATCTTCTGATGCCTTCTTTATGCTTGTTCCCTGCTTTCCGATTGCACGGCCCATATCTCCCGGGTTGATTACAAAAATGAGTCTCTCATTTCTCTCATCAACGATACAGTCACGGCTTCCTGCACCGGTTATGTCTTCAAACTGTTTCATCAGCTGAAGACTCTGTTCATTCAAGACAATCTCTCCCATATAATTAAACCCTCTTTAAGGAAAGAATGTCGGAATCACCTGCATCTATAACTGCCAGGGCACTTACAAAATGAGGTCTGCCGCAGGATATACCCAGTGCTTTGCTTGAATCATCATACGTATATGAAAATATATCCTGTTCCTTGAGATATGAGACAAAATCACCAGGACAGTTGCTTGCAACAACAACCATCTGTGCTTTTCCCTCTGAGATACAATCTTTTGTTTCTTTCTGGCCAATTACCACGTTGCCAGTTTTAATTGCGCGTCTTAAAGACGTTTCGAAATCCATTGAAATTCTCCTAAATTTTAATTGGTTTAGTTTAAATTTGTTTAATTAATCGACTCTGGGTTTAGCAATGAGTCTTACATCACCAGTACCAAGCTGAATGGGCTGTCCGACAATAACATTTTCAGTGACACCTTCAAGGATATCAGTTTCATTTGCAACTGCCGCGTCCAGAAGATGATTTACAGTAACTTCAAAAGATGCACGTGAAAGAACACTTTCCTTTTCACCTGCAATACCATGACGTCCAATCTGTTTTACTTCACCTTCAATGCACATCATATCAGCAACCAGCATAATGTGACGGACATCAACTGCGATACCCTGCTCACGAAGTGTGCTTAATGCTTCATCTATGATTGCGTTTCTACCTGCTTCAATACCCAAGACTTCAGATATTTCAGCAATGTTGTTTGTTCGGGTTCTGGTGGTATCAACACCATCTACCTCAAATACACCTTTAAGATTAGAGCCTTCAGTATAAAGAATATACTCTCCGTTCTCCTTTCGGACAACCACACGCTCTATGTCATCGATACCCTGAACAATCACTTTTCTTACGTGTTCAGCAAGTGTAAAGAGGTTCTGATAACTTTCTCTGTCTTTTGGTAAGAATGAAATTTTGGCATTTGCCGCATCGTCCTCAAATTCAAAATCGCGATAATGGTTTTTATCTTTAATTTTTTGAGGAGCACGCTCAATTATTTCCTGAATAGTAATTTTTCTCTTTTTACAGACATCCCGGTTTAACTGAACATTGACTTTCATATCCAGCATATCTGTAGTAATATCACCAAATTCATGAAGCGGTGCCGCCTCAATTTGCCAGCTCACCTCACGCGCAAGATCTCTGTTTGTTGAATAATCATCGGCAAGATAAATTGTCATTGTAGGTGTACTTGGACTTTTTCTGGCATCCATTATCTCAATAAGACGGGGAAGACCAAGTGTTACGTTAATTTCAGCAACACCGGCATAGTGAAATGTACGCATTGTCATCTGAGTGCCAGGCTCACCAATAGACTGGGCAGCGATAACACCTACTGCCTCACAAGACTCAATACGGGTATTTGCATACTCTTCCTGAATACGGGAAATGATTGTATCAAACATCTCGTCTGAAAAATCTTTTTCAGAAAGATATTTTTTCAAATCATTTTTGGTTTTTTCAGGAAGATTTGCTTCATCTATTATTTTAATATGTGAATCTTTCATTTCCGGCCCACCTCTTCTTTTAACACACTCTCAACAATTCCCTTCACATCCACAGGATCTCCAAAACAGCTTCGTGCCGGATCTGTTGAATCCTCACCATATTGGAATTGAATGATTTTTCCACCGGATGTTCTGACAGTTCCGTCATATCCGACTTTCAGATCCTGCAAAGCATTGATCATACGTCTCTGCAGATAACCACTCTGGGATGTACGAACCGCAGTATCTACAAGACCTTCACGACCACCGATAGCATGGAAGAAAAATTCTGTTGGTGTAAGACCACTCTTATAGCTGTTCCTTACAAAACCATGTGCAGGAGCACCTCTGTCGCCTTTCTTGAAGTGTGGAAGTGTTCTTCCATCATAACCACGTGTAATACGCTCTCCACGAACAGCCTGCTGTCCGATACAACCTGCCATCTGAGTCAGGTTAAGCATTGAACCACGTGCACCACTTACAGCCATTACCACAGCACTGTTTGAAAGACCAAGGTGTCGTCCTGCAATATCTCCAGTACGGTCACGGGCCTTTCCTAGAACCTGCATAATCTGCATTTCAAGTGTTTCTTCAAGAGTTCGGCCGGGCATTGGCTCAAGCTGACCTTCTTCATATATTCTGATACGGCGCGCAACATCATCTTCTGCTGTATTTAAAACCTCATCAATCTGACCATATTCAATCTTTGTCAGATCCTCATCATCAATTCCAAATGAGAACCCATCAAACATGATAGCACGAATTGAAAGTTTGGTTACGTCATCGACAAACTGGCGTCCGCGATCAAGACTATGAGTGCGTATGATTCTCTGAAGAATTGTTCCGTCAAATGCACCAATTGATTTCTTATCAATTGTACCACAGATGAGTTCTCCGTCAATAATTCTTACGTAAGCATCACGTTCACAGTCTTCGCACTTGCAGGAATCACAATTTATGCAGGAACTTGCCCTGTATACCATATTGAGGTTTTTTGGCAAAATTACAGAAAATACCTGTTTGTTGGACCAGTACTCTTTTCCATCCTCAACTTTGCCCGGTTCAGGCAGATTCTCAGGAAGACTTGATTTCAAAAGATAAAGTGCTCCTGATTTATCAAACCAGCGAAGAGTATGTGTTAAGATAAAAATACCTGAAATGTGGTCATGAATACCGCCAATAATCGGACCACCGAAACGTGGTGACATAATGTTTTCTGTAACACTGCACAACATTTCTGCCTCTGCACGTGCTTCTTCTGTCTGAGGAACGTGCAGATTCATTTCATCGCCATCAAAGTCAGCATTATATGGTGGACAAACTGCAGGATTTAAACGGAAAGTCTTCCCGTCCATCAGCACAATGCGATGAGCCATAATACTCATTCTGTGAAGTGAAGGCTGACGGTTGAAAAGTACAACATCGTCATTTTTAAGCTGTCTGTCAACAGTCCATCCGGGCTCAAGCATCTCTGCGATGTTTTCCTTTGTCTGATCAGTTAAACGCACACGCCTGCCGTCAGGTCTGATTGCGTAATTTGCACCACAGGGTGAATTTAATGTCGGACGAACAGGTCCGTTTAAAACCATTGCACGGACTTCATCTATATTAAACGGAGTGACACGAATTGGAAAACTCATCTCATTTGCAATTGCAAGCGGAATTCCTACCTGTGCAATTGAAAGGTTTGGGTCAGGAGAAATTACAGTACGTGCTGAGAAATTGACACGCTTACCTGAAAGTGAACCACGGAATCGACCATCTTTTCCTTTAAGACGTTGAGAAATAGTCTTTAACGGCCTTCCGCTTCTATGACGTGCAGGAGGACATCCGGCAACCTCATTGTCCATATAGGTTGTAACGTGATATTGTAAAAGTTCCCATAAATCTTCGATAATTAACTGAGGTGCGCCTGCATCCTGATTTTCCTTAAAGCGCTGATTAATTCTTATAATGTCAACAAGTTTATGAGTTAAATCATCCTCGGATCTCTGACCATTCTCAAGGATAATAGATGGGCGCATTGTAACCGGAGGCACAGGTAAAACTGTTAAACAGGTCCATTCAGGTCTTGAAACATCAGGATTAATACCTAAAAGCCTTAAGTCGTCATCCGGTATTTTTTCCAGACGTGCACGAATATCAGCAGGAGTTAATTTATGTTCGGCTTTCCTTCCGTTTTCATCCATCATCACCTCTGAAAATGTTGTAGGCTTTTCAAAGTTGATTTTTAACTGTTGTTCCCCGCAATATGGGCATATACGCTCTTTTTTGATATCTTTTTCTGAGATGATGTCTTCGTTTCTTTCCTCTTCAGGTCCGAGAACTTTTGAAACCTCATCAGCGCTCAGTAAAAGACGACCGCATCCACGGCATGATACACGCAGGAGTTTTCTGATTAATCTTGTATATCCCACATGGATTACAGGCTTTGCAAGCTCAATATGACCAAAATGGCCGGGACATTCACTTGCTTTGTTACCACAGGTCTTACAGCGGAGACCAGGATCGATTACACCAAGATGAAGATCCATCAGACCCTGGGGATATGGAAATCCGTCATCATCATATGTATCTGCCCAGATGATCTTTCTGACACTCATCTTGCGAATATCTTTTGGAGATAAAAGCCCGAACTCTATCTTTCCAACTCGTTTAGGACTTGTCATTTTTTTAAAACCTCCTTATACCTGATCCTCTAAGTGCATTCTTGGAGCAATGCCCATACTTTTCATCTCATCAAGCAGGAGTTTGAATGCATAACTCATTTCAACAGAATAAATGTCTGTTTCATTACCGCAGGCAAGACAGCGTGTTACATTTCTGTTTCTGTCAAGGAATGCAATCATACCGCACTTTGCACATACATACTGCTCAACTTTGTCAGATTCGTCCAAAAGACGCTCTTTTAGAGCCATTGCAGCACCGTGTCCTATTAAGACATCACGTTCCATTTCACCAAATCTTAAACCTCCCTCACGGGCACGTCCTTCTGTAGGCTGACGTGTTAAGACCTGAACAGGTCCGCGTGAACGTGCATGCATCTTGGATGATACCATGTGATACAGTTTTTGATAGTAGATTACGCCAATATAGATATCTGCATGGAACTGGCGTCCGGTAATACCATCGTACATTACTTCACGACCATTGTGTGAAAAACCAAGAGCCTTTAGTGATGCACGTATATTCTCTTCCGGCTCACCACTGAATGCTGTTGCATTGATTCGTCTTCCTTCCAAAGAACCAACTTTTCCTCCAATCATCTCAAGCATATGACCAACAGTCATACGTGACGGGATTGCATGTGGATTTATGACAAGATCGGGTGCTATTCCAGCTTCGGTAAAAGGCATATTTTCCTGGGGTGTGATAATTCCAACAACACCCTTCTGTCCGTGACGTGATGCAAATTTGTCACCAACTTCAGGGACACGAAGATCACGTGTTCTTACCTTTACCAGACGTGAAGAGTTTTCACCCTCTGTTACAATGACTGTATCAACTATACCATGCTCATTGCTTCTCATGGTAACTGATGTGTCGCGGCGTTTTTCTACGGCGATAAGTTCTCCGGAAGGTTCTTCAAGGAATCTTGGCGGAGATGTCTTTCCAATTAAAACATCTTTTTCCCGTACAATTGTTTCAGGGTTTATGATACCATCGCTGTCGAGATTTTGGTATGAGTCAACACCATGTGCACCTGATACTTCCTCATCAGGCACCTGAATCTTGTCAACCTGACCTCCCGGATAGCGTCTTTCTTCTCCATCATAGGTTCTGAAGAAATGAGAACGGCCAACTCCGCGTTCTATTGAAGCTTTGTTGAAAATCAGTGAATCCTCAATATTAAATCCTTCATATGAAAGAATTGCAACAACAAGGTTTTGTCCTGCGGCCCTGTCATCAGAACCAATGATTCTTGATGTCTGTGTGTGAACAAGAGGTTTTTGGACGTAATGAAGCTGGTGACCACGTGTATCGGGTCTTAACTTCATATTTGAAGCACCAAATCCCAGTGCCTGCTTAATCATACCTGCACCCATTGTTACACGCGGAGATGCATTATGCTCAGGGAATGGAACGTGTGCCGCACCAATACCCAAAATCAGAGATGGATCAATTTCAATATGAGTGTGCTCAAGGGTAAGATCGCTTTCTTTTATTGCAATAAACAGATCTTCTTCCTCTTCAGCGTCAATGAATTCAATAAGGCCTTTTGTTACAAAGTCCATGAAATCAGCTTCGCCTGTTTTTAATTTTTCAATATCCTCATTTGTCAAAACAGGTCTTCCTGCTTCAACAATTACTAAAGGACGACGTGCTCTGCCTCTGTCTGTATGGATAATGATGTCGCCATTGTATTCTTTGTGTGAGATGTTAATCTCAGTAGAGATTTCTCCGCGTCTTCTCATTCTGCGGACGTTAGCTGCGAGATTAACAGGATCATCACTAAGACCAATTAAAGCGCCGTCAACAAATACTCTGGATTTTTTGTGAGTCTGACTCATAAGATCTCCCTTTTTAGCTCTTCAACACCCAGGTTGTAGAGCATCCTGTTCATCACCTGATCGTCTTTTACACCTTTTGATATCTCAACCATCTGTGCAAAATTTTTAACAAGACCACAATTTGGACCTTCTGGTGTTTCTGACGGACAGATTCTTCCCCACTGTGTCGGATGAAGATCACGGGCTTCGAAATGAGGCTGTGAACGTGACAAAGGAGAGATTACACGGCGAAGGTGAGATACAACAGCCATATGATCAACTCTGTCTAAAAGCTGGGACACACCTGTTCTGCCACCAACCCAGTTTCCTGTTGCAAGAGGATGTAAAAGTCTCTCCGTTAGTACATCAGCACGAACAGCTGTTGATATAGACAAATCTCGATGTCTCATGCTTGCACGTTCAAGCTGATACTTCACATCTCTTGTAAGTCTGTTTAAGGAGATACGGAATAGATCTTCCATCAGGTCACCTGCAAGTTTTAAACGCTTGTTTGAGTAGTGATCCTTATCATCGATTCTTCTTCTGTCAAGAACAAGATCAAAACATGCCTCTGCCATCCTTCCAAGGAAGTGAGCTTTTGCAAGACGCACTCCTTCACAGGCTTCCTGATATCCGGGATCATCTTCCTTCATTCCAGGCGGCATGAGTTCATTTAAGTGAGGAAGGAGATAGCTGTCAAGAACAAATTCAGCACGCTTTTTCTGATAGTCGCGTGTCTGGTTTGGAGCAAGTTTCTTTCCGACATACATTATGCCCTCTTCAGTATTGTCGCATTCACTCTCTTCGAGATTCTGGAGCATAAAAGTAAGAACATCCTCATCTGTTGATACAGCGTTTACAATGTCATGGTCACCATTTAAACCAAGTGCACGCATAAGATCAACAAATTTCAGATGACCTGCAACCGACGGGAAGGAAACTTCTAAAAGGTTTTTCTTGTTTCTCTCAACAATTACGAGAGCACGATATCCGCGATACTGTGAGAATACTTTGGCAACATAGATACGCTCATTGTATCTTTCAGTAAACTCTGTCATAATCTTGTTTGAGGCAAGATCTTCAAGAGTCATTAAAACGCGCTCAGAACCGTTTACTATAAAGTATCCACCAGGATCGTGTGAATCCTCACCATGTTCTATTCTCTCATCGTCTGACAATCCGCAAAGATTGCATGCTGTTGAGCCAATCATGACAGGAAGCTGACCTATTGTTGTGGTCACAGGGTCCTGCCTGTCTTCACCCTGAACAAGAATCATGTCAAGCTGAATTGGTGCGGCATAGGTAAGATTTCTAAGACGCGCTTCACTTGGATAAAGGCCGGATTGGGAACCGTCAGCTTCTCTTACAACTGGTTTTTCAACACGGATTTCTCCAAGTTCAACCCAGACAGGATCATTATCTTTACCTCTCTGTGCGATGTCAGTTTCAATTACTCTTTGTTCATCAACAACTTTCTGAAGATTATATTCCAAAAAAAAGTTGTATGAATCGAGCTGGTGTCGCGCCACATGTGCGCGTGAAAAATATGCTTCGGATAATGTTTTACGATCTAACAAATAAGACCACCCTTGAATTGGAAAGAATTTATTTCTTTGGCCGTTTTACGACCATGCGGTATGCTTCAGCCCGACCTGCAGTCTGGCTTATACGAACAATCCTGATAACATCATTGATCTTTGCGCCAACTTCTTTTACCGCCGGATCATCGTGGTAAATTTTGGGAAGCTGATCACGGGTGATCTGGTAAGAAGAGAATAGTTCATCTATCTCTTCCACACTCATTATTTGATGGTCAGGTACCATCACATGACTAATTACAGAAAAATTGGTGCTCATCTTTTGCCCCGGTTTAAAGTTAATATTTTAATCAGATGCATCACCGTCGAAAAAATACCAAAATACGCCACATTTTGGTTGAAATTTAGTGGCAAACGGGCCCAAGGGGATTTGAACCCCCGACCACCTGGTTAAAAGCCAGGCGCTCTGCCTAACTGAGCTATAGGCCCTCTCTTCTAAATCTATTCAGCATTATTACAATGAATGCATAACATTTAAACATATCTGTTACTTGATAAATTCAAATCAGTTTTATCAAAAAAACTATGCAGGGCCGCGCAAAATCAAAATAAAAAAGTTTATATTCTCTTTTTAGAACTTAACCAATTTTAGACGCTTCAAAGTGTTAACAGAAATAACACTTATGAAACAATTTTAAAAATATCATAAAACCAGTTTTTCATACGTCAGTTCTCAAGAAGATATTATTATGAAAATGTTATCATTAAGACCTGGTTATCAGGGTAAAATAATATACTTTTGATAATAAATTTTAAAATTCAGAAATAATTAGCAGAAATCATTAGAATAACAACTGATTCCAACAGCTGATAAAACGTTTTCTGCTATAATTATTACTGACTCAAAATGGATTGGATTAATGACTATAAAATCAAATTATTTATCAGATTTTTCATTAATCAACAGATATTTTATCATTCAGCAAAATCAAAGAAAAAAATATTAATTTTAGTGTTAATTTTTTGTATAAATTTTTTGAAGAGCATTATAAGGCTCATATAATTGTTCTACTTCGCGACCCATGAACTCAGTTTTTCCCATCACATAAAAACCCTTAGAGATCAATGCCGGATGAAACATTCTTGCAAGATCGTTTTTCTGCTCTTCAGTGAAATAGATAGTTACATTTCTGCATAAAATCATATCAAGATAATTTGTAGCAGGTTTTCCACTCATTAGATCATGATGTGAAAATCTTATCATCTCTTTTAAATGGTTTTTAACCTCAAATTTACCATCACCTGTTTCATTAAAATGTCTTCTTATCTGACTTTCAGACAAATTTTCAAGTGACCTTTTTTCATATATTCCATCTTTGGCTTTTTTCAAAACTTCCCTGTCGATATCAGTTGCAAATATAGTAACCTGAACATCAGGCTTTAAGCGGGTTAAATCATTTATTATTAAAGCAAGTGTATATGGCTCTTCTCCGGTTGCACAGCCTGCACTCCAGATTCTCATTCGCCCTTTACTTCTGATTATATCGGGGAAAATTTCTGTTCTTAAAAGATCAAAAACCTCTTTGTCTCTGTAAAATTTGGTGACATTGATTGTAAGAGCATTTCTTAAAAGCTCCTGTTCATTTTTATCGGAGATCAGCAGAGTATTATAATCCTTATATCTCTCTTTTCCGGTAATACGCATCCTTGAAAGTAAACGCCTTTTAATATAATCTTCCTTATAACAGCGACATTGAATTCCAAGGATTTTTTCTATTGACCTCTTCAGTGTCTCAAAATCCGCATCTGTCATTGTAAAATTACTCTTTAAACTATTACTCTTTATATGTGATAATTAAATATAATCCTTAGTGTCAGTTGAATTTTTTAAATTCTGACCATTAATTCAGAAAATTTTCAGTTTTTGCTAATTATAAACATTATAGTACTCACATAAATATACTTCTAAGATTAAAATATTACTAAATTTTCAATATTGCAAATTCAATATACTAATAATTACTAAATTAGTTATATGAAAAAAGTAACAATCGAAGTTGTTGGATTTCAGGACTCTCCATGCGGACCTTTTCCATGTGATGGTGACAGGACATGCGAACTTGAAAAATGTGCACCTTCTGAAGAACTAATAAAAGCATTTGATGCATTAAAAGAGCGTCTTACACATATATACGGCAATAATGTTGAATGTATTCTGACATTGATTGACGATGAAGTGCCAAAACATGTAATTGAAATTATTGAAAAAGATCACCCTCCAATCCCCCTGATTATCATTAACGGAAATAAAACTCCAATCGGAAGAATATCTCTGCCTATGATTAGGGAAGAGATACAAAAATATCTGTAAAATTAATCATAAAACAATAAAATTAATAAAATTAATAAAATTAAACAAATTAAATTTATGGGGAAAATCAGAGATAAAACAGATGAATGATACAAATTCCAATGTGATAGCTATTGATATAGGCGCGTCACACACCAGAGTTTCTCTTTTTTCTAAAAAAAGGATCTTAAAATATAAAGTTTCAAAAACTCCAAATACCGGTAATTCCGGAGATGTTATCTCAGATTTGATAATATCCCTTATCCGCTCGGAATTGTCAGCGAGTGAAATAACCTCCGTTAAAAGTATTGGGGTTTCATCTGCAGGCTCCCTCAATACAAAAAGTGGAGAGATAATAAATTCTCCAAACATGAATTTTCCAAAAATAAAAATCAAACAACCACTTGAAGAGGAATTTTCAAAAGATGTTTTTCTGATTAATGACTGCCGTTCAGGAGTCCTGGGCGAAATTTTTGCTGATAGAAATCTTTTAAAAAAAGATGTTGTATATATCACATTTTCAACAGGAATTGGTGCAGGAGCATATATTGATGGAAATCACCTTTCCGGAAAAAAAGGAAATGCCGGAGAAGCAGGACATTTTTTTGTTGACAGCAAATACTCTCTTCACTGCAGATGCGGGGGTTTTGGCCACTGGGAAGCATATTCTTCAGGAACTGGTATCCCTGCATTTTTCAAAGCGTTCTGCAGCGACATGAGATACAATCCAAAAATTCCTGAAGAAATAACCCCCGAATTCATTCTTAGAAATGCTTCTCAAAATACAGAGATTTTTTATGAATTCGCTGACGAACTGTCAAAAATTAACGGCCACGGAATATCAACAATTATTGCGGCCTACTCTCCGGATATAATAATCCTTGACGGGCCGGTTGTCCAAAACAACAGTGATGTTATTATTAATGGAATAAACAGATATACTGACAGATACCTGGACATGCCGGATATTAAATTAAGTAGTCTTGAAGGATTTGCACCACTTTATGGTGCGGCATATTTTGCAATGACACATACTGGTAATAAAGAAAATGACTGAAATTCTCTATATTAGCGTAATCTCGTCTGCAAAAGTATCTGCTGTAATCTCTTTTATAGCAGGTGTCATTTTTTCAGTTATATTTACGGTTCCGGCCGCAATATATAGTCAAAATACATATTTTACAGATTATTCCATCATCTCAGGAACTGATATTTTAATTTCACTTTTAACAGAGATGTTAATTTTTACCCTTTTCATATCTTTTTTTGGATGCATAATATGTACGGCTTTTTCTTTTATCTATAACCAGATTGCGCCTGTAATTGGCGGATTTGAAATTGATCTGATTGATGAGGAGATCTATATTGAGGAGATTGCTGAAGAAGATCCGATAGGATATGAATGATTAATACCTTTTTTTCCTTAGAACTCTTATAGTATAGCCGCTACAATTAAAACTAAATATTAAAACAGGAGAGAGAATCAACATGCGCGAACAGAAAAATAAGCTTAGAAACATCATGCGGGAAAGAAGAGAACTGCTTAAACCAGAAGAACGTGCCTTAAAAAGTGAGATTATTTGCAAAAATGTTTTTTCAATTATAAGGCCGGGACAGACTGTTATGGGCTTTGCTTCCAAGGATATCGAAGTTGACACAAAACCCCTTTTAAAAATGCTTCTTGAAAACAATAACCCTCTTGTAGTTCCAATTATCGTTAAAGAAGACGTCAGTTTAAGACTTTCTTATGTAAAAGATTTAGCAGATCTTGTTCCAAGTACTTTTGGTGTTCCTGAACCAATCGGAAATGAAATTCCTGTTCCAGATGGAGCTGTAGATATTGTAATTCTTCCAATGCTTGCATTCGACAAAAAAGGCGGTCGTCTCGGATATGGATCAGGATATTACGACAGATTCCTTGAAAAATATCCTGATGTCATAAAAATTGCCCTGGCTTTCGCATGTCAGGAGGCTGATGAAGTGCCTCTGGAAGATAATGATGTGCCAATGGATTTTGTTATCACAGAAAATGGTGTTGCATTTAAAAAAGATTAGATTTGAAAAATAAAAATATTAGATCGTATGTCAGGAGAATGAAAATATGCAGATAAACGGAGTCGAAATAATAGATACATATGCAGAAGCATTTCCGATATGGTTTTCAAGAATAATCATTACGGCAGATGATTATGAACTGGCAAAAATTGCCGCAACAGAAGCAACAGGATTTGCAACTTCAGCCATAGCATGTCCCTGTGAGGCGGGAATTGAAAGAATGTATTCTCCTGAGGAAACTCCTGACAATAGACCGGGAATTTCAATTTTTATTTGTACAGCACGAAAAAATATGCGGGAGAATGTAGCTTCGAGAATCGGGCAGTGTATACTTACTGCCGCAACTGCATCTGTATTTGACGGATTTCCCAAAGCTACAACCAGATTTTCTACAAGAATGCATTATTTTGGCGATTCTTATGAATCACGCTGTATAATTGGAGGCAGAAAATGCTGGAAAATTCCTGTTATGCAGGGAGGATTCATTGGTGAGGAAAATTTTGGTGCTGTTAAAGGAATTGCAGGCGGAAATTTTTTTATCATGGGTAATTCACAAAAAGCAGCACTTGCCGGTGCAAAGGCCGCTGTAAGGGCGTTCGAAAACAGTGAAGGAATTATTGCAGGATTCCCCGGAGGAATCGTCTCTTCAGGTTCTAAGGTTGCAAGCAAAAATTACAAATTTCCAATGTCTGCAAGCACAAATCACAGATTCTGCCCGACTTTAAGGGATAAAATTCCAGATACACTTGTACCAAAAGATGTAAATTCAATATATGAAATTGTAATTAACGGCCTTAATGAAGATTTTATTGAAAAAGCAATGAAAAATGGAATTTTAGCGGCTGTAAAAGAAAAAGGTGTTTTGTATATTGGTGCCGGTAACTATGATGGAAAACTTGGAACAAACAACTTCTATCTTCATGATATCCTAAAAGATTTTGCCTGAATATAAAAACAATTAAAAAGATTAGAAGAAACAATTTTTTTAATCATTCTGTTAAATTCTGTTAATTTCACTCATATATGCAGTGTTTTTTAAAAAAACGTTCATGAAACTAATTTTTCATGCAATGTTTCATGAAAATCAGATTTGGTTTTCATGGTAAATGCACTTATACCGGAAAAATAGATTTTTGATGAAATAATTCATGAAACACAAATTTTATGATATCTGGATTTCATGATACCTGGATTATAAAAATTCATTCTTCATCAAAGAGTGTTACAACCTCACCGATTACAATAATTGCCGGAGGTTTTACGCCTTTTTCTCCGGCTATGAGAGATATCGTATCAAGATTACCTATAGTGACTCTCTGGTCAGGACGTAGGCCTCGTTCTATAATTGCAACAGGCTTTTTCTCATCCATACCATTTTCAATCAAAGTCTTTGTAATATCAGGCAGGTTTTTTACACCCATTAAAATTACAATTGTACCAGGAGAATCTGCAAGCCACTTCCAGTTAATAGCCGACTCCTCTTTTTTTGGATCCTCATGACCGGTTAAAAAAGTAACCTGTGATGCAAATTTTCTGTGCGTAACAGGAATTCCTACACATTCCGGAACTGCAATTGCGCTTGTAACACCAGGCACCATCTCTACACGGATGCCATATTTGCGAAGAGTTTCCATCTCTTCTCCGCCGCGGCCAAACAGGAAAGGATCTCCGCCTTTCAAACGCACAACAGTTTTCTCCTCCTGTGCAAATTTAACCATCAGTTTCTCAATCTCATCCTGCTCTTTTGTATGTTTCCCGCCGTATTTTCCAACATCAATTTTTTCAACATCAGGAAGTGAGGCTAAAACCTCTTCTCCGGGCAATTGATCATATAAAATTACATCAGCACTGTCAATAACTTCCCTTGCGCGAAAGGTCATGAGTCCAAGACCTCCCGGACCTGAACCAACAAGATAAACTTTGCCTGTCATCTAACTATTCCTTAATTATTATTGTAATAATGGTCTTCAATCCCAAGACTCTGACGTGCCTCTTCTATTAAATCAAATGCAATTTCGTGAAGTTTTCTCCCGATTAGCCTGCCTTCCTCAACAGTTTCGCCATTGTCTTCTATTCTTTCATATCTTTTCCCGTCAAGTGATAAAACTTCGGCAATCAAAAAGCCATCTTCGCAGTAGACACCCTGGGGTGTAAAACAGCCTCCGCCAATCTCTTCCATCACAGACCTCTCTACCTCTGAATCACGCCTTGTTTTAGGATCATCCAGAACTGAGAGTGTAGAGTACAAATCAGAATCGTCTCTGCATACAACTGCTATTATGCCCTGATTTGGAGAAGGAACATACCACTGGGGAATCAGTCTTGTTCCAGGAAGATTAAGACCAAGGCGCTCCATTCCGGCTTCTGCCAAAACTATTGCATCATATTCTCCATTTTCAAGCTTCCGAAGCCTTGTATCAACATTGCCGCGAAGCTCTTTTATCTCTGGATTCAGATTGCCCCTTAAAAGCTGGGCTTTTCTTCTTGTACTTGAAGTTCCAACAACTTTTATCTCTTCAAGAGGGCAGTTGTGCACCAGAAAGTCGCATGGTGAATCTCTTTTTAGAACAGCACAGGTTTTTACCCCATCAGGCCTTTTTGCCGGAATATCTTTCATACTGTGAACTGCGAAATCAATTTCACCATTAATAATTGCATCATCAAGGGCTCTGACAAATATTCCCTGTCCTCCCACCTTATGAAGAGGAACATTTGTCTTGTCATCACCTACTGTTTTTATCACTACTATTTCAGTTTCAATCCCCTTTTTTTCAAGCATATCGCAGACACGATTTGTCTGAGCCATTGCGAGGCGTGAACCACGTGTTCCAACCTTCAAAGACATCTGCTATATGCTCCGGCAATTTTTTCTATATCTTCATCGGTATGGGCAGATGAGATAAAATTGGTCTCAAACTGAGAAGGCGGAAGAAAAATTCCTTCTTTTAACATCTTCTTCCAAAACTCTCCAAATTTTTGTGTATCGCTTTGTTTTGCCTCAATATAATTTCTCGGAGGAGAATCTCTGAAAAACAGCTTAAACATCGAACCAAGCCTTACAAATGAACAGGAATGTCCCTTAGGAATTGATTCATGGATAATCCTTGTATTCTCATCTAATTTCTGATAAATCAATGAGTTTTTATGGATATATTCAAGCATTGCAATTCCGGCACTCATCGAAAGAGGATTGCCGCTGAATGTTCCTGCCTGATATACAGGCCCTGCCGGTGCAACCATCTCCATAATATCCCTTCTTCCGCCAAAAACACCAATTGGAAGACCACCTCCGACAATCTTTCCAAGGGTTGTAAGATCAGGTGATATATTGTATTTTACCTGTGCACCGCCTATTCCTACCCTATATCCGCATATTACTTCATCGCAGATTAAAAGAACATCATTCTCTTTTGTTATTTTCCGGACTTCCTGAAGATAATCATCCCCCGGAAGAATCGGGCCGACATTTCCCATTACAGGCTCTATTATAAATGCCGCAATATCATCACTTTTAGAGATGATGCTTTCTAAAGATTCCAAATCATTATAAGGCACCTGAGCAGTATGGGATACTATATCCGGAATAACTCCTGCAGAATCAGGAACGCCCATTGTTGTTGCACCTGAACCGGCCTGTATCAAAACTCCGTCATGTGCACCATGAAAACCGCCTTCAATCTTTATAATATCCTTCTTTTTAGTAAAACCACGGGCCAGCCTTATTGCCGCCATTGTTGCTTCAGAACCACTTGAAACAAACCTGCACATATCAATTGAAGGATAATCCCGGATTATTATTTTTGCAAGTTTTATCTCAGTCTCAGAAGGTGTTCCATATATCCAGCCTTTTTCGACCTGATTTCTAATTGCCTCTTTTACACACTGCGGGCTGTGTCCTAAAAGAAGAGGACCATAAGCCATACAGCAATCTGTTAAAATCTCATCGTCTTCTGTTATTATCTTTGAGCCACCAGCTTTTTTTGTATAAAACGGGTACGGCTTTATCGCACGCACAGGACTGCTGACACCACCGGGCATCAGATTCTTTGCTGTATCAAATAATTCACTGCTTTTACTTTTTTTCATCAATCCACCTCGCTGCATCTTCTGCATAATATGTAATAATCAAATCTGCACCTGCACGTTTGATTGCAATCAGACTTTCCATTACAATTTTTTTCTCATCAATCCATCCTTTTTCAGAAGCAGCTTTTATCATCGAATATTCACCGCTCACCTGATATGCAGCAACAGGTAATCCAAGAGATGATACCTTATTAATTATATCATGATAAAATCCGGCCGGTTTGACCATCAGGATATCAGCACCTTCCATTAAATCAAGTTTAGACTCTAAAAAAGCTTCTCTTGGATTTTCATACGCCATCTGATATGTTGAGCGATCTCCAAACGACATCTTTGAGTCAGCGGCATCCCTGAATGGTCCGTATAATGCACTTGAAAACTTTGTTGAATAAGACATTATTGGAATTTCCTCAAATCCTTCATCATCCAAAGCATCTCTTATAGTCATAACCATACCATCAAGCATGCATGACGGTGCTACAATATCACAGCCGGCTTTTGCATGGGATACTGCAATCTGTGCCATAATATCCAGTGATTCATCATTTAAAAGATCAAGACTGTCTCCTTTTAAGCCGCCACAGGATTCACCGATTATTCCACAGTGGCCGTGATCTGTATATTCACATGCACAAACATCAGTTATCACAACCATTTCAGGCACTTTTGATTTAATTTCAAATACTGCTTTTTGTATTACCCCGTCTTCTATCCATGCCGAGGTTCCAGCAGCATCCTTTTCTTTGGGAATTCCAAACAAAAGCATAGCTCTGACTCCTTGCTTTTTTAATTTTTCAGCAATATTACCTGCCTGATAAACAGGATATCTGTATTGCCCGGGCATTGAATCAATAGGCTTTTTTTGGGTTATTGTCTCGTCAAAAAAATAAGGCGCTATCAGGTCATCTTTTGTCAGCACTGTCTCTTTGAACAATGGCTGAAGGTTTCTTTTTCTTAATCTTCTAAGTCTTCTCTCGGGGAACATGGTCTTTTTCCTCTTGTAATCGCAAGAACAAGTTTATCTGCTGTCTCCAGATCGCCGTATTCTGCACAGCTTCTCACTGCAAATGTGGCATCGGCAAGAAGTTTTTTCATTAAAACTTTTGAGAAGTCATCAAAAATATCCTTTATTCTTTCATCAGCGTTGTTTACCCGTGCAAGTGCTTTGTCTCTTTCCCGAATACGGATGGACTCTGCCCATGTATGAAGATCTCCTAGAGTTTCATTGGCACACGCTCTGTTCAGAAGAGTTATGAAATGCTTTGATTCTTCAATTAAAAACGCTTCTGCCATCAAAGCCTCCTGCCGGCGGGATTTCATGTTTTTTTCACTTACACTTCTGAGATCATCAATTGTGAATAATTTTATTCCCTCAATCACTGAAACATTCTCCTCAATGTCACGCGGCTGGGCAATATCTATGAGGATTAAGGGTTTTTTTACTTCTTCTATAGGCCATCTCTGTCTGTTTATTATCTCACGTAAAGGCTCACAGTGGATGACAGGGTGTGGTGCGGCAGTGCATGAGATAACAACATCGGATAATGATATGTAATGATATAATTCATCCATCATTACGGCTTTTCCGCCAATTTCTTCTGCCAGGCGCTTTGCAGTCTCAAAAGTTCTGTTGGTCACATAAATTGCAGTTAAATTTTTAGCCGCAAGAGCCTGTGCAACAAGTTTTCCCATCTCACCGCCGCCGACTACAAGGATGTGCCGCCCTTCAAGGCTTCCTAATAATTCTTCTGCAAGTTTTACAGCTGCTGAGCCTATCGATACAGCACCGTTATTTATATGAGTTCTTTTCCTGACCTCTATTCCTGTATGAACTGCCTTATTTATGCACAAATCAAGAACCTGACTGCAGACGCCTACCTCATGTGCGAATGTCAAAGCCTTTTTCAACTGACCTATAATTTGATCTTCTCCGACAATCATTGAGTCCATTCCGCAAGCAAGTCTGAGAAGGTGTGTCAGCGCTTTACAGCCTTCCAGAGTCCAAAACCCACTTCTTCCTTTAGACTCGAGAAAATTCTCAAGAGCCATGGATTCACCCTGAACAAATATCTCAACCCTGTTACAGGTCTGTAGCAGGACAACACCTTTGAAATGCTCTCTTGCATCCTGTAAAAACTGCTCTTCATCAGAAAAACGAAATTCCTCTAATTTTTCTATATTTGCTTCATGATGTGTCAGGCCTGCACAGGCAACTGATGTGAGAAGTTTGCTGTTCATCGAAAATATTTCTCCTGTATGTAAATTAACGCTGAATTCCAGTCTCTTTTTAATTCTTCCCAGACTTTTTCATCATATATTATATTGCGCAGAATTTCATTCCTTCTCTTTTGCACGGGTTCTTTTTTCTTTAATAATTCCCGGACTTCACTTTGAAGAGATATCATTTCATCAAGGTCTGGAAATCTCTCCTCAAGACTTTTTCTTATATATCTTGACATTCCGGGACTTTTACCGCAGGTTGATATTGCAATCATATAATTTTTGCCTGAAATAACAGAAGGAATCATTACATCTCCTGTATTACCATCAGCATTGTTAAACAAAATACCTGCTTTTTTTGATAACCTGCCTATATGGTTATTTAAATTTTGATCAGAAGTTGCCGCAACAACTAAAAAACTTTCGTTGATTATATCCAAAAAAAAATTGTCCTCTGCGTCATTTAGTTCTTTTTCTATTGCTGTAATATTTATGCTGTTGAATTTTTTATAGAATGTTCTGCTTACAACATAGATGTCAGATTCGGGATAAAAAAATGATGCTTTTCGAAATCCTACCTCTCCTCCGCCAAAAATCACGACTTTTTTTCCATTCATATCATGGATCAGAGGAATCATTGAAATATGATTTGAAGTTCATAAAATAAAACTTTGTCTGAATAATTAAATAAAATCGTATTACTAAAAATCTGACAGATATCTGTCTGGAAAAATATAATTTAGAAATTGCATCATCTGTAATTATAATTTAATTATTGTGAATTACGGCAATTATATTTTTGTAAACTATTATTAATCTTGAAGACTTTACCTGAATATAAATACCTTATAAAGATTACAGGAATCATATTGGTAAATATCTGAATGAAATACATTCGTGAAATAAATTTTTCAGGAATAATTTCATTATCAGTTATACATAATTTAAGAAAAAGAAAAAATTCTGATTATGGAACAACAATCTGACTGGAAACTTTCATAAATTCAACATTTTATCTGCAGTCCAATAAAAAAATAAAAAAATTACAAAGAATTCAATCTGTGATTTGACATGACTCCGGAGATAATCATCATATGTTTAATCCTTCTCATAATGGTAATTCTGTTTGTAACTGAGGCATTAAGAGTCGACGTTGTTGCAATAATTGTAATGCTTACACTGGGGTGGCTTGGACTTATAACACCTGCCGAGACATTTTCAGGGTTTGCAAGCAATGCTGTAATATCTATTATTTCTGTAATGATTCTTGGATATGGAATTGACAGAACAGGTTTAATGATAAAATTATCACGAAAGATTGTTAACATTGGCGGAGATGATGAACGCAGAATTACAGGAATAATTTCCGGATTTGTTGGTATAATTTCGGGATTTATACAAAATATTGGTTCAGCGGCACTTTTCCTTCCGGCAATTCTTAGAATATCCAAAAAAACAAAGATATCTAAAAAAAGGCTTTTACTGCCGATGGGATATTCTGCGATTATTGGTGGAACACTTACAATGATCGGCTCATCTCCCTTAATTTTGCTAAATGATCTTTTAGAACAGGGAAACCTTGAACCTTTCAATTTTTTTTCAGTAACTCCAATAGGCTTATGCCTTCTTTTATCAGGAATCACATATTTTACTCTTTTAGGCAAATACGTACTTCCAAATACTGATTCTGAAAAGAGCCAGCAATCAGAAAAAGATAAATTTTTTGAACTCTGGAATCTTCCAAAACAAAAATATCATTTTTACATTCCTGAAAAGTCACCATTGATCGGCCTTAAACGCGAAGATTTGGGCCTTAACAATTATTCACTTGTATTACTTGCTTTAAAGGATGGAAAAAATATTACATATGCGCCATGGAGACATACTGTTTTTTCAGAGGGGCAAATTCTGACACTCCTTGGAACTTCTGAAAATGTAGAAAATTTCAAAAATGTATTTGGACTTGAAACTGCCATAACAACATCTTATCTGGACGAGTTGACAGGAGAAGAAAATGCAGGTTTTGCCGAGATAATCTTAAAACCACGTTCAAAGCTTATCGGAAAAACAATAAGAGAACTTGCATTCAGAAATACGTATGGACTGGAGATTATCGTTTTTTCAGGAAAAAATCAGGACCTTAAATATGACTTTTCAGAAACAAAATTAAATGCCGGCGATTCCTTTCTTGTATACGGATCATGGGGAAGCATCAGAAAAGCCGGTAGCAACGGTGATTTCCTCCTTTTGCATGATTTGGAAGAAAAGGAACTTAAGCAGTCCAAATCACTTGTTGCTGTTCTTTGTTTTGCTGGAGGTATAGGACTTTCCTTTGCAGGAGTTTCTCTCTCACTTTCTCTTCTTACCGGTGCAATAGCAATGGTGCTTTTTGGAGTTCTAAACATTGATGAGGCTTACAGAGCAGTAGACTGGAGAACTGTTTTTTTGATTGCCGGACTGATCCCTTTTGGAATAGCAATGGAAAATACAGGTACAGCGTCATTTATTGCTGAAAATATTACAAATTTTGCCACAGGAGGAAATCCCTTACTGATTCTTATTGCTATTGGAGCTCTTGCAACCTTTTTCAGCCTTTTTATGTCAAATGTTGCGGCAACAGTAATTCTGGTTCCTCTTGTAATATTAATCGGAGTTGATTCAGGAATTGATCCCCGCGGACTTGCACTTTTGACAGCTGTATGTGCTTCAAATTCATTTATTCTGCCAACACACCAGGTAAATGCATTTCTAATGGGTCAGGGAGGATACAATAATTCTGATTTTATCAGGGCAGGAAGCGTCATGACAATGTTATTTATTGCAATCTCTGTAGGATTGATTTATATATTATTTGTATAAATTACTGGTCTGTAAGAGACAGAGGTAATAACAATGCTGTTAAAACAATTTTTCATTGACAAAATTGCTCACAGTTCCTATCTTATTGGGGGAAATCAAACATGTGCAATTGTTGATCCAAGCAGGGATATTGACTGGTATCTAGAGGCTGCCGAGGAAGAAGGACTCAGAATTACACACATTATTGAAACTCACCTCCATGCCGATTTCGTATCAGGACATCTTGATCTTGCAGATGCAACAGGAGCAGAAATTTATGCTCCGAAGGCAGGAAACTGCACTTTTAAGCATGTTGCAGTAGAACAGGGAGACGAATTCATAATTGAGGATATGAAATTCCATGTCCTTGAAACTCCGGGTCATACTCCTGACTGTCTTGTTTATGCAGTCTCAGATCTTTCAAGAGGAGAAGAGCCGGTTTTGGCATTCACCGGCGATACGCTTTTTGTAAATGATGTAGGAAGACCAGATCTTTTTCCGGGCAGGGCCAAAGAGCTTGCAGAAAAACTATACCATAATCTCCATGATAAAGTGATGAAACTCCCCGATAGTTGCTTTGTTCTTCCCGCACACGGTGCAGGTTCATTGTGCGGGAAGGCAATGGGTTCTATGAGGTTTTCAACAATTGGATATGAAAAACAACACAATCCTGCTCTTTTAATAAAAGACATTAATGAGTTTGTAAAATCACTTACAGAAGATATGCCCCCTGCACCAGATCATTTTGCAAGATGCAGTGACATAAACAGAAAAGGGCCTGTACTTGTAAAGACTCTTTCCAGTCCAAAACCCATGAGTCCGAAAGATTTCAGAGAAAAATCGCAGGAGGGCAATACAATTATTGTGAGCCTTAGGGATTACGCTACTTTTGGTGGTCAGCATATCCCCGGCAGTTATCATATTGATGTAAGTGGAAATTTCTCAACTTTTGCAGGCTGGATATTACCGCCTGACAAGGATATTTTATTAGTGACAAATGATCCCAAAAAGGCTGATAAAGCTACAGTAATGCTTAGAAGAGTTGGTCTTGACAGAGCATTTGGATATTTAAGAGGCGGTACTCACGCATGGGTAATGTCTGGATATGAAACGGAGCATATTTATCAGCTTTCACCTGCGGAAGTACATGAAAAAATTACAAAAGAGGGGTATACCCTCTTAGATGTTCGTTCAAAGGATGAATTTGATGCAGGCCACGTCAAAGGCGCAATAAATATTTTGGGAATGGATCTTAGAACAGAATATACAAAACTTGAATCGGAAAAACCTGTAATTGCAATGTGCGGTTCTGGACACCGTTCAAGCATTGCATGTTCTATACTAAAACAAAAGGGCTTTAAATATGTCTATAACGCAGCAGGTGGAATTACAGGCTATAGAAATGCAGGATTTTTAAAGTCCTGAAAAAACCTAATTTATCTACAAACCGGATTTTATTTTATGACTGCTGATCTTATACCCGTTTCTAATGCGATACAACTTGTTGTTCTTTTTTTTGAAATAGCAGGCGCCGCAATTATTGTATATGGAGGAGGAATTGCTACATTCAGAATTGTTCTGCGTGAACTTAACAAAACAAATTTGACATATGGAAAGATAAGGATAGATTTAACAACAAAAATCGTTCTTGGCCTTGAATTTCTGATTATTTCAGATATATTAATGACTGTTATATCTCCAACACAGGATGAACTGATAATTCTTGCAGTAACAGTGCTAATAAGAACGATTCTCGGATATTTCCTTGAAAGAGAAGCAGTGATGTTTAATATAGATTCTTAATTGGATAAAAATTTCAGATTATTGTCTAAAAAAATACTATTCACGTACCCGATAATCTGAATTTAAACAAATTTTATAGAAATTGTTAATACAAAAATCTTTATTTTGTAATTTTTACAACAATTGCGGATTATACAAAAAATAATCTTCATTAAACAGAATAACTATTCACAAAATGATATCCAAAGAACCAAAAATAATGATTCTCGGCGCTGGTGCAGTGGGACTCTCAATTGCAGGAATGCTGTCAAAAAATTGTTATGTCTCTGCTGTATGCAGAAAAAGACATGCAGATGCAATTTCACAAAAAGGCCTGTATAAATCAGGAATCTGGGGTGAGGAAATTATTCATGATATCAGATGCTATACAAAGTCAGATGAGCTTTTTGAAGAATTAATCCCCTCCGATAACAAAAAATTTGACTTCATTATTATAACTTCAAAGAGCAGTGACACTGAAAAAATCTGTGAGGAATATCAGAATTTATTTAAGAACAATATAATTGTAAGCATCCAGAACGGAATCGGAAACGAGGAGATAATCGAAAAATATGCAGAGAATATAATAGGCGCCACAATTACAACAAATTTCAGCTCACCAAAAGATGGTTTTGTAAAAGTAATGAGTGAAAGTGAACCTCTAAAACTTGGAATTTATCCTTGTGAATTCCGGAAAAACTCTCATAATAATTCTATCCCGGATTATAATTCTGAACTGGAACAATTGATTGAAATTTTTAAAAAATCCGGAATAAATGCTAAAAGATCAAAAAATATACGCAGTGCAATCTGGGAAAAATCTCTACTAAATATTGCTGTAAATCCTTTAACGGCTCTTTTATCAATTCCTGTAGGCGATGTTCTTGATGAAAATTTAAAATCCTTAATTACCGGACTAATAAAAGAGACGTTTTTGGTAATGTCTGCCAAAAAAATAACGACAAAGTGGGCGGGTCCGGAAGATTACCTTAATTATCTCTTTGACATTTTGATTCCTTCCTTTTCAAATGCATACACTTCAATGTATCAGGATATCCAATTGAATAGAAAAACAGAGATAGATTTTATCAATGGTGCAGTAGTCAGATTTGGAAAAGAACAAAAAATTGAGACCCCTTTTAATTCCTGCATATGCAGTCTTATAAAATATCAGGAGAATAAAGTCTCACTTTCACAGTGCACGCAGGATCAATAAATACCGGAAAATGCTATTTTTTATTGTGTCAGTATAAGGGAAGCCATAATACCCTGTTAAATAAAAACGTGTCCGACACGTAAAAAATTAAGGTTACCCCGATACAGGCACAGCTATATCATCCAATCAAAAAAAAAGACCTCCACAAATTAAAACTTTTTTAGAAAATGCTTATTGAAAAAATTGGTGCCGAATAAAATGCTATTTGCTGTAAAAATCAGATTCAGACGGTTTTAGTTATATATTATACTTTTATTTGAAGCATTCAAAAAAAATTACTACCTAAGTTTGCCACATCACTCAAATTCATTATATTGTGCAAGAATTAAATTTGACAGTTCCAGGAATTTTTGAAAATGTTACCAAAAATAGCATCATTCTGGGCTTAAATTCTAAATGACTTTGGCATTATAAAAATAAAATTGATGTTTTGCATGCAAATATGTCCCAACTGTCAAATTCAATAACGATTATTTTTGACATTTTTGGGAATAATGCACTTCAAAAGACCAAGTGGCAAAGTCAGGTTACTAATGAATTTGTTATGAAAGTCTAAAATCCCTGATAAACTTATCAGGATTTTTGTGTGATGAAAAAAAGCTCATCATGCGGGTTTTACATGAAAGTTACTCTGTAACTTACATGAAACCGGTGCATGAAATATAATTTCATGAAAGTTTTCTATGAATCTTTCAGGATTATTTCACAGAAAAACTATACAGATTCTTTATCAGAATTTGCTTTTTCATCCTCATACGGTCTTTTTTCATCCATTCCAAGAATAACAGGTATCCATTTTGTGCATTCAATGTATCTAAACGCAATTAAAATCATAATTGTAAAAGGAACAGATATCAGCATCCCTATTGGTCCTAAAACCCATGTCCAGAGAATTAGTGACAAAATTACAACAAGAGGTGGCATATTCATATCTTTTTCAGCAAATTTTGAAAATACGATGTTTTCAACAATAGCGTTGATTATACAGATTCCTACAACAACAATTACTGCACCAATAAGACCAAGCTGTAGCCATGCAAGGATTACTGCCGGCACTGCAACAATTAAAAGCCCTATGTATGGAATATAACTTAAGACAACAGCTAAAACTCCTAAGAATAATGCCAAATCTATCCCCATTGCATAAAGCATCGCCCCAAAAGCTCCTCCAAGAACAAGATTGGTTTTGGTTTTGGCAACAATCCATCCAATCATACTGTTGCACATTTCCTGATACTGGCCTGTTAATTTATCATCGCCTCCGGTTATTTTTATAATTCTTCCGGGAAGTGCAGGTATTTCAAGCAAAAGAAAACACGTAATTACAACAATAAAAAAACCATCCATCAACAACGCCGAAACACTACCGGCAATCATAAGCGTTAATTTTGAAATTAAACTCCAGTCAGGAGTCAAACTAAACAGTGATTCAGTTGTAAATCCAAAATTTTTTAAAATATCAAGCAGGTCGTTAATACGGTATGTAAAAAGCTCTTCATATTTTGGAAGATTTACAATCAGCATATTAAATGATTCAAAGATTAATATTACAAAACCCAGAACTATTAAAGCGTAAATAACCATTATCACCGCAACAGAAACAATATCAGAAAATCCTCTTTTCTTTAGAATATAAAATACAGGTGTTCCAAGCATTGCAAGAATTAAAGATATCACAATCATATTGATGAGATATGATGTAATATTCATTCCAACAAGTATTACCATTATTAATGCGCCAATTAAAAGATACCTCAAAAAAGCATCACTCTTATCAAAAAAAAACATTTCATCACCCAATAGGATGTGTATATTTTTATTACTTTTCTCTTTTTTTAAAACCTAATCAGATTTTTTGATTTTAGATTTTAATCACTAAAATTAAAAAGAATAAATCAAATGAAAAAAATGGATTAAAACTTAATTTTATGAACCTTCAATCTTACAAACTGGTGACTGTCTAAAAAATTATCTCAGACAAAAGAAATATATCTCCTTAATAAAACAAATCCAACAAACTTTATTATTTGGTAAATCCAGGAATATATATGTCTGATACGTTTAGTGTTGATGTTCCGGCCGATGTTCCGGAAAGTGCCAAAGCAACATATATCGAAAATTACAGAGCAATAACACACGGGACTAAAAGACTCATGCTTTTTGCAGGGGATCAAAAAATTGAACATTTAAATGACGATTTTTACGGAGATAATATTCACATTGATGATGCCTGTCCCGAACATCTCTTCAAAATTGCAAACAGCAGTAAAATAGGTGTTTTTGCCGCACAGCCAGGTCTGGTAGCAAGGTATGGAAAAAAATATAGTGATATAAACTATCTTCTAAAAATGAACTCCAAGACTCATCTTGTAAAAACAAATCAGAAAGATCCTCACAGCCGAATGCTTTACAGCGTTGAAAAGGCCGTTAAACTGCGTGATCAAAGCGGACTTAAAATAAGAGGCATAGGCTATACAATTTATCTTGGAAGCGAATATGAAGATCAGATGCTTGCTGAGGCAGCACAACTTATCTGGGATGCCCATCAGAACGGACTTTTAGTAGTGTTATGGATTTACCCGCGCGGAACTGCTGTAAAAGATGAAAAAGACCCACATCTTATTGCCGGTGCTGCAGGTGCCGCAGCTACACTTGGATCTGATTTTGTTAAAGTAAATGCACCTAAAAAAGAGGGTTTTAACTCTGCCGAACTTTTAAAGGAAGCATCACTTGCGGCCGGAAACACAGGTCTTGTGTGCGCCGGAGGTTCCAGTACTTCTGCTGAGAAATTCTTAACCCAGCTTTATGATCAGATACACACAGGTGGTGCATCAGGAAATGCAACCGGAAGAAATATCCATCAAAAATCACTTTCTGAGGCAATAAGGATGTGCAATGCAATTTCAGCAATTACAATTGATAATGCTGATGTTAAAACTGCACTTAAAATATATGAAGGCGAATAATAATATCAGGGAATTATAATCAAAAAATATATAAAACTTTTATTCATAAATAATTTTTTTAAAACCGATTTTTTATCTGCAAACTTTTAAAAAATATATTTTAGTTTATGATACAAATGTAAATTTCTCGTGTAATTTTATCAGAACTACATAATTTAATTAAATATTCAGATATCTATCTCAAGAAGCACAGGGGAGTGATCAGAACCATAGATGTGAGACATTATTGAAGCATCTTTGATTTTTTCTTTTACCTCTTTGTTTGCAAAGAAATAGTCTATTCTCCATCCTACGTTTCTGTCGCGGGCTTTTGATTTCAGATCCCACCATGAATAATATCCCGGCTCTTTTGTAAAAATCCTGAAAGTATCCAAAAAGCCGGAATCCAAAAGCCTGTCAATCCAATCTCTCTCCTGCGGCAAAAACCCTGAAATTTTGGAATTTTCAGCCGGTCTTGCCAGGTCAATTTCTTTATGTGCAGTGTTCACATCACCGCAAATAATTACATTATTACCGCTTTTATGAAGTTTTTCGACTTCTAAGAGGCATTCATCATAAAACTTCATCTTATAATCAAGACGCTCTTTTGACATCTTGCCGTTTGGAAAATAGATATTAAATAAATAAAATTCTGAATACTCTAAAATTAAAATTCTTCCTTCATTATTAAATTCAGGATTTTCAAATCCTTTTCTGATACTAATTGGTTCATCTTTTGTATAGACTGCAACTCCGCTGTATCCTTTTTTTTCTGCAGAAGAAAAATATGAGTAATATCCTTTTGGATGTCTGATTGCAGATGTCAGCTGATCTTCTTGTGCTTTTGTTTCCTGTATGCACAAAATATCAGGTGATTCTGAAGATATAAAATCCAAAAACCCTTTTTTTGCAACAGCTCTTATTCCATTAACATTCCATGAAATAATTTTTTTACTTGTCATTTACTCAATCCTTTGTTTTCTTTGCTATTGAAATTATCACTGTCCGATTTTATTTCCTTGTTATTTTCACTTCATTTTTTATCCCATTAATAACTATCATAATTAACAAAAATAAATAGATATCAGGCTATATTGGAAGATGATAAAATGCGGATAAAAATATGTGGCGTTACAAATGTGGAAGATGCTTTATTCATTGAAGAAGCAGGGGCAGATGCAATAGGTGTTGTTATATCCAAAGAGTCAAAGCGTAATATTTCAATTGATAAAGCAGATGAAATTTTTTCAGCTCTTGGCCCTTTTATAATAAAAGTCGTTGTAACACACACGACTTCATATGAAAAACTAAATGAGATAATTTCTCTAAATCCTGATGCAATCCAAATTTCAACGAATTGTAAAATTCCGGATACTTTTAGAGGGCGGCTTATCAGAGTAATTGGGAGCGAATCTGAAATTCCTGATGACTGTGATGCTTTAATTGTTGATGAATCGCACGGCAATGGAAAAGCCTATAATGCAGAATATGCTAAAAAAATAGTAAAAAAGTCGCATATGCCCGTAATTTTGGCAGGCGGGCTTAATTCATCAAATGTGTCTGAAGCAATAACATCTGTAAGACCTTATGCTGTGGATGTGTGTTCGGGAGTTGAAGACAAAGTTGGTATAAAAAACAGATTTGAGGTTTTGGAATTCATAAGAGCCTGTGGAAGACTTCCAGGTATTAAAATAAAAAAGGGTTATTTTAAAGATTAACAATCGGGAATAATACTATTTTGTCTAAATCAGTTTTTATTTTTTAAATTGTTTTTAACTGCTGTCGCCAATAACCGGTCCAGGCTCTTTATCAACATCAAATTCATCTAAAAACGGCATCAGACCTTTAATATAGTTCTTTTTACTGCCATCATCATTAATTCTCTCTCCAAATTCAGCAATTGTTATCATAAGAGGAAATTCAGTCAGGCGGTTTTCAAAAGTAGGATCATTTTCCTGACCAAACTTTAGAAATCTCTCAGCGCTGATAAATGGTCTTCCAAATTCATCTTCATACTTAAAGTCAATAAGATCTTTTTCATAAGTGGAATTAATTGCCAGATCTTTTTCAAAATAAAGGATTATCTCAAGACCATATTTTTTACCAAGTTTATCAAGTTCCAATACGTCTGATTCTTCTCCTTTAATTATTCCAATAGTTTTTAACTTATCTTCAAGGTTTTCTCCCTTTAAGGCATCAAGACTTCTTTTCTTCATAAACTTAAAAATCTCCTGCAAAAGAATATATTTTGCACCTTATTAAATCAGTTTGATCTCAATCGTAAAATATATACGTTGTAGAGATACAAGAAATATTCGAGGTTAAAAAAAATGCCAGAATTCGGAAATCCATTTTCAGGATTAAAAAATGACCGTAAATTAACCGATGAAGAGTTAATCAGAGCAATCAGATTTATGGTTTCTGCTGAATATGAGGCAATTCAACTCTATATGCAGCTTGCAGAGTCAATCGACAATGAACTTGCAAAGGAAGTTCTGATTGATATTGCCGATGAAGAACGTGTACACGCCGGCGAATTTTTAAGACTTCTTCATGAACTCGCTCCTGATGAAGAGAAATTTTACAAAGAAGGAGCAGATGAAGTCGAAGAAGAAATCGAAAAGATGAAAAAATAAAAAGATGAAAAAATAAAACTCTGTATTCTAAAAATCTTTTTTTTTAAAAAAATTTTTGATAAAACATTTGTTTTACACAAATTTTCATACATCCTATAATTTAAATCATAACGTGATTCTCATGTTAAATCCATATGATGTGCATTTTCATCACACAGTAACTGAGGATTATCTCTTTTTGGAATTTTGATTTTAATGGCAAATCACTTCAGACAGGATCATAAGTATTTGAATGCACTCCAATAGTAAACTTCTTTTTAATGAAACGATATAAAGATTATCATGGTTGATGATCATAAGGAATTTTCAAAGATACTTGAAGTCCTTAAAGAAAATCCCAGAGGCATGTCTGTCAAACAGATATCTGAAGCAATCGGAATAAATAGAATATCAGTTGGACATTATCTGGAATTAATGCTGCTTTTGGGTCAGGTGGATATGGAATCTTATGGTCAGGCAAAAGTTTTTTACCAGTCCAAAAGAGTCCCAATGTTTACGATGATGGATTTTACGTCAGATTCAGTACTGCTTGTATCTGACAAATGCAATGTTGTAAGTGCAAATAAAAAATTATTAGAGCTTATTGACTCAAAAGTAAAGAAACCTGAAGGGATGAACTGCCATGATCTTTTTAATGACTTTAATTTAAATATAGAGAATTATGTCAAAAAAGCGGCAGAAACTGGTGAGATCAATGAAGAGATAACTATTATTAAAAATAATTCACCACTTTACTTTAAAATTAAAATTATTCCCACTGTATTTACAGATGGTACACCAGGATTTACAATAATTATGGAAGACATCACAGATTACAAAAAATCTGTTGAAGCTTTAAAAGAAAGTGAGCAAAACCTAAAGGAGCTTGTTAAAAATCTTGGTGTTTTCATGGGAAATATAAAAGAATTTGAAAAATTAAACGCAGATATCAGAAATCCTCTTCAGACAATTGTTGGTGTAACTGATTTGGAAGGTGGAGAAACAGCAGGAATTGTATACAATCAGGCAATAGAAATTGACAGGAAATTAAAAGAGATTGATATTGGCTGGAAAGAAGCAGAAAATATCAGAGAATTTATAAAAAAATATGCTGAACTGAAAAAGGAAGAATAAAATTAATCATAATCAATTTATCATAAAAACATCCATGAAATTATATTTCATGAAAACAGTTTCATTTAAGTTACAAAGTGACTTTCATGTAAAACACACATGATGAGCTTTTTTCATCACACAAAAACTGATGAAAGTCTATCAGGGATTTTAGACTTTCATAACAAACGCACATGATGAGCTTTTTTCATCACACAAAAAACGATGAAAATCTTTTTTTAAATTTTGACATTTAGATCAAAAATTTAAGATTTTCGTGACAAATCTACTCCAAATTGATTTTAGTTAAAAGAATTATTTTTAAATTCTGCTAATAAAAACGATCAAGCTATTCGTTTTGAATATCTTGACCATTTTAAATTCGAAATTTTAATTAATTCTACTTAAACTGGAGAAATATCTGATTTGAAAAAAATAAATTCTACCAATTAGAAGTGTAAATCCAATCAGGAAATTTTTTAAAAAGTCTAAAAAAATATTCAGATAATAAATCTGAAAGCGACCCACGCAATAGCCATCATGATAATAGAATATTTCAATCCGGCAACAGCTCTGCCTTCACCCATCTGACCTGCCACAAGACCTGAGAAGAACCCCTGAATTAATGATGCATGTGTAAATATACGTCTATATAAGTCCATATCCAGATTCCCTCCAAAAGAAAGAGACTGACCTGAACTGCCTGAGCCCTGGACAGCAGAACCTGCATTTGCCATTGTTTCAAGAAAAGTGCTTGTCATAATTGCAATTACACCCATAAAGACAAGAAATGACACCAGTACAATCACCACATAAATCATCATATTGTTTCTTCGTTCATCTGCCAGATTGATGAACTCATAAGAATCGTTTGCAGCGGCTTTTAAGACTTCGCTCACATTTCCTCCGGCTAAACTTGCCTTTGCAACAAGATCAACACTCCTTTTTGCAAGAGGTGTTCCAAGACTCTCACCAAATCTGAAAATTGCCTCAATAAAAGGAATATTCCATGAAATTTCATTATTCATTTTTTTGATATATGAAGTGAGTTTTCCATAATCCCCGTTTGAGACTGTGCTGATTGCATTTGGAAGAGTCATCCCGCTCTCATTCATTCCTGCAACATCTCTGAAAAAATTTGGAAGAGCAGTCTCAATACTTCTTCTGCGCATTGCTTCTTTTAAATCCAGAATTGTGAAGGGCAAAAGTGCAATGATAAGTGCAAATACAAATAAATCATCAATAAATGTAGATTTTATTAGAGAGATTAACCCGTACTGCATTACTGTGGTTGTAACTCCTCCTAAAAAGAATAAAAGAGCAAGTGGAATTGACACGAGAAGAATATTCTCCGGTTTTTCAGTTAAAACCAAAAAAGGGTGCTCAAATATCCGGTTAAAACCTTCGCTCTTTTTTCTCCTGACTTCTATTTTCTCAAGAATTTCTTCCTGTTGCTCATCATCTTTACTTTTTATATTCTTATCTTCTCCAGTGTCTTTTTTCTTAAAAATACTCATAAAATCAGGCCTCCGGAGTCATCGAATCAATTAATATCACAAACATTATACTGCCAAGAGGAATTATCCCGTATATAACGGCATATAAGAAAACGGGATTTGAATCACCGCTGATTGATGACATAATTGACTGAAGAATTATTAAAAATAAAGTTCCTGCTACAAGTGCAGTCACATATGATTCTGAAATAAGTCCGAGAGTTTCCAGAAAAGTTTTCTGCTCAAGTCTGTTTTCACGGGTGTACTGCTCGGACTTATTTCTAAAGTATTCTGTTAGGTTACTGCCGCTTGAGATACTTGCAACACAACCCTGCAAAAAATCCCTCATCCTGTCACTGGGAGTGTATTGTCCTGCTGTTCTTAAGGCCTCAAGAAGATCTTTTCCAAATATTTCAACCTCTCTTGTGATATAGCGTGCCTCAACCGCACTTTCCCCATAAATTTCACTTTCACCAAGAAGTTTGAAAACCTCTGCCGGAGTGATTCCGGCAGTTGACATTGCAGTAATATAGTTAATTGCATACGGAAGTGTTGCATCAATATTTCGTTTTCTGTCGCTTGAAAGAATGCTCGGATAAACCAGAAATATTGCATATGTAATGCCTCCAAAGATAATCAGAGATATTATTATTGTTAAAATTGTTCCGATTATAAGACTGAACTGACTTAATTCGTAAAAAATATCAGGTAAATTTCCTCTGTAAACAATAAGTTCAGGAAGTCTGAAGATAAAAGTAATCATACCAATTATTGCCGCCATAAAAAATCCGGCAAAAACTGAACTTACATATGCTGTTGAAAGATATGCTTCAAATGAAATTTTCATTCTGGCTTTAAGCATTTCATTCCGAAGAGAACTATAGTCATCTCTTTTTTTTTGTACTCTTTCACCAAGAAGATTAAAGCAGAACCGTTCGTAACTATTCATACAAATCCTCTCTTACAAGTTTGATCACAGCCTCTGAATCGCGATAATAAGACATCAGTACTTTTCCGACATCTTTATAGTTTCTAAGCTTTTTAATTCTCATCCATTCAAGAATTTCCTGGCGTCTTTTAAGCTCTTCTACCATTCTTGTTTCATCCCAGCCGCGTGATTCCATTATATCTTCTAAAATGTATGATTTTCCTGAATACCTTATTTCATCAGTTGACTGATGCCATTTGAAAACTTCATTTGTTATAAGTTCCTTTGTCCTTGGATCGATATCCAGTATTTCAATTAACTGCTTGTTTCTTCTTATTCTCTGACCTCCTATTCTTGCCTGAACCTGAACGCTCATAAGATTTAATGAGCTTAACATATTTCTGGGAACATTAAGAGGCGGATTTTCGATTCGATGAACTGCACTTGCAACTGAATCTGCATGCATTGTTGCATATGTAACATGGCCTGTACTCATTGCCTGGAAAAGTGTCTGTGCCTCTGCACCTCTTACCTCACCGACAAGAATATACTCAGGTCTTTGACGAAGTGCGGCTCTTAAAAGTTCATACATATCAATAGAGCCTTTTCCATCCTTGTCAAATGATTCTCTGGTAACACTTGGAATCCAGTTTAAATGTGGCAGTTTTAATTCTCTGGTATCTTCAAGTGTCACAATCTTTGCAAGCGGCGGGATAAACAGGGATATTGCATTAAGCGATGTTGTTTTCCCAGACGCTGTACCACCGGCAAATATACATGACTTTCCTGCTTCTACTGCAAGCCAGATGTATGCAATAGAAAGAGGAGAAAAAGTGCCCCATTCTGTAAGATCTGTTGGAGTTATTGGCTCATCTTTAAATTTACGTATTGTAAATGTTGAACCATGAGCTGTAACTTCGGTTCCCAAAGTCATCTGGATACGTGATCCGTCAGACATTGTTGCATCAAGCATGGGTTCAGCAATTGAGATGTATTTTCCGGCTTTCTGAGCCAGTTTTGTAACAAATGAATCAAGACCTGTAGTGTCTTTGTATAATAAATTGGTCTGTAATGATTCATAATTTGAGTGGAATACAAATATAGGTGTATTTAGACCATCGCAGGATATATCTTCAATATACTTGTCATGCATGACTGCGTCAATTAATCCGTCACCTAAAAATTCCCTGTGGATATGATATACGAGTTTTGCCTTTTCAGCAGGATTTAATTTGATTCCATAATCCAAAATGATTTCATCAACAGAATCTTTCAGGATTTCGCCTGCTTTCTCTTTTGTTAATTCTTTAGTATTAACATCAAGAGTTTCAAAAAGACGCTGTTCGATTTCCCTGTAAAATTTTTTTTCTGCCGGATTTAAGACAGGCTCAAGTACTTTATAGATGTATTCGTTCGTGTTTTTGTCAAAAACTATTCTGACATATGCGTATGGTTCATTTACAGGATATAAATCAACCTCCTCAACACCTTCCGCCTCATTAAAAGTCAGATCAACTACAGGACCATGAACAGAAGGGTTATATTCAATTTTTTCAGATTTATCAGTCTTTGTTTTCTTAAAAAATCCTTTCTTTTCTTTCGGCTTTTTTTCAGTTATTTCAGTTAAATCAAGCTTATTTAATTGTTCAAGGTCAATAGGTGGAAAATATTCTGAATAAATTTTATTTATTTTTGAGAGAATCAATTCGTGATCTTCAGAATCAATTCCATCTTTTAATGTTTTTGCTCTGAACTCTTCAATTTCAAAGGTTGCACCTTCAGGGAGAATTAGTCCGGAATAGCTGTTATCAATCTCATTTACAGATTTAACTCCTGCTTGTTTTTCATCAATTTCCAAATCGCCATCAGACCAGATTGTTTTTTTGGCAGGATATGAAGGTTTAGTCTGATTGGAATTAATTTCTGGATCATCTGTTGATTCTAAAATATCATCTTCTTCTTTTTCCGGCTGTGACCATTGTGTCTTTTTGGCGTTGTATTTTTTTACAGAATATTTTTCATTTGAGGATTCGTTCTCTCTTTCTGATTCTGAAAAAGTAACTTCAGGCAAATCTTGTTCAGATTTGTTTGTTGCCGAAACATTACTTTGTCGATCTTTTTCATTTTGACCATTTTGGTCATTTGCCTCATCTAATTCTTTTGATTTCTCAAAAGTTATTGAAGATTCAAATTGTGAGCTATCATCCGGTTCTTCAGCCTGATTGTCAGATGAGTGGGTTGAATCAGTTCTTCTTGTTTGAATAATCTGCTCATCAGCATTTTTTTCCTCATTAATTTTTTCTTTCGAAATTTCAAGATTATCTTCTTTGGATTTTAAAATCTCATCTTTCCTGGGAATTTCTATATTATCAGTCTGATTATTTTTATCAGGAATAACCGAAATTTCAGGGATATTGTCTTTTCTTTTCTCAGCATTTTTTATTCTCCCTAATATTCGTTTCAGGTCTGATCCGGATTCTGTATTTTCTGTATTTTCCCCATTTTCAATATCCTCAGTGTTTTTATTGTATTGATTATATTGATCATTATGATTTATTCCATTTTTATATGAAGACATATTTTCAGGATTTTCCAGTCTATCCTCAATATTCTCAGTCTTTTTTATTCTTGACAAAATATTAGACAGGTCAGAATTTGATATTGCAGAGTGTGAAATTTCTTTATTCTTCAAATCTTTTCTTAGTTCATTTTGTTCATTATTCTTCAGCTCAGTATCAACAATATTTAGTTCAGCATCTGTTATGTTTAATTCAGTATCAGCTATAGGCTCAAATTCAGTTATTTCCTCGAAGGTTTCCGGATATTTAATTATTTTTTTAGAATCAGATTCTTCTTTTTTTATGTCCTTTTTAATATCTGATCTTATAAATTCCCCGCTTGTTTTTTGTGATTGCAGTTTATTAATGAGATCTGTTAAATCACCGTTTTGTGAATTGTTCTTATTCTTTAAAAAAAAACCTGTTTTATCTTCTAAATCATCTTTTTCATCACTAATTCTTTCATTACTTATAAGAGAATTAGTTTCAAAATTTATGAAATCCGTTTCTTTCTTATCTTTTTTTAAAAAATTTTTAAATCCTCTTTTTTTCTCCTTCAAATTAAACACACTCCGATAATTATAATTTAATTGTTATTTCTGTGCTTTTCCCTTCAAGTTTTATATGATATGAATGTTCAGTTTCCTCATTTTCAATAATAGTGCACAGGTAATCTCCGCCCTGCAAAACAAAACCACAACTTCCATCAAAAGAGGTATAATCATATGTGCCGGGGGCATTGTCTTTTTTTAATATTACTTTGACACCTGTCAGTGGTTTTTCATCCTTTATAACAATGAATTTTATTTTTGACGGTTTAGTACTAAAGCTTTTGATATCCTGTAAATCTGATGAAAATTTTTCAGGTTTGAGATACTTTTTATCAAAAATCCTTGTTCTTGCAGCAAGAGAATCAGCTAAATTTTTCTCAGTGGTATAAAGTTTAAATGTCCCTGACTTATCCAGACTATAAATTACCTTATCACCGTAAAGCATACCATAATCATCAATTTGTGCCGCACCTGCTGCTTCACCGTCAACAAAAATAAGAATTATACTTCCTTTTTTATTGTCATTTGTGGCAACAGCATTTAAATTTTTATCATCAATATAATCCAGGAGTTTGCCGTATTCAAAATCCCCTAAATATTTTGAGTTGGTTATTGCTTTTTCAAAAAGCTCTGCCATTTGCATAACTGCTCATATGTCTCCTGTGCAATTTATTAAAAATAAAAATGTATTGATGAATTTTGGAGAAATAAGATAATCATCATAAATTGTATTATTATTTCAATATGTTTTTATCCAATACATCACATTTGAAGATATCTATTCCAATAATTTTTTTCAAAAACATTCATGAAATGAATAATTCATGCACTATTTCATCCAGATCACAATCATGTTTTACATTATAAACAGAAATTCTGATAAATATACTGCAATGAGTGAACGAAAAACATCACCACCACAATCCTTTCAAACTGTCAAATCATCGTCAGACATAAAAAGTGTGGCATACAATGTTAAATATTCATGATAGAACCGCTTCTTATTTCATCCGCAGCGATAATAATCACATTATTATATGCATCATTACTTGATTTAAGAGAAAGGAGAGTTCCTTTTAAGACCTGGTACCCAATGCTTTTAATTGGTATTCCAATGTCATGCTGGGTTTATGCAGTTCTCCTTTTGGAAGATTTACGAATTGCTTTTGGATATCTGTTTCTCACGGCAATGCTGTGTGTTATGTTTTACATATCATCTGCATACCTTCATCTTTTTGGAGGTGCTGATGCATGGGCATTTATTTTTATTACAGCACTTGTCCCGTTATATCCTCTTGAACCAATATTTGGCTATCCTGTAATTGCGTTTTTTCCGCTTTCAGTTTTGATAAATGCTGTGATTTTAAATCTGGCCGCACCATTAGGGATATTTTTGTTTAATCTTTCAAAAGGAAATAAGGCTCCACTCTTCAATATGTTTGTCGGATTTCCTGTTGATGGAAAAAAAATTACCGACTCTTTCGGATTTATTATGGAAGAATTTGCAGATACAGAAAATGGTGTTCAAAGAAATTTTATTTCCTTTAAAGCATCTGTAAAGAGAATGATTTCTGGAAAAAGAAGAATGTATACGCAGGATTTAAAAAGAAATCCGGATGAATACAAAAAAGAACTGGATATATATACACGTTCAGGAAAAGTCTGGATTTCTTACGGCCTTCCCTTTATAATTCCAATAACTTTTGGTTATATTACTGCCTTATTTGCAGGAGACTTGCTATATGAAATTATGAAATTTATCATGGGAGTGATTTGAATGGATAAAAAACTGGATATAAATTACGACAAAAACGGACTTGTTACCGTTGTTGTCCAGGATAACAAAACAGGAAAGATACTGATGGTTGCATGGAGTAATAAAGAGGCCGTAGAATTAACTATCAAAACCGGATATGCGCATTATTTTTCGCGCAGTAGAAAAAAAATCTGGAAAAAAGGAGAAGAGAGCGGTCATGTCCAAAAAATAACAGAAATTTTAATAGACTGTGATTGTGATGCGCTTTTGTATAAAGTGCATCAGGAAGGCGGTGCCTGCCATACCGGATATGACAGTTGTTTTTACAGAACAGTTGATGGAAAAATTGTCGGGAACAAAATTTTTGATCCTGATAAGGTATATGCTAATTAGGTATTGAATACATTATTTTAAAGGGAGGTTTTCAATGAAACTTATACCTGATACAAGCGTCGTTATTGATGGACGCATCACCTCGATGATACAGGAATCTGGTGAATATAAAGGGGCCACAATAATTGTTCCGGAGGCCGTAATAGCAGAACTTGAAGCACAGGCCAACCAGGGACGTGAAATAGGTTTTAGCGGCCTGACAGAGCTTCAGGAGCTCTCAAAACTTGCAGACGAAGGGATAATTAAGATAGAATATGTTGGTGAAAGACCAAGTCTTGACCAGGTTAAACTTGCAAGCGGCGGAGAAATTGATGCTCTAATAAGAAGAGTTGCTCTTGATTATGATGATGCAAAATTCATAACAAGCGATGTCGTTCAATCAGAAGTTGCCAAAGCTAAAGGGCTTGACGTTATTTATTTAAAGCCACAAATAGGCGATTTCTCGCCTTTGATGATTGACAACTATTTCGATGAAAATACACTTGCAGTTTTTTTAAAAGAGCGCGCGAAACCCGTTGCCAAAAAAGGAACCTTAAAAGAGAGCAAAAATGTGGTCTTATCGGATGACTCAATATCCGAATATGAGTTAAAGCACATCGCCCAGGAGATCCTTGAACGTGCAAAACGCGATCCTGACGGATTCATCGAACTTGAAAAACGTGGAATTACAATTGTTCAGATTGGCTCTATGAGAATATCAATTGCAAGAAGACCTTTTTCAGATGGTATGGAAATTACGGCAGTAAGACCAATAGTAAACAGAAATATTGACGATTATAATAAAGCAGATGTTGTTAAAAACAGATTACTGGCCGGCAGAAAAGGCATTATAATTACCGGAACTCCGGGTATTGGAAAAACGACTCTTGCCCAGAGTATTGCAATATATCTCTCAGAAAAAGAGTATTCTGTAAAAACTATGGAAGCTCCCCGTGATATCCAGGTGCCTGATCATATAACTCAATACACAGCACTTGAGGGAAGTATGGAAAATACATCCGAAGTAATGCTTCTGATGAGACCGGACTTTGTTATCTTTGATGAACTCAGAAAATCATCAGATTTTGGTGTATTTGCAGATATGCGACTTGCAGGAATTGGCATGGTTGGCGTTGTACATGCAAATGACGCTCATGATGCACTTCAGAGATTTATTGGAAAGACAGAGTTTGGTATTATTCCACAGATTATAGACACTATCATCTCAATAAAAGACGGGGATATTTCAAAGATATATGATGTTTCATTTGAATTCAAAGTACCTGAAAGCATTCCTGATGAGGATGATGATATTGCATCAAGACCTGTCATTTCTGTTGTAAATAGCGATAACAAAGAGAGAGAATCAGAAATTTTCTGCTATGATGGTGCAACTATTGTCCTTAAATTCCCTGTTGCAGATGAACCTGAAACTTCCGAAGTATTAAGCATCACCCTTCCGGATGAAGATATCTCTTTAAAACTTGTAGAAAGAGAAATTCAAAGAGAAATTGGACGATTTACTGACGGTTCAGTTGAAGTGAAAATGCAGAATGAAAACAAGGCAGTTGTTTATATTGATGACAAGGATGTTCCTGCGGCAATTGGAAAAGGCGGCAAAAATGTTGCAGCGATTGTAAACAAATTAAGCATTGGAATAGACATCCGTCCAAGAAGCGAACTTTCAAGAACCAACAATACAGAGCAGGTTGTGGAAAAAACATCATCGCTTGAACCTGAACTTCCCTCATCCTCTGCTAACAGCAACGGAATTGAGATAAAAGTTGACAAAAAATTTTTGTCAATTATGGCAAAAGAGCATAAAGGAAAAATTGTTGATGTTTTTGGCGGAAAAGAATACCTTTTTACAGCAACAGTAAACGATCAGGGTGAAATTCATATGTCCAAAAACAACAGCATAGCGATGGAAATGATTCGCCGATATAATGATGGAGAAGAAATCAGACTCAGACCTGTCTAAAAACAATTTTTTTTTCAAAAAACTACGGAGTGATACAGATTGAGTAAATATGATATGAAAAATTATGAAAATAAATGTCTTGAATCATGGAAACAGGATTTTGAGGTCGATCCTAACGATTCAGAGAAATTTTACCTGAATGTTGCCTATCCTTATCCAAGCGGTGCTATGCATGTCGGTCACGGGCGAACATATATCGTGCCGGATGTTATTGCACGGTACAAGAGGATGCAGGGGAAACATGTTCTTTTTCCTATGGCATTTCATGTAACAGGCTCTCCTGTTATTGGAATCTCGAAAAGGATTGCAAACGGCGATGAAAAAACAACCAGGCTTTATCGGGAATTGTACCGCGTTCCTGAGGATATTTTAAATAAATTTGTTGACCCGATGGAGATTGTAAAGTACTTCAGCAATGAGTATGAAAGAGTCATGAGCTCATGCGGACTTTCAATTGACTGGAGACGCAGGTTCACAACAGTATATCCGCAGTACAGCAAATTTATTGAGTGGCAGTATCTGCATTTAATGGAGCAAAACAGGGTTATTCGAGGTGCACATCCTGTCAAGTACTGCCCCCAGTGTGATAATCCTGTAGGAGATCATGATCTTTTAGAGGGTGAAAAAGCTGAAATTGTAAAATTCACTCTTGTGATGTTTAACTGGGGAGAATACAAAATTCCATGTGCAACTCTTCGGCCTGAAACAACATATGGTGTTACAAACCTCTGGATAAATCCTGATGTCACCTATAAAAAAGTAACACTTGATGGTTTAAAATGGATTTTATCACCGGAAGCGGCATTAAAACTTTCACTTCAGGAACATGAAATAACAGAAGAAGGCGAAATATCAGGAAGAAGCCTTATTGATGAAACTGTATCACATCCGTTCTGTGGGAATGTTAAAATTCTGCCTGCTGAATTTGTTGATCCTGATATGGCAACAGGTATTGTAATGAGTGTTCCTGCCCATGCTCCTTTTGATTATATTGCACTCCGTGATCTTCAAAATCAGGGAAAATATACTGAAATTAAACCAATTTCACTTATCACTGTTCCTGGATACGGGGAATTTCCGGCAATGGATGCTGTTGAAAAATCCGGTATAACAGATCAAAATGATCCCGGAATGGAAACACTTACTCAGGAAATTTACAGTGCCGAATTTTCAGGCGGAAAAATGCTTCCACAGTACGGCGGAAAACCTGTCAAATTTGCACGTGATGAATTTGCGGCAATTATGCTGGAGCAGTACGGTTCTCTTGTTATGTATGACTTCGACAACAGAGATGTTATGTGCAGGTGCGGAAGCCGTGTTTTTGTCAGAATTTTAAAAGATCAGTGGTTCCTGCAGTACAGCGATCAGGAATGGAAAAAACAGATTCATGAACAGCTTGATAAAATAGATCTTGTTCCTTCAGAGGTCAGAACAGAGTTTGAGAGAACAATTGACTGGTTAAAAGACTGGGCATGTACAAGAAAGGTTGGCCTTGGAACACATCTTCCATGGGACAAAAACTGGCTTGTTGAACCACTCTCTGACTCTACTATTTACATGGCGTTTTATACAATCGCTCATAAGCTCCTGAAGATTGAGGCTGAAAAATTAACGCCGGAGGTATTTGATTATGTCTTTAAAGGTGAAGGAGATTCAGAATCACTACCTCTTCCAAAAGAGACAGTGGAAGACTTAAGAAAAGAATTCTTATACTGGTATCCCTACGATTTCCGCTTCTCTGCAAAAGACTTGATCTCTAATCACTTAACATTCCAGTTATTCCATCACAATGCAATTTTTTCAGAAGATTTACAGCCAAAAGGTATGGTAGTCTTTGGAATGGGTCTTTTAGAGGGAGCAAAGATGTCCTCATCCAAAGGAAACGTGATTCTTCTTGAGGATGCAGTCAATGATGTTGGCGCTGATACTGTTCGTATGTTCCTTGTCGGCAGTGCCGAACCATGGCAGGACTTTGACTGGAGAAGTGAACTTGTATCATCGACCAGAAAACAAATAGACAGATTCTGGAATACAATTCATGATTCCTTAGAATTTAAAGATGAATATCCGATTGACAACTGGCTTTTATCAAGGATGCAGGAGCGTATTACAAATACAACCGATGCACTTTCATCTTTCCAGACAAGGCAGGCTCTTCAGGAAGCATATTTTGGTGTTGAAACAGACCTGAAATGGTATCGCCGCCGCCTTCCGGAAGGTGTTAAAGGCTCATCTGTTCTTAAAGATATCAATAATATATGGATAAGGCTTCTTGCACCATTCATTCCTTTCACATGCCAGAGGCTCTGGGAGATATCCGGCAATAATGGAAATATTGCATTTGCTAACTGGCCTGTATGTGAGAGTAATAAAGTGGATGTTGGGATTGAACTTTCAGAAGAGCTTCTGACAAGAACGGTTGAAGATATTGAATCAATCCTGAAACTCATCCAGATAGATTCATCTTCAATTACTCTCTTTGTATCATCTAATTGGAAATATGATGTCTTTAAGACAATTGCACAAACTTCTGATAGAAACAGGGTCATACAGGAAATTATGAAAGATGAGTCCATGAAGAAACGCGGCAAAGAGACAACAGATGCTGTAAAGCAGATTACAAATTTAATTCACAAACTGCCGCCCAAACTTGTAACCAGAATTGTTGAATCTGGTATTGATGAAAAGGCAGTTTTTGAGTCAACAAAGGAATTTATTGAGAGAGAATACAATCTTCCTGTAAATATTGTAAATTCTGATGAAAGCACTCATCAAAAAGCGCGTATGGCACTGCCATTTAAGCCGGCAATTCTTATTGAGTAAAAACCAAAAAAAAAACTCAATTTCTTTTTTTCTGATTTTCATAAAAAATGTTCATGAAATTCTATTTCAATCAACAATTTCATGTAAATTACGAAGTAACTTTCATGTGAAACATTCATGATGAGCGTTTTTCATCACATAAAAAATGATGAAAGTCTATCAGGGATTTTTGACTTTCATAGCAAATAGTTTCTTAAAAATAAATTTTCTAAAACAGTTTTTGTAAATTAAATTCTCCAAAAAAAAGATTAATAACAAAATTTAATGCAAATCAGGGATTATTTATTTTTTACAGCATCGGCCGCTTTCTTTTTCCTTTCTTTTGTATTGTAACCTGTAACATATTCAAGGTACTTTCTGAATCTTTTGTTTGTGTCAAGAACAATTTTGTCTGCTTCTTCCTCTGAATATTTATCATAAATTTCAACGTTTGAAACAGTATCTACAATAAGAAGGTTTTCCTTGTCATTTAACCATGCCTCCAGAATATTGAATGAGCCATAGCTAATTTTACAATGCCCCTGATTTTCTTCAGGTTCTATGTCAAAATTTTTTACAAGTCCGTCTTTTAATCTTTCATAAAGACCGTCTTTAAAACCTCTTTTAATTGAATATTCCTGCATGGTTATTTATTTATTATGCCTTTGCATTAATCCTTTTTGGATTTTTAAAAAAGATCACTTTTTTTTGGTTATGTTATTTGTCACATAACTTAAAAAAATTCCATAAGTAGTAATTCAATATGTGCTATGATAAACAAAAATTCCAAAAAATTCTTTCATTGTTTTTGTTTTATGAAATATATGTGCTAAAAACCGCCTGTCATGCGGGTTTTTTATAAAAACGTTCATGAAATTATTATTTGATGCACTATTTCATGTAAGTTACGAAGTAACTTTCATGTAACATTTATGAATTAATGAATTATAATAATATAATTAATTACAACCTTATTTTCATAAATAAATCCAAATTGCAGGTCTTATTGCATCTCAAATATGAAAAAATCTTATTACTCACCGATAATACTATATGCAGAGTAAATAAATTGGTATTCTATGGCATATTTTAAAAATTATCCTGGGGATATTGGAGGTTTTTACTAAATGGGAGACATAAAGGTTATATCTGAAGCTCCAAAAGGGGAAGAGATTACCGCTTTAATGGGATTTCCGGGAAGCGGTCTTGTAGGTAGCATTTCAACACAATATCTTGTTGACAATGGAGGTTTTGAATATATTGGAAGCATTACAAGCAAATATTTTCCACCTGTTGCAATGATGGTGGATGGTGTTATAAATGCTCCAATTAGAATTTACAGTAAAGATTCATATGTAGCTTTTGTATCAGACATTCCAATTCACACCTCTATTTGCTATGAAGTAACAACAGGTATTCTTGAGTGGCTTAACGGTCATAAATTAAAGCAGGTTGTTATTCTCGCAGGAATTATTACAAATACATTTGAAAAACGTGTTTTTGGTGTTGCATCAGAGCCCGCCTATCTTGAGACATTAAAAGATAAAACAGAAATTCTTCCAATGGGAAGCATTTCAGGAATGCCTGGAAGTCTTCTTACGGAGTGCAAAACTCTTGGAATTCCTGCAATTGGCTTTTTGGGTGAAACCATAAATGCTCCAGATCCAAGATCATCTGTTTCTGTATTGAATGTATTAAATGACGTTTTCCATTTCAATGTTGATGTTGAACCTCTTCTTGAACAGGCAGAAGAGATTGAGGCATCAATGCAGAAGATGGCAGAACAGGTCCGTCAGAGTGAAAATCAGCAGGATGTTCCCAAAAAAGAGCATCTTCCTATGTACGGGTGATTCCAGTGAAGATTAATGCAATAACAGGTATATCTCATGCAATAATTGAAGAGTTGAAAAAATCAAAGCCCAGAACAATTGAACTTCAGAGCGCTCACAACATAATTACTCTGACTGATGTTCTTCCAGGGGATCACATATTCCTGACAGAAATTGATTTGGATGATCTCTCGCTTGGAGATCAGGGTATTATTGTTGAAGTACTCGGAATTACAATCAATATGAAAAGAATGGTTGAATATATTCACCCATATTACTGTGAAGAACGTGAAAGAATGTCGGCACGTCTAAAAGTAAAATACGTTGATCAGACTTTTGCAAAAAGTGTTGACGGAAAAGACTGGGTCAAACCAACAAGGGTAGATGTAATCTGTTCCTGCATGTTCAATGCAGGTTGATCCAGAATAGCTTCTCTTTTTTTTCAGGAATCATTTGCAAACAATTAATATCTAAAATGTCTAACATTATAGAGCACAATTTTAATACTGCAAAGGGATCTGTGGCTTAGCCAGGATATAGCGCCGGGCTTCTAACCCGGACGTCGGGGGTTCGAATCCCTCCAGGTCCGCTTTTTCTAAAAAACGTTCATAAAACAAATTTTCATCCTACATTTCATGTTTTATGAAAATCAGGATTTAGTTTTCATGGCAAAATGAACTAAATAAAATAATAAACTGAATGAAAATGAAAAAAAAAGTTCATGAATGTTTATTTCATCATAATTTGCATGCAAATTACTTTTCAGGTTTTTAGAGAATCTTTGTCCCCGGAGCAACCTTCAATTTTGTTGTTAAAAGCGCGGCTTCCTCTCCGGCCGCCAGAATCATACCATTTGACTCAACACCGAAAAGCTTTGCCGGCTTTAAATTTGTTACAACAACCACTTCTTCTCCTGCAAGCTCTTCATAATTATAAAACTGTGCAATACCTGAAACAATCTGTCTCTTTTCATCTCCCAGATCAACCTGTATTTTAAGAAGTTTTTTTGAGCCCTCTATTGGTTCTGCCTCAATAATCGTTGCGGTTTTAAGTTCTACTTTTGCAAATTCGTCAATTGTTATCATATTTTCTTCCTCTTTTCTTGTATTGTCTATAACTTTTGAATTTTCTTTTAATTTAGCCTCATTCACTCTCATATTCAGAGTCTGTTCATATTTTTCAACATCTTCATCCTCAATTTTCTTAAAGATTATCTCAGGTGCCAGAAGCTTAACTGACTCAAATCCTGTCAAGGCATCAGAAATTTCTCTGTCCTTTACCTTATCAGTAAATCCTAAAAGTTCCCAGGCTTTCTGGGCTTTTTCAGGTATAACTGAGTCCAGAAGAATTGTAAGTGCCTTTACAATCTGAAGACAATTTCTAATTACCTGGTTTGCCGCATCCTTATCTTCTTTTATCAGCTTCCATGGCGCATTTGTCTGTATGTATGTATTCCCATAATTTCCAAGAGCCATAATTGCTTCAATTGCTGACTTGAACTCATACTCAGATACATAGCGCGAAACTTCAGAAATTGTTCCAGAGATTTCATCAAGAATCTCCTTGTCCGGATTTAGTTGTGGGATTTCACCAAGTTTTTTGGAGGTAAAATGCATTGTTCTATAGAAAAAATTTCCAATAGTATCTACAAGTTCATTGTTTACTCTGGCCTGATACTCTTTCCATGAAAAATTCAGCTCTTTAGTATGACTTGTATATGATAAAAGGTAGTATCTGAGATAATCTGGAGATAAACCAAGATCAAGATAATCCTCATTTGTCCAGACAACATAACCTCTGCTCTTAGAAAATTTTTTATCCTCGATTTTTACCATTCCGCTTGCAACAACAGCTTCAGGGGGCATAAATCCTGATCCCTTCAAAATTGCCGGCCAGAAAACGCAATGGTGATAAATAATATCCTGACCTATAAAATGAATTACAGAAGAATCACCTTTCCAAAAACGCTCCCAGTCTCCGCCTGTTAAATCAGCCCACTCTTTTGTAAACGAGATATAACCTATTGGAGCATCAACCCAGACATATACAACAAGCTCTTCATTTCCCGGAAATTTTACACCCCAGTTGAGTGTTCTTGTAATACACCAGTCATGAAGCCCCTCTTTTACCCATCCGGCCGCATAGTTTCTGGCATTTGATGTTCCCTTAAGATTTGGCAGATAATCCTGCAGGAATTCGTTGAAATCTCCAAGTCTGAAGAAATAATGTTCCTGATCACGCAATTCTGCTTTCGCTCCGCAGATTTTACAGACTGTATCTTTTAGTTCACCAGGTTCCAGGTGTTTTCCACAGCCCTGATCGCACTCGTCTCCTCTGGCTTTTTCACCGCAGTAAGGGCATGTCCCTTCAACATATCTGTCAGGAAGAAACATTTCACAATGAGGACAGTAGCTTTGACTGATAATTTTTTTGTAGATATGTCCGTTATTAATCAGATTTTGAACAATTTCTTTGGTCATCCTGTGATTTTCAGGATCATCAGTCATTCCAAAACGATTGAACTCAATACCCATTTTTTTAAAGGTAATATCAAAGTGATCATTGTAGCGCTCTGACATCTCCCGCGGGGTTATTCCCTCTGATTCAGCGCTGATAACAATAGGTGTTCCGTGATTATCTGAACCGCAAATAAAAACCACTTCTTCACCACAGTGCCTCTTGTGCCTGACAAAAAAATCCGCAGGTACATAAGTACGCAGATGGCCAATGTGGCATGGACCGTTTGTATATGGCAGTCCGCATGTCACAAGCAATGGTGTATTACTCATGCTTATGTTTTTAGCTTTTAGAGAGTATAAATACATAATATCCAATGAAAAAAAGGCAAAATCTCACTCTTAAATCATTTGGTGCTGGCGAACCTGAAAATCCGTCACGTAAACGACTTGCAGAATGGATACTTTCTGAACATAAGACATGCTGTGATCTTTTATCTTACGAAATTGAATCTCAGATAAAGGATCAAAAAAAATACGTTGATTTTTTGTGCGCCGGAGGAGAATTTTACAGCCGGAGAATAAAAGAGTCTTTTATTGGAATTAAATCAGGATTTTTGACATCAGAGCCAGATGCATCTCTTGATTTTTTGACATATGATTCCGAAAGAATCAAAAAAATTTCAAAGAATGCATCTTTTTCCTTCCCTCCTCCATCAGGACTTGGGATTGAGGACGCATATTACAAAAAAAGAGATGATTTTATCGGTGGTCTTTGTGATGTCTATAAAAAAATTATGCGCTGTCAGCGTGACTGCGGAATAAAAGAGCATCTTTTAATCTCAGACCTATTCGATTCAACCGAACTTGAGGAGTTATCCAAAAACAGGGTATTATTCTTCTCTATGGCAGGAGAATCAAAGACTCTTGAGTCAGTCCTTGAATATCAGAATTTTATAGCAGTAAAACCCTCAAAACTTGCCGGTGTTTATGAACTGATGAATGAATATGAGATTAAGAAAATAGCTGTAATCAACGGAAATAATGATGACTTTGAAAAATGCCTTGAGTATTTTGATCCTGAAAATATTATTTCAGGAGGATTTACAAACGGTTTTGGAGAGGAATTCTGGAAGGATTTAAAAGAGAATTCTTTTGTAATGAGATAATTTTATAATAAAAATAACTTTTAAAAGACAGCTTTTTTTATAATAACAATTCATCTGAAAAAGAGATTATAGATTGAAAAAATTAAAACCTGTGATTTAGACATTCATACATTCATAATTTCATCTAATTTTTCAGTAAAATCAAAAAGCTCTTTAAAATGTTTATTTTTCTTAAAAAGGAAGAATGATATTTTATCTGAGAGAGAAAATTCAAACATTCCTCCGGCAGCCGGGGGGTGTCCTCCACCTTTGAATTTTTTAGCAATAATGTGGCTTACCGGAGGAGCAGACCTTATTGAAAACTTACCGCTTTCAGATACAATTACTTCAATATCAGTCCCCATCCTGTCTCTTATTGCATGTGCGGTTTCGCTTGGATACCCATAAAGAGGAGCAAATGCAACAATATATTTTCCTTGAAAAAGTTTGGTGTTTTTTATACTTTTTTCAATTGCACTTTCTTTTTCTTCAGATATTTCTTTGTATATTTCAAGAATAGCGGTGTTTGTTATACTTCCCTTTAAAAGACAATCTCGGACCAGATCAAGATTTTTTCTTTTTGTGCAGACCTCTCCAAGAATTTTGGAGTTTTCATCATTATGCTTCCAGAGATCATAGTCACATACAACTCTTGCAATCTCTTTTGACCAGTTGTCACCAGGCATCAAATCTCTTGCAACTATTCCTGTAGCACATACATCTGTATCAACACATAAATAATCAGCAATTTCCATCACTTTTTTTTTCTCATCGTCCGTCCATCTGTGATGATCACGCCACTCAATTATCCATCCATTATCTTTTGCGATTTTTAAGGAGTTGATAACGCTGTCATGATAGCCTAAATCTGAGATGCTTATTATATCACCTTTACCAGGAGTCTTTGAAACCGCCAGGAGATTTCCGGGAAATTTCCCTACAGATGACCATATTGTAAAAACACTTCCATATTTTATCCTGTGAACAGAGTCACACCCTGCCGCGTCCAGGTCATTGTGGGTCAAATGAACAATGCCTGTTTTTCTCTCGGTTAGTGCTTTAACAAATCCTGTGTTATCACCTTTTTTATTTTTTTTTCTGCTCATCAGTATTCCTGTACACTTATTCAACTGGATGATTTATAAGTAATGGGATTATAAAGGAATTAAATTCAGCAAATTTTTATGATTTAATCAATTCAATTGGAATACTGATTTATTTATCAGACATATGATTCATTTACCTCCATTTATTAATTAAAAATATCAAAACCTGAATCTGATGAAAATAAAAAATGATACTAAAATTTATTTTATAAACAAACCATATGAATTGACACAATAAAAACTGATTTATCTTGCGATTCGAGAATAATATTAGAGAATAATTAGAATCTAATAAATCAGCCTGATTTTGATTGAGACCAAACGGAGATAATTCTCAAAATCACTAAAAACGTCCATGAAATTATATTTCATACAACAGTTTCATGTAAGTTACGAAGTAACTTTCATGTAAAACGCACATGATGAGCTTTTTTCATCACACAAAAAGTGATGAAAGTTTATCAGAAATTTTGATTTTTATAGCAAATTATTCATATACTGAATAAATGAACTGATAAATAAACAGACCAAACAGATGAAAAATACTGAAAAATATCCTGGTGAATTAAATTGCAAATAACTGACAGATGTTTTGACTGCCTTTTAACAAGAATAGAGTACGAATGCAGAATCGCAAGTGACAATGACTCTGTAATAAATGAGATTGTCGATGTCTGCAAAAAGGAACTAACAAAAGCATTATCTGAAAAACTTCCATCTCCTGAGATTTCCAGCAGGATTCACAGAACCGCGTGTGAAATGGTTGGAAATACCGACCCTTACAAAGAGATAAAAGAAACTACCAATAATGAAGCAGAATTATTTCTCTCTGAAATCGAAGAGAGGCTTGTTACCTTCCGGGACTGCGCTCTTGCCTGTGTTATTGCAAACACTCTTGATTATGGATCAAAAGAACATAAGGTAACTGATGATTTTGTCGGATTTTTTACCGGTGAATTTGAAAAAGGCTTTAGTCATGATGATACGGATGAGATAGAAAAGTTGTGCAGAAGAGTTGTTTACCTCTGTGACAACTGCGGAGAAATTGTATTTGATAAAAAGTTCATTGAACATCTCAAAAATAATGGCTCACATGTAACAGTAGTTGTAAAAAGCAGACCAATAATTAATGATGCAACTATAAAAGATGCTCTTTTTCTTGAAATTGATAAAATCGCAGATAATCTTTATGAAAATACATCAGGTGTATCCGAATTAGGTTTAAACATGAATCTAATTCCGGAGGAAGTAGAAGACGCAATCAATTCTGCAACACTTATCATCTCAAAAGGTATGGCAAACTATGAATCACTAAGCGAATACAAAAAAACATTAAAACTACCTCCTGTTGCATACCTTATGATGGTCAAATGTGAGCCTATTGCAGACAATATTCAGATACCAAAAGGTTCAAGAATTGCGTATCTTGCCAGATAATTACTGAAACACTGAATTTTACACATTGCTCAATCTGAAAAATATCCATCCATACTAAATTCAAATTTAAAAGAACCTCATATCACTTTTATATTAAACAGGATTATATTGAACTTTTTCAATCATATATATCTATATAAAATCAAAACAATCATCTTAGACAATGGTTGCGGAAGTAATTGCCCTTGGGTGGATCCTGATAGTAATAGGTGTCATATTACTTTTACTTGAAGCATTCAATCCGGGCTTTTTCCTTGCTGTTCCCGGAACTACACTAATAATAATCGGTGCTGTCTCTTTGTTATTTCCGGAGATTTTCAGCTCAAGCTGGATTATTTTAATAGGTATTCTTACTGCACTTTCTGCCGCAGGAATTACGGTGTGGATTTACAGTAAAATAGCGTCCGGAAACACTCGTCCTTTCACGTCAAGCAGAGATTCTCTTATCGGTAAGAAAGGAATTGTAGTAATTAAAGCTGAACCGGACAACATATCCGGAAAAGTCAGGATAGACAATGTTGACTGGAGCGCCAAGACTACCGGTGGATTTATTGATGCCGGGAAAAAAGTAAAAGTTACGGATTCAGAGGGAGTTCATGTAATTGTTGAGGAGGAGTTAAATTGAGTACTTTAATAACTGTAATTTTAGTATTGGCAATCATTCTAATCTTTGCCAAAGGAGTAATAATTATTCAGCCATATGAACAGGCTTTACAGATAAGGCTTGGACAATATATCGGTAGATTAAATCCGGGTTTTAGATGGGTCATTCCATTTATCACCGAAGTTATAAAGATCGATTTGAGAACACAGGTTATGGATGTTCCAAAGCAGGAAGTAATTACAAAAGACAACTCCCCGACAAATGTTGATGCAATTGTTTATGTCAAAGTAATTGATCCTGAAAAATCCTACTTCGAAGTATCAAACTACAGACTCGCAACACTTGCACTTGCACAGACCACTCTGAGAGGGATTATCGGGGACATGGAGCTTGATGAGGTTCTTTATAACAGGGAACTTATCAACAACAAGTTAAGAGATATCCTTGACCGCGAAACAGACCAGTGGGGTGTCAAAGTAGAGCGCGTAGAAATTAAGGAAGTAGATCCTGTAGGTGCTGTGAAACAGGCAATGACAGAGCAGACTGCGGCAGAGCGTGAAAGACGTGCCGCAATTCTAAGGGCAGATGGTGAGAAGAGATCTGCGATTCTTACAGCCGAAGGAAAAAGACAGTCAATGATTCTTGAAGCAGAAGGTGACAGGCAGAGTAAAATTCTTCGTGCTGAAGGTGACAGAAAATCAAGAATCCTTCAGTCTCAGGGAGAAGCACAGGGGCTTAGAATACTTTCCCTTGGTTCAAGACCGCTTGACAAAAAGGCAATTACTGTTCTTTCACTTGATGCATTAAAACAGATGTCTAACGGACAAGCTACTAAGATAATTTTCCCCTTTGAACTTTCAGGTCTTATAAAACAAAGCGCCAGATTCTTAGGAGCCGAAGATGATGAATCTTCAGATGAAAGCTGGAAGGATGTAGAACTGGATGAGTCAATACTTGGTAAATCACTGGCTGACGAAGATATAAGCGAAGCATCAGAATATGTAAAAACTATTGAGAATAAGATAAAAAATCTTGAAGATCCAACAACTCCTGTAGATGATGCAGAAATTCCGCCGGATAAAAAAGACTAAATACACAGGGAATTACAAATAAAAAATACCAGTTAAACAAAAATATTATTTTATTTTTTTTTGGTTTTCTTCTTTTATTATTTTTTATTCTCTTCTATTCTGTTTTGTCCAGAAATTATTTCGCTTTTTTTAATCCTTTCAAAAAATTCATTCATTTGGTATGAAAGTCAAAATCCCTGATAAACTTTCATCACTTTTTGTGTGATGAAAAAAGCTCATCATTGGGCTTTTACATGAAAGTTACTTCGTAACTTACATGAAACTGTTGCATGAAATATAATTTCATGAACGCTTTTAATTAATTTTATTTCATAAACAGTTGTTATGAAAATCAAAACTGAGTATCACACAAAAATTATTAAGAAATATTTATTACTATTGAATGCAAGGATTTCAAAATAGAAAATTTATGAAACAAAAGGTTGTGAAACATAATGGAGATTGTTAAGATACCAAAGATGGAAGTTGAAGAGTATAACAGACTCATACAGGACGGCTTTATATGTCGAATTGCATTTAAAGGAGATAAGTATCCATATCTTGCTCCTTTTTTGTACATATTTGACGGAAAATTTTTGTACTTTTTATCAACTAAATATGGTCGTAAAAATGATTTGTACAAATTAAATCCTCATGTATCTGTTGAAATTGAAAGATATTCTGATGATTTGTCATTCTATAACTTTGTGACAATGCAGGGATACCTGATTGAGGAGACAGATACGATTACGAAAAAACAAATCAGACAAAAATTCATAGATATGATAAAAGAAAAAAAATTATCTCCAAATATTCTTTCTGCACTGGGTCATGAGCCGTCTGAACCTCTTGAATCCATTGCAACTGAGGAGAGATCCAATATCTGGAAGTTAACAGGAGTTACTGATATTGTTGCATTAAAAAACAAATAATTCAACATATATTTGTTAACTCATTTAAAAAAGGATTAACAAACGTGGTGATTTTTCACACATAACTGGGTGTTTTCTATGGCGGATAAAATCCTTGAACTGGAAATTAATAATTGGGAAAAGCTGGTTGAAAGAAGTACAGAACCTGTAATTGTGATGTTTTATAATGAGAATTGTCCACATTGCAAAACAATGCTTCCCTATTTTGAAAAATTATTTCATGACTTTCAAAGCAAATCAGTCTTTGGAAGAATAAATGTTCAAAACGATCCGTGGATAGCTGAGAGATATGGAATAATGTCAGTTCCGGCCTTCAAATTCTTCTGCAACGGAAAGCCTGTTGCAGAGATTGTAGGCGCTGTTTATCCTGATATGCTTGCAAAAATGGTTGATAATGTCATTATTCACGGCAAAGAATGTGCAGAAAAATCCTCATCTGTTGACTATGAAATAACAGGTTATGCATAAAAAATCGCCAATTATATTTTTGCATCAAAGAATAGGTGCTATAGAGGCTGAATAATTACTATCAACATAAATTTATAGCTTTTTCATATTTTCTTTGAAAACAGCAAATTCATATGTTTTTTAATTTTTGGTGGTGGACAGAATAGAGCTTGAATCAATTGATAACAGAAGTCTTGAATATTTTCAAAAAAAAATTGGTTATAATTTTTCAGATGAATCTCTTCTGTTAAGAGCCCTTATAAGGCATGCTTATGGAAAGGAGAATAATCTTCCAAAAGAGGACTATATGGATGCTTATGCAACGCTTGGTGATGCAGTCATTGATGTTGTTGTAATTATGCATATAATGCAGAGAGGAGAGCATGAAAAAGGTATAATTTCAATAAAAAAATCGGATCTTGTCAACATGACAAGACTCAGAAATCTTGCTGAACTTCTTGGACTTCAGAATTATGTTTTTTGGGGCAAAGGCGAAAAACAACAGCACATCTGGACTTCAGGCCGTGTGCTTGCTGAATGCATAGAAGCTGTATCCGGTGCAATTTTTTTGGATGGCGGAATTAGTGCAGTTGAAGAATTTTTAACATATGTCGGTTTTTTCTGCAAAAAAAACCTATAAATCTTAAAAAAACTAAATTTGAGAATTTATTTTGGTTTATCAAAGGATCATACTTTTTCAAAGTTCTTTTTCAAAAAATTTAACGTATATAAGACATTTAAAAATCTCCTTTTTATGCCCTAAAAAACGTCCATGAAATTATATTTCATGTAAGTTACGAAGTAATTTCATGAAAATTTAATTTATCTCAATCATCTGCCCTTTTATCATAAAATAAATCTTCTCACCCATTAGACAGGCATGATCCCCCATCCTTTCAAGAATGCGTGATGCCATAACATACTCGGTGCAGGCAGTTATTTTTGAATTGTCCTCCATCATGTATGTAATACTTTCACGAAAGATTGTTTTTTGAAGGTTATCAATGTCCTGTTCACGTCCTGAAAAAGTTTTTATAATCTCTGCATCTTCATTTTCAAATGCATAAAGACAGTCTGAGAGCATTGATAATACACAACCGGCCATATGGCATATTGAATTCATAATTCCAAGATGTGAAAATTGTGGCATAAATTCAATAAAATTTGAAATTTCTTTTGCATTTCTTCCCAGACGATAAAATGACGTGTTCATCTGACTAATGCAGGTAATTGTTCGCAAATCACCTGCCACCGGCTGAAATAATGATAAAATACGAATTGTTTCTTCTTCAATTAATTTATTGTACTCTAAGAGTTTTTCTTTTCGCAAATAGACATCTTTTGCCTTTTCCTCATCAAGATTTTTCAATGCCATTAAAGAATCGGTAAACATCTTCATTGAAAAGTGACCCATTTCTGCTGTAATTTTTTTCAGATTTTGAATTTCCAGGTGAAATTTATCTGTCATATCAATATCTCCTTTAACCAAACCTGCCGGTTATGTAATTATTTGTAAGCTCCACTTCAGGAGCTGAAAAAATTTTTTCTGTCTTTCCAAACTCAATCATCTCCCCAAGATACATAAATCCGGTGAAATCACTGACTCTTGCCGCCTGTTGCATGCTGTGTGTCACAATAATCACTGTGAAATCCTGTTTTAATGTATCAATCAGAGATTCAATCTTTGATGTTGCAATAGGATCCAATGCGGAACAGGGTTCATCCATTAGAATTATTTCGGGCTCTACAGCAAGTGTTCTTGCAATACAAAGCCTCTGTTGTTGACCGCCGGAAAGACTCATTGCATTATCAAAAAGTCTTTCATGAACTTCATCCCATAATGCCGCTTTTTTCAAAGATCTTTTTACTATTTCATCAAGTGTCTTTTTATCTTTGACTCCATGTACACGCGGACCATATGCAACATTTTCATAAATCGATTTCGGAAAAGGATTTGGGTGCTGGAAAACCATGCCTATTTTCTTTCGCATCTGTACAACATCTATGCCCTGTGAATACAGGTTTTTGTCATGGTAGAGTACCTCACCTTTAATCTGGCAGTTATCTAAAAGATCATTGAGCCTGTTAAAACATCTCAGAAGAGTAGACTTTCCACAACCGGAAGGGCCAATTAAGGCTGTAACATTGTTTTTGTAAACCTTCAGACTCACTTCTTTTAAAGCCTGCTTATCTCCATAGTTCAAAAATAAATTTTTGGTTTCAAGAATTATATCTTCGTTTTTCATTACATTCCTCCTTTTTTTATACAAATAAACCTGAAATCTACCATTTTACAGATTTCTGATAATGATTTCTGACAATTATTGCCGCAAGATAGACAAAAGAGACAAAACATACAAGAACCAGTGCTGTCCCATACTGGTTTGTCTGAGCATTCGGCACGTTCGTTGACAGAATAAAAAGATGATATGGAAGTGCCATTACAGGTTCAAATACAGATGAAGGCAAAAATTTTGAAGAGAAAACAACTGCCGTAAACATTATAGGGGCAGTCTCGCCTGCGGCTCTTCCAACAGAAAGAATTGTTCCGGTAATAATTCCCGGAAGTGCAGGAGGTATTACCACCTTTATAATTGTCTGCCATTTTGATGCTCCGAGTGCAAGGCTTCCATGTCTGATTGACTGCGGTACACTTTTTAAAGATTCTTCTGCTGTTCTGATAATTGTTGGAAGAATCATTATACCAAGTGTTATCTGCCCGGCAATAAGGGATACTCCAAAATTTAGGTATAAAACCAGAAATGAAAATCCAAAAAGACCAAAAACAATTGAGGGAGTACCATTTAAAAGGTCAACACCTGATCTGATTATTGACGTAATTTTACCCTCTTTTGTATATTCGACAAGATAAACAGCCGCTCCCACACCTGTTGGAAGAGCAAAAAGAACTGATCCAAAAACAAGATACACGGTTCCAACAATTGCCGGATATATCCCTCCATAACGTCCAAGTCCTGAAGGAGACTGTGTTAAAAATTCCCAGGAGATTGCCGGAATACCTTTTGAGAATATATCAAAAAGAATTACTGCAAGAGCCATTAGAACAATAACAGCAGATAAACGAATTAAAAAAAACACTATCTTTTGTGAATTTGCCGGAGTTAATTTTTTTGACAGATAATAAAATACAAAAGCTGTAAAACACAAAACAAAGGCAGTCAAAAACCCAAATAAATAAAATAATATTATTACAGGTATTACATAGAGTATTAGTTTTAGAACTTTGGTTATCTTTTTTGCTGAAAATTTCTTTTTTGAAAAAAGTTCTCTAAGACCTTTAAATCCTCTAATGTCTTTTTTATTGGATATGCTAAGATTTTTAATTAAATATCCCGCAAAAAAGTTTACAGTCAGAGTTATAAGTAAAAGAAGGACTGCAACACCAAATAAAGCATAGTAATGTTCACTGTTTACTGCAACTTCACCCATCTCAATACCAAGGGTACATGTAAGTGTTCTTACCGGAGACAGAACATTTGTGATAGGAGAAGGAATAATTCCTGCATTTCCAACTACCATCAAAACAGCCATTGTCTCACCAATTGCTCTTCCCATTCCAAGAATTACAGCCGCAGTTATACCTGAAAAAGATGCAGGAAGAATTACTCTGCTTATTGTCTGCCAGTGTGTTGCACCAAGACCAAATGACCCGTTTTTATAAGATACAGGCACTGCACTTATTGCATCTCCTGAGACGCTGATTATTGTTGGAAGCGCCATAATACTCAGAAGAACAGAACCTGCAAGCCAACATTCACCTGAAGGTACATCAAAAGTAATTCTAAGCCAGTTTGTAAGTACAACAAGCCCGAAGAATCCGTAAACTACTGAGGGAATTCCTGATAAAAGCTCAATTGCAGGGCGAAGAATTTTTTTCAATCTGTCAGATGCAATTTCAGAGAGATATATCGCACATCCTATTCCAAGCGGTGTTGCAATAGCCATTGCGCCGATTGTAACAAGAATAGTCCCTGTCCAGAGAGGAAGTGTTCCATACTCCGGATTTATCCCCGTAGGATTCCAAACACTTCCAAAGAGAAAATCAAAAGGATTTATTGTTGAAAATGCAAAAACCGACTCTTTAATGAGAAAAACAAGAATGAAAAAAACAGTCACAACAGCAAAAATTGCCGCTAAGAAAAGAATTGCTTTTATGATTATTTCTTCAAGATATTTTTTTGAATAAAGATTCTGCATTGTACATCCGTATAATTCAAACATTTCATTGTTCATTTTTTGGGCCAATTTGCTGTTCATTTCCCAGTTACCTTTATTAATAAGCCTCCTTTGCCTGAATTTGGCAGATTGGTTTTTTAAAGATTTGATCAAAGATTAAATCTAAAAAAAACTTCACCAAATCTTGAAAGAAAGCTGAATATTACTTATTTAGCAACTATATCAAAATTAGAGAAATTTAATAAATGAAAATCAAATCTGATTTCCATGATAACTATCGCATGAAAAATTAGTTTCATGAACAGTTTTTTTAAATTTCATCAAATTACTGAGACATATCCTTCTTTTACAACAATTGCCTGACCGGATTCTCCAAGCAGAAAGTTAAGATATTCTTTAGCAAGGCCCTGTGGTTCACCATTTGTGAACATATTAAGTCCTCTTGCAACGGGGTATCTTCCATTCAGTACATTTTCAGTAGTTGGCTCTATTACAGCACCATTCTCATTTATTTTAAGAGCTTTGACATTTTCATCAAGATATCCCATACTGATATATCCAATGCCACCAGGAGTCTGCTTTATAGTCTGAAGAACAGCGCCGTTTGAATTTTTCTCAAGCTGTGTTGATACAAAATCATCATCTCCCATTATTTTTTCAGCGAAGAATTCTCTTGTTCCGGATGAACTATCACGCCCGACAACAACAACTGCCATATCACTGCCTCCAAGTTCTTTCCAGTTTGTAATCTCACCTTTATAGATCTTTTTTACAGAATCAAGTGTGATTTCAGATATTGAATTTTCATTGCTGACAATTAGTGCAATGCCGTCTTTTGCAACAACATGCTGAACAAGATTTTGATACTTCTCCTTTTCAGAGTCTTTTAGTTCACGTGATGCCATTCCAATATCTGCTGTTCCTTCACCAACAGCCTGCACACCAACACTTGAACCACCGCCGGACAACTGAATATCAGCATTCTGATTTATTCGCATAAATTCTTCAGCAACAGCCTGGCCAACAGGAAGAACAGTTGTCGAACCTGTAACTGACAGGGTTTCAATAGATTCCTTCTCAGATAATGGATTGTTTCCGGAAGAAGAATCACTTCCCAGACATCCACAGACCATGACCATACATACTACAAATGCAGCAATTACTGCAGTTTTTAGACCAGTTAATTTCAAGCCATTCATAGGTTTTCATTCACCATTATAAAAGTTCAAATGAGAATATATAGGCGTTTTCGAAATAGAACATATATGTCATATAAACACATATTCAAATAAGGTTAGAATATTTTTTATAGGTTTGAATATAGATACCAGTATATATGGATATAAGAAAGGTTCAGATGAGCGGAGGTTCATCATATATAATTTCTCTACCAAAAGACTGGATAAAAGAGAGAAATATAAAAAAAAATGATCCTATAGGTCTTGTTATTCAAAATGACGGAAATATTCTTATAACACCAAACACAAGTGGAGAAAGCATACAAAAAACCTGGGAGTTTGAGATAAATTCCACGACTGACAGGACTTTTTTCCTAAGGTGTCTTATTGGAGCATATATCTCAGGTTATACTTCTTTGAAAATATGGGCCCAGGGACGTCTTCCCCCGTTTACAATGCATATTATAAGAGAATTTACTACAATGGCGATTGGACAGGAAGTTGTTGATGAAACAGACAACATGGTTCTGATAAAAGATCTTTTAAATCCGTCTGAAATGCCTCTTAATAAAACAATACTAAGGATGTCTGTCATTGTTGTAAAGATGCATCAGGATGCTGTTTCTGCATTAAAAGAAAATGACCTGTCTTTGGCTGAAAATATAATATTTCGTGACAATGATGTCGACAGGCTCCACTGGCTTATTGGACGGCAATCAAATCTTATCTTAAACGATCTGAATCTTTCAAAAAAGATGAAGATTTCAACTGAAGATGCTGTTGTTTTATTTCTTGCCAGCAGAATAATTGAAAGAGTAGGAGATCATGCAACTAGAATTGCCAGTAATGTAAAAAAACTTTCAGGCAAAAAGTTACCAGAAAATTTAATGATACAGATTGAAGAGGTAAACCATGAGGCCGTCAGATTATTTCAGTCAGGCATGGATGCCTTCTTTAAGAGGGATATATATTCTGCAAATGATATTATTTCAGAAACAAAATGTATTGAAAGTCAGTGCAAAAAAATCAATACTGAATCAATGAAATTTGAAGCATCTGTGGCAGTAAATATTGTAAATATTTCAGACAGTATCAAAAGGGTTGCTGATTATTCCGCAGACATCTGTGAGAATGTAATCAACGCATCTGTTTCAGCCAAAAATAAGATGTAACCTGAAAAAAAGGGTGATTAAACTCTACAAATTCTATACTAAAAACAGTTATCAGGGAGTTCTAACTCCCCATCTTCATAGAAAATATTATTCCACATAAAAAAATGAGCCAGTATCAATACTATATATCTTATCAATTCCCCCCATAGAACCATTATTTATAATTTCAACCAGTTCATCAAGATTTATTGGACGGTATGATGTCAATTCACAGCTTATATTGATTGTTCTTTTTTTGAAATTTATAAAGGGGCAGTCACACATTCTGCTGTTATGCGTATGTCCATGGACAATCCAGCCAGGATAGTTATCGGGAGAAAATTTGGGATTATGAATGAATAAAAACAAGTGATCTTTATATTTTAATTCATACTGAAACCGGCTTTCATACGAAACTGTATCATGATTTCCGTTGACAAAAATTATTTTCCCGTTTAATTGTTTTATGTAATTATCTGCTTTTGATGAATCCAGATTGTATGTGAGGTCGCCTGCATAAATAACCACACCCCCCTCAGATACCATTTTATTCCAGTTTGAGATCAGGATTTTATCCATTTCATCAGTATTTGTCGTAATAAAAGGGCGTGCAGTTGCATCAATAATATCAAAATGACCAAGATGCAGGTCTGATATTGCAAAAAAAGAGACTTTCTTATTTTCAACAATTTTTCCTGATTTATTCTCATCAGATTCTGCTAATTCATACCCTTTTAACAGTCTGTATTTCTGAAGAGTCTGCTTCACCATTTTTTTTTCAGATGCATAAACAAACCTGCCCAGGGGCAGATTGTAAGACCCGTAGTTTTTATTGTTTACTAAGATTTTAACTTCCATTATGTCAAAGGAAAAACAAAATTTTCTTGGAACATGATTTGGTTTTTGGCAGTTTTTGTAAATGGTTTTTAAAAGCAGTTCTGAAAAAAAAGTATTTTTTTCTCCTATTGCCGACCAGAAATAATTGAAATCCTCTGAATTTTTTGTTTCAGCAAATGTTATGTCAAAATAATTATTTTCATTGTTGAGCATAGGAAGATCGGATATGACTGAATTTTTTATCTCCGAAATTAATTCAAAAATTAAATCTGAATCTCTGTCAAGGAGACTTACAGGAAAACTTAAAACATATTTTTCTCCTTTTTTCTGCCTTCTCCAGCCGTCAATTTTTAAAGTCAGATATTTTTTTTGGAACAATTTTTTTCCGACAATATTCAAAAAAGTTTTTAACTCGTTTTTATCACTTAATTTTATGCTAAACAATAAAATTTCATTTTTAAAATTATAATCAAAATAGGGAGCCGCAGATTTTATTTCATCAATTCTGTCAGAGATTTTTCTGCCTGCTGAAACTATATTCAAAGACAGGGAAACTTCATAATTCAAAATTTAATATCTCCTTAAATTTTCAAGTTCTTCCTGGATTACTACCCTAATATCCTCAATATCAATACCGGACTTTTGTTTTTTCAATTGATTTTCCATTGACCTTATACCTTCGCTTACAGAATTACCATATTTTAAAGCAATTTCTATTGCATCCTCCTGCACTCTGATTACTTTTGACATGTTACATTATGAAACACCTAATAATTTAGATGTTACTTTTTGTAACAGTATTGAAGAAAAGACGTTACAAAATGTAACTTCCTAAAATATATCCATAAATCTGCCCATTATACCAATAAAAATCCATTTTTTAATATTTTTATTCCGGCCCACTTTTTTTCCAAATTTTATCTTTTCATTGTTTATTCAATCTTCACAAAATCTCTGTTCAAACTTTTTTCATTTTTGTTTACCAAAAAAAGTTCATGAAAAAAAAGTTTTCATGGACGTTTTTATGGTAAACCCATAAACGCATTTATGCAAAAACAAACAATAATACAATATTCAATATCCGGGTCTTATTATTCAAATTTTAAAATTTAGAATTTCAACAATTGAATTAATATAAAATGTGATTGAAATGCCGATATTAAAGCAACACAGCACTAAAGAATCTTCAAAGGCAGGTATGGCACCAGGAACTCTCATTGGAATAAGTGAAACTGAACCTGCAAAAACCATAGTAAACTGCATAGAATTTGATGATAGTTCATTGCAGGAATACAGCATTGTTGATATAAAAAATCTTAAAAAAATAGAAAATGACGGCAAAATAAGATGGATTGAGATAAAAGGCCTTTTAGACATTGATAAAATCGAAAATTTAGGTCAGGCATTTAATATTCATCCATTAACACTTGAAGATTCACTAAACACATATCTCAGGCCTAAATTTGAGAATTTTGATAATTATTTTTTCATATCACTGAAATATGTTTTTTTTAAAGAAGAAATAACATCAAAACAGATCAGCATAATAGTTGCTGAAAATGTAATTATTACAATTAGTGAATCTGAAGTACCCGGTTTTGAAAATATTAAACAAAGAATAAAAGATAATAAAAATAAAATTACAAAATCCGGTAAAGATTATCTTATGTATATGATTATCGACATGATTGTTGATAGTTATTTTCTTGCATTTGAATCAATCGGAGATAAAATAGAAGACATAGAAGACAATGTATTAAAAAATCCTGATTCTGAGATAATGGATCAGATTTATTCATTAAAACGGCAGATGATCTATTTAAGAAAAATAACCTGGCCTATGAGGGACATGATATCAGGCATCAGAAGAAGCGATTCTGAAATGATAAGCCAGACAACTCAGATTTACTTAAATGATGTATCAGATCATATCATCCAGATAATAGATACAGTTGAAACATACAGGGATATGATATCTGAACTGCGTGAAATTTACCTTTCAAGCATCAGCAATAAGATGAATGAGGTCATGAAAGTCTTAACAATTATTGCTACAATCTTCATCCCTCTGACATTTATTGCAGGAATATATGGAATGAACTTTCATTTTATGCCGGAACTGGGATGGGCTTTGGGATACCCGGCAACAATCATATTTATGATTGCAATATCTCTCGTTATGATATTATTTTTCAGAAAAAAAAGATGGATCTGATTTTATCTTTTTTTATTTATTTGTTCATTTATTTATGTGTACGACTTTTGCCGGCGGAAAACCATTGAAATAAGTCGATGATGCATGAGAATATGCTCCTATGTTTTCTGAATAGACCAAATCGCCAATTTCAAGTTCAGGCAGTTCTGCTGACAGGGTAATTGTATCAAATGCATCACAGGTCGGCCCGAAAACAGCTGATATCTGAGTATCTCCTTCTTTGAATGAAAGAACAGGATATATACAGTGATCAAACACCTGTCCGGAGTATGTATGGTAAACGCCATCGTTTATGTAATAGCAGGGTTTTCCATCCCGAAATGCCTTTCCAACAACCTTTGCTACAACAGTACATGCATTTGCTACCAGAAATCTTCCGGGTTCTGCCATTATCTGAATGTCTGACGGAAGCAGACGCTCAAATTCTTCATTCAAAAGCTGAGCAAGTGTTCGAATTGACTTTACACTGTGATGATACTTTACAGGGAATCCTCCGCCAATATCCAAAAGTCCAATCTTTTCGCCGGTTCTTGTTTCAACTTCAGATATAACATTCGCCGAAATTTCAAGAGCCTGTACATAATTTTCAAAATTTGTGCACTGGCTTCCTACATGAAAACTCAAACCTTCAACTGTGAGTCTCATCTCAATAGCTTTTTCGATTATATCTACAGCATCGCCTGGATCAACACCGAATTTGGATGAGAGCTCAACCATTGAACCGGTATTCGGAACCCTGAGTCTTAGAACAAGTCCTGCCTGTGGAGCAAATTTTTTTATCTTTTTCAACTCTTCAATATTATCAAATGTAACAAGAGGCCTGTAATGATTTAGTGCCTCAAGAGTCTCTTCAGGTTTAATTGTGTTTGCATAAATTATTTTATCATAAATCCATTCAAGACGCTCTTTTTCAGGAAGATGTTTGATGTTTTCATAAACAAGCATAAATTCGGGCATTGATGCGACATCAAAACTACATCCCAAATCATATAATGTCCTGATTATCTCCGGATTTGAATTGGCTTTGACTGCATAATATATCTGAACATCAGGAAGACGCTCTTTGAAATCCCTGTAATTTTTTCTTATAACTTCATGATCTATAACAAATATTGGAGTTCCATGCTCTTTTGCCAATCCCTGAAGCATTTCTTTTTTATCAATACCAATATGATGCACTTTGATACTACACCCGTTGTCATTCATTTTTTTATCCTCTTTTATCATGCCGCATTTTTTAAAATATCAGATTTGGACATCCGGTTTTTGATTATTCCATTTGAACTTTTACCTGATTTAGGTGGGATGCGGGGGAAGTAATTTTCACAAATTTACAGCACAATTTTTTCCAAATGGTTTGGCTTTTTTGATAAATTATCAAACTAATAATTCATCTCAGGGATAAAAAGATTTTGAATGAACATAAATATATCACAATACAATTATATTTTTAAAAATTTTCAAAATCTTATAAGAAAAAAATTAATACAATAAATAACAGAATAGACTTATTTAACGAAAAAAAAGAATGTGGATTTTAAAACAAATTGAATTATTCAATACAAAAAATTATAATAATTTTAATCCAAAACGTCTGTTTTGTCCTAATTTTTTAATTTTATGACCATTATTTCATTATAGACTTTTAGAGAGATGGTATTTTTTTGACAGGATTCAGTATTTTAAAATCAATAATATAATTTTATTTTATTTTTAAATAAAACTACACTTTTTAGATGCGCAGATCCTATAATAAAATTAAGCTCAATATGAAGTTCTTTTTAATGATCTTTCGATTAAAAATTGAGCCTGCCGCACTGTACCTCTATAAATTGAAATAATTAAAATCTGAAAGTTTTAATCTATTTAAAAGTAAAATTTTTTATTATTCTGACATATTAATTCAATATATATCATATATTCCTTCTACAATTGTTTTTTCAGATTTTTAAGAAGCAGTTAATTTAGCCTGAATAAAAATTCATCTTCTTAATGGAGATTTTTTTAATACTTCCCAGAAATACAGACTTTATGAAGATTATTCCACAAAATCCATAAGAAAAAAATTAGTTTTTCTGTTATTTTATCAGGTTTTTGAAATTTATCCGGCTTTTTTATGTGTCTTTTATATGATTCTATTTATCTTCTTTTATCTTTATATATCATACAGCAGACAGGTACGGAACTATGATAATTGATGCAACAACCATTATCATAAACCAGCTTATACCTGCAACAACATAATTTGCATATTTTACAGAAATCTTTCTCTTCTCAAAAAATTTTCTGACTCCTTCCTGCATAATATATCCACCGTCAAGCGGTACAAAAGGAAGAGCGTTGAATGTTGCAACAGCAAAATTCAGCCAGAATAACCAGAAAAATACCTGAACTACCGTCCAGAATCCCTCAAACGGAGTTTTCCATGCCGCTGAATCGGAAGAATCAAATGCCATAATGCCAAGACCTAAAGAATCATCCTCCATCACCGCATTAATAGGAACATAAATTAAAAGAAGCGGACCTAAAGGACTTTTAAGAATATTATCAGACACTGCCTTTATTGAATAAGAATCATAATAATAAACTCCCATAAATCCGGAATCAGCAGAACTTAATTCATCAGGCCATTTTTCAAGAGTGAGAGTATAATCTTCTAAATTATTATCATTAAAGACTGTAAGTGTTATCTCATCACCAGGTCTTGTTTTGTCAAGCACCTGAGAGAGTTGTTCACGTGAATCAACCTTCACTCCATCTATTGCAACAATTAATGAGTTTGAAGGAACACCTGCATCATAGGCAGGATAATCCTTGTATATCCCTTTCAGATACGGTGTATCAGCAGGCGCCGCAAAACTCATAAGACCAACAATTACAATAAAACTCAGAAATGCAACAAGCATGTTATTCGTAATGCCTGCGCCAAACATCCTTATCTTGGAAGAAGGTTTTGCTTTTTCAACATCCTCTTCATCAGGTTCAACAAAAGCACCAATAGGAACTACAAAAAATAAAAGACCAGTACTCTTAACTCTTATACCTTCAATGCGGGAAAGAATACCATGCCCTCCCTCATGAACTATAAGAGTAACAATAAAGGCAAACAATACTGCAAATGAGAGCGGCAGAAATTCATTTACACCAGGAATTGCAAGAATATTTTGAGGCTCATAAATCCCTGTGGGAGCAGGCGGCGACTCGATTGTCTTTTGCAGTGTAAAAATCATCATCAAAGACATCAATACTGAAACTACAACAACCATAAGTGCCCCAAGTGTCCCGTATATCTTAAAAAAACGTGAAAATGGAATGAACTTATCAAAAAATTTTACATTATCTGTTTTTATTCCAAGAATCGGCCCATAAAAAACTATATGCTTCTCCCAGAGATTATTTGCTTTTATATAACCTGTTATTAGAAAATACAGTGCAAGACAAAACAGCACAACTAACAGCAAATCCATCTGGCATAATATATTGACTGCACTACTGATGAAATTTCTCTAAGATGCAATCCTGATTATTATCCATAAATAAAAAAATTAAAAATCGAAAATACTTTTTTGGTTTATTTTTCCAGTTATGTTTGAAACAGTCTTCCAGCTTTTTCGTCCGATTACAGGACATTCTCCGTTATTAAAAATATAATTCTCCAAAAAAGATATTGTTTTGGGATCAGACGGATATCCACTCCCAATATCGCCAAAATCTTCTGATAACTTCTCTATTATTCTGTCTCTTTTTACTTTCGCCGCTATTGATGCGGCAGACACTATTGCATATTTACTGTCTGCCCTATGCTCTGAAATAACTACAGCAGGATTTTTCATATATTCACTGACACGAATTCCATAACGTACTTCATTCACATCACATGCATCAACATATGCTTTTTCAACCGAAAGCATCTCAGCCGCACGCGCATGAGATTTTGCAACAATTGTGTTCATAGAATGAGACTGTCTGAGTTTATCTATTTCCTGCGCCTCAAGAATAACAAAAGCTGTTTTAAATTCAGAAACAATTACTTCATATAGTTGTTCACGCCGGGAAGGTGAAAGTGTTTTAGAATCCTTAAAACCTTTATCTTCAAAATCAGAGAGTGATCTTCCAGCCACACCACAAATTACCATAGGTCCAAGAACAGAACCTTTCCCGGCCTCATCTATTCCACAAATCACTTAAAAGGATTATTGATTTCATAAATTATATGTATAACCATACAGGATACGTGATAAAATGTACATCATCATAATAGGTCTTGGAGGAATCGGAAAAAGTCTTGCCACCATCGCATCAGAGCACGGTGATAATGTCGTTGTTATTGATAAAGACGAGAATCGCTGTAATGAGATACTCGAACACATTGATGTAATGGCAATAACAGGAAATTCCACAGACAAATCAATTCTGGAAGATGCCGGAATAGACAGGGCAGATGCACTTATCACAACAACAAGTGACGATGCAGTGAACCTCATGACATGCTGGCTTGCAAAAAGATTTGAAGTGAAAAATCTCATATCAATAGTCAATCAAATTGAACACTCAGAGCTTTTCAAGGAAGTAGGTGTCAGAATCAGTGAAAATCCTGACGAACTTGTTGCCAACAGACTCTATTACTGGTCTGAAAATCCGAATATGGAACAGCTGGCAATGATTCCCGGCGGAACAATTTTTGAGATGACAGTTGATGAAAACGCCCCCTTCGTTGATCATGAAATAAAAGAGCTTGACGTCACTGATTTTGTATTTATTGCAATAATAAGAGTTGGAAAAGATATAATAATTCCAAATGGAACTGTCAGAATCAGGCCTAATGACAGAATAATGGTTTTTACAAAAAAGCAGGCAGAAGAAGAATGTATAAGAACATTAAATAAACAGCTTAAAAGTCCAAAATAAACAGCTTAAAAATCCAAAAAAAGTAAATCCGAAAAAGATTTAAAAAATGTTCCTAAAATATTTTTTACCCATGCAACATTTTTATAAAATATTTATTATGAAATCCGGATTTAAATCTCAAAGTGATTAATCAAAAAGTTTCATTAAAAACGTCCATGAAATTATATTTCATGCACTGATTCCGTGTAAGTTACAAAGTGATTTTCATATAAAACGCACATGATGAGCTTTTTTCATCACACAAAAAGTGATGAAAGTTTATCAGGAATTTTGACTTTCATAGCAATCAGATTTGACACTAATCATAAAAATTAAAAAAAAATGTCAGATTAAAAATTTAAAATTTAATTTATTCAAAAAATTTTCTTAATCCTGAAAGCTCCTTTACAAGCCTGGGATTGGTTTTAATTATCTCTTTTATGAGTGTAAGAGTTGAAAACTCTTTCATTACCAGATTATTTACTGAATTTAATACAGAATTTAACTGTGCATCTGATAGTTTGACAAAAATTTCTTTTATCTGATAATTCCTTTCGAGAGCCTTACCCATCCTTGAAGAACGCCAGGTTGTATCATATTTCATAAGTTTTTCTTTACTACAGTCATTTGAGCGTATGCACTCCGATGCAACCTCTCCTGCAAGACGTCCTGTATACATGGCGTTATAGATTCCGCCACCGGTAATTGGATCACTTAAGCGGGCGGCATCCCCGACAATTATCAGGTTATCAGCAACAGTGCATTCAAGTGGTTTGCAGACTGAAACTCCGCCGACAATGAGCTCTATTATTTTTCCGTCAGGGAAGTTCTTTTTGACATATTTGTCAAGATAATCCTTTGCACGGCTTGAATCTTTTGACTGTGTACCTGAAATACCTATTCCGACATTTGCCGTCCTGTCTCCTTTTGGGAATATCCAGATATATCCTTCCGGACTTACTTCACGTCCCACATAAAAAACAGTGATTCCGGGCTCAATGTCAATATCTGTCATAAGATACTGTGCACAGGTTTCAAGTTCTCTTAAAGGAACAGTTGTGTCAACACCGCAATATCTTGAAAACTTAGATTCAACACCATCTGCGGCGATTACAACCTTCGCACGAATCTCCTTTTTTTCTCCGAAATATTCTATGACAGCACCTTTTACAACCCCGTCTTCCATAATTGCATCAACAGCACGTGCTTTTACATAGCACTCGGCACCTGATTCTACAGCAAGCCAGATTAGATCACGGTCAAAGAATTTCCTGTCAAGAACATATCCTACCTCATTTCCTGCCATCTCAGGACTCAGATAAAAACTGCTGCCATCCGGAGATATTAATTTGGCTCCCTTAATCTTTTCTGATATCCACTTCGGGTTAAGTTCGTCAAAAAATTCCCCTATTAAATCTTCTCCGATTCCTTCGGCACAGCGTACAGGTACACCAATTGCAGGTCTCTTTTCAATAATGCAAACAGAAAGTCCTTTTTCTGCACATGTCTTTGCTGCAAGCGCACCTCCGGGACCACCGCCGATTATCAAAACATCATATTCATTCTTCATCTGAAACCTCCTCCAGTGCAGCAAGCGGACAAACTCTTAAACAAATTTTACAGAGTTTGCAGGTTTCATTATCAATTGAAAGGTAAGCGTCAATAAGCTCAATTGCTCCTTCAGGGCAGACAGAAACACATGCCCCGCAGTAGCCGCAGACCTCTCTACGAACTTTGATCATTCTTCATATATTTAGCTGATTCGCACTTTAACTTTTACTACTTAAAAATAAAATATCAGTCAAAAAAAGACTGGGATATATAAAAAAAACAATCCGGATATATATTATAACAATTAAAATTTATTAAAACATTTCAGGGATTTTAAATATGGAGCTAAAAGGTGGTCCCACACAGGACGAAATTATGGCAATATCTCTCTTCAAACTTGATTTAAAAAGTGATGACGTCTTAGCAGACATAGGATGCGGCACTGGGAAAATTTCTGTTCATGCGTCAAAAATATGCAAAAGTGTAATAGCAATCGATAAAAGAGCAAAAGCCATAGAGTGCGCCGAACTTGAAGCTGAAAAATCAGGACAGAAAAACATCAAAATAATTAAGGGAGAAGCATCAGAAATTCTAAAAAATATTGAAGATCTGGATTCTGCATTTCTTGGAGGGTCAACTAACATCGAAGAAATTCTGGAAATACTCTCCACCAAAGTCCGCAAAAAAATTGTTGTAAATGCAGTTCTTTTAGGAACAGTTGAAAAGACCATTGATAAAATGAAGCAGCTTGGAATTTTTAAGGAAGCAATTCACGTACAGATTTCCCGTTCGTATCCGCTTGTTGGCGATATTATGCTAAAACCAATAAATCCTGTATATATCATAGTTGGAGAAGTGAACTAGATGCTTGTCGCAGTTGGAATAGGCCCGGGAGACCCCGAACTCTTAACAGTAAAGGCAGTCAGAATGATAAAAGAAGCAGACTGTGTTTTTGTTCCCGGAAATGTAGCAAAAGAAATAATCTCTCCCTACAGAGACGACCCTGTTGTTCTTTCATTCCCAATGACTGATGATGAAGACTACATAAAGAAATGTATGTACAAAAACGCAGATCTAATAGTTCCTGTTGCAAAAAAAGGTCTTGCAGTCTTCTGTATTCTTGGAGATCCCAATTTTTATGGAACATTCAAAAGACTATGTGACATAATTGATGAAAAATATCCTTCTATAGAATACAAAACAATTCCTGGAATAAGCTCCATTACAGCATTTGCATCCGCCTCAGAGGTAAATATAAACGGAGGAATTTTAATAACAGACGGATCACCACAAGACTCAAAGATTCTTTTAAAGGTTAAAAATCCTAAAAAAATTATGAAAAATCTTAAAACAGAAGGTTACAGGGAATTTATCCTTGCAGAAAAGATGTATATGAAAGATCAAAAAATATTCCGAAACGAAGAAATTCCAGAGAAAAGCTCATATTTCAGCGTTATGTTTGCGAGGAAATAAAAAATGAATGAAGTATATATTGTCGGTGCAGGCTGTGGAGACCCTGATTTGATAACTGTCAAAGGCAAAAAACTGCTTGATATGGCAGATATTTTAATTTATGCAGGTTCGCTTGTAAACCCGGTTCTGGTTGAGAATTGTCCGGCATCTGAAAAATATGACAGCTGGGGAATGAAGCTTGAAGAAATGACAAAAATCATGTCTGAAGGTGCAAAATCAGGTAAAATTGTCGTCAGACTTCATTCAGGTGATCCATCTCTATATGGTGCAATAATTGAGCAGGTCACTCTTTTAAAACAGGATGGGATAGAGACAATAAGAGTGCCAGGCGTTTCATCAATGTTCGGCGCCGCCGCGGCACTTGGCACACAGCTTACACTAAGAGGGGTATCAGAGTCTGTAATTGTAACAAGGCCTGCAGGAACGACTCTTAAAAAGGACCAAATCGCAGAAATGTCTGAACTGGGCGAGACCATGGTCATTTTTTTGGGAACAGAACATATGGAAGAAATTTTTGCTAAAGTCAGATGTCCGCCTGATACTCCTGCGGCGGTAGTTTACAAAGCAACATGGCCTGACGAAAAAATTATCAAGGGAACAGTATCTGATGTTGCTAAAAAGGCACGATATGCAGGGATTGATAAAACTGCACTGATTATCATCGGGAAAGTAGTGGATGCAATTGATTCCGGATTTGTAAATTCATATTTATACGAATGAAAGATACTGCAGTAATTTCCTTAAAGGCGTTTGAAGAAGAGGCAGGAAAACTAGCCTGTGCTGTTGATGCGGAATATCTGGAATATAATTCTGAGATATTCAAAGAATGTTTTTCACGTTTCAAAAATATTATAGCTGTAATGTCTGCCGGCATTGCTGTCAGAGGTATTGCCGGTCTTTTAGCTGATAAATGGACAGACCCTTGTGTTGTTGTTGTAAGTCCTGATTTTAAGTATGCAATTCCTATTGCAGGAGGTCATCATGGCGGAAACGCACTTGCAAAAAAATTAGAGAGGTTTGGATTAATTTCTGTAATTACAACCGCAACTGAGACAAAAGGCCTGATGTCTGTTGAATCTGTAGCTGATATTGAGAATCTTGAAATTTTAAACAAGGACTCAACAAGGACAGTTAATGCCGCAATCATAAGTGGAAAAATTCCCCGCTATATCCTGACAGGCCCTGCAATAGCATCCGTATCACCTGCTGTGTCAATCCTTCTAAAAAGAGGTGAATACATAGTAGGGGTTGGATGCAGAAGAGGAGTTTCAAAAGATGAAGTATTAAACGCTATTTATGAGTCATTAAAAATTTCAGGAATAAAAAAAGAAGACATTTTGGCCTACACAACCACTAAATTAAAAGAGGATGAGACAGGCCTTATAGATGCAATAAATTCATTAGGTGGAAATCTTGTTTTTCTGGAGGATGAAGCAATAAACATGCAAAATCCTCCATCACCATCAAGAGCATCTGATAAAATAGGGCTTTGTGGAGTCTGTGAATCATCAGCGCTTGCGTTATCCAAGAGAAAAGAGATAATTATGAAAAAAAATGTATTTGGGAGAGTTACAATTGCAATCATCAGATAAGGGCAAACTCTATATCGTTGGAACAGGTCCCGGGAGCACATCATATCTCACAAAAAGAGCTATAGAAGCAGTAGATGAATCTGATTATGTCATCGGAAATGACTTTTACCTTAATTTGATAAAGGATCATCTTAATGGAAAAGAGATCATCTGGAGTTCAATGGGAAAGGAGGTTGAACGCGCCAGAAAATGTATTGAGCTTGCAAAAGAAAATATAGTTTCAATGGTAAGCGGCGGAGATCCGGGTGTTTATGGTATGGCAGGAATTGTTCTTGAAGTGCTGGAGCATGACGGTGCAGATATTGATTTTGAGGTGATTCCTGGCGTTACAGCTGCAACTGCCGCGGCATCAAGAATAGGATCACCTCTTTCAGGGGATTTTGCAACAATATCTTTGTCTGATCTACTAACACCCATGGAAATTATCGAAAAAAGACTTAATCTTGCATTCCAGATGGGCATTCCGGTTTCTTTATATAATCCTAAAAGCCGTGGCAGACCGGATAATCTCGGAGTTGCACTTTCATGGGCATTAAAATTCAAAAATCCTGACACACCTGTTGCAGTTGTAAAAAATGCATGCAGAGATAATGAAGAATCAAGATTTTATACTCTTCAGGAACTCTTTGATGATGACAGTTATGTTGACATGCACTCAATTGTTATAATCGGGGGAGATGAATCACGATTCATGCAGATTGGAGAGAAAAAAGGAATAATCACACCGAGGGGTTATGAGCGAAAATACATATATTGATCCGGGAGCGGATACAAAGGAAGGCTTTAAAATTTCTTCTGAAAGCCGGGCAATTGCAAAAGAAATTATCGGCAATAATACTTTGGAAGACAGAATAAAACAAAGATGTGCAATATCTGTTGGTGATTTTATTATGGCAGATCTTATGGAGTTTAGAAATGATCCCATAAATGCCGGACTTAAAGCTCTTTTAAATAAGGCTCTGATAATAACCGATATCAAAATGGTACACACAGGTATCAGAAAAAAAGAACATGAAAGTGAAGTTGTATGTGCACTTGATTACGGATCTGAAATCTCGCAAAAAAAAGGGATTACAAGAAGTTCTGCAGGATTTATTGCACTTAAAGACAGAATTGAAGGCTCAATCGTTGTTATTGGAAACGCACCATCAGCTCTTATGACTGTCTGCGATATTATTGATGAGGGAATAAAACCTGCTCTTGTAATAGGGAGTGCTGTTGGCTTTGTCAACGCCAAAGAATCAAAAGAGCTTTTAAGGACAAAAGATGTCCCGTCAATTTCAAACAGAGGCACAAGAGGGGGCACACCACCTGCAGTAGCCGCACTTAATGAAATCATTACAATGTACATTGAGAGAAAAAACTGAATCATTTTCTTTTATCTGATATGGTAACCGATCCTGTAACAGGCTATGAGTATCCGAAATCATGGATTAACGCATGCCCTGATAAAAAAAGCCTTGAGCTTGCACAAAAAGGTCTTGGTATCTTAACATCAGACGGTTCTGTTTTAAAAAGAGGGTTTACGACCGGAACAACAGCCGCGGCGGCATGCAAAGCCGCAGTTCTCTCACTTAAAAGTTCTAACAACCCGGTTGTTTCCGTAAGTATAAAATTGCCATACAATCTTATATTCGAGGTATTAGCTGAAGGAAAATACGGCACAGGTAAAAGCAGAAAATATTCAGGCGATTATAAGGATGATATAACATCTGAAATTCTTTTCTGTGCCAAAGCAATTCCAAAAAAATCCGGAGTTGAACTGATAGCCGGGGAAGGTATCGGGAGATATGAAAGAGATACACCACGCTTCAAAAAAGGTGAACCTGCGATAAGCAAAACTGCCATGGACTGTATTTTATCATCTATAAAAGAGGCTTTGAAAGATGCAGGTGTCAGTGGAGTCTTGGTTGAGCTGACAATACCCGATGGAAGAGAAACAGCTCTTAAGACACTCAATCCAAAGATTGGGATTAAAAGAGGCATTTCTGTTCTTGGTTCAACAGGCCTTGTCGAACCCTGGGATGATCATCTGACAGAGTCTGCTATTGAAAGAATAAAAGGATATGAAAAAGTTGTTCTCACAACAGGAAGAGTGGGACTTAGATATTCAAGATTAATGTTTCCAAATCATGAGGTTGTACTTGTCGGCAAATACATGGAAAAAGGAATAATCGCCGCTGAAAACTCAAAAGAAGTCATTCTCTGTGGGCTTCCTGCCCTTATAATGAAGTTCATAGATCCTGATATTCTAAAAGATACTAAATACTGCACAGTAGAGGATATGAGTGTATCGCAGGAATGGGACAGGATTGTCAGAGAAACCTTTTCAAAAAGCAAAAAAAAGTTTCCTGATTTGAGAGTTGTATTAATAGACAGAAACGGAGTAATTACAGGTGATTCAGGATGATTATTGTTGGTGCAGGATGCGGACCAGGGATGCTTACAGAAGAGGCAATAAATGCTGTAAAAAAAGCTACTCTCATCTACGGCTCAAAAAGGGCCATTGATATCTGTAGAAAATATATAAGTGCTTCATGCAGGGTTCACGAGATAACAGATTACAAAGCCCTTCATGAGCTTCCAGACGATGCTGTAGTGCTTTCAACCGGAGATCCCATGCTTGCAGGTCTTGGCTATCTTAAAGGAACAATTATTCCCGGCATTTCTTCTATGCAGTATTCTTTTGCAAAATTAAAAATTCCCTTAACTCGTGCAGTTGTTGTAAATGCGCATGGCAAGAATCATGAAAGTGCTGTTTTAAAAACTCTTGAAGAAATAAAAAGAGGCTATATTGTTTTTTTGATCGCTGATCCTGAATTTGATTTTTTAAATTTATGCAGTTTTTTAAGCACATATGATTCTGAAATTAAAATATCAGTCTGTGAAAATATGGGATATAAAGATGAAAAAATAACAACCTCATCTGTATCCAGACCCGGGGTTGCGATAAAAAGTCGTCTATTTGCCCTTATTGCAGGAAAATATTGACGAAAAATCACAAACACTAAATAAAATATTCTATAATTGTGAATTTCAAAATATTGTCATCAATAAAATCCGAAGGAAATGGTTTTTTTATTCAGCCAAAATCATTTTTTTGTTAAATCGTAATTTCATAATTGATAAATCTTATAAATCTTTTTTTGCATATTTTGTATTTTCTTAAATTCCTATATTTTATTTTTGGTTAATTCGCATATTTTGTATTTTCTTAAATTCCTATAATTTATTTTTGGTTAATTAGCATATTTTGTATTTTCTTAAATGCCTATAATTTATTTTTGGTTAATTAGCATAATTTTTAAAATCCAGAATTTCAATATCTCTAAGACTTTCCTTATTAAATTCAAAGACTCTGTCATGAACTCTTTTAATCATCCCTGCAGATGTAATAATCATTGTGTTTTTGCCGTTAATGGCTTTTAATAGACATTTGTCAATAACACCATATGTGAAATCCGGTTCAATATTTCCTATTTCTGCCATAAGTTTGGCTTTTGAACCCATTGCCCCAATTGCCAGTATCTCATTTTCAATGATTATTTTTTGAATTTCCCCGGGTTTTACCTTATCAACATCGACCAGATGAATTCTGCCGCATTTTATTTTTTCCTTTTTCTCAGCAGGATAATTGCCTATATTGTTTAAAGAGAGGATATGAACAAAATCAAGAATAGATTTTGGAAGGTTTTCAGATTTTTTCAGTCCTCTTTCAGTAAGACTCTCATAAAGCTCCAAAAGAACAGGCATTGAAAGTTTTGCATATTTGACAAGAGCCTTGTCATAAAAAACCTCATCAGGAATCCCCTGAGCGAGAATACTTCCCCTGTTTAGAAGAATAACTCTGTCTGCCCAAGGGTATGCAAGCTCAACATCATGAGTTGAAATGATAATTGTTTTTCCATCAGCGTGCATCTCATCCAAAAGCTCCATAATATCCTCTGAACCTGCCGGATCAAGTGCACTTGTTGGTTCATCAAATACTAAAACATCAGGGTTCATAGCCAAAATTCCGGCCATTGCAACTCTTTTTTTCTCACCACCACTCAGCTGATGAGGTGGTCTTTTTTCAAATCCCCTAAGTCCTACTTTTGAAAGAGATAGAAGAACTGTATTTTTTACTTCATCACCGGAGAAACCCAGATTTACCGGACCAAAAGCAACATCCTGAAAAACTGTAGGAGCAATTATTTGCGTATCAGGATTTTGGAAGACAAACCCAACTTTCCTTCTAAGTTCACGAAGGTTTTTCCGGTCATATTTTACCGGTTCTCCAAGATATGATACTTCTCCGGAATCAGGTTTTAACATCCCGTTTAACATTAACAAAAGTGTTGATTTGCCTGCCCCGTTAGGTCCGACAAGTGCAATCTTTTCACCTTTTTTTATGCTGAAATTAATATTTTTTAAAGCATCAGGACCATTTGGGTAACAGTAATTCAGTTTTTTTATTTCTATTAGTGTATTCATGAAAAAACAGCTCCAAAAATTGTGAAATCTTTTGTAAAAAATGCAATTACCCCAAGAATTACTATGAATAATCCGGCCACAAACAAAAGGGGATAAGATAATTTGTTGTTTTCATTATTTAATGCAAATTTTCCGTCATAGCATCTTGAATCCATGGCAAGAATAAGTGATTCTGCAGTATTCCAGGTATTAATAAAAAGTGCTCCTGCCATGATTCCAAAACTGTTTATACCTTCTTTTAGACTACCATAGCCAAGCCTCATTTTTTGTGCATTATAAATCTGGATGGCCTGTTCAATAAGAACAAAAATAAACCTGTATATTAACATTGAAAGATCTATTAATTCGCGTGGAATACGACATTTTACTGCAAGTAAAAACATATCTGTGACCGGTGTTGTCAGCGATATAAAAAACAAAGAGCACATGCCGGCAAAAACCCGTGAAAGAATCAATATTCCTTCATTTACACTCCCCCTTGTAATTGTTAAATTAAACCAGTCAAAAACAGGATAGCTGAAAATTACCTCGCCACTGTTTCTCATAAACATTATTACAGCTACACTTATAACCGCAAAACCAAGAGGAATAAAGAGCAGTTTTAAATAAAATTTAGGATTTATTCCTGCAATTTTAACAGTTACAATGCTAAGGACTATTATAATCAAAAGGGGTGCAATTACGCTTTTGGAGGATACAGATATTAATATACAGCCAAGACCAACTATCAGTTTTATCAGCGGATGGATATCACGAATACAATTAGTCTGGGCAATATCCTCCAAAAATTCATAATACATTTAATATGTACAAAAAAATTAGTTTGAATTTTTCTTAAATCTTCTCTCAGTGGTCCATGATCCAAATACAAAACCTATCAAAAGGCCACCAATTACACCCTGAAGCGCAAAAAGACAGGATTCAATTTCTCCTGACGGAGGTGTAAATGTATAATCAGAATTGTCAATCCAGGGCTCATATCCCTGTTCTTCAAGCATTTCTGATCCTACGCCATCTGTTCCGCCCCAGCCTTCCTCACCTGTTGCCTGAACAAGAGTATCAGTATAGAGAAATATTCCTATAAAAATTACAATTGCGATTGCTGTAATTATCTCCAGTTTATATTTCATTCTTCCAATTCTCCCTTTAATTTAATTACTTTTTCTTCAGAAAGAACTTTTAGTTTTACAAGAAGTTCCGGCTTTAACATTATGATATACTTAAAGATCACTACAAAAACTAAAGCTTCAATAATCGCAAGCGGGATTTGTGTAATTGCAAATACGCCAAAGAATGCCATGAATGATGCAATAAATCCTCCGGCCGTTGCAGGAAATGCAAGAGCCAGCTCTAAAGATGTAAAGCAGTAAGTTATTACATCACATAAAAATGCGGCTATAAAAATATTTACAAAGAAGCTTATGTTAATCCTATCAAGACATTTATAGACATAATATCCAACCAACGGACCGGCAACTGCCATAGACATTACATTTGCTCCAAGGGTTGTAAGACCTCCGTGCGCAATAAAAAGTGCCTGAAACAGAAGGACAATAAATCCTAAAACTGCAGTTATCCAGGGTCCAAATGTTACTGCTGAAAGTGCGGTTCCTGTAGGGTGTGAACAGCTTCCGGTCACTGACGGCAGTTTTAACGCTGAAAGAACAAAGATAAAACCTCCTGCCACCCCTAAAAGAGCAAGAAGTTCACGGTTTTCTTTTATCATTGCTTTCAGTTTATAGAATCCATAAATCAGGCAGGGTAGTGCAAGAATCCACCATATCTGCCACCATGGTGATGGCAGGAAACCTTCCATAATATGCATTTAATTAAAACCTCCTAAAATATCTGATAAATTTCAAACTTATCAAACAATCAACAATTTAATTTGACATAGGACTATTTATTTATAATTATTTGGATCAGAGTAATTTGAATTAATGCAAATTAATTATATATTGGAAGAATATATTGAAAGATAATCAGAGATTTTTTTAGTGTTAAAAAAAGATAATTCGATTGAATATTAAGATGATCCCTACACTGATTATTGCAGGAACACATAGCGGCTGTGGAAAAACAACAATATCAAGCGCCCTTATGGCCGCACTTGTAAAGAGGGGCTTTGTTGTACAGCCGTATAAAATCGGACCTGATTTTATTGATCCTTCTCATCACACAGCAATCTGCAAAAGAAATTCCAGAAATCTTGATCCTTATATGATGGGCGAAGATGGCGTCAGACAGACCTTTATAAACGCTTCATCAGGTGCAGACATAGCCATCATAGAGGGCGTTATGGGAATGTATGACGGTCTAGAAGGAGAAGATACCGGTAGCACGGCTCATGTGGCAAAAATTCTAAACGCCCCTGTAATACTTGTTATAGATGCCAAAGGATCTTCAAGAAGTGTAAACGCCGTTGCAAGGGGTTTTGCATCATTTGACAGAGATGTCAATATTGCCGGAGTCATGTTCAACAGAGTTGGAAGTTCAAAACACTCTGAAATGATAAAAGCTTCATTAGAAATACAGGCTTCAGGTTTTATTCCAAATCAAAAGGAAAAGTCTGTCAAAAGCCGTCACCTGGGACTTGAGATGGCTCATGAAACAAGTGCCATGGCTGAATTTGCAGAAATTCTTGAAGAAAACGCAGACATTGACGGGCTCATCCAAATTGCAGAATTCTATGCCAAAATTGAAAATACACATTTTAAAGACCCTAAAATTAACAAAATTTTTACTGAAGAAAAAAATTCTGCAAAAGAAGAGGTTACAATAGCAATAGCCTATGACAGGGCTTTTAATTTTTACTACCAGGATAACTTTGACAGACTAAAGAAGTACGGTGCAAAATTAATCTTTTTTAGTCCGATAGATGATAGTCTTCCGGATGCAGACGCTTTTTACTTTGGAGGTGGATATCCCGAACTTCATATGGAAAAGCTTGAATCTTCAAAATGTACAACACAGATAAAAATAGCCGCGAATCAGGACAAAGTCATCTATGCTGAATGCGGAGGTCTTACATATCTTTGTAGAAAAATAACATCAGATAGAAAAACTTTCAGGATGGCAGGAATCCTTCCGGCAGATGTAGTCAAAATGGACAGGTTCCAGGCACTTGGATATGTCAGTGCAAAATGCACAGCAAAAAACTGCATACTTGACCATAACATCTGTTATAACGGGCATGAATTTCACTATACAAAGCTCGATTGCGACAGAGATGTGAAATTTGCTCTTGAACTTTCCAGAGGAAAAGGTATTGATAATGGAAAAGACGGAATATATCAAAATAATCTCCTTGCTGGATATACTCATGCATATTTCACAGACAACTTTTCAAAAAATTTAGTTGAAAAAATCAGAATAGTGAAAAATAATCCCTGATTCAAAAATTAAGGAAATTATTTATTAAACCTGTTTAAAATAGAAAGATAGAATGATCTCTAAAAAGATCCTCGAAGACAGAGATACTTTTTCTCTTTTAATCCAGTTAACTGACATAGCTACAGCCGCACATGAAAGGGGAGACACAGAATCAAGAGACAATGCTCTTGAAGAAATAAGAGAGATCAAAAATCAGATAAAGGGGCAAATGACTGAAAGTTCACATAGTTCACACAAATCCGAATGATAAAATCCGAATGGAACAATTTCTTTTTTAAATTTCAAACCTGCCGTACATTCCACCGCCGCCAGGAATCAGTTTTACTTTTCCCTGACGGAATTTTTCAATGGCAATACCTGTTGATCTGTCAATTTCAGAAATCTTTTCAACCGGTGCTTCAGTAAGAATGAAAATTTCATTTCCAAATTCAGATATTAATCGTGAATAAAGACTACAGCACTTTTTTGCCATCGGAGAAGAAACGTTCAAAACTTCTTTTATAATTTCACCAAGCGGCATTATATGAAGATATGGCGGTCTCATACTTTCTGTAACACAGTCAGCCATAAGAACTGATTTGTCATGAACACCCATCTTAATCCTGCCGCCATCATGCGGGCATTTCCATTTTAACTTCTCTGCTTCATCCGGTGTAAAATGCCGGTAGCATTTTGAACAGGCGGTCCGGTTATATTTTCCTTCTTCCGGGAAAAATCCTGCATTCATCACAATATTGCCATTCAGCACCGAATCAAGTACATCTTCAGGACTTTTTGAACGGGCGTCAACTTTGTTAAACTCACGTCCTATCTTGTGAAGAAAGAAACTATGTGCATCAGAGTTGGAAAGAAACGGAATATTATCAAGTTCTGAGATTTTATTACCATAAGAGGTGTCTGCAGAGAGACCAAGTTCAAGAAAATCGGGTTTTTCTTCCCCGTAGCATTCGGCGAGGCTTCCAAACCGGCCATACATCCCCGTCCATGGTGTAAATGCATGGGCAGGTCCTATATATCCTCCACAGTCATGAACAATTTCTGAAAGTGCCTCTGCAGAAATAGAAACATTAGGCCTTCCGGACTTTTTTATATTCGGACTGTAAGGCGCGAGTTTCTCAGATATCTCCCCGGCAATTGAAAAATCCTTCATTAGTATAAGATGATGAACTTTTTTTTCTCCCTCTACTTCAGCTGAAGGAATTACAGAAAGATCAGATTCAAAAAGAAAATCATCCCAGCTTTTTCGCCAGACAGGATGGAAAGCATCACCGCTTCCCAAAACATCAATCCCTTTTATCCTGCAGGAATTTTCCAACAGTTCAGGAGTTGTGTTTTTAGATGCGGCCATTGAAAAAAGAGAATGTATATGCAAATCTGCTGTTAAAATCATAAATCAGCCGATATAGTTCAATTCTTCTTCAGAGCTTGCCTTTTCAGATGCTTTAACTTTTTCAACAAAATGCTCCATTTCATCAGCTCTTTCCTTAAGTTTAGTTGCGTCAACCTCAACTCCAATGAGATTGGAGAGAACCTTTAAAACACAGTTTGAGCTTTTTGGATCAACAAGATAACCGGAGGTTTCGCCCATAAGACAGATACCGTCAATATCTCTGTTCTTACCCATTCCAAGGAGAAGACCGGATGTTCCTATAATTCCGCCTCCGGGTTCACCGTTTGTGAAAACAGCACCTGCAGATTCAACCTCTTCTTTTAGTTTTTCATCGTTGACTGCCGCCAGAACTCTTATATCTTCTATAAGATGGCCAACTCCATAGCCACCCAGAGTATAGATTTTTTTTACTCCAAGTTTTTCGGCAATATTAAGATAAGTATCTGTAAGGAGATAATGACCTTCAGGAGATGAACTCTGGAAATCTCCTACAAGAAACATTATTTTCAGATTTTCTCCCTTATAACGATATATTTCATTATTGGGAAGCCTTGTAATGCCCAAATCATCGATCAAAACCTGTGGAGGGAAAAATATAGAATGAATTTCCGCTATTTTCTCTGCGTCAAGCTCTTCTATGATATGTTCTGCGACAAGTTTTCCCACCTGACCTACACCAGGCAGACCTTCTATTAATATATCACAGGAATAATCATCTTCTTTAAAAAAGTTTACAGTAATATCATGCATTTTTCTTAGTCACCCTGCGAAATTTCCCAAATCTGTCCTGCGGGGAATATCTGGGCGGGTGTGCAACCCCGGTTTTTCCTCCACAAACAGGACATTCAGAAGAGAGAGTATATGTGCCGTCTTTAGGACAGCTTTTTATTTTACGACTCATCTAGTTCTTACCGGCGCGCTGTTTTCTAATAAAACTTCCCTGACCCTCTGCACGTTCCATAACACCAATTGCCGCATTTGCAACTTTGTTGATGGCCTTTTCAGCAGACTTATAGTCAGGAGCAGTTACTTTAACGCGGTATTTTGGAGCGCCGACATAAACAAGCTCAATTTCAACATCATCAATATTTGGCTGAGCGCTTCTTAGTGCCCGTCTGATGACATTTACTCCGTCCGGTTTGTTAGATGTCAGAACAAGAGTTCCTGAAATTGTAACCTTTGGAAGTTTGACATTCTCATTTGCAATATTTACAAGCGCTTTTGCAACAGATTCGTCAAGCTCCAGTTTCTTAAGTGTTGCATCCTCATCTATAAGGATGTCTTCGAATACAGGAAACAATGCTCCGTATTCATCATAAAACTTAGATATCAGCGTCTCTTCTGAAATTCCGGAAGCTTCTGCAATAAAGCCTATCCATTTTTTGGCTTTCTGTTCATTCTTCCATTCATGAATTTTTTCTTTGCGCTGATGTTCATTGACATCTTTTAGAGAGAGATCAATATGACCGCGACTTGTGTTTACATGAAGAACTTTGCATACAACTTTTTGTCCTTCACGAACAAAGTCGCGAATATGTTTTATCCACCCACGCGCTATTTCGGCAATTGGAATCAGGCCTTCATGATCGTTATATTCATCCAGTGTTACAAATGCAACAAAATCCTTCACATTTGCAACAGTGCATACGACCAGTTCTCCTTCTTCCGGCCACTCTCTCTCAGTCATAACAATATATTTACTCGTGCTCGGCAATAATTTCTGCCTTTATATCTGCATTTCCGCCTTTAGGCTCTGCAAGAACTTTTCCACAAACGACACAGTTTACAACTGTACTTGCCCTCTGGAAAATTTTCTGTTCATTTTCGCAGTCAGGACACTTTACTGTATAAAATTTTGTTCTGTTTTCTCTGTTTACACGAACCATTGAAATCACTCCGTAAGTTCAAATTTACCTGCTTTGACGCCGCTTCTAAGGTGTGCCTTACCACATACTGAACAGCGGTATCTCACATTAATCCTCTTTGTTGGCTTGTCTCCACCAGGTACTTTTGAGAATTTACCCATGTTTCCGACTTTGCTTCTGCGCCCTTTCTGACGATCAATCCAGTGAAGGTGAAGATCACGGCCTTTTTTTACCTTCTCAACCTCATGAATTTCATGTTTTCTACAGTATGGACAATATGTCTTGAACTTTGTTGGCATCTTCATAAAACGTTTAGCCCCTTTAAATTGGATATTAACCGATGAAAAACATCTGTTTTTCTAGGGTCAGGAAAACAGCCCGACAGGGAAGTCTTCACAATAAATCTCATTATTATTTGCTTACCCTGATATTTAAGGCTATGTTGCGTCCACAAAGAACAGATGCATTCTGCACCGGCAATGAAACAACATCCTCAGCGGATAATGAATATATATGTCCGTCAAGACCCATAAAGGAGTCTATATTCTCTTTAATATAGACAATTTCATATTCATCACTGCTTTTCAAACTTTCCTTATCCGGGTTTTCAGGATTACCTGTACACTCAATGAATTTATTCTCTATAGGGAAGTCATCATCTGTGATGACTGGCGAAATGATTTCAGGAGAAGATACAGTTCTTTTCGGTTCGGTTTTTTTTCTGTGTTTAAAGGAACCTGCGCTTTGAGAAACATAATCTGTACAAGTACCTGTGATTTTATCCCTGCATTTCCCAATCGCCTCTAAAATCTCATCATACATCTCTCTTTCAACAGGTATGAGCATTTTTAGCTCTTCCTTATCCACCCTTCCGGTACCGGTCTGATTTTCTGCGAGTTTTATTATTTTCTTAAACCTTTGATCAATTATAGTCTGAAGTACAGACTGGACACTCTCAATTTCATCAATCAGTTCACTGCCCCTTTTGGTCATGAAGTGATCAATGGATTTGGCCTCCTCATAGAGTTCAGCAAGATATTCTCCTGCAATATCGTATGTATCAGCAGATATTGATGAAAGCTTCCCGCTTTCTCTTTCATCAAGAGAGATCAGCCGAAGATAATCAAAATCCATTGGTTTTATCGCCTCCGCCAAGATATTCCGCAATGCCTCTGGCACATAAGAAAACAGCCAGAGCCTCGGGTACAGTATTGATTCCCTTCTCTAATGAATATTTATTTCCAAGAAGCGGCATCTCAAGTTTGAATGAAAGGTCAATTTTTACAGGTTCTTCGCCAAAAATAACTGCATCATTTAATGGATCAAAATTTTCAAATTCTCTTGGAGTCAGTGTCATAACTTTAAATCCGCTTCCACCATGAAGAGAACCGGGCATTCTGATAAGTCGTTTTATGTCAGTTGTAACAGGCTCATCGGTAAGGGCGGCTTTATCTTTTATCCTTTCAGAAAAGTCACTATCCTCTCCGGTAAGCACTGCCCTTAATACGCGGCTGACCAAAACATTTCTCTCCGGTTTTTTTAAGGCCCTTAATATGCTGTCTGTTGATTTGTAAAATTCCTGCGCTGAATTTTTACTAACACCCTTTAATGAGGATAATTTTTTTACAGCTTCATCTTCTCCGGAATTTTTTAAGCCCATAAGATAAGTTATAAGAGCCTGTCTGTATCGCTGAGGCCAGCCGGCGAGAACACCTTTCTTTCTTCCTTTAAGCATAATATCAGGATCAAGGCCTGTTCCACATACATAATCAACAAGTTCACGCCTTTCCGGCCCTGTCCAGCCGCGAACTTCCAGATTTCTAATATGAACATGATAACCCCTCCCGCCGGAAAATACAATAGACATATCTTTCTGGCTGAATCCAAGCTCATCGTTAAGCATAGACAAAATTTTAATGGTCTCCTCATGGACTCTTTTTAACATTTCATCATATGCACAACGGACAATGTGATCTGCATCCAGATCGAAGATTAAATCTGCACCGGACCATATTTTATCCTGCATATTTCCGGCGGAAGGAAGAGCATAATAGGCTGTTGAATAATAAGCATGACGCGGCACCATTGTTTTCAAGTAATTTTCAACATCAGATCTTTCATTAAATCCAATATGACGCTTCATTCTCATTTCATTTGCAGAATCAAAGAAAATAAAGCCCCACTCCCTCTGTTCAAGAGCAGGTGGAAGATCAAAAACTGCTCTTTTGTAATACCGGGTAAACTGAGACTTTAGATATTCGTTTGTTGCCGCATTCATTAAAATTCCTTTACCATATACGGCCCGCGCCTTTCATATCCGCGTTTATTGTAATAAGGTCTGACACCAATACCACTCATAACGCTAACACAGCCGTAACCTTTCTCTTTTGAAATATCTTCTGCAATCTTTAAAAGGCGATCGCCATAATTCCTGTGTTGCCATCTGTTGCCCGAACCTTTCTCTGAGAGAGGTACAAGGGCTCCATATACATGAAGTTCACGCACAAGTGCAGAATTTTTCAATTCTTCCCTCCAGGGGTTTTTGGGAAGTCTTAACCTCACAAAGCCCACAAGACAGTCATCAGCAACAGCCTGAATGAAATACTCTGTACCTCCACAACATCTGTACTCAACAATTTCAATGACCGGCTCACCGGTTATTACATTCCTGCCGGCTTCGCGGCATCTTATACATCTGCACTGGCCGCCGTTTTCCAAAAGACGGTTTTTTGCAAGCTGTCTGAAATTGCTGAAATGTGAACCTGCAACAATTAATTTTGCAGGTATATCACGTTGTACTCTTTGAAGACGCACATACTCAGGCAATTTTGATTTTCCATAAGCAACAAGACTGACAAGTTCATCCTCATCATAGACTTTGTATTCTCCCCTCTTCCAGAGACTTTCAATCTCAGAACCAGGAGTTACAAGTGTAGGATAGATTTTGATGAAATCCGGACAGAATCTTTCATCAGAAAAAAGTGTGTCAAACATTTTTTTGTCATCTTCAATTGTTGCAGAGGGAAGATTTGGCATTACATGAAAACCAACTTTGATTCCTGCATCTCTTAGCGAACAGTTTGCAAGTACAGAATCCTCAACAAAGTGCCCTCTTCTGTTAAATTCAAGAATACTGTTGTCAAGACTCTGAACACCAAGCTCTACTTTTGTAACACCAAGTGAAAGCATCCTGTCAATATGCTCTTTTTTGCACCAGTCCGGTCTTGTTTCAAAAGTAACTGCTATACAGCGAACCCTTGATTTTTCATTTTCGGTGCATAATTCTTCAAATGTAAAAATATCACCGCGGTCTTCTTTACCGTATTCATTCATTGCACGAATGCACGAACGCATAAACCATTCCTGATATTCAGGATCACGCGCCGTCATGGTGCCTCCCATTACAATCAGTTCAGCCTTTTCGATATGATGACCAAGCATCTCAAACTGACTAAGTCTTGCCTGAACCTGAGCATATGGATCGTATTCAAGCTGTTTTCCCCGAAGTGCCGCAGGCTCTTCACCCGTATAACTCTGTGGAGATTTAAACAGTTCATTTTCCGGACCTCCCGGACACGGGAGGCAGATTCCATGCGGACACGGATGGGGTGATGTCATCACAGCAACAGGAGCTACTCCTGAAATTGTGCGGGACGGCTTTACCTGAACAAAATTCCTCAAATCTTCTTTTTCAGAATCAAGTGCGGCAGAAAATAGCTCTGAATTTCTTGGAAATGAATTCAGTGAATATTTTTTTGCTACAGAGGCCTTTATCTTCTGAACGTCAGATGATGATTTTGCTTCAGATAAAATGCGGGAAATAATCTCCCTTAAAATAGTGTTGTAGTCAGCCGGATTAGTTTTCAACGGCAACCTCTTCAGAACCCGCACCGGAAGCATATTCCACTGCCGGCACATGATTGTGCTGAATATATCCTACAAGCTCTTCACCAAGAGTCAGAATAGCCTCTTTATGACAGATCTTGTTTTTGTGAATATGAACAGGTGAAATGTTTAATTTGTTGTATTTCCCTGTAACAATCTCTTCATTATCAATTGATTCGTAGTACTTCTTAACCTGAATAAGAAGCATATGTAAGTGAAGTAATTCCTCCTTTTGCACTATATCACCAATCCTTAAAAAATACTAACAATCCTAACAAGATATAATTTATTGGTGATCTTTATATTTGATTATTTGCGGGGAGTAGGAACAATAATAGGACTTGCCACAGGTGATGCACTGGGCGCGCCATTAGAGGGTCTTAATGCACAAAAAATACCAGTGACGGACATTATTTCAGGAGGGCACAACAACACGCGGGCCGGAGACATAACTGATGATACTCTCCTGGCTCTTGCCATTGCCGAATCGCTAATCGAAATGAAGGGTTTTTTCCCGGATGACATTGCGCTTAGGATGTGTATGGAATATCAGAAGGAACCTCGATTTTTCGGACCCACATCTAAAGAAGTATTTAGCGGTATTTTAAAAGGAATGGATTATTCTAAAATATCATATAATTTGTATAAAAAAGGAGGAGGCAAAAGCAACGGCAGTGTGATGCGTGGTCCTCCACTGGGTGTTTTTTACCCTCCGGGAGAGGTCCGCGCTTACAGCATATTATGTTCACAGATAACACACTTCCATCCGGTATCATGCGAATGTTCAGCTTTCATAAACAGCATGATAAGCAGACTTTGCAGGGGCGAAGAGAAAATTCAGGCTTTTAAAAGTACTCTTTTTGAATGTGAAGAAATTTCTGTTAAAAAAATTTTGTCTCACTATAAATCATACCCGCTTAGTCCCTCTCTCGACTCTCTACAAGCCACACATTGTGCATTATCTTTATTTTTAGAATCAGAAAATTTTGAGGATATGCTGATAAGAGCAGTAAACATGGGAGGCGATACAGATACAATAGGTGCTATCTGCGGTGCACTTGGAGGAGCATACGGAGGTATTGATGTAATTCCAAAAAGATGGATGAATAAATTAAGAGATGCCGAAAGGATTGAAAAAACAGCATATATGCTGGCTAAAAATGCTCTTTAATCAGATATAATACTCAAAAATATTACTCAGATTGATATCATACAAACATATCACTCAGATTCAAACATATTTCTCAGATATATTATCCAGATTTATTAATCGGATATATTACTCAGTTCAACTTTTTTTAGTGTTTTTCCACGAATGCATTCAGGTTTAAAATCCTCTGATATCGATGATATAAGGTACCTGTCACCCTCTATCAGTCCCTCAGCCATACAGATATCATAATATCTGCATCCGGTCTCCGTGCATGAAGGCTTGAAGATAATTTCAGAATTTAAAATTGCTTTTTTCACCTCAATCAAAGTCTCAATCGGCGATTCAATTACTTCTACTGCACACATACTGCCATAATGAATATTGCAGGAATGAACATCTTCATTTTTGATTCCTACAATCCTGTAGCGTCTTTTTGGGATTAGATTGTTGCAGACTTTAAACATCCTGCATCCTTCACAACCGGGCAGATCACCTTTATAGATATATTCAGTCCCTGTTTTTGAAATAGCGTTTCCTACAAGAGTTATACGAATCTGATCCTCTGTCATTTTTAATCACTCCATGTATAGCATCTTCACAAGTTTTTCAGCACATTTTCTCTCAAGACCCATATCCAGAATTGTAAATCTCTCTGGACGGATTTCTTTTGCCATTAAAAGGGCTTTTACAGCAGTTTCATCATCAATTCCAAGTTGCCGGGGAGTGATGGGCGCGCCAATATCCTTGAGGGATTCCCTAACCTCCCGCCAGTTGCCGCCATGCAGATACATTGTCATAATCGAACCAATGCCGCACTGTTCACCATGAAGACCTCTTTCAGGAGACAGAATATCCAGTGCATGGCTGAATTTATGTTCTCCTCCGGAAGCAGGCCTTGATGACCCGGCAATACTCATCGCAACTCCAGATGATACAAGGGCTTTTGTTACAATCCATGCACCTTCTTCAGAGCCGGGATATATCAGGTGCGCATTTTTGACAAGAATTTCTGCAGTCATCTTGGACAGGGCCGCGGCATATTCACTGATTGATTCTCCTTTCATCCGGTGTGATAATTCCCAGTCAAGAATTGCGGTGTGATTCGAGATTATATCAGCACATCCGGATGCCATCAGCCTGTGCGGTGCTTTTGCAATAATTTCTGTATCTGCAACAATTGCATGGGGAGGATGTGCATCCAAAGAGACACTGCCGCCGGCAGTTGGGACAGATGCACGTGCAGACGCTATTCCATCGTGTGACGCCGCAGTAGGGACGCTTATGAACTGGCAATCAAGATTGTATGACACAATTTTTGCCAGATCTATTGCCTTTCCGCCGCCAACTCCTAAAATGAAATCAAAACCTTCAGCAGATTTTTCAGCATTTTCTATAGTTTCCAGCGATATATTCTTCGCACAGAAAATATCAACGCTGTATTTTTCCTCCAAAAGCTCCTTTGCATGACCTCCGGCAGCTTTTAGTGTATTTTCGCCGGCGATAATAAGAGCAGATTTTCCCAGATGCAAATCTTCGCATACTTTTGGGAGCTGTTCTATCGTTCCGTGTCCAATAAGAACATCTCTGGGCATCTGAAGCCATCTGGATTTATCAAATTGGGGTTTTTTGAGTACTTTTATACCATCTGCGCTCATTATTTTATCAATAAATGATAGGGGATTTTATATACAAATATTATGTTGGTCCGATTCTTAACGGAGAGGCATATACAATTGTTGATACCTTAACCTATGCGGCGATTCTGATTGTTTCAGTATATTTTGTCTACCGCTGGCTGATTAAATCAGGAATAAGCATTGATACGGAATTTATACTGGCTCTCATCCCGTATGTTGTTTTAGGAGGCCTTTTACGGGTAGTTGAAGATACCGGAATTATCCCTCCGCCCTGGAATGTGCTTTTAATAACGCCGATAATTTACTTTGTAATTTTCTTTTATGTTATAGCGGCGCTCATATCTTCAAGGATACTTGAAAGCAGAAAGGTTATTGAAAATTTCAGTCGCGGTCTGGCCGCGGCAGGTATTTTTGCATGCGCTCTTTCACTCATACCTCTTGTCTTTGTCGGCGTTACACAGACCCAGATAAACATCTATGTAATGCTCTTTATTTTGGCAATGGCGACTGCTACATCCTGTATTGTCTGGGCTTTCATCAGGTATGTGTTAAAATGGGAATATGTATCTGATATTCTCTACAAACTGCTGATATTCGGACATCTTCTTGACGCAAGCGCTACCAGTTTCGGAATCGATCTGCACGAAATAACATATGTGGAACAGCATGTTGCAGGGTCATTTTTAATTGAAGCAACAGGAACAGCATTTTCAATGTTTTTACTAAAGCTCATTGTCATTATCCCTGGAATTTATGTCCTTGAGATGTACAGGCAGGAAGGAAGCCAGGCTTTCTGGCATCTGATCTTATTTGCAATGATAATGGTTGGAATGGCGCCTGGTATTCGTGATATGGTGAGGATGATTCTCTATGTTTGATAACAGACTCTCACTGGCTGTAGCCTTTTCATTAATAATTTTCATCCTCTTTGCAATTATCGGTGTATTTTCACTCGCCCAAAACGAAGAGATGGCAGAAACACTTATTCAGACACTGCAGAATGAAATGTTTGCCTTTGTAGCAGACGATAATCCTTTGGTTCTTGCCGGAAAGCTTTTTTTCAATAATCTTGAGGCTTCGGTTCTGCTCTTTATCGGAGGAGCGACTTTAGGACTTTTGACAATTTTTATTCTGATGACAAACGGGGTGATTATCGGGTTTGTTTTAAGTTATGCATCAGAAAAAACAGGTTACCTTCCAATTCTAGCATCAATAATTCCGCATGGAATACTGGAAATTCCCGCCTTTTTGATTGCAGCCGGACTTGGATTTTTGCTGTCTGAGTCATTGTGGACTGAATTTAAAGGACAGGGTGATGCGGCAATTGATGCAAAAACGCTTGGCAGAAAATTCATAGTGATAGTAATTCCTCTTCTGGCATTTGCCGCATTTATAGAGGCATTTATTACACCACAAATCATAGATCTAGTACTTCAGGGAGTCTGAATATGGCAGAAGAGAGCACTACACTTCCTTCAAAGGAAAATTTCAGTGAATGGTATAACGAAATGCTATGGCGTGCAGAAATTATGGATGTACGCTATCCGGTAAAAGGCCTTTATGTCTGGTATCCCCATGGATTTTCTCTCAGACGTTCTACATACAATATTCTTCGCGAGCTTTTAGACCGCGACCACGAAGAAACGCTCTTTCCACTTCTTATACCTGAAAATGAATTCATGAAAGAGGCTGAACACATAAAAGGGTTTGAAGAGGAGGTATACTGGGTAACTCACGGAGGAACAACGGAGCTTGATGTAAAACTTGCCCTAAGACCTACAAGTGAGACTGCAATATACCCCATGTATTCACTCTGGGTGCGTTCACATGCAGATCTGCCTTTAAAACTTTATCAGATTGTAAATACTTTCAGATACGAGACAAAACATACCCGCCCGCTTATCAGGCTTCGTGAGATAACATCGTTTAAAGAGGCACACACTGTCCATGCGACATGGGATGATGCCAAAAAACAGGTAGAAGACGCAATATTGCTATATAAAGAATTCTATGACAGAATCTGTGTTCCGATAATATTTTCAAAGCGTCCTGAGTGGGACAAATTCCCCGGTGCCGACTATACAATGGCGGCTGATGCTATAATGCCTGACGGAAGAACTCTTCAGGTCGGAACAGTTCACCATTTAGGCGATAATTTCTCAAAGACTTTTGACCTGAAATACGAAGATGAAAATGGTGAACAAAAACCTGCATTCCAGACATGTTATGGAATTTCTGAAAGGTGTATTGCCGCACTTATAAGCATTCACGGTGATAACAAAGGTCTTGTCCTCCCGCCGGAGGTTGCACCTGTCCAGATTGCAATAGTTCCGATTATCACAAAAAATAGTGCTGAAGAAGTACTTAAATCTGCAAAAGAACTTGAAGGAGAGTTAAAAAGCGCAGGATTCCGTGTAAAGCTGGATGCAAGAGAACTTCGCCCTGGTGCCAAATACTACCACTGGGAGATGAGGGGTGTTCCATTAAGAGTTGAAATTGGTCCAAGAGATCTTGAAAACGGCGTTATTATGACTGTTAACCGCTTTGGTGAGAAGACCCCTGTAAAAAGAGAAGATGTCCTGTCAGGAATTAACAATCAGCTTGAATTATTCAGGAATGCTTTGAAGCAAAAAGCTTCAGACACCATAAAAGGAAAAATTCATTCAGTTTCATCATTTGAAGAGGCAAAAGAAGTTGTAGAAAAAGGCGTGGCTGTTGTTCAATGGTGTGGATGTAAGGAGTGCGCAGATATAATCGAAGAAAATCTTGATGTCAGCGTTCTTGGAAATGAGATTAGATCTGAATACATCAAAGAGGAGAATGGCAACTGCATCATCTGCGGCAAGCCTTCAAAACCTGCCCTTGTAGCAAGAAGTTACTAAAATAAATTTCATGAAACAAATTTATTTCATGTATGTTACGAAGTAACTTTCACGTAAACTAAAATTCTTTTTTTAACCTTTTTTTCTGAAATTTTAGCCATTCAGTTTATTCGCTGATAATATATGCAGGAATCATTTTATCACAGGACGGTTTAAATTTCAGTTAACAGGAGTTAGTGGTTAATCATGCTAAAATGGAGATGCAGAATATGCGGCTATATCTATGATGAGAAAACAGGCGAGCCTGCAACTAATACGAAACCGGAAACACTATTCAAAGATCTTGCTGTTGAATGGAAATGTCCTGTCTGCGGTGCTGAAAAATCTGAATTTAGTGAAATTTCTTCAGCGGAAAAAATTTCAGGCGATTCAGCAACTACTGTTTCAGACGCTATTGTATCCGAGCTTTTAAAATGGGATATAAATGTCGTATTCGGACTTCCGGGTACATCATCGCTAGGAATTGTTGAGGCTATCAGAAAAAACAAAAATATCAAATATATTGTTGTAAGGCACGAGGAAAATGCTGCAATGGCCGCATCAGCATACAACAAATTCACAGGGAAAATTGCCGCCTGCCTTACAATTGCAGGACCAGGTGCGACAAATCTTGCAACCGGTCTTTATGACGCAAAAGAAGACAACTCATCTGTAATATCTATAAACGGGCAGGTCAGGGCACAGTATACAGGACCCGGAGGAATTCAGGAGATTGATCAGGACGCATTTTTCAGACCTCTTGTAGTCTATAACAACACCATTTATGATAAGCACATGGCACTTTTGCTTTTGACAAAAGCACTGAAATTTTCAATTATTCAAAAAGGTGTTTCACAGATATCTGTTCCAAACAACATACAAAAAGAGTTTATCGATATTGAAAAATGTAAAAAAGAAAACATTACCGGAAATTATGAAGTCAGTCCTGATAGTAGTGTTTTAAAATTGGCCGCTGATTTAATTGACAAAGCAAAAAATCCTGTAATAATTATCGGATGGGGATGCAGGGACTGCAGAGATGAAATTCTTAAACTAAGCAATAAAATAAAGGCTCCGATTGTCACCACATTTCGCGCAAAAGGTATAATATCAGATTACAATGAATGGAATCTTGGAATTCTTGGTTCTGTAGGCACTCCGCATGCAAGAGAATTTGTAAATAATTCAGATCTTTTGATAACCGCAGGAGTAGGTTTTTCACAGCTTACAAACGTGCCAACAGACAGGAAAATTATACAGATTGATTCAAATCCGCTTAAACTTGAAAAAAGTTCAGAGGGTATATCTCTGCTTGGAAATTGTTCACTTATAATTCCGGGGCTTTTGGAATTGGCAAATGAGAAACAAAATAATAAAATTCTGACTGAAATAAAAAATCTAAAACAGATTTGGGAAGAAATTTTGTTAAAAGAGGCAGACGAAAATAAAACCCCGATAAGGCCTCCTTTTATTATGAAAGTACTCTCTGATGTAATCCCTGAGAATTCAGCAATTGGTCTTGATGTTGGAGAAAATCAGTGGTGGTTTGGAAGAAATTTCAGGATTAAAAATCAGAAATTTGCAATGTCCGGCTATCTTGGAACAATGGGTTTTGGTTTTCCTGCCGCTCTTGCGGCTAAAATCGCCTGGCCTGAAAAGGATGTATTCTGCATAACAGGCGATGGCGGATTTTCAATGGCAATGGCGGATTTTGTAACAGCAGTTAAATACAATCTTGCAATTGTTGTTGTCGTTCTCTCTAACAGAGAGCTTGGAATGATTCAGGTCGAACAAATGATGGAAAATTACGAAAATTATGCAACAGATCTATTAAATCCGGATTTTGCTGAATATGCCAAAAACTGCGGTGGAGACGGAATAAGAGTTGAAAAACCTGATGAATTAAAGCCGGCATTAATTAAGGCTATGAAATCCAAAAAACCATTCATTGTTGATATTAACACGGATCCAAAAAGATTTGCTGAATAAGAGATTTTAAAAATTTTTTATTCATTAAAATCGTCCATGATAATTTTTTTCATGCACCGGTTTCATGTAAGTTACGAAGTAACTTTCATGTAAAACGCACATGATGAGCTTTTTTCATCACACAAAAAAGTGATGAAAATCTATCAGGGATTTTTGACTTTTATGCAAAAATCCTGATATTTTTTTATTTTAAATTATTCCATTAAAAAAACGGCCGCGGCGATTGTTGTTGTCCAGTCACCATTCTCGGGAACGACTGCTGATTCTGTTATATTCATTGTCTTTTCCGGAATTTTGTCTGAAATACTGGTATACATATTATTTGCAATCATCTCGGAATATTTGCCGGCCTGCTCTTTTGTCTCATCAAAAGTATGATATTCTGCAAAATATCCCCATTCAGTCTCCGGATTTTTTGGAATTGCCATACCAACAGAAGAAGTTATTCTACTGCCAGCCTCATTTGAAGATAATCTTGAAATTACTGTAAATACAATGCTTCCCGGAAACAATTCCTTAATTCCCTCTTGTCTTGAAATTATCCGACACCTGGGAGGAAGTATAGAACTAACTTCAACGAGGTTATAGCACTCAATAGAAGCCTTTCGGAGTGCCATTTCAAACGATGTCAGTCTGTCCTGATGAGAGCCCGAGCCTGATGTAAAAAAAACCTTCTTTGGTACAAAATTTCCTGAACCCAATATACTCACCTAAAAATTTAGTTCTTATTTAATTTCAGTCTTCTTAAAACTATATGAATTGATAAGGAAGTAAATTTAAGATTACGCATTTTTGTTACAAATATGCGCTTAAAAATAGTATTAATTAAAGTTATGCAAATTAATATTAAATTAAAATCCGGATTGCATCTCTTTTTTTCAATAATCCTTATAATTTTAAAAACAAATACTATCTTTAGATGAAATACTGCTTTTCAAAAAGAATACAAAAAACTCCCAAATCATTTATCAGGGAAATCTTAAAAGTGACACAGCAACCCGAAGTCATCTCATTTGCCGGCGGACTTCCAAACCCTTCCCTTATTGATACAGAGGGTATTTTAGAGGCCGCAGAAACCGTAATAAAAGAGGATGGAAGAAATGCTCTCCAATACTCAAATACAGAAGGGTATCTTCCGCTTCGCGAGTATATCGCAGAGCGTTACAGGAAAAGGTATGGTCTTTTGATAAGTAGTGATGAAATACTGATTACTAACGGTTCCCAGCAATGCCTTGATCTTTTAGGAAAAATTCTGATTGACAAAGATGATGCTGTTTTAATCGAACGTCCGGGCTATCTTGGAGCTATTCAGGCCTTCTCTTTATATGAACCTGAATTTTTCTCTGTTGGATTATTTGAAGACGGACCTGATACAAATGAACTTCAAAATATAGTTTCTGAAGAAAATCCAAAGATTTTTTATGGCATACCAAATTCGCAAAATCCTTCAGGAATTACATATTCCAGGGAAAAAAGAGAAGAAATTGGAGAAATTTTATCAGACACTGATACTTTATTCATTGAAGATGATGCATACGGCGAATTAAATTTCACAGACGAGATATTTGAACCTGTAAAGAAATATCTGCCGGACCTTGGTGTAATGACGGGTTCTTTTTCAAAGATTATATCTCCCGGAATGAGGCTTGGATGGATTTGCGCTCCAACAGAAATTATTGACAAAATATCTACCGCAAAACAGGCATCTGATCTTCATTCAAATTACCTCAGCCAGAGAATAATAACGCAATATCTTCAGACAAATGATATTGATATACACATCCAAAAAATCAGATCAGAATATAGTAATAGATGCAGTTTTATGACCAGACTGATGGATGAGATGTTTCCGGCTGAGATTGGACACACCAGTCCAAAAGGCGGGATGTTTATTTGGCTGACATTACCACAGAATATCTCATCACAAAAATTGTTTGAAAAGGCTATGGAGAAAAATGTGGCAATTCTTCCAGGATACCCTTTTTATGTAAACGGCGGCGGAGACAACACTGTGAGAATTAATTTCTCAAACTCTGATGAAGATGATATCAGAAAGGGCATTGAAGTACTTTCAGATATATTTGCAGACACAGATAAAATAAAAAAATAAAACAGATGAAAATATCTCTTTTTTAAAAGAACATTCAGAAAAGATTTTTTTTAATTTAAGAAAATTTAAGAAAATTATTGAATTTTCATTTTTTTTATGATTCAGGGTTTTGTGAACGAATATATACATTAACAGCGGCAGTTATTGCCGCAGACTGTTTTCCATGCCTCAGAGATGCCGCCAGAGTCTGCATCCTAGCCTCATCGTCACGAAGGAATCTTGCAAGATTCTTTTTTATGTGTTCGTCAGTTAAGAAATGCGTATGTGTATTTCCGGTTATAAAGTCCCTGTCGCACATAATAGCATGATGCATCGGAAGCGTTGTATGAACACCGATTATAACATATTCATAGATTGCACGACGCATTCTTTCAATACACTCCTGCCTGTTCATACCCCATGAACAAAGTTTGGATATCATTGAATCATACATTGGTGGAATAGAGTATCCCATATGGATTCCCGAATCAACCCTGATTCCGGGACCCCCAGGGGATCTGTATCTTACGATTTTGCCAGGGTCTGCTGTAAAGTTATTTAATGGATCTTCGGCATTTATCCTGCATTCAATCGCATGTCCACGAATTGTTATGTCATCCTGTGACAGTGAAAGATCCTCTCCTGCCGCAATCTTTAACTGCTGTCTGACAAGGTCAACTCCAGTTATCATCTCAGTTACAGTATGCTCCACCTGAAGACGTGTATTCATCTCCATAAAGTAGTAATTACCCTCGGAATAGAGGAATTCAACTGTTCCGGCATTATAATATCCAGAAACCTCAGCTACCTTAAGAGCAGAATGTGACATTTTCTCCCTTAATTCATCAGTCATTATAGGACAGGGTGCTTCTTCGACAAGCTTTTGATGTCTTCTTTGTATGGAGCATTCCCTGTCAAATAAATGGACACCGTTTCCCTGTTTGTCGCAAAGAATCTGAAATTCAATATGCCTGGGCTTTACAAGATATTTCTCAATAAAAACAGTTGGGTCGCCAAAAGCAGATTGTGCAATCCTCATTCCCTTTTCAATTGCTTCTTCTAACCCATCTTCAGATTCAACAATCTGCATTCCAATTCCGCCACCACCTGCACTGGCTTTGACGATAACAGGATAGCCAATTTTTCCAGCAATTTTTTTTGCCTCGTCAATGGACTTCACACCCTCAGGAGTATATGGCAGAACAGGCACACCTGCCTTTTCCATCATATGTTTGGAGCCGAGTTTTGAGCCCATAGCTTCAATTGACTTCCATGAAGGACCGATAAAATTTATATTTTCTTCTTCACAGAGTTTTGCAAATCCGGAATTTTCCGCAAGAAAACCATATCCCGGATGAATAGCATCTGCTCCTGCCTGACGGGCGGTTTTTATTATCTTATCCTTATTTAAATAACTCTTAGAGGGATGAGCCTCGCCAACAGGAAATGCCTCATCTGCATACTTTACATGCAGGGAATTTTTATCAGGCTCCGAATAAATTGCAACCGTCTCTATTCCAAGTTCTCTGCAGGCACGCATTATCCTTATTGCAATCTCACCGCGGTTTGCAATCAGTACTTTTTCAAAATACTTCATTCAATCACCAGCAAAACGTCACCGTTTTGCACAGTATCACCTTCATCCACAAAAATCTGTGTTACTTTTCCTTCCTTTGTGGATTTTATCGGGTTTTCCATCTTCATTGCCTCAAGGACAACAAGAGTGTCTCCGGGTTTTACCTGTGCGCCGATGTTAGTCTCAACCTTCAAAACCATTCCCTGCATATTGCTCATAATTCCGCCTTTAATGTCACGCGGAATCTTCTTTGCACCCACAGAATCTGCGGATTCAACTGCACTGCCTTCTACTGAGAGAATTCTTACCGAAAATATTTCTCCGTCAACTTCAACCTCCATACAGCTTGGAATCTCAGAAGAACGGGATGCATATTTGGCAGATAACTTTGGTATTGCCTCTGCATTTCTCTCTCCCTTCAAAAAGGAGGGTGCGATTGCAGGATATAAAATGTATGTAAGAATATCCTCATCCTTTTTGACAAGACCTTTCTCAGCGGCTTCTTTTGCCATCTTGGAATATAAAGGTTCTAAAAGATCGCCCGGTCTTCCGGAAAAAGGATTCTGGTCTCCTATTATCTTTTTGATTATCTCATCTGATATTTTTCCGGGCGGTTTTCCATAAAGACCTCTTACATAGTCTTTTACTTCCTGTGTGACGTTTGAGTATCTCTCCCCGCCCATCAGTACATTTAGAACTGCCTGTGTTCCAACAATCTGACTTGTCGGTGTAACAAGAGGCGGATAGCCCAAATCCTTCCTTACATGAGGAATTTCATTATGGACAAGATCAATTTTATCAAGGGCATTTTGCTCTTTTAGCTGTGAAACAAGGTTTGAGATCATTCCGCCTGGAAGCTGATAGATAAGTACGTCACTGTCGATTCTCTCAGAAATTGGATCAATCAGTCCTGCGTATTTTTCTCTCATCAGCATACACTGATTCTTGATATCCTTAAGCTTCATCAGATCGATACCTGTATCACGATCTGTGTCTTTCAAGCTTGCAACAACGCTTTCTGTCGGAGGTTGTGATGTTCCCATGGCAAACGGAGACATAGCCGTATCAAGTATATCAACACCTGCTTCTATCGCCGCCTGATAGCTCATAGGAGATATTCCGCTTGTTGAATGAGAATGCAGGTTTACCGGAATGTCTACTTTATCTTTTATTCCTGTGATCAACTCTTTTGCCGCTTTTGGCATAATCAGGCCGGCCATATCTTTTATGCATATTGAGTCACAGCCTTTTGAGTAAAGAGCCTCGGCAAATCCAATAAATTTTTCTGTTGAGTGGACAGGACTTGTTGTATAACTTATTGTTCCCTGAAGATGCGCACCAATGTCCTTTACAGTTTCCATTGATTTTTCCATGTTCCGAATGTCATTTAAGGCATCAAATATACGGAAGATATCAACACCGTTTCTGCCTGCGGCCTCAATGAATTTTTCAACAACATCATCAGGATAATGCTTGTAGCCTACAAGATTTTGTCCACGTAACAACATCTGTATAGGAGTGTTTTTCAAAACAGAATTTAAATCAGAGAGCCTTTGCCAGGGATCATCATTTAGATATCTTATACAGCTGTCAAAAGTTGCACCGCCCCATGCTTCAACTGAAAAAAAGCCAGCTTTATCTATCTCACGGGCAACAGGGATCATATCCTCAGTCCTTAAACGCGTTGCGATCAAGGACTGATGTGCATCCCTAAGGGTAGTATCTGTTATCTTTACAGGATTTGTCACACTCATAAATTACCTCCAAAAAGGGCGGCTTGTATCGATATTTTTAAAGTTATCAGGTCTCTAATAACTTTCTCATCCGAACTATAAATATGTCACTAAGGTGGAAAAAGAGAATAAAAAAATCGTTATTGCCAGAAAGGCAGGTATTATGTCATTTTTCGACTTCTCAAATGAAGGCTGCATACTTCCGCCAAATGTGTATCCGCGAAGTGCCAGAATTTTTCCCTGCTGTGATGCGTCCCTAAGCGACCATATGAAAATATTTCCCAAAACGGATATGTAGTCATACCATCTTATTTTTGTTTTTTTAATGCTGTATGCAATCTTTGCCCGACTGTAATCTTCTGATGTTAATTTTATTTTATTAAGCGCTATTGCTGATATCAGCCCCAGTTCAAAACCATATTTCTGGCCAAACATCCAGGTCATGAAATTTAGTAAATCCTTAGATGTAATATGACTAAATGCCCAGCAGGCAACAAGCAGAATAACAATCATTTTGCAGAAGTAAAAAAGTCCGTTAAAACCTCTAATCTCCATAAAAAAAGCAACTGCTGATGTTAAGAAAAAAAATCCCAGAAATATTCTGACTGACGGAATTGATTTTTCCCTTTCTGAAAAAAAAAGCCACCATATGAAAACAAGTCCTGCACCTGTAATACTGGTAAATGCCGAAAATGATAGCAAAAATATTGAAAATATTCTTAATCTTGCATCCTGCATATTGCCTCCAGAGTATCTTCAAACCTGATATTTTTTGGCAAAACACCTTTTTTAAGTGCTGTTTTGATATATTCAGGAGCACTTTTCCAGGAATCCAGGCACTCAGGAACATGACCTATATAATTCAGCTCTCCTGAATCGATATCCCAGATATAATCTGTTTTTGGAAAATAAGTCTGTTCATGCGTGAAAATAATAGTGATGCCTTCCTGAATCGCCAGATTATTGCAGAAACGTTCTTTCCACATTGGACTCAGAGTGCTGAACGGTTCATCAAGAATTAACAGATCTTTTCTTTTAGATAAAATACATACCAGATGAAGTCTTTTTAATTCCCCTCTTGACATTTTCATAGGGTCGGTTTTTCCATATCCACATAGTTCTGATTTATCTAATATTTCATCAGAGGACAGTCCCCAGGATTTAATTTCATCTTCGAGTGTCAGTCCGGTCAGATGGTACTCGGGAAACTGCATAGAAAGGAGCGTTTTTTCAATATTTTTGCATTCTATCAGACCGGACTCTTGTCTTAGATAGCCGGCAAGAGCCATTGAAAGAGTTGTTTTGCCACACCCTATTTTTCCGGTGATAAGATGTACGCCTTTTTCAAAGACGCCATTAGCTAAAAGAGTAAATCCGTCTCTTTTTAAAATTAAATCTTTTAAAATTATCTGAGGCTCAGATAAATTATCCGACAATTTCTTCAAGCCTCCACATAACCGGAAAAAAATTTGTGTTTTTTAAATTTTTAAAAACAGTTTCCGGATGACCGCTGAATTTTATTCTGCCTTTTTCCATATATATCAGAAAATCAGCCGTTTTGGCAATCTCCATATTTTGTGTACAGTGAATAACATAATCAGTGCCTGATTTTTTCAAAACAGACATTAATTTTCCCGCTGTGTCAAAATCAAGATGAGAATCCGGTTCATCAAGAATCAAAAGCTCAGGTGATGACACAATTGCCACTGCCAGTGAGACAAATGCTTTCTCGCCACCTGAAAGTGCAAATGTTTTTTTATCTAAAAGATGAGTGATGCCAAGCAGTTTTGAAATCGCCATTGTTTTTTCTGATGCCTCATCAGATATTACAAAGGAAAAACGAAGCGGAGAGATTATCTCATCAAAAACCAACTCAAAAATAATCTGCCTTTCAGGACATTCAGGAACATATCCTACGTTTATATCCCGGATTCGTCTTCTGTTTACATAAACACTGCCTTTTTCTGACAGATCCATTCCGGAGAGTAAATTTAAAAGCGTACTTTTTCCGCTCCCATTCTCTCCTATTATGCATGTATAACCTTTTGGTATCTGGAAATTGTCTATATCAAGTATTTTGTGTTTAATATTTTGTAAATCAATCATCAATACCTTCAACTCTTTCAGATATGAGAAAAGCAAGAATGAATTTTATTAAATCTCCAACAACGAAAGGAACAGCGCCGATTAAAAATGCCGACCATATGGAAATTCCACTTGAGACTGCTATCCATAACACTCCAAATACCAATATTGCTGCGGTTCCAAAAAAAAGTCCGGATATTCTTAGAATTCTGCTTTTTTTCTCATAAAAAATACCTACAATAAACGATGCCGCGACAAACCCTATAAGATAACCGCCGGTAGGGCCCAAAAGAATTCCCGGCCCTGATGTTAACTGGTGAAAAACAGGAAGACCAATAAGACCAATTATTAAATACAGTGATATGGCAACTACTGCATACCTTTTCATAATACATCCACAAAGAAGAACAAAAAGGGTCTGCAGAGTAAAAGGAACAGGTATCATAGGTATTGTAATATAACTTCCAATAGCAGTTAATGCAATAAAAAGCCCGGTCTGGGAAATAATCTGTGTTCTTTTTTCATCACCGTACATCTATGTCAACCTCATTTTATTTTGTGGTTGACAAGATATAGATTTCTAAAATCTGGCGGATAATGCACGTGATAAGAAGAAAAAATGCATATAAATATTTTCAGAATACCAAAATCTGATATTTAAAACCCGATAAAAAATTAATTTATTCAAAAAACGTCCATGAAATTATATTTCATGCTAACTGTTTCATGTAAGTTACGAAGTATCTTTCATGTAAAAGCCCCATGATGAGCTTTTTTCATCACACAAAAAGTGATGAAAGTTTATCAGGGATTTTGACTTTCATACCAAATTCAGATTTATTCAGATTGGGGTACAATCTCCGGAAAGGACTTTTTCAACCATACCATTGTCTTTTTTGATTATCAAAGCGCCATGGTCGTCTATATCCATTGCCTCACCCTCAATTGTCTTTCTGGGTGTTGTAATTCTTACTCTTTTTTCAAGCGTCAGTGAAAGACTCTTCCATTCCCTTACAAGAGACTCATATTCACCTTCTTCAATAAGATTTAATCTCCTTTCAAATTCAAGTAAAACATTCGCAAGGAATTTGGCACGATTTATATCTTCTCCTGTTTCGACATTAAGTGAGGTTACCGGAGTTTTCATCCCATCCTGAAGATCATCAGGGCTTATATTTGCATCAATTCCCATTCCAAGAAGGCAATAGTGAATCTGGTCTGCCTCTGCTGATAATTCCAGAAGAATACCGGATATTTTTTTATCGCCAATGTATATGTCATTTGGCCACTTTATAAGAGCACCAATATTGTACATCTGCCTTATAGCTCTTGCAACAGCAATTGATCCTGCCATTGTCACAAAAAACAGCCTTTCAATCGGAACTTTTGGCTTTAGAATTATTGTAGCCCATATTCCTCCCTTTGGTGAAAACCATGCTCTTCCAAGACGGCCAACACCTCCGGTCTGTTCTTCGGCTATAATAATTGTACCGTTTAATGAGTCAGGTTCTTCTTTTCGGCACAAATCTTTTGCAATCCATGTTGTTGAAGGAGTTGTCTGAAAATGGAAAATATCCTGACCAATAAAATTGGTTTTTAAGTATTTTTTTATCTCATATGGAAGCAAAAGATCAGATGGAGCAATCAATTCATAACCCTCTGTTTTTGATGAATTTATCTGATAACCTTTATTTTTAAGCTCATTAATCTGTTTCCATACAGCAGATCTGGTAATATCAAGATCTCTGCTTATTTCTTCACCAGACACCGGACCTTTCCTTTTTTCAAGTATAGCAAGAATTTTTTCAGCAGTTTTATTCATTATAATTACCTTCTATTACTTTTTTGAAGCTGATAATTCAGAAGGCAGAGGACACGGATCTTTACCGCATACCTGCTTTAATATTGCAGACTGGTGTTCCATTAATGTTGCAAGATCAAATACTCCTGCGAAATCAACAACTCCGATTGCCCCTGTTGCTTCTCCGTTTTGATCTCTGATAGGGGCTACAATTACAGGAACCCCTTTGTATGGGCCATCCGGAGGACTGGTCTTTAAAAGGCTGTTTAGCTTTATAACTTCTTCTAATACAGGCCCTGAATAATCATCATTTACGACATGTCCGTTTTCAATCTGCACTCCCCTACAGTTTTTGGAACGGGCAGTGACAGGAAGCCTTATTATGCGGTGTATTGCCATTGCAACCGGCAAAAAATCAGAGGCATCTGAATCTGCAGATAATTTGTGTTCACTCATTTTATTCTCCTGTAAACATTTTACGTTTCTTGTCTGTCCTATAACTAAAATAAAATTTCTACATTGCCAGAACAGAATTTCCGGATGAAAGATTTGGAAGGCAGTTCATGAACTGAGGTTACAAGGTAATATCCGTCACCGTATTTTTTTGCTATCATAACTGCTTTTTCATCTTCAGTCTTTGCAATTACATCAAAATCAACATCTTTTGTTTTGAAATAACCGTCACATTCAACATTTGATGCATCGAAATCCTCTAAAAATCCGTGGAATTCACCGGCATTATCATCACTAACAGAAGCGCTGAAATATTCATGTACATATTCACATTTAAACGGAAGCCAGTTGTATGAATCTGAATCATTTGTCATAGCACCAAATGCTATTACCCGTCCTCCCTTTTTAACAAATTTTTCAATTCTGCCGGATGATGCGCGAAGAGCCGGAAGAATCGAGGAATACATACTGTTTCCAAACCCGGTCGGGATAACAAGTGCATTAAAATTTCCTCTGTAATACGGTGCGCCAAGCATCTGTGGTGTTACAGGCTCACAGCTTGTTCCACAGCCGGCTATATATTTGTTTATAAAACCTTCAGAATCCCAGGCAATCCCTGCTTTACATTTCATCCTTTTATCACTCCCAGAGGCTCAAGCCTTGCAACTTCCAATGATAATCCTGCTCTGTGCACCACATTTACCACTTCACTGCTTGATTTGTATGCGACCGGTGCTTCTTCTGCAATTACATTGTTGCTTGTGGCTTTAACATAAATGCCTCTTTTTTCAAGATCTTCTTTTATTTTAAGACCACTTAGATCTTTTTTGGCTTTTGATCTTGAATAAATTCTTCCTGAACCATGGCAGGTGCTGCCAAATGTTTTTTCCATTGCAGTCATTGTTCCTTTGAGAAGATAAGATGAAGTCCCCATGCTCCCCGGGATTAGCACCGGCTGGCCGATATTTGCAATATCAGACGGAATATCATGACAGTTGGGACCAAACGCACGTGTGGCACCTTTTCTGTGCACACATACTGTTTTCTTAATCCCGTCAACAACATGCTCTTCATATTTTGCAACATTATGGGAAACATCATATACAAGCTTTAGCTCTTCGTATTCCACCTTGTATATTTTAGTGAAAATCTCCCTTACCATATGAGTAATTAACTGTCTGTTTGCCCATGCATAATTGGCTGATGCGGCCATTGCCTCATAATATGCCCTTCCTTCAGGACTTTTAACAGGTGCACATGCAAGTTGTCCGTCAGGTATTTTAATCTTGTATTTTTTTGTTGCGGCTTCGATACTTTTCAGATGATCGGTGCATACCTGATGCCCAAGGCCTCTTGAACCACAGTGTATCATAATACAGACATCATCTTTTGAAACTCCAAACGCAGATGCCGCCTCCTCATCCATTATCTCTTTTACAGTCTGTATTTCAAGGAAATGGTTGCCTGATCCAAGTGTTCCGCATTGCGGCATACCACGTTGCCTGGCTTTTGTGCTTATGTGTTCTGTGCCAGCCTCTTTCATGCACCCGTTACTCTCACACCGGATCAAATCCTCTTTTGTTCCATATCCTTCACCGACAACCCATCCTGCGCCACCAAGCATTATCTCATCAAGTTCGCCGGAGCTGAATTTTTTTTCAGCTTTTGTTCCAACACCAGTTGGAACAGTATGAAACAGCTCTGTTATAAGCCGCTTTATCTTACCGATTTCAGATACATCCAAAGGAGTTTTTATCAATCTTACTCCGCAGTTTATGTCAAATCCTACTCCTCCGGGAGAGATTACTCCCTCATCCATATCAAAGGCCGCAACACCTCCTATCGGAAAACCATACCCCCAGTGAATGTCAGGCATAGCAAGGGAATTTTTAATAATTCCCGGAAGTGTGGCAACGTTTGCAAGCTGATTTAAAGCTCCTTCTTCAAGCGTTTCACAAAGCTTTTCTGATAAAAAAAATCTTCCGGGAACTCGCATATCAGGAACAAATCCCTTCTTAATCTCCCATTCAACCTCATTTATCATTTCAATTCCATCAATCATTTCCAAATACTTCCCAAATAGAATAATTCAGATTAAACATCAAATATTACGTCAACCTGATAATTGCCGCTTTTATTTATAATCTTTACACCTGAACGCGATATTCCCTTTATCTCAGCTCCGCCCAGGTGAATTTTTCTGTCAAACTCTTCTCCAAAAACCTCTGCATGGAGAGAAAAGTCATTTATGAATACCCGTACATCTGAAAAAACAAGACCATTGATCTCTGATAAAAAAAGAAGCTCTGACAAAAAATCCACAAGAAGGTTTTCATATGAATCTGACGTTAAATCAAATTCATTTTTTACAGCCGCTTTTGTAATCTCATCATTTTTTTTGGAGATTATACTTTTTTCTTTTCTATTCAGAGAATTTTCTTTTGTTTTTGATTCAAACATTATTGAAAACATAGCAGACGCTGTTTCTGAGAAAAGTTCTTCCATTGTTTTTCCTCTGCACCTGAACAGAAAATCTGCAGTATGCTCCATCTCTTCAAAGGACATTTTTTAATTTGTTATGATAGTTAAAATTCGTGACATATTTATCATCATTTATGTGTGGTGAAAAACGCTCATCATGCGTTTTTTACATGAAAGTTACTTCGTAACTTACATGAAACAGTTAGCATGAAATAATAATTTCATGATCGTTTTTTTCAAATCCCTGAGTTATCTTTTTTACTCTGCTTCTTTCTCACTTTGATTATTATCTAAATTAATTAAAAATTATAAAAAATATTTACCGGTTTTTTAAGGATGCAAAGTCTCTGCACATTATATGAGCATATATGAGTTAAAAAATACATATTCTGAATAATAGTCAATACATGTCAATAAAACATCTTATCAATGACATGACAATTACATGACATTCCTTTTTTTAGTATCTGCAACTATTACACAACTTTAAAAGCAAATCAGGATTTTTTTGTATATAATTATGAGACACTAATCAGATATAATCAGAGAATCTGGGAATCATATTGATATCAATTCTGTCAATAAAGCGCGCCTGATAAATTGAGACATAAAGAATGTAATCACCCACATAAATCTCCAGATCTGAGGGTTTTGGAGGTTTTACAAGCGTTGATAAAATAACAGGCCCCCCGCAGGATGTACATACCCTGAAATTATTTTTTTTCTCAAGAATATACTGACTTACTTCTTCAGAAATAGTTATCCCGGTGGATTTGGAATTTTCAAAAATATCAATATCCATTGATAAAGTTTAAGCAGGATATATAAAAATAGATTGTGATGTATAATTAAAATTTAATTTGAAGTAGTAACAACACGCGCGACCATATCGGCATATTGATCTTTTAGTTTGTAGCAGTTTTGATCGTTATCCTTCGATTTGATAACATGTAAAATGCCAATTTTAGAAGCTATAATGCCAACCATTGAGGCAACTGACTGATAACTGACATCAAATTTTTCCTTAAGCTTTGCATGCGTCTCTGCAATAGTCATAGACCTGGTTTTAACAAAAATATTCAGCAGCGTTCGGCGGATGCCATTTTTATCCCTGGATAGATAGTTACGGAGACGCTTTTCTATCTCATTTTTTAGATCAGCCGCTGATCTCATGAGGTTTAATATATACGGGACGTTATATATACCTTTTCCCTGATAAAAGACATTTTTTAAATTCAATTCCTGCAAAAACTGAAATATACTCTTTTTTTTAATTTTTGAAAATTTCATTTTTCATCAGTCATCCGGTATTTTTTACGGCTAAAAAATTGGTATTTTAATTTTATTATCATAACAATTAATCACTCGTGATACAAATTTTATAACATGGGTAAATTTACCTATGATATAACAAGATATGAGCCACGGCAGATGGTTGCACTCCCGGCCGGACTTCTTATCATATCCATAATATTTCTGGCGTTTAACACATTCGCAACAGGGATGCCAATAACGCCTGGTATTGATTTTTCCGGAGGAGTTGCAGTCACTCTTTTTACAAGTGATTCTCAGGAACATATATATGAATATTTCAGCGAATATCCGTTAAAGAGTGTTGGGGAAAGCATTAATGACGGATTCTATATTGTCTTCGAATCTCTTGGGGATTCTGAATTCAGATCGCTGACTGAGCATATATCAGACAGATATCCGGATGCAAAAGTGGATCAAATTGGTGAAACATTTGGAAAAACTCTTCAGACACAGGCAATCTGGGCAATTCTGATTGCATTTGCCTTAATGGGAATATTTGTCTTTGCGGCTTTTAGAAATTACGTGCCCAGTATTGCCATTGTTTTGGCGGCATTTTCAGATATGGTAATAACAGCGGCTTTCATGGATGTTTTCGGAGTCACATTATCACTTGGAACAACTGCGGCATTATTAATGCTCATCGGATATTCTGTTGACAGCAATATACTGCTTACTACAAGACTTCTGAAAAGACAGGGAAAACCGGATGAAAAATTAAAAGGAGCTTTTAAGACCGGATTTATTATGACCACCACAACAATGACTGCTGTAGCTGCGATGTTTATTGTATCAGCAATAGGTCAGATAGGGATAATCCGTGATATTTCAGCTGTTTTGTTAATTGGTCTCTTTGTTGATCTTATGAATACCTGGATGCTCAATGCAGGTCTTTTAAAATGGTATTTAAAAGAGACAAAAGGAGGAAAAAATGTCAGATGAAGACAGTACACTAAAGAAGATTTTTACTGACTGGCGCATTTTAATAATGGTCGGACTCATAATATTTTCAATATTAAGCATCTACGCACTTCCGCCCGCAGTTAATAAAGGAATTGAAGGAAATCTCCAGTTAGGTCTTGATCTTCAGGGAGGAAGCTGGATTCAGCTTTCATTCCAGTCAGAAGTAGTCAGATTTTCATCAGACAAATCAGCATATGACCTTTCAGAAGAACTATCAAAAAGAATAGATGCTGAAGTTATAGTTTTGAGTGATGATCAGCTTGAAATCAGAAAATATTATCCAGAAGATGAATTAAAAGAGATTTTTGCCGAATCCGGGGCAAAGATTGTTTCCTATCAGCAGGGTGTTTCAAAGGAAACCGCAGATGACATTAAACGCATTCTTGAAGACAAGGTCAATAATCTTGGAACCCAGGATGCAAAATTAAACATTATAAGCGGTTTGAATGATATTGCGACATATATCAGAATTGAACTTGCCGGAGCAGATATCAACAGTGCCCAGGATCTTGTAAGTTCTCAGGGTAAATTTGAGATCAGAATAGTAACCTCCGGAAATGAATCAGAGCATGTGCTCTTTGGCGATTCTGTAACAAGCGTTTCAAGGCCAAGCCAGAATCCTCCGGGAAGTCAGAACTGGGGAGTTGGATTTACCCTCGATGATACAGGAGCACAAGCCTTTAGAGACGCCGCAATAAAATACGGTGCAGTTGCCGATCCACAGAATCACTACCTTGTAATGCTTCTTGACGGAGAAGAGGTCTATTCAGCACCACTTTCACCTGATCTTGCAAGACAGCTCAGCACCGGAACAGTCCGTGATTTGAGCGCATCCACCGGTTCAGGCAAAGAAGCTTTGGAAGAAGCACAGATTCTTGAAATTCACCTTCGCGCAGGTGCCCTTCCCGTAGATGTTTCAATTGCAGGATCAGGTTCTGTAACAGCCGAACTTGGGGATTATTTCAAGATTGTCTGTATAGTAGCAGCGATTCTGGCATTAGTTGCAGTTGGAATCTCTGTATATTTCCGCTACAAAGAACCCTCAATTGTCCTTCCGATGATTCTTACAAATCTTGCAGAAATTATCATCCTTTTAGGTATAGCAAGATATATCCAACAGCTTGATTTTGCAAGTATTGCAGGTATTATTGCAGTTATAGGAACAGGTATTGATCAGCTTGTAATTGTAACAGACGAGGTTTTGCATGACGGAAAAGTGCCCTCTCCAAATGTATACATGAAAAGATTCAGGCGTGCACTTGTAATTATCACTCTGGCCGCAAGTACTGCAATTATTGCAATGCTTCCTTTAGCTCTCATGGATCTCTCAACTCTGAAAGGTTTTGCAATAATTACAATCTTAGGTGTTTTGGTTGGTGTATTAATCACTCGTCCGGCATACGGTAAGATGATAATGGCAATTTTATCCAAAAAGCCATCAAAGTAATACCTTTTGTCAGAGACAAAAAAACAAAATTATATATCTTTTTCTGACCTTTTCTCTGTAAAGAGGTGTGATACAATTATGTCAAAACCAGTGTTAATGGATTTTTATGCAGAATGGTGCGGACCATGCAAAATGCAGACTCCAATTCTTGAACAGTTAAAAAAAATGATGGGTGACTCTGTTGAGATTAAAAAGATAGATGTTGACAACAATATGGAACTTGCCGCAAAATATGGTATTCAGGTTGTTCCAACAATAATCATTGAAAAAGACGGGAAAGTCGAACACAGACTTGAGGGTGTAACTCCTGCGGATACACTGCAGGGTCTGATTGTGCCATTGCTTTAAAAAAGCATTAAATAAATATAAATTTACCCTGAAAATGTCCATGAAATTCTATTTCATGCAAACGTTTTTTTTAAGAAAAGGTAAAATTATGAATTTTTTGTTGATTAATTAGACATATTTTTATTCAGGCAAATAAAAAAATTTAATTTTAACAGACTTTGATTTTAAACAGGCTGTAATCTCAGATTGTGGGTTTATTTCTGTTTGCAAAATTATATAATACATTCAACAGGACAGACTTGTTAAAGTAAAAAATATATTTTTCTTTGAGGCATTTGAAAAATTAAAAATAGGTGTATAAATGAGAATTAAAGAGTTTGAAATTATTGGAAAGAGACTTTTTAATGAAGGTCTTGTTGGGGGAAATTTTGGAAATCTAAGTCTAAAAGACAAAGACGGCTTTTTTATAACTCAAAGTGGATCTTATCTTGATGAGCCAGGTGATTTGAAATTTGTCTCAATGGACAAAACTGTAGAATCCGGTGCATCAAGTGAATGGCGTGTTCACTATGAAACATATAAACTGACTGAAAAGGAAGCAATTGTTCATGCACATCCTGCATACTCCGTTGCCGCATCATTTTTTTATTCGGAGGTTATTCCTGAAGACAGCGAAGGAAAGATGCTTTGTCCCGTAATTCCTGTTGTTGCAGGAGAGCCGGGATCAGACATTCTGGCAAAGAATATCTCTGTTGCACTAAAAGATGCACCTGTTGTAATAGCTAAAGGACATGGTACATTTGCAACAGGAAAAGACCTAAAAGAAGCATATCTATTAACATCAATTGCAGAGCATGCGTGTAAAGTAATTTATTTGATGGGAGGCTTTGGCGGCTTAAGCCCCTGAATTTCCAGCCTTAACTCTCTGTTAAATGAAACAATCATATCGGCAATAACACCAAACATAAAGATCTGAAATCCAAGAATAATTAAAAGAACAGTAAATATTGACATCTCTGTATGGGAAATTCCCTGGAACCAGTCATATACAACATAGATTCCCATTAAAACTCCGGCAAGAGATACAAAAACACCGATAACTCCAAAGTAAAAAATCGGATTGCTGACTCTGGCAAGTCTCCATACAGCAGATATTATCTTTGCACCGTCTCTTACAGGATGAAGTTTTGTAGGAGTCCCGGGTCTTGGTTTATAGCTTATTGGAACAACTGCAATTTTCTGTCTGCCCCCTACAGCCTCAACTGAAATTTCGGTTTCTATCTCAAATCCATACTCTTTAAGGTTCATTTTTTTAAGAGACTCAAGATTAAATGCCCGATATCCGGATAAAATATCATGCAGGTACTGTCCATGTGCCACCTTGAAAAGATAATTTATAACTTCATTTCCAAAATGGTTGAAACGACTAAGTGCACCTGGTTCAAATGTATCAAGACGATTTCCAATTACATGATCATATCCTTCAAAAAGAGGAATAAGCATTTTTTCTGCATCTTCAGGAAGATAAGTACCATCTCCGTCAAGCATTAAAACATAAGGGCTTTTTATGTATTCTATCGCTTCTATTATTGCCCTGCCTTTACCCTTTCCTGTCTGAATTTTTACAATTGCACCTTCGGATTCAGCAATATTTACAGTATCATCACTGCTGTTTCCATCCATTACAAAAATATTATTATAACCGGTTTTTTTAAAGGATCTGACAAGTTCTCCTATTGTTGGCGCCTCGTTTAGTGTAGGGATGAAAATACAGACGTCATCCTTTTTGATATCCATTGCTACATTATATTAAAATCTACATTCATAAGTCCTTTCATGCAGACTGCAAAATCAGGAATCCGGGTACTGGGCATAGCTGAAAGTTTTACAAGAAGCGCAAAAAAATCCTTTTTTGCCGGAGTTGTAATGAGAAAAGACAAAATTATTGATGGAGTAGCATTTTCAACCGCAACTGTTGGAGGAATGGATGCTACAGATACTGTAATTGATATTTTCACTAAACTTTCAAGAAAAGATCTGCACTGCATAATGCTCTCCGGATGCATTGTTTCGTGGTTTAACATAATTGACATTGAAGAAATTCATAAAAAAACAGGTTTTCCTGTGATCTGTGCGACATATGAGAATTCAGAAGGAATTGAAACGAAAATAAATAAATATTTTCCAGGTGATTCAGACCGACTTTTAAAATACAAAAATACAGGTATAAGAGAAAAATTTCAGCTGAAAACCGGCTTTTATATATATCTGAGATGTTCAGGCATATCCTTTAAAGATGCAGGATGGCTGTGCAATGCCTTTACTCTCCAGGGAAGAATCCCGGAACCTCTAAGAGTTGCAGGACTATTAGCGCACGCATCATCGGATTTTACTATTGTTGAAGAGTAAATGTGTCAGTAGAAATTTTCTTCATATCAGGTTTTAGAAATATGTCAACCCGAACTGTGTCTCCGGGCTTTATCAAACGATCTGTTATATCAATTGCGGTTTTTTCACCCGGATACCACTCTGCATTTCTACATCCGCTTCCACCAATTGTTTTTACATAGTAATGCCTGGTTGAGATAAATTCATAGCCGTTTAAGGTATTAATGGCACAGCCAAGAAGAACATCGTTTGAATAGATTTCAGCAGTAAGCAAAGAATTGTTGTATTTTTCAAGTCCTACATTTCTAAGAGTAATTTTGCTCTCATAATTTGGAGCACAACTTGAAACTTTGGTTATCTTAAAAATAACCGGTACTTTTTCAGGAGGTGAATATAAGGACACATTGAAATTCATTACGTATAGAAGAACAATTAATGCCATAATTAGAGTAATCATAACATTTAGGATAGTAGATATTGTAGGAGAGACTGCATCTTCACCATTCTGCATTATTAATCAGTTTTCAAAATCAAAATAAATTCTTTTTGTTTTGTCATCAATATCTGATAGAATTCGCAGGTTTTTTTGAAATTATATTTTATTTTGTAAACTTTTTTTGAAGTTTTTTTCCCTCTCAAAAAATCTGATGAATTTTTTTGCAGACTTTTTTTTCATAGATTTTGATTATTGTAGTCTATAACATCATGTTCTGCCAAAGTCAGATTAACTCTACTGTATTATGCCATTTTGAATTAATCATGGCATATACCTCATGCATAATTATTTTAGAAATGTCTGCCAATTTGTATGAATGGCAGCTAAAGTAAAAGCCTCGCATATTCTTGTGAAAACCGAAAATGAAGCAAATGAAATTCTCTCCAAAATTAAAGCAGGAGATAAATTTGAAGAAGTTGCAAAGAAATTCTCCCAATGCCCTTCAGGTAGAAACGGAGGAGATCTTGGATGGTTTGGCAAAGGAATGATGGTTAAGGAGTTTGAAGACGCAAGTTTCAAGGGAAAAGAAGGCGATGTTGTAGGTCCGGTGAAGACCCAGTTTGGTTACCATATAATAAAAATTACAGGTACTAAATAATAAAATCAGATAAAAAACATTCATGAAATTTTTCATGTGAATCACAACGTGATTTTAATGTAAACCCACATAATGAGCGTATTTCATCATACAAAAATCAAATATTAGATCTTTTTAAAATTTTCACTCCAAATTTTAACTCCCATAGAAAAATAATTGCAAAATAATTTTTACATGAAACAATGATAAGATTTTAGCTTTTCAAAAAAACGGATTTTTAACTGGTTTATCATTTAAGATTTAATTTTTCCAGATTTTTTAACTTCTATTGAAAAACAAAGAAAAACGTCCTGACCGGGAATTGAACCCGGATCGAAAGCTCCGGAGGCTTTCAGGATATCCTTTACCCTATCAGGACAAAACCGCTCTAAAAAATTTTCCGGACTTACTTTTTATTTTCACATAAAAAGCATGTTTTATTCAAACTTTAAAAATTGCATCAGACATTTACTAAATTTAACTGTTCAATGAAATTTTCACACTATAACTTTAACTCTCAAACATTAAAATCTGCTTCATGTGTTTTTCGTTTCAGATTATCTGGAAGATGTTAAACTAAAATTTTTTGCTTTTTAATCATTCAGCACATGAGTGAAAAGGTTTTTTTAGTATTTTTTCTGGTTGTACAACGCCCAAATCCTGCATGCTCCTTCATGGCTGACCATGCAGGGCCCGACCGGATTTTGCGGTGTGCAGGCTTTTCCAAAGAGTTTACAGTCTGTAGGATCTGCAATGCCTCTTAAAACCTTATCACAGATGCAGGCGGAATTTTTCTCAACATGTTTTATTGTGACGCCAAACTTATCCAAAGCATCATATTTTTTAAACTCAGGTTTAAGCCTGAGGCCTGACTTTGGAATGACTGGAAATCCTCTCCACTCAACATCGCAGGGCTCAAATACCTGATAGAGCATCTCCATCGCTTTTTTGTTTCCTTCCTTTGAAACCGCACGCGGATATGCGTTTTCAACCTCTGCCCTTCCTTCCTTAACCTGTTTGACAAGCATGTAAAGCCCAAGAAGAATATCATCAGGTTCGAATCCTGCTACAACCTGCGGTACGGCAAACTTCTCATACATCTCATAGCCTGAAACAACACACACATGTCCGGGAAGCATAAATCCGTCAAGCGAGGCTTCACCCTGTTCCAGCAGAAACTTCATCGCCGGCGGAACAAACCGGTGCGAGCAGAGGATGCTGAAATTATCAGGCGGATTTGTAAGAAGTGTTGCGGCAACGGTAGGTGCAGTTGTCTCAAAACCTACAGATATGAAAACTACCTCTTTTTCAGTCTCTTTTGCAATATCGACAGCCTTGTGGACACCCTGAACAACTCTTACGTCCCCGCCACAGGAGTCAAGAGTGCCTTTGGTTCCCGGAACTCTCATCAAATCCCCATATGTTGCAATAATACAGTCTTTTCCGGCAAGTTCAAGTGCCGCATCAATCTCACCCTGAGGAGTTATGCAAACAGGGCATCCGGGACCCATAACAATTTTCAGACCTTTTGGAAGAACGCTTCTTAATCCTGATTTTGCAATCGCGGCTTCGTGAGTACCGCAGATATGCATGAAGGTATATTCCCTGTCAACAATCTCATCAAGTGCTTTTTTGATATCTTTTCCGCCTGACATTAGTATCTGTATGAATTATAGGACTTATCAGATTTATCTGTACTTAATTAAACCACAAAGAAATCTCAGTAAAAAAACAGAATAACCGGAAAAATGGTTATCAGCTTTTTATTACCAGATCTACAAAAATATTAAATTTTAATTCAAGTTCAGGATCAATTCCCCCATGAACAGCTAAAAAATATCCTTTTACACCCGTTAAACGGAATTTATTTATGATCAGATGAATGAATCTGGATAATTTTTCAGATGATAAGTAAATAAGCATTGTATTTATTGAATTAAATACAAAAGCCTTTTTTTCATTGTTTCCATCATTCAGAATTTCAGTCAGTATTATTCCAATATCAGTCAGATTTGCCGGGTTACTTATAAAATGACATCTCCCCGGGGATACATCCTCCGGGATTTTACCTATTGCAAAACGGGTAATTAAATCTATGAACACAATTTTTGACAGATCGATATCTTCAGCATCATATATTCTTACAAGATTTGAGTATGGCTGATTTGAAGTGATGATTATTGTTTCATAATTCAGTTTTAAAAGCTGTGATATTATGTTTATGTCATCATCTTTTAGATTTTCCGCATCTGAAAAGACCATAAAAATGTCTTTTTTATCTATTGAATCACCAAGATTAATCAAAAATTTCCACCTAATGTTCAAAATATTTCACATATTCGTCAGGGATTTCTTCATAACTTCCAATAATTGCCTGGTTTAATTCTCTTAGATTATGAATAATCTGTTCCATGTTTTTCATCTGAATGGAAATATTTAAGATCAAATCTTCTTTGTTAACTGAATCCTCCTTTATAGCCTGAATTATATTTGAAAGATTCAGTAATACCAGCTCAGTCGGATTTTTAAGCCTCATTGCCGCTTCGGAGATATACCTGACCATAGTCATCATCATCTCCTTTTCACTGGAAATATCCCTTCCAATGATAGAAACGCCTGTTACTAAGTTAAATTCATTATATATTGGAGAAAAGCTCAATAAAATTGTAAATTTTTTTCCGGATTTTGTTATTCTTTCAATTTCAAATTGTTTTAGTGACTTGCCGGATTTTACTTTCTCAATCTCAAGGGATATTGTATTAAGCCAGTTTTCAGGCACTATCATTGCGAGGTTTTTTCCTATAACTTCAGATTCTTTATATCCGTATATTGCTTCAGCAGAGGGATTCCAGCTTGTTATCTTTTGGTTTAAGTCCACTCCGACAATAGCATCATTTGAAGACTGTACAATATCATACAGTTTTTGCATTTCATGAGCGTTTTTAATCTGCTCAGTAATATCCCGTGCAATAATAATTGCATACCATTCCTCGTTTATCTCACCGGATGAGAGAGAAGCGCTCAATAATATTTCAGTTCTGTCTTTTTTGTATATAGCGCCTTTTAAATGAATTCGTGGATTCTCCTCTGACAATCCGGATAATATTTCAGAAACCTTTTTGCTCAGGTTCTCTTTTGTATCAAGAGTTGTAAAGGAATCAACTATGTCTGTAATTATTTTTCCAAGCACTTCTTCAGAGTCATAACCGGTCAGGAGTTCTGCAGATTTATTCCAGAGTGTGATTCTTTTTTCCTTATCAAAAAGAATTACAGCATCTGAAACTGTATTTACCATCATTATAAATTCTCTGTTGAACTCAACCAGAGAGTATCTTTTTTTCATATCATTTCTCCCAGATTACCTAATCTGAATTTTTCAACAAAACCTTTTAAGACCTGAAAAGATTTAATACATCTGACCTTTTTAAAAATTAAAAAAGCAATATTTGATCATATGGTATTAATGCGAAATACCGGACTTGTTCATCAGATATGCATTTCAGATAGTCTTTTAAAAAGTTCTCTCTTAAATAAGAATAATGTTTGGCGTTTCAACCAATTGTCTTATCAATAAACCCCTGAATTCTGCCCTTTCAATTCTTGCCGATTTAACGTCTGTTGTCGAAGTGATGGATGACGGACCACATTTTCTTGATTCATCTGAAATTCTGAAATCTTTTTCATTCAAATATTTTCTACACGCCCCTTCACGCGGAGTGAATATTTCATCGCACCTGGAGCCAATAAGAAAAGCAAGTGTGGAAGTTATAAGGCATTGTGTTTCAATTGGATCTGAAGTTGATGCACAGGGAATTATAGTTCATCCAGGTTATTTTGGATGGGCTGATGAAAGAGACATCTGTGCTTTTCAGCTTCAGAAGTCACTTATTGAGATTATTGAATTTTCAAAAGAATATTCGACCAAAGTTTTTATTGAGAATATGCCAAAATGGGATTTTTTCTTTCTCAAGACGCCGGAAGAGCTATCTTTGATCTCAGGTTTTCCCCTTGCCTTAGATGTTGGTCATGCAAATACAAACAATTGTTTAAATGAATTTTTAAAACACGATATTTCTCATTTCCATCTCCATGATAATGAAGGTTTTTTAGATTCACATCTTGCAATCGGTGACGGCAATATTGATTTTGCGCCAGTGTTTAAAAAAATAGCAGAGTCGGGCAGATGTCCGATAATTGAGACAGACACACTTGACAGTGCAATTAGAAGCGTTAATCTCTTAAAGAAGGAAATGAAGAAGATATAAGTTTTATTTTTCTGAACGAATAAGCAACACAACTAAATTTTTCGTTGTGATTATTTAGTTAAGATTTTATATGTTTTACATCGACTTTATAATGCAATCTAAATTGTGCCTCAGTGGCTTAGTGGCATAGCGCGTCCTTGGTAAGGACGAGGTCGCGGGTTCAACTCCCGCTTGAGGCTTATTTTCGCAAATAAAAACCAATTCTCTTTTAGTTTTCGTTTGGAGTTCATTTAAGACAGTATCTACTAATCTGGAAGCGTTTAAGCCATTATTTTTTTATATATTCATAATTCTCTGGATTTATGGTCAAATGTAATCTTTTTCTAATTCGCTGTATTTTTGTTTTTTTTGCTTTTTCTCTCTTTTCCATTTCTCTTTTCTCCTGTCCGGACATGTCCGGACACATGCGCACAAAAACCCTGTTTTTGGGATGAGATAATTATTATAATAGCTCACGTGATAAAAGAATAGTTCCAAATTTAACCGCTAAAAAATGGAGATTTGACTGATGAAAATCACTGGCATATCACTTTTAGCACGTCACTATCATAAATTGATAGTTTCAGAAGATTACATTGAATTAATACGTAGTAACTCAAGGGCTTGTTATTGTGGTGGCTGATTGTATCTTTAGAAGGTTTTTGTCCAATAGAAAATTATTGTAACGCTTCTATACTATTATTTAAGAGGGTAATAATGGGAAGATATGAAATAATTTATACAGAAATGGCATTGAAAAATATGAAAGCCATAAAACGTGGTGATAAGAGTTATATTTCAAAAATGATAGACAAGATCGAATTTTGTCTTGGTGAACATCTGTTTGATTCGATCAGTCAATGCAATAAGAAGAAGCTTAAAGGTAAAGAGAATACACATAGATTGCATATTCAGCGGAAATTTACAGTACTTTATACTATTGAAGGTGAAAGGGAAAAGTGGGTTGAGATTCATAAAATTATAGGTTATGAAGCAGCACATCAAAATTATTCACAAATCGATTTATAACCCTAATTCTTTCTTGACTTGTGCAGACGTGTATTTCTTTGATTTCCTGCTTGCCCTGATTTCAGCATCCAATTTATTTATATCATTTTCAAGTTGTGATTTTTCCGGCTTAAAATTCCGCTCTATAACCTTGCTTATAGATTCCTGACCCTGTTTGTGTGCGAGGATCTCCTTATACAGTTTATCTGATATCTCAATTGTCTGCATGTACCCTTTTATCTATTGTTTATAATCAAATATTTTTTGCGGTCGATACAGATCACTTTCATACCGCACCGGAAAAATGCTATATTTAAAAAAAATACGTGTATCTGGTCAATAATGATGGGAAGTAAACAATTATTAGTTAATTTAATTAAAGCCGGATGTTTTGATGATCAAATTAAGGCTTCTTTTCCAGATTCAAATCCTGAGAAAGCAAAACTATTGCACGCTCTAAAATCGCGGCGGCAATATCAGAATCATTCTTAATAAAATCAATTAATATCTCTTTTTGGCGCGCTTTTGCTTCTTCCTCTGCAAAGAAATTAATGATTAAGTTACTTAGAAAATCTGCCTGACTGCTATAAGGACAATCTTCACGCGAGAGATAATCTCTTAATTTTTTTTCGTATTCGGCATTTAACCGAGCCAAATAAAGCCCGATATGCCCTTATTTTCTCCTCTTTTGGAAAGTTCAGATATCCTGATGAAAAGAGCCTCGAAATGGCCTTTTTGGGATTTTCAAACGATAGAGATTAAAGATATAACGGCATGTTATTGCCCCCTCTTTTCAGACGATGTTTGCATAGGGAAAGGAAGAGTTCGTCCAATACAGGGCTTCTGTATGGATTGGAAAAATGAGGTTTTTAGCCGATTTGGAGGGCCATTTAAGTTATACTTTATCTGAATATTTCTTAAATCCATGAGTTTATATTGGAGACGAAGGATGCTTGCCCATCCCGACGAGTGACTTATCAGAATTAAAGTGACCAGGGTAAGGTGACCAAAGGTCGCCCTCAGGTTTCGAAAGGGCTACAGCCCTTCGGTTAGGAAAAGAAGGAGATTTCCTCTTCCCCCAAATACTATGAAATTTCAAACCGTTCTTTATAGGTGACCCGCCAGGTATCAATACTGTTCTTTATGGAAGAACAGTCATATAAATGAAAACCCAATAAGAACCTAAGACATGGATAAAGATCAACTCTCAGATGTAATCTTACAACAAGAGAAGTAAATGGACTTCTTGACGCATTAAATGAATATAAACTAAAGAAAGGTTTCATCCTGACAATGAATACCAGTGGTCTTGAAGAAATATCAGGAAAGGAGATTGTAATAATCCCGGCATGGAAATACATGCTTTATCCTGATCTATATCAGCGAATTATCTGCCTGAACAAGGATTCTATGGTCAACGCAAACCCATGTAAGTTCCATATATGTGACATATATTTATTTTACAGATTTCTTTTCAGATAAATCATGTCCACAAGCTGTTTTCCGTTTTCATGCATCGGGTGATTGTAATTGTCTATGAAAAAGTTTTTGACAATGTGTGATTTTTCAAATCCGCATCTTTCGTAGAAGCGAAGTATAAAAGGGCAGTCACCTGTTCCAACATACAGCTCGCCGCCGGAGTTTTTGTAGTAATCAACAATAAATGACATCAGGCGCAGTCCGTAGCCTTTGCGCTGAAATTTTGGAACAGTAACGATATTTTTTATTTCATAAACACCGGGCTTCTCCTCTGTTACAACGCAGACCGCTTTTACACCATCATCTATAAGGGCGAACATATCGCCGCGACAGAGATATTTCTCTATCATATCCTCCTGCTCATCGGCGATAAGCAAAAGCTCCATGTAATTTTTTTTATCGCTGTCAGCAATTTTCACAAATTCCATTTGAGACATTTCCTTTTGTTTTTTTGGGAAATTTAATTTTTGGGTTTTTTTTTATCCGTCAATCATCTTTCTTGCAGACTTTAAAATTTTCGCAGGAATTTCCTCATCAAGACTCCATATAATGTTCATTGGACGACTTCCGGTGTGGCTTACATAACGAGCTGTTCCAAGACAAATGTAGGGCTGTGCGCGATTATTAATTGATTTTGACTCTCTTACAAAGAGAAGAATATTGCTTTTTTCACTTTCGTGATTTATGTATCTTATCCCTGTTGGAGATTTATCAGATGTTGTACTTTGAGACTGCCAGTGAAAGAGCCTTTCATTTATTGCATAATCTTCATACATCGTTGAAGGAGAATACTGCTTTTCAGTCTTATTCAATGTAATAAAAAAAACGTCTAATTTTTTATCTTTTAAATAAATCACACCTTCACGCTGACCATGAGATGGTGTTTCATTTAAGGTAAAATGACCAAGAGCAGAAAAAATCTGGTTTCTTGTATAACTGCAATGCAAAAATAATGGAGCTTTTAAATCTAAATCAAGAGGTTTGTCAATGAAATCAATTCTTTCATACTTTAATTTTAAGATTTCAATGATTTCTGATTTAATTTTTTCACTACCAAAGATCTCAGGGAAAATGTCTGAAATTTTATTGTAATTGTTTAGTGGCGAGTTATAAAATGAATAATAAAGCATTGTAAGCATATTTTTTTGATAATCTGACAATACCTTAAGTAAATATTTTTCTGTATTTTCAAAAAGCTCTAATGAAAATTTGATTAACTCAGCAGAATCAATGTCTGTTAATTTTAAGGCTGACTTTTTTAAGAATTCATTTTCCTTTTGTTCTAATCCGTCTTTTAGTCCTGCAAGAGAACATATCTCAATAAAAGTTGTCTTTGAATAAATTTCATCCAAAGCAATGTCATGATAACTTACAAAACCGGCAAGTGAAATCTTCTCACCGGTTTCAAATTCATAACTTTTTGCAAGTTCAATTAGATGATTGCGATTATTACTTTGAACTTTTATGTTTTCAAGCACTTTTTCACGTGCAACTCTCTCAAGATGAATATAACAACCCTTTGGAAGAGAAAATATATCGTCTTCAACCTGTTTTTTTATTGAAACTTTATTCTTTTTTGTAATTGCTAAAAGACGCTTTTCAAACTTGAAATGAATATTCTGGCGACCAACAAAGTCAAGAACAGTTAAGCATTCCTTCTCCTCAGAGAGTCGAAGACCTCTTCCAAATTGTTGTAAAAATACTGTTAAACTCTCAGTTGGTCGAAGGAATAAAACAGTATTTACTTCTGGAATGTCAACGCCTTCGTTGTATAAATCTACGACAAAAATAAAATTAATCTCTTTTGAAACAAGCTTTCGCTGAATTGTGTTTCTCTCATCCATAGGACTGTTTGAATGAAGTGATGCAGAAGAAATCCCGGCTTTGTTAAAAGAATCTGCCATAAAATTTGCATGTTCAATACTAACACAAAACCCAAGTCCAACAATCTCAGTTTTGTCTGTTATATATGTATCAATTGCGTGAATTATCTGTGCTACACGTTCTTTATTTCCAGTGTATAGTTTGGACAACTCATCTCTGTCATATCCGCCACGTTTCCATGAAATTGAGTCTAAATCAACACTATCAGAGATTCCAAAATAATGAAATGGAGAGAGTAATTTTCTATCAATTGCCTCAGGAAGTCTTATCTCAGCAGAAATTTTTCCATTGAAATATGATAAAATATCTAAATTATCCATTCTCTCCGGCGTTGCAGTAAGACCGAGAAGAATTTTTGGATTGTAATATGAGAGAAGTTTTTGATATGATGGTGCGGCAGCATGATGAAATTCATCAACAATAATCATATCATAATAATCAGAAGGTGTATATTCTGGCAAATTATTGCTGTTAAAACTCTGAATAGATATGAAAAGATTGTCTAATTTTTCTGGTTTGAAATTTCCTGTAAGAAGTTCGCCAAAATTTGAGTCTTTTAAGACTCCTCGAAATACAGAAACACTCTGCTTTAAAATCTCTTCACGATGTGCGACAAAAAGAAGTCTTGGAACTCTTTTAAGTTCTTTTTTGAAATTTTTATAGTCAAATGCAGAAATTACTGTTTTTCCTGTACCTGTTGCAGATACAATGAGATTTTTCCAATTATTATGGATCTTTCTTTCTGCTGAAAGTTTATCCAAAATTTCTTTTTGAAAGTCATAAGGTGTTATATCAAAAATTGCAATATCCTGATTCTCTCTAATGCCTCTCTCACTTAAGAGTGCATTTTGAAGATATTGTGCATCTTTTGAAGTGTATGTCTTAAATTCTGGATCATTCCAATATGATTCAAAAGTTGCCTCTACTTTTTGAATAATATCATAAGCATCTTTTTGAGTTACTTTAACATTCCATTCAAGACCGATTGTAATCGCTGAGTTTGAAAGATTTGATGAGCCGATATATGATGTTGAAAAACCACTGTCCCGATAAAATGTGTAGGCTTTTGCATGAAGCCTTGTTCTTTTTGTATCATAAGAAATTTTAACTTCGGTATTGTCAAGTGAAGCTAAAAATTCAACTGCTTTTAGGTCTGTTGCACCGATATATGATGTTGTTATTACTCTTAATCTGCCTTTTTTGGAAAACTCAGTCAGTTGATCTTTAATGAGTCTGATTCCACTCCATTTAACAAAAGAAACTAAAATGTCAATTCTATCAGATGACTCAATCTCAAGCTGAAGCTCATTTACCATATTTGGCTCAAGTCCTGAGCCTGTGAAAAGACTGCTTTGTGCAATTGATGTCTCTGGTCTTACTATCCGCTTTTGCCCAATTGATGGATAATTTAATTTATCAAAAATTGAGAGAAGAATTTCTCCATCTTTTTCTATTGCACACTGATTTAAAAAATCCTCATTTGTCTCTGTTTTGAGGTATTGGATTATATTGTTACAGATTTCAATCTGTTTTTCAAGGTTTGCTCCTTTTTCTTTAGCAAATCTCAAAGAATTTTTAATTATATGATATAGATATTCTGATAAAACCGTCTGGGATTCTTCTTTGTCGATGTTGTTAGTTTCAATTGATTTTGACTCAAAATCTGGTGATCGAAGTTTATTGTTGATGTAACTGTTAATAATCTGCTCATAAATCCCATCCGGAAGCGGCATATAATAAAAAATTGCCCGGCTCTAAGAAAAACCTGCCGGAAAAACAAAACAGTAAAAGTTTATTATTCTTTTTTCAGCTCATTGAGAAAATTAACTGGTAATTACCAGAAATTCTAATGCCTTCTAAAATCACCTTCTGAAAATCCGGAGGCTTTCAAAACATTATTTTTTTAATCACACTTTCACACCATGCGCAAATTGATTATATCAAAAAAAGACGCATCAGAAAAACAATGATATATGTTCCAAATTATGTATATGTCGAAGAAAAAGGTGTTTTTAACATAATATCAGCTCCTAAAAGCACAATTCTTCCGGCAATAGGCAGAGCAGTCTCCGGTGAAGATAAGCGGGCAGTTTACTTAACAGATAAAAACACTGAACTTTATCAAAATCTGAAGGTTTTCCACAACAGACTCGGTCTTTTTCAGTGTGATTATCCGGACCAGATAATTTCACGCCTAAAAAGAATCAGACCCGCGCTTGCGATAATAGAATACAACAGATATACTTTCAACGTAAATCAGGCCGTTATTGAAAATACAGGTAGTGAATTAAAAAAACTTGCAGAAAGCTCAAACGCCAGGTACCTTATGATATCACCTATAATGGATGAAAACTTAAAAATTCTTTGTGAATGGGCTGACAGGGTTTTGATTGTTGAGGACAAAAATTCAAATAAAGACGGGGATTTTATCTTCAAAGATATAACAACAGGATGTTATGTAAAACGGCAGAGAACAATTGCAGACTTCATGTAAAAATTTACCACCATTTGTTCTCATAAACAGGTTTTATAAGATAAGCTCCATCATTTTCAACACTTCCAACACTGTTTCCAACAGCATAACAGACAGTTTTTTCCGCAGGATACGGTTTTAGTAAAGAAAGATATTCGTCAAAATCCGGATTTATCCAGTTCATTGAATCATTTTTGTCAAGTATCACAGGCATTCTGTCATGAATACCGCTCAAAGCCTCATTTGCATCAGTTGTTATGATACTGCAGGAATAAGACAAATCCAAAGAAGCAGAAGAAGTTTCATAAACGCCTGCAAAAGCAAAAAGCGGGCTTTCTCTTATATGCACATAATACGGCGTTTTCCTTTTTCCTTTATTATCCCACTCATAAAAACCGTTTGCAGGAATCAGGCATCTTCCGGTCGTTTTATTTCTCAGAAAATACTCACTATCAATTAAGGTATCATCTCTTGTGTTTATCATGAAATATTCCAAAAGGTTCTTTGAACCGGATTTTTTCTCTCTCTTAATGCCCCAGTTTGCATTAACAGCATAATTTTCAGCTCCGCCACAGACAGCGCAAATCTCTTCTCCCGGCGCTATATCCGACTTTCCGCAGGTATTTCTTCAACAATAGTATTTTTCATACTCTCCCCCCAATAACCGCAATATCTTTTTCAATTCATCATTCAGATTTGTAATTCGTTTTATTCTTTTATCACCCTCAACAAATGAGAACTCCCTCACCCTCCTGAACAGGAAAAATGTCCATTTCAATGCCGGTCTTTGTGTCTGCTTTTTTGTCTGGCTGGTGACTGTTTCACCAGACTGTACCAGCATCTTTCTCAGCCGAAACTCAGTCATAGAGTAAATAAAAAGACACAATACCATGATCATAGCCAAAGCCTGAATCCGCGAATTTTTCTTTAAATAGACCTCAGCAACCCGGAACGACTTGTCTTTCAGGAACCTAAATCCTCTCTCAACTGTTCCTTGAGCTTTATAATTCCTGAGCAATTCATCGGCAGACATCTCAGTGTCATTCGTTGCCAGAACAAAACGTCCAAGATTTTGGCGTTCCTGCTCGACTACGCTGTCATTGTATTCGATATCAGCAGTAATCTTATATGAATTAACTAATGGTTCACCGGCTTTTGGTCTACCTCGTTTTTTCTCTTCTTTCCTTTGAATCATGAGAATTTCAAGCTCGCTAAACTGATACTTATGATTTTTTTCTAACCATTTCTCTGCTGCAATGCGTGCGTCAGGTTCACATGCATATTCCTGTGCACAGACTTTTCGAAGAGATGTTTTGGCTTTTTCCAGTTCTTTTACCAGATTCTTATCAAACGTTTTACTCTGTTGTTCATGCATTGGTTTTGAATGGTACATCACCCATTTCTGTCTGATTCCTGCATATTCACTGAAAGATTCACTATATGAATAGCGATTATCATCGCACGGTATGAACTGACAATCTGATTTGACCAGTTCCTTAGCCTCTTTAATGATAACCGGTACACGACTAATCCAGAAAGTGTGCTGACCTAAAGTCTGGAGATTTTTTTCGGTATAAAATGCAGCATCAGCTACATGATAGACTTTTTCGCCTGATTTGAGACTGTTCTGAAGTTTTTCAATAATGATTCGGAGTGTCTCTTTATCCGATTCATTCCCGGAAAAAGTCTGGAGAAATAATGGTACACCATGCTGATTTGATGCCATGCCAAGGACAAAACGCTTGAGATCCCATCGGCCATCCTTCGGATGACCGTAGGTAATCTGAATTCCTTCTGTGTTGAAATCGGATTCGTATTCGCCTGTCACACTAAAGTTAGTGGTATCGACGTGAATGCAATGCGAGCCATATTCTGTTGGAATAAGGCAATTTGCTACGATATCGTTGAATAACTCAGTTGGACCATATTCTGCAATAGCATCCAGTGTTCTGCCTAATACATCATCATTTATCTGTTCTCGGGAAATTCCCTCCCCAAATAGTCTTTCAACGGCAATATCATCAAAAAATTCCGGAAAAAGATAAAGACGGCGTTCGATGAATCCAAGACCATTGATCACCATAGCTTTCACGGCCTGAGAATGGGTGAGATTATGGTTTCGGGTCTTGGGTATTGCATTGTCGATTATATTCGCGATACCAAGAGAGTCGTAGGCTCCGGCTACGATGCCAAGATGGCCAACGGAAAGGATTGATTCGTCATCAAAACCGTCAATGAAGGGCATATTATAGGTTATTCCCTCAAAGTACAAGGATCTTGCGGTCGAATATTGTGAAATGTGTGGATTTTTAGTGCGGATGGTCGGCTATATTATATGAGAGATTTATCTGCGGAAGGGGATTATAAACCCCAAACATCTCAGAGAACAATTCCACATTATAAAGGGCAAATCTTCCGCACATAAATTTTCATTTTAATGCTTTAAGGGAAAATATTTTTCCTCTTTTTTTATTGACGAAAACAAAAAGAAAATTTCATCAGCCGCTTTATCAAGAAGTTTTCTGTAATAGGAAACATCAATCCCACGGATATTCCACTCAGGGTCTGTAATATGCCGGACCGCATCCCTGACAACAAAATTTGCATCCATCCCCGGAGATATCTGAGCGCCGGATTTTTTATACATCTCAATTACAGCCGCAGATATACAATTTTTTGAGTATTCACAACGCCCCATCCTTTTTCTTACTAAAAATTCAGAAACCGGTGCATCGGGCAGTGACTCATAAAAATTGTTGTAAATCCCTCTTATATCATCTTCAAACAGAAGAATCTCTTCTTTGTTTTTGGCTTTGCTAATGAGATTTATCATCTCATTCTGCATATTTCTGACATACAAAGGTATGTCCTTTCGCCTTGCACAGATTCCACGAATTTTCATCTTCCCGGAACAAAGTCTCCCATAATAGCTTGTGTATGAACCGGAACCGTCTTTTTGCGGAAGAAAACAGATCCAGTCATAACATTCTGTTTCAATGGGAATTTTGTATTTTTCAACAATTGTACATTTCAGCGGTTTTGTATCGCCGCCTTTAACCCAGACACAGTCAACAATGCCGTGTAAAACCTCAAAACCAAAGGATTCTGATATTTTGCAGACATCTGTCAAAATTTCAGTAGCTATTGTTGTAATCTTTTCATGAAGTTCTATCCGTCCGAATTTTGCGTTTTTATATCCTGTATAACCAAAGCATGTGACAAGCATCCACTTGAGCATCGCATCCATTCCGGCAAAAGAATCGTCTGTTTTCTTAGCCTCCTTGGTCTGGACTCTGAAATCGAGAAGAGGGCCTATTACAGACGGCAGGAAACCCTCTATTGAAGGATTCTGCATCGTTTCAGGAGAAAGATTGTATTTTACAATAATTGAAGGGTAAAAAGATGTAAAATCAAGCTGACTGACACATTCATATACTGCCGGCTTTGGCTGAAGAATCAAACCTCCGCGATAATCAATTCTCACTTCATCGGAGATTCGCATCATTTCTGCGTCTGATTTTCTAAAAGGTACACAGATGTTTTTCTTAAGCGCTTCAAAAACCTCATAGTTTGATACAACAGTTCCGGGAGTAAACCTGGCAGTAAGATTTGGAGAAATTCCTGTGAGGCGTGATGCAAGAAATATTCCGGACATTCCTCCCTGCCTGTACATAAAATTCCGGGCAGAATCAATAATTATTCTGCCACAAGGTATCATTGCAGACGGTTTGTACTCCATTCTGCCGTATGAAAAATATGACCTGCTCTTTAAGGGTCTGAAAATTCCTGTCCGGCTTAAACTGTTAAATATCTGATTTTCCCTTGCAACCGAGCATATTTTCTGCATCCAGCCGTCAGCGTTGTCAAACAAAATTACATCAGGATCATATTCTGATACTGCCGATATGAGAAATTTGCAAAGATCCAGGTCCTCACCGGACTCTTTTTCGATTTCACCTCTACATTCTATTGAAATTCCTTTCATCTCTTTATCAGAATATGGTTTGCCGGCAACAGCGACAGTAATCTCAGTAAGAGGACTTTTTGAATCCGCAGAAAAAGTCTCTTCATCCACATTTTTGCAAAGTGAGAGATTGTTCTCTGCAAGGTATTTTTGTTCAATGCGAACATCCAGATTATAAAATTCAGCATAATAACGGGTTTTTTTCTCCAATTCCAGTGCAAAATTTTTATCAGAGTGAATTCTCCAGCCCCGGCATTCACCATAGATTGTCCTAAAGGTCTCTTTTTTTGCAAGTTTATCTGCCTCAGCATCAGTCATCAGACCGCTGCTGTCAAAGCCTTCCGGAAGGCACATAAAAAAACTGTTTTTGTATTCCTTATGATATTGTTTTACAAAACCACCCTGCTTAACCCATAGACAAAGTCCGTCATTTTCATGAGAAATATCAAATAACCATCCCTTAGGCATTGTTACCAGTTCCTCTCAAATGTCGTCTGGCCGGAATCGAGAATATGAGATTTGAGGCACTTTTTTTTCATTCGCTCACAGATGATGAAAGTAATTCTCTCTGCCTCTCTCTCAATATGGGTTCTTATAATTCTGTCAGGATACGGCCAGAAATAGATTACTGTCGAATATTTGCTGATTTCACAGCAACGCTTTCCAATCTCTTTTGCAACATCTTCTGCATCTTCAAAGACTGAAGGGTCGTGCTCTATTATTACCATATTCTGACAGACCTCACTTAAAATTGTAAGAATCTGATAGGGATTTGCCGCACGCCTCAGATAAAAAGGATTTTCACGGCAAAGCAGAGGAAGTATTCTTGGATAAATTCCGCATATATAAAGACAGGACACTCTTTTTTCATTGTTTAGGAGCGATTCGAGCAAAGGTACCAGTATTTCCTCATTTGCATTAATAAGGTTGAACCTGTTTTTGAATATTGATATTTTCCGGATATTGTATTGCACCATGTGAACTTATGCTTGCATTGTCAGCGTGTATAATAGTGATGCGGATGCGGTGTGAAAGTGAATTTGATATGTTAATATATATTATCCCGACAGGGAACGCACAATATTAAAACAAAATCAAATCATTTATTAGTATGTATGGCCAATATTAGTTGCTCAAATGATAACGATTTGAGTGCCTCAATAGCTCAGCCTGGGAGAGCGCCAGACTGAAGATCTGGTTGTCCCCGGTTCAAATCCGGGTTGAGGCATAAAATAACTGTTTTATCATTTACCATGATAATCACTTTGTGATTTACATGAAAAATTAGTTTCATGAATATTTTTTTAAAAAGTTAGCATTTTTATTATATTTCAATTTAATCAAATTCTGCGATATTTTATTTTTTCAGGATGATATTTTTCAGGCAGAATAAAATTATGCCAGGCAATCAATATACTGATAACAGAAAATGCATTTTATAAAAGCCAAAAGCCTTTTGTCTAAAAAAAACGGAATGAACGTCTTTCGCGGATGCACACACGGGTGCATATACTGCGATTCCAGAAGCGACTGCTATAATATGGGCCACGATTTTTCTGATGTGGCAGTAAAAATAAATGCTCCGGCACTTCTTGAAAAAGAGCTGAGAAGCCGCAGGAAAAGATGCATGATTGGGACAGGCTCAATGTGCGATCCATACATTCCTGAGGAATCAGAACTTAAAATCACAAGAAGATGTCTGGAAATTATTGAAAAATTTGACTTTGGCTTAAGCATCCTTACAAAATCAGACAGAATATTAAGGGATCTGGATCTCTTAATAAAAATCAACGAAAATTCCAAATGTGTTGTGCAGGTGACTCTTACAACATCTGACAACGATTTGTGCAAAATTCTTGAGCCCGGAGTTTGTACAACACAAAAACGCTTTGAACTTTTAGATACCTTAAAAGAGAACAATATACCAACAGTTGTCTGGCTCTGCCCGATTCTTCCATACATCAATGACACTGAAGAAAATATACGCGGCCTGCTCGGCTTATGCAAAGAGGCAGAAGTTTACGGAGTGCTCTTTTTTGGCGCAGGACTTACATTAAGGCCGGGTAGCAGAGAGTATTTTTACGAAAAATTAGATGAGCACTTCCCCGGACTAAAAGAAATCTATCAGATAAATTACGGGAACAGCTATGAGATATTAAGCCCGCACAATAGCCGTCTTGCAAAAATTCTGCATGATGTATGCAAAAAAGAAAGCATTGTCTGCGACAGGGATGCGGTATTTTCTTATCTTAATACCTATGAGGATAAAAGGCAAAAAAGCCTTGTCGGATATTTCTAAAAGCGCTGCTTGTGTATATTCAGAAAACGTTTTTTCAGAAAGTACTTTTTTGAAAAGTTAATCCGGATTTAAAAAAATCATTCTTTTTTGATTAAAGTAAATTCATAGACATTCCCGTTAAGCCTTACAGTTACAACTCCGGCTTTTTCAAGATCATCAAAATATCTTTTCACAATATTTCTAGAAGGATTAAGGCCGTATTTGTTCAGCTCAATGATTGTTCCGGTAACTGTTACAGGATGTATGCTGTTTTTGAGATAACTGATGATTACATCCCGAATTTCAGGAAAAAAAGCTCTTTTATTACTTTTGTCAATTTCAGATGCCTTTTTAAACTGACTCATAATATAAGTTAACCTTCCCGTAACTATAAATTATGGGATTTTGTTTAAAACCTAAGTTTGCCACATCATACAAATATGTTCCAACTGTCAAATTCAATAACGATTATTTTGGTTTTTTATTGTAATCCTGGCATATTTGGGCCATATTACTACTTATATTAATTATAGATGAAATAGTTTTGTAGTATTTATTTCAATAATCCCAGTTTTCATGAGCTAAAGGCGACTTATTCAACTCGTCCCGATATAATTTCCATTGTGGCATGAAATGGTCCATTAATTGCCTGAAATTATCATTATGATGCCTTTCAAGAAGATGCACCATTTCATACACAATAATATATTCAAGGCAAAGGGGAGGTTTTTTTGCAAGTTCAAGGTTGACCCAGATTCTGCCTGCTCCTGTATTGCAGCTTCCCCATTTTGTCTTCATCTTTTTTACACCCCAGTCGGAGACTTCAACACCGACAAGAGACTCCCATTTTTCTATTAGTGGAAGATATCAATAATCTTTTTTACCTCCCAACCCTCCGGGATCACCCCAACCTCGGTCTTCCTGTATCCTGCCTTTACCGCTTCACTGCTCATCCCAAATCCTCCAGCCTGTCGATAATCTTTAAGCCGTCTTTATCCATCTTTGAAAAGGCAAACCATTTCTTCCCTAAGTCTTTTAGGGAGGCGCCGAGATGATAGATCTCCTCTTTGTCGAGAATCAGGAAACGGTCATGGGAGACGGTCATTCTTTTTACTTCAACAGGCGGATACTGGGAATTGTGCTTTCTAAGGTCAAGTTTGAGCTGAGGGGTGATATTATGCGTATAAACGGTGGCACTTACACCCTCTTTTCTTTTTGAAAGCATAAGAAGCACTGTGTCATCAACGAAATTATCTACTAAAAAAACGGAACTCTCTGCACTTCTTATCAGGTCTGAGACAAAAGTATAGGCGTCAAATAGCTCACCGTCAAAGAAAACTCCCTGCTTTTGGCTTTTCTCCCCGCTTTTTAGAGCACTGAAAATCTTCCCGAAATTTTCCGCAGTTTCGATCTCAAACCTCATCTGCCGTTTTTCAACAGATTCAAGACGTGAAAAGAATTCGGCATTACTCTTTATGAAATGCCGCATCTGAACGAAAGCATCTATTATCTTTATGCTCACCTCAACTGCGGTATTGCTGTGGAGAACAGCAGAAAGCATCGAAACTCCCTGTTCCGTAAAAGCATACGGGAGATAACGCCTCCCGCCATGACCGTCACTTGAGATCACAAATTGTGACCTCAAGTTTTCATACTCCTCTTCTGTAAGCCGGAACCTGAATCTCTCAGGAAATCTTTCTATATTTCTCTTTACAGCCTGATTGAAAGACCTTGTTTCAACTCCGTATATTTTGGCAAGGTCACTGTCCAGCATTACCTGGACATTTCTTATTGTGTAAATCTTATTTTGGATTGCATCCCTGCCGGTATTCACCAGACCTCTTTCACTCATTCAATCCACCATTTTATGAAATATTTCAGGCTCAATTTCCGGATTAAATTGTGCAACAGGCTGTCGCACAAATGATAATTTTATAAAATCAAATCTGAAAAGTATGCCAATTACCAGTCAAATCCCATCCTTTTTAAGTGTTCATCCACCTTTGCGCTGAGTGCTTCGACCTCTGCCTCGATCTCCGGAAGGGTGTTTCATACCGGTCAGAAAGTTCTTTTATTCTTCCCGTAAATCTCTGTGATACGCGGTCTAGTTCTGATTTGATATCCGAACAGAGCGATGCCGCCCATTTATCGTCAACAACAAGCGTCTTTACCTCGTCTTCTGAAAGCGACCTGTATTTTTCAACAACCTTTGTGTAAAGCGCCTCTTCCGCTGATTTTACAGCCGCTTTTGCATCGGATTCCTTGTTTGAAAGTGCAATCCCTTTCTTCATCGGCATCGGGATCTTTTTTGATCTGTTTCAGACGCCCTGTGACGATTTGATGATAACAATGATTTTGGATATATTCTGGATAGGTTAAGAATTTTATTAAAATAAATTTTCATATACTTTTAGAGATTTGAACAGAAGATTTCTCAAATTTTTTCCGGGCTTTGGACCCGGATTTGAAAAAAGATCATAGTGTATATCCATTAAAAATTAAATCAGATCATAGCTAAGGCCTATAATGCTGAATAAATCATTAAAAAAAGTTTGTTCGTGAAAGTCGTTAATTATCAAATTATGAAAAAAAGCCAATATTAGCAATTTGGAAAAGTTAGGGCTTTGAACCCAATAAAACAAAAACGCCCCGGCCGGGACTTGAACCCGGGTCAAAAGCTCCGCAGGCTTCTAGGATATCCACTACCCTACCGGGACCTGCAAACAAAGAAGAACCAATGCCTTCTGTGCTTAAATAAATTAGATCTAATCACATATATATCTGTTTAAATTAGATTGAGTGGACACGATGATAATTTAATTTCTCTAAATATGATGTTTATTTTTAAATTTAAGAATTTATTTGAAAATTAAAATTAAATTCAGATAAAATGATATGACAATTTAAAAATCATACTTCAAGATTTTGAGGCGGTACACTAATGACAGTCTCAATCGTTGCAAGATTTCCGGTTATTTCAATATGATAATCGCCTGATTCAAAAACTTTAAATTTTCCTTTATCTGTTTTTTTCTGAAACCGGGGGATCTCATATTTATCCACAACCTCATCTGTAATTCTGTCATAAATTACCACTTCATAAAATGCAAGCGGATTTGGGGTCTCGTAAGTAACAGAATAATCACTCTTGGTTCCAAATTCACTGGTTCCGGCTTTTTTCTCAGTCACAGTCCGGACATTTGCCAGGTAGTCAAAAACCATCGGCGGGTAAATCAGATTATAATCAAATGAAACAGTTTCATAATTAAACGCTGTTTTGTCAACATAGATGACTGAATAATTATTCTCCACATTAATGCCATCAGAAGGCGGTATACTAAATGTTGGTCTCGGTTTAGGAGTATCTGTAGGCAAAGGTGTTGAAAGAGTAACAACTGATTCAGTAGATGTCTGTTTATCAATGTCAGAGATACTGTTTCCATTTCCGGAGGATGATGTAACAGAGGAGTCCTCCGGCATTTTGGCACACCCTGAAGTAAAGATTACAAATATTAAAAACACAAGAAGCAAAAAAACACCAAATGGTTTATTCATGTCTTTGACATTAGTTAGTTACATATTTAATTATTGATACTTACTTTCTAATTCAGAATTATTCAATAAGATTACAATATAATTTCGAAAAAAAACATACTGCTTCTTTAGATAAAATGAATAATCTTTTTTTTATAAAACAACATAACCTAGTCATGGATTCAAGTCACATACAGGATATTGATATAAAAACGGGAGTCATAACAGTTTCAACCACAAGAAATGAAGCAAATGATACAAGTGGAAATGAAATAAAAAAATTATTTTCAGAGAACAAATTAAATGTTGTATACTACAAAATTGTTCCGGATTCTAAAAAAGATATTAAAGATGCCGTAAATGAAGCACTTTCATCCTCAAACTGTATCGTCATAAACGGAGGAACAGGACTTACGCACGATGACATCACAATTGAAACTGTATTGCCGATGTTTGATAAAAAAATAGATGGCTTTGGAGAGCTCTTCAGGCTTAAAAGCTATGATGATATTGGAACAGGAGCACTTCTATCAAGGGCGGCCGCAGGAATAAAAGATAAAAAAGCAATCTTCTGCATCCCAGGATCAACAGGCGCTGTAAAGCTTGCAATGAACGAGATAATACTTCCTGAAATAAGGCATATCTTAACACACGCCGGAAAATAAGCAAAAAAAACTAAGATTTCTTTTTCAAAAAGATCTGATAAAAGATTTGAGCCGCAGAACAGCAAAAAAATATTGGAAAAATTTTCTAAATTAATTTATCCTCTGACACCTGCGGTTGCTGAAGGAACTTTTACCTCAAATGACTCTCCCCGGAGAAGTTTTTTAAATGACTCCCAGGTATCATCCAGAAATGAGCCGGCCTGCTTTACAAGTGGATGGTTGATTACCGGATCCAAAAAAGACTCAGGTGACATAGGCTCTTTTTTATACAGATATAGTTTATCTCCCTCATTGACAGTTAAAACTCTTGAGTCATGAAGCTCGACTACCGCATAGCCTTCTGTTACTGTCAAAACATCACCGTCAATTAGAGGATAACTAACAGTTGCCGGATAAGACAGTTTATTTCCACCACCTCTCCAGATTTTTCCTTTTCCCTCAATAAATTTTATGCTTCCGACATCACCATATTCTGTTTCCACATAAACTGTCCTGCTCCCACTCTCTGATTCTGTCACTTCAGGAGTTGCCGCCTTTGCAGAACTGCCGCCTGCTTTTTCAATCAGAATCGCAGTTCCGCCCGTGCCTCCGCCAAGCATAGTCTTTTCACTTCTGTCGACAAGCTGTATATCGGCAAAAGAGCCTTTCTGCAGGGTAATGACATCTTTGTGCTTTAAAGTGTCTCCTACCTGTGCAGGTGAAACGCTCATCCCGCGTGTGATGGTTACAGAGTATACACCAATATCATTATTTGCGGTTATTGATGTAATGCGGCCAAGAATATCCTCATCTGTGTAAACCTGAATTGTAGTCTGCGAAACCGCCTGACCGGTAGCCAAAGGAATGCAGAGCAGGATAACTCCGAGTATAAGAATTAAACGATAAGAACCTGATAAATATATCATAATAATGATTGATAAATCTCATATAAAAAACATTCATAAGCAATTGATTATATATGATTCTCAGGAAAAATTCCTGGTTTTAACATCAGTATTAACTTCATTAACCTTTTTTATCTCCATTAATTTTTTTCTATTTGTAAAAGAAGGTAATATCAAAAAAAAATAAGGGTTCCCATTATATCTTTTTAGAGCAAAAGAGGATTATATGATTGAATGGTCACATAATGAAGGAAAATCATTGAAAGACTTAAAACTTTATGCATTAAGTACTTGTGGACACTGCAAAACAACAAGAGATTTTCTAAACAGCCTCGAAGTTGCATATGACTACATATATGTTGATCTTTTAGAAGAGGATGAGCTTGAAAAAGTTTATTCAGAGATGAAAAAATATAATCCGGCAGGCTCATTTCCAACATTGGTTATTGATGGAAAGAAAGTAATTGTAGGCTCAAGGCTTGATGAAATAAGAAAGGAGATTGGTTTAGATGGCTGACATAGTCTCTGAAAGTATGATTGAAGAAAATTTTAAAGAGATAAAAGAAGATGCCCAAAATTCAGGCTATTATCTTAACACAGATGAAAAATTTGTAAAAGAGCTTGTATCAGGCATTCTCACAAACCGTATGAGATATGGATTTGAATCATGTCCATGCAGACTTACAATCGGAAAAAAGGAGAATAACCTTGATATAATCTGTCCGTGTGATTACAGAGATGATGATATAACAGAATATGGATACTGCTATTGCGCCTTATATGTATCAGAAGATGTAATCAAAAATAACAAAACACCAAAACCCATTCCTGACAGAAGAGGAATGAAAAAAGAAAAGAGCCTGTCAGAAACTTTTGAAGACAAAAATATCAAAGGTATGAAATGTTTAGATCTCAAATATCCCATATTCAGATGCAAAGTCTGCGGATATCTTTGTGCAAGGAACACTCCGCCGGAAAAGTGTCCTATCTGCAAAGCAGATTCGGAAAGATTTGAAAAATATATCTAAATATTTTAAAAATAAAATTTTTCATGTGAATTCTGAATATAAAGCAATTGACATAGTGTTAATACCGCCACCAGATATTGCAAAAACTGCTGTTAAAATCAACAGACTGCTAAACTCCTTAACAGGTGACAACTCACTTGTTTTGGACTTAAAATCATGCCTTCCTCATGTATCACTTGCTATGGGAACGGTGAAAACAGACTCTCTGGAATCTTTATCAGATGAACTTGACTATATCTGTAAAAAATACCTCCCGCTGGAGGCAGGATACAAAGACTTTAATGTCGTAAAGACATCAGATAATTCCCTTGTTTCAGGAATTGATATTGTAAAGGATGATGTTATTTCAAATCTTTCTGAAGATATCATATCTGCTTTTCAAAAGTATAATCTAAAGCGGGTTTCAGAGAATATGGTATACCCCGACAATAATAAAATTACTAAATTCACAATAGAATATTCATCAGATTATTTTTTAAATTCAACAGGAATTAACTTTTCACCGCACATAACACTCGGAAATGGAAATATTTATGAGTTAAAACAAATTCCTCTTATCCCATCCAAATTTATTTTTGAAAATCTGGCAGTCTGTCATCTTGGAAATCACTGCACATGCAGGGAAATCTTATGGCAATATCAAATATAGATACTTAGTTAATTTAAAAAGAGGAATTAAAACCATATATTATTTTTGAGCAAATTAATTTTTTTCAATAACAAATGAATTTTAATTAAAACTATCAACACGCAAGTTTTATTTAATTAAATCATAATTTATTTTGCAGAGGATTGAATTTGCTTTTTCTTGAAAAACTATTTGGTTTAAAAAAATACAATACAACTCTAAAACTGGAAATAAACGCAGGCATAGTCACATTTATGACTATGGCATACATAATTGTTGTAAATCCGGCAATTCTTATTGCCGCAGGAATTCCATTTGGCCCTTCAATGGTTGCAACTATTGTTACAGCAATTTTTGGCACACTGATAATGGGTTTTTATGCAAACAGACCTTTTGCAATAGCTCCTTACATGGGTGAAAATGCATTTATCGCATATACAGTATGTGGAGTTTTGGGATATCCCTGGCAAACAGCGCTTGGAGCAGTTTTTATCAGTGGAATATTGTTAGTAATTCTTACTGTCATCGGCGGCAGGAGGGTGATGTGTGAAGCAATTCCTGAAAACTTAAAATATAGTTTTGCTGTTGGAATTGGCCTTTTCATGGTATTTGTAGGTCTTGTAAACTCCAAAATTGTTACAATTGGAACAGAAAGTGCTCCTGTCCATGTAGGTTCATTAAACAGCCCTGAAGTAATTCTGGCAATTCTCGGATTTATTATAATCGCCGCATTAACAATCAGAAAGATAAAAGGAGCAATTCTGATTGGAATTATTGCCACATCAGCGATTGGATTTATCTTTGGTATTGTTCCATCCCCTGAAGCAATTATTAGTATGCCGCCCGATATCAGCCCGCTGTTATTTCAGCTGGACATTATTGGTGCATTTTCGTGGGGATTTTTTGCAGTTGTTTTAACAATTTTTACAATGTCTTTTCTTGACACCATGGCAGGTCTTATTGGTGTTTCAGCCAGGGCAGGATTTTTGGATAAAGACGGAAATCTGCCTGATATTGAAAAACCTTTTTTGGCAGATGCCATCTCAAACATAATTGCGCCAATATTTGGAACAACAACAAGTGGTGCTTTTATGGAGTCTGCAACAGGTGTTATGGCAGGCGGAAGGACAGGACTTTGTGCCGTTGTTGTAGCAGTTTTATTCGCTTTGGGTCTGTTTTTTTATCCGCTTTTATCAGTTATTCCTGCAGCGGCTACCGGGTCTGCAATGATAATGGTCGGGCTTTTAATGATGCAGCCTATAAAAAATATGAATTTTACAGAATATTCTGAGATTTTTCCTGCACTTGCAGTTATTATTCTCATGAGCTTTACATACAATATCGGTGTTGGTCTTTGTAGTGGTTTTGTCCTTTATCCGATGTTTAAGATAATTTCAGGAAAAACAAAGGAGATAAATAAAGGAACCTGGTTTTTGTTTGCATTGTGCCTTTTGTTTTTTATATTTTATCCATATTAAAAAATAAGATGAAAAATTTTAGTAATTCATCTTTTCAGATTCTTTAAAAAGTTCATTTAAGCAGAATATATGGTTATTATTACTAAATAATCACATGAAATTAACATTTTATTTGAATTAAAATTTACACGGAAAGTTGTATGAAAAGTTGCAGAAATATTTGTATCATAAATATTTTTTAAAAAAAGAATTTATTCAAATTATCTTAATTATTGAGATTTTTAAAAAATTTGTTATTTAAATGACTTTTTTATCTGATCAAGCCTTTCTTCCTGGAGTCTAATACTCATCTGCATGCTTTTTATTGCCTGAGCGATGTTCTCACCAATTTTGACCTCATCATCGTTTAGATTGTATGTTGATTCAAGAATTCTGAATAATCTTTTTGAGACATCAACACTTTTACTGAGTCTTTCATATTCTTCTACAATCTGATCCTCTATCCCTGCGTTTTTGGCATCTTCAACATCTTCAGTTATATTTTCCCTGCGCTTTAAAATATATTCAATTGCATCATATAACTGACGGTGTGTTGTTGGTTTCATCACATAGTCTTCAATATATGCCCCATATTCCTGTGCTTCCTCAGGGGTTAACTGCTTTGCAGTAAGCATCATCACGGGTATATTTTTTGTGTTGGGATTTGATTTAATATTCTCAAGAGTTTCCCAGCCATCCATTGGCTCCATCATGATATCGAGGAGGATAAGATCAGGAGTCATTTCTTTTAATTTTTCAAGACATTCAGGCCCGCTATAACAGGCAGCAGGTTCATAACCGCCTCTTTCAAGCATTGCAACAAAAACGTCTACAATCATCGGGCTGTCATCAACTACCAGAATACTGTACATTTATAATTCCTCCACCAATTTATCGGAAATATCGGATATATCATCTTTAATTTTAGATATATTGTCTGTTTTATTAATAATTATGACGATTAAGTTTTTTCGGCCTGCACTTTTTACAAGTATCATGCCGTCTTTGTTTTTAGTTTCCATTATAATTGAGTCAGGAGCACTTATGTGAAACGTACTGCAGGTAGCTTCTGCAGATGCATACATAGTTGCACCGGTTATTCCAAGAAATGGAGAGGGAGAAAGATCACTGTCTGATTTGCCCAGAATTTGTCCTTCGGTAGAAACTATTGCACAAGCCATTATACCATCCATCGCCATTATTCTTGAGACAAACCCATTTATTTTATTCTTTGAAGTGTCTCTTTCACCCATCTGCAAACTTCCTCACTCTAATCAATTGCTATTCTTATGTTTCTCATTACATATAATATTATAAAACTTAATTGTTATTTCATCATGAGTTCATATGGTTATTACCTAAAAATACACTTAGGAGTTAACCAATATAGTGTTAATCCCCCCCATCAGGTCAGAACTGAAAAAAATAAATATGAAATAAAAATAAAAACACCTTTTTAAAACCTGAGTGTCAGAATAAATATCGTTTTAAAATAAAAAATAATCAAAGCAAATCGTTAAAAAAACATCACTTTAGCATGTGATTATGATATGAAAAATATTTTTTTAAATTATTCTTCTTCAACGAATTTCTTCAATTCAGAAAAAAGATATTCATGGACTTTTTGTGCAGTATCTGCATCGCATCTGAACGCAATCAGATTTCTTACATCACCATCCATGTTTGCAAATTTCATCTTTCTTGGCCTGTCGATTATTTCTACCTGGAACTTCTCAGAAACATCAATAATTATTTTTCTGGGAACACCAGGTGGTACTATAACATCATATAATTTCTCGCCACTGTTTTCCATAATTCAAATCTCCTAAACTGCTTATTTTCCAATCTTTATACGCCGTGACATAATGCACGGACCGCCCCTTACTCCCCCAATAGGCTCTTTTGGCTTTCCAAGCGAACACATACATCTTCCCATTAAAGCCGCACCTCTTGCAAGCCCGTCATCTACGAAAAGAACATGCTCATAAGGCTTATCATAAAAGCCCCTCTCCTCAATTCCTTCCATTATATAATCAGGCTTTCTTCCGGAGATTGCGGCACGTCCTGTAAATCCTATTGAAGAGTTCGGCGGAACAAGTTTTTGTTCAGCGGCAACGTCAACAAGTCTAAGGGCAATTCCTGAACATACATGGTCAATTACGTCATTTAAGACACTTACGCCATGCTCTGTATATATTTTAGAGCCAATTGCCTTTAAGTCATCCGATGCATCGAAATTCACACCGGCATCACACCCAATCATAGCGATGCCTGACTTTTTGGCAATATCAGCAAAAACAGGCACTCTTCCAAATCTGTCTCTTTCAGGAGGAACAATTCTTATATCAATTAAATCATGAATCTGATCTTCATATTCCTTTACAATTTTTGTTTTTTTCTTGGAAAGATTGCTTCTTAGACTTTTATCCCCAAAAAGATCAAGAGCTGTTCCTGTATTATCCCTGACTTTACCGGTACCTCTGACAAGTGCATCAGGTATTGCACCCGCAAGTCCGCAGAAATTTCCAATAGTCTTTGCAAAAGGCCACTCGTCATCCGGTGAAACATCACTTGTTATTCGACCATCAAGAGTTGTTCCAAAGTCAATAGAAAGACAGGGATTTCTGAAATCGACATTTGTCCATTTTGCACCCTCTTTAATACCTGCCATTGCAAGTTCGCCCTCCATTTCATTGGCAACCATCTCAACACCAGATGATCCAATCGGAGGAGACACTCCTGCAACAGTTCCACAAAAGGTGAGTTTGTCGGCAAAACTATATTCTCTAAGTTTTTTGGATAGATTATCAATGCCCATCGGGGGAGTCATCTTCTTTGGAGGAACTCCGGCTTCGAGACATCCGTTTGCAAGTGCAATTACAAAATCGCCGACCTGATCAGGAGAGTCCATTGCCGCAACAACTCCTGTACTCCTTACAACAAAATCAAGATCATCTTTAATTGACAGATCAACATCCTTGTGACATTTAATCAGAGTGTCTCTTACAAGCTCTGTTACAGACTCTCTTGTTATTGCTGTTCCAACAAGCGTCTCACCAAAGACAGACTCACCAGGTTTTGGTGGCCGGACATCCCTGCTCATCATGACAGTCTTATTGATTATATAAGTTCTGCCTGTTTCCAGATTTGTTCCGGTTAAAATACATTTAGTAGTAGTATTTCCCATTTCAACAGAAGCTACAATAAAATAAGGTTTTGATTTATATTCAGGAAACCTCATACCGGCACCCTGTCCAACCACCGGAGGCGGCGGACTCTCTACGATATTTGGCATCTTTTTCTTAAAACTAAAAAAAGCACACATACAATAGACAATACTATTTTTTTTATGATTAAACCTTTCTTTTCGAATCAGTTCATTTTAAAATACAGTGTAAAGACAAAAAAAAGCATGAAAAAATTGTAAAAAATAAATTCAGGTTTCAGTTTAAATTCAGGATGAATCACTTTTTATTTGCAATAAGCTCTTTCATTCTTGCCTGGAAACCATAATATGCTGAAAATCCGACAGCATCATTCTGATCAATTGTTTTGCTCTCAAACGATACAAGATCGTCAGAATACAAAGCATTTGGAGAAGAGCGTCCCGCAACTGTTACACATCCTTTGTACAAAACGAGATCAACTGTTCCTGTAACTCTCTCCTGTGTTTTGTTTATAAAAGCAGTAACAGCGGCAAACAAAGGCTCATCAATAAGACCCATATATCCAAGTTCAGACCATTTATCATCAACAATTGCTTTAAATCCAAGCTCCTGACGGCTTAATATAAGTCTTTCCAGATCTGCGTGAGCCTTCAAAAGAACTGTTGCAGCAGGGTGTTCATAGATTTCACGCGCCTTAAGACCCAGAATTCTGTCCTCAATCATGTCATTTCTGCCCACACCGTTTCTTCCGGCTATCTGATTTAGCAAAACGATTAAATCCAGACCTTTCATCGTTTTGCCATTTATAGAGACAGGCACACCCTTCTCAAATCCTATCTGAATCTCTTCAGGTGTATCCGGTGCTTCTTTTGCAGAAACAGTCCAGCCATAAATATCATTCGAGGGATGAACAGACGGATCTTCCAAAACTCCACCTTCAATGCTTCTGCTCCAGCAGTTCTCATCAACAGAATAGGGTTTTTCTTTGGCAACACCTACTGCGACACCATGTTTTTCGGCATAATCCATCTCCCATTCACGTGTCAGATTCATCTCACGCATAGGAGCAATTATTTCAAGACCTGCTTTTCTAAATACAAAATCAAATCTTAACTGATCATTTCCCTTGCCGGTGCATCCGTGTGCAACAGTCTTTGCTCCTTCCTTTTTAGTGATTTTAACAATTTCTTCAGCTATTAAAGGACGGGCAAGGGCTGTGCCCATAGGATAGCCTTCATATGAGCCGTTTGCCTTAATAGAAGGAAAAAGCTGCTCTTCTACAAATCTGTCTTTTATATCAATAGTATAATGTTTATCAGCAATTTTTTTGCCCTTTTCAGTTGCCTTATCAATATCTTCTTTCGGCTGGCCAACATCGACTGCAACTGTGATTACTTCATCAAATCCATAGTGCTCCTTTAAAAGCGGTACACACACTGATGTGTCAAGACCGCCGGAGAAAGCAAGAACAACTTTTCCTTTTCCCATAAATGATACTCCTTAAATTTATAGTAATTTAATTACAAAATATGCTTTTATAATTGTATCTTAAAATAATTTAACCCTGTTGCACAATAAAAAAAAGATAATTTTTATCAAACCATCATTCTGGTTTAACTAAGCTGTTGTGGTAGTTTTTCCGGAATAAGCTCATCGAAGATGACATATGTTCCAATACTTCCGGCATAAACAACAGTAACTTTTACTCTGTCCCTTTTATCCTTGTTTCCCTTAAACTCAACATTGTTTCCGATTTTGCTAAAGTCTAACTTTTTGGATTCATGCCCGCCATTGGCGTTGTAGAAATCAACAGTAATGTCTGATACAAAATTCTGTCCAAGTCCGCCTCTGAATGTTGCAGTAACATCTCCATACACAATATCCTTATCCACCTGCACATCAACCTGGTTTCTGGAAGGTGCTTGCTGTGTTGGTCCCGGAACAAGTAAGGAGGCTTCGGTTGGCTGTTCTGTAAATGCTGTAGGTGCAGGAGTTGCTGTCGCACCAGGGGTCTGTTCTACTTTTGTACTGTCTGTATCAAGACATCCTGCAGTAAACAAAAGTGCTCCGGCCAGAATAACCAGTGATACCAAAAATAATTTTCTCATGGTAATCCTTATTATTTTACTTTATATTTGATTCTTTTGAATTACATAGAAAATTTATCCAATTCCATCCTGCAATAATTGCTTAGATAAATTCAGGTGAATGAAATAAAAACAAAAGCAAAAACATCTGAAATATTATTCAGATATAAAATATCATTCAGCTTTAATTACCGCCCGCTTCTGTTTTCATCCAGAATTTTAGTAGATTTTCTAATCTCACGTATTGTTGCGGACATCCCTTCAAGCTGAAATAAAGCACGTGAAAATGCACTTCCGGCAGAACTTTTTCTTGAGATAAATCTCTTTAGATACTGCCTGTACTGTAGTGTAATTATATCACGCAAAATATTGTCTCTTTCTCTCATTGATTCATTAACAGATTCCGGAATAACCGGAAAAGACTCAACAAGCGATCTTAAATTCATTTTGCATGGAACAAGAGAGTTAATAATAGCCTCTTTTGACTTAGGTGCAAGCAAAATATTTTTCTCCTGAATCTGATGAATTATCTCAACAAGCTCCCAGGTCTGAAAAGCAAGAATCTCTCCTAATTTTGATATTCTGTCAAGTCCTGCAAGATAGGCAACTTCGTTTGGCTCAAGATTTCTGTCAGAAAGCTCCAAAGATGCATCACTTATCTCATCATCAAGATAATTTGCATATTCTTTTAACTGATTAACTATTGAAGAATATTTTTTTGGATCTTCTAATAAAGGCTCAATTTCAAAAAGCAGTTTCTCAGACTGTTCAAAAAGATGAACTGTTTCAAGTTCAAGCGCCTTAAAGGAATCCTCTGTTTTTTCCGGAAGAGGTCTCTTAAGATACCGGGTCTGAAATACAATATCATCTTCTCTTCCCGGAACAAGCCTTATAACTAATTTTTCAAAAGGCTTTATTGCAAGTAAAAAGACAACACAGCAGATTAGATTAAAAATCAGATGTGCATTTGCAACCTGCTGTCCCGGATTCCCACCAAGAGACTCGATTATTGATGTAAATGGCCCCAAAAACGGGAGAAACATCAAAACTCCAAGGAAATTAAAGAGAAAATGAGCAATAGCCGCTCTTTTGGCAGATGTATTCATTTTATAAGCAACAAAAAGAGTTGTGGAAGGTGTTCCAAGATTTGCACCCATAAGAACAGGTATAGCCATTGATGGGGTGATCAGACCATTTTGGGCCATAACAACCACAAGACCTGTTGTTACAGAACTGGACTGAAATATTATTGTTATTATCATTCCAAACAAAATCTGGATGAATATATTATCCATTGCAGTTACAAATCCTGTCAGCTGTGGATCATTCTGGTAAGGAGTCATAACTCCGGAAATAAGAGACAGACTAAAGAATACAAGTCCAAAATAAAAAACAGGTCGTCCTATTACTTTGTATTTTCCGCCGGCAATACTGATTACAAAGCCTGCAAGGATAAAAAATGGTGCAAATGAAGTAAGATTCAGGGCTATTAATTGTGAAGTAAGGGTAGTTCCAAGATTTGCACCAAATATGATGCCTAAAGATGCAACAAATGAGATAATTCCTCTGTTTACAAGCCCGACTGTAATTACAGTAGTAGCCATACTTGACTGAATTACAGAAGTTACAAGTGTTCCAACAAGTGTTCCTCTAACAGGAGTGCTTGTAAGACGCTGGATAAAACCTCTAAAGTATTCTCCTGCATAAAGCTGAACCTCTTTTGAGAACTGTTCTATACCATAAAGAAAAAGAATTATTCCCGGTATTATTGTAAAAACAAGTTCCCATGAGATCATATTCATCCACCAAAAACAATTGAAACAAGATTATTTTGAATCCGGCCGCTATTTATAATTGTCTGGATATAACTGCACTCTTAGAAAAAGAAATTTTGCTTTATCACCTGAAATTGGTTTTTTATCTGAATCGGGTTCAAAAAAGATGTGTTTATTATTTAAATTTGGGTTTTGTTTTTAATGCTTCCAAAAGAAGCTTTATTCCGTTTTCAATGTCTTTCATATCGATTACTTCAACTGGGGAATGAATATAGCGTGACGCAATTGAAAACGGAATGCTTGGAATGCCGTCTCTTACCAGATGAATGATTGTTGCATCAGTATTTCCGCCTTCTCCTACTTCAAGCTGATATGGAATTTTATTTTTATCCCCTGTTTTTCTAAGCCAGTCTGAAACTTTCCAGTCAGCCATAAGGCCTCTTCCGGAAGCGCTGACCAAAACAAGAACAGGTCCTTTTCCCATCTCAACAGAAGACTCTTTTTTAGTAATTCCCGGATGATCACCCGGAATTGTTACATCCGTTGCAATGGCACAGTCAGGATTTAAGGAAAATGCGCTGACTTTCGCTCCTTTAAGCCCCAGTTCTTCCTGAACAGTGAAAACACCATATATTGTGTGAGGGGATTTTACATTCTTTAAAACTTCAATCAGGAGTGCAACTCCGACACGGTTGTCAAGAGCTTTACCTGTGACACGGCCATTTGCAAGATCTTTTAATTCACGATCGATAGTAACCGGTGTGCCTATCTCAATTCCAAGAGCAAGAGTTTCTTCCTCACTGCAGGTGCCAACATCAATAAACAAATCCTCAATTTTAAGCTCTTTTTTTCTGTCTTCAGGTGACATTACATGAGGAGGTTTTGCACCAATGACACCTGTAACAGGTCCTTTCTTTCCGTGAAGAATTACTCTTTGTGTATATGCGGTAGGAGTAAACCAGCCGCCGATTGGGACAAATTTGATGAAGCCATTTTCATCAATGTACTGAACCATAAAGCCGATTTCGTCCATGTGGGACGCTATCATAAACTTAAAATCCCCGCCCTTTTTTTCGGCGATTAAGTTGCCCATCTTGTCTTCATAGATATTATCAACGTGGTCTTTGAGCTCACTTCTGATTATATCTCTTATATTTCCCTCATAGCTGGAAAGACCATGTGCGTCAGATAGTTTCTTTAATAATTCTTTTACCATAATTCTCACTCATATTACGCTTTTCATTCTTTTTAATGCTTCACTGATGTTTTCACGCGATGCCGCATAGCTGAATCTTGCATAATCTTTGGCATTTTCACCAAATGCATCTCCTGGTATTGCCACAACGCCTGCATCTATTATCTTTTCAAACATCTGTTTATCCATTGGAACAAACATGTAAAATGCTCCGTCAGGCTTTGGGAAATCAAAGCCAAGATCTTTTAGTCCGTTATATAAAAGTTCACGTCTTTTTGCATACTCGGCTTTCATCTCATAAACGCATTCCATACTTCCGGTATATGCCGCAAGTGCGGCATACTGGGAGACTGATGAAGCACATGTCTGGCAGTACTGGTGCACTTTTAAGCACTGTTCTATATAGCTTTCAGGACCGGCAATAAACCCAAGTCTCCATCCTGTCATTGAAAATGTTTTGCTTGCGGCATTTATGGTCATTACATTTTCAGAATAATTTGCGGCTGAATAATGCTTTTTTTCATAAATGAAGTGCTCATAAACCTCATCAGAAATTACTGTAACACCTGCGTCTTCTGCATATTCTGAAACAGCTTTAATTGTCTCTTCACTCTCAACTGCACCGGTTGGATTTCCGGGAGTGTTTAAGACAATTACTTTGGCACTGTCAAGATCTTTTTTGCATTTTTCAACATCAATGTGAAGATTTTCATCAAGCGATATTCCTTTAGGCTTTCCTCCGGAGAGAACAGCACATTCTTTGTATGACACAAAACCAGGGTCCTGATAAAGGACTACATCCCCGTTGTCAACAAGTGACTGCATTGCAATAAATAATGCTTCTCCTGCGCCTGCTGTGACAATTATCTGTTCTTCTGTGTATAAAAGACCGTTTTCACGCTTGAATTTCTCTGACAGCGCATGTCTAAGCTCTGGAACACCTGAATTGAATGTATATCCGGTAAGATTATTTTCAATTGCTTTTATCCCGGCATTTTTAATGTGTTCAGGAGTTGGAAAATCCGGCTGTCCTATACCTAAATTTATTGAATCAGGCCTTGCTTTTTGAAAAAATTTTCTGATGCCGGACATCTCAACGGTTTGCGCCCGCTTTGAAAATACATTTTTTTCCATAATACCCTCGTTATTCGATGTTTGCATGCCTCCCTTTAAGGTCACACTCATCACACTCAATTATCTCCATGAGTGCTGAGATTATAGAATCGCTAAAGACCATTGAACCTGTTTCAAATAGTGTTCCTAGCGGTGCAAATGATTTGTGCTCACCCATCATCTGACGAATTTCATACTCTGCAGATTCATCTTCGACATCATCGCGGTGACTTTCAATAACAACCACTGAATCAGCAATTTTTCCAATCCTTGATTCTTTTTTTGATGATACCAGGCATATTCTTCCGCCAATAGATTTTGCAGTCTCACAAAGCTCGGCAATTGTCTTTGTCTCACCTGAACCGGAAAATGCAACAACAATATCGCCTTCTTTCATTGCAGGAGTTATTGTTTCTCCAATGACATATGATTTAAGGCCAAGATGCATCAGCCTCATTGCAAAAGCTTTGGCTACAAGCCCTGATCTTCCCGCACCCATTACATAGATTCTTTCTGCTCCGAGAATTTCATCTATGAAACGCTGTACCTGCTCATCAGAAAGAGAATCCGCCATTTCTTCAATTTTTGAAGCCATCAGACGAACCATATCCTGGACTGTTTTACACTCAGACATAAGTGAACTTATTATTATCTTTTTGAACTATTAGACTATCCCATTTGAGATATTGATACAATTTTGAGTTATGGTTTTGAGTTCTACTTTTAAGTAATATTTATAGAGAATAGCAGTTTTTTTTAATTTATTTCATCTTTTTTTATCTTTTATTTATTTTTATTCCGATTTTGGTTGGATTTTGTCAAGAAATTATTTTGCTTTTTTTATTTCCCTTATGCAGAGGTGCAAGATAAAATATGCATATAACCGTTTTTTGTCATAAATTCTATATACCTTAAAATCCTTTAGAAATATACTACAAAAATATGAGGTGAATACATTGGCATTAAATAAAAGATTGGAAAACGCATTAAATGATCAGATACGCTGGGAATTATATTCATCATATCTGTATCTCTCAATGGCAGCATGGTATGAATCAAAAGGACTAAAGGGTTTTGCAAACTGGGAATTTATTCAGGCACAGGAAGAAAAAGATCATGCCATGAAATTTTATCAGTACATAATTTCAAGAGGCGGACGAGTAAGGCTTCAGCCCATAGATGCACCTCCATTAGAGTGGGAATCTCCCCTTGATGCCTTCATAGTATCTCTGGAACATGAGCAAAAAGTTACATCATTAATTAACGATCTTGTAAATCTTGCAATAGAAGAGAAAGATCATGCAACAAACAATATGCTTCAGTGGTTTGTCGATGAACAGATAGAAGAAGAAGGAGATGCAGGAGATATTGTTGACAAGTTAAAAATGATTGACAAAGATAAGGGAGCAGGCATTTTGTATATGCTTGATAAGGAACTTGGAACAAGAGTTTATACTCCTCTTACTGCGACAACTCCTCCGGCATCACAATAACTTAATTTTCTAAATTTTTGATTTCTTAAATTTTAATTTTCTCTTTTACAAAAAAGATTCTATTAACAGGATTTTATGCAGTTGATCCTAAAAATGCATTATTAAAAAAACATCCTGACAGAATTAAAAGTTTCCAGACAAGTATTTTCAAATTGTCCAAATACTATATTGCTTCCTAAAACAGAAATTTATTAGTACCAAAATAAAAATTAGTATCAAAATAAAACCAGGAAAAAAATTGAATTAATTCCACAGATATCTTTGATATCCAAAGATTTTTAGAACATTACCTCTTTGTTTAAAAACGTTCATGAAATTATCATTTCATGCTAACTGTTTCATGTAAGTTACAAAGTAACTATTATAGAAAACAAAGGAACTCCCGGAGTGAAAAATGAATAAAATCTATATAATAGGTCATAAGAATCCGGACACCGACTCTGTATGCAGTGCCATTGGTTATGCTCATCTTTTGAACATTAAAGAGGAGAAAAATTATATTCCTGCATATTGTGGAGAGATAAATCCTGAAACGCAGTATGCAATGGAATATTTCAATGCAAAAATGCCGGAGTATATCGAAACAGTTGAGCCAAACATTTCAGATATGCCCTTTACATACACATTCAGTGCCGAAGAAAGTGTTCCAACCATCGATATAATTTCGATGATGGATGAATATAACGTCCGTAACGTACCGGTTACTGATAAAGATGGAAAACTGACCGGCCTTATGAGTGAACACGGACTTGCACAGGCATATGTCCGCAGGCAGAAGATAGAACAGCTTTTGCTGACAACAATAAAGCTTGACACATTAACACGTATTCTTAGTGCCAAAATTTTGGTTCCATCAAAAGATCTTCTTGAAGGTAAAGTATATATAGCAATTGATGCACTTCATGTCACTCTTTCAAAATTAACACATAATGATGTTGCAATTGTCGGAGATGATGAACCTGCCCAGCTTTCTTTGATTTCAGCAGGAATTGCGGCATTAATAATCGCAGACGGCGCACCGGTTGGAGAAAGAGTGATAAAAGCCGCACAAGAGAAGAAAATTGCTCTTATCTCTACCAATCTCGATGCATTTGGTGTAGGAAAAATGATCAATCTTTCTCTTCCTGCAAGCCAGGTTATGGCAAAAGATGTTCCTACAGTCACAAAAGAAGACACTATAGAATACGCAAAACAGCTTGTTTCAAGCTCAAGATATCGTACGGCCTGTGTTGTTGACAACAATCATAAATTCCTTGGAATGATTTCGAGAAACACATTCTTAGAAAATGTCCAGAAACAGGTTATTCTTGTCGATCACAATGAATATGCACAGGCAGTTGAAGGAATTGAATCAGCTGAGATTTTGGAGATTATTGATCATCACCGCCTTGGCGCAATAACCACACTAAAACCAATAAGTTTTTTGAATGAACCTGTAGGTTCAACTTCCACAATAATCGCAGGGAAATACCTTGAAGAAAATATAACCCCTGAGCCACCAATTGCAGGTATTTTACTTGCCGGAATTTTATCAGATACTCTTGTACTTCGTCTTTCAACAACAACAGAAAAAGATAAAAGAATTGTTAAATATCTCTCAGAAATTGCCGGTGTTGATTATAATGAATTTGGAACAGAATTAATCAAAAAAGGAATGGATACAGAAGGTCAGGACTTAAAAGAGCTTTTAATGAGGGATATCAAAGAATACAATCTCTTCAACAGAAAAGTTCTCATATCCCAGATTATGATACCCACTTTTGATTTTTCATCCGAAAATAAAGAAGAGATTATAAATTCTATAAAAGAATTGAAAAAACAGAATAGAGCAGACATATTCGCGGTTCTTTTAACAAGCGTTTTTGAAAATGGAAGTGAAATATATATTAACGCTGACGGATCAATTCTTAACCAGTGCGGTGCAGAAAAACAGCCTGTAAGAATGGAAGGAATGATGTCGAGGAAGAACGATTTTCTTCCATGGTTTGGTCAGATTCTAAAAAATAATTAATTATTCTTTCTTTTCTGCACAATCAAAAATACAGAAATTATTGCACAGATAATTGTTATAAAACTTAAATATGTCTGATTTTGTGAAGTTTTGGGAGTTAATACAACAGATATTGTCTTTTCCTGTTCATCTGAGATTATTACATTGCTCATGTAATCAATATAGCCATCCAGTTTTAGCATAAGGCAGTGATTTTCCAAGGTTACGTTTTCAATTCTTTGAGGTGCATTTCCAATAAATACATTGTCCAGATATAATAAGGCGCCAGCCGGAGTTGAATTAACAGTGAGTTTTCCGATATTTTGCGGCATTACAACACATGAGGGCAGAGGTTCGGGAGTAGAGGGTATATTTACAGGAAGTGCAAGAAAATAGATATTCCCGTCATTTGAGGCAACAGACATCCGCATTCCATCATCAGACAATGATAATCCTCTTACATTCCCAAATGTTGGATATTTTAAAATTTCAGTTTTGTTATTGCCATAAAGACGTGCATAATTATCGTTTGAGCCTATACATAGATAAGCACCATAATAAGAGGATGAAACACTATTTACAGACACCATAAGATTTGTTCCCCACAGTCTTTCTCCTGAATTATTAAGAACACATACTCTTCCATCTGCACACCCTGCAATAACTGTATTTCCGTCAGGTGAAATATCAATATCAAATACCTGATCATCAGTTTTGTATGTCCAAAGTCTTTCTCCGTCAAGATTGTAGAGATAAATGGTAAAAAGCTTTTTTCCGGCGGCAATATATTTCCCGTCAGAGTTTATTGAAACACAGTAGATATCTCCTCCAAGTTTTTGCTTCCAGACAAGATCTCCCTCATTTTTGAAAAGGTAAAGATATCCGTCATTTGACCCTGCGGCAATATAAAGGCCTCCTGATGAGATTGCCGCATCATATACAACCTGACCCATAGATTTCTGCCAGATTATCTCTCCACCTGAGTCAAAAAGATACAATGTTCCTTTTTTTGTTCCCACAACTGAATATTTGCCTGAATCGGATATTGAAAGGCCGCTTACAGGTCCATCAAGGTTTTTTTCCCATAAAAGATTTCCTTTCGAATCAAGGAGATACAAGACAGCATTTGTCCCTCCTGCCAGAACATAATTCCCATCAGGAGATATTTTTGTGTCTGCAAAATTTGTCACTTTTGTGAACTTCCAGAGAAGTGTTGCGTCATCTCCGGCAAGAACTCCTGATGGAATTAAAAGAGTAAAAAAAACAAGAATTCCGATCAGTAGAATTTTTTTATTATTAGTACCTGGTATCATAGAACACTCCTTTCAGATTAGTATATACATTACCGGTTATGATAAATGAATTTGCATGATAATCATATTCTGATTTGCATAAAAATATGATTTGCATAAAAATGTTCATGAAATTATACTTCATGCAACACTTTCTTGTAAATTACGAAGTAATTTTCATAGAAATCTGAGTTTTATAACAATATGTGTTTTATAAAAAATTGCCTGAAATTTAACTTTTTCATAAATATTTTGAAAAAAGAAAAATCTTTCCTGCCGGTTGATTAAAAATTAAAAAATCATTAATTTGTTATATTTTTCATATTTTTAAAATTGACTGGTGATAATGGCTTAAAGGCTCAAGAGTAATATCCTTGTTTTTCATAGCCTCAATTGCCATTGCCGCAGCTCTTGCTGCCTGCATTGTTGTGATATAAGGAATTCCGTAATCAAGTGCGGCCCGCATTATCTGGAGATGATCCTGTCTTGAATACTTTCCGGAAGGGGTGTTTATGATAAGACTTGCTTCTCCTCTTCTCATCATATCAATAACATTTGGAGAACCTTCCTGAACTTTTCTTACAAGTTTTGCCTCAATGCCGTGTTCTTCAAGATATTCAACTGTGCCACTTGTGCCAAGGAGTGACAATCCGAGTTCACATAATTTTTTTGCTACCGGAACAATTTCAGATTTGTTTTCATCTCCGATTGAGATAAAAACAGTTCCTTCCAGTGGAAGCTGGTTATCTGCTGAAGTGCTGGCCTTAAAGTATGCTCTTCCAAAGTCATAGTCTATACCCATAACTTCACCAGTACTTTTCATCTCAGGCCCAAGGACTGTATCCACACCCGGAAGTTTGTTGAAGGGGAGCAGTACCTCTTTTACAGCAACATGCTTTAAAGGACGCTCTTTGTAGTCCATATCCTTAAGCAAATTTCCACACATTACACGTGCGGCTATCTTTGCAAGGGGAATTCCTGTTGCCTTGGATACAAAGGGAACAGTCCTGCTTGCACGCGGATTTGCTTCGATGATATACAAAATCCCGTCTTTTACTGCATACTGAATGTTAATAAGACCAATGACTCCAAGTCCAAGTGCAATCTTTTTAGTGTAATCTCTGACTGTATCAAGTATTTCATCTGAAAGGGATTGTGTTGGAATTACACAGGCAGAATCTCCGCTGTGAACACCTGCTTCTTCAATGTGCTCCATAATTCCGCCAATAAGAACATCTTCTCCATCACATACCGCATCCACATCAAGTTCGACAGCGTTTTGCAGGAATCTGTCAAGAAGAACAGGATGCTTTTTACTTACCCTGACTGCCTCTTTTATGTAATTTCTAAGTTCAATGTCGTCATGAACAAGCTCCATTGCCCTTCCGCCAAGAACATAAGACGGACGAACCAAAAGAGGGTAGCCTATTTTTTTGGCAATCCTGAATGCTTCTGCTTCAGAGTATGCCGAGCCGTTTGCAGGTGAAGGAATATTTAATTTTTCAAGAAGCTGGCTGAATTTATCTCTGTCTTCTGCTATATCCATTGAAGATGGAGTTGTTCCAAGTATTTTTGTCTGAAGTCCAAGCTCCTTTATTTTTTTCTCAATCGGAACTGCAAGATTCACAGAATTCTGGCCACCAAACTGAACCATAATTCCTTCATAATCGTCCTTTTTAAGAATATTTATTATATCCTCAAGTTTCATAGGTTCAAAAAACAACCGATCAGAAGTATCAAAATCAGTTGATACAGTCTCAGGATTGTTGTTTACTATATGAACCTCAATTCCCTGTTCACGAAGAGCCATAACAGCATGGACAGTACAGTAATCAAATTCAATGCCCTGACCAATCCTAATGGGTCCGGAACCAATTATTAAGACTTTTTTCTTCCCGTCTTTTTCTATCTCACAGTGTGAATCTGATGACGAGTAAAAATATGGAGTTTTTGCAGGAAATTCAGCCGCACAGGTGTCAACAAGCTTGTATGACGGCGGACCATTTAGTTTTTCTATTGATTTCTCATCAATACCTGACAATTCGGCAATTTCAACAGATGTTAACCCATAGTGGTGTGCAAGTCTTAAATCCTCTTCTGAAGGTTTGTTTTTCAGCTTTTTCTCCAGTTCCACAATATTTGCTATTTTTTGAATGAAAAATGAATCAATATCTGTCAGAGCTGAAACCTCTTCAACTGTAAAATCCTGCCTGAATGCATCAAAAAGGCAGTCAAATCTTTCATCAGTCGGGTTTTGAAGAATCATTGAAATTTCTTTTCTGGTTGTATGAACATTAACATCAGTATCCAAAGACCTGAGTGCCTTCATGAATGCTTCTTCCAGAGTCCTTCCAATAGCCATTACTTCCCCGGTGCTCTTCATGGCTGTCGTTAATGTTCTGTCAGCATTCTTGAATTTATCAAAAGGCCAGCGTGGAATTTTAACAACAACATAATCAATTGCAGGTTCAAATGATGCAGGAGTGCATCCGGTAACAGTATTTGTTATCTCATCAAGATTGAGTCCGATAGCAATCTTTGCCGCAACACGTGCAATCGGATAACCTGTTGCTTTTGATGCAAGAGCTGACGAGCGCGATACACGCGGATTTACTTCAATTATTCTGTAATCTCCGTCTTTGAATGCCATCTGTATGTTGCATCCGCCCTGAACTCCAAGAGCACGTATTATTTTAATAGCTGATGTCCGAAGCATCTGGAATTCGTCATCGCGAAGAGTAAGAATCGGTGCGACAACAACACTCTCTCCGGTGTGAATGCCCATTGGATCAACGTTTTCCATTCCACATATTATGATGCATGTATCAGCAGAATCACGCATCACCTCAAACTCTATCTCTTTCCAGCCGATTACACTCTCTTCAATTAAAACCTGGTGAATTCGTGAGCGTTGCAGCCCCATCTCAACAATTCTTTTAAGCTCTTCAGGATTGTGTGCAACACCGCCTCCGGCGCCTCCGAGAGTATATGCCGGACGGATGATTGCCGGAAGTCCGACTTTGTCGTAAACCTCATCAATCTGGTTCATTGACTGAAGGATCATGCTTCTTGGGACAGGTTCTCCTATTTCATTCATGAGATCCTTGAATTTTTCCCTGTCTTCACCTTTGTATATTGCATCAAGAGGAGTGCCAAGAATCTCAACATCCTCAAGAACCCCCATTTCAGCAAGTTCTGCTGTCATATTAAGACCGGTTTGCCCGCCCATGCCGCTTAATATGCCATCAGGTTTTTCTTTTTCAATGATTTGGGCAATGATTGGTGCTTTTAGAGGTTCAATGTAAATAATATCGGCAGTGTCAGGATCTGTCTGAATGGTTGCAGGATTGGAGTTTACCAATACAACCTCTATTCCTTCCTCACGAAGTGATTTGCAGGCCTGTGTCCCTGAAAAATCAAACTCAGCGGCCTGTCCTATCTGAATAGGTCCCGAACCAATAATTATTACCTTTTTTATATCCTTTCTAAGCGGCATTTAGGGAATCCTCCTGTACATTGTATCAAATATAGGTATTTCGGTGTCAAGCGGCCCTCCATGTGCTTCAGGATGGAACTGAACACACGATATATTCAAATCCTTCGATTCAAATCCTTCAAGTGAACCGTCATTTACGTTTGTAAAGGATATACTGCAGTCTTCAGGCAAAGTATTTCCATCAACAGCAAAGCCGTGATTTTGAGTTGTTATGTATATAGAGCCATCTGAATGACGGACAGGCTGGTTTGATCCTCTGTGTCCGAACTTCATTTTGTAGGTTTCTGCACCAAATGCTCTTCCGATAATCTGGTTTCCCATACAAATTCCAAAAACAGGAATTTGTCCAATGAAATGTTTTGTACACTCAATTGCATCTGTTGCCAGGGCAGGATCACCCGGACCATTTGTAATAAAAACAGCCTCCGGCTCACATGCTTCAATATCTGATGGTTTTGAATTATATGGATATACAAAGAGATCTGCACCACGTTTTCTTAGAGAAACTGCAATGTTTTTCTTGATTCCAAGATCAATGACAGCAATTCGTTTTCCTTTTCCAGGTATTCTAAAGGGCTCTTTGCATGAAACCTGACTTAAAAGATCAATTTCAGATATTGGTTTTATTGCTTTTGCACATTCAACAGCATATTCGCCGTTATCATCGCCTGTAATCAATGCGGCCCGCAGTGTTCCTGCAATTCTTGTATCAATTGTCAGTTTTCGGGTGTCAACACCTGAGATACCTGATAAATTGTTTTCTTCAAAAAAAGATTGCAAAGATTTTCCAAAAGAGGGTTTTTTACAGACTTCACGGACAACACAGCCCATGGCATTCATCTTAGGACTTTGGAAATTTTGTGTGTCAACACCGTAATTTCCGATAAGAGGATAAGTAAACATCAAAATCTGACCCGCATAACTTGGATCAGTGAGTGCTTCCATATAGCCGCCCATCTGGGTTGTAAACACAAGTTCTCCATAACAGGAGTTTTCTACACCAAATCCTTCTCCGATTACATATTCACCGTTTTCTAGACCCAGAACTGCTTTCATTAAAATAACCATTATTATTAAGAAGTAATCACTATTAATGCCTCTCTCTGTTTCCAAACATTTATTAAAAGTTTGCCGGAAGATACTATCCATTCAAAATGTAATCTAAGCAGATAATATTTCCAAACCCTGTAAAAGAGATAACAAAAAAGGGCAAAAAAGCATTTTCTTATAACTTATTTTTTATGCGAAGCGGATGGCTTCACAAGCAGAATATAAGATATTAACGAATAGCACAAGATAAAGAGTGACAAAAGAACTTATCTATTGGTTGTGTTAACTTGAGGAGGAGTTGTATTGACTTAATGCCGGTTGTATTGTCATAAAAGTTGGTTGATAATTTATTTTTTTACTCATTTTTAGTTCTTTTTGACAATCTGCTCATAAGCTCTTTTTTTTCTTTAGCCTTTTTTAACTCACTCCATATAAGATAAAAATTGATGCCTATAACCAGAAGAATAAGTGTCATTCCAATACCCAGGAGCATTCCCTGCGTTGTAAAGAATAATGCAAGAAGTAAGACAACAAAAGATATGAGATAAAAAATTACCCACGTTTGTGTTTCCTGAGGATCCATACTACAAAATATCTTAAGGCTACACCTATAAGAATTTTTTTTCCATACAAAAAAAAATAAAAAATAAAATTTCATAAAATTTGGTTTTATGAAAAAAAAGCTCTTTCAATGTTTTGAGATAACAACCTTTATCAAAAAGAAAACGTATTTCCTCTCTTTTTTATTATTAATCTGTCCTGAAGAGAATATTTTATCTTTCTTTACCACAGATAATCATTGTGGATAAACTAGACTGGATTACATTTCTTGCGGCTATAACAATAGTAGTAATTATTGCAATAGTAGTTAATATTCCAAAAATGAATCTTACCGGAGGCGGGGCAATACCTGTCGGAAGTGAAATATCTGCCGGAAGGGACAGCTGTAGTGACGGTTCATGCTGTATGCCAAAAACCCATTATTCATATAATGTAGAGCCAGTGACCGGACAAATTGAGATACATTACAATAATAATCTTGAAAAAATATATTCTGCGGGTGCCAGCGGATATCCAAGAATCAATTTCCCGGGCAGTATGAAAACTCCTACAGGAGATGTTGTTCCTGCTGACAAAAATGTTTACTATGGAGGAGTTAGCAGTATCCATTCATCCGACATTTTTTCAGATACAATATGGGAACCGGAAAAAACCACATCTTTTGCATATATGAATGGGAGCAAATCAGGCTTTTCAGAAATATTTGGAGTTACCTATCCTTTGTGGAGAATTAAATCATTAATGACTCCAAAAGGAAACCCTGCCTATTCATCATTTACCTGGATACTTGTGGACTCATCAACCGGAGATGTCATAACAGGGGGGGATTTGCTTCCGGGAAATCAGGTTACAAAAAAGATAGAAATTCCCAATAAAAAATATTATTTCTTATTAAAAGCTGAAAATGTAGAATCATTCAGTCTGGTGTTTGAGACACCGGACATAAACTATTATCAGGCACACATAAATCCAATTGTTCAAAACCTGCAAAATTTCCTAAATACCATGTAATTTTTACTAAACAACATATAATTTCAGAGAAATCTAAAAATAGATTGATCCTCTTATTAGATAAATTAAAAATTTGATTATTCCTGCATTTTAATTAAGATTCTTTTTTGACAAATCCTGTGTTTTTGATCAATTAAAGTATGATAATATCTTTTTCATATCCACATTTTTTTCAAAATGCTCACTTAGAGTATCATAAGAATATTCTGATTCATCTTTTATTATTCCTGTAAATTCACACCCTTTTTGTGAATAAAGATACTTCAAAAGCGCCTCTGAAAAATCGTGATTTTTAAAGAGGCCATGCATATATGTGCCTATTACAAGGCCGTCTTCTGATACTGCACCTTCTCCTGCAAATGCCTCTTTTGTATTATTGAGTTTTGTATAACCCATATGAATCTCATAACCTTCTGCTTCTCCTGCTGAGGACAGTATAGGACCTATTTTATTGGCAGTTCTTTTAACCTGAACAGTTGTTTTATCATAACTTTCAAAAGTTGTCGTTGTATCCAAAAGCCCAAGACCCTCAATAGTCTTTTCATTTTCTGATTCATAACCCAGGTCAATTATTGTTTTCCCAAGCATCTGGTAACCGCCACAGATACCAATGATTGGTATTTTTTTTAGGCGCACTTCTTTGATTTTTTCATCAAATCCATTATTTTTTAGTTCTATTAAATCATCAACTGTATTTTTTGTTCCTGGAATTATTATGCAGTCATAACCTAAGAGCAGGTCTTTTGAATCCAGATATTCAACTGATGCATAATTTTCAAGTATTTCAAAATCGGTAAAGTTAGAGATTCTTGGAAGCTTTATTACGGCAATTTTTACCGGAAAACCAACAGGCTTTTTATCGTTTAGCGAGAGTGAATCTTCGCTTGGAATTGATATCTTTGTATATGGTAAAACACCAACCACAGGAAGATTTGTTTTTTCTTCAATTATTTTGATACCTTCACTAAAAAGCTGTGAATCTCCTCTGAATTTATTAATGATAAATCCACAGACGTTTTTCTTAACATCATCAGGAAGAAGTTCGTAAGTTCCTATAATCTGGGCAAAAATACCTCCGCGTTCAATATCACCAACAATTATTATTGGAAGACCCAGTTTTCTTGCCAGCAGAATATTGGCAATATCGCGTTCATATAGATTCATCTCTGCGGCGCCACCCGCTCCTTCAACAACTATATTATTGTATTCTGACTGAAGTTTTTTAAAAGACTCACCGGCAACATTTAGGAGATAATCTGTCTCCTTATAATAATCTCCAATTTTTAAATCCTTGTAAGGCTTTCCAAGGAGAACCACCTGTGAGGTTTTGTCTCCTTTTGGTTTAAGCAGAACAGGATTCATCTCAGCTTTAGGTTCAACACCGGCCGCAAAAGCCTGTATTGCCTGTGCAATACCAATTTCCTTCCCGTCTTTTGTCACATATGAATTAAGACTCATATTTTGTGATTTAAATGGAGCGACACTGACATTTCGTTTTGAAAGACTTCGGCAAAGTGCGGCAACAATTGTGCTTTTTCCAACATGAGATGCTGTTCCAAGAATTATTAGTGACATATTTGTAATATAAATTTTAACTATAACTAAATAAATTGATTATTTATGATCCATTAAAATTTCAAAACAATTTTTAATAATAATTCTGAAAAATAATTCTAAATTTTGATAAATAAAAATTATGTGAAAAGAGGACTGATTTCGTTTTTTATTCATTTTTGATAATTTATTTCCGGTTAATAATCAAAAATGCGGGAATACCCGCCCTGTTATAAGATTTTATTATTAATTATTGCGCGTTGACAGGAAATAACATGAAAGATTTGTTTTTTTTCTGTTTTTTGTTATGTTATCATTACATCTGTTCAATTGATAATACCATCTTGTATGCTAACAAATATATAACCAGACTTTAAAGGTACATGGTAATGACTGGTGGTATTTGTCCAAAGTGCGGACTGCCAAAAGAATTGTGTATTTGCGAAGAAGTAGCAAAAGAACAACAACAGATTAGCGTTAAGATCAATAGAAGACGTTATGGCAAAGAAGTTACCATAATAGACGGCCTTGATCCCTATGATATAGACCTTGAAGAACTTCAGAAATTCCTGAAAGGAAAACTGGCGTGCGGAGGTACTATTAAAGGGAATTCAATAGAATTACAAGGCAATCATCGTGAGAGAGTAAAAAAACTCCTCACTGATAAGGGATATAAGCTTGACAACATAAACTAAAATCCTGATTTTGGAATATCAGAGATATTCTAAACATTTTTTTATCCAAACGAATTAATAAATTGACAGTAGCTTTAGCTTTGCATAATAACAATAATGATCTTTAATAATGATCTTTAAATTCTTTAGATTTCTTCTATTTTAGATTTCTTCTATTTTAGATTCCTTATACTAATGAAGATAAAATCTCATCATTGCTAATCGGCAATATTGCTCATGCAATCATATTGCATATGTAATAACACCTGCCAGATTTTGACGCAAAAAAATTGGTTGATTCCCTGGGTTTATTTCAGGTTTTATGTGCGTGAAATTAGACGTATAAAAAATTATTGAAATATGTTGAAAATCTGATCGTCACCGGTGTCGTGAAGGCGTTTTCTTTCTGCAGGTTCTTCAACAAGAGAAAGCAGTGGAAGATCCAGATTTACACCAGGCTCATATCCAAACATGTCCTGCATTTCCATCTGAAGAGCGTGCATATATAATGCATTTGGAATATCCATTGCACAAAGCTCCTGACATTGTCCACAGTTCACACAGGAGTCTGCAATATGTGAATAACGGATTAAGTGGAACATAAAAGGCGGATTTACAACGCCAGATTCTACCAGGTACGGCTTTTTTGTAGAGCACTCAACACAATAGCATATAGGGCAGTTTTCAATACACTGATAGCATTTTATACAGCGCGAGGTCTGTTCAATAATATAATTAAGACGCTCTTTGCCCTCACCAAGTTTATCAAACTGTTCATTCCGGCATTTATCACCGAGCTTGAACATTGCATTCTCAACTTTGCTACGGATTCCAAGAGCAGGACCTGCAGGCACTGTGGTCTCAATTGCCTTTCCTGATGCTTTTGTTACAAGATCCGCACCCTTACCGGAGCATACTTCAACGAAGGTTGCCTTTCCGGCTTTATCGCCTATAACGCCCCAGTTTCCACATGCAAGATCACACTGGCGGGGAATTTTTGTTTTACAACGCTGACAGTTTGCACGGCGGCCATAGCCTTCCTCTTCAAGTTCATCAATCTTGATGCCTTTATGTTCACCATCTTTGGTAATTACAATAAACTGACCCTTGTCAATCTCTTCTTTTACAATATCGTCTGGGTTTAATCCAAATTTCTCCTGAATCATCACCCGGGCCTGCATAGGGCTTACTGAACCACCACAGTTAAGGCCGATTGTAATAAGATTGTCAAGGTTTACCTGCTGTCTTTTTGCAAGTTCATAAAGAGCCTTTGCATCACAACCTTTCATTGTAACGGCGATTTTCATATCCTTTGCGCCGTTTAAATATTTCTTTATGATTTTAGGCATCAGAAGTGTACCGCAGTGAAGTGAACCTGCACATTCGGAAACTCCTTCGGGCTTGGTGATTAAAACAGGCTGTGCATCGTAGAGATCAACACCTTTTTTGACAGCCAGCACTGCATCAACCTCTCCACTTTCAAGAGCAAATTTCAAAAGGGCTGTAACTGCTCCGCCGCATTCTCCTCTGCTGACTGCTTCTTCATCTTTTGCCCATGCCCATAGCATATCTCCTTTATTTGCCATTTTCAGGCCTCCAATCTCTCAACCTTTGCAGGAATTGCTTTTTCACCGTCTGTTAACATGCAGATGCACTTATTGCCAACACTCATTGAAGGAACAAGAATTACACCTTTCTCCATATCTTTTGTAATTTTTACAGGCATTTCAAGTGATCCTTTATCTGTTGTAATTTTAACCAGATGTCCGGGAAGAATACCTATGTCTACTGCATCTTCATTGTTAATCTTTGCAAAGATTTCAGGAACCTCGTGAATTAAAGATTTGCAGTTTGCAGAAAGTGTTCCGGAACCGCCAAAACCATGCCAGATTGTTGATGCTGAAATAAGAGCAAACGGATAATCATCAGATACTGTTACTTTTGAGACTTCTGCACATTCTGAAACTTTAGCTTTTGATTCAGGAAGAACAAATCCGTCCTTTGAGATTATTTCATAGGACAGATCTGAATAAACTGATTTGAATACTGCTTCTGCAGAGTCAAATCCAAAATTAACCCCTAGTTTTTCTGCAACATCCGATGCAATCTGCCAGTGTGCCTTTACTCCTTCTGCAGGCTCCTGTGCTTTCCTGACCAGCTGTATGCGGCGTTCTGCATTTGTAACTGTTCCGTCAACCTCAGCATATACCGCGGATGGAAGAACCACATCTGCTGATTTTGCTGTTGATGTCAGAAAAGAATCCTGAACCACTATGAACTCTGCATCAAGAGGACCTAAATCTTCACCTGCAATATAATATGCCTTTGAGCTTTCGGACATAACTTCTCCAAAGGAAGCATCTGCGCCAAGCAAAATTGCTCCACGTCCGTTGGACTGTGCAGGAATTGCAATAAACGCTGCTTTTTTGGATTCTGAAACATCAAGTGCCGCTTTTGCAATAGCTGTTTCTGCATTTGTCACTCCGATGCCGAAGATAACCACTGCATTTTTGCCTTCAATAAGCTCTCCTGCCTTTGATATTGCTTCTGCTTCAGCACCAGGCGCTGCTTTTACAAACTCTGAAGCAATCTTTGCCATAGGGCTTGAATAATTGTCAACGACAATTATCTTTGCACCATTATCTTTAGCGTTTGCAACACGCCTTGCGACAAGAGGATGAGATTCCAAAAGATTTCCAACTACCAAAATACAGTCTGCTTTTGCAATCTCTGCGATTGTTCCTGCAGATGCATCAATGCCAATTGCGGCAGGGCTTGTAAATTTTTCAGTCTTCATTACATTTTTTGCAAGTTTTTCAAGTGCAATTATATCCTCATTTGTTGCGTTTGCTGAAACAATTACTGCAAAATCATTTTCTTTATATGAACCAAGTTTCTCTGCAATAAAACCAAGTGCTTCATCCAGAGATACCTCTACAAGTTCATCACCCTTCTTAATCATAGGTTTTGTAAGCCTTGAAGGGCTGTTTACAAGTTCATACGCATAATGGCCTTTTTGACAGGTTTTTCCATCACACACTGGTGAACGTTGAAAAGGTGCTGTGCCACTAACCATGCCGTCTTTTACAACAAGGTTAAAAGAGCAACCTGTTCCACAGAATGGACATACTGTCGGTACATATTTTAGTTCCATAACTATTCCTCTAACAAAAAAATGTTTGATACTTGAATTATTTAATAACAATGTTTGGGATTCCAAAACATGCACAATATCGGTGGAAATTGATATATATATAGAAGATATCTATAATAAATAATGAAAAGTGTTTTAATTCCTTCAATGGTCATTGACATTATAACTACAGGAGTATCAGGATTAGACGGGTATGTTTTTGAAAAAGTGGAAAACTGTCCCTTTTGTGGGGGGGCTGTAAAAGGACATGATATCAAAAAAAAGAAATTTGCAACGATTATTGAGGACAATAAAAGAAAAATTATAACAGTAAATGTAAAAAGAAGCAGATGCACCAGCTGCCAAAAGCTGGTTTACGCAGATTCACCATTTTATAAAAACATAAGAATGGGCTCACCATTAGTTGATTTCTGTCTTATAAATTTAAAAATTCACTCTGCCAATCACATCTCAAAAATTCTTAAAAAAATGAATATCCTTGTAAATCCTTCAACTATCAGGAGTCTCAAAGGCATAAATGCGGATCATATAGCGCATGTTGATTTTCAGGGTATCTTTTTCCCATTGTCGCTTCTAAACATTTCTGAAAAACTTCAGATCAGATAAATAAATTATTTATACTCTATTCACTGCATATAAATAAATTGTCAGAATATCAGGAGATATTTAATTTTGTCAAAACTTGAAGATTTTCTTGAACCATTAAATCAGGGCGTGTGGGAAGTAAGTGTCTCAAAGGATTCAGTAACTGAGCCTTTAGGAACGGATTGGAAAAAATCAGCCATTAATGTCCCGTCTCCCGGAACAGTTGCCAGTTTCAGAAAAGGACAATATCATGTCCATGAAACAAGAACAGAGTGGAAGGTTCATCTTGACAGGTATGATCCAAAAAAACATCCTGTGATGCACCTTTTGGATGATGCACCTCTTCTTCTGATGGTTGGCGACACATTTGTGACACTTATATCGGATATAAGAAGCAATAAGACAACTGATACAAAGGAAATTTTAAAACAGCAAAATAAGTCATGGCATCTTCAGGTTATCGCCGGAATATTCCTTGCACTTATAGGCTTTAACATTTCATCAGATCCAATGACGGCTTTCCTTGGAATCACCTATGTAATAATTCCGCTTTCAGTAACAGTGTTTGGACTGATTGTTACGGCAAACGGACTGTTATCTATGAAGAAGAAGAGTTTTTTAAAGGGAGATATTCCGGGAGGACTTTTAATAACAGGTTCAGGAATAATAATCTTTCATTTCCCGGCAGATTTTTGGGTAACAACATTTACAGTCATATTATCACTCTGGATGTTTTCAAGTGCAATACTTCTTTTAGGACGTGCAAGAAAGGGACGATCAGCAATTCCGGAAGGCTTTGTAAGCCGTGTATTAATTGGCATATTGTCAGTCATTCTTGTTCTTATGGCACTTTTTGCTCCGGATTCACTTGTCACAATTTTATCAATGATTCTTGGTTTTATCATAATTCTGATAGGGATTTTAATTATGGTAAATGGTCTTAGATTGCGAAATATAATGAAAATTCAGATTTCCGGGAGATAATACAATACCTTTTTTAAACACAAAAAAATCCGGATTGTAGTATCCCGAAATAATTTGACACCAGATTTATATATTTACATAATCATAATTCAAAAGACAATCATTTTGCTTTGATAATTACAATAGATAACTGTGCAGAATTCCAAATATCCTGTTCTACTTGTTCACGGCTGGAAAAGCAGTCCGAAAATATGGAATGAACTGATTTCCAAACTAGAGTCTGAAAAAATTCCATACTGGAATTTCAGCCATTTTCGAATGAAAGACTCAAAACCAGACGTAATCTCTGAACAGTTGAGGGATTTTATTAAAGAGAGGCAGATAGAGAATAATTTTTTTGGCTATTTTGACATAATATGTCATTCCCTCGGAACATGTATTGTACGGTATCTGCTTGAGGTATTGGACGGTGAATCAAAAGAGCTGAAAGTAAGACAGATAATTGCTCTTGGCCCTCCAAACAGAGGTTCTGCAATGGCTGAACTTTTCAATGATCCTTTACATGGAACAGAAATTATTAACAGATTATCAGGCCTTTTCGTTCCAAAAAATTATGATCCTGAAAAAGACAAACTTGTACAGGAAATACGTCCAGGAAGCGATACTTTAAAAGAGCTTGAACTGGCCGGAATAAGAACTGATATAAGTTACAGACTCATCCTTGCCATGAATAAAACAGACACGCCGGAATTTTTCCCCTGTTTTGAAGGAAAAACATGGGAAATAAAAGAAAATAATGAATGGACAAAGACCATAAAAGGGGATGGAATAATACCACATTCAGACTCATATCTTCCCGGTGCAGGATATGATGTATTTCCATCCGAAAACGAGACCTTATTTTTAGAAGATGCAGGCCGATACTGTCATATTTTCCTGCCGCAAAACCCTGAGATTATTAAAAGGATAATTCAGTATTTATCAGACCCTGAAACCAGACCTGCTAATTATTTTTACTAAATGATATTTTTTAATAAAAAAATAATTTTTTAAATTAAAAAATGAGATTTAACAAATATTAACGCATTTTTTTATGAACTTTTTCAAAAAATATATATTGTTTAAATACAGGAGATTTGTATGAATAATTCACTATTAAATACTTTTTACAAGAATAAATGGGTTATAGGTCCCATTGTTGCTTTTTTAGGAATAATTACAGGATTTATTTATGCCGGAAGTCCGATATTTGGCCATTTTGGTGTTGCAGGTTGTGTAATTGCTTCATTTATTATTGCATATATTGCATATTCAATGCCAAAAAAGGATATACTTTCATTATTAACACCATTATATGCAATAATTATCTTTAATCCCTGGAGCGAATTTTCTTCAGGATTAATTATGCAGGTCCTGTATGCCCTTACTTTATTAATAATAGCATTCAGGCTTGAAAAAAGATTTAATATTCAATAATTATATTTTTTTTACTTCAAATCTTTTTTGTCTTCAATGTTTTTTGTCTTTAACAACTTTCCATCTCATCAATGCACCATCATCAATTTTTTTGAGGCTTAATAGTTCCAGCTTTGGAAATTCATCCTCTTTTATAAAACCCTCTCCGTCTACGGGAGTTGGAGCATTTTCACCACCGATAATACAATTTCCAACACACGTGTATATTTCATCAACAAGTCCTGATTTGAAAAGTGACCAGATAAGTGTCCCCCCGCCTTCAACCATCAGGGTTTTGACACCGTATTCAGACAAGGCCTCCATCAGGGTTTCAAGATCGACTTTTTCTTCACCGCCGACAAAAATATCAGCATATTCATTTAAAGCCTCAATCTTCTCCTGAGGAGCCTTATCTGAAACTGCAATAATTCTTGGACCTTCACCTTTGTGCAGAATATCTGCATCAGGAGGTGTTTTCGCATTACTGTCTATTACAATCCTCAAAGGATTTTGATCAAGACCTTTATTTTTTCTTTTGGCTATATTATCAGGTGATTTAACAGTAAGTGAAGGATTATCGGCTAAAACAGTTCCAATCCCAACCATTATTGCATCAGCATCGGATTTTATCATATCAACTCTTGAAAAATCATCATTTCCTGATATTTTAATCTGTCTTCTTTCAATTGTAGAGAGTTTTCCATCAGCACTCATTGCAAGATTTACAAAAACAAAAGGACGCATATTCATCGAATAATAATTATGCCCAAACTTTATCAATCTTTCAGATTAAACTCCAAAAAAATAATTTGGTATAAAATTATGTGGTGATTTTCGTGATTACTGTTCATGAAAATTAAATACGGATTTTTATGCACCAGCCGTCAGGAAAATAGTCAGATTTAAAGTTTAAATATCTCAAAATTTTTAAAAAAGAATTTTTTTTAATTAATTCTATTTTTTGACTGATTTGTTTTATCCATTAATGACCATCTTTTCAAGTTCAAGAGGCATGATATGTTTTCCGTCTTTGAAAGCACGCATATTACCACCGGATATTTCATCTATAAGGACAATTTTGTCGCCTACTTTTCCAAATTCAAATTTGATGTCATAAAGTTCAATATTTTTCTTCTTAAGTTCATCTTTTATGACATTTGCAATTTTTTGAGTGAGAATTTTTACTTCCTCATATTCATCCGGAGTCATTACACCAAGAATTTCTAAAGCATCTTTTGTAACCGGAGGATCTTCTCTTTCATCATCTTTGAAGGTGGTTTCCACAAAAGCCGGAAGGGGAGCTGCTTCTTCAACATAATCTCCATAACGGCGAAGAAAACTTCCGACAGCCTTAAAGCGACATATAACTTCGAGACCTTTTCCAAATGTTTTTGCAGGCTTAACAGTCATTGTTACATTTTCCAGATCTGAATCTATGTAATGTGTTGGAATCCCTTTTTCATTCAGGATTTCAAAGAAATATTTTGTAAGACCTAATCCTGCAAGACCTGCACCGTCAATTTTCAGGCCGATAGTATTCATACCCGGGTCAAATACACCATCTGCACCTGTGCAGTCATCTTTGAATTTCAACAGGTAAGTTCCATCATTCAACTCATAGACATCCTTGGTTTTGCCTTTGTATACCAGTTTAAGGTTTTTTTCTGTTGCCATAATTCGCCTCATATTATGATTTATTATGATTTAACAGGACTAAATTAGTTATAATAAGAGATATTTTCTCTTATAATTTTGTTATCCTGAGTAAGACAGTTTATTTGCACAGATAAATTGTTCTTTTTTCTATAAAAAAACCTGACAGGACAGACATATATACCGGGATATAGGAAAATCAAAAATTTCTTCAAATATTCAATTTTTCAGTCTTTAATTTTTCAGTCTTTAATTTTTCAGTCTTAAGTGATGTTTTTTTAGATTTCAGAGCATAAAAGAGTATAAAAAAATAAAAATCCTGATACAGGATTTTATAGAATTTTACTCTGATTATCCTTTGCCACTCATAAAAAGACTTAATGAAAGGCCTGAAATAAGAGCAACCAGTGCATCGGTTGCAAAGTATGCTTTTGAGAACAAAACATCCGGTGATATTCCGCCCCAGAAATACCCCAGAATTAAAGAGAGAGAATATCCCAAAAAAAATGCAACAAGCAAATGTTTGATCCCCGTTTTGTAATTGTTGTATGTAAGTTTAATAAATATAAATGCGGCAAGCATGAAAATCAGGAAAAATGCAAAACCCGTATCCTCATTAACCGCGGCTATTGTGTTAGATGAGAATATACCAAATTCTGCAACGATTAAATATATAATAACCATTCCAATGGAATTGTCTTTTGCAAAGTTTGTTATTTGCTGTGGAATGTAGGGACTTTGAAAAGGAACCTGCTGTGCAGATGCAGTCACAGGTGGAATATTATTTTGTCCATAAGAAGTAGATGAAGGTTGTTGATTTAATTGGGCATCCATTTTTAACTTTCTTTTTTCAGTCGATCTCTTCTTTAGAGCTGAACCCATTTTTAGGAAGGCAACCAGTAGTGCAAACAGACCACATAAAAGTCCGGTAAATCCAAATACTACAATATCAGGAGTTAATCCATAGGTAAGTACCTTAAACACAAAATCCATTACAAAAATGTAGACAGCTAATGCGATAATTAAAAACAAAACAAGTTTCTTCAACAAATTTTTCAGCACTTTTGCAGATTTCACAAAGATGTATACCAGTGAATAGATAATTATCAAAGAGACCATTATTGCAAACATATCTCCGGATAATGCTTTTTCAGGCAGTTCCAGCAGATAGTTTAGCATCTGTCCGATTAAATCTCCCATTTCTCCTGTAATTCAAACCCCTTCCCATAGATATTATGATATTAAGATTTACAATATTAAGACATATAATAAATTAATTTATTCATATACATTTATTTTGTATAAGGTTTTGTTCTGATATAGTTAGTGTTCTTTTTGAAAAGTTTTTTAGAATCTGTTTTAGATTTTTTCTGATTTTTTTTTAAATTTTTTTAGATTTTTTTATTTTTCAGCGGCAATAATTATCAAAAAAAGTTTTAAAGACATTATCAGTCATAGTTGCATTTACAAAGTGAATATCCTCCAATATGCTAAAAAAGTTCAATAAAGAATTAATCTGTTTTCTTATCTTCGTCATCTGATTTTTCATCGCCTTTATCTATAATTTCCCACTCGCCCCTTTCTATTCTTCCTGCAATAACCAGTTTGTGTGCGAGTGTGCACCTTTTATCGTTTACTATTGTATCAAATTCAGCCTGTGTAAGCTTCATGAATCTTGGCATTACCATACTATCAAAAATCCTTTTTTAATCCTTCCTTCATTAATCCTTATATTAAAATATGCAGACACTTATCTATAGGTTTCCAAACACTGCACATTGTAAATTTTTATGCAGTTAAGATTACAATCAACTGCATTTATTAAAGAATAACATCTAAAACTGATTAGTATGAAGGTCTGTATTATGTGCGGCGGAGAAGGAACAAGACTTCGTCCGCTTACATTTGAACGTCCAAAACCCTGTATTCCAATAGTAAATATACCCTCAATACAGCATCTGGTCTCACATCTCTCAAATCTTGGATTTAATGATATAATTGTCACAATAGGATACAAAGGAGATGCTATCCAGAATGCTTTGGGAGACGGATCACTTTTTGGAGTAAATATTACATATGTCCATGAAGAAAAAAAGCTTGGAACCGCAGGGAGTGTAAAAAATGCTGAGGAATATCTTAAAGGATCACCATTTCTTGTTGTAGGCGGAGATCACGTAACTGACATAGATCTTCTTTCTTTTTACAGAGAGCACATAAAAGGCGAAAGCATCATATCAATTGGTCTGATTAGTATAGATGAGCCATGCGAATATGGTATTGCCGAAATTGATGTAAATTATCACATAAAAAGATTCAGGGAAAAACCATCTCCAGGTGAAATATTTTCAAATCTTGCAAGTACTGGAATTTATGTATGCAATCCCGAAATTTTTTCATATATACCAAAAGATCAAAAATTTGATTTTGCAAAGGATCTTTTCCCCCTTCTCATGCAAAAATGTGCAGTTATAAAAGGATGGCTTGCACGCGGAAACTGGTCTGATGTCGGAAGTCCCCAGTCTTTAAGAGAAGCAGAACACTGGAAACTTCAGGACATGAATTATACAAACATCAGAGGAAACATCACAGTTAAAGGAGCACATGTGTTAGGCCCTGTTCAGCTTGGCGATTCTATTGTTATTGGTGAAAATTCAAGAATAATCGGGCCGGTTTCAATTGGTTCAGGAACAAAAATAGGAGAAAATGTTTTAATAGGCCCTTACACAAGCATCGGTGAACACTGCAAAATCGGGCATGACTCTAAAATTTTCTCATCATCAATTTACAATCATGTCAATATTGGTGCACAAACAACTATCTCCGGAAGCATAATAGACAACGATGCAAAGACCGGAGTCTTATGTAGTATTGAAAACGATACAGTAATCGGACCAAGAAGTGAACTGAAAAACAGAACTGTTGTCCATTCTGGAACCAGAATCTGGCCAGAAGTAATCACAGAAGAAGGACAGATTGTAAAAGAGTATGTTTTAAATGATAAATTTGAGACAATGCATTCCGGATCATAAGTAAAAAAACAGATTTCTTTTTTAATTTCTGTTTTTATCTCTCTTTTTCATTTTTTTATTTCTCTTTTTATTTTAATTATCAATAATTCTCAGTTATGCCTTACAAGGCGGTGAGTTATCGCCATAAGTGGATGCCTTGCATAATCAAGAACTTTTACATCATCCAGAGTTTTGAGATTCATTTCGCGCGCTGTTTTTTCAAGACCAAGCTCAACATCCTCTGAAATATCTATTACATATGCATCAAGCTCTTTTATTCCCAGACGTTTTGCGGCAACTGCCCTGTGATGGCCATCGACAAGAATCAGTTTTCCTGGTCTTCTGACAACAATTATTGGTTCAGCAAGACCTTTTTTTATTTCATACATTCTTCCTTCCAGTTCATCCTCATATATTTTTGACTGGGTTGGAAGCAGATTATTTACAGATACTATCTCCCGGTTAAGCTTTGGATCAACATCGTGAAGCATCCTCAAAGTATCAATGAACTTAAAGACCTTTTCAGGTGAAACATGCTCTATCTGGGATCTGATGACATCTGCATTTGAAATAATACCCATTAGATCTCCTTCATCGTTAACAACCGGAAGTTTTTGAATCCCCGACCTGAATATAACACGGGCGGCATCATTTATACTCATATCAGCATCGGCTACAATAAGATGCCTTGACATTACTCTGTCAATCGGCGTCGTCGGATAAACAAAAAGAAGATCGCGTGCCGCAATATATCCTACAACCTTTCTGCCGTCAACTACAGGAAAACCATCGTGTTTAGTATGGCGAATCGCTTCAATTACATCTCTGGCATTTCCATTTACATCTATTGTTACTACATCTGAGGTCATGTAATTTTTGACCTTTTTCTTATCCATTAATCAGAAATTATTGCTGTTTAACAATATGAAAGGCTCGGTAGTGCTGTAATTTACAAATATATTTAAATCAGATTGCTATAAAAACGTCCATGAAATTATATTTCATGCTAACTGTTTCATGGATAGTGTACCAAAAGTTCTGTAAAATTGTAAAAAGCCCTTTATCCAACATGTAATTGTAAAAGGAGAACACAGGGTTATAATACCATTAGGCTTAGTACAATATTATCTTAACAACAATGATGAAGGGATAAAAATTTGCTCACATGCTACTTAATCTTGTGATTGCAAATTTCACTAATTTCTGCAATATGAAAATATGACCTAAATTATGCAATATGAGAAAATGATATAAAAAAATAAATTATTCTATTGAAATCTCACTTATTGATGAAGATTCAGATTTTTTCAGGTGAATTTCCAAAACACCGTTTTTAAAGCTTGCAGTAGAACCTGCTTCTACAACATCGGCAGGAAGCAAGACTGCTCTTTTCATGCTTCCATATGTTCTCTCACGCATGTAATAACCTGTTTCCTTGTTTTCTTCCTCGTTTTCTTTTTCCCGATCATATGATATTTCAAGTGTTCGTGGATTAATCAGCTTTACTTTAATATCTTCTTTTTCCGCGCCGGGAAGATCTGCTACAATAACTGCTTCATTTTCATGATCAAGAACATCTACGCGGCATTCACCTGTTATGGCAGGAAGCACACGCTGTGAAAATGCATTATTGTATCCACCTAATGTCTGTGCAAAACGTCCTTCCATCTCTGCCATCATATCATCTAATTCATTCCAGAGTGAACGAATTGGATATATGCCTCTTCTAATCATAAATTTTTCACCTACCTTTTTTTGTCACGCACAAATTGCAGTGCTAACTATTGGTAAACATTTATTGTATTTAAAAATTTTTGTGCTTGCATTGTCTGACTGCAGAAACCTTTGATAAAATAATGCACTTATTTATCTCTTATTAATAAGACAAATATAAGGATGAAAAAACAGGAGACAAAGAAAGATAAGGACAGGCAAAAAATGCTGTCAAAAATTTTTGTAGTGTTCATCCTGATATCCTGTGTTATCGGATTTTCACTTACAGCATCGTTCTTCAATATATTCAAAACAGCAGAACAGGGAAACTATGTCATAGTTGATTATACTTTAAATTTTGAAGAGGGTATCCCTATTATCTCATCTTCCCAGTCTGTTGTCCAGGATGCTTATCAAAACGGCTTTCCTACAGCCCTTTCAGGATCACTAGTTCTTCAGGCAGGTGTTCCCCAGAGCGAAAAAATAATTCCTGTTGAGGCTTATGTTTATCCTGACGGAATGACAGAATATGCACTTTTCGACATTGAACTTGACACAATAAGCAACAGTGTAATAGGAATGCATCAGGGAGATGTAAAAAAGATTAACTTTGATTTTGCTCAGGATTTAACTGATAATATGTCTTCGTTTGCATACAATGCAATAGGAGGAAATTTCAGCCAGGCACAAACAGGAATGCTTGTTCCTTTGGCATTTAACTATTATCCGGATGAAAATGGTGAAACATCAAATAACTCAGTAAAACTTGAAAGACCTTCAGTAATTATTGGAAAAACAGATGATGCACTTATCTTAAGATACGGATATGCAGTGGCAGACATTCAGTTAAGGGAAATTCAATAAAAACATCCATGAAATTATATTTCATGCAACAGTTTCATGTAAGTTAAGAAGTAACTTTCGTGAAAAATATATAAATGAGTATTTTTTTTTTGCATCTTTTAAATACACATTGTTTAAATTCTTTTAATTCTTTTTAGATTCTTAAGAAAAATTACCTGAAAAAATTAATTTCTAATTATATGATTTTTTAGTTATTGGTTTTTTTAGGATTTTACACCATATACACGTTTTATTTTACGTGCGTAAGCTTTCCATCCATCTTTTCTCATCATTGAACCATTCCTGAGTTTGATGTGGCTTACTTTATACCGGTACTTCCCACTCTGATAAATATCACCAATTATGATATCTTCATCACCCTCATATTCGAGATATAAAGGAATTGTTTTTCTTCCATCATGATATGAGACTTTTATGATAACCCTATCAATACTTCTTGTCCAGATTGTATCAATATCAGCAGCGTATGCGCTTCCAACCCTTTTGTCATCTATCTCTATAGAAGTTACCTCTACTCCGACTGCCTCGCCACCTGTTTCTGCAACAAGCATGTCCTCAATAGAGATCATCTCATCTTCGGCAAGCTCAATAATACCTTTTTTTGACTCTTTCTCAAAGCTGATTATTGTTTTAACCTCTATTTCACCAGGCTCTTTTAACTTTTCAACATGATGAATATTACCGCAATTTTTGCATTGAACCAGCAAATCACCTGATTCTTTCAAAATGTCATGTTCATATTCATCGTTACATAACGGACAAAAAAACTCAGCATACATTGGATATGTAATGGGTAATCTAATCAGATATTTGTTTGCCTGAAGGGAGATATTTCTCTCGAGTGTATCCAGTTATCCCCTATCCTATCTGGACAGGTTTATCTAAAACCTGGTCAAACTCTATGAAATTATCAAATATTTAGGCGAACCACTAAATGTTTAAGGGCAGATCAATCATAGATATTCAAAAAATGACACTCTTTTACTTAAAAATAGTATAATCCTACATAGCTAACGCTAGTGACATGGCATTTTTTCTGATGAAATTTACCTAATAATAACGCGAAAACCTGGATTTTTCCATGCCGGATTGTATCCTTGCAAGATCAAGTATCTGAAATGCAACGAAATTTAAAAGGACATTAAATTCCCTGTTATCCTCCTGATATCCTTTCACATCAAACTTAACCGTTTTTTTGATATGTGCATGTTTTCTTTCACAGTTGCTCCTGCTTTTTAATTTCTTATTAAATTCGGGATTATCCATATTTTTGTTTCTCAGGTATTTTCCTACGATTTTTTTATGACCATTTTCATATAGGAACCTGAGTTTGTCCTGCATCTTCGAATGGACATCTCCACCTTTCTTCCACATTTTATTGACTAATTCATCAATTTTTTTGGATGTTGCTTCTTCATGGTAAGTTGCATTCTCAGGAAGAGTGATTATTGGGTGGACACCTAAAATATACCATGCGTCTCCATGAGTGTCGAAGCTCTTATAGCCCGCATCAAGTGAAAATTTAGTTATATTAGGTTTTATTTCTTCAACAGATTTTAATAAGGAATAGCTATGCTTTTCGTCATGTTCTGTTGCATTCGAAAATTCCATGAATAAGACACTGTTTTCGTAATGGAATATGTGCGCCTTGTCCATGTAAATTTTATAATGCGGATTAAATTTTGAACATTTGCTGTATCTTGAAGCTTCCAGAGGAGTTGAATCAATGATTCCCTCACCGTTAGGAATCAGTCTCATTATCTTTTCAGCCAAAAATTTCATCAGTTTAATGACTCCATTCTTTCCAACTCGTGAACTTGCAAAATAGTGTAAGGTTGATTTTGAAGGGCGTAAATATGATTTTGTTTCAGGATCATAAGGTAATGAGAGCAATCTGCATTCTTCATCTGTTAAGGAAGTTACAACCTGCAGGTACGATTGCCTTCTGAATGATTTTACGGCGAGTAACTTTAGAAGTGCAACTACAGGAAAATGTTTTCTCCATTTATCCTGGGAATAACTGTCCCTTTCCAGATCAATTATTATCTCATTGAAGTTGAGTTCGCTAAGGAGTTTGCAGATTGACTCTGGCCTTATTATTCCATTTTCATAAAAATCAGGTTCAAATTGGGTTTCTTCACTGAATTCCATGAACCATCGCAGTTCAAATATATAAAGGCATGTATTAATTGCCCGAGTGTCATAAAAAATGGCAATAAGTTTTTAAGTAAAAAAGCTGTCTGGATGAGCTCCTCTCATTCAACAACAGGTCATATTCAATTAGAATATTAAACTGAAAAACCTGTCATAATCTGTATACACTCTGGCTGAAAGCTTTTAGAATTTTTTTAAACCATACTAAACAGTAAACTATAATCAGGTATATTATCCCAATATAAATCCGGTAAAAAGATGCATGACGATATTACAAGAGAAAAAGAAAAATTAAGTGAAATCATAAAAGCAGAAGAAATTATTGTCTGCTATGGTCACAAAAATATTCGTTCAGAACACAAATCTACATTTGAAATAACAAAAGAAGAATGTCTGACTCCGGCCGGAACATGCATAATCGGAATTAAGGCAGACAAAGGCGCAACTGATTTGAGTGATAATTTTAAAAGAATACTCTCTGACGACAGATCTGTTTTAAAAACAACACTAAAAATAAAAGATCAGTCATTTACCATAACTTCACATGGTTCCTCTGCCATGACACTTACGCACACTACTGATATGGTATGGAGAAAAAGCCGATTTGTGTGTTCAAGAACAACAGGCATTTACTCAGACACGGCCGCCGGAAACATCCCAAAAGAGATAATAAATCTTTTGCAGAAGGGTGAAAAAATGACAGTAATTATGCAGGCAATACTCAATCCGAAAGCTCACTCACCTTCATCTCCGCCTCTTCAAGAATTTTTTGGCAGTTTTGAAGAATAGTTATTCCCTTTTCATATAAAGAAAGGCTCTCGTCAAGACCTGCATCACCATTTTCAATCTTTGTTATAATCTCTTTTAACTCCTCAATTTGTTTTTCATAACTTTTTGCCATGGTAAACCTCCATAATATCGGCATCTGCATATCCGTCACTCATATGAAGTGTGACATTCTGTCCCTTTTTCAGTTCAGAAGCAGTTTTTATCAGACTATCTCCGGATTTTATCATACAAAAGCCCCTTTTAAGAGGCATTGTCGGATCTGAGAAATCAAGCTTTGAGCGAATTGCGTCAAGATTCATCTTCTCTTTTTCAAGACGCATGTATATTCCCTTTGAAAGACGAACTGACAAATTATCTAATCTTTCATACTGTGTGTTTACCAGTTTTTCAAACTTTCCCCGACTTATATGCAATCTTAAATTTTCAAGATTATGACTCTCACTATAAAGTCTGTTTTCAAGCGTCCCGGTTAGCATTTTTTTATAGACTCTTATCTCCCGATAAAGCTCATTTCTATCAGGTACAACAATTTCTGCCGCCGCAGAGGGAGTAGGCGCACGGACATCTGCAGCAAAATCACAAAGTGAATAGTCAATCTCATGCCCGACAGCACTTACAACCGGCGTTTTACATTCAGCAACAGCTGTTACAACATCAGGATGATTAAATGCAAAAAGATCTTCAAAACTACCGCCGCCTCTTCCAATTATAATAACATCAACTCTGCCATCAATCTTCTTTAGTGCCTGCGCTATCTGAAGATGTGCAGTTTCGCCCTGAACAGATGTTGGAGAAATTATTATTTCTACAGGATAACGCCTTTGAATCACATTTTCAATATCCTTTATAGCAGCACCTCCGGATGCGGTTACCACACCTATTTTTGCAGGATATTTGGGAAGAGGTTTTTTCCTTGACTCATCAAAATACCCTAAAAGAGATAATTCCTCTTTCCATCGGGCAACAAGAATATGTTTATCCCCTTCCCCGCAGGGGATAATATCTCTTACAATAAACTGGAATTTTCCATGTGGTTCATAAACCTCAACAGAGCCGTAAACTCTTACACTTGAACCATTTTTAGGGCTAAACTCAAGTTCTATTGCACAACTGCGCCACATTGCGCAGTTAATAAGATAAGTTTTTTTGTTTTTTAACTCTAAGAGCGAGAAATAAAGATGTCCGGATGTATGCCGGTGAAAATTAGTAACTTCCCCTTCTACCCATACACCTTTCAAGGAATAATCATCAAGAAGTCTGCTTATTGTTGACGATATTTCATATACTGTCAACACTGATTCCTTTTTTTCTTCACTGCCTGTTCCAAACCAGTCCATGCTGTTTTATCATAGTATCTTCTAAATGATATGAATTTTTAATGATAGAGGTATTTTCTGTCAATAAAATTTATAGAAAAATCTCTCCGGATAAACAGTAAAATCGTTTAAATTCTCAAAAACTTTAATACAGTAAATTAAAAAATAAACTAAAAAACATTATACTAAAAAATTCTACAAAAACATTATACTAAAAAACATGAAAAAAATATTTAACAAAAAAATTTATTAAACTATAACTCCGGAAGTCCTGACCTTTAAGACCTGTCAGAAAATATTGATGATAAAATTAAAAATAAAATAGGACGCAACATGAGTAAATCTGATTTTTCTAACACAGGATTTTCCAACACAGAAAATCCTGAATTTTTTGAGACATCATCTATAAACCAGTTGAAAGTGCCTTTAATTTCACTGATACTGTCCACATTTTATCCGGGAATGGGACAGATATATAATGGAGATTCTCTTAAAAAAGGCCTTTTACTCATTTTTGGATGTATGTTTGGCTCATTTTTATTTCTTATTCCCGGACTTATCATCTGGGTTTATGGAATGTATGATGCATATAATACAGCTGATAAAATGAACAAACGGGATATTGCATACAGAGAAGCTAAAACAAAAGATATCCTTTTACTAATTATAATACCACTGATAGTGATGGTTATACTGATGTTTGTTTCATTAATCTATGCCATTCATCTGCTTGGAAGCCTTGACAGTATATTCCCGGATTTAAATACACTGCTAAATCACGACATTGGTAAATTATCTGAAAATGCCAATTACAAAAAATATAACATTTAATAAAACTTCTCTTTACAAATACCAATTCAGATAAAAAAATGGGTTAAATTGATAAAAAAAGTTAAAAAAGGGTTTTAAAAATGCCTCATTATTCTGTATCAAGTATGTTTTTTCATGAATATAAAGTTGAAAAAATCTTTGACTGTGTTTCTAAAGCAGGCTGTACATCAATAGAATTCTGGCTTGAAACACCGGATTTCTGGCTGAATGGACTGCCTGAAAAAAAATTGAGAAATGTTTTAACCGGTCATAAGAATCTGATTCCATTTACAGTCCACTCACCTGTCCTGGATCTTAATCCATGTTCTGTCAACCCAGACATTGCTGAAGTCTCTATTCAGTCAGCCGAAAAAGCAATAGAGATGTCTGAAGCTATTGGCGCGCAGATTATAACAATCCATCCGGGGAGAAGAACAGCCAAAAGAAAACCTGGAGAAAGAGATTTTCAACGACTTGAAAATTATCTTAAAAGAATCAAAACAGCACAGGATAAAAAGAACATAATGGTTGCCATTGAGAACATGCAGCCAAAAATAAACTCACTTTTATCAACTCCAGAGTCACTCTCAAAACTGCTTGAGGAAAACAACTGGCTTTACTTCACGCTTGATATTGCACACGCACTTAAAGCATCCGAAAAAGACAGTTTCAGATACATCGATCTTTTATTTGACAGAATTATTAACGTTCATGTGAGTGGTGCAAATCAAAATAAAACTCATACACTACCGCATTCCGATGAAAATGTCAAAAAAATTTTAACATATCTTTCAGATTGTGGATACAACAGACATTTAACACTGGAACTTGAAGATCTTAATTTGGGGAGACGATATAACCATCTCGAAAAAACGGAGATTATTTCAAATGAAATAAATTTTATAAAAAATATGTTTGAAAAATAAAAATCTCTGGTATAATAGAAAATTATCATTAGAAAATAGATTAACGGGAGAATTTATATTATTTTACAGCAAAATAAAAAGGTGATATCGTATATATGAACAAAGGGAATAATTCAGCCGCTCAGGCGGCGTGGAAACAATGATTGAAAATAGCCTGGGATATTTTCTATTTCTTTTCTGCCTGATATTGTCCGGCTTTTTCTCAGGATCTGAGATCGCTCTTGTATCAATAAATCAGGCAAAAGTCAGGGCATTAGTAGAAGCAAATAAGAGAGGAGCAAAAGCTCTTTCAATATTAAAGCAAAATACAGATCATCTTCTAATAACAATACTTATTGGAAACAATGTCGTCAATGTTGCGGCAGCGGCGATTGCAACAGCTATAGCAATCGATCTGTTCGGAGACGTTGGAATAGGCATCGCAACAGGTGTTGTTACAATATTAATGCTTATTTTTGGAGAAATTGGTCCAAAAACGTATTCTGCAAGAAAACCTGAGGAAGTGGCACTTTTTGTATCACAGTTTATTCTCTTTTTTTCCTACATATTAACACCCATTCTCTGGATATATGACGGATTAAAGAAAATTTTTAAGATTGAAACTGATTTAACCCACCCTGTCGTTACTGAAGAAGAAATTAAACAGTGGATTGATGTTGGTGAGGAAAGCGGTACAATTGAAGAAGATGAACATGAGATGCTCTACCGCGTCTTCAGATTTACTGATACAATCGCGCGTGAGGCTATGACCCCGCGTGGCGATGTGAGAATGATAAATGACAAAAGTTCACTTGAAGATGCAATCGATATCTTCAATGACACAGGATTTACCAGAATCCCTGTCTATCACGATCAGATTGACAACATCACAGGTATCTTAAATGTCAAAGATGTCTTCTCCGCCACCTACAACAAAAAACAGGATGCATCAGTCAACAATCTCAAATACGAGCCAGTTTTTGTTCCGGAAAGCAAGAAAATTGATGAACTCCTAAATGAGCTTCAAAGAAAAAAAGTACATATCGCAATTGTTGTGGATGAATACGGAACTTATGCCGGAGTCATAACAATGGAAGATATCTTAGAAGAACTTGTCGGCGATATATTGGATGAATTTGATGTTGAAGAGCCTCAGATTCAGAGCATAGATACAGGAGTGTATCTGATTGACGGCGGAACATGGGTTACAAGAATAAATGAAGAGATTATGATTGATCTTCCACTTGATGAGTCGTATGAAACAATTGGAGGTCTTTTGATAGACAGGCTTGGTCACATTCCAAAACGCGGCGAGATTATTTACCTTGAAAACGGCATAAAAATGCAGGTTATGAAGATGAGAGGCAGAAAAATAATTGAGATCAGGCTTACAATGCCAGGCGCTGATAATGACATACAATAATTATTCATCTTTTTAAATTCAGATATTATTTACATGAAACGCATCGCAGTGCTTGCTTCAGGCAGAGGTTCTAATTTTCAGGCAATCCTTGACAGGATTAATGACGGATACATTAAAGCAGAGATAGTCTGCCTGATAACAGACAAGCCCGGTGCCTATTCTATAAAAAGAGCAGATAAAGCCGGAATAGCTGTAAGAATTCTTGATTTTGATTCATTTCAGTCAAGAGATGAATATAACGAAAATCTTCATGAAACAATGATGGAGATAAATCCGGATCTTTTTGTCCTTGCAGGATATATGCGTCTTTTGGATCCAAAAACAGCAAAAGAGTTTGCAGGAAAAATGATTAACATTCACCCTGCAATTTTGCCGGCATTTACAGGACTTCATGCACAAAAGCAGGCCATTGACTACGGTGTTAAAGTTGCAGGATGCACAGTTCATTTTGTCGATGAAGGAATGGATACAGGGCCGATTATTCTTCAGCATGTTGTTCCGGTATTTTTTGAAGACGATGAAGAATCGTTGACAAAAAGAATATTAAAAGAAGAACATATTGCACTTCCAAATGCACTCAGACTATTTTGTGAAGATAAAATAAAAATCTCAGGAAGAAAGGTAAAAATTCTTGATTAATCATATGGAGTAGCTATAATTAAAAAACAATCCGGAATATACCGCAAATTCATATTATTTTAGAGATTGATACCATTTGTATTATACCTATAAAGATCAAATATAACCGGACATCTGGAATGATTTTAATTTTTCATAAGCGGAGTTAAAAAAATATCATGGCAAAAAGGAATGACAAATCAAAACAAAAATCTTTAGCAAAAGAGAGAATTATTCGTCTTTTTGAAGTTGCCGATGATTTTTTTAAGAAATCTCCGCCACTGGCAAATAACTGCATACAGCATGCAAGAAAAATCTCAATGAAATACCGAATCAGAATTCCAAAACCATATAACAGAAAATTTTGCAGAAAGTGCTATAATCTTCTTGTACCAGGTGTTAATATGACTGCAAGAATTTATAGAGGCAAAATAATTATAACATGCAAAACCTGTGGTAATATTCGCAGGTATCCATTATCGGAGAAAAAATTAAATGAAAAATAAAGAGTCCAAAAAAGAGATGAACCAGCTAAAGGCAACTCTCTGGATCGGGAAAAAAGGATGCACTGAAAATACCATTGAAGAAATCCGCCGTCAGGTAAAAAGTAACAGAATAATAAAAATAAAATGGCTGAAAAACACGGATATCGATCCGGAAAGCATTGCAGAAAAAAGCGGAACTGATCTGATTCAGGTGCGTGGAAGGACAATGGTCCTTGAAAAAAAAAATTAAATGAAAAAATCTAAAATAAGAAAATATAGGCCCGGATTATAATATTTTAAGACAATTGCTATTTTTTTGGAATATATTTCCCAAGTAATTCTGATTTGAGCGAATAAAATTCTGAATTCTATCTCAAAAGGTATAAAAACATATCTTTACAATATATAGAGACTGCTAATTAAACGTAGGTATCATCCGTGGCATCTACCTAAAAAAACGCCGAAATCGTCAGGTTACGACGCTTAGCATAAATTAGAGAGTGGTTAGAAAATGACAACAGTATATGATATTCCACCGGATGTCTTAATCGCAAAAGTGGCTGGCGAGCTTAAACAGCTCGATTCGATAAAGGCACCGGTATGGGCAGAGTTTGCCAAAACAGGCGTTCACAAACAGATGCCGCCAAAAGAAGAAGACTGGTGGTATACAAGAGCCGCATCAGTAATGCGCCGTGTATACATTGACGGACCGGTCGGAGTTCAGAGACTCAGATCCTTTTATGGCGGAAAGAAAAACAGAGGCACAAAACCAAACCAGTTTAAGAGAGGTTCAGGTTCTGTAACACGCAAACTCCTTCAGCAGCTCGAATCTGCAGGGTATATCAAAAACACACCTGAAGGCCGTGTGATTTCTGCAGAAGGCAGAAAGTTCATGGACAGTGTTGCAAATAGTGCTAAAGCAGAAGTTGTCGAACAGATTCCCGGATTGAGCAAATACTAATATTTTGGTGATGATTAATGGGTGACGATGAACTTGCAGAAATTCGTAGAAAACGTATGGCAGAACTCCAGCGCCAACAGATGGATCAGGCTGGTATGGAAGAAGAGCTTCAAAGACAAAAACAGGCTGAAGCCCAAATACATCTTGTATTAATGCAGATTCTCGAACCGGAAGCACGTGAACGTTTAAACACCATTAAGCTGACCAAACCGGAATTTGCAAAAGCTGTTGAACAACAGCTTGTCATGCTTTCTCAAAGTGGACGGCTGAGAGGGCGAATAACTGATGACCAGTTAAAAGCACTTCTACAACAACTTGTACCGGAGAAAAAAGATTATAACATCACACGCAGGTAATGAAAGCCGGAGTACTCTTCAGCGGAGGCAAGGACAGTTCTCTTGCGGCATTTATGCTTTCAAGAGACTATGAAGTAGAACTCAACACCTTTGTCTTTGACAAAAATACACAGATTACAGGTGTTGAAAAAGCCTCGGAAGTTCTGGGTTTACCTCTGAAAAAAAGAGTCTTTGAAGAAGGACTGCTTAGTATTGTTATGGATATGATGGTTGAGAGCGGATATCCAAACGAAGCCATCAACTTTGTGCACAGATGCGCCATCAATGCTCTTTGTCAGGAGTATGATGTAATAGGGGACGGGACACGACTGAATGACCGTGTGCCCATGCTAAATTATGCTGAGGTTCAAAGCCTTGAAGGAAAGTATAATTGCGCCCTCGTGCGGCCTCTGCTCGGATTTGGAAGAAGAGAAGTCAACCGCCTTGTAGAAAAGCACTTCATCGTTTTATACGGTGAAACAGGCGAAATTACAAACGGGGACTATGAAAATGAAATCCGTGCGGCATTCAATGCCAAAGAAACAGATCCATATAAAATATTTCCAGGCCACCATGAGCAGTCTCTCGTTATCAAAAAAGCCTGCAAAAATCAAAGTGGTGATATTTAAATGAGCAAAGTAACAAAAGCAAGAAAAATTAGACTTGGCAAAGCATGCGAGCAAAACCGCCGTGTGCCAGCATGGGTTATGATTAAGACAAAGCGTAATGTTGTGACTCACCCTTGCAGACGCAACTGGAGACGCAGTAAATTAAAGGTGTGAGCAAAATGGCAGATGTATTAAAAGAACAAATTTACATTATCCCTCTTAGAGATGTAAAAAAGGCTCCACGCTGGAAGCGCAGTCCAAGAGCAATCAAAGAAATCCGTGATTTTCTTGCACAGCACATGAAAAGTGAAGACATAAAAATAGATGCAAGCATCAACGAGAAAATCTGGGAACGCGGAAGCGAAAAACCACCCAGAAAGATTCGCGTTCGTGCGATGAAATTTGAGGACGGTCAGGTTCAGGCTGAACTTGCCGAAGAGTAAAATGTTAGAAACGATCGACTTTGCCGGTGACGAAAATATAGGTGTGTACACACGTGTATTCGAGGACTTTGCGGTTGTACCGCTTAATGCTACGGAAGAATACGTGAGTGCTGTTGAGAAAAAATTTGGTATTGAGGTAATAAAAACCACAATACAGGGAAGTTCGATCATAGGCTCATTGCTTGTGGGCAACAGCAACGGACTTATTACAAGCGGTCTTGCAACACCGGAAGAATCTGCAGTCTTAAAAAATTGTTCAAATGTAATGTTTCTGAGCAGAACAATGAATGCTGCTGGAAACATTATCCTTGCAAATGATGAGATTGCACTGGTTCATCCAAATCTTCCGGACAGATATGCAGAAAAAATATCTGAATTTTTAGACGTTCCTGTAGTTATGATGACTATAGGAGGAATACCGACAGTTGGTATGGCTGCGGTTGCAACAAACACAGGTATTCTTGTAAGTCCGGGAATAACGGCTCAGGAAATAAAAGAAATTGAAGATATAACATCACTTCCGATAGGAACAGGCACTGTTAATATGGGAAGTAGTCTTGTTGGCACAGGACTTATTGCCAACAGTAAGTCATATCTTGCAGGAATCTCCACAAGCGGCTATGAACTTGGAAGAATTGAAGAAGTATTCGGATTTGAATAAGGAGTTATTATAAAATGGCAGACCAGAAATTTGAAGTGCAGGGCAACTTTAAAAGCGGCTTTGATTATCAGCCTTTCAAAAAAGAAGTATTTGCACCAAACGAAAAACAGGCTACCGAAAGAATCTATACAATTATCGGAAGCAAACACCGTTTAAAGAGAAATTATATTAAAATAGACGGTGTCAGACTTATAGATGGTGAGTAATTTGGAAAAAGTTGACCCTCGTGAAGTACAGATGCTTCAACAGTACCTAAACGAGTTTGGACAGGAGATAGAGGCATACTCAGCTCAGCTTCAGATGATTGAGCAGCGCAGACTTGAATCCCTGACTGCGGTTGACACAATTAGTACTATTAAAGAAAATCCTGAAAATACTGTTCTCCTACAACTGGGAGGCGGTGCATCTATTAAGGTAAAACCGGTTGAAAAGGATGTTATTCTCTTAAACATCGGATCAGATGTTGTAGTTGAAAAAAGCTGTGAAGATACGGCATCATACCTTGCCGACCGTGCCAAAGAGATGGAAGCACTTGAGAAAAAGATAACTGAGTCTATCTCACAAATGCAGAAACAGGCAAATGATATTGCTAAAAAGATTGAGTCTGCATACAAACAAATGCAGGAATAAAAAGGCATAAAATGAGCTCTGATCAGTTATGTTCAAGTCTCTTAAAGAAAAACTTAAAGGCGTTTCAAAAAAATTTGGATCAAGTATAGACGAATCTATTGCAAACGAATCAGCTACAGGGGATTTACAAAAGGAAATCCCGTCAGCTGTTTTGGAAGTAACAGAAACGCAACAAAAAGCTGAAACGAAAACAAATTCCTTTTCTGAAAATCAGATTTTACACGATGCAGACGAATTATCTGTATCTCCTGCAGAAGTATCTCCAACTGAACCAAAAAAGGCATCTTTTGCTAAAAAATTAAAAGTTCTTGTAACTGAAAGGGAAATTCTTCTCTCTGAAAAGGACATTCAGGAACCTCTTGACGAACTTGAGATGATTCTTCTTGAAAATGATGTTGCATTTGATGCCGTTGATACGATTATTTCTCATATGAAAAAATCCATTGTCGGCCAGAAGCGCAAATTAAGAACCTCATCTGAAGATTTTGTAAAAATTGCGTTAAAAGAGGCTTTAATGGAGGTTTTAGGAGAAGGGTTTTCATTAACTGAATATATCAATTTACACGAAAAGCCAGTAAAGATACTTTTTACAGGTGTAAATGGTGCCGGAAAAACCACAACAATTGCAAAAGTTGCACATTATCTGAAAAATAACGGATATTCTGTTGTAATTGGTTCAGGAGATACATTCCGTGCAGGTGCAAATGAACAGATGAAGACTCACGCAGAAAGAGTAGGTGTTAAGGTAATTAATCACCAGGAAGGCGCTGATCCATCTGCAGTTCTTTTTGATGCAGTAAGCTATGCCAAAGCACATAATATTGATGTGGTTTTGGCAGACACTGCAGGAAGATTTCACAATCGCGCTAACCTGATGAATCAGCTTGAAAAAATCAGACGTGTTATGAAACCTGATATTGTGGCATATGTTGATGAGGCAGTTGCAGGAAATGACGCTGTAATAAGAGCAGAAGAATTCAACAACGCAGTTGGAACTGACACTGTTGTTCTGACAAAAGCAGATATGGATACAAAAGGCGGTGCTGCAATATCAATAACGCACACGATTAAAAAGCCCATTATGTTTCTTGGAGTAGGCCAGGGATACGATGATGTAATACCTTTTGAGCCTGAAAAAATAGTTAATGAATTACTTGGAGCTGATATCTGATGCTTGACCGTCTTGGTACCGGTCTTAAGGATGCAATGAAAAAACTGGCAGGCAAAACTGTCATTGACAGAGCCGCAGTTGAAGAACTTGTAAAAGATCTTCAAAGAGTCCTGCTTCAGTCAGATGTCAATGTTAAACTCGTAATGGGTCTTTCCAAATCCATAAAAGAACGTGCTCTTGATGAAGAGCCGCCAAAAGGTATGAATGTGCGTGAGCATGTTCTTCGAATAGTCTATCAGGAGCTTGTAAAACTGATGGGCAAAGAATGCGAAGTGACACTCGGCCCGCAGACTATTCTTATGGCAGGTCTTCAGGGAAGCGGAAAGACAACTACAACAGGCAAACTTGCCCGCTTCTTCCAAAAAAAAGGTCTTCGTGTCGGTGTAATATGCGCCGATGTTTTCCGCCCCGGCGCATATGATCAGTTAAAAACACTCTGCAATAAAGTCAATGTTCCCTGCTATGGTGAGCCTGCAGAAACAGATGCAGTAAAAATTGTCAAAGCCGGAATTAAAGAGCTTAAAAACACCGAAGTTTTGCTTATTGATACTCAGGGAAGACATGCACTTGAAGACTCACTTATTGATGAAATAATTGAGCTTAACAATATTACAAAAGCAACTCATCGCTGGCTTGTTATTGATGCGGCACTGGGCCAGCAGGCACGCGAACAGGCAGCAAGATTCCATGAAGCAATCAGTATCGATGGTGTAATAATCACTAAAATGGACGGTACTGCAAAAGGAGGAGGGGCGCTCTCCGCTGTTGCTGAAACAGGTTCTGGAATTGTATTTATCGGAAGCGGAGAGACAATCGAAGATCTCGAACGCTTCGATCCTGACAGATTTATATCACGTCTTCTTGGAATGGGCGATCTCCGTGCATTAATGGAGCGTGCCGAAGAGGCAATGGGTGAGGATGATTTTGATGTTAATGCAATGATGAAGGGCAAATTCACCCTTCGTGATATGTACAAACAGCTTGAATCACTCAAAAAAATGGGGCCTTTAAAGCAGGTCATGTCCATGCTTCCTCTTGGCGGTCTGGAAATCCCTCAGGATGCATTTGATGTAACCGGGAAAAAAATGGAACGCTACAAGGTTATAATGGACTCAATGACAAATGCTGAACTTGACAATCCGTCAATGATAAGCGGTTCGCGTGTCCAGAGAATATCAACAGGCGCAGGTGCAACTCCGGAAGAAGTCAGAGAGCTTTTGAAATATTACAAAACAATGCAACGCACACTTAAAGGATTTAAAGGAATGGGCGGCGGAAAATTCAATATGCAGCGTATGATGAAGAAATTCGGCGGGATGCAGAATTGATTAAACGCTTTATTATAACCGGTCATAAAGCAACGACCTCCGGAGAATTTTCCCTTAATGATATGCCGGGAAGCGCAGGAAGAATGGATGTTTTATGCAGATCTGTAAATTCCTGCTTTTTTCTTTCACACTCTCTAAGAGAGGATGTTTGGTGCTATCTTATTCTTTTGGGAGAGCCAAACCCGCCGATAACTATACTCATTAAAGGAAATGAGGTAAAGCGCTTAAATCCTGATGAAAGAAGCACAGGAGCGCTCATTAAAAAGGCACTAACCCTTCCCTGTGGCGAAAAGTTCAGAGAATCAACACCCGGAGTGTATATACGAAAAGGTGGTCTCAAAACTCTACTTGAAGAGATAGATGTTACAATTTTAGATGAAAATGGAGAAGATATACGTGATATCCAAAATGTCCCGGATTCATATTTGTTATCTGATCATCTAAACTTTACAGATGAAGAAACTGAACTTATAATAGACCTGCCAAAAATATCTGCAGGCCCTAAGGTCATGCATGCCGACCATACAATAACTGTCATCCTAAACGAGTTTGACAGGAGAAAACTATGAGCGATATATTACAAACAGCAGAAGAAATACTCAAATACGGGCCTGTCTGCGATCACTGTCTTGGAAGAATGTTCGGTAAAAGTTCACACGGCCTTTCAAATTCTGAAAGAGGGAATGCACTTAGAATTACTCTTGCACTAGAGAAGAATCTGCCTTATACAAGAGAAGAAGAAGTCTGCTGGATTTGCGGAAACCTGTTTGATAAAACAGAATTCTGGGCTGAAAAGATAAAAAAAGCCTTAGAGCCTTACGAACACAAAACAATTCTTGTAGGATGTAAAGTACCTCCTCTTGTAACAGAAAGTGAAGAGATGGTATGGACAGATCTATCTCTTTTGCATCCGGAACCGATAAAAGCAGAATTCAACAGGGAAACAGGTAAAGCAGTAAGTGCAATTACAAAAAGTCAGGTGGATTTCAAACGTCCGGATATTGTAATTGTCTGTGATATTGCTTCAGAAGAGGTAGACGTCCAGGTAAATTCTCTCTACATTTATGGCCGCTACATGAAGTATGAAAGAGGTATCCCGCAGACACGCTGGTATTGCAGAGAATGCCACGGCAAAGGTTGTGAAAGGTGCAATTTTACAGGCAAAATGTATCAGGATTCAGTTGAAGAGCTGATTGGAAGACCTATCATGGATGCCTGCAATGCAACAGATGCGATACTTCACGGTGCAGGAAGAGAAGATATTGATGCAAGAATGCTTGGTACAGGCAGACCCTTTGTAATTGAACTTATTGAACCTAAAATCAGAAGCGTTCCGTTGAAAGATTTACAAGCGCTTGTCAACAAAAGTGCTGATAAAAGAGTTGAAATTACTCTGGATCACATTAGTGACAGGCGTGAGGTGGAAACCCTTAAATCCGGCAAAGCGCATAAAAAGTACAGCATTCTGGTAAAAGTAGACGGCGATATTTCGATAAATGACGTGCAATCCGCCCTTAATGACCTCAAAGGGATGACAATCAACCAGCGCACCCCTGACAGAGTATCACATAGAAGAGCAGATCTCATACGAAAACGCAAATGTCTTGATATTGAGTGTACTGATGTTGAAGACGGCATGTTTAGAATAACAATTCTTGGAGATGCCGGTCTTTACATCAAAGAGCTCATATCAGGTGACAACGGCAGGACTGAACCGAGTTTTTCTGAAAAGCTCGGATGCCCGGCTCACGTTGCCAGTCTTGATGTTATAATGGTTGAAGGAATAGTTCCTGAGAACCAGAATGAATTGGAGAGTTAAACATGGCACATCACAATGGTCAGAGAAAGAAAACACGCTATAAATATCAAAAAGATCTCAGAAAACGCGGTCTTGCACCCGTAACAACTGTAATTCAGCAGTTTGAGGAAGGACAAAAGGTTCACATAGTAGTGGATCCAAGTGTTCAGTCAGGCATGCCACACCGCAGATTCCATGGAAGAACAGGTACAATTCTTGGGAAGCAGGGACGCGCATGGATGCTTGAAATAAAAGACGGTAATGCAACAAAAATTGTCGTCTCAAGACCACAACATCTAAAACCACAGAAATTATAATCATTTTTCAATAGTGATTGGCATGAAAGTAAAAGGTATTATTAACGAAGAGAGGATTACACTTCCGGAATTGCGCGAGTCTTTGCTTAAAGTAGAGGCTGCACGCCTTGAATCCGGAAAAGAGATGTCATATGAACTGCGTAGAAGCATCGAGCATGCCAATCACCTCTCCAAAACAAGCGCTGAGAAATCAAGGGAACTTGTTGAGAAATTACAAACCCTTGAGAAGATGAAGCCCGATATTGCATTCAGGATTGCATCAGTTATGCCTAAATCAAGGGATGAGCTCCGTGCAATATATGCAAAAGAGCGCTTTACCCTCTCAGGCGAGGAACTCGATGAGATTCTCGACCTTGTATTGGCTCATTTCTAAATTAAAAGGGGGGTTTTTCCTTTTATGAAAAGTGACAAGAAAGAGCTTTATGCAGTAATTATTGATGTCCTTCCTATGACAGGTATAGGCGATTCACGTCGCCCTCAGTTTAAAAAGGAGCCGCTGGTTCAGGCTATGGGTATTGAACAGTTTAAACTCCTTGAACTTGTGCCTAAAGTATCTGATCTTCAGGCTATTGACAGAGTCTATATCGGAGATCAGGAAAGAGACAAAATTGAGAGAGTGAAAAGGCGCATAGGCTATACTGATCTTACCCAGACTGCAAAACTTGAGCTGCCATATGCTGTTGAAACAATTGTTAAGGAAAACGAAGGCAGGTATGTTGATTTCTTCAACAAGGCCGTGCCTATAACCTCAAAACAGCATATGCTTCATCTTCTTCCGGGAATAGGCAAGAAATTACTCTGGGAAATACTTGAAGAACGCGAAAAAAAGCCTTTTGAAAATTTTGCTGATATAAGCGAACGTATCAAGTCAATTCCACACCCGGATCAGATGATTGTAAAAAGGATACTCGAAGAAATAGAAGATCCTAATGTAAAGTATCATCTGTTTACATCAAAATGAGAGCACCACATGATCAGCATTTTCTCTCTGATGAAGATGCAGTTCAAAAAATATCAGATTTTTGTGATGTAAAAGGTGTAAAAGTCCTTGAAATCGGCCCTGGCAGAGGTGTATTAACACGTGCTCTATTAGACAGGGGAGCAGAAGTTATTGCCATCGAACTTGATGGTACATTAACTTCCTATTTAAAATCTGTTTTCCAAAAAGAGATTGAATCAGGCAGATTCACGCTGATTCACGGAGATGCAATAAAATGCGAGCTCCCCGCCTTTGAAAAGATTGTGGCAAATCTGCCATACTCCGCATCTTCAAAAATCACATTCAGATTGTTGGAACTTGGTTTTTCTGAAGCTGTTTTAATGTATCAGAAAGAGTTTGCAGAAAGAATGATTGCTCTTCCCGGAACATCAAATTGCGGAAGACTATCTATTATGGTTCAGACTTATGCAAAAGTAATGCCTCTTTTGGAGCTTTCTCCAGAATCATTCTCTCCTCCGCCGGAGGTTGATTCTATGGTTGTGAAAATCACTCCAAAAAAGGAACTTACATATCCAATCAAAGACCGCAGTTTTTATGCAAAATTAGTGCGTGAACTTTTTTCACACAGAAGAAAAACATTAAAAAAAGCACTTAAGATCTCATCTCACATTCTTGGAGAAGATAATGTGAAAGAGATAATCTATAAAAGTCCGGATGAAATATTAAAAAAACGTCCTGAAGAACTGACATTAAAGGAATTTTCAGATCTCTCAAACGCCGTTGAATAAAATAAATACAAATATTCATGAGAAATCTTCTCATTGAATCTTTCAGCACTATCAAAAATTAATTTTCTATAATATCCAATTTTAGTTATAAATCAAGATTTGCCTCTTTTCCGGTAACAGCATCGATATATACAGTTCGTTCTTCATAACCTGATGCCGCTGTGATTTTAAATACAGGATAATAAAAAGTGCTGAAATCAACAATTTCAGATGTGGCTTCAATTACTTTGAGAATTATCCTTATATCGCTCTCCTCTATAGTCCGTTTTTCAATAAATCCTCCATCAACAGGTCCCATTCTTAAATCAAATACAGCTTCCTTTGATTTTATCGATGGAAGCGAATGTGAAACCAGTGGAACGTATACAGGCTTGTCTGATTCACCAATAGTATCGGATTGTGTAATTAATTTTTTATTTTCAAGGTTAGACAACGATTTCTCAACTGTTTTTTTATCAAAACGTGTTCGAGCTTCAATGCCTGCATCGGTTTCACCTTTTATGGGCATACTGCTAAGAATAGCAACACATGCCTCATCAAGACCGACATATTCTGAAAAACATGGTCTGAATTTAATTCCTGAAGAAATATCTGCACACATACCGTTTCTGCCATCAATTAAAAAATGCGATTTGCGTGTTGTTTTTTTAAAGACTCCTCCTATGTATTTAACAGAGATATTAATAAGAGGGAGATAAATCAAATCAGCTGAGATAAGTTTTTCTTCAGCGCCAAAACCAAGTCTTTTTTTCCTTAATTTGCCCAGTGCGGCTTCAAGTGCCTCATCTCTTTGAAGAACAGGCAAAACAGTCTCTTTTTTTATTCTTTCAGCAACAAGAGTCTTTGGTTTTACTGAAGTACTCTTTTGCCCTGAAACTTTTTTCTTCGGGGTTGCAGTTTCTGTTTTTTTCCTGACTTTTTTTTCTTCAGCTATTTTTTCAGCGACTGCCACTGAATTATCTTCTATCTTTGAAATCTCAGTAGAATCTGATTTAAATTCTTCTGAATCAGCAGTATTATCATCGTCGAAAATACTTCCCGTGTCATCGTTATCTGATTCTGCAATAATTTCTTCTATTTCTTCTATTTCTTCAATTTCTTCATCAGGCAGAATATCTCTTTCTTCAAGAATAGGAGTCAGACCTCGATGTTGTGTCTCACGTCTTCCAAATCTCATCTTGGTTTTTTCATGGGTTAAATTTCCCATGACAAAAAAATCACCGGGATTTAAAGTTGTCAGCTCCTCAACCTCCTGTTTTGAGCTGAAAAAGAGACCGACAGCCTTAAGATCATTTTCTATTGAAAGCTTACCAATTATCTGGTTATTGCACTGGGACAAAACATTTTTTGTAACTATCGCCGGACGCTGGGTTGCAACCATAAGACCAAGGCCTCTCTTACGCCCTCTCCTTGATATTTCTTCGATTTTTTTTATTGAATCCTTTGACTGGGGAATGAACTTGTCAGCCTCTTCAACAATTAAAAGATATGGTTTTCTCTGATCAGTTGCTACTTCATATAAAGCGTGAACCATTTTCGTAACACGCGGTATCATATCCACTTCAGATACATCATATATCACAGATATGCTTTCTGAGACTGCTCTTTTGAGAATATGATGAATATTTATCTTTTCAATATCATAATCCATCTTTATCCCGTCACACTCAGAGTCACCTCCTTCTGCTCCTATCCACCATATATTGTCAAATTTTTCTTTAAGAGAGTAATATTCTCCTTCAGTATCGATAAGGCAAAAGCCAATTCCATTCCGGCACATTTTTTCACATAAAACCGCTATGCTCCAGCTTTTGCCTGCGCCAGACTGAGCGATAATGCAGGTCCTGCCGGTCACCAGCTCCTGTGCATTGACATGAAAATCACGCCCTCCTACTTTACCTATTTTAAGATCCATATATTTTCTTATCCCGATATTTGTATTCGAAAGCTTTTAACAATATTTGTTTAATAAATAAGAATACAATTGTTCTGACAGGAATTTTTTTCATGAACGTGGTTCAGGATGTTATAATTTATGCATGACTACAAAAAACAGGTTTACCAGCCTGAAGAAGATACATATCTGCTTTTGGAATATGCCTTAAAAGATATAATGCCCAACGATAATGTTCTTGAAGTTGGAACTGGCAGTGGTTTTATCTCCGGAAAAATCTGCAAAATATCAAAAGATACAATTGCCGTTGATATCAATCCGCATGCATGTAAAATGGCAAAAGAAGCGGGAGTTGAGGTTATAAGGTGCAGTTTAATGTCCTGCCTTAATAAAAAATTCTCTCTTATTCTTTTCAATCCGCCTTATCTTCCAACAGCACCGGAAGAAAAAATTGATGACTGGCTTGAATATGCACTTGACGGTGGAATTACAGGACGTGAGACAATAGAGCAATTCGCCGGAATGCTTGCCGGTTTTATGTCTAAAACCGGCAGATGTCTGCTGCTTATTTCATCTCTCACAGGGGTTTCAGAAACTGCACAAATTTTTCATTCAAAAGGTTTTCTCTCATACATTATTGCGGAAAAAAAATTAGATGACGAAACACTATATGTCATGAGAATTATTTTTGATATGTGCAGATTCTAGACATACTTTAAATAATAAGATATATACAGCTTTTTTTCTCATCTTTCCCGACAATGTTTCTTTGTAGATATCTGAATATTATCTCTCCACAACATATATAAGTAATAAATCAGGTAAAAATAAACGAGGATTAAATGGAAGAAGTTGTAGTTATTGAAAGTGAATTTTCACCAATAAACTGGTGGGTTTTTCTTCTACAGGGCCTGATAGCAATCATTTTCGGGGGAATTGCGCTTGTATGGGCACCACTGCTCCTGGATTTATTCGCATACTTCATCGGAGCGCTTATTATTCTCTTCAGTATTTCAACAATCATTAAAGGATTTACAAACAAGGATTCAGGGAAATCAAAAATAATGATTGTTATATTGGGGATTATTGGCCTTATTATAGGGTTACTTGCTGTATTAAACGTTGAAATATTATGGATCACAATAGCTGTATTAATTGCAATATGGGCATTTTTAAACGGTCTTGGTGACCTCTGGCTTGGCCTTACTGCAGAGGCTGAAAACAAATGGTACAGACTACTCCTTTTATTAGCAGGAATTATTGCAATTGCCCTTGGTATCTGTCTGATAATATTTCCGATGCTTGGAACAATTCTGATTGTTCAGGTGATAGGTCTGTTTATTATTGCAATCGGTATTGTCGAGATTATAACAGGGTTTATGGTTCAGGGCAGATTAAGCGCCTGAAAAAATTACTTTTTTTTGTTTTAAAAAAATTTTAGTGTTATTTCAAATTTCAGCTTCTCAAAAACATAGAATCAAGTTTTGATCTTGAAAAAACAATCATAGTCGGTCTTCCATGAGGGCAGGTATAGGGTGTTTTTGTCCTTGAAAGCTGATTTATAAGACGTTTCATCTGCTCATCAGTTAATTTAGAACCTGCCTTTATTGCCGCACGGCATGCAATTGTAGTTGTTATCTTCTCTTTTTTTGCTTCAAGTGTTTTTAAATTATCATCCATTAAATCTGTTAGTATATCATTTAGGATTTCAGTCCCGATTCTTTTTCCCAACACCAGCGGTACTGATCTTACAGCAAATGTGTTTTTCCCAAATTCCTCAATTAAAAATCCCTCATCAGCTATCATCGGGAGACTTTCACTTAAAATTTCTGATTCACGGGTCTTTAGTGTAAGTATTGCAGGAACTAAAAGTTCCTGTGCTTTTTTCCCTGAATCTCTCACCTTTAACACCTGATCATAAAGAATTCTTTCATGTGCCGCATGCTGATCAATTATGACAAGTTCTTCGCTGTTTTGATTCTTTATTTCCGCAATGATATAAGCTGAGTCAAACTGGCCCAAAACTTCCATTTCCGGAAGCTTTACCTCATGTTCATTTTCATCAAAATTTTCAGTAAGCCTTAACTGATTATCAGTTGTTGTAAAACGTAGATGATATTCTGATTTTGATTCAGTAGCAGGATTTGTTGCCAGATTATCTTTTTTGTATGAAACTGTTTCAGAGTCAGCACAAAAAAGCGGTTTTGCTGAATCATTAAAAGTGTATTGTGATGTTTTTTTGTTATCAGCAGATTTTGAATTATTTAAAGAACCGCTGTTAATTAAATTTCCGGATTCAAGTGCCTCTTTAACAGCAGATGAAATTTCTTTAAAAATCTCATTTTCCCTTGACATCCTTACTTCTCTTTTTGCAGGATGAACATTTACATCGACAATATTCTTATCTATTGTCAAATTTATAAAAGCGGCAGGGTACCTGTCTTTTGGTAGAAGAGTTCCATATCCAGACTTAACAGCCTTTAATATCATTGGTGAAGAAACAGGACGGTTGTTGATTGATATCAAAATCTGCTTTGAATTTGAATAACTTAAGCTTTGCAGAGAGCATAATCCTTCAACCTTCATAAACGAAGTTGCTGACTTTAGAGGTACAAGATTTTCTACAACTTCCCTTCCATATAAATATGCAATTGTTTCGGTTAAAGAACCTGATTTTATGGTAGAAAGTTTTTCCTTTCCATTGTGAACAAGTTGGAATGAAACATCACGGTTTGCAATTGCAGTTTGTTCAATTACATTGTAAATATGATTGAATTCAGTCTGTCTTGATTTTAAAAACTTTTTTCTTGCAGGAGTATTAAAAAATAAATTCTCTACAAGAACCGATGTTCCTTCAGGTGATCCTGCATCGCTTATATCCAGAATATTGCCGCCCTCAACAACAATTTTCGTACCGGAGATTACATCGGGCAGATGAACTTTGGTTATAAGAGTTAATTTTGAAACTCCTGCAATACTGGCAAGCGCCTCACCACGAAAACCCATAGTATGAATCTGCAAAAGATCAGATACATTGTTAATTTTACTTGTTGCATGACGCTTAAGAGATAAAATTGCAGATTCCCTGTCCATCCCTGAACCGTCATCAAAAACTCTTATACGAAATATTCCTCCTGAGTCAGAACCAATATCAACTCTGACTGAAGTAGCGCCTGAATCAAGAGAATTTTCAATTAACTCTTTTACTACGGATGCAGGACGCTCAACCACCTCTCCGGCAGCAATTTTGTTTATGGTTGCTTCGTCAAGAAGATGTATCTGGTTCTGTTTCTGCTTTACTTTTAAGTTATTCAATTATTTTCAGCTCCTGAATCCTTTTTTAATTCATACAAAAATGCAAGAGCCTCGCGTGGACTCATAGAATCAAGATCAGTCTCTTTTATTTTCTTAATAAGGATTGAATCATGTTTTGGAGATGCTTCGGGCTCAGGGTTGTCCATCAAGAGAAGCTGAGTGTATCGTGGAATCTTTTTGCCTGGTTGCAGGCTGTATTGTTTTTCCTGTTCATCCTTTAAAATCGTCTCAGATCTTGTGATTACTTTCTTTGGTATTCCTGCAAGCCGTGCCACGTGAATACCATAGCTTCTGTCAGTTGCACCAGGAATAAGCTTTCTTAGGAAAACCACATCATCTCCTGTTTCCTTTACCGCAAAGTGGTAGTTTTTTACTCTTTTAAGCTCTGTTTCTATGTCAACCATTTCATGAAAATGCGTTGCAAACAAAGTTCTCGGACCATTTGATCCTTTCCCGTGCAAAAATTCCAAAACAGATTTTGCTATGGAAAAACCATCCAGAGTGCTTGTACCTCTTCCAATTTCATCAAGTATTACAAGACTTTTGTCACTTACATTGTTTAGGATATTTGCAAGTTCGAGCATCTCAACCATAAATGTGCTCTGCCCGCTTGAAAGATCATCAAATGCTCCTACTCTTGTAAAAATTCTATCTACAATTCCTATTACTGCATTATCAGCCGGAACAAAACATCCCATCTGTGCCATTATGCATATCAGCGCCACTTCACGCATGTAAGTGGATTTTCCTGCCATATTAGCGCCGGTGATGATTAATATCTGGTTTTCTGACGAGTCAATGTCGGCATCGTTTGGTACAAAACTGCACTGAAGATTTCTTTCTACAACAGGATGACGGCCGTTGGTTATCAAGAGACGATTTGAATCCTCAATTACCGGACGAACATAATTGTTTGAATGAGAAATCCCTGCAAGAGTGCAATAAACATCAATCAGACCTATGTTTCTCGCAGTTTTCTGAATTGTATCTATGTGAACCTTAAGTTTTTCAATTAAATTCTGATAAAGCTCATATTCAAGGGCTGTTAATTTTTCTTCTGCATTTGTAATCAAAGATTCTTTTTCCTGTAATTTTGGAATTGTATATCTCTCACCATTCGCAGTTGTCTGTTTTCTTATGTATTCAGGCGGCACCTGTCTGATATTTGATTTTGTTACTTCAATAAAATAGCCAAAAACTTTATTGTAGCCGACTTTCAATGATTTTATTCCTGTCCTTTCACGTTCTGTCTGTTGAAATGAGGCAATCCAGTCTTTTCCGGATATAGAGATATTTCTTAAATTATCAAGTGATTTATCATAACCTTCTTTTATCACTCCACCGTTTCTTGCTAAAACTGGAGGCTCATCACAGATTGCACTTTCAATTAATGAACGAAGGTTTTCCATATCACTTATGTTTTCAAGTGATTTTGTAATCAGCTGAGGTTTTTTTAATTCAGATAACAAAAATGACTCTTTTACATAAGATGCTTTTTCAAGTGAATTTTTTAGTGCCAGAAGATCACGCGGTCCTGCATTTCCATATGATATTCTGCCAGCAATTCTTTCAATATCTGAAAATCTATTAAGGCCTGATCTTACAGAATCACGAAGCAGAGGGAGGTTGATAAAATATGAAACTGCATCAAGACGATTTTCTATTTCTTCTTTATCAATTAAAGGAGCAGTCAGGAATTTTCGTAATATTCTGCTCCCCATCGGTGTTTTTGTCTCATTTAGTATTCCAAATAATGATGTATCAACACCTTTTGATCTGATGTTTTCCAAAACCTCCAGGTTTCTGAGTGTTATTGCATCAAGAAACATATTTCCTGATGTTATTTTTGTGGAGAAACCCCTGATGTGGTCAAGTTCTGTCATCTGGGTTTCACAGGCATAAAGCAGACATGAACCTGCCGCACGAACTGCATTATCCATTCCGATACATCCATAACCCTCTAGGGATGAAACTTTGAACTGATTTTTAAGGTAATTTTCTGCGTTTTCAAGTTCAAATGAAGAGTCAGCACATTTTGTTACTATAATTCCATAATTTTCGAGATTGCCGGTTAAATCATCAGATGAAAAAGAAGGAACAATACACTCAGAAGGACGGTACTTTACAATTTCTGAATTTAAATCTGATAATCCAAAAGAGGAGTCACAGGATGTTATAAAAAATTCTCCTGTTGATATGTCCAGAAAAGCAATTCCATATTCTTCCCTTTTTTTGTCAGGAAATATCGACATCAGATATGACGGGCCTGAATCTCCAAGCATTCCGGAATCAATTATTGTTCCGGGAGTTATGATACGGACAACATCACGTTTTACAATTCCTTTGGCTTTTTTAGGATCCTCTATCTGGTCGCATACGGCAACTCTGTAACCTTTTCGAACAAGGCGTGCAATATAGGATTCTCCGGCATGAATGGGAACACCTGCGAGAGGCATTTTTTCACCATTCAAATCCCTTCCTCTGGATGTTAAGGTAATTTCCAGTTCTCTTGAAACTACTTCTGCATCTTCGCCAAAAGTTTCATAGAAGTCACCCATCTGAAAAAAAAGAACAGTTCCCGGATATTTCTTCTTTATTTCGTAAAACTGCCTCATTGCAGGTGTTGGTCCTTCTTTGCTCATCCTATTATTATCTTTGTTTTCTTTGCAATATACTTGTTTTGAGACTGACATTTTTTGTTGCCGTCACTTTGCCAATAAACCATATGATGCTAACTTAAATAAAAAACTGAGATTTCAATACTGACTCATACCATCGGTTTTTCAGATACTATGCCAACACTCAATATATAGCATCATACGATTTATGAGTACTTTTTTTTATCTGAGAATTTATGCGCAATACCAGGAATTTATTTTGCAATTGTGAAATTTGCATACAATACACTGTTTTTCCTTATAAAAAACCACAGTTCTTCCAACGCAGATAAAAAAACATAATAAAAAAAATCAGTCCTTCCTGATAAGGACTTTAAAGGACCATAAATAGAATAAAAGCGATAATGAAAGATTTTTTTGTGTTACGTCAGGGAAAGGTCAAAAATTAAGACCGTCTGACCAGGATATTACCAGGAACAAAAAAAAACTTCGATTTCTAAAGAGATTAAAGAAGAATAAAGCGAGAGGTAAATCCTGGAAATGTATAAGAGCTTTTTTTTATGTAGATAAACAAACCTCTCATTTTGTAGATTGTTACAATCATTATAGACAACCTGATAAAACAGGAGATGTAACTGAACTGATTTGCTCTATAAATTTGAGATATTTTTTAAATCAAAATTCAATTAAGGTTCTTAATACAGGTTATGAATATTTTTCATCATTATTCAATATATCTGATAAGTATGGGCTTTAGGTAAAGTCGGCCGCACTAACAACGAATCAGTTACTATCAATAACTAAATTTGTTAAGATGGCTGCAGTTTTTGTCTATCTGATATAATGTAATACGGGATAATTTTTATCAGACATTTTTTGTCATTTTTTTCATTCAACAAAAAGAAATGAAAATTTTTCTGAATATTACCTGAACTTCTGATGATAAATTATTAATTTTTCTAAAATCCAATTTTTGCGCAGAATGTATATTCTGCGTAAAGATTATTTATAAAGAGATATTAAAGAATAAAGCATGCAGGGCGATTATTTCTCAGAATGGCTGAAGCGTTTTGTTTACCACCTCAAAATGAGGAATTATTCTCCCAGGACAATCAAAAGCTATGAAGAAGTGATAAGAAAATTTGGTTATTATCTATGGATTAGAAGAAACAGAGGTCCTGATAAACTTGTTATCTACTGGAGTGATTTAAAAAACGCAAGACTGGATACAGAAATTGATTCAGCTCCGATTATTATCAATGATTTTCTCTTGTTTATTTCATCGCAAAAAAATTATAAACCTGCAACACTTCAGAGAGTAATATCTTCATTAAGCTCATTTTATCGGTTTTGCTATACTCAGGATGCAATTGACGCAAATCCAATGCTTGGAATAGACAGGCCAAAGATAAAAGACAAAGAAATCAGGTATCTAAAACACAATCAGGTGCTAAAACTCCTTGATTCCATCTCAAATATAAGAGACAGACTAATAATTAGAACAATCTATGCAACAGGCGTCAGGGTTTCAGAGTTGTGTTCTATAAATATAGAAGATATTGATTGTGAGGATCACACAATTAAAGTCAGAGGAAAGGGAGGTAAAATACGAATTGTTTTTGTTGACGATGAAACTCTAAGAGAAATTGAGGAATACTCAAAAGGAGAGATTGAAGGACCTTTATTTAAAGGGCAGATGGGCAATAATCTCTCACCAAGAACTGTTCAACACATATTCACTAAGTACGCACCACAGGGAATAACACCTCATAAAATACGTCATAGTTATGCAAGTGAACTCTATAAAAGGTCAAAAAACCTTCGTGTTGTTCAGGAAAATCTGGGACACAGTTCAATTCAGACCACTGAAATTTATCTTCATACAGACATTGATGAAAGAAAACAGGTTTACAACAGGTATTTCCCCCTTTCAAACAATAAAGAGCAATAAACCATTCAAACAAACTTTTGGCTCTTCGCTGTTTTGAATGGGTGAAATTTAATCAGTTGGATCAGCAATTCAGCCAGAAATCTCAGGAATTGATCAGTTAGATTAAGGAATGTGTTATAATCCTGCTGAAAACCCGGATGATTCAGTAGAAGTTGTAATAACTACCCACACGATCTGACGAAGAGCCAAACTTTTTTTCTGATTCATTATTTTTTACATTTTGTCCTGAATCATTTCACATCTTTATTCATAAAGCCTGCCTGGAAATTTCATCTCTTTTATTTAATGAAAATATAGACTGTTATTATTGTGCAGCTGTTATTGTGCTGATTCCAGATCAATTATCAAAAAAATAACATAATGAGGCCGATTCCAAAATTAGAGAGGATTATAACCTGACTTTGCCACTTGGTCTTTTGAAGTGCATTATTCCCAAAAATATCAAAAATAATCGTTATTGAATTTGACATTTGGGACATATTTGCATGTAAATCTGCAATAAAAAATTTTTTAGAGCATACAAAAAAGTTCAGAAATTCCATTAATTCACCGATTAAGAACTTTGAGGATTTCTTCTTTATTAGGTCTACGTTCTGTCCGCATAATATCTGCGCACACAGGTTCCCCCTCATTTACCATTATCAGCTCTTTCATCATTAAAAAACAAAAAAATACTCTTTTTTTATTCCTTAATCACTCTAAAATCACTCTTATTGTTTATTAGTGCCCTCAATAACACACCTGAGATGTGAATATTATAGCAAATTATTATTTTTTATAGCAGATTCTTTTTTGGATTCATTTATGAGAGAAAATAATGAGATATAATAGTCTCTTTTCTTAATCAGATTCTATTTTAAAGAGAAAAAAATCCAGACTTTCATTATTTTTCTCATAAATTGTCCGGGAAAATTTCATAACAATAATTGTATAAACCATATGATGCTATACATAAGAAACTGAATTGAATCATAATCTATAATTAAAATTATCCAAAATTAATAAATTTAATACTGGTTTAAAATGCAATTAAATGATAAAATAAAGAAATAACATTTACAGAATTAACAAATATACTTTATTAAGATGATATAAGAGGACTAAAATGAACAAAAATGACGATGATGATGATTCTAAAGGAAATACAGATGTGAATTTAAACGAAGAATTTGAAATTAATAAACCTGTAATTGCCGATGAAGCAGAAAGTTATGGTAATTTAAAACCAGATATGGACATTACTCCAGATATAAATAACACTCCAAATTCAGATGATACCTATGATTCTGAAATCAATAATAATCAGACATATATCGCACCCCCTCTCCCCAGAAAGCTTACAGAAGAAGAAAAGGAGCGAATAAACAAATATAAAAAATTCAAAAAAGTTGATGGTGCCGCATACAAAAGAATCAATACATTTCTGAGAAAACATACATATATTACTGCAAGAGAATGGGCCATTGCCCGGCTTTGCGCTGATTTTTCAACACGTGGAGGCGCAGAAATGACATTTATCGGAGAAAACCTCCCCGAACTTGTTCCATTTATGACAGACACATATTCTCCGCAGGCAGTAAACCAGGCAAGAAGCTCCTTTAAGAAAAAAGTTAAAAAATCAGGTGCAACTTTTTTTTACGGTGCACTATGTGGTTTTTTTACAGCAGATGAACTTGATGACATACTATTTGAATCAAGTGAAGTTGCAAGATTCCTTCTGGAAATTGAAGGAACATCTGTAGATATTGATGACGAAATCGAAACTGAGGACAGAATAACTGATGTAATGAGAAGTGTTGCAGAAGCCGCATCAATGATAAGACAACCGCGACAATCATCTGATTCATCTGACAATACACACCCACCCGATAATATACAAACATCTGATAATAAAGACGAAATAACTAAAGATAATAAAAGTGAAGCTGAAGAAAATAAAAGTCAACAAAGCGAATTGTAAAAGGAGATACAAAAATGAAAATTATTCATCTGACAGGGCATTCAAATTCAGGCAAAACAACTCTGATTCACAAACTTCTGGATAAAATGGTCCTGATGTTTCCAAAAAAAGTAGGCGTCATAAAACATATGGGCCATCATAATTTTGAGATGCCAAAGGGAAAAGATACAACCACCCACTATGAACATGGTGCCTATGTTGTCGGCGGTCTTGATTCCAATAAATCAATGGTTGCTATAAATAGCAATGAACTTTCAGACATTCTGGATTTGTTTTCAGACGCAGGTATTGAATATGCTATTATTGAAGGATTCAAAGACGAGGGGTTCAAAAAAATTGTTCTTGGAGAACTTGAATTAGATAACGTTATCATGAAAAACCCGGATGTTGATGAGATAATAAATTCACTTGAAAAATTTGATGATTACTATACTATGCAGGGAATTATCAAAAAAATCAAATCAGAAACAGATATGCCTCATGCCGGTGCAATCCTCTCATTTAATGGAATTGTAAGGGAATATACAAAAGATACAAGGACAACACACCTTGACTTTAATGACAAAAAAAGTGTTGAAAAGATAATAAGTGATATTGAAAAGGAAGTAAAAGAAGTACCCGGAGTTTTAAACGCCAAATTCCATCACAGTACTGGAAGAATTAACGCCGGGGGGGATTTAACTTATCTTGTAATAATATCTTCTCACAGGCAGGAAGCATTTCTGGCAATGATGAATGCAATTGACAGACTTAAAGCTGAACTTCACGATGCCGGAAAAGAACTTGTTGAATAACCCCTTTTTCAACCTGAATTTTCCCATTTTTGTTCAGTATTCTTATTTTTGATTTCATTTTTTTTGTTCTTTTCCTTTTTCCTTTTCCCTGCCTTATTTTGTTTTCTTAATTTTCATATAAACTCTATAATGCAATATCTAAGATACAGTAAAAGAACTCGAGCACTTAACCTGCCACATTATCAACAAACAAAAGAACATCAGGAACAAATAAAATATCTTCATTGAAACCAAATTACTTTCAAACAGAAAATTGGTGTATTAATGTCTGAAAAACAATTAAAAAAACAGCTTTTTGGTACAAACGGTGTTCGCGGAGTTATTGGAGAATCCATGAATCCGCAACTCGTCTTAAAAATTGGTCTTTCTCTTGGGGCAATGAGACAGGGGACTGTCGCTGTCGGGATGGATACAAGGACATCAGGCCCTGCTCTCATTAATGCCTTAAAATCAGGACTCATCTCTGCCGGATGTAATGTTGTAGACGTAGGCATACTTCCAACACCTGCTCTTCAGTATCTTGTAAAAAAACACTTTGACGCCGGCGCAATGATTACAGCATCACATAATCCTCCTGAATACAACGGTGTGAAATTAATTGATACAGACGGAACAGAGATGGATGATGAGCAGACAATAATGCTTGAAAATATTCTCTTTTCAGAATCATTTAAAGTACAGGAATGGTCAAATGCCGGAACAGAAACTCAGTCTCATGGCATGATCAATGAATATATAGACGAAGTTGCCGCACAATATCCCTCTTTAATTTCTGATATGACAATATCCGCCGACCCCGGAAGCGGTCCTGCCTGCCTTACAACCCCTTTAATTCTCTCAAAACTCGGATGTAAAGTCCACACTATAAACGGCCGCTGTGACGGGACTTTTCCGGGCAGACTTCCGGAACCTTCAGTTGAAGGATTGAAGGGTTTATCAGAACTTGTTATATCAACAAACTCTGCATTTGGTGTTGCACATGACGGAGATGCGGACAGGGCTGTATTTGTCGATGATAATGGGGAATATCTGGAAGAAAATGATGAATTTGCTTTGATGCAGAGATATTTCTGCAAAGATTCTGTAAACGGAGTTGTAGTAACTCCTGTAAGCACATCACGTATTGTAGAAGATATTGCAAAAGAGACAAACTGCAGAGTGGTTTATACAAAGGTTGGAAGCATTTATGTTGCACGTAAAATGCTGGAACTAAAAGCAAAAGGTGAAAATGTCTTATTCGGAGGAGAGGGAAACGGAGGATTGATCTTTCCAAATTTCCAGCATTGCCGTGACGGAGGTATGTCTGCGGCCGCAATGGTTGCACTTTTGACATCTGAAGGAAAAAAACTCTCTGAATTGAGAAAAGAACTTCCAAAAAGACATATGCTTAGAGATAAGGTATTCACTGAAAATCCGGAAGGTGTCTTAAAAAAGATAAAATCTGTCTTTTCAAATGAAATGGTTGATGAAACAGACGGAATCAGAATCAACAGAGATGATTCCTGGGCACTCTTAAGACCTTCCGGAACAGAACCTTTTATGAGACTGTTTGTTGAAGCAAATGACAAAGAAAAAGCAGAAAAATTTTGCAATGAAATAAAAAATTCAATTTCATTTTAAATCATATAATTTTTAAAATATCAAATTCTGTCGCAGAATTTTTAGATTTAAGTTAAATCTAAAAAGATAGTTTTTTCTGATTTTTTTTATTAATCCTGTGAGCAAAAAATATATTCCAGGGCATATCCTCGGTATTCGCCGAAATTTCGTTTAGCAACCTCTTTTATTGTATCATCAAACTTATCATCCTTTGGAGTTCCAAGATTTACATTTTTTAAGTAATTGGCTGCAAATATTTTTCTTATATGTGCATCAACAGGAAATGCTTCGTATTTTTTAAATGCAAAAAGAAGTATCCACTCGGCAACCCTGTGTTTGATGCCCTTAAAATCCGTAAGAATACCAACAGCTGCTTCATAATCCGCCGAATAAATTTCATTTTCCCACAATGGGTTTTCAACGACTTTTCTTGAGGCCATCAGGATATTATCAGCAAAGTAACTGATGTTGCAGGATTTAAGCGCAGGAAGGCCTGCCTCTAAAATCTCCTGAGGTCTTGGAAAAGAAAAGAATTTTTTTCCTTCAAATTCAATTTCTTTTCCAAGTTTTGAAGAGACTCTTGTTATCCTGTCACTTGATGATTTTGTACGAATTTTATTTACAGTCATCTGAAAAACCAGACATTCCCATGCATCCTGATTTACCAGTCTAAGCCCGTAATTTTTTTCAATTGCCTCTTTTCCGTAATTATCACCTTTAAGTCTTGTATAGACATTTTCTAAATTTAAATCAAGACAAAAATAATCATATATGAATTCAGCGTCTGCTCCAGTAAAATGCAATTCATTTTCTTCCTGCCGTATTTTAACAACAGATTCCCTTATTATCCCATACCACCAGCCATTATCAAAAAACCATCGGGGAGCCTGCCCACAGGATAATGTTTTATCAAGACTGAATGGCTGATTAGAATCCAGCTCAATTACATCGAACTTTGCCATTAAGAGATCATTTGTTTTCAATATTCAAAAAACATATTACCTAAAATTTGCCACATCCATCAAATATATTGTATTGTGCAAGAATTAAATTTGACAGTTCCAGGAATTTTTGAAAATATTTCCAAAATTAACTTCATTCTGAGCTTAAATTCTAAATGACTCTGGCATTAAAAAAATAAAACTGATGTTTTGCATACAAATATGTCCCAACTGTAAAATTCTATAATGATTATTTTTGATATTTATTGGGTAATAATGCACTTCGAAAGATTAACTGGCAAAGACAGGATATTACACAAAAAAAAGTTTTCACAGAAAATTACGTTCTCATTCACATGAAAAAATAAAAAAATATTCCAAGAGTGTTTTTATGAAAAATATCCGCCTAATATTTTTTTTCTTTTACTTTTTCAATTATGGAGTAATTGTTAGGATTTTTCGGTAACTTTTCTAATAAATTTGATGAATTAATAATTATTTCACTTGATTTTTTAAAAACTTGTCAAATATACAAATTTAATCTAAAATGATTTTTTGAACATCACAATTAGTAACACTTATATTCATAAATATCACACCATAAAATGTTGATGGATTATGCACATACCTGATGCTTTTATTCCGCTACCACAGGCAGCGGTATACTGGATTATTGCGATAATATTTGTCGCACTTGCTCTAAAATGGGCAAGAACTGAGCTGAATGAAGAAAAAATGCCATTAATAGCAGTACTTGCGGCAGGCATCTTTGCCATTCAGGCATTCAATCTGCCAGTCGGAATGGGCACTTCCGGACATCTTGTCGGAGGTGCACTTGCAGCTATAGTATTAGGTTCACCTTATGCGGCAGTATTCATACTTTCAATAGTTCTTATAATTCAGGGAGTAATATTCGGTGATGGTGGAATTACAACAATGGGCGCCAATATCATAAATATGGGAGTCATTGGTGGATTTGTTGGTTATTACTCATTTAAAGGGATTAAAGCAGCAATTGGAAACTGTTACGCATCTGCCGGAATTGCAGCATGGATGGCATGTTTAATCCCGGCGCTTGCATGCGCTATTGAGATGTTCATTGCAGGTACTTTCCCTCTGGTCCCGGGTATTATTGCAATGGGTACATACCATGCATTAATAGGAATAATTGAAGGAAGTATCACAGCCGGCGCTATATACCTCATTCATACCACAAGACCAGATCTTATGGAAGCTGAAACAGCAGGAGGGGTTGCCGCATGATTGACAATAAAACATTTATGATAGCAGGAATTATTCTTGCAATTGTTATTGGAGTTTTGGCAGTTTTCCTGGCGTCGGGTGACCCGGACGGTCTTGAAAGCACAGCCTTTGTAGTACAGGGCGAAAAAACACTAACAGGTGCTTCTCCTGAAGACGGGGATGCAGAGGCAATAGGCTCAGGAACATTTGAGTATGAATCCCCGCTTCCTGACTATTCAATGGAAGGCGCAGGGAAAATAGGTGATATAATTGCACTTATCATTGGTGTCCTCATTACATTCGCACTTGTTCTTGGGGCAACCTGGGCACTCACATCAAAAGCCTCAAAATCTTAAAAAACCAACTTTTTTATATTATGCACCTGATTGAAACACGAAACCTCACACATACCTATAATAAAAATATAGATGCATTGAAAAATGTAAACTTTATTGCAGGCAGAAAACAGCGTATAGCAATAATTGGTGCAAACGGTGCGGGAAAAAGTACTCTTTTTAAACATTTTAATGGCATCCTTAAACCCACTTCAGGAGAAATATTAATCAGAGGAGAGCCGATAACAAAATCAAACATCAAAGAAATCAGAAAATTAGTAGGAATTGTATTTCAAAACTCTGATGATCAGGTTTTTTCTCCAACAGTAGAACAAGATATTGCATTTGGACCGACAAATCTGGGTCTGGATGAACATACTATTGAACACAGGGTCAATGAAGTCCTAAGAATTCTGGATATAGAGGATTTACGAAACAGACCACCGCACCACCTGAGCGGAGGTGAGAAAAAAAGGGTTGCAATTGCAGGTGTTCTTGCAATGGAACCTCAGATACTGATTCTGGATGAACCAACAGCAGGACTTGATCCAAGAGGTGTTGCAGACCTTACACAGTTTGTAAACCGTCTTCCTGAAGAATATGGAATGACTGTTATTTTCTCCACTCACCATATAGACATTGTTTCAGAGATTGCAGATTATATTTATGTCATGGATAAAGGGCAGATTGTCGCACAGGGAAGTATGGAAGAAATTTTTACACAGCAGGAGTTACTATCTGATTTAAGGCTGGATATCCCGGTTCTTCCAAAGTTAATAAAAAACCTTCAAATGCATGGAATTGATATAAAAATGGCTTATAATTACGAAAGCTCAGAAAAATCCTTTTTAAAAGCATTTGGTAAAAAATATGATTGAAGAGCTGTATTCTATAGAACGCCAGGCGATGGGAAACAGCTATATTCACAATATGGATGCCCGGATAAAAATAATAATTGTATTTTCTGTAATAATTGCAATGGTAGCATATCCATATTCCAAAGATATAATTATTCCAGGGATTTTTTTCTATTTTTTCTTTTTAACACTGTGGATATTATCAAAATTAAGTTTTTTCTCATATCTGAAAAGAATTCTTATGATTCTTCCATTTGGGATATTCATAATTATTTTTCAGATTTTTTTTAAAAACCGTTATTATGATATATTCACACCGATAATAGATCTTCCCCTCGACATTCATATTTATTTGGAATCGGTTGAATTTGCTTTAATTTTACTTGTAAAGTTCATAGTCTGTATATCTTTCATAGTACTTTTATCTTCAACAACTACTATGCAGGACATGCTAACAGGTGCAAGAAGACTCGGACTTCCTTCTGAGTTTGCTTTAATTACAGGTCTTATGATAAGGTACCTCTTTGTATTTGCAGACATTTTTGAAAAAGTAAAAAACTCATTTGATACAAGATGTTTTAATTCATTTAATAGATCGCTTCCATATAGTTATCGTCTAAGGACTCTTGCATATACAGTTGGAACAATATTTATCAGATCATACGAACAGGGTGAACGTACCTATACAAGTATGCTATGCAGAGGGTATAGTAAAGACTCTTTTCTTCATGTTGGAAAAAAGAAATTAAAACCGGGAGAAATCAAATTCTTATCTTTTTCTCTGATGCTTGTAATAGTAATACCAATAGTTTCTTATCTTTTCTCAGGATCCGTCATATGAAATTTTTATGTTCAATATAAGACCAATTCTGTTCTTAAAGATCTTTCTGAAATTAATTTTTTATTCACTTTATTTTAAAAATCATATTTGATTTTAATCATAAATGACATGCTAGATATATGTTATGAGATACTTTTTTACTTTTAAATGAATTTCCGTTGCAATCCTGAAAAAAATGCACAACATAAAATAGCATGAATTTAATGAAGTTTCAGGGATATTATAGGCTATTTTCAAGAACTATTTTAACCCCAATTAATATCAGAATAATCCCGCCTATGAAAGTCGCATATCTTCCTGTCGAACTTTGGAGTTTATCACCAAGATATACTCCAAAAAATGAGATAACAAATGTAAATATGCCAATAATAAATGCAGGGAATAATACAGATTCATTTAAAAATGCAAATGAAAGACCAACTGCCAAAGCATCAATACTTGTTGCGATTCCAAGAAGCAAAAGAACATAGGGATTTTGGATATCTATTAATTTTTCATCACTCTCCTCAATCATTTTAATTCCAATTATGAAGAGAAGAAAAAAAGCTATCCAGTGAGCATAATCCAGAATAAATCCAGTAAAATTAATCCCTAAAACCCACCCCAATACCGGCATGAAGCCCTGAAAAAATCCAAAAACAAGACCAATTACGACAGCCGCTCTAAATTTGCCTTTAATCTTTGTTGTTCCGGATGACACAGAAACTGCAAATGAATCCATTGCAAGTCCTGCCGCTATGGCAAAAACAGAGATTAAATTCATTTTTTAATCTGATTTTTTCTAATTTTTACTGATTCCTCTTCACTTGAAACTTTTACCAGAAAGGTTCCATGACAAGGCTTTGTATATGGAAATATAACTATGTCATCATCAAGAGCAATTGTTACAGGAGGTACACCTATTATATGCACATCAAATATTTTGTAACCGGGAGAGACTGTATAGACTTCCTTGTAATTTTTCTTAAGATATTCTCTGCACTCGGAAAAACTTACGTTTCTCAAAATTACCTCATACGGAAGCTTATCTAGGCATCCCATTTTATCACCTTGTTTATTTCATTTATCAGAGGTTTTGGATTGTGAGTTGCCGGCACAGATATCTTTTCGCATTCAAATGTAATCTGAGTAGACAGTTCATCGGCATCACTTCCAAAAATAACAGGATATAAAACAGATTTCATTATGGAATCCATTGTTGCGGCATATGATACACCTGCATCATTGTGAATGAAAACAAAGCATAAAGGATATTTCTCTCCTTTTTCTATTATTGCATCGATTATAAAATCCAAATCCTTTATCTCGTCTATATAATGTCCGTCAAAATCAGCATATTTGATAAGCAGTCTGGCGGCAGGGGTTCCTGCAACAACGGTCTTTATACCGGCTTTTTTTAGCTTTGCGGCAATATACAAAACAGATGTCGTCTGAACAGGAACCTGAGGACATCCAAGAACCAATAGCGCTGAGCCTGAATTGTTTAAAATTTCCATACTATCACTGAACCTTCAAAGATACAATACAATATATTTTCTATAATAGTTATTGATGACCTTTAAAAGGCCATCAGAATTTACCTGTTACATGTAATTATTCATATAATATCAGTGATTAAAAGGACATTATGAATTAAAATTCAGAAAATTTCAAACAAATATTGAACAAATGATAAGAAAGGGAATGAAAAAAGATAATAATTAAAAATAAGACTTAATCTCTAAGTTATTAATTAAAAACGTCCATGAAATTATATTTCATACACGGTCTCATGTAAGTTACGAAGTGACTTTCATGTAAATTCAAAGATAATCATATTTAATCAGGAAATGCAGGCTGGAAATAATGAATTTAAAATATGTAGATTTTGAGATAACAATTGTTAATAAATGGGATAAAACAGAGATTGTTGAACTCTACAGGGATGGCAACTGGTGGGATGAATCCTGGAATCCTGAAGAAATTGGAAGTTTAATTAAGGGGAGCTTTATATTTGCAGTGGCTGTAGATAAATCAACAAATTCGGCAATAGGTATGGGAAGAATAATATCTGACGGAGTCTCAGACGGATACATACAGGACCTTGTTGTCAAAAAAGATTACAGAAAACTTGGAATTGGGAAATGTATCCTGAACACTCTTGTTAAAGAGGCTCAATCAAAAGGACTTACATGGATAGGATTAATAGCTGAGCCTGAAACGTCCGGATTTTATAAATCTGAAGGTTTTTTTGTTATGGAGAATTATATCCCTATGATATACAGGAAATGAAACAGCATGCTTGATATAAGTGATTTTAAACCGGTAACACTGGATGACAGAAATTTTTTTAAATCCTTTTATGAAAGATTTCCAATACAGCACAGCGACAACACCTTTACAAATATGGTGTGTTGGAATGACTATGCACAATATGAATACTATACCAATAATGACGCACTGGTTATTTCAAGTACAATAGAAAATAAAACCTCTTTTCGAGGTCCTTTTGGAATTTATGATGATAATCTTTTAAAAGAGGTTCTAAAACTTGCAAAAAAAACAAATCACCCGCTTGCATATCAGATATTTGACGAAGAAACAAAAGCCCGAATCCTCGCTTTATATCCGGATATTAATCTTTCATCAGATAGGGATTACTATGATTACGTTTATAAAACAGATATTTTATCAAAACTCCCCGGAAAAAAATTTCTAAATATCAGAAAACACATAAACAGCTTTAAAAAGAGATGCAATTATACAACCGAACCTATGACCTCAGAATCCGTTCAGGATGTCATTGATTTTTTTTTTAAATGGTGTGAATGGAAAGAGTGCAAAAAAAACCCTATTATGAATTATGAAAAAAATGCAACCATTTATTCAGTAAAACATTTTGAACAGCTTGGCCTTTGTGGATTGCTTTTAAAAAACGAAAACGAAATAAGTGCTATTTCAATATATGAAGAATTAAACAAAGATACAATAGTAATTCATTATGAAAAAGGCCTGCCTGACTGTGAAGGAAATTATAAGGTTATTAACAATGAGGTTGCCAGACTTGTTTCAGGCAAATATGATTACATAAACAGAGAATCAGATCTTGGGATTGATGGCTTAAGAATTGCAAAAATGCGTTATTATCCGGAATTCTTTGCAAAAGTATACAATATTGATGCAAACGATATTCCGGAGATTTAATTTTGGGATAGCTTACTTTAAATATTATTTTTTAATTTTGAATTTATAAATTTTTAATTTTTCATATTTTTTTAACTTGTTGCGGCTAAAACACACTCTTCAAGTGTTCCTATTCTTACATTGCATCCACACATATTTGGAACATATGCGAATGCTTTTCCTGAATCAACCATTACTGTGTCAAATACATCCATCGCCGGAGATACTACAATGCAGGTGTCTTCAACAACCTTTGCACCACTCTTTTCGATTTTACTGACATATCCCATGTTTGAATCCTTCACTCCCTTAGCTACAAAGACAAAGAAGGTTTTCGTAGTTTTTTTGCCTTCAAGAAGAGATGCAAGACGGGATAACTCATCAGGTGAACAGTGCGGACATCCAACTGCAACAGCATCAACATCAGACTTCTCAAAAAGACTTTCAATTTCGGACTGTTCAATAACAACCTTCTCAACAGGTTCTGTTTTAAATGTAGGAAGCTTTGTTTCAGGAGTGATGCCCTTTACATGGTATAGTGCAACAGCTCCGGATGCCGCCATAGCTGCACCAAGGGCTTTTAGCTGATCTCTTGACGGACGGATGTTTGTCAAAAAGGGAATTTTATTTCCTGCTATTTTTCCTGCAAGATAACCTATTGCGCCATAATGCCCGCTGTGAACACCACTGCCGGATTCAACCTCAATTGTAATTTCAGGCATTCTGTTTTTGAAGAGATGAAGACCATAATTGGGTGTTTTACCAATCATTGCGGCCGCAAGTGCAGAAGGGCCTCCCTCTCTATTGGTTCTTGCTCCAATCACTGAATTGGCATATGATACAGCAGATGACTCTGACCATGCCAGATGATCTCCATAATTTGTAATATTAAGATAATATGGAGTGCATGTACACTCCATTTTTATTCCAAGACGCTTGTAGGCTTTTATTACCTTATTCTGGTTTTCTGCAAACTCTGTTGATATTCCAATATCCCTCCAGCTTTCACGCGGCATTCCGATTGGATTTAAAATTGAAGGAACAGCAACACGTGCATCAAGGTTATTTAGCCATTCAAGCCCCCATTCTCCTATAGTCTTATAGGATGCACCACTAATCTGTGCACTTGTTATGGGTACAAGATTTTCTGCATTGAATACTTTTCCAAGTGCAAGAAGAATTTCCATCATCTTCTGCCTTGTCTCTCCATATTCACCATTTAAAATACTTTCATCTTCACTATCAAGATACATTGTCAGTCATCCCATTCTGCTCTTATAAATTCGTCTTCTTTTCCCATTACCATAGTTGCATCCACACCAACCTTAACATTCATTCCATCACCAATACGACAGGGATCAAGCGAAGAGCCTCTTACACCTTTTATAACCATTATATCTTCATCTCCCCTGACACGCGTTGCAATAGCATATTCCACATCCTCCATATTGTAGATATCAATATCTTCATCAACAACTACTACATGTTTTAATGATGTATGGGCGGCAAAAGCGGCCATTATAGCATTCTTTGCATCCCCCTGAGTGTTTTTTCTAATCTGTACGACACCATGAAGATATCCGCATCCTCCTGTTGTAAGAGATACATTTCTAACCGTTGTTACTCCTGATACATAGCGATAAATTTTGGGTTCATATGGCATTCCCATTAATAGCTTATGTTCATTTCCTCCGGGCAATATTCCATGATATATCGGGTCATCTTTAATGTGCATTCCTGTAATCTCAATTACAGGACCCTGTCTTACCGGATCATATGTTCCTGTTATATCTACAAAAGGACCTTCAGTAGCTTTTTCTCCTGTGATATATCCTTCAAGAACAATTTCTGCATCAGGAACTTTTACACCATTGGGACATTCGAAAACTGATATTTCCCCTCCCATGAGCTCAGCGGCAAAAGGCATCTCCTTTCCTTCAGGCACTCTTGTACATGAAGCAAATGTAACAAGAGGGTGTGTTCCTATTGTAATTGCAACAGGAAGCTTTTCATTATTCGAAAGGGCACTTTTTAAGAGATTATGAGTGTGCCTTCCTTCCACAAGCCTTGCCGCAAGATGATTTTTGTCAAGAACAAGCATCCTGTGTATTGATGCATTTGAAATGTTGCCGTACTCTGAAAAAACTATTGCTGATGTTAAGTATCGACCGGCATCCTTTGGATAATGCTTCATTATCGGAAGAGACAAAAGATCAGGCTGAATCATGTACAGTTTGCCTCTGTTTACAACATTTCCATTGTATTCAGCTTTGGACAGGTTTTTTACTATATCTTCTTCCGGGTACCCAAGTGCAATGGAAAGTGACTTTCTAATAGAAGTTACATTCATCACACTCTTTTTATCACCATCAAGTTTGTGGAAAAAAACCAGTTTATTAGTCTTTGATGCAATCTTTGGAGCCTGGTATACAGAAGATACTTCTTCGTATATATCATCAACAAGACCTGCATCTCTCATTTTTTTTATGAATTCACGCATCAGTCACAACTCCATCTTTTCCCGATATCATGTTCTTCTCCAAGATTGTCAAGCGCTCTTGCAACAACCATATCAACAAGATCTGCAATTGTTTCAGGTCTGTTATAAAAACCCGGACTCATTACCATAATAGTTGCACCTGCTTCATTTAAAGAGAGCATATTTTTAAGATGGATTCTTGAAAGTGGCATTTCTCTGGGCATTAGAATGCATTTTCTTCCCTCTTTTAAACAGACATCAGCCGCACGTGTTATAAGATTATCTGAAAAGCCGGAATTTATAGCAGAAAGCGTTTTCATACTGCATGGAATTACAACCATGCCGTCATATCTGAATGAACCGCTTGCAACTCCGGCAAACATATCATCCTCATCGACATATACTGCATCAAACCCATCAAGATTTACCATTTCATACTCAGCTATTTTTTTGGCAATCTTTGTGATAATCACATACACTTCTGCCTGCTTTGACAAAACTTCAAGGAGTCTTTGGGCATATATTATTCCACTTGCACCAGTTACTGCAACAACATATTTTTTCATTTTTTATATCACCGGTAATTAAAAAATCAATAATAATTAATTTTTTAGGGCACTTTTTTACCTATTTTTTTACTTTTTAATTTATTTGCTTTTTAATTTATTTGCTTTTTAAATTTTTTTTACAAATCAGGAAGTTACGTATTTTCTATGAGGGTCTAAATCCCGGAAAGACTTAATCAGTGGTTTTTGTGTGATGGCGATTTTTTTGTGATGAAAAGCGCTTATCATTCATTTCTTACATACAAATAATATTCAAATCATGTAAACCATATTATGGATTATTAAACAGTGTATTATATTATTAGTTTGTCCTGTTTTGTAACTTTTTCAATATTAAGAACTTCATAAGCTGTCTGTTCTACAATTTTTCTGTTTTCAGGAGTTGTATATATGCCCATTCTCCACTGGCTCTTTCTTGTCTCATTCAGTGTTGACATAAGAGGTGAAAGTTCTTCTAATGACAGCAATAAATTATGGTTTTTAACCGAAACTTCAATAGACATTGGAGAGGGAATTGAAGGAATGTCTACAAGCACCTCAGAATCGTCTATACCAGCGGCTTCGCACACGGTTTTTGCAACACTTCTCTCATCCTTTAGAGAAATCATCTTCAGAAGTGAAGAAAATCTTACCTGATCCATTCCAACAAACAACGCTCTTTTGTAAAGTTTTCTCAAATGAAGATCTTTAATTATCTTTCTTGCATTATCTGAGGGCGATTTGGATATCTCATTGTAAAACTGTCCGTCATCCATCAGTAAAAGTTCAGCAGTTTTTTCAAAGCCTGATTCCTTCAAATGTTCATGGGCCGCAAATTTAATCATGGATTCAGCAATTCTGCTGACATGATGAAAATATACCGCCGGACGCATGAGTGTTCTTGCAATAAGTAATGATTCAGCGGCATTTATCCCGTTTTCCTTCAATACAAGTCCTTTATCGGTGAGATTTGTACTGCGAATCAGGCGGTGTGCATCAACAGTGCCGTATGGGACACCTGTGTAGTGGGCATCCCTCAACAGGTAATCCATTCTGTCTACATCCAAATCACCATGGATTATTCCTGCAAGAGGATGTTTTCCATTGACCATTTCACATACATCTTCAGGATTTAAGTTAAGAGCCAAAAGTTCATCTGCAAGAGGACCCTTTAATACTAAATACTCAATATCCTGATGATTTTTCCCAAGATACTGTTGCATCAGCGGTTCAGTTGCATGAGAGTACGGCCCATGACCTGTGTCATGCAAAAGAGCAGATACAGTAACCAGCAAAACATCCTGACTGCTTAATCCAAGATTCAGACTCATAAGTCTTGCAAGATGCATCGCACCAAGCGAGTGCTCAAAACGAGTGTGGTTTGCTCCCGGATATACAAGATTTGAAAATCCAAGCTGTTTTATGTACCTTAACCGCTGAACTGCCGGTGAATCCAGAAGAGGAAGTATTTTTTCATCCACTTCCACATAACCGTGAACAGGATCCTGTATTATTTTCATTGGTCTGATTCCCTGCAATCTCCGGATAAAAAAATATGAAAGTTAAGAAAAATCACTTCCCTTGTTTGTGTATCTGATTCCAATAAAAATTCTGCTGATTTTAATTTCTCACATACAGTTTCAGGAACAATTTTCTATTCAAAATTCTATTATACGGATTTCTTAATCATTAATGATTCAGCTATAAAGAATAAAAAAACTATTCATATAATAATATAAGAAAAAATAATACACGAAAAAAATTTAACCCAGGTTTTTCCATTTTTTATTTTCATCTGATTTTTTACAACACCTTTTACTGATTTTTCTTATCCATTGGCTTTCATTTTAGCTTATTATATCTACAATAAACTGCATATGATTTTTAATGAAAATTACATTCCTTTCCGGCGGGACTGGAACTCCTAAACTAATCAGAGGATTTAGGAAAATAATACCTGACGAAGATATCTCTGTTATAGTAAATACTGCAGAAGATATGTGGATTTACGGAAGCCATCTTTCTCCGGATATTGACACATTGCTATACCTTTTTTCCGGACTTTTGAATACTGAAACATGGTGGGGTATTAAAGGAGACACTACGATTACTAATGATTTTTTAAAAGATATTGGTGAGGATATCTATCTCACCCTTGGAGATAAAGACAGGGCTGTTAATATAGCACGTGCAAGGATGCTAAAAGAGGGATTTACACTCACTAAAGCTACTAAAAATCTTTCTTTAAAACTTGGCGTATCGGCAAATATTCTGCCGATGACCGACACAGAAGTTACAACGAATGTTCTTACAAAGAATGGTCTTATACATTTTCAGGAATACTGGGTCAGACACAGAGGAAATGTTTCAATAAAAGATGTTGTAAGAACTTTTAATATAAAACCATCAGCAACCAAAGAGTGTCTTAATGCAATAGAAAATGCAGATGTTGTCATTCTGGGGCCATCCAATCCTGTAACAAGTATATCTCCTATTCTTGAATGTGAAGGAATAAAAGAAGCTTTGAATGAAAAAATTGTTGTTTCAGTAAGTCCTTTTATAAGCAAAAATCCCATAAGCGGCCCTGCGAAAGAATTAATGGAGGCCTGGAATATAGAGCCGTCATCAAAGGGCACATATTCACTTTACCGTGAATTCACTGATATCTTTATACAGGATATCAGAGATGAGGAAATAATTAACGGTGCATTGAAATTTGACACTCTTATGGTAAATGAAGAAGTGAGCACACAGCTTGCAGGAAATATTTTAGATGAGGTCAGGGAATTTATCTGACCTCCATATTTATATCCTACTTCTAATCAGGTATAATTATGTCTGACTATTATGCATTCAGTAGCATTGATCCGGCAATAGAGAGGACAAAAAGACTTCTGTGGCCTTTTAATAAAGGCATATGGTTGAGAATTGCTTTAATATCTTTGTTTATCGGCGGATTTACTTCATTCAATCCTTTCCAGTTCACTTCAGGAACGGATTCGACTGAAATGCCTTCTTCTTTTGCAGGTTCGGATCTTTTTATGGATCAACTGCCTGTTATTTTGGGAGTGGTTGCTGTAATTATCATACTTGCTTTGATTTTCGGATACATATCATGTGTTTTTCAATACCTGTTTGTTGAGTGTCTTTCAAAGAATGAATTTGCTATTCGAAAATATTTTAAAACTAATACTAAAAGAGGCGCAAGACTTTTTGGTTTTGAACTTGTTATTGGAGGATTATTGATTGCAGTCATCATGATCGCAGTATTTATGATGATTATGGGTTTTGCCTCAGTATCTATCGACTCTATGCAAAAAGTGGGATTTTTTATCTCTATTTTCCTTTTGGTTCTTTTATTAAGTATTCCAATAGGCATTATAATGCTCTTTACAGTAGATTTTGTCGTTCCAATAATGATTAAGGAAAACTGCAAACTGATTGAAGGATGGAAAAAGTGCTGGGGAGTTATAAAAACAGACTGGAGTCAGACAATAATTTATCTTATTATGAGAATTATAATTGGAATTGTTGTTTTCATTCTAATGTTTATTGCAATTATGATTGCCGCACTTGTTCTGGCAATTCCCTTTTTTATTGTCGGATTAATTGCAGTTGGATTAAATCCTGGCAGCTTTGCTATTGCATTTATTATTCTGCTGATATTATTCATTCTGTGCATGATTCCAATATCTCTTTTGATAAGTGTTCCTTTTATTACATTTGGCAGATATTATTCCTTAAATGTTTTAGGATTGTTGGATAACAATTATACAATGCTTGAATAATTTCCCATATAACACATTTTTCTATAAAAACATCCATGAAATTATATTTCATGAAATTATCATCTCATGTATGGTTTCATGTAAGTTACGAAGTAACTTTCATGTGAAAATTCATACAATATTCAAATAACTCTTTTTTGATGTAACTTTTTCATGTAAATCAAAAACTTCATTTTTTCAATTACTTTTAAAAGTTAAAATGGAAATATTATTACAATATTTTTAAAAATTAGAAATAATTGCAACAAAAAAGGTATATCAGATTAGAGTATTAGTTATTCTGACTAATGTTCGAACAATATAAATAATCAGGAATTTGATTACGAATAGTATAAATTAATTTTTAAGATCATTATGGTTGTTACATATACAATTGCTTCTGGGAAAGGCGGTACCGGAAAAACTACATTATCAGTAAATCTTGGTACAATGCTGGCTCATTATGGAAAAGAGACATACATTATGGACACTGATATGGGCATGGCAAATATTGGAATAGTCCTTGGTCTTGAAAATGTTCCTGTAACTCTGCATGAAGTTCTGGCAGGAAAGGCCTCAATATCAGAAGCCATTTATGAAGGCCCATTCGGCGTTAAGGTAATACCAAGCGGAATTTCACTTCAGGGCTTTCAGAATGCTGATCCTGAACACCTGCATGATGTGATGAAAGAGATTATTCAGCAATGTGATATTCTTATATTAGACGCTCCTGCAGGAATCAGCAGAGATGGTGTTATACCCCTTGCAATTGCTGATGAAGTTATTTTAGTTGTAAACCCTGAAATTTCATCTATGGTAGACGCTCTTAAAACAAAAATTTTAACGGAACTGGTGGGTGGTAAAATAAAAGGAGCAATTTTAAACAGAGCAACGCTTGAAAAAACTGATATTAGCATCCATAAGATAGAGGAAGTTTTAGGAGTGAAAGTAATAGGCATTATTCCGGATGACCCAAATGTCAGAAGAGCTTCCGCTTATAAAACACCGGTGGTTGTTAAATACCCAAATTCACCTGCGGCAGTTGAAATCAAAAAAATAGCAGCAGAAATTGCAGGAGTGGATGTTAAGGAAAAGGAGTTAAACAAGGATTCAAATGAAAAATTCCTTGATCGCCTTACAAGCTCTATAATTAAAAGGAGGAAGTAAAAATGTTTCATTTTGGTGCAGAATTTTTTATAATAGTATTATTTGGTCTGGTTATTATTTTCCTGTTGTTTCTTCTTTATTTGATGCAAAGAAGAGTAAGTCAGCTTCTTGATGAAGTAGATGATCTCAACAGTACAATGAATATTACCTGTTCGGAACTTTCAGAACTGACAAAAAATGTTGAGGAATTTAAAAAAATAAAAATCTAATTTAACAGAATAATTTACACAGCAATGTAATGATTTAAACAATAACATTATGTAAAATAATTGTTTCATGAATTTTTCAGGTTTAAAAGAGAAATTAAATAAACAAGTGTTTCAAATATACTATGGTATTTTTATCGGGGCCATAGGGTAGCCTGGACCATCCTAGGAGGCTGGGGGTCTTCTGACCCGCGTTCAAATCGCGGTGGCCCCATTATTCTTTAAAGTAACTAATTATCTTACAAGATAATTAAAAAACGCTTGATTTTCATTTTTACAATTATAATTCTCTCAGTTTCACCTGTAGAAATCACAATTGATTTTACATATTAAATAATTATAATTATCAAATATTATCAAATATTCTTATATTATTTTAAAGCGAATAATAATTTGGTGATGTTTTTATGACAGTTTACCATTGCTATAACGCATACGACAGTTTTTTAGAAACACTAAATCGTCTATATCTGAACGACTGAATAGAAAAGATAATACTAACAACATTATTACCTCTACCATAAAAAAAATAAAATCATATTTCTTTCAAATTTTTTTTGTTAAAATCTTTTGAGTTACATATTTTCGTTTTATTATGCAGTAATTTTTCTTGAAACCTTTGTTTCAAAATCCCTGTTTACAAAAAATTGTGCTGATAAATCGGTAAATCTATAAATCTATAAAAGATTTATGAAATTCTCAAGAATTTTAAGTCCGGTTGTGCCGCTTTTTTCCGGATGAAACTGTGTTCCATATGCGTTTTTGTTTCTGATGGATGAGGCAAAAGGACAAATATAGTCTGTTTTTGTAAGTGTGTATTGCGGTTTTGTATCTGCATAATAGGAATGGACAAAATAAACATAACTTTGATTCTCAATTCCCTCAAAAAGCGGACTTTTTTGGGTTATTTCAATATTATTCCATCCCATATGAGGAATCTTAAAGGAATCATTTACCGGAAAATGCCTGACTGCGCCAGGAACAAGCTTTAAACCTTCATGTACTCCATATTCTTCTCCAACATCCAAAAGCATCTGCATACCAAGGCAGATTCCAAGAACAGGTCTGTCTTTTACATACTCATAAAGTGCAGACTTCATCTTCTCAAGCTTTTCCATACCTTCTGAAAACGCACCAACTCCCGGAAGCACTACCCCGTCAGCGGATGCCATTACATCAAGATCTGATGATATTTGCGCCTCTGCACCTGCCTTCTCAAGACCTTTTTTTACGCTTCTTAGATTTCCAAGCCCGTAATCAAGAATAATTACTCGTGTCATCCTCTCCGCCTCTTTTCCTCCACTCAGCATTCTTTATCCATTCTTCAGAGAGATTGTTTTTCTCCGCCCAGATTTGTAGTTTTTTCTCCCATATTTCCCAGAGATCAGGATATTCTGCTTTTATAATTTCAAATGAGGCAAGATCACTTGACGGGCACATAAAGCATCCGATTCTGTCAATTCTTTGCTCATACAAAACATTATAAGGAGCATTTTCCTTAAAAAGATATAAAAACACATGAAGCGCAGTCCAGTGCTGGATTGGCGCAGCTGAAAGCTGAACCTGAACTTTAAAATTTCTCCACACACGCGGGCTTTTCATTCTTGCAAGAGATTCATATTTTCTCTGTCCTATAAATGAGAGGCACTCACCCCATTTTTCAGTTATAATCTCCTTTACAGGCATAAGCTTACATACACTACAGCACCATCTCACATCAACGGCCGGAGGCCCTTCAACCTCAAAAGTCTCCCAGAATTTTTCTCCTGCACCTGTTTTTATAATCTCAAGCCCGTACTTTTCTACAACATCTTCGATATTTTTGTATGTTTCCGGAAATTCAAGTCCGGTATCAGAGAATAATACCGGCACTTTTCCAATTGCCTTTAAAACTATAAGCAGAGTTGCAAGGCTGTCTTTTCCACCGGAGTATGAAACATTGCAGAGAAGATCAGGATTTTTGCTGACAACCGACTTTACAAATCCGACAGCCTCTGTCTCCACATTTTCAAGTATTATACGATTTGCTTCTATTGCCTTTTCCCATGAAGCCTCTCCCGGTATGCATATATCGGGCTTTGTCTTTCTTGTCCTGACAATAGAGCCTCTTTCCATTAATTTTGCATCAGATGCATTCTCACGTGCACGCCCAACGGCGATGCACTCACCCGCCTTTGAAAGAATAAATACTTCATCGTCTTTTAAAACGCTTTCTTCTATATCAACCAGTCCTGGTGCAAGAACACTTGAACCGGTCTTAATTGAATCAATTGCGCCATCATCTGCAACAACAAATTTTCTTTTAGGAATTGCATATTTAGAGGCATGAACGCGGGGCAATAGCTCCCATCTTTTCTCAGATGGGATATACCTGTATGCGCAGATAACTGCGCCTCCCATCACAACCTCTTCCATCCTGTCAACATCAGGTATTTTATTTAAAATTACAATATGCCCTTTTGGAATAAGCTTTTTTCCAAACTGATTCTCATAAAGGCTGTTTATATGATCGATATCAGCTTTAAATGCAGGTCGTATGTCTCCAGGAGGTGTGAGCAGAACAGCTCTGGTCTTAGAACCACATGAGCATTTTTTACCAAGTACAGGAGTGTGACATTCATCACACCAGTTTAAAACAAGTTTTCCCAAAAAAGCCTTTGACATTTGTTTAATATTATCTGGCATAATCGGATAAATATTTGTGTAATCAAACCCGTCTTTGTCAAAACATTCATGAAACTAATTTTTCATAAACTGTTATCATGAAAATCAGAGTTGCTTTTCGTGGTAAATCCAAAAATCTGAAACCAGAACAAAAAATATACAGAAAAAATATACGAGACAAAAAGATAATGAAAGAGTTAAAAAAATAAAAAAAACAGAGTGTTTGTATGCATTAAACTCAAATGATATATCCGGATTATGAGAAGACAACAGGTGCTGAGATGGATTTTAATGACAGCCGGTCTGTATATTATGACATTTGGGGTTGCACTCTCAACAAAAGCCGAACTCGGCACATCTCCGATATCCTGCATCCCTTACGTTTTAAGTCTGGCTCTTCCGCTGACAATCGGAGGATGGACTTTTTTGATGAATCTTCTTTTTGTAATTATTCAGTACCTGCTTTTAAGAAGTGATTTTTCAGTTTACAAGTGGCTTGAAATACTGGTCATCTTTGTATTCAGCCTTTTTACCGATATCAACATGTTCTTTGTCTCATTTATTCCTATATCAGGATACCTGATGCAGTGGATATTTTGTATTCTAAGCTTTTTTGCAATTGCATTAGGTCTTGCAATGGTTTTAAAGGCGAATGTTTTAATGATGGCGGTTGATTCACTTGTTCTTGTAATATCAGGCATCTTTCGGATTGAATTTGGAAAAGTCAAAATCGTGACTGACAGCTCAATGGTAATACTGGCAGTCATACTCTCATTTGCCCTGATGGGCAATCTCTTTGGTGTAAGAGAAGGAACAATTGCCGCGGCACTCTCAATAGGCTTTCTTGTCCGTCATATAAGAAAACTTCCGGGATTTAAAGACAACCCGGCAGAAAAAAAATCTATATGAACTAAATCACTATGAACTGTTACTGCCATCAGAATCGTATGTAAATCAAATATAATCCCATAATAATAATAACCATGAGCAGAACTTCAAGGGCAGTTTTTTCTTTTGAATCCAAAAGATTTTCGTCTTCTTCTTTTGTATTGTAGGATAAAGCCTCTTCGAACTCATCAGATAAATCATTGTCATGCTCAACAACAAGTGCACCCTGATAGCCACAGCTTTTGCACCTGTAAATATTTCCTGCATATCCTCCTACGACAGTAAATATCTCAGGAGAATCACACACAGGACAATGAAGGCTTTTTGATTTGAATTTTTTCCTGCTCATAATAATCCGGCTCTGTTTTAATATATGCCTCAGTTTTAATAATATTTTAATTCAACAGGAAGATAGGCGTTTATCTACACCACAGGAATCTGATTTACGCTTTTTTTACCGCACAAATCAGTCTGTCTTAACCTGCGATTACACTTTCGCTTATAAAATCTGCAAACTCAGTAACCTCAGGTTCAATAAAAATAAGACCAACAATATCTCTGTAAAATTCCCGGGTGATGCTTAGCAGTTGTACGCAGTTCTGCCGGGATGCTAAAGTGTATTGCGAAACATAAACACCTGCACCATAAACACCTGAACTGTCATCTACTTTAGGATTTATCCAGGCTCTGGAAGAGTGTTTGTCTCTGACAATCATATTTATTGTAGAACTAATAAAATAAAGTGATATCAAATGCCGGCAAAAATTTCACTCCTTTTATTAAGCGCAATTTTAATTCTGCTCTTTGTTCTTTCAGCCGGATGCACAGGAGAATTTCTGCCTGCAAAAACTGACAGGTTTCCTCATGTCGGGACTTCCTCTGTAACAGGAGATTATAATTATATCACTCATTCCTTTAATTTTGAGAACAGAAAGATTAACCTTACAGTTCCGATCGATATGGGAATTTATTCTGCCGCATATAACTCAGATAAGTCTGCATACTTAAACCCCGAAAAATTATCTTCAAACGAATGGTATGATGAATATTACAGTTCATTTATGATTTCTCCTGCAATGGATATGGTTTACATTCCAATTCTTGAAGAATTTCAAAAAATAAAGCAGAAGATGTCTCTTGATTCTGACAGGTATGCAGAACTTATTTTTGCCTATGCACAGTCAATTCCCTACAGGACTGACGATACAAGAAAACAGCCGAAATTTCCAGTTGAAACCATTTATGAAAACTCAGGTGACTGCGATGACAAAAGTATTCTTGCGGCGGCACTTCTTGCAAAAGAAGGGTATGATGTCGCACTTTTTGAATTTGAGGCAGAAGAGCATATGGCTGTAGGTATAAAATCTGATATCTGCACATACAAAAACACAGGGTATGCATACGCTGAAGTAACAGGCTACAGTTACATCGGCTGGCCTGAAATTAAGACTGATGATAATGCTTCTATAAAATCAGACCCGTATATTATTTCGGCAGGAAAAGGCACAATTGCGTATCAAAGTTGCGGGGATGTTTTATTCATCTATCAAAAGATGAATGAAGCGCTAAAATTTACATATGATACTGAAAAGCAGATAATTGAGGATAAGGCCGAGGCTGAAAGAATGGCAGATCAAATCTCCGCATTCAAAGAAAAGATGAAAATTCTTAAAGACAGCGGGAATATCGCTGAATACAACCGCAATGTATCTTCCTACAACAGTATGATATCTGAATACAACAAAAAATCATCTTCTCTTGAAGCGCTCGTAAACCAATACAATAATTTTGTAAACATTTACAATTACATAGCAGAGCACAGATACGACAGAAAAGGAGTATATGAATATCTGGCTGATTCATAAATTCAAAATAAGATATTTAAATAGTGTATTTTTTTCATGCACTGTTTAACAAAATCAGATAATGCTAAATGAAAAAATTGCAAAAAAAATTAGGAGCCGATATGAATTTTAAACCACTAAAAACAGCCAGGCTTACATTAATTCCGGCGGATTTAAGCATGCTTGAATATGAAATAAACAGAAATAATTTTCCAAAAAGCCTTTTTGGAATCACTGTTCCAAAAAACTGGCCGCATGAATCTGTAAGCCGGGGGGTGTCTGAAATTTTTTTAACCCTATTTAGGGAAAATAAACTTTACAACTATTACTGGATTTTAAATGAAGAGTCAAAAAAAGATATTCTAATTGGAAGCGGCGGATTTATTGTACAGGATGACGGCACTTTAGAGCTTGGATATTCAGTCTTAAAGCAGTTTGAGGATAATGGCTTTGCATCAGAGGCAGTTAGTGCAATAATAAAAAACGTCAATGGTTTTAAAAATAACATCCGGATTACTGCAAAAACAAAAAAGAAGAACATCGCATCAGTAAGGGTTCTAGAAAAGAGCGGATTCTCCCTCTTTGGATTTGACAGTGAAACCGACCTTTTGATTTACTCTTTAGTTACAAATTAAAAGTTACAAAATAAAAAAATACTGATTATTCTTCTTTAATCAGAATTTTTTGACAGGTATCTGGACTTCTGTTAAAAGATCCTTTGAGTCTGTCTCAGAAGGGTCGTTAAGATATATTTGTCTGTCAGGGCCAAAAGACTCAAGATTATTTTCTGCAATGAATTTAAACGCATTTCCAAATGCAGCAGAAAATCCCTCGTGCTCATAAGGCCCTTTGTAGATTACTGATACAACAGTGCATGCAGGAATTGTCCTCACAGAATATGCAGGATTGTCAGATACCACCTGTCCTCGGACAGGAATGGCCATCTCAATATCAGCATCATTTTCACGGTACTCCTCGTCATAGCATAGCGACATGCAGGGCCCTGTTATCCTGACACCTTTTTCCCGGTTTTCAGGGCTGTTTATAATCCTGATTAACTCCTCTGAAATTTCAGAGCATATCTGCTCATAAGTTCCGGTTCTGCGGGCTGAGAGTATCCTTAATGCAGGAGAATCCTTTACTACGGGTTTTGATACATTCATCTCAAATAACTCCATAAAATCTCTTTTTTGATTTAAAAGAGACTCAATTTTCTCAAGCCTGCCTATCTCTTCCATAGTCTCCCTGTGCTTTTTGGATATGAGAAGGCTTACCGTTTTGTCATCGCCATCTCCGACAGCCCTTAAAATTTCAGATATCTCCAAAAGCCCGAATCCGAGTTTTGAAAGAACTTTTATTTTTAGAGCATCCTCTATCTGGTCGATTGTGTAATAGCGGTACCCTGTAAATCTGTCTTTAAATCCGGGGACAAGGACACCCTTTTTATCATAGAGACGAAGAGCCTTCTGTGACAGATATGTCATGTGCGAAAAGCTTCCTATGGTCATTTTTCCGGCAGGCATATTACATCACCATATTCTATCCATTAAAATAAAATGGGTATTTCTCTCCCCCGGGTCATGGTTTTTTCGCGTTTGCAGATTGTTTTGAAAATTTTGATAATAAAAAAAATAATCTGAAAGGCTGATCTTTAATGAGAACCAAAATCCCTGATTGAAAAATTATTTTTTGCAATTTCCATTTTCATCATGGCTTAAGTACCATTCATTTGCCCTCATCAGATCACGCGGTGTCCCGACATCTATGTGTATTCCGTCAATTTTTTTGTAGAGAACATTTCTGCCCTGTTCAATCTGAAGTCTGATAGAATCAGTAAGCTGAATTTCACCTTTGTAACCGGGCTTTGTATCTTTTATTGCATCAAAAATGCCAGTGCTGAACACGTAGGCACCAAGTGCACCAAGACTGCTTTTTGCCTCCTCTTTTGGTGGTTTTTCAACCATATCCAAAACTCTGAAACCATCAGGAGTAATTATTCCATGCCGTGTTACATCCTCAACTTCAGCGACACCAACAGTCGTCTCCCCTTTCTTCTCAATGTGAAAATCAATCAGATCTTTTAGGAAAGTCTTGGGTGAAAAATAGTTATCCCCCAAAACAACAGTGAAATTTCCATCGATTACATGCTCGCCGGAAAGTACAGCATCGCCAAGACCTTTTCTTTCATCCTGGACAACATATGTGAAATCAACGCCAAACTTCTTCCCGGAGCCGAAATAATCAGAAAGGCCGTGTTTATGAGGGCTTGTAACAATAACAATCTCTTCTATTCCTGCAAGATGCATTGCGCAGACTACATGCTCAATTACAGCCTTGTCGCCGACAGGCAAAAGCTCCTTTGGAATTGCGTTTGTAAACGGACCAAGCCTTGTTCCGGAACCTGCGGCAGGAATCAGGCCCTGTTTTACCAGCATATGCCCTCCTTTTCATCAATTGTTAGAATGTGTCTTCCTTCGATTATTATTTTTGACTTCATTTGGTTAAACTCATCATTTAGTTTTGAAAATTCCGGCCACTCTGTCATAACAAGGCATCCTTCTGCATCTTTTAGGGCTTCTAACGCTGTTTTGCAGTAGTTTATTTCAGGATATATATTTTTCATATTGTCTGATGCCATAGGATCAAATGCAAAAACATCTGCTTCTTCCAAAATAAGTGCTTCAATTACAGGAATTGAGCGCGAATCTCGGATATCATCGGTATTATCCTTGAATGCAAGCCCTAAGACTGCAATTTTTTTATTTTTTAATGAACAAAGACGACTTTTTAAAATTTCAGTCATCTTTAGAGGCTGTGTTTTGTTCACATCAAGAACTGATTTAAGCAAAATTGGATTCTGATCTTTTTCTTCTGCCAAAGATACAAGCGCGGATACATCCTTTGGAAAACAACTTCCACCAAATCCTGCACCGGCATTTAAAAAATACGGTGAAATTCTGTGATCCATCCCGACTCCCTTCATCACCTCATATACATCTATAGAAAGACTTTTGCAGATGTTTCCAATCTCGTTTGAAAAGGATATCTTTGTCGCCAGAAATGCATTAGATGTATATTTTATCATCTCAGCGGCAGTTATTCCGGTGTGCAGGACATCTCCGTTTAATTTTTCATACATCTGTTCTATCACATCTCCTGCCCGTTTATCACTGCTTCCTATGACAATTCTGTCAGGGTGCATGAAATCCTCCACTGCGAGGCCCTCTCTTAAAAACTCAGGATTCATGGAAAAACCGACATCCTCATCATTTCTTCCTGAATATTCAAGAACTGTTGTTTTAACTATACCTTCAGTGGTTCCGGGAGGAACTGTGCTTTTAACAGCTACAACGTGGTATTTTTCACTTTTCTTTTTCAGCTCTTCTCCAATTGAGGCCGCGGCAGATTTGATATAATCAAGATTTGCAGACCCGTCTTTTTTTGGAGGTGTTCCGACACAAATCAATGATACGTCTGATTCTGACACATTTTCATACTTTGTTGATGCAGTGAGATTTTTGCCAACTGTTCGTTTTAAAATATCCAAAAGCCCCTTTTCATAAATCGGAGGCTTTTTTGAATTAATCATATCAACTTTGGCAGAGACTGTATCTATAATTGTAACATCATGTCCCAAATCTGCAAGGCATGCACCTGAAACAAGACCGACATATCCTCCACCGACTACGGTTATTTTCATTCTTTCCCCAAAATGCTGTAAAATAATATTTGACCACAACAGTAAAAAGATAACCTAAATCTGTAATTATAATATCAGATTTTTCTTAAATTATCGGATAGCTTTAAAATGTAATGCTGATAAAAATACATCTATTGCAAATTAAACGAGGTCATAATTATGGATAAAACAGCACTTGGAATGTTAATTTTAGGACTCATCCTTCTGATAGCAGGAGTATACGGGGCTTATTATTTCCTGGATGAATTAATATTTGTCATTAAAGGTCTATTAGGGCTTGTTGTGGCTTTGGTTGGAGTAATGCTTCTTGTAGTCGGAATCCTGACAATCAAAGATTAAAAACAGTCAGTAATAATCAAAAATAATCACAAAAAAACACAGAAATCATGCGTGTAATTCTGTGTGTTTAAGTCAATTTAAATCTATAAAATTCAATTCAAATCAGTTTTAATCAACTGATGGATTGACTTTATCCGGATAACTGACTGCAGAGTAAAATTTCTAATCCAGCCCTTTTTTTAAATCAATTATCTATTTATATCATTCGCCCTAATATCAAAGCATCAGAGCTTATTTCAAGCAAAATGAGGTTTAATATGACACTTGAAGATATTGTAGAGATAGCTTATCCTCAACAGCCGCACTGCCCGACAATACTTCTCCTTGATGTATCCGGCTCAATGGTTATCGGAGATAAAATTTCTCAGCTCAATGAAGGGATAAGGATTTTCAAAGAAGAGATTGAGCAGGACGAACTGGCAAGAAAAAGAGTTGATGTATCTGTAATAACCTTTGGAAGCAAAGTTGAGGTTGCACATGATTTTTCATCAGTAGAGGATTTCAACCCGCCTGAACTTATTGCAGACGGCCTGACACCTATGGGGGATGCCATCAAAAAGACTCTTGATATTCTTGAAAAGAGGAAAAACGAATACAAAAAAGAGGGAATTGATTACTACCGCCCCTGGATATTTTTAATAACAGACGGTGAGCCGACCGACATGTCTGAAGGGGATGATAAATGGAATGAAATTGTATCAGAGATTCACAAAGGCGAGGATGAGGGAAGGTTTTTGTTCTTCGCAGTCGGCGTTGACTCAGCCGATATGGAGACCCTTAAAAAAATATCACCGCCTGCAAGAACACCAATAAAATTAAAAGAAAACCATTTCAAAGAGATGTTTTTGTGGCTTTCTAAGAGCCAGACAAAGGTCTCTGCATCAACAATGGGTGAACAGGTAATCCTCGATGATCCTTTTGGAACAAATGGATGGGGAGAAATCCCTTCAATTTAATCTTCTCAAAAAGAAATTTAAATCAAATCCATTCAAATAAATTTTGATTTGTAATCAAAACACAAAATAAGCATAAATTCAGGTGATTTTGGTGATTTTAAAATCAATCTTTTATATCCGGAAATTTACTGTTTTCCAGACTAATTTTTTAGGAGAATTTCAGACATATTTAAGATAATATTCAGGAGTATTCCATGTCAAAGCCAGAAATTAAAAAAGATTCTAAGAATTTAAGAGATTTGGACAATTTAAAAATTTCAAAAAATATAAATTCTAAAATAATTTCAGAGTCTTCCAAATATCCAAAAAATCAAAAAATAATCGAGAAGAACAGGATATTTATCTTTGGTGCAAAAGCAACCGGGAGTTCTCATATCAAAAGGAATATTGTATGCCAGGATGCTTTTAAATATCTAAAATTTGGAGATGATTCTGCTGTAATTGCAGTATCAGACGGACTTGGAAGCGCAGTACACTCTGACACTGGAGCATCAATTGCAGTAAATGCTGCGGCAGAGACGGCAAGGAGGCACTTCTCTGTAAAATATAGTGACAACAGCACATCTGCGGACATTACAAAAAATTGTCAGATAATAAAAGAATGCTTTGAATCTGCTGTTTCAGAAATAAAAGAATATTCAGCAGAAAGGGAAATCCCAATAAATGAGCTTGCATGCACCTTAATTGTCGTTTTTATCTACAAAAATTCAGTAAATGCAGGACAAATTGGAGACGGCGGGGTTGTCGGGCGGTTTAAAAACGGTGATGTTGAAATTATAATGGAGCCTGCAGAGTCAGAATACATAAATGAGGTTACTCCAATAACTTCTGAAAACTGGTCTTTAAATTTAAGGATAAATGAAAATATATCAGGCGCAGACTCTGTTGCCGTATTCACAGACGGATGCCAGAGGGCAATTTTAGTAAAAGAAGATGCAAAATACATACCATTTATCCCTTTTTTTAAACCGCTCTTTTCTTATTCACATTCTACAGAAGATGAATCAAAATCCTGTCTTGATGTTGAATCACTTCTTTTGTCTGAAAAATTAAATGAAGTGTCTGATGATGACAAAACCCTTGTAATATCTGCAATAAAAAAGAATACTACAAGAGAGTTCTGATGCAGAAGCTGACTGTTTTTTCCGAAGACAAAAAAAGAATAACACTTTCAGGGCCGGTTAAGACCGGAGGTGAGGGTGCAATATATGCCATAGAAAATGAACCCGGGCTTTGCGCAAAGATTTATTTTAAGGACAAGTTAACTCCGGAACTTAAGGATAAAATTTCCGCCATGCTAAAAAATCCTCCGGGTGATAATCTGACAGGTCAAAGATTTGGTCTTCGGACAAGCTCCATTGCATGGCCTGTTTCATTATTATATGACTCAGATAAAAAAAATACGAAATTTATCGGATTTGTAATGCCTTTTGTTGATACCTCGCTTTTTAAGGAGGTTCATCGTTACTATGACCCTGAAGACAGACTAAAACTTATGGGTGGTTCATTTTCATGGCTTTATCTTTTAACAGCGGCATTCAACATATCATTTGTTATCGCCGCTATTCACGAAAAAGGGCACAGAATCGGGGATATAAGCGCAAGTAACATTCTGGTTGCAAGGACTTCAGCAGTTTCAATTATTGACTGTGACTCCTTTCAGATTGAGGATAAGGAAAAGAAACAAATCTATTATACAAAAGTCGCAACAGGTGATTTCCTGCCGCCGGAACTAATGGGCAGAAATTTCAGGGACGAAAATATTGACAGATATTATTCCGATCTCTTTGCGCTTGGGGTTATAATATTTAAGCTTTTAATGAATGGTTATCATCCATTTCAGGCAAGGGGAAACGGCATTTCAAAGTATCCAACAACAGAACAGAAGATTATGTTTGGCTTTTTTCCGTATGTCAGAAGATCCCCTGATATCTTTCCTCCAAAACATGCTCCGTCATATTCGATAATCCCTCCGGCTGTAAGAGATTTGTTCAGCCGCTGTTTTGTATCAGGACATAAGAATAAAAATTTAAGGCCGTCTGCTTTAGAGTGGGCAGAGATACTAAGAGAAGAGCTCAACCAGATCCGGCAGTGCAAGGTAAACTCCAACCACTGGTACTCAGGCCATCTTGACTTCTGCCCGTGGTGCAGAATAAAAGCTTCCGGAAAAAATAACTGCGATATTTTTCCTCCGGAAAAAAATAATGCAAAAAAATCTCCTTTTATCAGCAAAAAGCCTTTTGCAGACGAGTCCAGGCCTGCGAAGATTTTTACGCCTCTCGCTAAATTTTCTACCCGGCATATTGATTTCAGATTGCTTGAAAATGATTCCATAAAAAGTGAATCAAAGGATAAAAGCCTCAGTTTCAAGCTTGAAATTGAAAATGCAGGAGACGGTATATTATCAGGAAAATTAAGCTCAGACAGAAAATGGATAATAATAAAAAATAAAGACTTTTCGACTGCAAAAAAAGCAGATGTTGAAATATCAATCGACAAATCAATAATTCCTTCTGATTTTGAGGGATTAAAATTTGCAGGAAATATATATTTTTTGTCAAACAGCGGAAATTTTAAAATTCCAGTCACAGTTGCCGCAGGAAAAGCTCCCTGTGCAGAGATTTCACCAAAAAAAATTATGCTGAAAGATGTAAATGCAGGAGATATCGTGCAGGTAAATGCAGTTTTATCAAATAAGGGTGACGGAATTTTAAAAGGCTCTGTAAGTTCAGACAGAGACTGGATTAGTGTATTACCTGATTCTTTCAGTACTGGTTCAGAGCAGATAATAGAAATTATAATTGACACAAATAAGGCCGGAAATAAAATTCTTGTACTTGGAAAGGTTGAAATATCAACAAACGGAGGCTCATTTTATATTCCTGTCGGGATAACGGTTTTAAAAAAAGATTCAACAGATAATAAAAGTCAGTGACAATATTTTTATTCAATGCGTAACTTAAATACCAGATTAAAGGAGTGATTTGATATGAAGATATTTAAAATTTTTTTGCTGGTACTTTTACTTGCATCTCTTTCAGTTTCAGTTCAGGCATTTACTCTGAACACTTACAAAGTAACTGTTGAGGAAAACGGAGATTGTATCTCTGAATTTGATTACAGCATGTCTTTTTTTGAGCTAATCGGATATTACACAAATATTGCCAGTGCTCCTGCTATAATCAGGGATGAAATTGACGCAAGAACATCACAACCTATTGATGTTATTAGCACAGACGATAAAAAAGCGGTTTTTAAGATTTACAATTACACAGATATAATTGAAAAAGACGGAAGTACAACATATACTGTTCCTTCGCTCAATCTGCTGAAGGCTGAAGATATTTTAAAAGATCACTGGGTTGCTAAAATTACAAGCTTTGATCTGTCACCTTCAGAAACAGAAATTATTTTTCCTGACGGATTCATCCAAAAGTACTATAACGAGGCAAATATTCCACAGACAATCCATAATATCTGAAAAAATATGAATAACTAAAAACTTCCGATACTCTTTTTTTTTCTGCAATCAGCTAAAAAATGATTGAACTAAAAAAATTCTCATATCCTTTCTTTTTATCTTATTGATTTCCAATAAAGAGCTCATCCAGACAGCTTTTTTACTTAAAAACTTATTGCCATTTTTTATGACACTCAGGCAATTAATACATGCCTTTATATATTTGAACTGTGATGGTTCATGGAATTCAGTGAATAAACCCAATTTGAACCTGATTTTTATGAAAATGGAATAATAAGGCCAGAGTCAATCTGCAAACTCCTTAGCGAACTCAACTTCAATGAGATAATAATTGATCTGGAAAGGGACAGTTATTCCCAGGATAAATGGAGAAAACATTTTCCTGTAGTTGCACTTCTAAAGTTACTCGCCGTAAAATCATTCAGAAGGCAATCGTACCTGCAGGTTGTAACTTCCTTAACAGATGAAGAATGCAGATTGCTCTCATTACCTTATGATCCTGAAACAAAATCATATTTACGCCCTTCAAAATCAACCTTACACTATTTTGCAAGTTCACGAGTTGGAAAGAATGGAGTCATTAAACTGATGAAATTTTTGGCTGAAAAGATAATGAGACTGATTCCTAACGGTGAGGGAATCATTGATTCAACTCCTCTGGAAGCTTCAAGATACAGCAAATGTTCAAAATTTAATCCGCATTATAAAATTTACATGGACAAGGCGCACATATTCCATTACGAAAACAGTGTCTTATTCATGGAATTTTCGAATGCAACAGAACATGACGAAAAGCATAGCTATTCCTTATTAAAATCTGTTGAAGAAATAAAACCTAATATAACTAAATTTTCACTTGATGCGGGCTATAAGAGCTTCGACACTCATGGAGACGCATGGTATATTTTAGGTGTCCACCCAATAATCACTCTTCCTGAGAATGCAACTTACCATGAAGAAGCAACATCCAAAAAAATTGATGAATTAGTCAATAAAATGTGGAAGAAAGGTGGAGATGTCCATTCGAAGATGCAGGACAAACTCAGGTTCCTATATGAAAATGGTCATAAAAAAATCGTAGGAAAATACCTGAGAAACAAAAATATGGATAATCCCGAATTTAATAAGAAATTAAAAAGCAGGAGCAACTGTGAAAGAAAACATGCACATATCAAAAAAACGGTTAAGTTTGATGTGAAAGGATATCAGGAGGATAACAGGGAATTTAATGTCCTTTTAAATTTCGTTGCATTTCAGATACTTGATCTTGCAAGGATACAATCCGGCATGGAAAAATCCAGGTTTTCGCGTTATTATTAGGTAAATTTCATCAGAAAAAATGCCATGTCACTAGCGTTAGCTATGTAGGATTATACTATTTTTAAGTAAAAGAGTGTCATTTTTTGAATATCTATGATTGATCTGCCCTTAAACATTTAGAGGGTCACCTAAATATCTGATAATTTCATAGAGTTTGACCAGGTTTTAGATAAACCCGTCCAGATAGGATAGGGGATAACTGGATACACTCATAAAGCATAAACAAATAGAGCATAAATTCTAAGCTGGTTAGAAATAAAATTACTAGGAAAATTTCTAAAAGGACTTTTAAGAGAATTTCTAAAGAGACATTCAGGTATATTTCTAAGAAATTCTAAGAGAATTTTAATTTTTGATTAATAAGACCCCGCAAAGTTAAAACATCAAATATATATATTTTTATGAAAAAATCCATATGATTGGCGGTTTCACCAAAAATAATCAATTATTAAGTTTGTTTGGGATTTTGACTTTCATAACAACCGCTCGTGAAATTATATTTCATGCACAATTTCATGTAAGTTACAAAATAATTTTCATGTCAAAATTAAAACAAAAGTGAATATTATTATATTTCGTGCCAGCAAATTTAGCCTGTCAAATAAGATCAATATAAGGTGAGAAAAATCTCAATTAACACAATTAATTCAATATCAAAGGCAATTTCAGATTTGGATGCAGAATTATCTGCTCTTCTTGACTATCCAAAAGAAGAACTTGCCAGAATAATCTCGGATGTAGGTTTTTCATGCACCCTTTGCGGCAGATGCTGTACAAAAGAATTTAATGACCATGTTTTTTTATTATCAGAAGATCTTGTCCGTGCAGTTGAAAAATATCCCTCTATGATTATTCCTGCACCATATTTTGAGGTCTGCGACAATAACGGCTGTTTTTATGTCTCCGGATATGCACTCAAAACAAAAAATAACGGCGATTGTGTCTTTCTTGAAGATAAAAGTAAAAAGTGCAGAATTTATGATGACAGATTTTCCATATGCAAAATATATCCTTACATGCTTCACCGCGAGGCAGATGAGACTGGAAACGTTGAATGGCGGCAGATTTCAGGTCTTGATCAGCATGGAGAATATGGTAATTTAATACCTGAAAACCTCTCTTTGGAATACGCAGAAGATACAATCAATTATGAAAAAAAGTTTCTTTTACAGGAGAAGGACTTCTACATCACTCTTCTTGGTTATTTTAAAGAGAATAATTTAAAACCGGTTAGAAAAATATACGATGAAAACATGCGTATTTTTAAATCCGGCGGAAAAATCACAATTTTTGCATTCAATGGGAAATCATTTGACAAACATATCATCTCAAAAGATGACTATATCACAACAAACCCTTCAGATTTTTAAAAACCTGAAATCCAAACTAAAATATGCCTGAAAGGTTTTATTTAATTAGATATCATGGCCGCAAAAAGAAAAAAATCATCAAAGAAGAATGCACCATTTTTTCTTAAAATTGCACTTGTAATTATACTAATTATCTTTGCTGTTTCGCAAAAAGATGTAATCTCTGATACCGCTCAAAACGTATTTTTAAACGATGATAAAGACAGTTCTCTGATTAAAGCAGGAGCATTCAATATTCAGGTCTTTGGTACAACAAAAGCTGAAAACAGTGATGTCATGAATATCATATCCAAAATAATCAGACAATATGATATAATCGCTATACAGGAGATAAGGGACAGTTCAGGAACAGCTCTTCCACAACTTATCAGTCTTGTAAACTCGGACGGATCAATGTATTCATATTTTGTCAGCGAAAGGCTTGGAAGAACATCAAGCAAAGAACAGTATGCATATATTTACAATACAAAGACTATTGACCCTATATCAGATCCTTTCACATACCCTGAACCTGAAAACACTGATCCATTTCACAGAGAACCATTTATTGGATCATTTAAGTCTTCAGAGGGTTTATTCAACGCTACTTTTGTCGTAATTCATACAGATCCCGATGAGGCAAAAGAAGAAATTGACGGACTCTACCAGGTAGCAGAGTATGCCAAAAATGTTCTGCCTGTTGATGAAACTGTAGTCATTATGGGTGATTACAACGCAGATGGCAGATATTTTGATGAAAATACCTACACTCCAATGAAAAGCAAAGGCTATGTATGGGTTATTGATAACATCCTTGATACAACAACTGGAACAACTGACTGCACATATGATAGAATTGTTATAACAGGTGGAAATGACTTTTACACTGGAGATGCAGGTGTCCACAGGTTTGATACAGAATATTCACTAACAGATGACTTCACAAAACTGGTATCTGATCATTATCCTGTATATGCAATGTTTTCAAAGGGAATGCAGGACAAAACATTCGATTTATTTGAAATTCCCAAAACTGCAGGTGATGCAATCTTTGGGTCTGATAATGAATCTGTTTTAGATGAGAGTAAAAATACTGCAAACAACAGCCCTGATGAAGATAATTTTTCAAATTTTAATACAGGTATAAATATTGAGGTTACTTCAATTGATGTGATATCAAATGAAGTAGAAATTAAAAATTCAGGGCAGGAAACTGTCGATATAGAAGGATTTGTTATCTCAAGCAGTAAGACCAAAAATTCATACGTGTTTCCTAAAAATTCCTACATACAATCACGAGATACAATAAAACTCATTTCCGGCGTTAAAACTGATAAAGAAGGAGTATTTTGCTGGGAAAGCATTAATGACGTCTGGGATAACAGCGGAGATGCGGCAATTCTTTATAATACCCGTGGAGATGTTGTAGACAGCATTATTTCATGATTTTTTCCGGAATCTTTCAAATAAAAAATTTATCCTTTTTTATTCACTTTTTCATCTACACATTATTCTTCCAATTCATCAAAACCAGGTTAGAATGATTAGAACCTAAGTTTGCCACTTACGTATAAAGTACCAATCAAATGATTTGAATAAATAGCTCAAAAATCCAATTAAAAAGAAATAAGACTGTTCTTAGTGATGTTACAAATGATCAAACATGCAAACAAAACTAAGAACCTATGTAGTTGAGCCTAATGACAATATATCCTTTCCTATTGGCATCATCCTGCTTGTCAAAACACTATATGAAATACTTAATTTTTCAGAAATTTTTGGCAAGCATAAGAAAAAAGGAATAAGTATCGATGATTTACTTATCGCGCTTATCAGTTACAAGCTGACTGATAATTTCAGCATCAAGCGCTCACATGGATGGATAAATCGCTTAGAGGTTTTGCAGATATTTAACCTGATTTCTTTCAGTGAAAGAACGATTTATCGTCTTCTTGAAACAATCGGAGCAAACAGAGAAGAAATCATCTCAGATATTCAGGATAGAATCTTTGATAGGTATGATTTTGATCTCACCGACATCAACATGGACTGGACCAGTATAGTTCTTCACGGAAATAAAGCAGAACTTGGTAAATATGGATATAGTCGGGATCACAGACCTGACAAAAAACAGATAACTATTGGATTGGCTGAACTGGCTAATCCAATCAATATTCCGATAGGAATGACTGTTGAACCCGGAAATCTCAACGATCAGAAACATTTCAAAAAGACGTATCTTCAGGTAAAAGATAGATTAAAAGAAGATTCTCTAGTAATATTTGACAAAGGTGCAAACAGCATTGATAATACTCAGATGATTCGCTCCGATAACCTGCAGTATATCACAGGAAAGAAGCTTAACAAAAGTGATGATAAGATAATTGCAAAATTCGAAGAATATAGTCCTGAAATTATTGATGATGAAGCCGGCATTCGCGGCATTAAAATTGTGAAACCAAACAGCATCAATTACTTCTATTTTTCAAAGAAACTTCAGAAAGAACAACTTGAATCCAGGGCGAGAAAAGTTGTGAAACAGATTAAGGAAGCAAAAACGATTCAGGAATGTATTGAAAAAAATAAAAAACTCCCTAAGAAGTTTCGTATAAATAATTTGCTTGTTGATGTTGATTATTCCATCCAGACAAAACTTGTTCAAATTTCAGAGGATGAAGCTGTAAAACTCCTTGAAGATAAATTAATCACTGGCAGAGAAGGATTTTTCTGTCTGAAATCAAGTAAGAATTTGACACTTGTTGAGGCCCTAAATACATATCGAAAAAAAGACTCGATTGAGAAGATATTCCACTCTTTAAAGAATGAAATTGAAATTAAACCATTGAGAGTCTGGACAGATAACAGCATTTATGGTGCGTTAATCATCGGATTTATTGCACAGCTTTTTATTTCACTGATTCGATTTGAAATCCCGGAAATGAAGCATACATCTACAAAATTCATAAAAAAATCATTATCGAATTTGACAGTTACCATTGATTTGTGGAAAAGAAAGACAAAAAAGTACATTCACTCGAATTTTGACTCCATAAATACGAAGATTTTACTCTATGACTGGGGCATTTCATGATTTTAAAGTAGTAAAATAGCCAACTGTCAAATTCTATTTCCTGACAAAAATTTGAAAAAATCGAATAGAGATAGTGGACAGTATCTTGAGGGGGATTGAACTCTAACTGGCAAAGTTAGGTTAGAACACATAACCGTTCTGTTCAAAATATATAACTTCTGCAATCTCTCATATGTTTAGATGTGTCCGGCCAAAAGAAGATAACACAGATTGCAATGAGAGTTGGCGAGACTGAAAGGCAGAGTCTGATTTCTTTTTCTTCAACAATAATACTCACATTTGTCGGATTTTTATCTACAGCCTATTTTGCTCATTCACTGGGTGCAGGCCTTCTTGGAGAATATTGGATATTTCTTGCATATTTTGGAGTTTTCAGTGTCATAAGTGATTTTGGAATTTCAGGTGCGGCAGTAAAAAAGATCAGCGAAGGGGGTGATATTGATGAATATTTTACCGCATCTCTTCTGATACGTCTTATACTGACTTCAGTTACTGTTGCAATAATTATATTTTTAGCATTTTTGTTTGTCGATTTCAGCGAGACAGGACTTTTCCCATATCTGATTATAGCATTGATATTGTCCGGATTTTCATCTGTTATTTCAGCAGGTGTGTATGCAAAGGGAAAAGTTGGGATAAACCAGATTTCATTGCTTGCAGACTCTCTTTTCCGAATAGCAATCCAGGTTGCATTTGTTTATGCAGGCTTTAGAACTGGCGGACTTGCGGCAGGTTTTATCGCAGGCATTACAGTCGCAATTTTGATAAATATAAAGTATCTAAAGATAACTTTTAAGGGATTCAGCAAAAAACACATCAAAAATCTTTTTGGATTTTCTTTCTGGACATTTTTGTCATCGGCTTTTATCTGTGTAACAGCATATGCAGGAACAATTCTTATCGGATACTTCATGAAAAGTTCAGATGCAGGAGTATATACAACCACACTTGCTTTGACATCAGTTGTTATTTTTTCAGCTTCTGCTTTAAATACTGCTCTTTATCCTAAATTCTGCCGATGGTATGCAGAACAAAAAACTGATTTTATTGAAAACGCTCTTTCGGGAATATTTACATATTCATTTTTGCTTGCGCTTCCTGCTGTTTGCGGCGGAATCATACTGGGAAAAGAGATTTTGTATTATTTATACGGTGCTGATTTTGCCATAGGATATTCTGCACTTTTATTTTTATTTGCCGCACAATTTGCACAGATTTTTGTAATAGCGGCACTTATGACAGTAAACTCTGCAGGACATCCCGGATGGACATTTAGAGTCTATGCAGTACAGTCGTTTTTAATTCTGGTTTTAAGTTTTTATCTGATTCCTTTGATTGGAATTTCAGGTGCTGCACTAGCTGTAATGATTGCAAACATTTCAGGTGCCGCAATATCGTTATGGTATGCCGGTCAGTTTGCAAAAATCAGGTACCAAAAAATTCAGATCAGAAATATAATTCTGTCATCTGTTCTTATGACAGTCTTTTTGCTTATATCAAAAGAAATATTTCTGCCTGATACATGGTACAAAACAATAATCCTTGTTTTGGCAGGCGGAATTTTGTATTTTATTATTCTTTTAAAAGCAGATAAAAATCTAAAAAATAACCTGAAAAAAATCCTTTTGGATATTGGAATCAGAATATGAGCCTTAAATTTTTTAATTTTTTTTAATTTTTTTTTCTTTTTTTCTTTTTTTCTTTTTTTCTTTTTTTGATTTCTGACTTTCATTGCAGATTAAAACCAGATCCTAAAATACTGAAGATTTTGGTATGAAAGTCAAAATTCCTGATAAACTTTTCATCACTTTTTGTGTGATGAAAAAAGCTCATCATGGGGCTTTTACATGAAAGTTACTTCGTAACTTACATGAAACCGGTGCATGAAAAAAATTATCATGGACGTTTTTATACAATCCTTAAAAAATAGTGAATGCCCATACAATTTTTTAATATCTATCTTTCAACATTCTGAATTGTTTTGTCTGCAAGTGCAATCATATCAGAGTCCCCTTCAATTTCTGCAACATCCCTGACAGCCTCGAGAACATGCACTGACTCTTCAAGAAAACTAAGTATATCAGTTGGAAAAAGAGATATTCCATACTCATCGAGGAAAAAATCTGAAATCTGCTTATGATCCATTCCGGTCATTCTAAGCTCAAGAATTTCTGCGGCAAATTTTCTCTCAGCACACCCGCACAAAGGGTTTGTTTTGCATCTGCAGTTTAAAAAAGTTTTAAAAAAATTTATAATCTGCTGTCTAAGCCGCTTTTCCATTCGCGGATAATCAGCACAGGCGCAGACAGCTTCGAGAAACTGTCCTTTAAAGGCAAACTCCGGGACACGGTATCCCACAATATTCTGCAGTTTCTTTGCCGCCTTAAAACGCGCCTTTGATGCAATCAAATTCCTACTCCAAATTCCTCATCGAATTTCTTAAGAGATTTTAACGCCTCGCCCATATCATCGACTTCTACAAGCCAGTCGTCAAAGAGTATGGGCTCGTCATCAGAATCCGAGCGCAGATATTTTCCACAGCAGGATTCTCCATTGAGTACTTTTGCGCCGATTGTGGATGCAAGCTCAAGTGACTTTTCAACATCGCTGTCGCCTGTTTTTCTGCCCTCTTTTACAAGATCTTTTATTTCTCCTTCTCCGATTTCACCGTTTAAGAATTTCTTGCATGAAAGGAAGAGGACTAAAAAGCGCATCTGGACACCCTGAAGAATATCGAACAGTTCATTTTCAGGAACCTCTCCCATTATGATTGCTTCAACTTCATTCAGCTTTTCAAGTGCTGTTTTGGAATTATAGCTGTTATTCTGGAAGAGTTTTATTATTTTCAATACAGAGACGTTGATGTCTTTTGTAAAGTTGTCAAGCGCTGCTAAGCCTTCGGGCATCTCATCAGATTCTGAGTCTTCCTCAAAGCTCATCTCAAGAAGCGTTTTTAGCCAGTTATCCCATCTTTCCTGTGTGTAAAAGTAATACAGTACTGATGTTGGCTCTGATTTTTCCGCTTTTTTCTTTGCCATAGTTACTGATAATTTCATCTCGGACTACTAAAAGAAGTTTCTATTAACAACCATTACAGAACAGGATGTAGTGATAAATTTACATTGACTTCCAAACGAAGATCAACACAAATTAGTTGTTCCCAGCTTAATTGTTGTATAGAATAATTAATGCCTGAAATATTGTGAAGATGTAATATTTTCTAAGTAAAACTGTTTAGTTCCTAAAAAGATACAGAACCTGCCAATAAATAATACTTAACAGATTCATATAATTAAGGCACAGATGAAAAAAACGGTGATGGCAAAATATGGTGAGCTTTTTTTAAAAAGTGAATCAGTTCAGCGCTACTATACAAAATTACTTACAAAAAATATCAGGATGGCGCTTAATGCCGCGGGACTCAAAGCAGATATCGAACTCCACAGAGGCAGAATTTTAATCAGCGGGGATAATACAAAGGATATTGCAGATACAGTATCTAAGGTTTTTGGAATTGTAGGAGTAAGTATTGCGGTTTTGACATCTCCTGAACGCTCCGAAATAGAAGAGGCCGCTGCTGAATTTGCATCAAAGAAACTAAAATCAGGCATGACATTTGCTGTCAGGCCGCGAAGGTCAAATATAACAGGCTTTACAAGTCAGGAACTTGGCGCATCAACAGGAAGCAGAATATATCAGCGTGTTCCGGGCTTAACTGTCAATTTAACAGATCCTGACTATGAAATTTTTGTTGAGGCAAGAAAAGAAGGCGGCCTTATTTATGACAATTCAATTGAAGGCCCTGGCGGCCTTCCGGTTGGCACACAGGGCAAGGTGCTTTCATTGTTATCAGCCGGAATTGATTCTCCTGTCGCATCATGGCTTGTCATGAAAAGGGGCTGTATTGTATCTTACGTTCATTTTAACAGCGAAAAATACATGGGAGCAGATACCAAAAAAGCCTCGCTGGAAAACCTCGCAAACCTCTCTTTATGGACTCCGGGACATTCTGTTGAAATGGTCTGTGTAAAAATTGACAAATTCTATGATTCACTGGTAAATGTAGAAAACCAGAAGAACCGGTGTCTTATATGCAAGAGGTTTATGCTTAGAATAGCATCTGAGATTGTAAGAAAAGAAGGATATCTTGCGATTGTGATGGGAAACAATCTGGGCCAGGTTGCATCGCAGACACTTTCCAATATATCAGTTGTTGAATCTGTTGTGCCACCAGATATTCCGGTAATTCAGCCTTTAATCACATATGACAAAGAGGAAACCGTAAAAATCGCAAGAAAAATAAAAACTTTCCGCAATCTTGCAGGAGATGTTGGATGCAGTGTTGTTCCAAAACATCCTGCGGTTTCTGCAACGTCAGAATCTGTTATTGAGGATGAAAAGGAACTTGATATAAAAGAACTCATGAAAATCTGCCTGCTGGATGTCAAAAAATATCGTGCATTAAACGGGGAGATAATATCTCCAGATGAAAGTTGAATAAATCAATTAAATTTTGATTTTATTAAATTTCTAAAATTTTTATATTTATTTTTTCCTGGAACGTTTTTTTGATATTATTCATTAACATTAAGACCGTTTTCTTTGGCAATCTCTTTAAATGAGTCACAAAGATACATTGTTTGTCTGTCCGTAAGTCCGAATGTATTGTATTTCCATACCTTTGTTGAACCGGCGATAACACCACAAATACCTTTCTTTTTAAGTTCGGCTGAGAAAAAGTATCCTCTTTTCTTGTGAGTTTCTGCAACCTTGTCAAATGACTCTATTGTATTGATACGGGTGAGTGTATGCTCTCTTGGCATGTCGCTTAAGCACTTTGTTCCTTCAATTGAGCATAGTGCGTCTGCAACCATCCTGCTGTGCTTAATTTCTGTATCCCAGTTTTCAACACGCTTTTTAACAGCCGGAAATGATGCAACAAGTCCTGCCATGGTAACTCCCATAAGTGTGCATCCCATCATCTCAACCTCTTTTATACCAAAAGTGCGTCCGGTGACATCTCCTTTTGCCTGAGTTGTTCTAAAGACCTTTTGGGCATACTCCTCAGTTGTTGCAATAATTCCGGATGGTGCCGGTGCAGCCATGCTTTTATGACCTGAACCGATTATGAAGTCAGCACCGATATCTTTTCCGTCAACCGGCATTATTCCAACAGTGTATGCACCGTTTAAAAGAACAGGTATATCATATGAATGGGCGGCTTTTACAACGCCTTTTATATCATGTATATTTCCAAACTGGTAGTCGGCATGCTCGACAAAAAGAAGTGAAGGTGTTTTATTGTACTCTTTTATTACATCCTCAATCTTTTGCGCCGCATTTTCGCCTGTGATATGATTGTTCTCATCTTTTGGAATTTCGCAGGGGATACCTCCGGACTGCTCAACAGATACAAATTCGGTGTAGTGAGAAAGTGCAGTTAAGATTACAGGATCGCCTTTTTCAACAAGGGTTGATGCAACGGCCTGAAAACCTCTTCTTGCGCCCGGAACTACCCTGACAGCATCCATATTGAGCCATTTGGCACAATCTTCGTGAAACTCAGAGAGGGGCGGCTTTTTTATGTAGTCAAGCCTGAAGGGTTTTAGGCAGTTATCGCATACAGAATACCCGTCAGAATATGCTAAAACTGCTTTCTGAGCCTCAGGAGTCAGCCTTCCGCCGGCCTGTATCGGATCGATGTTTATGAACATCTCTTCTACAGAGCGCGCCTCAATTTTATCTGCGCAAAGCATTTTTTAAAGCACCTCCTGTTCAATAACTGATATCTGCTTTTTTAATTTTTCAATTATTTTTTCAGCCTGTGCTTTATCCTCTTCCTCAAAATCCGGAAATGGTGCGTTTTTTCTAAAAAGCTCTCTCATATCTGTTAACAAAAACATTGCCTGGAAAACTGCGTCAACTCCCCTCTGGGACATAAATTATCACCTGGTTGTAATATCTATTCTCTTTTATCTGCTATTAAAGAGTGGATTTTTCAAAAGAATGTTGACTCTTCTCCATATTTCTGATCACCCTAATTTGGAATTGATTTGTCGCGATGTACACAATATCCCCGGGAACCGGAGGGGCCTAGCCCCCCTCCGGTGACCTATCGTAAGCGGGGTGGGTTTAAGGGAGGGGCCTGTCCCCTCCCTTGCTAATAATCGATTGTCTTTGATTGTCTTCCAGTCAAGGCCAGTAACCTAAGAAACTGATGAAATCTTCCATATCAATAATCTTAAAAGCCCACAAATGAGAACATAGATGTGAATGCAGAAATGCATTCCCTCCATTTGTAATGTTTATTGGACATATCATCATATTTGGAGGTTATTCTCTAAGTTGTTTCTCTTTTTGGATAGTCCTAACTTTCAGAAAAATGGAGAAAAACCAGAATGTTTTCAAAAATGAAAGTCCAAAAAAATGTCAGCGGAAACAAAAAAACAAGAAAACAAAAAATAAAAACGAAAATAAGCAGAAACTAAACTGAGAAAAATTTAAAATTTAACGCTAAAAAATCAACAAGATTTAATGGAAATATTCTTAGAAAAAAAAATCTAAAATAAACTCACAATAAGAATAAACGCCCAGTACGGAATTCGAATCCGTGTCGCAGCCGTGACAGGGCTGCATGATAGGCCACTACACTAACTGGGCAATTACTAAAATTAACATACTATATTGGAATCTCTTATTTTTTAACTCTTCGATTTAATTCGGGAAAAGCCAAAAGCAGATGAACGAACATAAATCAGATTCAGACATAATTATAAATCACACCGGATATTCTAAATCCTACTGAATAATATTATGAATTTAGGATTCATATGAATTTATCATATTTTCAAAAATCTCAAACAAATTTCATAAAAAAGAATAAACGCCCAGTACGGAATTCGAATCCGTGTCGCAGCCGTGACAGGGCTGCATGATAGGCCACTACACTAACTGGGCAAATTTGAGATTATGATTTTTTTAAGATTATTACACCAGCCCGCAGCTGTTTCAAACAGATCCCGCCTCCCGGATTCGAACCGGGGACATCGCGGTAGCCGCGCAGTTACTCGACAAGCTTATCGGGTAAACCAAACTACAGCCGCGCACTCTACCAGTCTGAGTTAAGGCGGGTCTGGTGCTCTACTATATTTGATGGACAATGGTTTAAAACTTGCCTTTTTGAACTGGCGTTTAAATTTACAAATAAATTGAAAATATTGAACAAAAATAAGTTTAGACTGTTATATTTCAATATTTTAGATATTTTTCAAATTTCAGATTAATTCTTTATTTCAGACATCTTCTTTATTTCATATAATCCCCGGATTTCAGGGTATACCTTTTAGATAATTTCTATATTTTTGATAAATTCGTTTCAGAGATTTTTACGTATTTTAGAGAGATCCTTTTTAGATAATTTCTATATCCCTAATTCATTATTTCAGATATAATCCAGTGCACTGCCTGAAATTACTGTAATTCCATTATATGTCCCAATCCAGAGATTGTTGTCAGAATCCATCAGAAAACACTTGACCTCCATATCTGAAAGTCCGTCCTGTCTGGCAAGTACCCTGAAAATATCTCCTTTTTTTACTGCCAGACCATCATATTCTGACCCGAACCATACATTCCCTTTATCATCAACAAACAATGAACGAACTTTATTTCCTGAAAGACCGCTTTCTTTTGAGAGTCTTTTATCCGATATCCACTCACCATTTTCTAAAACAAGTCTTACTGCTCCGCCTCTGTCGTAAAGGCCGGTTCCTATCCAGATTCCACCGTTTAAGTCCTGCGTTATTGCATTTATGTTGTTGTGCATTAAAACATCAGAGATTGTGAAATACTGCCAGCGGCCATCTTTAAAGTAGCTGACTCCGCCTTTTGGCGCGACATACGACCCATACCACATCCCTTTGTCATCGTCCTGATAAATGACATTTACCATATCCTCTAAAAGACCATCCTCTGATGTGATATATGTCCATGAGCCATTGTCATAAACAGAAACACCTCCCCACGTTCCGATGAGAATTCTTCCCTCATCATCCTCATACAATACCTTCACACGTCTGTCCGACAGACCGTTTTTCTCATCAAACAAAATGCATTCTTTGCCATCATACCTGACAGCACCCTCATTAAACCCGGCCCAGAGGTACCCGTTTTTGTCAACAAGAACAAAATCCACATAATTCATATCCGGACAGCAGTCAATTCCATCCACCACCTCAAATGTGTGCCGGTTTATTTTGTATATCCCGTCCTTTCCCCCTGCCCATATGAACTCTTTATCTTCAGCAAGTGATTCGACATCTGACGGAGGCCGGATTATGGTCCACCCATCTTTAAGAACGGGAGTGTTGTCCATCCCAAATTCTGTGCATCCGGCTGAAAGCAATGCCAGGGAAAAAATAAATCCTAAAATCAGGAGTTTCCTATACTGTTTCATATTTTTTATCCATAACTTTTTTATCCGGGAATCTGTCAGTCAGGAGATACAAATTGCCCGGATTCTATTCTGAATCTTGTTTTTGATATCATCTCAGCTTCTTTTTCCTCATGTGTCACATAAACTAGAGTGCATTTTGTCTCTTTTTGCCAGTCAATAATAAGCTCAATCATATCCTCCTTAAGAGAAGGATTGAGATTTACAAGAGGCTCATCCAAAAGAAGAATTTGCGGACGTGGAGCAAGTGCACGTGCAAGAGCAATTCTTCTGGCCTCTCCACCGGATATTTTTGAGGGGTATCTGTCTTTTAATGCTGACACAGACAAAATATCCATAAGTTCACTGCATCTTAATTCAGCCTCACTTTTTGAAACATCATGAATACCAAATGTAATATTTTCCATAACTGTCATGTGCGGCCATAATGCAGGAGACTGAAACATATAACCAATTCTGCGAAGATACGGAGGTATAATAATTCCTTTTTTTGAACTTGCACACTCTTTGTTTATCTCAATTGTTCCTGCACAGGGAATTTCAAGGCCTGCAATCAGCCGTAAAAGTGTTGATTTGCCACAACCTGACGGGCCTGTAATTACAACAGAGGAATTATCAGATATTTCAGCTGAAATATTTTCAAGAACATACCTTTTGTCATAGGACTTTGACAGTCCTGAAATTTTAATCATCTGCATATCTCTCCGAATGATTGTCTCTTTTAATTGCAATAAGAACAATTAAGCCGGCGGCGGCTGTCAGAAGTGTCATAAAAAGACAAAGCCCGGCAACCGTCTCTGAACCTCCATAATGTAAATAATTATATATTCTCATAGTAAGGGTTGCCTCTCCGGGTGGCATCACTATTAATGTTGCACCAAGCTCACCTAAACCGAGTGCAAAAAAAAGAGCAGAGGCACCTGCAATCCCTGGCATCAATAGCGGCAGAATTATGCCCTTTAATGAATCCAAATATCCTCTGGAAAATATCTGTGCCGCATCAATAAGAAGAGTATCACCGCTTTTTGAAAAGACAAACAGAATAATTACTGCAAATGACGTAAATCTGGATAACAGAGCAAATACAGGTACTATAAGGGTTCCATGTAAAACAAAAGGCATAAAACCGTTCCAAAGGGAGATAAGACCCATACCTGTAAGGGGCGGCGGAAGAACAAGCGGAAAAAGAACCAGTATCCACCACAAATTTGAGTATTTGTGGTTTTTTATAAGCTCTTTTGAAACCGCCAAAGCCGCAGGAATACAAACAACTGATGATATAAGACAGATTACAATGGTTGTCCTTATATTGTCCATGGCATTTGTTACAGATGAGAAAAATAATCCAGCAGAGCCTGTCTCTGAAATGAGGGTTATAAAAAGAACAAAAACGCCGGCAAATGCAATCAAAAATGCTGTAATTTTAATATAATTAACATATCCGGGAAATTTCAGCTGATTTATTGAGTGATCAGGATTCTTTGAAAATTCCCAGGAGATCTCTTTTATGTACCTGACAGCAGTTAAAACCAGTAAAACTGATATAAAAACAAGAGGCAGAGCCATTAGAAATGCACCGGAAGTATCGCCTGAAGAACTGTATTCCGCAAATATCTCAAGTGGATATACACTCCTAGAATAAAGTGAAGGGACGCTGTAATCCATCAAACAAAGAAGAAATATGATGATTCCGCCTGCAATTAAAAAAGGCTTTGAAAGCCCTGCAATAATTTTTGAAAATACCTCTCCATCAGGTGAAAAAATTCTGCCTGCATCAATGAAATCAGACTTTACACTTGCAAGTCCCAACAGGCATATGAGTATTGAAAAAGGCAGAAAGGATATCAGATAAACAAAGTACACAGCAGTCCATCCTGTAAATGATACTCCTGCAACACCGGCGGCTGAAGAGCAGGAAAGTGCATACACATAAGGTGGAACAGGTATCAGGATGAATATCAACCATTTTAGATTTGCTAATATCTTTATTTTTGTTCTCCAGAGAAATACAGCGGCAAAAAAACCGGTTGCCATTGTTCCAGCAGAAACAGCAAATGAAAGGAATATACTTGTAAAAAAAAGAGAAAACTGTCTTATATCCGGAATCAGGTATTCAAGATAATAAAAAGGGTCCTGTACATAAGAGAGAAAGGATAAACAAAATAGTGCTCCTGCCGGAAGAAAAACTACTGCAAGGTACAAAATAAGTCCTCCGGTATGAATTATGTCTTCAACTGAAAGGGAAAATATCCCTTTTTTTCCAGGGCAGGGGGCTGTCATATAAAAATTTAGCGGATGAAAATTACCTTCATATCCAGAGAGGCATTTTTCTGATAAAGGTTGATCTCATCAGGACTAACAGTCATTCCCTTTATTGTCTTGCTAATAGGGGAATCAAAAACCTCACCGGTATCTCTCAGAGTAGTCTGGAACCATCCGGATTTAACAAGCTTTGATTCCATCTCTTTTGAGAGAAGGTAATCAATCAGTTTCCGGCCTTCATTTTTATTAGGTGCATCTTTAACAAGAGCAATTGTATTTGGAATAACAAGTGTTCCTATCTGATCTTCACCCTGATCAGGAACGATTATAGACACAGGAAGCCCGCGTTCCACAGCGCCCAGTGCATCATCTGTGTCTGTAAGTCCTATAGAGACAGAACCGTCTGCAACCAAATCTCTTACAACGGAATTGCCGTCAACTACCCGAACACCTTTTGAATAAAGGGATTTGAAATATTCTTTTGCTTTCTCATCTCCAAGATAAGCATAAAGGGCAGATGCATGTGTTGCTGTTGTTCCAAACATAGGGTATGCGATTGCAATTTCCTCAGCTTTGTACTTCTCATCTAACAGATCAAATATTGAATCAGGATAATCCTCAGGGCTTAATCTGTCAGTGTTTACAAGAATAATTCTTGCACGTCCTCCAAATCCTGTCCAGTAACCGTCTTTATCACGGTATTCGTCAGGAATATCCTTTGAATTGTTGCTGAAATATGGTTCAAAAACACCTTCATCTCTTAGTAAAAGTGTCTTTGAAAATTCACCATTCCAGAAAACATCTGCAACAGGATTATCTTTTTCAGCAAGCAGTCTGTTTGAAAGACCGGTTGTCTTTGCGGCCTCAACATCATATACTGCAAGTACTTTCACTCCTGTTTCAGCTTCATATTCCTTTAAAACCGGTTCTGAAAATATCTGATCGACAGATGTGTAGACAACTACTTTTCTTTCATCTGAAGGAGTGTTTTGACCGGTTAAAACAAAAAATAAAAAAATTGCAATTACAATTACTGCAAATACTGCAATTAATGATTTGAAATTAAATTTGTCAGACATAAATTATAATCCTCTTAATTTTTATTTTTGTTTAACTCTTATTTAAATTAATATTCATTGTTTTTTAAGAGTCCCTTTAAAACTTAAATAAACACCCTAAAAAAAGATTTTTTTTATTTTTTTGGGATGTGGGAATTTCAGGCTATTTTATTCCCGCATTCTGAACAGAACTTTGCACCTTCTTTTAAGGGAGAGCCGCATTCAGGACAAAAATTCTTTTTTTTGCCTGATTCTTTCTTCTCACTGGTTTGAAACTGCCCGGATTTCTGATCATCCAAAACGACAACTGCTTCTGTAGCTTTTATATCATCTTCAGCTTCTAAAACTTCTGTAGAGTCATTAGTATCTTTAAATTCTTTAGATTCTTCTACTTTTAAAACTTCTGCAGCTTCTGTTTCATCTTTAATTCCAATATCCTCTTTAGCCTCAACCACATTTTCAAACTTGGATTCTGCATCTGAATTGTCTGATTTTTGCAGATCGGCTTTAAAGAGTGATTCAGGATCTGTTTTTGGGTTTTTTAGAAGTCCGTCTGTCAAAAGGAAAGCATCGCTTCTTTTAAGCCAGAACAAAGATACTTTTTCCGGATAATCTGATGATTTCATAACTGAATAAAAACTGTCTTTTGAAACAATTCCAGAAATTCTTTTCTCAAGAACTCTGTCATTTTCAACTGTCTTCAGATGAGTTATGTCAAGAGCTACATCAGGAACCAAATATTTTACAACAGATTCGCGGTAAAGTGGATTTAAGTGATATGAATTTCCCATATCCCTGATAATGCCTTTTTTTGACAGTGAATTTAACGCCTCATCCGATACATCAGATTTAAATGCATCATCGGTCATTAAAATTCTGAATACTTCTGAGAAGAGGGAATATCCGGGTATTTCAATCACATCGGAAAATACCTTCTTTATTGCCTCCTTTCCAAATCCTGACAGAAATTTATCATTAGAATAATCAGGTATCTTTGACACAAGGAAAAGTTCTCTTTCAAGATCACAAAGAGCAAGAAAAACAACCGCTTCTTTGATGTTTAATTCTATAGCCAGTGGCTTTATCTCAATCTCATTTGCCCCGGTGTCAAGCCCGTAAGCCGATGTAATCCATGATGTTTTAAGAGACGCCCCTACAGCAAAAGAATCATCTTCACCTTCAAGCATTGTAATAGAACGGGAAAGAGAATCAGAATAATATTTAGAGATATTATTCTCCTTTGTATCGCTTAAAAAAACAATGTTGACATATGATGTCGGAAGTGCAAAAACCTCCAAAATCTCCTTAAAGCTATCCCCGACACTTCCGGATTCATCACATATTCCTTCCTTTAAAAAGTAATCAGGATAATTTTTTCCTTCAGGATAATTACTTTGGAAATCAAGAGGGGAAAGTGGTGTTAAGTCTTCTTTCCATAAAATCCCGAGATCTGAAATCTGCCTGCCTGTGAGTGTATAGGATATTTTGTCAGACATTAGAATCCTCCGTTTTTGATTTGTCTTTTAAGCCTTCTTATCTCTTCCATCTTATCATGCCCCTGCTTGTAGAGATCCTCTGCTGAAGGCATTTTGTCAAGTTCTTGTTTTATTTCATCATATTTTGCTTTTGTTTTCTTCATATCCTCAGCAATATCCTTCATCTCAACCTCTTTTCCAAAAGCTTTCTCTTTTGCCTTGTCAAGAGGTGTTTCTACATCCATTTTTTTCTTGACGCCTTCCCATATTTTGTCTTTAGGATCAGATACCGCTTCAAAAATCTCTTTTCCGCCTTTGAACATCCCTCTGAAACCATGCTTTACATACTGCCTGTAGGCTTCAATTTTCTTCTTTTCAATCTCGTTTCTTTTCTGCTTGGTCTCTCTTAATTCCTGCATTTCCCGCTCAAGTCTCTCCAGTTTCTCCTTTAGAATTATAATATCCTCAGGAGGCTGAACTTCGGGAGGTTCCGGAGGTTTTGGAGGCTCAACAGGCGGAGCAACAGGAGGTTCCGGAGGTTTTGGAGGTTCAGGCTCAGGAGGGAGTGGCTGCTCTGGAGGCTGAACTTCGGGAGGTTTCTGAGGTTTTGGAGGCTCAGCTGGTGGAGCCACAGGCGGTTCTTCAGCCGGAGGTTCCGGCTCTGGCTGGACAGGCTCTTTTGGAGGTGCTTGTGGTGTTTTTTCAATAACAGGCTCCTCAGGCACAGATGCTTCATCTCCGGGGTAATCTCTGTATGGATCGTCTTTTGTTCCCTTCCCCCATATTTCCCGTGGCTCATCCTTGTTTTCAGGATATGGCTCAATACTTCCATCATCTTTGGTTTTCCCAACAGTTCCTTTATCTCTGAATGGATCGTCAGGAGTACCTGTTCCATAAATTGTGCTTTCAGGAGGTGTTTTGGGTGTACCGCCAGAGCCTGTTCCACCTGCCATACCTGTACTATATCCACCGGATGAAACAATTGCTGAAGCGCCTTCCACTCCAATTATTCCTGTAAGAATACCTATAACAGAACCCAGTGCAGGAGGAAGACCCATTATAACCGCGATTGCTGCACCCTCACTGACAACCCAGCTTTCAAATGTGCCTCCGGCCTCTTCAAAACCGCCGTCATCTGCCGCTACCGGAATAACTGTAAAGAGAGAAAGGAGGATTACAAACAAAATACCGGCTGCAACAACAGTTCCAGGCGGATTTTTACCCTGATTGTTTTTATTGTAATACCAGTATGCACTATATCCAATTGCCAGTACAGCAAGAATCAGTGTTATAATGTATGGCAGTATTCCTGAGATAACAAATCCTGCTACACCACCTGTAAAAAGAAGCACTGTTCTTTGCATATCAAGCGGGCAGAATTCTTTTTCACCAGAAGAATTTCTCTTTATGTCTGAGTAACCAATTCTTGTGCATAGTACCAAAAGACTTTCATTTTTGGCAGAAAGAGAAAACAAGAGAACAATCGCCAGCATAAAAGAAACTAAAAAATTTCCCAGGAACCATCCGACAAATAGACAAATTCCGATTCCTGCCGCCATAAGCGCCTGAAACTCTTCTGAAACTGAATCCTTAGACGAGGAAAACATCCCGGATATATCCTTAAAGTCTCCAATAAACCCGCCAGGCCCTTTCTTTTTAATTTTTACTATTGTTGCAGTTAGAATAAAAGCAAGAATCATCCAGAAAAGTGTTCCTGTAAGTTCACTGCCAGACAGGGCAAGAATATATACATAGATTGTTCCTCCAGGATTGAATCCCTCATTTAACCATACCAGAACATATGTGTGAATAAGCCAGACACCAATAAATACAGCCAGCATAACAGGAATCATTTTTTTGAAATTCTTCACCATCCCTGTTATTAAGACCCTGCCAATCTCCTCAAGTGTCTGTGGACCACCTTCAAGGTCTGTGTTTTCGTAATTTTCCATTAATTCACCACTTCCAAAATATCTGAGAAAACATAAAACGTATTAATGAACGGTTGTAAAACCTGTTTTTTATTATGAAAGAAATACTGTGTTTTAAATTAATAAATTGTACGGTGTCAATAAGAACATCTATAAAAACCAGCAGATAGCATTTAACCCTCAATTTTATAAATTCTTTGATTAAAAAAGACTTTTTGTGATTATTAACCACCAATGAAAGATTAGTACATAATAGGACACTCATAACGAAAGACATAACTAAAGACATAGCTGAATAAAAAATTGAGTGAAAAGCTGAATAAAAGATAAAAACTGAATAAAATGAAACATTGAATTAATTAGAAAATTTACCTGAAAAAAATTAGTTTGCAGAAGGAGGAGCGCCTGCACCCTGTGACTGCATGGCACTCTGAATCTGCTGTTGTAGCTGTTCAAATTTTGTCTGAAGAGCCTTTTCCTGCTTTTCAAGTGACTTTACACGAAGCTCAAGTGTATCAGCCTTGTCATCAAGATCTGATGCGACAGATTCCTTGTCTTTCTGCATCATAACTGTGCCTATTGTAACGTATACACCGGCATCATCTTTAACATTGGAAAGTTCTTCCCTGGCCTTTTTTGCCTCTTTGGCCGCCATCTCAAAGCTTGCTTTCTGCTGCATTATAGTCTGCAACTGTTGCTGTACCTGCTGAAGCATTGCCAGCTGATTCTGAACTTTTGGTGGAATATTATTCATCTTTTATTACCTCCTGCATCTCTTCTGCAATAATAATCAGTCTTAACCATGTATTTAATGCCGCACGAAGGGCAGAAACATCATCTGCCTCAACCGTCAAAGCAATCGAATTTTCATCTTTTAATGAAACTTTAGAGCATGAACGGCCCATATCATCATCTTCAGGCCTGACAGATTCAAAAATCTGCTCTGCATAAGGTGTTTCAAAAACAAAAACCGCCTTATTCTTCTGCTTTGAGTTTAAGGACATATCTTCGTCTCTGCGCACCGTCAAAGATTATTCTGTCATGGTTTTGGTCTGTCTTTGCAATATTCAGATATTGCACCAGATTATCATAAACAGTTTGGTTGCCGGTCGTCAGTCCTTTCACTAGATTATCTTCGCGTTCAATTACAGAATACGAAGAAAAGGTAAAGTCAAAGACCGGTTCACCGTCATGATAAACTTCAATTAAAAAATTCCTGCCTGCTTTAGAAAAAATAATTAAATTGCCAAATTTTTCTAAAATATCGCCAATACCTGCTTTTCCTCTTGGTGAATAGTGTTCACCAATAGAAAAGGCAAGGTCTTTTGAGAAAGTTCTCAGAGGCGGTGCAGGTTTGCGCGAAGTAGTTACTTCCATTATCTGGCTTTAACAGTTTTAATGCCTGCCCCGCGCTCCTTGAAAAGAATACGGTGGCCGCAGTATGGACAGCGGACATTTATGTCAATCTCCACTTTCTGCTTGCACCTTGCGCACTTGTAACCTGACATAAATCAAGACCTCATTACTCTTTGATTAATGAACGCTCAATGGTACGGAGTGCAACTTTAAGGTTTGGAGTCTGTGGAACATATGCACCGCCGGCGTACTTGAAACCGCACTTTTTGCATTCCCAGATACCTGTACCCTTTCTTGAGACAGCTTCTGTATCACATTTTGGGCACAGGTGCTTTGCATTTGTAATTTTTTCGATTTCGTTAACACGTTTTCTCAGGAAACGTCCGTATCTTGGACCAAATCTTCCTGCGCTACCGGTTACCCTTCCTTTTGCTCTTTGTTTGCTTGATTTTGCCATATTAATTAAGCCCCGAAATTTAGGTCTGTATATATTATTTCTACAACCTTATTAATGGTGACTAATCCTCACTGAGAATCCTGACTTCTCCGTCACCTTTGGTAAGGCGGTTTATCATGTTATAAAATTCTTCCTGGATACCTGCCGGTATTTTACAGACACAGATCCAAGAACCGTCTTTTTGCCACTCTTCCCTTTCAAGAGTCGTTGAGGATGAAATCTCACCATATGCTTTTGGTGCATAATCTGCAGGAATTTTAACTGCAAAACGCATCTCAGCAAATTTAATGGGAAGAATTGGTCTTAAAGCCTTTATAACATCTTTTACCTGTTCATCAAGATGTCTGAACGGATCGATGCTAACTCTTGCCTCCTCCATTGCCATTTCTATTCTTTTTGGAGGATGAGGAAGTTTTGTCTGGGGATTTATTGCATTTCTTGAAATAAAGGTTATAACCTGGGCTCTTTTTGCCTCAGTCATCTGCTTTCTCTGATCAGATGTTAAGTGAATTTCACCCTTCTTTATTATCCGCTCTGCAATTTCTGCGAAATCTGTTGTCTCAAAGACCTTCTTTAAGGATTCTTCTGATGCCTTGTCAGTCTTGGATGCATTTTCAAATACAAACAAAGCGGCTACTACATCCTCAATATTTACATCCTCTCCCTGACGAATGCGCGCTGCGGCATCGGGATCCACAAGAATTTCAAATCTCTCCCCGTGGCTCTCAAGCCTTGCCACTACTGCCTGCTCAAGAGATATCATCGATTAAACTCCTATTCTTCACTTGATTTTTCTTTGTTTTCAGAAGAATAATCTTCTTCAAACCTGTCAACATATTCTTTAATTTCGTCTCTGCTCATCTTCTTAAAGAGTGAGTTTTCAAGGACAACCACACCTATCTCAACGGTGTTTACATCGAATTTACCTTCTGTTGCCGCATGAAGCGCCTTTAGGCCCATTGGAATTGCCTCAGATATTTTCATATCATCTTTGTAGTCCTCTTCAAAGACTTTCATTACAGCAGGTCTTCCTGTACCTATTGCTGTTGCTTTGTATTCCAAAAGTGTGCCTGAAGGATCTGTCTCAAAAAGACGTGTCTGCTCTTCACTTACACCTGCAATTAAAAGCGCTGTTCCGTAAGGCCTTGCACCACCATACTGAGTCAGTGTCTGCATATGATCACAGAGCTTTTTTGAAAGTGTTTCAATTTCTATAGCTTCATTATATGAAACACGGTTTATCTGACTTTCAACTCTTGCCCTGTCTACAAGTGCCCTTGCATCTCCTACAAGTCCTGAAGAAGCAACGCCGATGTGATCGTCTATCTTAAAAATCTTCTCTATTGAAGACTGCTCCAAAAGCCTGGAGCTTACACGCTTGTCAACAATTAAAACAACACCATCCAGACATTTGATTCCGACCGCTGTTGTTCCTCTCTTAACTGCCTCTCGGGCATATTCTACCTGGTATAGGCGTCCGTCAGGGCTGAAAACAGTAATTGCCCTGTCATATCCTCCCATTTGAGCATTCATTGGTTGCATTATAATTCCTCGAGATCTTCTCTTGTAAAATAAAATGTATCTTGGTGTTTAATTCCCTCTTTATATAAATCAACCTTTTCCTGTGATACAGGACAGACTAAATAATGGATTTCTCCAATGTTTACATCTTTTGTTGTTTCATAAGTATATTGTTTGGGAATTTTCCTTTTTAAACATGCAATAGTTCCTGATGTTGAAATACAGCGTATTGCACAGTTTTTTTTCCCAATTCTGTTTACGGTTGCAACAGCAGTTCTGAGTTTATCTTCAAAGCCTCTGCTGCATTTTATTATAACCCGGTCATCTTCTGAAAAAACAACACTCATGCTTATTTTTGCAGCACCATAGTCGCCGTATAGGGATGCTATTGCATCATAGATTGCATAATAAATCTCTTTTCCGTCCGCAGATATGTTTGACGGAACGATTCTTCCAAGAACATATCTTTTGCTCCCCCTGAGACTTTTTGGAAGCGGTTTCATCTAATTAATCACCTCTACAGGACTATACGGACTTAAAATACCATCTATTGTATTTAAAGCCCCCCGGACCTCATCTTTTTCCATTCCAAAAAGACCACATAAATTCTCAATATCACAGACTGACAAAAGTTCAATGTACGAATGTGCACCTGACGATATTGTTAGTGAAAATCCATATTTTCGCTGAAATTTAAGTATCTCCTCAAATGATATGAGTGCTTTTTGCCTTGATATCTCTCTTTTCCTTGTGATTGCAGAAAGATCTATATCTATTGCAACGTCCTTTTCATATGCAGATTTTGCGCAGACATCATCAAAAGCTTTTTTGGGTGCGCATTCAAGCCCGCGGAGGATTTGAAGCTTTCCGGATGTGAGAAGAGATCGGTTTAATCCGGCATCTCCTGCATGCGCCATTACAATATCTGATTTTTTTGCAGATTTAACCTGTCTTGAAAAATCCCGAAAGTCTCCGGGGCGCAAATTTAACCCGGATAAAACCTCCACTCCAAAGTAACTGCCAGATATATTTGAGCCTGCACAAACAAGCCTTTTTAGACCCAGGTACTTTGCTTCAAGCGCCATTCGTCTAAGTGAAGTATTGCCTGCAGGATATACAAATACGCAGGCGTCAGAAAATACCATCGTATTTATTATTAGAAAAAAAAGAAGAAATTATTTTCCTCTGTTCTGATTTGAACGGATACTTGGACGGGTGTGTTCTGTACCCTTGCCTCTCTTGCTCATACCACGGCCTTTCAGACCTGCACTTGTAAGACCACGTTCTGCACGTCCTCTGTGTTTTGGACTTGACATCCATGAGAGATGTGCATCGCTTTTGATTGCAGGATGATTGCCGTCAACAAGAATGACTTCAAACCATTTTGATCTGCCGTCTTCACCGACCCAGTAGGAGTTTAAAGCTTCCATATTCACAAATTTGCGTGAAGCACGCTCCTCTGCAATTCTCTGAATGCTCTTTCCCATTGTTTTTTTGCGCATTCCCATACGGGCTGTACGACGTCCACGAATGTAGCGTGCTTTTCTAAGTCCACCACGGCGGACTTTTACACGTGCTACAATAATACCCTGCTTTGCACGATATCCAAGACTTCTTGCACGATCGATTCTTGTCGGTCTTTCGATACGGACAACGCTTCCTTCTTTACGCCATCCCTGCATACGGTGCCAGAGAAGGCTTTTTACTTCAGTTTGGTCCGGGCATTTCCATGCGTCACGGACATAGCTGTACATTGATTTTGACATGGTTTTCACCTGAAAGGTTCAGCCTAAGAATTTCCTATTGGCCACATTCCTTTTATAACCAAAAGGGAAAGGTATCCCTGAGGTTCTTTACATATTGTATCTTTGACAAAAAAAAGGTTTTTACAAAGAACAAAATTAATACATTCAAAAAAATAGAACAGGATTCTTTATTCTCCTTTTTTGTTATTTTATTTGCTCACTATTTTGATTTTTAATTCGGTTTTTAATTTGGTTTCTGATTTCTATTTCCACAAGTCAAATCAGATATCCGGTTTTAATATCAAAAACATTCAGGTCAGACAAACTTTTCTTTCTTTACAACATGAATATCTTCAATTCCGGTTTCCGGGTACTGCCCTTCTTCATCTTTCTCAGCTGATTTTACCATATCCCATATTGTAAGAAGAGCAATTGATGCACCTGTCAGAGCTTCCATCTCAACACCTGTTTTTCCATAGGTTTTTACCGTGCAGACTGCCTCGATGTAGTTTTCATCACCGCCATCCTCAAAATCCACCGAAACACCACCTATTGGAAGCGGATGACACATAGGAATAAGCTTTGATGTCTCTTTGACCCCCATTATCGCCGCAACTCTTGCTGTTGAAAGTACATTTCCTTTAAGCGACTCACCTGTTCTTATATTCTCAATTGTTTCTTCACGAAGGTAGATTCTTCCGCTTGCAACTGCAATTCTTCCAACATCAGGCTTTTCTGTTACATCAACCATGTATGCCTTGTCATCTTTTATGTGAGTGAATTCTGCCATAATTATCCTCCTTTTTTTAGATTATTATCCTATTATTTTTGATTGTTATCCACTTATTATTGATTCTCTTTATAAATTACCTGTGCAATGTTCTCAATAACATCCGATGCAAATATTCCGTCACCTGACTTTTCTGATGCAATTTCACCTGCACATCCGTTTACATAAGACGCGATACATGCGGCATCAAATGATGAAAGTCTGCATAAAAGTGCACCGCAAAGCCCTGCAAGAACATCACCGGTTCCACCTTTTGTCATTGCCGGAGAACCGCTTTTGTTGAAACGGACATTATCCCCGTCTGTTATTATGTCAGTATTACCCTTAAGAATAAAAGTTCCGCCATTTTCTTTTGCGAAATCACGAAGGCAAAGGGCACGCTCATAAAGGGAAGATGAAAGATTAATCCCGGACATTCTTTCAAATTCGCCGGAATGAGGAGTATATATGCATTCACCGGCTTTTATTATGGGTGTTCTCAGGGCATCAGCGTCAAACACAGCCTTTCTGCAGTAGGGTGCAATATCGCTTATTACATTGTGGCTTTTATCACCAAGACCACACCCTGTTACAACAGAATCTGATGCCTTTGCAAGCTCAATTAATTTTTCTGTATGTTCATCTGTTATGAATTTGCCATCTAATTTCTCAATTATAAGATCAGGATACTGCATCAGATTAGGAGTTGCAATCCTGACAATATCAGCACCGGCTCTTAAGGCAGAAAGAGCGGCAAGGTAAGGCGCACCCTGATACGGCCCTCCGCCGATTACAAGGACACGGCCTCCCTCCCCTTTATGGGCATCTTTCTTTTTTCTCGATATCAGAGTCAGATCCCCTTTCCCCGTGCAGATTTCCGCCTCTAACGGGATTCCTATATTAAATATATCACATCCTTCCTGCTTGGGACGATGAAAAGCGCAGATTGTATCTGCATGAATGCCCGGTGTAGGGATATCAGCCGAGATTATCAAAGCACCGGACTTGTTTGCAAGCGCAACAAATGTTTTGTAAGGCTCTCTTAACTCTCCGCTAAGTCCAGTTCCAAGAATTGCATCAATTATTATATCAGCGGAGCTGAAGAGATAAGAAAGCCCGGATACGTCCTCAGGGCACCTGACAGGATATAAATATGCACCTGAATGAGACAGTGCCTTAAGATTTGTTCTGCTCTCAGGTGAGTGCCGGGAATCATGAGGATATATCACATGGACAGTTGAAGATCCTGCCAGATATCTTGCCGCAACGAATCCGTCTCCGCCATTCTTTCCGCCGCCGCAGAGCACAAGCACATCAGAGGGGGCATATTTTTCTGCACATAGAGCAAGAGATTTCCCTGCGCTTTCCATCAAAGCCGCGGCTGAAACTCCAAGTTCCATTGCATTGATATCAACAGCCCTCATTCTTTGAGGACTTATAATACCTGATTTTTTAAACTCCTCAAGCTTTTTTATACCCTGTAAATTATCTATCATATTTTACACCCGGATTTGTTTTTTTTTAATTACGTTCACTAATCCAATTTTTTAATGCAACAAATGACATGAAAATCAGATTTGACTTTTTATGAGTTGTATAGTAATCTGGAAAGTGAATTTTTATTTGGAGACTGAATTTTTATTTGGAGACTGATTTTATGCTGAATTTTTTTTTCTGGATACTTATCTTTCGCTGATTTTGATACAGATTGTTCCTGCTTAATGTTTCAGCTGATTTTGATGCCGATTTTCTACTTTCTGTTTTGTTTGATTTTTATTTTCTTCTTTTATCATTAAGATGTATGCATAATTGATGTAGGATATGGTGATTGTATGTCATTATTTTTCTGTATTCAGATTCCATATTTATACAGATGGGTTTTAATCAGGAAATTTCTGAGGCCGCAGAAGTTATAAAAGATGCCGAAAAGGTCACAATAATATCCCATATAGACGCTGACGGCATTACAAGCGAAGCAATCATGCGCCAGGCAGTTTCAAGATGCGGAATACAGATAAATTCTGTTTTTGTAAGACAACTTGAACCTATGACCATGAAATACGTTCCCGATGACGACAGTTTAAAAATCTTTATTGATCTGGGAGCCGGCCAACAGAATCTTTTGGAAGAAAGAGGACTTTTGGAAAAAGAGGTCTTAATAATTGATCATCACATAACACAGGATACTAACACACCATATATGCAGGTAAACGGGCTTAAATACGGTTATGAAAAGCTCTCCGCCGCCGGTACAGGATATCTGGTTGCAAAGGAGACTGATGACTACAACACAGATCTTGCAAAGCTTGCCGTTATTGGAAATGTTGGCGATATGATGGCAAGAGAGCACAGGGGACTTATCGGCCCTGCAAGAGAGATTGTAGATGACGGAGTTTTATGCGGCAATGTCGAGGTTGTAAAAGACGATCTGAACTGCTATGGAATTTCAACAAGGCCTCTTCACCTTTGTCTTTCCTTCTCTGATGATCCATTCGTTTCCGGAATTACAAATAATCCACAAAACGCACAAAAACTTATTGAACGTGATGCAGGGATTGATTTACGAAAGAGAAATGGCAAATGGCGTGTATGGGAGGATTTATCATCGGAGGAGAGAAGAGCAATTATCGGACGCCTTGCCCTTCGCCTTTACGATGCAGGAGAGCCTGTTGAAAGGCTAAAAGCCGAGCATTACATATTTCCAGATGAGAAAAAATACACACCGCTTCGAAACGCATCAGAATTTGCAACAATGCTTAATGCATGCGGAAGATGGGTAAAGCCAAAGACCGGAAGCAGCGTGTGTTGCGGCGACAGGGGAGATGCATACAGGGAAGCTGAAAATATGTTAAGGCATCATCGTTCTGTGATTCGCGAGATGATGGAATATATTCTGGATACAGGTGTAGAAGAACTAAGTCATCTTCAGTATCTTCATATCGGTGACAGGTTTCCCGATACAATCGTTGGGATAGGTGCAGGAATGGCGCTTTCAAAGCTAAACTGGAAGCTTCCGATAATGATACTCTGTTATCTCCCGGACGATCCTGAACTTGTAAAAATTTCAATGAGAACAAATGAAAGAATGGTTTCAGCCGGAGTTGATCTACAGGCGGCCCTTTTGGAGGCATCCGAAAAAGTTGGCGGTGCAGGCGGAGGGCATAAGATAGCTGCGGGTGCATATATATCCAGAAGTGCAGAAGAGGGGTTTGCAGAAAGTGTCAACAGAATCCTTAAAGAACAGTCATCTTAGACGTGTCAGGGTAATTGCTGATTACCAGTTTGGAAGAGAAACAGGCAACAGTCTTTTTCCTGAGGAATGTGAGTTTAAACTCTCATCTACCAAAAGAATCAGATATGTAATGCTTGGAAAAGAAAGGATTGCAACAATAAGGGCAAACGATGGCAGGCTGACCTTAAGCAATGAAGGCGCAAAGCGCCTTTTTGACTGCCTGCCTGCGCCTGCTTACAGGGTTGTTATCAAAGACGAGGTGAAAGAATTTATCTCGCAGGGCAAAAATGCAATGGCAAAACATGTTATTTTTGCCGATAATCAAATTCGGGCAGGAGATGAAGTTTTAGTCTGCGATGAAAAAGGCGCTCTTTTAGCTACAGGAAGTGCACTTTTATCAGCAGAAGAAATGTCTGCATTTAATTACGGTGTAGCAGTACAAATTAGAAAAGGAAGTTGATTAGATATGATTCCGGGAGTAAACCCAAAACAGATGAAACAGATGATGAAAAAGCTTGGCATGAAGATGGAAGAAGTAGAAGATGTCGAGCGGGTTGTTGTCTATACAAAAAATGGAAATTACGTCTTTGAAGATGCAGAGTTTATTATTACAACAATGCAGGGAACTACTACATATCAGGTTCAGGGAACACCTGTTTTTGAGCCGGCAGATGTAGAAATTCCTGAAGATGACGTAAAAATGGTTGCAGAGCAGGCATCAGTTTCAGAAGATGAAGCACTTTTGGCTCTAAAAGAGACAAACGGTGATATTGCTGAGGCAATTCTGAAACTTTCAGAATAAAACACTTTTATGATTTCAGAAAACGAAAGGGTACTTCTCTCAGGAGAGAAGCGTGAATTTTTTGTGAGAGCTCATGATAAAGAGCTTTCAACCGATAAGGGAATAATTAAACTTTCTGAGTTAATCGGGATGAATTCAGGAGATATTATTTATACTCATCTGAATAAGCCATTTAAAGTCATTGTTCCAAGGCCGGTTGACTACTATTCTTATGCCAAACGAACAGGTGCTCCAATGCCTCCAAAAGATATTGGAATGGTCATTGCATACACAGGAATGAACAAAAAAGACGTGGTTTTGGAGGCAGGAACCGGAAGTGCTGTTGCCACGATATATTTTGGAAATATTGCAGAAAAGGTCGTCTCCTATGAAAAAAGAGAGGAATTTTCGGCAGTCTGCAAAAAAAATATTGAGGATGCAGGGCTTTTAAACGTTGAAGTAATCGCCGGCGATATTCTTCAGGCTGAGGGTCTTTATGATATAGTGCATCTGGATATGCAGATTGAAAAAGAGCATGTCCTTCATGCACACAGTCTTTTGAAATCCGGAGGATATCTCTCTACATATACTCCTTTTCTTGAGCAGACATTCTGCGTAATGGATGCGGCAGAAGGGCTTTTTTCAGAGGTTGTCTGCCACGAGCTTATCGAAAGGGAAATTTCAAGGACTGAGAGAGGCACAAGACCATCAACACGTGTCTGCCATACAGGCTATATAACAATCTGCAGAAAATAAAAAAAAATGCATTTTTTAATTTTGGTTTTTAATTTTGGTTTTTAATTTTGGTTTTTAATTTTGGTTTTTAATTTTGGCTTTTAATTTTGGTTTTTAATTTTGGTTTTTAATTTTGGTTTTTAATTTTGGTTTTTAATTTTGGTTTTTAATTTTGGTTTTTAATTTTGGTTTTTAATTTTGGTTTTTAATTTTGGTTTTTAATTTTGGTTTTTAATTTTTCTCCCGGAGAACGCTTTTTTTGTCAGAATTTTAAATACCGGGATAAGGAAGAAGAAATATGCTGCATGAGAAGGGCTGACAAAATAGGCATAAATAATTACAATAACTGCCACAGCCGGGCATGAAAGGCTTCTAAGACTGTATTCAAGAATTACTTCAGAATCAGTATCCTCTTTTAAAAGCTCCTTTTTGGATGTGATATACAGCCATCCTGCCATCTGCAAAACACCGATTATCAAAAGGTTTGCAGAAAATGCCTCTACTGCCAGGGGGTATTCGTCATAATATCCCATAAGATCGGTTGTAAACGGAACAAGAGCAACAAAGAAAAGGACTGCTACATTAATCCAGTTAAAGACAGAATCCACATACCTTACTTTTTCCATAATCCGGTGGTGCGCAATCCAGAATGATATAAGGATAAAAAATGCAATTGCATAATAGAGTATCTGCGGCAGAAAAGAAATAAGAGAAAAATACATATCACTGCCATTTGAAGGTTTGGGAAGTTTTGAGATATCTATTGACAAAACACCAAGAGTAAGTGCAATAGCAAATATTCCGTCAGTTAAAGCTTCTGTTCTTCCTTTTCCAAGCATCTCATTTTTACTCATACTATTCACTCTGACAATTTAATCAAAAATTTTAAAAAAAAGGCTTTCTGCTATTTTTGCTTTATCCTAATTTCTCTTAATTATATATACAGAATCATCTTTAAATAGAATTTGATCAAATATTAACTTAGGTATTTAGAATATGGCCAGAGATATCATTAATTACAGTAGTCCGGGTTTTTCATCCCTCTGCTTTAATAATTCATTTTTCTTTGGCTTTTTTTTCTTTTTCTTCTTTAGATAGGACTATCGGATAAAATAAAAAACCGATAGTCCCTGTATTTTGGTCATAATTCTCAAATACCGTGAGGTTTTTACTATGTTTGGTATTACTGATCCTGGCATATGGGCAGGTTATCTGTTGTCATTTCTTCTGACAGCAGCATGTATAGCGTACGGCATAATCAACTGGAAAAACGGTTTGAATGAGGAGGATAAAGATGACAGTTGATACGCTGTCTTTTTCCATAATTACGGTTGTTTATCTGGCAGCTGTGATCTTCTTAGGTTATCTCGGATACAAAAAAACAAAGGGAAGTGATGATTTCCTTGTTGCCGGAAGAAGAATAAATCCTCTTGTTCTTGCCCTTTCATACGGCGCCACATTTATCAGCACCTCTGCAATTGTTGGTTTCGGAGGAATTGCCGCCCAGCTTGGAATGGGTCTTGTGTGGCTTACAGTCCTCTGCATCGGTGTCGGCGTTTTGATTGCATTTGTCATATACGGCAAAAAAACAAGAACTCTCGGACAGAAGACCGGCGCTGTTACATATCCGGATCTCCTGGGAAAATGCTATAATTCACATTTCATTCGAAAAATTTCGGCTCTTATTATAATTGTAAGCATGCCGATATACACAGCCGCAATTTTAATCGGCGGTGCAAGATTTATTGAAACAACACTCTCAATTCCATATGACACTGCTCTTTTGGCATTTGCCGCAGTTGTAGCAGTTTATGTTGTTGCCGGAGGACTTATTGCCGTTATGTATACTGATGCTCTTCAGGGTGCAATCATGTTTGTCGGAATGACTATCCTTTTAGTGCTTACATATGTCTATCTTGGCGGAGTGAATGCGGCTAACACTGCACTTGATTCAATGTCTTCACTTGTACCGGAAGCGCTTTTGGCCTCAGGAATGACCGGCTGGGCGTCAATGCCAGAATTTTTATCTCCAATCTGGCTTACGATGATTACAACAATGGTTCTGGGAGTGGGAATAGGTGTTCTTGCACAGCCACAGCTTGCAGTCAGATTCATGACTGTAAAGGACAATCGTTCTATTCACCGTGCAGTAATGGTCGGTGGTCCGTTTGTACTTGTCATGACAGGTGTTGCATTCACAGTCGGACCTTTGACAAATGTATGGTTTATGAGAGAAAGCGGTCAGCTTGCAGTTGATGCCGCCGGAGGAAACGTTGATAGTATAATTCCGCTTTTCATCAACTCTGCAATGCCTGATGCTTTCATTATTGTATTTATGCTTGCACTGCTTGCGGCGGCAATGTCTACTCTTAGTTCTTTATTCCATACGATGGGAACAACAATCGGATATGATTTAAATCCACGAACAAAAAGCAACAAGCCTTCGATGAAAGCAATACAGGCTGGAACGCTTCTGATGATTGCGGCAAGCACTGTTGTTGCATATGTTCTTCCGGAAAATATAATTGCAAGGGCAACTGTGATTTTCATGGGACTTTGTGCGGCGGCGTTTATTCCGGCATTTACACATGCAATTTATTCCAAAAAGCCATCACTTTATGCAGCAAAGATAAGTATCATAACAGGCGCCTGTTCGTGGTTTTTGTGGACGGCATTTGTTCATGTAAAGGAGTCGTCAGTTCTTGGATTATCGAATGCAATTTTTGGAGTTAATTCTGTTCTTCCAATGCCCTGGGGAGTAGTAAATCCAATTGTGATTGCACTTCCTGTTTCAATAGCAGCGCTTATTATAGCAATTTTTATTGAAAATCAGAAAAAAGAATGTGCTGTTATAAAAACAGACTGATTTTTACATAGAATTAAAATTTTTTTTTTTTTTAGGATTTGATAACGGATTCATTCAATATTCACATAACTAATGTTAAATCATTAAAATTCAAAACTGTGTACATAATTTCCTGCATGATTCAGGCATAACCTATGCATGATTCATATTTTAATAATCAAAAGAGGAACTGCTGTTGGAAGATATTAAAAAAATATTGTTTGTCATATTTTTTGTATGCTGTCTGGTTTTTCATGCAAATTTAGTAAATTTTGGTATTTTTGCAAATCCGGATTGTTTTAAGAAGAATAATCCGGATGATAATAATTCATACAATAACGCATATGAAGAGAAAAAATACTTTGATTATTTAAAAAATGGTGATTATTTCTCAGATTCTTTTAGATTATTGGAATTTGCAAAGCAACATTCTGCATTGATTCTGTCAAATCTGCAGAATATTGATAACCCGGATTCAGAATTAAAAATGCTTTTTTCTGCTGATGAAAAACTAAAAACAGGCGGAGTTACCAGTTCTTACAAAAATTCTGTTGAAGACATCTCTGTTGTTATTCCGGACAATCAAATAAAATACGATACATCACAGGCTGATGTTGATAAAAATTCATTTAACGAAACCCAGAAAAAATTATCCACACAACTACTCTCAAAAGTTAACCAGTCATACAGTAATCTACATCCAGATAATCTCATAACAAAAAATCAGCCCGCTGAGCCTTCCTTAAGAACACTTAAAAGCAGTGCACAAAAAAACTCTCTATCTTCTGCAAACAGTCCTTTGCATGTATATGTTCATACATATCCAAAGTTTTCAACTGAAATAATAGATTCTCATGTGATTGAAGTTACAAACCGTGATGAAGAAAACAATCTTGCTGTAGCATGGGTAAATGCTGAAAATCTTATGGATATTGCTGGATTAAGAGGCGTCAGAAGTGTTAGTGAAGTCATCGCGCCAAACATCAATACAGGTCTTGTAACTACTGAAGGAGACTTTGTCCACAAAACCGAAGATGTACGTCTGGATTATGGGTATTATGGCGAAGGGCTAAATATCGGAATCATCTCAGACGGAGTTGACAATATTAATTCTTCAATAGCAAGCGGGGATATTCCTGCAGATGTCGGAGTCCTGAGAAATACTATGGGGGGTGATGAAGGCACAGCAATGCTTGAAATAGTTCATGACATGGTTCCGTATGCCAGACTTTTCTTTCATGACTGTGGAAGCAGTACTTTAGAGTTCAATCAGGCAATTGATTCTTTGTTCTCAAATGGATGCACAATAATCTGTGATGATATTAACTGGTTAACTGAACCTTTCTTTGAGGATGGAATAATCGCAAGCCATGTTGCAGAACTTTTATCAGAAAATGAGCTGATTTATGTCACTTCAGCAACGAATGTAGCAGAAAGGCATTATCAGGGAGATTTTTATGAAAGAGGGGATAACTTTCATGATTTTAGCAGTGGAACAAGTGAAGATAGAAAATCCCTGTATGTGAACATACCTTCAGGCTCAGGCGTCTGGGTTGTACTTGAATGGAATGATAAATTCGGCAATTCCGAAAATGACTATGATTTATACCTTTCCGACTCATCTCCAGGAGATTTGGCAATTTCTGCTAATTTCCAGAATGGAACACAGGATCCAATAGAATACATAACCTACACCAACACTGGTTCTTCTTCAGTCACCGGTATAATTGATGTTCAGAAGATAAGTGGAGATGCAAAAATCCTTGAAATTTTCATCTATCCGCGGGGCGAAACCACGGTTTACAATAATAACATTGTTGCACGAGACTCTGTATATGGACATGGTGCGGTCTGTGATGTGGTCACGGTTGCCGCAGTTGACTGGATAACTCCTGAGACAATAGAGCCGTACTCCTCTCACGGACCAAGCACTATTTCCTGGCCTGAAGATGAGATTAGGCCAAAGCCGGATATTACCGGTGTTGATAATGTAAGCATAACCGGTGCAGGAGGCTTTTCTAATCCTTTTAGTGGAACAAGTGCTTCTGCACCCCATATTGCAGCTGTTGCCGCACAGATTTGGGGCGCACATCCGGATTTTTCAGCAGAACAGGTGAGAACTGCTCTTTACTATTCAGCAATTGATCTTGGAGATTCAGGACGGGACAATATATTTGGCTATGGAAGGGCTGATGCACTTTTGATGGAGGAACTATCAGAAGGCCCACAGGCAGATTTTGATTACTCTGCAATCCCCTTCGGCGATTCATACAAAATTTTATTCAGCGACAATTCTTCAGGAATACAAATTACAGGGTGGGAATGGTCGTTTGGCGACGGGGAAATATCAACAGATGAAAACCCAGAACATACTTACGAAGAATCAGGATATTATGAAGCAGTTCTTACGGTTACAAATTCTTTTGGTCTTTCAGACACCCTCTCAAAAGAAGTGAGAATTCCTACGGTATCTAAAAACTGCACCTTTAAAATCAACGGAACAGTGATTAGCGCAGATGTTGTAATAATCGACAAATCTCTGGCAGAGTCAAACGGCACTATTGTCACAATGTCAGATTTGGGAGATGTTATTACTCTGACAGGTCAGGGTTTAAACGGATGGGAGAGTATCATCTATAATACTGATAATGCAGTCAATACATCATCGGCAATCACTGCCAGTATCATAAATATTACTGCAACAACAAAACCACTATCAGCACATCTTTCAGGTGATACTGGAGCAATCGAGTTTTCAATTACTTTGAATTTTGATTCGCCCTATCCTGAAAATGCATTAATACAGCAAAATATCCTCCAAAGAACACCTGAGGCAATAAAATATGCATTCGTGAAAACTGCATCAGATAACGGTCTGATTGTTTATGATATCGCTTATTTAACTGATATTTTAAAAGAAAATTTTGTAAACGCAGATAGTGCTGTAATAAATATGGCAGTTAGTGCCGACTGGGTTATCAGACATCTTGGCAAAAGTCCATCAGAAGTTTCTGATGCCGGTTCATACATCACAGAAAAAAAATATGAAATTGAAAAGAAAATCCGGATATTAAGATATGCTGATGATGGAACGGCACATATTCTAAAAACCAGTTATGTCTCTTACGATGGTCAAAAAGTATATTTTAAGGCAGTTTCACCAGACGGACTTTGTGCATTTGGCTTAGTAGCTCTTGACAGTATATCTGCACCGGCAAAGTCCGGTTCTGACAGGGATTTTACACAAAAACCTACCGAGCTTCCTGTATTAAAAAGGGAGGTTAATGTTGGCGGAGATTCTCATATTACTAAAATTGAGGCAACCGGTACAGGAATTTCCAGTCTGGTTGTTACAGGACTAAAGAAGCAGTCACCTGGCAGTGGAGTTGTACCTCCTTCATCTGTTGTTTATGAATACATCGAACTTGTTCCTGCAGGATATGTGACAATAAAAGATTGTCAGATTACATTTGACCTTCCTGTTATCTGGGTTCAGAAAAACAATATTTCCCCGCGTGATGTTTCTCTATTCCACTATAACAATACCTTCAACAATACCGGGACTAATTCTAAAAACACCAATAAATATACTAATTCTAAAGAAAACGGATGGACTGCTCTTTTTACAGTTCCTGTGACCACAAAAAACGGCATGATTACTTATACCGCCCAAAGTCCCGGCTTTTCCCTTTTTGCAATTGCAAAAAACTCAGGTGATAAAATATCGGAATACAAAAATTCTGAATATAATGATAATCAGTCATATGATGATTTGAAAACTGATGAAAATAATTCTGAATTTGATAATTCCAAGCTGTCTGAAACAGGGAATTATCTTTTTTCGGAGCAGAAACAGACATCCGCTTTTTTGGATAGTGATATAAAAACAGATGAAAATACTAAAATATCCGGAGTTTCTTTGAAGGATATTTTGATAATTGACGCAATAATCCTTGTTTTTATTGTAATGGCCATATTTATTGTGAAAAGAAGAAGATAATGTCAGACTGAAATATGATTTTTTTCATCCGGGTTTTTATTTTTTCTGACAGCATCAGATCAGTTTTTTCATTACATAGCACAGATAACATTTAGGCAGTCATATGCATCACATAATATCCATCAGGGACTTTGAAAGGGATGACATTGACGCTTTGCTGGACAAGGCAGAAAAAATCCAGAGTCTTGGAAGCTATAAGCGGACATTGTCAGGAAAACTTGTCGCTCTTTTATTTTTTGAACCAAGCACCAGAACAAAAATGTCTTTTGCATCTGCATTATCGCGGCTTGGAGGCGATGCTATAACAGTTGACAGCGTTGAGGGAAGCTCTATTTCAAAAGGAGAGACTCTTGCAGATACAATTCGTGTAGTAAGCAGTTATGTCGATGCAATAGTCCTTCGCCATCCAAAGGAGGGTGCGGCACGTCTTGCATCGGATTTTTCAACTGTTCCTGTGATAAACGCAGGAGACGGTGCAGGACAGCATCCTTCACAGACTCTTCTTGACCTTTATACAATCAAGGAAAATATGCCAATAGATGACATTGATGTCGGCCTTTTGGGCGATCTAAGGTATGGAAGAACAGCGCACTCTCTGTCATATGCACTTTCAAACTACAACGTAAGGATTCACACAATTGCTCCAAAAGGACTTGAGATGCCACAGGGGCTTGCAAAAGAGCTTAAAGACCGCGATACACCTATAATTGAGCATACAAATATTGAGGATGTTATCGATGAACTGGATGTTTTGTATGCAACTCGAATTCAGCGCGAGAGGTTTCCGGATTCTGCAAGCTATTCAAAGGTTGCACATTCATACAGAATCACAGCTGAGACTCTTGAAAATACACGCTCAAATCTTATTCTTCTGCACCCTCTTCCCCGTGCAGGAGAAATTGACCCTGAAGTTGACTCTCTTCCAAATGCAAAGTATTTCAGGCAGGCGGAGAATGGGATTCCAGTGAGAATGGCAATGCTTGAGGATGTGATGCTTTGAAAGAAAGTAAGAAAAGACCGGAAAACGGACTTTTGATAAGCCCGATTCAGAACGGAACTGTGATTGATCATATAAAAGCCGGAGAAGCACTGACTGTTTTAAAGATCCTTGGAATAACGGGCTCTACTGAAGAGTCACTTTCAATTGCAACAAATGTGCTTAGCAATACAACCGGAACCAAAAAGGATATTGTGAAAATTTCAGACAGGGAACTTTCAAAAGGAGAAGTCAACAAAATTGCGCTTATATCTCCTAATGCAACAATAAATATCATCAGAAACTACAGAGTTGTTGAAAAAGTAGGTGTTGAAATTCCGGATGTTTTAACAGGAGTTGTCAAATGCCCAAATCCTGGCTGTATAACAAACTCAAATGAACCAATTGAGACTAAGTTTGAGGTAGTTGATGAAACACTCCACTGCCTGTACTGCGACAATATTATCACTTCGGATTTTGTTGAGTATATTGTCTGAATGAATTTTGTCTGACGGATATTGGTTAGATTAATTCATCATCTAATTTTTTTTAATTCGAAATCCGGGTTTTTAAACAATCCATATCTAAATTTCAGAATATTTACACAGAAAAAAAGTTTCCAAACCTAATTTTTCCGGGACGTCTTCTTAAGCAAATAAATGATTTAAATTGAATGATTAAAAATTATTCATTATTTTTGGATTTTAAAAGGCTTCCATGGACATCAATTTCACCTTTCCAGATTCTTGTGCTTGATATCCATCTTCCGTCAGCGGCAAGGACGCATGTTATCTGGTGAATATCCACTTTTTTCATCTTCTTTTCTTTTCTTAATTTGTTTATCTCAACAGCTGTCGGGAAAGTCTCCTCGCTTACAACTATCGCATCAAAATCCTTCTCAAGTGTTGAGCCAAATCTGTCTGAAAGCTCTTCTATCTCCCATTTTGTGCTGTAATTTTTCGACTTAAGATATTCAAAGAGATCATTTCTTCTCTCCAAAAAAGGCCTTATTGGGTGGTTTTTTCTGTTTGCAAATTTATCTCCCGAAAGACCTATTGTTACAAGTCCCAAATCTCCGGCTATTTCAAAGGAGCGCTCCAGCAATTTTTTGTGTCCGTCGTGAAGGGGATCGAATGTGCCCCCGACCATTACTTTCATCTGAGTATATCTCTATGACTGCCTGACTTAATGTATTTTTTTAATACACTTTTGATAATTTCAGAGATTTGTCAGGGAATAAAAGGTGTCGAAGAATTACATCTTTAGGCCAAAAATAGTTGTTAAGATGCAGATTATGCATTAGTCGCTTTTAAATGCCTGATTGTTGTTTATTTATATCCAGAAAGATTCCGATCCAAAGAATTGCTCATAAAAAATTTGTCTGAAATATAGTGGTAACTTAAAATAATGTCTGCCCGGATTTATAGGTAATCAACCAATACTATAATTATTACAATTGTCTCTTCTGCAAACAATTCCTGTTGGATACGTTCACAAAGTTTTTTTGAAATATAAGTACAACCTGTAAGTATTATGAGCAGTAACATCCCTCCGGGCAATGCCACTTTCATAGCAGACAATGCAAAAATAGTAGGGAAGGTAAATCTGGGACAGGATACCGGCATCTGGTTCGGCGCAGTGCTTAGGGCAGACAGGGATGAGATAACAATAGGTAAAGGCTCAAATGTTCAGGACAACTGTGTAGTTCATGAATCATCCTGCCATCCTGTAAATATTGGAAAATACGTAACAATAGGGCATGGAGCAGTTGTTCACGGCTGTACAATAAAAGACCGCGTACTTGTCGGAATGGGTGCTATAGTCCTAAACGGGGCTGTCATAGGTGAGGATTCAATTATTGCCGCAGGTTCTGTTATAACTGAAAATAAAGTAATTCCTCCAGGATCTCTTGTAATGGGAGTCCCGGGAAAAGTTGTTCGTGAATTAAGTGACGAACAAAAACAAAGCATTGTAAAAAATGCGGAGATATATATAGATCTTGCAAAGGAGTATGCAAATGGGTGAAGTTGCAGTAATAGGTGCCGGAGTTGCAGGTATTCAGGCGGCGCTTGACATAGCAAATCATGGCGTCAAAGTGCACTTAATAGAAAGAGAGCCCTCAATCGGCGGGCACATGTCGCAGCTTGACAAGACTTTTCCGACAAACGATTGTTCAATGTGCATTTTATCACCAAAGATGGTAGACGCTGAGAGAAACCCAAATATCACACTCTACACTCTGACTGAAGTTAAAGGTGTAACAGGCGATGTTGGAAATTTCACGCTAAGTCTTGTAAAACACCCGCGTTATGTAAGCGAAACAAAATGCAACGGCTGTGGAGACTGCATGGAAGTCTGTCCTGTTGAGGTATACAACAAATATGATGCAGGTGTGGGTGTCAGAAAAGCGATTTACAAACCGCACCCGCAGATTGTTCCAAATGTTACAATCCGCGATGCAGAACACTGCATCGAGTGCGGACTTTGTTATGACGTGTGCGGACCGGAGGCTGTTTTACATACAGATGAGGATTTTGAGCATGAGTTTACACTTGATGTTTCAAGCATTATTGTTGCAACAGGCTTTGAGATATTTGATGCACAAAAAAAGAGAAATCTCAATTATCTTAGGATTCCGGATGTAATAACAAGTCTTGAGTTTGAAAGGCTAATCTGTGCAAGCGGACCTACGGGAGGTATTCCAAGAAGGCTTTCTGATGGAGAAAAGCCTGATTCAATTGTATTTGTTCAGTGTGTTGGTTCACGTGACATTACAATAGACAGGCCATATTGTTCATGTGTATGCTGTATGTTTGCAATCAAAAATGCAATCCTTCTAAAAGAAAAGAACAAGGATTTAGACATTTTCATGCTCTACATGGATATTCGTGCATATGGAAAAGGCTATGAGGAATATTACCAGAGGGCACAGGATTTGGGAATCAATTTCATAAGGGGACTTCCCGGAGAGATAATTGCAGGGCCAGACAATACTATACAGCTTACTGTTGAAAATACAGAAACAAGAGCTCTTTTAACGCTTAATCCGGGTCTTGTTGTTTTGTCGGTTGGAATGGAGCCTGCCAAAAATTCTGATGAGACAGCTAAAATTCTTGGAATAGAAAAGGACGAATCAGGATTTTTCTCTCAGGAGAATATGAAAATAAACCCGGTTGGAACAATAAGACCGGGAATTTACGTTGCAGGAGCGGCTGTATCTCCAAAAGATATTCCGGACAGTGTTATGCAGGGCGGTGCGGCGGCCATGAAGGCATTTTCGGATGCAATCAAAAATTAACCAGAACCTGACTGATTAATTTATTTAAAAGAGAATAAATATCCTGTAATTGAAACTGCTAAAACATTATATTTTTGATTTTTATGAGCGAAAAGACAATCTTTTGGGATTTTGACAACAACTGCATAAAGTTTGTTGAACAGACTCTTCTTCCTGCAGAATATAAAATAATCTCGTGTGACAGCATAGAAAGGCTTGCAAAAGCGATAAAAAATCTGGAGGTCAGAGGTGCGCCTGCACTCGGGGTTGCAGGAGCATTTGGCGTTTCATTGTCAACATTCATTCATGACGACAAAAACATGGACGGTTTTTTAAAACTGGTTTTTGATGATGGAGATTACCTTTCAAGAACAAGACCTACTGCAATTAATCTTTCATGGGGAATAAAACGGGTTTTACAATCGATTCAGAATGCAAAAAGCCCGGAAGAGGCAAGAGAGAATGCACTATCCGAGGCTGTCAGCATAGCAGAAGAGGATGAAAAAATGTGCCGGCAGATAGGAGATTTTGGAGCAGAACTTCTGCCGGATAAATGCACGGTTTTGACACACTGTAATGCAGGAGCCCTTGCCTGCTACACTTGGGGAACAGCACTGGGTGTAATTCGTTCAGCAGTTGCAATGGGAAAAGATGTATCTGTAATCTCATGTGAGACAAGACCTTTAAATCAGGGTTCAAGACTTACTGCATGGGAACTTTCCAGGGATAATATTCCTGTAAAGACAATTCCAGACTCTTCTGCCGCATTTCTTATGCGAAAAGGTGAAATTGATGCAGTTATTGTCGGCGCTGACAGAATTACACAGGATGCCGTATTTAACAAAATTGGAACATATATGCATGCAGTCTGCGCGAAATATCACAATATTCCATTCTTCGTTGCCGCTCCTTCGTCGACGTTTGACAAAGAGCACAGAGAAAATGAGATTGAAATTGAAATCAGAAACCGAAACGAACTTGCTTTCTGCGGAAATAAACAGTTGATGCCGGATTGTGTTGATACTTTAAACTATGCTTTTGACCCGACTCCTCTTGAGCTTATAACTGCAATAATTACCGAAAGAGGAATTATAAGGCCTTCTTTTGATGAAAATCTTAAGATGCCTTAATCAAGAGATATTTAACTGCACAGCACACAATCTATCTCTGACAAAAATGATATCTGAAAATATCTGGGAGCAACTCATTTTTACAATCGGCGAGATTGCGATAATCTTAGTTATCGGCTTTTTTCTTTTCTCACTGATTGTTGTAGGGATATCATTTTATTCAATTAAAAAAGGCCGTTTTTATTTTCCTAGTCTTGTAAAGTCAGGAATTGTCATGACAGAAGGAATGGCCAAGGGAATCTGCAAGTTTTTTGGTCTTGATGACAAAGAGCTTACTGCTTTTTCTATTAATCTTCACAATACAATGAACCAGACGGCATTTTCAAATGTTTTGCCTGAGAAACGGGCCATTTTTCTGCCACAGTGCCTTAGAAATTCCGCCTGTCCTGCAAATCTGACTCCTGAAGGTCTTATCTGCCGGCGCTGTGGAAGATGCGAGATTGGCGCCCACATTGATGTGCTTGAAAAGATGGGCTATAAGATATGGATTGCGCCTGGTTCAACACTGATTAAGCGAATGGTTAAAAAATACAAGCCTGAAGCGGTTATCGGAGTTGGATGCATTGTTGAGGTAAGAGAAGGGCTTGAACTTCTTGACAAAATCAATCTGGTTGGGATGGGAGTTGTTACCCTAAAAGACGGCTGTGTTGAGACTCTTTTAAACTGGCATGATTTAATGGACGTTGCAGTTCTTGGAATTGAAGAAGAAATCCAGGGATAAAACTGAAAGATTGATAATGAAAATTTATATTGAAAAAAAAGCTTTATAAATGCTTTTATTTTTTCAAAAAGAGGCGATAATGGCCTTAAATGAACTTAAAACCCAATTTTAAAATATTTTTAAAAATATTTACACTTTTTAGACTAATTCTTAGATTCAGTAATCTTCCTGTTGGTATTCTTCCTGTGTTTTTTCAAATGAAAAGCCGGATTCTTCAGATTCGGAAATGACATCCTGTTTTACTGCGTAATCTCCTCTATATTCGTCTGCAGGATTTCTAAGCACTTTTACCTGTCTTCCAAGAAGTTTTCCTGATTTGACTTTTCCAAATATGTAGATTGTTCCACTGCTTTTCACATCACCTGTTTCAACACCGGGACGAAGGATTACATCTCCCCCGGCATTGATAAGAGGCATTTTTGCATTATCACATACCGTAATATCACCTTCGACATTGACATCCCCTCCAATTTTAACGTCTGAACCAATAACTGCATTCCGGCAGGTTACTTTATACCTTACTGATGAGTGCGGGCCCAACTCCAGGTTTCCGTCAACTGCCAGGTGACCCCAGAAATGAGTACATGGAGGAACGATAAAATTGCCATTTATTTTAACATTGCCTTCAAAATAAGAGCCTTTAGGGGCTATGAAAGTGTCCCCGTCTCTGTATAATTTCATTGCTAAATGAGATTCAGGCGCATACAATATAAGTATTATCCAAAAAAGACTGCGGAAATCAGAAAAATCACAAGTGCAAGAAACATGCCTTTTTTAAGAACCGATGTTGCACCGGAATTTTTTAATGATTCTGAATCCTCTGCTTTAATGCCTTTTAATGCCGCATAAAGGATAACAGCGTCTGCTATGATGATTAATGAGAGGTAATATACACCCCAGAAACGAAGGAGAGGTAACAGACTGATAATTACTCCTGTAAGAGCCAGTATAAAACTTAAAAATCCTGTTTTTTTAACTCCGATTATGATTGGAAGGGTTTTTGCACCTCCTTTCATGTCACCTTCGATGTCTTCCGCATCCTTTAAAAGCTCACGTGAAAGCATAGCAAAAAATGTTATTGCAAAAACAACAGCATTCTGATAAAGACCTTCCAGACCAAAGAAAGCGCCGCCAAATAAAAAAACTGACGCTGAAAGATATGATACGGCAACGTTTCCAATAAAAGGCATCATCTTTAACTTTTTTGCATAATATACGAGAATCAAAGAGTTAAAAACTGCAATTGCAAGGCATAAGACATTTATAAAGATGCTTAAGAATATTCCCAAAATGAAAAGCGCGGCACTAAATATTAAAGCTCCTTTAGGTGTTACAAGACCTTTTGGAATTGGCCTCTCAGGCCTGTTTACAGCATCAATTTCCCTGTCGTAATAGTCATTTATTGTATTTCCGGCGGCGGTAATTAAAGCTACAACAGGGATCATTATGAGTGATTCTGCAGGTACAAGCCCTTTTGCAATAATTATTCCAAGTATTACGGCGAAACCTGCAACAACTGAATTGACAGGGCGTGTAATATCCAGATATCCTTTTTTCAGCATCTATAAAGAATATCTTTTTTTAAACTGAATTATTCTTTTGGAAAACTGATTCAAAATAAGCTTAAGAAAAACCAAAAAAATGAAAATTTAAAACGGGCTTGGGGGGATTCGAACCCCCGACTTTTAGCTTAGGAGGCTAACGCCATATCCAGGCTAGGCCACAAGCCCTCAGGTTTCATTTGTGCTAATATAAATTGTACAGGATAAGCTATAAGATTTCCTAAATATCTGCAGAAAAAGCGTTCATGGAATTATATTTCAGGCAACAGTTTCATGTAAGTTACAAAGTAACTTTCATCTAAAAAATCATGTGAATATCTGCAAATCTGAAAAAAAATTATTACAATACCTTTTTCATTTCAGTCATGAAAAGTTGCCGCGATTAACAGATAAAAACAAATGTCTATTTTTGATGCGGTGTAATAATTTACCAGATGAAGCTTGTTGAAGTAAAAGAGGGCAAAACCAAATTTTTAGCGCCGGAAATGGATGAAAACCTGAATTTTCCGCCCTCAGGTGCGCCTGTCTTCTTCAATAAGAGAATGGAGCTGAACAGGGATACAACCATTTTAATGCTAAAATGCCTTGATGCCGAAAGCTACCTTGATGCAATGAGTGCAACAGGTGTTCGTGGAATCCGCGTCTTTAACGAATGCGGGATTAATGCAACGGTCAATGACAAAAGCTCAGGGGCAATTCCTCTTCTTGAATACAACCGTGACACTTATGCACCGGTACTTGAGATTACAAACCGCGATGCAAATGCAATAATGCATGAGAGACGTTTTGATGCTGTTGATATCGATCCCTTCGGAACACCTGCACCTTTTTTAAACGCCGCGGCCGGATGTGCAAAAAAATATCTTTTCATAACAGCGACAGACACTGCACCGCTTTGTGGTTCACACTTAAAGGCCGGCATAAGAAGATATTTTGCACGACCCATAAACAACGAATACCACAGCGAGATGGGTCTTAGGATACTTCTTGGTTATGCAGTAAGGGAGATTGTCAAGTATGACAGGGGTGTTGAGCCTTTGTTCTCATTTGCCCGCGAGCATTTTGTAAGAATATATCTAAAGCTCTCATATGGGGCAGGAAAGGCTGACAAGGCAATTTCAAGCATAGGCTATATTCACCAGTGCAAAAAATGCCCGTATAGAACAGAGCAGAAGGGTCTTTTGGCAGAGACACATACCTGCCCGGAATGCGGAGAAAAATTGACTGCCGCAGGCCCGCTGTGGCTTGGAGCTGTAAGCAGGACTGATATAATAGATGAAATGCTTACTAAAATTAACCAGTCAAAAACGGAATCAGAACCAATGTTTGGAACAGCTCCAAAAATTGAAAAGCTCCTTAACACCTGCAGAAACGAGCTTGAGACATCCACATTTTATGACTACCATGTCCTAAGCCGCTACTGGAAAGTATCACCGGTTGCAATCGATACTGTAATTGAGCGCTTAAAAGATGCAGGATACCGTGCTTCTAGGGTTCACTATGCAGGTACAGGAATAAAAACAGATGCACCTTTAGATGAGATCAGAAAGGTACTGACCTGACAAAGTCGCGTTTAAATTATGACTATGAAAATTTAGGCATGAATATTCGATTAATACCCTATCATGTCCCTATTACAGGAATAATTTTTTTTTCAACATTTTTGCTGATTTTATAAGTATGACAGTAACAATTCTTATGCGAGATTTTTAAATTTTAACAGGTTTAGCAGAGATATTTATTCATATATAACTGATCCGAAAAACCACATCTTTGTATGTTTAAGTTCAAGGTCTAACGGCCAGCAGAAAGTATATTGCCACTCACAGAAAGGAGTTGACATCCTAATAAAATTCGTTGAAGAGATAGATGAAATAGACGTTGACGGAGAAGTGTACGTCAACAATACCGGATGTTTCAGAATATGCGACAAGGGACCGATTGACATCTTCGAACCAAAAACAAATTATCAGCAAAATATAAAAACTCTATTATGAGGGGTGAAATATTTCTTTTACAAGAAGACAAGAGCTTTCTGGAGATGAAAGAAGAAAAATACGATTCAAAGGATCTTTTACAATCACTTCTTGAAGACTATCCCAATCTCATCTCTGGATCCCAGATTGATCCCGATTCTCCAAGACGCTGGATTTTGGTAAAAAGAGAGATGGGGATAAGCGATAAGAAAAACGGGAGCAATAGATGGTCAATAGATCATTTCTTTTTAGATCAGGATGGAATCCCCACATTTATCGAAGTAAAAAGAAGCACTGATACAAGAATCCGAAGGGAAGTTATCGGACAGATGCTTGAATATGCTTCCAATTCAGTCACTAACTGCGATATTGGGTAAATTAGAATGGATTATGAAGACACATGCTCCGAAAAAAATATTGATCCTGTTTCCCATCTTGCCAGATTTCTTGATAAAGAGAGAGAAATCGAAGATTACTGGAACATTGTTGAAAATAATCTAAAAAACAGCAATATCCGACTTCTCTTTATCGCAGATGAGATCCCTTCCGAACTCCAGAGAATTATAGAATATTTAAATGAACAGATGGTCAGTACAGAAGTTTTGGTAATGGAGGTCAAGCAATACACCGGACAAAATCTTAAAACGCTTATTTCGCGTGTTGTCGGAAGAACAATGAAGGCTACTGATCTGAAGGCTGAGAATAAAAAAGAATGGAACAGGGAGATGCTTCTCGACCAGATTCGCGAAAGGGATTACGCCGGGTCTGCATCTGCCACAGCCAGACTGCTTGACTGGTGCGAGGATAAGGGTTACTGGATTCAGTATGGAAAAGGAGCAAAGGTTGGTTCGGTCAATCTTGGTTTTACTTCAGTAAATGCTGACACTTACAAATTCTTCGAACTTGAGCCTAAGTATCTCAGAATCGTGTTTTACAACCTTCAGAAATATCCCCCGTTTGATGACCAGAAAAACAGGATAGATCTTCTCAAACGATTTAATGAAATAGATGGATTTGCCTTTAACATGGAAAAAACAGATACTTCATCAAATACACCGCTTACAGGTCTTTCGAGAGAAGAAAATTTCGAGAAATTCTGTGATATCTACGATTGGATGATAAATCAAATTGAAGAAAATCTCTAAAATCAAATAAAATCCATCCTTTTTTTCAAAGGGCAGAAGATTATCCGAAGCATATATTTTCCCACAAGCTAAAATTCTATCAAAGACGATTTTGTTTTAAGAATTATCTATATTCATTAAAAAGTGAATAATTTTGAGATCACCATTGTTATTATTGTACAAATAATTATACCAATAATAGTAAATACCAAGCTGATAACCCAATTCTCCTTAGCTAACTCAAAAATACCTTGAGGAGTTAAGCCATAGATTTGTCTTATGCTTGTATCAGTTTTTAATCGACTTTCTGCAGAATGTCTCAAATACTTATCAATTAGTTCAACTTTTCTTAAAGTGGAGAGATGTATTTTTGCGAATTCACCATTTTGAAAAGCCTCAGCCTCCTCTTTTCCGTTTAATAAATCACTTTGATTAAAATTATTTTTTTGTGCTAGTGCTATTAACTTAGAGTCCTTGATATATTTTTCACCATACAATTCATCAAAGATCCTTGATAGATCCAGTCGATGGTTTTCATCAATTTCAAAGGGTGTCCCTCCTAGAACTCTATATCTTTGATTTATAGCTTCAAATCCATATTTTATATTCCTCATATTCCAATTTATCCAATAATTCTGAGGGTGTTCTTTCACATATGCAAAAAAACCGTCTAAAAATTTTTTTTCCAATGAATCATAATTTTGCATAATTCTCGAATTACCCACATCTTCTTTTTCAGCAGTGGTGTCAATTGAAAATGATTTAGTTTGCCCATTATCAAAATTTTTTACTACAATAGAGGCAATTCTAGGTGTTTTAGATTCAAAAACATCATTAAACCCCTCACAAGAATAATGGATTATAAGGACGTATTCTTTTTTATTTATAATATCATTTATTCCCTTTTTTGCATTCTTATGAGCCCGTATTCTATTTTTCACTGAATCCATAAATGCTCCTGATAAATAATAGTTAGGGATTATGCCACATAAAATAATGTATTTAAAGGGCGAAAATGAAATATTAAAAGGAATTTTTTACATCTCGATCAAATGATTTTGAATCATATATTAGAGTTCCTTTAGCAGCCATTTTTTCCAGACTTAAATCAGTTAAAGAAACAACATTCATGTATTTTGGTAATTGATACCTACCAAAAGCTTTAAAGAAATCACTTCCTCTCTCACAACCATTTAATTTAAATTCACCATCCATATTTATGTAATTAATAAAATTTCTTTCAGATAGAAGATGAGACAAGTTATTTATTTTGTCCTCTAACTTTTCATTCCCTAATTTTTTTCTTAACCGGGCAATTTCTTGTTTATTTTTTATTTCAATTTTAAAATTATGAGGATTTCTATCATCACTAAATTCTAATTCTGTTAATCTTTTAATATACTCAGGAATTTGGGAATTTATTTTTTCATTTATATGTATCCGGGCTGTAACTGGAAAATTTTCAATATCTACTTCTGATAAACCCATTTGTAATGATTTTGGATTTTTCAACTGTGCAGTTAAATCATATTTTACTTTCCCTTTAATTAATTCTGCAGGAGATCTTGATTTTACTAATTGACGAGAGTAGTCAGGATCTATTCTATATGATAAATCAAAACTAAAAAAATCCGCTTCCAAGGCGGGATTTAAATCAATAATACACTTATCACCGTGGATAGTAGAGTTATTAGTAATTCTATCTGGAAATGGGGAATAAATGGTTGTTTTTACATCATATAAATGTAAAGAAGGTATTACTATTTTCCCTCCAGTAATCTTTCGATACCATTTATCGAATTTACCATCTATTTTCACGAATGTAGAAATTGTCCCTATACCTTTATTGCATTCAATTCTAAGACTTTGTTTTTTATTTGACTCAATCTGGTTTTGGATATGTTTGGCGATTTTAATGAATTCTTTTGTTTCTAAATATGTTGCAGTAGCTACTTCTGTAATCATGAAACCCTCCTAAAGGAAAAGAGATCAACAATAGGAACGAAAATCTCCTCCTCCCCTTCAATCATTATTTTTAATTTAATTGTATCAGATTGTTGTTTAAGAACATCTAAAGCAACAAGTTCAAGAGCCATATTGCATAATCCTTTCGGAGAATAAATATTTAATAAAGGATCGTTGAAAAAAACTCTATTTGTATTTCTGGTTTCTTTAAAATATTCATAAGTAGAACCCAATATATTCTTTTTAAAATCAGCATTCCCCAGCATTGCTGTTATAAAAATATCAGCAATAGTTGATAAAAAAATTTCATCACTAATTGCATCTGAATATTTAGATTCAATCTCTCTTTCAACCTCTTCAGAAAGTGTACTAATAGTTTTTGAATTGTCAAATTCAAGTATATAATCAATAAAATCAGTATAAGCTGGATATTCAGCCTTTAAATCAATCAACCCAGAATGAATTACCTCACCGATATTGAGAAATAGCATTTTTACCTCAGGTAAATAATCCATTTCACATTCATTTTCATCTAGCTTATTTACTTTAAAAAAAACAGATGTTTCTCCCTTTAAATCAATTAATATCTTTTCATATTCGGGATTTGAAAGATCGATTATTTCAGGAATAGATTTAGGGATTATTTTCGTAGTATATAATATCCTATTTTCAAAAAACTCTTTTTTTTGACCATTAGCATATTCTAAATTTACTTTCATAGAAGCTGACACCTGCGGTACATCTGAAATACAGGTTGAAATCAATCCTCCAAGATAACCAGGTGTTTCGGTCTTTGATACGAAAAGAGAATTTGAGGATAGTTCGTAATCATCAGCATTATATATTTCAATAAATTTAGAAAAACCTGTAATTTCTAATTTTAATGATTTAATTTCATCTCCCTTCCACAGAATATAGAAGGGAATTTCTTCTCCCTGAACTATATTATCAGAAAGATAAAATTCTTGCATATTTGATAATATACAACTATAATTCTATAAAATTATCTTTAATTTATTAAAAAACAAAACCCCAAAAGAAAAAAAATATTTTCTGGACTTTGATCCTGATCTTTTTGAGACAAAGCAAATCAGTCAAATAAGTTCTTCCAAATCTTTTAGAGTCATATCAGCCTGTTTCAGGATATGGGAAAGAGTTGATCTCTTTATTGGTTTATGCATTGGAATTGTAAGTTTAATAGTCTCATCAGCCATGTTTTTATGAAGACGGATATGACTTCCCTTTGTTCTGACTATAACAAAACCGTCTCTTTGAAGTGCTCGCACTACTTTGTCGTAATCCAGAAAGGGAACTTTCTTCATACAGCTATCTCGATCTGTTCTGCTCTTTCACCGAGAATTACTTCATCTTCGATCGGTTCAAGGAAAAGATCAATTGCCTCTTTAATATTCTCTATCGCCTCTTCCCTTGTATCACCCTCACTGATACAACCGGGGAGTGAAGGAACATAGACTGTATATCCTCCTTCCTCACTGGGTTCAAGGACTATACGAATATTCATAAAGACTAATTATCTGTTCGAGAATTTAAGAGTATAGTAGCTACAAAAAACCGGTTCAATTCTTTGATTGAAAATTAAATCAAAGAAAAAAAACTATTTTGCCCGGACCTGAACTTTCTCACGCTTTTGTTACAACTGTTAAAATATCTCCGTCTTCTAATGTGTGGTTAAGTCCGACACGCTGTGCATCGTGCTTTACAGAATCACCCCATACTTTTGCATACCTGAATTTTTCAACAAATTCGCGGTGAAGCTTGTTGCATACTGACTCAACAGTTGCAGGCGCTCTTATGATTAAAGGCTCTTTTAAATCTGCCTTTCCGCCGACAGGCTTTAAATAAATTCTAATGAATCCAAGCTGATTATAGATTTCATCTTTTAAATGCTCGATATTATATCCGCTGTGGGCAGAAAGCATAATAGGAGGACGTCCAAATCTGTCTGTAACATCTCCAATTATCTCCTGCCTTCTCTCTTCATCTACCAGATCAACTTTATTGACAGCGAAGAATGCAGGAATATATACTCTGCTTCCCATCATTGCATCAACAAAATCGTCCTGTGTGACATTGCCACGGGTTAAGACATCTGCATTCATTACCTTGTTTTCGGCAAGCATCGATCTTATCTCTTCAAGATCAAGCCCGGCACGTCCAACAGTATTAAATCTTATACCGCCGTTTGAAGTCTTTTTAATTGTAATATCGGGTTTTTCCTTATTCAGCCTTATTCCGGCATCGTTGAGCTCTTTTATGAGGACGTTGATGTGCTTTTCATTGTAAACATCACCTAAAAGAAGAATAAGATCAGCACTTCTGACAACCGCGATTACCTCCTTTCCGCGTCCCTTGCCCATCGCCGCACCTGCAATAAGTCCGGGGATATCAAGAATCTGAATGTTTGCGCCTTTATGCTCCATTGACCCGGGCACTACAGTTAATGTTGTAAAGGCATAACTTGCAGTCTCGCTTTCTGTACCTGTAAGCTTGTTTAAAAGTGTGGATTTACCAACAGACGGAAATCCAACCAAAACTACAGTCCCGTCACCTGATTTTTTAACAGCGTAGCCTTCTCCGCCGCCGGAAGAGGCCATTGCACGGGATACTGCCTCGTCTTTTATCTTTGCAAGTTTCGCTTTAAGTCTGCCGATATGGTTGGATGTGGCTTTGTTGTATTTTGTATTGGAGATCTCGTCTTCAATTGCTTTGATTTCTTCTTCGATGGAGGCCATATTGTGTTGTTATTAATGGGGTTAAACTGATACTTATTGGTAGTGAATAAAATATTAAAAAACCTGAAAATTTAAAGATTAAACAAAATATTTTACCTCAAACAAAACATGAGATATCCCTTTTTTAAAGTCTTAACTAAAAAAAGATTAAAAAAAGAATTTTTTTTACATTTATCATAATTCACACAATAGAATTATTATTGTGGCTGATTAATTACCGTTATCGTGGATCAAAAATCTGACTCTGAAAAAATCTTATGGCATACTCTTTCAAAAGAAGAGGTTTTTAAAAGCCTCAATGCAGATATGTCCGGAATATCAGATGAAGAAAGAGATAAAAGGCTTTTAGAGTATGGTCCAAACAAATTAGAAGAAGAGGTAAAATTATCTGCTTTTGAAATATTTATCTCCCAGTTTAAAAGCATTTTAATAGGAATACTTATTTTTGCCGCACTGGCATCGTTTGCAGTCGGAGAATTAATTGATTTTTCAGCAATTATTGCTATAATTTTACTAAATGCAATTCTTGGTTTTTTCCAGGAATGGCAGGCAAGAAAAGCAATTGATGCACTAAAAAAGATGCTTGGTCTGTCTGCTTATGTTCTTAAAAACAATACAGAGACAGTTATAAATTCTGAAGATGTGGTTTTGGGAGACATAGTTATTTTGGAAAGCGGAAGAAAAGTCCCGGCGGACATTTTTTTGTTTGAGGAAACGACCCTTCAAATCGATGAATCGGTTCTTACAGGCGAATCTGCTCCTGTTTTGAAAAACACTTCTCCATCAGAGCCTGACGCAATGACAGGCGATAAATACAATATGGCTTTTATGGGAACAGTTGTCACAAACGGACGCGGACGCGGAATAGTTGTTGAAACCGGAATGAATACAGAATTTGGAAAGATTGCAGGCCTTACCTCTAAAATATCAGAGGATGAAACTGTCCTTTCAAGGCAGATGAATACACTTGGCAAAAATATCAGTGCAATATCTGTATTTGTAGCTTTTTTAATAGTTATTCTTGGAATTTTTCAGAGTCGCAATCTGATGGAGATGTTTATGACAACTGTCTCTCTTGCAGTTGCGGTTATCCCCGAAGGGCTTCCTGCGGTTGTGACACTGACTTTGGCAGTCGGAATAAAGAGCATGTACAAAAAAAAGTGCCTTATCAGGCATTTGTCGGCTTCTGAAACATTAGGTTCGGTTTCAGTTATCTGCACTGACAAGACAGGAACACTTACTAAAAATGAGATGACTTTAACAAAAATTTATGTTCCTGACATGGTTTTTTTTGTAAGCGGAAGCGGATATGACCCTAAAGGTGAATTTTTCCTAAATGAAAAACCTGTACCTCCAAATGAATATGACGGACTTTTAAAATTTCTGCAGGCAGGTCTTTTCTGCAATCATGCAATTCTTAAAAAAAGCAAGGGTGAATGGTCAGTTATCGGAACTCCGACCGAAGGAGCACTAGTTACTGCGGCGCACAAAGCAGATATTCCGGAATATAAACTTCCCATGCAAAAGATCGCAAAGGAATTTTCATTTGACTCATCCAGAAAGAGGATGACAACTATATATGAAAGAGATGAAGGATTCGTTGCCTATTCAAAAGGCGCTCCTGAGATAATACTGAAACTTTGCAGTCATATTTACAAAAATAAAACTGCTGTGCCCTTATTAGATAATGACAGAGAGATTTTAAAAGACGTTTATGAGTCATTCGCCCGTGAAGGGCTAAGAGTCCTGGCGATTGCCTCAAAAAGGCTGGACAAAATCCCGGATAATTCAGAAGAGGCTGAAAGCAGTCTGGTATTTTTTGGATTTGCAGGAATAATAGATCCTCCCCGTTCTGAGGCAAAAGATGCAATAGCTCTTTGCCGGACAGCAGATGTTGATGTAATAATGATTACAGGTGATTTTGAGATTACTGCAAAAGCTGTTGCAGAATCTGTCGAACTAAAAAGCGATGGTGTCTTGAAAGGCACTGATATAGACAATCTCGATGACAAAGCTCTTTTGGACAAATTGTCACATGTAAAAATTCTTGCAAGGGTAAATGCTGAACATAAACTAAGAATAATTGATGTTTTGAATCAGGACGGCCATATTGTTGCAATGACAGGGGACGGAGTAAACGATGCTCCGGCGCTTAAAAAAGCTGATATCGGAATTGCAATGGGTATTAAGGGAAGCGATGTTGCAAAAGAAGCTGGTGATATGATTCTTCTGGATGATAATTTCGAAAGTATCGTCTCAGGAATACACGAGGGAAGGCGTGAGTATGACAATATCCAGAAATTCACACGTTATCTTTTGTCTTCAAACGTAGGAGAGGTAATAGCGATAATATCCGGAATGCTTATGGGTCTTCCTTTAATCCTTCTTCCTCTTCAGATTTTATGGATGAACCTTGTAACAGATGGTGTATCAGCACTTGCACTTGGACTTGAGCCTGCAGAAAAAGACATCATGCGCCAACAACCAAAAAATCCTAATGAACCTGTTCTTGGAAAAAAAACACTCCTGATGATTCTTGTCGCAGGAATTTATATTGGTCTTTCAACACTTGCCCTTTTCCTGCTGTATGATTTTGACCTTGAAAAGGCAAGAACAATTGCATTTACGGGAATTATTATAATTGAGTTGTTAAATGTTCTGAATTTCAGGTCATTCAGACAGACCTTAAGAACACGTGGATTTTTCTCAAATCCTTATATTATTATTGCAATACTCTCAAGTCTTGTTTTACAGTTAATTGTAGTATATTCTCCACCATTCCAGGCCGTTTTTAAAACAGTGGCACTTAATTTATCAGACTGGCTGGTGATCGCATTTTTTGGAATTTTGCTTGTATTATCAGGAGAAATATACAAATTATTTTCCGGTAAAATCGCTGAGAATAATGCTTCTGATAAATTAAGCACTAATTTAGCTTTTTAATTTGCTTATAAAAATTAAATCTTTTTTCACTTTTGAATACAAGTCTTTTTTTGCCGGCAAATCAGGATTTGATTTTATTAAAAAAAGGTTATCAAAACGATTTTTCATGCGCAGCTATCATAAAAACAGAAATTTGATTTCAGGAAATAGATTCATGAAATAATTTTTCATACAATAATTTCCTGTAAATAACAGCGTGATTTTCATATAAAATCCAAATCAGATTTATCCTCTTTTTCCATACCAAATCTGCTTGTGAATTATTCATGCTAAAATTCAATGCAAAAAATCATTTTTACAAATTAGTACAATAATGTATAAATATGTACAAAGGGAAATATTTATTGTTAATTATGAAAGCAATTGAAAAAACAGGTTTGGTGATGCCGGTGGAATGGACAGCGGCATAAAACCAGCATTTGAGGATAAATCCCATTTATCTTCATATAATAAGAGTTCAGGTCAGGAAAAAAAAGATTTTAAAAATTTCTTAACTGCGGTATATAAGACATTTAAAAATCCAAGGATTTCTCCTGTTTTGGCATATGAGGCGCTTCGATCCGATTATGGTTTTTTGCTTGAATCAATGGAAAATACAGGGCGAAATACTAGATATTCTGTTGTAGGAACAGGTCTTTTACTGCACATTAAAGCAGATCCCGATATCCGGATAACAGGGCCGTTTGGCAATTTCTTCGATTTCGAAGGAGAAACTTTTTCGACTGAAAATCTGCAATCGATTCTAAAAAGCATAGATTATGAATCTCCACAAATCCCGGGATATTCAGGAGGTCTTGCAGGATACTTTTCATATGATTTTGCATTGGATTTGTCAAAAGACAAAAAAATTGAAGGATTTAAAAAAGACAAAGAAGAAAATTATGATTTTCCTCTTGCAGAATTCTTACTTCCAAAAGAGCTTTTGGTCTTTGATCATATCAAAGATACAATAACAATTCTCCATTTCCAGACAAAGTCAGATGATATAGAAAAAAGTTTGCTACTAAATCCTGAAGAAAATGGCATTAAAAAATCTGATGAAAAAGAATCAGACTTTTGTTTTGAAAAAGACCAAAATGAAATTACAAAAACCCTGGATAGAGTTCTAAAGCATCTAAAGAAAAATAATGAGAAAAAAAGCACTTTCTTTTCAAATGAAATGGAAAAAAATCCTGAATGTATCAGCAGTGTTTCTAAAGAAGAGTTTGAAGAGATTGTCAGGACTGCAAAGGATTATATCAAAAACGGAGATATTTTCCAGGTTGTTTTGTCAAAGGGATCTAAATGTCCCTTCAGTTCTGATCCATTTCTGATATACCGCGAGATGAGAAGAATCAATCCTGGTCCTTACATGTATTACCTTGATTTTTCGGATATGCAAATCGCCGGCGCAAGTCCTGAGATGCTTATCAAAGTTGAGGAAAGAAGGGTTGAATCAGTACCGATTGCAGGAACAAGAAAAAGAGGTGCAACACCAAAAGAAGACGTTTTGCTTGAACATGAGCTTTTATCTGATAAAAAAGAATGCGCAGAACATCTGATGCTTGTAGATCTTTCAAGAAACGATATCGGCCGGATATCTAAATATGGAAGTGTCCGTGTCAGGGATTTTATGACAGTTGAGAAATTCTCACATGTTCAGCATATCGTATCAACAGTTGAGGGTGAACTCTTAGAGGGTAAAACTTCTCTTGATGCCTTCATGTCATGCTTTCCTGCCGGAACTGTATCAGGAGCACCAAAGATTCGGGCGATTGAGATAATAGAAGAGCTTGAAAAGACAAAAAGAGGCCTTTATGCAGGCGCTGTGGGATATATTGGACTTAACGGAAATATTGATTTTGCAATTACAATAAGAACAGTGGTAGTCAAAAACAAAACTGCTTATTTTCAGTCAGGTGCAGGTATTGTTGCCGATTCTGTTCCTGAATCTGAATTTCTCGAATCAGAGAACAAGGCCTTTTGCATGATGTCTGCTATTTTATCGGCAGGGGGGATAAAATGAAGGTTTTGATTATTGACTGCTATGACAGTTTCACATACAACCTCTGCCAGCAGATTGGCTCACTCGGTGCCGAATGCGAGGTTATAAAATGTGATTCTTCGGAGGATTTTTCTTATATTTCACAATTTGACAGAATTGTTCTATCACCAGGTCCCGGAAAGCCGGAGGATACAAAACTCTGTCTTAAGGTTTTAAAGGACTTTCACAGAAAAATTCCGATACTTGGAGTTTGTCTTGGCCATCAGGCAATCTGCCATTTCTTTGGCGGAGATGTAGTCTGCACAGGAAAACCGGTTCACGGTATGACATCAGAAATAAATCATAACTGCTCCGGGATTTTTAGTGGAATTAAAAATTCATTTACTGCAACAAGATATCATTCCCTCGCAGTTGATGAAAATACCCTGCCTGATTGCTTAACTGTTACTGCAAGAAGTGCCGATGACAAGATGATAATGGCAGTTTCTCACAGCAGTTACCCTGTTTTTGGCCTCCAGTTTCATCCTGAAAGCATCATGACAAAAAACGGCGATAAAATCATCAGGAATTTCCTCTCTCAGGGAGTGATGCAATGATTGCAGAGTGCATCCAAAAGGCATCCCGGAGATTTGACTTAAGCACACCTGAAGCAGAAGGTGCGATGAATGATATAATCACCGGCAATGCATCAGACAGCCAGATCGGTGCTTTTCTGACAGCTCTTGCAATGAAAGGGGAAACAAGCCTTGAAATTGCCGCTTTTGCATCGATTGTCAGAAAAAATGCGGTTTCAATCTCACCAAAGCCCAAATCAGGAGGGATGCTTGTTGACACCTGCGGAACAGGAGGTGATTTGAAAAACACATTTAATATAAGCACTGCCGCGGCATTTACTGCCGCAGGAGCAGGAGCTTTTGTCGTAAAGCATGGAAACCGCGGGGTTTCAAGCAGATGCGGTTCGGCTGATGTTTTAGAAGCACTCGGAGTTAATATTGACATATCCCCAAAGAAGGTTTGTGAGATTACAGAAAGTAACGGAATCGGATTTTTATTTGCCCAGGCTTATCATCCGGCGATGAAGTATGCAGGAAGGGCAAGAAAGGAGATTGGGATTCGGAGTTTTTTTAATATCACAGGCCCTCTTTCAAACCCTGCAGGTGCTTCAGCACAGCTTTTGGGAGTATATGACAATTCGCTTACTGAAAAAATAGCAGATGTTCTTAATATTTTAGGTACAAAAAGGGCGATGGTTGTCCACGGTGACGGATATGATGAGATAGCAACTACCGGCCCTACAACAGTATCTGAACTTAAACGAGGCAAAGTATCAACATACATCCTTGATGCAGAAGAATTTGGATTTGAAAGGGCAGATGAAAAAAGTCTTTCAGGCGGGGATGCAACTTTAAACGCTTCCATAATAAAAAGAGTTCTAAAAGGCGAAGAAGGGCCAAAAAGAGACATTGTCGTTTTAAATGCAGGAGCGGCAGTATATCTTGGAGAAAAGGCAGGAAGCCTAAAGGATGGAATCAGACTTTGTGAAAAGTCAATTGACTCAGGAGAGGCTCTTTTGAAGCTTGAGAATTTAATTGAGCTTTCAGGAGGCAAAATATGATTTTAGCCGAAATTTGTGCGAAATCACACATACGTGCATCAGCAATAAATCCTGAGATAATAGTGAGAGCAGAGGATGAAAAAAGACACCCTCTAAACATTAAAGAAGCCTTTGATAACTGCAGTACTGATAAAAACGCAGTAATTGCAGAGATTAAATACAAAACACCCTCAGATAAGTCAATTAACTCTCAAAAAAAGCCAAATGAACTGGCAGGCATTTATGAGGCAGGAGGGGCATGTGCAATATCGGTTTTGACTGAGCCTTTCTTCTTTGAAGGGTCTGTTGATTACTTAATGCAGGTCAAAGAGTCAACTAAACTTCCTGTATTAAGAAAGGATTTCATTGTATCTAAAATCCAGATTTATGAATCATATGTATGTGGGGCAGACTCTGTTCTTTTGATTTCCAAAGTTTTAAAGGAGAATTTGAAAGATTTTATCTCACTTTGTCAGTCATTTGCAATCGAGCCTCTGGTTGAAGTCAGAAGTTTTTCTGAGGCTGAAAATGCTCTGAATTCAGATGCAAAAATTGTGGGGATTAACAACAGAAATCTTGTGGATATGAAAATTGATCTTAATAAAACAAAAGAGATCTCTGAAATTTTATCTGATTCAGGAGTTTTGGCAGTCTCTGAAAGTGGCATTAAGACAAATGCAGATATTTCTGCGCTTAAAAAATATTGTAATGGATTTTTGATTGGAACGGCGCTTATGAAAGCCAAAGATCCAAAAGAAGTGCTGGAGGGATTTGTATTCGCGTAAAAATTTGCGGCATCACAACTATCCGTGATGCATTAATCGCTGAAGAAGAAGGGGCAGATGCAATAGGAGTAATAGTCTGTTCGGATTCTAAGCGCTGTATTACAATTAAACGTGCAAGAGAAATTTTTGAGGCTCTCTCACCAAAAACAGAGAAGATCTGTGTCACAAACACGATTAATAATTCAGATGTTGATGTGATTATGTCTCTAAAGCCTGATGCCCTTCAGATTTCGAGAGATTTGATCATCCCGGAAAATATAAAAACAAAAGTTTACCGCTATATCTCTGACTATGGAGATATTCCACTCTGCGATGCCTTAGTAATTGACAACAGCAAAGGAATGGGAATAGCGTATGACAGGGATTTTGCATTGAAAGTTGCAAAAATTTCAAAAGTTCCGATAATTCTTGCAGGAGGGCTTACACCCGATAATGTTTTTGATGCAATAAAAGATATTTCCCCTTTTGCTGTTGATGTCTCATCAGGTGTTGAGAAGTCAAAGGGAGTAAAAGACAGGCAAAAATTACGAAAATTCATAGAAATTTGCAGGGAGGCATGAAATGAGTGCGAAAAGAGGATACTATGGCAATTACGGCGGGCGGTTTGTGCCTGAGACTCTTATGGAGGCTTTGTATGAGCTTGAGAGAGAATACAAAAGACTAAAAGATGATGCCGGATTTAAGTCCGAGCTTGATTATTATCTCTGTGAGTACGCCGGACGAAAGACGCCCCTTACATTTTGTAAAAACATGTCAGAAGACTGCGGCTGTAAAGTCTATCTTAAAAGAGAGGATCTTCTCCACGGCGGAGCACACAAATTAAACAATACATTAGGACAGGCAATTCTTGCAAAGGCGATTGGAAAAAAGCGGCTGATTGCAGAGACCGGCGCCGGTCAGCACGGTGTTGCAACAGCGATTGCAGGAGCAGTTCTTGGCCTTCCTGTCGAAGTGTTCATGGGCGAGGAGGACTGCGAGAGGCAAAAGCTCAATGTTTTTAGAATGGAGCTTATGGGCGCCAAAGTCCATCCGGTAAAATCGGGGACAAGGACTCTTAAGGATGCGACAAACGAGGCTCTTCGCGAATGGGCAGGAAGTGTGGACTTCACACATTATCTTATAGGATCAGTTGTCGGCCCGCATCCTTTCCCGGAGATTGTCAGGGATTTTCAGTCAGTTATTGGAGATGAGACAAAAGAGCAGTGCTTAAAAAAAGAGGGGAGGCTTCCATCCGCACTTGTTGCATGTGTCGGCGGAGGCTCAAATGCAATCGGTATGTTTTACCCCATGCTCTCTGATGATGTAAAAATGATTGGCGTTGAGGCAGGCGGAAGAGGGCTAAAAGCCAGTGATAATGGTGCGACTCTGAATACCGGAAGGCCCGGAATTCTTCACGGGGCATTATCTTACCTAATCCAGGATGAAGACGGCCAGATTGGAGAGACACATTCTGTTTCAGCCGGACTTGACTATCCCGGAGTCGGCCCTGAACACAGTATGCTTTTTGATGAGGGAAGGGTTTTATACTCATATGCTATGGATGATGAGGTCTTGGAGGCTTTTTCGTATCTTTCAAGGACAGAAGGAATTATTCCGGCACTTGAATCCTCCCATGCAGTATCATATGTTCTTAAAAATAAGGATGAGTTTTCAGAGGATGACATAGTTGTAATCTGTCTTTCAGGAAGGGGAGATAAGGATGTGGCATCGGTTTCTAAGATGTATGGGAGGGATTTTTAATGGACGGTGTTTTGGCAAAAGGAATTTTGGGAAGGGAAAGACTTTCACGTGCATTTGAAAAGCCCGGATTTGTGGCATACACAGTCGCCGGAGATCCGACAATTTCAGATTCTGTTCAAATAGCAAAGGCTTTGATTGACGGCGGGTGTGATGTTCTGGAGCTTGGTGTGCCTTTTTCAGATCCTGTTGCAGACGGAGGTGTAATCCAGGCAGGAGATAAAAGGGCTATTGATGCGGGAATTAGTGTTGATGGTGTATTTGAGATTGTAAAAGATATCAGGAAATATTCAGATGTTGCGGTTGTTTTTCTTGTATATGCAAATATTGTTTACCAGCGGGGGATTGACAGGTTTTACAATGAGGCGAAAGAGGCCGGCGTTGACGGAATTTTAATCGTTGATATGCCGCCTGAAGAGGCAGGAGAAGTGTACTCTGCATCTCTTAAAACCGGAATTGCACAGATTTTTCTTGTGACACAGACCACATCGGATGAGAGGCTTTACGGCATTTTAGAGATGGCTTTTGGATTTATTTATCTCGTTTCAGCGCTTGGCGTTACCGGAAAGCGTTCTGAGGTTTCAGGGGAAGCATATTATCTTCTTCAAAGAGTCAGAAGAGCACTTGATTTAGCCGGAAAGGATGTACCTGTTGCAGTAGGGTTTGGAATATCAGAGCCTTTGCATGCAGAAGAGATTATCCGGGCAGGTGCTGACGGTGTTATTGTCGGAAGTGCGATTGTATCAATTATTGAGAAAAACAGGGAAGATATAAGCCGTGCCTGTAGTGAACTTAGAAATTACGTCGGGATGATGAAGCAGGCGGTGTCTTTAAAATAACACTAAAATAACTCTTTAAAATACCACTTAGAAATAATAATCAATAATAACTCTTTAAAATAACATTTTAAAATAAAGGCAGGGGCGGTTTTGTAGTCAGATCTTCTCTAAAAACGTCCATGATAATTTTTTTCATGCACCGGTTTCATGTAAGTTACAAATTAACTTTCATGTAAAAGGACTAAAAGATCTGTTTTTTTAATTCTTTTTTTGGCTTTCTTTTGGCATCAGACATTTTATCCGGGCATCATACAAAGAACATGATAAAGAGAACGTGACAGAGAGAAAAGCACACAGAGAACTAACCACAAAAGAACAGAATTTTCCAAAATCAAATTATCAATCTTTAAGTACTATTCAGGACGATATAATATACGCAATTTAGACACAATTTTTAGCTGATATAGTGTAGTCCGGCCAATCATGTCGGCCTCTCACGCCGACGACTGGGGTTCGAATCCCCATATCAGCACTCCTGTCTAAAGTGAAGAGCTCAAACGATTTTGACGAGCAAAAACTTTTAGATTCTTTTAAATTATTCATCCAGAATAATCCTGATTTTTTGTCTTCTCACCTAACTTTGCCAGTTGATAAAAATTAATAGTGTTCTTAGCGATGTTTGAATCGAGCAAAATGCAAACAAAACTAAGAACTAATGAAATTGAGCCTAACGAAAATATATCCTTTCCTATTGGTACCATTTGCCTTGTCAAAAGACTGTATGAAAGTCTCAATTTCAACGGGATATTTGGGAAACATAAGAGACATGGGGTTGATATCAATAAATTACTCAAGGCCCTTATTAGTTACAAACTGAGTGATAACTTTAGCATTAAAAGAAGTCATGAATGGATCAACAGAATTGAAGTCCTTGAATTGTTTGATCTAAATCCATTTAGTGAAAGAACCCTGTACCGTGTTCTTGAAATCATCGGGACAAACAGAGAAGAAATACTCTCAGACATACAGGATGTAATATTTGAGAGATATGACTTCGAGCATACGAACATCAACATGGACTGGACAAGCCTGGTACTCCATGGAAATAAAGCAGGACTTGGGAAATATGGTTACAGCCGTGATCACAGACCGGATAAAAAACAAATAACTATTGGCGTTACTGAACTTGCAGAACCCATAAACATTCCAATAGGACTTACTATTGAACCCGGAAACACAAATGATCAGAGTCATTTCAAAAAAACATACAGCCAGGTAAGAAAAAGGCTAAAACCTGAATCACTTGTGATTTTTGATAAGGGAGCTAACAGTATCAAAAATACTGCAATGATCCGGGCAGATAATATGCAGTACATAACTGCAAAGAAGCTAAACAAGAGTGATGATAAGATAATTGCAAATTTCGAGAATTATCATCCCGAGACCATTGATGAGGAAACCGGAATTTGCGGAATTAAAATCAAAAAACCAAACAGTATCAATTATCTCTACTTTTCAAAAAAATTACAGAAAGAACAACTGGATTCAAGAGCTCGAAAAGTCCTAAGACAGATTAAAGAGGCAAAAAATGGCTCTTCGTCAGATCGTGTGGGTAGTTATTACAACTTCTACTGAATCATCCGGGTTTTCAGCAGGATTATAACACATTCCTTAATCTAACTGATCAATTCCTGAGATTTCTGGCTGAATTGCTGATCCAACTGATTAAATTTCACCCATTCAAAACAGCGAAGAGCCCAAAAAATATTCAGGAATGTATTGAAAAAAAGAAAAAACTTCCAAAAAAATTCAGAATCAATAATCTGCTCATAGATGTGGATTACTTTGTCCAGACAAAACTGGTTGAACTTTCGGAAGATGAGGCTGTAAGACTACTTGAAGATAAGATAATCACCGGCAGAGAAGGATTTTTTTGCCTGAAATCAAGTAAGAATTTGACACTTCATGAAGCACTTCTGACTTACAGAAAAAAAGACTCGATTGAGAAGATATTCCATTCCCTTAAAAATGAAATCGAAATCAAACCCTTGAGAGTATGGACAGATGAAAGCATTTATGGAGCGATTCTAATAGGATTTATTGCCCAGTTATTCATCTCACTGTTGAGATATGAGATTGCAGAACTAAAGCATACGTCAACAAAATTCATCAAAAAATCAATATCGAATTTGACAGTTACTGTGGATTCGTGGCAACGGAAGACAAAAAAGTGGATCTATTCTAACTTTGACCCCATAAACACCATGATTCTAAGGTTGAATTGGGCAGTTTCATGATCAGATTCACGAAAAATAACTAACTGTCAAATACAGTTTCCTGACAAAAATTTGATTGAGATAGATGAAATCTCCTAAAGGTTAGGAGAGGAAACTGGCAAACTTAGGTTATATTAAAAAAAATTGTAGAAGAAAGCGGCCATCCAAACCATAAGTATCCTGTATATCTTACATTTGATTATTTACGAAATTGTCTATCCAGAGCATCAGAGATAAAAATAGGCACACTCACATTATTTCAATCAGAAAATTATATTTCCATACCTCTTCTAATCAGGCATCAAATAGAATTATGGAGTGCTATAGAATACCTCAAAAAAGGATTGGATACTTTTTATAATTCTGATCAGTCTCCTGAAAAGGAAAAATTATTTTTCAACACTTTAAATCGCTTGTTCTATGGATTAAAATATTCTGATTATCCTCAAGACCAGGAAAATAAAGAACCTGATGTAAAATATGAAAGTATTAATTGTTTAACGATGATTAAAAAAATGGATGCAAATTTATATGGGTTTCCTGTTTTGAGCATCTATAATACTCTTTCTGAACTTTGTCATCCGAATCTCCCATTAAATGTAAAAAATATACAATATGAAGCCTCTATGGAATTTGGATTCAAAATTTCAGATGAGGTTAGACAAATTCATGCCGATACACAATATTCATTTTTAATGATTTTAAAAAAATCTTCTCAAGAGATATATGATAATACAGAAGAAATATTAAATAGGTCAATTGAAGAGTATTTTCCTGAATAATTTAATTTATATAGAATAGCTTGGTTTTTTTATACTCTAATAAAGAAAAAGCTCTAATAAAGAAAAAGATTTTCAATGCCTGCAAATAATTACTATATTAGGTTATTAATATGCATTTTGGGGATTGGATAATATTTCATTCCTTTTTTATTGGGATATAATTATGAATGAAGATAGAACAATTTTTAAAAAAGTGGATATGGATCTCTCAAGTCTGCTTACATATATTGAGATAGGAGACATTGGTCTTCCGGATATTCAGCGTCCTTTTGTATGGTCTGCATCTAAAGTCAGGGATCTGTTTGATTCCATGTATCGGGGATTTCCAATTGGGTACCTCCTGTTTTGGAACAATCCTTCAAGAACAGATGTTAGGCAGATTGGAACTGAAGGAAAACAGCATAAAATTCCAAATCTACTTATCATTGACGGCCAGCAAAGGTTAACATCTCTTTATTCTGTATTTCGTGGACAACCTGTAAAGGATGAAAATTATCAGGAAAAGATAATAGAAATTGCATTTAGACCAACAGATGGAAAGTTTAGTGTATCTGATGCCGCTACAAAAAAGGATACTGAATTTATAGATGATATATCAAAAATTTGGTCAGATGGAAAATCTAGTTATACAATTGTAAAGGATTTCCTAAACAAAATAAAGGAAAAAAGGGAGATTTCCGATGAAGAAGAAGACAAAATAAGCCATAATCTTGACAGATTGTTTGATCTTCAGAAGTACCCCTTTACTGCCCTTGAAATCGCCTCAACAGTTGATGAAGCGCAGGTAGCCGATATATTTGTAAGAATAAACAGTGAAGGTGTCAAACTCAATCAATCTGATTTTATCCTTACATTACTTTCAGTATTCGGCGAAGATTTAAGGAAAGAACTTGAAACATTCTGTTACGAATCGCGATTCCCTGTAAAACCTGGCGGAAAACCCTCACCCTATAATCATTTCATAACACCGTCTCCTGATCAATTGCTAAGAGTATCAGTTGCTCTTGCTTTTAAGCGTGGAAAATTACAAAGTGTCTATCAAATACTCAGAGGCAAGGATCATACTACAGGAAAATATTCGGAAGAAAAAAGAAATGAACAATTTGAAAAACTAAGAATCAGCCAGAAATCTGTACTTGATTTAACAAATTGGCATCAGTTTTTCTCAGCTCTACAGGGTGCAGGTTTTAAGAGTGGCAATCTGATATCATCGGAAAATGCCCTTCTATTTGCATATGCATTCTATCTTATTGGAAAAAATCAGTTCAAACTTGCACAATATGAACTTGATAGGTTAATCTCAAGATGGTTCTATACAATAACTCTCTCTGGAAGATATAGCAGTTCCCCAGAATCAATGATGGACAGTGATTTAAATCTCATAAAAGATCTTCAAACAGAAGAAGAGTTTAAAAGCGTTCTGGAAAATGCAATAAATAATACTCTGACACCTGATTTTTGGACAATATCTCTTCCAAATGAATTAATTACCTCTTCTGTACGTAATCCTGTAATATATGCATTTTATGCCTCACAAATAAAGCAAAATTCAACAGCATTATTTTCAAATAAGTACATATCCAATCTCCTTGACCCTTCAATAAAAGCTAAAAAGAAATTTATGGATAGGCATCATCTCTTTCCAAAAGCTTACTTAATGCGTGAAGGAATAGAAGATTTTAAACTAATAAATCAGGTGGCAAATTTCTCATTCGTAGAATGGCCAGATAATATAAGAATTAGCGACACTCCGCCGCAAGAATACCTTCTAAAAATTAAAGAAGAAAAAAAATTTACAGAGGAACAATGGAGACTCATGCACATAAATCATGCATTGCCCGATAATTGGGAAAATATGGAATATACTGAATTCCTTGAAAGACGACGACTCTTAATGACAGATATAATCAAACAGGGATTTGAATCTTTATAAAAGTATCAAAATTGGTGGTTTGTCCTGGTATCAAAATCCCTTATTTTCACTCTTTTAATTGATAATAATTAATTTAATTCAAAAGGATTTTAATAAGATATAAGTTTTAATTATTATTTAATGACAATCTGGATTGCATCAACCAACCGGGATAACTGGGAAGTTATAAAAAAGAAGAATCTCTGGGGTGTTCCAAAGAGGAATAAAAATAGCATTGAGAGATCGAAACCCGAAGATAAAATTCTGATATTTGTCAAACAGGAAAATGTGGGAGACACAATTCTTCCATCAGCAATAACCGCCGCTTTTGAGATTACATCAAAACCTTTTGAAGATGTATCGCAGGTTTTTATCAAACCATCAACGATGCCAGGTGAAGAGAATTTTCCTTTCCGCATAAAATTAAAGCCTGTAAAAATATTCAATGAACCTCTGGATTTTAAATCCCTGATACCAAACTTGGAGTTCATCACAAATAAAATACAGTGGACCGGACATCTGAGAACGGCAATGCGGATTATTCCGGAAGAGGATTATGAATTTATTCTGAAGGCTGCTGAGACTCCGAGAGGATGACATTAAAAAAAAGTTGAATTTAAAGAATCAAACAGGTTATTTTTTCCCTGCATTTTTAGCAGCAGCGGATTGTGCTCTTGATGCAAAACCTGAATTGTTCCCCGTCTTTGCTGCAGCAGCCTGAATACGTCCAGCCGCTGATGGTGTCATTGCTTTTTTACTCACTTATTTTCACCTCCTTTTCTTGATAACAAATAATGAACAGAGATTTAATAAAACCATACTTGGAAATCATTTCTGTTTTTATCAACAAAATCATTCATTTATTATTAGCTAAAGCAAATTTTAAAGCCAGTTCTCCATTTTCTGTTATAATAAATCGTTTTTCTTTTTTATTAACCGATTTAACAGATCTTTTTTGTTTACCTTTCATACTGGTTTTAAAGACCTCAGTTTCCTGAATTAATTCCCAGTTTTCTAAAACCTCAGTCATTTTAGTAAGGGTACCTCCGTGCATTACTCTGTCTGTTTTTTTATCTCCGGTATTTCTAACAGGTCGATATAACTCTCTCATTTTACTTTCAAGAGATTTCCTTAACTCTCCTTCTTTTTTCCCGGACAATATTTTTAAAATTGAAATATAATTTGGATTTGAAGATACATCTTCGACATACATTTTAGGAATTGAAATTTTCTGAATTTCTGAATCTTCGGATACATAATAAGCATCACCAATTAACCAAATGGACATTAATAAAAGTCCTATTGTGTGGATTTTTGTTCCACCGGTTATATTAAATGAGAAATAGGCATTTGGATATTTGAGTTTAATGTCAGCAATTGCATGTCTTATAGAATTAATATCTAATTTATCAAATTCTGCCGGATAATATTCTATTTTATATTGATCTGATAGGATTCTGACATTATCATATGCCTGTTTAATTCTGATTTTTTTGGGATCATTATTATTTTTGAGAACATCAGATTCAATCAGGACATAGGTTATATCAATTGGTTTTCCATAAGGAGATTTAATATTCATCACAATATGACGATAAGTTTCTTCTATACTGGCCCCTGCAGCCATAATATGAATATGTTTTTCCTCTGGTTCTACCATAAAAGTAATTTCAATCATAAATATAAAATTATTTCTAATTTTGGAAATTATTTCTAAATTTAATTTTATCTGTATTTTTTAAAACTATCATTGAGGTAATGCCTGTAGACCTAAATTCTACAGCTTTACCCGGTATGGAGATAAAATGACATTCAATAAGATGATCCGTTCAGTAAACTGGCATTTCACTTCGAAATGCAACTACAATTGCAAGTTTTGTTGTACTCAAAAAATGAAAGGAGAAATGGAAGCATCTCTGAAACCAGAGAATATTTATGAAAAATTAAACGATCTTGGAATTGAAAAAGTAAATTTTGTTGGTGGAGAACCTTTCATGAGTCCAAGAATCTTTGAACTTGTAGAAAAAGCCAAAGAAATGGGGTTTACAACAAGTATCGTGACTAATGGATCACTTGTTGATAATGAAAAACTGAAGAGAATATCTCCTTATCTTGACTGGATAGGCATATCAGTCGATTCAGCTTCAGAAATTGTAGAAAAAAAACTAGGCAGGGGTTTGGGCAAACATATTCAAAATTCAATTCAGGTTGCCAGATTAGCAGAAAAATGTGAAATTAAATTAAAAATAAACACAACCGTTACAAAATTATCAATAAATGAATATATGGGGGGATTAATAAACGAACTTAATCCTGAAAGATGGAAAGTATTTCAGTTCATGCACGTTCCCGGACAAAATGATGAAGCATGCGAGTTATTTTCGATTACTGATGAAGAGTTTAATAATTATAAAAAACGTAATTCGGAGATTAGGTTGAAAAATGGAAAATTCCCTGTTTTTGAAAGTTCTGCAGAAATGCTGGATTCATATTTCATGCTTTCTCCATCGGGGTGTGTTCATATAAACACTGAATATCCAGGTATCGACATTCCACTTGAAAGTGTAACCAGGGATAATATTTCCGAATTGATTAATTCTAATCACTACTTTCAGAGAGGTGGAATTTACAACTGGATTAATTAAAATAAAAGGCAATTTTAATAATTTTTATTGTATTAAAATATACTAAACGTGGCAGGCTTTAAATGAATAATTTGCAGTTAGAGAAAGAAATTCAGGATATTGAACAAAAAATCCTCTCAAAAGAACAGGCCTTATTAAAATTAATGACTGAAGAAAAGGAGTTGAAAATTCAATCTGAAATTGTTGAACTTAAAGGTAAACTCATGGATTTAAAAACACAATATGAACATATTGAGGAATCTAATGAAGTTGCGAATTCAGGTTCAGTCAATGCTAATAAAAATAGTTATAAAAAAGGGGGATTACTTTATAGAACAGGACATATTTTTACAGGGGAGAATAATTCTACACAAAAAGATGAATTATTGGAGACATCTAAATCTAAACAAAAACCTACAATTCTTGCAGTTTTGGAAGACACTAAAACTGATATAAAAATAATGGAAACCGCATCAGAATATTCAAAATATTTAGGTTATGACATTCAGGCACTTTATATAATGCCTAATTCAAAAGATCTAGGGAAAAAAATAGAGCATCCTGTTTTTAGCAATCCAAATTTACATATGCTGGTATTTGGATGTGGTAAAAAATTTAATGGTGGACCGGATTGTTCTTTACAATCAAGACAAGAAACACTCAAATCAGACCGAAATCTCATTATTATTGAAAATTTTATTAATAATTTCAATTACAAAAATTGCAGTTGTGAGATTCTTCAATTTTCCGGAAACCCGGATAATTTGGAGCGTGAAGGGGCAGATCAAATAATAAGTTACGCAAGTAAAATATCTGCCAAAAAAATAATTATTGGAAATGGAAAAAAGCCTGAATATATAGAATATAATCCAATAGGGTCCTTTGGACAAGAGGTTCTACGAAAAAGTTCAATAGAGACTCAGATCATTAATAATTGAACACTTGATTTATAATTTGAATGTAACTATTCAGCTATGAGATCCTGAACATTGAAGGGCTGACCTTCGGCCAGTTTTTTCAGAGCCTCATACACTGACTTCCCATTTTTCCTGACAGTTGAGATATACCCTCTGATTCTGCAGAAAATCTCTGCTCCCTCTCTTGATCTAAACGTCCCTGAAATTTTCTGTTGTACTTTCATCATTCTGACATCTCGTTCTGCCAGATTGTTTGTAAATGGTACGATAGAATTGTACATAAACCTCAGAATATCTTCGCGATACTCATCCATCCTCATCAGAAGATTAAGTGGTTTTGACTTCTTAATCCGTCCCCTCTTTTTATCATCAGGCCGTACTGGCGGTGGATTTTCTTCAAACCCTCCCTTTAAAACAGTCTGATAAATCTGTTTAAATTCAATCAGTTTCTCTTGGTCTCGTTTTTTCTTAACAAATATGAAATCATAAATATTTTCTAAGAGAGACTTCATCTTTCCAGCCCATTTTTGTTTGTAACCGTCGACAATTCCTTCTAATTCCCTCATAATATGAGCATTACAAAGAGAATGCTTACAATCGTATCTGAAATATGTTGCCCAGAAATCATGTACCAGAATTCCTTTGAATTTTGAAATAATTCCAATATCATCAACCGCTTTTGATCCTCTTTTTTGATGAACAGCGTACAAAGTCAATCTCTCATTACCTATCGTATGCAGCCACCATCTGTTTCCAAGAACTCTTAATCCGGTTTCATCTGCATGTAAAACAGGCGATTGGAGTAAATTTTCTTCGACCTCATGTTCAAATTTATCCAGAGATTCATATGCCTCCATGCAAATATTCAGAATTGTAGCCGGACTAATCTTTTGACCATATTTATCTTTGAAATATGTTGATGTTTTTTCGAATGGCAGCATAAGTTCATCCTTCAGGTACATCACTTCTGACTTAAAATTAGGACCGTATTGAACCGGATTTGTAACATATGATGGAAATTTGCCAACAGTCTTTTTTCCACAGACAGGACAGATCTTTACTTCTGCCTGGTGCTCGATTACTTTGATTTTAACGGGTGGAATTTCAAATTCCTGTCTTTTCAAAATTTTAAAAGGTTTAATTTTCCTGAGAGTATGCCCACATTTACATATTGAAACCGGATGTGAGATGATTTCATCAGGATCTTTCACCATTTTAAGGGTTTTACCCTTATGATTATTCTGACCCCCGGGTTTCCTGCCGCTTTTTTTCCGCAGGCTTTTTGGTTTTGGTTTGTAAATGTCAGTTGAAGGCGGAAGGCTGCTATTGCGGCTATTTTGTTTTAGTTGTGCCTCTAGTTTCTCGATTCGTTCTTCAAGTTCAATGATCTTTTCAGCCTGTTTTTTAACTATCTGATGTAAATCCAAAATGAGATCAGTTGCAGCTTGGGGATTGGTTAGAACAAAATGTAATATCTGTTCCCGATCAGAAAGCATATCCATTAAAAATTAATCTGCGACCATTATATAAAGATCTGGCGGTTAAATGGACTTAAAATAGTTTAACGGGGTGAATAGTTACATTTGAATAAAAATTAAGGTAACATGGAGTAGGCAATCCTTCCGGCAAGCGTGATAGAAATTATTGTCTCTCTGCCGTTTACTTCTTTATTAACAAGAGATGCCTCCTCAAGAACACCAATTGCCTGTGAGAGAACCTGGGAACTAAGTGTTTTATTATTATTTGGATTTTTAGAAATCCTGTTTTTTAGAATACTCTGGTTGATTCTTTGATTTGTATTTCCAACTAGCTCTCTCAGAATCTGCTGATACAATTTATTCTTTGAAAGTGTGTTCATAGGCATTTTTGGAGTAGGAAATTCCAAAGGTTTTTCAAACTCTTTTGGAAGATAATATCCAATTCCATCCAGCCACAATGCCCCCATAAATGTCATTATGGCAAAATCCTTACGTCCAAATGTTATATTGAAATATAACTTCGCCTCAGGATAATTTTTTCTGATTTCAATAATTTTTTCCATTAGATCATTTAAATCTCCTTTTTTATAAGGAATCACATCTAACGGAATATCAAGCGCTGAATGGCATACTTCAATCACTTTTTCAATACTCATCTGAACATCATCAGGTGGGTTTTCTTCAGTTATTATTACATATTTTTCAACAGGATAGAAACGGGTAATTCTTTGAATTCCTTTATCAACATTTGCCCCTGCAGTTAAAATGTGGATATTCAACATATAATATTGAATATCATCAATATATGCTATAATGTTTTCTGGATAATTTCAATATTAACCTGAAAGGTGATCAACCAGATTCTCCTGAAGGCTGAAAAATGTTTCATATATATGGAACATAGTTAAAAATTCTCAAAAATTGAGGTGGAAAACATGGAAGCAATAAATTCAGCAGATTATCAGAATGTAATGAGCATCAAAGGACTTTCAAATGAAATGAAATCCTTACCTGTATGTATTAGCGAATTATTCGGCCATATTGAACCGACAGATGAACTAATAAACTGCTCCTTAAGGCATCTTAGCAAACAGAGTCTTAAAAATCTTGATTCAAATAATAATTCTGCGAAAGGAATCGCACAGGGAAAATTATTTGAATCTGTTGTATATGAGCAAATGCTTGAGATCTTAACCAAATGCGACTTTGTCAGGGCAATTGTAAAAAAGAAGGATGATGCTATTATTTTTAGCCAGAAAGCCGTTTATGGACAAAATGGCTTATTTTATAATGGGGAAGGTGATATTGTTTTAAGAGGAAATGGTCAGGATTTAGGCGAATTTGATATGTTGTTTGTTGATGGAGCCGGCCAGGTATGCTTCTGTGAGATTATGTCAGCGATTCCAAAAGGACATATCATCAGTCTGGCTAACGAAATTAAATATAAAAAGCGAATTTTGTCTAAGATTTTAAACCAAGAGTCAGTACCTTTTCTATTGATAATTGCAGAAAATTCAAAAAATAAAATAATTCAATGGAAAAATCTTTTACTCACAGAAGAATCCGATTCTTTTATTACTTTTCCTTCAATCGAAGAGATTAAAAGTAAAATCAACAACAATTCAGAATCTGTCCCTCTTAATAGCCTTGTTTTTTCTGAAAAAGCAAAAGAATTAAATTTATTAAATTTTGGAATTAATTTTGATTATAAAGAGATACATGATGAATGTGTAAAAGAAATTATAAAATTATGTAGATCTGAAGATTTTAATTCTGTGAATTTTTTAGATAGAATTGAATTGATAAAAAAACAGGTTTTTATAGGCATAATAAATCCTAAAGACATAGAAACTCTCCTTTCAATTCATAACATAGTCAATTATAAGAACCGGTTATCAGCTTCAGAAATAAGAAATAATCACGATAAAATAATTCTTGCAATGGATATTGAAAATGAATTACCAATAATATATATGAAAGAAAAAGAAAAAAAATCATATCTGAAAATGATTTTCACAAAAAATAATGAATTTCATTTTAAAAATAAAAAAAATCAGAGAAATGCAGGATTATTTGAATGGTTACAAAATATGGATAATAATATTTCAGTAGAAGATAGCTTGAATGTTATTTCATTGTGTTCCTGATATCTGGATATTTTTAAAAACAGGATATACTTATGAAAAAAGTAAATTCAGAGCAGAATATGAATTATTTAAATTCAATAATTTCAAACAGATAACTATTTAGGACAATATTTTTTAGATGATGGAAGAATAAAATGAAAGACAATAAACAGAAATCTAAAATAATACATTTTCTTCTCCTTGGAAACTCTAAGGAGCATATAAACCGTGTCATTGAATACTACGAGATACGTAATATTGTGTTTTTTACATCAATCAATCTGATTAACGAAAACCTGGAATTTATTAAGGATATTAAGAAAAAAGAGATTAATGTCCTGGAAACCGTTTTACTTGATCCTTTTGAAGAAAAAGCTCTGGAGAATATGACTAAAAAAATGCTTGATGCATATTCTCTTTATTCAAATGATGGTATAAATCACATAATCGCAGGATTAACCGGAGGAACCAATCTAATGGTTCTTTCGATGGGGATGTTATGCTTTTCTGCCGGATTAAAAGCTCATTATGTGGTTAATAATGAAAATAATGATGTTATTACGATTGATATTTTTCAAAATATGGTGAAAAATGGCGATAATATACAAATTTTTAAAGATCTTTTTAAAGGAGAGTTATAATGAATAATCTATACTACGCCAACCTTGGAGAGGAAGATCCAGAGCAACTAGAGGATAGAGTCGTTCAAAGACTCAAAGATTTTCAGATCTTTTTAAACCAGGCTGAATTTAGATTGAAGAAAAAACGCTATAAGTTTTCTTTTAGCACAAAAAATGCAACAGGCAAAATTTCAGCTACAGATGCAGATATTAATCTCAACCCGTTTTCTTCAGAGGGCATATTTCTTGATGAGAAACTGACGAACAGAATCCAGGAGAATCATATTAACAGGGATAAAAAAACCATTAAGCTAATTGAAGGGCCCTATATCAACAAGATCGTTTATGTTAAATCCAACGGAATGACATATCCTTTTCAATTCACTCCTCAGGAATTTACTCTGAACAATATTCATCCCGAATTGGTCTCAACTTCTGATAATGGGAATTCTGATGAAAAAAGAGTACGAGAAGATGAAGAGGATCTGGCTCTGAATTTTCTGTCTGATTCAGACACAATTGAGATAAAGTCTAAAGGAAAAACAAGGAATATCCGTTTCAGAAATAAGTTAAAACGAGAAGAGTCAATTATTGTCAATGAATTACCTGAAAATGGAACCTTCTGGGCAAAATACAATACTTACATAATTCAAAGACAACGTCAGGCAATTGAAGATCTGGCCTTATCGCCTCAAAGACATCAGATCCCCCTTTTAAATCTTTTCAGACAAAAGGAGCGTGATTTCAGTTGGGGGAATAGTGATACATCATTTAATCCTAAAATGTGGTTTTTGCTCACCGATAAAAACAGGGATGGGACCGATGAACAGCGTGAATTCGTTAGAAAAGCATGGGGTACGCCGGATTTCGCAATTCTTGAAGGACCGCCGGGTTCAGGAAAAACAACCACAATTCTGGAATTAATTGCACAGGCTATATCGAGAAATCAGCGAGTTTTAATGGTAGCTTCGACTCATGTTGCAGTTGATAATGTTATTGAAAAACTTCTTGAAACCTATGTTCAAACAGCTGAAGGAGAAAAAACTCTAAAAGAAGCATGTGGGGCTATCCCTTTAAGGATAGGTGATGAGGATAATGTTTCGGATTTAATAAAACCTTACTGCCTTAATAATTTTGTAGAAAATGAAAGAAATGATCTTATAAATTTTCTAAACAGTAAATCCACATCAGGCAGTTTGACAGAATCACAAAAAATATGGAACCTATCACTTACAAAAAATAAGGCTGATGCAAAAAAGAACCTTCAAACGCTTCTTCTTGATGTAGCGAATCTAATCTGTGGCACAACCATTGGAATATTACAAGCCCCAATCATAAAAAACACTCACCTGACAGAACCTCTATTTGATCTTGTGATACTGGATGAAGCCTCCAAAACAACATTCCAGGAATTTCTTGTACCTGCTCTATACGGCAGGAAATGGATTTTATCTGGTGATGTTAAACAATTATCCCCATATGTGGATCAGACTCCGATAGAAGAGAACCTTAGCAATCTTCCGTCATTTACAAAGGAGAATGGACAAAAAGACCGTGAAATTTGTTTTGCAGCATTCCAGGCATCAGGATTTGATAGAGGTCCAAAAAATGTTCTTATGATTAAAGAAACAGATGAAGATGTTTCTGATTTTTATAAATATTCCCTAAAACAAGCCGAAGAGACAAATAACTATTGCAAAGAGCATAAAATTAAAAATGAAATCCTTACATGTAAAGGGATTTCTCAAACTCCAAGTAGTTATTCAGAAAAACTTGAAATTCTTGGATCAAATTTCCTTATTGCCAAGAAAAATTTAGTCTCTAAAATAGGATCATATCTGCCGCCTGATGTTTATTTCAATGATAATGAAATTCATGGTTTTTTTTCAGATCAATTCATTCGAAAAAGAAATGCCTGGAATGCTAAAACTTATGAAAACAAATCCTGGGAAGGTGAGATCGCCTGGAGAATCAGCAGAATGCATGAGTTAAAAAATTCTGCTGATTATGATCAGCTTTCCTCTGAAGTGGATCTACTCATTCCCAAATATGAAAGAGATAATCCCAAAACGGATGATTCAAGAAAGCATAAACCGAGGTTTGATCTTGTAAAAAATGAGATCGATAAGATACGGAGAATTGCTCTTCCTTCCGTCCTTGAATTACTTCAGGAAGGATTTGAGACACATTCAAAAAGGAGAGATCATGATCTTATAGCTTTATACAGCGGTCTTTCTTATGGTGGGAAAAATCCTGAGATTTTAGATATTCGCCATACCCTTTTGACATATCAGCACAGGATGCATCCTGATATATCCAATCTGCCACGAAAGTATATTTATGAAGGCAAGGCCTTAAAAAACGCAAACGGCGATGAAAGGATGAAAAATGAGCGAGATTGGAAATATAATACATATAGTTCACGATGTGTCTGGATAGATCTAAAGCCCTCAAAAGAGGATTTGGGATTTGGGAAATCAAAGTACAATTTGAAAGAAGTTAAAGCTATAAAAAAATCTCTCAATGAATTTATTCATTGGGCTAAATCTAATCCAAATCCTGGCGATAAATATGGTCTTTGGTCAATAGCCGTCCTTTCTTTCTATAAAGGACAGGAAAAAAAGTTAAAAGATGAATTGGCTGATATTTCTGCAAAAAATGGTATTTCATCTGAATTTGTTCGCCAGGATTGCAATATTTCTGTGAAAATATGCTCCGTTGATCGCTTTCAGGGTCATGAGGCTGATTTAGTTTTCTTATCATTTGTTCAGTCCTGTCGTAGAAGGGATAATAAGCGCTGCAAAAAATCAAGCATTGGATTTCTGAATTTCCAGAATCGGCTGAATGTAGCAGTTACAAGAGCACGTTATCAGCTGGTTATGTTTGGGGATAAACAAAATTTTGAGAGAAGTAAATCTGTGTTCCTCAAAGCACTGGCAACAGAAAGTACGCCCGGGGATATAGAATTTGGAGGTTATAAAAATGGAAATTAAACTTGAACGGAATATTTCAGTCAAATCTTATGAGGCAATAATGGAGATTGCATCATTTAACAAAGATTATGACTTTCTTCTCCCTGTCTTAAAATTAGAAGAAGAAGGTGGAATTACAGCAGAGCAGGTAAATACTAAGCTTCTCAATAAAATTCCAAATAATATAATGGGGAAACGCCTGTTAGACAGAATTGAACAATACAAGCTTATTGAAAAAGGATCCAGCCTGATTAAAAAAGAATCCGTCAAAATTGAGCAGAATAATCATTCAGAATATTTGACGTATGATCGCAATGATCGAGGAGAAAAATTTGTAAATCTTCTGAAAAGTAAAAAATTCATGGACACTTATGAAGATTTTGATGAGGAACTCCTAAATTCTCTTACACAATTAGGCCTTTTAAAATTCAAACCAGATGAATACGACCAATATTCTCGATCATATTATTCACAATCATATAAATGCAAACCTCTATTAATTTCTTCCTGGCCATACACTCCTAAAAATGAAGAAGAGAATCAACTCTTCAGTTCGCTTGAATCCATGGGCTTCATAGAGAGAGTTTCTCAAAACAATCACAATGCCAAATCCTTTGAATTTGAAAATCTCAAAGATAATAATAATAATAATTATACATTGACAGAAATTGGAAGGAAGGCACTTGAAACTGGAAAAATACCCATCCCTGAAAAAGGTCTATTTGTTCTTTATACTACTGAGGACCCGGTTTTCCGTGAAAAACTGATTGCATGTGAACCTAAATCTGAAAATAAAAGACAGGATTTTGAAGAAAAATCAAGGAAAAATGCTCAAAATGAAAATAAAAAAAATAAGAATCAAAAATTCGAAAATCCGGAATGGCTAAAACAAATAATAAAATCATTACAAAATTCTCCTAAAATTGTTGAACTAGATGCACAGAACAGAGAAGAAATACAACTGCTAAATATTGAAGGAGAAGTAAACCACTCCGAACAAAGTAAAAAAATATCAATTAGTCTTAAATTCTCATCAAAACAGTCTCCGGAGATGGAAGTTTATACATCTACATATGATAAGAGAAAAAAAGAGGAAACAAAGATAAAATCTGTCTGTCAACCTGCGATAAATATATCACTCCTTGAAATCCTGAAAAAAATGGTTGCTGAACATGCCAGTGATATTATTGAATTTGAAAATGAACCTACTCTTCTAATAAAATTCTCTGAAATTAAAAATAATCCTTCTGAAATAAATTCGGGAAAAAAGTCATTGAAAATAAAATCCCCGGTTATAGAAGGATTTGGAACTTTCAATGATGTTTCAATCCAAAATATAACATTACTCCCTAAAACTTTAGAGGATGCTGTTTTATGGTCAAATTCTCTTATTTCCAGTTCAATCAATTATTACATAGATAGAGACTCGTATAATGCTCTCTGTGAAAAAGTAATCCTGCGTTTTAAAGAGAGATTTGATTATGATGAATTAATGAAGGGAGTTAGTTCTTTTAATGAACTGAAAAATGAAATCATCGAAGTAAAGGATAAAAATCCACAAAAATACTGGTATTTTACAGCTCCAGAACTACTTACATTTAAGAGGGTGAAATAATATGACAATCAATTATTCTGGTAATATCTTAAAATCTCTTGAAAAACCAATCCAAGAAACATTCAGTTTTGAAGATGAGACACTTGGAACATGCTGGGCAAGCAAAAAAGTTGCGGATTTAAATAACCTTGCGGTTTTCAATGCCGACATAATAAGAGAAACCCAACGGGATATTATCATACCTTCTAAAAAGGGTGAATTGATCAAATATTTAGTTAAAAATATTGAAAAAGCTCACGATGAAATTTATCTATCATCATTTCTTATTCAAAAAAGTCCTGTTACTGAGGCTCTTCTAGAAGCTGAAAATAGGGGAGTGAAAGTTTTCCTATTAACTGCAAGAGAAGAAGATCTCAAAAATATTAATAGTGAAAATCTGGAAGAAGAGAGTGATATAATAAAAGATCACATTGCACTTCTAAATTCTTTTGCTGGGAAGATACTTGTCAGGACATGCGATAGTTTTCATGCCAAATATATTCTGATTGATCCTCTTTCGGATAATCCATTTGGATTGATGATGACCTGTAATGCTACTGTTGATCCTATGACAGGTTCAAATATTGAAATAGCCGTTTCACTTAAGAAAAATGAAATATTATCATTTTTTTCACATTTTCTTAATGGCTTTTGGGAGATGGCAGATCATGAACTTCTGGAACCAGGTAAATTAAGAGCTGTGAAAAAAGATCTCTCTTTCAAACCTGATTTGGGAGAAATTACTCTGCCGGTAACGACCAATAAATCTAAAACATTAAGAAAATACCTGATTGAATTAATTACAGGTGCTAAAAAATCAATTTATATTACAGGATGGTCATTTGATCCTGATTATCAAATTGTTAAAGAATTAGAAGATGCCTCTTCCCGTGGTGTTTCTATTCAAATCGGAACAAAACAGACACCTAAAAGTACAAAAGCACTATTAAAACTTGCAGAGCATAATGCCTCAATTTTGGGTCACTCACGTTTTCATGCAAAATGTGTTTTAGTAGATGGAGAATCAGGAATTATTATTACATCAAATTTTACAAGACTTGGTCTTGAAAGCGGATTTGAAACATCGGTTTTATTAAATAAAGATGAAGTCAAAAAAATCGAATCTATTGTTTCAGAATGGTTTAAAAGTTGTCCCTGGAAATTAAGCCACAGCCTCCTTCTTGGAGTTGCTGATGATAAAATATTAGAATTATCAAAAACAGGAGATAATTTAATTGATTTTCCAATTATAACTGAAGAAGAGAGATCAATTCCTGATTTTTCACCTCAATCATTAGAACTGATCATGAACTACACAATTCAAAAGGGACAGGCTGAAAAAATTAGAAGGAATCTAAATGATAAAAAAATTAAAAAATTGACATTATCTCAGAGAATAATTCCTCCAAAATTGGCAAAAAATGCTAAAAAAGAGGAGCATAAAGATATTCCTTTTCCGGTATATAGCACAGGGAAAGGACTAAAATGCATTACCATCTCAAAATGGGAAGACATTAACTCAGCAAAAGAATTTGCACAAAAATTGAACGCTAAAATTGTTTTAGAAGCCTAAATAATAGTAACAAATGGGGATCTAACATGTCTAAAAAAACAATTATTGAAATTAATGAAAAAATTACGAATCTTAGGGAACAACTTGCGGGTTCACTAATGAGTGCAGAAAAAGAATATAGAATCAGATTTGAAATCAGTGATTTGCAATACGAATCACTCCAGATGCAGATAAATGATCTGCATCAAAAATTAGAGTCAAATCAAAATAAAATCTTAAAACCTCCCAGAAATGAAAATAATAAATCAATAAATTGCAAAAGAGCAATAAAAGATTTTTATAAGCAAATTGAACACTTGGAGATGGAACAACAGACAAGGATTATGAATACTGATAAAGAGCGTGAATTGATTGAAAAAATAAAAGAATTGAGACTTAAAATTCAAGAACAAGAAGATTATTTAGAGAAACAAAAAAATATTCACATGCAAAAAATAAAATAATTCAAGGTAACATTAGCTGAATTTGGTATTTTTTATTAATTATTAGTTTCCACATTCATATCCACACTCCTTCTTTTTTATATCATTATATTATCAAAATTCAGATGTTGTAGATTTAAAGAGAGATCTATTTTTTTATAAATCAGAGATTTGAATTGAAATAAACAAAATCCAACAAAAATTATACATATTTCAGTCTAAATTAAGGAATATCATTTCAAACATTTTATCAAGTTGTTTTACTAGGTTAATTCTATCAGCCACTTCCTTTCTAAACTCAAGGTCGCATTAACTGCATAAAATGCGAAGGGCCGTTTTTATTGACGCCAGATATAATTCTTTGGACCTCTTAGGTTCACTAAGGCTTTTTATTCTCTTTATTTATACCAGAGGATAATCTGGATCTGTTCCAGTCAGATTGGCATATAAGTAAAAAGATTGTCAACATTAACGTTAAATAATATTACCCACATAAAAACTATATGGTGAGAACCGTGGAAAACAAGTGCAATAACGAGGCACTTCAGGAAGGACAGGGGTTCCCCATATCAGCACTTTTAGTAATAATTCATTGTTTTTCTCTAAAAATTAGGATATATTTCTTTAATATTTCACAACATCAGATCTATCTGATAAAATTTATAGTCAAGAACCTAATTAATAATACAACTTTCATTACTAAGAAATTTTTAAATCCAGGATTTAGCAAAACTCAATGAGCAACCAAATTTTTTAAAAGCATCAAGAATTACTTGTTTTAGGTTATCTAGATCTTGAATGAATGTCCGGGAAATAATTCTCCGGATACTTTTCCAGATGTATTCTATCGGATTTAGATCTGGAGAATACAGGGGCAAATATACAAGTTTAATATTAATTTTTTCTGCGTATTGCCAGGTTATATTTGCATGGTGAGAACGAAAATTATCGAGAATTATAACAATATCATTTCCAGGATTCATTTCCCTGATGGTCTGAAGGAACTTACAAACATCTTCCTTTTTAGAATGTTCGTGAAATTCGAGAGTAGATACTCCATTAATTGAATAAAATCCAAAAGTATTTGCCCGAAATTTCGTGGTGTTTTTAATTAGTGTTGGGTGACCGCAAGACCACAATCTCTGAGTATTTGCCGTGGTTTGTGGAGATTTTTCATCCAGAAAACCAATAACCATGCCCTGATTTATTTCAGGTAAGTTTTTTTTAGGGTAGATTCGGCATCATCAGGCCGTCGATAATCAAGAGTGAATGGTTTCCCATATTTCATCTTAAATTTTTTCTTCATAATAATCCGAATTTGTTTAAGAGTATATTCCACCCCAAATTCATCGTATATTAGCTTACAGACTTCATCAGTCGTCCATGTAGATTTTTGATTTATTAGCTCCTTTAGCTGAGTGAAATCTTCGGGAGAGAGTTTCATCGGCCTTCCTCCTGCATATTTTGGAATAATTCCATCATATCCGTCCATATTCCACCTGCGTTGCCAGATATATCCCTCGTTCTTAGAAATTCCTACTCTTTGTGCGGACTCTTCCACACTCGTTCCTTCATATCGATATTTCACAAAATAAAGCCTTTTAAGAATCTTGACATCCTTTTCCAGAGTTTTAATTTTTAATTTTAATTCATCTAAGGCCATATGTTTCTCTATCGGTATTTGTTCAGACCAGGGCATACTTAGTATTGGGGTTTATTGTAATATATGTTTGGTTCCTGACTATAATTCAAAAACAGCTTTATTGATGAGTTCATCGTCATATTCCCCTCTGGCATATTGATCTGTTTTCTTAAGATAGCAGCGGAGTAGTTCTTCTTCGATGTTTTTATTATCCTCCCTCTCTTCCCAGTTGCCGAGATACTCATATTTGAGGGTGTTTTTGAATAATTTGATAACCCTTTTCTGAGTTACAATCTCAAGTTCTCCTATATTACTCATCCTTACCACCGGTTATCTTCCAGTATCCGCCTTTGTTCGGCCCGATCCTCTCAAGCCTGCCTGCCTGCTTTAGTTTTCTGATCTGCCACTCTATACCCTTTGGTGTAATACCAACCTTTACGGCCAGTTCGTTCATGCTGATGTATGGATCTGCCTCAATAAATGAGAGAATTTTATCTTTGGTTTCTTCCCTGGTTTCTTCCCTGGTTTCTTCCCTGGTTTCTTCCCTAGTTTCTTCCCTAGTTTCTTCCCTAGTTTCTTCCCTGGTTTCTTCCTGAAACCTGCGGATAGTTGTCAGGAAACCATCGGTTACGGCAAATTCAGGTTCAGGAAGACCTGCCTCCTCACACCACCTGATAATATCTCTCGTCCCTGTACCCACTTTTTCGATGTAACGTGTCAGGTACATCGGTTCAGCCAGGAGCGGATTGAAGGGAACAGAGGCGTGTGCGACCCTTAGCTTGTCCAGTGTCAGCGAAGGCGGCAGAGAACCGGGATTCCAGATCTCCAGCCGGTCGGCAAAGAGCATCACCTGAACACTGCCGTTGCTTGTATAATCGCGGTGGACGACTGCATTGACAATCGCTTCTGCGACAACTTCCCGCGGGATTTCATATTTCACGGGTGCCTGCGGGCCAAAATTGCGGGTGCCGACAGAGAGTGCTATCTTGCTCATGACGAAATCAATTGCCTGATCTACCAGTTCAAAGACAGTACCCTTGTACACCTGGTACGAGGGAATGGGTTTTCTTACTTCTGTACCATGGAAGTGTGCACATTTGACTTCCGATGATATCAGGTAACGCTGGGGATTTTTTGCGAAGAGAAGTACTGCTGCATTTGTCAGCCGCCCGTCATCGAGAAGGTTTAGGTGTTCAAGCAGTTCATGAGCATCGACATCTTCAGTAAGCGGAAAATGCCGGGATTTTCCTGCGGTACGGACAAACCATCTCATCCGTTCGGGATCAAGGTCTGAAAATCCGGCTTTCATACAGGGTGCTGCATCAAACGGGCCGGATCTTATGAGCTGTTTATCGGCAAGGTAGTCGATGAGTGCTGCGTAGAGTCCTGTCCTAAGTTCTGATGCCGTGTTGAATCTTTTTCTTATCAGATCTGATTTAACTCTGTCAATGAGTGCCTGCATCTTAGGATGGCGGTCTTTATCATCTGTTCCTTTGACATAGATAAGCCTGTATTTCCCAAGAGAGGTTGCATAATCAAACTCCTTTTCTGTCGGCGATCTGCCGCTATCGTCCACGGAGCCATAACTGCTGCCAAAAAGCCCGATGTAAATGTCACAGTTTTCCACTTCTTTAAGGTACATATCATCAGGGCTGCGGTCGGCGGCCGGCACATCCTCAAAGAGAAATACCTCAAAGAAACGCCTCATCAGTGTATCACCCGTGAGGTAATCACGAAGAGCCTCTCTTTCCTCAGCGAATTCTTTCTGAACACTGCTGATGAAGAGGCGGACCGGTTTCAACTAAAACCCCCCCTTCTCATGACAGCATGCAAAGGACATTCATAATCAGGTTTGTCACGAAAGAGTGCGACAACCCTGTTTTGTATATCTTTTTCCCTTTGCACAACCAGAACCGATGAATTCATACAAGCCGTATCCTCCCTGTCAAAAGCTCCTGCATCATTCCTTCTTTTATCATCCTAAGTTTATTGCGTTTTTGTTCCAGTTCTGTTATGTACTGTCCTGAAATTATTTCGCTTTTTAAAAAAACTGTCTTCGTTAATTTGTGCAGGTATTTGTTGTATAGGTATTTGTTTTGCAGGTTGAATTGTTCATCCAAAAAAAAAGAAAAAGTATTACAAAAATATTTTGGTTGTAGTTCTCTCAAAAATTAAAAATTAGTATCAGATTTCATTCAGCAACAGCTTATATCCTCATCAATGTCCAAAAAAAGTTTTACAGTCTTAGAAAGGCCCTGAGGATTCTGGTACATCAGACCATGGCCTGCGCCTTTAAATTCTGCTGTCCATGCACCGTCAATCTCCCCTGCCATTGCTTTTGAAAACTCAGGAGGTGTTAGAACATCTTCTGTTCCGACAATTAAAATCACAGGAATATCTATATGATTAAGCCTCTCATATGAACCGTTCCAGTTAAGCCCTGCGTTATACGCGGCTAAAATTCCATTTTCACTTAGTGTTTCAGACGAAACAGGCAGATATTCATCTGGATTGTGGCATGAAAGCCAGGTCTTTGGAAACATATTTTCAATAACAGTTGTTTTATTTACCTCTCCATAAGCCACCTGACGCAGATATTCCCTCAGATGCTTTTCATCCGAAGATGAAACACCAGAATAAGGTGCATACAATACGGCTTTTTCAACCTTTTCCGGGTACTTTAAAATAATCTCCTGTGAAACAGCGGTTCCCATCGACCATCCCATAAGATATGCTTTTTTTATCCCCAAAGCATCCATAAGTGCGGCAGTGTCGTCAGCATAAATCTCATATGTCATGTTTTCAGGCGAAATCCCCCCGGGTTCAGTATAGCCTGTTCCTCTGTTGTCAAAGATTACAACGCTGTAATTTTCGGCAAGGGAATTTAGAAGATAAGGGCTCCACGCATCCATCGTCGCCGCATATCCCATAACCATTACAAGAGAATCTCCTTTTCCTGCCTGTTTGTAACCTATTTTGACTCCATTTGCATATACAAATTTTAGTTGAGCATCATCAAAGACAAAAATGTCCGTTTTGGAAAGAGTTGTATCTTCAATTTTTTCAGGCAGAGGAGTTTCAAAATCTGTATTACCTGTGCATCCGGCAGAAAATACTGCAAAGACCAGTGCAAAAATTATTATCGCCGGATATATAATATCAATTCTTTTACGCATGAAAAACATCCCAAAGTCAGATTTGTTAAACAATCTATATCAAAACTGCCAGTATATAATAAGCATACGAATTATAGATTACAGCAAACGCCAATACTATTTTACGCAATAGTTTTAACAGATACATTTTCCTGCCGGATTTGTAACTGACAAAAACTACTTAGAACGGACTTTAAAATAATAAGGGAAATAATTAATTACATTACAAACCATATAAATGACGATGGTTAATAGCATTGTTCTGCCGATAAAAAAAGTATCAGCTCTTGTTGACTCAAAAATTACAGTTGAAATCAAAGACGAGGGCAAAAAACTTCAGGGAAAGCTTGTCGCTGTCGATGAGCACTTAAACATTCAGATGGATCAGGCAACAGAATTTATAAATGGTGAAAGGGGCAGAAACCTGGGCACTGTTGTAATCCGTGGAAGCAACATTCTGACCATCGCACCATTAATCTAAAAGGTATTTTTTGGTAGTTATGTCAGAAATTGAAGACGAAGCATTCAAACTTATTCAGTCAAATCCAAAGGGTATACTCCAGAGTGAGTTATGGAAACTTCTGAATATTGACAGCAGAAAGTGTTCAAGAATTGTAAAAAAGCTCACCGATGCTGATCAAATAGAAAGAATTGACCACAAGTCAGACGGAGTTAAAACATACCTTCTAAAAGCAAAAAAGCGGGCCATTGAACCTGAACTTTTGCTTGCCGGAGGTGACCTTCTCCCCTGCATCGGCTGTGAAGAAGAGTGCAGTGTTCAAGACTGCCCTCTTTTAATGGACTGGATGTATCAGCTTGCAATTGAAGAATTTTCAGAAGATACATCATAATATTAATTTTATCTTTTGTTTTTTTTGCAACCATTTTTTTTTTATTATAATCAGATTTGTGGCTTTCATATTCAAAATCTTAAATTGCTACGATAGTCAAAATTCCAAAAAGACTTAATCATCATTTTTGTGCGATAAAAACGCTCATAATACGGATTTTACATGCAAATCAGGTTGTGATAACAGTCAAGTCTACAAAATGATTAATTCAAATAGCAGTCCTAATTTAAATCATGGCTGAATTTGTATGCACTCTCTGCGGAAGATGCTGCATGGGCATGGGGAGATATGTGAAAATCACCGGACATATGGGTCCGGACAGATTTGTTGCCGTACATGAACTTGCAAACGAAGTTTTTTATCCTGTTGTCATGCGAAAATACAGAGATGATTTTTCTGTTGATGAAAGAGAGACACCAAAGGAATGGTGCCCTTTTTTAATGGATAAAGATGAATCAGGAAATTATCTCTGTGCTGTTCACGACACCGCACCTTCGTTTTGCAAAAAATTCAAATGCTGCATCTTTAAAATATTTGACCGGAACAAAAATTATGCCGGAGAAGTTAAGGGAAAAAGCACTCTTATTTCAAAGGATGAAAATCTCAAAAATATCTGGAATGAGGATATTATGACATATCCAATCGATGATATATCAGCATGGAAGAAGAATATGCAGTCAAAGCTTGCAGAAAAAAACTATATTTTAGAAGAATATGACTGAAAAATCAACAAGAACCCTAAAAGCAGAAAAAGGATTTGTTAAATGTCTGCCTGATAAATCTGAAAATGTTGAAAAATGCCGTTTTTGTGTTCACTCTGTTGCATTTTTACATGGGGAAAAATACATTAAATCCCCTGCAAGAGCGTTTTGCACATTGACACGTTCAACAGAAGAAGTGTCATTAAAAGACGTAACAGAAGTAGTCTGTGATGATTTAAAAGGCGAAGGATACAGAAGCATGATGAATGTTATAAGTTAAGAGGCTGATTAGAAGACGCTTTTGACTATTCATACCATATGATTCTGCAATCATGAAACAAAAAATCATCCTGCACTAATAATATTCTTATGGCAACCGATGGTGATAAAATAACAATTAGCCATTAAATATTAATATTTTATCAGATTGAAGAAACTGAGCATGTGGTTTATGTAATTGATATAATGGGATTTGTCAGGCTCATAGTGAACATAAAAAGATATTAATTTTCCGGCTTTTCAGCTTAACACGTCTATTTTTTCTGGAACTTTCTATTTTTACCTCCTTTTCCACAGATTAAAACTTATAAGAGTGTCCGGATGTGTACGTACACAGATGTACAGAAGAAATGAGAAATGGAGAAAAATCGAAAATACGCGAAATCCATAGAATTAAAAAAAAGATTGCATTTAAAAGTAAAACCCTGATAATTACGATTATATAAAAAATAACGACTTAAATGCGTCTGGATTAATGGAAAAAAAGCTCTCAATGAGAACATAAAAAATACATAATTAACATCTATTTTATAAAATAAATGGACAGAGCGGGAATTGAACCCGCGGCCTCTACCATGCCAAGGTAGCGATCTTCCCCTGATCTATCTGCCCGAAGTTACTGCCTTATGATATAGGAATTTTAAGAATAAATACTGTTTCGTTTTACTCTTATCATTTCCAAAAATTATATTCGAAAGCCTGAGACTAATGTTCAAAAGATTTTTTAAATTTTTCCTATTTCTGACAAGTACTTCCAAAAAAACACTCCTGATTTAAACCATCACCTTTAACTAAAACAATAAAAAAACAGTATTATGTGAAAGAGACATACAGACAATTTTCGCATCTTTTATTCGGACTTTTAATCTGCGCATTCATCTATATTGCAAAAACAGAAGTTTCAATATACACATTCATCGCCGTTATATTCACCGGAGTTATAATTGCAGATGCAATATCAAGAGGAATTAATGTTCCTCTTTTCTCATATCTGATTAAGAAACTTGAAAGAGACGGCTCATTTCCGGGAAAAGGGGCTCTTTTCTTTTTCGTAGGCGTTTTGTTCTGCCTTCGTTTCTTTGGAGAGGATATAACAATAACATCGATAATTGTCCTCTCCGTCCTTGACAGTGTATCAACAGTTGCCGGTCTGAATTTTGGAAAACACAAAATATATGGCAAAAAATCACTGGAAGGAACAGTTTTGGGAATCACTGCATCAATATTCGTATTAATATTTTTCATATCGCCAATAACTGCAGTCATATTGTCTGTTATCGCCGGAATTGCTGAACTAATATCTCCGGTTGATGACAATCTTACAATTCCGGTTGTATCCTGTGTCTGTCTGTTCTTCCTGGATAAATTATTCATAATCTAGAAAAACGTTCATAAAAAAAAAGTTTTCATGCACTGTTTCATGAAAATCATAATTTGATTTTTCATGGTAAATCATGACATTTTTCATCAGGAAAATACCGGCAATTTTTTCCGGATTAATAAAATATCACCTGATAGAAAATGTATAAATTCTAAAAGATCAGTTCTTTAAATGACACTAAAAAAAAATCAAAAAAACACAGATTATTCATGCAAAAAAATTTATGAGTTTTGCATATGAAAATTAAAAAAAAAGAGGTCATTTATTTTATGGAAGAAAAAACTCTTTTAAAACTGCTTATTATAGTAATAATAATACTCATGGCCTCGGTTATAGGAAATGTACTTCTCTATATGGGTATTACTGAGGCCAACACCAACACATTCACTTCACTAAAAAATACTTCAGAAACTGCAGAAGTTCCTGACTCAATATCATACATGGACTACAGCGGTGCATACTTTGAAGGAGCAGATCTTTCAGGGATAAACGGATACAAAGCTATTCTTACAGGTGCTGACTTAAGAAGTGCCGACCTTCACGGAGCAAAGCTTACACTTGCAGATCTATCAGGGGCAGACTTAAGAGAAGCAGACCTGATAGGGGCAAAACTTGACTATGCAATTCTTAGAGGAACAGACTTAAGGGGCGCAGACCTAAGCTTTGCAGACTTAAGAGGAGCTGACTTAACAGACGCTGATTTAACAAACGCACTTATCGAAGGAACAGACATCAGATGGATAAAAGGAGAGTATAAAAGGTAATCAGATGAATTTCTGAAGGGCAGATAAAACCCTTCCTCTCGATTTTTGCATATCAGGCATACTTAAAATCTGACCCTCTTTTATGAATATCTTAAGCATCGATCTTGAGTTTTCAGGAACTAATGCTCCAAAAGGAAGCATGATATGAGTTCCGTCCTCAAATTCATACACCTCCTTAACTCCGCTCTTCTTGCCACGCTTGGATATTGGTTTTCCTTCAATATCAACAATATCAAGTGAGAAATCAATTACAGGCGCATTTGCAATCGCTCCTCCGACCCCGAATCCGTCAACAATATCACGGTAACTGATAATATCCTCCAGAGTAAGACCGCCGGATAAAAAAATTCCGACGTCAGAATAGCCGTTTACGTCAAGTTCCCATCTGACCTCTTCTATTATTGCTTTCATGTCACCTCTTCGTGAGCGGGGGGTATCAAGTCTGACAGATGTTGCTCCGGCCTTTGCCGCAGAAAGAGCCTCTGTTTTTTCATCACAGAAGGTATCAGAGAGCATGACCCTGGAAACCTCCGGCGGTGCATGTCTGTCAAAGGAAGTCCACGCTTCATTTGGACTGTCATAGCACATAACAAAAGAATGCGGCATTGTTCCCATAAGCGGTATTCCTGGCGGTGCACAGGTGTTACTTACCCCGTCAACTCCGCCAATCCATGCCGAACGCTCGATCATCGCAGAAATTGCCGGATGCTGACGTCTTGAGCCAAACGACAATACAGAAACGTCACCGGAACAGGCTTTTATCATCGCGGCAGATGATGCAATTCCTGAAGCATGACATAAAAATCCAAGAAGTGCTGTTTCATATTTTGCAAAATCGCGATATTTGCCGGTTATTCTTAAAACAGGCTCTCCGGAATAGAAGATGCTTCCTTCCTGCATTGCAAATACATCAACACTGATACCTTCTAAAAGTTTTAAGACATCAGGAAGACCGCAGAAAATTCCCCAGTCATAAGAAAGATTTGCAGCGGTTACTTCAACAGTTACTTTTGGATTTTTATTTTCAACTGTTAAAATATCATCAGCCCTTTGAAAATAAATATCAGTGCATTCACCTGATTTTATCAGCTCATCACTGACAGTATAAAATATTCCCATTTAAAAATAATGGGGTGACAAACAGTATAAATTGTTTTGGTTGATTACTGCTAAAATCAGGCTCATATAAGTCTTTTTTTTAAAGTTCACATCTACCTGATAAATCTGATTGCATAAATTTTAAAAAAAAACGTTCATGTAACATAATTTAGATGAAGGTTACTTTGTAATTCTAATTGAAAATTTGCATGAAATCAGAATTTCAGGAATGTTTTTTAATGAAAAACAAATCAGGATTTTAATAACAAATCAAATAATAGCAGATAAAAATTTCATTTTTTCTTCATATAACAAAAAAATCTGTCACAAAAAAACCAGTAACTTTTTCTGGTTCTTCAGGATTTTTTAATGCTCTATAAAAACCAACAATTATGAAAGGTGAAAAACAGTCAATGCTTGGAATTTTAGGAGGAACCAGTCTGTTATATGCAGAAATTCCCGAACTGGAGAAAAAAACAGTTGCAACACCATTTGGGCCTGCAGAAGTATACCTTGGAGAAATCGCTCTTTTAATGCGCCACCAGTTTAGAACACCGCCGCATAAAATAAACTTCCCGGCATGCATATCTGCGCTTGCATTATCCGGAGTTGACAAAATAATAGCTTTTGGATCTGTTGGATCACTAAAAGAAGAGATTGAGCCGGGAAGTATAATTCTTCCGGATGATTATTACAGTCCATATTTAATCCCGACAATCCACGACAACGCAATAGGCCATGCCGTACCTTCGGTTGACAAGGAACTTATTAAAAAAATACATGAAAATGTGCCTGACACAATTTCAGGCGGAACATATGTACAGACAGCAGGTCCGCGCTTTGAGACCTCTGCTGAGATTAAGGTGCTTAGTGGTGCAGGAGATGTTGTCGGAATGACAGTTGCAAGCGAGGCGGCGATTGCAAACGAGCTTGAAATTCCGTTTGCTGCAATCTGCTCGGTTGATAATTACTGTAACGGCCTTTGCAGTGATAAGATTTCATATGAGATGATACTTAAAAGATCACAGCAGAACAAAAAGAGAATTGAGGATATTTTAGAGACTGTAATTGATTTGTTTGGCAGTTATTAAATTTTTACAAATGAAATTTTTTGAAATTTTCAGTTCATGAAAAAGATGGTTTATTCAGAAGTTATCATGAAAAAATTCAAAAGTTATAATGAAAAAAACTGCATGATTAAAATTGCCATCACATAAAAAAAGACTCATTAAGGCTTTATGAAACTTTAAATTATCATAACAAACGTCCATTATAATTTTTTTCCCTGCAACAGTTTCATGTAAGTTACAGAGAAATTTCATGTCAAACGCACATGATAAGCTTTTTTCATCATACAAAAAGTGAATGATAAGTTTATCAGGAATTTTGACTTTCATTGCAAATCAAAATAAGGTTTAAAGGAGATTTAAAAACATATGTCTGATAATATGAATGATATTGATATTTTTAATGAAACAGATTCCATACTCATCAAAAAAACGCTTGTAAACGGAAAAATAAAGGACATTTTTGTAAGCGATACCGGAATAATTGAAGAGATTTCTGATAAATACTCAGGAGAATACGGAGAGCCTGAATTTATTATTGACGGAGAATCAACTGTTGCATCACCAGGGTTTTCAAACACACATACGCATTCTGCAATGACTCTTCTTCGCGGATATGCTGATGATATGCACCTTCAGGAGTGGCTTTCTGAAAAAATCTGGCCCCTGGAAGCACACCTTTCAGCTGAAGATGTCTATAACGGGACAATGCTTGCATCAATAGAGATGATACGCAGTGGAACAATTGCCTTTAACGATATGTACTTCTTTATGGAAGAGGCCGCACGTGCAGTTTATGATTCAGGTATAAAAGCGGTCCTCTGCCACGGATTCATAGATTTTGGAAACGAAGAGAAGAGAGAGGCAGAGATAAAAGCAACAGAAAAACTGTGTGAACACATAAAAAGCATGAACAATCCGCGTATAAAAGCCGCAGTCGGACCTCATGCACCATATACTGTATCAAAAGAAGGCCTTCTTTGGTGTTCAGCATATTCGAAAGAAAACGATATTGGAATACATATCCACTTAAGCGAGACCGAACAGGAGGTCAAAGACTGCATCGAACAAAACAACAAAAGACCCTCAAAAGTTCTTGACGAATGCGGATGTCTATCCAAAAGAACAGTTGCGGCGCACGGATGCTGGCTTGATGACTCTGAATGCGAACTTTTAGGAAAAATAGGGGTTTTTGTCGCACACAATCCCGTTTCTAATATGAAACTGGCAGTAAACCGGGCAATGCCATACCAAAAACTCATTGACAGCGGGGTTAATGTAACTCTTGGAACAGACGGATGTTCGTCAAACAACAACTTAGACATTTTAGAAGAGATGAAAACCGCGGCACTTCTTCAGAAGTTCTTCTGGAATTCAGATACTGTTCTTCCGGCTCATGAAACACTTAAAATGGCAACATCGGCAGGCAAAAAAGCTCTTGGCTTTGGAGAGGGAGAACTAAAAACAGGAGCAGAAGCAGATATTGTTCTGATAAACACAAAAACTCCCTGTATGACTCCGCTATTTAACTGGGAATCAAATATTGTGTATTCGGCAAACTCAAACGCTGTTGATACAGTAATCTGCAACGGTCGTGTTTTAATGCATGACGGATTTATTCCAAATGAAGAGGAAATCTGCAAAAAAGCATCTGATTCTGCATACAGTCTTGTAAAAAGGTATAATGATTCATTGTAGAAAAATTACATATTTTAAATTACAGATATCAACTTTTCTTTTTATACAAGATCAGGCTTTTGTAAAATGATAACTTTGCCATTAAATGTTAGTTTAATAATTGTAAATTAAATAAACCCGGAATCCGGATTTTCTAAATTAAATGCCGGATTTAAATTGCCTTTATCATTACAATTCAAAAGTTTTTATAATTAAAAAATTGTTGCAATTCAAAAGTTTATACAATTGAAAAAGTATTGCAATTTAAAATGACATACAATTAAAAAAATTTTAATTCAAAAGCAAATACAATTGAAAAAAATCTTGCAATTCAAAAGTTTATACAATTGAAAAAGTATTGCAATTTAAAAGGACATACAATTAAAAAAAATTTATAATTCAAAAGCAAATACAATTAAAAAAAATTTATAATTCAAAAGTAAATACAATTAAAAAAATCTTGCAATTCAAAAGTATATACAATTAAAAAAATCTTGCAATTCAAAAGTATATACAATTAAAAAAAGATTATAATTTAAAAGAAAATACAATTAAAAAATTCTAAAATTCAAAAGTTTATACAACTAAAAAATAATACAATTTAAAGATTTATACAATTGAAAAAATGTTTTAATTGAAATATAGAATTTTCAGGCTGTCTCGATTGTTGCTTCTTTTTCAAGACCAAGCTCTTTTATTGAAATATCACGCATCTCAAGTTTTCTGATTTTTCCGGAGACTGTCATTGGGAATTCATCAACGAACTTAACATACCTTGGAATCTTATATTTTGCAATCTTTCCATCACAGAATTCCTTAAGTTCTTTTTCAGTCAGGGTCTCTTTATCGCGAAGCTTAACCCAGACCATCAGCTCTTCTCCGTACTTCTCATCAGGAACGCCGATTACGTATGCATCCTCTATCTTTCTGTTTGTGTGGAAAAATTCTTCAATTTCACGCGGATAGATGTTTTCGCCGCCGCGGATGACCATTTCCTTAAGCCTTCCGACAATCTTTACGTAGCCTTCATCATCCATTATTCCAAGATCACCTGTATGATTCCAGCCGTTTGAATCAATGGTCTGGCGTGTTGCACTTGGATTGTTGTAGTAGCATTTCATCACAACATAGCCGCGTGCACAGATTTCTCCTCTTTCTCCACGCGGAACAATTTTTTGTGTCACCGGGTCTATTATCTTTAATTCAACATGAGGAAATGTCCTGCCGACAGTTGTAACCCTTCTATCAAGCGGATCGCCTGTTGTTGTCATTGTAACACCAGGGGATGTTTCGGTCTGCCCGTATACAATTACAATGTCTTTCATGTTCATCTTCTCATTGACCTGCTTCATGTATTCCACCGGGCATGGCGACCCTGCCATAATTCCGGTTCTTAGAGTATCATATCTGTATTTATTGAAATTCGGATGTTTTAGCTCGGCAATAAACATTGTGGGAACGCCATGAAGAGCTGTGCATTTTTCGCTATCAACAGTCTTTAAAACAGCTTCGGCATCAAAAGCAGGTGAAGGAATGACCATAGTTGTTCCATGAGTTACACATGCAAGATTTGACAAAACCATCCCGAAACAGTGATAAAAAGGAACAGGAATACAAAGTTTGTCCTTTTCAGTAAAGCCCATTCCGGAGCCGATTGTATAACCGTTATTTAAAACGCTGTGGTGCGTTAATACAACACCTTTTGGATAACCGGTTGTTCCGGACGTATACTGAATGTTTATTGGATCATCAAAATTAAGAGTTGATTCCCGCTCCTTTAACTCATCCTGGCTGACATTTATACCCTTTGATAAAAACTCATCCCACGTGAACATTCCGTTGTAGGGAATGTTTCCCATAAAGACAACGTTTCTTAAAAACGGAAATTTCTCTGTTGATATTCTGCCCGGGCGTGACTCAATTACTTCAGGACATGCCTCATAGAGCATTCCTACATAGTCAGATTTTTTGAATCTGCCCTGAAGAATCAGTGTGTGAACTTCGGCCTGTTTTAGTGCATATTCAAGCTCAAATGTCCTGTATGCCGGATTAATGTTTACCATTATCGCACCGCATTTAGCGGTTGCAAACTGAACTACAACCCATTCGGCATAGTTCATTGCCCAGATACCCACGCGGTCGCCCTTGTTGACTCCAAGTGACATAAGACTTCGTGCAAGCTCATCCACTTTCTGCAGGAATTCGCTGTACGTCCACCTTATGTTCTGGTCAACCGCGACCAGAGCATCGTTGTCAGGATATCTGCTTACGATATTTTCAAGCATCTCCCCGATGGTCTCACCAATCAGGGGTACATCCGACAAACCACTCGCGTAGCTTATCTTAGCCATATTCATATAAGTATGTAAAAAATAGAAATTATATTTGACGGAATAGTTCTCAGAAAGATACTTTTTTTAGATCTTAAATTCTCATTCTGTTTTTTTTAATACCTGACTTTTTAAAAACAGCCGGATATGCAGATTTTTTTAGAGCAATATCAAAATTCTTAAATTGTATTCCATCTAAAACTAGTTGCAATCCTTAAAAAACATTTAGGGGTCGTGGCCTAGTCCGGCATGGCGACGGGCTCCAACGGTCTTTGCGTATGATGAACAATGGGTCTGCTGAGGAGAAATCCTGTGATGATCCGTTGGAGCGCTGATGCAATTGATTTGCACTTTGATGAATACAGCGTTTTAAACTATAGCGCATGTTCGGAGAGACCCGTCGATCGTGAGTTCAAATCTCACCGACCCCACTTTTACTAAAAACGCTCATGAAATTATCGTTTCATGCAACAATTTTATGTCAGTTACGAAATAACTTTCATGTAAATTTCAATCAATTATGAAGAACTGTAAGCTTACTATTTTTTACCAGTAAAACCCATATCTAAGACAGGTAGGAAACCTGATATGTATTTAATAGGAGAAGCACTCGAAGGTGAAGGCGCAGAGCTTGCGCACATAGATCTTTTAATCGGCGATAAAACAGGTCCGGTTGGAATGGCATTTGCAAATGCGGCATCACAGCTCTCAGCCGGACACACCCCGCTTTTGGCTGTAGTAAGGCCAAATCTTTTAACAAAGCCTGCAACACTCATCATTCCAAAAGTGACACTCAAACATGAGGCACAGGTCAATGCAATGTTTGGCGCAGTTCAGGCCGCGGTTGCAAAGGCTGTTGCTGATTCATATGAAGAAGGAATGTTTGACAACCGCGAATGCGACCCTGAAGAGATGGTTCTTTTGGTCAGCGCATTCCTCCATCCTGATGCAAAGGACTACAACCGCATATACCGCTACAACTATGGTTCAACAAAGCTTGCAATTGAGCGTGCATTTGAAAAATTCCCTGACAAGGCTACACTTATTAAGGAAAAAGACCGTGCAGGACATGCTGTTATGGGATTCAAGGTTCACAGACTCTGGGATCCGCCATACCTCCAGGTCGCTATGGATCTTGTTGACATGGCATCGGTTGAGAGAGTGCTTACATCTGTTCCCAAAAACGATCATGTGTTAATTGAGGCAGGAACTCCGTTAATCAAACAGTTCGGACTTTCAGTAATCGACAGCATCAGAAAGATAAGGCCTGACGCATTCATTATAGCTGATCTTAAAACACTCGATACAGGAAACCTTGAGGCAAGGATGGCTGCTAACGCCTCGGCAGACGCTGTTGTAGTATCAGGACTTGCTCCAATATCAACAATTGAAAAATTCATAAAAGAGGCAAGAAAGACAGGCATATACTCTGTTATTGATATGTTGAATGTTGACAAGCCTGCAGAACTTATAAAAGAGCTTGCAAAATTAAATGCTGTTCCAAGCATTGTTGAGATGCACCGTGCAATCGACAACGAATCAACAGAATACAACTGGGGAGATATTCCGGCAATCAAAAAGGCCGCCGGCGGAAAGCTTCTTGTTGCAACCGCAGGCGGTATACGCCAGCATGTTGTAAAGACAGCTCTTAAGTCAGGCGCTGATATTATTGTTGTCGGCCGTGCAATCACAGCAAGCAAGAATATTTCAGATGCGGCAGAGCAGTTCCTTGAGGAATTAAACAAGGAAGAGATTGATCAGTTCAGAATTATGACTGATTTCTAAATATTTTTTTTCTACATCCCAGACATTTTAAGGATTTATTTTGTAAATTAGCGGTTTTAATAACTAAATAAAGGATTTATTGTATTTTTTTAAGAATCATTTCTGCATGACCGGCACATTTATTCTTAATTCTCATAATATCAGAAGCCGTTTTTTCAAAACTATTATACATTGAGAATTTTTCTCCAAGAGACAGGTACAATTCATCCGATGCTGATTTCAGGGCATTTCTTTTCAGATCACAGCAAAAAATTCCGGCTGAGAATAAATCTTCACCAGGATTCCAGAAATTCTCTTTATTAACCGAGTATACTATTGGAGACTCAGAAACTCCGCCTTTAGCTTGTCCAAACTTTATCCCTGATACCTCCATCATCAGACTTTTGCTGTCAAACCCTGCAAGCGTATACAAAAGTTTTGGGTCATTATCAAGCATCTCAGCCATCAGAAACAAAACGGCATGTGCATGTTTGCAGAAGTCTGAATAGTCAGGACACGAACATGACGGTGAAAAATCTGTTTCTTCCGGAATCAATACAAATCCGGTATTTTCTTCAATAGTTTCTACAAAATCCTCTGAAAAATTTTCAGGACTGGTGTTTAGAAACTCTGAAAAATTTTCTGCAAGAAATGATACCAGATTTTCCTTATAACCTGAATTTTTCTCTGCATGACCAAACATTATCTTAATTTCATATGGGGTTTTCATTGTTCCCTGAACATATGCTTTTACAAGACCCGGAGTAATAGAGATAGAGATTATCTGACCACTTCGTGCATAATTCTTACCACGGGACACTTTAGTGTCACTGCTGTATGGAAGGTAATTATTCTGAATTTTTTTTGTCCACCAGGATGTGCCGATATTACCTCTTTTACTTTCAACCTTAAGCCCTCCTTTTACCTCATAAGGTCTGTTATTTGTATAATAATACCAGCTCATATAAGCTCATCCCCGGCAATACTAAGAGATAATATTTCTCTTATCTCATCATTTGAAAGAGTAGTAAGCCAATTATCCCCGGGAGTTAAAACCTTATCAGCAAGATCTTTTTTTCTCTCAATCATCTGATCTATCTTCTCCTCTAATGTTCCGGATGCTACCATCAGATGCACCTGAACATTTTTATCCTGCCCAATCCGAAATGCCCTGTCTGTTGCCTGTGACTCAACAGCCGGATTCCACCACCTGTCAATATGAAAAACATGTGATGCGGCGGTCAGGTTTAATCCGGTTCCTCCTGCTTTTAGAGAAAGAATGAATATCCCGGGACCCGGTGTTTTCTGGAAAAGCTCAACCATCTGCTCTCTTTTTTTCCTGCGGATTTTACCATGTATGATATATACCGGCACACCTGCTGAAGTCTTTAAGTAATCACCAAGCATATCTGCAAAAGTGGCATACTGGGTGAAAATAAGGGCTTTTTCATTATTGGCACAAACCTCCTCAAGCATCTCTGTGAGCCTGTCAAGCTTTCCGGATCTTCCTTTTTTTAACCTGTCTTCCTTTAGAAATAGTGCAGGATGGTTACATATCTGCTTTAGTTTTGTAAGAGCACTCAACACTCTGCCTTTTCTCTCAATTCCGCCGGACTCTTCTATCTCTCCAAGCATCTCAGAAACAGCGGCAGTATAAAGTGCGGCCTGCTCCCCTGATAGCGGGCAATATACCTTCATCTCCATCTTATCGGGAAGATCTGCAATAACTGTCTTATCAGCCTTCAGCCTTCTTAGCATAAAGGGCCGGATAAGACGCCTTAATTTTTCAGCGGATCCCTCTTTAAGCCCGGATTCACCAAATGTTAATTTATATTCGGCGTAACTTCCAAGATAACCCGGATTTAAAAAGTCCATTATTGACCAGAGTTCCAAAAGGCGGTTTTCAACCGGAGTTCCGGTGAGAGCCAGTCTTTTTTCTGATTTGAGTTTTCTAACAGCTTTTGACTGTTTTGTCCTGTGATTTTTGATATTCTGGGCTTCGTCAAGGACAACCAAATCCCAGTCAATAGCAGATATGAACTCCTCATCCCTCTGCACCAGATGGTAGGTCGTAAGAATTATTCTGTGATTTTTTATGGCCTTTTTAAAATCATCACTCTTTTCTCTTGATGTTCCGTGATGGATGTATACATCTTCTTCAGGCAGAAATACAGTTATCTCTCTCTTCCAGTTTCCAAGAACAGACATTGGCGCAATGATTAATGTCTGCTTTGTTTTTTCCGGAGATAAAGCGAGATACGCAATTAGCTGAATTGTTTTTCCAAGCCCCATATCATCTGCAAGACATACTCCAAATCCAAATTCTAACATATAAGACAGCCAGCACATGCCCCTTTCCTGATAGGGTCTTAATGTCCCCTTAAATGTCTGCGGAACTTTTGCATCGGGGATTTTCCCGGGCTCTCTTATTACAGCAAGCATATCTCCAAAACGGCCTTTTGCCTCAATTTCAATATCAGTCTCGGCCTCAAGCCTGAGAAGCCCGGCAGATGACAGAATATTTTCAGGATGCCTTTTTTTAAGATAATTTATCTGCTTCTCAATATTTTCTATATCAAGTCGTATCCAGTTGCCCTGATATTTTATGACAGGGATTTTTTGTCTGACAAGCTCTTCAAATTCTTCTGCTGAAATCTTTGTACTGCCTATAGCCGCTTCCCATCTAAACCCGGCAAGAGAATTTGCTGAGAAGAGAGTGTCTTCATATGGCTCTGCTGAAATTTTCATCAGGGGCTTTTTTGCAGGGGATTTCCACCAGGATGGCACTTCAACAGTAAAATTTTCTTCCTCAAACAGACCGGCATAGTTTAGTAGAAAATCAAAGGCGTCATCTGAACTTATAACTAAAGGTTCGCAGTACATCGTCTGTAAACTCTTCTTTAATTTAAGGTACAACTCTGATGCACGGTTTATGAGGGAGAATAATTCGGCCTTTGAATAGTGATTTAATTCAGGATTATTGAATATTTCATCAGGATTTATTATATCCCCGGGAGAATTTCCGGTTAAAAATCCATAAGAGACAAGCCAGTCTGCATAAATATCTTCAGGATTACAGCTTAGCCTTATCAATGGTGTGTATTTTTCAGATATTGTTTGTTCAGAATCTGTTTTAAGGAAAAATTTATCTATTTCAGTTAATGAAAGCAGATTTTCTGCTCTCCTTGCAAAATTACCTGTTTTATACTCATCAGATGTGAACTGACTCCTTTCTCCCCGAAGGCATTCGATAAACTGCTTCTCAGGAGAAGTTTTATTGTCAATTTTCTTCTCTTTTCTGTTTAATCCTGAATTTTTGCCAAGTGATTCTCCAAGAGTGCCTGCAATTACTGCACCAAAAAACGAATCAAGTGTATCTTCGGCAGATTTGCCGGACGGAAGTGCGGCAATTGGCGCTGATCTTTTAAGGAGTTCGTAATAGTTTCTGATTTCTTTACCAATAATCAGAGCTTTCCATCCGACCATTGTTTTTTCCGGATAATTGTATGTTATCTTTGGAAATATGAGTCCTGCAGAACAGAGATTTATTATAAAAAAATAGGCAAGCCGCCAGTATTCAAGCGTGCTTTTGTCAGGGACATATGAGTCGGGATTGATTTTTCCAAAAAGAGTATGAATATCAACAGGGTTTAACATAAGGGAAGGAACAGTTACTTCTCTCCATTCAACATTATCAGGTATATTCTCATGCGAACTGAAGGGTATATTTTGCTTTACAGGAAGAGTTATTGTATGACTGCCGGTATTGGCTTTTATAATTACATCAGGCAGGATTTTTTCAAGTAAGCTTAATAAAGTGCCCGGTGTTGCAGAAAAAGGATGAAGGATATTCCTGCCCTTTTTTGATTCAGGCATATTGTTTAAGCGTGATTTATCTTCTCCCCATATAACAAGGCATTCATCTTCTATGCTCCAGAATGAATGAAGAAAAACACCTGGTGCTTCAGATGATTCCTTATTAATAGTATCCTTCAATTAATTCCTCCGTTCATATGTACCTTTTATGACCCAGGCGTCTGTTGACAGTAATTTTTCTGAGAATGGGTGATAAAATATATATCACTTGTACATTTTTAGTAATATCTATAATATTTCAGATAAAAAAAATCACTTATTGCGCCTGTATATGGCTGAATTATATATTACATCCTGCTATACTTTTTATGTGCCTGTTCAATTATCATAACATCATGGACAAGGACTACATGACTCTCATTGTATATTTTATAAAATATTGTATAGCTTCTTCGAATATGAAGCCTGAGTTTTTCTTTATCGTTGCCCGCACCCGGCCACGGGTTATTTTCAAGGCTTTTAAGTGCATCAAAAATTATTCTCCGGGTTTTTTCCGGCAGTAGATTTATAGCCTCAGCTGATTTGTGTTTGATTAAACCATAAATCCTCAAATTATTATCTCCGACAAAGGAACAAAGTCATCTTCCAACATAGAATGCTCAACATCCTCAACAAGACGACGCTTTTTTTTAGCTTCAATCATCTCACATTGTTAATCTGATCTTTCGGTTTCATCTCTAAAAGCTCTTTTCCAGATATTTTTTGGTAACAGGTATTCTTTTAGTAAGATTCATAACAAATATTGTAAATATTAAAATTATTCATAATACAAATAATACACACAGAAATTTGAGTTCTCATTATTTCAGGATACAGAGAAATCAACATATTAATCTGATACCGGATTATTTTCAGGAGACTATGGCCTTATCACTGACATTAAAATCTGTCAGCATCTTTGTAAAAACAGGCTTTAAGATCAGTATAATCTCCGATAATTCCAAAATCCTTATCAGCAGTTGCAATACCTGTTGCGCCGTTTGTTAATGCAATCCCTGCGATAAGGATGTCCATAACATTGACAGGTTTTCCTGATGCTGAAAGCCTGGCGGCAATGGAACTTGATTCTTCAGCGGCGGCAATCGTATAATCAAGAACAGGCGTCTGTGAAAAAAAATCCCTGAAAAATTCTTCTTCTTTACGTGCATGAGTCCTTTTTACTCCTGCTATAATTTCATGATAAGATATTGCAGTTATTGTGTAAACACGATCGTCAATAAGTGCCCGTGTTTCAGGCACACCTTTGAAGAAATCAATTAGAAAGGAAGTATCAAGAACAATCATATACGCGACCTTGCATTTCGGCGGCTTTCAATAGTATATTCTGCAATTTCATCAAGTAGGGAACTTTCGGCAAGGGCACCGAAGAATCTGTCAGGTGCTGAACTTCTTGACTTTAATAGAAGGTCTATAACATCGGAAAAGCTCATATCCGGCTCCTTTATCCTTTTTAGATCTTTATATGTTGAGTCTTTAATTGTAATTGTTTTCATGCATTCGTGTATGCATGCATGATATAATATATTTATGCTGATTTTTTAAAAGAGCAATAAACCAGTCAATCCGGCCAGAGATTAAATTCATTTATCGCTATTCATTTGACACCATTCATTTATGACAGATGTTTTCATTTTCTTAGAATAGGAGTCCGTCCAGACAGAAAATAAAGGCAACTGGATACACTCAGTCAGGTTACAAAACAGTAATGAAAACTGTAATATTTATGTAGAATATTAAATATCGCACAGTTATTTTAGAGGTTAAAAAATGATTCAGTTTAAAGTTCTTCTTGAAAAAGATGAGGATGGTTTTTTTACCGCAACTGTTCCATCCCTTCCAGGATGCATCTCACAGGGTAGGACTAAAGAAGAGGCAAAGGAAAATATAAAAGAAGCAATAGAACTTCATCTGAAATCCCTTGCAGAAGAAGGAATTCCCTTAAGACCGGAGGATGGTCTGACTGAAGCTTTTGTCGCAGTAAATGTATGAATAATAAAATTCCGGTTTTGTCAGGAGAACAGGTTATAAAGGCTTTATCTAAAGCAGGATATTATATTCAATGACCAATATTCTGTTGGTCTTTGTCACTATAGTCATAAGTTGATATATGCGCAAGATTAATGTGTGTAAAATAAATTCGGGATAATACAACTACAGAAATTAAGAGATAAATATGAAAAGAGATATCAAAGAGATTAAAAATAAGATTTTACGGACTTATGATAAACCTGACGTCCTTATTGATGAAAAGGAAACTGTCGGACTTATGAAACTATCAGATAAGTCTCTTAGGAAATTTCTGGAAGATGAACCTGATCGATATTCTGTTTCTGATCTAAAGGTTGTGTATAAATGAAAGGTAATATTGTTCTGGTTCCTTTTTTTCCCAAATAACTGAACGAATCCAAAATACGTCTTTTTAGTTAATGAAAGATTTTACATATAAAATAATACAATCATCTTTTTTTGAATAGTCAGTTTTTCTTTTGAGACCTCTCCTGTAATAGCAATAGCCAGAGATTATTTTAAGATACTTGTAAAAACAAATATGCCTCTAAAAAGTAATTATCTGCTTAGAGGAATTTCATATGTCACACAATCACCTTTTATACACAGTAATGATGGAAAAGAATGCAGACGGAGGATATACTGTAACCAGTGCCATCTCTGCCGGGATGTATCAGTGAGGGTTCAGATGCAGGCACTGGCAAATATCGATGAGGCCATTGCCGGTTATATTGAAGTTGCAAAAAAACTTGGAAAGCCAATTGCGGTTGCAAGTAACTGTCCCAATCCAATCAAAAAAAATTCTTTCATTATTAATTTCAGTTTTTTTCTCAGAATAAACACTTATGATTTATCAAATAACCTAATATCAAATCTAATAATAATCAATATTTTTCACAGAAAGAGCGGGTTATTATTCCGATGTCTTTGAAGATTGATTCATAATTAATATAGATCTCATCAAGAATCAACGTGTCATATGTATGTACTATAGCATTTCTAAGACCATTTAATCTTCTAAGTGTGTTATATTCATCCTCATTAATAAGTTCGTTTTCAAATAATGAGGCTATTCTTTCATAATCACCGACATTTTTCCTTTTACTTCTGCATGTTTCAATTATTATTGCCATATCGACAAGTGCCTCAATTGCTGTATGAATTCCATAAAGAATAGCCATCTGCAGTATTTCATCATTCTTGAAAATCTCAGGACTTTCAGGTTTGTTCTCTCTTAAAAATCTGAGTTTCCCAATTATAAATTCAGTTTTACGGGATATTTTGTCATGCGGCATTTATTACTGCCCCGAGTTCATTTAACAGTTCTTTTCTTGTTTTCTTCACCGGAGTATATTTGAGAGATTGGGTCAGATATTTCTTTAATTCTTCAGGATTGTCACAGTAGGCAATGATATAATCTTTTGATATCTCATATTTCAGACTATCATCACAACTTTCAAAGATTACCACATCATATTCATCCATTTTCACATTTTCATAAATGTTATTGTATAATATTCCCCCCTCTATTTTTCTTTCTTTTAGCACGATGCAGACATCAATATCAGAGCATAGACAATTTTCTCCGCGTGCATATGAGCCAAAAATCAATACAGCAAAACAACTGTCTCTGATAAATATAAAGTCCTCTCTTACTTTTTTTATTATTCTGTCCAGTGTTTCCATCGTTTCTGTCTCCTCTGCTTTTAAAAAGTTCATGAAACTAATATTTCATATAACAGTTTTATAAAATTTATGAGTTTATAGAGTCTAAAGGATTAAAAATTATCTGCCTGTAGATAAGAGATATATCTCTCATTAATGTCAATAAAGGTATCTTTTCTGACGATTGATGTATGACCAGTCAATCCATTACCAATTTGACCAGACATTAGATTCATTTATCGCTATTCATTTAACACCATTCATTTATGACAGATGTTTTCATTCTTTTATAAGGGTTTTAGAAAGACCAATGAATACTATTTTATGACATGCACACAAAACTTCATATGTGATATGCAAAGGTTGTGTCATATCATGGATATTAAGTAAAAAAATATTCAGCTAAAAACTTCATTAATTAATACCTGGGGGGGCATATATTCAATGAAAAAGGATAATCCCGATAATTACGGGATTAACAAAATAGGCGAGGGGGGGCATATCTTTGAAGATGTGGCTCTTGGATTTCCATCAAAGGAAAACCTTAAAAAAAACTCTTTTAATGGCGTCACAATTGGAAAAAACTGTGTAATTAGACCAGGCACAGTTATTTACTGCGATGTTTTTATCGGAGATAACTTCTCATCCGGACATGACGTCATGGTTCGTGAGAAAACTGTTATTGGCGATAATGTTTCTGTTGGAAGCAGATGTATAATTGAAGGAAACTGTTCAATAGGAAGCAATGTTTCTCTGCAGAGTCTTGTATATATTCCAACCAACGTTGTTATTGAAGATGATGTCTTCATAGGGCCAAATGCAGTTTTAACAAACGATCAATATCCTCCAAATGGAGAAATCAAAGGTCCGGTTATAAAAAAAGGAGCATCAATTGGTGCCAATGCAACAATTCTTCCGGGAGTAATAATAGGAGAAGGCTCACTTGTTGGTGCCGCCTCTGTTGTTACAAAAAACGTTCCGGCAAAAACACTTGCAGTCGGAAACCCTGCAAGATTTAAACCACTTCCGGCAGGTGCTAAAAAATGATAAATATAGCACAGCCTGCACTTGGAGGAGAAGAGATTGCCGCGGCAAATGAGGTTTTCCGCTCAGGAATGCTTGCACAGGGAAAAATAACAGAAGAGTTTGAGAAAAATTTTGCTAAATACTGCGGTGTATCATACGCTACAGGTCTTAATTCCGGAACAGCCGCTCTTCACATGGGCCTTTTGGCGCTTGGAATCGGCAAAGGTGACGGGGTGATAGTTCCTTCCTTTACATTTATTGCAACAGCAACATCTGTTAGCATGTGCGGTGCAAAACCTGTTATTGTGGATGTTTTAGAAGAGAGCTACACAATTAATCCTGATGAGGTTTTGGAAAATTTATCAGATAAAACAAAAGCAGTCATCGGAGTGCACCTCTTTGGACAACCCTTTGATGTGAAGTCACTGGATGATATCTGCAAAGACAAGGGAATTTTTTTAATCGAAGATGCCGCACAGTCTCACGGAGCGATATATGATTCGAAAAAAGTCGGAGGACTTGGAGATTTAGGCTGTTTCTCATTTTATCCGACAAAGAATATGACAACAATCGAAGGAGGAATGGTAACAACCAATGACAAAGAAGCTGACTCCAAACTAAAAAGACTGATAAATCACGGTCAAAGCGCTAAATATCTCCATACCGAACTTGGATACAACATGCGAATGTCAAATGTATCAGCCGCCATAGGAAACGTTCAGCTCTCAAAGCTTGACGGGATGAATAAAAAAAGAGCAAAGAATGCAGAGATTCTATGTAAAGAAATCAATGTACCAGGTCTTAAAAAACCGTTTTGCAGGGATAATTCAAAACATGTCTGGCACCAGTATGTACTTGAAATAGCCAAAAACTTCCCTCTGACCCGTGATGAGTTTAGAGATTATCTCTTCGATAAAGGAATCGGAACTGCAGTTCATTATCCCATTCCTGTGCACAAACAGCCCCTTTATGAGAACTCAGGATATAAATGTCCGGTTTCTGAGGAGCTTTCATCAAGTGTTTTGAGCCTTCCTGTACATCCGGGAGTTTCAGAAGAGGAGTGCAGATTCATTGCAAAAGTCATAAACCAGGTGGCATAAATGGATGTCGGAGTAATCGGCACCGGCATCATGGGAAAAAACCATGCACGCATATATTCAGAGTTAAAAGGTGTTGATTCTGTAAAGGTCTTTGATTTGAATGAAAAATCTGCAAAATCTGTTGCAGAAACGATTGAAGGTGAGGCAGTAACATCAGTTGAAAAACTTCTGAAAGGAGTTGACTGTGTCAGTATGTGTGTCCCGACACCATATCATTTTGAGACAGCTAAAAGAGTGGCTGATTTTGGTGTTGGAATGCTTATTGAAAAACCAATATGCTTAAATTCAAAAGAAGGAGATGAACTCCTAAAAATTTTTCCAAAAGATCTGATTGTAGGAGTAGGTCATATTGAAAGATTTAATCCAATAATCAGTGAAATTCTAAGAATAATTACAAATCCAATTTATATTGAAATTCAAAGGCATAATCCTGCATCTGCAAGGGTTACCGGAAGTTCTGTTCTGGAAGATCTGATGATCCATGATATTGATTTGATTCAGAATATGTTTACAGACAAAAAATGCAGAATTGCCGGATGCTCCGGAAATTTTGATGTTTTTTCAGCCCTTTTTGAATCAAACGGAACTACAATATCACTCTCTGCAAGCAGAAAATCATCTAAAAAAATCCGCTCCATGTATGTTGAAGAAGAAGAGTTTACAGTAGAGGGCGATTTTATGTCAAGAGATGTCTATATCCACAGAAAACCTGAGAACTACTCAATTGAACATGACAGATACGTACAGGAAAATATCGTTGAAAAAGTTTTGGTAAACAAAGATGAACCGCTAAAAGTCGAATTGAAAACTTTCATCGACTGCATCAAAACAGGAAAACAATTTCCTGTAACACCACAACAGGCCAATGACAATCTAAAGACATGTGAAGAGCTGAAGAGAAGATGCCATCTGAAGGAAGCATAAATTTTTTTAAGCCTGTTGAAAAAATTGGCGTTATTGGAATGGGTTATGTCGGGATTCCTTCTGCAGTCTTATTTGCAGATGTACCTCATTTTAAGAAGGTATACGGATTTCAGAGGAATTCAGAGTCGTCAGGATATAAGATTGACATGCTCAATTCCGGCATTAGTCCTCTTAAAGGGGATGAGCCGGGACTAAAAGATCTTTTGAAAAAAGTTGTTTCTGAGAATAAATTTGAGTGTACATCTGATTTTTCAAAAATTTCTGAATGTGATGTAATAACACTTGCAATACAGACTCCCTTTAAAAACCGCGATTCTTTGATTCCTGATTTTACACCATTAAAAGACGGTCTTGAAAAAACCGGACGATATATGTCAAAAGGCTCTTTAGTTGTTTTGGAATCAACAATTACTCCCGGAACAACAGAAGGAATGGCTAAAGAAATTCTTGAGACAGAGTCAGGCCTTGTTGCAGGAAAGGATTTTTTCCTTGCACATGCACCGGAAAGGGTTATGGTTGGAAGATTATTGCAGAATATCCGTGAGCACGACAGAATTGTCGGCGGTATCAGTAGTTATAAACCCAGTGATTCCGGAGAAAAATTAATTTTGGACGGCCCTGACTCACCGAGCACAAAGCGTGCGATTGAATTATATTCACCAGTCCTTACAAAAGGAAAGATAATCCCTATGAGTGCAACGGCAGCGGAAGTGACAAAGACTGCCGAGAACACATTCCGGGATTTACAGATTGCCGCGGCAAACCAGCTTGCACTTTACTGCGAGGCTATGGGAATTAACTTCTATGACGTTTTCAGAGGTGTTGATTCACTGAAGGGTGAAGGAATTACACGTGCAATGCTTCTTCCCGGTGCCGGTGTCGGAGGACACTGCCTGACAAAGGATACTTATCATCTTGAAAGAGGTATTAAAATTGCCGCTGAAAATTCTGCTAAGATTGCTAACACCGGCCTGAATGCCGGATCCCCTGATCCTCTTGATTTCCCAAAAGGAAAGGATTCACTCTATGTTCTTGCAAGGCAGATTAACGACTTCATGCCGCATCATATGCTTACCCTTACCAAGTCTGCTCTCAGACGTGCCGGAAAAGATATTAAAGGCTCTAAGATTGCACTTCTCGGCTGGGCGTTTCTCGCAAACTCTGATGATGCAAGGGACACTCCCTCTGAAGTCTATTACAATCTCTGCAAAGAAGAAGGTGCATGTGTTTTTATACACGACCCTCATGTCCTGAAATATCCGGGTGTTGAGATTTCACAGTCACCTGAAGATGTTTTAAAAGGTGCGGATGCGGTTGCAATTCTTGCAGGGCATCGGGAATATTATCAAATGAGACCTGAGATTATCAGCGGTCTGATTAATCTTAAGAATGGAAATCCGGTAATAATTGACGGAAGGAACGTGATTTTGCCTGACGCCTGGATTGACAAAGGTTTTGTTTATAAGGGGATTGGACGAGGGGATAAGAATGGTCATCCGGTTCGCTTAGATATTCCCACAGGGGGGTGAATGATAAATGAAAATAGTATCAATAGTCGGTGCACGTCCGCAGTTTATTAAGTGTGCACCGGTATCAAGAGAGCTTAGAAAAGAAAATCAGGAGATTTTGGTTCATACCGGCCAGCACTATGACGCCAATATGTCAGATGTTTTTTTTGAGCAGTTAAATATCCCAAAACCTGATTATCATCTCAATATTGGTTCAGCAAGTCATGGTGAGCAGACCGGAAAGATGCTAATTGAAATTGAGAAAGTCTTAATCACAGAAAAGCCGGACATGGTTTTGGTTTACGGTGATACCAACTCAACTCTTGCAGGCGCTCTTGCCGCATCAAAGCTTCACATTCCCGTTGCACACGTAGAAGCAGGTCTCAGGTCCTTTGACAGAACAATGCCTGAAGAGATAAACAGGATTATGACTGATCATATCTCAGATTTGCTTTTCTGCCCAACTCAGACTGCGGTTGATAATCTTGCAAAGGAAGGGATAACACAAGGCAGCAATGCGTCAATAATGCAGGAAACCAATGGAGAGGGCGGTAAAGGCAGCGGTAAAGGCAAAGGTAAAGTTAAAGTTAAAGGTAAAGGGGTTTATCTAACAGGCGATGTAATGTTTGATGCTCTTCGGTACAATCTGAAAATTGCTGAAGATAAATCTACGATTTTAAAAGACCTGAACCTGACCGAAAAGAATTATTTTGTTGCAACAGTTCACCGGCCTTCAAACACGGACATTGAAGAAAATCTGAGAAATATAATTGGAGCATTTTCTGAAATAATAAAAAGAAGTTCATGTCCTACCATATTTCCTGTTCACCCAAGAACTGTCAAATTTTTAAAAAGCTACGGCCTTTATGAAAATCTTCCTGAAAATTTAATTCTTTTAGAACCTCTGCCATACCTTGACATGCTTCTTTTAATGTCAAAGGCAAACAAAATCATGACAGACTCAGGAGGAATTCAAAAAGAAGCATATATTTTGAATATTCCATGTATAACACTCAGAGAGAATACTGAATGGGTTGAGACTCTTCAAGGCGGTCGTAATATTCTAACAGGAGCTGACAGGGAAAAAATTGTTCAGGCAGTTTTTGATTGTGAAACTGATAAACTTTTTAATTCAGAGATATTTGGCAAAGGGGATTCTGCAGTGGATATTGTATCTGAAATTGCCTCATTTTACAGTGAAAACACATAGAATCTAAATAGGGGGGAATAAATGAATCAGGACTATCTTGAACTAATTAAAAGTCATCCGGAGTTATGGGATCATTTTACACGAAAAGAGGAATATAGTTCTGAATTTCGGGATCGATTTGACAGATTTCCATATTATCTGAGTAAAACCAGAAATATCTTTGAACCAAATGTATCTGAATTTCTCTTTAAATCCGGCTATACGCCAAAGTATCCGGATGGTAAAAAATTCGCTGTCTGCCTGACTCATGATATTGACAGCGTTTACAGAAAATTTCCTGCCAAATGCTACCATATCGCCAAATCCACCTATAAAAAAGACAAAACTGAATTTTCTAAGAATATAAAGACTATTTTTAATAAAAAACAACCTCTCTGCAACTTTGAAGAGATAATGGACCTGGAAGAAAAATACGGTGCAAAATCAAGTTTTTATTTTCTTGCTTTAAAACCCGGTGATCAGGATTATACATATGACATCATGGACTTAAAGGATGAGATAAGAAATATCAAAGACAGGGGATGGGAAGTAGGTCTTCACGGAGGTCATGAAGCCTACAATTCCTATGAAAAGATCTGCGAAGAAAAAAAGAGGCTTGAAGACGCTCTTGGATCAAAAGTCATTGGCTACCGAAATCATTTTCTTCACTTTAAAACACCGGATACCTGGGAGCATCTTGCCCGTGCCGGATTTAAGTATGACACAACATTTGGATACGCAGACTGTGTTGGTTTTCGGAATGGCATGTGTCATCCATTCCGGCCATACAACTTGAACACAAATGAATTCATCAACATAACAGAAATTCCACTTGCAGTTATGGACTGCACAATACTACACTCATACATGAAGTTAAACTACGACACGGCAATGAACCTTGCAAAAAGAATGATAGACAAAGTCGCAGAGCTAAACGGTGTTTTTACACTATTATGGCACAACACATATCTGCAAAGTGGCACACCGGAACTCAGATTCTATGAGAAAATACTAAACTACTGTCAACAAAATGATGCCTGGATTACTGATGGGAAAAGTATTCAATCTACTTATGAAAATAAACTTTTGGATAGTGTGAAAATATGATTAAAGTTCTGATTACAGATGCTCAATACAAACACACACTTGGTGCTGTTAGAAATCTAAATAAGAAAGGATATTATATTATTGCAGGTTCTCAAAGCAAAAATGCACTTTCATTTTTTTCAAAATATTGTAATGAAAAATTAATATATCCCGATCCTAAAAATGTTGATGAGTTCACTAAATTTCTAATTAAATATTTAGAAAATAATCATATTGATGTTCTTCTTCCTATTGGATACAATACTACAGTTGCAATTTCTAAAAGGAAAAATGAATTAATAAAATATACTCATATTCCTGTAGCAGATTTCAATGTTATGGAAATTGCTTCCAATAAAGACAAAACAATGAAATTAGCTTCAAAATTGGATCTAATTACACCTAAAGAATATAATGAGAAGGAAAAAATTGAAAGATTTCCTGTAGTTGCAAAGGGAATATATGAATCAGGTAATATTCAATATATCAATAGTCAAAAAGACTTCTTAAAACTAAAATTATCTAATTATATAATACAGGAATATATTCCAGGTGAAGGTTATGGATTTTATGCCTTGTTAAACCATGGTAATGTAAAGGCCATATTTATGCATAAAAGATTAAGGGAATACCCAATAACCGGTGGTTCCAGTACTGCTGCAATGAACACATATGATGAAGAGTTAATGAATTTGGGATTGAAATTATTAAAAGCTCTGAAATGGCATGGAGTTGCAATGGTAGAATTCAAAAAGGATTCTCGGGATAATCAATTTAAACTAATGGAGATTAACCCAAAATTCTGGGGTTCACTTGATTTATCAACCACTGCAGGGGTGGACTTTCCAGAACTTGCAATTAAAATGGCATTAGGCGAAGAATTTGATCCTGTAATGACATATGATCAAAATACAAAGTTTAGGTGGCTGTTTCCTGATGATACTATACATCTTTTTGCAAATCCCAGATCATTTGGATCATATATGAAAGATTTCTTTGATAAAAATACATATGGGAATGTCCAATTTGATGACATTAAACCGAATATAATTCAAATTTTTAATACTTTTTTTTATCTACTTATTCATATAAAGAATAGAAATCTCAAATATCCACACGGAAAACCAGAGGTATAATATGAATTTTGATTTTCACATACATTCAGATTATTCTTATGATTCAGATTCTAAAATAGAAGATATTGTAAAAGAGGCCAAAAAAAAGGGTTTAAATGGAATAGCAATTACAGATCATGAAACAATAAAAGGTGCATTGGAAGCTATAAATATTAATCATGATCCTGAATTTCAAATAATTATAGGTTCTGAAATAAAAACTGAATATGGAGACATTATAGGACTCTTTTTAAAAGATGAAATTTCATCAAGAAATTTCATTGAAGTTATACACGAGATAAAAAACCAAGATGGAATTGTTGTTTTACCACATCCGTATAGAGGAACCAAAATCCAGAATATAATAAATAATGAATTATTAGAACATATTGACCTCATAGAAACATTTAATTCTAGAACAGGAAGATATGATAATTTTTATGCTGAGGAATTGGCACAGAAATACAATAAGCCTACAATAGGAGGTAGTGATGCACATTGCTTATCAGAAATTGGATTGGTTTCCATAAAATGTGATTTGGATACAGATTTAAAGGAACAATTATTGGATAATAAATGCCAAATAAAAAAGACAAATCTTTCATATTCATATCAAATAGCTCATAGCAGATATATAAAAGAAAAGAAAAAAAACAAAACTATCTCTGCACTAAAAGAAAGATTAAAAGAGCAATTTTTATACTTTTTTAGAGTTGAACAAGATTTCTTTATTCCAGAAGTTATTCCTAATGATAAATTACAGAATAAATTAGATCAGCATATAAAATATTATAACTCTTGGATATGGCGGTACCAACATAGACAGAGAATAGATAATGTAATATCTTTATTACCAAGTTTTAATGTCAATAATAATTCTAAAGTTTTAGAAGTTGGATGTGGCAGAGGTCCATATACAAATATTTTAGCTAATTTAAGTAGTTCAGTATGTGCAATTGAATATTCAACCAGAGAGATAAAAGAGGCTAAGAAATATATTGAACAAAGCGGACTCATTGATAATGTCACCCTTATAATTGCTGATGCCCAATTCCTTCCATTTAAAAATGATACTTTCAATTTTGTATTGTGTTCAGAGGTTTTAGAACACCTAAATCAACCTAAAACAGGAGTCAGTGAAATTTATAGAGTACTTATTCCTGGCAACAAAGCTTTAATCAGCATGCCTAATCTAATCAGTTATTTCTGGATGAAAAATCGCATACAAGTAGAAATTAAAAATAAAATATTTAGGAAAAAAATACCAATAGATCCACATGTGAGTTATCCATATTGGAGGATAATTAACTTAATTAAAACATCCAATTTTAAAATAAAAGTCCTTAATGGTACGCATTTATTCTCTGGAGGATTAATATTTGGATATCTTATTCAAAATCATCCTATGTGTGTCAAATATTTAAATAAATTAGAAAAAAAATTTAAAAAAGGATTTTTATTTTCATTTTTTTTCGTTAAAATTGAAAAATAATACCCAAAAAATCAATTATTTATATCTTTTTTTCATAGACAACACTTTTATTGCATAAATATTAAACAGAACCAATAAACAATACATCAATGTCATCATTACTGAATATAAGATCAACGTCAATATTACAGAAAAATTTAATTCATAAGATACATAAAAAATACCAAATATGCTTGATAAACGTATTATATCCCACAATAAGTTAATATAATTTAAACCAAAAATTAACATTTGAGAGATTGGAGAAACAATAAATTGCATAACAACAAACAAGGCCAACGGCCAACAATACCACCCGGCTTCAACCCATGCTTCTCCAAAGATTATAGGAACTAAAAATGGTGCAAACAAAGCAGGTATCCCTATCAAAGGTATAGCAATAATTGACAAGTGTTTAAGCGTTCTAACATACAATGATCGAAGTTCCGGTGATTTCTCTCTGACCATTTTTGAGGCTTCTCCCAAGTACGCCTGCCCCATTGATTGAGAAATAACACTTCCCGGAAGAACCATCAACATGTGTGCAAGTGCATAATATCCTACAATCTCAGAATTATACAGTATTAAAAGAGCAAGAGGCGGCATTTGCAATGAAATTGTATTTACTATGGAAGCTGGGAAATTATAAATTGGAAAACTTTTGTACCTTTTTGCAACGCTTTTCATCCCGCTAAAAGAAATACTTTTTAGATTTTCCTTATCCTTTATCCACATTGAACGTGCAAGAGTGCCAATACCGGCAATCTGGGATACAATATGTCCCAAAATAAGTCCCATTGGTCCAAAAGAAACGATGCCAAGAATTATTTTACATACTGAACCGCTGGCTCCCTGGTTTACTTTTGTATAAGTAATTCTTTTGTAATCCCTTTGTCTTATTGCCCAATAGTTCAGAGTTGTATAAAGACCCATACCTATGAATCCAATAATTAAAAACAAGATGTATGGTTCAATAATACTCATATCAAAAAAGTTAACAAGCAACTCTCTTCCAAAAAATAATAAAAATCCTAAAATTATTGTTGTAATAAAAAGAATTATTAAACACAGACCAAAAAGATTTGCTGCGTCATTATCCTCTTTTGGCAAAGCATAAGCAAATTCATAACGCAAAGTAGCTCCAATTCCAACAATTGCCAATATTGATGAATAAACCGCAAGCACACCCAAATCATCAGGAGTATAGAGGCGTGTAATAACTGGCATTGTAATAATTCCAATTATCTGAGCAATTGCAGTACCGCTGCCAAGGACAAGAACACCTTTATAAAGTGGATTTTTTAATATGTAAGAAAAAATTCTGGATGCTAAAGGAATTTCTTCAATTATTTTTATAATTTTATTAACTAATTTGCTCAAAAGTAATGCCCCCCCCAGATTAATAATTCTCTAAAATCCTTTTATATTATTATCACTTGAATCAGTAATCTATCTTATTAGTCCATTTAAGATTAAAAGGTGTTCCAAATTTTATCAAATCCCTTCCATTGCAGAAGTAATTTAGCATTATAAATACAATCTGCCCCACAGCACCAAGAAGAATCAGCCCGGCGCCGGCTTTGACATAATATGAAGCACTTTCATCCTGGAGAATAAAGGATGCAATATTGTCCGATAATAAAAAGACAGCTGATGAGATGATCAGGCTTGTTACAAATACAAACAGAAGTATTGAATAGAAACTCTCCTGAATCTTTTGCTTATCCTTCTCAGCCGATAAGAACCGGACCGCTGACATCTGAAGTCCCATAATGCCAAGAGGTGTGAGCAGGGAGACAGTAACAGAAATCTGTGCCCATATACCATAATCATACGGCCCAAGTGTCTTTGTGATGAGTGGCAGTAGCAGGAACGCTGCAAGTGATGTTGTTGCCTGCGTTATGCCGATTATTCCGACATCTTTTATGAATTTTTTGTAGGACATATGGATATCACTCTTAATATTACCACTAAAATAATATAATCAATATTTTTTTGACTACCTTAAAGAAATAACATCTAGTGCCTCTGAAAATTTTCTAGCCATTTCATAATGACTATATTTATCTATTTCTGATTGTATCCCATTATATTGTACAAATCCATTTTTTTTATATTCATTATAACTCTTTATTAAAAAATTTTTAATTTCATATTCATTTGAAACATGAAAACCTGCATTAGTATCGGTGATAAGCCTAGTAACAACTCCTCCAGAAAATCCGAGAGAAAGTATTGGTCTTTTTGCTGCAAGGTACTCAAATACTTTCCCAGTATATATACCTTTTTCTTCAGGATTATTCCAAGTCAAGAGAAGAAGTATCTGAGACTCCCATTGTTTTCTTATCGCAACATCATGGGGTACTTGTCCATGAAATTTAACAATATCTTCCAGATTATATTTTGCAACTTTATCCTCTAACCAAAAATCAAATCTACCATAAAAATTTATAGAAATCTCACTTGCATTTATTGTTTCCTCAAAGATTAATTCACTCAATGCCTTAAAAAGTGGCTCAGGATCCATCCACCTTTTATATATAGATCCTGTATATGTTATTGTGTAAACTTTGCTCAAAGGAACTCCGGGATTCATTTTTTCCGGATCAAATCCATTTGGAATGGTAAAAATTTTTTTTTCAGAATATCTCTTAGATAATAAATTATTCAATGGATCTGAAACAGTTGATAATGCATCTGCTGTTTTGAGTATTTTTTTTTCTAAACGCGTTTCAATTATTCTTCTAATTTTTGAATGAAGATAATAGTGATTCTGAGTCCAAAGATCCCGAAGATCGGCAATCCAGGGTAGATTATATTTTTCAGAAAGAGTATGAGCAATAAGATGTGTAGTAACTGGAGATGATGAACTTATTAACGCCTCACAGTCATAATTTTCAATTGATTTTATTCCTGCTTCTAAACCATCTTTATACCAGCTTTTTTCTCTATCAGGATAGCATAAGAACTCATTTATTATTTGACAGAGATATCCAAATAAATTGCTTAAATGGTTACCATTTTGTATATTAAGTGATTCATTAATAGTTTTGTTGGGATCAATTCCAAAAAATAATTTTATAAATGAATAAATGTCTCTATAATCAGTTTCAACTAAATTATATTTATTATGATCAAATAAATATTTATCATCATTTGTTTGTTTTATAGTAATAATTGTTGGATCCCAACCAAATTCTGGTAAATATTTCGCAATTCCTCTAAGTCGAACAGAGGCAATTATCTCCTTTTGAGAAAAATAAAAAGTGATTATTATAACTTTTTTCAAATATACTCCCCCCAATTTAATATTATGCAAATGTGTATATATATAATTTCTTTATAACTATAGTTGATTGAATTACACCTAAGATAGTGTGTAGTGCCTCAAAACATTCGTGAATTTTTATAACATGCCATGATAATCAACTAAGATAACAATTAGCTTTTCCATTATTATAGATTAATTGTTTTTCATCGAATTTAAAAGTCTTAATGCCAATATCATTATAGTGACTGGATATTATATCTGAATCAACGTAATATTCTGGAGTTAAGGAGTTACTAACAAAACTGATCTTTTTAAATTCAAAATAGGGCTTTATATAATAGTAAGTAAATTTTAGTCTGGATCCAGTAACAAATTTATCTGCTTCCCAAACATTATGTTGATTTTTTAATGAATTATCTAACCAGAATAATGTATTTTTTTCATAATTATCTGTAAATCTCCATGAATTTGATACTAAAGGTTCACCTGTAATATAAAGCAAAGAACCAATTGAGAAAAGCAATATTAAAAATATTATAATGATATTATAGTTACACAGCATAAATTCATATATTGATTTATTAAAATGAGATATATATATGCCAATAATCAATATAGAAAAAGGAATTATAAATTGAGTTGTTCTTAATTGGAGATTTGTACCAACTCCACCTGCTCCAATAAGATCTACAATAATTGAAAAAACAACAATTATTCCCAATATAGCAAATATCAGCAAAGATAATAAAAGAGATCTTTCTTGTTTTATATTTTTAATAAATATATTAATAATAATTGAAACAAAGAGAACAATTGACAAGGGTAATATGGTTATTTGATAAAGAGCAATTACGCTCCAATATAATATAGGTGATTTCCAAGCATCCGTAACATAAGTATAAGCAGATGGTGTTTGAATTTCATCAAATGAAAATATAAACAAATCATCTCCTATATTTTGAAATGTCCATAATGACATTTCAAGCATAGGAGAATAAATATAAACAATTGTTAGGCCAAGTATAGATAAAATTATTATAGAAATTATTACATGTTGGCTTAATAAATAATTTATTTTTCCACCCGATATTTTATCACACCTCTTAAAATAATAATCGGCGAGAATAATTATCATAAATACACAAACACCAATTAAAATAAAATAAAAATTTGTCGAAGAAAAAGTAAAAAATACAATTAAAATTAATAGAAGCCAATTTATATCTTTTTTTTTGAAATAATTTATAAAAAGATATATTAGTAACATAAAAAAAGATAAAGTCATAAAAAAATGTGACCCACGTGTAGTTTCAAAGAGCGTCATTGGAGATAATAATAATAATAATACTGAGAGTGTTATGAGTTTTTTTTCTTTTAAAAAGCAATAATAAAATAAATAACTAATAATGATGAAAATTGTACCAAGTGCCGGTCTAAAATATATTTGAAAATTTATAGCTGAAATATTTGTCATTATAGATATTATTGCAGCAAACAACTGATAGCCAAAACCATTTGAATAACCTATTTCAGATAGACCGTTTGCTAATAATCTTTCAATACTTTTGGTTATTATTATTGCATCCCCATCTAAAACAAGAAAGTTTAGTCTTAAAAGATAATAATTTCTAAAAAAAATACTAATTGATACAATAATTAGAAAATACAAATAATAGCGTATATTTTTTTTTTCACTTTTTCTGCTTATGACTTTATTAGTCATTATTAATATTCTCCAATTTTATTTTTTATGTAATACTTGTCAAACTAAATTATATTATATGTTTAATTATATTACTCCATTGATATAATGTTTTTTCAAATGAATAATTTTCATAAACAAATATATTCCCATTCTTGACAATTTCTTCCAAATTTGAAATTTTTAAGACCCTGTTTACACTTTCTGCAATACACTTTGGGGAATTGTTATCCATTATAAAACCATTTATGCCATTATTTATAATGTCCGGTATAGCACCTACTGGAGTCGCGAGTACAGGAGTACCACAGGCCATAGCTTCAAGAATTATATTCGGAAGACCTTCAGTATAAGATGGAAGGATAAGAAGACGTAATTGATTTAAATATTTTGGTATCTCATTATGAGATATCCAGCCTGAAATCTGCACTCTTTCAGTGAGACCGGATTCTGTGATATAAATCTCAATCGATTCTTTCAACTGTCCATCGCCACAAATAAGGATATTTAAGCCATCATTTTCTCTTAGAAGAATCTTTAATGCCAAGATAAAATTTAGAATTCCTTTTTCTTCACTAAGACGCCCAATATATCCTATAAGAAAAGGACGTTTATTTAATGGTGTAATAATATTGAATATATTGAAATCAATAAAATGTTCTCCAGCTATTATTATTTTATGTTGATACGATTCAAGTTGGTAATCCTGAATTAATAATTTTGAATAGATTAGAATATTATCGGCAAAAAAAAGACAAGGTTTACGGATAATCTTTAACATTACAGTTAACTTATCTTGATTTGTGTGATGTGTTTTTATAGATGAACCAGCCAACAACAAAATAACTTTTTTCCCAAATAATTTTGCACATATAATTGGAAGTAAAAGAGTATCTCCGCCAATAAAAAATATAAAAACATCAATGTCCTTTTTTTGCTTTAATATTGCCTTGATTAGTTTAATTTGTAAATTAAAATAATTTAGAATTCTAAAAAAATAATTATTATACTGCTTATTGTAAATCACTTCACAGGTTATATTTTGATTTTTTTCATGATGCTGAAATTCATAAATTCCAAAAATACAATGAATGTCACAATTGATCATTGTTAAAATTTTAAGGAGATTGTTTAGAGGAGTTATATTAATTGTATTGGGATGATTAATAATTCCTTTCTTCATGGTATATTCCTCCAATAATCATAATTATCTACAAATAATTAAATTTTCATATATTTTTTCTACCCTTTTTACAATATAAACCCAGTCCAAATTTTTATAAATATAATTTTTGCCACATAATATTTTTTTCCTATTTTCTTCGGGATGTAAAAGTACGTAATTAATCATTTCTGCCAAACATAATTCATCCCCATAAGGAATTATATAGCCACATTCAGCCTCCTTAACTATCTCACCACACCCACACCCATCAGTAACAATAACTGGTGTGCCACAAAGAACTGCTTCAAAAGGAACAAGACCAAAAATCTCATAAATAGAGGGATAGACAAGTAAATCAGCATCCTGATAAGCAAAATTCACACAGGAAATATTATCTATAAATTTAATATATTTAGAAATATCAAGCCTTTTTACAAGATTTTCTAAATTAGAACGATAACCTTCATCAGGACCAATAATGATTAAAGCTACTTCTTGTTTGTCCCAATTCTGAACAAATATTGAAAAAGATCTTATCAAAAAATCAATACCTTTAATTTTATGAATCCGACCAACAAATAAAATCATAAATTTCTGGTTAATACCAAAATTCTTTCGAAAATAACCAAAAGGAGGAAGATCTTTTAAAGGTTTAATAGCTATACCATTAGGTATTACTGTGATCTTCTCATCAGGAATCCCTTTCTGTTTGAGCTGTTTAACTTCACTTTGTGAAACAGCAACAATTTGTTTTGCAAGTTTTATTAGATTTTTTCCCCAGACTATATCAAAGAGATATTTCAACCATTTTTTTTCAATAATCTTTGGGAATGAACCATGTGGTTGAATAATAACGGGGATACCATAATTGTGTGCATATCTACTAACAACAACATTCTGGTATGATCTGAAATTATGAAGATGGATGATATCAAATTTCTGAAGATTGTCCTTTAACCACTTTTTTATTTCTGGAGAATAGAAAAACATTCCATAGTTTATAACCACCTTAAAAGGTATCACTTCAACACCATTAAGAGATTGAGCAAATCCAGAATCATAATTATAATCAGAAGTTATAATAGTAACATCATGTCCTTCTTTGACAAGCCCATTTGATAGATGATATGGAATCATAACTGAGCCACCAAATGAAGGAGAAAAAAATTGAATAACATGTAATATCTTCATTTAGATACTCTCTTCAAATCCTGATTTACAACTTCTTCATCCTTGTTTTTCAACTTTGTTGCAATACCATATATAATAGGTTTAATTGGTGAATCCATCACAATTTTAGCCATGCATTCGCTATTAAATGGTAATATAGAGACAGAATCAATCAAGGTTCTATTCACACTAAATTTCATCTGATATTGTTTCCAGTCTTGATTGAATCTGACTTCATTCAATTCTGTTGTTCCAAGTCCCTCCCTCTCTGCAATCTTAATGTGCTCAATATCATTAACCTGAAACCCCATCAATGAAGTTCCAAGTGAATCAGCAACAACAGGATTATTCGCAGATATTAAGAGATCAGATTTAACAGCTTCACCATGCATTGGTCCATGCTTGTTAAGTGCATTTATGCCATCAATCACAATAATTTGGGGTTTTAATAACTTTGTTAAGAGAGTCAATTTATAAGCAAGATTCTTATGATATAACCCTCTCATTGTATCTGGATAGCATCCCCAAAGATTCTTCATACTTAATGTGATAGTTGTCATTGCATGTACCTTCAGAACTGGAACAGAGATAAAACAATCAACATCATTTATTAGAATATCTGGGACCTGAACCTTCACCTTTTTATTTAGAATTTTATCTTCAACATATGTAGCAGGAATCTTTGAGAGATTCACGAGTTCAGTACCTGTATTACTGCAGATTTTGTACATGTTATGACCCTTGAATCCATCATCTGCTGAGAAAGAATGATTTCCACCATCAGATTCTCCAATAATGACCCTATCAGCTCTGTCTTTAAGTTTAGCCAATAAAATTTCAAGGAGTTCAGGAGTTGTTGTTATACCTGGTTTATGAAATGGATATGTAAAGTTTGGTTTTACAAATACTAAACTGTCATTTGAGATTTGATTTTTCCATTCAATATGATCAAGGCTATTTGAAACATCTTTTTCTAAATCCGTGATTTTTGTAATAAATGCTCGATAATCAGTATTCATTGTTATTAACCTCCACAGACTTACTATAACATTCAAGATCGCATATAATCTGCTCTAATTGTTTAACAATACTTAACTTATCATTATTTTCAATGCAATGTCTAAATCCAGCAATCCCTATTTTTTTTAAAGCACTTTCATCTTTTAAAATTTTTATCGTATTTTTCGCAAAATCATCAATATCTGAATATATTATACCATAATTTTCATTGGGCAATAATTCTTTCATGCCCTGCAAAGGAGTTGCCAAAACTGGTTTTGCACAAGCTAAATATTGATAAACCTTACCGGGGATTATATCTCTAGTTGTATCATTAATCTGAAATGGATTTATACATAAATCTGCAAGATTGATGAATTCTGGCATTAATTCAAATTGCTGAAATCCAGTCAATAATATACATTCTGTCAAATTTAATTCATTAATCAGTAATTTTACACGTTCAAATAGTGGGCCTCCACCAACAAGTATAAGTTTTGCTTCTGGAATTTCCTTTACTACCTGAGAAAATTTTCGAACATATAGATCTAACCCAGAAAAATCAAAAAATGTCCCTATAAATATTATAATTCTGTCACTACTACCTATATGCATTGCATTTTTGAGTTCAGATACGTCAATTGATGGATGAAATTTTTTTGTGTCAGTACCAAATAGAAGTAGTTTCACTTTTTCTTTTTTAGCACCAAAATTTATTACATAATCTGCAAGTTTTGGCGTTAATGCAATTATGCAATCAACGTTTTTATAGACATATTTTTCAAAATAAAATGTAAATTTACTCAATGTTTTAGATTTTACTAGTCCATGAAGATTATCAATAGACCTGAAGACAACAGGAACTTCATATTTTTTTGCAAGTAATATTGATTGTATCCCATTAGTAGGGACAGAATACAAAATAATTACGTCAATATTATACTTTTTAATTGTGCTCTTTATTGCATAATAATGTGAAATCATAGCAGAAAATCGATCAAAACCAGGAATTTTAAAAAAACCAGGCCGAATTAAACAAATAGATGCTTCATCATAGATTCTTTTTTTGTTTGAAAATTCCTTTGTTTTGATATAACCAAAATCTATCAAATTTTCTCGTTGCCACGTATCTTGGTAATCAATTAAATATATTGAATGTCCTAGTACAGATAACGATTCAGCAAGTTCATGCATATCAAAAATGACTTTTTTATTGTAATCCACTTCATGAATAAAAAGAATGTTCATTTTATCTCCTGATCATATTAATTAACATTTTAGCACCACCAAAATTATTTCTTAAATCGTTTAGACTATGAATACTCATGATTCTTTGTTTAAAATAAGATAATCGCAAGTAAAACTCTTTATATGCTTGATCATTAAGCATGCTCAAATCATTTTTTGATAATAATTCAGTCTCAAATACAGGTTGTTTGCCAGAGTCAAGGTTGGCATATATAAAATCTTCCCAATTCTCACTAATCGCATGCGATTTAATGTATTCGTCGTAAAATGCAGTTCCAGGGAAAGGAGTTGCTATAGAAAATTGTACATAATCTAAAGGGAGGCTTTTTGCAAAATCAATTGTATTTCGTATTGTATCAGGTGTTTCACCAGGCGACCCTAGCATAAAGTATCCCACACTTTCAATACCTGCATGATGTGTTATTTCGACTGCATTTCGTATCTGTCGTAAAGTGATTTTTTTATTAAGTGTATTAAGAATATGTTGATTGCCAGATTCAATTCCAAAAGAAACTAAGTAGCAACCTGATTTCTGCATTGCATTTAATAGAACCTGATTGATTAAATTTACTCTGGCTTCACATGTCCATTCAATATCTAGATTTCTTTCTTTCAATTCCTGAGTAAATTCAATTACACGCTCTTTTCTAAGGGTAAATGTATCGTCATAAAAATCAATTTCTCTTACATTAAAGTTATCATAAAGGTATTCAATTTCATTTACAATTCTGTTTGGACTTTGATACCGAGGAATATCTCCAAATACTGATTTTGAACAAAAGGTACACTTATATGGGCAACCACGACTTGTAAGCATAGCCATATGTGCTCTTTTTCTACCATGGGGTGGATGAAATTTATATTTTTTAAGTGGAAGAAGATGGTACGCTAGAAAAGGTAATGAATCTAAATCACTTATCAATTCTCTATTTGGATTGTTCTGAATATTATTTCCAAGTTTATAAGATATTCCAAGTATATTATTGAAAGACTTCTTATTCTCAATTGATTTAGCAACTTCTAATATCGTATTTTCTCCTTCTCCCCTAATAACTAGATCAATACTCTCACTTTTTCTAAGAGTATCTTCAGGAAGTATTGTAGGATGCGGCCCACCAAGTATAACTATTGCTTTGGGATTTAACTCTTTAATTTTTTTTGCCAAGATTATAGCAATATTTATTGAAGGTGTCATTGCAGATATTCCAACAATGTCAGAATTTCTTGTTTTTTCTGCAATATCATCCATTGATAAGTTTAAAGCATTTGAATCAATTATTTCAGAAAAAAATTCTTCTTTTTCTAAAACAGCTGCAAGACTAGCCAATCCAAGAGGAGGTTGAGGATATCTAGAATTCCTCGGTAGATTTATTAGTGATATCTTTGTATCTTTCATATCATGCCCATTTTTATGTTTAACTAATTCTCTCTTAAAAATAGCAAATAGTTAAAATTCAGCAAATTTCTGAATGTTGTCCCAGTTGTCAACAAACCACTGATGGGTCTCCTTCAGGCCATCCCTAAATTCAACCTTTGGCTTGTAATTAAGAACATTTCCGGCTTTGTTGATGCAGGATAAAAGACGGCTTTTTGCGTCCCAGTCACGTCTTTCTTTAAAGTTTATCCCGGCATCATTACCTGTCAGCTCATTAATCCACGATGCAAGGTCTTTTATCATAATCTCCCGGCTTGCACCAAGATTGAAAGCCTCACCAATTGCTTTCTCATAATGTGCCATAGCAAGCAGACCGTCTGTTATATCGCCAACGTAAGTAAAGTCACGGGTTTCCTCCCCAGTACCTGTAATTGGAAGTGGTAGACCTTTCATTGACCAGTAGAAGAAATTAGGAATAACATTCCGGTATTTACCCGGAACTTCCCCCGGACCAAAAGAGTTGAAAAATCTTGCATTTACTATAGGAAGATTATAGAGATTATGATAATAATTTGTGTAAAGTTCTCCCAGAAGTTTTGTTACCTGGTAAGGTGTGTGCAGATTTATTGAAACATCATGTTCTTCAAATGGCATCTTCGAATCCAGGCCATATACTCCACAGCCGGATGACGAATAAATAAATCTCTCAACATCGCAAAGCTGTGCATATTCCAGAACCTTTAATATACCAAGACCATTGATCATTAAATCTGTTTCTGGTTTATCAACAGAATTCTGATTTGCAAAATGTGCCGCAAGGTGATATACAATGTCAGGTTTTGATTTAAAAACCCATTTTAATTTTACATCATCAAGAATATCTCCTTTAATGAACTGGACTTTGTCACTTTTAGGAATATTCCATTCATATGATGAAGAAAGGTTATCAAGAATAGTGATCTTTTTTGTATCAAGATCAATCAACTTTCGGACTAAATTACCGCCTATTGCACCAGCACCGCCTGTTACAAGCACTGTTTTATTAATAAAAGAATCTTCTACTCTATCCATTCTGCATCACTCTGAAATTCTGTAATACCATTTCATCCATTCAACTGTACGCTTTATTCCTTCTTCAGGAGAAACTATGGGATTGTGTTTTAAATCACGGACTGCCTTTGAAAAGTCCATTGTTTTGACTTTGGTTGTAAAAGGCTCCGACTCCTCATATGTAACTAAAGAATCGTTTCTGCCGACTGCCTTTAAAATAAGATCAGAATAACTCTTAATGTCCATTTCCCATTCAGGGCGGCTTCCCACGTTATAAACTTCTCCAGGTATAAAATTATCAACAATATTTGCCCATGTTCTGCAGGAATCCTCTACAAAATCAATAATTCTTTTATGGCCTTTAAAAACCATATAGGGTTTATTATAGAGTGCATGATAAATGAATTTAGGAATAAAACCACGATATGGAGTATAATGCTCACCCGGACCATAGCAGTTGACAGGTCTTACACGTACCGTTTCAGTACCAAACATTGTGGCAGAATTCATACACATAAGCTCTCCCGCCCATTTTGTTATGGCATAATCATTCATCTGATAAGTGTCAATAATTGGGTTTTTTTCCATTACATCTTCAGACATTTTCCCCATATAATCTCCATATACTTCAGCACTTGAAAAAAAGATCATCCTGAATTTCAGTTCTTCCTGAAGTCTTAGCATATGTTTAGTACCAATGACATTTGTCTGCCAGAGATTCTCATAGTATGCTTCACCATTCCAACGTCCATACTCTGCTGCAAGATGATAAACATAGTCAAATTTATCAGATTTAACAACACTCTCAAGCTGCCGATAATTTTTCACATCAGCACGGATGTAGCCATTTCTCTCATTATTTAAGAGATCAAGAGCGAGAACCTCATGACCCCTGTTTCTTAATTCATTAACAAGGTTTGTTCCAATAAACCCGGCTCCACCTGTAACTAAGATTTTTTGTGATTCCATTAATTGCTCACTTCTCAAAATTATATTAATCTATAGAATGATTATTAGAATTCATAAGTCTCACAATCGAGTTCAAAATAAGCCCCGATGTAAACAAAAGCATTCCAAAAACCATTATCAGAATTGCAAGCAGAAATACTACATAGTGAAATGTTCCTGCAGTGTGATATTCACCAACAGTGTACAGTCCCGCAAGAAATCCTAACAGACAGAGAAATCCTCCGGGAAGTCCAAAGAAATAAAGAGGTTTTTTGAAGCTTATAAAACCGACAATCTTTGAAAGGACAGAAAGTCCATGTTTCACCGGGTTTTCAGATGACGTATCCTCAATATCATATCGAACCTTAATTGGCACTTCACATAACTGAAGACCTGCCTCACTTGCTAAAAGAAGTATTTCAGACCCTGCAGACATATCATCTCCGGAAAGATTTGGTGCTATTGCCCGTATTGCTTTTTTATTATATGCTCTAAAACCGCTTTGTGAATCAGATACAGAGCACATGCATTTCGATGCTGCCATATTTGTTGCAGTGTCAAGAATTTTCATGCCAAATTTCCGATATAAAGGAATTGATTTTTTGGCACTGTTTAAGAAACGGGAACCAATAACAAGATCACAACTCGATAATTTAAATGAGTTCAAAAGCATTGGTATCTCCTCAGGATTGTGCTGGCCGTCTGCATCAATTATCACCAGAAAATCGGCATCCTGATTGAAGGCTTCAGTAAAAATTGTCTTTAATGCTCCACCATATCCCTTGTTTATTTCGTGAACAATGACATTTGCTCCAAGGGCTTGTGATATTTCACTTGTCAAATCTGAAGAGCCATCATCAACGACTAAAATTGAATCAGAATACCTTTTTGCACCAAGAATTGTCTTTGCAATAAAACGTTCTTCGTTATATGCAGGCATTGCAATAAGGATCATTGCAAATCACACCCCTTAAAATAAATGCAAAAACGGTTTTTACAATTGATTTTTACATCAATAAAAATGTCTAAATTGGCAATTTTGAAACTGCTCAATACTTTATTAACAGAACTACCTGCATCTCCTCTCATATGCTGAAAATCCCCCCCGAATTCAGCTATTATACAATATTAGTCGTCCAAAACCTGGGATTTATAGACGCAACCCGTTATTGCATACCAGTATTGGACGTATAAGTATACTTAAACATCTATTGATTTATAGTTTTTTATTTAGAGAAGATAATGGTTAATTGGTTTTAATTTTCCGATTTTCTGCCGCAATTTTTAGGATTGGCAAATATCTACAATCCTCTCAGAGCTTTTACCATCACCAAAAGGATTATCTGATAAAGAACAGGCATTTCCAAAACCTGATTCAAACTTTTTAAGCATTTGACCAGCCATAAGGGAGATTTTTTTGGAATCGGCACCTGCAAGAACATTAAAGCCGCATTCAACAGTTTCAGGTCTTTCTGTATTGTCCCTTAACGTCACACAGGGAACACCCATTATACATGATTCCTCCTGAAGACCACCTGAATCTGTTAAAACAAGCCTTGCATTTGATTCAAGAACTAAAAAATCAAGATAACCAACAGGCTTTGTAATATTTATACCTTCAAAACTTATTCCAAATTCATCAGCCATCTTTTTGGTCCTTGGATGCACAGGAAAAATTGCAGGAATTGAATATTCATCTGAAACAGCTTTAATTCCGCTGATAATTTCATAAAGCTTCTCTTTATTGTCAACATTTTCAGCTCTGTGTGCTGTTGCAAGAAGATAATTTTTATTCTTCAGACCAAGCCTTTTTAAAACAGATGATTTATCCGATGCAATTTCAAGATTTTGAAAAACAGCATCAACTACGGTATTTCCGGTGATGAATATTTTACCTTCATCAATTCCTTCATGCAACAGATTATTGTATGAATTTTTAGTTGGAGCAAAACAATAATCAGAGATATTATCTGCAACTATCCGGTTAATTTCTTCAGGCATCCGCCTGTCAAAACTCCGAAGACCGGCCTCAACATGTCCGACTTTTATGTGAAGTTTGGACGCTGCAAGAGCGCCTGCCAAAACAGTGTTGGTATCTCCCTGAACAAGAACACAATCAGGCTTTTTTTTAATCAAAACTTCCTCAACACCGGATAAAATCTTTGCAGTCTGCTCTCCCTGATTTCCTGAGCCGACATCAAGATTATAATCAGGGTCTGAAAGATTCAAATCTTCAAAAAAGGCTTTATCCATCTCATATGAATAATGCTGACCGGAATGAATCACAAAATAATCAATATCTTTTCTTTCACACTCCCTGATAACAGGAGACATTTTGATAATTTCCGGTCTTGTCCCAAGAACAATGCAGATCATTAGTATCTACTTATATATTTCTGGCATAAAAACTTACATGAAATTATATTTCATGTACAATTCAAATACTCACAAGAAAAGTACATATAATATTTTTTTCACCAATCTGTTAAAAATCAGATTCCAGCTTTCAAATTTCAGAGGTCTTTAATTTCATAAACCATTGAAAATAATCTTCCATTAAAATTAAATTTCATATAAATTACGAAGTAACTTTCATAAACGTATTTAAAAAAGAGAACTAAAAAAAAATTCAAATCCTAATCTTTTCAACCGCTGTACATACAACCTCTGCCAGCTCATCCTTTCCCCATTTCTCAGAGCTTATAACAAAGTCATATACCGACAGGTCAAAAATATCAATACCGTAGTATTTTTTATATCTTTCAGCCTCGGACTTCTCCCGAAGAATTGTCTCATCCCTTGCAGATTGGAAAGATACCTCCTCTCTCTCTGCAATTCTTCCTGCCCGGCATTCAGCTGATGCCAAAACCCAGATTCTCAAATCAGCATTATCAATCATATGACCTGCAAGCCTGCCTTCGATAATAATATCGTCATCAGCGCGACCGATCTCTTTTTGACGCTCATCAATTAACTTATCAACAGAAGCGTCTTTCTCGCAGAGCTCACCGAACTTAATTAAGTCAAGGCCACGCTCCTTTGCAAGGCTTCTGAAAACCTCACCTGCCGAGATAAGCTTAAAAGAATATTTGGATGATAAAAATTTTGCGAGAGATGTCGTGCCGCTGCCCGGCGGGCCGCTGACAGTAATTCTCAAAATCAAAGACCTCCTATATCAAGGGTCTTTCTGATAACCTGTGAAAGAGTCAGTGAACTAAGCATATACCAGATAATCCATGCCGGCAAAAACAGAAATGTCGGGTCTGAAAGATGTAATGTTCCCATAAACGGAAAAACAATATCTCCCATAACAGGCGCCATCTCCAAAAGCCACAGGAATATCGGAATTGTGATAATCATAATCCAGCCAAGCGGCTTGAACTGTTCCTGCGACATTTCAAGCTGTTCCTGCATCATCTTATCACGCTTTTCACTTAATTTACGAACCCTTTTCTCATCTCCGGAAAGCTGAGCCTCACGAAATTCCTTTTGAAAATCACGCATCTTTTTCTGAACTCTCTGCATCTTCTCATAATCAATTGTATATTTCTGGAGAAGTGAAGAGTAGCAACCTGTAATTGCGGCAAGGACAAATATCATCACAGGCCATGAAATTCCAAGAATACTTTGCATAGGCTCTAAAACCAGACCTGCAATATCTGCAATGGAAGTTCTTAAAAAAGGAACACTGTAGACTATCATGACAATGACCATGATAATCAAAAATGTAAACATCCCCCCGCCTACAGGATTTGATTTTGCCGAAGACATAACCTTTTATTCACCTCAGAAGAGAAACCATTTCCTCGACGGCTTTTTCAAGCAGGAAGTCCTGGTTTTTAACAATTTTAACAGTACATCCTGTAAACATTGAGTATGCCGCCGCCATATAACGATTATATCTTTGATGATCCTTAATTGAATTATATCCTTCAACATCTCTTGTCCTTGTAGTATCAGATAATCTGCGTTTTAGAATCTGATCCTCATCTGTTTCAACAAGAACAATAACATCCGGCTTTAATTCTTCAAGTACCCATGACGGAAGTCCGGCAAGGTAGCCCGAAGGCGTACTTACAGTACAGTGTGTGTCAATTATAACATTTTCAGAAATCTTTGAAATTACCTGAGCGGCAGTTTTCTGAAGAGTCCTTTGAACTTCCTGATCAAGCTTTCTCATCTCATCCCTGTCACTGACAACACCCTGATCGCATGCCACTTCAAACATGCATGTTCCAAAATTAATGGAGGTATAATTTATACCTTCGGCCTTTAAGGCCTCCATTGAAGCATCAATAACTGTTGTCTTTCCAACACCGGGAACACCTGTAATTACAACCTTCTTGCTATTAGACATCTAATAAATCACTCCTTTCCAAAGAAACCGCGCATGAACGGATACATCTCCATCATCTGTTCACTTGCAATCTCCTCATAGAGGCGGTACACAATACTTACTGTAAGTAAAAGACCAGTACCACCAACAGCACCTATTACACCAAGATAGTTGGCAAGAATACTTAAAAGACCTACTGCTATACCACCGATAACTGTTACACGGGGGATATAGCGATCGAGATATCTTACAAGAACCTGCTCATTTCTACGGTATCCGGGAATATGCATCCCGCTTGACTGAATCTGCCTTGCAACATGTGATGAATCAAGACCTGCAGTCTTAACCCAGAACAGTGCGAAAATTGCACCGCCGACAACCATAACCAAAAAGTCAATTCCCATTCTTAGAATAACTTCCCATATAGGATGTCCGAGATCTGATAACCACCACATCCAGTCAGTCGGACTGTTTATCGGTGCTGTTACATACATAATTCCGCTTGTAGGCGTCTGGCCTTCAAAAGTACCAAGGATTGTAATTCCCATATTATTCAGGAAAAGTCCAAACATCTGCCAGTTTGCCTGAAGAACACGGACTAAAATCATCGGAAGAACACTTGCATATATAAGTTTTACAGGGAATCTTCCTCTTGCACCACGAACAGCCGCATGTGCGAGCGGAATTTCAATCCTTGTAGACTCTGCATATACAACAAGACCAAATATGAACACTGTTGTTAGAAGTGCCAACAGATCAAGTCCGAAATACTCAATTAAATTTGCGCCGTCTCCGATTATTGCAAAAATCCTTGGGAAAAATCCGACAGGATATGCATCTTCAACCGGTGCCCAGTTAAGAAATCCGTTTATAAGTCCCTGGGAAACACCGGCAACGATGAATAAACCCACACCGGAACCTACTCCCCATTTTGTTACAACCTCGTCCAGCAGGAAAATGATAAGTCCGCCGATACAAAGTTGCAGGAATATTATAAACGAAACAGCGGCCATACTGCCGCTGAAGAACTGCAATGCAATATTAGGATCAGGTGCAAGGAAACCTCCGACAACGTTAGGAGCTGCTTCGACAACAATCATTACGAATATCAAAAGCTTCTGCAGGCCCATATACATGACCTGACCGCGTGGTTCTGAGGTATTGATTCCTAAAAGGTCTGCACCTTTTAAAAGCTGGAGAACGATAGATGCAGTGACAATTGGTCCGATACCGAGATGGACTATAGATCCGCTTGCACCGGCAAGAAGTGCACGGTACATGCCGAGCCAGTCGGTTGAATCGGCACTCAGACCGAATATCTGAATATTAGTCAGCAAAAAATACAATATCAGAACGGCAACTGTCCACAGCACCTTGTTTTTGAAGTGGACATGCCCTTCCGGACTCCTGACTGCAGGCATAGCTGCCAGCAGAGGCTCCATTCGATCCAGCATTGCTCCCATAATATTATTCACCAAAAAATGATTAAGCGGTCAGTGCCTGACCACCCATCTCTTCGATTTTTGCTTTAGCAGTTTCAGAAAATGCTTCGGCAGTGATATTTAACTTATGAGTAACTTTTCCGCCGCCAAGTATTTTATCAATTCCGATCTGCTCTGCATCAATTACGAAGATGTCTCCGTCAACTCTTGCAAGACCACTTGCAACAAGTTTGTCCAGAATCTGATCAAGATCCCCTACATCAATTACCTTGTTTTTGCTTTCGGTCTGGTTTACAAAACCATGTTTTCCATTGTTTATCTGGTCAAGGAGAAGGTAATGTGTGAAACGGTGGTCTCTGTGACCTGCTCTGCCCTTTCCTCCACGGTTTCCGGCTCCACGACGGTTTTTGTGTGTACCGCCGCCGCATGTGCGTGAACCACGATATTTGCTTCTTTTATTTACCGGCATAAATCTTCACCTCATCCTGTAGAGGAGATTGTTTATCTCGCTTCCGTAGTTTCCAAGAGCACCGCCCTGCTGGAAGGTGCGCTTGATTGACTTGTATCCTTTTCTTGGAGGGTGCAGACGAAGAACCGGTTTTAATCCTGGTACGTCTGAAATTTCAGCTTCGCCCAGACAAATTGCCTTTGCAAATTCCTTAATATCAGAATACTGGGAATTTTCCTTTACATATTCGTTTGTAAGCTTCTCGTCTGCTGTAAGGCGTCCGCGTGTCTCTAAGATGGTTGCCAAAATTTCCGGATCTGCCTCACCATATGCAACGTAGTCTTTGACTTTCCGAATCATACCCATGTATGCCGGTGTGTCCGGAATTAAGACACAGTGGTTGATGTGGTGGAGACGAAGCATCTTTAGTGTGTCTTTAATCTCCTTTCTTGTATTAACGACACCACGTACCTGAACTACGACATACATTATTTGCGACCTCCCTTTCTTACAGCATTTGCCTGCAGGAGTGCATCATATGTTGCTTTTGCGTAGTTGATTGTTGTACGTGTCTGACCGCTTGAGGATGTCCATACATCGCGGACACCTGCAAGCTGCAGAACTTTCTTACCAATATCTCCGGTAACAAGACCGATACCCTGTGGTGCCGGCATAAGTGTAACTTTTACACTGCCTGACTTTCCTGTAACACGCAGAGGAATCGAGTGTCCCTGTCCGCATGCACATTCCCAGCTTCCACAGCCTCTCTGAATTTTAATGATATTTAGTTTGGCGTTGTCGATTGCTTTTTTAATAGCATTTCCAACCTGGACATCTTTGCCCTGGCCAAAGCCAATATATCCGTTGCGGTTTCCAACAACAACAGCACAGCGAAACTTAACACGCCTTCCACTGTCGGTCATTCTCTGAACCATGTTGATGTCTAATACCTCATCCTCAAGATCAGGGATAAAGTAGTCTACAATCTGTGGTTCTTTAATAGGTCTGCCACTTTCCAAAACATCATCAATGCTTTTTATCTCGCCTGCGGCAACCTGTTTTCCAAGACCGGTGAGAGGAACCCATACTTCCTGTTCAAAGGCCATTATTTCAGCTCCTTCATTATTGCATCTTCAACAGCTTCGACATTCTCAACAAGGTCGCCTGCTCTTTCAGGTGCGTAATTTGCAATTGCAGCGCCTTTTACCCTGTCATCATCAGGTAAAATATCCTCACTGTGAGGAATATTTAAGCCTGCACTGACAGCTCCTTTAAGTGCGGCGAATACTTTTGCACCATATTTTGCACGGTGCAGACCAATATCGAGGATTGCCTCTTCATAGCCTGCATTGAATGCCTTTACGGCAAAAAGCATGCCTGTCAGATATGCGGCGGGTGTATTTCCTGTTGAACCCTTGTATCCGTATTTCACAAGTTCACCTGAGTATGCAGCGACAAGTGTCCTGTCACCCTCAAGTCCTGCTTCTACAAGCTGACAGATAATCTGTTTGTTTGTCTTTCTGACAACCATTCTGTGCTTGTTTGAAACAATGAGTTTTAAGCGCCTGTAATAGTCGGTTTTGCCTTCTCTGCGCCTGCGGAACTGGACAAAATACCTTGGACCTGTTGCCATTATTCTATCCTCCCTGTGATCTGCTCAAGCTGTGCTTTCATATGTGCAACACTTCTGAACTGCCCGCCGGCAGCTTTTCTGTACATGATTCTGTATGCATGTGCGTCAATTGTGCCGTCATCACGGAGTACACGAAGCTCTCTTCTGATTGCACGGATTTTTTTGATCCAATCGCGCTTTGACGGGTGGCGTGCTCCTGCAGCACCCTTCCTGCGTCCGGGGCCTTTGCAGTGTCCGTATGAACGCTTTGCCATACGTGCATGTGTTCTGCCACGGCTGTTGCCTTTCTTTGGCTTTGCAGAAATTACGCCTTCTTCAACAAGTCCTCTGACATCCTCACGTGAGATTGCATTTTCAATATCTTCTGCACGCTCAGAATCCATTTTTACACGGTGAAGACCGCATTTTAAAACTGAGGCTGCCATACGCTTCTGATTTTTCAAATCACTCATCGTCTGACACCTCTTCTACATCTTCCTTCTCTTCAGAACTGTTCTTTCCGGGCAGTGCAATCTCTTTTCTGTTCAGGATTTTTACATCCATCTCATCAGCTTTTGCCTGAATCTCAGAGCGCTTTTTGCCGCCTACTGTAGATGAAATTCTGATTGCCTGTACTTGTGCATCAACATCTGCAAGACCTGCAACATTGAATACTATTACTTCCTCAAAGCCTGAAGGGTGCATTCCGCGAACAGCCCTTGGACTGCCAAAGCCTGGTTTTGGATGCCTTCCTTTTGCACGGATAAGCTTTCTCTGTTTGCTCTGAAGACCACGTGGTCTTCTCCAGGTATCTTCAAGTCTCTTTTTTCTTGAGATTCCCTGGCGCTTGAAAGTTCCACGCTGGGCGTTTCTTGCTTTGATTAATCTTGTCTTTTCGTCAGCCATCAGAATCACGCCTTATCTACAATATAAATTCCGTCCTGAAAGACACGTGAATCACGGCCGCGGACTTTTGTTGCTCTCTCGATTCTGCCTGATGCAATTCCGACAAGCTCTTTGTTAATTCCTGAAAGAATTACCTCATCGTTTGCCAGTTTCATCCTGACACCTTCGGGAATTGCTGCGTAGCGGGTTTTTTTCTCTCCAAGGAAGTTTGCTATTTCTAAAACATCCTTGTTGGCCTTAAGCTGAATTGGAAAGTGGCTGTATACAACTTTCATTGTATAGACATACTCTTCCAAAACCCCTCTGAACATGTTGTTCGCATGTGAAACGTAGGTTCCAAGCATTGCAAAGATCTTTTTCCTTTCAGATTCGGTTTCAGCAATAAAGTAACCGTCTTCAATTTTTACTGTGACACCCGGATAGCGCATGTTCCTCTCAAGTTTTCCCTTTGGTCCGGATACAACAAGAGTTGAACCATTGATTTCCGCGGTAACTCCGTTTGGAACAGCTACTTTTCTCTGTGTGATCATTTCCTTTATCACTCCTTAGTATACATATCCCAAAAGTTCTCCGCCGACACCAAGACGGCGTGCATTCTCATGAGAAATTACACCTTTTGATGTGCTGATAAGGAGTGTTCCAAAGTTCTTTGCCGGGAGGTACTGGTTTTCCCATCTCTCCATTTCATCGACTTTGACTGCAAAACGCGGGGTAATTGCACCACATTTATTGATATTTCCGTTAAGGAAAACCTTGTACTGGTTTCCCCTGTTGTCTTCTATAAATTCAAAGCCGCTGATGTATCCTTCTTCCTTCATAATGCCGAGCATTGCTCCAAGAAGTGTTCCTGCAGGTTCGACAATACATTCTGTCTTGCCTACGTCAGAAGCGTTTTTGATAGTGCACATTGCATCAGCAATTGGATTTAACCTTGTCATTTTCTAAAACACCTCTTAGTTCATCTTCTTAAAGCCGATTTTTGCGGCATATTCACGGAAGCACTGCCGACAGAGCATGATATTGTATCTGCGTACAAGACCCTGTTTTCTGCCGCACATCTGACACTCATTTGCACCACGGCCAAATTTCTTTGTGGGTGCCTCCTCGTTTGTCGATTTATTCTGCGCCATAATTACTGTACCTCCACGCCAAATTCTTCTTTCATGAATCTGACGGCATCTTCACGTGACACTCTCTGCTTTCCAGGAAGCTTTTTTGTCTGAATGCTTCTTCTTGCAATACGAATGCCTTTCTTCTCCAAAACCACATTGACGTCCATACCATAGATACCGATCATCGGGTCGTAGCTTTGTCCGGGGAAATCAGTGTGTTCCTCAATACCAAATGCAACGTTTCCGGATTTGTCAAACTGAGTTGCAAAGAGTTTTTTCTCAATGATTTCAAGAGCAGTTGCAACAAATTCCTCTGCGGCCTTTCCTCTCAGACAGACCTTACAGCCGATTGGCTGGCCTTTTCTGATACCAAAAGCAGGCTGGGTTCTCTTTGCAATTGTACGAACTGACTTCTGGCCTGAAATGTCCTGCATGATGTTCTCGGCTTTTACAAGTTTGTCACCTGATTCGCCGACACCCATGTGAATTATGACCTTGTCAACGTGGACTTTCTGCATTGAGTTCACTCTTAAATCCCCCATTCGCTGACTGCAGGCTCGGAGTTTCCAACCATGAAAACATAGTCTTCAACGGTGTCGAAATCCTCATCTGTTTTGATGTCTTTTAAGTAGACCCTGTTTGCAATGCTTCCCGGAATTATGTCAATCTTTGTGATTTTTCCGACCTTTCCTGAGTGGCTTCCACCAATAATCATTGCACAGTTACCTTCTTTGTATACGAAGTGATCAATGATTTTTAAGTGATCGTCACCGGAGATTGTCAAAACAACAGAATCTTTTGGCTTGTAGTCCTGTGAATCAACGATGATGTTTGCACCATAGCGCAGATTCAGCTGGATTTTGCCATTTTTCACAATTGTTTTGTCTTTGATTTTGCTAAGACGAGTCTTTGCATCCTCTTCAGAGATCAGAACAGAAACATAGTCTGCTTTTTTGTTTCTGAGAATTCTGTAGTATTTCTCAACCTTTGGGAGTGCAATAATGTCAAAGACGCCGACACCCATTTTGGGGTCAGTGCATACAACACCGTTTACAAGAACAGATCTGTCTTTTAGGATTTTCTTAACCTCTTTCATGTTAAGAGCAAGACCCATGTGATCCCTTAGCCATACAGCAATTGGCATTGCATGACTGTTGTGTGGACCCGGAGCTGTCTTTGTAACGAACGTGTTTTCCTTCTTAGCAATACGCCATCCTGTTGGCGAAGTTAGCCTTTTGATATGATTTGACATTATTTCCTACCCTCCAGCCTCTCCTCACGAAGTTTGTCCTTAAGATTGAGCTTGACAATCTCAACGGCTGATGCATAAACAGGTCTTGGAACTTCTGTTCCGTCAACTTTTGTTACTGAAACGCCGTGGACAAGAAGTGTTCCCTTCTCTGTGTTGACTCCGTCTACAACTCCTTCATCGCCTCTGTTGTCACCGCGAAGCACTTTTACTGTGTCTCCCTCGACTACACGGAAAGAACGCCTGTTATATTTTGTGCGAAGCTCTTTTGAGAGAGGTGCACCCAGGAATTTTCCGCTCATGTGAAGGGGTGCATTGTAGCGTGCCTTGCGCTGCTTTCTTGGCTGACTGCTTGCAATTCTTACCATTACAATTCCACCTCAGACGATGATTGTTGCCATAGAGCCAATCTTTGGGAAACGCTCTGCAACTTCACGGGCTACAGGTCCTTTAATCTCTGTTCCCTTCGGCTCGCCCCTCTCATTTGTAATAACCATTGCATTATCCTCAAATGTCAGACGAAGACCGGTGATTCTTCTTATTTCTTTCCTCTGCCTGATAACAACCGCTTTTTCAAGTTTGCGGCGCATATCAGGGTTACCCTTTTTGACACTGACTGTAGCCATGTCGCCAAGACCTAATTTTGGCTGACGTCTTCTTACACCATGGTAGAGATCTACAGATACTACCTGCACAATACGTGCACCGGTGTTGTCTGCACAAGTAAGTCTTGTACCGGTTGAAAGTGCCCTTGGAGTTTTGGACTGTTTTGCTCTCATTCCTCAGACACCTCCACTACAACAAATGTCTTTGTCTTGGAGATTGGTCTGCACTCTGCAATTTTTACAGTGTCGCCAACCTTTGCGCCAAGACACGGGGGGTTGTGTGCGTGAAGCTTTGATGAGCGTTTTTCGTAACGCTTGTACTTCTTCACGTAGTGCAGGTAATCTCTTGATACTACAACAGATCCCTGCATATGGTCACTCACGACCTTACCGGTAATCACCTGGCCGCGTACCGGTAAAGTGCCGTGGAATGGACAGTTTACGTCACTGCATTCCTTTTCAGGAATACTGACGTTTAACCCTATGTTTTTAGCCATATTTACCTCAGATTTTTGATTCGCATGCTGATTCTTCTTTCAGGCTGCATAACCAATACTGATCCATCAACCCTTACAAGGGTCTCATCTGGAAGCAGAAGGTCAAATGCCGCGCCTTTTTTCTGCACTTTCTTAAGGCTTCCTTCAGAACATATCACAAACATGTTTTTTGTTTCATCAACAATCAAACCGGATATTCCAGTCTGTTTGGGATTGGATGAATGGGAGACTTTCGCCTCCAATCCGATTAATTCATGCCTGCATACATTCTGAGGGTTGATCAAGCCTTATTTCTCCGCTTGTTCTGTTCGGTCTTGATACGTGCGATGGTGCGTTTGATTTCACGGATACGTCCCGGATTTTCATGTGCACCGCCGGCGCTTACCTTGCCCAAATCCTGAATGAGTTCAAGTTCAAGCTTCTCTAACTGCTCTGCAAGTTCGACATCGCTGAACTGTGCTACCTCTGATGAACGGAAAATTGCCATTTTCAGAAATCCTCCACTTCAGGTACATCCTCTACTGCTTCCATCTCTGCATCAATCTCTTTTCCGATGATGTCTTCAGGGATATCCTCAGCAGTCTCATCATATGCCTGTCTTTCTTCAGGAGCGGCTTTTACAGGCTCAAGCACTTCAAAGTGGTCAGGAAGATTTGCTCCCGGAGGAACTATTTTTACCTGGCATCCGATTGTGCCGAGCTTTTTAATTGCAATTGCATATCCGTGCTCAACGATTGTCTCGCTTGGCTCACCTGCATGTTTGATATATCCTTCTGTAAACTTCTGAACACGTGAACGTGCACCTGTAAGCTTTCCGGACATTATAACTTCACAGCCAAGACCGCCTGATTCCATTACACGGCGAAGGATGCTTGTTCCTGCCTTTCTGAAATACCAGCCGCGCTCAAGTGAGTTTGCAAGGCGCTCTGCCATAATCTGTGCGTTGAATGCAGGGTTTTCTACCTGTGATACTTCAATCTGCGGAGATTCAATGCCAAAGTCGTGTTGAAGGGTTGCTGTAATCTCACGGACTACTTTTCCGCCTTTTCCAATGACAATTCCCGGCTTTTCTGCAAATATTGTTATCTGTGTTCCAAGAGGAGTTCGAACAATATCCATTCCGCCGTATCCGGCTCTCTTGAGCTCTTTTGTGAGGTACTGCTCTACGCGGGCACTTCTGATGCCGTCCTCAACAAATCTTCTCTCTACTGCCATTACTCCACCTCTCTGACTATAATTTCAACATTTACAGATTCTGCAAATTTTGCAGTTGCCCTTCCCATTGCACGTGGGAAAACACCGCGTGTTCTTCTGCCTCTGTTTGCAGACACTGTTGTAATTTCAAGTTTATCGGTATCAAGACCAATATACTCGGCATTTTTCTCAACAGAGTGAAGAAGCTTTAGGAATTCAGATGATGCCTTTACAGGGTATCTTCCTGCATCCCATTTGTCAAGACCGCGTTTGTGTGCAACATTTCTGTTAAACTTCTTGAACGGAATTGCTTTTTTAAGGGCTACGACATCCTCTAAGTAGGCGATTGCGAACTTTGTGTTTTTGCCTCTTATGAACTTTGCAATCTCAATTGAATGTTTTGGAGAGCATGGAAGTTCGTTTGCTTTGGCACGGGCATTTTTATCCCCGTCCATCTTAAGTGAATAATCAGTTCTTGCCATTTTACATCACTTCAGTGGAACGAATTTACTGGACCTTGTTGCACCGATACCTGCACTTCCATGGCTGACACGTTTTCTAGTCAGTGCGAATTCTCCAAGAAACATAAATACTGCCTCAGGCTGTATTTCGACCTTTAAGAAGTCCTTTCCGTTGTGAATCTCAACGCTTTTTCCAACCATTTCAGGCAAAATTATCATATCACGCTCATGTGTCCTGATACGCTCTTTGCCTTCCCTGAATTCAGCAAGAAGCTTCTCATGTCCTTCTGTTAAACCGCGGTCAAATTTGCGGCGGGTTCTAGAAGGCATAATAGGGAGAAGCTCTGACAGACTCATCTGCTGAAGTTCTTCAATTTTATAGCCGTGATAGGTGAACTCTTCTTTTCGCCTCGGCAATCTCTTCTGCTGTTTTTTTGCCATAGTTTGCTACACCCCTTTATTTCCTTCCGGTCCTCTTGGCAGCGATTGAACCAACCTTTCTTCCAGGTGATGTGCCGCGTGAAACAGTCTTCGGGCGTCCACAGTGCTGATGTCCACCGCCACCGAACGGATGGTCGATAACGTTCATACAGACACCTTTTACGCGAGGCCACTTTGCCGCCTGGGTCTTCATCTTGTGGTATTTCTTACCGGCTTTTACAAACGGCTTCTCGCTTCTTCCGCCGCCTGCTACAATACCGACTGTTGCACGGCAGTCGCCGTGGAACCACTTGTGTTTACCGCTTGGCATCTTTACGCCTACGCGTCCGTCTTCTGATTTACCAATAATTTGTGACTGAACACCAGATGAACGGATGAATTTGCCGCCATCATTTGGCCTTGCCTCTACATTGCAGACATATGCTCCAATCGGGATGTTAATCATTTTTAAGGTATTTCCGTTCTTTACTTCTGCTTCAGGTCCCCATGCAACCTTCTCGCCGACACCCATGCCTTCTGTGACAAGCATAAAAATTTTCTTGCCTGACTCAAGTTCGACTTTTGCAATAGGTGCATGTCTTGCAGGATCATGCTCGATGTCGATGATCTCTCCCCTGATTGTTTCTGTAATATATCCGGGGTGTTTTAGTGAAGCCTTGTAAAGATGCGAAGGTGCACGATATACAGGTCCTCCACGACCACGGTTTTGTGATATTATTCTTTTTCCCATTTACACCACCCGTTTTTTACATTACTCCAAGTCTGCTGAGAATCTCTTCACCGGCTTTTTCATCTTCAAATGTGACAATAGCCTTCTTCTTTCCCTTCATTGTGAGGAGGGTCTGAACGTTTGACACTTTTTTGTCGAACATTCTCTCTAGTTCTTTTGCAACCTGCTCTTTTGAAGCTTTCAAATCAATAATGAACTGGAGCTTTCCGTCAAACTCAAGATCTCTTGAAGCTTTTTCTGAAACATACGGATATTTAATTATCATTTCAGCTCCTCCAGTTTGTTGAGTGCAGAAACAGTCCATACAGTTAAGCGTCCTGCCTGTGTTCCGGGTGCTAAGTGCTCGGCGTTTAACTCTGCAACTGATACTGCATCAACACCTGCAAGATTTTTTGCACACTGAAGAGGCCTGTCGCCTGTAACGATTAAAAGACTCTTTCTCTGTTTGTAACGGCGTCCACGGAGTTTTCCGCGTCCTGCACGAACTTTTCTTGAGTCTCTTGCACGAACGACATCTTCGTAAAGACCGTTTTGTTTTAATGCTTCTACAACTTCCTTTGTCTGTTCAAGTGCTTCAAAAGAGTCATCAAAGACAAAAGGAACTGTTCCTTCAAATTTGTGTCCGCGTGCCAAAACAAGCTCTTCCATTATGGTTGCGGCGATTGCCGACCTGATTGCCTTTCTCTTTTCCTGCTTGTTTATCTTGCGGATAAGATTTGTTTCTGTTTTTGGCGGGTGAGCCGCACGACCACCGACTGCCTGCGGGATACGGGCTACACGTGAACCGTTCTTAATCCTTGGCACCTGTGCAACACCGCGGCCGCTCCCCCATGATTCTGCAGATGTTTTCAGACCTGCATGAGGGTTTGTGCCATGTCTCTGATAACGGGTGCTCTGAAGCGCCAGTACTGCATTCTTTATCAGGTCCGGGCGGTATGGTTCATCAAATATTGCCGGAAGCTCGATATCGCCTGCAACTTTGCCGTCAATTGACTTAATCTGTGTATTCATCTCAGATCATCCCTGTTTGCTCATTGTGCTGACATAGCTGACTTGCGGTACACGATCTACATGATCTCTGTTTCTGATTGCAGGGCGGAGTCTTATCAGACGCTTAATAGGTCCGGGGACTGATCCTTTGATTGCAATATATTTGCCTCTTACAAGACCGTATTTTACAAAACCGCCTGCAGGATTAATCTCTTCTGGAGAGTCTCCGACTTTTAAGACACGCTTGTTAAACTCAGTTCTCTGCTGGTATCCCATCTGACCCATCTGTGGTACCTGCCATCTTACATGGTGAGGTGTCCACGGACCAAGGTTTCCTATATGACGCAGTTTGCCCTGGCGTGAATGTTTGCTCTTCTGTTTCTGAATTCCCCAGCGTTTAACAGGACCATTTGTTCCCTTACCTGTTGTAACAGCTGTTACGTCAATGTACTTTCCGACATCAGAAACTGCATCAAAATCAACTTCCTGTCCAAAAAGACCTGTTGCAAAGTCGAAGCGTGCCTGCATATCGCCGCCTGCGACTCTGACTTCCATTAAGTCAGGAACTTTCTTTGGAACACCTGTAAGCATTGCAGGCTGGGTGTACATAAGTGCAAAAATGTCTGTTACCAGTCCTTTTTCAATACCTTCAGTGATTCTTTGGATGCTTTCTTCTTTGTTGTTCTTCTTCGGAATAGCAATACGCTCGTCAAGTGCTTCTTCGACACCTTCTGCCCACACTTCTGAGAATGCATGCCTTCCGTATGTGTCTGCACTGTATGCACGCACTGCAACTACCTTCATTGGCGGAATTTCAACAATTGTTACAGGTACTGTGATGTCTTTACCCTCGCTCGGGCTGTTTTTGTGATCATCAACCATAACAATGTGAGTCATACCCGCTTTGTATCCGGCAAATCCCTGCAGTTTTGGCTCCCCTTCGTACTCAGGCCAGGATTTGTACTTTGGTACCTGGCTTTTTGCACGCTTGCGGGGGCTGTATGCAAGTGATCCTCTGCGTGGTCTGGATATGTTGGCCATCTTTCAATCAATCCTAAATCTTGCTTTTATTTTGCATCGATTCTGACTATTCCGAGATTCCGATAAGAAAAATAAAACATAAACTTGTACGCAAATGTTTCAGCAATTTTCTTCCGGAAATATTGGGTTTAATAACAGACGGTCTCGTCTGGTCAAAATGAACCTGGATATCCGTGATTTTCAGGTCTTCGCAGTTACAAATATGTAATGCTTCAGTTTCCTGCTTTTTTTGGAATTTAAAAATTCCTGTATAAACCTACATCTCTGCAGTTTACCACACGTCTCTCTAACAGATTCTGACCGCTATCTGCGCTCTTCCTAATTATTAAAAACAGATCTCTTTTTTACCTGTATTTTAATAAAGTGCGGAAAAAGGGCCGAAAAACAAATTTTTCGTCCACCCTGCATTCGGCGCATACATCAGATCCTACGTCGTCAGCCCGTTGTCAATATCTTAATCATTAGATTTGACAACCTACTATCTCGGCAATCACCGGCAGACTTTTTTTTAAAAAACATAAACCTGAAACAGATGTTTCATGTAAACTTCTTTTTAAAACCCCTGCCGGGCAACCACATTACAAGGTCTGAATTCCTTTGCTTTTCAGATTCACAGTATTAAAACTGAAATCAGATGTTTGGGAATTCATACAAACCTTATAACGGTTTCCTAAATATTTTCTTTATTGCATTATAAAGCTAGTGATGTGAAAAGATTTGAGGAAAAATTCTTTGACAGGAATTCAGACTTAAGTTCCATCACCAGATTTCCAATATAATTTTTAAATTCTTTTTTAAAATCAGGCAGACTGTTTCTTTTTAAAATTTAATTTTTTAGAAATTTATTGCCGCTGGAGGTGATGAATCTTAAAAAACAACTCACATTTAAAGTTAATTTCATTGATGGATTGGAAAAAAATATTTTTTTAACATGAAAGTTACTACATGAAACTGTTGCATGAAATATAATTTCATGAACGTTTTTAGTTAAAATATATGTCTCCGTCTTCGTTTATGTAGACATCAATGTCTTCTCTTATGTATCTCGCTCTGAATCTTTCAGGGTTTGAATCGCGCATACGATTAATCAGAGATATTGTATCATAGCGGACTTTAATCCCCTGACCTTCAGCCGCGCTGAATATCTCTTTTGCGGCATCAAGAAAATCAGAACCTGCCTTTATTGTGCAAAGATGCGTAGCATCAAGAGTATACAAAAAATCCAGCGTTTCCTTGGCTTTTTTAATATTTTCCATCGCCGCTTTTTCTATTGTGCAGACATTGGCTTTTGACGTTTCTATGATGTCTGCTATCTGTTGCTGTGTATATCCCTGTTTTCTGTATCGAAGAACTTCTTTCTGGCGTTCAGTTAGGAGACTCTCTTTCATCAATATAGTTATATGTTTTCATTAATTTAAACACTTCTAATTAACATATTAAATTAACAGGATTGTTACGGATTATTTTCAAAATCTTTATTAGCAGATCTGATGAATTTAAAGTGTTCTCATAATTGAGAGGTATAGAATATGGTAGTTAAAGTAGGAATTGCAAAACTTGGAAATATAGCAAGTGGTGTTATGGCAGAACTGCTCCTCGATGAGCGTGCAGACCGTGAAGACATGCAGTCATTCATGGCAACAAGCGGAACAAAACTTCAGCCTGAAGATATTGACCGTGTTGTTGACAACATGAAAGCATGGGCTCCTGACTTTTGTATTGTTGTTTCACCAAACGGCGTTCTTCCAGGACCAAAGGGTGCACGTGAGGCACTTGCCGCGGCAGGAATCCCATGTGTTGTAATCACAGACGACATTACAACAAAGAAAGACGACTTTGCCGCACTCAAAGAATCATCATTTGGATACATCATCATGAAGGCAGACTCCATGATTGGTGCACGCCGTGAATTCTTAGACCCGGTTGAGATGTCAGATTACAATGGAAACCTTGTAAAAGTTCTTACAATTACAGGCGCTTTCAGGAAACTCCAGCTTGCAATTGACGCAGTAATTGATCAGGTAAAGGCAGGCAAGAAAGGAGCAGAACTTGAGCTTCCAAAGATTGTTATGACATCAGACAAGGCTGTTGTAGATGAATTTTCAAACCCATACGCATATGCAAAGGCACGTGCAGCATACGAGATAGCACAGGCAGTAGCAGGCGTCAACGTCAAAGGCTGTTTCATGACAAAGGGACACGAGAACTATACGCCAATCGTTGCATCCGCACACGAGATGATGCGCTCTGCAATGCTTCTCTGTGAAGAAGCACGTGAGATTGAGAAGGGCTGTGATGGCGTAATCAGAAGACCACACAAGTCAGACGGTGAGATAGTAAAGAAGACAGAACTTATCTCAAAGCCCTGGTAAACCTAAAAATAAATAAATCCTTTTTTTTAAATCCGGTTTTTATATCTGTTTTTTTCGCATTTATCTACATTTATGTCTGTAATCAGCACCAATTTCTTCCGGAATTGTCAAAACAACAGGTTCAAAATTAAGCCTCTCCATATACGCAGAATCGGATGTGGAATCAGGGTTTGGGTTAATCCTTGCAATAACTGATACAAATGCCTTAAATGATTCATCTGAATCTTTTTTGCCGAAACGAATCGTCATATTGTATGCAAAATGCCCGGATTTTTTGTAGTAATCAATGATCTTTAAAATATCAGATGATAAAAGATCTACATACTCAGAAAAATCACAAATCTTAGAAACCGGCATATAGCCTCTTATCTCTTTTTCTCCAAAAGGGACAGGATTTGCAGACCATACTATCTCATCACCGAAAAGATACCTTTCCGAATTTACCTCACAACAGGATAATATATCCCAGTAATTTTTGTTATTCTTCAAAAAATATTCCCTGCTTTTTTTTATGTAAACTCCTGTTACATATGAAGGACTATCATCAGAGATTCCCTGCATGTGGGGATGAATCATACTTGCACCGGCGGATGATAAATTATTCCAGTTGACAGAGGGATAGCCTGCTGTATCTTTTAGCGCCATATACTGAGCCTGCAGGGCATCTTCAATCTGCCTTTTGGTAAATGAACAGGGAGAATGTTCTTTTGTAATTACAGTAACAACATGAGTCTTTGAAAAAGGAAACAGATTGGGAAAAGTCACACTTTCACCAATTTCAATTCTTTTATTGCCGGCAAAAACAGGAGTCTCAGAGTATATCCTTTCAGGACAAAAAGGACATGCATTAATTTTTCCTTGCTCAAAAGAGGTGTTATCAGATCTGCAGTCAATCTCTCTTTTTGCTCTTGCAGGGCTTATTCTTGATTTAAAGCCTGTCAGAGTTTCGCACCGAAAGTTTATCAGATGATTTTTATAATTATCAGAACTGCCATACAGATTATTATTTTCAAGACGGATTACTGATTCTGAAAACATGACTTATACCCTCTTCCTGTAAAAACGTTTATGAAATTATCATTTCATACAAACAGTTTCATGTAAGTTTACGAAGTAACTTTGATATATAATTTATAAAACCCAAACAGGTAATTTTGCAGTTATTATCAGATAAATCATAATGGATTTTATAATTTATCAAAAAACGTTCATGAAAAATATATTTCATGTAAAACAGTCTCATGTAAGTTCCAAAGTAACTTTTATAGCAAATGCACTCTCTTCAAAAGAAAAAATACCGAATTTAAGATTTTTTTGTTCTCTCACACCCGGATATTTTTTTTGCGCTAAACAAAACTGAAATTTTTAAAAAAAATTGTGTTGTATTTTTAACTAAATCAGTCTTAGATTATGTATTTTCCAAGAAGACGGATTGAGTTTGTCATGTCAGGACCAAGAGGTGAACCAAAGATAATCTGTGTAACGCCTGCTTTTGTAAGGTTTTCACATTTCTCTTTTACCATCTCAGGTGTTCCTGCAATTGTAAATGCATCGATTTCAGCATCGCCGACAAGGCCGCCGACTGCACCAAAGTCAAAGCGTGAAAGTGCATCTTTAATCTTACCAACATTTGCCTGGTCAAGTCCGTGGCGGTCAAGAAGTGCGGGTGGTGAACCTGCCGCAATGAATGCCGCAACAATCTTTGCCGCATTGCGTGCCTTCTTTTCGCTCTGGTCAATTGACATTGCAGTGTATGCACCGACATCGAATTTCTTGAATTTCTTGTCGTCTATTTTGTCGCATGCCTCTTTGATAAGTGGAATTGCTACTTCAAAGTCCTTGGAGTTTGAAGCGTTGATAAGTGCTCCCTCACCGATTTCTCCGGCAAGCTGAAGCATCTTTGGTCCCTGTGCACCAATGTATACAGGAATCTGCTTCTTCTTTGCAGGAAGCTGGACACCGGTAAGTTTAGCTCCGTCATAGTCGAAGAAATCCATGTTTCCGGACTTCTTTACTTCCTCACCTGTGCAAAGTGCCTTTATCTGCTGTACACCCTCTTTTAAGCGTGCAACAGGTTTTACCGGATCAATTGCAAGTTTTGGAAGTGTTGACAGATCACCCGGACCAATACCGAGGACTGCACGTCCGTCTGAAATCTCATTGAGTGTGCACATAAATGATGCAATCGCTGCAGGAGTGTCAGTAAATGTGTTCATGATACCCGGTCCCATCTTGATGCTGTCAGTTGCCTGAGCAATTGCTGCAAGTGTCGGGTAGCAGTGGCGGTTGTTATAGTGGTTTGTAATCCATGCAAAGTCAATATCTTTCTGCTCTGCAAGTTTACAGTATTTTACTACTTCCTTAACGGAAATATTTCCTGGCACAAATTCTATTCCATAACTCAAGGTAATTCACCTCAAATAGTAATTATTGCGCGAGGATTTAAATACGTTATCATTTGGTTTTATTTTATAGAAACCGTCTGAAAAGCCCATTATTTGTTTTTATTGGATCATAAGCCTCCTATGAATCATGCCAAAACATACAATACGGAATGCACAATTGCATTATATGTAAAACCTCTTAGCGCGTTTATGAAAAAATATTGAAAACAAATTTTCAAACAGGTTTGAAAACCAGACTTAAAAACAGATTTAAATGCTAATTAAAAAGCAGACAAATAATTGAAAAAATAGGATTTTTTTTAATTTTTACTGCCATTAACTTTTCTTTTTATTGTAATATATCCATATGCCTGCTATCAAAACGAGGATAACGACTATTACAAGAGCCCAGGCCCATACAGGAATTTCTCCTGCAGGTTTTTCTCCTTCACCCAAAGGTGCAGTAGTCACAGTCTCAGTAACAACTTCGAATGCAGTGTCTTTTACCAGAAGGGCATATGTACTGAAGTGTAAAACCTCTCCTATAACCTGATGTGTGCCCGGATTGACATATGTTCTTACTTCAACCCATTCTCCTGTTGATTCATCATAGTATTGAACTGAGAAGTGCTGGTTATCTTCAAGTGAATAGAACTGATCTTCTGTAAGCTGGAACACTATGTCGATTGGAGGATCAAATGTCGCACCTGCAGGAGAGCATTCATAATACATTCCGTTAAAGGAGAATATTTTGCCTTTGCCCTTTTCTGGAGTATAAGGTGCGGATGACTTTGAAACCGGAATTATTGTAACTTCTCTTAGAGGATCTCCGAAAATATCCAGAGCAGTTGTGCCCCTTAATATTACAAGACCTGCAAGTTCGTCTTTTGCATCAATTTCTATTGATGTTTCAACAACACCGTCTTTATCTGTATCAAGTCTGCCTGTTGTGGTGACTGTTGTTATAGTCCCGGCTTCTCCTCCGGCAATGATTGAACCGGCAAATCCGCCACCGCCTCCGGAGCCGCCGCCCCCTCCACCGCCGCCTCCGCCGGTGGGTGTTGGTGTTGCAGTTGTTGGTGTTTCTGTTGTCTTTGTAATAATCGCAAATGTCGTTAAGTGGGTGACATATCCATATACCTTATTATTGACAGTATCTACACCACTATCCGTTGTTTCTTTGTAAGTTTCTGAGATGATATCCCAATAATAAAGTCTTAATTTGGATTCATCAATTCCTGCGTTCTTAACCTGAGTCTCATTATATGAAGCCTCTATCCTGACAGATGATAAATCATCATTTGAAATCGAAGCTTCGATTGTCAAAAATTTCATCAGCATTTTCTCTCCGGATGGCGGATTACTGCCTCCTTCCGGCGGTTCTGTACCAATGGTTACAGTTATCTTCTGACTTCCTGAAGTGGAATTACTGGTTGTAAGATTTATAACAACATCAGTTTCGGTCTCAACAGTATCACCAACTGTTCCCACATTAATAACTACTGGTGTGTTAGGCTGTATTGGTTGGCCGCCGTTGACATCTTCCTTTTTCAAAGACTTTTCTGTCTGATCAAATGCAATAACGTCATGTTTGTCATTAAGACCCATCAGATAAAGATAGTAATTGCCGGTTTTAAATGCATCATATGTTGCTTTTGGAACTATTGCATATGAACCATCATTTTGACCTGAAGCACCGTAACCTTCAGAGATTGCGATATTAGCCCAGTTATTTGCGTATGAAGGCTCACTTCCCCCCGCGGCTTTGAATTTGTATGTGGCGAAACTTTCACCCACATCATTTCTGACCATATCATACATGATACCGGTTATATCACCAGAACCTGCAAGACTTCCCCATCTGGAGCTTGCATCACCAACAACAGCACTGGTATTAATTTTCATATCAAGGGAATAATCAGCATCTTTATCAAGCATCAGCCAGACGACTTTTGAAAGACCGGATGGATTTGTTGCAAATGAAACCTTTATGTCACCATTTGTCTGCTCAGTCCAGGTTCCAGTATAATCATTGTCAAGGATTAACACTGGAAATCCGGCAAGAACAGTCACGGTTTTGGCATCATTGTCAAGATAAATCGCAGAACCTGAGTACTTTCCAATCTCAGGAATATCTTCTGAATAGGCTTTTTCATAAGTTCTTGAATTATCAGCAGGTGCTGAAAAGCCTGAACTGAGCTGTACAATATTTTTATTTAAAGTCCAGCTTATATCGCTGGTGTTGTAATCTTCTGAGCTAAATGTACCTGAACCTCTGTATTGACTACTCTGGATATTTACATGCATTATCCTGTCAGGATGATAAACAAAAGTGGGTTTTGAGTTGTCAATGAAAGTTGAAAGATCACTTGCCTGGTCCTTAGTCAGATCATCACTTATCTGAACAAGCATCGGATTGCCCCGATAACCGGGAACCGTGAATTTAAGGGTTGGAACAGTTCTTTTGGTGTATATATTATACCCTGATATCCCGGACCAGTCAATGTCACTGCTCATCTGAGAGGTGTCTATTGTAACTGCCACTCCCTGAAATTTGCCGCTGGTTGTTGTAAAAGTTCTTTTAACAGAACTGATTTTAGGAATATTTACTTTATCAATATCCGAGCCGTCGCCGGCAGTAGATAATACATCAACTTTTGATACCGCAGGATTGGCGATATCCAGACTATTTATGTTTCTGATTGTTACATTTTTATAATTATAATCCTTGGTCAGAACAGACTCAAAAGGATCTGCTAAGACAGACGAAGGGATTACAAGCATAAAAAATAAAAAAATCAAAATTAAGGATAACAGATTTTTGTTATTCAAATTTATACCCCCCAAAACTTATGCTAATCGTTTTTGCATCACATATATATATTACTTGCCATCTTATACTTTTACTCAGATGGAAAAATATGAATTTTTGGCATCAGCCCTGATATTACTGGGTCTTTTAATTCCTTCTGCCTGTGCAGTTTCAATCTCAGTAAGTCCGACAAATCTCGATCCAGGAGACTATGTTACAATAAAAATAAAAGATCTTGAAGAGGGAGCATCTTTTTCTCTTCTTATAAAAAGCGTTTTTGATGTAAACCCGGGAGACAATTTTGAATTTAAGGTAACCAACTTCAACATCCCCTTTGGTCTGGAAGAGGGGCATGTCTCTGCAAACACAAAAAATACTGATTTTACAAAATTGACAGTTCTAAAGGACGGTACTGAATACAGTATAGCCGGTTCTTCAACAGACGGGATGTATTCAACAACACAGACACGCGATACAAGTGCAGGATTATATTCAAAAATATCTGTTGGCGGAGATGCACTGCCTGATAAATATTCAGTTTCAGCCAATTTCAACATAGAAGGTAAAAAAACAGGCCAGAACACTGGAGATATTACTTTTCAGATAAGCGGCATTGAAAAATCAACCGTTGATGTAATATGCACTATAAACAGTGTCGTTGTCACAAACACACCGATTTCTATCGGAGGCGGAGCTGTCAATACAAATACTCCGACTGCAACTGCAACACAATCATCATCAGGGGGCTCAGCCTCTGGCGGTTCTTCGGGTGGGGGGTCTTCAGACAGTACGACACTCTGGTGGACAGAAATTGATAGTTCAAAAAAGTCTTCTTCAGATTCATCTTACAGCAATGATCTAGAAGGATTATACGCTTCGGCGTCTGTCAAAGGTACAACAGAATCGGTTGATGGTGAATTTTACTATACAGGGGATGGATCTTCAAATGCAATTCTGATGTATGACTCGGCAGGTCAGGCTCCTGCAGACTGGAAAATTTTAGGAGGTGCATATGCTCTCATTCTCGAAGGGGATGACATAAACGGATTTGTAAGCTTTAAAATCCCTGATTCATTCAAAGAATCAGGAACAGAAAATACTCTTTTCATTGCGAAATATCTAAACGGCGAGTGGATTAGACTTGCATCAGTCATAAAAGGAGACTTTGTAGTATCATCGGTTTCAAATGAAGGAACTTTTGCACTCATGAGTCCGGCTGACAAAGAACCAACTGAAAAAGACAGCGTTCCTAAAAAGACAAATGCAACAGGAATGCCGTTTGTGTTCTGCCTTCTTCTAATATCTCTTGCAGTTGCGATAACTGTAAAACTCAGAAAATAAAATATATATTTTTGAGGATTTTTTGTGCCCGATGATATATACGATACAATAACAGATGCTTTTTCTCCTGAATATTTGTTTAAAGATTTGGTTGCAGTCTTTTTCTGGCTGATATTAGCTGTAGTCTTCATATATGTACCCTTTCTGAATGAGACATTTCTAAGAGTTTTATTCGCACTCCCGGTTGTCTTATTCATACCGGGCTACTCATTGATTGCGGCGCTTTTTCCATCAAATGAAGACATAGACGGAATTGAACGAACCGCACTCTCGTTTGGATTATCAATTGCAGTAGTTCCACTAATAGGGCTTTTTTTAAACTACACACCATTTGGGATACGACTTGACCCTATTGTAATATCGCTTGCAATTTTCACAACGGCAATGCTTGTAATTGCGCAATACAGGCGTTTTTTACAGCCTGAAGAGAAAAGATTCAGATTACCCCTAAAAGAGATGATTTCTGAGGCAAATTCAGAACTGTTCTCAAAAGACCAGACAAAAACAGATAAAATCCTTTCAGTTGTTCTGATAATCTCAATAATTGCCGCAATTGCAACAACTGTTTTTGTAATAGTTGTTCCAAAAGAAGGAGAAAAATTCACTGAGTTTTATATCCTTGGAGAAAAAGGTATGGCCGCTGATTACCCGACAAAATTTGCCGCCGGTGAAATGCAGGATTTAATAATCGGAGTTGGAAATCACGAATACAGAGATGTTAATTATTTCATAGAAACCTATGCTGTATCACAGGTTTTTGATGAAAAAACAAACACATCATCTGTTTTAGGAATGGTTCTCCTGGACAGAATAACAAAAACAGTTTCGAACAACAAAACAGAGGAGATTTTATATCAGTTTGAATTTCCCTCATCCAAATACAATAAACTCCAGCTTTTGCTTTTCGCAGATGATTGTCCCCCGGATGATATAACAGGGTTTGACAGAATCAATGCAAGCTATCGCGATCTTCATCTCTGGGTTGATGTGAGAGAGCCTTTAGGATAATATTCAAATCTCCAGATTTATAATCCGGCCATACTGCAGAGAAAGACACAACACTGTTGAAATACTCTGCAGTGAGGGAGGCAACAAGACTGCACACAGGACATGGCGCAACTGTACAGCATTTTAAAGACTCTTCTCTCACTTCACTGCACCCCGATATCAGACTGAAATTTTTAAGAGTAATTATTAATTCATCGCTGTTTGAAGAGACTTTTACTTCATCACAAAATGATGAATATTCACAAAGGACTTCTTTTAGTATCTCTGAAAAAACATCAGTCTGTTTCGGATTGAAATCCCCGTAATATTTTGTTTCATTGGAATCATCATAATCGGGAATGAAAAGTCCAGCTTTTTTATAAAGCATTTTCATCAGTGAATATGAAGAAGGTCTGGAAAAAAAGCCGGCTGTTTCTTCATCTTCCATTGAAAACATTTTGTTGTTCCAGGAAAAACCCTGATATTCTCCGGGAGGATTAAACTGCAGTGTATATGGTTCCTCAGAAGCGCTCTTTGGAATAAAATGTGCATCTCCAAAAACCTTTAATAAAGAGAGCATTTTGGCCAGTTCTGTTGAATGTGACGGATAAAGCATTGATGAAATATCAGGATTTATTCCTCCTGACCTGCTAAATCCCGCAATTATTACTGCGGCAAGAAAATTTGCAAACGAAACTGCTATTAAAACTGCAGTTGTGAAGTCATTTCTGTCTGTAAGATATGCAATTAACAAAAGAACAACAGAAAAACAGATTAATATCAGCGATAATAGAGCGTAAATATTGTAATGTCCGTTGATGTAGAATCTGTTTTTGAAATCTGATATTTTTTCCTTCATTTATACCCCTCTGTTTTTTTAGGATTTGTTCTCCTGGCAATTCTTCTCCAGTTTATCTTTATTAAAAGATAAAATGCCGACAGGAATAAAATACACAATAAAAGATATTCAAAAATGTTTAGAATCTCTGAAAATAAAGAAAATATCAGGCAGACAGGCAATAAAAGAAGCAGATATCTAAAAATATCAGACTTCTTTTCAGATACATATGAAAGATAAAAAAATACTCCGATGACTGCCTGAATAATAAACATAATTAAGAAATCCCCGGTTGTAAATACAACAATTTCACCAAAAACCACTGCGAAGAGAGGCTTAATTTTAATGTATGAATAAAAAGATGCAAAAAGAAATGCAAATAGTGCAAAAATCCGGGCTGAAAAAATCAGATCTGAAAAATTGCCGGATAAAAAAACTGATAGTAACGATAACACTGAAATTGTCAATGAAAATACAACATACTGTATTTTAAAAGATTTAATTTGTGCATTTTCACCAGAAAATCCTTGTTTTGTCATACGAAAGTCACCTCATCAAACCCGATGCCGGCAATTTTTCTAAAGAATTGTCCTGAATCTTCGCCTTTAGGAATAAAGCAATAAGATTTAAGATTTAATGCATCAAATGCAGAACATACAATCCTTAAGTGGCTTAAGTCGTTTTTTGGAACGGAAATTAATAAAATCTCTTTTCCATATACATTATCCTTAAGAGCGTTGAATATCTGTCTCTCAAAAATATGTGGTTTTTTCATTTTCAGGAAAAATAAAGACTTTTCCCTGACAGAATTGCTATAATCTGACTTAAAGGCAAAATCAAATTCATTTTTTGGAGAATATCCATAGAGATGCTTATCGGAAAATACTGTTTTTATGCTGTTTATCAGGCTTAAAATTTCTTCAGGGTTGTTTTTGCAACGGACTACTGATATGAGATTTGGACCTGCTATCAAAATAAAAGAAATTATCTTCTCTTTTTTTTGATTTTTGATTACCGAACCTGCAGTATCCTTAATAAATCTCAGTTTTTCTTCAGCACCGAAGTCTTCGGTTTCCGGAACATCAATTATTATCGTCTGAATATTTTTTTCAATTCCTGTATATTCTCTGACAAAAAGTTTGTTAAATTTTGCAGATGCCTTCCAGTCAACCCTTCTTAGATCATCAGATTGTGTATATTCGCGAATCCATTTAACAAAGTAGCTTTTAAATATTGCCGGTTTGTCTGTTAATTTACCGGAAAGAGGGTAAAAAGTTCCCTCAATAAAAGAAGGTTTTGGAAAAACACTGATTTCTGTATTTTTTTTATCGCTCTCAGATACTTTAATCTCTCTTTCAAAGAAACCATCTTTAATTTTTAGAATAAATCCTGGAAATATATTTTTTCCATGAGAACGGCATAAAATCTCATATCTGAGATTACCTTTTTTGGATTTAATTAAAACAGGACTTTTATAGTTGCCCTGTGTTAAGACAGAGCCTTTCGGATTTATATCAATAACCTGAACTGATGTCTTTTCAGGAACAAATGCTTCATACTCCAACTCAACAGAGACGGTGCTTCCACGCGATATTATTGTTTTTTTTGGTTTTCGCAAGTACCAAAATTTTAAAACTGCAAAATCTATCTTTTTATTCAGCTCATGATAATCAAAAAGGAGTATGAATAAGAGAGAGAAACCTGCAAAAATAATTTTTTTGTCCCGGAAAAAAATTCCACAAAAAATAAGGAAAACTATAACCAAAGCAAAAAAATCCTTTTTGTCAGGCATTTTTCTACGGCACCTCGATGGTGTCAAGAATTTGTTCTATTATGTTTTCAGGCGTTACTGCACTTATCTCAGCCTCGTAATTCAAAATAAGCCTGTGTGGAAATACAAGTCTTGCAATGTTTTTCACATCATCAGGAATTACATAATCCCTGCCCTTTAAACATGCGTAAGACTTTGCACCTCTTAGAAGCGCAATGCTCCCTCTTGTACTTATTCCAAGTTTCACATCCCCGTGCTCTCTTGTTGCAACAACAATATTTCTGATATAGTTCATAACCGAATCCGAGACTTTCAGATTTTTGACAATATCCTGAATTTTTATTATCTCAGAAGGGGATAATGCAGGAGGCTTTTTTTTAAGAAAACGTATTATGTCCAGATTTCCTTCCTGTTCTCTTTTTATTACTTTTAACTCATCATCATCCTTTAAAAACCCGGATTTCACACACAGCATGAATCTGTCCTTTTGCGCTTCAATAAGCGGGAATACTCCTTCCTGTTCTATCGGGTTTTGTGTTGCAATTGCAAAGAAAGGATTTTTCAGCGGAGTTGTGATACCATCTATTGTTGCCTGTTTTTCACTTAGAGCTTCTATAAAAGCGCTCTGACTTCTGGGCGGAAGGCGGTTTATCTCATCGATTAATAAAATATTTGTAAATATAGGTCCTTCTTTTAGCTCAAATTCACGGATATCAGTATTCCAGATTCTGACACCAAGAATATCAGCCGGCTGCATGTCAACAGTGCACTGAACTCTTTTTGTTTTACATCCAAGAAGATGTGATATTATTTTGATTACCGAAGTTTTTGCAGTGCCGGGCATACCTTCAATCAAAACATTCCCGTCACTTATCACTCCGATGAATACTGCCTCTGTTAAATGCTCATTGCCGACAATAAACTCAGAACATGTATCTTTTATCTCTGCAAATTTTTTGCATATTGACTGAATTTCAGTTTCAAACTCACTGTTGGTCATTTTTCCCCCTGAAGACGAACAGCACCAATAAAAATATTATAGTTGTTGCCGCCCCCGTTTTGATAAAATCATTTTTGCGCATTATGTTTAGATATTTTAAGATACCATCTTCCAATGCAATTTTTGAATGACTGTTCTCCAGATATATCTTATCTGAGGATTTGAGCAGATTTGATATAAACCTTTTATTATCTTTTAATTTTTCATCTTTATATAACGAATTCAAAAATATACCTGAGTCAGAGAGAAGATAAGTATTTTCGGACTTTACAAACACTCCTCTTTTTCCAAAAGGTTCATCAAAATCCGCCCTTTTATTTTTATTCTCATCAATCCAGCTTAGTATTGATGTGGAAATTAAAACATCTCCTCCTTGTGCAGAAGAAGGCCGGTTTAAGACAATGCTTTTTACTCCTGTTGTTAAAGTATCATTTTTATTTACATACGCAATTATAAATCCGGGATTGTCAAATTCCCTGTCTACAGACATTAAATCTATTTTAAGGACTGAAATGTCTGTTCCAAGAACTTTAAAAAGATTTTTTGATAGTCCGGATTTTTCAGATATAAATACTATATTCCCGTTATTTTTAAATTCACGAAGAATTCTTAATTCATCCGGAGAAAAATTATCTTCAGGCTCTATTATTATTAATGTTGAATTTTTAGCAGATGATAATACTTCATAATCCTCAACTAAAACCGCACCATTTGCCAATGCATCAGAAACAAAAAGCGATGTGCCGTTCCAGTTTGAATTATAACTGCTGTATTCATCATAAGAAGAGGAAAAATGAATATCTACTGCAAATAAAGACAACAATATAAGAAGAATAGAAATTATAACAGCCGGTTTCATATCCCGCCCTCATAAATTTCATAAAGTGTAGAAAATAACAAATAAAGATTCTCTTTGTCCTCAGATGTTTTATTGTCCGAATATACTACCTTTTCATAAAGCATAACAAACGAAAGAAGCCTTGTCTTTTCCTTCTCAGGGAGTAGCTTTAAAAAATCATTATTTGTAAGAGATTTTTTGTATTTTATTTTTTGTGAATGTGCGACAGTGCCAAACAAACTATCTGCAAGAAGCCTGAAGGCTTTATCCTCCATTGAAGAAGAGATAAGCCTTTGATACTCATCCTGAATATTTGTCAGATTTTGATTTTTCGCTTTTTTATCTTTTTTTCCTGCTTTTTTTCCTATTTCGCCTTTATCGGGTTTATCTTTGGTCAGTCTCTTTTTGTATTTCTTTTTGCTCTTATTTCTCCGTATCTTAACAAAGCCAAAAAAGCTTAAAACAACAATCAATACTGTTGCCAAAAGCAAAAATGAATCAGAACTATCTTCGGTTTTTTTATCGGATGAAAAAATACTCAAAAAATTCTTAATTAATAAATTTAAGTGTTTAAAAGGATAATAATCCAGGAAAACATCATCTTTCCCCGATTCCTGACCGGAGATTTTAGTTGTTGCATGAGGTGTTTTTGGTTTGATAGTACTTTCCAAAGTATCCTGAAGTGTCGGGGTTTTTTCTGTCGGGTTCGAAGTTATTTCATAGTCAGACCCACCACCTGTCATTTCAGAATCTTTTGGATGGGTGGTGTTTAAAGAGGATTTTCCACCACCTTCAGGTTTTGCTAAAATATCATCTTCTCTTTTTAAAACTCCGATGAATTCTATCTCTTTTTTTGAAGTATTGAGGGATTCTGTCTGAAGACTGTATTTTTCTCCGGATTCAATTGTTTTTTCGGTAGTTTCTGCCAGATCTTTTTTAGTTCCTGAAATCTCTTCTCTAAGCTGTGTTATATTATATGTAACCGAATAGTAACTATTCATATCATCTGAGTTTTGATACCGGATTTGAAGCATTTCCAGTTTTAATAGCTCTTCATTTTGTTTTGCAAGTGTTTCAAGATTTTTCAGATGCTCTTTGTTGTTTCTTCTGAATTCCTCAATCTCTGATTTTGTCATATCAAGGTTGATTACAAGATTGTCGTATTTTGAGAGATAATTTTTATACTCTTCAATATCATCATAAGCATCCTCTACTCTCTCATATCTGATATTTAGTATAATTGTTTCTGAAAGTGAAATAAAATCCTGCATCACTGATAAGGTCTCTTCAGACTTTTCCCTTGAAATTTGTTTTAATGCATCAGGATTCAGGTTGCTGTCTGTTCCGGGAATGTCTTTTGGAGAGAAAAGCTCGGTGTTTTGTGTATATGGAGCAAAAATCAAAAGAAATAATGCAGATACTGCAATCAATAAAAAAAGCATTATTATTTTTTTCATTTCCCGATTATCTCCATTACCTTTAGAGCAACAATTATGAAGAACACAATTACGCCAACAGCGGCTACAGATTTGATATATCTGATATAATGCGGCTGAAGATATACAGAATCGGATAATTCAAGGATTACCAAAAGCCCGATTAACCATAAAACAAATAATATCTCCAGATTTATTATTGACGAAAGAACTGTGAAAATTATCAGAATGACTAACCATAACGTCATTGAGATAATTATCAGGTTTTTTTTCCCGGATTTCATTGCCTCTTTTAATATATTCTGTCTTAATAAATTAAGTTTGGTTAAAATCAGGGTTTTTTTGCCACTCCCTGATGACATTTTGAAGTGAACTGATATAAGTTGAATTGGGTTAATAAATTAAAAAGTATCTGAATTCAATATAAAACTGGCTGAAATGATTTCAACTGCATTGATATAATTTAAATTGTGTATGTAAATTGAAAATAATCTGAATTGATTTTTGACTATCCTACACTTTGATATACAAGTTTTTACATAATACCTGCCAGAGTGATTTGTATGGGAAAATGTATGGGTTTTTTAGCCGCAGGAGTAATCCTTCTTTTACTTATTCCCTCTGCACTGGCATATAATACAGAGGGGGCTGAAATTACAATCAATACTGATGGAAGTGCAATTATTGTTGGTTCATATCAGTTAAATCTTGGAGAATATATTGCTTTTAAATTTACTCCGGGAAAGGAAAATCTGCTAAAAGATGCAATTGAACAAAAGCTTGGCAGAGATGTTACTGTTAATTACATGAATGACAAAGAAGTGTCAGTTACAATTCCGTCTTTTGCGAAAGTTGATAAAACAGAGAACAAAACATCTTATAAAACGCCAAAACTGCCGTATAATGAGATTGGAAATTATATGGACAATTTTTTAAAGGATAACCCGGTTCTTAAAAATTTCTCGCCTGACGCTTCTATGGTTGTTCCTCACAAAACCGTAATTATATTTCCGGACGGTTATTCTGTAACCTATGAAAAACCTTATTTAAACGGGGTTGTTCTACCAGTAACCCACTAATTTTATGCTTTTTTTCTGCCACCTTTTATCAGGATTTGTCGCAGGATTTATTCTTTTTTTAATCTTTAAAGACAGACGCGTCATTTTGATAACAGCTTTTGGAAGCATTATTCCGGATTTAATAGACAAGCCTCTTGGACATATTGTTTTTTCAGAAACAATAGGTTCAGGAAGAATTTTTTTTCATGGCTTTTGGATTATGATTATTCTTCTGATTTGTGGAACAGTTATTTATCTTAAATTTAAAAATCCGACTTTATTCTCCTTTGCATCCGGAATTTTAGTTCATCAGGCAGGAGATAATATGTGGTCAAATCCTCAAAACTGGTTTTGGCCTCTTTTAGGACCATATGTAACTAAAAACAGATATGATGATTATTTTTTCAGTATGATTCTTGCAGAGATTTCATCTGTTGAAGAGATTTTTTGTCTGATTTTGATAATTATTGGAATTTGTGTTTATTTTGCTATAGAAAGCAGATAATAAAATTTCATGAACTTTTAAAAATAGCTAATAAAAACTATTATTCAAAAAAACTATTGACTCTTCGCCATATTTCTTATCACCCTAATTTGGAATTGATTTGTCGCTATGTAAAAAACATCCCCAGGAGCCGGAGGGGCTTGTTGCCCCCTTCCGGTGACCTATCGTAAGCGGGGTGGGTTTTAAGGGAGGGGCCTGTCCCCTCCCTTGCTAATAATCGATTAGCTTTGATTGTCTTTTAGTCAAGGCCAGTAACCTGAGAAACTGATGAAATTGTCATTTTGGAACATAAAGTTGCAATATATGCTTCAAATCGTTTGGTACAGTATGAATAAGGATTGACAAAGTCAATATATTGGCCACCCAGGCATCCACATTTGCATCGAATTTGGCATACTGGGAACTGAATACGACAGGAAAAAATGGGAACAGGAAAATCATTGACAGATCTGATATAGACATCATCATATCGATTACATAATTCAACCGCACTTGGGACATCTTGGTAATTCTGTTGCATCCAGAGTGACAGTAAGTATTTCTTTTGACTCTTCCAGATCAATAATCTTAAAGCCCACAAATGAAAACATAGATGTGAATGTAGAGATGCATTCCCTTTATTTGTAATGTTTATTGGACATATCATCACATTTAGAAGTTATTCTCTAAGTTGTTTTTCTTTTTGGATAATCCTAACTTTCAGAAAAATGGAGAAGAACCAAACTATTACTCAGAATTTTAAGAACTAATAATTCCAGATATTATGAACTGATAATTCTGAATTACAATCGCAAGCTCTATTTATTTTTGAACAAAACTCATTTTGAATGCATTATCTTGTAACCGGTGGCGCCGGTTTTATAGGCTCTCACATTGTTGATGCACTTGTTGAAAAAGGACACAGTGTCACCGTATTAGACGATTTATCAGCCGGAAATGTGAAGAATCTTTCAGAAAATATCGATAAAATAAACCTGATTCAGAAAAGTATAACAGACAAAGATGTTTTGCCTGAGGTCTGCAGAGATGTTGACTTTATTTTTCATGAAGCCGCAATTGCGTCTGTTCCATTCTCTGTAGAAAACCCTTCTGTTTCACATGAAGCAAATCTGACAGGAACATTAAATATCCTGGAAGCGGCCAGAAAATCTGATGTTAAAAAAATAGTTATGGCATCATCTGCGGCAATATATGGAAACAATACTGAAATGCCAAAAACAGAGGATATGCCTGCCGAGCCCATGTCTCCTTACGCTGTCCAAAAACTATCATCCGAATACTACGGAAATGTGTATTCCGATCTTTATTCAATCGACTTTGCCGCACTTAGGTATTTCAATGTATTCGGGCCGCGCCAGCTTTTAGGATCATCATATGCCGCGGCAATTCCAGCCTTTATTAATGCAATAATAAAGGGGCAACAGCCTGTTGTATTTGGAGACGGAAATCAGACCCGTGATTTTGTATATATTAAGGATATTGTCAGTGCAAATCTTAAAGCGATGGAATCGAATGCAAAAGGTGTTTTTAATGTTTCATGCAATAAAGGGACATCATTAAAAGAGCTTTTGGAAATAATGGGAGAAATTTCCGGAGTAAAAGTAAGACCCATATATTCAAAACCCCGCCCGGGAGACGTTCGTTATTCATATGCAGATTATTCAAAATTCTCAGATGCATGCGGGTGGAAACCCAAGGTTAGTTTAAAAGACGGACTTTTAGAGACTTTTGATTTTTTTAAGAGTCTTTAATTTCTTTTTTAAATTGAAAAGTAATATTCAGAGGATTTTAAAAATCCCCCTCTAAAATGAAAGTTTTTTTTTATTGTGCTGAAATTATCAGATTAATCTCTCTAATCTTTACTTTTAGCGGGTCAATAAATGATATTCCAAGCGAATTTCCAATGTGTGAATCAATATCTTCCTGATAGCACAAAACATGAACATTATTAAATTTCCTCTTTTCAATCAAAGCGAGCTTTTTATTCATATCTTTCCAGAGAGTTTCATTGATATTTAGAGGCGTTTCTTCAAAAACCGTGAAATTGATCTTTTCTTCTGTGAAATCATAATTATTTATCTGTGTTTCAAGACTAAGTGCTGAAAGCCCGTTTCCACTTGCATAATTTTTCTCTCCGGTTTTAAATCCTGTAAGAGTCATAGAAATCTCAGTGCAGTTTAAATAATTTGTACCTGTGAAATTCCCATAGGCATCCTTTTCAAAAACAGGCTCATACATGCAGTTTATATCAAACAGAGATGAAAAAAGTCCGGAACTATTTGAAGAAGTATTTAGTTTAAGTTTAACAGAGTTCATATCACTGTATAAAAGAGGGGTTTGTTCTCCATACTCAGTTGTAAGATTTACATAACCAAACTGCCAGGAATAACCCTGATTGTGCCAGAAATTGCTTATAGGAGTATATGAGAATCTGACTGCTGAAAAATTCTTAGAAATTCCTGAACTGTTTTTAATCTGGTACAGAACAGAATCATTAAAAACCTGCAAAACTCCGCCTGATTTAATTGAGGATAAAAAAACATCTCCTCCACCAAGCTCAATATTTCTTGAAAGTCTTCCCTCTGATTTTTGCCAGACAGCGTTTTCAATATCTGATGAAAATAATAAAAATTCCCTTTCAACATTTGAAAGATGCTCAATCTCCGCCTCCTCTTTAAGTGAGGGAACATATGTTGTAAAATAAACAGATATTACAGTAACAATTACTGCAAGAATTAAAAGTCCGGCAACAACAGGAGCTACTGCACAATCATTTTTCAATTCTTAACCCTCCCAAAATAAATTACAGACTTCGAAACTACCATCTGTACATCATAGCCTCTGATATCCACTCCAGTGGATATTTTCATAGAATCACCAGGCATGAAATTCATGGAATCAGAAACGCCGTTAATGGTGATATTATCAGAATAATAAACATTTCTGTCATCATCCTTTGAAAAAATCACCTTGATATCACGCTTTTGTACTGTATCTCCGCCTTTATGCCATAATGTCAGATTGCAGTTGTCTTCCGGATTCCCTGTTGTCATTATAGTTAAGGAAGGCTCCCTGTCCTGTGGAATGTATTGCCCTGCAGAAACTGCAAAGAGAGAGACAAGGATTAAAACAAGACTTAACATAAGCATCTCTCCAATAACAGGAGATACTCCCTCTTCGGCTCTCTTCAAAAAATTTAATTCATTGGTTCTTTTTTTCATATTAGAAACCTCCTTTAAATTTATACCTGTATTATAACCGCGAACAAAACAAGCGATGCCGCCATGAAAACCATGCTGTGCTTTAATCCTGCAAGGATGTTATTTGAGCTAAGCTGTCCTGCCATAATTCCTGAAAAAAAACCAAGAATAATTGATATGTGAAACATTTCCGAGATGTTAGCGGCAAGGTTGAAATTAATATCAAAATCCTTAAAACTTTCCACAAATGAGACGTTTAACTGGTATGCAGAATAAAGAAATATTCCATATGATAGATAAATTATTGCGACATAGATAAAAGACACACCAAATCTTTCGTTTTTCATCTTCAGGTAGTGTTCAAGGTCGCCTACAGCAATTGCAAGAATTTCTCTCAGGTGATCTGTGATTTCACTTGCCTTAATAACAAGGGATATTGCTCTTTTAACAGATACAAGACCAATTCTTTCTTCAAGTTTGTACAATGCACCGGAAACGCTTGTACCCATCTTAATTTCTTCTGATGCAATTTTAACTTCTGATGTTAAAACTCCTATTTTGCTTTGTGCAATTATATGAATAGCACTTTGAAGTGTCATTCCCATATCTTTCATATCGGAAATTTCCCTAAGAAATCCGGGAAGCTGGGATTCAAATCTCTTAAGATACCAGTTTCTGGCTTCATATGCAAATGTTATTGGAAGCATAAATGCAATGAGCATGATACAGATAAATGCTTCAAATGAATAATCTGGAAATATTTCTGCAATAAAACCATTCATATGCAAAAGAAGCACTACAAATGCAAGAAGCATTCCAAAAACAAGACCATACTGGTAGTCGGATACATAGTATCTAAGTGGATTTCTCAAAATTGATTTTATTTTAATAGCCTGCTTTTTAGCCTGAAGATTTTTTAGAAATTTATCATCAATAATTTCAGGATTGTCTTTTTCTATATTGGTATCTATGTATTCTGCCTGTGCAACCTCTTTTTTGCTGACAGACAGGCTGTCGGGCGGCATCATGATGTATAAAAGAAAGATCATGGCAGTAGCACCAATAGGAAGGCCAATGTACATAAGAGGCTCTAAAAGATCTATTGTTGATTGTCCGGAGAGATTTTGTGCAACAATCATTATCATAATTGCAATAGGACCTGCAACAAATGCGGTTACATAAATCTCCGCCATAATCTCCATTGTTTTTAATGTGTTTTCAAGTTCCTGCATTGCAGTTTCGCGGAAATGTGCAGATTTTGAGGCAAAAAAGTCTGTCATACTGCCGCCTGTCTTAAAAACCATTGCTAAATCATTTAAAAGTTCTGAAAAATTAGGAGATGGTGTGTATTCCTGTAAGTTTCTCATAGCTGTCAGAAGGTCATCGCCGAAATATTCAACATCCCTTACTATCATACCGCACTCCTCTGAAACCTCGCCATAGAGATCTTTGTTCTCAGCAACACTCTTAAAAATGGAAAATAGTGTCATTGTTGTAGAAAGAGCCTGCATGTATGTTATTGCATATGGAAGTTCAAGCTCAATTTTGGTCTTTCTTCCTGTTGCAATGGTCTGCGGATACATATATGCAAAGAGGAATATCCCTAAGACAAGAACAAAGAATAAAAGAACAGCTGTTGTCTGTAGCGGCAGAAATGATATCGGGTTTATCTCTATTTCAAGAAGTATCAAAAAATTGACTATCAGTATATAGTTCATCCCTGCAAGAACAGTTCCAAGAATTAAAAGCAGAAGGTATTCTGCCGCAGGTACAGGGATATGAGCTGCCTTAAGAGATTTTTGAAACTCTTCTGTGTTTAGGGAGGATATAAGAAAATTATTCTGTAAATTCATATCTGCCGCTCTTTGAAAATTCGTCAAACACTTTTGTTATCTCATCCGAATTTCGGATATTATGCCTCAAAAGACCCTCAAGAATCTCTTTTCTGATTTCCACCTGTCTTAGGGTTTCATCAATACTCCAGCCATGACTATATGCAATCTCATTTATTATTCTTGATTCTTTGGCAACTCTTCTGAAATTATCCTTTGCAGGATTCCATTTGTAAAGCACATTATAAGAGATCTGATCTTTTTCTGCCACAACCTCATCTATTGTTATACAACGCCTGACCATTCTTCCGCCTATATACTGGAGTTGCTGGATTATCATCAGGTCAAGTGCTCCAAACATTGCGACAGGTACATTAATCGGGTTTGTTGTCAGTCGGTTAATTGCCTGTTCAACACCTCCTGCATGCAAAGTTGAGTATGTAGTGTGTCCTGTGTTCATTGCCTGAAAAAGAGTCTGGGCTTCAGCGCCTCTTACTTCTCCGACAATTATATATTCAGGTCTTTGCCTGAGCGCTGTTTTTAAAAGCGAGAACATATCGACATTTCCCTTTCCTGATTCTGAGGCACTCTCACGTGTCTTCATCGGAAGCCAGTTTTTATGTGGCATCTGAATCTCACGGGTATCTTCAATTGAAACAATTTTTGCAAAATGAGGGATAAAAAGTGAAAATGCGTTCATCATTGAAGTTTTTCCTGATGCGGTTCCCCCAACAACAATTGCGCTTTTTCTGTTTTCAACACAAAGCCATATGAATGCTAAAATTTCCGCATCATACGTCCCGTAGTCAATTAAGTCAACAGGCGTCATAGGATCTGCCTTAAATTTTCTTATTGTAAATGAACTTCCTTTTGAGGAGACAACGTCGGTATACGTAATCTGTGCACGCGCTCCTTCAGGAAGAGCGGCATCAACCAGTGGAGCTGTTAATGAAAGCTGTTTATCGGCTTTTTGTGCAATTTTAAGGACAAATTTATTCAGTTCATTTGCGTCAAATAAAATATTTACAGGCAGATTTGAGTATTTCCTGTGGAATATGAAGACAGGAATGTCAGGGCCGTTGCATGTTATATCCTCAATTCCCTCGTCATGCATCAGAGGATCAAGCTTCCCGTAGCCCTGGAAATTTCTCTCCAGATAATAGCATATTATTCCTGTTCTATTAGGAGTAATTTCCGGATCAAGATTTTTTATTATGCGAAGAATCATCTCAGAATCAAATTTAAGCTCTTCTTTTTGAAGATTTCGGTCATAAAGGATTGCTGATCTAAGCTGTGCATCAGTTTCTTCAAGAATTAAATGTTCTTTTTCAGATATTTTTGGTTCAAATACAAGATATTTTCTGTTTTTGTCTTTGTCATTTATAATAACTGCATAAGAATGAGGAGGTTTTAACCAGTAGCGGTCAAGTATCTCATCATCTGTTTCTCCTTTGAAGTCTTTTATATCAGGAACGGGGGGATAGTCAAATATATGTGGTTTTAATTCTGGATAAACTGCCTGGTTTTTTGGATTTAAAACCGATGTAATTTCACTTATTGATTCAAGGTAATTTTTAAGAGCTGATTTTTTTATATTAGATGTATCGTTTTCAATATCCTTTTTTTTCGTATCGCTTATATCAGATAATTCTCTTTTATTACCGGATTTCAAAATGAAATTTTTATAACTGACTGCCTTTTTTAACCGGTTTGTTTTTTTGTTTTTTAATTCATTATCATCCTTTTCTTTACCTGAAAATAATTTACTCCGCAAATCATTTGCAGACTTGAATAATTCATTTGTTTTTTTGTTATTAGTGTCTGAAACAGGCTTTTTTTTATATTCCCTTAAATTTTCACTCTCAATAGAAGTTTTAATTAGAGATTCATCTAAAGGTTCAGCTGATTCAAATTCAAAGTCATATTCAAAGTCAGAATTATCACTTTTATCTTTTGGTTCTGAAATTCTTGTGCATGATTCTGATTCAGTATCTTTTTTAGAATCAGGTTTTAATTCCGGTTTTTTTTCTCTTTCAGATGCTAAAATTATATCAGACATCTAAATCTTTCACCACCATTCCTCTTCAGGAGGTGCTGTGTTTTTAGCATTTGATGATTCTTCACTTTTCCCTAGTTCAGAAAATTTAACAGATGCTGCAGAATCAACAGGAATTGCGTCCGGATTTTCAGGTACTGTCCCTGAAAAGATTTTAAGATCAGTATCAAGACCGCTTCCGTAGAGATCAATTCTAAATTCTCCTGTTTCATAGATGAAGATATCTTGTTCATCGGTGGATGGAAATTGTCTGCTAAATCCGCCTTCTTTTAAGAGTTCTCCTGTCATGTTGTCTGAAACTCTTATATTTAGAAATGAATAGAAAGGCACTTCGGTTGGAACACCTGTAAATGTGTGAACACCTGAACTGTATTTCGGACTGCTTCCTCCTCCTGTTGAGGATTTCCCTGTTGTCACTTTAACATTTGAAATTTTGAAATTAACTACCAAAGGCCCTTTTCCAACATTAACAACTACACTTAACGGAGTGTATTTCATGTCTTTTATTTTATTTTCATAAAGAAGTTTATAAAAATCCAGGGAAAGACTATAATCAGCTGATGTTGTGTTAAACTCAGGTGGTGAAAAATATGGATCGTTTGGAGTATAGTTGTCAACAACCCGTACTTTGTCATCAGCGCTTTTGTCAACCGGCATTGTAAATATGTTTGAAGACTGATCTGCAGTCTGATATATTGTTGGATCACTTATTTCAGGAGTGTTTGCATCAGGTACCGGAGATGGAATTTGTGTTGGAATTGTTGTTTTTATAATATTTTCATCTGGCAGAAAAGTATCATCATTATTGTCATTTGAAAATATTTTTATTACATATAATGCACTGACAGCCGCGACCAGCACGAGAGTTGCAACAATTGCTATAATCATTATTTTGGTGAGCTGACTGGTATCAAGTGTTTTTCCTTCCATTTTTTCTAAACCTGTGTTTTAGTCATATTTTTCATCCGCATTCTCATGAATAATGATTAACTAATTTGAATTGTAAATAATAATATCTTTACTATTAGATAATACCGGAATGAATTTTTTTACATTCTTCGTTAATTATTTGCAGAATGTATGTTATCATTGAAAATTTCATCCGGTTTTATGAAGGTGTTCATGATTTTTTATTGTGAAGTCTGATTGTTTTTTAATCAGATCAAATCATTCTACAAATATATTTACTTTATGTTAATTTATATTTACCAATTGTATTGTTGTTTTTGGTTTTTTAAGTGCATGTTGTGAATACTGATTTCATTTGAGTAATAACTTTTTTAATTTAAGTATTACACAATCAACAATTAATATTTTTTTATATGTTGCAATAAAGTATAATTATGTTTGATGAATGATTTGCGATGTAAGTTACTTCGTAACTTACATGAAACTGTTGCATAAAATGATAATTTCATGAACGTTTTTCTGAAGAAAAACAGATTTAAAAAAGAGATTATTCTATTGCACCTTCTATTGCCAGTTTTCCATAATAATCATAAGGTATAAATCCAACATCCCAGTTATTTGTAGATTCAAGGTAAAGGTAATTTTCACCTTTAAATTCAATCAGTGCGCAGTTCCCGCACACAGGATTGATAACATCCTTTACTGCCACTGCGACATGTCCCTCATTTTTGTTCTCTCCAACCCCCAAAAGACCAAAAGTTATGACATCATAATCCATCTGATCAAGTATTGCCGCAAGAAGGATTGCTGTATCTTCACAGTCTCCTGTGCCGTCAATTAATGTTTCAACAGGATAGCGCCAGTATTCTCCAGAATTTTTTGTCTCTTTATCACTGGCATACACAATGCAGTTTTGAACAAATGATGCTGCGTTCATTGCGTTTTCATATTTCCCATATCCGTATTTTTCTCCTGAACTGCGTATTTTTTCAGCAATCTGTTCTACTGCCTCCTGATTGTGTGTATTGTATATATATTCTGAAAAATTTCTGCTTAAATGATCAGCTTTTTGAGACTGATAATATGAATTTTTAGAGATATTTGCAGTTATTGAAAACTGTCGGGGTGATTCTGCATTTGACCATAAAAATTTGTCACTCCTTCCATCAAATTCCCAGGAGAAGGTTTTTTTATAATATCCCGATTTAATCTTTTCTTCAGATGTATAATCCGAAAAACCTGCATATGTGCTGATTTTACTTCCAAGATCAAGTGCTGCCTCTGCGGTTTCGTCACCCACACCAAACAAAAAAATGACTGTTGTGGCTATCAAAACTAAGAAAACTGCACCAATAGTAATTATATTCTTTGTTTTTTTGTTTTTCAAAAGTTTATCTGATGAATAAGCAAATCTTCTGAATTCTTCATAACTGCCGTTTAAAAAAATATATTCTTTGCCTTTGATGCCAATGTGTCTGACTAAATTTTTGTTCTCTTTTTTCCCATTTATGAAAAGATCCTCTGAATCTTTGATTTTAGTAAAATCGATATCGTAAATACTGAAAGGAAAATTTTCTCTTTTATACGGAATGAGTGAATCTTTGACATCAACAAATTCTTCTCCATTAATTATGACATGCTGAAAATCCCCTGAAATTGTCTCTATTTCACCGGTTTTTTTATTAGTCCTTTTTATTTTTTCATTATATGCAATGAAAAAATGATCTTTTTTTCTGTCTTTTTTTGTCATTAATTCTCCTTTCAATCAAATTTTTGGCACAAATAAAATATTTATGTTTTATAACAAATTAATTTACATCATTTATATATTTCATCATGGTTCGTAAAACTACACAGGATTAGAATTATTTTTTTAAATTATATAAGCATTATTTCATATCAAAAAAAAATCTATTTTAATTTAGTAATATTTTTATTATATTATGTAATAATTTTTACATTAATTTATTACAGGAGGTGTTATAATTACGACATCGTGTTTTGTTTTGAACAAATACATGCCAGATTTCGCTTCAGGTGATAAACAGGAGATTAAAATGAACAAATATATAAGACTGATAACAGGCATCTTTCTTTTATGCCTGATGACTGCACCGGTTTTTGCCGAAACAACTGATGATTATCGCTTTTATGAGCTAGGAGAGCGTTCTGCCGCACTTGCAATGGAAAAACTGGATTTTGAGTACGGTGATTCTGATGTTGCCTGCTTTACAGACGCAGGGCGGGTTTTGATTAACGGGTATACAACACAAAAAGCAATTTCAGGGATAACACATGTTTCTGGTCTTCAGAATTCTGATGACACACTTTTTCAGATAAACCGGGCCGACTCAAAGCCGCTATGGTTTTATTTCTATAATAAAAATACGGGAAAAGGCCTCTATCTTGAGCCTGCAGAAAGATATTATTCAATGACAAAGGGAGAAATCATGAACCTGGCTGAAGAAGGTGCATTTTCAAAAGTAGCTTTAGTTACAGGTGATATTGATAAAATGCTTGCCAACACGGAGGATGGGGATGCAACACAAAAGGCGCTTGGAGCAAACGCCTTCTCAATTCTTTCACTATCAAATGCATGGGCACATGGTGCACCATATGATCTTATGTATGCGGCATCTCTTCACAATCATTTCTGCCCCGGTGTTTCAAGCGGATACATTCTTGTAAAATATGTAGAGGAGAATCTGCCGCTTACCAAAGATACATCATATGTTGCCATGTCAGCGCCGACCTGGTGTAAAGAGGATATATTCCCGACAATCTGGGATATGACTCCCGGAAAGGGCGGAGTATTAAATTCAGTTTCCTTTACATCTGATGACCAGGCATATCTGACGGAAAAATACGGCACAAGGCCGGCTGGAATCTTTATTCTCTGGAACAAAAAAGCCAAAACAGGAACCGGTCTTGCTCTCGGATTTGACTTTGACTCTTCTGTTTGGACAGGGCCTTCCTGGGGCGAAAAAGTCTCAAAAACTGTTGATATGGTAGAAAACCTAGACAACTATGATAAATATGTAACAGTTATGAACAAATTTTCAGTAGATGAAAAGATGCTTGCTGAACTTAAAAACCCCCAGAACAATCCTTATGCTGTATGCGGGATGATGTAAACTCGTAATCTCTAAATAAGCCGGTAAAAGTTTTGCATAAAACACGGAAAAATATTTTTATTTTTTCCGGCTGACAGTATATTCAGATAATTTTGGGGAGGAGAGATTTTTTGATTAAATCAGGAAAAAAAAATGAAGCTGTTTCACCGGTTGTAGGCATCATGCTGATGCTGACTCTTGTAATTATCCTTGCCGCCGTTATCTCGGGTTTTGCCGGCGGAATTGCAGGAAACTCCGGCGGAAGCACTGATATTCAGATAACCGCACAGACTAATATTATTGTCAATAAAGGCGAATCCGCGGACAGCAAATTTGAGATTGATATTCTCTCTGTAAACAGCCCTGTGAGCACAAAGGATCTTAAGCTTAAGACTTCCTGGAAAACCTATGATAAGGACGAAAATCCGGTATCAAATGATACAGCTGTAACTCCTGGTTCTAAGAATTTTTATTCTAACGGGGGCGGTGTTTCTCCTCTTGGAAGCGGTCTAGGTCTTTCTGAATGGAACAGGACTACCAATCCTCTCCCTGATGACATAAACTTTGGAAATTACACACTTATGGCAGGAACCAGAATGACTGCATATCCGGCAGAAAATTATGGTGAATCTGATTACGGGAGTTCAGGAGAAGATTCCATTCAGGCAGTATTGGGACAGGACTGGGATAAACTAAACCCAGGAGATGTCGTGTCTGTAATGCTGATACATGTTCCTTCAGGGCGGGTAATCTATGATGACGAAATCTATGTAAACGGATAGCACGGGTAGCAAAAAACTGTGAAAAACAGAATATTTTACCCTGAAAATCAAATTCTAATTTTCATGAAACAGTGCATGAAAATTTGTTTCATGAACGTTTTTTAAAAAAACTTTAGTTTAAAAGTTCACCGCAGAAATCCATCTCTTTTGATGCAATTTCTGAAATATTTTCCTGATTTAATTCATCAAGTGAATAATAGCTTCCCTGCGAGTGCTCTGCAATCATTTTACAGTAGCCAAGCTGCATTTTTAAGAATCCGCCTGATAAATCCTCAGTATCTATTAATACGGTATGAATATTGTTCCTGAAAATTTCCTGTGAAACTGCCAAGAGCTCCTGTTTTATATTTCCCGAAAGAGAGGAGTTTGATCTTCCATCGGATATGCACACAAGAAGTGGAATAACATCGCCGTTTTTCTTCTTCTCCTGCATTAATGCCTCCAGTCCTCTCATAAGTCCGGCGGAGAGAGGAGTCCTTCCTCCTGTTGGAAGCTCTTCTAAGCATTTCTTTGCCAGGTCAACACTTGAGCACAGCGGAAGGAGAACTTCAGCCCTGTCACCTTTAAATGCAACGAGACCTACTCTGTCGCGTTTCTGGTAGGAATTATTAAGCATTGATAAAATTGCACCTTTTGTGCTTTCCATTCTCTTCTTTGCACCCATCGAACCGCTTGCATCGACGACAAACATGCAGGCTGTTGAAATTTTTCCAGCTCTTCTCTTCTCCCTCAAATCATATTTTTTAAGTGAAACTGCAAGCCCTTCTTTCTCCCTCTGATTTTGAAACGGTGCTGCTGCCCTGATTGTTGCGTCAAACGCAATATCATTAGGCTCTTTTGAAATGTCAAATCCCCTGTAATGCCCTCTTTTACCAGACACCCCTGATTCAACCCTTTTCCCGCTTGCATTTTTTCTTTTCATCCTGTCTTTGTGTATTTCATCATTAATCTTTGATATATCGACAGGCTTTCCAACGGCATACGTGACTTCGGATGAATCCTCTTTTTCTCTGTCTTTGGAATTATCACTGTTTTTTTCAGGATCGCCTGTGGAATGAGGCTCTTCGTTTCTTTGCGGATTTTTTCTCTCTTCAGGCTGGTTTGATTGATTTTTCTCACCGGGCGACTTTTCATTTTTGTCATCCGGCTCGTCTAAGATATCGTTTAGCATATCCTCATCAAGTTCAGGCTCTTCAAAAGGTTTTTTCCGCATCCTGTGGGGAAGGGCAAGCTGTATTGCTTCTTTTATATCTTCTGTTTCAACATTTTTTTGCCCCTTTAGCGCCGCAATTGTCTTTGCTGTTCTCATGACCGTAATCTCGGCGCGGTGTGTTGTAATTCCGGCATTTATGCAGACTTCTGCAATCTTTCTGATCTGTGAATCTGTAATCTCAACAAGGGGCAATATCTTTGCGGCAGCCTCTATTTTATTTCTGAGTTCATCCTGTCCGGTACAGCATTTTTTAATAAATTCTTCAGGATTTTTCTCAAAATTTTCTGCTGTCCTTACTATTTCTATTCTTGAATCAATGTCCTTTATTCCCTCAACAGATACCTGAAGGCCGAATCTGTCCAGAAGCTGGGGGCGAAGTTCGCCTTCTTCGGGGTTCATTGTTCCGATAAGAATGAAGACTGCCGGGTGCGACAGTGAGATTCCTTCTCTTTCAATGACATTTACCCCCATTGCAGCGGAATCAAGAAGAATATCCGCGATATGATCATCAAGCAGATTAATCTCATCAACATAGAGTATTCCCCTGTTGACATCGGCAAGTATACCCGGCTCAATTACCTTTTTGCCTTCCTTTATCGCCTTTTCAATGTCAATTGTGCCGGAAAGCCTGTCTTCTGTTGCACCAAGCGGAAGGTCAACAACTCTTACCTTTCGCCTGTATGATTTTGGCTTTTCAGATTTTTCCCGGCAGAAGTAGCACATCTCCTTTTCATTGTCGGGGTTGCAGTTGAACGGACAGTTGACCGATACATTAATCTCCGGCAGAACTTCAGCAAGTGCACGAACGGCTGTTGATTTGGCTGTTCCCTTATCGCCTCTTATTAATACTCCGCCGATTCTTGGATTGACGGCATTTAAGAGAAGTGCTGTTTTCATCCTTTCCTGTCCGACGATGGCTGTGAACGGTAAAATGTTTCTCCGGGATGATGATTCCATTATATTATCATATGAGGTATTGACGTATTAAGTTTTTATTTTTTATTATTACTATTATAATCTGAATTTAAAAAAAAGTATTACAATTTAGGGGCATTAGTAATATTCGTGCATTGTAATCTGGTTATGCACGGTTATGCCTGTTTGCCGCAATCTCTTTCAATGTAAAAACATCAATCGATCCGCCCTGAATGTCACCCTGCGACTCACCCCTTCTATCTTCCATGTCACCCTCAATATCCATGTAAGCCTCTTTTAGTTTTTCAATCAAATCCGGATCTGCTTCCCAGAGTTCCCGTGCATTCGCTTCTAAAAGGCGTCTTCCTATCTCTTCAAGAGCCCACGGGTTTTTCTCGGAGAAGAATTTTCTGTTCTCCTCATTTAAGACAAAAGTTTCTGCGATGCTATCAAATATTGAGTCGTCAACCTCTCCTGTTGTCGCCTCCCATCCGTAAACATGGGTGATTCTTTTTGAGATGTCCTCAGCACCTTTGTAGCCGTGCTTTTTCATCCCGTCTATCCACTTTGGGTTGAGAAGTTTTGTCCTTACAACACGTCTTATCTCATCAGCAATTGTTCTGACCTCAACTGTATCCCTACTTCTTGTATCCCCGTAATAGACAGGGATTTCGTTTTGGCTAACTGTTCTTGCCGCAATTGTAAGTCCGCCGTGTGCTCCGAAATAGCAACAGCACCCAAGGAGATCATATTCATCTGTCATAGCGACATTAAACGTCAGGCTTACTGATTTTAGCTGCGCAGTCATTTTTTCCTTTGCGGAAACTCCAAAATTCTCCTTTCCTTTTCCGTATGAATAACTGTTCCATTCCAAAAAAACATCGGCGATATCAGCCTCATCTTTCCACGCCGATGCATAAACTGCAAGATTCACACCGTTTCCATAAGTTCCCGGACGGTTTCCAAATATTCTTTCGCTGTTTCCGGTTTGCAGGAAATGTTTCCTTAGGAAATTTATCTCAGGGGGCTCATCAAGTTCTGATACAGCCTTTACAGCTTCATCTAAAAATTCAATGCAGTTGTAAAAATTATCACGCATGATTCCGCCGATCTTAACAGTAATATCTATTCTTGGCCTTCCAAGTTCATCAGCGGGAATTACCCGGAATGACTTCACCTTTCCGGACTTCCATACAGGTTCAACACCAATTAATTTGAGCATCTGGGAGAATACCTCACCATCTCCCCACATGATGTCTGTTGATACCCAGTAAAAAGCAATGTTTTCCGGATATTTCCCATTCTCTTCCAGATATTTACCTAAAACTTCATCTGCAAGCCTGTTTCCAATTCTCCATGCCGCCTTTGTTGGAACTTTGTTGGGGTCTAGCGAATAAAAATTTCTTCCGGTAGGCATTATCTCAGGATTTCCACGTGTAATAAGGCCGGATGGCCCTGGTTCGACGTATTTACCGTCAAAGCCATGGAGAAAACTTTTAATTTCATCAGAATCTTCTATTCTTTCATTTATTGAGTTAATTATTCCAAATATCTCATCGGCGTGTTTTTTCTGTTCAGATGTAAATTCTTTTCCGATTGCGGATTTGATTGTTTCATAGGGGTCTGTTTTGTTTACTATTGCCAGGATTATTTCTTTTGAAAGGATTTCTTCTTCCCTTAACTTTTCGATATCAGATTCAGGTGAAGTATTTCCTGAAATTTCAGATGTAAAATCATTCAAAATCCCCTCATAACAAAGAACCGAGTATATCATATCGGCCCTGTCTTCACCTTCCGGTTTTCTTCCGAAGATATGCATTCCCTTTGGAATTTTTGTTTCATATGTTTGTGTTACGACCTTATGGGCGGCCTCAATAATCTCATCAAATCCTGCCTCAATATACTTCAGACCTTTTAGGTTTATAGAATAAGAAATGCCGGTCTCCTCCAGTAACTCTTCAATAGTATGAGTAAGTGCATGTGCACGTGCTTTGTCGGTTGAAACTGCCCGTTTGTATTCGGCAATCTGCTCTTCAAGTTCCTTTAAATTCCCGTAAAGCTCCGATGTTGCCATAACAGTCTGCATGTGATCGATAAGTGTTGCATATGAACGCCTCTTTGCAGTCGTTCCTTCAGGCGGATTGTCAGAGTTGTATATGTAAAGATGCGGCATGCTTCCAATGGCTATATCAGGATAGCAGGAATCTGAAAGTCCAACGCCTTTTCCGGGCAGGAATTCAAGGTTTCCATGGGTTCCAACATGCACTATCGCATCGGCGCCATAAGTTTCGTCAAAGTAATGGTATGTTGCAAGGTACTGGTGAGTAGGAGGTGTTTTTGCATCATGAAGGATTTTGCAGGCTTTCCCGTCGCATCTTGCACCAGAGCATCCTCTTTTTGGCTGGACACAGACAAGTGCGTTTCCAAAAGAAATGCCTGTTACGACAATGTCCCCTTTATAGAGCATTGCCGGCGGTACACCGTCAATCTCCTCTCCAGGAGGTTTTCCCCAACATCCCGAAACCTGAATCTTTACCTTTTCCGGAAGTGTTGAAAACCACTCTTTGTAGTCATCTGCTTTTATGAGAGTAAGTGCTCCTCCTTTTTGTACAATTTCCTCAACTGATGTCCACCTAAACTCCGATACAGCTTTTTTAGACATTATTTCATTTATGAGAGCTTCTCCTGATTCAGGTGGGTTTACATTGTAGCCCCTCTCTTTCATGGCTTTTAAAATTTCAGAGACGCTCTCAAGAGTGTCAAGGTTGGCACCTGAACCCACTGTTCCCTCAACAGATGCACAGGGTTTATTATGAAGAATAAAGACTATTTTTCTCTCTGAATTTTTCTTTTTTGAAAGTAGAATCCATCTCTTTATTCTCTCAGCAATTTTGTTCATTCTTTCTTCATGCGGAACGTGCAGGCTTGTTTCAACGCCGGATACAGACTCCTTTTCAGCAAAAGAAAATGGTATCATCTCTGTTAAGCCCTGAAACTCAGGAAGAGCTACTGTCCATCCGGTTTCAGAGCCTGTCATTCCAAATTCAGACGCTTTCCAGTCGTCAATTGAGCTGTGATACATTGTAAGAGGATGGAAAACAGGCACATCAAGCTTTTTTAAGTGTTTTATTAATGATTCACGGTCTTTGCTCTGGACAAATGACCGAAGGTCAATTAATGCATCCAGATTATCCGGCATGTATTTTTTAAGGCATTCCTCACTTGACAATGCTCCCAATTCTTCATCGCCGTTTGAAAAGCAGAAGACGCATACAGTGTTTGCAAACTTTTCAATTCTCCTTACAAACGCATCTATTGCCTTTAAGTCCCCGCATATCCACTGCGTTCGCGGGAATAAAATTCCGACATTATATTCTGATATGACTCCCCGGTAATCGAAATACTGCCCGGGGCTGTCAAGGACAAAAGGAATATCAGGGTGATAGATTCCCTCCCATCGTGTAACGGATGGTTCTAAATAGTGGTAATCAAGGCCAAGGATTTTTGATGCACAGAATGCAAGCATATTGCAGATATTTTCAAGACCGCCATAAAGGAAATAGGCGCTTACGGCTGATACAACTGATAAAGGAACGGTTGATGCCGACCAAAACATATCTGAAAAACCGTATGATACAACAGGCATCTCCTTTGGAAATCCGTCTATTATCTCATCCCAGTATGAGTCATGTGACGGGTGGATTAGAACAAAATCCGAGTCAGAAAATGAGTTTATACATCCGGATACTAAACTTTCATTCTCTTTTAAATCGTATACATTCCAGTCTGAAAGCTCAAAACCCAATTTTTTTGCCGCATGCCTGATTACTGAGATTTCGCTTCCCCATGATATTACTGATATTTTAACCATTTTGTGTCTCCGCTGAATTTTCTGCCGGTCTTAAAGGTATTATATATGGTCTTTCATTTTCCCGGTTTATTGAAGCATCAACCTCGTAAACGCTTCTAATCGTTTCGCTGTTTAAAACCTCGACGGGCGGTCCGCAGCTGTGAATTTTTCCTTTCTTTAACATAACCATCGTATCGCAGTAACCTGCGGCAAGATTTAGATCATGCAGTGAGACAATAACGGCAGTGTTCTTCTCTTTTGCCAAAAGACGCATGTTCTCCATGACTTCCATCTGGTGCCTTATGTCAAGACTGCTTGTCGGCTCATCCATGAGAATTACAGGAGTTTCCTGCACAACCGCCCTTGCAATCATAACACGCTGGCGTTCGCCGCCTGAAAGTTCGTTTGTCTTTCTGAATGCAAAATCCTCAACTCCTAAAAGTTTCATTGCCGAAAAGACCTTCTCTTCATCTTCAGGCTTTACATTCCAGTTAAGATACGGCCGTCTTCCCATCAGAACAGTTTCATATACATAGGATGAAAGTCCGTCCGGAACACTCTGCGGAACATATGCAATTTTTTTTGCAATCTCTGTTCTGTCAAGAGATTTTGAGTCAGTGCCAAAGATTTCAACCGTTCCCTTTGGATCTAAAATCCCGTCAATGCACTTGATAAGTGTGGTCTTCCCACATCCGTTCGGGCCGACAAGCCCCAGCACTTTTCCTTCCTCTGCTTCAAAAGAAACATCTGAAAAAACGTCCTTTTGCCGGTAAGCATAGGAAAGACCGCTAACTTTTACTGCTACCATCCCGTATCACCTCTTCTTAGGAATAAATACAAAAAGAACGGAACACCAAGGAAAGCAGTCATGATTCCAACCGGAATTACAGAAGGATATATTATTGTTCTGCTTAAACAGTCAGCACCAAGAAGGATTGCAGCGCCCATAAATCCTGATGCCGGAATTAATATCCGATTGTCGCTTCCTGTAACCATTCTTGCAATATGCGGTGCAACAAGCCCTATAAAACCGATAGTTCCGGTAAATGAGATTATAACAGCAGTTATCAGTGATGCAATAAACATGAAAATTGTCATTTCACGCTCAACCGGGACACCTATTGATTTTGCAACTTCAGATCCTTCAGAAAGTGCGTTTAAATCCCATGCCTTCAGGAGAAGATACGGGACTATTATTAGAAGAACAAGAAAGACTATTCCGAGGTTTAACCATGTTGTGTTGTCAAGCGATCCAAACATCCAGTAGACAACCGCTGCTGCCTGATCAGCGGACCCGAAATACTGTAAAAGTGAGGTCACAGCAGAAAAAAGATACATCAGGGCAATTCCTGCCAAAATCATCGCCGATGACGAAAGCCCCTTGTGGCGTGCCATTAAGTAAATTCCAAATGCCGCAAGCATTGCAAATAAAAATGCAAGAATCATAGTTGTAATACTGCCTGAAAGGAGTGCAAATCCTCCAAAAAGTATTATCGCAACCGATGCACCACAGGATGCGGCTGAGGAAATTCCAAGTGTAAAAGGACTTGCAAGCGGGTTTCTCAATATCCCTTGCATAACTGTTCCTGCAATTGCAAGCCCGAATCCGGCGGCGATTGCAAACAACACCCGGTGAAGTCTGATATCCCAGATGACAATCTCCGTCATTGACTGTGAACCCTGTTCAGCGCCGAAGAAAAATACACAGACTCTTTCTGAAAGTCCGGAAAAAAGCGCCTGATAGGACTGCAGAATTGAAATTTCTGCTGAGCCGAGAGTTACTCCGATGCCGGTTAAAAGAATTAAAAGAAGGGTTAAGCCTATGAAGAATGTCCTGTTTTTTGCCTTTATTTTCCTGCACTGTGCATGAAATTTTTTTGAATCAAGTGTCATCTGTCGCCTCATTTAAAAGCAAAAATTATTGTTATTATAATGGATAAGCAAAAATACCGTCTTTTTTTACATCAAAGTCAAGGTTTTGAAACTGTGATATGTATCTCTGGTGAATTTCTTCAGGTTCAATATTTTTGAATTCATCAGGGTACAGCCATTTTGAAAGGTAAAGAGTCCCAAGTATGTATTCAGGTCCTCCAAAAATGTCATTACTGAGAATATGAACACGGTTTTCTTTTACAGCGTCAAGATTCTGCCAGCCGGTGCGGGATGTCATGGCCTGATAGACTTCTTTTACTTTTGCAGTATCTGAATCCTCATATCCGCCAAAAGCAAGTTTTCCTGACCCTATTAACTTTACAACAACATCCGGATTTTTAATGAGAATTTCTTCAGGATTTACAACCGGATATTCAGGTGTTGCATCTTCAAATATGCTTACTCCGCCTGCAAGGTTTATTTTTTCATTGTATCCCGAGCCGTTTGCAACACTCTTGTAGTCATCCCAGCTTTCAAAATAAATCTGTGTTTGCTTCTCTTTTGGAATGCCGGAGATTACAGAATTTATGAGATCTGTCTGCTCGGAATAGAAATAAGTAAGGGTTTCTGCATTGTTTTCTTTGTCAATCACACCTGCAAGAAGCCTTGTTTCTTCAAGGTAGGTTGAAGGATTATAGAGATCAAATCTGAATATTTTTATTTTCGGATTCATCGACTGGATTTTCTCCTGGATTTCATCTGATTTGTCCTCCATGAAATCTGCGTAGATGAATACTGCATCAGGCGAAATGGAGATTATTTTTTCATAATCAGGCGACCAGACCGAACCTATGTTTGCTTTATTAGAATACTCCGGGAAGAAGACTTTATCTTCAAGTGTATATTTTCCGACACCTGATACTTTACTTTCATCAAATCCAAGCGATCTCATTGTTTCAAGTGTTTCGCCGTTTAAAACAGCCACTTTTTTAAACGGCCTGTAGAGTGTTACTGCCTGACCTTTGAAATCCTGAACATTTTTTGGTTTTCCGTTCCAGTTGGCGTAGATATATGTTGCATCGGAGAGATCGGTTGTTGGCTGAATGTCTGTATTCCCATTGAGATATTTTTCTGTTAAGTATGAGAGGATTTCAGGCGCAAGTTCGTCTGAGGTTATAATCAGATCATTGTTTTTATCGAGAGGCAGAGTTTCTGAATTGCTCTGTGTACCTGCATATGCCGGATTTATTAGTAGGATTGCGGCTGAAAAAAGGAGAATAATTAAAACAGTCTTTTTATATACCATTTCAATTATCCTCCCTGTTTGAAATAGTCATTAAAAGTCCTGCGATGATGATAGAGAAGACACTAAAAATGCCTGAAAATCCAAACGGACTTTCTTTAGGAGTTATATTATTCTGATTGTTTTCTTCCTTTTTTTTGTCTGTTTCCTGCTCTTTTTCTGATTCACTAACAGATAATTCATCTCCTCCCCTTGTGCCGGATGAAAGATCTTCCCACGTTTCGAGGATTTCGCCTGTCGCCAGATTTGGACAGACTACATCAAGATAAATTTCTTTTTCGCCTGTCAGAGTTACAATAAGAGTTTCACCATCGCTTCCATAATGGCCGTTTGGGATATTTGTGTCAGTTATTTCAAAGCTTCCGGGAAATTCAAGGCTCAGACCGCCGGCTGTGATATTTGATATTTCTATTGATATTTTGTATTCATCAGTTTCCCCTGTCGGAGTTATTGTATATGACACTCCTGAAATGTCTTCTGTGGCGGCAGAGGGTATTACTGCAATGAATGTTGACAGAACTATTATCGCTAAAGGTATTGTGTATTTCATATGCCTTTCCTTTTACTAACTATCCTTTTACTACTACTTTTACTAACTAAGTTTTAAAATATACTTTTTATTTAGTAATATTTAACTCTTACAAATCTGATTTCTTTTTATTTTTTAAAATGTAATAATTATCAAATAAAAATTTAATTTATTCATTAGTGAAAAAATAATAATAAAATTTATTTATGACTAAAAAAATAACACTTTTATTGATTCTGGTAACATTATGATCTGGTAGGCCGGTTTCGATAAATTTTAACTGAAGGAGTTATTATGAAAAAAGAAAGAATAACGCAAACTGAAGCTGTATCGCCTGTTGTGGGCGTTATGCTGATGCTTGTTGTGACGATTATCATCGCTGCGGTGGTATCCGGTTTTGCCGGGGGTTTAGTGTCCGGTCAGGAAAAAGCACCTGTTGCCTCTTTTGAATGCAATATTGTAAATGATGGTACCTGGGGAGGCAGTGGATTTAATCTGCGCGTGCTTTCTACAGAAGAAGGAATCCCTACAAAAGATATTCAACTAGTAACATCTTGGAAAGCTTCTGATGGAACATCCAATAGTACGATTATTACTGGACCAATGAATAATGCCAACGTACACTACGATTGCGGTACTGGAATAATTAACAGCACTTATGTAGCACCTTTAGGATTTGGACAGGCAATTGAAGGCTGGAAAGCATCAGGTTCTTATTCCGTAAATCAGCATTATGGAAATTATACTCTAATGGCTGGAACAACAATGCATAACAGCCCATATGGCTGGAGTGCATCTTATGGAGGATATGGTGTTTCTTCAGACACTCGATATGAATATACAGATGGCACTAAATTTTCTATAGCAAATGGAGATCAGGATTCTCTTATGGCAATACTTGGTATTGATTGGTATCATCTTCAACCAGGTGATGTTGTTTCAGTAAAATTGGTGCACGTACCAACTGGAAGTGTAATTTTTGATAAAAATGTCGTTGTGGAGGGATAAAATAATGAAATCATTCACAAATAATGAAGCAGTGTCACCGGTTGTTGGCGTTATGCTGATGCTTGTTGTAACAATTATCATTGCGGCTGTTGTAAGTGCCTTTGCAGGCGGTATTTCCGGAACTGCTGATAAAGCACCACAAGTACAGATTAAAGGTACTTACAGTATATCAGATGGAATGACAATTGAACATATAGGAGGAAGTGCAATTGGTACAATTGATACTATTGTAATGGTTCGTCCAACCAAAACCTTTGGGGATGCTGAACATATGATTTGGACAATAAACAAATCAACAATTGTCAATAGTCCTACGGCAGATGCAGGATCAAAAAATGCCTGGATGAGGGAGGACGGTTATTCTGGTGAAAAGAATTTTGCAGCAGGATCTACAGCATACATTAATCCACCATATCATTTGGATAAATTTTTGCAGCCAGGTGCATCAAAATATGGAACTTATTCTTTTAATTGTACTGCAAATATTGGAAAGACGTTCTGGCTTGAACTTGCAGATTCTTCAGGAAAAGTATTTGCACAGAGTGAAGTAACCATTACTTCTTAATTTTTTTCCTTTTTTGTAAATTTTTGATTGTCACAAAAAATAATTTGGCAAAGATGCAGTTTTAACAGCTAAATTGATTTTCTATCAAATATATTGAATTTAATCGGTTTTGATAAATTTGTACAGTTACATTGCATCAAATAGTGCATATATCTTATAGAGGACATCAATTAACCCACAATCATGCCCAACCGCCATATAACTTCTTTTTATAACAGGGCCCTTTAAATTAAGGTTTTTGGAAATTATTCAGAACTTATTTTTTCCTTTTAAAAAACAACCATCACAATCCCGATACAAACAATCTTTGCCGCCATGCTTATCGCATAAGTTTTGTATGTTATCATAAGGCCGTCTTTTCCAAAAAGAGCAAGATACATTGGAAATGAATATTTGACATAAATCATTGTTATAACAACCATGCTCCCGAGAATAAGCGTAACAAGTGCCTGTTCCATATTCAAAACTCCTGTTTCAATAAGTGATCCGACAATCGTATATCCTGCAGAAAAATGAATAAACTGTGCCACAAGAGCGGCTGTTGCCTCACCTGGAAGGCCAATAATGTTAAGAAGAGGATCAAATACCATCGCGATGATATTCATCAAACCCAAAAGTGATAATAGATAAAAAACGAGCATTGCAGAAATCGTAATTGGAATGATCTGCTTTAAACCAGGGATAGATTTTTTAAAACCGTTTTTGATATTTTTCTTTGTAATTTTTCTTTTCTTTTTGCTTTTTTCCTGACTTTTATCTTCATCTGAGTCTTTAGAATTTCCATTTTTTTCATCTCCGGTTTCATTTTTTGGAATGTATCCGTTTTCATGAAGAACAATGTGATTGTATAAAATTGCAAAAAAAGCCTGCAGAAACGAAGAAAAAAAGTTGAAAAAGGTATATGTAAATCCAATTACAGGACCAAGAAGAATAACTGCGGTTGGAAGCTGTACTCTAAACAAAGATTCACCGAGAACTGTTGGAAATGTTCCTATAAGAAGTGAAGGCACAATCTCCTCCTTTTTCACTTTTCCTTCCCTGTAATACTCAGCAAGCATTGATTTGCCTGCTATTGAATTAACGGCCATTGAAAGAACAGAAATAGCAGCACCTTCAGAAAGTCCGGAAATTCTGCACAAAGGTCTGCTCACTTTTTGCAATCTTTTAAAAAGACCTGTTTCACCCAATATATTTACAAAAACAATACCTGTGCTTATGAGAATTATGGCTTTAATCATATATTCAAGCATTGAAAAAAAAGATATTGCATCAACCATAATTCACTTCATTTATTATTTTGGTATAACAATTTCATAAACTATTGCATATTATTTTTACGAGAAGTCAGACGAAATTTTATTTCATTCACTTTTTTATGAAAACATTCATGAAAATATATTTCATGTAGCTTTTCACGTAAGTTACGAAGAATCTTTCATGTAAAAATTCGCATGATAAGCGTTTTTCATCACACAAAAAGCGATAAAAAATCTCTCTCGAATTTTGACAGTCACAGCAAAACAGATCTAATTTTAATACGCGAATTCTACAAGTCAGTATCTATGATTAGTATCCCCGGAAAAAATTTGTTACCTCAGATCAACAAAACTAAATTTGTTAAAACATCATTTATATTTACTAAATCATTCTCCCATTTTTTTGATGGCAGATAAAAGGTGTTTTAATTGACAGAAAATAATTTGAAACATATAGATTACAGAAAAGATATCCGATTGATTTTAGAACTCAGCTCAAAGAAGGAAAGATACTGCTGCGAAGATTCAATCTTTGTAAAAATTCTCAAAAAAAGAAATTTTATGTTAGAAAACCTGAAAAAAATTACCTTATGCCTTATAAGAGATAGTTCGGAGGCATTATTATGAGTGACGATAATCCGGCATATCCCTTCTCCGCAATAGTAGGGCAGGAAGATATGAAAGATGCTCTTCTTTCAAATGTGGTAAACCCGTCAATAGGCGGCGTTCTTATAAAAGGTGAGAAAGGAACGGCAAAATCAACTGCTGTGAGAGCAGTAGCTGATCTTCTGCCTGAGAGAAAAACTATAAAAGACTGCATCTTTCACTGCGAAGCCGGGCAGAAGAGATATCTTTGCCCATCATGCAGGATATTAACAGAATCAGGAAAGACTCCCGAATATGAAGATATAAAAATGCGTGTTGTAGAACTGCCATTAAGTGCCACAGAGGATCGTGTTGCAGGCACACTTGACATTGAAGAGGCAATTACCAAGGGTGAAAAAAAGTTTGAGCCAGGCGTTCTTGCAGCAGCCAACGGTAATATTCTCTATGTTGACGAAGTTAATCTCCTTGATGATCATATTGTGGATCTCCTGCTTGATGCGGCCGCAATGGGTACAAATTTTGTTGAAAGAGAAGGAATTTCATATTCTCATCCATCCAGATTCATGCTTGTCGGGACAATGAATCCCGAGGAAGGCGACCTTCGTCCCCAGCTTCTTGACAGGTTCGGCCTTTCTGTTAATGTTGAAGGTGAGAAAAATACAGAAAAAAGGATAGAGATTGTAAAAAGACGTTTGGAATTTGAGAAAAATCCACATGAATTCTGTGATAAATATAAACCTCTTCAACAAAATTTGAGGGATAAAATTGAAACAGCCAAAAAAATAATATTAGAAATAAAACCCGATGATCTTCTGCTGAACACGGCTGTTAAAATCTCCCTTCTTTTAAATGTGGACGGCCACAGATCAGATCTTACTCTTGTCAAAACTGCATGCGCATTTGCAGCACTTGATGAGAGAAATAATGTCGAGGGAAATGATCTGATAAAGGCAGCAGGGCTTGCACTGCCGCACAGGATGAGAAAACTTCCCTTTGAAGAGGCCAGGCTTGAATTTGACAAAGTCGAGTCATTAATTCTGGAGAGTTATAAAAATTGACAGACTATAAGCCATACCCTTTCCCTGCAATTATCGGAAACAGTATTGCCAAAAAAGCATTGTTATGCATAATCATAAATGAAGATATCAACGGGTTGCTAGTTACCGGCACAAGAGGTTCGGCCAAATCTGTCCTTTTAAGATCTGCGAAAACTATTCTTGAAGATAAAAAAGTAGGGATAGTTCCTCTAAATACCACGGAAGATAGACTTTTGGGTTCTATTGATATTGAAAAAGCAGTAACTCGAGGAGATATCGGAATAACCAAAGGGATTTTAGCCGAGTACAACCGGCAGATGGTTATTGCAGATGACATAAATCTGCTTGATGAAAATATTGTCCACGGGATACTTAGTACGTCTGAAACTAAAAACCTGATAATAGAGCGTGAAGGTTTTTCTGAAATTACTAAGACAAGATTTATTTTTGCGGCAACAATGGACTCTGAAGAAGGCGAACTGTCACCACAAATGCTTGACAGGTTTGATCTTTGTATTGATACTGATGTTATCAAAGATGAGGCAGAAAGAACAAAGATAATCAGAAACTGCCTTGAGTTTGAGAAAGACCCGGATAAATTCACTCTGAAATTTCAATCAGACATTGCAAAAATAAAAGATAATATTGAAAAAGCAAAGGAGAGGCTTTCCTATGTGATGATTCCCGAGGCACTTTTGGAGATAATGTCAGAATTATGCCTTGAAATGAATGTTTCCGGACAAAGAGGGGATATCGCACTTGCAAAGGTTTCGAAAACTCTGGCAGCGATAGACGGGAGAGATAATGTTGTCTTTGATGATATCAAAGAGGCAGCGCTCATCACTCTTCAGCACAGAAGGAGAAATCCTCCGCCTCAAAATGATAGTCCCAAAAACCAATCCAAAGACCAAAATGAAGAAAAAGGCAACGATGAAGATAACAGCAAAGATGAAAACCAGGACAATAGTCCGGATAAAAAGCCGACGGGAAGTCCAGATACAAATATTGATATTCAAAGCGAAGATGAAAAAAATGAGGAACAGGACGATAATAATTCAAACCATGATATCCCCCATTCAGAGCAGGTATTTACCATAGGTTCCGTATTTGAAGTCATAGATTATCTGAATGAAAAGTCGGTCAAAAAGTCAAAACAGGATAAAAGCGGTAACAGAAGCAGCATTATCAGTTATAATAACAGTGGACGCTACATCTCCTATAAAAATCTCAACAAAAAAAGAAATGACATAGCAATCTGCCCTTCAATAAGAGCCGCCGCACCATTTCAGAGATTCAGGACAAAGAACGGACTTGCAATCAATGTTAAAAAAAGTGATCTGCGTGAGAAGGTGAGGGAAAGAAAAACCGGCAACACAATTCTGTTTCTGGTGGATGCAAGCGGTTCGATGGGCGCAGGCAAGAGAATGGTTTCTGTTAAAGGGGCAATTTTATCACTTCTTAATGATGCCTATCAAAAAAGGGATCTGGTTGGCCTTATGATTTTCAGGAAAAAAGAGGCAACTCTTCTTCTTCCCCCTACAAAAAGCACAGATCTTGCCTACAAAATGCTAAAAGAGATGCCAACCGGAGGCAAAACACCTCTTTCCAAAGGAATTACTGAAGCAGTAAAACTTATGGCACAGGGATGCTACTCAAAAAAAGGAGAATCCAGAGCAGTAATTATTCTTACAGATGGCAGAGTTAATGTTTCAGAGTCAGTTAAAAAACCATATGAAGAACTTATCGAAACTGCCAGATTAGCATCAAAAGAAAATATTAATTTTGTTGTTATTGATACAGAAGAAGGATTTCCAAGGATAGGCCTGGCAAAGAACCTTGCATTCGAACTTGAAGCAACATATTTTTACATCGATTCTCTTGACAAGGCAAAACTTGCAAATTCAGTTAAAGAAGCAGTATACAGGCAGATACCACAATGAATCCTAAAGAACTGATGAATTTTTCAATATATGATTTTGATTTAGATAAATTTGGAGGCAGCTTTGAAAATGTCAGGAGCCTCATAAAAAACCTTGGTCTTGATGGTCTTGAACTTTTAGTAAATTTTGATCCTGTACCGGAAAAAATCCCAAACGAAATTGTAAAGGCAGTCCATCTCCCTTCTTTTATGAGCTGGATGAGAATCTGGAAGGATGAAGCATTTAAAATTCCAAAACAGATTGAAGACAATTCTATAAAATATTTTTATGGGGGAAAAAGCCATGATGAAATCGTTTCTAATTTCTGTGAATGCTTATCCTGCGCCAAAGAATTAAATCCGGCATATGGAGTGTTTCATGCAACATTTACAGAAGTGGAGTCTGCATTTTCAAAAGAGCAGTTGTATTCTGACAGAGAAATTCTATATGCAACTGCAGAATTATTAAATGAAACTGCATCTTCATTTCCAGGAGGAGAACCTCCATTTGATATATATATTGAAAATCTCTGGTATCCTGGGCTTAAATTTCTGGATTCAGATTTAACTCTTGAATTTATGGACAATCTTGAATTTAAAAGATGGAAATTTCTTCTTGACACAGGGCATCTCATGAATGCAACACAAGAGTGCAATGATGAGGAAAAGTCAATAGACACTATAATAGAGTGTCTTGAAAAGCTTGATTCTGAAATAATTAAAAATATCAACGGAATGCACCTCCAGTTAAGCACTTCCGGTGATTATCAGAAAAATACAAATGAACCGGAAAAGTATTCAGATATTTCTTTTAATGAAAAATACTGCCTGATTATTGATCATTTGAGAAGTGTTGATGAACACCGGCCATTTTCGTCTGAAAAATGCAGAGAAATCATCGATTATATCAGGCCTGAATTTCTGACACATGAACTTCAGACAAAAACAGGACAGGAATTAGAAAATTCGCTCAGAAAACAGATAAAAGCATCCAGAAAAGAAAACCAGATTCATCTATAGTACTTTAGTTTTAGCTGTTGGATGTTATCAAACTCCAATAAATAAATTTATATGCAATTTTTACACCACATCTTTTTTACAAAAATTAAACAATAAGGAATCTAAGTTACCATTATCTTTTTTATTGGATTTTATTTTTAAAAAAGACTTTAATCATAACAAAAAGCGAGCGCTAGCAAAACAATAATCATATATAGTGATAAAATTAATTTTAAAAGTGCTTATAAAATTAACTAAGAGATGATACTAATGAAAGGACATGGAAAAAAAATTGAGAGCCATGGTGCAGTCCTTGTTGTTGCAATGGGTACAACAAGGAAAGAAGGCCGTTTAGTTGTAGAAAAATGTATGAAACTTGCAAGAGAGGCATATCCAAAAGCAGAAGTTGAATTTTCATTTAATTATGAGGCAGTAAGACTTGTTCTAAAAGAAAGTGGTGAAGAAGTATCTGGTCCGCTTGCGGCAATGACCAAACTTTTGGATAAAGGACATTCACAGATAGTAGTTCTCCCCATTTATCTCACACCAGGAATGGGCTATCATGAATTATACCGGATAATTTCCTCATTAAATGACCTTGCCGGCGCTCATGGTGCTATAGGATTTGACGGAATTTTGGTTGCAAGGCCTCTTCTAATGAGGACTGAGGATTATTTTGAGGTTGCAGAGGCTGTCAACGGAATTTATGGAAAGTCACTCTCTGATGATGAAGTCCTCATACTTGTTGCACCTACATCCGAAGGCGGCGCTGATACATCACTCTGTCAGATGCAGATGGTGATGGACGATGTATGTAAGTCGGGAAAGGTTGTTATCGGAGGAGTCGGAGGCTATCCGGGAGTTGAAAAGATAACCAGACGTCTGGAGCATATGAATGCCAAAAAGGTGAGACTTGCACCCTTTGCATTAGTCTCCGGAATTCATGCATCTCTTGAGATAGCAGGAGAAACCAATCCGGATTCATGGAAAAAGGCCCTTGAGTCCAAAGGATATGCTGTATCTGTTGATGACAAAGCCCTTGGTGAATACGATGAAATAATCGGAATATTTGCCGGAAGACTTAAAGATGCAGCTTCATCACATGGGTTTTTAAAATAATCCTGAAAATTATTATTCAATCATTTTTCTTTTCAAAATAAAAACCAGTAATGGCTGATTAAACATATAAATTGATATTCTTTTCTCATTACATACATCTCTTTGAAAACTAAATTTTACTAAAGACAAATTATTTTTAATTATAAATGTCAATATCATTATTACAACAAGAGGTGTTCTTCTAAATTGACAAGTTATACAACAGACTCAAAAAAAGACCTTAAACTGATTTTTGAAACATCAGGTGGAGAAAAAGTTTACAGATCGGAAAATTCGGTTGTCGTAAAACTTCCTCCTAACAGAAATTCAATTACAACATCATACATAAACGGCGGCCATCAGGAAAATCTCGAAGCTATTTTTAATCATGAGCCTAATCCGACAAGAGGTCACTGCGGTCATGACCTTGAAGGTGGAAGTGTTGAAGAATATATAAAAATCCAGTCAAAAAGGCTGGGTCTGAATCCTGAAAAGACAGCTGCGATGATGACAGCCGCAAAGATGAAGAACGCTGCCATAAGCACAAGAACTTTCAGGGATCTTGAGGTTACAGCAATAGTTACCGCAGGAATAGAAGTAAACGGAGGACGTGCAGGCGACCCGGCAAACTGGCATGAAGAGAATGGAAGTACTGTTTATGTCGGCGGAACAATCAATACTTTTTTAATTTTAAGCTCATATCTGCCTGCACATGCTCTTACACGAGTTATAATGACCGCAACTGAGGCAAAGACAGTTGCAATACAGCAGCTTATGGCGCCAAGCAGATATTCAAACGGAATTGCAACGGGTTCAGGTACAGATCAGATATCAGTTATCTCAAATATGAGTAGTCCAAATGTTCTGACCTGGGCAGGAAAACATTCGAAACTTGGCGAACTTGTCGCTCTTTGCATTATTGATGCAACAACAGAAGCACTTGACAAGCAAACCTGCTTAAACCCTCTGACACAGAGAGATATGCTTGTCAGACTTAACAGATTTGGAATAAACGAGGACAAATACTGGGAGACTGCGGCTTTAATCGAAGGAGAGAACAAAAAACCTGTTTTCATAGAAAATCTTCGCGAATTTTCAAAAAATCCGTCTGTGGTTGCAATGACAACTTCACTTCTGCACATTATTGATGAGATAAACTGGGGTCTTATCCCTGAAAAATCAGGAAAAACTGCAGCTTACTCTGTTATGAAAACACTTCCCGAAATGATAGCTGTAAAAAATCAGCCTGATTTTGAACATCTCATTGACGAAAAAATGACTATTATTGAAAACTGGATAAGAATTAGTTCCTGGTGCATAAAAAACGGTTTTTGAGGATTTAGTTTATGGCTAAAATCATTACATTTTTGTTTCAGTACCAGTCGCATAAAGGAAAGAGAATACAGCGGAAGTGAGTGTTATGTTTAAGAAATACAAAATAAAATCAATATACATTGTTTTGGCTGTGTTGATACTTGCTGTCATTTTTACAGCAGGAATTGCTGCTTTTGCTGATAATACAGAAGAAAGTCATTCGAATGTAAAAATCCCTGAAGAAAACCCGGATGCAAAAGATCTTTTCACAGACAAGGCATATCCGGAATATGCCAAAGGCTACTCTGTTGAATACCACAATACCTACAAAGTTGTTACTATAAAAGATCCCTGGGACAGAACAGCAAAAGATTTGAAATATATCCTTGTTCAAAAAGGAGAAGAAATTCCCCAAGGATATGATAATTACAAAGTAGTCTCAATCCCGGTTGAATCAGTAATTACACTTTCTACAACACAACTCCCACATATAAAAGAATTAGGAGAAATATCCTCAATTAAAGGACACAATGGAATTAATTTAATTTTTGATGAAGATTTTCAAAAGCGCTTTCAAAATGGCTCACTTGCTGAAATCGGAAGTGGTGCTCTTTCAATGGAAAGTCAACTTAAAATTGAACAGATGATTGAATTAGAGCCGGAAATAGTATTTTGTTCTGCAAGTAATACAGATGAATATGACAATCGGGGTAAACTCGAAGAAGCAGGTCTAAGGCCTGCAATAGTTTCTGACTGGATGGAAAACACTCCTCTTGGGCGTGCTGAATGGATAAAATTTTTTGCATATTTTTATAACAAAGAAGAAACTGCAAATGAGGTCTTTGAGATAATTAAAAATAATTACACTCATATTAGCAATATAACAAGAGATATTTCAGACAAACCAACTGTTTTTGCCGGAATTGACTATCAGGGTACATGGTATGCACCAGGCGGTGAAAGCTATGTTGCAAAATTATTCAGAGATGCCGGTGGAGATTATATTATCACAAAAGGGCCTGAAACAGGAAGTATTTCACTTGATTTTGAATCCATATATGAAAAAGCATATGATGCGGATTTCTGGCTGAATACCGGATCAGGCAATTCGATTGAAGATATTTTAGCAATGGATTCCCGTTATTCAAAATTTAAAGCATTAAAATCAGGAAATGTTTATAATTATAATGCAAGAGTAAACGATTTTGGAGGTAATGATTACTGGCAGTCCGCAATATTAAATCCTGACGTAATACTTGCCGATCTTGTAGAAATACTTCATCCGGGACTTCTTGACAGACATAATCTTTATTATTACAAAAATCTTGCAGACAACAATTCAGGAGGATTTAAATGAATCTTTCTGCTGATGAAACCGGCGACAGCTTTAAGAGAACTATTCTTTTAATTCCGCTGATTTTCGGAGTTCTGATATTGCTTTTCACGCTGGATCTTTTAACAGGATCAGTAAACATACCATTAGATGCTTTTTTTAACATAATCACAGGAGGAGAAGTCAAAGAAACATGGCAAAACATCTTCTGGGCCTGGAGACTTCCAAAAGCTATTACTGCAATATTTGCAGGCGGAGCTCTTGCTCTTGCAGGTCTTTTAATGCAAACTTTTTTTAGAAATCCACTTGCAGATCCATACATTCTGGGTATAAGCTCAGGTGCAAGTCTTGGTGTTGCTCTTGTCATGCTCTCTGCAGGAGCGGCAGGCGTTGGTGTAATATTTCAGACATTCGGTTTCATTGGTGATTTAAGCATCTCTGTTGCCGCAATTTGTGGATCTTTTGCAGTTCTGGCACTGATTCTTGCAATTTCATCAAAAATTCAAAGTAACATCACAATATTGATTCTTGGAATAATGGTTGCATACATTAGCAGTGCCCTCGTAACAATTTTGTTGCAATTTTCAGACGAATCAAGCATGCATTCCTATACCGCATGGACATTTGGCAGTTTTTCAGGTGTTACCTGGGGACAAATCCCTGTGATGACAGTACTTCTTATGGCAGGTTTTTTGATTTCGTTATGTTCAGTAAAATCTCTAAACGCATTGTTACTAGGAGAACAATATGCAGAAAGTATGGGAATGAATTTCAAACGAACAAGAACCATTATCATTGCAAACACAGCTCTAATGGCAGGAGCTGTCACTGCCTTCTGCGGACCAGTCGGATTTTTAGGGATTGCTGTTCCACATTTATGCAGAGCCCTTTTTGTAACGGCAGATCACCGTATTCTTGTTCCGGCGTGTATAATTGTTGGAGGAATTATCTCACTTTGCACTGACATCATCTCGCATTTCCCTGGAACAGACATTGTATTGCCTCTCAATGCAATAACCGCCCTTTTCGGAGCACCGGTTGTTATATGGGTGATTGTCAGGGGAACCAAATTCGGAAGAGGGGTTACAACATGAACCAAAGCCCCATTCTTGTATGCAAAAACCTGACAATAGGATACAATAGCCAGAAATCCGCTGCAAAAGAGATTTCAAAAAATCTGAATCTTACCTTAAACCGCGGAGAGCTGGTATGCCTTATCGGTCCTAACGGTTCAGGCAAATCCACTCTTATCAGAACTATTACCGGAATTCAGCCGGCAATAGATGGGGAAGTCTGGCTGTGCAATAAAAGAATAGAAGATCATAGTTCAGATGAGAAGGCAAAAACACTGAGTGTTGTACTTACAAATCCTGTTTCGGCAGGCTATCTCACTGCTTATGATATTGTGGCCCTTGGACGCTTTCCCTATACTAACTGGGCAGGGAGACTTTCAGAGTCAGACAACCTGATTGTGACATCTGCTTTAAAGTCGGTTGGTGCAGGAAATCTCACCCGCCGCTTCATGCATGAAATGAGTGACGGGGAACGGCAAAAAGTAATGATTGCCCGTGCACTTGCACAGGAGCCTGAGATGATGGTTCTTGATGAGCCAACAGCCTTTCTGGATCTGCCGCATAAGATTGAAACAATGCGTATTCTAAGAAATGTGGCGCAAAAAACAGGAAAGTCGATTCTTCTCTCAACCCATGATCTGAATCTGGCAATCCGCTGTGCTGATCAGCTCTGGATAATTGACAAAAACGGCAAAATGATCTCAGGTGTTCCCGAAGATCTGATATTATCCGGAATTTTTGGCTCTGCTTTTGAGATTGAGGGTGTCAGTTTTGATTCTATAAGGGGGGAATTTACAATTCCTGTACAGAAAAAAGGTACTTTTACCTTTACAGGAGCTGAATCTGTCGAACGCATCTGGACATTATGTGCACTTGAGCGGATTGGGTTTACTCCGGCAAACGGTGGCGAATCTGATATTTTCCTGACTCTTGAAAAGAACGGGGATAAACCTGCATGGCTCCTGACTCATACGGGCGGTGAGAACAGGTGCGAGAGCATAAGCAAACTCGTTGAAAATATCTCACATTTATATCCTGCTACAGGGGATGATCTCAATTAAAATCGCTGTCTATGGCAAGGGAGGAATCGGAAAATCCACAATCTCCGCAAATGTATCTGCCGCATTCGCAAAGAATGGTCACAGCGTTCTTCAAATAGGATGCGATCCCAAACATGATTCAACAAGGCTTCTTCTTGGAGGGAAAATACCGGTAACCGCTCTGGATTATATCAGGGATATCCTCCCTGCTGACAGGAATCCCGAGGATATTATTTATAAGGGCTATGGAAATGTCGCATGCGTCGAGGCAGGAGGGCCTAAGCCCGGAGTAGGCTGTGCTGGCAGAGGGATTATCAGCACATTTGAGCTTCTAGAAGAACTTGGCATAAAATCATCGCTTTTTGATATAACCCTTTATGATGTCCTGGGAGATGTTGTCTGCGGTGGATTCAGCGTTCCCATAAGACGCGAATATGCCGATGCAATATACATCGTAACATCCGGAGAATTTATGGCCATTTATGCAGCCAACAACATTCTCAGAGGAATCAGGCAGTTTACTGAAACAAAGAACAGGGTTGCCGGAATAATTTACAATGCACGCGGACTTTTGGAAGAGGACGAGCGTGTGGCAAGATTTTCAAAAGCGGTAAAACTTCCGGTTATTGTAAGTGTGCCTAGAAGTGAGATCTTTGCGGATGCGGAAAAAGACGGATGCACTTTAATTGAGAAGTACCCTGATTCAGATGAGGCCGGACTGTTCTGCAAACTTGCAGAGCATATGAAAAATCTGGAGTCAGAAAGAGGTTTTTTGTATCCGGCACTGCCGCTGAGTGATGAAGAGCTCGAAAACACCGTTCTGATGAGAAATGAGAAAATTCCTGCGGATAAATTCAGGCTTTCAGAAATAAGAGTTATGGAGAAAAAATGCATCTCAAACTCTGTCAAAAACAAAAAGCCGCTCATAGGTTGTGCTTTTGCCGGTGCGGTCTCTGTAACTGCACAGATAACCGATGCTATGACGGTTATGCACTGCCCGAAAAGCTGTGCACTGATGATCTATGAAAAGATGCTTGATACAAGCCAGTCTTCCACCGCCCGTTATAATGACATGTATTCAGGAGGTATGCCACAACGAATGATAACAACAGATATGACAGACGATGATTTCATATTCGGAGGTGAGAAAAAACTAGAGGATGCTCTTGAAGATTCTATTGATAAGGGATTTAAGACAATATTTGTTATCACTGCATGTCCTCCCGGAATAATTGGTGATAATATAAAAAAGGTAATCTCCTCAGTGTGTGAAAAAAACCCGGACATATGTATCATTCCGATAGAAACAGATGGTAATCTGACAGGTGATTTTGCTCAGGGAGAAATGGACGCTTACAGGGCCTTAACCTGCCTTATAAACAAGGAAGTAAGTAAAAAGGAGAGCCGGTCTGTAAATATCATCGCTGAAAAATACCTTGCTTCAAACGCGGATAATAATATTCAGGCCGTAAAAGATCTTCTAAATAAACTTGATATTTCAGTCAACTGCCGTTTTCTTATCAGAAGTAATATGGATTCAATAAGGAAATTTAATGAGGCTGCTTTAAATCTGCCGGCATATTCAGATGAAACGTCCGAAAACATACAAAAAATCATATCTTCAGTATCAGATGTTCCCTTTTTTGAAAAAACTCTTCCAACAGGCTTTAGAGAGACAAAAGAATGGCTATTATCCATTGCGGAAATATTTGAAAGACAGGATGTGGCTTTAAGAGTTATCGCTGAAGAGGAGAAGGAATATCAGAAAAGAGTGGATGCATTAAAACCGGTTTTGAAAGGAAAAAATGTGCTTATATCAACGTATCCAAAATCAGTTGACTGGATATTTGATATTGCATCGGATCTTGGGATGAATATCTTAAAAGTCGGACTTACATACTCCCCTTTTTCAGAAGAGCTTCCATCGTGCCGTAGTCATCCGTTTCCTGTTGAAAAAAATTATTCAGTTGAGATGCGTTCAGATGATATCAAAATATTAAATCCTGACTTTATTCTGCATACCTATCCGTCGCTTAAGTCTTCTGATAAGGTAAAAAGTGCAGGCATTCCGTACTGTCCGGGATTTGGCTTTTCTGCCGCCCTTGCGCATGCAGAAAGATGGACCAAATTAATAAGCTATCCGCTTTCTGAAGGATGGAAACGTGACGGGGAGGGAATTATATGAATTCAGATCCTGACGGATTTATAGGTACATTGCTTGCAATCGAGGGGATTTCTGATGCACGTGCTGTAATGAACGGGCCTAACGGATGCCGGGGAAATCCTGCTTATTTTTCAGACAAGCATTTCCCAAGGGAGAATTCACTTAACAGACGTTCTTTTGAGGAGCCTTTCTTCTTCGGACAGTCAAGAATACCCTGTACATATCTTGAAAGTGATGATTATATAAACGGCTCAACACAGAAGCTTGAAGAAATACTTCCTCTTATTGCAAAGAAAGGAGATGCTTTTCTTGCAGTTATAAACTCTCCCGGTGCATCGCTTATCGGTGATGACTTAAACCGCTTCCTTGCCGGAGCCGGTCTTGATAATATCTGCATGGCTTTTGAAAGCTGTGGATATTCAAAACCCTTTCATGAAGGTTTTGACTCTACAATAGCAGAAGTTCTAAAATGGCTGTGCTTAAACAGTCTTCCTAAATTAAAAAAGCGAGTGAATCTTTTGGGATTTTCAATATCCCAGAAATACTGGCAGGGGAATGTCGCTGAAATAAAGCATATCTGCGAACTTATGGGTCTTTACGTTGTTTGTGTCCCGGGTGCAGGGTCATCAGTATCTGAGATACGTGAGTCAACAACAGCATCCTACAACATAGCCGTATTCCCTGAATACTGCAAAAAAACTGCGGAATTTTATGAATCAGAGTTTGGCATACCTGTATTCTGTTCTGATTGCGGCGCACCTGTCGGATTTACTTCAACAGAAATATGGATTAAAGAGGTGGCAGATAAAACGGGATGTGATCCCACACCTGCTCTTGAGGAGATAAGAAAGAAAAGAACACTTGCTTTCCATAAAATTTCACGTTATTTCCATGAGGCAGGGTATCCGAAGGGTGCTACATTTGCGGTTCGCTGTGATTCTTCATTTGCTCTTTCCCTGACAGTCTGGCTTTCCGAATATCTCGGAATGATTCCGGTATCTGTAGAAGTAATGCCAGGCGAAGATGATTTTGAAACAACAAAAAGGCTGAAAGAATATCTTTATGCAAATAACTTTGCAGAAGCCTTTAATTCTGATCCATATGATAAAAAGCCGCAATTTTATTTTGGTGAAGGTCTGACAGGAAAAGATCTCTGTCTTTCAGGCAGATGCAAAATATCGGTTGAATTTTTCAACAGAACAAACAGCGATATTTATTTCAAAGAAAAAACATTTTTGGGCGGAGATGGTGCCCTGTGGATTTTGGAATATATCTTTGATGCTGTTAAGGATTTTCGGGAATAAATAAATCAGCTGGAATTATTGCATTATCTCTCAAAAAAAGACAAATATACATTCATCATCTCTTTTCTTTCGGAGGTGGAGTTGAACATACATATACATGAATTGTCCTGTTGAGGATATCTTTACCGTCAAGTGCCTGATTTTCTGTTGTCCGGTTATAAACCCACATTTCTAATTCCTTTGATGAAATGCCAAAGCCTGCGATTTTCAACTCGGGATGATTTTTTTTCATTTCCTCAAAATATTCTGCTGCCATATCCATCTCCTCTTCATATCCAATATCATGAATAAATTTAAAGCTCCATTCACCTACCTGCAGGCTCTGGAGACTGTTTACCTCTCCTTCATCTCTTATATTGAAGACATAGACAATGATCTGCTTATTTTTGGATTCTATCTCATATTTGCTTATACTGAAATTTCTCGGTGGAAATTTTAAGTTCTCAATTTCTTTCTGTACTTCTTCAGGTAGATCTTCAAGTGTCATATTTTCTACCTCTTTATTTTCATAATTTTCATTTTCCTGGAAAAATCCGGACATGAATAAGACAATACAAAAGATCAGCATTATAGCAACAGCTATGATGATTGCAAGGAATGACTTTTCTTTTATTCTTTGTTTTAATTTCACCGAAGATCCCCTTCGTAAATGGAAAATTTTGCAGTCGAAATAATAAAACAATCCAGAAAATACAATTTAGAGAGAGAAGATACAGCATTCATCTAAACTACCACATCCCTGTTGCAAAGGTCGCCCCTGCCAAAGAAATAAAGAACTCCTCCTTCGCTTACGGCTGAAATGTAAGAACCGTCTGTACTCACCTCAACATCCGTAACTCCGCCTTTGGTAGTGTAGTTCCCGATAAGGTTGCCTGATCCATTCAGGCAGTATATTTCCGAACTGTTGGATCCTGCAACGATCAGATCTCCCGATGAATCTGTTTTGATGCTCCTGATAATGCTCCCCGTATCATAGCTCCATAGAAGATAACCAGTCCGGTTGAATAAAAAGATCGTACCTGTATCTGATACCGAGACGATACGGGAACCGTCGGAAGTTATATCAGTTACACAGAATGGTCTTTCTCCCTTGTATCTCCAGAGACGTGTCCCGTTATTGCTGAACAGGTAGACGTAACAATCCAGCGAACCTGCGGCAAGGTATCTGCCGTCATCGCTAAGGGCAACATATTGACCCGGATTGCCTTCATACCAATACTGATAATATGCAGTATCACTGGGCCCATAAGTTGTGTAATCTAGAATTTCAGTTCCATTTTTGAAGAAAAGGTATATCTTATTATAATCAGTTCCGGCGGCGACATATTCTCCATTCTGGCTTATATCTACACTAATAACATCACAGCATGTTGGAGATGTACCTACTTCCCAAAGGAGCGAACCATTTGAATTAAATAGCATTATCTTTGATATTCCTGATGATCCAGAATCGGTTCCGGCTACAATATATCCCCCGTCAGAGCTGATTTTTATACAACTAACAGGGCCCCCTGTCATATATTCCCAGAGAAGTGTACCATCCTCGTCAAAGCAGCTGACAATTCCACGATCCTGATTACCCTCCGTCATAAATGAACCGATAACCGCTCTTTTTTCGCAGGAACTTACATCAATACATTCTATTCTGGACCATTCTATTTGGGACTGCTGATCGCTGAAATTTAAAATTGTACCTTCACCCACGTTAAAAGAATATATAGTGCTGGAACCGGATACAACAATATTTTCACCGCTGTCACTCATTGCAAGATAATTAGGATAAGATATTTGCTGGCTATTAAATTGCCAAGGAGGAGTAAGATTATTGGCCAGAGATATATCATTAACAGGTAGATCTTCTATGTCTCTGTTTGTAATATGACTAAAAATTATAAAGATTAAAAATATGGCAATAACTAATAAAACTGCGAATAGTGTTTTTTTTGAGAGATTTTCATTTTCATACACTTACCTAAACTTAAATAAAAAAATCATTGACTAATAAGCATCAATAATAAATTCCTGCATCACTTTCTTGATCTATTATAAATCTCGCAACAATCTCATAATCCGACCATCCGCACTAAAAATCCACACATTTCACAATATTCGACCGCAAGATCCTTGTACTTTGAGGGAATAACCTATAATATGCCCATCATTGACGGTTTTGATGACGAATCTATCCTTTCTGTTGGTCATCTTGGCATCGTTGCCGGAGCCTATAACTCTCTTAGTATCGCGAATATGATCGACACTGCAATACCCAAGACCCGAAACCATAATCTCACCCATTCTCAGGCCGTGAAAGCTATGGTGATCAACGGTCTTGGATTCATCGAACGCCGTCTTTATCTGTTTCCGGAATTTTTTGATGATATTGCCGTTGAAAGACTATTTGGGGAGGGAATTTCCCGAGAACAGATAAATGATGATGTATTGGGCAGAACACTGGATGCTATTGCAGAATATGGTCCAACTGAGTTATTCAACGATATCGTGGCGAATTGCCTTATTCCAACAGAATATGGCTCGCATTGCATTCACGTCGATACCACTAACTTTAGCGTAACCGGCGAATACGAATCCGATTTCAACATAGAAGGAATTCAGATTACCTACGGCCATCCGAAGGATGGCCGATGGGATCTCAAGCGTTTTGTCCTTGGCATGGCATCAAATCAGCATGGTGTACCATTATTTCTTCAGACTTTTTCCGGGAATGAATCGGATAAAGAGACACTCCGAATCATTATTGAAAAACTTCAGAAAAGTCTCAAATCAGGCGAAAAAGTCTATCATGTAGCTGATGCTGCATTTTATACCGAAAAAAATCTCCAGACTTTAGGTCAGCACACTTTCTGGATTAGTCGTGTACCGGTTATCATTAAAGAGGCCAAGGAACTGGTCAAATCAGATTGTCAGTTCATACCGTGCGATGATAATCGCTATTCATATAGTGAATCTTTCAGTGAATATGCAGGAATCAGACGGAAATGGGTGATGTATCATTCAGAACCAATGCATGAACAACAGAGTAAAACGTTTGATAAGAATCTGGTAAAAGAACTGGAAAAAGCCAAAACATCTCTTCGAAAAGTCTGTGCACAGGAATTTGCATGTGAACCTGACGCACGCATTGAAGCAGAGAAATGGTTAGAAAAGAATCATAAGTATCAATTCAGCAAGCTTGAAATTCTCATGATTCAAAGGAAAGAAGAGAAAAAACGAGGTAGGCCAAAAGCCGGTGAACCATTAGTTAATTCGTATAAGATTACTGCTGATATCGAATACAATGACAGCGTAGTCGAGCAGGAACGCCAAAATCTTGGACGTTTTGTTCTGGCAACGAATGACACTGAGATGTCTGCGGATGAATTGCTCAGGAATTATAAAGCTCAAGGAACAGTTGAGAGAGGATTTAGGTTCCTGAAAGACAAGTCGTTCCGGGTTGCTGAGGTCTATTTAAAGAAAAATTCGCGGATTCAGGCTTTGGCTATGATCATGGTATTGTGTCTTTTTATTTACTCTATGACTGAGTTTCGGCTGAGAAAGATGCTGGTACAGTCTGGTGAAACAGTCACCAGCCAGACAAAAAAGCAGACACAAAGACCGGCATTGAAATGGACATTTTTCCGATTCAGGAGGGTGAGGGAGTTCTCATTTGTTGAGGGTGATAAAAGAATAAAACGAATTACAAATCTGAATGATGAATTGAAAAAGATATTGCGGTTATTGGGGGGAGAGTATGAAAAATACTATTGTTGAAGAAATACCTGCGGAAAGTCGGATAATAATAAAGTGGAGTATAATAATATTCACCATTATCTTTTATTGTCCTACTGCAGTAGATCTCGGTTATTTTTTGTATAATAACCTTATTTGGATTACCGGGATCATTTGATGGATAATAAGGCATCTGACCATCTCCTGGTCTTATGTCTAGATCCTCATATTGAAAGAAATTCCAGTTGTCAAAATTTGTTTTCTCCGTATCAAAATTGCTAAATTCACCAATAAATTCAGCCAATATAGCGTGATCCCCATGATTTGTTACCCCCAATTCAACGACATACAGATGCCTAAAATGATTATTGGAAACCAAAAAGCAGTTCTCCCAGCCCTCACATACTTCATCATCACGCTGATACTTGAAATAACCAAGCTTATCACTGGATTCAACTATGTCATCATAGCTATTAGTAGGAATATTTCTAGAGATACTGGCATATCCCCATCTTGCGAGAGCATTTTGATGACACATTGCTTTCCTCCATTTGGATTCTTCAGAATCACAATCCGAACGATATTTTGCAAATCCAAAATCAATGTATTCACCTGTTGGAACGCAATGAGAAGAACTTTCAATTTTCCAACTCCAAGTTAAAGAACAACTTCCAACTGTATTAATCGCTTCTGCAACAACAGAATATGTTGCATTACCTGAATAACTGGAAAAATCACAGTTCCACGTTGCACTTTCCACAGCACAAAATCTTCTCTTCTCCAGCCCGTCAACCGAAAATATAATCGTTGCCGGCTGATCAGTGGCAACTTCAAATGTCCTTGAATTCGTTCCCCCCTTTGCATCAGTAATGCTTCCGGAAGAGGGAGTATGACTCGTTATCTGAGGCGGAGATGTAACTGGTGCGTCTGTAATTACTTAATATAATATTTTTTCAGAAGAACCTGATCCATTAGTAATAACAATTCTTATTGTATGAACCGGTATTATAGGATCAGGATCAATATTTTCTGGATCAAAAGTCCAAGATACATCTGTCTCATATATACTTGTTACAAATGCTATTATGTCATCAAACCAAATTGTTACAATTGATGCTACATCCATAGTTATCTCAAAAAAACGTGAAAAGAAACTATCCAGGGTATCAATTATGCAATCCTGTGCAGGCACTATTAAAAGGATAACCGGAGGACTTGGCGGGGGATTGCCCATATCACCCCACCTCCTAAAATCCATCACGAATTAAATATTGAGGGAGAACCCAGCCGTTGCAAAAAACGATATTATCTTCCTTTTAATTATATCAAAGCCAGGATGCGTCCTGTATGTCCAGTATTTATTATTATAACCCGTGAAACCGCCGCCTTCCTTTCCAACAGGCGTTCCGACGGGTTCATTCTTTATTGTTCTGTAAACGTCCATGAAGTTATCAGTTACTTTTCTGTGATCCTCAACCCCATCATGACCGTGAGCCAATCTCTTTAAATCATGATATACTGACGGCTGATAACAGATGATATCAGGCCCTTCAGGCCTGTCATGAAACTTAAGATTCTGGTTCATACATGCACCGATGACAGCAAGATCATAATCCTTCTTTCTGAACTGCTCCATGAATCCGGCATAATCAAAACCATACCATTTCAGATCCGGATAAATATCCCAATATTCAGCAGGAAACGAACCGACAGCTATTGCTTTTTTACCGCTTTTCGGAAAGGCGTACCTGGGACTGATGCTGTCGCATACAAAATCACCCCGATTTCCAATGTTGAAACTTTCATCAACAAACGGCCCGTCGATTTTTCCTTTTGTTTTTGTATGGACTCTCTTCACATTTCTGTCATTGAAAGACTTCAGGAAATCCGGAAAATGGCCGGTTGAATCAGACAGCGGCCCCCAGTGCTCACTGACTTTTTGACTGAGATAGTCTTCCCACAAATTCCTGAGATCATAAGAAACAAGTTCATTAATATTTTCAAAGAGATCAATAAATGCCGACCCAGGAGGAGAATATAATAAATTAACCATTAAATTAAAAACACCACCTGACTGACAGTATTTACTACAAGAATTTCATATCCAAAAAGAACGTATTTTTCTGCAAGAACTGCTATTATAATTCCACTCAGAACCGCAATTATAACCTGATTTTGCGACTTCTTTAAAAGACATGATATTCCTAAACATTCCATGTATAAAACAGGCAATAAATAAATCAAAATAGCAACAATTGCCAGATATTCAAAAAATATGCCCCCTGATAAAATTTCTATTGCGAGGACTATCAAAAAGAAAGGATAGGCTATCGCCATACCATAAAATATTGTATTCATGGTCTTGACAAGTGGGGGTTTCATACGCAATACCCATAGCAAACTAAAAATAAATACCGCAAAAATTGTAAATTTCAATAAATAGATTATAATCATAATTATTGAACCAGATATTCCATCATAAACAGCTGACAATAATCCTCTTGGGAGAAAGCCTGACACCATCATAGCTGAAATACATGAATATGCAGAATTGTAAATGAAACTGACGATGAACAAGTATATTACACAAAATACAATACCATGAACTTTTTTCCCACTATTTACTATCTCAAAGGCCTGTTTTGGATGCCTGTAGAAAAGATAAATCAGATGTAGGTAATCTAAGATAGTCAGATATATTTGCCCAAATATATTCTCATCATTTTTTCCCATATAATTTACCTCTAATTATTAAAATTCTAAAATGACATATTTATTGAGCATTCCTCTTCACAATCAACAAAATTTGACCATATGAATAATGCTTCCAAATCCTCGAAAAAATCTGATGTTCTGAATACCAAAACTTCACACCCCTATGCCAATAATATACCCTCAAGCCAGAAGGCATTAATATATATTGCCGCATTTGCGGCCAAAATAGAAATCATGGCGATTAAATATGATTTAACTCTGGAAAGACCATTCAATGTCCTTATCCCTTCGGCTGAGACCCGGATAAAAAAAAGGTTTGCGAGAATAAAAAGTAGATAAATAACAAAATCTACCAGGCCGGAAATGCCATAATTTATATTCAATAAATTCAACACTGCATTTATTACAGAATATAATCCCAATATAAAGATAAAAAAGGCACATCTTATAAATGTAATTTTAAAAGAATTAACAAAATTTACATTTTTATTTTCAAATTTAGATACAGAATAGATTACAAATATAACAACCAGAATCTCAATAGAGACATATAGAGCCTGGTATAACATAAATTGCAGCGATAATAAGTCCAAATCAATTGTTCGTCCGCATAAAATATCATTAATTAGTAGCAAAGATTTCGAAAGAAACCAAATGACACTATAAAGAATTACAAATATTGCTACTGCATGAGAATAACCCTTATTTCTATTTTTTTCATATGTTACCACAGGATTTATAATATAACCGGAAATAGACCTTAAAATATTTCCCAAATCACAAAAATTGAACATGATTTCTCCACAAATATTCTATCCTAAAAAGACAAAAAATCCCATAGATTAAGAGAGATAATAATATTCTGATTTTCATTCTTAAAACTCCAATTTTCTAGTAATTTCATTAACTCCTATTTTCTTCCCAGGATAAGACATTCCATGTCCATGAACGAATTGCTGTTCCGGTTGTCGTATTATCCGCACCAAAAACAGATGCAATTACCATATGCGTACCGGGAGAGACATTTTCAAAAATGAACGAATCCTGCAGGACACCGGTATCGCTCAAATAAACCTGTTCGTCAGAATCAAGTGAAAACCTCATTGTCGAAGGAGAACCTGAGACGACAGTGAATATTCTGTCCGAACCTACAGTATCATTAACAACACGTCCCTCAGGAGAGGAATACACTATCTCCGGCAATGTGACTCTCACAGTATTATCATATGTATCACGATATTCACTGATGCTCTCAATACATCTTTCCTGCATATTTTTCAGCCTGATTAAATCCAGAATTGTGGAAAAAAGTTTACACCAGTCGATACCGTCCACAGGTGACAACCGGACGGTGCACATGGGGCTGTATGCAACATGTCCATCACTGCTCATGGTGAAGGAGATGCTGTCCAAAACCGGCACTGCATTACGCTCCCCGGTTCCGTCAGAGTTCACTGTCTTTATCATCCTGCCGTCAGTTGTGAGATATACTAATCTCCCGCCGGTTGAATCCCATCTGGGATTTTCGGAAAAATATACGCGATCATCGCCGATTTTATAATTGCCGGAACCATCAGGGCGAACCGTCCATATGCCGTCAGTCGATGCATATGCAATCCAATCTCCAGCCGGACTCCACGACGGCAGGCTACAGTCTTCAACTTCAATCAGGGTCTCAGACTCATTCTCGATATCGATAATCAACAGCCCTGCACGGGAATTATTTTCAGAAATAAGAGTGCCGTTTACAGTAGTGGTTCGGCGTGAAGGACATGAAACGACAATCCTCCTGCTATCAGGACTCCACGATGGAAAAACATCAAAATGACATCCGTCAACAACAATTTTACTGTTCCCGCCATCGGCATCTATCACCCTAAGAGAGCTATTCTGGATATAGGCAATCCGTCTCCCGTCGGGACTCCAGCCCCGACAAAGAGCCAAAGACTTACTATCCGTGAGCCTGGTGAGGTTCTTACCGTTTCTCTCGATCGTCCAGAGATCCCTTCCGGCTAAAAACACGATGGTTTCTCCTGATGGATTCCAATAAGGGCGAAAGGGGACATCTTCCAAAGAGGTCAGCCTCCGTGTATTCCACGTCCGGGTATTCACTATCCAGAGATCAGACGAATCAGGTTCACGATAGGAATAGGCGACATAAGCGATCTCTCCTCCGTCAGGGCTGATTGAAGGGTACATGGAGTCGTATTTTCCACCAATCTCAAGAAGAAAATAGTTCCCCGGGAGAACACCTGCACAAGCGGACGCCCAGATTAATATTCCACCGGCTGTGATGAACACAATTGCAATAATTGAGATTACATTTTTTTCTTTCATTGATACAATCCCATTCTCATTCTCTGAAAGAACTATTGAACATCCCCATATCCATACGGCCAGTTGATCCCATATATATCCTGATATTGTGACGGTTCTCTTAACAGACCGCCTGCATTTTGCGCACCACTTAATCCCACCGACACCACATCAGCAGAACCCCAGTTTGCTGTAGCCGGAATTGTTTCAAGTGTATTACAAAATCCAGCAAGCATCATCATTAATTGAATTAAAGGATTATCGTTTCCTGAATATGCCCAGTGGCGGACAAATGTATTTACCTGGGGTTCAGAGTGCCTCATTGTGATTGTATATTGAAGATCAAATTCGACCGAAAATTCAGCATCAGGAAAAGCTACCATCAATTCATACCAGTTTACCAGAACACTGATTTTTAAAATATAACCCTGAGTATCAGGATGAATCCCTGTAATTTTTTGGATTTCGGAAACAGGTTTAACAATATCCCGGATTGGCTTTGCCTCAACATTATATCCTGAATTATTTACCAGATTATTAACCGATGGTTTAACATTTGATATATTTACACCAATATTTTCTGCCGTTATCGGTACTGAAGAGCAGTAGGGATCACCTGCAAACAAATACAACTGGTAAACAAACGGTTCAACTTCAATGTTTCTATAAATCCGATCTGCTTTATATTTCACTGTCCCCGAATATGTATACGACTTAAAATCATAGGTTTCAATTGAAACTGAATGAAAAGGATCGGTAGAAACGCTAACAGCAGCTGCCTTAGGAGATGTTGGATGACAGAATAAATCCACATAATGTTGGATTTTTCGAAGAGTTAAAGGATCACTCCATCCGCACTGAGGTGAATTTGATTCGTAAACGGTCCACTGACCATTTATGCACTTGTATAAATCATACCCTTTACATTGTAAATCATTTTCGATGCATGATGTTGGATTGGTAAGATGCCAGTTCCAATGTTTTTTATCTCTTCCATTTGCATTAACAGCAGTAACTTCAACCTTATGATCTCCTGCAGATCTGCTTGCAAATTTAAATGAACAAGGATAGTTTTCCCATATAACACGCTTCTTACATACCGGCAAGCCATTAAAAGCAAATTCCAAATATGCCGGCTGGTTGGCACTTGCTATAAAAGTCCTGGGACTGCCAATCTGATCAGTAATGTCTTCAGAGACCGGCTTGATAAGTGTTACAACAGGTGAATCAGCGGAGCGGATATGCCAGTTCCATGTAGTTTCTCCACTACCATTTGTGTTATCTGCAGTAATTTTTACAACAAAATTCCCTAATATTGTATTATTAAATGTACATGAGATATTCCTGACAAAATATTCAGACTCACATACTAAAAAATCATCAATATATACTTTCATTAAAGCATTTTGATCAACACTTGCTTCAAATCGACGCATTGTATTTATAAGATCAGTAATTTCCTGTTCCCCTGGATCAACCCGTGTTACAACAGGCGGTGTTGACAGGACATTCCAGTTCCAATAATTTTCCCCGGATCCATTGGCATTCTCTGCAACCACCCGGACTACGTGACTACCCACAGGTGCACTCTGAAAAGCGTATGAAATCTGTTGGACAGTAGAACTAGTCTCAAATAAAAGAGAAACACCAAGATAAATTTTCATTATTGCAGGCTGATCACATGATGCTGTGAACGTCCGCATAGTACCGACAGGATCACAGATATCAGAACCTGAAGGATTAACGAGTGTCACAACAGGAGGAGTCGGCGGGGGATTGCCCATATCACTCCACCTCCAAAAATCCGTCACGGATTAAATATTGGGGAAGAATCCAGCCGTTGCAAAAAACAATATTACCTTCCTTTTTTATTATATCAAAGTCAGGATGTGTCCTGTAGGTCCAGTATTTATTGTTGTAAGATCCAAACATTCCTTCGTCGCTTCCGATAGGACTTCCGGGCTTTTTTGATTTTATTCTCTTAAAAACTTCCATAAAATCATCCTTTTGAGTTTTAAGTTTGTAATCTGCAGAAAAATTGATGTAGACCGACGGCTGGTAGCAGACCACTTCACAATTTTTTGGCCTGTCATAAAATTTTAGATTTTTATTCATACACTTTCCGATTACGGCAAGATCGTAATCCTCCTTCCTGAATCTTTCCATAAAGCCCGCATAATCAAAACCAAACCATTTCAGATCAGGAAAAATATCCCAGTATTCGGCAGGAAATGCCCCAACTGCGATCGCTTTTTTCGTGCCGTACGGAAATTGATATTGAGGCTTTATCTCTTCGTAAACAAACTCTTCAGGATTCACTAATTCAAATTCGGCATTAACGTAAGGTCCTTCAAGTTCAACTGGAGACTTGGTATATACAATCTTTACATTTCTTTTATGAAATAAATCCCATAAAACCATCAAATAATCCTCGCTCTCTCCATCTATAATCATATAATGATTACGCATGCAATCCAAAACAGCGTTTTTAGCTGATTTCTGCCATTCGTCTTTCAAATAATGAGAAATCACCTCATTCACATTATTGAAAAGATCGATATACGCCATTCCTTTGGGAGAGTATGCAAAAGTAATTTCCAGCAGGTAAACATCAAAGCCGGCAGGAATACATCGTTCAAAATCCTCCCAGGTCTTTGTTGCTTCAAGAGGAATTGTATAGTGGTAGCAGTCATTTTCAATGTAGGAATGTACATCAAAATAGCCTTTGTCCATCTGAAGACAGGCAACTTTCAGATTCCGTTCTCGAAAATATTTCTCCAAAAGAAGAGCAGTCGTTGTCTTTCCCTGACAGGGAATCGATGCAAGTATGTAAATTCGTGAAGTTGTGTTTTTATTATTCATATTATCCATTCAATAATTTTATAAAATTTATTAGCATTAAATATTATAAAATAATATTTATTAAGATTAAATGTTAATATTTAATGAAATCGTGTAACTGTTGAATACGTATAAACGAGCAGGCATATTTATTCAATATAATTCATAAAAAATAGAACAAAAATCAGAGATATATACTCCAAAGCCAGATCTCCCTGAACCTATCAAAAACCTCTTCTGCACCCAAAGATTTATCAAATCTCCCTTAATTCCATACCACCGGAGTAGGTTTTTGCAAGATCATCCGCACTCCCCGAAAGATCCATTATTCCAAGAAGCTCATCCACCTTGTCTTTTGGATTATCAATCCCGTAAAGGCGGGCAAAGATGAGCATATTCTCACGTCCTGTAAGATTTGTGTCAACCGCCATGTCCTGCGGGACATAACTGAGGCAGCCTCTTACCTTATCAGGCTCTTTTAAGGTATCATAGCCGCATACGCTGGCACTACCCCTTGTCTGTCTGATGAGGGTTGTAAGCATAAGGACGGTTGTTGTTTTTCCGGAGCCGTTCGGACCTAAAAGGCCAAATATCTCACCATCAATATTCAGATTCAGACTGTCAACCGCACAGAGACTCCCAAACTCTTTGGTGAGATCTGCAGTCTCAATTGCGGTCATTAATCCTCGCCCGTTCTTTCAAGGAAATCTTCGGACTCAAGATAAATCTCCTGAAGTTTTCGGATTGTCTCTTCATCAGCATCCCAAAAACCACGATCCTTTGCCTCAAGAAGCCTTCCTGAGATGCTGTGAAGAGCATATGGATTATTATCCTCTATCCACTGCCTGTTTTCAGGATTAAAAAGAAAATGTTCTGCCGCCGCCTGGTATTCCCAGTCGTCTAATGCATCTGATGTGACATCCCAGCCAAAGGCATATTCAACGGTTGTGACAATTTCCTGAACTCCTCTAAACCCGTGCGGTTTTAATCCTTCAATCCAGCGTGGATTTAGAACGCGGCTTCTAAAAATAAACCTTATCTCTTCATCAAGAAGTTTTGTCTTTATGTTTTTGGGATCTGATGCCTCGCCTATTACTGATACGGGGTCTTTATTGCCATATGCCTTGACACACGCATTCATTCCTCCAAGGACAGCATAATCATCATCGGTCTCAAGAATATCCCATTCACGTGAAACGCGGTTTTTTACGGTTGCATCAAGACTGCCAAACTGTTTTTTAAAGAGTTCAGGGAATTTTTCACCCCTGAACTTTCTCCCGTACGCATGTGCTCCCCAGTTTGTGAAAACGTCAGCCAAATCCTTTCTGTCCTTCCATGCCGATGCATGTACAACATCACACACTCCTACACCATGCTGTCCCGGAGGGTCGCCAAATATCCGTATAAGCGCCATCTCGCGAGCTTCATCTTCTGGAAAGCCCTCTTTAATCCTCTCAAGCAAATCTTCTTTTAAATGGGCTGAAAGGAAGTTGACATCATCTGTTTCATCCAAAGAAGCAATTGTTTCAACCCCCTCATCGATCATATTAACAAGGTTTGGGAAAGAATCACGAAACATGCCGCTGATTCGCAAAGAAGCATCTATACGAGGCCGGTTTAACTCACCTGCCGGAATTACCTCAAGACCTGTTACGGCACCGCCACGGTCCGACCATACAGGCCGAAGTCCCATAAGCCACAGAATATATGCAATGTCATCTCCGCCTGTTCTCATTGTATCTGTTGCCCAGACAACAATTCCCACCTTTTGCGGGTATTCGCCTTTCTCTTCGATGTAGCGCTCAACCATCTGATCTGCAAGCTCTTTTCCGGTCTTCCATGCCGAAGGCGTCGGGATGCATGCAGGGTCTATTGAGTAGCAGTTTTTGCCTGTCGGAAGAAGATGTGCGTTTCCGCGGGTTGGATCACCCGAGCCTCCTGGTGGAACATATCCTGCATCAAGCCCGAGAATCAGGTTTGTCATTTCATCAGTTGTCAGATTCAGGTTTTTGACGAGTTCATCACAGATATATGCCGCACAGGTTTCAAGATCATTATTATCAGGACCATATTCAGCAATTATCAGTTCAAGCACTTCTTCGCAATTATAGCCACACTCAGCCATTTTAAGAATCAGATCTGTGGAGGAAGCGTCAATCAGATCAATAAGGGCGCCGTTTGTCTGACCCCTGGTTTCATTGAAATCAGACGGACTTTCCATTAAATTCCTAAGCGACAGGGACATTGCCTTTGCAATGCTTTCCCTAAGAGAAGGAACAATGCCGTTCTCAAGCCTTGTCAGTGCATAAATCATCTCTAAAAAGCGGTTGCCGGCGGGTGGTTGTCCATAGATGTGCAGGCCGTCTTTTATTGTGGCGTCACGAAGTTCACAGATATAATCATAAAGCCGTTCAGCGTTTTCTGCAATTTCTTCACATACGGGTTCATCCGAAAGGCCAAGATCCTTTGTGAGATTTTTGTCTATTACAATGCCGCGTGCCTCTTCAATCAGGTTTTCGGCCTTTTTTGCTTCACCGCCGCGCCTTGCACGCAGATATTCCTGAAGAATTGTGTCAAGTTTGGATAGCTCTCCATATCCTTCGGCACGCATCATTGCCGGAGTGTTGTAGTCAAGAGCAACGGCCCAGCTTCTTCTTTTTGCCTCCATTCCCTCGCCGGGATCGTTTATGATGTAAGGATAAAGGTGAGGCATATCCTCAAGAATCAGATCAGGATAACATTCCTCTGACATTGCATTTCCCTTTCCGGGTAGCCATTCAAGAGTTCCGTGTGTTCCCATATGAATTACCGCATGTGCGCCGAACACATTTTTTATCCATCGGTAATATGCTAGATAATGATGGGGCATTACAAGATCTGTTGAGTGAATCATAGTTTCTATCTGCTCAAAATGACCCCTTGGCGGCTGAATTCCGATGAATATATTCCCCTTGACAACACCGGGGATGCAAAGCTCTCCTTCATATTCAAAAAGCTCTCCTGGTGCTTCACCCCAGTCTTCGGATATTTTTTTCTGGTTCTTTTGAGGGATTTTCAAAAACCACTGCCTGTATAAATCAGCGCTGACAAAGCCTGCCGACCTTTCCTTCATCTGCTCCTTTGTCATCCAGCGGGTGTCATTTGTAAGACCCGCAATCATCTCATAGATAAGAGCATTTCCATCTTCAGGAATATTTTCTACAAAATAGCCTTCATCTTTTAAGTGATGAAGAATTTCAATGACACTCTGCGGAGTGTCTAGTCCGCCGGCATCACCGAGAGCATCCATATCTCCGGTATACTGGTAGAGGAAAATTACAACTTTTCTGTCCTTTACAGGTACTCTTTTTAGTTCTGACCAGCGTTTTGCCATCTCTGCAATTCTTTCGGGGCGTCCAGGTATAGGAATTGCAACATTTTTTCTGCCTTCATATTCACCTGTTGTGCCGAGAGGGATTGCAATTATCTGTCCGTCAAACTCCGGCCAGATGATTCCTGATGAGATCTCCATTGCCGATAATCCCTGATCATCATTTATCCACTGCTCATATGACCTGTACATCGTTATCGTCTGAAGAAGTGGTACATTTAAGTCGCAGAAAAAGTTGTAGACAGGATCTGTTTTTGTACCGTCATTTGGATCTGATAAAGAAAGCTGTGAAAATGACATATTAAGAATTAATACATCTATTATGGCGACATCGTCTTTTATCAGGTAAGTTTCAATGAATTTTCTGATACCAATTGCACCTGTGACTTCATTAGGGCTTGTTACAAGGAAAAAAGGCAGAACATTCATACCTCTCTCTTCAACAGCCTTTATCAGTGCATCAACTGCAAGAAGATTTCTCCTGATGTAAAAAAACTGGTGAATAAGAATTCCAACGGTTGGTTTTTCCGGGTCAATTCTCTTTAAGTGAGCTTTAAAATCATAGTTTTCAGGCAGGGACGGGTGATAAAATCCTTCAGTGGGCGGATAATGCAGCGGCGGGATTTCAACATCAAAACCGCCCAGATTTTTGCAAATCCACATTAGGAGGCAGTTTGTATTCTCCTTTCCGGAAAGTTCAAGGCATGCATGCAAAAACTTATAATCCTCTTCATTCTGTGCAAAGAGATGACGATTCTCGGCCATTTCCTCTCTGACCGAACTTACAAAAAATGTATTTATGCTGTATTCTTTCGCTGTATTTATGAGGCGATCGAATTTCTTGAAATATGTTGCACTACCGTGATTGCTTACCACCAAAAGCAGGCATAATTTGACATCCTCAAGAATTTCTGCAAATTTTTTCTCCTCTGAATCAAGTGCCTCGGAAGTTGACTGTACAACCTCTATCTGGAGTCCTGATTTTCTGCAGGACGCCGCAGCCTCCTCTACCCATGGATTTTCGCCTGTTCCGGCGCTTATATAGACTATTTTCAACTGATAATCCTCCATTTCAAAGTCTGGATTAAAAATTATTGTATAATGAGTCAGCGGCCATAGGTAAAATTATTTTTATTTAAAACAAATTAAACCGTATATATTCTAGAGACAACTATGACATTATCGCATAACATCAAACGAAACATCCTCATCTGCCTGGTTATTGTGGCTCTGGCGGCGGTTTCTTTTTCAGCAGGATGCCAAAACACGCATTACTCTTCAAATCCGATTAATGTATCCATTTTAGCGGTCAACGATTTCCACGGGCATCTCTATCCCGAACAGGAGCTGAATTGCCGCCCGGCAGGGAGTGCTCCCATTCTGGCATCATATCTTAATTCGGCCATGGATTCATCAGATGCGGATTATACCGTAATAGCTCTGACGGGCGATACTATTGGGGCATCTCCGGTAGAATCAGCTCTCCTTCAGGATGAGCCCGCAATTGAGTTCTTTAATTCATTAGTGAACAATGAATGCAATCCGCGGGACAGCGGAAAATGCACAAAATGCAATTTAATCTCGATTCCCGGCAATCATGAATTTAATGACGGAATGGATGAGCTGATGCGTATTATCTACGGCGGAAACGGGGACACAAAAATACAGCACATCACAAATCCATATCCAGGCGCTATGGCGGATTACATCTGTGCAAATGTTGTGTGGAAAGATAACAAAACGCCCGTTTTCCCGCCATACACAATCCGTGAAATAAATGGTGCAAAGATGGCTTTCATCGGTGCCGTTACTACTGAAACAACCATTCTTGAGCTTCCACAGAATATTGAAGAAATATCGTTTATAAACGAAAGTGAGGCAATAAACAGTTATGTACCCGAAATTCAGGAACAGGGAATACATGCTATTGTTGTTCTGCTTCACAACGGAGGAAATCAGGAGGCGTATTCAGGGCCGACACGTAAAGGATGCAATGTTACAGGTCCGGTAACCGGGATCGTATCTGAACTTGATGAGGATGTAGACGTTGTCCTTGCCGCCCACACTCATGATTTTATAAATGCATATCTTCCAAATGCCGGAGGGAAAGATGTCCTTGTCGCTGAAGCGTATGCTTACGGGGCGGCATATGCAGATGTTGAGCTCCTTATTGACCCTCATAGCAATGAGATTATCAGAAAATCGGCAGTTATTGTGCCTGTATATGCTGATCAGTCGCCGGGGACATCACCTGATCCTGCCGCTGAGAAACTGCTTTCTGAAATGAATATAGCTGTTTCAAAGCTGCGTTCTGAGGTTATTGCAACAAGTGAAGCAAATATTTCACGAATTCCTGATGTCTCGGGGGAATCAGCGCTTGGCAGTCTTGTGGCTGATTCCCAGCGGGCTGCCATGAAAACTGATATTGCACTTGTGACAGCAGGCACTCTGCCGGGTTCAATTCAAGCAGATCTCCCGAAAGGCAACATTACATGGGAAGATTTGGAAGCAGTCCTCCCTGCGGATGCGTCCATTGCTGCAGAGTACGGCGGATGGTACAGCCGGCCGCATGTTGCATCACGTGAGATCACAGGAGAGCAGATTAAAACAATTCTTGAAAGACAATGGCAGGAGCCGTTGCCGGAGGAGTACCTTTCCGTTTCCGGAATAACATATGCCTGGGATCCCTCCCTGCCTGCTGGAAGCAAAGTAACAGAAGTTCTGATTAACGGCGTTCCGCTTGACGAAGATGCAATATATACCGCCGCCATGAACTACTATATGGCCTATGGAAATGCCATGGGCGGAGGAGTTTTAGCACCGCCATGGGACTGGGAAGTTAATGTGAATGTCGGCCCGGCGGATATTGATGCACTTATAAATTATATTCAGGGACTGCCTCAGCCGCTGGATATGATAAATAATGAGATCAGCGTACCTGCTTGTGGCGTTTGAATTTTCCACCAATATATACAATAATTGTGATTAATGGTGTAATATAGGGATTTTGAGAAATGTTCCTTCACAACAGATATACAAATTGCATGAGAGAAAATAGTGATCTATTCTCTACTTTTTTTGTAATTATATCAAATTAAAAACATTTTGTAATTTGTTTTTCTGAAATTTATCAATCTGATAAAAGTTATTTTGTAATCTCAGCAAGGTCTGAGTGATTGAAAGATATCAGCATCTTCACTGATTGCTGTGGGAGCAAACCCCTCGGTCAGTATATTTGGCTAAGTGAGTACACAGAGGTGCCCAATCAAAGTAGTCCGGATACTATCAAAACACTAAATATGCTGGTAAAAATTTAATCGCATAAAAACGACAGGTTTCCGTCAATAAAATTTCTAAAAAAGAATAAAAAAATTAATTCTGTTGAATTTCTCTTTTTAAAATATGATTTTAATTTTGAGCAATAAAAAAAGATATTGAGGATGTTGTAAACCTCATTAATTATCTATTTGAATACAACAGCACCACTTGCTATAATCTTTGCTGAATCCTTATCAATTAGTTTGTATCCAATCTCCTTTCCAAACTGTGCTCCAAATCCGTTAATTGTACCTTTTGGTTCCCATACAAGATATTTTCCATTGCTGGATGATGGTCCATACGCCGAATCAGTAGTGTCATAACATCCGCATGCATAGAGCATAAATTTGTCACCAGGTGAAATAGAGATGTCCTGAAGACTCGAACCTCCAATCTTCGCGAAATGATTCCATGCTATAGGTACAGATACATAGTTTTGATCATATTCAAAATCAACACCGGCAGTAATGTTCTCTTCCAAACAGGTCCAATCAGAAGAATAGTCAACCTGATCTATATATGACAGGGTATATTTTGTGGTCCCTGAACTGAGTTGTACGTCAATATCAGTTAAAGAGAAAGAATCTCCACCCGTATTTTCAAATTCTATACCATTGTTTGCAGTAAAATCAGATGTGCCGTAATCGGCCTCGGAGTTTGTTTTATCTAGGTCTAGGAAAGCTTTGACAACAGGTTCTGCAGTGATTGTTACTTGCGGGGCCATCTTTTGATTTCCTGCCAGTCCTCCGGCAAATCCGCTAACAACTGCAGCAATTATAATTGTCACTACAAGCATAAGCATGACGCCGACTACCGGCGATACTGCTTCATTATTTATTCCTTTCATGCTACAACAACCTCCTTGTCATAGATATATTTACCACTTGGGATGTGCATGATTTTTACGTCAACTACACTGCCTGTTCCAAAGTCGGGATCTCCTATTTCATATGGGGAATCCGGTTCACTGATCCCAAGCATCTGTGCAAGTCCTGCTTCACTATAAGACCCCCCAGTATCCATAATATCACCAGTCTTCCATGTGAAGTTTCCAAACCATTTTGAAGGAGTCGCGTAAGCATATCCGTCCCTCATATCATTTAGGAATGGAGTTGGAATGTAATATTCGGAACCATATTTTGTAACAAAGTGCGTTGCTTCACTTGTGGCAGTCTGTTCATGGTGGAATGTCTTCCCGCTATTATTTGTGTAGTAGGTGATGATAGCCAGATCCTTTGTCGGCATGGAATCTCCGCTCAGGAGTTCAAATTCCATATTATAGCCATTACTTCCCATGCCCACATCACCATATCCTATTCTCACATCAATGGCTGCTTGTGGCGCTGTCTGAGTATTCCCGACAAGACCTCCGGCAAACCCACTTACAACTGCAGCTATAATAATCGTTACAACCAGCATCAGCATCACTCCGACAACCGGTGACACTGCCTCTAAATTTTCAATTTTTTTCCTAAACATTTCCATAATACCTCCAATTTCATTGGGGAGCTTATGTCAAAACCAGCACATCAAAAATAAATTGGGTTAACTCAACATAAGTTGAATGAGTTATTTTATTATTCTAACATATATTTGTTTTGAGATGTGATTCCACAATTTAATTCTACAAAATTTCAAACTGACTATTGTAAAAAAAATATTTTTAAGAAAATATCTTTTGCAGGATTACTGCAATACGGCATTATGGAAGTATACTATAAAGCTAAAATATGATGTAAAATTGGCACAAAACGCCAGAAAATCTCACCTTCACAGAAGCCATGTGTTGGATTATCTCAACCCTTCCCTATATAAACATCGTCTGAAAAAAAGAGGGCAATAGCGGGCCACTACAGGGGTGCTTTCCGACCTTTAATCATTCTAATACGGACGTATTGCCTTTATTGAAAACCCTCCTTTACAACCGTCTCTAAAATGCAAAAATAAGCTCAAACTAAATATTTTCAGCCTGCACACCTGCTATGAAAAAGAGATATAAATGCCTTTTACTAAAATCCCTTTTACGAGAAGAGATCTGAAAAACCTCATGATAATTACAGGGATTTGTGAAAAAACGGATTACCAGATAATGATTTATACAAAACCCGTTTTATAATTAAAAAAAATACAGACCAAAATGGAGTCAGATAGAATAAATTTAAAAATCAGGACATTCAGGAGTATGTCCGGACAAAAGCATGAGTAACCGGATGCACCCATTCAGGGTAAAACTTTTACTTAAGTAAATATTTATTTCAAAACATCAAATTCCTTAATATGAAATACCTCCCGCTGATTTTTTTAATAGCAGTAATAGTATCAGCAGTTTTTGCCTGCGGATGCACAGAAACACAGATTAATCCTGATTCTTTATCAGAATCACAGGAAACATCCGTCCTCCAACCGTATGCAGATGAAAATGAGACCAGTATAAAAGACACATCAGAGATTTCAGATTCAAATACAGATTTTTTAAAAATAACTGACGATACCGGATTTGAATCAGAGATCAAAAAATATCCAAAAAGAGTAATCTCACTTGCGCCAAGCATAACAGAACTTTTCTTCGCGATTAATACAGAAAAATCCGGCGCAAAACTTGTTGGAAGAACAGCATATGACACACACCCGCCAGAGGCGCTTTTAGTGGAATCAATAGGTGGAATGACAACAGGAACAAGCATCGAATCAGTAATCTCAAAAGAGCCGGATCTTATTTTTGCAACAACAATGGTTGACACAACGATGGTCTCGCAGTTAAGGGATAACAAATACCCCGTCATTCTCTTTCATATTGAATCTGTAGATGATATTTATAAAAACATAGAAGTTATCGGAGAAGTCTTAAACGAAAAGAAAAGTGCTGTCAGTCTAACGGAAAAAATAAAAGCAGAGATTGATGAAATTTCAAAAAGACACCATCCTGCAAATCCGCCAAAGACAATGTATGCAGTATCAGCAGATCCAATGTATGTAACAGGGAAAAATACATACTTAAATGAACTAATCGAGCTTGCCGGAGGAGAAAACATCTATTCAGACACAGAAGGATATTTTGTCGCAACAACAGAGTCTATTATTATGCGCCAGCCGGAGGTAATCATTGTAATAGACGGTGTGATGAACTCCGGCATTGACTTAAGAGAACAGATTCTAAACAACAAAGAGCTTGCAGATATTCCTGCCGTTAAATCAGGAAGAGTCTATTCAGTCGATGACGATCTTATTTCAAGGCCCGGACCAAGAATCGGAGAGGCCCTGGAGATTTTATATCAATGTATCAGCGGCGAAGAACAATAGCCATATCAGCAGGGCTTTTCATCGCAACAATAGTTGTAATGGTAATCTCAATTGGTGTCGGAGAATCAGGAATAAGTGCAAAAAAAGTATTTGATATCCTCACATATCCCTTGTCAGGATTCATACCTCATTTAACACAGGTTCCTTACTGGACAGGCGGTGAAGAGACAATAGTTCTTGGAATCCGTCTGCCAAGAATCATCTTAGGAGCACTAGTAGGCTCATGTCTTGCACTTTCAGGAGCGGCGCTTCAAAGCCTCTTTAGAAATCCTATGGCAGACCCGTATATCCTTGGAATTTCAAGCGGGGCTGCTTTAGGAGCACTTTTGGTCTTTGTATATGGAGCAACTGCTTTTTTTACAATATACAGCATTCCGGTAATGGCGTTTATCTTCGGCCTTGGAACAATGTTTCTTGTATACAATGTTGCAAGAATTGGAAATCTCGTTCCGGTAAACACTCTTCTTCTATCAGGTATTGCAATATCAGCTCTTCTTTCTGCCTGCAACTCATTCCTGATGTTCTCAGCAGGCCACAATCTCAATGCTATAATGTTCTGGACAATGGGGGGTCTTTCAGGACGGGGTTGGGATTATGTCTGGATAATGCTCCCCTTTACAATTCTTGGAATAATCATTATGATGGTTCTTACAAGACAGCTTAATGCCATGATGTTTGGTGAAGAATCAGCACTGTATCTTGGAATCAATGTGGAAAGGCTAAAAAAAATTCTTCTTATTACAACCGCTCTTATAACAAGTGCGGCAGTATCGGTAAGCGGAATTATCGGGTTTGTCGGCCTTATAATTCCACACATCGTAAGGCTTGTAACAGGTCCCGATCACAGGATACTTATTCCGGTCTGTATTTTTGCCGGAGCACTCTTTATAGTCATTGCAGATATGATTGCGAGGTTAATTATTGCACCCTCAGAGCTCCCATTGGGAATTTTAACTGCTCTATGTGGTGCTCCGTTCTTTTTGTATCTTTTGAGATCAAGGAAAGGTGAGCTGTAATGCCAATAGAAGTAAAAAATGTCAGATTCGGATACAGTGACTCATCTGATGTTTTAACTGACATGAATTTTACATGCCACGACAACAGGATTACAGGCATAATCGGGCCAAACGGATGCGGAAAAACAACAGTTCTCAAGATTATCGCAGGCTTTCTTAAACCAAAATCAGGGAGTGTTTACTACAATAACAAAACTACAGATTCCCTTAATTCAATAGAACTTGCAAAACTGCGTGCAGTTGTAGAACAAAGCGTCTATTCTCCTTTCTCATTTCCAGTGTATGACTATGTAATGCTTGGGCGGACACCATATCAGAAGAATTTTACGGCAGATTCCGAAGAAGATCACAGAATTGTGACAGAAAGCTTAAAAGATACCGGCATGCTTTCATTTCAGACCCGAAAGATTAACGAACTTTCCGGCGGAGAACTCCAGCGGGTTATGATTGCACGTGCTCTTGCACAGGAGCCTGAGTACCTTCTTCTTGATGAACCAACATCACATCTCGATATCAGGCATCAGCTTGAAATGATGAAACTTCTCTCAGACATATCAAAGGATAAATCAGTTCTCTGCATAATACACGAAATTAACCAGGCATCTGCATACTGCGATGACATAATTATAACAAAAGGCGGCAGTGTCCTAAAAGAAGGCCGTGCATCTGAAGTTCTCAAAACCGACAATATAGAAGAGGTCTTCGGCGTTCTTGCAATGCAGTATAAGCATCCGGAGGGAGGAAAAGAACAGTTTGTATTCTCACTTCCGCCGGATATAAAATCTGGCAAAAAAAAGCATATCCATGTAATATCAGGAGAAGGGCGTGGCAGACAGATAATTCTATCCTTGAAATCTGCCGGATTTCATGTAACGGCAGGAATTTTAAATGTCGGCGACCAGGACTATGACACCTGCACCTCTGCAGGAGTTGAAACTATCTCAGCACCTCCATTTTCAGGTTATTCGGATACAGATGTTTTAAAGCTTAAAAAAATGTGCGACTCATCAGATGCAATCTGTTTTATCGCAACAAATGTCGGCTTTGGAAATCTGGCAAACCTAAAGACCGCTCTTGAATACATAGGCAAAAAGGAGTTTTTCTTCGTAAACGCTGACAAAAACTTCAGAAAAATTGATATGACAAATGGCCTGGCAACAGAAATCTACAACCGCATGATAAAAGAGGCAAAAGTAATCTCTGATGTTGATGAATTATTATCAGAGCTTATATAAATTTTAGAGCAGATAACCAAAAAGGATTTTTAAAAGATGACAAGAGGATATATTCAGATAAACACAGGAGAAGGCAAGGGAAAGACAACAGCCGCACTGGGGACATGTATTCGCACCTTAATCGCCGGAAGACAAGTCTTTTTCGGTCAGTTCATCAAAGGGCAGAACAGCGGAGAGCTAAAGCTTTCAGAATATTTTAATAATTTTCATATCGAACAGTTCGGCGATGGCTGTTTTATCTTCAAAGAGCCTGATGACAATGATATTCAGCTTGCAAAAAATGGTCTTTTGAGATGCAGTGAAGCTTTGTCCTCAGGGAAATATTCTCTTGTTGTAATGGATGAGATTAATGTTGCAATACATAGCGGCCTTTTGGAAACCGGAGATGTAATGGAGGTTTTGAAGAACAAAAACGAGGCGACTGAAGTTATACTTACAGGCCGTTACGCACCAATTGAACTGATAGATGCAGCAGACCTTGTAACCGAGATGAAAAAAGTAAAGCATTACTTTGACAACGGTGTCAAAGCACGCGAAGGAATTGAATTTTAATTCCTGATTTTTAAAAATTAAATAAGCCCATTCACTATATTTCCTGTTTTAATCACTCTTACTTTCCCAAATTTTTGCTTTCTAAATTTTAATAATCCAAAATACAACTTGTAAAAATTCAGATCTTTAATATCACATTTTGTTTGTGAAAAAAAGGTTCATGAGATGTAGTCTCATGGCATTATACTAATGTTAAGGGAATAGCCCCAGACCAAAAAGATAAACTATTACTGCTATTGAACAAATCAGCAGAGATATCAGCATATAGTCTGCATAGCAGAACTCTTTTTCAACAAGCGGTGTTCTTTTCATAGTCCGAAGTCCACGTAAATCAATTGTAAGTCCAAGAACGTTTGCCTTTCCAAGAGCGTTTGAAACAAGCGGAATCATAATAGGTGTCAGTGATTTTAGCTTTCCAACAACTCCTTTCCCCGGATTTAGTGCCCTTGCAAGCTGTGCTTCATGAATCCTTTTTCCCTCAAGCTGAAGACTTGGAATGAATCGTATCGCAATCAGAAGCATAAGAGTATAGTCAACAGGAAGCCTCATAGTCTGAAGTGCATGTACAAGATCCCTTGGCTGTGTTGACAATATTAAAATCTGAAATGCAAATAGCATGGCAAAAAATCTAAGAGACAGTATCATTGCAAAATTAAGAGCACCTGCTGTTATTGCGATATTTCCGCCAATATAAGGAATTGCTGATGGAATAAGATATCCGATAACATCTCCGGACTGCATAGTAAGAATTGTCAGGAGCAAAAGCCCGAGTGACAGGAAAATAAGCATCGGAACCTGCTTTAAGAGTTCTTTTGAAAACTTTCCTAAAGCTGAAAGCAGGAAAAGAACTAAAACAAGTACTGCAATTATTTCAGGTTTTGTGGATATAACAGCAATTGAAATTACTAAGACCAGAAAAATTATCTTTGTCAGAGCATTCATCCGGTGAAATAATCCGTCAATTCTAATGTACTGCAAAATTTCAGCCATCTTAAATACCTCCCGGACAAATTCCGCTGTCGCCTGTTATTTTTCCGTCAGCCATTGTAATTATCCTTCTTGCATAGTTTTTCACAATTCCCATATCATGGCTTACCATGATTACAGTATGACCCTGACTGCTTAATTTTTCAAGAATAGACATTATTCTTCGGGATTCTTTGAAGTCAAGACCGGTTGTAGGCTCATCAAGAATTATAATCTCAGGCTTCATTGCAATAACGCAGGCGATTGCAAGTCTTTGGCGCTCACCCCTGCTCATTGAACGCGGAAATACTTCTGCTTTTCCAAAAAGCCCCACTTCATCAAGAATCTTTTCGATATAATCAGAATCATCTTTTAGGTCCATTCCGATGTTTTTAAGCCCAAATGCCACTTCACGCTCAACAGTATCCTCAAAGAGCATTGTATCAGGATTTTGAAAAACAAGGCCTGCATGCCTTGCAAGTTCTGTTACACCTGCATCTTTTGTTTTAATGTTACAGACAAAAACCTCACCTGAAGTTGGCTTTAAAAGTCCGTTTAAGTGCTTTGAAAGTGTAGTCTTTCCTGAACCATTCTCACCGATTATAGCGATAAGTTCTCCTGGCATAATCGTTAAGGAAATATCATCAAGTCCGCGGTGTTCACCGTAATCATGAACAAGATTTCTGATTTCAACAACAGGTGTCTCATTAAAAGATATTTTACAGTCAGCAGGCTTTTCAAAGCGGCCGGATTCATCATCAGTGTAGTTTTTGAAAAAATCATCTGATGATAAAACAGACACAATTCTTCCATTGTCTATTAATGTAACACGATCGGCAATTTCCGCCATTTCACGCGGCTTTTGTTCAACAACAATGATTGTGCTCCCCTGCTCTTTCAGCCTCTTTAAAACAGATATAATAACAGAGGTTGCCGAGGTGTCAAGTTCTGCTGTTGCTTCATCAAGTATGATGCATTCTGTTCCTGATGCAAGCGTTGCGGCAAGAGACACTCGCTGTTTTTGCCCTCCTGAAAGAGTGTGTGGTGCACGATATCTGAGTTTTTCGATATCTGTTATACTCATTATCCTCTCAAGCCTTTCTTTAACATCTAAAGGGCTTAGACCACGGTTTTCAAGGCCGGACAACACCTCTTCCTCAACAGTTGTAAATATCAGCTGAGCGTCTGCATCGTCAAACACAACACCGATTTTACTGCCGATATCCCCCATGTCTTTGTATTCCGAGACGTCTTTTCCAAAAATGCGGATATTTCCTTCACGCATTCCTTCATATTCATGCGATATTATTCCGGCGGCGGCAAGACAAAATGTTGTTTTTCCGGCACCTGTTGTTCCGTTTACCAGGATACATTCGCCTTTTTTTATATCAAGAGTTATACCTGAAAGTGCAGGTGAATCTGCTGACGGATATTTGTATGAGAAATTTTCAAAGCTTATTGCAGAATCACTTTTTTCATCAGTTCCAAAAGAACCTTCAGAAACATGCAGAGGGGATTTTACACCTCCTGTAGCATGTGAATCAAAATCCTCTTCTAACTCAGACTCTTCCACTTCAAATTCCTTTGGCTTATATTTTATCTCTTCAGTTGAAGATGCACTTCTCATAAGAATCTTAGAGGAGGGAATAAAGAGAGCCTGTGTTATAACCGAGTTTGCAACCGCTGTCAGAATAATTATCGGCGATAATGTAACAACAAAAAGTCCGACTGTGAAAGACTCATAAGGCTCTGTAATAACACCTGATACAATAACGACCAGGCTTATTAAAAGGAATGAAAAGCCGCTTACAAGCGTTGCTATAAATGTTGAAATTCCCGGTGCCAGAGGAATTCTACCCTTTAAAAATACATAAACAAGCAGGCAGACAAGTGCTCCCAACGGCTCGGATATTAAGTTTGCAGGCGGAAATATAGAATGGCTTATAATTGCAGATATAATTCCCGCAACAATTCCTATTCCAAGTGCATCCTTTATCTTTGGCGCAATCAGTATTATCGCAAGACAATAAAGAGCGATTATCGGATTTGCAACGATTGCCCCTGGAACAACATTCAGAATATATCTTAGAATTGCACCGATTGCAAGAAGAATTCCAACTATTGCAATATCTCTTGATTTCATATTGAATATCCTCAAAAAGAAGTGCTTACAACACTCATTATTGTATATGTTTGTTCATCAAAGAGTTAAATTGTTTATGATAAAACATACGGATTTTTTTTTTTGAATTTAAAAAAATTAAATTTTTAGCGGGAGATTATCCGCTTTGCCGGAATATATAGAATCTGTGTTACAATACAGTTGAAAACTGCAGTGATTATTACAATAGGTGCAACCATTCCGAAAAATCCGATGACAGTTCCGCTTGGAATTGATATGAATGATGCAAGCATTACAACCATACAGATACCAATGAATGAAAAGCCGCTTACAAGCGTTGCAATGAATGTTGTAATCGCAGGAGATAAAAGCGAAATCTTCTCTAACTTTTTGGAATCTCCTAAAAGACCATAGATTCCTGCACATGTCAAAGCACCTAAGGGTTCGGATATTAAGTTTGCAGGCGGGAATATCGAGTGGCTTATGAGCATAGATACAACTGCCGCAACAAGACCAATTCCAACAGCTTCCTTAAGCTTAGGCCTTATCAGAATAATCGCAAGACAATAAAGTGCAATAACCGGATTGCCAACGATTGCACCCGGAAACATGTTTGCCGCAAATCTCAGAATTGCACCAACGGCAAGACATATTCCGACAATTGCGATATCTTTTGATTTCATCTGGTAATACCCCCGAAATCACAAGCTAAAAGATTGTTCTTACGACTTTGCAGTTTTGAATTATTATTTTTAAAAATGCATTCCTTCTTCATCTATGAACATATTTGTTCATTACTGTATAAATATTTATGCAGACTTTTGTCTTTGATCTTCAACACTTTTTTTTGAATATTTTTTCTTTTTTTTATTTTTTACCCACATCAAGCCCTTTCAGAAAACAGGAAAATAAGTAATCCTATTTAAAATTAAGTTCATGGAACAGGGTTTTTATAAACTTGGGACGATTTTATCAGCCTGAATTTAAAAAATTTGAAAAGTTCCATTACAACCAGTATCAATGAGGATATTGCAAGAAGAACAAACCATGTTTCAAGATTAACAGGGCTGATACCTAAAAGGTCCTGCATAAAAGGAGTCATCATGGCAAGGATATGAATTCCCTGTGCAAAGATAATTCCAAATATCAGATAATAATTGTTCTTCAAAGGCACCCCAAATACCGAGTGATACTCAGAACGGCAGTTTAAAGCGTGGAAATTCTCTAAAAGAACCATCAGAAGAACAAGAATGCTTCTTGCTGAAAATTCATCAAAGCCTTCAGACATGAGCCAGAAATACACAGAAAATGCAATAAGACCGATAACCATTCCTGAAAGAACCGACTCCTGGATCATCAAAGAATTAAAAACACTCTCCTTTGGATCCCTTGGCTTTCGCTTCATAGTTTCAGGCTCACCTTTTTCAAACGCAAGAAAAACATCCTGTATTCCGTTTGTAACAAGATTTAACCATAAAAGCTGAACTGCAATCAGAGGAAGCGGAAGTCCGGCAAAAAGTGCCAGTGTAAAGAGAATTATCTCTGCAAATCCGGTTGATACCAAAAGATACGTAACTTTCCTGATGTTGTCATATGCATATCTTCCCTCTTCTATTCCGGAGACTATTGATGCGAAATCATCATCGGTTATAATCATAGACGAAGTGTCTTTTGCAACGTCTGTTCCTGAACCCATTGCAACACCGATATTTGCTTTTTTAAGGGCCGGAGCATCGTTTACACCATCACCGGTAACCGCAACAAAATGTCCGCTTTTAACCATAGTATCCACAATCATCAGTTTTTGAAGAGGGTTTACACGGGCGAATATACGCACATTTTTTAATTTTTTTATAAAAATGGGAAGATCAGGCGTTCCTGCCTCTAAAAGGTCATTGCCAGTCATCACAACAGAGTCATCAGATGCAATACCAAGCTCTTTTCCAATAGCAAGTGCGGTATCAGGATGATCTCCGGTTATCATTGAGACCTCAACACCTGCATCCCTGCATTTTTTTATTGCGTCAAATACACCCGGCCTTAAGGGATCTATGAAGCCTGCTATGCCCTGAAATACCAGGTCCGGCTTTACATCTGACAACCCGGGATTTCCTTTCGGCATCTCATCAATACAACCTTCTGCAAAAGCAAGGACACGATAACCATCCTTTGCAAGAGAGTGAAGCTGGTATTCAAGCTCTTCTTTATTTATCAGCATTTTTGCGTCTTTTACTGCAACATGACTGCAAAACTCTGATATTACCTCAAATGCGCCTTTAACTGCAATCTTTAACTGACCCGAACTATCAGTATAGTAAACAGCAGAGTAGCGTTTCTCAGGCTCAAAGGGAACTGTTTTTTCAACGACAATGCTGTTTAAAAGAGAATCCGGATCAATTCCTGCTTTGTATGAGAATGAAAGCAGGGCAACATCCATTGAATCGCCATGTATGATCCATGAATCGCCTTCTTTGTAAAGACTTCCCTCATTGCAGATAACCCCTGTCAAAGCCAGGTTTTGAAGAACACCCCTGTTCTTATCTGAGGAAAAATCAAAGCTCTCTTTATCTTCTCCGGCAGGATAAATTTCTCCAAAACCTGTATATCCTGCGCCTGATACATCATAGATATCTCCTTCCGGCAAAATTATTCTTTTAACAGTCTGTTCGTTTACAGTCAGTGTTCCGGTCTTGTCAGTTGCAATCATTGTACAGCTTCCAAGACTCTCAACGGCGGCAAGACGCCGCACAATTACATTTTTCCCACCCATACGGGTTGTTGCAATCGAAAGTGCAACCGTAATTGCAACAGGCAGTCCTTCAGGAATTGCCGAGACTGAAAGGGCAACTGCGAAGAAGAACACATCTGTAAAGCCTGTTCCATTATAAAGCATAACAGACGCCATCAAAAAACATGCCAGTATGACTAAAATTCCAATATCCCTTGAAAATTTTTCCATACGAATAAGAAGCGGGGGTTTGGAGGCTTCTTCTGATGAAACACTCTTTGCAATAATTCCAACTTCGGTTTTAAGACCTGTTGCAACTACAATTCCCCTGCCTCTTCCGTTTAAAACAGTAGTTCCACCAAAGACCATATTTTTCATTTCGCTTATAGATTCACCGTCTTTTAGAACTGTAAGCTTTTTTTCAACACCAACTGATTCACCCGTTAGAAGTGATTCATCTATCAAAAGATTGGCCTCATGTATAAGACGTAGATCAGCCGGAACACGACTTCCTGATTCAAGAGAGACCAAATCGCCGGGAATTAGGTTTTCAGCATCAATATACTGTTCTTTTCCGTCTCTTATGACAGTAGTTGTGATATGAAGAAGGCTTTGAAGCTTAGTTGCACTCTTCTCAGCCTTCCACTCCTGAAACATTCCGATAAAAGCGTTTAGAAAAACAACTGCAAGAATGAAAAAACCGTCTTTATAGTCATTTAATAAAAAAGAGACAAACGCCGCGGCAAGAAGAATATAGATTAGAGGACTTTTGAACTGGTGAAGAAAGACAACTATTATTCCGGGAGGCTTTTTTACCGGCAGGCTGTTTTTTCCGTAATGTTTCAGACGCTCTGATGCTTCCTCATCTGAAATGCCATCTGTTCCTGTGGCTAATTTTTCATAGACATCTTCTATTGGAAGTGAGTGCCAGGAAATACTCTTTTTTGCCTCTTTGTTGTTCATATTGACTACGATTAATTAATCAGTCGAGATGAACTTAAAAAGGTTTGCAGTATTTAAGCAGTTTGACAAAATTTACTTTTAACAGTAATCCGGATTGAAAAAATTTAAAAAAAAGTTATGTCAGATGTTTTTTAATTTACAATCAGAATTGGAACATCAACATCCTTTGCAATTTCTGAATAAAGTGTTCCAACCAAAACATTTGATTTCTTTCCAAATGCTCCCATAACAATAAGGCTGTAGTTGTCTGAATTAATTTCTTTTAAGATTTCCTCAGCTCTTTTGCCCTCAACAATCTTTGAAGAGCAGTTTATGCCTGCCCGGTTTAGGTGAAGTATCATATCTGCCACATCATCGCCGATATTTTTTCTCATATCACGGGCAATTTTTGCTTCATGCTCTGCAATTCTGTCACACATATTGCTTTGCTTGCAGAGGTAAAAAGCAGACGAGCGAACCTCATTTCTGTCAAGGACAGAAAACAATACAACCTCTGTTAAATCCTCTCCCTTCTCCTTTGCAAGCATTAATGCATGCATTGCGGCCTTCTGACTCCATTTTGTGCCGTCCATCAAAACTAACATTTTCATAAATATTACACCTCACTTAAAACATCAGATATAAAATTCCAAGTCCGACTGCGACAGTTATGAACAAAACCAAAAGTCCGACTTTTAAGAAATCTATAAATGTAATTTTTATTCCTTCTCTTTCTCCAATTCCCAAAACCACAACATTTGCAGAAGCCGCTATAGCAGTTCCGTTACCTCCAAGACATGCTCCAAGTGAAAGCGCCCACCATAGAGGATATGTATCAATTGTAGTGGATGTTGCACCAATATCATGAATAAGAGGAATCAAAGCGGCTGTAAGCGGGATATTATCTACAATTGCGGAAGCAATAGCTGAAAACCACGCAATAACAAACATAGCCTCACCGGTTGTGCTTACATTGTTGATTACCACCTGGGCAAGATCTGAGATTACGCCGGTGTTAACCAGTCCTCCGACAAGGACAAAAAGACCACCAAAGAAGAACAGTGCAGGCCATTCAACCTTCTCAAATATCATCTCAGGTGATGTTCTTGACCAGAATAAAATCAAAGAAGCTCCAATTAAAGCCACCTCTGCAGGCTCAAGAGACATTGAAGGATCAACAAACGGCAGTATGACATTCAGCATGCTTCCGATGTTATTATGGACAAAGAAAAGCGCTACAACAATTATAAGTGTGATTATAGACTTCTTGAAAAGTTTTGCATCCTGAATTGCGGCACGCTCATCTAGTGAATCTATTGTCTTTTTAATAGCTGACCTTTCAGTATCTGTAACCTTCATCTGCTTTCCATACATCAATACAAAAAGCACCAGAACAATTACCAGATCAACTGCCGCTATTGGCCCCATTGTCACAATAAACTCATTAAATGTCAGACCTGCTGATGATGCAATCATGATGTTTGGTGGATCTCCAATTAGTGTTGCCATTCCGCCAACGTTTGAAGCCATAATCTCAGCAAGCAGGAAAGGAATTGGATTTAAATTCATTACCTTTGCAATGTACAGAAGCATTGGCGTAAGCAAAAGAACGGTTGTTACATTGTCCAGAAATGCACTTGTAACGGCTGTTACCAGGGAGAAAAGAAGGAGGACCATAATCGGGCTTCCCTTTGCCGCTTTTGCAGTTTTTATTGCAAGATATTCAAAAAGACCGCTGTTGCTTGCGACATTGACGATAATCATCATTCCCATTAGCAGGAAAATCGTTCCAAAATCAATGTGCTCTAATATACTGTCCCATGGAACAATCCCGATAAACACTAAAACAGACGCACCTGCCATAGCGGCAACAGCACGGTGGATTCTCTCGTCAATAATCAAAGCATATGTAAGCAGGAAAACTACTACTGCAATTAAAGTTTCAATTGGAATCATTTGTTATCACTCAAATATTTGTCAGTAGAGTACAGCCGCCGCATTTATCTGGCTTATAAGCCTCTGAGATACAGGACTAATCTCGTTTTCGTCACCGCGTCCGCCGCCATAGCTTTTTGATATAGCAACAAGATCAAAATCATTTGACATTGTTTCGATATTGTCGAGCTTATGCCCGGCAAATAGTCTCTCCTTTGATGAAATCCCTCTGTCTTCAAGTTCGGCAGAGATTTTTTCAATAAGTTTATAGCCGTGTTTTTCCTTTTTCTCCGCATATTCTTTTGCTGAATCCTCGCCTAATATCTCTTTGACCATTGCTATTGCATCACGGTCAACAATATAGACAAGCGTTACTTCTGCGCCATAAATGCTTAACAATTCATAGAGTGTATTAGGAATCTCCTTAACAAAAATATCCAGAGGAAGAAGGATTGTTTTAACGTCTTTTACAACCTCTTCTTCTGTCAGCAAAAACTCCTTGTATTCCTTAATAATCCCTTCGTAGCGGTTTCCCACCACGTCCTTGAATTTTCTGTTGATAAGTGAAGAATAATATCCCATCTTAATCGTCCAAACTGATGATTGGGTACTATAAGAGTTATTAGTGATTAATATTTTTCCAACCATCAAAGTTTAAAGGCCAGTAACTTAAATAAAAATAGAAAAACGAATGGTTCTCAAATTAGTTTTATAGCAAACTCACATAATGAGCTTTTTTAATCACACATAAATTCTGATCACACAAAAATCCTGATAAGCCTATCCGGGATTTTGACTATCATAGCAAAAGCCACAAATAACTAAAAACAAAAAAGATGATTTTATCTGTAAACATTCAAATCTGAAATATCCTTATCTATTTTTTCAAGAAGGCTTTCAAGCTGGTTTTTAGCACCTGAAATATCAGGATTTATGCCTTCAGGGAAAGAAGATTCATCAATATCTCCGGCCAGGATGAGCAGTTCCTGTATCGAATATCGCAAATTACCAAGCCTGAACGATGCATCTTTTAAATTTTTCTGGTACTCGGAATAGTTTTTATCTGAATTGTCAGATATAGTTTTAGAAACATCAGCATATTCAAAATAAACATCCATAAGTCCATATTCAAGCTCTAAAAGTCTGATTAGATTTTTGTATTCATTCTTCTCAAAACATTTCCTGACATTTTCAGACGCCATTAATGAAAGGGCAGTTGACATTTCTTTTTTTGACTGTTCAGCCTGAAATTTAAAAAAATCATCAGGATTCGAGAAATCCATTAAACTGAAGCGATCTACAGCGGAATTTATAAGATTCGTCATTTCAGAAATAGTCGCATTACAGGAATTGTTCTCTGATGAAGTACATCCACAACAAAGCAGAAAAGATGTCGATATGATTATCAAAAGAAAAATTGTCAATATGCTTTTATAATGCATTGAGTGTATCCACTCCGTTCATCTTCTGCATATAATAGCCATGTTGAGGCGTTGATTTTATAGATTTTCCATCAGGATAATAAATTGTAACTTCTGAATTGGCGTTATAGTATTCTCTGCCCGGATGATTGCTGTTTTTAATGTATGACGAATCTCCATAACGATAATAATCTATAGATAAATTTTTACCAGACCAGTCAAGATTTAACCAGTATTCAGTCATTTGGTCATTATTTGAAATACTGTAATACACTTTTTCACACCCGTACTCTGCTGAAATACTTCTGCTGATATCTACCACCTGATTTTTGTCAGTGCCGATGAATAGTTCAGGGTAAGCATGACCGGTATTAGAACCATCAACAGGAGGAGACTCTATTATTCTGCATTTTCCGCCAAGAGACAGGATAAGAGAGGATAAAAATACAGAATAGTCATCGCAGTCACCTCTAAGACCTGCTTTTATTGTATCAGATGCTTTCGAAATATATTCAGGACCTTTTGGATCATTTGCATAAACCCAGTTTTTTTGAAGATAATCCCACATATCAAATGCCTGATTGTATGAATATTCCCCGGCATTACCGGAAGATATTCTTAAATATGCAAATGACTGTACAGCAGGATTTTTATAATCCATCGCTTCAGAATAGCTGATAACTGATTTATCAGAAGCTAAAGAGGAAGTATATACAGTTATTACTTCAAATGGTTCTGACTGATAACCTGATACTGAGTCTTTAGTGCCTGAAATACTATCCGGTGCATTATCACTGCCTGCAGAGACCATGAAAAAACCACCGGTTACTACAAGGCTTAGAATAACTGCTATCGATAAATATTTGAGAATATCAAACCCGGATATCATTGCTATATAATACTTGGATTTTTTTAATATATAAGTTATTAATTTGCATAATATAATCTGAGGTATATTTCAATTCAGCCTGAAAGGGAGCTAAATCTTATATTATTCCACGAAGAATCTGAATAAAACACTGTTGCGTAATTTAAGTCATTATAATAACTGTCTCCCGGGTAACTTCCAAACCAGTCCAGTTTCAGCCAGAAGGACTTGTCGTTGTTCTTTTCAAGTTCTGATGAGTATGAAATATCCCTCAGAGTTGATACATCAGAATATTCACTAACATATGGATTTGTGTATCCTCCATACCTGAATTTCAGATACATAATCTGAAAGTCTATTTCATTCATGTCCTGATTTATGAGTATATATTCAATCATCTTTGGATATTCATAGCACATTGAAGAGTATTTTTCAGGCTCATTCAAAATATGATTTAAAGGATATTGAGCCAGTAAAGATGTCCCGCCGGATTCGATATTTACATATTTATATTTGAAAATATTGAATCCATATGGATCTTTTGCAAAAATACCTGAATATTTAGACTTAAAATCTGAGAATGCTGTTGAATTAATTATTTTTTTATTAAAGTCCTCATTGTTCCCAAGGTACAATTCAGCATATGCATGCTCTCCTGCCTGAGGAGTGTTTGCAAGTTTTATTCTGGACTGGCCGCCTGTTGACTTGATTAGAGATGCAACGAAGACTGAAAAATCGTTCTGATCCCCGACAAAACCTGTATTTATTGTTCTGCTTGCAGGAGAAACATCCCATATCCCGTAACTGTCATACTCGTATGTCCAGTCTTTCTTCGCATTGTCCCACAAATCACAGGCCTGTGCAATAGAAAAATCACCACTATGTTCCTCAGGTATCAGCCTTAATGCAAAATCTCTTGTTACAGGCTCATAATAATCCATTGCTCCGGATATTCTGCTTGCAAGCATCCACATATCATTATTTTTAAAAGATTCTGAAGAAGAATAGCCTGATGAAACATAAGTCTCATCAGAAAGGAAAAGATCCTCAGATGAAGAGGGTAGTTTTTTGGTTAAATCACCTTTCTCTGATGTATCTTCAGAAACAATCGCGGGATTCATGACAAATGCAATTACAATCACAATCAGCAAAGCGCCTACTAAAGACAATATGTCATAAAATCTTGAATTCATTGCAAATACCAAAGAGCAATATTTTATTTTAAAAATGTTTGTCCTTTCTATTAATTAATTATAATCGAAATGATCATAAATTGCAGATATTAATTTTTCCCATCATCAGTTATTCAGAAAACTTGTAAATATTTAAATTCTCTCTGCATTTGGGGCATAACATCTTTTTTTTCCTGTCAAGCTCATCCAGTGTCTGCGGATAATACATGATGCATTCCGGATTATCACAATGGTCAAGCCCCATGCAGTGGCAAAGCTCATGTGTGCCTTCTTTTACAATCCTGTCCATTAAATCCTCATCCCTGTCTGCCCGTCCGTACCAGCTGTTCATAAGCCTTGCCGCAGATACAATTGACACATTAACACCAGGCCTTGCAAGACCAAATACAAAGTCCCTTCCACGAATAAAAAGATCTTTTCCTGTAACAATTAAAATCGAATCAGCGCATCCCATCCTGCGTGTATATACATCCTGCATATCACCAAGTATTCTGCTTGCATCATTTTGATTTCGCGAGCGGTCATATCCTCTAAGCATTACAGGATTTTCTTCAGCAAAAACCGGCATATCAATTATATCAGATATCATCCTTGCAACCGGATGCATTATTCCCATCGAGACGTCATTATCCCAAAAAATAAGGATACTCATTTAAGAATAATATTAGCAATGGAGAATCATAAGGGTATTGAAGAAAAAATTTTTTCCCATCTGAAAAAATATCCAAAAACTACCAAAATAATTGAAATCGGAATTGGAAAAAATTTCTATGTAGCAGAAAAACTGCATCACGAAGGATATCTCATTAAAGCTTCGGATATAAAGAAAAATCCAGATCTCACAAGTATTTCATACAGGACAGATGACATTTTCAGCCCGGATATTTCCTTATACACTGATGCCGACCTGATATACTCAATAAGACCCGGAGTTGAAATGATGCCGGCATTAATAGAGATTGCAAAAAAAGCCGAATGTGAACTTTTAGTATATCATCTTGGAAATGAAATATACAAAGACGGCGGAGAATTAATTGACTGCGGAGTCATACTCCACAGATACTACAAACCACCGCGCTAAAATTATAATTATAAAAATTCACTCAAAAAGAAAAACTATTTTAAAATGAAAAAAGGGTTGACTGTGAAGGAGAAACCTTTTTTTCTGATGATTTCTCAGAGGATTCATCAACTTTCTTATTATCCAAATCTTCCCTTTCAGAGGATTTTTCATCCCCGTTATAATCTGATAAAAATGTTGATTTGGGATTTTTTATCGAAGATGTAGCATCTTTGGATGCATCTGATGCATCAGATTCACCTGAAGGAGAGGCTTTATTTTTATTGCCGTTTGCCTTCTTTTTTGTCACCTTCTCCTTTTTTTCAAGCTCTTTTATTTCTTTTTTTATGGTTTTTATAACTTCAGACGAGACAGCCTTGTCGTGAATCAAAAAGTCAAGCTCATCCTTGTCTAGTGAAAACTCTTTTGCAAAAGCAAGAGGGTTTTTTGATGCAAGAACAGAGACTGATTTTAAGTATTCATCCCTAAGCGTATCTTCAGGAATATGATAACCGGATGAAAGCCGGTTTAAAACAGACTGACGGAGTGCTTTTTGCCTTCTCGCACCAGACATCCTGCCCCACCTTGAAGGAGGCATGATTCTGTCTGAAACACCTGCTCCATCTGCCGCCTGTGCTGTTCCAAGAATCATAACTGCGGTTGCATATCTCCATAGCGTGTAATACTGCCTCTTGTAGGTTTTTCCAATATAATCGTCTGCATAGGAGAGATACCGGTATGCTTCAGCACGGTTTTTTATATCTTTTATCTGGGAGAGTGACTTTTCAATCCACTGGATAATTGTATCAGGAGTGTCTGAAAGCTCATACGACATCTCCATTAAACGCCTGTCATCCTTTCCTTTCAAAACAGCACCGACAAGCTCAAAGATTGTTGCACGTTCATCTTTTTTTGCGGTGCTCACATTGTCAAGAGTCAGATTGTCAATTCCTGTTCCTGCGGCATAGAGCATATTGACAGCTGATCTCATATCCCCTGAGGAGCTCTCGGATATTTCTTTTAGGGCCTCATCACTGCAGGACTTTTTTTCCGCTGAACAGATATATCGTAAATGTTTTATTATGGTTGCAGTCTGAAGCGCCCGGAACTGAACAGGCTCACATAATGCCTTTAACTCTTTTGCAACCCCGTAAAGGTCATTTGCAATCATGATTATCGGCTGACGCGAATTTTTGATTACATCAATTATTGCACGCGCTCCTCCCCTGTCTGCTGTCCCGTGCAGATTGTCCGCCTCGTCAAGCAAAAGAAGCTTCCGAGAAGATCCCAAAAGGCTCATTGTGGTTGCAGTAGAGCCTGCAATCCTTTCAATTATGCCTTTTGTTCGATGATCACTTGCATTTAGCTCAACGACCTCCCAGTTCATGTCATTTGCCAGAGCATAGGCTGAAGAAGTCTTACCAATTCCCGGCTTTCCGTATAAAAGAAGCGGAGGGGTGCCTGTTTTCCAGTTTTTTGCCCACTCCATCATCTGCCGAATTGCCTGCTGATTTCCAACAATATCGCCTAAGGATTCCGGCCTGTATTTCTCTACCCAGTCATGCATGCGGTTATACTAATTTATTGATTTCATATCTAATTTAATTAAGCGGTATCTGTAACTGATGAAAAGAATTCGTAAAAGAATTCATAATTGATTAAACATATTTTATGATACAAAGATCTAATATACATCTCATATCAGAGGCTTTGAAAAACCACAATAAGCCTTGGATTTTCGAAAAAGAAACGTTCTGAAACCAGGCTTATGAAGAACAGCCATAATAACATAGGAATTCTCTGAATTACAAATTTTCATAATGCCTCTTTTTTCGTCATGAAAAAATTGTATTAATTTGAAAACAGTTTAATGCCAAAATGATAAAATCAAAATAGCAGATTATATTTTATTGTATACAAAACCAAAAAAGTAGTTTAGTTGGTGTTATTGTGGAGAACAACTGTTCCACAGAATCGATTGCAAAAGCAGTCAGAGAATATGCAGGCGTCAGGAGGAAACATGCAATAGGTGAGATTATCCACTGCTTAAAGCTTGATTCAGATGATGTTTTAGTTTCATTTGGAGAGGATGCCGCACTAATAAAAAATAATGATGATGGAATCCTTCTGGCAGCCGACGGTATATGGAGTATGCTCATGGAAGCAGATCCATACTGGGCAGGATTCTGCTCAGTTTTGGTAAATGTTCATGATATAGCAGCTATGGGCGGAAGACCTCTTGCAATGGTCGATATACTCTCAATCCAGAACGAAAAGGTATGCCATGAAGTCTTACGCGGAATGGCGGATGCATCAAAAAAGTTTAATGTTCCTGTTGTAGGCGGGCATCTTCATCCCGATTCTGAATTTTCAGCAATAGATGTTGCAATTATGGGAATTGTAAAAATTGAGGATGCTATATTTTCCCACACAGCAAAGGCCAGTGACAGAGTTATTGCGGCAATTGACTTAAACGGAAGGATTCATCCTTCATGTGCTCTTAACTGGGATTCTGCAACTCTTAGAAGTGCACAAGAGGTGAGAGACCAGATTAATGTCATGCAAAAATTCGGTGCAAAGCATCTTTTAACGGCCGGAAAGGACATAAGCAATCCGGGAGTTATCGGAACACTTGGGATGCTTCTTGAGTCAAGCGAAGCAGGTGCGGAGATTGAACTTTCAAAGATTCCGAGACCTGATCTTTTCTCGCTTGGAATCACATTTTCACAGTGGGTCAGGATGTATCCGGGAATGGGTTTTATTGTCACTGCAAAAGAGGAGAATGTAGCCGAAGTTATATCAATGTTTAATAATGTCGGAATTACTGCTTCAGAAATAGGAGTTGTAAACGACACCCGCCATCTTTCAATAAAATACAACGATAAGGAATCTTCGGTATTTGATCTGAGAAAAGAAGGGATAATGGGCCTTTTTGACTGAAAATGTTCATGAAACAATTGTTTCATGCAACTTTTATTTTATATCACAACCGAATTTTAATGTAAAGATTCATATCAGCATTCATGATTAAAAAAATTCAACAAATATAATCAATAAAGAATTCATCAAAATTTTCCGGCGCGATATTATGAAAATCGGCATTGGCTGCGGGGCTGATCCTGCCAAAATTCAAAAGAGCCTTGAAAAAATTAAGGATAAAGCAGAATACGTTCTTTTTTTAAAAGATGTTTTAGATGAGCCTTTAGACTGGATTCATTACGACATATCAGAAGAACCGGAAATAAGGCTCGTTGATGCACTTTTCAACGGTGAAATTGATGCCGCTGTAAGGGGAACTCTTCCGTCCAACAAAACCATGAAAGCCCTGAAGAAAAGAGCAGGAACTAACAAATTAAGACGTGTGGCTATTCTTCAGACTGCAGACAACAAAAAATTTCTTTTAGCACCTGTCGGAGTTGATGAAGGCTGGAGTGTTGATGAAAAAATAGAGTTTATCAGGGAGGCAAAACCTCTCGCTGATAAAATTGGATTAAATAATTCGGTTGCTGTTCTTTCAGGCGGACGCTTCGGAGATATCGGAAGGCACAAAATTGTTGATAAAACTATCAGCGATGCTGAAAGAATATCAGAGCTTACAGGCTCTGACAACTGTGAGATATTAATCGAAGATGCTGTCTTAAATCACGGGATAATAATAGCTCCGGACGGCATTTCAGGCAACCTTATTTTTAGAACCTTATGCCTTCTTGGAGGTGGTGATGCACATGGAGCACCCGTGCTAAATATAGGCAAAATCTTCGTAGATACATCGCGCGCCGGCATTGATTATTCAAATGCGGTTTTGCTCGCCATTTCTTTGGTAAAAAAATAAAAACGACATATAGAACCTATTATTGATATTGGAGCGCTAAAAACCATTTGTTTGAATTTTTGTTTTAAGATGAGATAATTAAAAAAAAAAGGTACAAACACCCAGATATGACTTTTCAAAGGTAAAAATGGTCTAATTCCCCAAAAAGTATTTATGCTCACCGATATACTTTCATTTGAGGTGGAATTAAAAATGGCAAATGATCTACCAATTGCAGCAGTCGTAAGGATTGCAAAGAAGAATGGTGCAGAGAGAGTAGGCAGCGATGCTGCTCAGGCTATTGTTGACGCATCAGAAGACTACATTGCAAAACTCACAAAAGAGGCAAGCAAGTACGCTCTTCACGCTGGCAGAAAGACAATCAAGAAGGAAGATGTTGATATGGCGGTAAACGCCTGAACACTTCTCCTTTTATAAAAACGTTCATGAAACATATTTTTCATGGTAAATTACAACAAAAATTCAAAAAAAATTCATAAAACGTTCATTAAATTATAATTCATGCACTTTTTCATTTAAGTTAAAAAATAACTTTCATGTAAATTTAAAGATTAATTTAAAAGTTAAAAAAGTTTTAAAGATTTTAAACGTTTTAAAAAATTAATCCCGGAAATTAAATCAAACAAAATTAAAAAGGAATTATATTAAAAGCCAGAATCTTTTAAAAAAGGAATTTTTTCAGATATTTTATCAGGTTGGATTTACATAAAAATCGTTTTTCTGTGTGTAATTTTCGCTTCTTTTTACAACACTTCTCTTTGAAATTTCAATTTTGAAATCTTTACTGAGCTAAATCTTTACTAAGCTAAATCTTTACTAAGCTAAACCTGTAATTTGGAAAACCTAAATTATTAAATTGGTTTTTGAGGATTTTGAGAATTTTGAGGTTATTAAGGCTTTTTTTGCTTTCTGCAAGTGCCTGCGGACTGCATATTTAATGCCTCACAAAGTAGCTTTCTCACAAAATACCTTTCTTACAAAATTCCCGTCTTACAAAACGCCTTTTGTACTTGGGATGCCTTTGTTTGAATCAACCCTTGACGCAGTCTTTAAAGCAACTCCAAATGCCTTAAAAAGCGCCTCACACATGTGATGTGAGTCTCTTCCTGAAAATGACAGGTGAGCAGTTATTTTGGCATTGGTGCAAAAGCTATAGAAAAAGTGCTCTACAAGAGTGTCAGGGAAAGGAAGCCCTCCTAAAAATTCACCGTTCATTACAAGATAAGGCCTTTTGCTGATATCCAATGTTACATACGAAATTGCCTCGTCCATTGGAACGGCAATGTGTGCAAACCTCTCAATTCCCTTCATATCCCCAAGAGCTTCCAAAACCGCCTGCCCAAGAACTATTCCGACATCCTCTATTGTGTGGTGATAATCCACTAAAAGATCGCCTTTCACATTTACTTTCAGATCAAATCCGCCATGACGCCCGAAAGCTGAAAGCATATGATCAAAAAATGGAATGCCTGTATCAGCTTCAACAATACCTGTGCCGTCAAGTGATATGCTCAGCTTAACTGCAGTCTCTTTTGTATCTCTTGTAATCTCACAACTTCTCATATACAAATCTCCAGTGCATCCTTAAGGGCTATTCTCCCGCTGTAAAGCGCTGATCCCAACACTATACCATCAACACCTGTGTTCTTTAGTGTTGCGACATCTGAAGGGCTTGAAATGCCTCCTGCGGCAATCACAGAAATAGACGTACTCTCAACCAGTCTTTTTACAGGATCAATACTGATTCCTCTCTGAAGACCCTCTACATCAACGTTTGTAAAAAGAAGTGAACCTGCACCAAGCATCTCAAATTTTTTGGCCCATTCGATATAATCGCCGGCAGACTTCTCCCAACCTCTTACAACAACCTGGCCAGCCTTTGCATCAACGCCGGCAACTATTGCCTCACGTCCATATTCCTCTGATAAAAATTTAACAGATTCCGGCTCTTCTATTGCAAGTGTTCCAAGAATAACCCTGTCAACTCCGGCATCAAGCCAGCCTGCGGCATCCTCAACACTTCGGATTCCTCCGCCAAGCTGAACAAAAACGCCGGTCTCCAAAATAAGCTCTTTTATCAGACCTGCATTTTTCAGACTGCCTTCAAATGCCCCGTCAAGGTTTATGACATGAAGTGCATCTGCACCTTCATCTATCCATCTTTTTGCATTGTCAAGCGGACTTCCGTATTCCGTTTTATTTTCACGTTTTCCCTGCACGAGCTGAACGCATCTGCCGTCAAGGATATCAACTGCCGGAAAAACTCTCATATGCCTTACCTTATCATCCTTTCAATAGGCACTACAAGTATGTCTTTTGCACCTGCACGCTTTAAAGTGCTGACTAAGGAATAGAGATGATCCTCTGATACAACCGCATGTACAGCAACCATATTGTCTGATGATACAACATCCATTACAGTCGGACCTGAAAGCCCCGGAAGAACATCTCTTACTCTGTCAAGGCATTTTCGTTCGACATTCATCATGAGATAACGCTGGCCGCGTGCACGGATTACGCTGTCAATTGCTGTGCAGAACTCCTCAATTTTTTCAGAGAATTTAACTTTTGAATTTTTATTTCCTATCAGAATTGTTGTTGAATTGAGAATTTCGTCAATAATTATTAAATTATTGGTTGCAAGAGTCGTTCCTGAACTTGTAAGATCTACCACAGCATCTGCTATTCCAAGATATGGTGCGGCCTCGCAAGCCCCGCCGACAGGAACAAGTGATACTGAAATATTCTGCTCATTAAAATACTTCTCACAAATGCCCGGAAATTCGGTTGCAACCCGAAGTCCGTTTAAGTCACTTGCACTCTTTATTCCTGAATCCTCAGGGACTGCCAGAACAAGCCTTGCATTTCCGGACTTAAGATCTAAAATTTCTTCCACATCAGAACCACGCTCCAGGACCATGTCACGCCCTGTTATGCCTATATCTGCCGCACCGTTTGCAACATATTCAGGAATGTCAATCGGCCTTGCAAAAAGAACCTCTATCTCTGAATCAGATGTTTTTGTAATAAGTTTTCTTGTCCTGCTGTTCTCAAGCTTTAAGCCTCCCGCCTCAACAAGTTCTATTATCGGATCGGCAATCCGGCCTTTGTTTGGTATTGCAAGCCTTAAGACATTACGGACTTTTGTATTCGGACTCATTTAATCTAAAGAGTATTTTGTATTACATTAAAAAGACATTTGTTATTTTTTTTGGTTGTATTTTTTTTAGTATTTTTTTAGAGTAATTGTTTTCAGAGTAATTTATTAGGAGGTGAATTATTTTTAGGCAATTATTTTCAGAGTAATTTATTTTAGCGTTAATTTTTTTAGAATTTACCAAAAGTTCTGTAAATGTTTTGTAAATGTTCTGTAAATGTTTTGTAACAGGTTCTGGAAGAATTCTAAAAATAAGTGTATCAGAGGTTTATTTGAAAAGAAAACCACAGGACTATAATAAACATTAATAACCCTTAGACTTAGTGTGCGATTTAAAATGAAGCTTATTTACACAATTTTATTTACGCATTTTTATTTACACAATTTTTGTCTTAAAAGCAATGAAGAAATGTTCAATCATGAATTTACATCAAATTAAATCAAGTAAAATCATGAACTATAAATTATAAAATATAATTTTGAAGTAAAATCTGTCTGTTGTAATAAAAACATCCATGAAATTAATTTCATGAACGCAATTTTTTTTATCAGACAACCTTCAAAGCCTGAATAACCTATTGAATCAGAAAGTTTTTAATTCGCCACGAATGACTCTCCGGGTTATTTCACTGATGTTTTCAAGTGAATCGTCGAGTAATGCGTTTATCTCTTTTTCTATTTTTGCGTCATCACAGGTGCCGTCTGATATAAACTGTGCACTTGCAACAAAAGGCTGATCAATGGGCTTTCCTATCTGTGATAAAAGACGGACGTATAAATCTTCTATGCCGTCAACTTCATTGACACACTTTGTCGCAATATCAGTTGCAAGGAGATTGTATATCTTCCCAATATGATTAATCGGGTTTTTACCGGATGTTGCCTCCATACTCATCGGACGCTGTGGTGTAATCAGACCATTACAACGGTTTCCACGACCGACACTGCCGTCATCACCCATCTCGGCAGAAGTCCCTGTAACTGTTAAAAAGACACTGTTTTCAGAGACACGATCTCCTGTATTTACAAAAACGTTTACTTTTCTGCTGGTTTTGGAAGATGCAAACTTTGAGACATCCTCTTTTATAAACTCAACTGCCTCTACATAATCGCTCATATCAGAGCAGAAACGATCCACCATAGGAACACAGAGTGTGAGTGATATATCATCATCACTACGAAGACCCATTATCTTAATATCTGTCCCGATAACAGGATGTTTTGGCCTGACTGTCTCGTCAATATGACTGCTAACGCCAAGAATAATACTTTCAAGATCGCTAAAAGGTGCATGTCCTATACCAAATGAAGTGTCGTTTGCGTGTGGAAGCGTGTTATTTCCACATGCCTTAAAGACATCACGAAGATCAGATGATCCAACACCCATTCTGCAGTCAACAATAACATCGCTGTCCATATTCAGGAACTGAAGTGTCTCTTTTAAGTACTTTCTTGCAGCTTCAACTGCAATAGAGTCTGTTGGAATTGTGACATTGTCAAACGTTTTTGTTGCTCTTCCTGTTAAAAGAACATAAATTGGCCTTGTTACCTTTCCGCCGCCAAACTTAGGCATTGATTCGCCAGCAACAATCTCACCCTGATCTGTATTGTGGTGAAGAACGGCATCACATTCTTCAAGATATGCCTTTGAAAGGGCTCTTGAAACAGACTCTGCAATTCCGTCTGCAAGACTGTCAGGGTGGCCGACACACTTTCTTTCAACAATTTCAGTCCTCTGCTTTTCAATAGGTGTCTGTAATAGCTTTTCTACTGCAATATTTCTTGGCATTGATAATTCATTCTCCGGGAATAATTTATTATTAGTAGTAGTATTTTATCCCATAATAAATTACTATCACGAAACATATACAGAAAATAAAAAAATATGTCCTTATACAAAACAAAAATATAAGTTTGTAAAATCAGGCGCGCAGATGCTGGCAAAGCCAAATTAAGTCTGAAAAAATATAAGACTGAAAAATTAATTGTGATTTTTTATCGCCTGACTCTGACATCAGAACGAATTGTCTGAACAACCTTTCCGTCACGGAAAATTCTTACAATTCCGCCTGACTCAGAGACTGTTATACCAATTACAGGCAGATCAAGTGTTATCGCCGCCGCCGCAAGATGCCTTCCACCCATTCCGCCGGGAAGCGTGATTAAACCTGTATTTATATTCAGGTACCTTCCTGCAGCGGCTATCCTTCCTTCATTGTCAACTACAAAAACACCGTCAAGCTGTGCAAACTCTTTTACACTCTCCCAGTTATGCTCGTTTTTTATATCGCAGTCATCAGGATGCTGGCCTTTGTACGGATTGATAATTGCCTGATGAGAGTTTTTCATAATGTCATCAGAATTGCCGATGATAAAAGCTGTACCTATCTTTCTTCCTTCTCTTCCCTCAACTGCAATATCAAGTGCAAGCCTAAGCACCGCTGATACAACATCACGGTTTGCAATCCCGTCATAGTCACGGACATTAATAAAACCCGGACCTTCTTTTATATCATAAATTAAGATTGCATATGGAAATACTCCAACAACCTGACCTTCCTCAAAATTTTTGCTAAGATATATCTGAACAGCTGCGTCATGCAGGTGTTTTTCAGATATCTCCAAAATATCGTGCATTGTCAGATCTTTTAAGACATCAAGCTGAAGGTCCTCCACCCAGATAACGGGTATCTCCGATTCAAAAGATATCGGTTTTATGAATGAGACTATAGCTCTTGCTCCTATATTTTCTGCAAGCTCGCGGGCTTTGTGAAGCATCATCAGTGAATCGGCAGATACCATTGGAATAACATCTCGCTTTTTGTTTAAAGCATTTCTCCTATCAAATGAGGAATATCAGAGGGTTTTTCTGCAACAGTGATACCCATAGACTCAAGACGTCTTATCTTTGAGCCTGCATCACCTTCGCCTCCGGCAACAATTGCACCGGCATGACCCATACGCTTCTCAGGCGGGGCTGAAACTCCTGCAACATAAGTTACAATTGGAAGATTGGTAAACGATGCTCCTTCTTCTTCTAAATTCCCGCCCACTTCACCTATCAAAACAACTGCCTTTGTCTGAGAATCTTTTTCAAACCTTTCTAAAACATCAACAAAAGTCTGACCGATTACAGGATCACCTCCAATTCCGACAACCGTACTCTGGCCGATTCCAGAACGGGTAAGCTCATTTACAACTTCATAGGTAAGCGTTCCGCTCCTTGAGATTATCCCTACATTTCCCGGAACTGAAAGGTTTACAGGCATTATTCCAAGCTTAAGCTCTCCCGGAGATAGTGTTCCGGGACAGTTTGGCCCTATCACACTGCACCCTTCAAGCTGTGCATAGGATATCGCCTTCATCGCGTCATGAACAGGGATGTGTTCTGTAATTGCAACAACAAGTTCAAGCCCGTTGTATGCCGCCTCCATTATAGAGTCTCCCGCGGCACCACCCGGAACAAAAAGAACACTTGTAGATGCATCATGTTCGAGAAGTGCTTCTCTTACAGAATTGTAAACAGGAACACCATGGACTTCCTGGCCGCCCTTGCCGGGCGTTACTCCGGCAACAACTCCAAATCCTCCAACCTCTTCTGCATACCGATTCATCAGGTCAATGTGAAATGCACCCTGATTTCCGGTTGCACCCTGGACTATGACCTTTGTTTTTTTATCGCCGTAAATCATAGTCCTGCCTCCGAAACTGCATACTTAACAACCTCATCCATTGTATCGAGCATCATGTAGCCGTGTTGTTTTAAAATTTCTCTTCCTTCTCCCTCGTTTGTGCCGGCAAGCCTTACAACAACCTTCTGTGGAATATTTGCCTTTACAATTCCCCGTGCAACCTCATCACATCTTGTGATTCCGCCAAGAAGATTTACAATTATAACACTGACTCCGGGCATCTCAGATACAAGTTTTACAGCATTGCAGACTCTGTCTTCTCCTGCGCCACCACCGACATCCAGAAAATTTGCCGCTTTTCCTCCGTAAACGCTGATCAAATCAAGTGTTGACATAGTAAGCCCTGCACCGTTTCCAACAACACCTATCGATCCATTAAGCTCAACATATGAAAATCCAAACTTCTCAGCTCTTTTTTCGCGATCTGTTAAATCGCGGTTTACCTCTATTCCCTGCCTGTACAAAGCATTATCATCTATTATCAGCTTTGCATCTGCGGCATAGACTCCTTTTTTTGTGGTTACAAGAGGGTTGATTTCGGCAAGCATTGCGTCAGACTCACAGTAAACACGATAAAGCGAGTTGATAACAGGCCCTAATTCCTTTGGAGCACCATTTAAAAGACGTCTCATCATAAAGGAGGGAATATCATGTAAAAGAGGCGTAATCCATACTTTTTGAAGAGCATCGGGATTGTTTTTTGCAGTCTCTTCTATATCGACACCGCCTGTTGCGGAAAACAAAATTACAGGCATCTTTTTTGCCCTGTCAAGAGTTATGCTTACATAATATTCATTCTCAATTGCAAGCTTTTCCTCGACAAGGATTTTGTCAACTGAAATTCCTTTTATTTTTCTGGAAAAGAGAATTTTTGCATTCTCTTTTGCAGATTCTGCGTCAGTTATTATGACTCCGCCTGCTTTTCCACGGCCGCCGACATCAACCTGGGCTTTTAGCACAACGCCATCGCCCATTTCTCCCATACCGGCGTCCAGTTCATCCGGACTTTTTATTACAAACCCTTTACCAACAGGTATTTTGGATTTTTTAAAAATTTCCTTTGCTTCAAACTCCAAAAGCTTCAACTCTGACTTCCTCCTTTCATCCCAAGTTCAAAACCGGCATTAAGGGCTTTTAAATTCAATTCTTCCGTTCCTTTGGGAACGCTGTCTAAAACTGCCTTTTCTATTGCATCTTTTGTTACAACGCCGGTAGCACTGACAAGTGCTCCAAGCATTATTATATTTGCAACAATTGCACGTCCGGTGAGCCTTTTTGCCTCTTCTGTTGCAGAAACAGGCAGATTCCTGCATTCCGGACGCGAAAAAACAAGAGCTGAATCAAGAATCATAAAAGATTCATCTGATGCATCCAGCCCGTATTTCTCATAACCCTGCTGTGACATAATGACATAAATGTCAGGCTCAGATACCTCAGGGTATAAAATCTCCTCGTCATCTATCACAACAGCAGACATTGAGGCACCGCCTCTTGCCTCAGGGCCGTAAACCTGAGTCTGAACAGCATATTTTTTGTCATAAATAGCGGCGGCACGACCCAGAACAACAGCAGAAAGAATAATTCCCTGACCTCCAAATCCTGAGAACAAAACTTCATGCCTCATTTATTTTTAACCCCCATTACAGGACGATTACGGCGTGCAAACTCCCCAACGGCAAAATAATCATCAGGTACTTTCTGACCTGCTTCTTCAAGCCTTTTTTTCTTTGAAAGAAGTATTGTATGCGTCTTCATATGATCTATCATATCAGAAGGCTGTCTTTGCTTATTCCTTCTGCCAAAAGAAGTCGGGCACTGTGTTACCGATTCAATAAATGAAAGACCGGGAGTCTCCATTCCTGCTTTAATTGCCTTTGTAAGCTCTTTTACATGGTATGTAGTCCAGCGGGCAACATAATTTGCACCTGCGGCGACTGCAAGTTCGGCCAGGTCAAAAACAGGCTCGCTTGCTCCATAGGGTGTTGTTGTCGAAAATGCGCCTGAAGGAGTGCACGGACTTCCCTGCCCTCCGGTCATTCCATAAATCATGTTGTTCATGCAAACAACAGTAATATCGATGTTTCTCCTGCATGCATGGATAAAGTGATTTCCGCCAATTGCTGAGAGATCACCATCTCCTGTGAATACAACAACATTAAAATCAGGCTTTGCCATCTTAACGCCGGTTGCAAACGCAAGCGCACGACCATGTGTGGTATGAAGTGAATCTGTCGCGACATATCCCGGTGCACGGGATGAACAGCCAATTCCGGAGATGAAGATTGTATCGTCAATCTCCCATCCCATTTCTACAACAGCGTTTAGCGTACAGTTTATAACTGTCCCGTTGCCGCATCCTGTGCAGAATATATGCGGCATGCGGTCCTGTCTGTACCATTCCTCAACAGAAGGACTCACAGGTATTCCTCCACTGCATGAATAAGCTCTTTTGGATTGTGCATTTCTCCGCCGATTTTTGGAAGTGAGTGTATTGGAACATTTGTATGCCGCCCGACTTCCCTTGCAATCTGCCCAAGATTCATTTCAGGAATAATGAATACTTTTGCGGATTTAAACTTTGAGAGAACTTCTTCAGGGAAAGGCCAGACAATGCGGAGGTTTATGTGGCCGATGTTTAAGTCAGGCCTGTCTTTTATAATCTGCCTTACAGTCCTTGTTGCAGGACCGTATGTTAAAAATACAATCTCAGATGAGGTATTTTCAATATCATAATCTGCTATCTCATGACGCTTTGACTCAACCTTCCAAACAAGCCTTTTTACAAGTTTTTCATGTGTTTCATGATCATTGGTATCAGGATAGCCCTTTTCATTATGAGTCAGACCTGTTACATGCACACGATGACCCTGTCCGAATACCGGAAATCCCGGAATAAGAGTTGAATCAGCTTCAAAGGGAAGTTTTCCTATCTCTGGCGGCTTTCTGTATTCAGTCTCAACACTGTCCGGGATTATAACTCTCTCACGCATATGTCCGATTGTCTCATCAGACATTACAAATACAGGACATCTGAACCTTTCTGAAAGATTAAAAGCCTTTACTGTTAGTTCATACATCTCCTGAACAGTTGAGGGAGTAAGAGCAATTATCGAAAAGTCACCGTGTGATCCAAACCTGCACTGCATCATATCCCCCTGTGCAGACATTGTAGGCTGTCCTGTCGAAGGCCCGCCCCTCTGGATATTTACAATAACAAGCGGTGTTTCAGTCATTACTGCATAACCAATATTTTCCATCATCAGCGAAAATCCGGGTCCGCTGGTTGCAGTCATTGTCTTTGCACCTGTCCAGGATGCACCAATCAAAGAGGAGATGCTTGCTATCTCATCTTCCATCTGAATAAAAGTCCTGCCAAGCCCGGGCATCTCTTTTGCCATATGCTCTGCAACCTCGGTTGAGGGTGTAATCGGATATCCGCCAAAAAATGTGCATCCTGCCGCGAGTGCACCCTCGGCACAGGCAATATTTCCCTGCATAAATTCTATTCTGCTCAAAACTCTATCACCACTCCAAGAGGTTCATAAGGCTCTTCCTCAACCCAGTGAATAGCCTGATCAGGGCAGATTAACTGGCATACGCCACACAAACGCCTCTGATATAATTTGGAAAGCCTGCAGTTTGTACACCTGCCGGGTCTGTCAAGGGAAGGAACAACAATTCCTTTGCTGTTTAATTCTGATCCTTCCTGAAATATATTATATGGGCAGACAAGTGTACAGAGATTGCATCCTTTACAGCGACTCTCATCAATAATTAGTTTCATGAATTACGACCCGTTTTTTTAAAATTATCTGATATTATTATTGCGCGCCAATGTTACTAAATATCTTCTTTTAAGACTAAGAGAAAGCAGTTTTGAAAACCAATTACAAATTTCCAGGGGTTTATTTAGAAGTTTAAAAACCCAATCATTTCTTAAATTTGAAAGATCTGTTCCTGTATCTTATAAAATCTCTTTCTGTATCTTAAAAAAAATGCATCAGTCTCCTAAAAGAATTATTTAAAGTGCAGAATGGTCCTCAGAACTGCTGTTTTTTAAACATTTCAAAAGCCCTGTCAGAAACTTCCCTGTAGAGATCATTTCCTTTTGAGTCGATTGCAACAGTTAAGGGAAGTTGGTTTACTTCTATCTCCCAGACTGCTTCTGCCATTCCAAGTTCTTCATAAAAAACGCCTTTTAAACTCATCCTCGATGCCGCAAGCGCCGCACATCCGCCGGTATAGGCAAGATATACCCCATTTTTATGGAGCATTTCAGTTACATTTTCACCCATACCGCCTTTTCCAATAAAGGCTTTTACACCGGCATCGATTAAAAAACCACATAGGTTGCTGAGCCTTGCAGACGTTGTCGGACCTGCGGCAACCACCTTTCCATCTTTTATAACCGGCCCGCAGTGATATATGACAGCACCTTTGGGATTGAAAGGAATACCTGATTTTTGCATCTCAAGATGCGCTTCATCACGGGCAGTATAAATTGTTCCTGAAAGATATACCCTGTCACCTGCACAAAGCTCAAGCACTTCATCTCCAAGAGGTGTTTTAAGACAAACCGGAGTTTTAATCAAAATAATCCCTCCATGTCAACCTCAACAGTAGCACGTCTGTTAACCCAGCACTGGACATTTACTGCAACAGGAAGTGATGCCGTGTGGCAGTGGCCGCGTTTTACCTTAACTGCAATACAGGTTGTGTCGCCGCCAAGGCCCATAGGCCCTATGCCAAGTTCATTTACACTGTCGCATATTTCCTGCTCAAATTCATCCATCACGTCAACAGGCTCAAGCAGGGCTTCTTTTGCAAGCGCCGCAACACCATCAAATGTGCTTCCGATACCAACCCCCAAAACTACCGGAGGACATGGTCTTCCTCCGGCAATAAGCATTGTTTCGACAACAAAACTTTTTATTTTTGAGACTTCAGACGGAAGAAGCATACAAAGCCGAGACATATTCTCACTTCCGCCGCCCTTAGGAATGGCTGTTATTGTAAATGCACTTCCCGCCTCTCCTGGAATTATGTGAATCGCAGGTGTGCCCGTTCCTGTATTATCACCGGAGTTTTTTCTTGTTATCGGGTCAACAGCGTTTGGACGAAGAGGTATTTTTTCTGTTGCCTGCCTGACACCTTCATAGATTCCTTCATAAATGTCAAAAGACAGAGGAATTTCCGGCGGGAGATTTACAAAAAATATGTGAAGACCGGTGTCCTGACAGATTGGAGCGCAAAGACTCTCAGCCTGTTTTAAATTCTCCAGTATATTTTCATATTCTGCCTTTGCAACCGGATTTGTCTCTTTTTTTATCGTTTTTTCAAGTGCAAGCTTAAAATCATCAGGAAGATGTATTTCAGCTTCACGGACTGCTTTTTCTGTGGCTTTTGAAATCCTTAATTTTAGCATTTTATCATCATACCGGCGAATTTTTGAGTTATTTATTTATTTACACAATATTTCTTAAACATGCGCCTGAATCAGAGAAAAACTAAAAACAACTGCAGAAAAAAACCAAAAAATATCAAAAAACATAAAACAATATCAAAAAACATCAGAAAGAAAAAAAAATGAAAATTAAAAATTAAAATTAAAAATCGAAATTAGAATTAAAATAAAAAATTAAATAATCAAATTTCCATACTGAATTAAACTGCAGAAAGCATTTCCCATAAAAACGTCCATGAAATTATATATCATGCACCGGTTTCATGTAAGTTACGAAGTAACTTTCATGTAAATTTAAGAAAAGAAACAGCCCAAAAAAAAAAATCAGGCTGAAAAACCGCCTTTACAAATATTGAATAATAAATTATTCAGTTAAAAATTTGATTTGGGATATTTTCATGCCTGAACGTTTTTTACAGTTACTGTAATACGTGTTGGCGTAGGGAGTTTGTATCCTGCAGTTTTCAAGGCTTTCTTTGCCTTTTCAGCATATTCTCCAGTAGTATATACTGTGAAAATCTTCTGGCGCTCTTCAACACGTGCCGCAGTTCCTACTGCCTTTCCAAAAGCCATCCTCATACCTTCTGAAACACGGTCTGCACCTGCACCGGTAGCCTGCTTGTTCTCGCGCAGAACCTGGTGAGGGAATGTGCGGAGCTTGAAGTGATAGTTCATTCTTCCAATCTCCTTTTGAAGTTTCCTGTTTACAGACATACGTGCCGCTTCAAGAGCCTTGTGCTGAATCTGACATGCCTCATCGGCCTGAATTGTTATTTCAACAGGAAAAACCTGTTTTGTATTTCCCATATCAAACTGGACAATCTTGGAGCCGGGCACACCACCCATATATTCGCGTCTGGTGTAAGCCTTCTTCGCAAGCGCCCTATACATTTTTGCGGGTTTTCGAACCATTTTTTATAAACTCCTCGCTATCTAATGTGCTATAAAAAATGGGGATAAATCCTAATAAACCTAACTATATTTTTCATGAAAACCGGTTGTGATTTACAAAAAAAATGCATGAAATATTTTTTTGATGAACTTTTTTTTAAAAAAACGTCCATGAAATTATATTTCATGCACCGGTTTCATGTAAGTTTCCGAAATAACTTTCATGTAAAAAATTAAGTATTTTTCCTTATTTTTTTATTTAGTTCCCTCTCCCATCAGGGAAAGAACATATTTTCGAAGATCTGCAAACTCAGGAGAAGTTCTCTCCCTGCACCTTGGAATATTAATCTCAACAACATCTCTTATTTTCCCGGGGCGCGGAGACATGACAATAATTCTGTCAGCCAAAAATACAGCCTCATCAACACTGTGAGTGATAAAGATGATTGTTTTTTTAGCTCTGTGCCAGATTTCAAGAAGCTCTCTTTGCATCATATTTCTTGTCTGCGCATCTAGTGCTCCAAAAGGTTCGTCCATTAGTAAAAGTTTGGGATCATTTGCCAGTGCACGTGCAATAGCAACACGCTGGCGCATTCCTCCGGACAGTTCATGTGGATATGAGTTTGAAAACTGTGACAGACCTACAAGCTCAAGATATTTTCCTGCCGTCTGCATCCTCTCTGGTTTTGAAACCCCCTTCATCTCAAGTCCGAATGCGATATTGTCAATGACACTGAGCCATGGAAAAAGAGAGTACTCCTGAAAGACCATTCCACGTTCAGGATCAGGCCCTTCAATTGCTTTATCCACCAAAAGCGCCTGACCTGATGTCGGAGTGTCAAGACCTGCAATAATTCTTAAAAGTGTTGTCTTTCCGCACCCGGACGGCCCTACAAGGCAGATAAACTCTTCATCCTCAATTGCAAGGTTTATATTGTCAAGTGCAACAACTTCATCTTCCTCTCCCTCCGAGAAGACTTTTTTGAGATTTTCTATTGATAAAAGTGACATTTAAAGCTCCTCATCCTGCCATTTCAGCATCTGTCTGTTCACATAACGTCTAAACACGAGATCTATCAGGAGTCCTATTAGTCCAAGAATCACCATGTAAACAACAACGTTTGGCATCTGGTGAAGATTATAATAAGTCCACAGGTTTTTCCCAAGACCGTATTTACCACTGCCTGCGCCAAATATTTCTGCACCAACAAGACACATCCAGCCAACACCCATTGAAATTCTGATTCCGGAAGTTATCGAAGGAATAGCTGAAGGAAAGGCAACCCTCCTTATAAGACTCAAACTGCTTGTACATCCAAGCACCATTCCGGCTTCAATAAAAACCTTTGGAACTCCCTTAAATCCGGTATATGTATTTACAAGAATCGGAAATACCGCTCCGATAAAAATTATAAATCCGGCGGCGGCATTGGTGAGTCCAAACCAGATGATTGCAAATGGAATCCATGCAAGTGGAGGTATTGGTCTGAAAAGCTCAATTAAAGGATTTAATGCCATATCAGCCTCTTTAAACCAGCCCATAGCAATTCCAACCGGAATTCCGACAGCTATTGCGGCACACATCCCTATTGCAAAATGCAAAAGACTGTACTCAAGGTCCTTTAGAAGAGTGCCCTTAGGACCAAATGCCATATTCCAGAATGCCGAAACTATATCAGTAAAACTTGGTAAAAGAAAGGGATTTCCAACATAATATTCAGCTATAAGCTGCCATATTAAAAGAAAACCTATCAGAGTTGCGGCAGGAAATAATATTTTTTTTGTATAGTCCTTTTTTTTAGAAGCCATATTTTCTGTCCTTATGAAAAGTAAACTCAATTTATGATATAATTATGGCAATTGAAAAAATAATCTCCCACTTTTTTAAAGATTTTTTTTGCCACATTTAATACCCAAAATTCTTTTGGTTTTTCCAGATATTTAATCAGAATAAACTTTGGTTTAATTCATATATTTGTTTTAATTCAATTTTTTGTTTGATTCATATATTTGTTCTAATTCAATTTTTTTGTTTGATTCATGTATTTGTTCTAATTCATATTTTTTTGTTTGATTCATATATTTGTTCTAATTCATATTTTTATAAAAAAAAGAAGTTTTGGTTTTTAATTTTTCGAGCTTTTTTTAAGCAGTTGCAGTTGCTTTTTCGTAGAATGATAAATCGAAGATATCATCGGCAGTGAGATTTTTCTCGATATATCCAAGTTCGTTTTGCGATTTTACATATGAAAGAACGCCATCTACAATGAGATTTGGATCTGAAACCCATTCTCCGTCCCAGTTTTCAAAGGACTTTGCCGCAACTTCTTTTGTATTCTTGGTGTAATCCGAATATATCTGTGCTGCTTCATCAGTATGCTCAAGGTTATATTCAGAAGCCTTTATCTGTGTTCTTACAATTTCTGTTACTGCATCTGGATTTTCACGGATAAGTTTTCCGCTGACTACAAGGACACAGCAGGGATGATTTGGACTCATTTCTCCTGAATTAAGAACAATTTTCCCATAACCGTCCTCTTTTATGATTGTGGGCGAAGGTGCAGGTAAAAATACTGCATCAATCTGTCCGGCAGTGATTGCTGTGACTGCATCGCCAGGCCCCATCGGCCTTATATCCACATCAGATTCAGGGTCAATACCGTTTGACAAAAGCCAGTCTCTTAAAACAGTGTCCTGAATTGTTCCTGACGGGAATGTGGCAATAGTATGCCCTTTAAGTGAATCAGGGCCGGTGTATTCAATATCAGGCTTTACAACAAGTGCTGAACCCTGAGTCTGGACAGCCGCAACAATTTTTGCGTCAAGACCGGTTGCAATCGCGGATAATACAGGCGCCGCACCAACATATGCGACATCAATTTCTCCTCCAAGCATTGCCTGCATTTCAGGTGCTCCTGTGGGGAACAAATACTCATTCTTTGATGCATCAACAGTGATTCCATATGGTGCGAGGTTTTCTGTCCACCATCCTTTCTTCATTGCAGTCATGTATGCAAGCTGATGTGTACTTGGCTGATAACCAAAATTTATTTCAGCTTTTTTCTCCGTTCCCGGCTGGGAAGGCGTTTCAGTACAGCCGGCTATTAGCATAAATCCGGCTGTCAGCATTAATACCAGAAAAAGACCAGTTATTTTTTTCATCATTTTCCCCTTCTTTAATTAAACAATAACTTTTGAGAGGGAAGAATATAAGATAATATCTTTTTGGGTAACGTAATTAATACATTGAGGTTATAAAAAAATAAATTTTTTATACAATAAGGAATTTTTGTTTAAATCATTAGCAAATTAAATCAAAACATCCTTTAAATCCATAGTATTTTTTGGCATATGCTTTGTATTTTTGCGGGCGCTTACAGCATAATATGAAATTTTTGGTATTCTTACTGTATAAGAGCAGAATTCATCATCGCAACCCTCAAATTCGACAGGCAATTCCACCCAGGTTTTGTTTTCCAAAACATACATAAGAAAGGTAACATCATTCTCTGTCATACTGACATCAGAGAGCCAGTTTTTGCTTACTTCAAATGAAGCAGATAATGCAACAACCGATGATTCCGGCGCACCTGACATATGAACTGCTCCATATCCATAAACAGGTCCCAAAGGCTCTTTGAACAGATCCCTTGCAAAATCAACTTTTGAAACTTCAAACATAACATTTGAGACATCCTCGCCAAAAGCGGCTGAAAATTTTCGCATGAAACCGGTATTAATATAAAATGAAAATATGTCACCTTTTTTGAGATTACTGCTACAGGCAGATGAAAGATAAGGCGAGCATCTTACATTATACAGCTTATTTGGAGCATTTCCATAGTAACTTCCTGAGCTTTTGAAATTGTTATTACTATTTTCGGATGAATCATCTTCATTTCCATTCCCTCCGGTTTCATCTTCTCCATCCCCATCATCTTCATTTCCATTCCCTCCGGTTTCATTCACGTAAGCCTCTGCTACAATGAATTTTTCATAAACAGTCTCATTGAAAATACCATTTTTTTCTGTTGAAAGACTTACCGTATAATTACCGGGATTTTCATAGACATGTGTAATTCCCATACCATCGTCTGAAAAAATATCAGATGTATTATAAAAGCTTCCATCTCCAAATGAGAGATTCCAGGTGTCAGGAACGCCTATACTCTTATCTGAAAACATTACATGCAAAGGCGCAGTTCCTGAAGTTTTATTTACAGAAATGTTCGAGAATGTCGGAACTGTTATCTCTTTTTCGCAATATGATTCTCCAAACCGGTTTGAGACATTAAGCGACACAGTATAGATTCCGGCACATGGATATTTGTGTGCAGGAGGATTTTTTCCGGAATATGAAGAATTATCTCCAAAATTCCAGAGATAATTCTCTGCAAAAGTCTGCGAATAAGTCATATCAGAAAAAGAAACAGTCATATTTGACGATACCGGATATACAATTGCATTAAAATCAGGCTCAGGCGTTTTGCCCTTCATTGCAAAGTAAAGTGATCCGTAATTTAAATTTTCGCCGTCTTCCCTGTAAAAGGCAATGTACGGAAGATCTGTTTCAGGGTCAAATCCAAAATCGTTGTATAAACCTGAATCTGCCTCAAAAAATACGTTTTCTATCTCCCAGGCCGAGGGGTCACCCACTTTTTCAAAATTACAGGTTGCAAACTTTAGATCACCATTAGTGCCATCGCGTCTGTCATAATAACTTATTCCGGGACAGTCAGAATTGTTGTAATCCAGACTTGTATAAGGATAAGGGCGCTCTTTACTATCTGAGCCCACATCATCGACCAGAATATAATTCCAGGAAATCCCGTTGTGCCATGCGTAATAAAGATCCCCTGTATTTTTAACATAACTCACTCCCGGATATCCGTCTGAATTAAAAGCAAGAGAACAGCCAAATCCGATATTGGATGAGTTGTAGCTTATTTTATCAGATTTCCAATTTTCACCATCATATTCGCGATAATAAATTTTCTGATCTGATTGAGGATATAAATAAACAATCGCAGGATATCCCGTCAGAGGATTCAAAGCAATAGATGAATATTTAGAGCCTCCTGAGCTGGATGAAATTTCAAAATTCTGCCATATTTCATTTATACTGTAAGCATACGAAATTTTATTAGCACTATTAAAATAAGATACAAAGGGTATATCCGAATTATTATAGACAATAGAAGGCTTTGTTGTCCCGACTTTAGGATTGATTATACTCTCATCCCAGTTTTGAGAGGATTCCCATTCAAAATTTTTAGCTCCTGTCAATCTCAGAGTTATTTCAGGAGTGTCTGAATAAAAGACTATTGCAGGATATCCTGTTGAATTAAAAGAAATATCATTATATGAAGCATTTTTTGCAATATCTCTGTTTATATTCCACTGACTGCCATCATACCAGGCAACCCTGAGATCTTTTGATACAATTTCAGTATAGCTTATTACAGGATTATGTGTCACCGGACTAAAAGCAACAGAACAGTAGCCGCCTGCATTTCCATCTGTATCAATAACAGTAAAATTCCATCCATATTCATCTGATGTGGCAGAAGCGGATGCAACAGGTGCTGAAAAAAAAATCAAACCTAAAAACACAAAAATATATATCAATCTAAAACTGACCGGAGAGTCCACATTTTTTTGTTTTTATCAGATTTAAATAAAATTTTTGATTTTCATCAGGGATTTTTCTATCTCACATGAAATCTGGTTATTCCAAAATTTATCCACAATAAATCAATTTACAAAAAACAATTTACAAAAATCAATTTACAAAAATTAATTTACAAAAGTTAACCGGCATCAGATAAGATGAACAATATAAGATTCACAAATTGATGTAAAATCAATAGTCGCCTTAAATATGCATCTGAACATATAATTATGGCAGGAGATTTGTGATGAGTAAAGACCCGCTTAGAGGAGGGCGGCTTGGCGATGGACGCCCATCCGAGGTATGGGAGTATCTGTCGTCAAAAGATGCCGACAAATTCATTGGAGAATCCGATATTTTAGTTGACATCGGCCACCTCCTGATGCTGAACAGGCAGAAAATTATCGACAGCGATTCAGCAAAGGCCATAATGGAGGTTCTTTTAAGCCTTCATAAAGAGGGTCTTTGCGACTCTGTTTTTGACCCTAAATTTGAGGATGTTCACGCCGGAATCGAGGCATATATTATCGATAAAACCGGTTCTGATAAAGGCGGCAGGCTTCATATGGGCAGATCAAGAAACGATGAAGTTGCAACCTGCGTCCGCATCAGATTGCGGGAAGACATATTAGAAATTCTGTACAGAATCGCCGGTCTTAGAGGAGTTCTTATTGAGCTTGCAGAAGAGAATAAAACTTCATTCATGCCGGGATTTACACATCTTCAGTATGCACAGCCAACTACGCTTGCGCATTATTTAATGAACTATGAACAGGCCTTCGGACGTGATTTTGAGCGGTTTGGCGACTCATTATTAAGAGTAGACTTATGCCCGCTTGGCGCCGCGGCCTTTGCATCAACAGGATACCCTATTGACCGAGAATATACTGCAGAACTACTGGGCTTTTCAGGAGTTCTTGAAAACTCAATGGACTGTGTTTCCGGACGCGACTTCTGCCTTGAGACAATCTCTGCATGTGCTATAATAATGACAAACTTAAGCCGTCTTTGTGAAGAGTTAATCATATGGAGCTCTTCTTTTGCCGGATTTGTAAATCTTGACGATTCTTACTGTTCGACAAGTTCCATAATGCCGCAGAAAAAAAATCCGGACTGCGCGGAAATAATGCGCGGAAAGGCAGGATCTGTTGCCGGAGCGCTTTCCGCATCAATTGCCCAGATAAAAGGGCTTCCGATGAGCTACAACAGAGACATGCAGGATTTATGGCCGCATCTTTGGAGAGCAGTTTCAGATACAAAATCATCTGTTGAAATTATGACAGGCATGATTAAAACTGCCCGATTCAATATTGAAAAAATGGCAGATGAGGCAGGAAAAGGATTTTCCACTGCAACCGAGCTTGCCGACGTTATGGTTAGAAACTACGGGCTTCCATTCAGAACAGCTCACGGAATTGTCGGGCGTTCAGTAAGGCTTGGAAAACTTGACCTTGAAACACTTGAAAAAGCATCCCTTGAAATGGCAGATATTTCTCTCAAAGAAAGGGGAATGGATGAAAAGTCAGTTTCAGAAGCACTGGATGTTGAATTTTCAGTCCGTGAAAGAGACAAAACAGGAGGACCGTCACCGGCGGCTGTTTCAAAAAGCATTGAAAAGCGAAACTATGCATTAAAAGAAGACATAGAGTGGACTTTTTCAGTTAGAAATAATATTGACAAATCTCTTAAAAATATGATAAAACAGGCTGAGGAGCTGATTAATTAACAATGGAATCCGGAGATAAGGTTCTCTTTAGTTATGCAGGAACAGAGCTTAAAGGAACATACATAACAGAGCGAAACAAAAAAGCGGTCATCAAGCTTGAAAACGGCTATAATATTGGAGTTGACATATCAGCAGTTAAAAAAACTGAATCACCAAAGGCTAAAAGAGCAGTCCCAAAAAAGATTGAACAGGACAAAAATCTCCCTGCACTCTCAATTATCTCAACAGGCGGAACAATAGCCTCAAAGATAGATTACAGAACAGGTGCTGTTACAAGCCAGTTTGAGGCCGAAGACATTCTTCGGGCAATACCCGGTCTTAAAGATATTGCATGCTTCAGTGCACATGTTCCTGCAACAATTCTTTCAGAGAATATGACTCCTGAGATATGGAAAACTCTTGCAAGAACAATATATGATGAGATTAAGAATAACACAAACGGGATTATTGTTACGCATGGAACAGACACCCTTGCCTATTCTGCCGCGGCAATAAGTTTCATGGTGAAAACTCCGGTTCCAATTATTTTTGTCGGGTCACAGCGTTCTGCTGACAGGCCGTCAAGCGATAATGTAATGAACGGAATGTGCAGTGCAAAAGCCGCCCTTTCAGACCTTGGAGAAGTAGCGGTTGTAATGCACGGCTCAACAAACGATGACTTCTGTGCAATTCACAGAGGTACAAGAGTCCGTAAAATGCACACATCAAGGCGTGATGCCTTTAAAAGCTTAAACATAAAACCGCTCGGACGTGTTGACTATCCCTCGCTTGATGTTTCACTCGAAGAACACGCCATAAGACGAAATCAAAACAAATCTGAGCTTTTTGACAAGCTTGAAGAAAATGTCGGGCTCCTATATTTCTATCCGGGGATGAAGCCTGATATTATTGATGCATTTTCCGGCTACAAAGGGCTTGTAATTGCCGGAACCGGCCTTGGACACACATCATCGCTCTGCATTGATTCAATAAAAGCACTTTCAGAGACAGGAACAAATGTTGTGATGACATCGCAGTGTTTAAACGGCCGTGTCTGTGACAGAGTTTATGATACAGGACGCGATCTTTTAACTTCTGGAATTATTGAAGGAGAGGATATACTTCCGGAGGTCGCTTTTGTAAAACTTATGTGGGTTTTGGGACAGGAAAATAATCCCTCAACAGTAAAAGAGCTTATGAGAACAAACCTTCGCGGCGAAACAGAGAGGTGCCTTCACAATGAATTATGAAGATATTGGCCTTAAAGCCGGAATTGAAATCCATCAACAGCTAAACACGAAAGAAAAATTATTCTGCCACTGCCCGACCCAACTTCGTGATGTTACTGAAAAATGCGGAGAGTTCAAAAGATTCCTTCGTGCAACAGAAAGTGAGATGGGCGAAATTGACCGTGCGGCTGAAGAGGAGATGAAAAAGCAGGACAGAATTTACACATATTATGAATATGATACAACGTGTCTTGTAGAAAACGATGAAGAGCCTCCCGCGCCGATGAACACCGAAGCGCTCGAACTTTCCCTCATTCTTGCAAAAATGATGAACATGACTCCTGTTGAACAGGTGCATGTAATGAGAAAACTTGTAATTGACGGTTCAAACACAAGCGGTTTTCAAAGAACCTCTCTTGTTGCTCTAAACGGAAGAATACCCTGCATTCCAGGCGGTGCCGGAATTGAGTCAATCTGTCTTGAAGAAGAAGCGGCACAGCGGGTAGAAGGAGATGTATTCTCTTTGGACAGACTTGGAATTCCTCTTGCAGAAATTACAACTGCGCCTGATATGAAAACTCCGGAGCAGGTAAAAGAGGTTGCATCATACATCGGAATGCTTCTTCGCTCAACCGGAAGAGTAAAACGCGGACTTGGAACAATCCGCCAGGATGTCAATATATCAATAAAAGGCGGGGCAAGAGTTGAGATTAAAGGTGTTCAGGACTTAAATTTAATTGATGAGGTTGTAAGACGAGAGGTTTTGCGCCAGCAGAATCTTATTGCAATAAGAGATGAGCTCAAAGAGAAGAACGCCTCTGTCTCTGAAGAAATTTTTGATGTCACAGAAATCTTTTCTGAAACAGGCTCTGCAATTTTAAAGCGGGCAAAATCAATTCTTGCAGTCCGTCTGAATGGTTTTGCAGGCATTGTCGGAAGAGAAATTCAGCCCGGCCGAAGGCTTGGAAGTGAAATTTCAGATTATGCAAAGAAATGTGGTGTAGGAGGCCTGTTTCATACTGACGAACTTCCGGCATACGGAGTTTCCGAAGATGAAGTTGAAAAATTAAAAATTTTCACAAATGCCGGACCTGATGACTGTGTTATTCTGGTTGCAGACTCCAAAAAGAAGGCAGCATGTGCAATCGGCCAGATAATTAAGCGCTCCAGGCTTTCATTTGAAGGTGTTTTAGAAGAGACCAGAAAGATGCTGGAGGAAGGTTCCACTTCATATATGAGACCTCTTCCGGGCGCGGCAAGGATGTACCCGGAGACCGATGTTTTCGCATCAGACATAACAGAGGATTACTGGGATTTGCTTCAGATTCCAGAACTTTTAACAGAAAAAGAAAGACGCTTTTCAGAGGAGTTCGGGCTGGACCCTGCACTTTCGAAGAACATGGCATATTCTGTCAGGTGCAGGCTCTTTGAAGAGGCTGTATCAAAAGGTGTTAAACCAAACCTTGCGGCAAGAACTCTTTATTCGACACTGAGAGAGGTAAAACGGGAAGGATTTGACACATCAGTTCTAAAAGATAAAGAAATTATTGATATCTTATTGGCAGTCGAAGATAAAAAAGCGGCAAAAGAGGCTATTCCCGATATAATAAAAGCAGTCTGCAAAGGAGACAGTGTTAAATCAGCAATGGAAAAAATTGCTCCGTCTGTCTCTGAAGAAGAGCTTTTAAGTGTAATTTCAGCCGTTATTGAAGAGAGAAAAGACTTTGTAAAAGAGCAGGGGATGAGGGCATTGGGGCCTTTAATGGGGGTTGTCATGAAAGAGATGCGTGGCCGCGTTGACGGTAAAGTGATTAGCGAAGCTCTAAAATCCGAACTTCAAAAAGTTCTCTGAATTATTCAGAAACATTCATTCAATTATTAAAAAAAATGTTTTTTTTCAAACATACATTTTTTAGGGATTATTTTTTGATTGATTAATGGATCCTTTTTTTATTGTTTCACGGGTTTTTTTAAATTTGATTAATGAATCTCTTTTTTAAATTTGATTAATTGATCTGTTTTTTTATTATTTTACGGGTCTTTTTTTTCTATTGGTTAATTGTTTAGATTAATTGTTTAGATAAATTGTTAATTTTATTTCATCACAATTTTGTGCATCAAATCAGTAACACCGGGCTTTCTTCTCCGTCTTTTAGAGGCGCTGTTACCTCCTCCATAACCCATTCCTCCGGGAGATGTTTCATACATTTCCTCATCTAACCTGTCTGCGATTTCGTCAAATATGCGTTTATAGGCAGGACAATGCGGATCTACTCCCCGTACCTCACCTCCGGTTGGAGCAATTGCGTTGTAAGGACATCCTCCACGACAATATGTTATATGGCGGCAGTTTTTGCAAGATTCATCTACAAAACTTTTAAACTCCTGCATAAGAATCCATGCCTTTGAACTTTCTATTTCATCGGGTGACGGGTTGTCATGCACATTTCCCATAAGATATTCCTGCATCCCGACAAAACGATAGCATGGATATATCCCGCCGTCAGGTCCGATTGCAAACGTTGTTCCCATACAGTCGGCAAATGTGCAGACATTTCCTCTTCTTGTAAAAACACATCTTACGAGATCGTTTATGTTCATAATCTCAGCTTTATTAATGTATTTTATCGCCATATCAAGAAGGTACACTAAAAGTTCGCCGTATTTTTCAGGTTCGAGAGCATATTTTTCCGGTTCTTTTCCACGAAGTGACGGAAGTGCAGGGTGAAGTTTCAGCGGAAATCCGTTATCCATAAAAAACTTAAAAATCTCCTCTTTTCTCTCATACGAATCAGAGGTAAAGGTGCAGATGTATTTGACATCAAGTCCGTTTTCGGTTGCTGTTTTAAAGCCTTTCATATTTTTTTCATAGTACCCAGATCCCCTCTGAATATCATTTATCTCTTCCGGCCCGTCAATGCTTGAGCCGACAGGAATGTTGTATTCAGCAAGAATCTTTGCAATCTCAGGAGTCATCCTCCAGAGATTTGTCTGAATCGCAAAGGTTGGCTCAAGATGTTTTAAGCCCTCAGATAATATTGGAAGGGCTTCTTTGTAAAATTCTGCTCCGGCAAGCAGTGGTTCACCCCCATGGAAAGTTACAGTAACCTGATAATTTTTAAGATTTTTTAGCCATTCAACCGTTTTTCTGACTGTTTCAACAGTCATTACCGGGGAATCCTCTTCAGAACTCCAGCAGTATACGCAATTTGAAGGACACCCGAGAGTAGGGATAATCATCACATGAAACGGACTTTTCATCAGGATATTTTAGGCATTCTACATGGTATAATTTTTCTTAAATTTACGAGAGCCAAATGAGATTTAAGCTACATGATATATGCAAAGTCTGAAAATTATGACAGGAGAAACAAAAACAGAGGGAAGATGATATATACTTTCCTTTAGCATATAGGAAAATACTCAATATTTGAGAGGAGTTCTTTATGATTGATATAAAAAAGGTAGCAGATATTCAATCGCAGAAAAATCCGCACAATGTGGATGCAAGAAAGATATATGAGACAAAGCATGCAACAGCAGTTGTAATAACATTAAATCCCGGAGAATCTTTAAAAAAGCATAAGACACCGGTTGATGTATTCTTCTATGTGCTTGAAGGAACAGGTGTCGTTGAAATAGGAGATGATAAGGATATGGCATCAAAAGATTCAATAATAAACAGTCCTGCAAACATACCTCACAGATGGATTAATGAATCAGATAAAGTGTTTAAAGTGCTTGTTGTGAAAGTTCCAACTCCAACAACAGAGACTAAACTACTTTAATCTTTCAATTTTTATCTTCAGCATCTTTGTTTCCCGTACATGTTAATAAGCCTTATAAGATCTGAGAAACCATCCATTTCCATCTGAAGAACTCCGTTTTTATCCATTCCCATGCTTGTTTCAGCATCGGCTGTAAGCATGTCAGGCCCTCTTATAACAGTCCTCTCAACTCCGTCTGAAGATAAGACTTCTGCGGCTTCTTTTTCATGCACAAAAGCTCTTCCGGGGATTATTACAACTTCTCCAACACGGGATAAATCAACTTCTTTTAGATCATCGATTGTAATTAAACATGCTATCTCTTTTTTTGTTCCATAAACCCATGTTTTATTTCCACAGGCGTCTAAAATCGCCTGAATCGGCCGTGCCGCAATACTTCCTGTGATGATAGTTGCATCTTTTTCTACTTTTGGCAGTTTTTCAAGAAGGTCCGGTTCGTCCATGATTGCAAACGGAGATCCTATCTCGGGGTCTCCAAGCGGAGTTCCATTTATTTTAAAGCTGTATCTGGAATTTAAGGAGGCTACAAGTTCTGCAAATTCACGCACTGTATGAACTCTCTGACCCTTAATGATAGGAGCGTTTTTAAGAATCAGTCCCTGATCAGTGCGGTTTGCAAACCTCATCAGAATAAGTCCCTTTACACCACATTCCTCTAAATATCGGCACATGTCTTCAAGGACTTCTGCATCATTTACACCGGGAATTACCAAAGATGCGGCATAAACATCTATTTTTTTACACAGTCTTTTGAAGACTTCAAGCGACACTTCCGGTGTCTTGTCTCCCATGTATTCTTCGCGAAGTTTTGGGTTGCTTGAAAATACTGTGAATGATATCTCAGACAGGCCGTTTTCGACCATGAAATCTGCAATTTCAGGATCGTCAAAGCCTTTTCCGGATGTATATCCGATGTGAATCGGAACTTCCATACTTCCAAGAATCTCCATTAAATCCTTAAATTCAGGATAACAGGAAGGATCTCCTCCGCCGCTTATTGTTATTTTTTCAAGTTCACCGTCCATTAACTGCAGATTTGCAAGGATGTCGTCTGCAACATCACGCAAATCCTTGAATCTCTCATATTTTTCCCGGACTCCGTCAGTACAGTATTCACAGCCTTTTGTAAAAGGAAGGCAGTATTTACATCCAAAGGGTTCGGGTTCATCCTCTTTTTTGAGGCCTTTGAAATAGCAGTATTTACAAAAACCCCGGCAGTCTACTCCGGGACTTCCTCCCAGGTCTACGGTAAGATGCGCCATATTGTATCCTTCACAATGTTTTGTTGCGATAAGGGATTAAATAATGGTCTTTTAATCAGGTGATTGAATTTTTGGCAGATGCAAAACGTCATCTTTTTTATAGTAAACAGCCAACATTAGTAGAGCGCCTCAGTGGCTTAGCGGCATAGCGGCTGATTTGTAATCAGCAGGTCGGGGGTTCAATTCCCTCCTGAGGCTTCCAGACATCATGTCCAATTCCCCCCCATAACTCTTTTATATTCATATTCTGAACTTTCTTTCATGGGAAGTACCACAGCACCCACCAGGACCGACAGTAATTTTCATTACGTCAAGCCAGTCTATGCAGACCGGTCAATTAAACGGGCACTCACAGAAGGCCAGATTCTCCAGTATGACTTAGATCTCATCTATGAATTTATATCCGAGCTTCAGGCATCACAAAACATCGGCCTTGCAAGAACAAACAAAATAATTTATGCTCTCATTACATGGAGACGTTTCATCTGTCCTTACAAAGAGGCAAAAATCTCTGATATCTACAAAGCGATTTCAGATCTCAAAACAGCAAAGAGCAGCAGGGACAGGCCATATAAGGCCAACACAATTCATGACTACGTCATGTTTCTGAAAAGATTCAGCCTCTGGATGATTGAAAATGGCTATAATGATCTTCCGAAAGAAAAAATAAACAAAATAAAACCGCCAAGCGCAAACTTCAGCACAAAACTTCCTGAACAGATGCTTTCAAAAGAAGAGATAGAGACGCTGCTCTCAGGCTGCACAAATTCAAGAGACCGGGCATTAATCGCACTTCTTTATGAATCAGGATGCAGAATCGGAGAAATCGGCCGGCTCACATGGGGAAGAATACAGTTTGACGAGTATGGAATCATTCTGACAGTTGAAGATACAAAATGCAGTAAGCAGAGATATGTCCGGATAGTTATGTCAAAACCTTACCTTCTGGCATGGCGCCAGGACTATCCCTTTGAACCGAAAGATAACAACCTCGTCTTTATCACTCAGCAAAAAACTCCATTTAACCACGGCACTGTAATGAAAATCCTTCACACTTTAAGGATAAGAACAGGTATTCATAAACACATAACACCGCACATCTTCAGGCACAGCAGAATCACACACCTGATCAATGACGGGATGAATGAATCAGTAATAAAGCTAATGATGTGGGGAAACATCAACACACCGATGTTTCAGACATACGCACACCTGACCGGACGTGACATCGACCGTGAGGTTCTCGGAAATTATGGAATCGTTTCAAAAGACGAAAAGGAAACCCATGCACTTGAACCGGTAATGTGTCCAAAGTGCATGACGATAAACCCGCCGAAAGCCGAATTTTGCAACCGCTGCGGACGATCATTCACCGATGAAGCAACAGCAACCATTGAAGAGATGGCAGAAGACATCAGCAAAAATCCCAACCTGCTAAAACAGATGATTGAGAAGATCCTTGAGGAGAAAATGCAGGCAAAAACATCTCTATAATTTTTAAAAAACCCAAACCTAAAGACTTCTTTTTAACCACAGTGCGCCTTTTAACTATCTAACCCGCAAAAATACTGCACACAATAAATCCACCGCGGGCGGTCTGAAAGTAAAACGCCTGCAGGTTTATCTGCTCTTAAAAGTGACCTGAAAATATGAATCAGTTGTTGAAATGGGGAAGAGACACTGTTTCGGGATCTTTCAGCCTTTGAATCTGATTATATTCCTGACCGGTTTTTATTCAGGGAAGAGCAGATAAGAGAGCTTTCATATAATCTGAGACCGGCGCTTAAGGGGTGTTCGCCGGTGAACACAATATGCAGGGGGCTTCCGGGGACGGGGAAAACAACATGTCTCAGAAAACTTTTTTCCGAGGCAGAGATGCACACAAAAAAGCTTGTTACTGTTTATGTAAACTGCCAGATTGAGAGGTCTCCGTTTTCGATTTATTCAAAGGTTTATCGAAAGGTTACCGACACTAAAATTTCGCCCGCAGGTTTGTCTTTTGAGAACCTCGTTGCAGCGGTTGCAAAAAAGATTGCAGAAGAGAATAAAGTCGTTCTTCTCTGCCTTGATGACGTTAATTATATGGGCAGTAAGAGTGCGATGAACACTACACTTTTTACTGCTTTAAGACTTCACCAGGAATTTGAGGGAGTCAGAATAGGAGTTTTTGCAGTTCTCTCAGATGTTCATAAGAATATTTTAGATGGCCTTAATGCCGGGGTTGTGTCATCATTCAGGCCGGCTGAGGTATATTTCCCGCCTTATTCCGCTGCAGAGATGCACGATATTTATCAGGCCAGAATCCTCCAGGGTGTTTATCCGAATGTTATCTCAGGGGATATTCTTGATCTGATTGTTGACTATTCAATGAAGATTGGGGATCTCCGTGTCGGCCTTGATCTGATTAAGCGGTCTGTGATGAATGCGGAGAACGATGCCAGGACATCTGTTACTGAGGAGGATGTGAGCCGGGCCTTTTCGGTTTCAAAGGATGTGCATGTTAATGAGACCCTTAAGACTCTGAAGAACGGTGAGAGGCAGCTCTTTGAGCTTATCGGTGAGATGACACGGGAGTCTAAAGAGAGGGGAGACGCTGCCGGCGTCACATCAGGACAGGTGCAGCGGCGTGCGAAGGATGAGCTGAATATCGGTTATACCTACTTTTTTGAGTATATCAAAAAATTAGAGGAGCTTAGGCTTGTTGATCTTGTGAAGAAGGACGGGGTTCATGGTAGGATGAGTTATGTGGAGGTTAGGGGGTTTTTATAATGGGTTTTTATGTTAAAATCCTTTTAAAGCGATGAGAGCAAATTAGAGAAGTTGTAAATCGCTTCTTCAGCTTCAGATACAGTTTTTGCACCTGTGCAAACCAGGCTTCCGGTAGAAAACAGGAGTATTGTAACTCCCCTGGTTTTGCATACCATCCCTGGGAATTGTTCAGGTTCATATTCACAATCAACCTCTTCTCCGGACCTGAATTGCTCGTAAATGGCTTCCAGACTGGAATTAATTTGTATTTTATCGTGACAAACGATGTTGCATATATCGAATTTTTTTAATTCGGCTGGGAGTCCTGCTTCGTGTATTTTTTCAATGATTCTTTCAATCAGGGAGTCTGAATTTTCAATAATATCCGCTCCTGTAAGCAGGAATTTTCCGGATTTATAGAATGCCACATACTTGTTTTCAGGCTGAAGGCGGTATTTGAGCCAGTGTGATTTGCCTTTTTCCGATCCTGGAAGTCCTGTTTGCAGTTTTTCCAGGTCCAGAGGCCCTTTTAGTGAAATGGTGGCTACAACATTGGTTATCTTCATTTTTCTCCCGTATATTAATTATAAACAATCTGTTCAGGACAAAGCGAGTGATTTATAGACAGCATCGACAGGGTCTTCATAAAAGGATATCTGGAATTTGCTGAAAAGATCCGGAGGGACCATTGAGATCTTTCCTGCAGAAGATATCGGGATTAAAACTTTCTTTGCACCGGCATCTAAGCAGACCTGAAGAAGGTCAGAAAGATTGTCAATAACACTAATCGAACCGCCGATAGTGAAGGTTCCAAGAATAACAATCTGTTCATGTACGGGTTTTTCAAGGGCGCCTGAACAGAGACTGATAAATGCAGGAAGTGCAAGGCCGTCTGCTATTCCGACACCTGTCAGGTCCTGTACATGAAGCTGGTAATCTTTCTCTTTTGTGGAGATACTCTGGCTGACGGATTTGGCATTTGCCTTGAAGTAATTAAAAGCGGTCTGAACAGCCTCTTTTGCTTTCGAATTTGAGCCAAGACCGGATTTTTCATATTTCCCCGAACCGGCTACTACCTGCAGTTCAAATTTATATACCCCAATCTTTCCATCTTCGTTTCTGTTAACAGAAAATACCTGGCCGGGTTTTCCCATGCCTTCAGGAATCAGCCTGCTGCCGCCGCTTTCAGGAACTGTAACAAAATGCTCTGAATGCTCCTCAACATCAATGTATGAAAAGTTGACATCGTAGAATTCAATTCCGCCAATCTTTTTTAATTGTTCTTTTACTCTTCGTCTTCCGGTGAGGGCATATTCTAGGATTTCACGTGCGTCTTCCTTTGTTGCACTGTCATCAGGATATAATAGTTTCATCAGACCGGAAAATGTCTTTTTTACTGCAATTACATCTCTCTGGTTGAGGTTGTTTCCAAACCTGAAGTATTTGAAGATATGATCTCCAAAGGATCTCTTTCTCATCTCGCGGAGGAATTCCGCAAGGTAGTCAACAATGAATCCGTACCCTTCAGTGAAATGTTCAGGCCTGAATTTTGGGACCTCCCAGCCGGGAAGATAATAATGAATCCTGTCGAAAAATGCACTGTCATTGTTCATGACATCCGGAAACGGTGCAAAGAGATGTGCTGTTTTCATTAGAGATGATATGCTCTGGTTTACGTTTCCGACAAAAACAATTGAGGCGTTTGCGTTTATCTGGTCTTTGCCTCTTGCAAATGAACCTGATGCCATGTAGTCTTTGAGGATTTGGATTCCGTCCTTGTCTTTGAACCTTATGCCGGCGACTTCATCAAACGCTACAACATCCCATAAACCGACGAGTCCTACCTGTCTTGAACTCAGGTTGTAGAAGAGATTTGCAACTGTTGTCTGTCCACCGGATATTAATATTGAATTTGGAGAGATCTCCTTGTAAACATGGGATTTCCCTGTACTTCTTGGTCCAAGTTCGCACAGATTATAATTATTTTCAACAAGAGGAACAAGTCGTTCAAGGAGATGCCATTTGACAGGATACTCCAGTCTGTCAGGCTCCATTCCTATGGTTCTCAACAGGATGTCGATCCACTCATCTTTTGTGAATTTCTTCCTCCTGTCGATTAGTTCATTGATATCCATATTGGGAATCTGGATAGGTTTCAGGCTGGATATCATAAATGGGGAACGGGATGATTCGACAGAATATTCCATCTTTACTATGCACCAGATTCCGCCACCTAGGAGTTTTTCATACTTCTTTACCGTTTCGGGATCGATCTCAATCTCTTTGATTCCAAGCGATGAGAATTCGGCTTCATAAACATCCCGCCTCTCATTGAGATGAACAGTTATCTTGTCAATGACAGTGTAATATCCGGTCTCACGGATTCTTGATTTAATAAGCTCTGCTTCGTCAGGGCGGACGTAGTTGTCTGATAAGATACGTTTTACTTTTTTTACCCCTTCTTCGATTAACTCTTCATCTTCTGTTGCACAGTTTGAGCCAAGCAGATATTCGAGGACATAGACCGGAACATTATTGCTTCCTTTAAGCTTTTTTGTCAGGTCTTTTCTGACTACTCTGCCAGGGAAACACTGGTTTAGTTTTTTATCCGTTTCAATTGCTGGTATATGTTCTGTCATCTTTTAAGCCTCCGGTTAAAAATCATCAGTTATCAGAATATCTACTTCAAGGGTGGTCTCTAAAACATCAGTGTATTTTGCCTTTGTGTCCTCATCGACAGCTTTTAAGAGATAGATGCCGTTTTTAACATTTCTACCCAATGTAAGTGTTACATCAATAATTCTTTTGTCCGGTTCGTCAGAGGTTCTGTCTGCAATGATAACCTTTTCGTCGCTTAATCTTTCCCCTTTATTGTCATAAAGTGCGATTCTGCACCGGAGGGGTTCACGTTTATCTGTTACACTTTCAGTCTGTAAAAGACTGATCCTAAACGGATTACTGGTGATTTTTCTGATGTTTCCAAGCAGTGTTATTCCTACTTTACCATATCCTATTCCTTTTCTGTCAAGATCGGATTCTGATTTAATGTGGTTGTAGTGAAGCACTGGTATGACTATCTCCTGGAGAGATGATCCACCATGAACAAAGTTCCTTCCGCCTCCCTGGTGCCTGAAACGGAGATCGGCGAAGGGTGTGTATATATAGTAATGTTCTCCTGAATCTGAAGGGATATTTAATTCAAATCTGTGTGTATTTGGAAGTTCTGTCTTTTCACTGCTGATAATAAATCTTTTATTTGCAATAAGGAAATTGTCCTTTTCAAACCCTGCTGTATCAACGATGTCGACATTTTCGAGAGCGTCGCGGTTGTAGATGAATCCGTGATCTGCAGTGATTATTATATTGTTTACATTCAGACTTCTTCCAAGACGGTTTATCATAGTGTTAATATCGTCAATGGCAAGTTCTGCGGCCTCAAAGACTTCGTCTTCTGAGGATTTGCTGTCTCCGGTATCATCGATTCTGTTGTGATAGATATATACTATTCTCTTTCCTTTGATTAGCTCTCTTTGTTCATCTGATTTCAGTTTACTGAACTCTTTGAAGTTTAAAGCTATGGATTCCTTGCCGTAGGCGGCGAGTATTTTATCACGGTTTGCAAGACCGTCAGAGTCCATCCCGTCAACAAAGACATGATCTTTTTTGTATTCAAGCTGTTTGTGGGGAAGAAGTGAGGCCATTGCGAGCCGCGTGTAGGACGGAAGAGAGGAGGCCATTGTCTTCATCTCAACTGTTCCGTTTGTACTTTTGTTGAGGACATCCATGAGTTCGGCGGCGACCTCATATCTGAGAGCATCTGAGATTATGACTGCGACTTTGTCTCTGTCGTTTCTTTTGATTATCTTTGAAACATGGTTGTCGAAGAAATCTTTCTGTTTGTCGATTAGTTCTATCTCCCATTTTCCGTTTGAATTTTTTTCGAGGAGGTCGCTCCATTTCGTCAGGATTTTTTCGTTGGTGTTCCTGTATTCCCTCTCGACTATCTCCCTGATGCTGTTTTTCAGGATGTCTTTATCACTGTTTTTGTCATAGTGGCGGTAGAACTTTCGATAGTAGTAGTCGTGGAGATAATATTTTTCAGCATATCTTCTGAAGAGTTCATTTGGAGTGTTTGCAGGGGTTTCTTTTTCTTCTATCTCTTCTGATAAACGGATTAACATTATGCCATATTTAAGTGCTGAATAGATGTGCTTAAATTCGGGATAGTAATGTCTGGTCTTTCGTGCTTCTATCCATTCGAGGTATTTTTCATAGTCCCTGCCGCCGTTTTCGATTGTTTTTACTATCTGCCGGATTATGCTTTTATCAAAAATATCGGGTGCATTGACTTCCAGGTAGCTTTCAACTTTTTGTTTGTTGAGGATGGAGGTTAGATCTTTTTCCAGCTTTTTATCTTCTTCGAGGAGAAGTTTCCGGCAGTATTCGTCAAATCGTGAGTAGTCTTTTGAATTTTCCATCCAGCCGGAGATGAATATTTCACATTCGTTGCTCTGCTTTGGATGGTTAATATAACTCTCAAGTGCTCCGGGGGGGATTTGTGCATTTCTGTCGATATGGGTTATAAGAAAGCTTAAGAAGAATTTTTCGAGCGTGGGGTGCTCTTTATAAAAGCCAAAGTTTCTTCCTGCAATGTCCCAGAATTTTTCTTCAAGGCTGTATCGGACGATGTCTTCCCAGATTGTGTTCTCTTCTTCAGAGAGTGAGTTCATCAGGACGTTTTTGACAATCTCCCTGTCGTCCGGGGCTGTCGATCCTGTGATTACTGTAAAGATACCTTTTAAGAGATCTTTTTCTTTCCATGTATTATCATAGTATTTTTTTAAGGCTGCAACTCTTTTCTTGCTTGCGAAGAATTTCTGGTGCTTTTCAAGGAATTTGTCATATTCATAGCCTTCTATTCCTATCTCAGATTTTATATCGGATATTCTGCTGTTTTCAAACCGTTCGGAGTATAACTGGATGTCTAAGAGCCAGTTTTCCTTATATGGTCTTTCAGCTTCGTGGGAGTAGATGAGATAGTCAGATTCGGTGTCTGTATGTTCGATTATTTTTTTTATTTCATAGAAGTTGTTATCGAGGATGAGAGTTTTTATGCCGTTTTGACTGAGTGTTTTTGAGATTGATTCCAAGTCTTCGTCTTCGGCTGTTTTTTCATTGTCATACCAGAAGACTATCTTTCTTTTTTCAAATTCTGATAAGTTTTTGAATTTATGAAGTATTGCGGCGGTTGTCTTCTCAAGGCTTAGTATCGGCATCTCTTTTCCCCTATTACTGGAAATTTTGATCTGTGTTCATATAAATACAAAAGTTTCATACTCCTCTCACCAGTCCCTCAAACTTTTCATAGTTGACCTTTACTCCATCGTCGAGGTCTATTTCTATCTGCTGTAATGATTTGTTGTTTAGGAGTTCGTCGTACTTCTGCATCTCTTCGACCTGGTTTTTGATCTTCGTGAGCCTGGCCTTGTTCTTCGTTTGATCTCCGGAGAGCATCTCCACTTCTGCGATGAGTTTTGATTCGAGTTCGAGGAGATAATCGGTTCTCATCTTCGCAAGGGTTGACTTGTCATACCTGTGCATGTAGATGAGTGCATTGAATCCCTGATTTTTTCCGGATGAAAACATCCAGTAGATAGGTCTTTTCTTGTATGTCTGGACGTGGTCTTTGTAGAACTGTTTTATGAAGTAGTCGCGGATGACTGCTTCAGGCGATATTGTGCTCCTGTCGGATAACGCCTTTGCAATAAAATCAAGATTTGCTGAGAGGTTTTCTCTTCCGAACGTGACCTTCAAAAAGTCCTTAAACCTCGATACGATGTCGTCTTTGAAGTACTCGTCATCAAGGACAGGGATGATGTTGTCATCGTCCGGCAGAAAAGCTGTCTTTTGTACCTGCTCAAGATAATCATCGATGGTCTCTCCCTGGTTTGCGAGAACAAGTCCGGGTTTGTCAAGCGAGTATCTTCCAAACATGCACCCGACTGCGTAGGAGATGAGTTCTTTCATTGTGTCTTTGAGAAGCAGTGCTTCAAGTTCCTCTTCAGTTTTATTCCCGTTATACCTGTAATGTGGATTGCATGTAAGCGTAATCTCAGATAGCGGAACATCTGGCGTCAGCTCGTCCTGAAGTCCGTATGCCTCAATAAAAATGTGGTTATTCTCCTCTTCGAGACGCTGCATCTCATCGGTCATCTCCTGCCAGTAAGAGCGGAGTTTTGTGTATGATTCTTTTATTGTCGGTGATTTGTATTCAGGGGAGAGGATGGGCAGTGTCTCGAAGTCCCATGAGGTTTCATAGGAGTTCCAGTCGGTTTTTGCATGTTGAATAGTCCTATTAACTATTATCTGAGCGGATTTTTCATCGATGAAGGCAGCAGGTAAAACATTGAAATAGCCTATGTGAAAATGCATCGTTGGATTGAGAATTTTAACAATTTTATTAGTGAATTTGTTATTACAAAAAGAAAGTAACTGCTCTTTTGTACAGCGGTTGGAAATAAAGGCCGAATGGCCAGTAGCATCAAAAATAAACCCATTAGGATAGATTCTGAACGAATTTGAGCCACTCGTTACATCTGACCACGAAACAGATTCTAAAAAATAATAATCCATATTTTGAGGACGTGATCTCAATTTGCCGTTTTTATCTCTAAAGTTTCTTATTTCTAAACCGTCATTTTCCCAATTTACAATATATTCGTTATTTCCATACCATTTACGAAACTCTCCTCCTTTATTACAGGGAAACCAACAACATCCAGATTCTTTCGCCTGGATTCTGCTTTCAGCATGGAAATATATATTTTTATAATTGGCTTCCCACCATAATCTTAAGAAACGATTATTATCACCAGTTGCCAATCCCTGTCTTGCAACGACATTTTTTTCAATAGAGGGTAGTTTGTCAAAAATATTACGATTTTTTACACTAACCCAATACGCAATAGGACTCCCCGGTATCTTCTTAAAGTCCTCGGCGGAGGCCCGGTAGAAGTTCGGGACAGGGTTGTTTGATGTTGATTTTGATTTTGTGGTCATCATTGCTCATCTCCATCTGTTTTCAAAAGAAGTGCCTTTCCTTTTTTTGTCAGTCTGTATTTCTGTGTTGGGCTTTTTGGTGAATCAGGCTGTGTCATCTCAACAAATCCGTCATCGGTTGCAGGTTTTAAGTAGTCATATATAAAAGTAGGCCGGTGATTAAGCCCGAGAACTTCCATTGCACCCTTAACACTGAGTGGTTTTTTCTTTAGACATAAGATAAGGCGTTTTACCTGCGGAGTTACTTGTTCGGTTACTTGTTCGGTTACTTGCTCGGTTACTTGCTCGGTTACTTTGCCGGAGGACTTTACTTCTATATTTTCAGCAAGATAAACAGTCACACGAATCCGCATTCCTATCTCTATAATCTCAGGCTCAGGAAGCCCCAGTTTGTCAGCCTCCTTTAATATCCTGCGAAATCCGCTGCCCCACTGCTCAATTAAATCAAGTTCACTAAAAACCCTGGCAATCACACGGTTTCTTATCCTTGATACACCCTGCTTAACATCCTCAACTGTCATTCCGGGGAGAAGAATTCCGGGGTTTTCAATCTCAATTCTGTCATCAAAAAAAGAAACCCTTATTGGTGCCCCTTTCTGTGAATAATCTGCATGAACTATAGCGTTAATCACAGCTTCACGAAGAATTGTTAAGGGAATACTCCAGACATCCTTACGTTTAACATTAGAAAAATCAGCTCCCTTAAATGCATGTTTCTTCAAAAAGAGCATAACATCCTCAACTGATTTAGAAAGAGGTTCATGAATATCCGTATGATCAAAGATGTCCGCCTTATCCTTTCCTATAAACCGTCCGCACTGGACCCAGGCATCCGGAAAATAGAAATTCCTGTTTTTTCCATAAAGAAGCATGGCACCAGTAGTCGGGACCAGTTTTCCCTGGACAGGAACCAGAAATTTAAGAGTCAGAAGCTCTTCTTCATTTAATTTTCTGACTCCCTCAAAGTCCTTCTTTGCAAACCCGATATCAAGATTATCCAAAGAGAGATCAGGCATCGGCATCTCATCGAATGAAACACCAAAAGCACTCCGCTGTAACTCTTCGATAAGCTCATTATCTGCCTTGCGGTTGGTTGACCCGAGCCTGACATATACCCCGTCATCAGGACCTTCATTCTTCATAAAGTGAGGTCGCCTTCCACTTGGATACACTTCAACTGCAAGAAGCGTTTTATCACCAAAAGACGCCAGTTCAACATTAGGGATAAGTTTTGGTGCAATATTATCAGCAATGAGACTGCAAAGCCTCTCCTCCTCATCAAACGGATTTGTGATTCCCAAAATGTTACGCGTTTCATCCTCAACACCGATGAAAATCCTTCCTCCGGCAGTGTTTGCAAACGCTATTATTGTCTTTAAGACATTTTTTGGTGAGGAAAGGTCACGTTTGAATTCAAGCGTTTTACCTTCCGGCATTTTTATCATAGAGGAGAGTGGGATAGCCATTACGCCTCCTTCTGCAGACCCAAAAGACCGGCTGACTGAACAACTGCCTCATGAAGTGCCTCCATCTTCTCCGATTCGTTGCGGCCGTCAACGAGGCGGATATATGCACCTCTATAATTAGGATGTTGGGCATTCTCTATAACAAAAGCAGTAGTTGATACAACTTCGCCGCCTATGCTGTCAAATGCCCTTGGGCCCATATGTGCCATTGTAATTATGGTTTCATTATCCAGTATATTCGCACGAAGTTTTTCAAAAGAGGATAAGAACATCCAGCTTTGCATCGTAATCATCGCAACCAAACCCTTCTTCATTGAAAGATCCAGATTGCGCTCAATAAACATAGCAAAGAGATCGGATTTGCTGTCCGGATAATAGTCCTTTGCAAACTTTTTAAGATCTTCATTCAGCCCCTTATTCCCCATATATGGGGGATTTGCAACGACAACATGGTAACGCGGCTCAAGATATTCTGCCTGTTTTAAAGCGGACAGAACCTTCTTGTGAGTCTCATAGAGAATAAGACTGGATGAGAGATTCTTCTCATTTAACATCCGGCGGATGTCAGAGAGAGAAGTTGAAGAAGGACGGATAAGCGATCCGAAATTATCAGCCTCAGTGAATCCAAGAATCGTCTCTTTTAGCCCGGAAGAAAAAAGATTGCTTCCAACCGCTGACATATAATCCTCAAACTCACCCTCATCAAATGAGATATTCTCAAGAACACAGATATTCGGCTGAACAGGACTCTCAAAGAACTTCCTGTTCTTCCTCTTCGCCTTCATAACAAGAGCAAAAGCCGCAAGCGATCCCGCACGCTTATCAATTTCAATACCATAGAGATTGTTTCGTAAAATTGTCTGCGGGATTTCGGATTCGATATAGCCTTCCTCTTTGTACATCTCATACAAAAGGTCGAATGCATAAACCAATATGTGCCCCGAACCGCAGGCAGGATCACACACCCGTATTTCCTCCGGTGAAGAAATCCTCAGAAAGTCTGACTCCTTCTCCTCAGGCATGATATAGTAATCCATCATCTCAAAAAGCCGGGAGTTTGGCCGGTTTAACATCCACAGCCGCCCAAGAGAATTCTCAACCAGATACTGAACAATCCACTTCGGAGTAAAAAGCTGGGTTACAGCCGGAATCTGGTCAGGTGTATACGCCTTTTTAGCCGCCATCAGGCGATCCTTCTTCTTCGCAATATAATCCTGGTAGATCCATCCGATGATCTCAGTCTCTCTCCAGTCTTCCTCGCTGATAATATCATTGAGATCTTCAAGAAGAGAATCGGTATGCAAAAGACGTTCAGGGAATAAAAGTTCGGTATAATCCGAGATCTCCTCAAACATAAACGGCATTGTCTCATGAAGGAAATTACAAAGCCTGAAAAACAGATAGCGGTACAGCTCCTCCTCCTTTCCCTCAGACTTAAGATCAAGAATATGGCCGCGATCAACATTCAGGAAAGAAAGATCCAGGGCCCTTGTCAGGATATCAGGCTCTTTTTTTCCTTCGGTCCCGGATGAAAAAACCCTGACCGGCATATACCCGTTCGCCTCCATAAAACGGATAGCAACAAACCTGTTAAACCATGTATAGGTAATCTCCTCAACAACCCGTTCGTAACCCTTTTTCTTTATCTCACCAACCAGAACCTTTCTCTGGTCTGCAATATCCTTTTTGTAAGGTTTTCCGCCGATAATAACCGAATCTTCAAATTCGCTCTCAACCTCGTAGATCTCTTTTGGAAAAATCTTGTAAAAAGCCGCCCGCTTCTTCGTCTCTTCAGAAAGCCTCTCTCTAAGCGAATCTGAAAATTGCAGCACCCTTGCCTTATCCATAATCAGATCACCTGTATCTTCTTCTTCTCATCCAGAATTTTCTTTAATTTGGCTTTCAATTCAATGATATATTGCTCGAGGTCTTCCTCATTCTCAATGTTCTTCTTTGTTTTAAATATCGATTTATTATCGATTATCTCAAGAGGGACTTCAGAAACTACCTCGTCTCCATCTTTTAAATCCGGCTTTTCTGCCTTAATCTTACTTTCAATCTCCTGGTATGAATATTTATATTTTTCAGGAAGACTTCCAATCTGCAGTTTAATGAATGAACAGTCATTTGATCTCTCAACCTGTCCTGCAGAATAATCAAATGATTCACCAACAGATCCTATTTCAGCCGAATAATCTGACATAGAATATGAAAATTCTTTATTCAGCCGGGATTTATATCCCTCAGTCTCGTTTTTAAATTCATCCTTTAATTCTGCAAGAGACTCTGCCAAAGAATTTTCAATAGATGCCTCAAGCTGTGGAAGCATCCGAATCTCTGGATAAGGTTCATCAGAACCAAGAATCCCTTCAATCTTGGAAAGACTTTTCTTTGCCTCCTCGTTTAGAAACTGGGCGTTTCTCCTGTATCCCTCGATCTTATCCAGAATTCTTTTAAATATATCCTTCTGGCTCCCTTCGAAGAATTTTACAGGCAGTTCAGCCTCTTTGTTAAGCCTGAATATTTCATCCGTCTCATCAGAGATCTTAGCCAGAAATGCCGACGGATCAGATACTCCCAAAAGATCCTTAATAAATCTCAGATAATTTTCAATAGGCTGTTTTCCCGGATACCTGCTCTCCTCTGAATATTTGACAAGATCCTCAGAAAGCTCCTGCTTCTTATCATCAAAGAGAGTTTTTGCCCGATTATAGAGATCACTCTCTTTATCCGGCAGATCGGTTTTTTCAAATACATCTCTAAGTACAGACTTAACATTATTTAAAATCTCAATGCCTGTCTTCTTCCTGATCTCAATGATAACTCTGTCAAAATGTTCCTTCTTTGTCAGATACCTGGTAATCTCTTCAGGTTCTAAGGAAAGGTAAGTTCTCTGGTACCTGAGTTTAATATCTTCATTTCTGAAAAGAGTTGCAACCAGGCCGGAAACTGTAAAATTCTTCCATCCATAAGGTTTCTTCATAAAATGGCTTCTTATTTCGCTTAACAAAACCTGGATTTTTTTCTCTTCTTTGACACTGATGTAATTGAGCATCTCATCAAGTGCAAGTTCATTTGCCCCCTGACTTCCCACTCCAAATCTCTCAAGGTCATCTTCTTTTAACAGCCTGATGATATCATACTCGGATTCAAACTCTTTCTTTACATAATCCGATTTGCTATAGACATTATCAATGAGTTTTTCATAACCCTCCTTTACCCTGTCTCTCGGCCCTCCCGAATCGATGCGAACCTCTTTGCCGTCGATAAAGACCCTTGCATTCTTAACTCCCTCACAGATTGCCATCTTTGAAGAGTCTTTAAGTCTCGCTGCTTCCTGATTTTTTTCAACAATAATTTTCTTTATAAAATCATCACTGCGGGTAGAACCGTTCTGTTTAAGATATTTTTCAATCTGTAGATACTCTTCAATCTGGGAAATAAATCCACTATCCTTTGGGAATATAAAAAGAAGAGTCCCATCTGAATCAACATTGCTTAAAACCTCCCCGGCAAAATTGCTCTGGTCGCTGCTTCCAGGATATTCATCAGACAAAGGTGTCAAAAACCTGATTGTCAAATCAGCATCAGTGGAATTCGTAATCTTATCATCAACCGATTTATTGAACTTATACTCTCCGTAAGACTTCTGGCAAACTTCATTTGAATTGAATACTTCATCATATACCTCATCGACAATTTTGTGCCTGTCAACATCGATATTTTTTATCTCCCTGTTTATTTCCTGCTCCTCATTTGTGAGAAAATGGAAAGTATCCCCGGATTTACTAATCAAAGTCTCCTTTTCAAGCCGGTTTAATGATGAGATTACAGTGTCTTTTAGTGCAAGTTTGTCCTCATCCACGCTTGTAAGCGATAAAACAACAATATTGTCAAGGGTTGGCTGAAGCTCCTTTACATGCCTGATTAAAAACAAAGTCTTCAGTATGAGACAGTCAAATTCTTCAAGATTATCATTATCCTCAGCCTGGGCTATCGTTCTTGCAATCACCGGGTCGAGAAACGTAACAACAGTATCATAAAACGAATAAAACGGAACGAGAGCACCCAGAGAAGAATCCCCATATTTTTCTGCTGCTTCCTTATATGCATTTAGCATCGAGCGTTCGCCTTTTGCAAGATGTTTCCCTGCAAAACCTGTCGATCGAATCTTTTCAAAAACCCTCTGCAACACATTAAACTGATATGGCACAAATGGATAAACCGATGTAAAATCTTCAGAATCCCGGAAATTCTTCATCTCGGCGCTGCCCTGTGAAAAAGATATCAGATTCTTAAGAATAATCTTCTTCTCATCGAAATAAAGAGAAAGAGTTTCATTATATTCATCCTTCTTCTTAAGGATCCTCTTCTTGATTACCTCATCGACATTCGCACTGGATAAACTAACTCTTGTATCAAAACGAGCCTGAATTTTAGAGAAATCCTGTTTTGTCTCTTTCTCCTTAATACCTTTAACCGCTGTCTCAATATCAGCCTGTGAAGTAACGATTATCCAGGCCTTTCCTTTAAGAATAGTCCCGAGTTCTTCTGCCACTGTCTGAAGATTAAGCATCAGGTGGCTGTTATCTCCGATATATTGCCCTATTTCATCAATAAGGAATATCACCTGATGATCCTTATCTTTTGAATCGCAGTATTTTTTAACAGCCTTTGCAAATTTTTCCGGAGTTAAAATATAGTTCTGGCCATCTGATTCAAACATCCTTGCAGATGCTTCCTTACTCTGAAAACCGCATCTTTCCAGAGCCTGAACAATATCATCCTGCTCAAATGAATACTGATCGCGGATATCTTCCCAATTGCCACCGTTTATCTTTAGAAATTCTTCTTTAAATGAATCAAAAAGTCCCTTATCATCAAGATTTTCTTCAAGTTCTGCTATCCAGAAAACGTCCCCGAAATATCCTCTCTTTTCATTAAATACCCTCATCAGTATATCGACAATTCTCTCTGATGTCTCTCCGGATTTGGAATCAATATTGAATAGTATTACATCTTTAGTACCTGTCTTCACAGATTTGTCGATTGTACTTAGAACACCGGGATCCTGAATCTTCTGCTCAAAAAACCCGAGTGCGGTTTTACCAAAAACTTCCTTATTTTCAAGAAGATATGCAAGTGTTTTAAGAAAATGCGATTTACCTGATCCAAAATCTCCGGAAATCCATACACCTGTTTTATCAGTTGGAGAATTTATTGATTTCAAATAATTCTCGAAAAACTGATCCAGGTATTTCAAAGATTCCCTGGTTACAACATATTCATCAAGTTCAGTAAAGACATTGTGTTCATCATACTGATCAACCTTGATTACCCCGTTGATCTCTCTTTTTATGTCATTATAAAACAAATCGCTGATTTTAGTTTCCATTATCCACCCCCGGATTAACTATTTTATTCATTTACAATCCTAAATGCACGGTAATAATTGGCATCTTTAAACTTACCAAAGAGACTTAGTTCAGTGTTACTATAAACACCCGGATAAAATGCCAGCAATGGAGTATTTCCTAAAAGAGTCTGCAGGTTGTTTAAGATCGAATGTGATCTAATCATAGGCCAGGCTTTTCCAATTCCTGTAAGAAATACTACTTCAATATTACCGGAGTCTTTAATCCTTTTACCTATAGCATTTTTCACTGTTTCCGGCTTCAGAATAATCCTTAATTTATTCAGTAACTCGTCCGAACCCTTATTTTTCTCAAATTCAATAATCTTTTCTGGTTTAATTTTACTTTCAATAATCTCAAGGCACAACTCATAAAGGTCGATCTCAATAAAAATGATTGAATGAGATTTCATAATCTCTTCTATTCTTCGTATCGAGTCTCTTATCAGGTGTTCATCTTCAGGAGGATAATCAAAAATCCAGAAGGGGATTTCATTTCCCAACCCCCTTCCCTTTAAAAAATCATCACTAATAATTTTGTCTTTGAGAAGTTCTATCCGTGCCTTGGTGTTCATTCTTATATCTCTTATTGTAGAGAATGTATAATAGTTTTATAGATTGGATTTTTCATCTTTTCATTAACATTTCAGAATACCAGTAAAAAATTCCAATGAAAATTTTAAACGCCTTCAAATCCAAAACACATTCAAATGACAATCTGGATTGCGTCAACCAACCGCGACAACTGGGAAGTAATTAAGAAAAACAACATCTGGGGCGTTCCAAAGCGAAACAAAAACAGCATAGAAAGATCAGAGCCCAAAGATAAAATTCTCATATTCGTCCGCCAGGAAAATGCAGGAGACACTATTCTTCCATCCGCAATAACGGCAGCGTTTGATATAGCATCAAAGCCTTTTGAAGAAAAAACAGAAATTTTCAAAAAGCCTCCGACAATGAGCGGCGAAGAAGTATTTCCATTCCGTGTCAAATTAAAGCCTGTTAAAATATTCAAAGAGGAGCTCGACTTTAAATCGTTGATTCCAAATCTTGAATTCATCACAAACAAAAAACAGTGGACCGGGCACTTAAGAACGGCAATGAGAACAATCCCTGAAGATGATTATGAATATATAATAAAGGCTGCCGAGACTCCGAGAGGGTGATTTTATGGGAGACATTCGAAAATCAAAAAAATCCAAAAAAACGAGCTATCCGGAATTTCCGGATAGTTCAAAAGTATATAATTTAAAATCCCCGGCGTTTTTATAACAATTTAAATGCCTCTTTGAAAACATTCAAATTGTTTATCTTACTAATAAGATTTGTAAGATACAGCATGCCATTAATAGAAATAAAAACCGGAACCATTACAGAAAAAGGTCAGATTGTCATTCCAAAATCATTAAGAGAGAGATTTAGTCCGGGAGATAAAGTTGCAATAATTTCTTATGAGGACAGAATTGAATTAAGGCCAATCGATTCTGTAAACGAAGCGCTTTCATGCGCATATGCAGCGGAGAAGACTCTTAAAAAAGACTGGGACTTAAAAGAAGAAGATGAGGCATGGAAGAATTTGTAAAAGGTGACGTCTTAGTCTTCCCTTTCCCTTTTTCAGACCTCTCCGATGCAAAGAAAAGACCTGTTCTATTAATTGCAGTTTTGAAAAGGAGAAGACATCATCCTGTGCCAGATAACAAGCAAAAACAGAACTGACAGTTATTCTGTAAAAATTGCAGACAGCGATTTTGAATCAGGAGGTCTGAAGATTACAAAGTTTCATCAGGCCTCAAAGAATATTTACAGCTGATAAATCACTTATATTATACAAAGCGGGCAGACTGAAGGCTGAAAAGATAAATGAAGTAGAGGATAAACTTGTAAAAATTATTAAAAACTGTTCATGACACCCCACCCCTCCCATTCTCCTCCCGGAGAAGCCTCCCGTAACACTTCTCGCAAATCGCAATCTTAAGCCCGTCCGACCTAAACAAAGCCTTCCCCTCATCACAAAGACCGCACCGGCCGAGATCAACACTCACCCTCTCAAAATCCGCTGCACACATAACGCCCGGTATAACATCAGTTATACCTGCTTTTTTGAGTATATCAAAAAATCAGAGGAGCTTAGGCTTGTGGATCTTGTGAAGAAGGATGGTGTTCATGGGAGGATGAGTTATGTGGAGATGAGGGGGTGTTTGTGAAATATTATTATGAGTTCCTTTCGTGACATCTCTTGCTAATGGTTCGCAAATGGATCGTAAATGTTTCGTAAATGTTTCGTAAAAAAGGCGTAAAAATGGTTTAATCTGATTTTATGAAGTTTCTTTGATGTGTGTATGAGATGTAAATGAATCGCAAATGGTTCGCAAACCGATCATGGTTATTGCTTATAAATGATCGATTTACCTACATCAGTCCGTTTGAGAACTCCTGATGATACAAGCTCATTTAGATCTCTAATTGCTGTAGTCTTTGAAACAGAATTCAATTCCTGGTAGACTTTATTTGAAATTTCACCTTTTTCAATAACGTATTCAGCAGCTATTTTTCAATCGTACAATTTCCTGAGAAAATTTAATCATCAGCTAAAAAAGATTAAAATTAACGGAATATATGTTAGATCAATATGATGGCTATCCAAAAGGACCTGATCCCTCTTTTGAAGGGGCCGTTTTTCTCGGATGGTTGAAAAAAAGAGGGGCGATGGTAAGGGCAAAAGACTGTGAACGAAAATGTCAGGAAAACGGGTTCACTGCAAAAGATTTCATAAAGCAGGTTGGTGAGGAAAAAGTTCTAATTGGGCTAACAGGGAATGGAAATAAGGTAATAAAACTTGTTGATACAGTATGGGCTGATCAATGGATGACATATTATGATCTTGAAGTTCCTCACCACAGGCATTGGAAACCACTGTAAAAAATTAAGGGATATCAGCAATTATTTAATATATCTCTACCATATACAATAAGTGCAGGAGATGGAAGATGACAAAAGAGGACTTGCCAATAATATCTTCAGAAGAAGAGATGTACCTTGATGAGCCATACGGCGGTTTGTTTGGCGATACAGTCATTGCAAAAGTTGTTGAAGAACTTGTTGCAGACCCTACGATGGATTATCGCCCAAAATATCTGGAGGACATTACTGGAAAATCTGAAAGATCTATCTATAATGCTCTTAAAAAATTATTACTCCTTGGCCTTATAGAGAAAAAAGGTGATGAAAAACACCCGGTGTACAGAGTCAGAGTCGAGTCCAAAAAATTTGCAGCGCTTTCATTTCTGGCATATGCAATGCTGGATGATCGTGACGGAACACAATGCATGAATATGGCAGTCAACGGTTATTACAATTCAGTGCTCAGAGAAAAATATGAACCAAAGGCAATCGCAAATGTTGAGAACTGGGAATCAATTCCGGGAATTGTGAGTGTCGATAACAATAATTTCAAGAAATTTGCAGGGGTTGCATAAATATGACAAAGAATACTAAAACCGCAGATACCGAATCAATGACAATAGATGTCGGTGAAATGTACAAGTACAAAAAAGAAGATCTAATGACCGATATTTCTTCCAGTGCTTATTCTAATCTTGCATATGTACAGGCAACCCACAGGGATCTGTATATTGATTTTCTTGAGATGCCTGGAATAAAAAGAGAGGATGGAAAGATGCACATAAAAGGCACAAGAATTTATATGTCTCACTCGGCGGCCCAAAAACTCTCTAAAGCCCTTGACGGAATATTAAAGACGGTCCATTCAGATGGTGGAATGGAATTTTATACGCCTGAGGATAAAACGGAACCTAAGATATCAACAAAAGTGCAGCAGGCAACTACCAGAAATAAACTTTAAAAATTTATTCTTTTTTTTCTAAACAACTCCCTTCCCCCCATTCTCCTCCCGGAGAAGCCTCCCATAACACTTCTCACAGATCGAAAGCTTCAGATCACCAGACCTAAACAAAGCTTTTCCCTCATCACAAAGACCGCACCGGCCGAGATCAACCGAAACCCTCTCAAAATCCGCTGCACACATAACGCCCGGCAGCGGCAGCGTGAAACCCTTACCGGCACCGGATGAGACACCTGGCAGATATGCACTTTTACACTGGTTTGCACCATCATGCACTTTGGATGTGCATCCGTAAAGAGAGATATCCTCAGCCCTTTTGGAATTTGCCAGACTAAAATGTCCTTTTTCATTCTTGATTGCACTTGCAGGAAAAACACGAACAGAAGAAGACGGCGAAGACAGTGCAGCGTATGTCTTCTCCGCTCCGGAATTTTGGTGCAAACTACTATTATTAGAGAGAAGCATTTCATCATCTGTACTAGGAATAGAAGATGCCTCGCAGAACGGCGGGCTTTTGGTTTGCACTAAACCGGTGCAAACACGCTGCAAAGAAGGTGCAACTGTGCAAACATCCGAAGTTTTGTCCGGGGAGGTATCACCCCCCGGCTCTTTTTTATCATCAGGCCCGCATTCACCGCCGGACTCATCATCGCCATCATCGCCGGAGACGGCGTCATCATCAATCCAGACAAGACTTCCCGAATTCCACTTGTGATAAATCTCATGGCTGAATGAAAACCGGCTCTCACGTCTCCGGACCATGCAGCCGTCCATCTCCTGGGAGACTGTCGCATCAATATAGCTTATCGCCGGACACTTCTCCAAAAGGCCGGAATATGAGCTTCCTCCGTTGGTGTAGCCCTGGAAAATTCTTCTCGCCTGATGGTATGAAAGCCCCATCGCGTCCTGGAGCATCCTTATGGTGAGAACATCCCAGCCCATTTTGCAGATGGTGTTTAAGGCAGCGGCCTCATTCCTTGAGAGCTTCGTCTCCTGTCCGCCGCTTACGCCGTTAATCTGTGCATAAATTCTTGCAGCTTCCCGGAAATCATCGAGGTCTGCCCGGATTGCAGGCAGGTTTTCAGAGCCGGAACCGGAATCCTGCCCGTCACTATCGCCGAAACTCTCTCGCTGCATTCTGAATAAAAGGGCATGGCACTTAATCAGGTCGAATAGAATCGCCGGATTACGCCTGTTTGCCGAGCTTGAAAACTGCACTTTCTCGGCATATGGAATTGAGACATAGACATTCTCCTCCTTTAACATCGACCACATACAGCGGCAGACCTCAGCCTCCTCCGGTTCAGTGACTGTGATGTTCTCCGAGGCTTCGGTCTTTCTTATGTGCAGAAGGACTCTCTCGTCCTGCTCAGCGGAATCATCAATCCATGTCGTCAGCATTCTGTTCATCACCTGATCATCGCCGACCGTCTCAACCTTCGCAAGCCACCAGACACACCTCTCCGGGATGCTGCATATCTTAAGCTGCCTGTCGGTCGTCAGCGTCTGGTGCTCGATTCTGTCGCAGAAGTTTGCAGTCGCAGACTTGAGGACCTCCTGAAGATCCTCTGAAAGACTGACATCATCGAATAAAAAGACAGTTCCGGGCCGAAGGTCGGGGTTATAGTACAGTGCCTTATCACTCACCGTTCCAGAAAGATGGTAATCCTCCGGAATTAATTTCAGCATTGAGTTGCAGGCGTGCGACTTTCCCTTGCCGGAATTTCCGGATACAGATACATGCAGGCCTTTTGTGTTCTCTACCGACTGCGACGCAACCGACATTATCAGGCATTCTGCCACAATCCTGTCACCGACATGGAACTTTTCAAAAACGTCAAGCATGTATGAAAGGGGATCTCCGGTCCTGAGAACTTCGGCTGCCTTCTCTCTTATTTCATCGGAAAAACCTGATTTCAGACCGCCTCCGCTGCTGGACTTTTTAAGAGAGTTTATTGTCTTCTCTCTTCTGCCTTCGTGAGCAGCGGACTTCTTCCCGGGAAAAGATCCTCTCCTTTTTTCTCCCTCATACATTGCCCGGAGTTCCGGCCACCGCTGCACTCCGCTCCCGCATGAGTTGTGATGGCATCCGGCAAAGATTGCGCCGGACTCAAACTGGATTGCAAACGCACCGTCTTTGTGTTCGTCTGAGAAAGGGCATTCATAGAGAGTGTACATGGTCCCGCCATTCCAGGGTTTGACAGTCTTTATTTCGATACCGTTGTCCCGGAGCCATTCGCCAAGAACAATACCTTTTCCGGCATTGTTTCCAAATCCGTTATCATTCCGGCTTTTCCCGGATGGTTTTATCCGGGCTTCAGCAGGCTCTTCAGGCAAAAGTGCTGCAAGTCTCTTCAGGGTTTCGGCCGGAACTATCTCCGGAATATCCGGCGCCGACACTATCTTTGAAGTTCTGTGCGGGCGTTTTTTTGTGTCATCGCCTTTCTTTGATTTTGTTCCGTAGAGCTTCCAGATTCTGGCAGCGTTGAAGTTGGCGGTATCGACACAGACAGAAGTGTCTGAAAAGAATGTATCAAGCATCTCAAGACACCGCTTTACAAGCTCCGCTGATTCCTGATTGTTTTCAAGGTCGATTCTGTAAAGAAGGTGTGCTCCGTTTCCGGAATCGGCTAAGACCGGCTCGGAAAATCCCTCTTCGGAGAGCCATTCCCTGATAGAAGCAGCCTTTTCCAGTGCAAGTTTATGTTCGGCATCAGATGATGAAACTCCGCTCGGCCTTACCGGGTCAAGATCAACCGGCAGCCATCTTCTTCTGATTATATCGGAGTCGGCCGTTGTCGCATCTTTCTTTGAGAGTTTCATTCTGATTCTGTTAGCACGCCGTGAAAGAAGGTCCGGGTTTATCTCGTTTAGTGTGACATATACGCCGGAGACATCGCTGAGTCTTCCCACCATCCACGCTTTGGCTGCGAGAAGGCTGTGGTCGTCGAAGTATCCGCTGTGGGCTGCAAAATCACCTATTGCCCGGACTTCAATTACACTTTCAGGCTCAAAAAGAACTGAAAGTGTCTTCTCTATCACCGCTGCTCCTTTCTTCTCCGGATTATGATTGCCGTTACCGGAGTCGGGGGAATTTTCGTTCAAAGGAACACACCTCCCCTGATATCCGGCATTATCTGAAAGAGCGGTGCGGATACCGCCTCTCCCCTTGCAACCTTCTGGAGTGAGAAGAGCGGAATTATGTATGTGCCCTTTGTTGTCACAAAGTGGACCGCCCTTCCGGCCATGTTAAGAGTGACGTGGCCTTTGATTCCGGTTGCGAATATCTCTGCCCATTCGTCCTTCTTTTCAGTGCAGGTTTTTAGAACCGGGGCTGATCTTCCGTAGAAGATGAGGCTTTTAACATCTTCGGATGTAACGTAGAACTGTTCATCTTCGATAAAAATATCAAGCCTTCCCTTAATTCCGGTGCGGATTGTTCCGCAGGAGAGTTCATTCATCGCCGCCATCTCCTCCGGCAGTTTCTCCGGCAGCGGGTTCTGTGCTTTTGACTTCTGTTTTCACCCTGAATTCGGTCTCAATTTTGTATGAGTGTCCGGCCGTTCGTTTAACAGAGATTGTTTCAATACTGTCGCCTTTCTGGTGAATCTCTTCAGATAGAGCCTGAGGTATCAGATAAAGCGGGTAAACTCTGGAGCTTTTCTCTGTTGTTGCAGCGGCAGTTTTGACAGTCGCCCCGTCAGCCTGTGCAGAATCTTTTCCGGCTGCCATTTAGTTCTTCACCCCGGCAGGGATGGGATGATTTATCTTTTTTACAGACAGATTTATTTTGGCGGTCGGGCCTGGGGTGCTGTGATAATTATTTCGGGTCTGGCTGCCGCCTTTTTCGTCTGTCTTTTCCTCTCTCGATTCTACAAGACACCAGATGCCAGCTTCAAGCATTACTTTGCCTATTTTTCCATAAGCGGGATACTGCTTTTCAAAGGCTTCGATGTCTTCCTTTGTTACTTTTCTCGGTTTTTTCTGCATGGTCTCACCTAATTCTGATGATTTTTTCCAGCTGTTCGTTTGTGTGTCGTTTAGAAAATCCGCGGGGATCTGGTCATCACTAAAAGAATTTTAAAATCCCGGTCGTCACTTTTCCCGGCATTTCCCAACGCACAATTATTCTGTCTTTGTTGGAGGATTTAAAGTTTAGGGGGGGAGTCTGGAGGTGAGATCAGAAGATAATAATTGCATATTATTATTGAATTCACAAAAGTTCGGTTTTTTATCTATTTTAAAAAATCAGTAAACAATAAAAACCGGTTTCTTTTTTACATAATGCCTGAAAATTATTAGAAAGTATCCTATCTTACTTTCAGATTTAGTATATTGAACAAGTATAACAATTTTCTTTAAATAAAATGGGGGGAAATAAGATAGCCACTCCGTCCTTATCATATTTGGGGGGGGTGATAAGGCGAAACTGACTAATCAGAGGTAGGTTAGGGAGCAAATAAACGTTTTGATTTTGATTTGTCAGCGAATTACAATTTTAGCTTTGTAAAGACATTTAAATAAAACAATTAACTAAAAAATCCTATTTTCCATTAAATGTACAGATTATCTTATTTTACAGAATAAAAAAAATTCAGTTTAGAATTATCTCAAGCTCAGAGAGACGTGCTCTTTTCGCATCCAAAAGCCTGACTATTTCGGAGAGTTCCCCTTTATCCTCTATCGATGAATCCGTCTTCATCACCTTGTAAAGACAGTCAAGCATCTTACGAAGTACCCGGACATTATTACAAAGCCGGGCATATTCACTCACAACTGCCTCATCTGCACCGGACTTTCGGGCATTTTCACACTTTTTCGCAATATCATTCTCTTCAGCAAAAAATCCGCTGATAAGTCCCTCAAATTCTTTCATACGGAGAGGCTTCATAGCAAATCCGTTCAAAAGCCCCTCATAACCAATAATCTCCTGTGGAAGAGGAATCTTTCCGGTGAGGACAATGACAGGAACATTTTTGGTGTGGATATTATTCCGTATCAGACTAAGGACCTCCCATCCGCTCATTGGCTCCATCATTATATCAAGAATTACAAGATCCGGTGTCTTCTCTGCAAGGACTTTTAAGGCATCACTACCATTATCCGCCAGCCTTACAGAAAAACCCCTATTCTCTAACAATTCCCTATAAAGACAGAGGATATCGGCAGTGTCATCTACCAGCAGAATATCTTTCATTTTTATCTCTCCTCCATTTTGTTCTCTGTATCCTCTATACCAATCCCATAATTACCCTTTAAAAAATCCCAGACCTTTTTTGACCGAACCCATCCGGCATCAAGCATCGAGATTATATCATTAATTATTCTGACCTGCTCAAATATTTTTTCAGATGATTCAGGGCATTTAAGATCCACAATTCCGGCAATAACAGCAAGCGGGTTTCTGATCTGATCATTTAAGGTTGCAAGCTGCTCTAAATTCTCCTCTATCTGAGTCAAAGCTGCTTTTTCACGATTCTCCGCCTCTACTCTCTCAGTTATGTCACGTATTATTGAAACCCGTCCTGTAAGATTTCCTGCCGAATCATATAAAGGAGTTACTGAATGTTCGGTTGGAAATATGGTGCCGTCTTTTCGCTTCATCAGAAATTCAAACCGGGGGACCGGCTCATGCTTTTTTAGATAAGGGGAGACATGACTGTGAAAACTCTTAAGTGACGCATTATCAACATGCAGGAAATCTGTCGTCTGTCCTGTCATCTCCTTTCGGCTGTAGCCGAATAATGATATGGCTGCCTCATTTACTGCCTGAATAGAGCCGGGGTAGCCATCAACGACGAAAGCAGCATCCTGAATTGACTCAAATGTCCGCAGGAAAAGTTCCTTTTCACGTTTAATTTCATCCTGCGTATTTTTCTGATCCGTCACATCCCAGACCATTGAGATCACCATGCCTTTTTTGGGGAGCGGTATATTTCTCGCATTGATAAAAGTGGTCTCTTCTCCTGCACGGGTTATTGGAATCTCCTCCCAGTGCATCTTTTCAGGATCTCCGCTTTCACAGTCTTTTAAAACCCTTTTTTTGATCTCTTCCCTGAAAATCGGGTCCTTATAGACAATATCCCAGAATGAATCAGGTTTCTCAAGCTCTTCTGCTGTTATATGGTAATAATTCAGAAAATTCTGGTTGAAATATTCAAAGTTCACTTCCGGTTTTACTGAGTTAACAGCAATTCCAACGGGTATATTGTCAAGCACAGTCCTGATATAAGCCTCATTTTCCTTAAGCATCTCCTGACCTTGCACGATTTCATCAAGCTGCTGTCTGAGCTCCTCTTCTGCGGCTGCAAGCTCTTCATTCTTTCTTTTGAGTTCTTCCTCGGCTTTTCTGCGATCAGTTATGTCCCGGATAAGTGCTATTACCTCATCCTCAAGGTACGGTATTATGCATGCTTCATAATATGAGAGCCCTTTGGGAAGAGTAAGGGCATATTCAACCCTCTCCATTTCTTTTGTATCCAGTGCGGACCGTGTTTTTTTCATCAAAAAGACTCCGAGTTCTCCCGGAATTACCTCAGTTAAAACCCTGCCAAGGCTCTCTGATTTGGGCGCAAGCAGAAGCCTCTCATCCGGTGCCCTGATATCAGTTATTGTTCCATCCCTTTTGCAGCGGATTAGAATGTCCGGGATGGCGTCGATAATATGACGGTTTAAATCCTCTATCTTTTTAAGACTCTCTCCGGCCCTTATCCGGTCAGTAATATCCCTGATAACTCCCCCCACTCCTGTTTTTTTATCGGCAATTTCAAGAGGAAATTTTATTGTTTCAAAAATCCGGTCGCCGACAATCTCTTCAGATATTACCTTTTTTCCTGTTTGAAGGGTTTTTTCATCCGATTCAAGGCATTTCCTGGCAGAATCCGGATTCATCAGGTCAGAATCTGTCTTATAGAGCATCTCCTTTTTAGAACGCCCGAAAAAATTCTGGACTGCATCATTTGTGATAATATATCTCAGTTTCTCATCCTTGACAAACATCAGATCAGAATGCGAATAAAAAAAGGACTTGATCAAAGTTTCACTCCTGCTTTTTGAAACCACGAATTTTATTCTGCCGGAGAGTTCAGCAAACTCTGCTTTCGGATCGCCCTTCTTCTGAAGATAAAAATCAGCACCACTGTTGAGTGCCTCAATGACGGCGTCCTCGTGACCTTTTCCTGTGAAGATGATAAATGGTGTATTGTCCCCTTTTTCACGGAAATTGCGGAGTAAGTGTAGACAATCACATTCTTTTAACCGGAAATCTGATATGATTGCGTCAAAAGATTTTGTTGACATTAATTCTGCCGCATCCGCTGCATTTCCACAGATTGTAACCGCGAAATCCCCGCTATGTTCAAGAAATGTTTTCCCTGTTTTTAGAAATAAAGGATCGTCATCTATGTAAAAGACAGATAGTTTTCCTTCACTACCGGTCACAGCATATTTATCGTTTATTTTATCTCCTTTCATCAGAAGCAGGCCCTCATAAAACTAATAGTATTGAATTTATAAAAAATAGTCCTCCTCATTTACTATTGTCCTACTTTCATACCTCACGCCTCCCTCCTAAAAACCAAAAAACCCCAACCATATTTTCCCATGACTATCACACTTCCCGATCCAATAACTGAGTGCAGCGGTAATCCCCGGAATCGCAGGTGCAGCCCTTGTAGCTGCAAAAAGTTCTCAGGTCCGTCGTGCAGGTTTTTCATGCCGGGGTTTTATACGCCGAAAAACGGCCGTTAAAAAAAAGAGAATTTATTCCTCTCCACCTTCAGCTCCTAACTGAATGAAATAATGAGAACAGTCAGATGTATAACACAGACCCTTAATGCCCGCATAACATATTTTTTATTTCAGAAATCGTAATAATACCTTACCGGAAAAAGCTTAAACACATATTAAGTTGAAAACTCAAAACAGGTGAGATAAGAACATATGAAATTCAGAGTTATCATAGAAATGGACGAAGATGGAATCTTTGTCGCCGAATGCCCGTCCCTTCCGGGCTGCATATCTCAGGGAAAAACCAGAACCGAAGCACTTGAAAATATAAAAGACGCTGCAAAAGGGTACCTTGAAAGCTTAAAGAAGCATAATGAACCAATCCCTCCGTCAATATATGAAGAAACTGTAGAGATAACTGCCTGATATATGCCAAAATTACCTGTATTATCTTACCTTGAAGTAATAAAGGCACTTAATAAAACAGGTTATAATATCGACCATCAGACCGGGAGTCATATTATCCTGAGGCAGGATAAAGAACCCTATCGAAGGCTTACTATTCCAAACCACAAAGAAATTTCAAAAGGAACAATAAACAGCATCATCAGGCAGGCAGGACTTACAAGAGACGAATTTTTAAATTTATTATAGTTTTAAAAACCTGAAATAAAAATGCTGATAAAGTTTAGCCAGATTAAACATCCATCCGTGTGATGTAAATTTCCCCGTGGAACCGTGACTGTATCTCCTGCCGAAATGCGGTTTCAAAAAAGAGCTCCAAGGCCTCATGAAGGTTATTTCGGGCTTCTTCTACTGTCCCGCCCTGGCTTGCAATGTCGTATTCCGGGCAGAATGAGACATAGCCATCGCCCTCCTTTTCAATAATGGCTGTCAGCTGTTTTTGCATAATTTTATCTCTCCCGTATTTTGTAATAATATATCTCACTATAACATAAAAATTCCTCAGGAACCAGAAGAATTTTTGTGCTTTTCTATTCTTTGCAAAAGAACCTGGGAAAATCTCAACTTTCACCCCCTCACGCCTCCTTCCTAAAACCAAAAAACCACAACCATATTTTCCCATGACTATCACAATTCCTGATCCTCTGATGAGTGCAGCGGTAATTCCCTGAATTTCAGGTTCAGCCCGAATCACTGCGAAAGTTCTCAGGTCAGGCGTAAGAGTTTTTCATTATCGGTTTTTTTTAATCAGGTATGTGAGAATTCAGGTGAGGGGCACAAATATGTATAAATAACCTGAATTTTTTTTTATTCCGGGAACAATATCTGATTCATCAGCCAATCCGGAAAATATCCATTTGAGATGTTTGACAATCCTGATCTATAAAAATACGGACAAAGAAATCTCTTAGAATGCGCTTTTTAAATGATTAAAGGAAATATGGAGATACTCAGCGTTCAAGGAGATATTATAATCAGCTTAAGGAAATAAAAAAATGGGATAATTCTTCAGAATATGTTGCTTAAAAAATGTGAATCTGGTTTTCTACAAAGTCAAAATTTAGCATATTTTTCAAATAATCACTCCCTGCATTAAATTTTATGTAAATAAAAATGAGTAGTAAGACTTAACAATTGTGAATTTTAATATTATATTGGTTGATTAGACTATGAGTGATCGTTTTTGTAGTAAAAACCCAAAAGAATGAGGAGAAAAACCGCAATATCGGTCATCTCCCTCCGTCTGTAAAGCTTGTATACAAGACACTTGAACTGAATGGAAATCTTACCCAGAAAGATCTGATTTCTGAGACGACACTTCCCTCAAGAACTGTTCGTTATGCCATAAAAAGGCTTAAGGATGAGGATCTCCTGATTGAAAAGCATTATTTTATTGATGCCAGACAGAGTCTTTACGGGTTGAATTTATCGTCAAAAGAGGTTATTGTTGCATGATGCATAAAGAAATTATTTTGTTTATTTGTTGTTGAATATAGATTTATATTCAATTTGCTATGAAAGTTACTTCGTAACTTACATGAAACCGTGCATGAAATGATAATTTCATGAACGCTTTTCATCAAATTTATTTAAGTTTTCAGTCAGACTTTTTTTTAAAAATCAGGATTACATGCTATGATACTATAGCTGATTGAGGTGAAATTAAGTTCAATAATGGCCTTTAAAGCAGCTAAATGTTCAGTGTCTCGGGATGCAGTTCCGAACACTTTTTATTACTTTTTTTAATACTACCTCTTTAAAAAAATAGAGGACGGATCATTTTGGATTTAGCATAAATTCATCTGATATGTAAAAAAACAGATTCAAAAGAAAATTGAGGTTGATATTCTTGTTAGTGCAGATTTCTTTAGATCTGTATTAATCTCAGAGCGGTCCTACAAATGAGCTTATCACCTCTTCAAAAAGTGTCAGTGCCCCTTCATAGCCCGAATATGTCCGGTTTAATACGAGTCTGTTCAAAGCGGGAAATGCCACTGTTATGGGAATTGCTCCATAATTTGCAAGAGCAGTGGGAGCCTCAAGGGAACTTCCAAACAGAAACATAAATGGTCTGTCTTTTAGATTCTGCCTGATTATGTGTGAGTCTGTCTCAAAGATAACTTCTGGTGTGAGAGGAGTTTGTAGTCCTTCTGTCAGATTTCTAACAATTTCCTCTCTTATCTCTTCTGGCGGATCATCGGTTATCTGAACAATATCCGGCAGATAACCCAGCTCATTTATTAGAAATCCTGAAATTCCAATTGCTGTTCCTGAATCTGCTACCACTGCAAAGAACGGATGTGGTCTGACCATCATATGTGCATCCCCGCCGTATTCTATGAATCTGTAAATTCTTTGTTCCTCTTTTCTGATAACCTCTTCAACAAGTTCTTCTGAGATATTAAATAATCCTGCGACTTTACGCAGAAAATTTGAGGTCTGTTTTGGTCCCACAGGCACTGATGGGAAGGTGATATAGGGTGTTTTAAATTTATCTTCCAGAAGTCTGGCAACCCTGTGACCATTCCACGTTGAAAGAACAATATTGTACTCTGCCAAAGGAATATTTTTAAGCTGCTCTGGTCCGTCAAATTCTGCCAGAAATACGTTAGCCTTTATGCCAATCTCTTCAAGAAGGTTCTTGATTGTTCTTGCATCACCTTTCCAGAAGATATGTTGATAGGGAACGATTCCAAATATATTAACTGTTTTTTCTTCAATTTTATCTGCAGGCTTTAAGAGATCATTTATCAGCCCTTCAAAGAAGAGTTCATATCCTTCATAAGAATTCCCGGTAAACCCTGATGATTTTACGAAAAATATGTCATTATTTCCCCTAAACTCTTTGACAACAGCATTTACATCATCACCTATAAGTGATGGAACACAACCATTGATGACAGCATAGATGTCTCCTTCCATAAGCTCAGTGCTTGCACTGATAAGATTCCTTAATTTCTCTTCTCCGCCAAATACTACATGATGTTCAACAAGAGAGGAACAGGGAGTGCTTGTTCCTCCCTGAGGGCCGCCGGCATTCTGGCCGCCGGCATACAACTGCCCGAACAGCTGGCCGATACCACAACCTGCACCTGAGTGGAGGATTGGAACAACTCCATAAATTCCTAATGCTGTCCCAAGGGCACCTCCCAGTGCACAGGAAAAACGTGGAGCTTCAATTGCTGAATGCTCGAATAGCTCTTCTGGTTCCTGGAATGTTTTTGCTTTTGCATCAGTCATTTTATAGCTCCTGTTTCATGTAATAGAGTGGATTTGCCTGTTTAAACCACCAGTCACGGTAGCTGTCTTTGGTTTTTTCTTTAAGTGTTTTCTGAAATGATTCACTTTTGAGTGCCTGGAGCAGGAAATTGCCATAAGCAACAGATCCTGAATATCCGGTCTGTGTACTCCATGGATGCGCATCTCCGCGAAGAGCATGGATTCGGGTAGAGCCTTTATTCCTTTTGTATGCCCCTCCCTGAAACGGACAGGTAAGCGTCAGATCAGGATCAAGCTTGTTTGTTATATGTGATTGTTCTGCAGCCTGGAATGTATTGACTAAAAGATCAAAATCTCCTACCCGGGAAATTACAGCTTCAAGGTCTTCAAGTATTAAATTGTCATAATCCTGCGACATGGCAGCAGGAGCAGACAGCCCCAGTTCATCAAAGAATGGCATCTGTGCAAGAAGACGTCCCTGACCCAGAGAGCCAAGGACACTGACTTTACTTCCTTTTTCTTTGGCAATCCTGTCAAATTCTCCTCTTATTACCTTAAGTTTTGGTTTCCATACCTTGTGCTCTTCTTTTATAAGTTCCTCAACCTCGGCAGCCTTATCTGTGTATTTTCCTATTTGCCTCAGCCATTCATCGGTATTGCTAATTCCCATCGGTGAAGGATACATAAAGTACGGAACTCCATATTCCTGTTCAAGCCCGCGTGAAAGATAATCTGTATATGTCGCACATAGAGGTGCAGTCACCGCAGCTTCTGATAACTGCTCAAACTGTTCAACAGATGCAAACTCCGGTATTAAATTTGCACGAAGCCCAATTTTGCCGAGCAGGCGCTGTATTTCAAGACGATCCTGCCAGGTATATGAGAGCATGCTTGCAACATTCACAAGGTCTTTTTGCTTTTGTTCCGGCTTTTTCACAAGGTATTTCATTATGGCATGCCAGAAGGCATCATATCCTGTCTGGACAAGTCTTGAGCGAACTCCTTCACAGTGGATCGGAACAATTTTAGCCTTTATATTTGGCTGAACATCAGACACTGCACCTTCTATATCCTCTCCGATGATTCCTGTTGTACAGGAAGTCAGGATAAAGATGGCTTTTGGATCATACCTTTTTTGTGCTTCATATATTGCTTTTTTAAGTTTATCGCCTGCTCCGTATACAACATCTTTCTCACGCAGGTTTGTAGTCATCCAGTGGAGATCAAACTCTGCCGGACGTCCTAATTCAACAGGTACGTGACGGAATAATTCCCGATATCCAAGGGCAGATGATGAACATCCGACCGGTGCGTGAAAGATAGTTACAGCATCCCTGATTGTGCCTACACGAACAGACAGATAAAAATTTAGTGTACAGCCGGACGACTGTGCAAATCCACGTTCGTGATTTTTAAGACAACCAGCCTTTGCTTTATCAACCAGTTCACTTGCTTTTCCATAAAAAATATTAATCCCGTTTGCACGCTGTTCACGGTTTGGACATGTTTTTTGAAAGAGATCAATTTTTTTTTCATAAAGAGCTTTATCTGCTTCTTCCTGTGTGTTAAATGTCATGTCTGGCCTCTTTTATTCTATGTTGCAGTAAGAGCATCTGATGGGGTTTTAACTCCTGTCTCTTCCTCTTTTTTTATAAGAAGTCTGTCGGACCAGGACTCAGCCCATCCTTTTAATTCCTCTGCTTCAAGAGGTGCCGGGACGTATTTCTCCTGATTTTTAAGTATTGCTCTTGCCAGGTTTCTGTAAACTTCTGCCTGTTCAGAATCAGGATCATACTCAACAGCTGTCTGTCCTCTTAGTTCACTCCTTGTAATTGTTTCCGAACGCGGAACGTACTCTGCAATTGTTGCGCCGGTTTTGTCCGCGAAATCATCTATTATCTCTCTGTGAACCGGAAGTATCACTGAGTTTGCAATGATTCCGGAGAAGAGTGCCCCACCATTGTTTGCATATTTTTTAATTCCTTTAAACAGGTTGTTTGCAGCGTAAACTGCCATAAAATCAGCAGATGTTACTGTATATACCTGCTCGGCTACACCTTCACGAATAGGAACAGAAAATCCTCCACAGACAACATCTCCTAAAACGTCATATAAAACCACATCAGGATTGAACTCCTCAAAGATTTTTTTCTGCTTTAAAAGTTCAATGGCGGCAATAATTCCACGGCCTGCACAGCCGACACCGGGTTCGGGCCCTCCGGCTTCAATACATAAAACACCTCCAAATCCTTCATGGACAATATCTTCAGTCTCTATTTTCTTGCCGCTCCTGATAGCGTCAAGAACAGTTGGGATTGAGCGTCCTCTACGAAGATTGTTGGTTGAATCGCTTTTTGGATCACATCCAATCTGGATGACGCGTTTTCCCATATCGGCAAGTGCAGCACTTATGTTTGAGGTTGTTGTTGATTTTCCAATGCCTCCTTTACCGTATATGGCAATATTTCGTGCTTGTGTCATGTAACCTCCTTTTGTGAATACAAGGTTAGTCTAAAACAATATAATGACGGGTTTAAAGGCTAAAAGTGTCACGAATCTGTAAAAAAAAGGGTTTTTGCGGCAATAAATACCACAAGGAGAAAACAACCTGAAGCTTTGGTAATGTTAAAGAAAATGGGTTAATCCTGATTTTTGACACTTTCAAAGAAAACCGGCCAGAATGGGTCCTGCTCCGGCATTAAAAGAGGCTCTGTTCTTCCGTCTCTTCTTTTGATTGTTTTTTTAGTCATATCCTCAGTTAAAATTCCAATTACTGATGCAGGAATGTTATTTTCTTTAAGTTTTTCAATTAATCCATCTGCGTGTTTTTCTTTCACTGTAATCAGAAGTGATCCTTCAGCAATTGCTGCAACCGGGTCTAAGTTAAAAAATTCACATACCATCCTTATCTCATCCGGATAAATGAATAATGACTCGTCTATCTCCATGCCGACACCACTTGCCTGTGCAATCTCAAAAAGACCTCCAATAACACCTCCTTCTGTAGCATCATGCATTGCGGTGATACCTCCTGCTGCCATTGCTATTTGTGCATCACGAACAACGGACATCTCTTTAACCATCTCCTGTGCTTTTTTTATCAGAGAGAGTGGATGTCTTTTAAGGAGGTCTTTTTCCCGAAGGACAGAAAGAATTCCTGTGGTTTCAACAGCCGGCCCTTTTGTGAGGATTACAGCATCTCCCGGCTTTGCACCTGCAGGTGTTATATAACTGTCTTTTGTTGTTATTGCAAATACTGTAATACCTCCTATTGTAGGGGCTGCAAATCCCGGATAATGTCCAGTATGGCCTCCGACAATTGCAATCCCGAGATCAGCTGCAGTATTATGAATGGAATCAACAACTGTCTTAAAATCCTCTTCTGAGAATTCAGGCGGCATTAAAAGACTATATGTCATATACTGCGGAGCAACACCCATTACAGCAATATCACTTGCGCCTATGTGCACTGAATACCACCCAAACATCTCAAGCGGCTGACCCGGGATTGCAAATACAGGGTCCTCTGCGATAATTAAAACCTTCCCGTCTCCTATGTCAATAACACCTGCATCTATTCCCGGAGCCGGAGGGACTATGACATTTTCACTCCATTTTCCAAGTTTGTTCTTTAGAACCGATGAAAAAAGTTCAGGATTAATTTTTCCTATTTTCATATTATATCTCTCCTGTAAGAATGTGCAATAGAGAGCATCTCCCCGACAACAGAAATCGGGTCTTCTCCAATAAGTACAGTAACAGGCTCTTTTCCAACCGCACCGGTTTCATAGAATATATCCGGAACCCTGCCGCCCGCAGCACGGACAGCCTCAGCCACTTTCCATGGCATGGATGCTCCCTCAGCCTCTTTTATCTCGTCCGGCTCGTGACTTCTGTCAATGACGCTGAATACCAGGCCATTATGCCGGCAGTAGCCCTCAAGCCATTTTGCAATGTCCGGGTCATTGGCAAAGTCGATTCCTGCCCTTATTGATGGCTTTGTCTTTCTTATTTCAAGCATAAGGCGCGCCATATGACTTGATGTACCAAACCGTGGTTTTCCTGCCGCCTTAGGCATCCCGTCAACCACAGTAATTCTTCCGTCAATAGCGAGCACATCACGGGGGTTCTCTGACTTTTCTTTTGCATACACCAGATTTGACCTGACTTCCGGAATTAAAAAAGCAAAATTCTTACATGATTCAAGCATCTCAAGAGCAATGTGCATCCGGCCAGACATCTCTATTAATTCATCCTGATTGTTCTCTGTCATATCATATATCTCCTGTAATTAATCTCCATAACAAACTGTTTTATCAGTATTTTGCAATTTTTTTTCACAAACTTCTTTTTTTAAATCAGAATAATGTCAGTTAAAAAATATGCATTATAAGTATTTCACAATTGTGAAGTCCTATGGTGGCAATAAATATTCTCAGGATATAATCCGGCAGTTTTAGCCGATAAATATACATTTTTAAAGCTTATGCCGGAATTAATAGAGTATGAATTTTGAGGAACTCAGGCATGGAACTGAGCTTATAAAGAGAGGATTTGCATCCATGCAGAAGGGAGGGGTAATCATGGATGTTGTGAATGCAGAGCAGGCACGAATAGCAGAGTCTGCAGGTGCAGTTGCTGTTATGGCTCTTGAGCGGGTTCCGGCTGATATCAGAAAGGCCGGCGGAGTTGCGAGGATGGCTGACGTTTCAATTGTTGAAGAGATTATTGATGCGGTCTCAATTCCTGTTATGGGAAAGGCAAGAATCGGCCACTTTGTTGAGGCACAGGTTTTAGAGACTGTTGGTGTTGATATGATCGACGAGAGTGAAGTTTTAACGCCGGCCGATGAGGAATACCATATAGATAAGATAAAATTTACAGTCCCTTTCGTATGTGGTGCAAGAAACCTCGGAGAAGCCTGCAGGCGAATCAATGAAGGCGCTGCGATGATACGTACAAAAGGAGAGGCCGGAACGGGAAACGTGGTTGAAGCCGTAAGGCACATGAGAGCAATAAGTGGAGCTATCCGGACACTTGAAGGGATGAATTATCAGGAGTTCGCTGCATATGCAAGGAAAATAGAGGCGCCCCTGGATATTATTAAAGACTGTGCCAGATTAAAGCGTCTTCCTGTTGTGAATTTTTCCGCTGGTGGTATTGCAACTCCTTCTGATGCGGCAATGATGATGCAGCTTGGATGTGACGGTGTCTTTGTAGGTTCCGGAATATTCAAGTCACAGAATCCTGAAAAGATGGCTCTCGCAATCGTTGAGGCAGTCAATAACTATAGCGACCCTGCTATTATTGCAAAGGCCAGCCGCGACCTCGGCGATGCAATGCCCGGACTTGACGTTCACACATTAAAGGAAGACGAGGTGTTATCTGTCCGTGGAAATTAAATCAGAAATTTCTGCTTCTTTTAATTTAGATCTTAATACTGATCCCGAAGAGCAGAATAACACCTCTAAATCTGCTCTTCTCGTAATGGGCTGTCCCCAGGTTCCTTTACAGACAACAGCGGTCCTTTATATCGCGGCAAGACTTAAAAGGGCCGGTATAAATACTGTAATTGCAGGAACGCCTTCAGCAAGACTGCTTATAAAATATGCTGATTTTGAAGGTCACTATATAGATGAAATTAAAGATCTTGACCTGACAATAGAAGCAATTGTAGACAAAGGAGAAAGATATCCATTATGTTTTGTTTTTATTCACAATGATGCAGGAGTGTCATATGCCGCAACAATGGATTCCATAATGAAATCTGCTATCTATCCTGTTATTTTTGGGAGCAATGCAGAGGATGTATCTGCTCAGATTACATTTGAATGTGAGAAGATAACTGCGGTTGCGGCTCATAATCCAAAACCGTTCATTAACGCCATTAACGGAGTGATGGAATGGGATGCTTAGATAAACTTCCATATGAGGTGCTTCTAAGGCATTCCAGCTTTTCTGAATGCAGGGATTATCTTAAGAAAAATTACAATGAGATTTATACGGTAGCGCCGGGATACAAAATATTCGATGTGCATATAATAGGTGTTCCTCCTGTTACAGTCGCTTTGGATGATAATATTGTAATATTTCCCTTCACAAAACCCTGCCACGGTACTTTTCTTGTAAGGGTTGAGAGTGAGGAAGAGGCACAAAGACTTAGAAAAGGGTCAAAAAAGATATAATTTTATATCTTCATTATTTTTCTAAAATTTACTGCAGGCACTGCTTTGAGGCACAACTTGCCGGATTTTTCCAAAAAAAATTATTTTATATCAAAATTTGCTGATAAATCAGCAGTTAAATCATTACTTTTCGTATAAGTGATGATGAGTCCTGACATGTTAAAAAAAAATATGCAAAAGTCAATAGAAATATTGTATAAAACCGGACTTTTGCAGATATATTGTCGATAGTAATTATAAAAGATAGGAAAAATTATTTTAAAATTTTAAATTACCAAAGAGAGGTGATATTTACGACATCAATAAAACTTGAAGATATATCAATGGTCTACGGAGTGAACGGGAAGAGTCATACAGCCCTTTCAAATGTTAATCTTGACATAAAAAACGGTGAATTTATATCATTAATAGGTCCTTCAGGCTGTGGAAAGAGTACAATAATAGACCTGATTTCCGGGATAAAAGTTCCAACCAAAGGCAGAATATTCATAGGAGATGAACCAGTGATAAAACCAGGTCCGGAATGCGGAATAGTATTTCAGGATTATTCATTATTTCCATGGATGACTGCATATGAAAACATTTTTTTTGCAGTTGAACATGCAAATAAAAATCTTTCAAAAGAAGAAGTGAAGAAAACAGCACATACCTATCTGGATCTTGTCGGACTATGCAAATTTAAGGATGCATATCCCGGTACGCTCTCCGGAGGTATGAAACAGCGTGTCTCAATTGCACGAATGTTTGCCATGCACCCTAAAGTGTTTTTAATGGATGAACCCTTTGGAGCTCTGGATTCACTGAACAGGATTTTTATGCAGGACCTTCTCCTGCATATGTGGTCAGAAGGAGAATCAAGAAACACAGTACTCTTTGTAACACACGATGTGGATGAGGCGCTTTTACTCTCGGACAGAATCGGGATTATGTCATCAACTCCGGGAAAGATAGAAGAGATAATTGATATTCCCTTCTCACGTCCAAGATGCAGAAAAAGTCTTAGTGGAACTGAGGATTACATCAAACTGAAACAGTATCTATTCTCAGTGTTGTACTGTGAGATGCAGGAGATAATAGAGAGTCAGCAGGCGCAAAAGGAGGCCTTATAAATGAAGTTTAAGCTGAATAAAACCGGCATTCTGACATTTGTAATCCTGATTGCGGTATTTATACTTACAGTGGCAGTTCCTGATGCTCCATCACAGTCTGTTGATGACAACAGTGCATTTTTAGCCGTGCTAATTCTAATTCTGGCAGCATTTATAATTGAAATCTACAGAAAACCCAAAGAGACAGAGAGGATTACGGATATATTTCTAATATTATCAGTTGTCATCTTTTTATGGGAAGTGCTAATCGGAAAACTGATTTTATTGGACCCTTTCCTGTTCCCAGGCCCTGCACGGGTATTTGCCGTGTTTCAGGACGATTATGAACTGATAATAAATGGTTTGTTCAGCTCTCTGACGTTTCTTGTGGGGGGGTACCTGCTTGCACTCGCTCTTGCAATTCCGGCAGGCCTTTATATTGGATGGAGGAAGAGACTGTTTAATGTCGCGTATCCTATCTCAAAAGCCATATCTCCGATACCTCCTACGGCATATCTTCCGTATTCCATCGTTTTACTCCCAACATTTTCAGCAGCATCAACATTCCTGATATTTATAGGAGCATTCTGGCCGATATTGGTTGGAACAATATTCGGAGTATTTGGGATTGACAAGAGACTTATCAATACTGCAAGAACACTTGGTCTTTCAGAGAGAGTCATGATGAAGGATATTCTTCTTCCGGCAGCACTGCCATCCATATTTTCCGGTGCAATGATAGCTCTAATCATCTCATTTATTACGCTGACTGTGGCAGAGATGATTGCAGCAACATCCGGTCTCGGATGGTATATCATCTACAATCACCAGTTTGCCAATTATGATATGGTTGTTGCCGGAATAATCGTTGTAGGAGCGGTTGTAATGGTTATTACATATTTCTTTGATCGGATTCAGGCATACTGTCTTCGGTGGCAGAATATCTAAATCAAATTTTTTTACCTAAGGAAAATAAAAAAAAGCACAAAGCTATTTAGTAAAAAATTCACAATTGTTAATCACTAGGTAAACTAAAATTTATAGGGCAAACGATAATGAAAACAACGGTTTTCACAGGTTTGGATAAAAAATTACAGGGAAAATTATCGAATAAACATACCTCTGTTATTGAAGAACAGTAATCATCAAAATTAAAGAAAAATGTCAGGATAAATAAATGAAGGATGAAATCGCTTTTTCCAGCAAAACAGATAGTTACCGTACATTTATCGATCCGAAAGGAACCGGACATATTCGTATACTTAAGCGTGTGAGTTTCAGAACGCTTGTCTCACTGTTTAGAGAAATATATCCGGAAATTGTAAAAGTCTCACCTGCAAATCCAAAAATTATAATTTATATCTCGAACTCGCTCTATCAGGAAATGTTAGAAAACATAAATGAGCTGTTATTATTCTCTCAAATCTGCCTTGAAAGTTCGCTTGAGATAGAAATAATTTAGTAACAGCCTCTGGCATATATTGCCGCAAAAATAAAAAAATTTAGAAAAAAGGCCATTATTGCCGAATTGTGATGCTATTTATCTGTTTTTTACCTATTTGTACATAGCATTTTCATGTTGATTTGATTTCTGCATCAAAAACGTCCGTGAAATTATATTTCATGCAACGGTTTCATGAAAGTTTCGAAGTAACTTTCATGTAAAATTTATGATGCAACCGGAATTAAATCCATATTTCCCGCTCTTAATGCAGGATATTATGAATATGCTCTAAAATACTGTCGAAAAAATGCTTTTTCAAATGTGGAGAAGAAATGAAAAAAGAATTTATATTTGTAATTGTGGTTGCAGTTGTTGTAATTTTGCTGGCAGCAGTAATTGTCGTCACAGGATTTAATTCAGACCTGACTAAAGATAAGGAGAATCAGACAACTGCAGATAAACTGCGGATTGGATATCTTCCGACAAACGGGCATGCTTTAATCTTTGTTGCCCAGGAAGAGGGATATTTTGCAGAAGAAAATCTGGATGTTGAATTATTTGCATTCCAGAACAGTGCTGAGGGTATTAATGCAATTATTGCCAATAAAATTGACATTGGCGGATTTGGGCCGTCACCGCTGGTTTATGCTTCAAAAGGAGCAGAAGTAACAGTTGTCGGCGGTCTGATGGGCGAAGGTGCAGGTGTTATTGTTAAACCAGAAAATGCTGACAAGTACAAGAGTCTTGAGGACTATAAAGGAAAAACTATAGCAACTGTTCGTATGTCATCAGGTGATATATTTTTCCGTGGTGTGTTTTCAAATGCCGGGATTGATATAAAAGAGGATCTCACAATTCAGGAGATTGAATCACCTGCTGCAGTTCTTGAAGCTGTAAAATCGGGCAAAGTTGATGCAGGAATTGTCTGGACTCCATATATGGAGATGGCAGAGAGTCAGGGATTAAAAGTTATTGCATACTCTGAAGAATATTATCCAAAACATCCGTGCTGCCGTATTGCGGTTCTGACTGATAACATAAATACAGACCGGGATTCATATGTGAAGATGTTAAAATCGCTTATAAGATCTTATAAGTTTATCCATACAAATCCCGATGAAGCTGTGGATGATGTCTCAAATTATGTAAAAGTGGATAAGAGTATCTTAAAAGAAGCAATGACTAATGAACATTCATATCTCTCACCTGACCCTAACAGGCAGGGAGTCTTAACGACATATGAACTGTTAAAGTCCATTGGATACATTGAGGATAACGGTGTTGATATGAATGATCATATTGATGTAACACTCTATGGGCAGGCACTGGATGAAATATTGACAGAATATCCAGATGATGAGTATTATCTGAGCATGAAAGCTGATTTCAATAATCTGGATAAATAATCCTTTTTTTTAAATTTACTGAATTATTTCCTGCCTGGAAATTTTATTCTTAGATAATTTGCGGCAAAGAGTGCCGCAATCATCTGAAAATTTCTAAAACTGGCAAATATTGCTTTAATATTACACTTTTAGCAATTATAGCCGAAATAATTTCTGATAGTAATGACAAGAAGAAAAGCTGACTGCAGCAGTTGCCCAAACCAGGCCTGCTGGAGTGAAAATCCAGGAGAAGGGCCTAAATTTTGTCCGGGAAAGACAAAAATGGAAGAGGTAAACTCAGCATATGAGATTTACCAAACCGATCCAGAGTCCGGAAAAATGGCAGTCGCTGCCGCCAAAACTGAAGGCAGAAGCTATATGAAATGGACAAGGGTTGAGGATACAATCGACTTTGCAAAAGAGATGGGATATAAAAAAATAGGGATTGCAACATGCATCGGCCTTATGGCAGAAGACAGGATTCTTCAGAAAATTCTTACTGCTCACGGATTTGATGTAGTGTCTGTATGCTGTAAATGCGGAGCAATCGGCAAGGAAAAAATTGGTCTCCTGGATTCTGAGAAGGCAAAACCAGGAACATTTGAGCCAATATGTAATCCTGTTGCACAGGCAAAAATTCTCTCGTCGGCAGATACCGAGTTTAATGTTCTGCTTGGATTATGTGTAGGGCACGATTCGCTTTTCACAAAATACTCAGAAGCACCTGTAACCACACTTGTTGCCAAAGACAGAATTACATGCCACAATCCAAATGCCGTCCTTCACGGAACAAGTTTTTACTATAAGAGGCTGCTATCACTATGAATATTAAAAAACGAATTATCTCGGGATTATTAGGCGGAAGAACGGACAGGGTACCTTTATGGCTGCCTGTTGTCGCTGTAACTGTCGAAATGATGGAAAAGTCTAAGACTGAATGGCCACAGGCTCATTTTGAAGCTGAGGCTATGGCCAAACTTGCAGCTATGCCGTGGCAGCTGGCAGAACTTCCGGCTGTGACAGTCCCGTTCTGCCTTTCACTTGAAGCTGAGGCTCTCGGATGTGAGATAGATAAAGGAACATTAAACCGGACACCGTCAGTAAAAAAACCGGCATTCAAAACACCTGATGAGTTTGCTGTTCCTGAAAATCTACTTGAGACGGGAAGAATTCCTGTTGTTTTAAGAGCTCTTGAAATCCTAAGTGAAAAGATAGGAGACGAAGTTCCAATTAATGCCAAAGTTACAGGTGGATTCACAATTGCTGGCAGTATCTTTGGAGTGAATAATTTCATTCCGTGGATTAAGACAAATCCTGATTACGCACTCGAAGCAGTGGATTATGCAGGAAGTGTCACTAAAGAGCTTATTGGTGCATTTGAGGATCACGGGGCTGATATCATAAGCATATCCGATCCCACATCATCAGGAGATCTTTTAAGCGGTGAGCAGTACAGGGAATTTGTCCTGCCCTTTCACAAAACCTATGCTAATATGGCTAAAAAACCTTCTGCTCTTCATATTTGCGGCAATACAAAGGAGTTGCTGCCTTATATCAGGCATTCCGGATTTGATGCTTATTCGTTTGAAGAAAAAGTGGATGTTTTAGAGGCGAAAAAAATACTCGGTGATGATATTTCTCTTATTGGAAATATATCGCCTGTTGGAACAATGCTTCAGGGTAACCCTGAACAGATAAAGGTTGAAGTATTGCAGGCAATTGCAGACGGAATTGATGTTTTGTCATCCGGATGTACTTTGTCGCCTTTAACACCGCTTGAAAACATTCATTCACTTGTGAGGACGCAGACGGAGTATCCTGTTAAAAAAGATGATGAGACAATTGTCAGAGAATTTCTAAGGGGATTATCAGAAGGTGTTAGAGGATGAAACCGTTTACAGTCGGATATATTGCAGGCCTCAAGTTAAAGGAAGATAAAGGAGAGTTTTTCACTCTTCTTGCAGAGGCATTTTCTGAGAAGGATGATGAAGAAGAAGTTTTCCCGCTCTCAAATCCAAACAGCAGCATTCCTGCCTCTGAACCTTTCCATTCGCTTGCACTATCAGTTATAGAGGGAGATGAGACCAAGGCAGAAAAACTTACGGAGAAGGCAGTACAAAATGGTGCAGGGCCTCTTGAGATAGCTGTGAAAGGTCTTTTGGCAGGTATGAACGTTGTCTCAGAGCTTTACAATCAAAAAAAGGTCTATGTGCCCGAGATGCTTCTTGCAGCACGTGCACTTCAGGCCGGAATAGATAAGACAGGATGTACTGAGAATCTGCTCTCCAAAAAAGGTATTGTCCTCCTGCATACAGCAGAAGGGGATCTGCATGATATCGGCAAAAATATTGTTAAAGCAATAGTTGAGGCAAATGGTTATCAGGTAATTGATCTTGGAACTTCGGTTGAGACAAATAAGGTTCTGGCAGCGATTCGCAAGCACAGCCCTATTGCAGTTCTTGGTTCATCTCTAATGACCTCTACAAGGATGGCTTTCCTAAGTACTGCAGATACTCTTAAAGATAATTCAATTACAGTTCCGTTTATAATAGGCGGCGGAGCATGTGATGATGTGTTTGCATCCCAAAAGAACAATCTAAGGTATGCGAAAAATCCAACAGAACTTGTAAAAATACTTGATTCTATTAATCGGACGAAGAGAGAAATATGATATTGAATTATCCGGCTGCCTCACCGGTAAAGAAGATAATCTCTCTCTTTCCTCAATTATTTTTAAAATCTGTTTTTAAAAAGAAATTTTATTTTAACTGGCCATATTAATTTCCACTATATCTGTGGATGAATCAAATCCAGCCCTTCGTCAACGCATCTTAAACAGGCTGTTCCTGCACATTTTCCTGTGTTAATTTCAAACCAGGTGTCTTCTTTGGTAATTGCATTATTCGGGCATAAGCCTTTAAATTTACTTATATCTGTATCATTATTGGATGCTTTCACTCCAAATGCCGGATTTACTGTTTTGATATTATCTGTTGCCCATTTATCCGGCAGAAGAACAATTTTTGGTATCTGAAAATTTTTTTGACTCTTTTTGTATCTTCCTTCACACCAGTATGAAAGTTCCTCCAGGAAATACTGCTGAAAGACTTTGCTTGTAGAAAATGATACGTATTCCGCACTGTCGGCGATATTCTGCAATTCTGAAATATTTGTATCACCGCAGGCAAGACTGCATGCAAGCTGAAGTGATGTATTCCCGTGGTTGAAAATTGTCCCGGCACTTTGAGGAATTATACCGACATCCCTTGCATTCAGAGGGTCTGCAAAACAGCCGGCAGTGCCTGAGATGTTGCATGTTGCAATATCATCCACACTTATTCCAGCATGCTCCGCAAGCGAGTGGTAGCCGCTTCTTATCGCACCAAATGCTTTTCCGGCCTCTATGAGATCAGTTTCTGAAAAATCAATTTGGTCCTGCAGGAAAATTTTTTTAGAAGGAGTGTAAATATTTGGAGGCTGTATTATTCCTGATGAAAGTCCTGCCGCAACAATTGCTATTACTCCTGTTCCAGTTATACCCTTTGCATTTACCAGACCTTTTTTGATGGGAGCTGCTTTATGAAGATTCACTGTGTCTCCGTTTGACAGATTCATATTTTCATCAAGGATTTTAATCTTCCATCCCCAGTCATATTCAAGACCTGCGATAGCTCCGGTTGAAGCAGGCATTCCATGGCGAATCTGCTGTCCTTCTATGGCGGGTCCTGCTGCTGCTGAACCCACATAGATTTTATCCCCTGCCTTTAGCGCCATCTCTGCATTTGTTCCTAAGTCGATGGAGAGTGTCGGTTTATTCTCAGGGATTATTGAGTTATAGATAAGTGCAACTGCGTCAGCTCCTACCATTGCAGAAATTGATGGCGGTATTAAGAGATCGCATGAGATATCAAAGCCGAGATCGGCTGAATATATAACCTCAGAAGTTCTTATCGGTGCTTTGATGCCTTTACGCTTCAATACCTCCGGATTTAAAAAGAGATCACGCGACTCTGTTCCTTTTAGAAGTGATATCTGCCCCGGGTTTGCACAGACTGCAATTTTAATTATTTCTTTTGACGGATCAAATCCGTCAATAAGATTATTTATGGTATTTACAAGCAGTTTCTGAGTATTCCTAAGACCGGAATGATTCTGAAAAAGTAGCTGATCGAGAATGTTTCTGCCCGGGATTGGGTGATATGCGGTCTGTATTTTGCTTATTGCACTTTTTTCATCACAATTAAGAAATACAGCACGAATCCCGCTTGTCCCTATATCAATTGCAGCTGCATATTCTGTCATAATTCTGTAATAATATTTGACGGGTGCTAAAATAATTCAGACAATTGCGGCAATTATTGCTTATTTCTCTCCTCCCCAATCTGTCACATAAATTTCTCTAAAAACGGTTCATGAAATTATATTTCATGCAACAGTTTCATGTAAGTTACGAAGTAACATTCATGTAAAAATGTGCGTGAGTCATATTATTTAATCATTCAGGAACAGGTAAAAGAGAACCAAAGTCCTGATGAATTAGTTCACAATTCATTATTTTCCCTGAAAATCATCATATTCTCCAAAATATCACCACTGGTAATTATAAAGTATCAATAAAAATGAGTAGTAAGACTTAACAATTGTGAACTTCAATATTATATTGGTTGATTAGACTATGAGTGATCGTTTTTGTTGTAAAAACACAAAAGAATGAGGAGAAAAACCGTAATATCGGGCATCTGCCTCCGTCTGTAAAGCTTGTATACAAGACACTTGAACTGAACGGAAATCTGACCCAGAAAGATCTGATATCTGAGACGACACTTCCCTCAAGAACTGTTCGTTATGCCATAAAAAGGCTTAAGGATGAGGATCTCCTGATTGAAAAGCATTATTTTATTGATGCCAGACAGAGTCTTTACGGGTTGAATTTATTATCGAAAGAGGTTATTGTTGCATGATGCCCTCAAATATTGAGGAATTGTTCGCTTGTCGGTGAACAATTGTACATAACTCATTTCATTTAAGCAAATTATCTCAATTCTTTATACTAATTCTAATTAAATTCAGTTTTAATCCTTTTAAAAATAGATTATTATGATATTTCCTGAGATTTAATTCATAAGTCCTGCTTAAATAATTCTTATATCTTCAAGACGAACGTGCATTCCGTATTTTTTATTCATCACCATATTCACAACTGCTGTGTGGGAGAGGTCAAGCATGCAGAATCCTGGCAGAAAACGCTGTCGCAGACCAATTGTTGGAGGATGGATAAGAGTCTCTGCAATTCCTTCGAATGCGTGCACCTGGTACGCCTGAATGTCATGCGAATCCTCTTTGCGTGCAGCAAGAGGGCCGACAGTATGGCATTCCAAAACTCCTGTGACAGTATTGGCACTTAATACACGAAGGGCGTGATATACCGGACATCCTGGACCTGCCGGCCGTCCGGTTACCAGATCGCCTCTTTTTATATCCCATTTCTCAACTAAATCAGCCCTGAAAGGAACAATATATTTTCTGGCTGAGGGTTCATCCGGGAATGGGCGGAGAACAAAGTCATATTTGTAACCAGCAATATCAGTCCCGCAATATGCAGCATCAGAGACGTTTATTTCATTATTCCTGGAATAATAAGGGCAGTCATCATAGCTTTTCATATTTTTTTCCACACTCTCTGCAAACTCGTCACAGCAGGGAAAACCACAGGCCCCGCAGTCCTTTCCCGGAGAATTCCATGACAATTTCAGTCACCTCTGAAAATATTATCTGCCTCATCAAGAGGACGGATTACTCCAAAGTGATTCTGCCATCCAATCTCTTTCTTACCTATGCATATAGTACAGACTCCAAGAGGGGGGGTGCCCCGCAGTGTGATATCACGCAGGTCTTCAATTTCTGAATGTTCTGTAATAGCTCTCATAAGGTATCTCAGTCCTGTGCCCTGAATTGCATTTGTTTCAATGATATCAACCGATGGTGCAACATTTCTGATACACTGCCGAAACACTTCTTTTTCTGCCTGAGATACAAGTTCGGTCTTTGTAACAACGACTGTATCCGCATGTGCGATAATAGGTGCCATTTTAAGAGGCGAGCTGCTTCCTGAGAGTGCTGATATTACTGCAATACCGAATGACTGGCTGGTATATGGTGTACAGCGAAGGCACAGTCCTGCACTCTCAACTATTAGCATACCGGCATTCAGCTCTTCTGCCCATGAGATTGCATCCTTTAAAACCATAATGCCGGCATGATCCGGGCACAAATCTCCTGAATACACCTTCCTTGTGGGTATGCCAAACTCTTTATTTAGTTCAGTATCCTCAGTTGCCTTTACAACATCAATCTTTAAGTAAGCGGGTTTTTCTGTATCAAGGTATTTTTTTATCAGGTGGCGGATAACAGCCGTCTTTCCACAGCTCGGAGGGCCTGCAACAATTATCAGTTTCATGTATATGCCTCCGTTCCTGATTTTATTCTCTCATGTTTTTCTTTCTCAAAGGACTCTCCATATCGAATTTTTTCCCTTAAATCCAGGAGAAATAAGTCCATTTCAGAAACCTTTTCCATAATCTCTTTCTCTGCCTCTTTTGGAGTTATAACGGCTGTTACTGCCCCGTTTCTCATCACAATGCGCTTGTCGGCGATAAGAGCGAGATAGGGATCATGTGTACTGAATATTACAGCTTTGTTGTATTTCCTAAGGCAGGATACAACTTTTTCCTTATTAATTCCTGCGTTTTCCACCTCATCCAAAAGAATTACAGGTGTTTTATCAATAATTATCGCATCTGCGATTAAAAGTGATCTGGTCTGTCCTCCAGAGAGTTCTGCCATTCTCATATGATAACTGATTTTTTCGCCAGTAAATTCATTTGCAAGACAAATAGTGTCTTCAATCAGTCTTTCTTCACCATTTTCCCTTGCTCTTATATGAAGCCTTAAAAAATCCAGAACATTTAAATCAGAAATAACTCTGGTATTCTGTGTAATCTGAGCTATCGGCTTTTTTGAAGGGTCACAAACCATATCCTCAGGGGGCTCTTTCCCATTAACAAGTATTGTTCTTCCTGTAACAGTGTCCTTTAAGGCAAAAACTTCAATATCATTTACAAAAGCTGTTTTGCCCGAACCTGTGGGCCCGACTATTGAGATGACATCGCCCGGATATATATCAATCCTGTCAAAATTTTCCTCTTTTCCCTGCCGGTCCTTTCCGGCAAGGACTGTCAGTTCCAAAATTTCATTATAAGACATCAGGATTACTATAGGATCTTTAGGCATTAATTAATTATCCCATTATATCAAAAATTTATCCTTATTGGGGTAAACTTTAACAAATATTTAATCATAAAGGATAATTATGTTTAATTATTTGGCAAATAAATCATTTGAGATATTAATTTGGAAGCAGGGATTTAATAGAATGAAAATGTTCATAAAAGAAAAGGTGATGTAAATTTATCAGAATTTATGTGATGACACACTAAAAATTGGATATCTCTCAACAGTATACCATACTTCATTTCTTCTGCAGGGTCCGGGTTTTCTGGAAAAAAGGAAAATTAATGCGAAATGGACTCTTTATCCATCCGGACCTGATATTATATCCGCACTAAAAAAAGGAGAGGCCGATATATGTTATATCGGGCTCCCACCAGCGATAATCGGCATTAGCCAGGGTCTTTCTTTGAAATGTATTGCAGGAGGGCATGTAGAAGGGACGGTGATTATCTCAGATCCAAAGAAAAAGATTCTTTCTGAATGCAGTGGAATAAAAGAATTTTTTATGCAGTTTTCTGGCAGTGCCATTGGAACTCCTCCTAAAGGATCAATTCACGATGTCATAGTGTGCCATATACTTAGCCGTTGCGGTATTTTGGATGTTGAAGTAAAAAATTACGCCTGGGCTGACTTTCTTTCAGATGCCATAAACTGTGGGGAGATTTCAGCTGCGGCAGGGACTCCTGCACTTGTAGTTTGTTCAAAAAGATATGGCAATGTCAGACTTGCAGTACCGCCTGATTCTCTCTGGAGTTTTAATCCCAGTTATGGAATAGTTGCAATGACTGACATTATCTCATCAAAGAAGGAAATTCTCCGCAGGTTTTTGTCCGCACACGAAGAAGCATGCGAAGCTATAAGGAAAAACCCATCTGCATGTGCAGAGATGGTATCAAAAAATTCAGGTATGTTTGATGAGGATTTTGTAAAAGAAGCGTATAATATATCTCCAAAATATTGTGCATCACTTCCGCCTGAATACATTAAATCCACAATGAAATTTGCAGATACTTTGTATAGTCTTGGATATATTAAGGAAAAAGTTCCGGAAAATTTAATTTTTGATACCTCATTAATAGACAGCATTCACAAAGAAAAGCATCATTACAACAGCCCCGTCTCATTTAAGGATGAAAGTGAGAGCAAATAGAGAGGAATTAATATGGATTATAGTTTTGATTTTTTTAATTTAAAAGATGAGGAAAATTTTGCCGTTATCTAAAGAGGTATAATAACTGTTTGCAGATAATTACAAAATCGCATCTGAATTGTGTTAGTATGGCTTGAAAAATGTAAATTGAATAAAATAGATGAATTTAGGTGAAAAAAAGTGTTTTCAAAACAGGAGCTTGACAGGTATAAAAGACAGATACTGTCTTTTGGTGAAGAAGGGCAGAAAAAATTAAAGGATGCAAAGATATTTGTTGCCGGCGCCGGAGGGCTGGGCTCTCCGATATCAATATATCTTGCAGTTGCAGGAGTCGGGACATTAGTTGTTGCCGATAAGGATGTTGTTGAGTTAACAAATCTCAATCGTCAGATTCTTCACTATAATCGGGATATCGGGAAGAAAAAGACTGAATCAGCAGAAGAAAAATTAAATGCACTAAATCCTGACATCAGAGTAGAAGTTTTGGATGTCACAATTGATGAATCAAATGTATCAGAACTGGTCGGTGATAGTAGTGGAATTGTGGACGGAATGGATAATTTTCCAACCCGCTACCTCCTCAATGATGTTGCCATTGAAAAAAACATCCCTCTCTTTCACGGTGCAATAAGAGGATTTCACGGTCAGGCAACAACAATAATTCCCGGCAAAACCGCATGCCTTCGCTGTCTTTTTCCAAAAGCACCGCCTGTTGAAGTTTTTCCTGTTGTCGGTGTAACTCCCGGGCTAATCGGTATGGTTCAGGCAACAGAGGTAATCAAATATATAACAGGTGAAGGAGAACTCCTGAAAAACAGGCTCTTTATATGGGATGGGATGCAGGCACGAACAGAGGAGATACAGTTTGCCAAAAATCCCGCATGTGTGTCATGTGGAAATCTGATGAATAAGGAGTGAGGAAGATATGAGAATTAAAATTAAATTTTATGCACGTTTCCAGGAGTATTTTGGAAGTGAAATCATAAAGGAAATAGATAATAATTCATCTGATACGCTGAAAAACATTGCAAAATCAGTTACAGAGGACAATCCTGAGGGACAGGCGTTTATTTTTGATGATGCAGGCAATTTCTATGATTATGTTATTCTTATGAAGAATGGTGAGAGGATTTATTCAGACAATGCAGATGAAATTTTTGTTGAAGATGGTGATGAAATAAGGATTTTTCCACCAGTCTCCGGAGGATGAAATTATTTTTCTCAAAATATCTGTTTTAGGAGATTACACTTTTAATGGCAGATATTAATATTAATAATTCCCTGAATCTGCAGGGTATGTAGGAATAAACTGGTTTATTTTATTTCCGGTTACAATTATACAGAATTATTATGCAGACGCCAAATCCCAATGAAAACATTAAAGATGGTGACTCAAGGCCTATTCTGACAGGTCCTCCCTTTTATCTGCCGGAATTTGAGAAGTCACACAGGTATATCATAGATGAATACGAGGTTAAATATCGCGATATTGCAATTTTTATGCCGTGTGCTATAAAAAAGCCATACAGCCAGAGTCCAAGCCACAAACTTATCAGAATGATAATCTCACAGGTTCTTCCTCCTGAGAGTTATCATATAGTCGTTTTTGGTACCTGCGGAATTGTTCCGGGAGAACTTGAAGAGATGTACCCGTATGCGCATTATAAGTACATGCTTGGAAAGGTCAATGATGAGAAGATAAGAGAGGATTTTCTCAGAATCGAGACCGATAGGGTTGCTGCATACCTTGAAAAGACACGCGATGTATACAAATACCGTGTCGGCTATTGCCTTGGCCTCTTTAGAGAATCTCTTATCAGAGGCTCGAAAAAATCCGGTGTTCCAATAGATCTTCTTCTTCCGTCAGGCGAAAAGATACAGAGAATTATTGAAGAGGAGGACTGTACATTTCAGGAAGGTAGTCTTTCAATGGATGACTATCTTGGTGAATTTTGTGATGAACTTTTAAGGCTTAGAAAATTTGTTTTGAATAAAAATGAGAAATAACTCATTTTATGGTTAAAATTCCTAATTCTATCTTAATAACTAATTTTTTGATTTCATACTTTTTTAACATCCTGAATAACAGAATTTATTTATAATCAGGAAGAGATGCTAATATGTAAAAGTTAACAATTGTGAATTTTTTCTGACAGACAGGAAAAAAGAAAAATTAAAAAAAATTTAAAAAAAAGTTTTGTTGGGATGATTGAAAATGGTGAAAATATATGAAAATATCACCGATACAATAGGAAATACTCCTCTTATACGCCTTAATAGCATTACAGAAGGTCTAAATGCGACTGTGATTGCAAAGGTTGAATCATTCAATCCAATGGGAAGTGTAAAGGACCGGATTGGAATCGCAATGATAGAGGCAGCAGAAGAAGCAGGGATTTTAACTAAGGATAAAGAAATTCTTGAGCCTACGAGCGGCAATACAGGAATTGCTCTTGCAATGACGGCTGCTGCACGCGGATACAAAATAACCATTGTCATGCCTGATACGATGAGTGCAGAGAGACGGATGCTTGTTAAGGCCTTTGGTGCGAATCTTATCCTGACGCCTGGAAAAGACGGTATGAAAGGGGCAATTGCACGTGCAGAAGAGATAAAAAAAGAAAACCCCGACTCCTTCTTCATGCCCCAGCAGTTTAAAAATCCGGCAAACCCTCTAAAGCACATGAAGACCACTGCAGAAGAGATCTGGCGTGATACCGGCGGCAATGTGGATGCTGTTGTTGCAGGTGTCGGAACCGGCGGAACAATCACCGGAATTGCAGAAGTGATAAAAGCCAGAAAAAGTGATTTTAAAGCAGTTGCTGTTGAGCCGTATTCATCGTCAGTTCTCTCCGGAGAGAGTCCGGGTCCTCACAAAATTCAGGGTATTGGTGCGGGTTTTATTCCTGATACTCTGAAGGTAAGTCTTGTTGATGAAATTATCCGGGTAAAGGATGAGGATGCATTTGAAACCGCACGTAAACTTGCCCGTGATGAAGGAATTCTTTCAGGGATATCCTCCGGTGCAGCACTTTATGGTGCATTAAACCTTGCCGGACGAGAGGAATATGCAGGAAAAGTTATTGTTGTTATTCTTCCTGATACCGGTGAGAGATACTTAAGCTCCGGTTTGTTTGAAGAAAGGACTGATTGAGATGCCATTTCGTTTGCAGGAAGATATCAGAGCAATAAAGTCAAAAGACCCTGCAGCCCGCTCTGCAATTGAGGTAATGTTTTGCTATCCGGGACTTCATGCACTATGGTTTCACAGGCGTTCGCACTGGCTGTGGAATCACGGACTAAAATTTTTTGCAAGACTTCTCTCTCATATAAGCCGTTTTTTAACAGGAATCGAGATACATCCCGGGGCTAAAATAGGACGCAGGGTAGTAATTGATCATGGTATGGGAGTTGTTATCGGCGAAACCGCCGAAGTCGGAAATGATGTTTTAATATACATGGGTGTTGTTCTTGGAGGAACTGCACTTTTAAATGTAAAACGTCACCCTACTGTGGAGGACGATGTTGTGATAGGTTCGGGTGCATCAGTTCTCGGCCCGATTACGCTCGGAAAAGGCTCAAAAGTCGGTGCAGGTGCAGTTGTTGTAAGATCAGTGCCTGCGGGTGCAACCGTTGTCGGTGTTCCCGGAAGAATTGCCGGACCGGAAGGGAACATTGAATCCGGAAACGGGGGCCCTGAGAGTATGCCTGATCCAATGTTGAGAGTTATAAGCCGGCTTTTAGACAGACAGAGTCAGCTTGAAGACAGAATATTAAGCATGGAAAAGGCATTTTTATCAGGGGGGAGTCCGGTAATAAGTTCTGAAATGGTCTGTAAAAACGAGATCCTTGAAGCTTTAAAAGAAGTCATTGATCCTGAAGTGGGTATTGATATTGTTGATCTCGGTCTTGTTAAGGAGGTCCGCGTGCAGGGAAATGAGGCAATAATTGATATGATTCTGACAAGCAAAACCTGCCCTCTTGTCAATTATCTTAAATCACAGGTGGAAAGAAAGGCGCTCGGAATCTGCGGAATAGACAGTGTTTTAGTAAATATTCTTGATGAACCCTGGAACTGGGACCGATTTGTCAGGCAGGATGGAAATTTAAAGAAGATATGAAGATGATTTAATGGAGAAACAAAAAAAACGCTTTGATTAAAAACGTTCATGAAATTATCATTTCATGCAACAGTTTCATGTAAGTTACGAAGTAACTTTCATGTAAAAATAAAACCCTTGCTTCAATTAAAATGAGGTAATAATATTAAAAAAATAAACAGACAAACAAATTATACTTCATCCATACTTCCGCTTCTGTAACCGCCGATATCAAGGCAGATATACTTAAATCCGGTATTTTTTAATTCCTTTATGATAAAATCCTTATTTTCAAGAAGTGTCAAAAAATCCGAAGGCAAAACTTCAATTCTTGCAATATCGCCGTGAAGCCTTACCCTGAAATTATTAAATCCAAGTGAAAAGAGGATGTCCTCAGCTCTTTCAACCATTCCCAGCTTTTTTGGATTTATCTCATCGCCATATGGTATCCTTGAGGCAAGGCAGGCTGAAGATGGTTTGTCTGCAAATGAAAGTGCAAGTTCGCGTGCAATCTCGCGAATTTCATCTTTGTTAATGCCGGCTTTAATGAAGGGATGCAGTATCCCTGCCTCATCTGATGCCTTTATTCCCGGCCTGTACTCACCAAGGTCTGAGACATTCTGCCCGTCAGCTATGGCAGTTATATCATAGTCTTTGAGAAACTCTTTTATTTTTCCGGCGATGTGGCTTTTGCAGATATAGCACCGGTTTTTAGGGTTTGAGGAAAGACCCTCCACAAGAAACGGATCAAAGTCTATAACTTTTAACCGGAGTCCTATTTCAGCGGCAGTTTTCACTGCGTTATTATATTCTCTATTTGGTATCAGAGGACTGTTTAAAAAAATTCCCAGAACATTGTCACCAAGAATTTCTACAGCAACTGCTGAAAGAAGAGAACTGTCAACCCCTCCTGAATATGCAATTGCAAGTGATTTTCCGGAGCTGAGGTCTTCTTTTAATTTATTGAATTTAGTTTCAGTTTTGCTCTTCATGTCCGGAACTATTTTAGGTTATTATCATTCGCCGCATCCGTCATCTGTTCTGATAATCTTACATATGGCGCACATTCTTGATGTCAGATCTTTCACTTTTCCATCTTTTAGGTCTTCTGCAAGCAGTTTTAATTCTTCTCTGACCTCGCTTTCAAATTCAATTCTGTACCCTCTCTTCTTTGAAAGATACTGTGAGACTGCCGATGGTGCTATGCCAAGCAGTTTTGATGCCTGAAGACTTGAAACACCCATTCCGACAAGCTCTTCTGCAAGAGCGGCGCGTATTGCAGGGATGACATCCCATACTATTTTCTGACAGGGTAGATCCATAATTACCACAACATTTTTTATTTGAAAAGTATTACAGTTATGTAATTCACAATTGTGAATTGGATGTATAAATAAATATTGATTTCGGTTATGTTTCCTTCTCTCCTGATTAGTGATCTGATATTTATGGGAGATATTTGGAATATATAAAAAATAATTAATGTTACGGCCATGGAGTTTTAAAATGAAGCTAAAAATAAAGTTTTTTGCCAGATTTGCAGAAATTTTTCCAAAAGAGACTGATTTTGAGTATGACGGTGAGAATACAATATATGAAGCATTAAAGATGTTTTGTGAAAAATATCCAAAAGGAACTGAGAGTATCTTCAATCAGGACGGAAGTTTTCAGGATTATGTTCTGATTATGCACAATTTTGTCAGAATTGATAAGGATAATGTAAAGACAATCCAAATCGTTTCCGGTGATGAAATTGCAGTTTACCCGCCGGTTGCAGGGGGGTGATTGAAATATCTGTAAGAGTTACAAATGATGATGCGGATATAGCAAAGCTTGTAGAAAGCGCTAAATCGAGTGCAATGGGTGCAATTGTTGTATTTGACGGGATTGTCAGAGATGATGATATTGAGTGGATTGAATTAAGCGCATATGAAGAGGGTGCGCTCTATGAATTCGAGGCAATAAGAGAGGATGCAATTAAAAAATTCGGGCTTTTATCGGTTGATATTATTCACAGAACCGGACGCTTAAAACCCGGCGACAATATCCTGATAATTGTTGTGGGTTCTCCTCACCGAAAAGACGCATTTTTTGGATGTGAATACATCCTTGAAGAGATTAAGAGAAGGGCACCTGTGTGGAAGAAGGAATTTCGAAAGGGTGAAGAGCAATGGGTTGATGCCCACATAAATAAAAAAAATATTGAATAATTCTCTTAACCTCTTTTGCAGCAATCAAATATGATTCCTTATACTTTCATGAGAATTTTAGGTTATATCAAGCATCCTCTCAATTGCTTTTTTTGCCTTTATGGCAACTTCATTTGAAACTACAATCCGGGGTTTCAGGCTTTTTAAGGAGTCTAAGACATCAGACAATTCTGTTTTCTTCATATTTATACACACTGCTGTCTCTGAGAGCGGATAAAATATTTTGCCGGGGCATTTCTTTTCAAGCTGGTGTAAAAGTCCGACTTCAGTTCCTATAATAAATTCCTTTGAACGGCTTTTGCAGGCATGGCGAACCATTCCTGATGTTGAAAAGACGTGGTCTGCCAGATCAATAACCTCCGAACGGCACTCAGGGTGAACAAGAACTTCAGCATCCGGATGAAAACTTCTTGCAGTCTTCAAATCATCTGATGTTATTCTGTCATGAACGTAACAAAAACCCTCCCACGGCAAAATCTGTTTTTTGGTAAACCGTGCCACATATGCAGCGAGATTTCGATCGGGCAGGAATATTATTTCCTGCTCATCAAGGGACTCAACTACAGCGACCGCATTTGCAGATGTGCAGCAGATATCACTTTCAGCTTTTACTTCCGCAGATGTATTCACATATGCAACAACAGCGGCTTCAGGGAAGCGTTCACGAAGTACCTTAACCTCTCCTGCGGTTATCATCTCAGCCATCGGGCATTGTGCATCTGCTACAGGCAGAATAACTGTTTTCTCAGGTGATAACACTGCTGCGGTTTCTGCCATGAAATCAACACCGCAGAATACAATTACTTCTGATTCAAGATTTGCCGCCGCTCTTGCAAGTTCGAGCGAATCTCCTACAATATCAGCTATATCCTGCACTTCCGGCAGCTGATAATTGTGTGCAAGAATAGTTGCATCTCTTTTTTTTTTCAGTGAAGTTATCTGCTGTAAAGTGGATTTTGTGTCTGTTTTATTATTTTGTTTTTGAATAATATCACAACCTTTTTTAAGATATTCAATAGTTATTATTTAGTCAGTCACAATTGTGAATGTTTCGGCATGAATTAATAAAATACAATGTTAAAGGTGATAACTAATGCCACGGGTTCTTACTAAAAAAGATATATCAATCCTTAAAAAAATTGCTCCTGAATCTGAGGGGTTAATCTGCAAAGGTTCAGGCAGTCCTTACCGTTCAATTCTCCCACCGCTTGCAAACCATTATTCAAAAGATTTGAAAGACTTTTTAAAAAGGCTTGAAATGCTTGATAATCATGAAATCCGTTATCTTGTCGGACTAATATATGATGGCAGCGAAAGCCTTGGATGCATTCCTGTTGAATATATGGAAGGTTTTATGAATTTTATTTCAGAAAGAATTGGAGAGGAAAGTGCAGTTTCGGTTTTAAAATGTTTTGAAGAGACAATTGAGTGTGAAACCAATTTTATCTGAATAATTACTATTTTTCTGCACTATTAAAATCAGAGTTACAGAAATTAAAAAAAAATTAACCTTTTTCGGTTATTAGATCAGATATCTCTAAATGGCGTTAAATCACATCCTGTGCATGGCAGGCACATTGTTTTTGCCAGTCCTGCATCAAGGTTGTTCTTCTTTAATATATCGCGCGTCATCGCAGAAAGTCTGATAAGGCGCTCTGCTGTAGGTCGTTCAATTTTAATTTCTCCTATTCTTAAGGGAGATTGTGAAATTGGTCGAAGATTTGGAATAATGCCCATCTCGGAAAGCCTTGTAACACCGTTTTTGACGCATTCATCATCCTCTCCAAGACCAATAATAAAGTTTGAACTAACTGAATTTCTGCCGAAAATATCTACTGCTCCTTTGAGGCTTTCAAGGATGAAATCCAGGGAAAGGCCCGGACAAACTTTTTCAAAGATTTCAGCGTCCATCGTTTCAACATTATATTTTATCTCATCTGCACCGGCATTTTTTAGAATTTTTGCAGAATCTGAAGTTGGATATACTGAAACACCTATTGGAAGGTCATATTTTTCACGAAGCATCTTTACTATCAGAGCCATACGCTCCACTTCTTTCTCTGGTGATTCAAAAACACCGCCGGTAAGAGAAATTGCAGAAATATCTCCTTTTTCACAGGCTTCTTCAACCATTTTAAGAACTGTTTCCGGTTTTTTTATGCCGCCTTCAAGTTTAGGGACAGGGCAGAATTTGCAGTCATAGATGCAGTGTTCACTGACTGTGATGTAAGCCTGCCCGGGGCAGTGACAGAGCGGAAACTCAAGCATACCTTCGGCAATCTGTTTATCACCTTCAATTACAGCTACTCCATCACCACTTTTGATTACTTTCAGTGTTGATGAGCTATTTATTGAAAGGCGGACTCTCCTTTCACCTGATCTGATGAAAAAAGATTCCCCGCCCGCGCCCGGACCGGCGGTAGCCTTTGTCTTTAATGTATTCTCAAGCAGCAATTCAGAATCTATGTCTGCTGAGCCGATGCTGATGAGATATGCTTTATCTTCAGCTGTCATGTTGCGCATTGTTTTTTAACACTCCTGTTTAGATAATAAAATTCACATATGTGAATTGATGTGTGTAATAGTCTTCGCGTATGGTTTTATTGTTTTCCAATGTTTCATAAAATTAAAAAATCAGGGATTTTTTTACGGAATTTATTTACAAAACCATAAGAAATTTTAATTCACTGAAGCTAATTTTTTTTAATTCGGAAAAAACGGTTTTATGAAGTTACACAATAAAGGAATAAGAGATTATTATGCGGATAATTTTGCCGGATAAAAGTATAAAGAATATTTCTTCATCGGCACCAATAGAAGAGATTCTCCTGGGGCTTGGTTTAAACCCTGCTTCTTTTATTGTTGTAAAGAACGGAAGTGTTGTTCCTGAGGATGTAAGTGCAGGTGAAGATGATGAAATAAAACTCATTACAATTTCACATGGCGGATGATTGATTGTCAGCATCAGGTACAGGCTCTGAAAACAAGTGCGGCCTCTGCGGAAAGCCGGCAGTAATCCGGCTTAGTAATTCCAAAATAAGGCTATGCAGCGGGCACTTTATAGAAGAGGCGGAGAATCGGGTATATGCTCACATAAGAAATAATGAGATGATTTCTCCAGGAGACAGAATTCTCGTAGGCTTAAGCGGGGGAAAAGACAGCACAGCCCTTCTTCTTATGCTTCATAGTTACCTTTCAGATTTCAAAGAGGCAGAACTTGTTGCAGTGACGGTTGATGAGGGGATTTCAGGATACCGTGAAGAGACTGTTGAAGCGGCAGTGAACCTTGCCTCAGAGCTTGGTATTGAGCATCACATAATCTCTTTTGATGAAATTTTTGATACAAATCTTGACAAAATTGTCGCCGGAAAAGATGTTCGTGCATGCAGTGTCTGCGGGGTTCTTAGAAGGCGGGCACTAATTATTGCTGCAAAACGATTTGGTGCAACAAAAATTGCAACCGGTCATAATCTTGATGATGAGGCACAGTCGGTTCTCATGAATCTTCTCCGCGGGGATTTACCCACACTGATGCAGGATACATCATCAGGATATCCGGGATACTTCATTCCAAGGATTAAACCCCTCTCTGTTCTTTTTGAAAAAGAGATTATAACTTATCTTCTTCTCAGGGACTTCTACCGCGACCTTCCCGAATGCCCGTATGCAGGCACTGCCATGAGATTGGAAGTTCGCATTATGCTTGCCGAACTGGAGCAACGTCATTCCGGCACAAAAGGGCATCTTATGAAATTTCAGGAGACATTAAAGCAATCCTGCTCTGAAAAACCTAAAGGCAAATTCTATAACTGCCGAATTTGCGGTGAAATCTCAAGCAGCGAAGTCTGCCAGGTATGCAGGCTTTTAAAGCATGAATGAATAACGGTAGGGGGGCCTATTTTCGTTAAATTTTCAAATGATTCCTTTTTTTATTATTGCGGCAAAAATTGCCCTGTAATGAACTGTTAAATTGTTAAGAGATTAAGTATAGTATAGAGTTCTCACACATGTGAAGATTGCCGGCCAAGGTGGCGGAGAGGCTACGCGGTCGCCTGCAGAGCGACTTTTATCCCGGTTCGATTCCGGGCCTTGGCTTTTTGGCGGTTAAAATTTAACTGGTATTGTTCTGATTATTGCTTTATGCTTCCGTCTATTTGTATGGTTTTGTCAGTAATCGTTACCTTCTTTCCTGCTTTTTCAAGAGCCCTTTCAATTACAACCCTGACTCCGCCACAGCATGGAACTTCCATATGGAGAACTGTTATTGATTTTATCTCATGGTTTGAGAAGATCTCTGAAAGTTTTGAAATATACCCTTCAATGTCAGAATCCAGTTTGGGGCAGAAGATTATCAGAATTCTTCCTGTTAAAAAATCGGTATGAAAATTTGGGTAAGCGAACGGGACGCAGTCCGCAGCTACCAGTAGATCAGCATCATCAAAAAATGATGATGAGGGATTTAAAAGTTTTAACTGAATCGGCCACTGCCGGAGTTCTGAGGGATTTCTAACATACGCAGGCTTTGATTTTATGTAAGGACTTTCATCCCGTTTGATAATCCGGGTAGCAGAACCGGGACATGTGCCGATCTGATTTTCACATATCTTTGTGCCTGAATTTTTGCTATTGTTATGCTCCGGAATGGGGACTTTATTCTCAGTAAGATATTCGATTGCAGTGTTGTAGTATTCCTTTTCGCCATGGGAGGAGAGGTGATCAAGATGAGCTTTTATGACCGCTTTTCCCTGCCGTACGATATTTGCCATGACTGTCTTTTCGTTGTAGGCTTCTGCTTCCCGCTCTATTATTGAAATTGCTCCTTCAGAGCATGTGCCGATGCAGGCTCCAAGTCCGTCGCAGAAGAGATCACTAACAAGCCTTGCCTTTCCTTCTATCAGCTGGATTGCTCCTTCGGGGCAGTCAGGGATGCATAGCCCGCAACCTGTGCATTTCTCTTCATTAATGTTTATTATCTTTCTTTTCATAAACAGGCCCTCTGTGTTTTTCAGTAATACCGGCAGTTTCATTTGCAGGGCTAAAATTCTTTTCCTCTCAGGAGAAAATAATTTTTGCTATGATTAGAGAAAAATTCAGCATAATTTACTATTAAACTGATTTACAGAATCCATTATGAATGGCAACTTCTGACCTTAATGCAATTTCCGGAATTAAAAATTATTCCATTCACATTTTAAAATTAAAGATTTTCTGATTTTTTTTTTATTTTCATCATTTAATGATATCCCTTTTATGCGCCTGAAAACAGAGTAAATATTCATCTTCCTGCTTCTTACAAATCCTACAATAGTAAGTCCTGCAATATTTGCAGCCTCAACGGCAGCAGTCGTTGTTGCACCACGTGAGACAATTACAGGAATATTTGCAACCAGACATTTTCTGACCATCTCTGTAGAGATTCTTCCGGAACTGACAACAAAGGTTTTGGAAAAGTCAATATTATTTAAAAGGCCGTAACCGATAACCTTGTCAAGTGCGTTGTGCCTGCCGATATCGTCACATATTTTCAAGGACTTTCCTTCTCCATCAAAAAGACCTATTATGTGAATTCCTCCGGTTAACTTATGAAGATCAGACTCAAGCGTCTCTTTTACTGCATGTCTGATAACCTCAGGTGAAATAACTAAATCAGATTCGATTTTTGGGAGATGTCCTGCATCAAGAAATGATGTACTTCCGCCGCAACCGGAGAGGACGGTTTTATGTGACGTTAAAATTGCAAACGGATTTTTTGTGAGGATACTTGCCCTGTTATCCTCAATTCTGATGGACTCTATCTCATCAGTTCCTTTGATAATTTTTTCGGTAAATAAAAAACCAATAACAAATTCCTTAATCATCACCGGACTTATCATCGCTGTTAGTGCATGTCTTCCGTTTACAATAACAGAAAGCGGAGTCTCTTCAATGACACTGTGATTTCCTGCGGCAAATGAATCATCTTCCACCCTGATTATTTCCAGATCTTTGTACATCACGACACCTTCCTTGATATCTCCTCAATTGTTGCAATCAGAATATCGACTTCCTCCGGATTATTATACAGATATGTACTCACACGGACTGTTCCAGACTCAAGACCCAGATGCTGCATAAGGGGCATGCAGCAATGTTCACCTGATCTGACCATGATTGCTGAAGCCTCATCCAGAATATGTGCAACTTCATGTGGGTGCATTCCATCCACAACAAATGATACAACTCCGATTCTCCTCTCATCCGAATAAGGGCCGATAATTTTCACATGGTCGATGCTACTTAGACCATCCAGAATCCGTCCGGTCAGGCGCTCTTCGTGACGGCGAATTGTGTTCATACCAATGTCATTAAGATAATCAACAGCTCTGCCAAGCCCAATTGTGCCGCCAACAGGCGGTGTTCCCGCCTCATATTTCTCCTCTCCAAAAGCAGTCGTAAAGTTTTCTGCTGTTACCGATTCAATAGAACCGCCTCCGATATGAAGCGGTTTTAAGTCAGGCCGGCGCATCCACAGTCCGCCTGTTCCTGTCGGCCCAAGCATTTTATGTCCTGAAAAGCAGAAATAATCACAGCCGATATCTGAAACATCAACAGGGATATGCGGAACTGACTGAGCTCCGTCAACCAAAAGCATAGCATCTCTTTGATTGCATATCTCTGCAATTTCATTAACCGGAGTGATTGTTCCAAGGACATTTGATGCATGTGTAACGGCAACAAGTCGTGTTTTGTCAGAAATTAGAGCTTCAAAAGAGTCCGGATTCAGATAACCTTCAGAATCAGGTTTTACTATATCAATTTTAACACCATATTCACGGAGACGAAGCCATGGAAGAAAATTTGAGTGGTGGTCAAGAACTGTTGCTATAACTCTGTCCCCGCTTTTCCATTTTATTCCGCCGGCTACCATACCGATTGCTTCTGTTGTGTTTTTGGTAATTGCCAGGCTTCCCCCATCGCCTCCTATAAATGTTTTAATTTTATCATGAGCGTTTTTGTAACGCTCTGTTGCCACAACTGACAGCCTGTGCACACCCCTTCCAATGTTGGCCCGGTAACGAAGGTCATAATCATTCATCTCTTTTACTACCTGTACAGGCGTTAGGCTTGTAGCAGCACTGTCTAAATATATTAGTTCTCTGGTTATTGGGAAGTCTTTTCTGCTGTCTTTTATTTTCATAAAGATCCTCTGATTACTACAAAAAGTATCAGACACACCAACTATGAATAAATTTTCAACAGAAAGCGTTTATGAAATTATGTTTCATGCAACTTTCATGTGAAATTTTATTCATCGCATTCTGGCGATAAAAGCAGATAATGCAGTGCCGATATCACTATCTTAAACCGTGATGATATATAATATTTCACAATTGTGAATACACTTAAAATTTGCAGAGTTTCGCCAACATAGATCGTAAAGACAGAAAATAAAAGGTTCATGCGCTAATGCAGAATTATGCGGCAAAAATTGCCATATTAACGATTTAATTAATGATTAAAGCCTTGTAATCCATACTTTCGGGGCGAAAAGATTATGTACTCACAATTGTTAATACTATATTGCAAGTTCACAATTGTGAATAGATTTGCCAGAATGGCGGAACGGCTACGCGGTTGACTGCAGATCAATATATCCCGGTTCGACTCCGGGTTCTGGCTTTTTCCGGAGGCAATAATGAATACACGTATAAGTAAAACATTTGAAGCGCTATTTGCGCTTGAAGATATCCGTGAGGTGCTTAGAGGAGCCCTTCCTACAGGTCCGGATGCTGACGAAGAGGCAGCATTAAAAGAAGGTGTTGCACGTGTTCGTGCAATTCTTGATGATCTTGAGGCAGGGACCGGAAACGCACAGCAGTCAAAAATTGCAGGCATTCTTGATGTCCGCAGCAGAGAGGAGGAGTATATCAATATCCAGCCGATTCAGGCCGCAGGGAGACTTACTCCTGAGGCCAGAAAAGCTCTCATTGCATATGGTGACGGCTACTCAACCTGTGATGCCTGCCGAAAACCATTCAGGCTTGATAAGATTCAAAAGCCTCCGATAGCCTCATTTCATGAAGACCTTGCAAAGTTTGTCAATATGGATGTTGCCCGTGTTGTTCCGGGAGCACGACGTGGATTTCAGGCTGTTGCTTCATCGCTTGTGAATAAGGGAGATCCTGTAATTGTATCGGCTCTTTCTCATTACACAGAATTTCTTGCAGTTGAAGGTGCAGGAGGAATTGTTCGTGAAGTGCCGCTTTCGCCAAAAAATCTCATGGAACCTGATAGTGCTGCTGAGAAAATAGAGGAAGTTATCAAAAGTGATGGTAAAACTCCGGCACTGATGATGATAGATCATGTGGATTACCAGTTTGCAAATATCCATGATATAAAGGGACTGGCAAAGGTAGCACACCAGTATGATATACCCTTCCTCTGCAACGGTGCATACACAGTTGGTGTAATGCCTGTTGATGGAAAGGCACTTGGAGCAGACTTTGTTGTCGGCTCAGGCCACAAGAGTATGGCATCGCCTGCCCCCTCAGGAGTTCTTGCAACAACTGATGAATGGGCAGGAAAAGTATTCCGGACAACTGCAATGACCGGAGATGTGACAAATCGTAAGTTTGGAATTAAAGAGGTTGAAATGCTCGGGTGCACGCTTATGGGCGGCACTCTGATGGCAATGATGGCATCTTTTCCGGCAGTTCGTGAACGTACAGCCCGCTTTGAAGAAGAGGTCAAAAAGTCGAATGCATTCATTGAGGGTCTTTTGGAAATAGAAGGCACAAAGGTGCTCTCAGAGTATCCAAGAAAGCATACTCTCTCTAAAGTGGACACTACAGGAAGCTTTGACAAGGTTGCACAGGTGCACAAACGCCGTGGCTTCTTCCTCTCGGATGAACTTACAAAACGGGGAATTGCAGGCGAATTTGCCGGTGCAACCAGGGCATGGAAGTTAAACACCTACGGACTGTCCTGGGAGAAGATCAATTATCTTACCCGGGCCTTCCAGGAGATAGCAGAAAAATACGAAATCCCGGTAAATAAGGGATATATACAAAACTAAATCAAAAATATGGCATAATTTCAGGATACTGCAAAAATCAGATTCCTGAAAAACGCTCATGTAAAATTTAATGAGGAATCAAAATGACTGGAAATAATTTCCGCCTTGGAACAACAGCCCTTCATGCAGGGCAGGTGCCTGACCCGACAACCGGGTCAAGGACAGTACCGATCTATCAGACAACATCATATGTATTCAAAAACACAGAACACGGAGCAAATCTCTTTGGTCTTCGTGAGCTTGGAAACATTTATACAAGACTGATGAATCCGACAACAGATGTGCTCGAACAGCGTATCGCAGCGATAGAAGGAGGGACAGGAGCAATTGCAACGGCCTCGGGAATGGCTGCAATAACCTATGCACTCCTGAATATCACACGTGTTGGTGATGAGATAGTCTCGGCTGACAATTTATATGGTGGAACATATGAATTATTCAACCATACCCTGCCCAAATATGGAAGGAAGGTTGTTTTTGTTGATTCAGGAAATCCTGAAGCCTTCAGGGACGCGATAACCTCAAAAACACGGGCAATATATGCCGAAACTATTGGAAACCCAAAACTGGACATTCCCGACTTTGAGAAGATATCAAAGATTGCCCATGAGAATGGAATTCCGTTTATAGTCGATAATACAACCGGTATCGGTCTTGTCCGTCCTATTGATCACGGGGTGGACATAGTCGTTTTATCTGCCACAAAATATGTCGGAGGGCATGGCAATTCAATAGGAGGAGTAATTGTTGATTCCGGAAAGTTCGAATGGAACAACGGCAAATTCCCCGAGTTCACCGAACCTGACCCCGGTTATCACGGGCTTAAATACTGGGATACCTTCGGGGATTTCCCCGGTCTTGGCAATGTTGCATTTGTCTTTAAAATAAGGGTTTCTCTTATGAGAGATACTGGTGCTGTAATAAGTCCGTTTAACTCATGGCTGCTCCTCATAGGTCTGGAGACGCTTCATCTGAGAGTCTCCCGTCATTCTGAAAATGCACTGGCAGTTGCAGAATACCTAAAGACTCACCCGAAGGTTTCCTGGGTAAACTATACAGGACTTCCGGAGCATCAAAGCCACAAACTGGCACAGAAATATCTCAACGGAGGATTTGGCCCGCTCGTTACATTTGGTGTGAAAGGCGGTGAACAGGCAAGTATAAAGGTAATAGACAGTCTTAAACTCTTCAGCAACCTTGCAAATATTGGCGACTCAAAGAGCCTTGTCATACATCCGGCATCAACAACACACCAGCAGTTAACTCCGGAAGAACAGGCATCAACAGGTGTCACACCTGAAACTATTCGTCTCTCTATCGGAACAGAGGATATTGCCGACATAATTGATGATTTAAAGCAGGCATTAAACGGGGTGTAAAGTTATAATGGATGTGTCGGTCGGACTTGTTCAGACTCATCAGGAAACCTTTTATGACCCTCTTTTTCTCGACAGCGGGGCATCGTTACCCTCATTCACTATAGCTTATGAGACCTATGGCAGGCTTAATAAAGAGAAGAGCAATGCTATTTTAATCTGTCATGCCCTTACAGGCGATGCACATGCTGCCGGTATCCATGAAGGTGAAACCCGGACAGGATGGTGGGAAAATCTCATAGGGCCAGGAAAAGCTTTCGATACCGACAGGTATTTTATCATCAGCTCAAATGTAATCGGCGGGTGCAAAGGTTCAACCGGACCTTCATCTGTTAATCCTGAAAAAGGGGAGAATTATGGTCTATCCTTCCCGAAACTAAGCATACGGGATATGGTCCATGCTCAAAAAAGGCTCGTTGAATATCTTGGTATTGATAGCCTCGCGGCTGTAGCCGGAGGATCAATGGGCGGAATGCAGGCACTCCAGTGGGCAGTCACATACCCTGGTTTTGCACGAAAAATCATTGCAATTGCAACAACAGCACGTTCAACTCCCCAGCAGATAGCCTTTAATGAAGTAGGAAGGCAGGCGATAATGTCCGATCCTCTCTGGAAAGACGGAAACTATTCAAAGGATAAACCTCCCGTCAGCGGGCTTTCTCTTGCAAGAATGATAGGGCATATTACATATCTGTCTGATGAGGCTATGCATGAGAAATTCGGGAGAAACTTCCAGGATAAGGATAATTCAAAGTATGATTCCCCAACAGAGTTTCAGGTTGAGAGTTACCTGCATCATCAGGGTACCTCATTTACAAGAAGGTTTGATGCAAACTCCTACCTATACATAACAAAAGCTCTGGATTACTTTGATCTTGCCATAAATGACTCTCTTACAGCAGGTTTTGCCGGAATAAAAGCATCATTTCTTATTGTTTCGGTCTCATCTGACTGGCTGTATCCTCCATATCAGTCTGAAGAAATTGTCAGGGCACTCGCGGCAAATGATATTGATGTTCAGTACTGCGAGATCAGATCAAAATACGGTCATGATGCATTTCTCTTAGAACATGGACAGATGAGCTATCTGATTGGCTCTTTTTTGGATCACCTTAATGTTCGCGATGTTATGGAGACAGATACACCGGCAATTATGGAAAATTCATCCATAAATGATGCTGCAAGGGTTATGATAGAAAATTCTGTCAATCACCTCCCCATTACATCAGAGAACGGAGAGCTTATCGGAATAGTGACATCCTGGGATATAGCCAAAGCGGTTGCATGTGATCATAAAAATCTTGAAGATATTATGTCCTGTTCAGTAATTACGGCTTTACCGGATGAGACAGTAACAGAGGTTGCACGGCGGATGGAGGAGCGGTCAATATCAGCTATTCCTGTAGTTGATGAAAAAAACAGGGTTATCGGACTCATCTCAAGTGATGCAATAAGCACGCTTATAGGGCGGTGTAAATGACAAAACCAACGACAGAATCCTTAATTTCAAAAAAATTACAAAGAAAAGAAATTAAAAAAAAATCTGATGCCACCAGTCCACAAAAACAGGTCTGGATGGTACGTTACTCAGAGGTATTTTTAAAATCGGATCCTGTCCGCAGAAAGTGGGAGAGGACAATAGTTAACAGTATAAAAGAAGTGCTTCCAAATGCTGTCGTGAGAGATGAACGAGGGCGAATATGGGTCGAAGGAGAAGTTGATCCAGAGAAACTTAAGAAAATCTTTGGAATATTTTCATTCTCACATTGTGACGTAGTAAACTTAAATTCCCTTTCCGAAGGCCTTGTATCATTTTGTGAGAACCACAACCTTTCTAATGCAAAGAGTTTTGCTCTCAGAATCAGGCGTATTGGAGAACACACTTTCTCATCCAGAGATGTTGCTGTAAAGTATGGCGAGATTGTAAGAAATCATTACCCACATTTAAAAGTTGATCTTAATAATCCTGATAAGGAGATCCATATCGAAATTCGGGATGATATCTGCTTTCTCTATGACAGTGTTGAGCAGGGTGCAGGCGGAATACCTTCGGGAGTTGAGGGGATGGTTGTTGCACTTGTCTCCGGAGGTATAGATTCTCCTGTTGCGGCATATATGATGATGAAACGCGGCTGTAAGATTATTCCTTTATATGTCGGGCTTGACGGATTTTTAGATGAGACAAACCTTGCACGGACTGAGACCGTAATGAAGACATTAAGAGATTATCAGCCTGACATTGAACTCCTGGTAGTCAAAGATTCGTTCCTTTTAGATGCGCATAAAGAACTGGAAAAAAAGGATCAGGAGCGTTATACATGCCTCATATGCAAACGCAGAATGTACAGAATTGCAGCAGAAGTTGCCAGAAGAACAGGGGCAAAAGGTTTTGTTACCGGCGAGGCAATGGGGCAGGTTGCATCACAGACGCTTGATAATCTGGCAGTACTTACAGATGCAGCAGCAATTCCTGTTTACAGGCCTCTTATCGGATTTGACAAGGAGGATGTAATACAGATTGCCCGAAGGATTGGTACATTTGAGCCTTCCATAGCTTCTGCGAGCGGATGCGGTGCAGTTCCGGATAAACCCTCCACTGCGGCATCAATAGAGATCATTCGAGAAATTGAAAAGAGAATAATAGATTTGGAAGAGGATATGGGAAATCTTTCAATAATTCCGGCAGGTGAATTTCACAATCTTCAGATGAGTATGAAAAAATCCTAAAAAAGTCAGAGAAATTTTTTACATGAAAGTTACTTCGTAACTTACATGAAAATGTTGCATGAAATGATAATTTCATGAACGTTTTTAGGAAAGAAACCATAAGAACTCAGTATAATATAGATAAAAAAATTGATTAACCTGAAGATAAAAAAAGGGTTTAATCTTTCAAAAATTTAAAATGAAATAATTCCTAATGGGAAAAGGAAATTACAAATGGTTGAGGATAAACGAGTAATTTACATGGATAATGCCGCAACAACACCTGTAAGACCGGAGGTTTTGGATGCGATGATTCCCTTTATGACACATAGTTTTGGAAATCCTTCCTCTCTTTACGATATAGCCAAAATATCCCGCGAGGCGGTTGCAAAAGCACGCTCTCAGGTCGCAGCAGCACTTGGTGCACAGCCAAAAGAAATCTATTTCACATCCGGAGGAACAGAGTCTGACAACTGGGCGATAAAAGGCGTCTGTTTTGCAAACAAAAACAAAGGAAAACACATTATAACAAGCCCTATTGAACATCATGCAGTCTCCCACACATGCGAGTGGCTTGAAAAACAGGGATTTGAAGTAACTTATATTCCTGTTGATAAGTACGGCCTTGTGAATCCTGATGATGTTTCAGCTGCAATCCGGGATGATACCATACTTATCACAATAATGTTTGCGAATAATGAAATTGGAACAATTGAACCAATAGCAGAAATCGGAAAAATTGCACGTGAGAGAGGAATATTATTTCATACTGATGCTGTTCAGGCAGTCGGGCATGTTCCGATTGACGTTGTTTCGATGAATATCGATATGCTCTCACTCTCAGGCCATAAGTTTAACGGCCCCAAGGGAACAGGTGCCTTATACATCGGAAAGAGAGTGAAGCTTGTTCCCCTGATGCACGGTGGTGATCAGGAGAGAAAGAGGCGTGCCGGAACAGAAAACGTCCCCGGAATCGTTGGTCTTGGTCTTGCACTTGAGCTCTCCGTTTCTGAGATGAAAGAAACAACAGAGCATCTTAAAGAGCTTCGCAACCGTCTTATTGACGGCCTTTTGAAAGTTCCAAAATCGCATTTAAACGGTCATCCGCAAATGCGGCTTTCAAACAATGTCAATGTTATATTTGAGTATATTGAGGGGGAATCAATACTCCTGATGCTGAACAGAAAAGGCATTGCCGCCTCAACCGGAAGCGCCTGCAACTCCTCCTCCCTTGAGCCGTCTCATGTTTTAACTGCATGCGGTCTTCCACAGGAGATTGTGCACGGGTCGCTCCGGCTGACAATCGGAGATATGACTGAAGAAGGTGATGTTGACTATCTTTTGGAGGTTGTCCCGGAGATTGTGCAGAAGCTTCGCAATATGTCTCCTCTGACACCGCAGGAGTTAAGGACAACCTGACAACTGAGAGATTTAAGTTGTAAAAGGCAGACTAAAGATGAGATTTTACATGAAAGTTTCCTAGTAACTTACATGATAACCGTGCATGAAATATAATTTCATGAACGTTTTAAGAAAAATAACAGATTAGGTGAGATAAATGGATTACAGCGAGACGGTGATGGATCACTTTGAAAACCCGAGAAACCAGGGAACAATTGAAAACCCTGACGGAATCGGCGAGGAAGGAAACCCGCAGTGCGGTGATATCATGAAGATTTACATCAAAGTTGACGACAACAGGATTTCTGATGTAAAGTTTCAGACATTTGGATGTGGGGCTGCGGTTGCGTCAAGCAGTATGGCAACCGAGCTTATCAAAGGAAAGACGCTTGAGGAGGCATGGGAGCTTTCAAACAAGGCAGTCGCAGAGGCGCTCGAAGGTCTTCCCCCGCAGAAGATGCACTGCTCTGTTCTTGCAGAGGATGCAATTCACAAAGCGATAAATGATTACCGTGTGAAACAGGGGCTTTCCCCGTGGGAAGAGAGGGCCGGAAAAGAGTCCCACCATCATTAAATCTCTATTTTTACAACTGACTCCTATGAAACAATAGTCTGTTTCATTCATTATCTGTGAACCCGCAAGGCTAATGGGTGACTTTTTTGGCTCTTTGTCAGATTGTGCCGGCATCTGTCATAACATCTTGCTGCACGGTCTTTTGGTCGTTATTTTTCTTAGAGGATTTCTGAGGGACCTGAAGAATTATGGTGCAATCGTTGCTGCTCTTGGCCAGTACATAATAATAAATACACCTGCCAGTGCGACAGTTGCGCCGATGATATCAAACCTGTCCGGCACCACATGATCGATTTGCCAGCCCCAGAGCAGGGCAAGGACAATGAAAAATCCCCCATAGGCGGCATACACTCTCCCGAAATTTTCCGTTTGCAGGGTTGGGATGATCCCGTACAGGACCAAAATGACCGCCCCGAGAACAGCATACTCAATACCCTTTCCCTCCCTTAGCCAGAGCCATATGCCATATCCGCCGCCGATCTCACACAGGGCGGCGAAGATGAAGAGAATAATTGACTGAAAAACCATATACAGGTACAGATTTAGAGGGAGAAAATAATTACTCCCCGAAAAACCGGGGAATCTGGTCATTTGCCGGTATTATCTGCCGTATCTGCGGAATACATCGCATGGCGGATTTTTTTTTAATTGATGCTTAACCGATCGGGCTGTTGCCATAATCCGTGAATACCCGCAGAATAATAATAACCGGGTGATGGTCTACCAGGCAGATCACAGGGAGTGCTTCCGGCGTGTAAAAAAACGCCGGATGAAGGGAAGATGCCCCATCTTCCCCCGAAGCATCCGAGACGGCAATGCAGCATGGAGGGGCATGCTAAGGGATGCGATTACTGCTCCTGCCAGCGAATTTCTCTGTTCTGCCATATATTTTGCACCTCACGGGGTTATACGAAGAGTACCATCCTGACCATGTTCCGCACCCCCGGTGCAAATCCTACGATTATCATGGCAAGCAGGATCAGGTGCCATAAGACTGGGTTGCCCTCTTTGCGGTATTGCTGGAGAATGTAAATCGCAGGGAACAGGACTGCCAGTTTTAAGAGGAACATCGAGAATGCCGTTCCAGTCCATGCGACCAGGGCACCCCCGACAACGTGCGCTTCGGTGTATGTCATGGAGTGGAGGTCGATCCCATAGCTCGTGGCGCTTGCATCCAAAAGCTGCCCGAAGATGAGCACGCAGTAGATCGGATCGCTCACATATTCCCATTTGAGCACGTACCGCATGAATCCCCAGACGGCGGCAGAGGTGACAATGGCCAAACTCATGATAATGAGTATGACGCTCACCATGACCTGCGAATAAGTAAGCCCCCACCATATCAGAAATGCTGCGGATATCGTGCAGGCGAGTGTTCCGATCCCGGCATACCCTATATGATAGGATGAGATTAATCCGGCACGCTCAAGGGTTCGCGACAGCAGGAGTGCCGCGATGGTGAAGAAGAATATGACAAAATAAATCAGCGGCGTGATCAGGAGGAAATGAATATCGGATGTGATAAAACCGGTGTCCTCCACAACCCGCAGAAGTCCCCCGAGGACAATGAACGGGATGGTAGCAAGGATAAATTTCCTATCCACCGCAATTCCTGTAGTGTTCAGCCACCGATAGATGAGGTACACCGAAATGATGAGTATTATTGCATAGGTAAGAGTGTCCACTATAGTGTACGGCTGTCCGTACCGGATGGGATCGATGTAATATTTCATAATGAATTCGCGAATCATGGTTTAAGCTCCTGGTCTGCCGGCAGGAACCGGCAGGGGGTAAGATTAGGCCCCTGAACAATTCACAATTGTTATTTTTCATGATATACAGTCCTCACCATCCGCACCATTTCGAACCATATTTTTAATTTTCAACCGCAATATCTTTGTACTTTGAGGAAATAACGTATAATATGCCTTCAATAGATGGATTCATAGAGGGTTCAAACACATCACTTGCTCATTATGGTCTTGTTGCCGGTGCTTATGACAAGCTTGAAATCGGTGAGCTCATCGACGAACTTATTCCTAAAACAAAATCACATATTGTCACTCATGGTCAGATTGTAAAATCACTTGTTATTAACGGTCTGGCATTCATTGACAGGCGGCTTTATCTTCATCCTGTGTTCTTCAAAGACGTTCCAACAGAGCGTTTCTTTGGTAAAGGAATTGAACCCGGGCATTTCAATGATGATACACTGGGACGGACTCTCGATAGAATCTATGAATATGGACCTACTGAATTATTCAATCAAATTGTGATAAAAAGACTGCTGAAGGATGATTATGGAATCCACTGTATTCATGTGGATACTACAAATTTTAGCGTTTACGGGGACTATGATAGTAATTTCGATTCACGGAATATGGAGATAACATTTGGTCATCCTAAAGACGGCAGAAACGATCTCAAACGATTTGTACTCGGAATGGCTTCAGATAATCGGGGAGTTCCAGTCTTTCTCCAGACATTTTCAGGTAATGAATCAGATAAAAAAGCAATTATTGAGATGATAGATAAACTGAGGAAAAATCTTATTTCATCTCATAAAGTCTACCATATTGCCGATAATGCCTTTTACACTAAGGCAAATCTTCAGGAGATGGGCGATCACACTTTCTGGATAAGCAGAGTTACAAACTCGATTGGAGAGGCGAAAGAATTCCTGAGCTTGGATGAAACTTTACAGGAATGTGAAGATAATAGATATTCATATGCAGAAAAGATCTCAGATTATGCAGGTATAAAACAAAAATGGGTTCTGTACAGCTCAAATGAAATGCAAAAGCAGAAGCTTAAAAAATATGAGATAATGCTTCAGAAAAATATTTTAGATGAAACGAAATCTCTTAAAAAGATGAAAGCACGTGAATTTGCTTGTGAGGCAGATGCATTTCAGGAGGCTGAAAAATGGATCTCGGAGAGGAGAAGATACAGATATTCTTCAATTGAAGTCTGTCCAGTCTCAAAGCGGAATGACGGGAAGAAAGGACGACCAAAAAAAGATGAGTGTTTATTTCAGGTTTATAAAATTCGGGCTGAAATTGAACACGATCCAGAGTTTGTGAAAACGGAGAAGAGTAAGTTAGGAAGGTTCATTCTGGCAACAAATGATGATAAAATGGATCCTGATACATTGCTCAGTGAATACAAGAATCAATACAAGGTTGAGCGGGGTTTTAGATTCCTTAAGGATAAGTCATTTAGAATTGGAGAGGTATTTTTAAAAAAGGAGTCCAGAATTCAGGCTCTGGCAATGATTATGGTACTTTGTCTGTTCATATATTCCCTCGTGGAGTTTGAATTGAGAAAGAAACTGCAGGATTCCAAAGAGACTGTGACCAGCCAGACTAATAAGCAGACAGAAAGGCCGACGCTGAAGTGGGTGTTCTTTGGATTTAGGAGAGTTCGTGAACTTAGGTTCAGTGTTGAAGGCCAGACTAAAATCGTAATTACAAACATGGAAGAGGAGTTGTGGAAGATCTTAAGGCTTATGGGCAGGGATTATGAAAAATATTATTTCCCAAAATTTTGCTGCGGAATGTAAGCAGTCTTTGTTATCCGGGATTTTTGCCGGCAGGCATTTTTTTTGCTGAATGCATATATAATAAAAAAATGAAAATTGCGGGTGGTAAATATTACCGCTTCGCAACCCGGAGGCCGTTGCCTACCGCGAGCAGTTCAGACGCCTCGTGGAATATCACCGCAAGGGTCACCCCGAGAACCCCGAGCAGGGCACCAGGGATAAGGATGGCGAGCACGGCAACCGAGAAGACGATGTTCTGGTTTGATACTGACAGGGCTTTTTGACCGAATGCGATGGCCTCCGGAACTTTGGAAAGGTCGTCAGCCATGAGTGCCACATCGGCCGCCTCGATTGCCGCATCGGTGCCTATAGTCCCCATTGCCATACCGACCGTGGCTCTGGCAAGGGCCGGAGCATCGTTGATGCCGTCGCCGATCATGACGACCGTCCCGTACGTCTCTTTAAGAGAGATGATTGCAGCGGTTTTGTCCTCCGGTTTCAGGTCTGCACGGATGTCGTCGATTCCGAGGTCCGCTGCTACTGCTTTTGCCGTAACCCCGTTGTCGCCGGTCAGCATGACGGTTGCAACACCCATAGTGTGGAGTTCATCGATCATGGCCTTTGCATTAGGCCTGACCTGGTCCCGTACGGCAATGATGCCGATGACGTTCTCCTGCGTTCCTACGAATATTACTGTCTTTCCTTCAGCACGGAATTTTTCGGTTGTACGCTGTGTTTCTGCATCCATTGCTGTACCGGTGAAATACTCCGGTCTTCCGGCAAACCATGGCGTCCCGTCAATGATTGCTGTAGCGGCCTGGCCGGGAAGGGCGCTTTCGCCCACCGCCCCATGCGCTTTGATGCCTTCAGTCTCTGCCCGCTTTATAATTGCCCAGGCGATCGGGTGATCGGAGTAGCGCTCGACCGTGTATGCGATCCGGAGGACCTCAGGTTCATCTCCATTCAGCGCGATGATATCGGTCACTGCCGGAGTTCCGGTCGTAAGCGTCCCGGTTTTGTCAAATGCGACCGCCTTTGTCTTCCCAAGGTTCTCCAGGTGGATGCCGCCCCTGATGAGAATGCCGCGTTTTCCGGCAGATCCGATACCTGCCGCAACCGCGACCGGTGTGGACATCACCAGTGCGCAGGGCGCAGCCGCAATAAGGAGTACAACACCACGGATTGCAAGCTCGTTGAACGGTATGCCGAATAACGGCGGGACAACGATAAGAATGAGGGATACAAAGAGGATCGCCGGGGTATACTTCCGCCCGAACTTCTCGATGAAGGTCTGCATCTTTCCCTTCTGCTCCTGCGCCTCCTCGACCATGTGGATCATCTTCATAAGGGTATTGTCCTTAAACGTCGCGGTTGCCCGTACCTCAAGGGCGCCATCGACATTCAGGGTTGCAGCAAAGACTTTCATGCCCTCCTGCTTCTCTGCGGGTATCGATTCACCGGTGACAGCCGCCTCATTGATACTGGACCGACCTTTTACAATGATGCCATCTGTGGGGATGCCGGCGCCGGGTTTGACCAGGAATATGTCCCCAACCTGGAGCTGATCAGCCAAAACCACCTCTTCTGTCCCGTTTCGGATCCGAACTGCCTCCTTCGGCGCAAGGTCCAGCAGTTTCCGAATCGATGAGCGTGTCCGTGCGTACGTGATATGCTCCACGCCTTCGGCTGCGGCGTACAGGATGACCAGCGTTGCGGCTTCGTCCCAGAGCCCGAGTATAATTGCCCCAAGCGTTGCGGCGATCATCAGCATCTCGATGTCGATCGCGTGCTCGTGGATCAGGTCTTCTAATCCTTCTCTCACCCAGTGATACGCACCGATAGGAATAGCGATGAGGAAAAACAGGTTCTCGTACAGACCCGTGATAATTCCCAGGTGGCCGAGTATCATTCCGGTTCCGGCAATCACTCCGGCAATCAGCGCATTACGGAGCGGAGGAAAACCGTACCATTTCCCCTCATAACCTCCTTCTTCATCTTTATGTGAACATGCATGACCCATGTTATCCTCCCCTGTTTATTGGTAATTTCATAATACATAGTATTTATTTAATAGCTGATAAAAAAATAAGTAATGTACCAGTTAGGTAGTATCCATGAAGAAACCTCCAGCTGTAAATGATAATATCTGTTTCTGCCCGCTGTCCGGGATCCTCGATATCATAGCGAAGAAATGGGCACTACTGATAGTTGCTATTCTTGGTAACGAAGGTGAGAAGGGATTTAATGAACTCAAAAGAGATCTCGGCTCTATCAGCCCGAAACCACTCTCCGATACCCTGAAGAATCTTGAACGAATCGGGCTTGTGAGCAAGAAAGTTCTGGAAACCTCGCCGCCGACCGTGAATTACTCGCTCACTCCCGATGCTGGTCTGGGTCTCAGAACGGGGCGGGCAGGATATGCAGGGCTGTCCAATACGGGCGAGAAATAATTCTCCTGAAACAGGGGAAACGTCAAAGGGATATTAAGTAAGAAATTACTTTTTCAGCTCTCCACTTATCATCTGGAACTGCCCGCTTGTGCTCTCCCTTTTTGCATACCTCTCCTTTCAGGATATCTATCGAAGTCTTCCCTTTCGTGATTTTATTCCCACTGCTTTCCCGGAGAATGACATACAGTATCAGTTCCAGGATCCCAATCATCGGGACGATTACCAGTATCCACCACAGAAATGCCATTCATACCGCGTTTGTTTCAATCTTGTATCTGGCTCTCCTTTTTCGCTTCCTTTTTTTTGAATACAGGACCCCCCGGTCAAACCGGGACCTTTCCCGTGAAAACCAGCAGGAGAAGAATAATAATTGGCTGGTGCACCAGGTAGATCACCAGAGAGTGTTTTCCGGCAAATTCCAGTACCGAACTCCATCCCGGCAACGAAAACGGTAGAGAAAACCTTCGCATACCGTCCGGGTACAAGAGGGAACCCACGCCCATACCTATTAACACCACGCCGAACCAGGGAAAGAGCGGTGTATAATCAACAGACCAGAATGGTGCCGGATGGATCCCGAGCGGGAGCAGCCAGGCAGGTCCGGTAATATTCCCGATCGCGAGTCCGATCAGGATACAGATTCCTCCCGTCAGCAGGTTGGATGCACCGAACCGGTAAAAAAATGGTGCCAGGATGATCGAGATCCCAATGAGGTGCAGGATGCCGAAGATGACATATCCTTCACCAAGATACCACCAGGTTCCCAGCGTGACCAGGATACCGAGTGCAAAGATCCCCGCACCCCGGTACAAGAACTTTCGGTACAATTGCCAGCCGGATATCATGTCAGCGGTCCGGGCATAGCTCAGGGAGAACGACACACCCACAATCAAAAGGAATAACGATGCCGTTGACAGTCCGAAATACCGCCAGAACCCGCTGCTGGTACTGACCGGGAAGATACCAAAATACCCGAGATCAAAGACGAGATGAAAAATCACCATCATCAGGATCGCGATGCCGCGGACACCATCGATTTCCAGGTACCGCGATCCCTGATCCCGTATCCCGTCAGACATTCTTATTCAGGTCCGCTCCTTTGCTCTCCCCCGTATCGGATTAATGCCCGGGCTTCGTTGAGGTAAAGATTCACCAGTTCCCGGGTGAAATCAGCAAGTCCCGGGATAATCCTGAAAAGAGCCAGGGTTATAGCGATAAGAACTCCCAGCGACAGGACCTCAGCAAAGACGTTATGCGCCCAGAAGAAACTCCCATAACCTGCCCCGAACTCGGTAGTGCCGGTCGGGTCGGGGATGAAAGCAAACCACTGTTCCGACCATGCAATGATCACGCCCGCAACCCGGAGGAGGTTGAGGATATAGATGGTGGGAACTACGAGGAGGAATGCGTACACCCTCTGTCTGATCGAGAGATCCCGGTAACCTGCCGCGACCCCGAGCAGGATTGCAATTGCGGTGATCCCGGTGCAGGCAAGGATGATCTCAGTTGAAAACCCGTTTCGCGTGATGATGTTCCATCCTTCAATCTGTGCATCCCGGCCAAAGATATGAAGCAGCCAGACAATCTGCTGGACGACGATCGAGATAAGTGCATCCCGGAACAGGGGGATGAACGCAAACGGGACATAGATGAGTGTGCCGACAGCAGCCGCATTTGACAGTTGCATCAGGATCGGACTGTCAGCGAGAAGCTCCCGGATGGTGATTGCGAGAAACGGTACCGACAGGACTGCTATTGCCAGGTACAGATAATTATCCAGCGTGATATACCCGGGAACTTCGATCAGGAGATTGACTGCGATGAGCGTCCAGCCGGCGATGGCAGCATACTTTTTCCCACGCCTTGCTACGAGGAAAATGATGAACGCGATAAATGCCAGGAGGATCAGAATTTCTGTCATGCTATTATCCAGGTATTCTTTACGGGAACTGGGTTATCCGGGCCTGACTGGTGTATTTTTGAACATGCATGACCCATGTTATCCTCCCCTGTTTATTGGTAATTTCATAATACATAGTATTTATTTAATAGCTGATAAAAAAATAAGTAATATACAGGTTATGTAGTATCCATGAAGAAATCCCTATCTGTAAATGATAAATTCTGTTTCTGCCCGCTGTCCGGGGTCCTCGATATCATAGCGAAGAAATGGGCACTTTTGATAGTTGCTATCCTTGGTAACGAAGGTGAGAAGGGATTTAATGAACTCAAAAGAGAACTCGGTTCTATCAGTCCAAAGCCACTCTCGGATACCCTGAAAAGTCTTGAACGAATCGGGCTTGTGAGCAAGAAAGTTCTGGAAACTTCGCCGCCGGCCGTGAAGTACTCGCTCACTCCCGATGGCAGGGAATTGCGGAAGCATCTGATCCCGATGCTGATCTGGGTCTCAGAACGGGGTGGGCAGGATATGCCGGGCTGTCCGATACGGGCGCGAAATAATTCCCCTGAAACAGGGGAAACTTCAAAGGGTAATTAAACCGGCGTTTACACGGAGAAATGACAAAATATTACTGATTACGGGATAAGAGCAACAAAAGATTATTGTTGCCAAATGTCCTTTTGCGCCATATACTGATTAACTAAATAACCTGACACATCACCCGCACTTATTGATATCACTTCAAATCAGCTAAATAACTGAAATATCTATTTTTTGCTATTTTTTTGGAAAAATATTTAGGAAATAAGAGAGTGCAATTTATTAATATTACAGACTATTCGATGTTTTCCTTTGGAATGCAGGGGCTGTCAAATATTTTCAAGTTGTCTGGACAATTCAAAAATTGAATTCATCGTTTTGTAACCTTTTTTTGTGATCATATAATCTCCCCGCTCGTGCCTCTGAAAGATCATTTCCGAATCGGCCAGTTTTTTTATGTGAAAGAGGAGGTTTCCGCCACGGAGTCCTGTTATATGTGAGATCTCCGAGAATGTTCTCGTCTGAGTGGTAAGTGATTTTAGGATCTGGAACCTCTGGATGTTTGCAAGAGGTTCGAGGACCTCTTTGACAGCTTTTGCATCATCGATATCCCGGGTCTTATCTTCATCTTTGACCTTGCTATATATTCCAAGTGATTCCATCAGGTCAACCTGCTTTTCAAACAGACGACTGACCTCCGAAAAGCAGGTGTCGCATTTATCCGAAGGTCCTTTGCTTCTGAGGTTCTTCAGTTCGTCCCGGTATGAATTTACTATCTCTTCGGAGACATTTCCGTCTTCTATGTGCCTGGAAGTGTTTCTGAGAAAATCCAAAAATACCCCGTAGCATTTCTCCCGCATAGCACAGTCGTTAACCATGTGTGCAAAAAGATCGCTTCCGGCGGTCTTCATCTGCTGTTCTCTGAACAGATCTGCATAGTCAGCTTTCAGCTCATTAAGTATCGAATCGATATGCTGACGGCCGGAGGTTGTCATGAACCTCCTGAGTTCCATCCTGAGTTCGGATATCTCGTCCTTCAGTTCGCTGATACCGGGCGGGCCATCCTGTGTTGTCTCCATGATATCTTTACCGACATTATATTTTCAGGTTATTTTTATTCAGGATTCAGGTCATTATTCTGTACCTCGATCCTCTTGTATATTTTTATGACGCTCAAATATATATTTGTGACTGTCATAGTAGTTCTGGTGACAAAAATGTCGAAATGGAATTACACAGGAAAAGACGTATCGAAGGAGAAAGCCGAAGAGTCGCTAAAGACTATAAAGGATGCATGCTTTGGATGTGATGTTCACAGGCCAGACTGTTCAATCGCAAAAGCGGCCGGAGATATCTCAGCTATGATTGAGGAGGAAAGACTTTGACTGAAGAGAAAGAACTTTCAGTAAAGGATCAGATCCATGCCCAGATCACCGGTGCTCTCGCTGGTGCAAAGTTCCCGATCCCAACACCTGAAGATCTTATCGCTGCGTTTCCAAACGGAGCGGATACAACGTGCTGTGCCGGTGACCTGAAGATGGCCGCAGGGGAAGCCGGGAAGCTGCTAAAACCTGCTGATTTCCCGTTTAAAAGTGCAAAAGATGTCGCGGATGTCATTGTCACAAGAGCCGGGCTCTGATTTATCTACCCGTCCCCGCTTTTTTTATATGTTTTAAAATTACCAAGGGATTATAAAACTAAAACGTGCTAAATTCTTAAGATTCTTTTAGTCGCTCTTATCTTTGAGGATTTGTATTAAGCTGATATTTTTTTTTATAGAAGGGCTAAAAAATAAGTTTCTCTGGAGCATGATTGAGAGATTAATGGAGGAGCATTGTTGAAAAGGAAAGTTACTTTAAAACATCGCAGGTGAAATTACTATTATTCAGTCTCCAAAATACTGTTCTCAAATGATAATAGTTTAAGGTTACCAGGAATTCATAGAATACACTCCCGGCAGTCCTGATCTCCGCAGGCAACATTTTCTATCTTCCATTTAAGCGCCCATTTTTTTATATCAGAAATTATGCCGATTATCTCATTCCCGCTCTCTGTTAAGGAATATTCGGTCTTAACGGGAAATGACCTTGAGTCAACCTGCCGTTTAATAATATTCTCCTCTTCAAGCTCCTTTAACCGTTCTGAGAGCAGCTTTGATGTTATTCCGGGGATTGATTCCTTTAATTCAGAAAATCTCCGGGTGTAATTTTCTCCCTTGTAGAGTTCAAGAACGATGAGAAGTGTCCATTTCTTCGTAAGATAGCGGACGGTCTGATATACTGTGCATGACTGATCCATGGTATAGTTTTTGAAACGTTTTGATATTTATACCAAAGTATTCTATACATACATTGTATCAAAAAGATATTGAGGTGAACAAAATATGTTCTGTTATCAGTGCGAAGAAACGCTAAACGGAAAAGGATGTACGAAAAAGGGTATCTGTGGAAAGGACGAAGAGACTGCGAATTTAATCGATCTTCTGATATATCTGTGCAAAGGAATATCGGTCAGAAATGTCCCGGCAATGGAGAATGGCGCCGGAAACCCTGATGCGGGAAAATTCATTATGGACTCGCTTTTTACGACCCTTACAAATGTCAATTTCGATAAAGACCGCTACTATCAGCTTATCAGTGAGGCTATTGCAATCAGGGACAAAATACCAAAAGCTGCCGGTTCTGAACATGACGCCTGTACATGGAAGCCAAAAGACAAATCCGAAGTCGAAGAAAAGGCAAAACTGGTCGGAGTCTTATTAACAGAAAACGAGGATGTGAGATCCCTTCGCGAACTTTTAGTCTACGGGCTTAAGGGAGTCTCCGCTTACTATCATCATGCGGCAATACTTGGGTTTACCGATGATGAAATCCCTGCATTCGTCCAGAAAGGTCTTGCATCAACTCTTAAAGATCTGAGCGTAGATGAGATGACCGGACTTGTTTTGGAGTGCGGCGGAGTAGGGGTTAAGACACTCGAACTTCTTGACAGGGCACATACAACCACATTTGGAAAACCTGAGATTACAACTGTAAAGACTACCGTCAGGGATCGCCCGGGAATTCTAATAACCGGACATGATCTATTAGACCTGAAGATGCTTCTTGAGCAGACAAAAGGAACGGGAGTTGATGTCTATACTCACGGAGAGATGCTTCCGGCGCACGGCTACCCGGCATTTAAGGGAATTGAAAACCTTGTCGGAAACTACGGACGTTCGTGGTGGCACCAGAAAGAAGAGTTCGAATCGTTCAACGGTCCGGTTCTGATAACGACAAACTGTATTGTTCCGCCAAAGGACTCATACAAAGACCGCGTATATACAACAAGTGTTGTGGGATATCCCGGATTAAAGCACATAAAAGCTGATGAGAAAGGGCACAAGGATTTCTCGGCATTAATTGAGCAGGCGAAGAAGTGCAGCCCGCCTGAAGCTGTCGGAAACGAAAGCGACCTGATTACAGGCTGTGCACATGACGCTGTTTTAGCTCTTGCAGGCCCTGTTACAGATGCAATCAAAAACGGTGCAATCAGACGGTTCATCGTTATGGCCGGCTGTGACGGAAGGCACAGGGAGCGTGAGTATTATACAGAGTTTGCAAAAGCCCTCCCCGCAGACACTGTAATACTAACGGCTGGTTGTGCGAAATACCGCTACAACAGCTTAGGTCTTGGAGATATCGGCGGAATCCCGCGTGTTCTTGATGCAGGCCAGTGTAATGACAGCTACTCGCTTGTTGTAATCGCAAAAGCACTTGCGGAAGCATTCGGCGTTGACATAAACGAGCTTCCGGTATCATACAATATCGCATGGTACGAGCAGAAAGCGGTTCTTGTCCTTCTTGCCCTCTTAAATCTCGGAATCAAAAATATCACTATCGGACCTGTTCTTCCGGCATTTGTCTCGCCGGCGGTTCTTGACGTTCTGGTGAAGAATTTCGGCCTTGGAAAGAACAGCACGGTTGAAGAAGATCTTAAAAAGATGGTTCCCCAATAATTTTTTAGAGTGATTATGGCAGAGTTCAGTGAAGCAATGAAGGGTGCCGGAAGGAAGGACAAACGTGCCGGTCTTTTGGGAGAGGTCCTGAATTTAAAGGAGCTTTTGCAGTACCAGGACGGAACTGTTGCAAGCAGGATGATAGTCAGCAACAAATCCGGAAGCATAACTCTTTTTTCATTTGACGAAGACGAAGGTCTCTCGGAGCATACTGCACCGTTTGATGCGGTTGTGACTATTCTCGACGGCGAATGCGAAGTCTGGGTTGCCGGAGAGACCCATATGATGAAGGAGGGCGATACGATAATATTCCCGGCGAACGTGCCCCATGCCTTATCGGCAGTGACAAAGTTTAAGATGATGCTTACAATGATCAAAGAGGCTTAGGGATGTCATCAGAAGACGGAGACTATTGTTCTATCTGCGGCGGAATTCCGCCTGATAAGATAACCACAAAAAAGATCCTAATCGACGGGAAGGCAACAGGTATAGAAAACCTTGATTTCATCCTGGAGAATGTCCGTGAATTAAACCTGAAAAACGATAAGGAGATTGTTAAAGAGATAATGGTCAGGGTTAAAAAATTTAATTATGTTCCGACAAAGAAGGAGAATCTCTATGCGGATGCTCTTTTAAAAGAATATCTGAAAGTATAGAATGATTTTTCAGGGAGCATTCTGCCCTCTTGGCGGTTCGTTTTTGCCTGCTGGGTAATTGGAAATTTTATCTGGATTTTAGAGGGTGCATTTACTGAAAATATCTGCCCGGTTTTAATGTTCGGGTTCTATTGGATAACGGCGATATTCGGGTTTTATAATTCGGCAAAGGAATGAAGAGGCAGCCAAAAAAATAGTATGAATTATCCTGACAATTTTAGATGAAACACTATTTCATGAATGTTTTCATCCAAATTTGAAGAAATTAAACCAGAACCCAGGACGCAGAAGATTTACCTTCGGGGATTGGAAGACGGTCTTCCTTTAAACCTTCGATATGAAATGCAATCGCCTCGTGCATATTCTTCTCCGCCTCTTCACGGGTTTTTCCTGTCGCAACACATCCGGGTATATCCGGGGAATATGCGGAATAGTTGGAATCCGCCTTCTCAACAACAATCAGAAACCTAAACATCATCTCCTCTCCTTAATTCCTGCCTGCTTTAATATACTGTTCAATGTTCCCGGCGCAAGCGAATCATTCATACTGCCCGGAACCGTTATTCTCCCGGCAGCATCAGGATTTTTATACTGCCGGTGGCTTCCTCTGACAGCAACAAGCTGCCAGCCTTCTTTCTCTAATAACTTTATGACGTCCCTGACTTTCATACCTTCGCTCCCGGCAGTTTTGGCTTATCTAAAAGAGCAGGTAAATAATAATCAATAAATGTAAAAGCCCGTCCCTTTACTCTGTCAAAAGGCTCTCTCATACAATATTGCCTGATATCTGAACTGGGTTTTTTATTTAAATCATTTTAAATATTTTGGTTTGTTCAAATTTGCCCTTAAAATATGAGATCGTGAGAAAAATTCTTATCGAAGGTTTACTATTCAAAACCATAAGGAGATTTCAAAAATAACAATAAATAGATGCTTTTTTACTTAAACAAAGGATAAAAATCTAATAAAACCTAAATCAAATAACCTGTATTATGAGTGGCACACTGGAACTCTACACCTTTAAGGTGACTTGTAAGTATAAAACAAAAATATGGAGACGTATTGAGATTCCCGGAGAACAAACTCTTGGCGATTTTGATATTATTATCCGTGAAGCATTTGAGTATGATAAATGGGACCATTTAAGCGAATTTTTCCCCGGGAGAGCATGGGCATGCCGAGGATTTGGCGAGATCGAACCCGGAGGAAAGAGCCGTGGGACAAAAAAGAAGATTGAAGAAATACAGCTTGTTAAAGGCGACATTATTGAATATATATATGATTTCGGAGATGACCTGGGCCATAAGATTAAACTTGAAAAAATTTCCGTTGTTGAAAAAAGTGAAGACTGGCCACGGGTAATTGGAAGAAACAAACCAAAATATCAATTCTGTGAAGAGTGCATGAAGGAAGACAGGAAGACTGTTGCAACATGGATATGTCTTGAATGTTCAGATAAGGAGCAGAGGGATGTGCTGTTGTGTGAAGACTGTCTCATGAAAAAACATGAGGAACATTATGCAGAAAAGATCCTTTATTAGCCAGTTTTATAATTAGTGGCAAATTCCCATATATTAATAAATTCAAAAATTTCGCCAGAAATACCCGTCATTGCAAAAATTTTAGCATAACTGCAACAACTCCGCCCGCTCCGGCACCAAGACCCGCTGCAATCTTTCCTTCACGTCCGGCGGACTCGGATTTATATGCTTCAAGATTTCGAAGCCTCCCTTCATGATCATCTATTGAACCTTTCATCTCGGCAAGGGTCTTGCAGATCCATTTTACATCCCGGTTTGTCTCGACAATCATATCTCTGTTGCTTTTATTATTAACCATGAATAATACCCCGTATTTATGAATAAATTACCTCGTAAAGTCAGATTAATATTACTGTTACTCATATTCTTATATGTCTGTCATAATCCGGATATGTTCAGGCAACAGCGGCCCGCAGGCGGATACGACTGCTTTTTCGGGCCGTAACATCGTTTGAAAAAACGAATTTGTCGGAGATGACGAAAAAATGGCTGACTTTATCGAAACAAATAACACAAAAACAGCAACAAGGGTTCTTGAGAACCCGATTCCAGATATCGCAACCTTTGATTCCATCATTTCAGATGTCATCGCAAACAACCCCTTTGAATGTATTGACTACGTTTCCGGGGGTCAGGTGGTATCCGGAGTGACTAAATCAAAGCAGAGCTATACTGCGAAGTTTGTCTATGAGGATGACGATGCAAAAACTGTCGGAAGCATTTCTGCAAAAGCTCCCGGTTTAACAGAGTTTAACGGTGTAGTTACCGAAATTCTTGGGAATACCGACCTTGAGACTGTGATGGGCGGGGATGTTATCAGAGACGCTGCACACGATACCTACGCCTGCACTCTCAAATGTATGGATGCGAACGGCGAGATCTACTATGTGGCCTTCACAAGAAACACTGTGAGGCTGAGCTCATATACTGACGATGCCATCCGCACCAATGTTGAGACCTGGGCGGATACTGTCGCAGCGCTGGCCTGATCTTAATCAGACCTGCGTTTTTTAAAATCAGTGCTGTGTACTTCTGATAAAAAAGGAGCGGAGGATTATCTCCTTTGCTTCTTTTGATAACCTCCTTTTTTCAACAAGTTTAATATGTATTTTAACTCAATTTCAAATATGAGTTATTCAGAGAGAAATATTTTATTCCAACAAATTGAGTCAGAGCGAGGTAGACCACTTATTGCATACATTACCAGCTCGCGACAGAATGCTCAAGGAAATATTGCCTCTGATGTAATACCTGAATTTTGTAGACAGATTCTTGAAATTCCCGAGAAAGAGAAAAAAATAGACATCCTAATAATTAGCCGCGGTGGTGATCCTATTGTCTCGTGGCGAATAATTAGTTTATTGCGGGAAAGATTTGAGGAAGTAGGTGTTTTAATACCATATGAGGCCTTCAGTGCAGCAACGCTCATAGCTCTTGGTGCAGACGAAATTATCATGCACCCCTTCTCTAACCTTGGACCAGTTGATCCTCAGTTGCATATTACTAAAAATAATGAAGGAAAACAGGAAAATATCAATTTTGCTGCAGAAGATTTGTCTCACTATCTAGATTTTGTTAGTAATGATTTAGGAGTATCAGATCAGGAACAAAAAGAACGGGCCTTTGAACTGGTCGCAAAAGAGGTTGGTGCCATACCAATAGGTTTTGCAAAAAGAAGTTCTAATCTTGCTCTTTCACTAGGTGAAAAACTTCTTAAACTGCATATGAGTGATCATAATAAGGTTAAAGCAATATCTGAATCACTCAACAAATCTTTTTATCATCATGGTTATCCTGTTGGAAGAAAAGAAGCAAAAAATATTGGATTAAATATAATTTCTGCAACTCCCACTCTTGAAAAATTAATGTGGAGTATATGGGAAGATATAGAAGCTGAGATGGAATGTAGGGAACCATTCAATCCAATTCAAGTTATTATGGAAGATTCAACTCTTTCTAAGGCAATAGGTGAGGTTCAACAAGTGCAAATACCTGCAAATACTCCTCCACAACTTATTCCTCAGATATTACAGAATGTTAAAATTTCAACACTTCCATCTATTAACTATGAATTCCTTTATGCTTGTGTTGAAAGTCCGCGTTTAAGAAGTGAATTTCGATCAGTTAATATGATCAATGCAATACGTATGCCAGACCTAAATATTAATATCAATGTAACGCAAATTAAACAAGGCTGGATAACTACCGGTGATAAGGAGGAGGTATAATAATGAATTTTCATGGAATGGATTCAGGAGATAAGAAGAAACTTATGAGACCTGTGGGGCCAAATCGATACAATTCTTCAGGAAATTCAATATCTCCAATGCAAGTTACAGGCAATTTAGATTTTAACAAAACAGTCACCATCATTAATCCATTAAACTGGCCCACACCTAAAAGCGAGGAGAAATGTTTAAAATCATCACGTCAGGAAGATTTCAAAATGCTCATGAAGAGACATAAAGGAACTCTTGATCTCCTGGCAAAATAATTATAATTCTTTTTTTACAATTGTTCTTAACCAAATAGTTACTTCTTCAAATGTTTTATTTCCTTTAGCAATCTCACGCACAAAGGCATCATTTTCTTCTTTTGAACTTATTATTGTATAACATTCAGGTGTACGCCATAGTACTAATGATGAAAGAAGAAAAGCTAATCTTTTATTTCCCTGAACAAAAGGGTGTCCTTTTGCAATACCATGCAATAAATAGGCCGCCTTTTCAAATGGATCTGTATAGTTGTTACTAAATTCAATGGTGAAATCTAAATTCCCATAATTGAGAAATTCACCTGCCTGTCCTTGATCACCTTCGAAATCACTATTTTCTATAATTTCTTTATGATAGCCAATGATTTCCTCAATAGTGAACTCTTCCATTGAATTATCCTATTAACAGTATATCTGAAGGTTTCAAAGTCGAGAAAGTATGAAAAAACCTTCAGGTTTTTTTGTTCTAATATCTGTAGAACCATAAATTTAAGGAATGCCCTTTTCCTTTGTTCTTTATAGTAATATAGGCAAATCTAATTTTTAAATGTTCTATAAGTAATAGCAAATTATTATTTCTTCTCTAATTTAATTGTCAGCTTTTCACTTAGTAATTTAGGCTCTTTAATTTAGAATATTAAAAATCCATGAAATTATTCAAATATTTCTTTCAAATGCTATTACCAAGAGTAATAATAAAGCAATTTAAAAGCTTATTTCCCCTATTATTATGGCCACACAGGCATTTCAAAAAAATAGGGGATTTGTGCACTTTATTGGGTGTTTAAAACCCAAATTACAGATATATATACCCATTTTATTTGGGTCTTTTTTCAGACGATGATTATATCGGGATAATATAAGATCGTGGAATACAGGGCTTCTGTGAAGGTCGGTTTTTACCGGTTTTTGGCATTTAGGGAGGGCTATTTAAGCTTTACTTAATATTCTATGGTATTTCATCGCTCTCCCCACCGCTGCACCATTTCACTCCTGCAGCTGAAGGTTCGTTGATCTTTTCCCGGTTGAATGTTTTCTGTGACACCGGAATCAGGCTCGTCCTTCTCGCCTGCTTCAGGCTGATTTAAATCAGCCTATCACCTATTGCCTGAAGGCAAAAGGCTCAGACTGCCGGCTACCCCTTCGCTTCCGGGGATGATCAACCCCTCCCGTCCCATTTACTGTTCACTACTGTTCACCTCAAAAATGTAACAGTAACCACATCTACTGTTACATTTTTCTACAACATGATGCAACGGTAAAAATCCTATTGATACATCACATAAAATGTCTTCTCCAGAAATTAATTTAAACTTCAAGTCGTAATTATGATCAACAAACTAATACCTGTTGATGCGGTGTGCGGTAAAATGAAAGAAAAATTTTTGGAAATTGTTAATGAGTCAGGGAATTTGAATTCCAAATTGTTCTCACTTAGCCGGATAAAAATTCTCTGGGCGTTATCAGAACTCGGCGAAGACGGAGCAACAGCAAGGCAGATAAAAAACGGCCTTAATATCGGAAGTGACGGCTCAACATATTCAAATTTAAATGCACTTGTGGAAATGGGTTACCTGCGGATGGAAAAGGTCAGATTTGAATCAAAGGAGAATCTCGAATTATATGTAATTACTCCCGCAGGACTTGAAGAGTGGAACAAAATAAAAAACTGGTTCGATATGCTTGTGTGTGAGGGTCAATAAAATGGGAGACTGGAATAAAGCGATTGCAGTATTTGATGAGATGAAATTTCCCTTAGACTGCAATGAATTTGAGGACAAAATTATTGCCCAAAAGACAATATGCCTTCTTCAGCTAAAGGGCATGGAATTTAATTATCCATTTGGTATGTATGTTCGCGGCTCATATTCCCCGGCATTCACTAAAGACTATTATGATCACAAACTGGAGTTTAAAAATCTCAGTTCAGGTTCTTTATTATCAGATTATGAGAGAGTGATAGTTAAAACCCTTGATAATCTCTTTTTAAAGAACGCTCCCCTTCTTGAGATTGGTGCAACATATGCCTATATTGTTAAAAATACGAACAGATCACCCGTTGAAGCATTCCGTATCATAAAAGAGACAAAGGGCTTTTATCGCGACACCCAGATTGCAAAGGGCATTTCAAAGGCAAAGGAATTTTTATTTGAGCCAACTAAAAAAGATCTCGAATGGCTCAAAAAAGAGACGGGGCCGATGCAGCAGGCGTCTATTAAATCCATGAGGCATTAGGAATGATATTTCAGGACCCGGGCGAAGTCTGGTTCATTGAACTTGAAAACAGTCGCGGGCATGAACAGTCAGGGACCCGCCCGGCAGTCGTTCTTGCAAAATCTTTTGGGATGCACACGGTCGTTCCTTTTACTACATCAGAAAATGCCGCTAATTTCCCACATACACATATGGTTGAACCGGACTCAAAGAATGGTCTTTCGAGTTTAAGTTTTGCAATGTGCTTTCAGGTTTCATCACTTGATGAAGACAGATTCATCAGAAAAGCAGGGAAATTGTCCAAAAGTGATCTGGAATGCATAAAAGAACTTTTGAAAGATCTTCTGGATTTATAATTACTTTCAATAATCTAAAAGGCAGGGTGAATGTTTAGACATCTTTCAAAACTATGCCTTCTTTCAACATTAAGTTAGAAAAATGTGTACAGTCATCACAAAATAAGTTTCAAAAATGTGTACTGGACGCACACAATATACACAGCCGGCAGGGGCATGGTATTTGTGCCCATACTATTATAGAGGCGGCAAATTAGAGATATAATGAAATTAGAGGAAATTTATGTTTACAATCTATGTTTACGTTCCTGATACTTTAGCCGACTGGGAACTGGGATATGTTACTTCGGAGCTGAACTCGGGGCGTTTTTTCAAAAAAGACGCAGAGCGTGTTGCGCTTAAAACGGTCAGTTATTCCAAAGAACCGGTCATTACAATGGGCGGGATGAAAATTGTGCCCGATTGCTTAACTGATGATATTGTTGTGAGTGAAAAAAGCATTTTGCTGTTGCCGGGCGCAAATACATGGAACGATAAAAAGCATGGCGCAATTATAGAAAAAGCAGGCGAACTTCTCTCATCAGGCGCTACGGTGTGTGCAATCTGCGGGGCCACCACTGCACTTGCCAATTTTGGGCTGCTTAATAATCGTCCGCATACCAGCAACGGACCGGGATTTCTTGAAATGTTTTCTCCCGGTTATAAAGGTCAAAATTTTTATGTAGACAAACCATCGGTAGCGGATAATAACCTTATTACTGCAGGTTCCACCGGAGCATTGCTTTGGGCGAAACAAATTATTGAGCATTTAGGTGTTTTTAAGTCAGACACACTGGAATCATGGTATGATTATTTTAGTACCGGGAAGCCTGAGCATTTCTATGCCCTCATGCAGACTTTGCAGTCCGACAATGAAAACTAAATCCACCTTTGTCATAATCAGAACAGGAACATAGGCTGGTGATGCGAAGCGGGGATACACCACACATAAGCAGGGGCCGGGACGATAAGGCAGGCCCCCTGCGGGCTTAATAAAAACCAGCTCAGCCGGATAAAACAAGGTCGTTTTTGCGATATGAGATTCGCAAGTCCCGACCGGTACAATAAAAAAAATCATTTCTCACCACCTCTGGTGAGGAATTCGCCCCCTCCACCGCTGCACCGTTTCACTACTGCAACAGGAGGTTCGCTGATCTTTTCCTAAATATGTCCTGGTATCTGTGACACCGGAAACAGGCTCGTCCTTCTCGCCTGGTTCAGGCTGAAAATAAATATAGTTCATTCAATTAATTTTTTTTATTTTTTAAAATATCTTTTAAAAATTAGCGCTATTTACAATAGTAATTATGAACAATAATAATTTTACATGAAGGTTACTTCGTAACTTACATGAAACTGTTGCATGAAATGATAATATTATGAACTTTTTTCAGGATAGGTGATTTTACTGCAATTAAATATTTATCCAATCTTTTAAAAAAATCTAGAATCTACTTAATGTATCAATGGCTGAAATAATCTGAGTATTCACTTCCTTCCTTTGAATCTCATCCAAAATTGCTTCTGAATCATTCAGCCTTTTCAATGCATCTATCAATATAGGAATGTGTGATTCGTCATCAGTATTTTTAAGACCAATTGCAGATGCTATTAAAAGACCTGGGTTATTAGTCTGTATACCGTCAATGAACAACCTGATATTATCTCTTGTTACCATATTTTCTGATTATGAAAATTTCATTAGATAAATCTATCTGAAAAATACTTCTCCTAAAAACAATAATCAATTTAAATATATTTATTCTTAAAATTTATAGAAATTATTATTCACAAATCACTAACAATAGTGAATATTATGCAATATAATTAGAGAATCCAAAAAAAGTTTTCCTTTTTTCCTTCTGAAATTTGAAGTTCAAACATTGATGATAAAAGAAAATACCATTCTATTCGATGAAATTTAAATTAATAAAAATTCAAAATCTATGAGTCAGGCAAAATCAGATGATATGAAAATTAAATATGCGCGATATAATCATTCTGATTATCATCTATGTTTCATAAGAAAAGATAGATGTTTTGAAATAATTAAAGAAATTCAAACAATGATTTCGTTTTTCAGAAATATCATTTGTTTCATTTTTTTTCAATCTATTCTCTCAAATCCAAATCTATTTCTTTTTGTAAATATTAAGCCCGATTTTAATGTCGTCATCACCGGGTACTGATATATTTCCTTCAGTGGATGCAATGGTAATTGATTTGCCTGACTTTGACTCCCCAAAATCCTTTGAAAGATCAACCTTAATGACCAAAAATGTACCTTCTTTACTCATCTCAACATTTTTCATAATTTTATTATTAAGAATCATTCAATATCAATGCAATGCATGCATTGTGAAAGTAAAATACCAATACAAAATATTAAACTAAAATTCCTTACTCCTTTTATTTATATCAAACATCATATTTTACTTTAAACGTATTTTGCTATAAAAATCTATTACGCTACAAAAATCTATTTTTTTCAATCGTATAATTGTAAAAAGAGGAATGCTCTAAAAATACAATACCCTGAAAAAATCTTTAAAAAAAAGAATTGCTATCATTTATAATCAGGAATACCATAAACTAATTCAGAGATTAAATGAAACCTGACAAAATTCCGGCCCTTGCAAGAACACTAACTCTGCCGGAAGTAACAATTACAGGAATTGGCGTAATACTTGGAGCCGGGATTTATGCACTTATAGGCGAAGCCGCATCTATGGCCGGAAACGCACTATGGTTCTCATTTATGCTTTCTTCATTGATTGCATTATTCACTGGTCTTTCCTACATGGAGCTTTCATCAATGTTTCCACTCGCAGGAGCAGAATATGAATATACAAAACACTCCATAGGCCCGACAACCGGATTTGTTATTGGTATGCTTGTTGTATTTTCAGGCATTTTAGGATCATCTACTGTGGCACTTGGATTTGGAGGATACCTAAACGGCCTTATAAATTTCCCAATAATTCTTTCTGCCATTTTTTTAATAGCTTCATCATCATTATTAATTTTTATCGGCATTAAACAGTCAGCAAAAGTTGCAATAATATGCACAATAATAGAAGCAGGAGGAATTGTAGGAATTATCCTGCTTGGCCTTCCATACATAGGAGATGTTGATTACCTTGCAATGCCTCTTGGCTTTGCCGGAATTTTTCAGGCGTCAGCACTTTTGTTTTTCGCATTTCAGGGCTTTGAAGAGATTGTAAAACTCTCTGAAGAGACTATAGAACCTGAAAAAAACATTCCCAAAAGTCTGATTTTTGCAGTGCTTATTACAATTGTTCTATACGTTGCAGTCTCAATATCAATCGTCAGTATAGGCGGCTGGCAGGAAATTGCAGGATCATCTAATCCATTTGCAAAGGTTGCAGGAATAGCATTTCCAGGCGGATATACACTATTTTCTGCAATCGCTCTTTTTGCAACCGCAAATACAGTTCTTCTGATGCTTCTTTCAGGTTCAAGGATAATCTACGGCATGGCAAAAAAAGGAAATCTTCCAAAAAAATTTGCTGAAGTCCATGAAATACATAAAACTCCGACATTTGCAATAATTACGGCAGGAATTGCCTCAATAATATTTCTTGGATTTGGAAACATCAGTGACGTTGCATATCTTGCAAATTTCACACTTTTTGTGACATTCGCAGTCATCAATTCTTCAGTAATTATTCTCAGATTCAAATATCCGGACTATAAAAGGCCTTTTAAAATCAAATGGAGTTTATTTAAAATACCTGTTATTCCAGCCATAGGTCTTATGACATGTATTTTCTTTTTGATTCAGCTTGAATTTGATATAATCTTAAAAGGTGGTGCACTTTTGACAATTCTGATAATTACAGGATTGACAACAGGGAAAAAAAGAACGCAGAAAACATAAATAAATCTTAAAAATAACGAATAAATTAATATTTTATCTAAATTTGAAAAAATGTTATTAAATTTCATATATTTTTTTCCCTTTAGATCTTTTTTATCCTTTAATTGTTAAAAAACGTCCATGAAATTATATTCCATGCACCGGTTTCATGTAAGTTACAAAGTAACTTTCATGTAAAACGCACATGATGAGCGTTTTTCATCACACAAAAAGTGATGAAAGTTTATTAGGAATTTTGACTTTCATAGAAATCAAATGTATTTTCAGGTGAATCAAAAAAATTCAATTTTGATTTCCCTGTTGATTTCCAACTGACCATTCATCCGACTGTTTGTATTTCAGTTCTTCAGCAAACCAAAGTGTTCTCTGGGGGAATGGAATTTCTATACCGTTTTCTTCAAGTGCTATCTTAATTTTCCATAATAACTCAGTTCTTACATCCCACCACACTGATGACGGAGACCATATTCTTATCTTTAGATTCACTCCGTTATCAGCCAGTTCATCCACATATATGGACGGAACGGGATTTTTCAATGCAAATGGATGCTTGTTTATTACTTCCCAGATAATATTTGCGGCCAGTTCTGCATTATCTTCATAACGAATTCCCACAGTATATTCAAATCTTCTGACAATATGGGCTACATAATTCTGAATTTCTGCTGTAAACATTTTTTCATTGGGAATCCTGGTGAATATTCCGTCATATGTCTTTATGACAGTAGATAATATCTGAATATCCTCAACTGTCCCTGTTATATCTCCAACACCAATATTATCTCCAATTTTTATCGGCCTTTCAAAGAAAAGAATTATACCGGATATTGCATTAGAAAAAAAATTCTGTCCGGCAATACCAACAACTATTGCCATTAAACCACCGGTTACAAAGATAGCAGACAAATCAATCTTTAAATAAGGAAGAGCAAGTAAAATACCAACTACAATTATTATAAGCGAAATTACTTTTGACAGACTTTCCTTGTCACTTTCAGGCATCCGGTCAGATATGCGACGTTTTAAATTAACAGAAATTACTTTTGCAATTATTAATGAGGATAACAGTATTAAAAAGAAAATTATCAAATCTGCTGTAGTAAGACCACTTTCTGTTAAAGGATGATAAAATATAGCTGTAACATTAATGCTCAATCAAATCCCCATTCCATCATATAATTTTTTTTCATCACAGAAATATTTCTGGTCATGTAAAGCTCTATTGATTTTTCCATATCAGGAAGTATTGGAAGATTTAAAAATTCTGTTGTGGCGTTATTCTTCTGATATATCTTCATGTGGGCAATCATTGAAACAAGATCTTCTCCATAATACATTTTCATACCATATCCGTCAAACACAGCTTTTGAAACAGAATGAATACTGCTGTCATTGTTAATTATATTAAATTCAAGGACACCTTCCTTTAAAATATCAATTTCAGGGAGTTCCTTGTAAATACTGCTTTTGCTATATCTGACTATATTACCGTCTGTAGGCGTTCCATACAAAGAATATTTAGGATCAGTTCTGGTAAATAAATCAACTATCTCTATATCATTACCGGATTCTAAAAATACGCCTATTTCGATTGGAAAAGTCAGATATAACTTTTCTTCAGTATTTGGAGCAATCAATATTCTGTCAATATCAATTTCCAGAAATCTTGTGATATTTTGTGGAAGATTTACAGGTTCTACAGGATTTATATGTATTTTTCCCTTGTCTGCGGCGATAAGGGTTTTAAATTTTTTTCCGCAACATTCCCGGATATAATTGTAAATTCCATTTTTTTCTGTGACATCAATAGTTATCCCTTCCATTTCAATGTGAAAAGGATAGCTGTATAATCCATACATTGCAAAAAAAGTAGATTTAGATAGATAATAAACTTTGGTAGAGATGAAGAAAAAGTTTAAAAAAATATTGAAATTTATAAGAAATCTAATATAAATAATTGAAATACTGAAAAAAGATAAATATTTCACATTTTTTTTTATAAATAAACTTTCACAAAAAAACTTCCAAGGATAAAAACTTCCCGGTAGAACATAAAAGATGAAACTAAAGCAAAATAGAACTTTAAACATAAAAAAACTAACAAAAAAGACTTTCTCTTTCAAGAACAATTGCAGCGTTAGATGTTTTCCGAGAACTCGCGTATCTCAGTACCGCATCTGACGTAAACGGGCTTAACTGCCGGGTTCGGAATGAGTCCGGGTGTTGCCCCGTTGCTGTGGCCGCAATTGAAAACCGGAAGTAAGGACTGAACCTTACGATTCTTATATTTTTTCCGGTGACGGATAAGTATACAACACAATCTAGATTTCGTCTGAATTTTAGCGGTTTTAACCGTATATTACTGAATTATCGGACGTTAGTACCTGTGGACTGAACACGTCGTTGCCTTCGTGCGTACATCCCAGGCCTATCAAGCGGGTCTTTTACCCGTGTCCTTTAGCGGAGTCTCTTTTTAGGCTGGATTTCAAGCTTAGATGCTTTCAGCTTTTACCCCTTATCGCGTAGCCACCCGGCATTGCCCTGTCGGACAACCGGTCTACCAGTGGCGACGACGGAAAGTTCCTCTCGTACTATTTCCGTCTTGCCTTCAGACTCCCAACACTCCATATAGATAGTAACCGACCTGTCTCACGACGGTCTAAACCCAGCTCACGATCCCCTTTAATAGGCGAACAACCTCACCCTTGGCTGCTGCTGCACAGCCAGGATGGAAAGAACCGACATCGAGGTAGCAAGCCGCCGGGTCGATATGTGCTCTTGCCGGCGACGACTCTGTTATCCCCGGGGTAGCTTTTCTGTCGTCAATAGCACTCATCAAAAGCGCGTATTGGTTCGTTAGACCCGAGTTTCCTCTCGCAGATACTTGCTATGCGTATCAGCGTCAGGCCAACTTTTGCTCTTGACACTCTCCTGTGAGTTTCTGACTCACATGAGTTGACCTTGGGGCACCCTTGATATTTTTTCGAGGGTGTGGCGCCCCACCCAAACTGCCTACCTACCGATGTCCTCTCAGAAGAGAGTTAGTGTTACAATAAACCAAGGATGGTGTCTCAGATTGCGACTAACCGTTCCCCACGAGGAACGGATCAACGTCTCCCATCTACTCTGCGCAAGGAATATCGTAACACAACGACAGGCTGCAGTAAAGCTCCACGGGGTCTTCACTTCCCATATGGAGGCCCTAGCCTCTGCACTAGGATAAAATCTTCAACGGACTTGTGTTTGGGACAGTAGGACTCTCGTTAATCCATTCATGCAAGTCGCCAATTAAGCGACAAGGTACTACGCTACCTTAAGAGGGTCATAGTTACCCCCGCCGTTTACAGGTCCTTCGTCCGGTTGTACCCGGTTTTCAGATACCTGCACTGGGCAGGAATCACAGACTATACTAGTCGTTTCCGAGTTGCAGTCTGCTATGTTGTTATTAGACAGTCGGAGTCCCCTGGTCACTGCGACCTGCCCAATCGCTGGGCAGGCACCCCTTATTCCAAAGTTACGGGGCTATTTTGCCGAATTCCCTAAACACAATTAAACCGACACGCCTTAGCCTTCTCAGCTAGGGGCACCTGTGTCAGATCTCGGTACGGTCATCTTGTCCCCTTTTCACGGGTTCCGGGAGTTTGCTTAATTACTTCATCACGCTTTCTCCTAATTCTCACCATTACGGTTCTCCAAAGGATTATACGCTTGAACAGGGCGACAGCCCTGCTAAACATATCCTGAAACGTCAGGATGATTGACAGATGGTACAGGAATATTAACCTGTTTCCCTTTCGCTGTACTCGAATTACGGTACAACTTAGGACCGACTAACCCTCGACTGACGAACATTGTCGAGGAAACCTAGCCCCTTCGGCGGTTGGGATTCTCACCCAACTTTGCTTCTACTAATGCCAGAATTCTCATTTCTACACGGTCCACAGGAGCTTACACCCCTGCTTCTGCCCATGCAGAACGCCTCTCTACGCCATCACATTGCTGTGGTCCGTGGTATCTGTGGTAGGTTTGAGCCCCGTCCATTTTCTGCGCCCTAAATCTCGACTGGTAAGCTGTTACGCACTTTTTAAAGGATAGCTGCTTCTGAGCTCACCTTCCAGTTGTCTTTGACCTAGGACCTCATTTAGTGTTTACACTTAACCTACACTGAGGGACATTAACCACGGTCTGGGTTGTCTCCCTTACGCATTACAAGCTTACCCCGTAATGCGGACTTCCAAGCTTCTACGACGACGGGGAATTCGGAGTTTGACAGCAGGGTAAGGAATTTCTCCCCCAACTCCCACAATCAGTGCTCTACCTCACCGTCTATCTCTGCTCAGGTCATGCTACGGCATGTTTCGAGAGGAACCAGCGGATGCCCGGTTCGATTGGCCTTTCACCCCTATACGCAGGTCACACGAATGATTTGCATATCAATACCGCTTCGGCCCTCCACGCAACTTTCGTCACCCTTCAGCCTGCCCACGCATAGATCACCGGGCTTCGGGTCTTATCCTGCTGACTTCGCGCACTTTTAATACGCCGTCCCATGTATAAACTACGGACTTGTCGCTTTCGCTTCGGCTTCCCGTAAGGTTAACCTCGCCAACAGAATAAACTCTCTGGCCCGTTCTTCAAAACGTAAGTTATGACGCTGGCAATGCACCCCATACTAAAGCCTCGCGACTTGTTCTTTCGGTGCAAAGATCCTTTAACGCCATAACACACAATCACCTGCCAGTTTCAGGCACTTTTAACCACCTTTCCAGGGTTACTTTTCAGCTTTCGCTCACGCTACTATTGCGCTATCGGTTTCGAGGAGTATTTAGTTTTGGAGGTTGATGACCCCCGATTTCACGCGAGAATTCCAACCCGCGCTACTCAGGACTTCACTTATCTAAAGATTGTTATATGTACGGGACTGTCACCCTCTATGGTTTGACGTTTCAGAAAAAATTCCACTTCGAATCTTTAGACGAACAGTGAGCCTATAACACCACATCTCCCGCGTAAGCGGGATTCAGTTTGAACTCTGTCGTTTTCGATCGCCTTTACTAACGACATCTCGTTTGATTTCTCTTCCTCTCCCTACTAAGATGTTTCAATTCGGGAGGTTACCGATTGTTACCAATCATGCCATTAAGGCATAGGATGTCCCATTCGGGGATCTCCGGATCATAGAACCCTTGCGTCTTCCCGGAGCTTATCGCAGCTTGGCACGCCCTTCATCGGCACTCGAACCGAGCCATTCACTGACAGGCTTAATGTAATTCAGCAATTTTTTGTATCGGTTTAACCGCTAAAATCCATTTAACGTCTAGTGTGTTGTATACCTGTGCATGTCGTCAACGAGTCAGTTGCGTCGCGTGCTGACTCTCAGACCTTCCCCGGTAATTCACATTTCCGGGTGCATCGTAAAGCTGAATCGGTTAAAATTCAGCTTAAGTGGACCCAGGGGGATTTGAACCCCCGGCCTCGGCGTTGCAAACGCCGCGCTCTTCCAGCTGAGCTATGAGCCCCTGAACTTTATTCTCTATTTCTGTTGGCATCGACAATTTTACGGTCTATTTAGTAACCAGCTAATGTGTGATCTGTCGTTAGGAGGTGATCCAGCCGCAGATTCCCCTACGGCTACCTTGTTACGACTTAACCCTCCTTGCGAAACCTAGATTCGACTGTAGCAATAACTACAGCCTCATCCAAACCTCACTAAGATGGTTTGACGGGCGGTGTGTGCAAGGAGCAGGGACTTATTCACCGCGCTGTTTTGAAGCGCGATTACTACGGATTCCAGCTTCATGTGGGCGAGTTGCAGCCCACAATCCGAACTTGGGACAGGTTTAGGAGATTAACTACACTTTTCAGTGCCGTTTCTCATTGTCCTGACCATTGTAGCCCGCGTGTAGCCCGGATAATTCGGGGCATGCTGACCTACCGTTGCCCATTCCTTCCTCCTCTTTAGCAGAGGCGGTCCCAACAGTGTCCCCATCATTCCGGAGAACATGCTGGCAACTGTTGGCGTGGGTCTCGCTCGTTGCCTGACTAAACAGGATGCTTCACAGTACGAACTGACGACGGCCATGCACCTCCTCTCAGCTGGTCAAGCAAGGTCTTCAGCCAGGCTATCATTCCGCTGTCTTATCCGGTGAGATTTCCGGCGTTGAGTCCAATTAAACCGCAGGCTCCACCCGTTGTGGTGCTCCCCCGCCAATTCCTTTAAGTTTCAGCCTTGCGACCGTACTTCCCAGGCGGCACGTTTCACGGTTTCCCTTCGGCACCCCAGTGACTCGTGGTCACCAGTACACCTAACGCGCATCGTTTACGGCTGGGACTACCGGGGTATCTAATCCCGTTCGCTCCCCCAGCTTTCGTTCCTCACTGTCGAAGCCGTTCTGGTAAGATGCCTTCGCCATCGGTGGTCCCTCGAGGATTACAGAATTTCACTTCTACCCCCGAAGTACCTCTTACCTCTCCCGGTTCCTAGACTCCCAGTATCTCTTAAACGCCCCACGGTTGAGCCGCGGGATTTCCCAAGAGACTTAAGAGTCCAGCTACGAACGCTTTAAGCCCAATAAAAGTGGTCACCACTCGAGCCGCCGGTATTACCGCGGCGGCTGGCACCGGTCTTGCCCGGCCCTTTCTTCAGATGCTTTTTATACACCCGGACAGCCCGCGTATACGGGCACTCGGGGTTCCCTTATCACAGTTTCCTGCATTGTAAAGTTTTCGCGCCTGCTGCGCCCCGTAGGGCCTGGAATCGTGTCTCAGATTCCATCTCCGGGCTCTTGCTCCCACAACCCGTACCGATTACAGGCTTGTTGGGCCGTTACCCCAACAACTACCTAATCGGCCGCAGATCCATCCTAAGGCGCCGGAACTTTTGATTAAAGAACATTCCAGTATCTCTAACCTATGGAGTATTATCCCCAGTTTCCCGGGGTTATGCTCCACCTTAGGGCAGGTTATCCACGTGTTACTGAGCAGTCCGCCGAGGGTCTGAACCCTCTCGACTCGCATGGCTTAATCGAACCCCGATAGCAGTGACCTCTGGCAGGATCAACCAGAATTAATTATTATTGAAGATACTTTTCACTTCGGCACACTTGTTCTATCGACTTGTATAAACCTGTAAGCTATAAGCTCACATTATTTCAGTTTTTTAAAATCACAAAGGAATTAGCGGTTACTAAATAGATTTCCGCATTGTCAATGCCAACGTCAGAACCGACGCCCCCATCCGGGCGGTTTCGGCTCCCCATCAAGAATTGTGAGATAACATATTGGCGTTATTAGATTATAAAGCCTGTTGTTTGTCTCGCATAAAGTCAGGAAACTCGTAACAGATGACTGAGTCATCTGAACAGTCCACATACTTAATTTATTTTCCGTATATTCGGCGTTTTTTACTTTCAGGCAATTTTAGAGCCTTTTTCACCAGAATACTTCGGCTTTACAAAGTGGTATTTTGTCACATATAAACCTTGTTAAGTTATGGCAGATTTTGTGCGTTTTGGTCACTTCAGGGTGGTGTCAAAAACGCTGATTCGGTCTTTTTCTGGTTCTTTTTATAGGTACGCGCAAATGAGGGTGAAAAAATCTGTTAAAAAAATGAGTCAAAATCCTTCCACCCACAAAAAAATAAAGATAAAAGTCAGAACATTTTGATGTTTAAGAACAAAAAACCGGATATAAATCCTGATGAATTTTTAATTTAAAATTCTTTTCTTTTCAAAAAAGGTTTAAACTGATAATCAAACAATAAATCAGATTGATTTTTTAAGACACTGTTATTTCAAAAAATAATTTAAACCAAAAAGTGATGATAAGTTTATCAGGAATTTTGATTTTTATAGCAAATCAGAGATTTTCTCAGGCCCCTTTACCAAAACACTTACAATATATTAATTAGAAGGGGTATATCAGATGTCATTAAAAGTATTTTACAGGAGAGATAATTGTGAATGAATCAACAGACAACAATTCCTCTGAAAAAGTAATGGTGGAGATAAAAAACCTCACCAAAATATTTGGATCAAAACCTGAAAAGGCAGATAAATACATAAAAGAAGGGCTTTCAAAAAAAGAGATCTTTGAAAAAACCGGTCAGAATGTAGCTTTAAAAGATTTAAATTTTGAAGTTTACTCCGGAGATATTTTTGTTTTAATGGGTCTTTCAGGATGCGGAAAATCAACTCTTCTAAGATGTATAAACCGACTGATAACGCCCGAACATGGACAGATTATAATTGACGGAAATGACATCTCTAAAATCGAAGGAGAGGAACTTTTGAATCTTCGCCGCTATAAAATTGCAATGATTTTTCAAAGCTTTGCACTTCTCCCCCACAAAAGCATCATTGACAATGTTGCATTCGGACTTGAAATTCAGGGTGTTTCTGATGAGGAAAAATATAAAAAAGCAAAAGATGCAATAAAACTTGTCGGCCTTGACGGATATGAAGAAAGCCGGCCATCTGAACTTTCAGGAGGAATGCAGCAAAGAGTCGGGCTTGCAAGAGCGCTTGCATCAGATCCTGACATCTTATTAATGGATGAAGCATTCAGTGCATTAGACCCACTGATACGAGGCGATATGCAGGATGAACTCCTTACGCTTCAGGAAAATCTTCAAAAAACCATTATTTTTGTAACCCACGACCTTGACGAGGCGCTAAAACTTGGAACAAGAATAGCACTCATGAAAGACGGAGAAATTCTTCAGATTGGAAACGCCGAAGAAATTTTGACAAACCCTGCCAACAAATTCGTTGAGAAATTTGTAGAAGGCGTCGATATGGTAAAAGTTCTTTGTGCATCTGATGTCATGAAAAAACCAGAACCACTAATATCCATAGACTCCGGCCCGAACAACGCCCTTCACTTCATGGAAGAATTTGGAATATCCAGTGTATTTGTAGTATCAAAAGGCAGAAAGTATGAAGGACTAATTCTTGCAGAAGATGCGACAAAAGCAAAAAAAGAGGGGAATAAACTTGCAGACATTATCAAAACAGACATTCCGGTTGTAAAAACAACAACCTCCATTGCAGACATAATACCAGTAATGGCAGATTCTCCATACCCTATTGCTGTTCTTGACGAAAACGACAAAATGAAGGGAATCATAATAAAAGGATCTCTTCTGGCAGCACTTGCACGAATGGAGGTGATCTGATATGACAGGTACAGGAATTATTCCTAAAATTCCGCTGGGAGACGGAGTAGAGGCATTAGTTGACGGAATAGACACATATTTCGGATGGCTCCTTGACGCAATAAGCGGATTTATAGACATTTTCATAAAAAGTCTTCAGGCAGTTCTTTTATTCATACCTCCCCTTCTTATGATTCTTATAATTGCGGCATTAGGATGGTATGTTTCCAGGAAAAATAACATCTCAGGAATTCTGATTGCCGCAGGACTTTTTTTAATTTTGAATCTGAATCTCTGGAATGAATCAATGCAGACTCTGGCATTAGTAATTACAGCTTCAATTATAGCTTTAATAATTGGAATTCCCGTAGGAATATGGGCTTCTTCAAGTGATATTGCAAACAGCATAACAAGACCATTTTTAGATTTAATGCAGACAATGCCTTCTTTTGTCTACCTTATTCCTGCGGTTATATTCTTCGGACTTGGAAATGTTCCGGGTGTTATTGCAACCATTATATTTGCAATGCCTCCGGCTATACGCTTAACTAACCTTGGAATCAGACAGGTACCTCTGGAACTAAATGAGGTTGCAGATTCGTTTGGTGCAACATCAAGGCAGAAGCTTTTCAAAGTCCAGCTTCCTGTAGCACTTCCTACAATAATGACAGGAGTAAATCAGTGTATTCTTCTGGCACTTTCAATGACAGTTATTGCCTCAATGATTGGAGCGGCAGGTCTTGGCTTAAATGTTCTTTACGGCATTCAAAGAGTAGATATTGGAGGAGGATTTGAAGCTGGTCTGGCAATTGTAATAATCGCGATTATACTTGACCGAATTACACAAAACCTCATAAAATCTTAGATTTTTCAAATCAGTTATTACTAAATAAAGTCAGGGACATAGGAAAAGGCAGGACAGGATACTTTAATTTCCTGTTCTGCTAAACCGGCATTTTAAGCATAATTATTTATAATAGAATTACTTTAATTGCCAAAATGGACGTGATATAATGACTGAAAAAAGACAAAAATTATTTACAGCAGGAATTGCTCTTCTTTTATCTTTTGTCCTGATTGCAGGATGTACAGGAACAGGAGATGCCCCTGCCGGACAGACTCCAACTGATGCAACACCTACTCAACAGCAATCCTTAGGCGATGTTAAAATCGGATATGTATTATGGGATTCTGAAATTGCAAGTACAAACGTTTTAAAACAAATTTATGAAAAAGCAGGATACGATGTTGAACTTGTAGCAGTGGATGCAGGACCTTTGTATCAGGCAGTTGCTGACGGCAACCTTGATCTGACAATATCCGCATGGCTTCCGGCAACACAGGCAAGCTACTGGGAGAAATACGGAGACAGTATTGATCTTGTAGGACACAACCTGGACGGAGCAAAAATCGGTCTTGTTGTTCCAACATATGTCACAATTGATTCAATTGAAGAGATGAACTCAGTTGCTGATAAATTTGGCAATACTATCACAGGAATAGAGCCTGGTGCCGGAATTATGTCAAACACTGACGATGCAATCGAAGAATATGGTCTGGATTATACAATTCTTTCAAGCAGTAGTGCAGGAATGGCAGCAGAGCTTTCTAAAGCAGTGAAGGATGAAAAATGGATTGTTGTTACCGGCTGGACACCACACTGGAAATTTGCAAGATTTGATCTCAAATATCTTGAAGATCCAAAAGGTGTTTACGGCGGAGAGGAGTTCATTGGCTCACTTGCAAGAACCGGTCTTAATGAAGACAAACCAGGAGTTTATGCAATACTTGAGCGCTTCTACTGGGATGCATCTGACATGGAATCAATAATGTACGATGTTGAATCAGGAATACCTGTAGAAGAGGCTGCTTCAAAATGGATTGAAAACAACCCTGAAAAAGTAGCAGAAATTATTGGATAAAAAAAACAAAACCTTAAAAATCAGACAATCTGATTTTTTTAAGTTTTTTCTCATTTTTTTATCATTTTTTAGAGAGCAATTACGTTTTTTAAAATCAATACAGACCAGGTAATTTAGAATTATTAATTCCGGTTTATTGATTTGGATTTTACAAATTTTAAATTACCATTCCCAGTTTATTGATTTGGATATGCAAATCTGAAATTACTTATTTTGAAAAAAAAGTGTTATTATTGATTTACTAATCCTGTTTTCATCCGGATTTTTATCCGGCTTTACTTGTGCCTTCTTTCAAGTTCGGCTATGACATCTGAAAATTCAACATCAATTGCCTTTAACGCAAGCATAAGGTGGAAAAACAGATCTGCTGCTTCATAGACCTGATTATCATAATCATTATTTTTGGCGGCAAGTATGAATTCTGTTGCCTCTTCACCCACCTTTTCAAGTGATTTGTCAATTCCCTTTCTGTGTGTTAGAATATCAACCACATAACTCTTCTCAGGAGGATTTTCAATACGGGAACAGATTGTCTTCCAGACCTCCTCAAAAACTGATGTATTCATTAATTTACACTTCCCTCAGAATATATAATCTCTCCTATCTCCCTGCCAAAGTGTTTTTGAACAAGAATTCTGGCTTTTTCAATATTGCATCCGCTCTTTCCTATCGCAATTCCAAGATCTGATCTACTTTTAACAAAGATATTGAGCTTTTTGGATTCTTCATCCTCAGCCACATCCACTATATGCGCAGGTTTGAAGATATTTTCGATGAAAGCAAAAAGTTCACCATTCTCCTCAACCATCTCAACTCTTCTGCCAAGAACTTTTTGCATTTTTTTGATATTTACTCCTTCTTTTCCAATTGCAAACCCCATATCACCCTTTTTTATCACATAGATTATCCGATCAAAAGAATCATCTATAATACAGTCCAGAGCGGTGGATTTTGTTACAATTCTAAGCTCTTCTATATATCTTCTCTCTTTAAATCCCATTGTTGAAAGCATTCAAATATCCAGTATTATGGTTAATGTTTGTTTCATTAAATCACTTGGCATATCATCCTCGGGATCTAAAAATAAATTTTGAATTATAAAAAGATGTATTATTAAATACAATATTAGTTACAAACAAAGATCAGCTGAAATTGTGTGTAACCCCTGCGCCCCCCTCCCTGAAATTATCAGGATAAGACTCTTTTATCTCATCAAGCCTTTTTGTGCAGTGTGAAGGGGCAAGATACGGAATTTTTGATAAAGATTTAATGTCTTCATCAGAGACATCATGTAGTCCGCCAATTAAACCGGACACATCTCCTCTTTCTCTTACAAAAGACAATATATTCTTAATATGCGGATGTGAACAGCCGGCTATCACAACAAATCCGCTATCTTTTTTTATAGCAAGTGACTGCTCAATTATATCATCACCTAAAGGCCCTGTTGAAAAAAAGCCCGGCATTATCTCCTCCCATCCGGAAACAATATTTAAATCTGTATTTTTGGAGAGCAAATCAAGAGTTTCATCTGAAAAAGACTCTAAAGCATATGATTTGATACTTGAAGACAAACCTTTCAAAATACCTGCCCCTCCGTTATGATCCCAGTGATCATGGGACAAAAACACCGCCTTTATTTCATCCGGATTTATGCCAAGAAGCGACATATTTTTCCTCAAAACATCCTCTTTTGCACCGGTGTCAAACAAAATACCCGCCTCTTTTATGAAACAGGCAAAACCAAAATCAAAAATAACATCCGGCTTGTTCCCGGCATTGTTGTACACTTCTGTTACAGTAAACATCATGATATATTTGCTGTTTAATTAAGCATTATTGCTGTGATGTTTACAAAAAAACAAAAATTATACAGTAAAAAAGAAGTATAAAGTAAAAAAAATAAAATACAGATGCGTTCTAAAAAAAATCGTGCTCCGTTAAAAAAACATAAGAATCCTTTTTTTTAGGATTTTGAATTTTATTTTCATTTTTTTATTTGTTGTAATTATTTCTTATATTCTTTAGAGTTTTTAGTTTTTAGTTTTTAGTCTTTATTTACTGTTGTCCGGTCTTTATTTAATCAGAAACTATTCTGCCGCCTCTGAAATTTCAAGCTTGTCACAAATTATATCTAAAATCCCGTTTTTGATATTGCTGACGCTTTGGCCTGCCTGGACCATGCACGGAAGTCTGATTGAATTTTCACTTTCATCAAAACATATACGTACAAACTCGGGCTGGATATCAATGTAAGGCTTTGTGATTACATCCGAAGGCAGTTCTACTGTCACATAAACCTTCTCAGGACCTTCCATCACCTCATATTCCAGATCATCCTCATTGCCTGACTGGCCGTCCATCTGGAAAATACGCGGCTCTTCGCCATGTCCTGAAATAATTGTGCACCCTACAAAACGTGCGTTCTCATCAAGAGGGAGACTGCTGATTATATCTTCCATCACTTTTGCAAGGTTTTTAAATACGTCGTCGTTTGGTTCATTTGCCATATAATTCACACACCCTGTAAAGGTTGCCTGTTCGCTCCACAATACCTTTGGCTGTTAAGCCTTCCAAAACATCAAAAAGCTCCTTTCCGGGAACTTCTAAGAACTCTTCAAGAGAGACAATATCCATCTCATAACTTGCAAGCGCAAGTACCAGATTTACCTCTGTCTCACTATCTAATAGTCCTTTGCAGGAGACTTTTAATTCCCTTATTTTTTTGTCGATGTCTCTTTCTAAATACTCAAGATCAGATATAAGATTTGCCCTTGAATCCATCAATTCCTGAATGCTTTTTATCTTATCTACTGTGCGCCCGATTATATCGGTATTCTGGAGAATTTCAGATGGTATTTTAGCTCTTACACTTTCAAGATCAATCATTATCCGAAAATCTTTTGAAAGATAGTAATACTTCCTTCTGTTGATATCACTCCTGAATTCTAAAATGTCTTCCCTCTCCATCATTGAGAGATGCTCAATAACAGCTTTAGGGCTAAGCATAAGTCTGTCTGATATTTCAGTAACAAAACAGGGTTTTTGCCTTAAAAGCTGTATTATTCTGCGGCGATTTTTATTTCCGAGAATGTCAAGCAGGCGGGAGACATCATCACCCTCCAGCATATATACCTAAAGTTAGTATATATCTTATAAAAAGATATTTAATTGGACAGCCTGTAATTAGGCGCCTCATCAGTTATCAGAATATCATGCGGGTGGCTTTCCACCTGTCCTGCAGATGTTATTCTGATAAACTTTGCTTTTTCTTTCATATCCGCAATTGTTGAAGATCCTGTATAGCCCATAGCTGATTTAAGGCCGCCGACAAGCTGATATATGACCTCAGAAACTGATCCGACATAAGGTGTTGCACCCTCAATTCCCTCAGGAACATATTTATTCTGCCCAATGTCCTTCTGGAAGTATCTGTCGCTTGAATGACCTCCTGTCATTACTCCAAGTGATCCCATTCCGCGATACTGCTTGTATCTTCGACCTTTGATAGCAATTACACGTCCTGGTGCCTCATCTGTTCCTGCAAACAAACTTCCCATCATAACACAGTCTGCACCAGCGGCAATTGCTTTTGCAACATCACCGCTGTATCTTATGCCGCCGTCTGCAATTACAGGTATATCCATCTTTGACGCAACTTCAGCAACTGATGTAATAGCTGTAATCTGTGGAACACCAACACCCGCAACAACCCTTGTTGTGCATATTGACCCAGGCCCGATTCCAACCTTTACTCCGTCAACAAAATCACAAAGCTCTGCCGCCGCTTCACCGGTTGCAATATTTCCTGCAATAACATCGCAGGAGACAGTCTCCTTCATCTTTTTAACTGATTTTACAACATTGAGATTATGCCCGTGTGCACAGTCTGCAACAAGTGCATTGCATCCTGCCTTATCAAGCATCCGGGCTCTTTTGATGTCAAACGGACCTACTGCCGCTGCAACCATCAGATTGCCATTTTTATCCAGATTTGCGTTTGGATACTGTTGTCTTTCCAGGAGATCCTGCATTGTAATGATTCCTATAAGACTGTTTTTAGAATCAACAACAGGAAGACGCTCGACCTTATTTGCATACATAACCTCAAGCGCATCCTCAATTTTAATTGAATCATCAACTGTAATCGGGCTTTTTGTCATTACATTTCTGATATTTTCAGAAGAACGCGAAGGAGCAATACCACGGAGATCACGGCGTGAGACAATTCCGATGATTTTGCCGTCATCCATAACCGGAAGTCCGCCAATATTTCTCTCCTTCATCATATAATCGACATCAGAAACGGTTGCATCAGATTTTACTGTTAAAACATCTCTTTCTATAAAGTCTCCTGCCTGCTTGACAAGTGTTATCTCCTCAACTTCGCGTTCAGGAGAAAGATTTCTATGGATGACTCCGATACTGCCGGCGCGTGCAAGTGCAATTGCCATTCCAGACTCTGTGACAGTATCCATTGCGGCAGATACGAGAGGAATTGATAATCTGATATTCCTTGAAAAACGTGAATAGACATTGGCCTCACTCGGCTCAACGGACGATGCAGCCGGAACTAGCAAAACATCATCAAAGGTGTAACCGGTTATCATGTCCAGTTTTTCTTTATACATATAGTATATTCACCTGACCAGAGTCATAGCCTTTTGCACAAGACTCTCTTTTATAACCGCACTCCTGTCGCCTCCGCAGACCATCCCTCTGACACCAATTATCTCAGGATCTATCTTTTTTAGCAATTCAAGGTCGTCAAACTTAAGAGAACCTGCAAGCGCGGTTTTAAGACCCAGTTCACGGTTTTTGTTTGTGAATGCAGTAAGCTCATCTTCGTTTAAAAAGTCAAAAAGTCCTTTTCCATCCTTTACTGCAGTATCAATCATTGCAATATCAGCGCCGGCCTTCTGTGCAAGCGGTGCCATATCAAAAGGAGAGATTGAGTCAACCCTGTCATAATCCGCATAGGTTGCAATAACAACTGTCTTTTCAGGGAACTTCCACTTAACAGCTTTAGTAACAGCTTTTATGAATTCAAGAGCATTATCATCCCCTTTGAACATCAGGCCTACTTTTACAAAATCAGCACCGGCACATGCCGCGCCAAAAGCACCCTGTGATGCACTTCCGGGAAGAAAACTATAATCACCAATTGCAGCGCTGACAGGCTTTTCTGTCATGCTTTTTATCTCAGAAATAACCCAGGGGAAATTTGCTCCAAGAGAGCCTTCAGAGGGTTTTTTCACATCAATTATGTCAGCGGAAAGCGCAGATTTTGCTTCCTCAACGCTTGCCGGACTAACTAACAAATCCATACTTATTTTTTGTCATTTCACATAATTAGTGATTATTATATCAACACTAAATCTGCTGAAGACAAAAAAACCACATATTTCACCCAGATTTCAAATTTAGATACATCTCCACTTTTTTCTTTGTTTTTATAGTGTCTGATAAAAAAAGTCTGTAAGAATTAAAAAACTGCGCAGAAAAATGTGCGGCTGACAGGCATTAAAGCAGTTTTAGTAGTTGTCATTTTGACAGATAATCATTACATAATTGTCTATCGTTAGAGAATATCACTAAAAAAGCGCAAATTTTGGAGTAAATATGAAAAAAAGAACACGGATACAGATCCGCAATTATTAGTACTTATCAGGAAGAGATCTATAATAGAGAAAAAATAATACAACAATTACGGTGTTTATTTTATGAAAATTTTTCTTGCTGTTGATATTCTAAAAGGAAACGTAGTCCATGGATATAAAGGCCTGAGAAATGATTACCGGCCGCTGGACTGGGGAATTGCCAGTTCAACAGTCCCCTGTGAATATCTAAAAGAGATGAAGGCAAAGAATGTTTATTTAGCCGACCTCGACAGAATTGAAGGAACAGGCGATAACGATAAAGAAATTTTAGCATGCAGGGGAACTGCAGAATCTGCAATTCTGAACAGGGGTGCAAAAAGACCTGAAGATGCAATGCACGAAGACTGGATAAAAAATGTCATAAGCACCGAAACATGCCCAAAAAACCAGCAGGATTTTCCTTTTGAGTATTTCAGCATAGTAATAAAGGACAATCTTACATATCCTGACAAAAAATCCCCGGTTGAATCTTTTCTTGCCTGCAGTGACTGGGATTTTGAAGGAGCAATTGTCATGAATCTCTCAAGTGTCGGATCTGAAGACAGGATGGGCGGACTTGACATTGAAAAAATTAGAAAAGTCTATCCAAAAACACTAATCTACGGCGGCGGCGTCTCGGATATGTCTGATCTAAAAAGACTTTATGAGGCAGGATATGATGGCGCAATTATTGCAACAGCAGTTCATAAAGGCAAAGTTCCTGTTGAAATCCTGGAGGATGGAGAAGTATGCTGGTAACAATAGAAGGAATTGACGGAAGCGGAAAGTCAACCCTTATAAAAGGTCTTATTGAAGAATTAAGTGACATAAGTCCTGTTTTTACACGAGAGCCCGGCGCAACATGGATAGGTGCCCAGGTCAGACGCGGAATAAAGGAAAAAATAGATCCGGTTGCAGAAGCCCTTTTGTTTGTCGCAGACCACGCCGCACATCTGGATACGGTAATCAGGCCTGCATTGAAAGATAAAAAAATAGTCATATCTGACAGATATACAGATTCGAGATATGCCTACCAGTCAGAGACATTAAAAGGTCATCTAAAAGACCCGAAAAAATGGCTTTCTGACATTCACAACGACTGGACAATAATTCCGGACATCACTTTTCTTCTTGTTTTGCCTGTTGATGAATCACTAAAACGAATACAGGCAGAAAGAACAGACAGTGAACACTTTGAATGCAAAAGCGTTTTGGAAAATGTTCAGAAAAACTACCTTGAACAATCAGAAAAAGATCCGGTGCGTTTTGTAATTATAGACGCATCAAAAGACAAAGATGAGATATTGAAGTTTGTATCAGAAATCATCCGTCAAAAATTATCTAATTAAATCCAAATTTCAGGACAAATTATTAAAGAGTTGTTTTTCAATGGCTAAAGAAAAAATACTAATTACCGATGATGAAGTATCAAATGCAATTAAAATCAGAAATCTGCTTAGGAATAATAATTACGAAATTTCAGGCCTTAGCGTTGACGCCTTTGATACTATTCAGCAGGCAGGCGCAAACAAACCCGACCTTGTAATAATGCGGATAGGAATCTCAGGAAGTGCAGGAATAATTGATGCGGCGTCAAAAATCATTGAAAACTACAAAATACCTGTCCTTTTCATCATTGGTGAGAGTGACCTTGAGGTTTTGGAGATCGTTAAAAAACTAAACAACCCTGTTGTAGTTTTAAAGCCCTTCACAGACGAACAGATACTAAAATCAATAGATTTAGCAATAAACAGGCATAAGGCAGAGGAAAAATCGCGTATAAACAAGACTTCTGCAAACACAGATCCAGCTGAAACCGGCCTTATGGAAATTCCTGCGGCGGCAATTACTATAAACAAAAGGGGAGCTGTCACAAGAATAAATAAAGAGATGGAGTTTTTAACAGGCTTTAACAGAAACAAACTTATTGGGAGGAAATTTTTATCTCTAATTGATACTGAGGATGAATCTGAAAGAGAGGATGATGAAGTCTGTGTCTGGCCGGATAAAGTGCTCTTAAAAAAAGCTGACGGGAATTCACAAAAAGTATCTGTCCTCTCAGGATTCATAAAATCTTATGGTGATAATTTCGATGAGCAAATTCTGATTTTTAAAAAGGAAACAGGAGAGGTAAGTTTTGCCTCAAAAGATATCGATGTGATTTTTACCAAGGTTTTAAATTCACTTGATGACATCGTGTTTGTAATAAGCAATAAAATGGAGATTACTCATTACAACCAGAAATTCTTTTCATTTGCAAGGCGTCTTTCAATCAGCAAACTTCAGCTTACAAAACCTGCCTATGAAATTCCCCAGTTTTCAAAAATTGCAAGTGTAAATATTTATGAAGAGCTTTTTAAGAATGGAAAAGAGGTTAAGCACATCAGAAAATACGGCAATGATAAAGAAACCACATACATGCTCTTCCATTTCATTCCGCTTGAGACTGACGGCATTATTTCTCATATGATAACTGTTATGCGAGACATTACCGAAATTGAAGAGTCAAGACAAAAATCAGGTGCTATTCATGATGAATTTCTGAAAAACAGTACACTTATGAAGAATATTCAGTCATCCATGTCTGATATAAGGACAGCTCTATATCAGATTGTCAAATTTGTTGAAAAGAACCCTGAAAAATTAAGAGATCCGGCATTCAAGCAGGTTGCTGTTCTATCCAAAAATGCCGAGAAGAAGCTTATTATCTTCGACAGACTCTGGTCCAGATACGAAACACAGCTTAATATGATTCAGATGAATGTAAAATATAAATTCAACAAAAAATAAAATCCGGATTGTTTATACTAATCCCGTCTGAACTAATTTACCATGAAAACCAAATTATGATTTTCATGAAACAGTGCATGAAAACTTTTTTTTCATGAACGTTTTTTTCAATAATTGACTGAATAAAATTATCCGAATCAATAAATCTCTGAATTATTAAAAATTTGTGAATTATTTAGAAATTCTGACAGTTTTAATTATTCCATCTCGGAAGTGTTGTAAGATAGCTTTCAACCATCACTTTTGCCTTATCAAGAGGCATTTTCAGGTGTTCTGCCATCATCGGTGCATATTTTGACACTGCCTCCTCTTTGGTAAGTTCCGGCTCTGTGAACTCACCCTCCTGGTAGCAGTATGTGCAGTATCTTGTCGATTTTGACCCGTCATTTTCAGTTCCAAACTCGCTTTCCTCCTTCATCGGCATTCCACAGCTTTCGCATGACGGAATTTCAAGTCCGGCCCATCTTTTGAGGACAAATAGTTGCTCCTTTGCGAAGTTTACTGCATTTTCAGAAGGTATCTCAAACATCTGAGACATAATGGCGCCGCCCTTTTTCGCCATCTCATCAATTGTTATTTCAGGTTCTGTATATGCACCATTCTGGTAGCAGTATGTGCAGTAATCCTCTGATCTAGAACCGTCTTTTTCAGTTCCAAAGTCGCTTTCCTTTGCCATCGGCATACCACAGCTCTGGCATGTTTTTGCTTTTTCCATATTATTTCACCTTTAATATTATCAGCAGAAATCATATCTGCCGTATTTTTACTATTTTCATTTAGGGTATTATTAATTCTCTGCGCAGGGTGTGAAAGTAAATTTTCTCTCACACAGATTCCCAAATTTCCGGAGTCCATGCAGGATCTGTGATGCTCAGGATTTTTGCAGTTTTCTCACCGGAATTTCTATAGCCTTTGCTTTGGTTTGCGGGAATGTATGCTGCATTACCGGCTGTAACACTTACAGGAATTCCGCCAGGTGCGTAAACCTCAATTTCACCTTCAATTACGCAGATTAATTCACTTGATCCTCTGAGATAATTTTCTTCCGCAACTCCGCCGGGGAGAAGTTCTGCATAGGCAACGCTGTATTCAAAAGGCAAATTCATATAGGGCATTAATGCAGGATTTGCAATTGAATAAATCATCATATCTGAGCCGATGTCCCATTCAATGCCTTTTTTCGGGTTTTCTATTACAATAGGGACTTCGTTTGTTGTGACATCAATATTCAATAGTTTATCACCGGTTATTTCAGATTTACCTGAATATGCAGGATCTATAAGAGTAATATATACCAGCTCTTCATTTCCTGATGATTTTACGGACTGTAATACATTTTTTGGAAGAATGACAGATTCTCCGGCTTTTATAGAAACGGTTGTGCTGTCACATAAAATCTCAGCTGTGCCTTTTGTTACAAAGATGTACTCAGATCTGTTCATCTGTCTGTGAAGAGGTGTCATATTGCCAGGGGAGATTGTCATATAACCGATGCTATAGCTCATAACAATATCTTCAGGGTGATATTCTCCTTTTAACTCTCGGAAATTAACCTGGGAATCATAGCATAGCCTGCCCTCATCTTGTGACATCGGATATACTGCCATAAAAGTTCTATGATATTCTGAATAATCACAGCCGGAGTCATCACCGCTTATTTTATCAGCATTTTCGTATTCAGCTTCTTCCTGTGAAATCTGCGTTGTACACCCGGCTGTAATGCAGATCAAAACCAAAATTAAGGAGAGAAATTTATACATTTGTATTATTTTCTCCATGAATGAAAATAAAGAAGATTGTCTGAAAGGGTTTAGTCGTTAATTGTTATCATCAGCTGGTTTTGAAATTTGACTATATCTGAATCAAATATCAGAACTGACAACTCAAAATTAAGCTAATTATTTTCTTTTTATTGAGTTTAATAAATCTTCATCTATTACATATCTTTCATCGACCGCCTGAAGTAATCCATCGTGAATAGACTTTTTTGAATAATAAAGAGAGGTTATAACGCCTGCATCCTTTGCAGCCTCAACTGCCGGAACGAAGTCGCTGTGTCTCCTGTAACAAGAATTGCATGGCCTATCTGATGAGCCCAAGCTTAGCCTGACCCGCTCCACAGCAAGCAGGATATCTACTCTTTTCTGCTCAAAACTTCCATCGCTCTTTTTACTCAGTTTTCCAAACCGCATCTGAAATCCCGGCTGTTTTTCTACAGAATCTCTAAACCTGCAATAATTGGCATATCTCTTTTTATCCTCATTAGTAGGCGGCTCGCTCTGGTAAGGCATACAATCATAAAAATATGTCCTGAGGCGCTCTCTATCCTCACATGCAAGATCGCAAAATTTCATGAAATCTATCTTTGTTCCATTGAGAACAATCTTGGATATATACCCGTTATCTGTAAAAACAGCTACACGGTCTTTCATCTAAATAAATAATATACAAACACAAAAGAAGAAACTATCGTCCCGTTTTCACAGAACGATAGCGAATATAACAATATAGGTAAATAATCGCCGCCAAAATAATCTATTAACCAAATTTGCCAGTTAGAGTTCAATTACCCTAAAGATACTGTCCACTATTTCTACTCGATTTTTTCAAATTTTTGTCAGGAAATGGAATTTGACAGTTGGCCATTTTACTACTTTAAAATCATGAAATACCCCACTCATAGAGTAAAATCTTGGTATTTATGGAGTCAAAATTCGAGTGAATGTACTTTTTTGTCTTTCTTTTTCACAAATCAATGATAACTGTCAAATTTGATAATGATTTACCATGAAAGACCTAATACAAATCGAGAGCAGTCATATCATCATCAATATCATCAGGATATTTCAGGCTGATTACTTCTGAGCCGTCAGAAAGGATATCTCCAATCTCAAGCCACATATCATCACGAAACTCTGCCTTTTCAATCTTTCCGCCGGGACGTTTTAGTGTTACAAGCATTTTTCCTCTTTCTTCTTTTAATAATCTCTCATATCAATATGTGCAGGGATAATTTTTTTGGTGATTATAACGATGATCTGGAAGATAAATAGCATTGTCTGAAATATTCCCCTTTTTTTTGATTATTTTTTTGCCGTTTGCAAATTCACTTCAGGCCGCCGAATCAATATTGGTAAATAATCGCCGCCAAAATAATCTATTAACATATGGCGACGAACAACAACGAGATTGAGACCCGGCTATGGGCGGCTGCGGACCAGCTCTGGGCCAACTCGGATCTGAGACCTTCGGAATACTCAATACCTGTTCTCGGACTTATCTTCCTGCGGTATGCGGATCTTAAGTTCACTCTTGCAAAGGATGAGATTGAAAAAGAAAGTAAGGGTTCAGGACGCCGTACTATCGGAAAACAAAACTATCATTCAAAGGGCGTCCTTTTCGTTCCGGAAACGGCACGCTTCTCATATCTTCAGAAACTCCCCGAGGGCGAGGACCTGGGCACTGCCATAAACGCGGCGATGAAACAGATAGAGACTGAAAACGAAGAGTTAAAGGACGTTCTTCCAAAGAGCTACAACAGAATTGAAAATACAACACTTGTCGAACTCTTAAGAATCCTCTCTACAATTCCGGCGATGGAGGGAGATGCGTTTGGTAAAATATACGAGTATTTCCTCGGCAAGTTCGCGATGAAAGAGGGGCAGAAGGGCGGGGAGTTCTTCACGCCAACAAGCCTTGTAAGACTGATTGTAAACATTCTTCAGCCATATCACGGAAGGATATTTGACCCGGCTTCAGGCAGCGGCGGAATGTTTGTTCAGAGCGCCAGATTCGTTAAAAACCACAAGCACGATCCCGGAAAGGAACTCTCTGTCTTCGGTCAGGAGAGAGGGGCGGAGACAATACGACTTGCCAAGATGAACCTTGCAGTCCACGGACTCTCGGGCGACATCAAACAGGGCAACACCTACTATGAGGACTTGCACAAGAGTTTCGGACGCTTCGATTTCGTGATGGCAAATCCGCCTTTCAACGTCTCCGGTGTTGACAAGGAGAGGATAAAGGACGACCCGAGGTTTTCGCTTGGAACACCTTCGACTGACAACGCAAACTATCTCTGGATTCAGCTATTTTACCACTCGCTGAATGAGAAGGGAAGAACAGGGTTTGTGTTGGCAAACTCCGCTGCCGATGCACGCGGCGCAGAACTTGAGATAAGAAAGAAGATTATTGAGTCAGGAGCGGTTGATGCGATGGTTGCGATATCGCCAAACTTCTTCTACACCGTAACACTGCCATGCACCCTCTGGTTCTTTGACTGCTCAAAGACGGACACAGAAAGAAAGGACAAAGTCCTCTTCATCGACGCAAGACACACATTTGTTCAGGTTGACCGGGCACATCGTGAGTTTTCACCGGAGCAGATTGAATTTCTGGCAAACATAGCAAGACTCTCACGCGGTGAGAAACCCGAATACATTCAGGGCAGCGAAGACTTAACAAAAGAGCACTTCCCTGACGAAAAATACCATGACATCCCCGGACTGTGCAAAATAGCGACAATCACAGACATAAAAGAGCAGGGCTGGAGTTTAAATCCCGGACGGTATGTAGGAATCGCCGCAAGAGAGGATGACGGTTTTGACTTCAAAGTGCGCCTTGAGGAGTTAAACGAGGAGTTTGAGGTTTTAAATACAGAGGCGGGGGAGCTTGAGGCGAGGATTTCAGAGAATGTGGCAAAGCTTCTGGAGATCTGATACAGATTTGTGAAGGATATTAAGGGGGATAATAATGACAAAGAAGATGCCTGACACAGAAATAACAACGGCGGGGAACATTTCACAGGAATCACCTGCCCTTATTGACGATCTCAGAAGGATTATTGATGAGGCAAGAGGCCGTGTTGCAGTTGCGGTAAACTCTGCCATGACTCTTCTTTACTGGCAGATTGGAAAGCGGATTAATGAAGAAATTTTAAAGGGAAACCGTGCTGATTACGGTGAGAAAATTGTTGCCACACTGTCACTGCAATTGATGGCAGAATACGGACGCGGGTTTTCACAGAAAAGCCTCAGGCATATGATCAGGTTTGCCGAAGTCTTCCCTGATGAAAAGAATGTCTCAGCACTGATGAGACAATTGATTATATAATTGCAAATTTTTTTTTTAGATTGTCAAAAGTACAAAGGTGAATTGTGGAAAAGAAAATTCAGGACAAATGGATTCCTCAAAAACTTGAGGAACTTGGATATGTTAGCCGAGGAAGATCCAAAAATCGTCCAAGAAATGATCCAAAATTATATGAGGGCAAGTATCCTTTTTTTCAAACAGGAGATATAAAGAGAGCCAATCTGTATCTAAGCGAATATTCTCAAACATATAATGAAAAAGGATTAGCTCAAAGCAAACTTTGGCAACCTGGAACTCTATGTATTACTATCGCAGCAAATATCGCTGAAACTGCAATTCTAAAAATAGAAGGATGTTTTCCAGATAGTGTTGTTGGCTTTATTCCGGACGAGAAAAAAGCAGATATTCACTATATAAAATATTATCTTGACACGATTAAACTTCAAATTCAAAATGTTTCAAAAGGTACAACACAAGACAATCTCAGTTTAGAAAAATTAAGAATTTTTGACATTCTCACCCCACCACTCCCAACCCAGAAAAAAATCGCTGCAATCCTCTCCGCCTACGACAACTTAATCGAGAACAACACCCGGCGCATTAAAATCCTTGAGGAGATGGCGCAGGCGTTATACCGGGAATGGTTTGTGGAGTTTCGTTTCCCCGGGCATGAGGATGTTGAAATGGTTGATGATGGTTGCGGGAGGATGATTCCGGAGGGGTGGGAATACTCAAAACTCGAAGATGTCTGTACAATCATCATGGGTCAGTCCCCCAAATCAGAGTATTACAATGAAACTGGTGAGGGATTACCTTTTCATCAGGGAGTTACAAATTTTGGGCCAAGATATCCTTCAGACAAAATTTATTGCACCATTTTGAAAAGAATTGCCAAAAAAGGTGACATACTATTTAGTGTTCGTGCTCCTGTTGGAAGACTGAATATTGCAAATAATAGGATAATTCTTGGAAGAGGTCTTAGTGCCATTAGGAATAAAAACGGAAACCAGATTTTCACTTATTATCAATTAAAAGAGATATTCAAAGAGGAGGATATTATTGGTGGAGGCACTATTTTCAAGGCTGTTACAAAAGAAGAAATCCAAAATGTAAAATTCCTTCAGCCATCGAATATTATTCTCAACAAATTTGAAAGAATTGTGAGCCCTATTGATTCAATGTTGGATTCACTTTATTCTAAGAATCACAATCTTACTCAAACCCGCGATCTTCTCCTACCCCGGCTTATTGAAGGTGAGGTTGATGTCTCAGAACTTGATATTGCAGTTGCAGAAAACAACGGTGAATAAACGAATAAAATCACCACATTTATATAATCCTGAACAAATCTCTTTTTAACTTTATAAACTCCCTGATAATCCGCGAATTAAGGAAAACAAGTTATCTAAAAAAATGCCTGCCACACCCAGCTACTCCGAAGACTCACTCGTCGAAAAACCGGCAATAAAATTACTCGAAGAGCTCGGCTGGCAGTCGGAGAACTGTTTTGATGAAACTTTCTCACCCAAAGGGGGAAGCTTAGGGCGTGAGACAAAATCAGAGGTCATCCTTACAAAAAGGCTCATTCCCGCACTTGAAAAACTAAACCCGAAGCTTTCAAAAGAGGCACTCTCTCTTGCAGTTGAGGAGATTGTCCGCGACAGGGAAAAGATGAGTCCTGTTGCCGCTAACAGGGAAGTATACGAACTCTTAAAAAACGGAATCAAGGTTACTTTCAGGGATGATAAGGACGGTTATGCAACAGAAACTGTAAAAATAATCGACTGGAAAGAGCCTTCAAACAACGACTACTTCCTCGCATCACAGTTCTGGATAACAGGCAGTCTCTACACACGACGAACCGACCTTTTAGGGTTTGTAAACGGAATCCCGCTTGTCTTCATAGAACTAAAGGCAAGCCATAAAAATTTAAAATCCGCATTTGACGGAAACTTAACCGACTATAAGACAGCGATACCGCAGCTCTTCTGGTATAACGCTTTAATAATACTCTCAAACGGCAGCGAGAGCAGAATCGGAAGCATAACCTCGGCATGGGAGCACTTCTCCGACTGGAAACGGATAAACTCGGAAGGTGAGACAGGCATTATCTCACTTGAGACCATGATTCGCGGAACCTGCGATCATGAAAGACTCCTTGACATAACAGAAAACTTCACGCTTTTTACAGATGTCCGCGGCGGAGTCGTAAAAATACTTGGAAAAAACCACCAGTATTTAGGGGTCAACAACGCCATAGAATCCCTCGGCAAAACTCGGGAGAACAAAGGAAGGCTCGGCGTATTCTGGCACACGCAGGGGTCCGGTAAAAGCATCTCGATGATCTTTTTTACGCAAAAGATTCTTAGGACTGTTCCCGGCAACTGGACGTTTCTGGTTGTCACCGACCGCCAGGAACTCGACAATCAGATATACAAAAATTTTGTGAACTCCGGCGCAATAACAGAAAAAGAGGCGCAGGCATCAAGCGGCGAAAACCTGAAGACTCTTCTCTCAGAAGATCACCGCTATGTGTTCACCCTAATTCAGAAATTCAGGACAGAGAAAGGTGCAGTCTACCAGAAGATATCAGACCGCGATGACATAATCGTGATAACAGACGAAGCCCACCGCTCCCAGTATGACACATTCGCACTTAATATGCGAAACGCCATTCCAAACGCTGCTTTCATCGGTTTTACAGGAACACCGCTTTTAGTCGGCGAAGAGAAGACACGCGAGGTATTCGGCGACTACGTAAGCGTCTATGACTTCAGGCAGTCCATAGAAGACGGAGCAACAGTTCCCCTCTACTACGAAAACCGCCGCCCCGAACTTCAGTTAATAAACCCCGATCTCAATGAGCAGATGTCAGCAATCATCGACGGGGCTGACCTTGATGAGGAACAGGAAAAGAAACTTGAGCGGGAATTCGCAAGGGAATACCATCTCATAACAAGAGACGACCGGCTTGAGAAGGTCGCCGAAGATCTGGTTGATCACTTCATGGGCCGCGGCATCCGCACAAAGGCGATGGTCATCTCAATTGACAAGGCAACCGCAGTCAGAATGTATGACAAGGTGAAAAAATACTGGAATCTCTACATTGACAAGCTAAAAGTAAAAGCCAAAACATCAGACGGTGAAGAGCTCGCAGGACTTCTTGACACCATATCATACATGGAAAAAACCGACATGGCTGTTGTTGTCTCACAGTCGCAGAATGAAATCCCCGAGATGCAGAAGAAAGGAATCGACATAATTCCCCACCGTAAAAGAATGGTGAACGAGGATCTCGATAAGAAGTTCAAGGATCCAAAAGATCCCTTTTCCATCGTATTCGTCTGCGCAATGTGGATTACCGGATTTGACGTCCCGTCATGCTCAACAATCTATCTTGACAAACCGATGCAAAATCACACCTTAATGCAGACTATCGCAAGGGCAAACCGCGTCTTTCCGGACAAGGAGAACGGTCTGATAGTCGACTACATCGGAATATTCAGAAACCTGCAAAAAGCCCTTGCAATCTATGCACCCGGACGGGGTGAAGGCGGCGAACTCCCTATTGGTGATAAAACAATTCTTGTCGAAAAACTAAGGGAGGCAATCGCAAAAACCCGCTCTTTCTGTAAAGATCTGGGTATCGACATTGATTCGGCAATCAGAAATGACGAATTCAATCTTATCAAAACACTGGATGAGAGTGTGGATAAGATCTTAATTAATGACGAATCAAAAAACCAGTATCTCTCCCACGCCGGCACAGTATCCCGGCTGTTTAAGGCGATAAAACCTGACCCCGCAGTAGGTGAACTTCAGCCGGTCTGCAACTTCATTCTTGTACTTGCCGAAAAGATAAGATCACTAAAACCCATCGCAGATATCTCGGAAGTTATGGAGAAAGTCGAAAAACTTCTCGACAAATCAACATCTGCAAAAGGATATGAGATAAGAGAGGGAAAGGCGGTTTATCTTGCAAATCTCAATGTTGAGGAGCTGCAAAAACGGTTTAAAAAAGCTCAGCATAAGCGAACAGAGGCGGAAATTCTGAAAAATATCCTTGAACAAAAGACCAGGGATATGATCCGGTTAAACCGGACAAGAATGGATTTTCTCAGAAAATTAATGGAGATGATTGACGCCTACAATAACGGCAGTAAAAATGTTGAGGAATTCTTCGATGACCTCTGCAAATTTACGGAAGAGTTAAACGAAGAAGAGCAGAGGAGCACACGCGAAAACCTCTCGGAAGAAGAGCTGACAGTCTTTGACCTTCTTATAAAACCGGAGATGAAACTTTCCAAAAAGGAAGAGGCTGAGGTTAAAAAAGTCGCAAAAGACCTCCTCCTGACAATTAAACAGAACAAACTTGTTCTTGACTGGCGAAAACGTCAGCAGTCACGGGCCGAAGTCAGGGTATGTATAGATGAGATTCTTGATAATCTGCCACGGGCATACACTCCCGAAATCTACACACAAAAATGCGACATAATCTATCAGCACGTTTTTGACTCATACTCCGGTGAAGGAACACTTATTTACCAATAAAACCTCATCACTGCCCTAAAACAAAAACCCTGCGGCAAGAGGGAATGTCAGCATGCTGAGCAGATATGTCGCAATCACAATTCCTGCGCCAAGGCTCCCGTCACAGCCGTACCTGTCAGCATATACAAGAGCAATAGCACCAGAAGGCGCCAGGGCCAAAAGGAGGAGAATCCCGCAGGAAACTTCAGAAAAACCTGCAAGACCCGCCCCAAATATCACAAACAAAGGCTGCAGAATCATCTTTACGCTGAAGACCAGCAGGGTTAAAGAGAGAATCTCCCTCAATCCCTGAGGTTTTAGCATAAATGCAAGAGACGCCAGGATAAGAAGCTCAAGTGACTCCCCGATAACCGAAAATACACCTACAAAAAGACCGTCAAATATTGCTTTTGCCTCAGGAAAGGCAACGGGCAGAATTACTGAGATAATAATGCCAAGAAGAAGTGCAATCAATACAGGACTTATGAGAAATTTTTTAAAGACATCATAAAAGCTCTCGCAGCTCCCCTCATCCCTTCCAAAATAAGCAGCCACCAATATTCCAAATAATGAAAAAGGTACAGCAACGCCAACAAGCCCCTCAATCATTACCTCAGAAAATGCCATACTCTGTGTGCCATAATAAGCGCCGACCAAAGGCGCTGAAAATGTCGTTGTGCTTCCAAAAGAGGAAATAAGAACAATTGTACCGGTTTTTTTTCTTGAAAGCCCTAAAAGGCGGCACCCCGCATATGCAATGATGCCGCACAGAAAAATTGCCACCATCAGTATTGCAGACTGAAAAATCCATTCAAAACTAAAATCCCTTGTTAAAAGTCCGGAAAAGATGACTACAGGAAACACAAGCTCAGTCACAAGCCTGTCAAACACTTCCCTGTAATCATCAGAAAAGACACCTTTTTTCTTTAAATACAGGATTAAGAGCACAATTGCCAGAAAAATCAGAATTAGCTGAATATGCAGCATGACAATATCTGTCATAAGAGACTCTCCCACAAACTCCGGTCTGTCTTGCATTTGTCATCAGTCGTTATCGTCAGCATTTTTTTCTCCTCAGGATACCTCAGCTCAATCAAACAAGCAACATAATAATTACAGGAATTGTAGCGAGACTTATCAGATACGTTGCTATCACCATGACAGATGCCACATTTCCGTCGCATCCATACCTGTCTGCAAGAACCGCCGCAATAGCGCCGGCAGGCATAGAAGCTTCAATTACAAGAACTTCAAGGGGAATTCCATTAAGACCTGCCGCTCCTGATCCAAAAAATACAATGAGAGGCTGAATAATAAGTTTTAAAACTCCAACCATCAGAAGAACCGGAAGAATAAGGCGCAGTTTAACCGGCCTGAGCATAAGACCAACAGATATTGCAACCATCATTTCAAGACCGCTGATAAAATAACCCGACAGTGTCCCTACAAACCATGAACCCATAATACCGGAAAAAAAACTTACCTGTGAGAAGACAATGCCTAAAACAAAGGCAATAAACATAGGCATTTTTAAAAGATTTTTTATGACCGGCACAAGATCATGCCGGTTCATCTTTTCGCTGCTGCCAAAATATATCAGCACCAATACGCCGACCGTAATTGTCGGAACAACAACTCCAAGCTCACCTGCCATAATTCCAAAGGACATTGCTTCGCTGTCCATACCGTAGGTCTGACTAATAAGAGGATATGCAAGTGTGGATGTGCACCCTACACCGGATATTACAACAACAGCACCGGTAAGCTTATCAGAAAAACCAAGTAGCCGGCAGAATATATAGCTTATAAGCCAGCAGACAAGGGCTGAAAAAAACATTACTACAGCTGCAATAATATGATCTATGTGTATTGTGCTTACAGCAAGCGTTGAGAATATTGTTACGGGAAGTATAAGCTCTGTTATAAATCTGTTGAATATCTTCTGGTGTGAATCATCAAAAACACCCTGTCTTTTAAGAAACTGGACAAGAATTACAAGGAGAAAAAAGACAGCAACAGACTGAAGAAAAAGACCCAGATTTTCGATTAGCTTTTCTCCCCCCAAAAATAATTAATAAAGAATCATTATACCAAATAATAAATATTTTTAAATTATCCTGAAAATGCATCATATTATCCGCACATTTATCCCTAAATATGAATCCTCTGTTTTCTAAATTTTAAGAATAATTTCATCATAAAGTGACCACATCTGTCTTTTCCCCCCGCAAAACTGTAAAATACAGGAAATCAAATGGTTTTTTTTAACCAGTACAGGAGGATATTCTTCTCATTTTTTTTCTTGAAATTTTTCTCTTACATAACCATACTCCCTTTCAGGAAGAAACCCGCTCTGCGTCACTCCGGGTCATTTCAGCCCTCCTTATATCCCCCAAATTATTCTGCGCCGGATTTATGAGCAAGGCAGATACGGCGCAGTCACCGGCTTTACTTCAGAGTTAAGTGGCCCGTTCTCACATGCCTGAGATTGACATTATTATTTTTACAGCCGGCGCGTCGCATAGCCTGCCACAGGGAAAAATTAAGGGTTAAATTAAACTTTTTCAGGAAAAATTTATTTTAAAAACAGCGCCTTTCACCGCCAGCCTTCATGATAAAGGCATTTTAGCCAATATATCCTGATTCATTTGAATTCTCTCAGGAAATGGTAATAAAAAAAAAGTAGAATTATTTAATAAGAAGCTCACTTTATCTTTTTCTCAAGCTTCTTTAATTTCTTTTTTGCCGCCTTACTACCCTCTGAAGCCTGCTGTGAGAGTACTTCTGCTTTTGCTTTCTTTACTTTGTTTAGCTTTCCCAATTGTTTTTTACTTGCCGCCGACATTTTATTTAATCTCGCTAGCCTCAAGGCTGTTTCACTTATCTTTATTCCTTCCTATAAAAACCCGCCTATAGTAATTCCGGACGAAAAAAATTGAAATTTTTATATCTTTTTCTGGACTGTGACGATTACATCGTCTGAAATAGTTAAAACATCAACAGTCTCTCCTGCAACACTGTATGAAAACACAGGCTCATAGGAGTTTTCCAAAACATCTGCCTCTGAACCGTCAACCAAAACAGTCTTTGGAGGATTTATCTTCTCATCATCAGAGAGTGCCCTTATTGCATTCATATAAGAATTTGCCTGTTTTCTGAATACAGGACCGATTATGCCGAAATTGAACTTTACATCAGATACAGATTTGATAAGCTTTGGCTTTTCGCACTTCCATTCAAGATTTGCATTAAGCGCCGATGCCGCATCTCCGCCGTCATTTATCTCATACGGAGTATATACAACAACATGTCCAAGCAAAGCGTTTAATGCAAGCCCCTCATCGTGTTTATAACGGCGCACTTCAGAGACAACCTTTACCAAAAGCTCACCCTGCAAACGTGCATCCTCATCCTCATACTCAAAATCAACCCAGGATTCTGAGTGAACACTTTTTCCTGTAAGAATTGTGTAGCATTCTTCTGAAAAGTAAGGTGTAAACGGAGAAAGCATCCTGCAAAGAGCATCAATTGAAGTTCTAAGGGCAAAAAGAGCACTGCCGCGTCCTGTTCCGTCACCGTAGAGGCGTCCCTTTACAAGTTCAATGTAATTGTCAGCGAAAATCTCCCTTGCAAACTCACGGATACTAAGAATTGCACCTGCAAAGTTATATGAATCCATACACTCAGTAACTGTTTTTTCGGTTGATGAAAGTTTGTCCATCAACCATCTGTCTGCGAGAACAGATGCCGAATCATCCTCAGGTTCGCCTTTTTCAAGCTGCATTAAAACAAAGCGGCAGATATTCCACATCTTTGTCTGGAAACGTGCCGCCGCAATAACATCATTCCAGCTAAATACAATATCCTGGCCTGTTGCCGCACCGGACGCACTCCACTGGCGGAATGCATCAGCACCGTGCTTTGCAATGACTTCTTCAGGAGAGATGATATTTCCACGGCTCTTTGACATCTTAAAACCATCATCACCAAGAACCATACCATTGACCAAAATCTCATCCCAGGGTTTTTCTCCTGTGATTGCGCCTGCGCGAAGAATTGTATAAAATGCCCATGTTCTGATAATATCATGACCCTGCGGACGAATCTGTGCAGGGAAAAGCGGAGGAACACCTGAGCCGTCCCAGCCGGTGATGTTTAAAACTGAAATCGATGAATCCATCCAGGTATCAAGGACATCCTTCTCGCCTGTAAATTCGGTTGAACCACACTTTGGACACGGATTTTCAGGCATATCTGATGTCGGGTCAACCGGAAGTAAAGACTCATCCGGAAGAATAACCTCACCACATTTATTGCAGAACCATACCGGAATCGGAGTTGCAAAAATTCTCTGCCTTGAGATGCACCAGTCCCACTCCATCTGGGATGCCCAGTTTTCAAGGCGTGATTTCATGTGCTCAGGTGTCCAGTTAATCTTGTTTGCATTCTCTAAAATATCGTCATTGTGAACTTTTACAAACCACTGGCGCTCTGATAAAATTTCAATTGGTGTTTTACATCTCCAGCATGTACCAACACGCTGTTCCAGAGGCTCCTGGCGCTTTAGTATGCCCTCATTTTCCATATCAGACAAAATAGCCGCACGACAATCGGTTGAACTCATACCTGCGTATTTACCGGCAATTTCTGTCATTTTGCCTGTAAGTGTAATTGCACATCTAAGATCCAGTTTGTGCTTTACCCACCAGTGAACATCCTGCTTATCACCAAAGGTACAGATCATTACAGCACCGCTTCCAAAAGACGGATCAACAGCCTCATCTTTTATGATTCTTACATCGTGCCCGAAGAGTGGGACCTTCAGGGTTTTTCCTGAGAGGTTTTTGTATCTCTCGTCATCAGGATGAACTGCAACCGCAACACATGCCGCTAAAAGCTCAGGGCGTGATGTTGCAATCTCAACACCGTCAAAATCAAAGAAATTTAGTTTGGTAGTTCTGTCTTCGTATGATACTTCTGCAAAAGCAATCGCAGTCTCACAGCGTGTACAGAAATTTACCGGATGCTCACTCTGGTAAATATCGCCTTTTTTATACATCCGAAGAAATGACAACTGGGTCTTTTTGTAATACTCAGGCATCATTGTTATGTATTCATTAGACCAGTCGTTTGAAAAACCACAGCGCCACATGGTTTTTCTCATTTTTTCGATGTTTTGAAGAGTAAGTTCACGGCACATCTTCCGAAACTCATCTCTTGGAACATCGTTTTTGGTAATATTGTTTAATTCTTCAACCTTAACTTCGGTTGGAAGACCATGGCAGTCCCAGCCCTGCGGAAACATGACATTAAAGCCACACATTCTTTTATAGCGCGCAATAAAGTCAATATAACACCAGTTAAACGCATTTCCGATATGGAAATTTCCTGTAGGATAAGGCGGCGGGGTATCAATTATAAACTGCGGTTTTTTGGAGCTTCTGTCAAAATAATAAGACTCCTTCTTCCACGTATTCATCCACCGCTCTTCAACCTCTATTGGATCATAAGTTTTTGGGATTTCCTTTGGCTGAGACATATTCCCTTAAATTTTGTCTCTTTTAAGACATATAATTGATTGAAAAAAACATGAAAATGTGACCTGTAAATTAACAGAGATATATAAGGAAAAATAAGCCATTAAAAGTTAGAAAAAACATCCATCTGCTTTTACCGGAGTGAAAAAAACTTTATTTCAGCCACATATGGTTTAAATTAATTATTATGAAGTTACATAAACTAATCTGAATTAATATGATATTCCGGAGAGACATGTGGATTGTTCTTGCTATTTCAGTAGCGGCAGTAATTATCTCTCCATATATTCAGCCGCCATGGCTTCTTGCAGTTATTACAATTCTTATAAGTGCTCTTTTCTACGCAATAAGAGATGCAAAATACCCCGCAATAGGAATGAGCATTGTTGCAATATTATACGGGGCAGGACTTGTCTCCCTGATGGTCTTTTTGGGAACAATAACTATTGTGATGATGGGAGAGGCGGCCTCGCGGATTATGGCTGACAATAAATACAGGATATATGTTCATATTCTGGTAGCTTCGGTCTCTTCTGTTATCGTAATGCTCTATTTAAACTACACAAATATTTTGATTCCACTTACAGGTCTGATTGTAGCTTTGATGCTCAAATCAGTTCTTAAAAAAAGAGAGGATTCAATAATGCTTGAGTGCATCGGCGCTTCAATGACGATGTATTTGTTTGAAGACATAAGCTACACTGCGAATACAAATCTCATAATTCTTGCAATAATCATTTCATTTGCTTTTGGAATTTTATCTTACAAGATGAAAGCCGCAGATATGTCCGGCCTTTTCAGTGCCGCACTTATGGGTATCTTAATTATTGTCTTCTCTGACATCACATGGTTTTTTGTGATGCTTGCATTTTTCATACTGGGTTCAGGATTTACAAAGTTTAAGTATGAAAAGAAAAAAAGAGAAGGTGTTGCTGAGTCACGCGGAGGTGTACGCGGATTTTTAAATGTTTTTGCAAATGGTCTTGTCTCTCTTTGCGCCGCAATTTTATTTGGAATCTACCAGGACCCTCTCTTTTCTGCAATGTTTATTGGCAGCATTTCTTCAGCGATGGCTGATACAACAGCAAGCGAACTTGGAATGCTTGGAAAAACACCACGCCTGATTACTACATTTAAAAAAGTTCCAAAAGGAACAGATGGAGGAGTCACTCTTTTTGGCGAAGCCGCGGCAACAATATCGGCATTTATTTTGTGTATGGTTGCGTACGCACTTGGAGTTGTAACCTTTGAAATAGCACTATTTGGTGTTCTTGCAGGGTTTGTCGGAACAAATGTTGACAGTTTTATCGGTGCAACTCTTGAAAGAAAAGGGCTGATTCACAACACCGGAACAAACTTCCTCTGCACTCTGTCCGGAGGAATCTTTGCAATGCTTCTCTATATTCTCTGATTCTTAATTCTTTTTCCTTCTTTTTCTGATCCTCAATTTATGATTTTCATTTTCAGATTCTTCTGTCTTACATAAAAACGTCCATGATAATTTTTTTCATGTAAAACCCCCATGATGAGCTTTTTTCATCACACAAAAAAGTGATGATAAGTCTATCAGGAATTTTAGACTTTCATAACAAATGAAGACATGATTTGCATGAAACTTAATCAGGAAAAATTGTTTAATTAACGTCATTGTTTCGTTAACGTCATTAATAAAATTATAAAAAAAGAAAATTATAAAAAGAAAAAATGAATGAAAATTGAATGTAACGTTCAATTATTCATTTTTGAAAAAAAATCTCAAAATTTGCTATGCAGATAAAAATCTGTTATGAAAAAAAATGGATGATAACCTGACTTTGCCAGTTGGTCTTTCAAAGTGCATTATTCCCCAAAATATCAAAAATAATCGTTATTGAATTTAACAGTTGGGACATATTTGCATGCAAAACATCAACTTTATTTTTATAATGCCAAAGTCATTTAGAATTTAAGCTCAGAATGATGCTATTTTTGGTAACATTTTCAAAAATTCCTGGAACTGTCAAATTTAATTCTTGCACAATACAATGAATTTGAGTGATGTGGCAAACTTAGGATGATAAAAAAATGGATGATAAAAAATTAGTATTTATACCATCTTCCCTTCTCATCGTATTCTCCCAAAGGCTCTTTAGAAACAGGAGTGATTTTAGAGTCTTTTAGATGATCACGATAAAATACGGCTTTATACGGAAGGAAAAAGACTGTAAATACAAATGCTCCAAAAAATGTCATAACAGCGGTAATTAAAACCCCATACTCGCCAAGCATTTCCCTGACTGCATCAGGATTGGTCGCAAAATTGTTGATCTCCTCCTCACTCATCGAAAGTAAAGGTTCGAACTGACTTGCAAGTATTCCTGACCACAACAGCGAAAAGCCTGTGAATAAGATGAACAATATCAGCACTGTTAAAAGATAAAATCCAAAAATCGGAACTGTTCTTGAATATGAAACCTCAAAACTTCTTCTAATGCATTCAAATACCTTTTTATCCTCAAATATAGCCGCGGTATCATAAAAAAATACAAACAAAAGAACCGGTATCAGGATAACAATAAATGAAACTGACATTAAAAGCATGCCTGACGCTCCTGACATTGTACCGGGCAGTGCAAGCACTAAAATAAACACAAAAAAAACTGCTGTTATAATAACTGTTGGCAAAAGAACACGGAAATATCCTGAAATCCCCTCTTTCAAATAATTCTTAAAAGAGTAGTCTTCACCTTTTATTGAGCCGTATGTTGCCGCTAAAAAAAAAGGCAACATAAGCAGTCCAAATACCAAAAGCCTTTCAGCATAAAATGCACCAGCTGTACCTAAAAATGCAAGATAAACTAAAGAAGCGCAAAATAAACCTGAAAATACTCCTGAAAGCCACATAACAGGATGTCTGAGCAGTAAAAGCGCTTTATGAAGTGATTGAAATCCCATTTCTAACGATTCCTCGGCATAGCTACAATTTCACGCACCTGAAGAGAGAAATATGATGCCGTGTGCGATGGTTTTATGACACAGACGGTATCACACCCTTCAGCTGTTCCACCGGCGGCAATAATTTCCTCTTCAGGAGAGACAATTCCCTGATCTGCGGCAATAAGAGTGCATTCGACCGCAACCTTAAGGCCAATTGCAACTGTCCTTCTAAGAGTTTCTGCAACAACTTCAGTCCTTGATGACCCGCCAAGCTTTGCATTTCTGGAGATTGCTCTTTCAAGTCCTGAAAGTGCGTGAGTACCTTTGATAATCCTGACACCTTCGGATTCCATCCTTTCTGCCAGGTCTTTTGGAAATTCCCATACTCCGGGCTGTGTAAATCCGACAACGTGAGTTACAACAATTAATTCAATGTCTGTACCGGAAATACTCTTTTGAAACTCAAGCGCTGTTTTTCCACTCGAACTTGCTACAACAACCTTTTTTATTCCAAGCTCCTCCGCCCTCTCAATTGCAAATAATGCCGCATCAGAGGTGTTTTCAGGCCCGGGATTATCAAAATAATATGTGGTCTTTTTCGTATAACTCATGTGTATTTTATTTATACACAGGATTTGATTTAATTATCTGTGAATGTAGGATAAATTATAATGCAAATCATTTATGACTCACATACCAAATAAGAAAACAGACTTTCTAATTTAACACCGGAGGATTACTGTCATGATTAATTTAGCAATAGCCGGAAAACCAAACTGCGGCAAGTCAACATTTTTTGCCGCCGCAACTATGGCTCCTGCAGAGATTGCCAACTATCCGTTTACAACGATAGATGCAAATAACGCAGTTGCATATGTGCGCATAAACTGTGCATGCAAAGAGCTTGGAATTAAAAACTGCCCTGCCTGCAAAGACGGAGTCAGGTTTATACAGATTGGTTTAATAGATGTTGCAGGACTTGTTCCCGATGCCCATAAAGGACGCGGACTTGGAAACAAATTCTTAGATAACCTAAGAGAAGCAGATGCAATAATTCACATAATCGACGCAAGCGGTTCAACAGACGAAGAGGGAAATCCTGTTGATATGGGATCGCATGATCCCACAACTGACATCGGATTTGTTGAGTCTGAGATGAAAATGTGGGTTTATGGTCTGATTGAGAAGAACTGGAGTAAAATTCAGCGCTCGGCACAGCAAAAAACCTATTCAATCGAGGATGCTATTGCCGAACAGTTAGGCGGTCTTGCAATAACTCCTGAACATGTAACTGACGCAGTCAGAATAACGGACATAAATTTGAAAACATGTACAGAAGAAGAGTTAATTGAATTCTGCGGGGCTCTTGTGGAGATTTCAAAACCATTTAGAGTTGTTGCAAACAAAGCCGACTTCGCGCCAAAAGAGCTTATTGAGAAATTAAAGGGAAAAGAGATCTCTTTTTCAAGTGCCGCAGGGGAACTGGCACTTAAAAAAGCCGCAGAAGCAGGTCTTGTCAGTTATGTTGCAGGAGATGCGGATTTTACAATAAATGAACCTGAAAAATTAAACAGTGCCCAAAACGCAGGTCTTGAGGCTATAAGAAAAGTAATGAAGGAGTTTGGCGGCACCGGCGTTCAGCAGACGATAAACGAAATAGTCTTCGATCTTTTGGATATGATTGTAGTATTTCCGGTTGAAGACGAAAATAAGTTCTGTGACGGAAACGACAGGATTTTGCCTGATGCCTTTTTGATGAAGCGCGGTTCAACCCCGCACGATCTTGCATATCAGGTTCACTCGGATATTGGGGATGCATTTTTGTATGCAGTTGATGCAAAGACAAAGATGAGAATTAAAGAGAGCCACGAACTTAAATCAGGAGATGTTATAAAAATCGTCTCCACAAAAAAATAATTATTATCCAACAGGGAAATTTTAAAAATCCTTTTATAAATCCGTTCTAAATTCTTTTTAAATCCTTTCTTTTTGCCTGTCAGCTCCATGTCAGACGTTTTTTTAGCAAAAAACTTTATACGATCCTAATCTAATAATTCACTATCATGGGTGCAGAGATATATCAGGCACAGGTTATCAAAAATTTCTTTGACACAATAACCGGTACCGACAGGAATCTCACCCGAATTTATATGTGCATAGTAAGTCTTGCAAAACTTCGCATGGAAACGCCTGAAAAGGTAGCGTTTCTAACAGATCAGATGCGAAAGAGCAAGCAGAAAAGAGAACTTTCAATAGATATTATTGATTATGTCTGCACATGCGCCGCGGAAATTGATATTCACCATGTCCAGACTGCATTTGGAGTGTCAGAGATTGCCGATATGGCAGACACATTCAGCTCAATCAGTCTGGATTCACTATAACCCGGAACATTTCAAAGCCTATAATCCGGATTTGTGTCAAATCCGTCATATAACTTAATTATTTTTTGTCTTTTTTTGACTTTTTTCTAATTTCCTATTTCTTTTTAAAAAATTGTTGTTCTAATTTTTTCCTGAATATTCCACACTAATTTTTTTCCAGATTTTTTTCTTTTAACCTGCATCAAACTTCATCAATCATATACACATTTATTTTGAAAATGACAAACTACATTATGAATAAAATGAAGACAAAAGCAGTCATTCTCACATTTTCAGTGTTATTAACACTGGTTTTTCTCTCAGGATGTATAGCATCAGATGATACAGGTAAAAGTGCAGAGTCGCTGATTACCGGAAAATGGGTTTCAGATAAGCCTGTTGACACCGCCTCTCTTTCCTATGCCATATCAGACGATCTTAAAAATAACCTTTCATTTACAGAACTCTGGTCATATGAGGGTAACTGGTCATACAACGGAACAACTGATGACGGATATGATGAATACATTGCCGCATACAAAAACGGAGATACATGCAGTTTCTTCACCTCTGATTTAGCTCCCGGACTTTTTGATATAGACGGATATACATACACAAAAGTAAATGAGTCTGAAGTTTCAGGAGATGAGCCAATAACAGGAATATGGATTGATGAAAATTCAGAATATGATTACAAGGCCACATTAGTATTCAATGAAGATAAAACGATGAAAGAAAACTGGGAATACTACGGTTTTGTTGAATATCTGGAACTTTTGGAAAACGGCGATTACAAATATAACCTAACTTACGCGCATGAAGACTGGAATTCAAATGTTTGCGTATCTAAAGCCGGAGATGTCTTTACTGACTCTGAAGGAAACAAATTCCATAAAATCTAATATTTTAAAAATTAAAAAAATCTGATTTTTTCAGATTCTATAAAAACGTTCATGAAATTATCATTTCATGCTAAATGTTTCATGTAAGTTACGAATTAATTTTCATGCAAATTTAATTTTTCAGAGGTAATTGTGGCATATCTACAATAATTGTATCACAACCCCTTAATTTAGAAAGTGCTGATGAAAGACTCTCAGAAAGTTGAGGGTATTCTTCAGATATTTCATTTTGTCTTTCAATTAAAGATGAGATTTTTTTGTTTTTCATAGCACTTTCTTCATTTAGTTTTTCCATTTTCGCTTTTAATGAAGAGAGTTTTTCTGCACTCTGCGACTTTGAAACCGTGTCTTTTAAAGCGGAAATCTCATCTTTAACCTGATTGTATGTATTGCACAACTCTGAAATGCGGATTTTGAAAGCATCAGAATCGGAGAAGAAAAATTCTTCAGACTTGTTCTTTAAAAATCCGGGGTTTTTTCTAATATATTCCTCAATTTTTGGATACAGACCAGAATAAATTTTGTTTATTTTTCCGGCATCCTTAATTTCTCCTGATAAAAGGTATGAATCAAAATCAAACAAAGATTTTGAAAAATCAGATTCTCCTTCCCTTTCAGACGCATAAATTATTTTTCTGAAAACATTTGAAACATCTGCAACTGCGGCTCTGTAGCTGTCTGAAAGTTCACTTTTCTCCTCTTCAAGAACCTTAATTCTCTCAATCTGCCCTTCATACTCCAAAAAATCAGGAGATTTTCTGCAGAGTGTTATTTCTTCAATTATTTTTTCAATTTCATCTTCATTTGATGAAATCTCTGATTTTAATTCATTTATAGTATCAACAGAAGACGAGTATTCAGATACTAAAGACTCAGTTTTTAAAAGTTCTCCTCTAACTGAGACCACATTTGCCTTCTTATCCATTACCGGTTTTAATTCATTATTCAGATTATTTATGGCACGCCCTATTACATCAACAGAGGCTTTAATGTCCTTCATCTCAGCCGGAAATACGATATGTATATATTTCCCCTGACCTCTCATACATTTGCTTACTGCCTGAATAGTTTCAACAAGAGAGGCATAATATTCCTCAGGGTTTTCCGGAAGATTTTGAGGCATTGCTTTTAAAAGGGATGCTGAAAAATTCGGAAGAGACTTTTCTACAACTGTTCTGACTCGGGGGGCAACAACTGAATCATCGGGAATCTTTGCACCGGATATTGAGTCAGCCTTTATTTTAAGATCTTCGATTGCCGTTAGCACCTCTTTCTTCGATTTTTGCGATGCTGCCTCTAATTTTTCTAAATCCTCTTTTTCAAGGTTTTTCAGATACCCTGCGATTTCAGAAAAATCCATCGCAGGCGGTGTTTCTTCCTCTTTTGAAAAGAGTTTCTTAAAAAATCCTGCCATTTTTACCTCAACTAATCTGATTTTAATTTATTTGTTTAATTATATCTATTATGAATACCAAAACAGGCACAGAGCATCATCTTTTTTTCTTTTTATGCGTTTTATGCTTTTTAATCAGTGCCTGAAATTCTGCAGAGACGCTCTACCCCTTTTATCTCCTCTATTACATCAACAACCTGGAGTGGAACAAGTTTCTGCCAGTCTTCACCTTTTAGCATTCTTCTTCTTATCTCAGTCCCGCTATGCGATTCACGCTCATACATATCAGGTGATTCAACAACAATTCCACTTTCAGAGAATAACTGCATAACAAGAGGGTTGCTTGAAAAAACTCTTTTAAAAGGAGGCGCCATGGATGTTACATGTGCAACCCACAAAGAGTTTCTCCTTAAATCCTCAATTGGAATTACATAATAACGACAGGGCAAGTCTTCTAACGATCTTGTAATCATCATAACCCTCTCACCCGCCGTGAAGGGATTGTTAACATCATGACTTAACTGGGCGCTTCCAATACCAATTATTATCTCATCAACCTGACCTGCTATTCTTTCAAGAACTGACTGATGCCCCTTATGATAAGGCTGAAATCTGCCAATGTAAAGCCCTCTTTCTATCTTCATTTATTACCGCCTGCCATGTTTGCAATTAAAGCCGCATAAGCGCCTGCCGTAAATCCGGCATCAATATTTACAACCGTTAAAACCGCACATGACTGAAGCATACTTGCAAGCGCCGCTTCGCCGCCTCCCATGAAACCATAGCCAACGCTTACAGGAACGCCAATTACAGGTCTGTCAACAAGTCCTGCGATGATTGTCGGAAGTGTTCCCTCGCGCCCTGCGCATACTACAAAGGAATGCGCATCCAAAAGATCTTTTACCGCCGGAAAAAGCCTGTGTATTCCTGCCGCACCTGCATCATATGCTGTTTTTACAACACACCCCATCTCTTCGGCAATCACTTTTGCCTCCTCTGCAACACGAATATCTGATGTGCCTGCTGTAATTATTGCGACAACTCCGCCGGTCTTTTCAGGAGGTGGCACATTTGATATAACAACCATCCTGCCTTCACTGTTATATTCATATGAAAACCCTGATTTTTGAGAGAATTCTTTTAAGGCATCAGCCTGTTCCGGCTGAACTCTTGATGCAATGCATCTTCCGGATGATTTTGTTATCTTTTCAACGATTGCCAAAAGATGTTTCATGTCTTTATTTTCAGCAAGGACTACTTCTGGAATTCCGCAACGGATATTTCTTCCAGTATCAATTTTTGCGCACTCGCCAATCATATCAAGGCGGATTCCGCCAACCTTCTCCTCGGCCTCATCAATAGTTATCTCACCGTTTTTGAAACTTAAAAGGACACTTTTAAGTGTTTTGTTTTTACTCATAACAGATAACTAACATATGGTCAGGAGTTGAATAATAATTATTGTCATGGCATACAGTTTTTTTATTTATATAGCCCTTTTTGGAGTGGCCACTGTTTTGTACTTGTGGCTTCGTGATGCAAGAATCTTTTACAGGACCGGATTTAAGGGATACAGAAAGGCGGCCTACTATGGCGTATTTTATACAACACTTTCATTGCTCGGCCTTTTATTTGAATTCCGCGGATATGAACTGGTCGGACTGGGACTGATTCTTCTTGCACTCTACCTTCAGGGAAGAATAGAAAGAGAAAGAACAAAAGTCTGGTCAAAAGATTCAACAACAGCAGACAGGATTCTCGGAAAGGCAGTACTGCATAATACAACAGATGATGATAAAATTTAACAATTTAAAAAATCAGGCATTCCAAATAAAAACCAATAAGAAATAACTGACAAAAACGCAAAAAATACTGTACAAAATAAAGTTACAAAAAATAAAAATACAAAAAATACAAAATGAAGTGAAAAATGAATTGAAAAATATTACAAAATTAATTCCAAAATACAATTTAGAAATTTATCCGGAGAAATACTGATGCTTCAAAAACCAAGAGGAACAAGAGACTTTCTGCCTGAAGAGATGGAACAGAGAAGAGAAATTGAGATGCGCATGAGAAGCGTTGCACAAAACTGGGGCTACCGCGAAATATGCACACCTACCTTTGAAACCCAGGAACTTTATACAATCCGTTCAGGAGAGGGCATAATAAATGAGATGTACGTCTTTGAAGACAAGGGCGGGCGAAAACTTGCATTAAGGCCGGAAGGAACCGCGGCTGTTCTTCGAATGTATGTCAATGAAGCGAAAGTTCTCTCAAAGCCTGTCAGATGGTGCTATCTTTCAGACTGCTATCGTTATGAACGCCCGCAAAAGGGTCGTTACAGACAGTTCTGGCAGTTTGGCGCAGAGCAGATAGGCGCTGACACTCCCGCCGGTGAGGCTGAGATAATACTTCTTGCATATGAAATACTAAAAGCCACAGGTGTCAGATTTACTTTTCATATAGGACACCTTGCACCGATGAAGCATCTTTTATCAGATCTTTCAGATGTACACAGAAAAGATATAATGGCGCTTTTGGATAAGAAGAATTTTGACGGACTTCAAAAATATCTTGAGGAAATAAACGCTGAAAGTCTCTTTGCCTCTTTAAAATCGCTTTTGGAATGCAGAACAATAGATGAGGCACTAAAAATCTGCGGGGATATGCCGGATAAAGAGAGGATGTGTGAACTTATTAAAATCCTTGACAGCCAGAATATTGAATACAGGCTTAATCTTGGTATTGTAAGAGGTCTTGATTACTACACAGGAATGGTCTTTGAGGGCTTTGCAGACAATTTAGGCGCTGAAAACCAGATAATAGGCGGTGGATCATACAGGCTTGCACATCTCTTCGGCGGAGAAGATGTTGCATCATGCGGTTTTGGAATAGGATTTGACCGCGTAATGGTATCAATTGGAGAATTCAATCCGCAAAAACCGCCATTGGTTTCAGTCGTATACACACCTGATGTTTCAGATTTTTCATTCTCAATCGCCAAAATCTTTAGGGAAGCCGGAATTACAACCGAACTAAACCTACTTGAAAGGGGAATCGGTGCACAGATGAAGCATGCCGCAAAGACAGCAGATTATGCAGTTGTAATTGGAAAACGCGAGGCAAAATCAGGAAAAATCACATTGAAAGATATGAAATCCGGCGAACAAAAAGAGCTTTCAGCCGATTCAGCCATCTCCGTTATTAGAGGGGTGAAATAAAAATTGGATTTGGCAGAAGAGCTTGCAACAAAACAGAGAAGTATCAGTGTTGCAGAATTTTTTGAAAAGAATAAGCATCTTCTTGGTTTTGACTCGCCTACAAGAGGCATTATTACAACAATAAAAGAGGCTGTAGACAACTCACTTGACGCCTGCGAGGAAGCAGAGGTGCTTCCTGACATCTATGTCGGAATAAAAAGGACTGAAAAGGACGTTTACAGGATTATTGTTGAAGATAACGGGCCGGGAATTGTTCCAAAACAGGTTCCTTTTGTCTTTGGAAAACTACTCTATGGCTCAAGATTTCACCAGATTAAGCAGAGCCGCGGTCAGCAGGGTATAGGAATAAGCGCCGCAGTCCTTTATGCCCAGCTTACAACAGGCATTCCGGCAACAGTAATTTCAAGAACAGGTCACACATCAAAGGCAAACCGCTTTCTGATTATGATAAAAACCGAGGTTAACGAGCCTCAGGTTTTAGAACAGGAAGAGATTGACTGGGACAGAATGCACGGTACCCGCGTTGAGATTGAATTCAAAAGTTCTCTTGCGGCAAAAAAAAGGCTTCTTGATTACTTAAGATACACTGCTGTTGTAAACCCGCATGCAAGAATAAGGGCTGATATAGACGGTGAAAAATTCAATTTTGAAAGAGGCTCTGATGAAACAATTATTCCCCCAAAAGCAATTGCACCCCACCCGCACGGAATTGAGTTTGGAACACTCAAAAGAATGGCTGAGGCAAGCTCTCTTAAACTAAAAGAATTTTTAATTGAAGGCTTCTCAAGAGTAGGAGATAAAAACGCTGATGAAATAATCGGAATGTCTGGTTTAAAGCCTGACAGAAAAGCACAGGGTCTTAAAACAGAGGAATTAAAAAAGCTCCTTGACGCAATGCAGACTGTTCAGGTACCCCCTCCTCCGGCATCACAATGTTTGTCTCCAATTGGAGAGGATAAAATTGTCGCCGGAATTGATAAGGAATTTCAGCTTGACTTTGTCCGTTCAAGAACAAGAAAAAGCCAGGTTTTTTCAGGCCATCCGTTTATTGTCGAAGCGGCAATCGGGTATGGCGGAAAGCTTGAATCTGAAGGTCCTGCACAAATATTACGGTTTGCAAACCGTGTTCCTCTTCTTTACCAGCAGGGTGCATGCCTTATTACAAACGCGGCATCACAGGTGAACTGGAAGGCATATAATTTATCTCAGCAGGGAATACCAATCGGACCTGTTTTGATTCTTGTTCACGTTGCATCCACAAACGTTCCGTTCACAAGCGAAAGCAAGGATGCTGTCGCGGCTATACCTGAGATAGAAAAGGAAATTATCCTTGTTTTACAAGAGCTTGGCCGCGAGCTTAAAAATTATATATCAAGGCGTGATAAAAACAAACAACAGGAAGAAAGAGCCCGTGCAGTATGCTCTATCCTTCCGGATATCGCAGAAAAGGTTGCAGATATTGTTGGAAAGCCGGTTCCTGACACCACATCCCTTGAAGCACAGATTATGAGAAAGGTAGTTGTGAAAAAAAAGGTCTCCAATGGAAAAGTTTTAATTTCTGTCAATAACTACACAAAACATCCGGCATCTCTTACAATATACAATATGTCTGAGGATTCGGCATCTGATGCAAAGCCAAAGCCTGATTTTGTTGACAAAATAGGCGATGAATATAATAAGCTCTGGAAGGTTGAAATTTCGCCTGAAAGTTCATGGAAAACTGAATATTCAGGAAATTCACACGGAACTGTGAGTGTCCGTGGAGTTGAGGAAAAACTGCTGGTTGTGGTGGATATAATATGAGCAAAGAGGACAAGGACAAAATCGCAGATGAAAAATTATTGGATATTGCCAATAAGTGGTATCAGCAGATGCAGAATGCATCAATACCATATATTTCGCTTCCGACACGTACAAAACACAATATCGAGTATGATGAGGATTCTGAAGTCTGGAAGTATGGCGATAAAGAGACACTTCGTGTTGCAAATTCATCAAAGGGTGCCGTTCATCTTCTTAAAATGGCATATGTAGTCGGGTTTTTAAAACAGCAGTTGAAAGAAAACCGCTCATCAACATTAAGGGAGATGTATTACATCTCAGAAGGCTGGAAGAAGGCTAAGTTTTCAGCCCAGGATGAGTCAAACCATCTTGTTGAGGATTTGGAGATTATTACCGAACTTTCAAGAGAATCTTTTCACTTAAGGCCCGAAGATGACGGAGCAACAATATACGGGCCTCTTAAAATTCGTGAGAAGACACGCCGCGGTGACCGCGATATGCACTGCCAGCAGGATGTGGGAGAGGGAGGATATCCTATTCCAAACAATGTTGATAATCTTGAGTTCATCGGACATGATGCAAAATTTGTGATTGCAATGGAGACCGGCGGTATGTATGCTAGGCTTATGGAGAACGGTTTTGACGAGGATTACGATGCTGTTCTTGTTCACTTAAAGGGCCAGCCGGCACGTTCGACAAGAAGGGTTTTAAAGCGCTTGAACCAGGAGCTTAACCTTCCTGTTGTTGTGTTCACAGACGGTGATCCATGGTCTTACAGGATTTTTGCAAGCGTTGCATACGGCTCTATTAAGGCGGCGCATATGTCTGATACGCTTGCAACGCCAGGGGCACAGTTTATAGGAGTTCAGCCATCAGACATCAGCAACTACAATCTTCCCTCAGACAAGCTGACAGAAGGAGATATTGCAGCGCTAAAGGCTGAGCTTTCTGACCCGAGATTTGATACCGAGTACTGGAGATCAGAGATCAATCTTCAGTTAAAGATGGGCCTTAAGTCAGAACAGCAGGCGTTTGCGGCACGGGGCCTTGATTTTGTAACGAAGGAGTATCTGCCGGCGAGGCTTAGTGAGATGGGGATTTTATGAAATTATTGTATCATACAAACATTATTATCCTCGATTAATATCTAAATACAGCATAATATACTGGTGATTGAAATGAAAGATAACCTTCTGAATTTTACTGTTCTTATTGAGCAGGATGAAGACGGGATGTATGTGGCAAAGGTTCCGGACATTCCCGGGTGTTACACGCAGGGAAATACCATAACACAGGCAATGGAGAGGATAGAGGAAGCAATTCATGCCTGTATTGATACAGGAGAAGATCTGACAGAGATTGTACCTATGAAATTTATCGGCCTCCAACAGATCGAGATTAAGGTTAAGGCATGAGCAGACTTCTTCCTGTTACGGGAAAGCAGATGTGCAGAATACTGGAAAGTTTGGGATTTGTAAAAATTCACCAGTCCGGCAGTCACGTCCGTTATATTCATCCGGACGGAAGAAGAACGGTAGTGCCTGTCCATGAAAATGAAAAGCTTGGCATTGGCCTTACAAAAGAGATAATGAAACAGGTGAAGCTATCGCGCGAAGATTATGAGGAGATGAGGCAGAATGTCTGATTTTGTAACGAAAAAGTATCTGCCGGCGAGACTTAGTGAGATGGGGATTTTATGAAGCCTGATTATACTCTTGGTCTTTTTGCTAATTTATATCCCAGATATGAAGGCGATAGCAGGGGTATATTTGTCAAAAGGATGGTTGACTCTCTTGAAGAAAAAAATGTGAAGGTCATAAAAGCTGTAAAAAAAAGTGCTTCTCCTTTTGCATATTCTACTTTTTATCTGGATTCTTTTGTAAATTCTCTCAAAAAAGATGTTGATATTTTTCAGGCTGAGTATATCCCCCACAGTTCAATTATTCCGGCTTTAATGAAATCAAAAAAACCACTTATCTTGAAATTTCATGGCGATGACGGGCTGATATATCCTTATAAGAATCATTTTAACAGAGCTCTGTTCAATTTATCAGTTAACAGGGCTGATCATATAATAACATGCAGTGAGGCTTTGAAAACTTCACTGATTAATTTGGGTGTTGAATCTGAAAAAATCACTCCAATTGCAAACGGTGTAGATACTTCTGTCTTTAAGCCTATGAACAAAGAACATTGCAGAGAGTCCTTTTCATTGGATAAAAATGCTACAATCTGCCTATATGCCGGAAGAATTCATCCAATGAAGGGAATTTTTGATCTTATTGAAGCTGCAAAATTAAATCCTGATGTAACTTTTATATTTGGAGGACCAGGACCTGTTCCAAAACACCCGTCAAACTGTTTTTTTTTAGGTGATATTTCTCCTGAAAAAATGCCTATATTAATGAACGCCGCAGACTTTCTGGTTTTGCCAAGTCATTCGGAGGGACTGGGTCTGGTTCTTCTGGAAAGCCTTGCATGCGGAGTTCCTGTTATTGCTTCAAATGTTGGAGGTTGTCCGGAGATCATAACAAATAAAGATTCAGGCATTTTAATTCCTCCAAAAAATATTAAATATCTATCTAAAGCAATAAAATATTATGATGAAAATTTTAATTTGAGAAATAAAACAGGAAAAACTGGAAGAGAATACGTTTTAGAAAACTATGATAATGAAAAATTAAATAAAAAATTGATGTCAATCCATTTAAAGTTGATAAATCTTTAGCTTACATTCCGCAGCAAAATTTTGGGAAATAATATTTTTCATAATCCCTGCCCATAAGCCTTAAGATCTTCCACAACTCCTCTTCCATGTTTGTAATTACGATTTTAGTCTGGCCTTCAACACTGAACCTAAGTTCACGAACTCTCCTAAATCCAAAGAACACCCACTTCAGCGTCGGCCTTTCTGTCTGCTTATTAGTCTGGCTGGTCACAGTCTCTTTGGAATCCTGCAGTTTCTTTCTCAATTCAAACTCCACGAGGGAATATATGAACAGACAAAGTACCATAATCATTGCCAGAGCCTGAATTCTGGACTCCTTTTTTAAAAATACCTCTCCAATTCTAAATGACTTATCCTTAAGGAATCTAAAACCCCGCTCAACCTTGTATTGATTCTTGTATTCACTGAGCAATGTATCAGGATCCATTTTATCATCATTTGTTGCCAGAATGAACCTTCCTAACTTACTCTTCTCCGTTTTCACAAACTCTGGATCGTGTTCAATTTCAGCCCGAATTTTATAAACCTGAAATAAACACTCATCTTTTTTTGGTCGTCCTTTCTTCCCGTCATTCCGCTTTGAGACTGGACAGACTTCAATTGAAGAATATCTGTATCTTCTCCTCTCCGAGATCCATTTTTCAGCCTCCTGAAATGCATCTGCCTCACAAGCAAATTCACGTGCTTTCATCTTTTTAAGAGATTTCGTTTCATCTAAAATATTTTTCTGAAGCATTATCTCATATTTTTTAAGCTTCTGCTTTTGCATTTCATTTGAGCTGTACAGAACCCATTTTTGTTTTATACCTGCATAATCTGAGATCTTTTCTGCATATGAATATCTATTATCTTCACATTCCTGTAAAGTTTCATCCAAGCTCAGGAATTCTTTCGCCTCTCCAATCGAGTTTGTAACTCTGCTTATCCAGAAAGTGTGATCGCCCATCTCCTGAAGATTTGCCTTAGTGTAAAAGGCATTATCGGCAATATGGTAGACTTTATGAGATGAAATAAGATTTTTCCTCAGTTTATCTATCATCTCAATAATTGCTTTTTTATCTGATTCATTACCTGAAAATGTCTGGAGAAAGACTGGAACTCCCCGATTATCTGAAGCCATTCCGAGTACAAATCGTTTGAGATCGTTTCTGCCGTCTTTAGGATGACCAAATGTTATCTCCATATTCCGTGAATCGAAATTACTATCATAGTCCCCGTAAACGCTAAAATTTGTAGTATCCACATGAATACAGTGGATTCCATAATCATCCTTCAGCAGTCTTTTTATCACAATTTGATTGAATAATTCAGTAGGTCCATATTCATAGATTCTATCGAGAGTCCGTCCCAGTGTATCATCATTGAAATGCCCGGGTTCAATTCCTTTACCAAAGAAACGCTCTGTTGGAACGTCTTTGAAGAACACAGGATGAAGATAAAGCCGCCTGTCAATGAATGCCAGACCGTTAATAACAAGTGATTTTACAATCTGACCATGAGTGACAATATGTGATTTTGTTTTAGGAATAAGTTCGTCGATGAGCTCACCGATTTCAAGCTTGTCATAAGCACCGGCAACAAGACCATAATGAGCAAGTGATGTGTTTGAACCCTCTATGAATCCATCTATTGAAGGCATATTATACGTTATTTCCTCAAAGTACAAAGATATTGCGGTTGAAAATTAAAAATATGGTTCGAAATGGTGCGGATGGTGAGTCTTGAACTTTTCTAGACCATCATCAAAGAAGAACAACTTAACTCAAAAATTTTACATGCGGACGAAAAATGGCTTAAATTCGAATAAAAAAAACCTCAGGTTACGTTTATATCCTAAGTTTGCCACATTATTCAAATTCATTGTATTGTGCAAGAATTAAATTTGACAGTTCCAGGAATTTTTGAAAATTTTACCAAAAAATAGCATCATTCTGAGCTTAAATTCTAAATGACTTTGGCATTATAAAAATAAAATTGATTATTGCATGCAAATATGTCCCAACTGTCAAATTCAATAACGATTATTTTTGATATTTTTGGTGTACTGTCCTGAAATTATTTCGCATTGCTTATCTTCGAAAAAAGAATCCCTTAAATGTGAAATTATCGCCTAAAAAGGTCAAATTGATTATTAATCAGAAAAAGAAGGGGGTGAGCAGTACCGAAATTGCGAATGTTCAAAAAGTCACTCCCAGGAGAGTTCAGCAAATCTGGAAAAAATTCTGTGATGCAGGGGAGATTCCAGTAATTGGTAAAAACATTGGAAGACCTTTAAAAAATCTGACAGACTCAGAAAAAGAACTAATCAGTTCAACATATTCAAGATATAAGTTTGGAGCACTTTATCTTGAAAAAATCATCCAATTTGAAAAAGGGATGAATATATCACATAATAAAATCCATTCTCATCTACTGAAAATGGGAGTTGTAAAAACCTCTGAGAAAAAAAGGAAGCAAAGAAAATACTGCCGATATGAAAGAAAACATTCAATGTCGGCGGCCCATATAGACTGTCACTATAATCCAGAACTGAGTCTTCAGATATGTGCCATTATAGATGATTCTTCCAGGATGATACTTGCAGCTGAGGAATATGTATCATCCAATGCAGAAAACACAATTAAAACGGTTTCAACCATGATTAAAGATTATTGTACCATTTGTCCACTTCGTGAATTAATCATGGATCATGGAAGTGAATTTGGTGCACACCGAAGAAACTCTGATGGATCATGGGACAGTGAGTTTAAGCAATTCCTGACTAAACACAATATTCTTCCAATTCTGGCACGAGTAAAGCATCCTCAGACAAACGGAAAGATAGAAAAGTGGTTTCACACCTATCAACGATTTAGGAGTGAGTTCGATTCGCTTGAAGATTTTATCATGTGGTACAACAACAGGCCACATGGGTCATTAAATTTTGATGAATTAGAAACCCCTGAACAGGCTTTCTGGAGAAGACTCCCAGAAGAAGCTAAAATGGGAATTACAGTAAGATTATTCAATTTGTGAGGTGTGATTAAAATGTCAGTATATAAATACCCAAAAAGGCGAAATAATTTCAGGACAAAACGGTGATATTTTTGGGAATAATGCACTTCAAAAGACCAAGTGGCAAGTTCAGGTTATATCAGTTGAATATGTAAAAATGTTCTTTAGAATTTAGAGATATATTCCAACCTCCAGAAAAAAGGGTTGCAGGACAGCCAACTTCTCATTAAGCAATAATAAGCTAAATAATTACAATAGAAAAATAAATATTCTCACATATTGAATTGGTATTAATGAATGATATGACAGAATCTTTGAACAGTGAAAATATTGATGATTTCTATAATAAAATAGAAAATGTAGATTCAAAAAATTACAAAAGGGTTTTGTTCTCAAATGTACAAATTTATGGAACAAATCAATATTTGGGAGGTGCAAAACTGCCACACAGGTTCTATGGAAAACTCGCCGACTACTGTTTGGAAAAAATAAAGATATCTGTGTTTCCTCATTTGGAAGCAGTGTGTTTGAGTATAAAGAGAAGTATATAAATTTATATAATATTTTGGCCGATGAAAAATCTCTCAAAACTTTACTCTGTATTTTAAAGCATCGAATCGACGGGAATTATACAACACTACATGCTGAAAGTGATTTTATATTCAACCAATACTTTGATAAAAAAATTATTAAGCTCTCCGAATTTGAAAAATTTGTAGATTGTGGAGGATTTATTGGAGATACAACAGAGATGTTTATCAACCATGTTACAAATTTTTCTAAAATTTATTTTTATGAACCACAATCTGATAATTTTAATAAAGCGTCAACCTATCTTTCCTCATGGGAAAAAGATGTGTTTGATAAAATAATTCTTCGTAATGTTGGTGTTGGTAAAGAAAACGCTCTACTGAAAATTAAAGCGAATGGTGCAAATTCCACGATTTCTTCGGAAAAAGGCTGTGAAATTGAGGTGGTTTCCCTTGATAATGATATCAAAGAACCAATTTCATTCATCAAAATGGATATTGAAGGCTCAGAATTGGATGCTCTAAATGGTGCAAAACGGCATATCATAGATGAAAAGCCAAAATTAGCAATTTGCGTATATCATAAACCAAATGACCTATGGGAAATTTCCGAATTAATTTTAGAAATGAATCCATCATATAAACTCTATTTGAGACAATACAAGTTAGATGACGGAAATAATCCATATGAATCTGTCCTTTATGCAATATAAGATCCTGACTTTGTCAGTTGAAAATAAATTAAATATGATAATTTTTTACCTGTGCCGATAATTAAAAATTAATGAATACAAGTCACTAAAAATCCTGCCTATAAATTTTTTGAAGATACTGTCATTGCAGATGTATTTACTTTTTATTTCATCTGATTCTTCAACACATACATCATGAATATTAGTAGTTTTACTCAGTGAATGATATCTGAATCCTGCAAGATTTTGATTTATCCACAATGGTTTTTCAAATTTTAGAAATTTGAGGAATAATTCATAATCAAAGCTAAAACGAAGATTTTTATCAAATCCACCAACAGATAGAAATAATTCCTTTTTCCAGAAGGTAGATGGCTGCATAACAAAATTACCCAGATAAACCATATTAAACATGTTTATTGGAAGATATCTTGGCTGGTCACTCTTTGGATTTGAATACTCATCAACAAAAACAGTTCTTCCGGTTAACCACCCCGAATCCGGATTTTTAATAAATTCTTTTGCGACTTTAAAGAATGCCCCGGGGTAATAAATATCATCAGAATTTATGTAAGCCACTATATCTCCGGTAGCCATTTCAATCCCTCGATAAATTGCATCTGCCTGACCATTATCCGGCTCACTTACCCAGAAATCAATATATTCATCATATTTTTGGATTATTTCAACACTATTGTCTGTAGAGCCTCCATCAAGAATAATATATTCTAAATTTGGATAATTTTGAAGAAGAACAGAGCGCATAGTTTCTTCTAAGAAGCTGCCCTGATTGTAACTGGGAGTTATTATGGAGATTTTTGGCCATTTTAAAGATTCATCTTCATAATACAAAGAAGATGAATCTTCTGTCCATGGCCATCCGGTTTTATCTGAATTGGAAGGAGTAATCTTAATAGTAGAATTGCTGTTCATGTTAATACTAAATTTATTTGCTGTTCATTCATAATTTATTATTTCATAATAGAAAATTTTCTAAAAAACATTTTTAGACAGTATTACTAATTTATTGTAATGTATCTTCATAAACTTTTTTTGTTTCAAGAGCTGTTTTTCTCCACGAAAATATTTTTAATTGCTTAAATCCTTTATCAATTAAATCACTCCTATAATTCTCATCTGAACAAACGCACTTAACGCCTTGCATAATTGACTCTGAAGATTCTGGATTAATATAACAGGCTGCATCTCCTCCAACTTCAGGAAGAGAACTGGAACTACTTAATATCACAGGACAACCACATGAAAAAGCTTCCAGCACAGGAAGTCCAAATCCCTCATATAACGAAGGAAAAATAAATGCCATCGCATTTAGATATAATTTGCATATATTTGAATCATTAATATCGACATAATGAATCTTGTTTATTATATCCAATTTTTTAAATAGAGATATTTCATCGGGAGTGAAAAACCCACCCCCCGCACAAACAACATGTTTTTGGGCCATGATAAGGTATTCAGCTATACATTTAATAAAAAATTGAAAATTTTTACAACCGGATCTTTTACCAACAAATAACAGGTACTCAAAACTAAATTCCTTTTCAACTGAAAATGAGTCTTTTTCTTGTAATTTTGTTATATTTTCAAGAGGATTTCCAAGATATACTACACGAATTTTAGAATCATCTGTTCCATAAAGATCTATAATATCCTTTTTAGTACTCTCTGAAATTGAGATTATTGAAGTTGCATTTTGTATTAGCTTTTTTTTCCAAAGACTGACAGGATCTTTTTTTGAAAACGATTCAGGATATAATTCATGAATCATATCATAAACTGTTAGCACATATGGTCTTTTTTCAATATATTTCAGAAAATACGGATCATAGTATGTCGGGTGAAATAAGTCATAATTACTCTTTTTTAGCATTCGTATTGATTCAGAATTGTTAATTTGAATCAAATTCAACAAATCCACGTTACATTTTTTTTGAATATAAGGAAATACTTTTGAATTGCAGAGATATTTGCTTGGATTAGACCAATATTTATAAAGATTTTTTCTGGATACAAGATTTTCATTGTTTGAATGCCTTATGCCAATATTGAAATTCGTATCAGGTATAAATGTGAATTGATCCATTAATTCACAAAAATATCTTGAAATGCCTCCATACTTTTGAAAAGAAAATACCTGGTGATCAAATAATACTTGCATAATAATCTATTCAACCAATTTATCAGCAAAACTACAGTAATGATTTAAGAAATTTTCTCTGGTATGATATTTTCTTGCATAAAGCCATGAATTAAGAGACATTGCCCTAAGTTCATCTGCAGGTTTTGTGGATAAATTTATAATAGAGCATAATATCTCTTCAATGTTATTGTTTTTAAGTATAATGCCTGAATTATTGCTGACACTAACTCCGGATTCATAACTGATAACCGGAATCAGGCCTGCATGCATACAAGTAACAACACACCCTGACTGACCTTCAGAGCATGAGGGGAATATCAATGCAGCTGTATTCTTTATGACAGCCAGAAAAATATCACTTCTTACATCAACAAAGCCTAATGTATGAATATTCGGCAAACAATATAATTCTTCATAATATGCCTTTTCGAAATCCTTCTCTTTACTAACATTTCCACAAACAGTGAGATTATAATCCGGCAATTCCCGAAACACATCCAGTACCAGATCCAAACCCTTATGTACCATCCCAGAACTTCCAAACCAAAGATAGTTTTTATTGATTTTACTAAAATCCTTCTCAAAGAGGGGATATTCTATTGTTGTTGAAAGAGGAATTTCATATAGCTTCTTTCCGAATTCTGAGAATGTTCCTTTAGTAAATTCATTTCCCAGAATAGTTGCACAATCAGCAAATTCAATACCACGACTAGGGGGCACCTGACTTCGTGGGGCTAAAGAAAAATTTTTTCTATCCTGCAAATTAGATAATCTGATTTTTTCAGCACGATTCTGAAATTTCCAATATGCACCGGTAATATGCAATATTTTTTTGCAGTTCTTTCCAAGCTGCGAAGACAGACGCTCCATGTTTGAATGGATATCTATAAAAATTGAGTAATTCTTTTTTGGCTTAAAATAATTGTTATCATAATCTATGATATCCACATTATAACCATGATCAACCCATGTTTGAGCAATTTGAAGACACTCCCATTTATTAGTATGCGACAAAAATTCTAAGGAATTTTGATCTATCTCAAAAGGCCGTGTGATATATGATAATAACACATTCTTATCACTCTTTACAGGTGCAAATAGAGAGACCACATCATTACCCGTCATATGCTTATACGACAATACAATTTTTCGTTTTATATTATCTACCGATATCATTTTGCTTACAATTGTTCATAGATTAGATCTTATTTTTATATTAAACTCTTTTTGTAACAGTTCACCTTTGTGATATCACAAATCCATTTCATATTTTGAGGGTCATTTTATCTTAAAATAATTCATGTGAAATAATTTCTAGACAATACATATACTACACCAGCTAAATTTATTGAAAATTAACTCAAAGATTCTCAAAAGAAAATCGACTATACTATTACTATATGTATCAACACAAAAATAAATAATACCAAATTGCGATGGTAAAATCAGATGATAAAGATAATAGCCAATTACTCAAAAAAACTATTAAAACTGGTTGTTTTAAATAATCACTTTATTTTTCATACTATTATGAATATATTCAGATTTTCGGGTATTATTCATATAAAATTTTCAATGGTTTTAAAAAGAATACTCATACTCATTTCTACCAAAAATAATATTGCACCGATACATCATCAAAAAGCTAGTGAATACATTGAAGATAATAAAATGTTTTGTGATCACATTGAGATATATCCGGAATCTAAAATATACAATAAAAAACCACATACAATTGAAAATAAAATACACTGGGTATTTGAAGAAGAATATTGCATAAATACACCTTCTGTATTCATTATAAAATTGGAAAATGGACGAGTTTTTGGAAATGAAGGAATTATTGTAACAAAAGACAATATTGTATTAGAAGATTTTTCAACACCAATTAGAAAAGATCCTGGAGAATCAAATATATTCAAAAAAATTTTTCTTCCCAGTCCGGAATATATTGATGGCAAAGTAGCCATTTTATCATCACAAGTAGGTCAGTATTTCTTTCATTGGTTATTTGATGTCTTACCAAAAATATACATTCTCAAACAGTGTGGCTGCCATCCAGACAAAATTATTGTTAATGAGATAAAAACACAGTTTCAAAAAGAAACTCTTGAAATCCTTAAATACTTAGACATTAGTATAGCTATATCTGAAAAAGATTATTTACAGGCACATGAAATGATTGTGCCATCTCTTCCCGGGAATACAGGGCATATGCCAAAATGGGTTTGTGATTTTTTACGAGATTCTTTTCTTCCTGTCATATCTAAAAATAATAAATCTAAAAAGAAAAGACTGTATATATCACGTGATAAATCTTCAAATGGAAGAAAGGTCTTAAATGAAAAAGAAATAATGAATATCCTAAAACCTCTTGGATTTGAATTGATATTTTCTGAAGAAATCTCATTTAAAGAACAAGTCGAATTATTTCATAATTCTGAAGTGATTATTGCACCACATGGAGCAGGTTTATCAAATATTGTTTTCTGTGATCCAAAAACACAAATACTAGAATTTTTCTCCCCAAATTACGTTAATCCATGCTATTATACATTAGCAAATCAAGTAGATCTTAATTATTATTATTTAATGAGTGAAGGAAAAAGACCTCCAGATTTTTACGATCCTCATATAGGTCATGAAAACATATTCATAAATATTGATTCTTTACTAAAAATGTTAAATTATATGAAACTAACTTAATAAGATATAACAACTATATTTATGAAAGATTTTTTTTATTTTTTAATTCTCAAATTTACACAAAACAAAGGTTGTTGACTTCATGAAAAAACAAATACTTGTAACTGGCGGAGCGGGATTCATAGGTTCACATTTGTGTGATAAACTTCTAAATGAGGGACATTATGTTCTTTGTGTAGATAATTTTTTTACCGGAGGGCGTGAGAATGTTTCACATTTGCTGGGAAATGAAAATTTTGAGCTTATCCGACATGATGTAACTTTTCCATTATATGTTGAAGTTGATGAAATCTATAATCTTGCCTGCCCAGCAAGCCCAGTCCATTATCAATATAATCCTGCACAAACAACAAAAACCTGCGTTGTTGGTGCAATAAATATGTTAGGTTTGGCAAAAAGATTGCACGTACCTATTCTTCAGGCATCGACAAGTGAAGTATATGGCGATCCTACAATCCATCCTCAACCAGAAAATTACCGAGGAAATGTCAATCAAATCGGCCCCAGAGCTTGTTATGACGAAGGAAAACGTTGTGCAGAAACATTATTTTTTGATTATCATCGTCAGCATGGATTGAATATTAAAGTAATTCGTATTTTCAATACATATGGACCAAGAATGCATCCAAATGACGGTCGTGTAATAAGCAATTTTATAGTTCAAGCGCTAAAAAACAAGGATATTACAGTCTATGGCACAGGTTCACAAACACGGAGCTTTTGTTATGTTGATGATCTTATTAAAGGAATGACAATGATGATGAATTCAAAAGAAGGATTTACTGGCCCAGTTAATTTAGGAAATCCATGCGAATTCACAATTTTAGAATTAGCTGAAATAATTATAAAAATGACTGATTCAAAAAGCAAGATTGTTTTTAAACCACTTCCTGAAGACGATCCAAAGCAAAGAAAACCTCAGATAAATTTGGCTGAAGAAAAATTAGGCTGGGTACCACAAATTAAACTTGAAGATGGATTGAAAAAAACAATTAATTACTTTAATGATGTTTTAACTAACGATTAGCAACTTCAGGAATTTCTTCAATTCTAAAAATAGATGAATAAATCAAACAATTTTCGTGATACTACAACAATCTCTTCACATCAGTAATAAGATCATTCACAAGTCTTATTTCAAGTTTGTAATTACGATTTAATCTTGCCTTCTACACTAAACTTAAGTTCAAAACTATCCTAAACCTAAAAAATACTCATTTCAGCACTAGACTTTATGTCACCGCCATCTTATGTATGACTAAATGTCATCTCTATATTCCGTGAATCGCATTCAATTTCATTGGATCCGTAATCGCTAAAATTCGTAATATCAAAATGAATACAGTGGATCCCATATTCATGTTTCATGATCTTTTTATCACGATTGGAATGAATAATTCGGCAGGTTCATATTTCATGGATTCTATTGATAGTTCTTTCCAGTTTACCGTCAGTGAAATGTCCGGATAAATCCCTTTACCAAAGAAATGCTCTGTTGGAACGTCTTTGAAGAACACCGGATGAAGATAAAGCCACCTGTCAATGAATGTCAGGCCATTAATAACAAGTGATACATCTTATTGAATAGTCTCTTTTTGCAATATTCCCAAGTATGTCGCATAATGTGCTTTAGGATTTCTTCCTTCATCCCGAGTTAAAATCTTTTCAAATAGCGGATGATATTTTCCGACAAGTATCTTTTCAATTAATAAATGATCTATTTTTATAGGATGCCCAATATCTTCATATGATTCAGGACAATACATCTGATCTTCTTTATTAGATAAATCCTGACCCAAAACTAATAACCCTCCATTTTTTAATACTCTGAATATTTCCTCCATACATTTTTTAAAATCATTAACATGATCAAGTACATTTATGCAGATTATTAAATCCATCTGCTGATCCTTATATGGCAGGTCTTCAAGTTTTGATGAGGAAAGATCAATCACCATATTTTTGTCAGAATAGAGTTTTAGCAGATAATTTATTGGATTTTTTTTAACATGATTTCTAATTTTTCTTAAATACGAATTTGATCCATTTAAGTTGTGTGTAATATAAAATTGAATCAGTGGATCCTCAAACCATAATTTATCAAAAGTTATGGAAGGTAAAATGTATCTTACATTTGTATGTGGACCACAACCAACTTCTAAAACATTATTATAATGTTTGCTTTTTAGAACTGAATATTCTTCAAATTTTTCGTACCACCATTTATTCCAGTCATCATCTGATCCAATTGCTTGTTCAGCAGATTTAAGTTCAAATTCCTGTGCCTGTTCCCATCTGTTAATATCAACTTTTTGAATAATATGACTCTCGTCCATTTTATTTACTCCATATACTCTCATTTTTAAAAATAAATGGCGATAAAGCCATTGTATTTTTGGATATTTTAGAAGATACTAAAAATGGGCCATCAGAATGTCCATTTATAAAATTCCAATCTACAGAACCAAAATGAGATATTATTTCATCAAATTCCTCAAAATTCCATTCTCTTAAATGCCAATAGTTTTTTGGACTTCCATCCCGGTTTGTATTTTCCGACCGCCTATTTGGGGTGCTTAAGAAAATTCCTTTTTTTGATATTCGTAACATTTCTTTGATAAGCCGATTGTAATCTTCAACATGTTCTATAACATCAACACAAGTAACAATATCAAAAGATTCATCAGAAAATGGCAAATTATAGCCATCGTAAATTTCAAGTGAAATAAGTCTTGGATTTCTCCCTACAACAGTTTCCTGGCAATAATCATAAACTTTCTTGTCAACATCAACACCACTAACTTCCTTTGCTTTTATTGCCAATATATTAAGTCCATAACCCAATCCAAAACCAACATCTAAAATTTTACAATCCTCATCAACATATTTATTTAAAGCTAAAAAATAGGCCTCTATCTGAATAGGAACAATAGATCCTACACCCACAATTGTAGAATAATCAGATGGATTTGGTTTCCTGTAACCTAATTTATGTAATGTATTTACTACAAAATTTGATATATTCACATCAATCAGCTCAGATTACAAATATATAGAATAGTATTTGTATAAATATACTATGTTCTGCAAATTTAATATTCACTTTAAGAAAAATATAATCTAGATCATATCATCTGATAAACTATATATTAAATTTAATATCATATGCATTGTTCTTTATCAGTTGCACATTTATCTTAGACAATATTGATTTTTTTCTCTAATTAAAATATATACATCACTATTTTGTTAAATACCACTCAACAGTCCTCTTCAAACCCTCATCAAATCCCATCTTCGCCTCAAACCCAAACTCACAACGTGCCCGGCTCACATCAAGACATCTCTTCGGCTGACCGTCAGGCTTAGATTTGTCCCAGACAATATCGCCTTCAAATCCTGTAATATCAGATATTTTAGTCACCAGATCGCGGATGGTAATTTCCATACCGGAACCAAGATTTACAGGATCTGATTTTTCAAATTTTTCAGAAGCAAGAACAATCCCGCGGGCTGCATCCTCGACATACAAAAATTCCCGGGAGGCACTGCCGGTACCCCATACTTCAACAGTCTGACTGGAATTTCCAGCCCTAACAGCTTCTGTGAATTTCTTTATAAGAGCCGGAATTACATGTGAGCTTGAGGGATCAAAATTGTCACCCGGCCCATACAGGTTCACCGGCAGAAGATAAATTGAGTTAAACCCGTACTGCTGACGGTAGGCCTGACTCTGCACAAGCATCATCTTCTTTGCAAGACCGTATGGTGCATTAGTCTCTTCAGGATATCCATTCCAGAGTTCATCCTCGCTAAAAGGAACAGGAGTGAATTTTGGATAGGCGCATATTGTCCCGACTGCCACAAATTTACCAACATCAGCCTGCCGGGCCGCTTCCATCAGCTGAATTCCCATAATAGCATTATCATAAAATAGTGATCCCGGAAACTGCTGGTTATAGCCTATGCCTCCTACCTTTGCAGCCAGATGAATAACAATATCAACATCCCCGACAATCTCCACACAGTTTTCCCAGATACGCAAGTCTATATCCCTGCTTCTTGGAACAATAATATTTTCCGGAGATGCTCCTTTTTTTACAAGCTCCTTTGTGACATTACTTCCTAAAAAGCCTGCACCACCTGTGACAAGTACCTTTTTGTCTTTAAAAAAACTCATTTTACACCACTTCTATTTAATAATCTAATATCCGGAGTTCAACCAAAAGAAAGTTTTACCCTTCAGTCCCCTCTCCACCATTTATCAGAGAATTTCTTAGCAAGAATTTCATCACCCTCGCCTGCAACCTCAAGTCCAGCGGCCCTCATATCAGCATCAACCATAATCCTGACAAGATCAGAAAAAGTTACTTTTGGTTTCCATCCTAATTCTTTATCAGATTTAGAGGCATCCCCGATTAAAACCTCAACTTCTGTCGGACGGAAATATTTTGAATCAATTTTAACAAAATCATTCATATGCTTACCGACATACGAGAAAGCCTCTTCTAAAAATTCCTTAACAGAATGTGTCTCTCCTGTTGCAATCACAAAATCATCCGGCTTATCATTCTGAAGAATTCTCCACATAGCCTCAACATATTCAGGTGCAAAACCCCAGTCACGCCTTGCATCAAGATTCCCCATGTAAAGGTACTTTTCTTTTCCTGAAAGAATTGAAGCAATCCCGCGTGTAACCTTTCTTGTAACAAACGTTTCACCGCGGCGCGGAGATTCATGGTTAAATAAAATCCCGTTTGAGGCAAACAAATTATATCCTTCGCGGTAGTTTTTAACCATCCAGTATGAATAAAGTTTTGCACATGCATACGGACTTCTGGGAACAAACTCAGTATTTTCATTCTGCGGCGGTTTTGCTGCGCCAAACATCTCACTGCTTGAAGCTTGGTAAAATTTAATTTTGCTGTCCTTTCTTCTTAAAGCCTCAAGAAGTCTTGTTGTGCCAAGACCTGTAACGTTGCTTGTATATTCAGGTATATCAAAGCTCACCCTCACATGGCTTTGTGCGCCAAGATGGTATATCTCATCAGGGCAGATATTATAGATTATATTTGAAATCTGCTCACAATCTGAGAGATCTCCATAATGGAGAAAGAGCCTTGCTCCGGCATCATGAGGGTCAGAATAAATATTATCAATTCTTCCCGTATTGAAAGTTGAAGCTCTTCTTATAATTCCATGAACCTCATAGCCTTTGTGAAGCAGAAGTTCTGCCAAATATGATCCGTCCTGACCGGTTATGCCGGTAATTAACGCTTTTTTCATTTTTTCCCCAATATTTAATTATAGATTTATGAACTTCATCCAATAAAAAAAGTTCAGCTTAAAAAATAAGACCAATAAATATTATTCCTTTTCCAAAGAGGAAGTCTCCACAAAACCATCTTTCTTCTGACCGAGATACAATCTCTGATACTCTCCCCTCAACTCCATTAATTCATTATGAGAGCCTCTTTCAACAAGCTTCCCGCCCTTCAAAACGAAAATCTGATCCGCATTCTGAACGGTTGACAACCGGTGGGCTATTATAATTACAGTCATATTTTTAGAAAGCTTTTCAACAGACTCCATAATTTTCTGCTCTGAGATATTGTCAAGCGAACTTGTTGCCTCATCAAGGAGCAAAATCTCAGGTTTCCTTAATATAATCCTTGCAATCGCAATCCTCTGCCGCTGTCCTCCGGATAGTTTTAAGCCCTGATCACCAATAACCGTGTCATATCCATCATTCGTTGCCATAATGAATTCATGTGCATCAGCAAGTTTTGCAGCCTCCATTATATCATCTTCAGAACAATCCTGCCCAAACCGGATGTTTTCCCGGATGGTATTGTGATAAACAAATGTCTCCTGGCCAATGTACCCCAAATGAGAAAGGTAATCAGAACTACAAATTTCACTCAGGCTAACCCCGTCTATTAAAATACTCCCCGATACAGGCCTATATAAAAGTGCAAGAAGGTTAGCAACCGTTGTTTTCCCGGCTCCGGAGCTTCCGACAATTGCAATCCTTGAATTTTTGGAAATCTCAAAAGTTATATTGTCAAGAGTCTTTCTTTTGCCCTCTTCATAAAAAAAGGAGACATTATCAAATTCTATTTTTTCTCTAAAAGAAAATTCCTTGCTATCTGAGCCATTTTCTGATGATTCTTCTTCATCAGAATCTTCAATCAGAATTCCGTATACAAGTTCAAGTGAAGGAAGGTACTGAACAAGTAATGAAAGATTGCTCTGAGCAGCTGACAAAGACGGAACAAGTCTGTACAAAGCAAGCATAAATGTTCCAAATATTCCAATATATGGGATAAAATCGCCGCCTGTAAATACATACAGAAGAATTCCTCCAAGAGCAATAATTGAAAACATTATGAAATCATTTGCTATTATTGGAATTTTTCCCAAAGCATAAACATTGGTATAGGCTTTTTTTAATTTTTTTACCGCAGAATCATATTTTTCTGACCAGTAGTCAAGAGAGCCTGTGATAAATATTGTTTTAATTCCGGAGATGAACTCCTGGTAGACAACAGATTTTTCCATCAAAGAAATATTTAAAACACTGCTGTTTCGATAAACACGGGAAAAAAGGGATTTTTTTACAATGAAAGCATAAAATATTCCAAGGATCATTACACAGATTGTCAGCCAGAATGAAAGGTAAAACAAGAGTAAAAGATAAAAAAGAGACATAAAACCGTTTCTTAAAAGCTCAACAAACTGGTTGATGGCATTGCTTGATTCAAGAACAGCACCCTGACCAATATATAACAAATCCCCCTGTTTTTTCCCTGCAAAATACCTATAGGGCCTGCTTTTTATCCTTTCAAATACCTTTCTGTCAAGTGAATCACGAACTGTGGAAAATACATATGAACCTCCATATGCAACTGTACCATATATCCCGGCAATCATAACTGTTATAACAAGAAGCAATAGAGCAGATGCAACAAAGGGATTCATAGAAGAGGGCAGTAAAAAGTCATAAAAAGCATCAAGTAATTTGGGCTGGTTTTCAACGCCAAGACCATAATTAATTATAGGATATACAAGCGAAATTCTGAATACTTCCAAAAAGGACAGAGCAATTACGGATATCAGATACAGTGCTATTAACTTCTTAAAAGGGCTGAAAAGAAAACGCATAATATTAACAGAATCGCTTATTACTGACATTTAAGATATAACCTGAAGAAAATTATAGCTTCTATCATATTTTAAACAACTGACAATCAAAAGAAATTATTCACCAACAATATTTCACTTCCAAAAACAAACTCTATTACAACAATGAAACAAATCGCCCTCTACGGCAAGGGAGGAATAGGAAAATCAACAACATCGGCAAACCTTTCCGCTGCCCTTTCAGAAAAATCCTTAGATATTCTCCAAATAGGATGCGACCCGAAACATGACAGTACGCGCATGTTAATGCACGGTCAATGGATTCCAACAGTCCTTGATCTTGTAAGAGAAAAAGGCGAAGGGAATATTACAACAGAAGATGTTGTCTTTTCAGGCTACAACAATATCCGCTGTGTTGAAGCGGGAGGACCTGAGCCTGGTGTCGGCTGTGCAGGCCGCGGCATCATCGCAACATTTCAGCTTCTGGAAAAGTTAGACGCGCTCTACGGCGATGTAATAGTATATGATGTTTTAGGCGATGTTGTCTGTGGCGGATTCGCAATGCCGATGCGGGAGGGTTACGCTCGCGAAGTCTATCTTGTAACATCGGGGGACTTCATGGCACTTTATGCCGCAAACAACATCTGCAAGGCAATTGCCCGTCTGTCAAAACGCTCAAAACCGTGCTGTACATTAGGTGGTGTTATCTGCAATTCACAAAATATTGAGGGGGAACTTGGGCTTGTATCAGAATTTGCAGAAAAAATCAACTCAGAACTTACAGGTTTTATACCGCGAAGCCAGATTGTAAGAGTATCAGAGGTTAACAAAAAAACAGTCCTTGAATATGCTCCTGAATCTGAACAGGCAGATGTATACAGAAAGCTTGCTGAAAAAATAATGAACACAAACCCTGACCCTGACAAAAAACCAACTCCGCTTTCAATGGATGAACTCGAAACTCTTGCACAAAAATATATCAAGGCATGACGGCTGTACTGTAACAGGCGCTTTAACAGTAACCACATTTTTGCGGGATTCTGCAACAATAGTGCACGGGCCAAAAGGCTGTTGTCATCAGGCAGTTTCAGTCCTGCACTCATCAATGCTTTACAACGAATGCTTTGACATTCCGGATATATTCTCGTCTGCAATGGATGAAAAAAACATTATCTTTGGCGGTGAGGACAGCCTTAATGATGCCATAAAAGAGGCTTTGGATGAGGATTTCAGGTGTATCTTTATAATTGGAACATGCATTAGTGATACAATCGGCGATGACATCGAATCAGTCTGCGCCGGATTTAATGAAAAAGACAGTGTCCCTGTAATTCCGATTAATGCATCCGGATTTCTTGGCGGCTCTTTTGAAGACGGGTTTATATCAGCACTGAAAGGTGCATCGGAAATAATTGGTGAGAACTGCAATTTTTCAGATAAATATTCAGATGAATGCCAAATAAAGCCACTTGTAAATATAATTGGTGAAAAAAACTTAGAATATGAAGTTGATGCCAATTTTTCAGAGATTAAAAGACTTTTGAATCTCCTAGGCGCAGATGTGAATTTAAGATTTATCAGGAATATAACTTTTGATGATATTCAAAATTTCAACTGTGCATCACTAAACATAATCCGTGAAGATACAACAGGAGATATAAAAAGGCATTTTGAAAAGCTTACAAATATCCCCTGCATCTCCTCATATCCATATGGAATTTCAAATACTCTTGAATTTCTAAAAGAAGCAGGAGAATATCTAAACATAAATCCTGATCTTGCAATAAAGCATGAGATTAATTATCAAAAAGAAATGTTTGAGTCATTCAGTGATCTAAGAGGGGAGAAAATTTCATTTGACTCATTCGGCTTTCAAAAGGCTGATTCAAATCTTTTCACTGAAATCGCCAGACATACAGGCATCGTTTTAGATTCAGACGGCGTCACCATCCCAATTCCTTTTTTTACCCCTGTTGGAACAGGCGGTGTCTTTCATATGCTTTCACAGTGGAGGAGATTTATAAATGGCTAAATTATGTGCAAATCCACTATGGCCTTGTGCAATGACAGGTGCGGCATCAGCGCTTGCAGGAATAAAGGATTTAGGCGTTATCATACATGGATCATCAGGGTGCTACATTTATGCCGACATGGCAGTTTCGGACACATTATACAGTACATTTCTTGTCCAGGATGAGGTCATATTTGGAACGTCTGACAGGCTGTTGGAAGTTGTTGAAAGTATTTCAGAGCTTTGCGGCAGAGTTGCAGTAATAAATACATGTGTTCCGTCAGTCATGGGAGAAGATATTTCAGGCACATTATCAGAGTATGACTGCATAACGGTTGATATAGCAGGATTCAAAGGAGACTTTGATTATGGCTGGAAAAGTGCAGTAAGCGCCTTAAAACCAACATGTGATCCGGAAAAAAACGGAGTTAATATAGAAGGCATCTGCTCGCTTGACCCATATTCCCGCGGCAACTTAAACGAAGCCGAAAGGCTTTTGCACGTTTCTGAAATTCCGAAAGCCTCAGTCTTTTTCAAAGATACCTACAACGCCTGTAAAAATCCTTCCTGCACATCAATTTCTGCAAATCCGGATTACAATACAGACGTTTCAAAAGTGACTTATTCAATTCTAGGCCTTAAAGAAACAGAAGATGCATTTGAAAAGCTCTCAAATCAGTTTCCGGAAGCAAACACAGAGCCAGTATTTAATTTAACTGAAGAAGCAGAAGAGATTATGAGAAAGGCTGGTGAGAAATTCCTGAGAAGAAATGACTCACCCCGTGCGGCTGTCTTTTCAACAAAGAGCTATTCAAAATTCGCATGTGATATCTTAAAGAATTATCTGGATGCGGAAATTGTGACAGTTAACACCAGAAACGATAATAATAACAGTGATAATTCAGATTCAAATAATTTAAGAGAGATTGTAAAAAAAATTGATGCAGAAAAGCCTGACATCATTTTAGGCTCATCATTTGAATATGCAAAATTTCCAAAAAAACCGTTTTTTGGACTTACATTTCCAATAAGGCATCAGAAGATGCTCTGGCACAGACCACTTTGCGGGGTGGAAGGAAGTCTTTATTTTATGGATTCAGTTCTAAATTCCCTTGAATCAAAAAGATAAAATCACAATTCCATCATATTCCCGCAGTTGGGGCAGTGAATCTGCATAAGACCTTCCTTTCTTGGCATTGTGCAACCGCAGTTTCTGCAGATATATGAATTATTGTTTTGAAGATTGTTTGTATTTTTGAGTGTAATGCTTCTCCTACCATAAAGAGGTTTATTTGACTCAATATAGTTTTTTGAATCAACACAGGCAGTCTCACCCGAAATCATCTTTTCAAGAGCATCTTTTATTGTAGTATCTTTTACAATGTACTGCTTAACTCCGGATTTGTAGAAGATTTCTGTAGAAGCAACACCAAAATCTCCGGCAACAACAGCGTCAGCGCCAAGCTTAACAACAGAATCAGCGGCAACAACCCCTGCACTTCCAGGAAGATCTATTGCCGGATTTGAAATAATTTTACTTTCTGATACATTTCCGTCTGCCAAATCAAATACGCAAAATCCCCCACACCTTCCAAAAACAGGAGAGATCTCATCATCTAAATTTCCCTTCAATTTCCCCGCAACAACCACTCGCTTAAATGCCACAACAATCACTTACAATCTGTATTTTATTTTTTTCCCATTTATCTTTTGAGTTCTTTCCAAACATGATTGAACCGCTGGAGAGCTGTAAAATGACCCAGTATTCCAAAGATTACAAGCACCCAGCCAAGAATGCTCATGCCGAAAATTCCGGCGGGAAGCAAAGCTGTAAAAATTCCGGCCGCAATTATCAAAACCAGCCTGTCTGCACGCCCTAAAAGTCCGCCATAAAACCTTCCTGCCCCCACAGCCTGTGCCTGCGTTCCAAGATATGATGACATCAAAACACCTGTAAGTGCAAAGACTCCAATAGGCCATGTAGCAAGACTGCCTGCAAAGATACCGCAGATTATGAAAATGTCTGCATATCTGTCAAGGACATGATCCAAAAAATCACCCCGCGGACTTGCAGAATTAAGCTCGCGTGCGACTGCACCGTCAATTGCATCAAAAAATGCATTCAGAAATACAAATAAAACTCCGGCAAAAACCAACGACTTGAAAAACAAATAGCCGGCAAAAACCGCCGCTAAAAATGCAAGAATTGTGCAGATATTTGGTGTCAGTCCTATCCTGACACATCCCCTTGCAACAGGAGTTATAATAAACGATACGTTTTTTCTGTAGCTGTCAAGAGTCATATAAATCATCACCTAAAGAAACAAAGACCAGTCAGTATCTCCAAAATGACCTGGAATATCTCCTTTCATAAATTTAGAGATTTCATCAGCAGTCTGCTCAGGAGATTTTTCTGTTGTGTCAATTTCAAGTAAAGAATCCTGGGAGTGTTCTTCAAGTGCTTCAATTAATACAACATCCAAAGCTTCAGCCATCACATTTTCCAAGACCTTCTCAGGCCCGTATCCTCTTTTTATGAGACGCTCTTTTAAAATATCAGGTCTGCAACGAAGGACAACGACACTGTCACAGGGCAGATAGTGAGTTATGTGGCCTTCTATTATACCCTCGAATGGTTCAAAATCCTCTATCCACTTGTCCTCATCGACAATATCAGTATCACGGCTAAAATCAGAACAGATGATATATTTTTTTGCAGTTTCGTTTTGAGAGTCAACCCTGTATCCTTTATCTCTTAATATTTCTGAAACCGCAGACTTTCCTGTTCCAGGCGTTCCTGTAATGCAGACCATCATAATTTTCAAATCTCTTTTAATGCCTTTAATTCTTTTATCGCTTTTAAGAAAAGTTCATTCTCCCAGGATTCTCCAACACTTACTCTGATGAAACTGTCATTTAGTGTTGGAAAACTCGCACAGGATCTGACAATAACTCCCCTTTTTGCCAGCTGTAATACGGCATCATCGCTTTTTAAGGGCGATACATCCATCATTACAAAGTTGGCGCCTGAAGGATACACTAAAAAGCCTGATTCAAGGCTAAAACGCCTTCTCCATTCTTCAACATGACTTTTGTAGCTTTCAAAATATTCCTTATCCAATAGCGCACCGGATGCGGCTTCGATTGCAACCGAATTCAAGGCAAAGGGAGTCTGTGCACGATGATAATATTCTTCATACCATTCCGGAACAAAAGCATACCCAACCCTCATTCCGGCAAGTCCAAATGCCTTTGACATTGTTCTTCCAATTATGAGATTATCGTATTTTTTTACAAGCTCTTTGTAGTCGGTATCGCAAAAATCCACATAAGCATTGTCCAAAAAAAGAATGCAATCAATATTCTTCAGAATGTATTCAATATCAGAGACTTTTGTTACAGTTCCTGTCGGGTTGTTTGGCGAACACAAAAAGGCAAGCTTCGCTCCTTTACACCCCTTTATGAAACTGTCACAATCAACTGTGAAATCATCAGTTCGTCTGATATTTGAAACCACTCCTCCCTGGGCGGCTATTGCAATTCCATAAAAAGAAAATGTCGGAGTGCTGACGCATACCTTGTCGCCTGCTTCAACAAGGGTTCTGATTGTGTTTTCAATAACTCCGTCCATGCCGACTCCTGTTACTATTCTATAATCGCCATGATAGTCACGAAGAGCCTGAACAAGTTTTTTTGCATTTTCATCAGGATAGCGGTTTAGATCCTCAAGTGATTTTTTGGCACATTCCATTGCCTTAAAAGAAGGTCCTTTTGGGTTTTCATTGCTTGCAAGGCGGGCAGGATTTAAAAAACCTGCATCTTTTGCAATATCTGATGCTTTTGTTGCAAATACATAGCCCTCTTCTTCGAAAATATTCCTGATTAAATGCTTCATCAAATTACCCTCAGTATTAAACAGCACTGATTATTTTATGCAGTCTCTTTGAATGCACCGTCAATTACTGACACTGCCTCTTTTATTTCTTCCTTTGATATTGTAAGCGGCGGCACAATACGGATTGTTGCGTGGGATGCACAGTTTACTAAAACTCCGTTTTTGCGGCATATTTCTGCAATTTTATGTGAGCGTTCCTCATCTCCTGCAGGAATACCTATCATAAGACCCATACCACGCGGAGAGTATGCACTAAGACCGTCCATAAACATTTTTCCCTTTTCTGATATCAAAGGGAGATTTTCTTCTATAATCTTTATTGTAGTAAGCGCCGCCGCACAGAGAATCGGACCGCCGGCAAATGTGCTTCCGTGCTCTCCGGGGTTAAATGTGAGACCGTCACGTGCTACTATAGCACCCATTGGAAGTCCGCTAGCGATTCCTTTTGCAATGGATACAATATCAGGTGTTATGCCGGTGTGCTGGTAATAAAACCACTTTCCTGTCCTTCCCATTCCGCTCTGGACTTCGTCACAGATCATTAGTGCACCTTTCTCATCGCAGATTTTTCTGACACCCTCATAAAATCCTTCTGGTGCCGGAACAATTCCTGCTTCTCCCTGAATTCCCTCGACAAAGACACCGGCAGTATTCTCATCAACTGCTTTTTCAAGGGCATTCAGATCTCCGTATCTGACAAATGTGCACTTTGGCTCAAGCGGATCAAAAGGCTCTCTTATTGCAGGTTTATGTGTCACTGCAAGTGATCCAAGTGTTCTCCCGTGGAATCCGTCAACGAATGCAACAAAATTTTTTCTGCCGGTTCTTATTCTTGCAAGCTTTATTGCACCGTCATTTGCCTCAGCGCCGGAGTTTGAGAAAAACGCCCTTGCGCCTTTGATTCCTGTCATTTCAACAACCTTTTTTGCAAGCTCTCCCTGGTTTGGAACATAATAAAGATTTGATATGTGTATTAGCTCTTTTGCCTGGTTGCATATTGCATCAACAACTTCAGGGTTGCAGTGCCCTGTCACACATACTGCAATTCCTGCAACACAGTCAAGATATTTCTTCCCGTTCTCGTCCCAGACATAGCTTCCGCTTCCCTTAACAATCTTTAAGTCGCGTCCGAAGGCTTTCATGAAATACAAGTCTTCAAGTTCTTTTGAGCTCATTTTTTCTTCCATTTTTCCCTGTCCTTTTTTGTTAATTTTTTTTGTTTTTTTTTATTTTGTTTTTAATTCACTCATACTCTATTGTTGCAGGAGGTTTTGGTGTTATATCATATACAACCCTTGCAACTTCAGGAATTTCTGCCGTTATTCTGGTTGCAATCTTATGCATTGTCTCCCATGAGATTTCAACCGGCTCTGCTGTCATTGCATCGCGGGAATATACAGCCCTTACAGAAACAATCCATCCGTGAAGGCGGACATCACCCTTTACACCTGTTCCAAGTCCGATAACTGCGGCAAAACACTGCCAGGGAGAATATTTCTCAACAATTTCCTCTTCTGCAATTGCATTTGCCTCTCTTACAACTGCAATCTTCTCTTTTGTAACCTCACCAATACAGCGGACCGAAAGTCCGGGTCCGGGGAAGGGCATTCTGTGCTGAATTTCAACGGGAAGTTCAAGCGCTCCTGCAACCTCTCTTACCTCATCCTTGTAGAGATCAATTAACGGCTCAATTAAACCTTCAAAGTCGATGTCATAAGGAAGTCCTCCGACATTGTGATGGCTTTTGATTCCCCCTTCGCTTTCAATAATGTCAGGATATATTGTGCCCTGCAAAAGATAAGCGGCGCCGGTCTTTTTTGCCTCACGCTCAAAGATTCTTATGAATTTTGCACCAATAACCTTTCTTTTCTCTTCAGGGTCTGTGACACCGGAGAGAGCCTCGAAGAACTCATCGCCGGCATCTATTGTCAGGAGATTTAAATCAGAGAAGAGCTCTTTTATCCTCTTAGTCTCTCCTTTTCTCATAAGACCTGTGTCAACATAGATTGGCATTAAGTTTTCACCGATTGCACGCTTTGCAAGTTCGGCACATACTGATGAGTCAACACCGCCGGAAAGCGCCATTACAACCTTTTTGCCGTTTGATTTCTCTTTTATATCCTCTATTGCCTTTGCAATAAATTTCTCAGCATTTACCATTTTTTTCAATTCTCCCTGTTTTTTATTCTGACTTTTTTATTCTGACATTTAATTCATAATTTTTTGATTTCTGAATTTTTTCTCTCATTCACCCTTTCTTTTATTAGCGCACGCCTCCACAAATCCAAGATACGGCGGGGAAGGATGTGTGGGTGTAGACTTAAATTCAGGATGGAACTGTGTTGCAAGGAAGAAATCATCTCCTGAAAGTTCACAGGATTCCATTCTCGGCCCGCATTTTCCTGAAAAGATAAGTCCTGCAGATTCTATTTCAGGGATATACTCAGGATTTACCTCATACCTGTGGCGGTGGCGTTCAACAACCTCATTTTTGCCATAAAGTTTCTCAATCCTTGTTCCGGGCTTAATGTCAATTGTGCAGTCTCCAAGTCTCATTGTTCCGCCAAGGTCTACAACATCCTCCTGTTCGGGAAGAATTGCAATTACATGCTTTCCTTCGCCCATTTCTTCAGAGGTTGCATTCTCCCAGCCAAGGACACTTCTGCAGTATTCAATTACTGCAAGCTGAAAACCAAGACATAATCCAAGGAATGGAATTTTGTTCTCACGGGCGTATTTTATGGCATTGATCTTTCCTTCAATTCCACGCGGCCCAAATCCTCCCGGTATTAAAATTCCGTCAACCTCTGATAACTCGCTATCCTCGTAGTTTTCGGCATCAACCCATTTTATGTCAACTTCGGTTGAAAGGCTTCTTCCGGCATGCCTCAAAGCCTCTTTGATTGACATATAAACATCTTCAACACCATACTTTGTAACGATTGCAACCGATGCCCGTCTTGTATACTCCCGGCAGACTGTTCTGTACCACTTGTTATCAGCAGGACGCTCCTCCAAATGAAGAAGATCTCTTATTACAGATGCCATTCCTTCCTTTTCCATCTCAACAGGAACTTCGTAGATATCTTTTGCAGTTGCCGCTGATATAACAGCCTTTTGTGCAACGCCGCAGAAGTCGGAGATTTTCTTCTTTGTTGAACTGCTCATAACAGTCTCGCTTCTTCCGACAATTGCATCAGGATGAAGACCAAGTTCGCGCAGGACTTTTACAGAGTGCTGGGTGGGCTTTGTTTTGTGATCTCCCATGTTGTCTTCAGGAACAAGGGTTACATGAACAAGTATTATGTCTTCTTCAGGAAGCTCTCCAACCATTTGCCTTATTGCTTCCAAAAACGGCATGCTTTCGATGTCACCAACCGTTCCTCCGACCTCAACAAGACAAATTTCTGCTTTTCCGTCACCGTTTGAATTTTCAGCAGCAGTTTTGATAAATTCCTTTATCTGATCAGTGATATGGGGAATTATCTGAACAGTTGCTCCAAGATAATCTCCATGCCTTTCCTTGTCAATTACAGTCTGGTATACTTTTCCTGTTGTTATGTTGTGATCAGAAGTTAGGCTGATGTCCAAAAATCTCTCGTAATTACCAAGGTCGAGATCTGCTTCACCGCCGTCTTTTAATACAAAAACTTCTCCGTGCTGAGCAGGATTCATTGTTCCGGCGTCAATGTTAAGATACGGATCTATCTTTACAGCAGTGACCCTGTATCCTCTGTTTTTCAGTATTCTGCCAATAGATGCGGTTGTGATCCCTTTTCCAAGACCACTCATCACACCTCCGGTAACGATTATGTATTTCAAAACACCCTCTCCAAATATAAATATACCAAATAATTTGTTTTTGAAAGAAAATAAAATGGCTGATTGACTGAGAAAAATCTCACACTATGAGATGAATAAATGGATGAAAAAAGCTTTGGATATTTATTTTAATATCAAAGTGCCGCGAATGATGCGGTTGTTTTGGCAAGAATGTTTTTTTCATCGTTTTCAAAGAAACAAAATCCTTCAGCAAAAATTATCCTCCTGCCGCGCCGGACAACACGCGCTTTTGCATATATTTTTCCTTCACGTACGCCTTTGTAGAAGTTTGTATTTTCAGAGATTGTTGCAATTCCCTCGTCTTCTTTTAATATAGTGTAAATTGCAAGCGCCATTGCCTCGTCAATTAAGGAGACATAAACTCCGCCCTGAAGCCATCCGGCACCATTAAGCATGTCAGGGCGAACTTCCATTGACAAAACAGCAGAACCATCGCCGAAGCTTTCCGCATCTATTCCCATCAGGCCAAAGTATGGATTTGCTCCTCTCCCAAGTCTGGACAATTCTTCAGGATATGTCATGTCTGTAAATATTTTTGGCTTGGAGAATAAATATACATTCAGTTGTTTTTTTGATTTTTGGCTCAGGGGAGCAGTTTTTAAATTAACAAAAAGATTATCTTCTTTATTTTCAAATGTCCTTTATGGATGAGGAATTAAAAGAGATGTTTTCAGATCTCTTATGGCTAAACTCAGTTATCGCAACCGAACTTATACAAATTACAGAGAACACATCGCAGATTCTAAGAAAAGAGGATATCCCGGAAACATGCAGAATTGATCACGTTGAGCTTAGAAAAGTTGCAATGGATATTGCCGACAGATACAGGCCGGGAACAAAACTTAGAGAACATCTGGAAAAACACCAGTGAAAACTGACAAATTAACTCTGATACTGATGCCTGATATATTGGTTGATATTTTAACTTTTTATTTTGACTTTTACATGAAAGTTACTTCGTAACTTACATGAAATCGTGCATGAAAAAAATTATCATGGACGTTTTTATTGATGAAAAATAATTGAATAATTCATCATAATTTCAGGTATTAATAGAATCCACTATTTACAATTAAAAATATACAATTCTTAAAAGAACACTTCCAAATTAAAATTTAAAAATTCCAACATTAAAAAGAACAACCTAAAAATAAGTACAACCTTAAAAAGTTGTACAGTCTTAAATATTAGAAGGTGAAAAAATTGAAAATTCTGATGGTTATTGCCCCAAAAAGGTACAGGGAAGAAGAGTTTGAAATTCCGGCAAAAGCATTTCTAAATGCCGGAGTCTCATTTGATGTTGCATCGACAAAAACAGGTATATGCGAAGGAATGGTTGGTGGTGAACAGGAAGCTTCGCTTTTAATTTCAGATGCATCAGAAGAAAATTACGATGGAATTGTAATTGTCGGCGGACTTGGTGCAAGCGACTTTTTATGGAAAGAAGAACCCTTAGTAGAGCTTGTAAAACAGTTTTATGAGAAGGACAAGGTTGTTGGCGCAATATGTCTTGCTCCTGTTGTTCTTGCAAGAGCAGGAATTCTAAAAGATAAACAGGCTACTGTTTTTGAGACACCTGCATCAGTTGAACTTCTAAAGCAGGGTGGCGCAAATATTGTAAAAGTTCCGGTGGTCTCAGACAATAATATAATAACTGCAAATCATCCGACAGCGGCTGAAGGTTTTGCAGACATTGTTCTTGAAAAACTCGGCTGTTAAAAGATGACAATAAAACGATTAGCGAAACTTTAAATGAACAAAATATCCGGCGAAAACTGCACTTTAATAGTGCCGGCCTACAATGAAGAGAGAAGAATCAGGTCATTTCTCTCAGAAATTAAATCATACAGTGGACCTTTAATTTTTGTATGTGATGGCAGTGATAAAACAGCAGAGATAGTTAAGAACTTCGCAGAAAAAGAGGATTTTCTGAAAATAAAAATTATTGACTTTCAAAGCCGCCTTGGAAAGGGAGGCGGAATCATTGAAGGTATAAAAGCATGCGATACAGATTATGTCGGGTTTACAGACGCTGACGGTTCTACTCCGGTTTCAGAAATAAACCGTCTTTTTTCATATCTTTTGAATTATGATTGTGTAATAGGTTCAAGATGGCTCAAAGGGGCTGAAATCAAAAAAAAGCAACCTTTTGCAAGACTCTTTCAAAGCAGACTTTTTAACATATATGTCAGACTGCTCTTTGGGCTGAAATTTTATGATACGCAATGTGGCGCAAAAGTATTCAGAAAAAATGCAGTTGATGCTGTTTTGCCGGATATAACATCTTATGGTTTTGAATTTGATGTCGAGGTTTTGCATCTTCTTCTAAAGAGGGGGTTTTTGGTAGAGGAAGTTCCAATCAAATGGAATGACACAGATGAATCGCATGTAAAAAGCCGGGATGGCATAGGAATGCTTTTAAATCTGTTGAAAATAAGATTTAATCAAAAAAGAAATGATAAAACAACCAGATAATCATAAACTGTATCTGAATCAACTAAAAAAACAACATAAATCAAAAAAAAATCATGTAAGTAAAATCCCAATTTTCATAGCAGATGAAAAGAAAAATGAAATCAAACCTAATCAGAAAGGGGTGTGTGGATTGATAAAAAAAATATATGTAAACTCTATAATCCCAAAGATGGCTGTTGATTCAGCTTTTTTAATTGAAAATCCGACACTTAGGACAGGAAAGAACAATAAATACATTGCATGCAGTATCTCAGACAATACCGGAAAAATATCGTGCAAAATCTGGGGGCAGTATAATTCAGGAGCATGTGACATAGAAGAGGTCTTTAATGCACTTGCAGAAAACGAAGGGCAGATATTCAGAATATCAGGAAAGGCTGACAAATACAACAACGACTTAAATATCAATGTAAATGACGGGATAGAATACCTGAAAAATCCGGTTGACATAAAAAAAATTACACCTTCTGATTACATCTATTCTCCTGCCAATATTAAGGAAAACCGGGATAAAATTTTAAAGCTTTGTGAATCGGTAAAGAACCGGGGGTTAAAAGATCTTTTACAGACAGTAATTAAAAAATCAGAAGGCTTTTTTGAAAAACCTGCGGCAAAGTCAAGGCACCATGACTATACAGGAGGTCTTTGTGAACACACCCTGGAAGTTGCAGAGATTTCACTTTCGATTGGAAGAAACCTTGCAGGTATAAATTTAAATTATGATATTTTAATTGCAGGCGCAATTTTGCATGATATTGGCAAATGCCAGTCCTTTGATAAAAAAGGTCTTTATTATGCACCAAATCCATCATACTCACTATTAGGACATATTACTCCTGCCATGCAGACACTTTCGAGATATAGAGCATTTGTTGACGAAGGCACCTATCTTGAACTTTTACATATTATTCAGTCACATCACGGTGAACATGGTGAAACAAGGCCTCAGACACCTGAAGCATGGATTGTTCATTTCGCAGACAATATCAGCGCAACACTCCATGAGATTTCAGAAGATTTAAAACCGGCTGAAAGGGGTGAACTTTTATGGGGAAAAAGAATGGATGGTTTTGTTTTTAAGTCAGATTCATATGAGGAAAACTCTGAAAAGGTTAATTCTTCTGAAAGCTCCAAAAAAGACATGACAACTCTGGACTGCTTCAATAGTGAATAATATTTAGAAGAAATACTAAAATCTCTGTTTTTTCCGGAAAAATCGCCCTGAAAATTTATTCTTTAAAAAAACGTCCATGAAATTCTATTTCATGCACGGTTTCATGTAAGTTACGAAGTAACTTTCATGTGAAACGCACATGATGAGCTTTTTTCATCACACAAAAATTGATGAAAGTCTATCAGGGATTTTAGACTTTCATAACAAATCACATTTCAATGATAACTATTGAATGATAATGCAATCAGGTAAACGCTCCAGGTCAGAATTTCCGATTTAAAACTGATGTAATATATAGTCCTGAAAAAGATAATTATGCAGATTCATATGGATTTTTTTGAGGCAGGAAAAATAAGTTTTTCATACATTTCTTCCGATGTCATGGGAATTATTAAAAGACCTGTTAAAACACTTCGTGAAATTCGCAACCGGAAAATTTCAGACGTTCTTGTATTTATTTTTTCAACGGGAATATTTTATTCAGTACTTTTAAGCATCGTTATATTCTGTAATCTGGATATATTCTACTCTTATGAATTTCTAAACTTTGCAAAACCATATCTTTGGATTCTAATAATTTATGGACTTGTTATTGCAGATGTTTTCTTAAACACCTTATTCATTCACGTTTTTGTAATAATTGTCGAGGGCAAAAACGGTCTTTTTGAAACACTGAAATCTGTTTCATATTCATCTGTACCAACACTCATTCTGGGCTGGATTCCGATAATCGGAATAATAACAACAGTATGGGCACTTGTTTTGCAGACGATTGCAATAAGAGAACTTCATGAAATATCAACAGGACGTGCAGTTATTGCAATGATACTTCCATATATCATATTCATTTGCCTGTTTGTTTCACTCTTTTTCATACCTGCACCTTTTCCAATTTTTTAGCTGGAAAAAAAGAGATTTTAAATTTCTTCAGGGTCAATTTTAGGGCATATCAAGGAGCCTGATTTAATATTCAGGAAAAATTCTTTACTTTTTTCTTTTATTCAGTCTAATTACTACGATTTCTTTTTCATTCTTATTTTTCATTCTTATTTTTCATTCTTATTTTTCATTCTTATTTTTCATTCTTATTTTTCATTCTTATTTTTCATTCTTATTTTTCATTCTTATTTTTCATTCTTATTTTTCATTCTTATTTTTCATTCTTATTTTTCATTCTTATTTTTCATTCTTATTTTTCATTCTTATTTTTCATTCTTATTTTTCATTCTTATTTTTCATTCTTATTTTTCATTCCTTTTTTCCCATTCTTCTTATATTCATTGTTTTTTATAACTTCAAAAAATTCCGCAGTTAAAGCAGTCATTATAATCATTCAGAACAAAAAACAACCATTTGATAATTTATAACAGCCTGCTGTTAACAGGAGTTTAAACTAAGATTATACTGGTCATACTAAGGTTATACTAAGGTTATACTAAGGTTATACTAAGGTCATACTAAGGTTATACTAAGGTTATACTAAGGTTATACTAAGGTCAAACTAACGCAGGGAATAAATTATTCAGGATGTGGTAAAATGAAATTTGACGGCATAAATATACTTATTTTTCTTATTGCGGCAGGATGTATTGTAGTTTTAGGAATATTTGCATACACTATTATGACAGGTTTTTTTGATGAACAAAAACAGCCTGACGGGATAATAAAGATAACGTCCGGTGATGAACTGAAAAGTTTTCTCAAAGCACATCAAAAAACCTACGAATATTCTGTTGTAGATGAAGCAATGGATTTGGTCTTCGGCCTTGGAATGAGTAAATCTGCAGATCGGGAGAATATATTCTCGCCGGAAACAGGTCTGACAGGGCAGATGCCTCAAATGCCGATGCCGACAGCGGTACCGACCTCTGCATCTTCTGCATCTGACTACTCAGAGACAAATATACAGGTGAAAGGCGTTGATGAGGCAGATTTTGTTAAAAATGATGGAAAATACATATACATGGTAAAAGGCAATAATCTGATGATTATCGATGCATACCCGGCAGAAGAGGCAGAAATTATCTTCGAAGATAAAATAGAGGGATACAGCACTTCAGCACTTTTTTTATACAATAACAGACTTGTAGTTTTTTCCACAGGCTATGAAGACGAATGGACAACACCTGAAATTAGTTCAGCACCGGTTCCGGTAACAATTCAGATTACTTATGCAAAGGTGTATGACATCTCCGACAGGAAAAATCCTGAACTTATAAGAACGCTAAAACTCCCCGGCTTTTATGAGGACTCCAGGATGATTGACAATTATATTTATGCAATCTCAAAAAACTCAGTTTCAAGCGACAGTGACGTAATAATGCCGGTTGTCAGGCAAAACGGAGATGTTATTTCAAAGCCTGAAATCTGGTGTCCGCCTGTTTACGAATACAACTTTGTTCTTCATACAGTGACATCCTTTAATATCAATTCTGACGACGATTTACAATCAGAGGCATTTCTGACAGGAAGAGATAACACCCTCTATGTATCAAAGGACAACATCTTCATGGCATATGAAAGATACCTCCCTTCAAACAACAGATATTCAATAACAAAAGATAGTGAAATATCATCTGATAATGAAAGGCAAAATACCGTTATACACCGCTTTTCAATAGACAGAGGAGATATAAAATATAAAGCTACAGGAACAGTTCCGGGAAGTCTTTTGAATCAGTGGTCGCTTGATGAATACAACAAAAATTTAAGGGTTGCAACGACAATCAACAGTTATTCAGCCAATGAATATTACATGTACAACTGCGTTTATGTGCTTGACGATTCTTTAAACATCATCGGAAGACTTGAGCACATCGCACCTGATGAGAAGATTTACTCTGCAAGATTCACAGGCAGTCTCCTCTATCTTGTAACTTTCAAGCAGATTGATCCGTTCTTTGTTATCGATCTTTCAAACCCGAAACAGCCGGGAATTTTAGGTGAATTAAAGATTCCGGGATACTCTGATTATCTGCATCCTTACGATGAAAACCACATAATAGGTATTGGAAAATCAACATCGGAAAACAAGTGGGGCGGAGTTACAACAGAAGGATTAAAAATTGCCCTCTTTGATGTGACTGATTTAAACAATCCTGTTCTTAATGATGAGTTAATTATTGGAGAAGCTGGAACAGACTCTGAAGTTTTATCAGATCACAAGGCGTTTTTGTTTGACTATGAAAAAAATATACTCGTTTTGCCTGTAGATGAAATAACAAAAATTCCTGTAGAAGACAGTCGTTATGAAAACTCATATTCAAGGGGAAGATGGAACGGCGTTTATGTTTTGGGCATAAATTCTGATTATTCCTTCACAATTAAGGGAAAGGTCAAACATGAGGGATTTGATTCCGACAGGTACTGGTACCCTTCAGATTCTGTTAAACGCTCGATTTTTATGGACGATAATTTATACACAATATCAGACTACAAAATAGTGATATCTAATCTAAGTAACTTAGGCGATGCAATAAAATCGATTGAAATACAGAAAAAACCAACAGAACCCCCTTATTACCCCTACAATCATCCTGAATTAATGATTGGTATATGAGACAGATTCTAAATTAATAATCAAAGCTGAATAATAAAATACAAGCTGTTTTTTTATTTTTTGGTTTTTGTAAATATATCTTATTTTGCTATAAAAATCACTTTGCTATAAAAATCACTTTGTGATTTACATGAAACTGTTGCATGAAACCTTAGTTTCATTAACGTTTTTTTTATTTTTTGGTTAATTTTTTTAATTTTGCTTAATTTCTTAATTTTTTCCTGTTTCCTGTTTTTTTTCTGTTTTCTTTTTTCTGTTTTCTTTTTTCATTTCTACCTGACACTTTTTCCTTCGCAGATTCAATATATTATGAAGACTGAAACTATAACGGGGTGCTGTTAAATCTGAATTATTTCAGATGAAAACGGCTGAGATTATACCCATTAACCTGATCCGGGTAATGCCGGCGTAGGGATTTATTTTTCCTGATTTGCCAGTAAGCATTATCCACCCGGTTTCGGGAGGATTACTTAAAATGGAGTTAAACACAACAAAAGCAATCACAGATTCCTGGTTTTACAGACTAAGGGAAAATCTTTCTATTGACGTTGCAATTGCAGGAACAGGACCTTCAGGACTTATTGCCGCACTAAGAATTGCACAGGCGGGATTTAAGGTTTCAATGTTTGAGAGCAAACTTGCACCTGGAGGCGGAATGTGGGGCGGCGCTATGCTTTTTTCATCAGTTGCAATCCAGACAGATGCTGTCAGAATCTTAGATGAACTTGAAATAAAATACCAAAGTTATGAAAACAATGACTATGAAGGACTTGTTACATGCGATAGTGTTCTTGCAACATCTGCTCTTATTTATCACGCTTCAAAGGCAGGAGTGGTTATACATAATGGAATGAGCGTTGAAGATGTGGTCTTCAAAAACAATCAGGTAGCAGGAGTTGTTGTAAACTGGGGATCAGTTGTAAGAGAAGGGCTTCATGTAGACCCTCTTTCAGTCAGATCAAAAATTGTTGTTGATGCAACAGGCCATCCCTGTGAGATTGCAGAAACGGTTGCAAACAAAAACAACATAAAACTCAATACACCTTCAGGAAAAGTATTGGGAGAGCGTTCCATGGATGCAGACAAAGGTGAGGCTGAAACTGTTGAAAATACAAAAGAGATATTCCCCGGTCTTTATGTCTGCGGAATGGCCGCCAACGGAGTTTCAGGCTCGCCACGAATGGGTCCTATATTTGGGGGCATGCTTCTTTCAGGCGAAAAGGCGGCTAAATTAATTATTGAGGAGCTTAATGACAAAAAATAATTTTGGACTTTATCTTATAATCACAAACCCTTCTTTACCATATAAAGAGATTGCAAAAACGGCTGTCAAATACAAAATAAAATATCTTCAGCTTCGTGAAAAAGATTTGTCAGACAGAGAAATTCTAAAAGCGGCCGCTGAAATAATCTCTGTAACAAGAGGCACAGATACAAAATTTGTCATGAATGATCGTGCAGATCTTGCATTTTTGTCCGGCGCGGACTGTCTGCATCTGGGGCAGGATGATGTATGCCTATCTGATGCAAAAAAAATATGCAAAGGAAAAGTTTGTGAATTTGGTCTTTCGACACATAACATAGAACAGGTCAAAGATGCAGTGAAACAAAACCCGGACTATATCGGATTTGGCCCAATTTTTAAGACACCAACTAAAAAAAAGCCTGACCCTGTTACAGGTACTGAAAAAATAAAAGATGTTTTGGCAATTGCAGGGGATATTCCGGTTGTTGCAATCGGCGGTATAAATAAGGAAAATATCCAATCTGTCCTTAATGCCGGTGCAAAAAATGTCTGCATGGTCAGATATTTTATGGATACTTCTGATTTGGATGAGAGAATTTCAGATACTCTTTCAATTCTTAGAAAACATTCATGATAATTTTTTTCATGAAAACACTTTCATGTAAATTAGAAATTAATTTTCATGTAAATAACAATTATTTTGAAAATACCAGAGAGATAAGGATTATTTCCAAAATTATATCAGGAGTGTTTTCTGAAACTTTGACTTTCATGTCAAACCCTCATGATGAATGCGTTTTTTATCACACAAAAGGAATGAAAATCTTTCTGGAATCTGACTTTCATGTCAAACCCTCATGATGAATGCGTTTTTTATCACACAAAAGGAATGAAAATCTTTCTGGAATCTGACTTTCATGTTAAACGCACATGATGAGCTTTTTTAATCACACAAAAAAGTGATGAAATTTTATCAGGAATTTTGACTTTCATAACAAATCAGATTTGATTTTTCACAATATATTCCAGATTTACATTTTAGAACAATTTATACTTCTTTGAAACAAGTAACTTTTAACAATGCCATCTGTTTCAGATTATATCAAACTGTCTGCCGATGAGACCATAATTAAGGAATACAGAGGTTTTGAGATGCTTAAACCGCAAAAAGCCTCGCTACATATCGCGGTCACCTCAAAGCGCCTTATATTTTACGGCCTTACAAAAGCGGCATCAAAGATGAACAGGCCGTCTCTGACACAGGAGATAAAAATTGAGGACATTCGCGGTCTTGAAATCTATGAGAAGAGAACAGGAAACAAAATTCTTTTTGCTTTTGGAGCACTTGTATTTCTGGCAGGCCTTTTTGGAATTTACAGCCCGACAACATCCCTGTTCTTCAAAATTAATCAGGCTCTTGGAAATCAGCTTTACGGAGGACTTTTAGTCTCGCTTGCAGGTCTGATTTTTATTTTAATTTCATTTGTTGCAGGCCCAAAAGTGACTGCAATCCTTCTCAAAGGCAAAAATGAAAATTTAAATGCCGGACTTTTGCAGGAAAAAACCATAATTAAATGGGGAAGAGAATCCCAGCGGATTCTCTGCGAGCTTGGATCAGTAATTCTTGACATCCAGGATAAAGGAAAGGTAAGGGGAGTTTTAACCGGCGTTTACAATTCAGACACTGATTATGACTCTTATGAAAACACATCATATGAAAAATCAGCAGGATATGATGATTATCAGGATAATGACTATGATGAGGTTTTTGAAGAAAAAGATGATTTTAAATCTGATAATACAACTGAAAATAAAACTGAAACTTCTGTAAAAGAAGAAATAGTGATAGAAGAAATGGAAGAAAAAACTGTAAAAGAAGAGAAAGATTACTCTGATGTTTCAGACATTTCTGATATTTCAAACGATATTTCAAATATTCCTGCTACCCCGATAGAAGAACAGGAGATTGGAAAAGCTCTTGGTACGGGAAATAAACGGGATGATTATCTCTTCTAATAAATTAATTTATATTTTTCTAATCTGAATAATTTTTCTAATCTGAAGAAAATAAACCTAAAAAATTGTTTTTTTTTGTGATTTTTTGATTTTGTGATTGCTTCTCTTGTCCTTTTGTTAATTGTAATTTTATTCCCGCTAGCTCATTATGGTTATTTTATTACCATTAGCTTATTACCGGCATCTTATTATCGTTATCTTCTTCTGATTCTGACCGATTCTGCATGTGCAAAAAGACCCTCGGCTTCGGCAAGAGTCTCAACAATATCTCCAATCTCTTCAAGTCCGTCTCTGTCAATTATCTGAACGGTAGATGTCTTTGTAAAATGGCTCACATTAAGGCCGGAGTAAACTTTTGAGTATCCGGCTGTTGGAAGAACATGATTTGTACCTGAGGCATAATCGCCGCATGCAACCGGCGCATACGGCCCGACAAATATCGACCCTGCGTTTTTTACCTTGTTTAAGACATAAAGAGAGTCATATACCTGAATTGACAAATGTTCCGGTGCGATTTCATCAGTTACAGAGATTGCATCCTCTAATGTATCGCAGATAATAAAACCTGAGTTTAAAAGTGCTTTTTGTATAATTTCCTTTCTTGGCGCTTTTTCAAACTGTTTTTTTACCTCTTCAGACACCTTTTCTGCAAGACTCTTTTTGGTGGTAACAAGTACACATGCGGCGTTTGGATCATGTTCTGCCTGCGCTAAAATATCAGCGGCAATAAAGGCAGGATTTGCGGATGAATCAGCAATTATTCCAATCTCAGACGGGCCTGCCGGAAAGTCAATCTCTGCGTATTCACGAAGCATCATCTTGGCTGCTGTAACAAATACATTGCCCGGGCCTACAATTTTATCAACCGGCTTTACTGATTCTGTTCCAAGCGCCATTGCGGCAACTGCCTGTGCTCCTCCTGTTTTGTATATTTCAGAAACTCCTGCAATATCAAAGCCTACAAGTGTCAAAGGGTTTACAGGCGGAGGTGTGCATGCACATATTTCAGAAACACCTGCAACTCTTGCAGGAATTACAGTCATTAGTGCAGTTGAAGGATAAGATGCACGCCCGCCTGGGATATAGCATCCAACCCTGAAAAGAGGTGTTGTCTTTACACCCAGAGTAAGGCCAAAGGCAACATTTCTAAGCCATAGATCATCTTTCTTCTGATATTCATGAAATTCTGTTATTCTGGCCTCTGCCTCTATTAAACTTTCAACAAGCCTCATGTCAACATTTTCATAAGAATCCTCTATCTCATCTTCTGTTACACGAAGTTCTGAAAGCTCAACGTTATCAAACTTTTTTGCATATTCAAAAAGCGCAGAATCACCATTTTCCCTGACATTATTGATTATTTCAGAGACACTGTCAGATACATCTGAAAATCCACTTCTCCGTTTGGCAACCCAATTCCTGACATCCAGCTCTTTTAACATATAAACCTGTAGATTCTTTTGAGCCAAAACAGAATTAAAGTTTGCAAAAACATCAGATACCAATAACAAAAAAAACTTCATGCATAATTTCCCTGTTGCCTGAATTTTCCCAGAGATGGTGTTAACTATACTTAGTTAATATAATGATATATTCATCACATAAAATATAAAACCTCAATAATAGAGATAGTTAAACATACATTTTATGAAAACTGGTGGTTATCTCTCATTACTATTAATTCTGTTATTTGCAGTCTTTTTATGCGGATGTGTTGCAGAGGACGGCAATACAGGTAAAACAACAAATGAAAACGGCATAGTCTCTGAAAATGAAGAATTAATTATCTACTGCGGTGCAGGGATGAAAAAGCCAATGGAAGATATAGGAAAGGGCTTTACAGAAAAAACAGGCATTCCTGTAACATACAATTATGCAGGCTCAGGACAGCTTTTGGCTCAGATGGAACTTTCCCAAAAAGGCGATATCTACATGCCCGGTGCAACAACTGACTTTGAAGTGGCAAAAGAGAAAGGCTACATCTTAGATGAGGCTCTTGTTGCATATCACGTGCCTGTCATTGCAACTCCAAAAGGAAATCCGGCAGGCATAAACTCTCTTGAGGACATGGGAAAAGCAGGAGTCAGAGTTTCAATGGGTGAACCTGACAGTATGGCTCTTGGAATAATTGCAAAAAAAATATTTGAAAAAAATGGCGTTAAAGATAAAATTCTGCCAAATGTTGTTGTGGAAAGAGCAACTGTCAACGAAATTGTAACAGATATCGTTCTTGAAAATGCAGACGCCGCAATTATATGGGAGGATCTCTACAACCCTGAAAAAATGGATATAGTATATATTCCTGAAAAAGACAATCTGATTAAAATAATTCCAATAGGATCATTATCCTTCTCCAAAAACCCTGACTCCGCAAAGGAATTTGTCGAATATGTCTCATCCAGTAACGGTGGAAAAGCAATCTTTAAAAATTGTGGATTTACTCCCTATAATGATGAGAAAACCGATAACTAACATTTTTAGTTTTTTCGAATTTTTACAGGCAAATAATTATCCGGTTGTGCACATTTCGATTCTTATGTGTACAATCAATAATGTAAATTAAAATCGATTTAAACAATATACTCTCACCATCCGCACCATTTCAAACCATATTTTTAAATTTCGACCGCAAGATCTTTGTACTTTGAGGAAATAACGTATAATATGCCTTCAATAGATGGATTCATAGAGGGTTCAAACACATCACTTGCTCATTATGGTCTTGTTGCCGGTGCTTATGACAAGCTTGAAATCGGTGAGCTCATCGACGAACTTATTCCTAAAACAAAATCACACATTGTCACTCATGGTCAGATTGTAAAATCACTTGTTATTAACGGTCTGGCATTCATTGACAGGCGGCTTTATCTTCATCCTGTGTTCTTCAAAGACGTTCCAACAGAGCGTTTCTTTGGTAAAGGGATTGAACCCGGGCATTCATGAAAAAAACCGCATGATGAGCGTTTTCATACTAAAATGATGAAAAACTTATTTTTGGAATCCTAAATTTCATAGCAGTCACAGCTTTATTATAATAAAAACTCAGGGATTTCCGGCCCTCTTTTTATTAGCGCCTGCTTATTGCACCCATAACAGCACTTTTAAGTTCATTCTCATGAAAAGGCTTGACAAGATATCCAGAAGGATTTATCTTTTTGCAACGGTCAATTGTTGCAGAATCACTATATGCTGTTACAAAAATTACAGAAGCGTTGCAGATTTCTTTTATTGCCGATGCGGTTTCAATTCCGTCACGTGTTCCGTTTATTCTTATATCCATCAAAACCAGATCAGGAGATTTTTCGCCTGCAATTTTTACGGCATCATTGTAATTAGAGGCTGTACCTAAGACATCACAGCCATATCTTATCATAAGCTCCCGCACAGACATTGCAAGAACAGCTTCATCCTCAACAATGAGAACTTTTGGTTTATCAGGATTCATACTGTTTAACAAAAATTTTAAAAACTCAAAGATGCTGTTTAAATAAAAATATTCCATTGAAATTTGATAACTATATGAAATAGTGCATCAGCATATAAATTATGAACATTTTTTTTATAATATCCTATTTGCTTAACCGGATATATAATCTATTGCCGTTATTTTGCAGGCAGTCATATTTTAGTTTTATTGCTGTCATTTTTTTGATTATTGCTTTAAATTTCGCAATTCATGTATTATGAAAAGGTTTTTATAAACAAATGCCATATTAAAAGACAGGGGAATTTATGCTTGATGTGCTGCTTGGAGTGGTAATTGTTCTTTTCTGCTCGATAATCGGTATTGTTTCAGGCTATACTGTTATGAATTTTTACTTTAGAAAGCGCTTCATGACAGCCGCAGAAAAATGCCGTGACGACGACTCATTTGAACCGTTTATTATGGAAATGGAGGAGATTTCCTAATAATTTATTGGGGGAGGCTTGGTAAAATGACTGATCTTATAGGAATTGTTTTTCTTGCAATTGTGACATTGTGCTTTGGCTTTTTAGTCGGATTTCAGATGGCACATATAAGATACAACAAAAGACTTGCAAAATATATCAGAAGGTGCATTCATTCAGGAACAATTGCGCCTATACTTGTTGCAATTGAGAAATACGGAAAAAAATAATTCTTTTAATTACGTTTCTAAACGAAAATCCGGTAGTGGTTTAATTAATTTCATCTGATTTCTTTCATGAATTAAACTCTTATCAGCCGGTATTAAATCATCTTTTACTTATATTTTAATAAAGCCCGCCTCCGGCAGAGAGTAAATACATTTACTTATAAAAGCCTAACATATCTGCAATGAAAGTAACAGTCCTTGCAAGCGGAAGCAAGGGAAACTGCACATATATAGAGGGCGACAGTGGTGCTCTTTTAATTGACGCAGGTCTGAGTGGAAAAGAAACTTTGAAGAGACTGGAGATTGCCGGTGGAAATCCCGACCTTATCTCAGGAATTTTAGTTACGCATGAACACACTGATCACATAAAAGGTCTTGATGTTCTTGCAAGAAAGCTCGATGTTCCGATTTTTGCAACTCAGGGAACATTATGGCAGTTTGAAGAGAAAAGAACGTCAGATAAAGAGATTAAGATGTGTGTATGCAAAAAAGGGGAGGTTTTTGAAGTCGCAGGTTTTCTAAGCGAACCTTTTTCAACATATCATGACGCATGCGATCCCTGTGGATTTATAATATCTGAGAACGGCTCAAAGCTCGGATTTTGTACAGATACCGGCCAGATTTCAGAGAAGATGGCATCTGCATTAAGATGCTGTGATGGGGTAATTCTTGAAAGTAACCACTGCCCGCATATGCTTGAGACAGGGCCATATCCACAATTTTTAAAAGAGAGGATAAGAGACATAAAACGCGGTCACCTGTCAAACACTTCTGCGTCTGAATTCATTCAAAAAACAGACGGAGATGTTGAAAAAATCATTCTTGCCCACTTAAGCGAAGAGAACAACACTCCTGAAAAAGCGCTTTCGTCAGCAAGAAACAGTGCAGGTCTTTTCTCAAAAAAAACAACAATTGAAGTCTCTTTACAATGCACTGCCTGTAATACAATGACGATATAAAAACCATAAAATGAGGATATAAAAACCATAAAATGAGGATATAAATGCTTTTTAACGAATTTTCAGAGATCTGTGAAAACATAGAGGAGACATCAGGAAGGCTTGACTCAATAGACATAATCGCAGGAGTGCTTCCCGGCTTAAGCGTGGAGGAACTGCCTGTTTTTGTCAGATTTTTAATGGGCAGAATTTTCCCGGATTATAGTCCGGAAAAGATTGGAATCGGGCCTAATCTTGTTTATGAGGCGGTCGCATATGTTGTCGGGCGAAACAGAGACGCCGTTATTAAAAAAATTAACTCCGGTGGTGACGCAGGACGGGCAATTGAAAACCTTCTTGCAAAGAAAGAACAGACATCATTTTTCTCCGAGTCTTTGGATCTTTTGGAAGTCTTCAGAGACTTTCACTACATATCAGGGGTTTTGGGAAACAGCTCGCAAAAAGAGAAGCTCAAAGTCTTAAAGAGATTGTTTTCAAATGCAAATCCAAAAGAGGCAAGGTATATATCAAGACTAATATTAGGAGAGCTTCGAATCGGAGTTGGTGAGGGAAACATAAGAGATGCAATTGCAAAAGCTTTTTCAGTTTCTTCAAATGCGGTAGAACACGCATATCAGGCATCAAATGATCTGGGAAACGTTGCAGTTCTTGCAGGAAAAGGCGAGGTGGCTTTGTGGAAGGTCAAAGTAGAACTCTTCCGGCCTGTCAAAATGATGCTTGCAAAACAGGGCACAATTGCAGATATGATCGCAGAAAACGGACATATTGCCGCAGAATACAAATATGACGGAACAAGATTTCAGTTTCACAAAAAGGGAAATGAGTGCAGGATTTACTCAAGAAAACTTGAGGATGTAACCAATGCAATCCCGGATGTTGCTGAAATGCTAATTAACGCATCAGAACACGACATAATTCTTGACGGAGAAGTAATTGCAGTTGACGGTGAAAGACCACTTCCGTTTCAGTACGTTTTAAGAAGATTTCGCAGGAAGCATGATATTGCAAGCCATGTTGAAAGCATAAAGCTTGTTCCAAACATATTTGACATTATTTCAATTGATAATGAAACACTGATAGATGAACCCTTCTCAAAAAGAAGAGAAATCCTCGAAGAGTCAATTGAAAGCTATGTTGCACCGCAGATTGTCTCAGACGATATTGATTATATTGAATCATTCTACAAAAAGGCATTAGAAGACGGGCATGAAGGAATAATGGTTAAGTCTTTAACTGCACATTACACTCCGGGTGTTCGCGGAAAGGAATGGATTAAGATAAAACCCGCTGTTGATACAATAGACTTAGCAGTAATCGGTGCCGAATGGGGAGAAGGAAAAAGAGCTAAGATGTTTGGATCGTTTCTTCTTGCATGTCAGGATGAGACCGGCACATTACTTCCTGTCTCAAAGGTTGCAACGGGAATTTCAGATGAGATGCTCTCAGTATTATACAGTCTTTTAAAAGACTCGGTCATATTAGAGGCGAAAAACACAGTTTCTTTTGAACCGGAGTTAGTATTTGAAGTGGGATATGCCGAGATTCAAAAAAGCCCTACATACAAGGCAGGCTATGCCCTTCGATTCCCAAGATTCATCAGGCTTCGTGATGACAAAAGAATAGATGAAATTGAGACTATATCTTCAATTGAAGAAAGGTTCAAAAACCAGTCTTCCTGATAACAAAAAACCTGATAAGTTTATCAGGAATCTCAACTTTTATAGCAAATAAGCGCTTTTATATACAATCATCATCTTCTTTCTATTCAGGAGTAATATCCATGGACATGAGAAATAATTTATTTCCGGCGGCAATTTTTTTTACAGCTCTTTTATTTATTTTTTCGCCGGCAGGCGCAGTAATATTAGAGGCTAATGGTATGGGAAAGATCTCTGATATTAACGTTTCAGAAAAAACAATCACTGTTTATTCAGAGTATCAGTTTGCAACATCTTATTCGGGCTCAACTCCTCTTTCCGAGTGGATAGCGTCTGATGCAGGCAATGTTACAGGCGTTGTTCCTGACATCTCCGCTTTTGATACATTCAGTGTCGGAGATCCTGTAAGATTCATTATCCTTGGTGGTAGCGGAGGAACATATCTTGGCATTGCAAAGATTACAGAACTATCAGGAAAAGCAAAAGTTACAGATTTAACAGGCGATCCTGAAAGAGAAGTATTCAAACCGCTTGCAGGGGATTATATCCTTAAAACAAGCCCGGTTCCAAACTGTGCAGAATGTCTCGGAACGGTATGCACTGCAAGTTCGGCAGATGTAACTGTTATCAGGTCAGGAGAAACACTGACAAATTCTGGCCTTCTTCCGGGAGAATCTTATGAATACACTACACAAAATCCAAAAGACTTTGACATCTCTGTTAAATTTATAAAAGGTGAATCTCCGTCAGACATCTGCAAATCAACAGGCTCTTTTGGAAAAATGACAGGTCCTCAGGCAGTTTCTGTCTATGAAATCCACATCTCACCAGGTGTGTTGCCGACAGCTGAAGAGACAAAACAGCCATCACCGTCTGCAACAGAGGCCACACCGGGTTTTGGTTTTGTTACAGCTCTTTTTGCCGCACTTGGAACAGCTTTTTTTATTAGAAGAAGCTGAAGAAGAAGCTTACAAAAAAACGTCCATGAAATTATATTTCATGCACGGTTTCATGTAAGTTACGAAGTAACTTTCATGTAAAATCAATTTTTTTAATATTAGAGTTGGAATTTTTTATTTACAGTCGAAATTTATATAGTGGAAATTATCATTATCAAAGATTATTAAAAGTCGAAAATGGTTTTTTGTGTCTTTATTTCGTTTAGAAGAGCTCCGTGCGAGAGCCAGTTGTCACTTCCAAGAAGTTTTGTAACATATGCACAGGCCTCGTCTGCATTTTCAAATTTAACATGCGGATTTTTCATTGCAAGACGGGTTGCCTCTCTTATCACCCATGTACCTAAAGGCGCCCAGTAATCTTTGGTCACTCTTCTTACAAGAATTATCCTGGCTGAACGGCGGATTCCATGCAGGTACTCCAAAACTCCAAGCCTTGCGGAGTAGTATGCACCGGATATTGGTGAATACTTGGATTTTCTCTTCTCACTCTCACCATCTGCAACAATTACATCACAATCTCCTGACCAGAGACTGTTCTTCTCCCACATCTCAATCATCTCGTATTTGTAGCTTCCGGGAATCATCATACATATAATCTGGTTTGCATGAAGAATTCCTGAAAAAACCATAACATCAGAGATGTGAGGGTACTTTGAAACCTCTTTTTTAAGAAGGTTTGAAATTGTGTCGTCAATTGCTGTAATTCCCCATTTTGTCGGAACATATCTTCTTTTCTTTTCAGTTCCTATGAGACCTGCAGAAAGAACATTTTGTATGTGATGAACGTCAATTCCACCCCTGTAAAGCTCAAACATCCCCTCTGTTGCACAAAGATCTGTATCAGATGTAATTTTATCAACAATTCTTGGAACAAAAGCGTTATCCAAAACATCCATCTTTTTGATGTCCCCCGAAAGTCCGACAGGTGCAAGTGTTCCGTCAAACCGGAGAGAAAAATTTACAGGTTTTTGAAATGATACCTCAACATCAACCGGCTTTTGGGATAATGCAATCTCCTGAACAGAATCTGCTTTTTTGGAAAGAATTTTTGCGCCTCTGATAGTCCTTGACCGAAGAGATACAATATCATCAATTGAGTAATTACTCTTTATCCAGTCTTCAGGATTGTCGTTTTCACTTATCATCAAAGGTCCGCCTGACATATTCGGATAATTATAGCTTCCAACAAAAACAGACGGACTTTCTCCCATATAGCTGTCAACCGGCTTTGTTTTGGTTTTGGCATAAAAGCGGCTTATAACAGGGCACCTTTTAAGACCGCAAAAACCTCTTCCTTTGCACTCAACACATAAATTTGCCCTGTTCATTTCAAGCCCTCTTTTTAAAATAATAATCGTCTGTTTGAATTTACTGTTATTTTTGCATTCTTAAGCTATATTAAAAAAATATTTTATCTGATTCCTTCCTAGAGCTTATCACAGTGTTATTGTATAATCACCAATACTGTATTTGAGATCAGCACCGGCAGTCTGCCAGCCTGACTGCGGACCCTTCAGCATGAGCTTAACTGTATTTGTATAGCTGTTGCTTTTCGATGTCAGAAAAGACCATTTATTCTCACCCTTAGCAGAAATTATTATCTCAACAATGGCATCTTCCCGGGCATCATATTTTGCATAGATGTAAGTATCATATACTGCACTGTCCATTCCCGTTGAAATACTGTTTACAGGTGAAAGTATCGCTGAATTTTTAAGAGGCTCTCTTGTATCAATAAGGCTGCCTGCCCCCGCAACTCCGCCAAAAATTGCATTTTCAAGCGTTTCCGCTGAAACTTTAAGCATCATGCTTTCTTTTGCACCAAACAATTCATATTTCAGGTTCTCAGGCCCGTACCCGTTTTTGTCAATAATACTTACACCAACAAGAGAATCCTCCTTATATGACGGAATCGGTAAAAATAAAGTTAGATTTGATATCTCTGATGATGCCTTTATTCCGACATCATAACTGTAAGTGCTGTCCGGGACAATTCCAAGAACAGTAAATCCGGCAGGATATAAAAATCCGGCGATTGTCATGAATGCGAATATAAATACCACAAGTCCTGCGATAATAAGACCTAAAACTTTAGCTGTACTTTGCATAATTAAAACCTGCAATTCAATTTTTGTTATTGTAAGCAAAAAGCCTTCCATAGAAAAATTAAAAGTTATATATTTAGGGAGGTTTTCAGGTCTTTATCAGGCCCTTTTTTGTCCAATTTCTTCAATTAATTTAAGGGCATTGAGCCTTCCATCCTCTTCCTTAAAAAGAGGTGTCATGTTAGGAGGCTTTAATGTCAGTGCTTCGTCTATTGCATCGCTTAAGCGTTTTTTTGTCACCCGGTCACCCGGAATCATGATACCGGCGCCGATTTCCTCAATTTTACGCCCGTTGTTCCACTGTTCCGGATGATATGGATCAATTATCATAACGCATGGTTTGTTGAAGATTAATGATTCATGAAGAGATGTAAGACCGCCGTGCATTATAGTGAGCCTTGAGTTTGCCATGTGATTTAATATATCAGGCACATATCCGTGTGGTTTGAAGTTTTTTGTCTCTGAAGGAAGGCCTGATGTTGTTGAAAAAACCTCAAACTTTTGAAACGGCCTTTCGTCAGCAATTTCTTTTAGCATCTCATACATAGGAAGCTTAAAAGGCTCACCTCCAAAGCTTGCAAAGATTGTTTCTGATACAAAATTATACTCTGCCGGGTTTACATCCATTATCGGGCCAATAAATTTGTATCTGTCCCTGTCTTCATGCTTTATATCAAGATTGTATCCGCTTACAGTATTAGGAGGAGAAAAATCAGGTACTAAAACATTATCAGGAAGTGAGAGATATTTTTCAACAACACTGCTTAAAATATTCCAGTGCTTTGAATTCTGATCACTTGCAGACGCAAATTTGTTCTGGTTTGTAATAAAAAGAGAAGAGACACCCTGTATTTTTGCGGCAGAAACTGCGGCATACATTGTATCTGAAATTACCAGGTCAATTGAATTTTCAACAATCAGACTTCTGATATGTTTAAGTGATCTTGCAAGAGCGACCATTATTCCCTTTGATGACCACATCGTCCTGGAAAGGCTGAAATAACCTCCGTCACCCTCAAGCATGACTTCCCTGTATGTTTCAGTCACGCTGAATATGCCCTGATTTTTTATGAACTCATATGCCTTACCATATGATGCGAAAAGACATACATGACCAAATCTTTCAAGGTAACGTGCAAGTTTGGTTGAGCGGGAGGCATGACCCAGCCCTTCTCCGCATACTACTAAAAGTATTCTCATACGAGTCCTCACTTAAGAACAGAATATCGGTATTCAAATTATATTCAGATATATCTGCTCTTATCTTCATTATATCTTTAGAACTATTCAGGCATTAGTCTTTTTTGTTATTTCTCTGCAGAGAGGTGAAAAAAAAGGCCAGATTATAAAGAACATATCCGGCTGCGCAAAAATCAGCAACTAAAAAACAAACAACTTACTTAAATATATTAAATTAATCAGAATAGTGGGCTCGTTGAGATTTGAACTCAAGACCTCCGCCGTGTCAAGGCGACGTCATAACCAGCTAGACCACAAGCCCCTTTATTATCACCGTAGTGCTCTATTAGATATGTTGTTTGACTTATAAAAACAATTCTCTTTGACATCGGGTTGTCCGATTTTTTACGATCATTCAGCCCTGTTTCCAGATGAAAATTCGGATTAAACGCCGGAAGATAAAGAGGATATTATCACTTATGAGGTAGGGGATATTAAAAACTAATCAGGGGTTTAATAAAAAATCCTTTGATTACTGTTTTTCAACAAGCCTTCCAAAAATTTTGAATTTCAGCCTTTTATCATGTTTTTGCATTTTACATCTTTATAATAGACTTTATCCCATCTTAAATTATTAAATAATTTATTTTGAAGAGCTTTTAGCCCTGCCCAAATCATACTGGCATACAGTCTGCCGGCAGGCATACATATCGTTTGCATATGCAGAGAAACTTTCAGTAGTTAATTTATCCATCATTTTTACAGCAGACGGTGAAAGACGGTAACTGGCAACACGACCGCATTTTGTTGAAAGAAGCACTCCTGCAACAGATAATCTTCCCATGTGCCATGAAACCGTAGAACACGTTGTTTGCACTTTCTCCGCGATATCATTTCTGGATGCACCGGGAGTCTTTAAAAGATATTCACAGATTGTGTAACTGGTTTCGCTTTTAAGACTGACAATTATTACCATCTCAGAATGTGTGTAGCAACCGGAATTTTCAAAATAAAAATTCCTGCCATTTTTTAATAAAGATACAATTAAATGCTCCTGTTTAAGTATTCTGATATGGTAGTTAAGAGTCCCTCTGTTTATCTGCAATGCATTTTCGATTTCTGTAAAGTACGCTCCAGGATTCTGAACAATATAGACATATATTTCATTTCGAAAATTGTTGTTAAGAATACTCTTTTTATCAATTCTCCGAAAATTAAGAGCTGTCAGCCCAAAACCGGCAAAAAATATTTCAGCCGCCAATAAAAATGCAGGGGATATCAGCGCAAGTGAAACAAACAGAATTGCCAGAGGAGGAATTTCCAGGAATTCAGCAGGAACAGGTGCTTTTGGTTCACTTACAGGAGGTGCCTCATCCCACCCGTTTACAGAATATGAAAACGGATTTGCGCATACAGGATAAACAAACATCAAAAATGCGATAATTATTGCTGTAATTATTAGAGAATATCTACATATTGTCAGAATATTTCCTCCGTTAGTTTTAATGTTTTTATTTATTTTATATAAGAATTCTGTGAGAAAAATTGAAACATTTTGTTTTTTAATCTTATTATTGGTTAAAAATCCTTTTTGTTATTTTTTTAATTTGCTAAACCAGTTAGAAAAAAGTATTGAGAATATTTTGCATGTGAAATGATATTCACCTTTTTCATCAGGACCTGGCATGAAAACTGTTGTTTTCATACATGCCTCTTTAATTTTATCTGGTTGTGCTAATTTTTATCTGGTTGTGCTAATTTTTATCTGGTTGTGCTAATTTTTATCTGGTTGTGCTAATTTTTATCTGGTTGTGCTAATTTCAGATGGTTTTACTGGATTGGCAATATTTTTCTGGTGATTTATGATTTTATATTTTATTATGTCTTTTTTAAATTTCTAAAAATCCGGTTGTGAAACCGGAAATGTCACATTGAATTCAGTATTATTTTTGATTCTTTCTGGTCAATTGCCTGACTGTAAGATTTGCTATGAAAGTCAAAATCCCTGATAGACTTATCATCACTTTTTGTGTGATGAAAAAAGCTCATCATGTACGTTTGCTATGAAAGTCAAAATTCCTGATAAACTTTCATCACTTTTTGTGTGATGAAAAACGCTCATCATGGGGCCTTTACATGAAAGTTACTCTGTAACTTACATGAAACTGTTGCATGAAAAAAATTATCATGGACGTTTTTATGGACAATCTCTCATATATTTCCAGATCAGGACTTTTTTTAAAATCATCATTTTAATTTCCCCCGCCTTTATCTGCACCTCCTTTTTTTAAAAAATATTCTCATAATATAATAAGTGATTTCTGTGAGAAAGCTCTCCATAAATACAGAAAATTCACCTGATGAAAAATAATCCTGTGAAAAAAACCAAAAAAACACCACAGGATAAGATAAATCAACTCAAAATCAGAATTCATTTATATGCATAAATTAATTTTCTGTTTGAAATAAAGACTACCAATCTGTCAGGCAAACAGGTATTTTGCACAGACAAATATATTCACGACGAACAATCTCACAGAAATCACTTACATAGGTGACTCAAAAGAATGCTTTGCAAAAAAAATAAAAAAGAGATTGAGAAAATGAACAGAATAAAAATATGGATAACAAGCATTCTTTTGATATCAGTGTGTCTGCTGATTTGTGGTTTTCCGGCATCAGCGGATGATAAAATAACCTTGATGCGCCCCATACCGGATGAATTATCACAAAACGACACACTGGAAATTTTTTATAAATCATCCTACTCGGAAGGATCATTTATAAGTTATAATTTTACCCTTGACACTCCATATCCTCACAGAGGCAAAATAAGTGGAAAGGTAAGCACAGGAAGCGGTAGCACTAGTGGCGGCAGTACATTTGCACATTATACTAAAATATCTCTGGGAAATTTTATCCCCGGAGACTGGAATCTGACAATATGGGAGGAGAGCAACTCTGACAAGGCATATTCAAAGATAATTCATATTTATCCGGCCGGGATGGAGCCCAAAGATGAGCCGGTCCCGCCTGACTTCTGCAACAGCGGATACAAAAATCTCCGCCAGAATTTCAAACTGAGTCCTGAACCGGATGCAACAGGAGGTATTTTTGCTAAAGGCCAGCCACTTTATCTTGCCGGTACAGGACTTTCAGGCACAAAAACAGGAGTCTGGATATACCAGGAAACTGACGAAAACAAAGAGGCACATTTCAAAGCCCTTTCTACAGACTGCAATGGGGAAATTATGGGCAACGGAGAGATATTGTCGGCCTTTAACTCATACAATATGCCATCAGGCAGATACTGTGTATATACAGTCTCCGGAGATTTTGAATATACAGACAAAGAAATAATTCCTTCAACTTATACTGAGCTTGAAAATGCAATATTGCAGGACAGAGATCTGCAGTACCAGAAATTTACTTTCTTTGCAGAAGAGCCTGAAATTTCAATTACTAATAACATTCCAAAAGAAATTCAAATTGGCACACAACTTAAAATTGACGGAAAAACGAATCTTAAATCAGGCGCAATTCTTGAAATTGTTGTAAGCTCATCAGCTGTTGATTATGATTCATACCAGGGAATAATTGTTCTTCAAACAGAAGTATTCCCATACAATAACAAAAACAGATGGGAATCTGTGATTGATACATCTCTTCTCGGACCCGGAGAATATACAATATCAATTGAGAGTCCTGAAGGTCTTGGTCAGGACAGCATAACAGTGAATACTTATAATCAGGTTTACAGCGTTTCAGATTCATCAAAAGATGTGTTATCAAAGATTACTTACGATGTCGATAAAAGTACTAAAAGCCTGAAAGATAAAACACAGATTCAAAACATTAAGGATTATTCAGCTGATCATAGCTACGATTTTGCACAGGATTATATTAGAATATTAACATGCAATGAAATCCCAAAAACAACATTTTCTGGTCTAAAAGAAAACATCTTGCCATCAATATCACTGATTATGACAGGAGGGCTGTAAATATGGCACTTTCAGTATACAAAGAACCAAAGTATTACAGTGAAATCCATCTGCAAATTATACAAACAATCAAAAAATACTACATAAATAAAGATAACAAAAAACCGGTCTTCAAAAAAAGCTGCTCACTTCAGATTATTGCTATCGCAGTATTAATACTCTTTATTTTTTCAGCATCACCTGTTTTGGCAGGAAATGCTTCAGAAAATTCAGATTACTTTGCAAAAGAACGGTATGTATCTCCCAGTTTTGATATGGATCTGGAATTATCCCCAGTCTCAATATATGGAGGAACTCTTGCAAAGGATCAGCCGCTTTATCTTTCAGGAACAGGAGCGCCTGATTCAGAAATAGGTGTGTGGTTCTATAAGGAAAGTATGGGGGTCGTTGATAAAAACCGGTTTGTTAAATTTCAGACAGATGAAAACGGAGATATTTTAGGTGACGGTGTCATCCTTGACAAAACAAAATCGCACAAACTCTTCTCCGGCAAATATTATACATACATTGTCGGAGGTGATTCTGAATTTATAAACAGCGGATATTTTCCCGACACAAATACAGAATTTGAAATAGAACTGGCAAAAAAAGAGGCCAAAAACCCGTATATGAAAATAATGCTCCTTGCAGAAGTCCCGTGGATACGGTTTGACACTAAAACATTCCCGGATATTACAACCGGCACATCCCTGAAACTTTCAGGAACAACAAATCTTGGAGAAAATACAAGGCTTATTATTTCAATTGAGCCCACAGCTCCAGATGAGCCGTTCTTTAAGGATCAGATTATTGAAGATACAAAGGTTGAAAGCGGCGGTGATTATTATGCATGGAAAAAGGAGATTTTTACAGACGAACTTGCCCCTGGCGAATACTTAATCACAGTAGAGGCTGCTGATGCAGATGCATCTGCTTTCAATACATTTTCAGTTTACGATGAGGCATATTCTGCAAATACAGCAGATGACAGCCTTTTGGTAAAATCATATATGGTTGATGACGAAACAAAAAGCCTTTTGGAAGATGCCGGATCTCAAGAAGAAGACACAATAAAAACGGACGTATCAGCCCCTGTAAATCAAAGCCCGCCAAGCACAGGCCTTTTGATACTTGAAACAGCCCTGATTACAGGGGTACTTGGCTTTGCAATTAAAAAAAGGGAGAATAAAAAATGAAATTATATTTATTGCCCCTTTTTCTGGCAGTTTCATTAATTGCTACGCCATGTTTTGCGCAGGATATACCAGATGCCGAATTTATTGCCAAGGGTGATGCGGCAAGATATGATGCAATCGCCTTTAAGGACAATGTTGTTGCCTGGATAGAATATGAACAGGATGAAAACAACATGCTTGCAAGTTCAATTCACAAATACAATATCTCAACAGGTATGCAGGAAATTGTAATTGCTGATCCTTCAGGTAAATTCAGTCTTGACTTCTCAGGTGACAGTTATGTATGGTCTGATAATCGTGCAGTCTATCTTTATGACGAGTCTGATGGCAAAATAACCTTTTTATATACCAAAAATCCTCAGCATTCACCAGTGATTGACGGAGATATTATTGTATGGGTTGAGGATATTGATGAGAAGAGATCTACTCTTAAGATGTATGACATAAAAACGGGCGAATACTCAGCTCTTCGTAGAAACACATTTTATGACTCATACTCCCATCCGGCAATATCAAATGGAAAAATTGTGTATATCTGGGAAGACATCATTGAAAATAAACGGGAATTACGCCTTTATGATAATACCCAAAAAAATACCCTAGAGTTTTCTGTAGATGTTCCTGACGTTCATTACTCACCTGTAATAGACAAAGACACCATAGTCTGGACCGGAATGCATGAAGGGTATTATACAACATTCATGTATGATATTAATACTAAAGAATCCAGACCTGTCGATTTTACAGAATCTGCCCAGCTATGCCCGGATGTTTCAGGAGATAATATTGTATGGCTTGATTTTGGACCTTATCCTTCTAACCTGCCATGGGGAGGAAATGTATATTTGCACAACACAAAAACCGGAACAACAGAGAAAATATCAAAAGACCATAAACAGGATTACCCAAAGGTTTCCGGAGATTATGTTGTCTGGCTCGACAATTGGGGAAAAGGACATGACATTTACCTCTATAATTTTTTAAATAAAGGGAGAGATTTTTTGAGTCACGGCAATGCAGATGACAACAGTTCTGCACCAACTCCTCTCCCCCCTCCTGAAACCAAGGTTCGTTTTTACAGCACAATATTAAATGGTGAAACTGACTGGTATTCACTTACTCCTTCAGGCAGTTCACAACTATCTTTTGAACTCCGGTGGGATAATAATGATACAGAATTATCAATGTCGGTTGTAAGTCCGTCAGGAACATTCTGGCACTTTTCTGATATGGACGATGAAAAAGATGACAGTGCAGTCAGAATGACTATTTTAAAAGCAGAAAGTAATTTTATGGACAACGGCAAATGGACCATTGCCGTATCCGGAGCAGATGTAAAATCCGAAACAGACTATGATATCTGCTGGTACTAAAAAACAACAAATATATTATCTGAATTGTAATGTCAGATTAAGATAGTCAGTATCTTAAATATTGCAGGAAAAATAATTGTCGGAATACTTATCCTGGCAGTTCTGGTTTTTATCAGTCTTCTTATAGCAATAGGAATCCTTGGCATTTATGCAGCTGACAATGTGAATTCAGTTTATTCCTGTGATCTTTATCTTTCCACAACAGAACCAATATATAACGCAACACTGCTAATACCGCTGCCATCTGCCCCGGATTTTGATTCAGGAGATTATAGGACGTTTTTAAACATATCAGAAGTTACATTTACAAATTTTGATACGAATAATATCTCTGCAAAAATTGAGATTCAAAGCAACTATCCTATGCTCAATTTATCAGCAGAAAAAATAACTCCTGTTTATAAAAGCCATATTGAACCAATTGCAATTTTTCCCGGTCAAAACGAATCAGAGCTTCCTTCGGTGCCTGCAATCATCTATTCAGAAAGTTATTCAACTAAAACTCCTGAACTTGTGCAGATGGAAATTCACAGGTATTATCTAAAGATGATTTAGAGATCAATACAAAACAACCATTTGATACAGAACCCCTGTTCAGACCACACAGTTTTTTAAGCATGACAGAAATAGAGGAATTCACCATAAAGAAAAGCAACGCTTATTCAAAGTCACAGATAGAAGTTCCCATATATCTTTCATACGAAGCTGACTATGACAATACTTTAAGCATATCCTGTTATCTCAGGGGCTCAAATGAATGGCACGTGCTTGGGTGGCAGTGGGATTTATATGAAGAAATGTTTGAAAATGACTTTAAAGGCTCTAAAAATGGTACATATTTGATGGAAGGTTTTTTAACAGCAGGAGATGGCATTTACTAAAAAGAGGAACCAATGATAAACGAGTCCCAGAACAATATAATTTTTGAAAACTGTGATTATTCACAGACAGAATTTACAGGAAATGAATTTGATTCATGTGAATTTCTAAACTGCAATTTTTCAGAGACTGATTTGTCAGACTGTGATTTTATTGACTGCAAATTTGAAAACTGCAACTTGGGACTTACAAAACTTAACGGAACAGGCTTAAAAAATGTCAGATTTAATAAATGCAAGTTAACAGGGGTTGACTTCAGCTATTGCAGCGATTTTCTCTTTGATGTCGGATTTATTGGATGCATCTTTAGTTATGCTATTTTTTTTAAAAACAGTCTTGTAAAATCTGTGTTTGATGACTGCACATTAAATGAAGCCCAGTTTACTGAATCAGATCTAAGAGAAGCTGAATTTAAGAACTGCAGCCTGTCAGGAACTGTTTTTATCAGAAATAATATGGAGGGTGCGGACTTTAGAACAGCTGAAAATTACATTATAGATCCTGAACTAAACAGGATGAAAAATGCCTTATTTTCATTGCAGGGTGTTTCAGGGCTTCTTTTTAAATATGATATTGTAATAGAATAAGTTTTGAACAAGTTATAATTATACAAAATTATCCGGCTACTTCCGGCAATATATGTGGAGGATAACTATACCCTTTTATGACAACTCCGCCTGACATATTTAAATATGGAATTACCATTCCATGCGGATAACCGTCTTTATACATCTGAATCTGCACCTGATATAAAGACTCACCATTATTTTCAGTAATGCAGACTCCTGAGACTTCATAGTCCAAATCACCTATTGAATATCTGACATCTTTATCAGCAAGAGCAAGTGATAAAACTTCATCTGCAGTAAATTTTAGATTTTTATAATCTTTTGGATAACAGATGTCATTTGAACACGAACCTTCTCTGACAACTGCAACGTAATAACTTCCCGAATATTCAAAATATTTATTGCTGTAATGCAGAAGGGCATAATCATTCTCTTCAGGTGTTAATTCCACACCTCCATGCTTCTTTTCAAGGGCGCTTAAAAGCAGAGGATTATCTTCAAATGATAAATATTCAGAAGAAAGTGGTTCATTTCCATAAAGCTCAAGATTCATTACAATCTCGTTTTTATTGCTGTAATTCTGTATCATGGAATATCCTTCTCCGGCACTAATATTCTCAACAATTAAAAGCCTGCATATGCATGAACATAACCTAATTCTCTCATCACTTCCGGGATAAAACCTGTTTTCATCCAAATCGCTTAAATTATCTTCTGTTATTGAATTATTGATGATATTTACACCAGAATCATCAGGAATCATACCTGTGCATCCCGCAAGAATAGCAGTTAATAATGCAACAGAGGTTAATAATCCTTTTAGGAGACAGAAATTGTTCAATATAATCCTCCTCTTTTAGTCGCCATAATCAAAATTGCAGTTGAAATTGCAAATATCAGAATAACTGTATCAATATCGGATTCTTCTGATCCGGATACGGGTTCATAGCTGTTTTCAGAGGATTTCTCATCAATCAGTCCTGAAATATTTGTGTAATATAAATCCCCGCCATATGTTGTCCATGCAACAATATCGCCGTCAAACGAGCAGTCATACTGGGAGAAATACTGTGGTGCTATCTGATATTCACGACCGGTTTTAAGTGAATATACATAAAGCTGTGAATAACCGCTGCGGCAGTCCTCCCAGAAAATTCTATCCCCATAAAGCTGCGGACTTGCATAACACAGATAGGGGCCGGATGCAATCAGGGTTTTATTGCCAATATCCGGGTCTGTATAATACATAAAAAGATCAGATGTTTTGTCATTACTATGTACAACTTCAATTAAATCCGAAGAAAACATGGGTCTTTTTCTTTCTGAATAATTATATCCTGATTTCCGGGAGAGAGTTACATTAGGATTTAGCATGGAATAATTTTCTGCTGCCTGATAATTTATCCTCTCAATAGGTACAGAATACAAAAAAATGTCAAGAGGGTTTGGATCATCTGAATCAAAATACGCAGGAGATAGTCTGTTCTCATACCAATATACTGTATCATCTTTTATCCAGGGTGAAATGCTCCTGCATACGCTTTTATAAACCGGAGTTGTTGTGTTTGAGGATATATTGAACAGATATGTATTCCCTATTGGAAGATCTTTAAAAAAATTTGGTTTTCCCCTGACAATTCCGTATCTGTACCATTCAGGCTCCCTTCCAAAAGGGTCATCCTTAAAGTCCGTATATACAATATAATTACCGGATACATATGAATCATATGAATCCCCTTCACTAAACATAACTGGATCACCTGCTGATACGAAGGGAACTATTGATGACAAAATAATAATGAAAGCCACAAAAATTAATTTAAACTTTACTGATATTTCCATAAATTGCACCCCACAAGACTTAGCCCCAGATGATTATATTTTAATATCAGGCCTAAAAGACCATAAACACCTCTCACGATATATCCATACCATTTCTATTTGCATTGCTACCTGTAAAGAATTTCAGGAAATTCTGATAAGAAAAAATATTGATAAATGTAATTTTTATTTTTGCTTTGTTTTTGGGAGGAGAAGTATGGCAGGGGAGATTATATGGTTCTTTTTTCACAGCGAAACTTCCTCTCATTGGATTTATTATTGATATATTTACAAAAAACCGGGTTTTTGGGGATTTAAAAACACAATTCTGGTCAGGACTAATCCTGTATGTGGGATTTTTCATCGAAATGACTTTGGTTATGCTTATAATTTATTGGTACTTAAAAGCCTGCACAAATTCAAATGCAGAAAAATACGATTGAGACAAATAAACCGATGGAAACAAGAAAATGGTTTCTTTTTTAACACTGCTATTTTTTAATGCTAAATTTTTGCCTTTCATACCTCTATAACGCCTTATAAAATTAAAAATTATCCTGATACAAGATTATATATCCTTTTAAGAAAAAGGGGATATACATTATGCCATTTGAAGAGTGGGATTTACCTGAAATATCACTTCTTTATGTTGATGATGAACCAGCTCTTCTTGATATTGGCAAAATGTTTCTTGAAAGAACAGGAAATTTTTCTGTAACAACAGCAGAAAGCGTAAAAGAAGCGCTAAAAATACTCTCAACACAATCCTTTGATGCGATAGTATCAGATTATCAGATGCCTGAATTGAGCGGGATTGATTTTTTAAAATATCTACGAGACACTAATAATTCTACGCCATTTTTGATTTTTACGGGAAAGAGCAGGGAAGAGGTAGTAATTGAGGCCTTAAACGAAGGAGCTGATTTTTATGTCCAGAAAGGCGGCGATCCAAAATCACAGTTTGCTGAACTTGCTCATAAAATAAAAAAGTCAATATCAGGAAAAAAAGCTGAGGATATTTTAAAACAACGCCTGTTCTCTCTTACCCGGCCGGAACAGGAATTACAATTTTCTTTTGAAAATTTATTTGACCCTGATGAAATACAAAAAATTCAGGATGAATTTTCTGAATTGACAGGTGTTGCTTCACTAATCACACTTCCTGACGGAACACCTGTTACAAAACCAAGCAGATTCACACGTCTGTGCAAAGATATAATAAGAAAAACAAAAACCGGATGCCAAAACTGTCATAAATCAGATGCAGCAATTGGAAAACCAAATCCTGACGGTCCGACAGTTCAGATTTGCCTGAGCGGAGGGCTGTGGGACGCAGGAGTAAGCATAATCATAAACGGACAACACATCGCAAACTGGCTTGCAGGACAGATCAGAAACGAAGCTCAAAGTGAAGATAAAATGCGTGAGTATGCAAGGAAGATAGGTGCTGATGAAGAAGAGTTTATGAAAGCTTACTATGAAGTTCCTTCGATGTCATATGAAGAGTTCTTATCTGTTGGCAAAATACTGCATACAGTTGCAAACCTGATTTCTAAAACTGCCTATCAAAATTTTATGCAGGCAAGAACAATTGCTGAAAAAGAAAAAACAGAACAGGAACTGTACAGAAAAACAGAAGAACTTCATGCCGCATATGAGGAATTAACTGTCTCTGAAGAAGAGCTCCAAAACAGCCTTAATGAGATGATATCAAAAGAAAAAGAGCTTCAAAAATCAAAACAGGAGCTTTCCGACATCATTGAATTTCTACCGGATGCAACATTTGTAATTGACAGAGAAGGAAAAGTAATCGCCTGGAATCGTGCAACTGAAATAATGACAGGCGTTAATAAAAAAGACATAATCGGAAAGGGCAACTATGAAACAGGCCTGGTATTTTTCAATGAAAGAGTTCCGATTTTAATTGATCTTGTAATAAACTACGATGAAAAAGCAGTCAGTAAATACTCAAAAATCAGATGGGAAGATGACAAGCTGGTTGCAGAAATCTTCAAACCCGAATATAATACAGGAATGGGCACATATTTTTGGTTTACCGCATCACCCCTTTATGATTCTGACAAAAAATTAATTGGTTCAATCGAATGTATCAGAGATATAACAGACAGAAAAAGGGCAGAGATTATTCTAAAAGAGTCAGAAAACTTATACAGAACAATATTTGAAACTACAGGTGCGGCAACAATAATTATTGAGGACGATACAACAATTTCAATGGCAAACTCCGGATTTGAAGAACTTTCAGGTTTTTCAAAAGAAGAAATCGAAAACAAAATGTCCTGGACGGATTTTGTTTTAAAAGATGATCTCGATTTAATGCTTAATTATCACAAAAAGCGCCGCAATCCTGATAATGAGGGAAAACAGGTCACAGGAACATATGAATTTCGTTTTATAGACAGAGATGGAAGAATTCATTACTGTCTAAATAATGTAAAACTAATTCCAAAATCCAGACGAAGTGTTGCATCATTCATAGACATAACAGACCGGAAACAATCAGAAGAAACTCTACTGGAAAGTGAAAAACGATACAGAAATCTTATAGAAAACCTGCATGACATTGTGTATACACTCACAAAAGAAGGGGAATTTACATTTGTATCCCCGGCCGCTTCATCACTGCTTGGTTTCCCGCAGGGTTATTCCAAAGGAAAATCTTTTCTGGATTATATCCATCCTGATGACGTTTCAAAAAGCCTGGAATTCTTAGAAAAGGTCTTGAAATCCGGAGAAAGACTGGAGGGAATTGAATACAGAATAAAAGATGCAGAAGGTTCATGGCACTGGCACACATCCGGAATTGTACCTATTAAGAATGAATCAGGAGAAGTTCTTGGATTTGAAGGAATTGCAAGAGATATAACAGACAGAAAAATCGCTGAAGAGTCTCTTTGTCTTGCAAACAGAAAACTTCAGATTCTCTCCGGCATTACAAGGCATGATATTTTAAATCTCATAACAATAGTCAGAGGAGCACTTGAGATTACTAAGGATTATGCAAAAGATCCCGTTCAGATTGATTACCTGGATAAAATTGATACTGCTGTACAAAAAATCCAGCGACAGATTGAGTTCACCCGCGAATATGAAAATCTCGGGGTTGAAAGAGCAGTCTGGCTTAATATCAGAAAGCTGATAGATAAATCAGCGGATGACAGAATAAAACTCTATAACAACTGCGAAAACATTCTCATAAAAGCAGATCCAATGCTTGAAAAGGTCTTTGCAAACTTAATGGATAATACAATACGGCATGGAGTAAGTGCAACAGAAGTCCATACAACCTGCATAATATCTGACAGTGAGCTTAAAATTATCTGGGAAGACAACGGTGAAGGTGTAGCTGAGTCTGAAAAAGAGAAAATATTTGACAGAGGCGTTGGTAAAAATACCGGCTTCGGACTATTTTTAACACGTGAAATTTTATCAACAACAGGAATTACAATTAAAGAAACAGGAAAAGAAGGGCAGGGTGCAAGATTTGAGATAATTGTTCCAAACGGCGCCTGGCGCTTTTCTGCCCGGCAATAAAAACATTATTTTGTAAATTCCAAGATAAATAATCTAATATGACTGATTTTTAACTGTCCTGTCAAACAAGTACCTGATTGAAATCTTCATATGGACAGGATTAGACAGAAATAATACTTTTCACCATCAGTAAGAATTATCAAATCTAAAAAGATATGATAAATAATGCCTGAAATAATAAATCTCATCTACGTTGATGACGAGCCTGCTCTTTTAGAGATTGCAAAAATATTTCTTGAAAGAACCGGTGAATTTCAGGTTAATACTTACACATCTGTACAGGAAGCTCTGGACTCTGCATCAATTGGTGAATGTGACGTCATAATATCCGATTACCAGATGCCCGGAATGAACGGCATTGCTTTTTTAAAAGAGGTCAGAAATAAATTTGGCGACATTCCCTTTATTCTTTTCACAGGTCACGGACGTGAGGAGGTTGTAATTGATGCAATCAACAATGGAGCTGATTTTTACCTTCAGAAAGGCGGAGAGCCAAAATCACAGTTTGCAGAGCTCTCACATAAAATAAAACAGGCATACAGAAGAAGTCACGCTGAAGATGAACTTTCAGACTCAAAAAGACGCCTCCTTGACATCATAGATTTTCTTCCTGATGCAACCTTTGCAATTGATACCAACGGAGTTGTCATTGCATGGAACCGCTCAATAGAAGATCTTACAGGGGTCTCTGCCACATCAATCCTTGGAAAAGGAAATTTTGAATATTCAAAGGCAGTATACGGCGAAAAACGCCCAATGATGATAGATCTTCTTAATGAATCCAATGAAACAATTCTTCAGTATTATTCAAATGTATTCAGAAACGGAAGCACAATCACCGGTGAGACCGTACTTAAAATTCCGAACGGAAAAAACCTGTCCGTTCTTGGAAAGGCATGTCTTCTTTATAATCAGAAAGGAGAAGTCACAGGTGCAATTGAATCAATCAGGGATATTACTGAACTTAAAGAAGCAGAAAGTGAGCTTTTAAGGAGCAGGGAAAGATACCATGATCTCTTAAATGCAACCGACCTTATTCAAAGCGTTGACCCAAAAGGGCGTTTTCTATTTGTAAATAACACGTGGCTTGAAACACTCGGATATAAAGAGTATGAATTAGAAGATATTACCTTATTTGATGTAATTCATCCTGAAAGCCTCAAACACTGCAAAGAGACATTTTCACGTGTAATGTCAGGAGAGACTATTGAATTAATAGATGCGGTCTTTAAGAAAAAGACTGGTGAGAAAGTATTCGTTCAGGGAATGGCGACATGCAAAATTTCAAACAACATCCCGCAGTATACAAGAGGTATCTTTAAAGATGTAACCCACATCAAAGAAACAGAAACAGCTCTTATTGAGAGTGAGCAAAAATTCAGGGGAATTTTTGAACACAGCCCTTATCCGATTGCAATAAACAATCACCCGGACAATAAATTCATTGAAGTAAATAAATCATTTTTAGAATTAAGCGGATATTCAAAAGAAGATATTATTGGAAAAGATCCAATAAGATTAGGACTCATTTCAATGTCTGATGCATTAAAACTTGTCTCAAAACGAATATTTGCAGGAAAAGTGGAAAATGTACCCCTTGCAATTAATTTAAAAGACGGAAGAAAAATTCATGTTGTCTTCTCATCAGTCTCATTAAAATTAGGCGATAAGACTGTAGTATTGACACTTGCGGCAGAAACAACAAAATTAAAAAGAGTTGAAGAAGAGCTTTTAAAAATAAACGAAGAGCTTAGCGCCGCATATGAAGAACTGACTGCAACTGAAGAAGAATTAAGAAAAAAATATATTGAACTTGCAAAAAGTGAAGATGAATTAAGGGCAAGTGAAGAAAAATTCAGAAGTCTTGTAGAATATTCCTTAGACGGCATTATTATAGCTGATTTCTCAGGAAATGTGCTTTTCATTAATAAGGCAATTGCCGATATAGTTAAAATCCCATATCCGGATTCAACCGGATATGATTTGAATTTAATTGATTATGTATCTCCGGATTCTTTGCAGGAAGTTTTAAATGACTTAAAAAATGTAAGAACAGGAAATGATGCCTATCCTGTATCTTACAAAATACTAACAAAAAACAAAGATGAAATCTGGGTTGAATGCATCGGAAAAAAGATCTCTTATCTGAATACTGACGCAATATTTGTCTCAGTTCGCGATGTAACTGACCGAAAAATTGCAGAAGAAAAGCTTCAGAATTCAGAGAACAAATTTGTAACTTTATTTGACAAAAGTCCACTGCCTTTGACTCTTGTTGAAGCAAAAACCGGAATTTTCTCAGATGTCAGCGATGTTTTCCTAAGAAATACCGGATATTGCCGTGAAGAACTTGTTGGGAAAAAAAACGAAGATATTGGTTTGTTTGTCGATCCGGCTGAGGCCGAAGCCTTTACCACTTCTGTCAGAGAAAAGGGCTTTGTCAACGGTATGGTAATTAAATGCCGGATAAAAAACGGAAATATTGCTACATGTAAATTCCATTCAGCAATTGTTTTGATGAACCAACAACCCTACCTCCTTTCATCAGTTGAGGATATAACAGAAAAAAGAAAAGAAGAGGAAGCATTTGAAGCACTTGTCAGAAGTATGATTGGCACAACCGGCCTTGATTCATTAAAGATAATTACAAAAAACATAAATTCACTGCTTGATGCAGACCTTGTTGGTATCGGAAAATTTCAGCCTGACGGTAATACTGTTAAATTAAAGTCCATTACATCTGACATTAAAGATTTTGAGTATTCATTCAATTCAGCCGGGAATCCGTGTGAAAATTTAAAAAATAATGGTTTTACCTTTTACCAGGACAATATATCTGAAATTTTCCCGGAATCCCGGTTTTTGAAAATACACAACATACGCGGATACATTGGAACGCCGCTTAAAAATTCCCATGGAGATACAATCGGTGTTCTAGAAATACTTTCCAAAAAACCGCTTTTAATAAATAAATCCATCAGGGATATAATTGAGATTATTGCAGTTAAAGCCGCATCTGAACTTGAAAGAACAGCAATAGAGAATGAACTTTCTGAAAGTGAAAAAAAATATCACACCATTGTAGACCGTTCATCAGACATGATTGGAATTATTGATAAGGATAAAAGGCTTGTTTATGCATCACCTGCTTCTCTTGAAATCTTTGGTTATACTCCAGAGGAATTCACAGGAAAAACAGAGATTTTTGCCGCTAAAAATATTTTTTCTGATTCATTCAAAGACTTTATGAAGACTGTTGCAATCTCTGAGGAGGGTATTTCTTCAGAAAATGAATTTGAAGTCCAAAGAAAAGATAAAAGCAAAGCATATGTAAACCTTAAAGTTTTGCCAATCATTAAAGACGGCGTATTTAATGGAGCACAGATAAGAATTCAGGACATAACAGAGAAAAAAATCTCTGAAAAGGCTTTAAAAGCGGCAAACAAAAAATTAAAACTGCTTTCAGGAATAACCCGCCACGATATTAAAAATCAGCTTATGGCAATGAAAGGCTATGTTCAGATAATAGAGATGAAAAATAATGAATCTTCGGATAACAAATTTTTATCAGGCATAATATCTTCAATTGACAATATAAGAGACATGATTGATTTTACAAAGGAATATGAGGATATCGGAGTTAATATTCCTTCATGGTTTAATATAGAAGATATCGTCTGGAAATCGGCAGAGACATTTTCAAACGCTGATTTTTCAATTAAAAATAACATTCCAAAAGATTTAAGGATCTTTTCAGACCCGCTTATTGAAAAGGTGTTCTATAACTTAATTGACAATGCCGTAAGGCATGAAACAGGAGCATCCGAAATTGAATTTTTTGTCGAAGAAGCAGATGAAGATTTAATAATCGTTTGTTCAGATAATGGAAAAGGCATCTCAACTGAAGACAAAGAGAGAATTTTTGAATCAGGATACGGAAAAAATACAGGATTTGGACTTTATATATCACGTGATATTCTTGAAATCACAGATCTTTCAATTAAAGAGACAGGAGAAGAGGGAAGCGGTGCAAGGTTTGAAATTCATGTGCCTCATAACCAGTATTATTTCGTGCAGGAGTAAATACCAGTTTAAACCAGACAGTATTACTTATTCTCTCAGAATACTTTTTTTATTTTTTCGTAACTCTTCCTTTTTCTTCAAAATAATATCCACCCTTAGGAACAGATAGTTCAAATGTGGCACCTTTTCCAAAAACACCAACCTCAGATATTTTAATTTTTGTTATATCAAGTATTTCCCTTGCCAAAAACAGACCAAAACCGGTGTTTTGACCATATCCTGATTCAAAAATTTTTTCCTTTTTCGAGTCCTCAATTCCGGGTCCGTTGTCTTCCCATGAAATTATAAGAGTTGAATCACCACCAATTCTGCATCTGATGTTTATCAAAACCAAACCTTTTGTATGACGAAGAGTGTTGTCGAAGAGGTTATAAAATACCTTTTCAAGCATAGCATCGGCATAAACATAAATGCCTTTGCATTCAAAATTAAGCTCTGCACGAACATCAGAAAGTTCTTTTGTTATTTCTTCGAGAGAAAGCCATAAGGGTTCATTTACACCAACCTTTCCATACTCACGGGCAAACTCAATCTGGCTCATAATCAGATTAACTGCATCTACCGCTTCACCCAGATATGGCTGAATATCAGGGTTTAAATCCTTTTTATCCAGCAAAGAAATGAAAATTTCAAGTGCATTTGCCTTGTTTAAAATATCATGGCATGTGATGTATGATAAAAGGCTCAATTTTTTGTTTAAATTGATAAGAGCTTTTTCAGAGTTCTTCCAGGCAGTTATGTCACGGCAGATGCAAAGGATTAATTTTTCTCCTGAAAAATTAGCGGCAGTTGTGCTGATATCAACATCAATTTCTGTTCCGTCTTTTCTTAGATGGCGGGTTTCAAAGTGATCCCCCTTTTCATCAACGGTTTTAAGCATTTTAGAGATAATTTCGCGTGGTACTGATTGATTCCACTCCCAGATATGCATTTTTTTGACATCATCGACACTATAGTAAAGCATATCTGCAAAACTTTTGTTAACTTCAAAAACACTCCCATCTTCTCTTATTATTATAATTCCATCACGCGACTGATCCTGCAGGATTCTTCTTCTTGTTATCTCATCCTTAAGAGCCATCTCAATTTTTTTGCGGTCAGTAATATCTCTTACAACAGACAGAACAAGACATCCCTGAGAATCTGTCCGAATCAGATGACAATTTACCTCTACAGGAAATTCTGTCCCGTCTTTTCTAACCTGTGATGACTCAAATTTATGAGAGCCTTTTTTGTATAAAATTTCAACCTGCTCTTTTGCCTCACGTTTTCCAATTTCTCCGGCAATGTCAAGAGCAGTCATCCGAAGAAACTCTTCGCGGCTGTAGCCTATACTTTCAGATGCACTGCTGTTAACTTCGATAAAAAGACCGGGGAGTCCGTTTTCATCAATTTTATAAAGAAACAGTGAATCACTTATACTTTCAAAGAGCGTGTGATAGCGATCACAACTTAACGCCAGTTTTTCAATTGTATATTTAAGCTCTTTGTTTTTCTCTCTGACTTTATCATTGGCGTATTTTGTTTTTTCAGAAAGAATTGTAATTATACAGGCGATTCCAATGAAGATGAGAGTCCTTGCAATTCCGTTTCCAAACTCATTAAATCCTGCATAGCCAGTCAGAAGACCTAAATAGACAAATGAGAGGATTACAGAGAATAAAAGCCCCCGTCTGAGATAAAAAATGCATGCAAGAATTATTGGGATATAAAAAAAATTTTGAAAAATGATATAAAATCCGGATGATAAGGAGAAAAAGCTTATGACAATACAGAAAATTGTCATTATTATCAGTGCAAAAGCAGTCTTTTTATCTGCCAAAAATTCACTGTTCAGGCTCACTTTGGATATCTATAAGGCGCTTTTTTTATATAAATTGCTATCAAGACAAAAAAAATAATTTCTGAAAAGTTTTAATATTTATTTAGCGCTCATCTGAGTCTTTAATCTTATATCCACCCATAGGAACAGACATCTCAAATCTTGCACCTTCCCCAAATACTCCGGTTTCACAGATTGTAATTTTGGTTATATCAAGAATTTCTCTTGCCAAAAATAATCCAAACCCTGTGTTTTTGCCATATCCCCTTTTAAAAATCTCTTCTTTTTTTGAGTCCTCAATTCCGGGCCCGTTGTCTTCCCATATAATTACCAGATTTGATTCATCAGTTTTTCTGCAATTTATATCTACCACAGCCGCTCTTTTTGCATGACGAAGTGTATTGTCAAAGAGATTGTAAAAAACCTTCTCAAGCATTGCATCAGCATAGATATAAACCCCTTTGCAATTAAAATTCAAACAAACATTAGCGTCAAAAAGACCTTCAGTGATTTTTTCAAGAGAAATCCACAATGGTTCTTTTACGCCTACCTTTTCATACTCACGGGTAAATTCAATCTGGTGCATAATTGAATGCACTGCTTTTTTCGCTTCATCCAGATAAGGCCTCATATCGGAATTTAATTGATTTTCATCCAGTAAGGATATGAAAATTTCAAGTCCGTTTGTCTTATTTGATATATCATGGCAGGTAATGTATGATAAAAGATTTAATTTTTTGTTAACGCTGATAAGTGCTCTCTCAGAGTTCTTCCATGAAGTTATGTCACGACAGATGCAAAGAATCAATTTTTCTCCTGAAAATATAGCGGCGGTTGTGCTGATATCAACATCAATTTCTGTCCCGTCTTTTCTTATATGCCTGGTTTCGAAGTGATCACCTTTTTCATCAACAATCCTTAGCATCTCAAGAGCAATATAATCAGGACCAGTATTATTCCAGTCCCATACATACATTTTTTTGACATCATCAATGCTGTATCCAAGCATATTTGCAAAACTCTCGTTTACCTCAAAAACACTCCCGTCTTCTCTTAAAACCACTATTCCATCGCGAGACTGATCCTGAAGAATTCTTCTTCTTGTAATTTCATCCTTAAGAGCCATCTCAATTTTTTTGCGACCGGTAATATCTCCTATTGAGATTAAAATTGCAGGACTCCCTTCAAAAGTTATAGCCTTTCCAATGCTTTCTATCCAGCGTTCTTCACCTTTAACAGTATTCAGAAGGTATTGTGCAATATATCCGTCAGTTCCCTGTGAGACCTTTTCGAAATCTAACAAAACATCTTCTCTTGAGGCAGGCGCAATGAAATCCATCACGTTTGCCGAACAGGACACATCAGTGCAATCCTCTGGAAAAACGATTCTTCTGGCACTTTCGTTTGCAAACAAAACATTTCCATTAAAGTCAAGAATTAAAATCCCTCCAAGAGAATATTCAACCAGTGTTCTGAATTTCCTCTCGCTTTCAGATAATTCCTCAAGTGCATGAAGACGCTCTATTTCTCCCGATGCCTTGGAAGAAAAAATATCGATGATTTCTCTGGAATATGGGGGAACTTTAAGTTTTTTTCTCGACAATATGCAGATAACACCTAAGTTTCTGCCATCTTTCGCATACAATACAGAACCCAGATATCCTCTCACACAAAATTTATCAACAATATCCTCTATATAAAATTCAGAGGATTTGCAGTCAGGATTTATACAATATTCTTTTTCTAAAAGTTCTTCACATAATGTTCCCTTAAGGCTGAATGATTTATCTAAAATCAGTTTATTGTCAAGATACATTGATATTGCATTTATCTTTTTGTAGCCGGGCATATACTCTCCAAGTATTACACAGTCTGCATCAAAATAGGTGCTTAGTTCTTTTGTTATCCTGTTAAGAGAAGCCCTGCCGCTTGTACCAGACATTCCTGAAACAAGCATCTGAAAAGATTTTTCTGAAGCTTTTAGTTCAGTTATATCTTCAACTGTTGAGATAACATAAGCCTTTTTTTCAATTGTAATTACTCTTGAAAAAAAGCGGTACATCCTTATCTCCCCTGACTTCATCCGGAATCTAAGTTCAAGCCCTGATATATATCCTTTCTTTCGAAGAGTATGTATCATTGAGTAATAATCATCCATATCGACAAAAAAATCAAAGTCAGGCGGACTTTTGCCAACCACTTCATCCCGGCTATAGCCTGTACTTTTTAAGAAAAGATCATTAACTTCGGCAAAAACGACTTCAGGAAGTGAAATTAATACAAAAGGAACAGGCATGTTGTAAAAGAGTGTTCCTTTTCGTGTTTCAAGATTTAAAACTTCTTTTTGATTTTTTTTAACAAGAAAATTTACTTTTTCAGATAAACTGTCAAACAGAGGATAAGATGTGGAGTCCTTCTTTAGATAATAGTCAAAGCCTGCATTTAATGCTTCAATTATCAGACTTTTATTCTCTGATTTTGTAAATAAAATAAAAGGGGTTTTATCATTATTCTCTCTTGTATTTCTAATAAATTCAATCCATTCCTTATCATCGTCAAAAAAACCGGCAATTACACAATCATATTTTAGAGGCGTATAGATTTTTTTGGCTTCATGAAATCCGGCACAGCTATCAGCAAGGATTGATTTTTGTTTGGCAAATTCTAAGAATTCATCACAAAAAGCTTTGTTTTCATCAACATACAGAACAAAAACCGGTTTTATCTCCATTTCATCATGCCTTTTAAATTTGAAATCCAAACCCCTCACTTTTTTTTATTACAGATTTAAATAACGCTAAATTGTTATTTTTTCTTATTTTCCTGACCTTTTTTTATTTGACTTTTTAACTTTTTTTATCTCTTAAACTATTTTTAATTTATGGACTTTTTTATTCCTTATATTTATTTTCTTTTTTTCTTTTTGTCTTATTTGTGTATTACACATACATAAAACATTCATAAAAAACGTCCATGAAATAATATTTCATGCACCGGTTTCATGTAAGTTACAAAGGAACTTTCATGTAAAACCCGCATGATGAGCTTTTTTTCATCACACAAAAAGTGATGATAAGTCTATCAGGGATTTTGACTTTCATAGCAAAAAATGCTATGAATGATTCGATAAGAACCATTAATTAATTGAAAAAAAGGTTGATTGATTATGATTCCGGATTGCAGATTCTTCCAACAAAGAGAATGTTTCCTGTTTTGTCATCCTGAATAGTAAATATAAATGGATGATCTGCCATAAATACAAATGCCGGGTCTTTTTCAATTACAGATGTGAGCTGCATTACAACAGCGGTTGCGGCGGCGGCCTCTGTTCCTTCTTCATCTACATCAACATACGCTTTGTGAACAACGTAACTTATGCTGAGACTTTTTGTCCCGTCCATCCCTGAAAAGTCAGCAGAAGCAGAAAATGAATCGGTCATTCCCATACTTTTTAAGGTATCAGAAAGAGAATATTTTGTTTCAAGCATAAATTTGGGCAGATACACCATGACTTCTTCTTCTGTCATTGAATCTGTTAAATCACTGTATTTATCAAAGGTCAGATAATCTTCTGCTTTTGAGAGAGTATTATCTTTTGGAAGAAGAATTATCATTGAAAGTCCGTTTGAATCACTGCTTTCATAAGGCATCTTTAAAGCCTGAACAGTTTCTGTTTCAGCATAATCAAACAATGCATCTTCATCTGTCCTCTGCATCATATCGACAGCAACAACTTTTCCTGCCGGAGTTGTAAAGTCAGCTTTTGATGTTTTATTTTTGTCAAACTCTTTTACCCAGTCTCCCTTGAAATAAACTGCATTTGTTATTACAAGGCGGGTCATTGAATCAATCATACCCTGAGGGATTAGGTCTTTTATCTTTTCGTTTGTCTTCACCTCAGTCCATTTGTTGATTTCAAGACGTGAATCCTCTGGCTTTTCAATAAAGTTTAAGTTTTTTGTCTCTGCCGAGTAATACTCCTCTGCTGTTTTCATATACGAATCAAGGAAAGGATGTGTCTTTTCAGCCCAGAGTGCGTTTGCAACGCTTAAATCATATGCTGAGTTTTCTTCGTTTATTGCAGTGTTCAAATCTCTAAAACCCTGTCTTAAAATATCGATGCTCTTTGGGAAGTAAAATACAGAACTTATCTCATCCGCAGTATTTTCCTTTGCTCCCTCATAGACAAGTGCAAATGCTGATGATATTGAATACGGAGAGTAGAATATATTTGAATCAACTTCTGTTTCTTTGGAGATTGCGTCATACAAAGAGAACGCAAAGTTTGTGTTTGCCGATGCCACTGCTTTTTCAGATTCAGTGCTGTTTAATTCAGCACCATGTGTTTTATCTGGTGTTTTGTCCCCGCTGTCTTTATTATCAGGGTCAGAAACTCCTGTGCATCCTGCAAATATTGCACAAAATATAAGAAGTGTTACTGCCGCGAATGTAAATTTTTTCATTCTTTTTTTATTTATGAATTCTTTCATGTAGAACTTTATAGTCACGAAAAGTATTAAGTCCGGCGTTGACTTCAAAAATAGTTGTAACTATAAAGATGATTTCAGGATTATGATGATTTCAGAATTATCATAATCTCATATTATCAGGATTTTTATATTTGTAATTCACAAATCTGGCAATAATGAGAATAATTAAAAATAATAAATTATGCTGATACGGGGATTTGAACCCCGGTCGCAGGAGTGAGAGTCCTGCATGATTGGCCCCTACACTATATCAGCAAAAAGTGCCTTTCTATATTGAAGCGCTACACATTTAAAATTAATTATTTTGAAATAAAAAAACCGGCTGTGACCAAAAAAAAAAAACAAAAATTTCTTTTAAAAAAAATCAGAAAATTCAAAAAATTGCAAAAAAATACGTAAATCAAATAAAAAACCAGAAATCGAAGGAAAACAAAATAAAAAAATTATTTTAGGGTTTTCTCTTATACGAGGTGGAAGAGCGGGTGTGTGTCCACCTGCGGTTCAAGACCGAACTCTTTTGCAGCCTCTGCAAGGACAATATCTGTAAATGCAATAGCGGTTGTTGCCGCCTCACAGTTCTCGATAGGTCCGTACATAATAAGGTCAGCTCCAAGAGTTGCCGCCATGATGTTACATCCAATATCAGGTGCTGTCCATGCTGCCTGCTTTAAGCCTTCAAGTCCACCGGAGTGGTGATGACCCATCTGCTCAGCAAGGAGATCCTTTCCTTCGTACTGCTGAAGAAGCAGTGAAGGATTCTTCTTTGAACCTCTCCAGCGCTTTAACCAGGGCCATGAAACAGTCATGTTGTGGTATGCACCGCCGGTTGGAAGACCGTGAATTGCCTTGCATGCAAGAATCTCACGGAATGAACCGCCTGAACCAAGGCCGAGAGGTGTTGCCGCTGTATCGAGAATAGGACGTGTAATTCCACACTCCTCTGCGATTGCAAGCATTGATTTTTCCTGACCTGCAACTCCGCCTGATGTTAAAACCTGTTCACGACCGCGAACACTTGGGTCACCAGGGTTGAATGCAAGAACAATAGCCGCATCTACATCACTGTTCTTCAAAGCCTCAATATTCTCAGGTCCTATTGAACCGTTGATTGAGTTGTAGATAGCACGGTCTGCAAGACCAACTTCAGTGACATATTCACAAGCATGTGCAAGTGCACCAGGGTTGGATGAATCCATTAAGAATGCAGTCTTGTTGTCGACTGAGTCAAACCACTGGAAGTAGCTTTCAAATGCCTCTGGTGTTTCTGAGATTATCTGGCAGAAGTGCTGAATTCCTGACTGATCAGAAAGTTCCAGACATCTGTTCCAGAGCGCCTCTGCTCTATCCTTGTCTATTATGCCCTTCTCATCATCAATAACTGTTTCATGCTTGTTATAGAAGATAGAAGCGCCAAGCACCCTCGGATACTCTCCGGGCTGCCCACCAATCTTGGTACCGTTGAAATCAAGTACCGTCTGCTCTTTTTCAAATTTGAACATTTTTCGTCACTCCTCCTAGATCATTGCCATAAGTTTTGGGAGTAATACCAATAACATCATAAATACAATCAAACCGGCTGTAAGACCATAAAGAATACCGATATCACGGCCAATTTTACGTCCTACACGCTGGGCAATCTCTGCATCTGCAAATTCAAGTTTTGTCTCAATTTCGTTGAGGCGTGCTTCAATTTCAAGGAACTGCGGGTTTGCGGTTGCAACTACTGCTCCGTCTGCTCCACCTTCCTCTTTGACCTCAACAACCATTGCTTCAGCCTCAAATGCACCTGGATCGCGTGCTGTAAGCTCAGAAATCTTTGCTTTGATAGCACCGACATCCTCGGATTCCATGATATCGATTACTTCGATCTGTTCCTGGAAACGCTTGATTGCTTCTGCATTTAGATTTTCAATGAATGGAATTGCACCCTGTGCTCCGACAATCTTACCGCCTTCAACACCACCGGCATGAAGGGCTTTTAAACACTGACCGGAGAGGTGACCCTTAACTTCTGTTCCGCAAGTAATAAGGAAGCGAATGTTTGGGTTTGCAACTACGTTTGCGACAATCTTCTCAAGACCAAGGTTTTCTGTCTTACAGGAACCGCACATTGCCGCTCCTGCGTCACAGATTCCCTGCTCATCAAGATGTGAACCCATTGTTACAACAACAACAGGGCTGTTTGCATCGCCGGTGTGGTAGTCACCCTGTATCTTTGGCCATCCTGAAGCCGGAGATTTTTTGTCAGCCATATTAAATGCCTCCAATTAAAAATACCGGCAGGAGAACCAGAACAAGTGAAATTGCAACACCAATTCCAAATCCGGTAAGACCTGCACTCATGATACCGGACTCTAATTTGTTTGTCCTTGCCAGGATCTGGCTTTTGAAGCGGATGTCATCAACCATGTCTTCAATTGCTGCCATCCTTATAATTGTCGGACCTGATTTTTCCTCATCTGACATTTATATCACCCCATCAACAGGAAGCCAAGTATGGCAAAAGACATGATAAGACCTATCATGAGTCCTTCAACTTTACCTGAGTAAACACCTGCTGCAAAGCGGTTGCGATAGCCTATATCGGTAACCATCATCTGAATTGCCTTCATTCTTGCATGAATGAGAGCAAGTTCAGCAGACATAGGTGCTTCTTCGCCTTCAGCGCCATCTGCACCGCCGTCTTCTTCTTTAACCTCAACAACCATTGCATCAGCTTCAAATGCACCGGGATCGCGTGCTGTAAGCTCAGAAATCTTTGCTTTGATAGCACCCATATCCTCGGATTCCATGATGTCGACTATTTCGATCTGTTCCTGGAAACGCTGGATTGCATCAGCTGAGAGGTTTTCGATGAACGGAATTGCACCTGTTGCTCCGACAATCTTTCCACCCTCAACACCATTTGCGTGAAGGGCTTTTAAGCACTGACCGGAGAGGTGACCCTTAACTTCAGTTCCACATGTAATGAGGAATCTGATGTTTGGGTTTGCAACTACGTTTGCAACAATTTTTTCGAGACCCAGGTTTTCTGTCTTACAGGAACCGCACATTGCTGCTCCTGCATCACAGATTCCCTGCTCGTCAAGGTGTGAACCCACTGTGACAACTACAACCGGACTGTTTGCATCGCCGGTATGATAGTCGCCCTGAATTTTTGGCCATCCTGAGGCCGGAGATTTTTTATCTGCCATTTTTAACACCTCAGAGTAACGCAAACGCGACTATACCCGCGACAATTAGTCCGACTGCTATACCATACCACATTGCTGTGACGCTTCCTGCATAAACAAGAGACTGCTCTCTGTTCGGGAATGAAGATAAGAACTTGCCTTCACCTGAGAGCATGCCGACAACATCGTCTGCAATTAACTCAAGCTCAGTTACCTGTTCCAGAACCGGTGCTAATGATGCGCCTGCGGTGGTGACAAGACCAACCATAGGATCTGCAACAAGTCCGAATTCCGGAAGTACCTGAATATATCCCATACTTTAGGCCTCCTTCTTCTCAAGGATTGGCTTTGCGTCAAGCCACATGAATGCGTCACGCCTGGACAGCTCAATATATTTGCTGTAAGTGTATGCCCATCCGATTACGGAAATTGCAAATGAAAGAATTGCAGATCCAAAACTGATGAATGCAAATGACATGATTGAAACAACAATCATGCTTAAAAATCCACACTCTGCTGCAAGCATGAGTGTTCTGTCCTGTGACTCGTTTGGTCCGAGACATGCGTTGAATGCGTGCTGAACTGCGATTGCACCAAGCATGAAAATGACTGCTATAACTCCTCCTCCGATTAAGGATGCCTGATAATCAGCAACCTGGATACCGAAGAATGTTGTTGAACCTGTAACAAGGTCTGCAAAAACAAAACTGCCTGCTGCCATTGCAGAAAGACCAAGAATTGTAATTGCTCCGACAATACAAAGCTCTGCGAGTGAAACAATCATTACCGGAATATTCATGTTTACGATATTGTTTGCAATGTATCCAAGAATTGCTCCAAGGATTGCTGCAATTACGACACAGCCAATAGGGATTATCAGAACTGATGAGATAAAGCCCATTGTACTGAGTTTTGTTGCAAGAATCATGGCAATTACACCGGAACCAAGTGCAATCATACCTGCAGACGGAACACCTGTACCAAGACCGTAGCTGCAAAGGTGCTTAATTGTATCCGTACCCCACCAGAGGGCTAATACTGCTGCAATACCACCAAAGAACGAGAAAATTTCTGTTCCGGTGATTACGTTTAAGTATGTAAGATACATGCAGACTAATGCGCCGACAAGACCAATAGCCATCACTTTGTTGTGCGGCATTCCGCCTTCTGAAGCTGTAATTTCTACTGACATATCAAAAACACCTCACATAATCACCATTATTATGGCAAGCAGACCGCATACTGCTGATGCAACTGCACAACCAACTACTGCACGAGGGAATCTCTTGAACTTTGGGTCATGAGGTCCTTCAATTGTACCAGTAATATTGTATGCAGCCAAAACTGCGTTTATCAGGAACATACCTACTGCAAAAATGCCTGCCATTCCAACTGCAAGAGGAAGAATTTGCTCTGCAGATGCGTCAAGCACTGTAGGAAGGTAATGTTCATAGACTGCTAATAGTTCAAGGTAAATGAGCGTACCGCCAAGACCACCAAGCATACCGCCAATTACACCGCCTACATAGGAGATGAATGGTAAACCGTGTCCTTCTGTACCCTGTGACTTGTATGCCTCAAATGTATCGCCTGTAATCGGGTCTTTTGCAACCTTACCTGATGCCGCGGGAATACCCATTGCAAAAACGTAGACTACATTGACCATTAAACAGGTGATTGCCATCATAAGACCGCCACCAATTGCTCCGCCTGCGAGTGCGACACCAAAGCCAAGCTCGGCTGCCCATGCACCGCCAAAGAGACCGGCAAGACCGGCACCAGCGGCAAGCATTGTAACACCGGTAGCAATACCTGGTGACTGACCCATAGCCGCCGGAGCTCCTCCGACAGGAACAAAGTGTACACCAAAACCAATGAGAAGACCACCGATGATTACACCGATTAATGCCATGAAAGCCATGCCGGGTGCGACGTAATACATTACACCAACTGCCAGGATAAGAATTATAATACCAATAACTGCCGCTACCGGATTAATTCCGTCTCCGCCTGCATGTGCTCCTCCAAGTGCGCTCATGCTGAAGCCTCCTCAGTTTTTTCTTCTGTGTACGGGCCGTATGTTCTGCGTGCCCATTTCTCAACCATTCTGTCGATTATCATGAAGATGAGAATCAATACTATACCTGCAATTATTGCACCCCAACCGTTTGCGAACTCTTCGAAGAAGATTGTACGCCACAGTTCAAGGAATACAATAAGACCAAAACAGACACCTGATGCAGGGCCACCCATCTTTGAGGTGAACCATCCGTTGTCAAGTGAACTGCGCTGGCCTGCCTCTGCATATCGGACGATGTTACCGGATGCAGAGATAGGGACACCTGCACCAAACTTCTGAGACTGGTACTGGCGTTCCTTTCCATAGAACGGGTTGCCTGTTGCAGAGCCTGCGGCTCCGAGAGCAATACCCCATACAAGTCCCAGAAGCGGGAGCGGGAAAGGATGTCCGAGTGCGTTTACCATAAGGAAACACATTGATACACATGTGAATATTGCAATAAACGCATGTGCCATGGTCACGGTTGTAACTGACTTAATTAAGTCAATGTAAACCGGCTGTTCAAATTTTGCCAGACTTGCAGTCCTGCCCAGATATGCTGTGGTTGCATATACACCCTGTACAAACACAGCTATAGCCGAACCTAAGACTATAGCAAGAACCGGATTATAGTTAATCGCCATCAGCGCCCATGCAAGGCCAGCTCCTAACGCACACCATAAACCGTATGCAGGGGGTTCACCAGAGATAGCTTTGCTATAAATACGATGAATATACCCCATTTGCGGAGCAAGCTGAACCTGTGAGTTTGGATCACCCTGTGATCCTATATCAGATTCAGTATCCTCCGCAGCACCGGAAACAGTGGCAAGAGCGCCTGCAACAGCGCTTATACCGATGCCAAATAGTAACTCTTCCATTAAGGCATCCTCCTGTGTGCTACATGCACCAGAGATACACGTTTCACGAAACCCTTTTTGGATTCAAAAATAAGTCGTTAAGTAGTTAATTAAAGCTTTCGAAAGGATTGTCCGGAAAAAAACAGATTATCAGACGCCGATTGGGATATAATCAGACTTATACTGATTTTTTTGATCTAAGAAAAAAAATATTGTGTTGATCTTACCTTGCAGGTATGATCAGTGAGCGCTCTCCGGCAGGCATGAACTCGCGGATTGCTCCCTTTGCGAACTCGCGGCGCGGTTCTGCAAAGTCGAATTTCAGTGACGGATCTGCGAATGTAATCTTTACAAGCGGGTTGAAACAGAATGCATCGCCACGGCCGTAGTGAGCCGCAGCGACGATAGCTGCGTATTCTCCCTGGTGTCCTACGTTCATTGCGTAGTTTGGATAGTTTGGTCCACGAAGTTCTCCAATCAGACCGCGGTCAGGCTCCATTGAAAGGGAGTTTGCTGAACCACACTGGTCCTGAAGATCGTATCCGAAGAATCCGAGACGTGACCATCCTTCCTTGTGCATAAGCATTGAAAGGTACCATCCGTTAAGACCTGCATTTGAGTTTCCGGTTGCAATTGAACAGGAGAGACCACATGCTGCCGCCATTACACCGGCACGCTGTGAACCACCAAAGTGGTCTTCCATCATTGTCGGGTACTGTTCGTACTGCTCCATAGCATTGAGGTTTACCTCTGTTGCGATGTCGTTTACAACTTCCTGTGTTGGCTTGACAATCTTTGCGGGGTCTGGGTGAGTGTAGTCTACACCATATTTGTCTTTGATGTAGTCCATACCGTAGTATGTGAACTCGTCGAGGATGTTGTCTGTGTATGCCGCTGTTGCATACTGTGTAAATCCGACACCACCGGACATGTATGATCCGAGCCAGATCTGGTCAAAGAGCATTGTTCCTGCACCGACAACCTCTAAGGATGCCTTTGCCGGGTCTTTTGGATATTTACGGTTTGCCTGAATGATATCAGAGAACAGACCGAATTTAATTCCTCCAGGCTCATTTGGACCACGTGCACGGCGTGCAGGCAGGTGGGAAGCCATCTGAACTACACCAGCGTGTTTTGCTGCGAATGAAAGGTCAGCTACTGCCGCTTCACCGGCACACATTCTGTATGCAGCGATGAATGACATACCGATCTGCATTGCAGACCATCTGGAGGTTGTTCCACCATCACAAGTCCTTGAGACTGTTGTTGGGATGTGGATTGCCTGGTACATTGACTTGCCGACGTTCTTCTTAAGAACTTCTGCCTGCTCTGCAGGGAAGAGTTTTTCTACGTTGATTAAGAACTGTGGCTCGATGTCGTCTGCCATCTCGTCGTCGCCTGTGAAGACTTTGACGTAACAGTCATCGACAAGACCAGGGTGTGTCTCAACCATGTGTTCCTGAACGACAGCTGCGCCAGGCATTGCGTGGTTTAAGATGTGGAGATACTCGTTGATTGTTTCAGGAGTAACTTCCTTTCCAAGACGCTTCTGGAGTGTTGCGTGTGCAAGATCCATTCCGACAATAACAGTTCTTCTGATGTCATCCCAGAACTGCTGCATTGCGGCGTTGTTTACAAAGTGTAAGTCATCTCCCTCTACGAAGACATCTGTTCCGGATACTTCGTAGGTCATGAGCTGTCTCTGACCCATAGGGATACCACCAAGGTGGCAGTGTTCAGGGTCATACATGGAAATTCCACGCTTCATCTCGATGCCCTTTGTTGCTGCCATAAACTCACGCTTACGTGGGGACTGGCGGACACCATTGAAGTTGTAGAATGCGGTCTTTACTGATTCAGGGTCTTCTCCCTGGAACTTCTCTTTAAGTGCGTTAAGGAAAAGCTTCTGTGATCTCTCAATTTTTCCCATTTAAATCACTCCTCCTTTGGCATAAAGCCGTATTTTGTCCTTAGCGCATGGATACGCTGGATATATTCAACGTACTCTGCATCATCACGGTATGAAACACCAACAAGTGAGTGGAAGATTGTTGAGTGTGCTTTTATCCATTCGTCACCCATTGGCTTTCCGACTGCAACCTCACGGTCGAGTGGCTCACCAATCTGGTCTTTTACGTATCTTACGATGCCATCGTCACCGAGGATACAACGCTGGAGCATATCAAACATCATTCCATCTTCTGCAAGACGGAGTGAGTGACCGTGAACTGTTGCACCACGGCATGATACCAGTGCAGGGTCAAACATTTCTGTCTCAATTAAGAATTTTGCGTACTGTTCGAGGTCACGCTCACGGCACTCGACAATCTGACGTCCGGAGAGTGTTCCCGGGTCAATACCACGGAAGCGGTAGCATTCTGAGTATGTACGCTGGTATGGCTGGGATGGTGCGTTGAACATTGAATCAGCGAACTGAATATAACGGACACGGTCTCCTGCCTTTGCTCCTTCGGTTGGTTTTACAATCTTTCTGATTGGACAGTCAGGCTCCTGCTGTTCTGCAAGGGGCGGGTGTGCTGTCGGGTATGCTGAACCTGGTGCACGGTGACCAAGAATGAGAACTATGTCTTCATCTGTCACATCACGAACCTTTTCAAGTTTCTGGGTCGGGTCCATCTGTTTGCGCCTGTTTGCGGCGACAATTGATGTACCTGGACCGTACTGTGGTTTGTATGCCATTTTATTTCACCTTAAATGTTATTTTTCATCACATTCATTACAGCCGAAATTACTTCAGCCAGCTTTTCTCTGGGTGGCGTCTGTCCACGGGTAACCCCGCTTATTATTGCCACAACCCTTCCTTTTGTGCGAATATTTTCCTTGTCAGGATAAACATAGGCAGTTTTTACGCCTACTTTTGCAAGGTCTTCATAGTCTATTGGGGCCTGCGATACCACGATTGCATCGATATTACATTGTGAGAGAATTTTGCGGACTTTTTCCACAACATGGGAACGAACATTTCCATGATGAAGAATTGCCACCTTATGCTGCTCTATCTGGGCAACTTCCTTGTCGCTCACACCGAAATAGGCTCCCAGAACAGAGCCTGCAATCTTTGGTGCATCAGAAGGGACGCCGCTTCCGGCATTAAGCACAAGAGTGCTGACCGAAAATTCGACACCTTCTCTTCTGAGTCCTGATGTGATATCGCATACAGGTTTTGTCACATGTCGTCTTCCAGGAGACATACCTACCACTATGACATCAGGATGGCGGCATTCGGATATTGTGCCACGCTGTGCGAGGCCTCCGCCTTTTCCCATGCCCATACTTTCACGGCAGTCTACTACCTGTGTTACACGACCAAGTGGCATTTTATCTTAAACTCTGTATAATTACAGGACCGTCTTTTTTTCTCGGATCAGAAAGACCAAGTACAGATTCGTCTGCATCAGGACCGTATTTGCAGTAATCTGAAACAGTCGGGCTGGTTTTCATAAACTTGCCCTCCTGGACCTGACATTTGAAATCTTTAAAGAATTCATTACAGACTTCACGGATCTTTTCTATTACAGTCTTGTCTTCAACCTCGAATATTACCATTCCAACCTGAACACGAAGCTCCATTTCAGCATTGCCAACTTTTATGGCACGCCTGTTGGAGTTTTTGTTCTCTTTTCCTCTTGCTGGACCATAAGGTACAAGGGCAGGAAGGGAAGGACCGTTTATGGTCATCCTCCTGATTCCCGGAACCTTAACTACCGCATTTAGAAATTTTTCGGCAGTCACCGGCGACAACATGCGGAGCGGAACTGCCCTGCACTGGGGATACTGGCTTTGTGTCATTCCAATCTGTAAATTTCAATCTATTCAGACGCCGTTTGCGATCTGCTGGATTGGCTTGTTGAACTCTGGGATCTGACCATAGGTCTGGCCCATTACTGCGGATGTTCCCTCAGGTGTGAACATCTGTGTACCTGCATCAAGTGCACAGGCTGCAACAATACATGGGATACCACAGCCGTTTGCGTGGCGTGTTACAACGTGGTTTCCGTTGAAGATACCTGGACCTCCACCACCGTAGATTGAGTGGCTGAAGAATGAGAAACCAACAGCTGTACCCATTACACGACCAAAGTCTGTTGCAGGAAGTCCTGTCTCGTGCTCAAGAAGATCGTTGAAGTAAAGAAGTGTTGAGGATACTGCCTGAGCGAAACGTCCTGCACCACAGTTTACCATGGTTGCTGCAAGTGTACCTGCTGCTGCATATGCGTTCCACATCATTGGATCCTTTGTGTCATAGAACTGGAAGTAGCCGCCCTTCTTTCCAGGAACGATTACCTTGTCCTCAATTGCTTTTGCAACAAGAGACTGTACGACTGTACCGATAGTTCCTGTCTGACCGTTCTCCTTTACGAGTTCGTATACAAGGTTGTTTGCGTTAAGACCCTGGTATGCGTATTGGAGAAGCATGTGGCGCTCGAACGGACCGATTGCACCGCCCATCTCAAACTCTCCTGCTGTCTCAAGGGTTGATGCAAGTGCTGCACCCTGCATTGCATTTCTGCCGGTCATCATAACATAGTGGTTTGCACCAATGTTACGAAGAGCGTATCCAAGACCTTCGTTATTCTGTGGGTTTGAAAGGATTGATGATACAAGTGCTCCTTCCATATCCATTGTGTGGGGGTAAGCACCAAATGTTGCTGCTTTTACTGCAGATGCATCAAACATGCTGACGTTGAACTGGTCAACGATTGCATATGTTGTTGCTGCTGCAACTGATGTAATTGCCGCATCATATGTGGATGCACCATCAATACGTGCCTTTGGCACTTCTACGAGAAGGAGCTGTCCGCCCTTGTACTCGTTTACAACAGTTTCGCCACCTACAACATCAACCATTTCCTTAATCTTGGCAACAATTGCATCCTTGTTGTCCATGATTGGAAGGTCGAGTTCACGGCCCATGATTACGCCGCCTTTTCCAAGCTTGCCGGTCTTGAGTGCTGCCTCAATGCCGCCAAGGTTTACTGCAATGCTTCTCTTTGTAAGATCAATAAGCTTTAATGTTGCCGGATTGACAAGCGGGCTTATTTTCTCGAGAGAAACGTTGCTTTTCAGAACTTTTCCGTCGTCTGAATAAAGATCGATTGTGTCGGAATATTTTGCCATATTTTTTTCCTCCTATACCCATTATGTGCAATGCTTTTCTTTCACTGAATGATGACAGCAGATGCTGTCGTTAATATTGGTAGTCACTACTGCACGTCCCCGCATGGGACAAAGGTACATTATCTTGAACTCAGAATATAAGCATTCCTAATATGAAGCAATATAATTGTAAAAAAATAGTTTGGGTATAAAGGTTAATTTCAAATATCAAAAGCGAATTTGATGTATTTTTGATCTCCGTGTTACGACATCAGGTATAAAGTATTACTCTTTATGACAAAAAATCAGGTGTCTTTTCACATATTTGTGCGCCTTTTTTTAGTGAAATTAAAATTAGAAGATTATAACATTAAATTCAGAATATCTCCAAAAATAAGAACTTATTAATGAAGGCTCAAAATATTTTTGATATTAGTAATATTCATATTTTGCTATCCAAAAAAATCCCCTGCCCCTGTTTGCCACCCACCCCGAAACCCTGTAAATATTTCTGAGTCATAAACCTCCCCCACTCATTGGAAAACGCAGGTGGCATTTCATGGGAAGTTCCATATTTTTTGCAGTTTTGGCCTTCAGATTTCAACAGGTTCGGGGCCATCCACCGTAAACTGTCAGAATTAAGCCTTTTATATCAACACCTGCAATATCACCGCATGAAACATGTATGACCACCTTCCCGCCTGCATCAAACGCCCCCCGGACATCCATCAGCATTTCCAGAAATTTAAATAAATCCCCTTCATCAAATTGGCTCTTCCGCAGGTGCTTTTGGCGCAGGCGTATAATTTGGAAATCTCTTTCTCAATCCAAATCTCCGAGAAACTCTCTTACAGCCTTTACATATTCGTCTGTTTTTTCGATATGGTTCAGATGTGATGCATCTTTTATAATCAGAATCTGTGAATTGTCCACAAAACCTGCGAAATGACTGATTGCCGAAGGTGTTGCCTCGTCGTACTCACCGCAGATGAACAGAACGGGCACACCAATCTCAGAGAGATTTGCTGTTAAATTAAACGACTGAAGTGTTCCCGTGCACGTAAACTCACTTGGCCCCCACATATGCATATAAACAGATATCGAAAGCTTTTCAAGGGAGTCTATAAACAGAGGCGGCCAGGGGTCAAGCCTGCAAAGATGAAGCGAGTAATACTCATTCAGTGCATCCTGATAATCTTCAGAATCATAAACGCCGGTCTCCTCTGCAATACGAACAATCTCCTGAATATTCTCAGGCATCTCTGAGAGGTAAGATTTCTGATCAGAGATCCACCTTTTTGTATCCAGAAGGGGAGATGAAAGAATCAGGCTTTTTACACCCTCCGGTTTTTCTGAAATGAAGTATGCCGCTGCAAGGCCTCCGCCCCACGACTGTCCGAGAATATGAACATCAGAAAGCCCGAGTGCAGACCTTACCTCTCCCACCTCCTTTACGTAGGATTCAACCGAATATTGGGACATATCGCCGGGTTTATCAGAATTCCCGCATCCGAGCGGGTCATAAAAAATAACCGGTCTTTCATCAGAAAGAACCAAAAGCGGCTCAAAATAATCATGTGATACTCCCGGCCCTCCGTTAAGGAGAAGAAGGGGTGTTTTTTTGCTGTTTATTCCGGCGATTTTAAACCAGATCCTGCCGGAGGATGTTTTTATATATCCCTGAGTATCTTCGCCTTTTTCTGTAATATTAACCACTGATGCATCATATTTCACAGGCTGTGCTGTTATGCATAGTGCTGCATATACGAATACAACTGACAAAAATAATAATATCATAAATAATCCTGATATTTTCCCTGATATTATATTATTAAAACTTTTACGGACCGCGATTTAGATTAAATCTAATTATCTTCTTATTATTGTACCGCAGTTTTCATCGTTTAAGGCTTTTTCAATATTGCCTCTCACATGACCATTGACAATCCTGATTTCATGTATATTCTTTGCATTACTAAGAGCTTCCACAGCTTTTTCTTCTAAAACCAGATCTTCGAGATTCATTTCCAGCAGTTCATCGGCTTTTATCTCACGAATCAATTCAGCATCCGGATTCATAAATGGATTTTCCGCGTATAAGCCGTCTACGTTTTTGACAAGTATGCACCTTTTTGCACCGAGTACTTCTGCTGCAAGAAACGCCCCGGTATCTGTCCTGTGCTGGGGAATAGGCCCGACCGGAGATGGAGTTTCATAAAGGCCGAATATGGGAGTTCCTCTCATTACCGGAAGCTGACCCATGTTTATCAGCATGGGAATATCCAGGAGATCATCATTGCTGATATGAACAGCCTTGTATTTTGCCATAACTGTGGCAACCATTATTGCATTCTGTTCACTTACAGTGCCTGAAAGCTCTGCAAGAATTCCTGTAGGCATCCCAAGGTCAATTCCAATATCCATTATATGGCGGACACGAACACCCCCCCCGGTTGCAATTAATATCTGGTGCTTCTTTGAAAGTTCGCCTATCTCATCCAAAAGCGGGAGCACAACTTCGGCACCAAAATCTATCGTTCCGTGCCCGCCTATTTTTATTACATTTAATTCAGGGGCTATTTTTATCTGTTTAACACCGGATCTCTCATGCATCAGGCCTTTCCTGACAAGTGTCTCTCCCTGTAGTTTATTTTGGATTTCAAATCTCTGTTTCATCGTATCACCACAATATTAATATGTAATCAGACTTAAGTATAGATGTCAAACCAGCTGATATAACAGGTGGTTTAAGCAGAATAAAGGGTGTGAATTAAATGAAAATCTACGTTCGAGAAAGGTCAAAAATCAAGGAAGGCGTAAAACAGCCAAGGTTCAGAGTTGTTGCAATAGTTGGCGACAAAGAGGAAAAAGTGAAGATCGCAGCAAATCATTTCCGCAAAATTGAAATTGAGCAGATTGCCAAAGATCTCAGCGCCGAACTCATTTATCTTGAACCGATGCCTGATGAAGAGCACGGCTCAAAGAAAGAACACTAAAGTAAAAATATTCCTTTTTTTAAACCTGTGACTAAATGACCCGGGATGAAATTAATAAAATTCTGAATGCCGCAGCAAGGGTAATAATTCAGAAAGGAAGCATAAACATTCTTTTTGAAAAGGAGAATGTCAAAATAAAACTTCCTACAACAAGAGAACTTGCAAAAGAAATTGGTACCCCGCACTATTATGTATTGCCCGGTTTTTCACGAATGGAAGAGGAAAAATTCGTGACAAGAGAGGAAAGAGTAGGGATCTGGACTACAAACGGAGGAACAAAAATTCTCCTGTCTATACTGGAAACTGAATTTTCAGAAGAGACAAAAAAAATTCTGGGCGCGAATATATTCAATCTGCTCACTGAAAAATGAAAAAAGGTTTATTGAAGTATATGGACTGAATCAAAATCAAAACAGGCATAAGCCGTATCGCCTGCCTTTAACTCTTCGGAGTTAAATGTCTTTTTCATCATAACAGAATTCAGGATAAAACCGGCATAGGCAATGATTTTTACAAAGCTTCCATTATCGATAATATCCAAAATCTTACAGGATATCACATTTGAGTCCATATCTAAACCTTTTTCCTTTGATATTCTGATATTTTCTGATCTTATACATAATTTCGCAGACTCCCCTTCCTTTACTGTCAGGGAATTTTTATGCCTTATATCAATACCAAATATTTCAACAGAAGAAATTCCGTCTCTTAATACAAAAATGCCTTCATATACATTTTCAATTCCGACGAATCCTGCAATAAACCCGGTTGCCGGCCTTTCAAATATATCATCGGGACTACCCGTCTGAAGAATTTCTCCTTCATTCATTAATGCTACCCGGTCTGCAAGCGAAAAAACTTCCTCATAATTGTGGGTTATGTGAATAATTGTCGTTTTGAACAGATCATGAAACTTCCTGAGTTCCGAACGGAGTGTCTCCCTTGTCTGAGTATCAAGGGCACTTAAGGGTTCATCTAAAAGAAGCATAACAGGGTCCATTAAAACCGCCCTGCATATTGCAGTTCTCTGCTTTTCACCGCCGCTCAGTGTGCCGGGAAATCTGTGAAGAAGATGATTTATGCCAAATATCTCCGTAATCTCATCAACACGCTTTTTTATTATATCAGGTGCGGTTTTTTTATTTTTAAGCCCGAATCCTATATTTTTTTCAACATTCATATGTGGAAAAAGCATAAAATCCTGATATACCATTGAAATATTTCTCTCTCTGGGAGGTAATGCTGTAATGTCCCTGTCACCAAAGCAGATATTTCCACAATCAGGAGAATAGATACCTGCAAGAGTTTCAAGAAGTATGGTCTTTCCTGCCCCTGTCGGACCAATAATTACAAGATATTCTCCTTTCGGAATATCCAGACTGACATTTTGAAGTTTAAATTCCCCCAGATCCTTTGAAAGATTGTTTATGTGTATCATTTTTCTTAACCAGATTTATCAGAATTTCGCCGAACCGCCGTATTTTTCAAAAATATATAACGATACTACAGCTATTGCAATCAGAATTGTTGCTGCCGAAATAGCCATCTCAAGCTCTCCGCATGACATGTTCAAAAAAAGTGATATCGGAAGGGTTTCAGTCTTCATTCTTGTGGCACCGGCTAAAATCAAAGCAGCGCCAAATTCACCTATTCCCTTTGCCCATGTAATGACGACTCCTGCAAAAAAACCGTTTAAAGACATAGGAAGTATCACCTGCCGGATTGCCTGTGTCTGAGTGCACCCGAGAGTCTGTGCAACATATTCATATCGGGGATTTATGCCTTCAAATGTGGAACGCATAATCCGAAGCATAAAGGGGAGATTTACAAAGAACTGGGCAATTATAATCCCAAGCGGCGTAAAAACAAAAACAAGCCCTATATTCGCAAGGAAATCACCGAATGTTGTGGTTCCAAAGAATAACAAAAGACCAACACCGGCGACAAGCGGGGGAAGGGCGAGAGGGATGTCGACTATCATATTAACAAAGGTTTTACCCCAGAATTCATATCTTGCAAGTGCATAGGCTGCCGGAACTGCAACACATATGCACAGAATTGTCGATGCAATTGATGTTACCAGACTCAGGTATATTGCAAACTGAATCTCTTTGGTTCCAAGAGAATCCAATATTGCACCCGGAGCCGGATGGGTGACAACCAAAAGCAGGAGAGCAACGATAAATGCAGTGAGAAGAAGACAAAAAGATAAGGTAATTATCTTAATCCCTAACTTTGCCAGTTAGAGTTCAATCCCCCTCAAGATACTGTCCACTATCTCTATTCGATTTTTTCAAATTTTTGTCAGGAAATAGAATTTGACAGTTGGCTATTTTACTACTTTAAAATCATGAAATGCCCCAGTCATAGAGTAAAATCTTCGTATTTATGGAGTCAAAATTCGAGTGAATGTACTTTTTTGTCTTTCTTTTCCACAAATCAATGGTAACTGTCAAATTCGATAATGATTTTTTTATGAATTTTGTAGATGTATGCTTCATTTCCGGGATTTCAAATCGAATCAGTGAAATAAAAAGCTGTGCAATAAATCCGATGATTAACGCACCATAAATGCTGTTATCTGTCCAGACTCTCAATGGTTTAATTTCAATTTCATTCTTTAAAGAGTGGAATATCTTCTCAATCGAGTCTTTTTTTCGATATGTATTTAGGGCCTCAACAAGTGTCAAATTCTTACTTGATTTCAGACAGAAAAATCCTTCTCTGCCAGTGATTAATTTATCTTCAAGGAGTTTTACAGCTTCATCCTCTGAAATTTGAACAAGTTTTGTCTGGATGGAATAATCAACATCAACAAGCAAATTATTTATACGAAACTTCTTAGGGAGTTTTTTATTTTTTTCAATACATTCCTGAATCGTTTTTGCTTCCTTAATCTGTTTCACAACTTTTCTCGCCCTGGATTCAAGTTGTTCTTTCTGAAGTTTCTTTGAAAAATAGAAGTAATTGATGCTGTTTGGTTTCACAATTTTAATGCCGCGAATGCCGGCTTCATCATCAATAATTTCAGGACTATATTCTTCGAATTTTGCAATTATCTTATCATCACTTTTGTTAAGCTTCTTTCCTGTGATATACTGCAGGTTATCGGAGCGAATCATCTGAGTATTATCAATGCTGTTTGCACCTTTGTCAAATATTACTAGAGAATCTTCTTTTAATCTATCTTTTACCTGAAGATACGTCTTTTTGAAATGTTTCTGATCGTTGAGATTTCCGGGTTCAACAGTCATTCCTATCGGAATATTGATTGGATTAGCCAGTTCAGCCAATCCAATAGTTATCTGTTTTTTGTCAGGTCTGTGATCCCGACTATATCCATATTTACCAAGTTCTGCTTTATTTCCGTGAAGAACTATACTGGTCCAGTCCATGTTGATGTCGGTGAGATCAAAATCATACCTATCAAAGATTCTATCCTGAATATCTGAGATGATTTCTTCTCTGTTTGCTCCGATTGTTTCAAGAAGACGATAAATCGTTCTTTCACTGAAAGAAATCAGGTTAAATATCTGCAAAACCTCTAAGCGATTTATCCATCCATGTGAGCGCTTGATGCTGAAATTATCAGTCAGCTTGTAACTGATAAGCGCGATAAGTAAATCATCGATACTTATTCCTTTTTTCTTATGCTTGCCAAAAATTTCTGAAAAATTAAGTATTTCATATAGTGTTTTGACAAGCAGGATGATGCCAATAGGAAAGGATATATTGTCATTAGGCTCAACTACATAGGTTCTTAGTTTTGTTTGCATGTTTGATCATTTGTAACATCACTAAGAACAGTCTTATTTCTTTTTAATTGGATTTTTGAGCTATTTATTCAAATCATTTGATTGGTACTTTATACGTAAGTGGCAAACTTAGGTTAATCCAGTTGTATTGTTTAAATTCAGTCATAAAAATCATAAACTGGTTCTTTCTGTCTTACGCAGACCTTTGGGAGTTGCATTCCACCCTGCGATCTCTCCCACGTGTGTATCATCAACCCAGCCGTTTTTTACTTCCTTGCGGTTGTCAAACTGGTAAACATACGGCTTTATGTCAATTACAGGTGTGCCGTCCAGAATATCAACAGCACCAATTTCAAGAATATTTCCCTTAACAGAATAAAGGTCAACAATTGAAAATCCAATCGGATTTGGCCTGTTAAAATGCCTTATTGAAAAGATACCTCTCTCTTTTTCTTCATCAAGGAAAGGTTTTCTGACGATTTCACTGCCTGTTGACCTGTCAAAATGGTATAAAAGTATCAGATGGGAAAATTTCTCAATATCTTTTAATCCTTCGGCATATTCCTCAAATACTTCAACACTCCCTTTTGACGGATTAAAAATTCCCTGAATGGGAGTATCTTCCTGCACTGTATGTTCGGAATGGATGATTCCTATTGGTTTATAGGTAATCAGGCTTTCCCTGACTTCTCTCTTCTTTTCTTCAGTTGCCATAAACTGGGGACTCCTAAAATCTCAATTCAATTTTAAAAAAAAGTTAAATATTCTGATACTTATCAGACGGATAAGTTTCAAAACCACATTCGCGATAAAATGCCTTTCCTTCATCAGAAGAAACGAAGTCCACAAATTTCATTGCATCTTCGGGATTTTCACTGAATGTAAGTTTTCCTATAGGTACAACTTTAATAAATCCTTCTTCTACCGGAATATCTAAGACATCCATTTTTTCAGGGTCCACAAGATCTTCCCAGATAATTACAGCATCAACCTGGTTCATGTTCAGATAAACAAGAAGTTCATTTACCGTTCCTGACTGAACTGCAATGTTATCCTGTGCATCTTCCCAGAGGTTATTTTTCGTTAGAATATTTTTGGCAGCTGTTCCGACTGCAGGTCCGTCGGGCTCACCGATACCAATCTTTATTCCGTCTTTGGTCAGATCAAAAAGAGTCTGAATATTTTTGGGATTTCCTTTTGGAACGGCAACTGTCAGCACATGATATACGACATCCTGGCTTTCTTCAATAAAGCCTTTTTTTGCCGCTGAATCAATATATGCCTTTGCACCAGGCATGTATACATCCCCTCCCTGAAGTAGTTCCATCTGGGACAGGAGCTGGGCAGAACCTCCATAGGTATACTTTATCTGAATGCCTTCTTTTTCCTCAAAGGCTGCAGCAATTTTCTCCATCGGCTCTCTTAATCCGGCGCCGCAATAAACGACAAGTGACTTTTCAGCATTATCCGTAACAGCCGGCACCTGAACACCTGTTTCCGCTGCATTTGATGTGCATCCCGATACAAGAATTAAACCTGCCAAAAACAGAACAGATAAAAAAACATAACCAAATTTCTTCATGCAGAACAATGTTTCTTAAACCCCGGTTTTAAAGATAGAGATTGTACATACCTTTTGTTAACTACAATAAGTTGATAAAAATCGAATGTTTCATGAGTGAGCGCAACATATAATAAAAAACTTACTTCAGGTGAAAAACAGTCAGGACAATATTTTTAATGCAAAGATCCCAAAACAGTTAAAAAGTCCGTTACTTATTTGAAGAAACTGGCATATTAGAGAGATTTACTTGAATAAAACAGATACACAGGAATCAAAAAAAATTAAGTTTGGTATTAATGAGCTTGCGGGTTCTGTCGGGGATTTCGGTACAATATTTCCGATTATTCTTGGTGTTGCACTGATATCAGATGTCAACCTGAGTACAATATTTCTCTTCTTTGCCATATGGTTCACGATAACAGGATTATACTACAATATGCCAATTCCTGTTGAACCGATGAAGGCAATAGGTGCTGTTGTTATTGCAGAAGGGTTGTCTGCTCCTGAAATAGCTGCATCAGGAATAATAATCGGAATTTTGTTCCTCACTCTTGGATATCTGAAAGGGATGAAGAAAATACAGAGATTTATTCCTGAGAGTGTTATAAGAGGTGTTCAGGCAGGTCTTGCTCTCCTTCTTTTAAAGACCTCATTTCATTTTGTTGTTAATGATCTGACCTTTGCTGTTATATCAGTGGTAATTGTTGTTTTGTTTATGATAATATCTGCAAGAACAAGAATTCCGGATGTCTCAGCCCTGATAGTTATGGGTGTCGGGATTGCGGCAGGGTTTATTGCATACGGCATTCCAACACCGGAGATGATTGCATTACCGTATCTGGTGATTCCTAATCCTGCTGATTTCAGTTTTGCCGCATGGAATCTTGTAATCCCCCAGATACCCTTAACTCTCACAAATGCCATACTTGCAACCTCTCTTCTCGCTTTTGATCTCTTCAAAAAAGAAGCCGAACCCGATAAGCTTGCAAAGACAATAGGTGCGATGAACATTGTATCCTGTCCCCTGGGAGGTTTTCCAATGTGTCACGGTGCAGGAGGTCTTGCCGCCCAGTACAGATTCGGAGCACGTACAGGAGGTTCAAACATTTTTGCAGGGATAATTCTCCTCGGATTCGCATTCTTTTTTGCAACTCCGTCAATGCTATTGATAATTCCGACAGGGATTTTTGCAGGTCTTTTAATATTTGTGGCACTCACTCTCGGACAGTCGGCGGCAAAAACAGATTCATGGCTGGTAACAATTTTAATTGGCATTCTGACTCCTTTTTTGGGGATAACTATTGCATTTATTGTGGGAATGCTGATAGCTTATATAAAAAAATACAAAAAAATGAAAACATTTTAATTTTTATAAGCCTTTTTTCCATTGTTGAAAAATCCCCTATTGAATAATAAAAAGCCTGGCGGAATTAAAACCGCCGCCTTTTTTCCTATGATTCTCTTCCGGTCAGATGAACTGCTGATTCCTCAAAAAAAACACAGACGTTTTGTCCTGCCTCAATCTTCATTGCATCCACCTCTCTTTCTGTCAGAAGCGAGCACAGATGAAATCCGCAGTCAACATAAACCCTGTACAATGAATTGTGAGGAGTTACACTCAAAACTCTGCCGTAAAAAAAATTTTCCACATTTGAACCGGACATATCAGGACTTAAAACGATATCAACCCCTCGCAGATATGCATGAATTTTCTCTCCGCTCTCAAAATCACACGCAGAACGGATTTTAACTCCGTGGATATCAATAATACTGCCCAAACCTCCCGGATTATTCACGACAATTCCATCCAGGACATTTTCAATTCCAACAAATTTTCCGACAATGCAGTTTACAGGTTTCCTGAATACCTCTTCGAGAGTTCCTTCCTGCTCAAGTTTTCCGTTCGATACAACAGCAATCCTGCTGGCAAGGGACCAGGCCTCATCACGGGAATGGGTCACCTGCACAATTGTAATTCCAAAATCTTCATGCAGCCTCCTAAGATCAGACATGAATTTTTCACGAGTTCCCGGATCCATTGCAGACAACGGCTCATCCAAAAGGAGAATTTCGGGTTTTACAACAAGTGAACGTGCAAGTGCAACCCTCTGCTGTTCCCCGCCACTCATTGTCAGAGGATACCTGTCTTTTAAATGGGAAATGCCAAGCCTTTCCATCATCTCAGATACTGCCCCGTATATCTCATCTTTACCTGCCTTTTGCATACAAAGGCCAAAGGCAATATTTTCATAAACAGTCATATGCGGAAATAGGGAATAATCCTGATAAACAAGCGATATCCTTCTCTTTTCCGGTGCCACCAGAGACACATCAGTTCCTCTTATAAAGATCTTTCCGGAATCAGGGCGGTGGAGACCGGCAATTGCCTCAAGAATCACTGTTTTTCCGGCACCTGAAGGGCCTAAAATAAAATAATACTCGCCTTTTGAAATTTCAAACGTCAGGTCTTTCAGACTGAAATCCCCAAGACTTAGTGAAACACAATCAAACTCTATCATCATATCTCCCCACATATTTCATAGCATATCTCAGACCTGCAAAGACTACAAGGCAGACCACTATTACTATAAAGGCTACCGTACTGCTCTCTTTTAAACCGCTCGTTGTAAATTTGTAATAAATCAGCGTTGATATTATCATCGGATAATAGGCAATCATAATTACAGCCGCAAACTCACCTATAGCTCTTCCCCAGGCGAGAATACATCCGTTAAATATGTGCCTTGTACTCAGCGGGAGAACAACTTTCCTGAATGCTGTAAATCTTGTTGCACCAAGTGTCCTTGCAACATTCTCCATATGAACAGGCACTTTTTCAAAGCCTTCCCTTACAGTGTTAATAAAATAGGGCGACGCCACAAACAGCATTGCCATAACAATGCCGGGATAAGCATCTTCGAATACTATTCCCACCGATCCAAGCGGCCCTCCGATAATTCCCCTCCTCATAAAGAGAATATATACCAAAATTCCCGCAACAGTGTGGGGAAGCATCACAGGAAGATCGACAAGACTCTCCACAATTCCCTTACCCCTGAAATCAACCCTCGCAAGAACATATGCAAGCGGAATTCCGGCCAGCATTAAAAGAATAACGGCATTTAATCCCGCAAACATCGTAAGAAGAACAGAGTCAATTACTTTTGTCTCCGATGCAACCGCGATGAGATTTGGTATGTCGCCGGCCTGTGCAATTCCAAGATACAATAATGAGATTAATGTTAAAGATACAATCAGGGCGCCGATAAGCGAAAAAGAGATGATACAACTATCCGGAAGATTCGACTTTTTAAGCATAATAAAAAAAGTTTAGTTTGATTTAGTTTGCAACTGCAAGTGAAGCCAAAAGACCTGCAGGAACATCCAAAAATCCTGTTGCCGGAACAATCGGTGGCTGACCTGCATTATTCATAATGTCCTGACCGGTCTTTCCAACAAGCATCTCAACAAACTTTTCACCATTTTCAGGCTGATCTGCTGTTGTCGGCACAGTTACACCATAAACAATAGGCTTTCCTGTCATCATTCCGCCGGCTGTTTCAACCACTACTTTTGCATATGTATCCTCATAGTCAATTGATGAGAGATCAACTGCTTCCGGAAGTTCAATGTACCTTATGCCTGATTCGGCATTCTGTTCGGCAACACTTCTGTATTCCCATGCATAATCGAGATTACCTGCAGAAAGCCCTGTAATCAGATTTACACTCTTTTCATCAATACTGAGCGGGAAAGTTGGATCCTGTTCAATTGCATGAATGGTTGTTACACCATCTTTTACAGTTGTTGTTATCTTACTGTTCTTTGCAACCAGGTTGTCAAAGATCTGATCGTCATTATAATTTGATTCAGCAAGCTGGATTGTCATTAATGAACGGTATCCGCACGGATCAAGATTTGGATCAGAAAATGCCCATGCAACTCCCTCACGGCCAAGAACTTCGTACCAGTTATCCGCAGTTACTTCGTCTGCGAATTTGCTCTTGTCAGAATAACAGAGAACCATTCTGTTCTTTGCAAATGTTGCATACCATGTGGCAAAGTCAGGGACCATAAGGGATGGTATAAGAGTGTAATCCGCTGATGCAAATACATCGGCAGGCTTTCCGAGCTCAACAATCTCTTTTGCAAGCTTTGTGCTGCCGCCGGAGTAAAGCTGGACATCAATGTCAGAATAATCAGCCTCAAACGCAGCCTCCATCTCTTCCATAGGAGCAGCAAGGCTTCCTGCATGGAATACTTTCAAAACAGTCTTTTCAGCCGCTGCTGTCGGTTGAACCTGTTCCTGAGAAACCTTTTCACCATTACCTGTACAGCCGCATATGAAAACTGCCGCACAGATTAAAGCAAAAACCAGAATAACAGATGAGAATTTTTTCATCAGTTTTAAGTCCTACTTTATTTTAAAAAAACATACCTGTTTGTAATTAAAATGTTAATTAAGTTAATTATATTTATTTAACGGAGTTGATATTCGCCATCTCTGTTTTTTCCATCACATGAACTGATCTCGGTTTAAATGAGAGCATAACCTTATCACCGGTTTTCAGATCAAGCCGCTCATACTGTTCCCAGGTAACAAGGGCGCTTAATAAAAGACCGGACCCGCAGTCCACATCGGCAAAAATCAGTCTCCCCTGCCGCGATATCCCGGATAAATTCCCGTTTATTATGTTTCTCCCTGCAATCATCTCAATTCTTTTATGATGAATCGTAATCTCCTCCGGTCTTATGCATGCCGAGACCGGATCACCTTTCAAAAATACGGTTTTAACAAGAATCTCCACATTCCCGGCCTTTAAAAATGCATGCTCACCCCCTCTTTCATGTTCTGCAATCTCACCGTGAATTATATTACTGATGCCTATAAACCTTGCAACACTCTCATTTGAAGGCCTTGAAAAAACCTCATCAGGTGTCCCTTTCTGATAAAAAGTCCCCTCAATCATAACGCCTATCCTGTCTGCAAGCCTTTGTCCCTGCATGAGATCATGCGTTGACATGATAACCGTGATTCCCTTCTTTTTGTTATAGTAATGAATCAGATCCTCAATCTTTTCAATATTTACAGGATCCAGACTTGCTGTCGGCTCGTCCATAAACAGAATGTCAGGTTCGGTTACAATCGCCCTTGCAAGAGAGACCCTCTGCATCTCACCGCCTGAAAGTGTTGTTGCAAGCCTCTTTTCATACCCTAAAAGACCGATCTCGATAAGTGCTTCTTCCACCTTCTTCTTTATATCCGGCTTTGTAAACCCCCTGTACTTAAGGCCGAGCGCAATGTTTTCAAACACACTCATGTTAAAAGCTGAAGGATTCTGAAATACCATACCCATCCTTCTTTTCATCTCAACAGAGACTTTTCCACCCTCAAACAGATTTTTGCCGTCAAATACAACACTGCCAGATGTGGGTGTTTCAAGAAGGTTCATTATTCTGAGAAATGTTGATTTTCCCTGGCCGGAAGGACCGATTATTGTAAATATCTCCCCCTTTTCTATATCAAGATCAATGCCTTTTAAGACCTCCTTTTCACCAAATTTTTTATGCAGGTTTTTTACTTTCAACATACCTTTCACCTCTGCTGGAAATATGACACAATCATGTTCACTATCAGTGCAATCAAAAGAAGAATTATGCCGAGGGCGATTGATAATGAAAAATTTCCCTGACCGGTTTCAAGAGTAATTGTGGTCGTTAAAATCCTTGTCTGGCCGCGAATATTTCCTCCTATCATTATAGCGGCACCGACTTCTGATATCGCACGGGAAAAACCCATGACAACAGCGGCGAGGATTGCAAAACGGGCTTCTTTTAACATTGAAAGGAAAAACTGCGATACTGTTGCACCAAGTGAACGTGCGGTATCCCTTATACCCGGGTCAAGGTTTGAAAGTGCAGCTATTGTAAGACCTGTAATTATCGGGATTATAAGAACGGTCTGTCCTATTATCATACCTGACGGAGTGAAAAGAAGACCAAATATTCCCAATGGCCCCTTATTTGACAAAAGCATGTACATTAAAAGACCGACAACTACTGTTGGAAGGGCGTACAGGGTCTGAATAAGACTTATTATTGTCTTTTTGCCGAAAAAATTATTAAATGATATATAAAGACCAAGTGGTACCGATATTATTGAGGCGATTAATGTCGCAGTAAATGTAATTGATAAGGTTCTAAGGGTTATATCAACGACTTCAGGATTTAAGGTCGCTATCAGAATAAATGCCTGACTCAGACCCTGCGTAATGTAGTCCATTCTTCCTTCTCAAATAGAATCTGATAATAAAAAAAGGTAATTTAAATTTCAGGCAATAACTGCTGAGATTTCATCCTGTGTAACACCTGATGGTGAAAGGATGGCAATTGCATCCTTTGCAGGGAAGAAGAGCGGCTGACCGTATTCTTTTACACCGAAAACCTGTATCTCTTCCTGAACTCCGTCAGAGGTTAAGAAATTGATCCATTCCTTGCTGAGTTCTACATTGGTTTCAGGATATTTCTCCGGGCTGATGATCATTGCGCCGTAGATATTGATGAGTGAGTCGCCTTCATTTACAAGTTCTACGAGGGAGATTGTCTCATCACCGCTGTATTTCAGGAATGTTCCGATATCACTTAATGAATATGCATTCATCTCGTCAGCCATTGTAAGGGTTGCACCCATACCTGTGCCTGCCTCAACATACCAGTCTTCCTTTACCCAGACAGGCTCATTTTCAGCATAGTCATATCCGGCCGATTTCCACAGGGCTTTTTCCTTTCCGTGTGTGCCTGAACCGTCACCGCGGGAAACAAATTTCACATTTGCATCAGTCTTGCCTTTTTCCATTATTGTTACAAGAGCATCTTCAGGGCTCATTCCCTTAATGCCTGCAGGGTCACTCTCCGGACCAACAATATCAAAGTAGTTGTATGCAAAGACTCTGCGGTCAGTTGCCGAGCCTTCTTTTAGGAAAGCATCCTCGCGTAAGCGGTCGTGGACCATTAGGAGGTCGACATCGCCGTTTGCTCCGAGTTCAAGAGCAGCTCCGGTTCCGACAGCTGTTATCTGAACATCAGTTCCGGTCTTTTCCTCAAACTCTTTTTCGAGTTCTGCCAGAAGCCCTGTTGCATCCAGACTTGTTGTTGTTGCAATTAACAATACCTTGTCCTCAGAGACTGCAGGAGTTTCCTCTGCCGTCTGTGTAACAGCAGGTGTTGCAACTGCATCCCCTGTACTCTGTGTACCGGTACAGCCTGCCATTAAAACAGCCCCTGCCAGTACAATTAACAGAAGAATCAAACCAGATTTCTTAAAATCCATGATTGTAAGTTATGTTCATAACAGTGTTATAAATATTTCGAAAAAAAGAGGAAATGTTAAATAGATATACTTAACTTTTGAACAGATATTTTTAAAATTATGTATTATGACATATCCGACATCGTTAGATTACAGTATACCGGTCCTTTTTTATCAAAAGGAAGAACGGTTACCAGTTCATTCTCCGTTATAGTCCGGTTATACATCAACATCACATCATACGTACCGATTGGCATATATTCAAAGTTATACGGCGTCTTTTTGCCGGTATAGCTTCCTCCCAGATATATGCTACAACCCTCCGGCTGACTGTTTACCGACAAATATCCGTAGGGATATTCATCCAACAGGAATTTAAGCTGATAATCAATGTCCGGACCTGAGTCAACCATGAAAAATTGCTTTTTTTCTGAGTAATATCCATCCTTTGAAACCTGGATGACATGCCACCCTTCAGAAAGGCAATCCAAAACGGCAGGAGTTGTTATTTTTGCATTATAGCCATCCACAAATATTTCCGCTCCGGATGGATTTGAGTCAACACTAACTTTTCCAAAATTTGTGTTCCTTGTAACAATTACATTGTCTCCATCCTCTAAAATTCCAGAGTTATAAGAATAAAATTTTCCATCATCCAAAACTGTTATATATGTTCCGCATCTTTCAGCAGATACTATCGCCGGAAAATCATATTCAGGGTAATTGTCTTTTATTTTAAACTTTAAATTTTTAAAATCGCGTGAATTAATATTTACATTTATTCCTTCAGAATTGCCGATAGTAATTATATTTACAACCGCATTTTCATTGTCAAAAACCCAGACATTCTCCTCATAAGTTTTGGCCATCTCACCTGATGTTTTTACACCAACCTTATGCTTGCCCTCTTTAATACCATATAAAAAATGTGGTGTTAGATAGCCTGATTCCTTACCATCTAAACAGGCAGCTTTTCAGGATAGGAATTTACATACAAAGTGCCTCAGAAGAGATTAAGCGATTAAAAGAAATCAGGGAATCACTATCAGAAGCAGTCATAAGCGACAGTCTTTTCAGAACCGTAAATGAAGCCTTAAAAAGCCAGAATTTCACTGATCAGATTCTAACCGTAATTCCGGATAATGCAGAATCAGGTCAGTTCACAATCGAATACAGATCAAAAACATCCGAGATAATAACGGTAAGCGGGACAATAAAAGACACAGAAGTCATATCAATAACAGAAGAATCAACATGGCCTATAAAGCTGCCTGAAATTCTTCTAGCCAACGAATCTTTCAGAGAAGCTGCAGAATATCTTTCAGAAAAAAATTATGAAAGAACATTTACATCAGTAAATATAACTCAGGGATACGAGCATTTTAAGTTTGAATACAAAAACAGCATCAACCAGGCAAGCATAACGGCGGTAGTAAAAAATGACAGCATAACAGAAGTAATATTAAAAAATGAGCCCATACTTCCATATAACCTGATTGCAGTCATATCTGCAGTATCTGCCCTTATTATTGCCGCCGGTGCATACAGGATTCTTTCAGAAAGAAAAACGGTGGACATCAGGTCACAAAAAATATTGGATGATGAAAAAAACAAAAAATCACCATCAGATATCTTAAAAGACTCGGCAGATCTTTTTGAAAGAGGCCTTAAAAAGGAGGCCTGCATATTGATTTCCCTCTCCATAAGGAAATTTGTTTCTGAAAAATACGGAGCAGGGGATGAAATAACAGACAATGAATGTTTAATGCTTATTAACAGGAAAAATAAGCTTTATGAATCATGCGGGGACATTCTTGAAAAAACCGCAGAAGTCCGTTTCACAGGAACCTGCGAAGATGATATTGACAATATCCGGTTTAAAGGCTTTTTAGACAAGGCACAAGATATTATCTCTGAAAAATAACAGCCGTAAAAAAATAAAAATTTAGGCACGGCTCAGTGCAACATGGTTTAGGATTAAAAGATAAGTGCTGAATTGTTCCTAAATTTAGGTTCAATCAAAGAGCACATTTATAGATAAATTATAGCGGACGGTGATATACAGTGGCTCGCCAATGCAAAAGAGTTAACAATACATAGTTAATTTCTCTTAATTATCAGCAAATAGTAATTAAGATCTTATTAAATATATAATTGATCATTTTTATCAGATAAAAGCATCAATAAAAAAGTCCTGGTCCCTTTTTCGTGAAAATCAGATTTGGTTTTGCTATAAAAGATAAAATCCAGGATATACTTTTATTGTTTTATGTGTGAGGGTTTTGTGTGATGAAAAACGCTCATCATGTGCGTTTTAAATGAAAGTTAATTCACAACTTACATGAAACTGTTTGCATGAAAAAAATTCTCACGCACGTTTTCATTGCAAATCTTACATTCATATTTACATTGCTGAAAAGTTGAAGCAAAATCATAAACACTTTTTATATTTTAGAAACAATCATACAAGTATGAATTCCAAATCAGATATGACACTGGAAGAGATTTTCGCAGAAGAAGGAATAACAAATGAAATTTACTGCGAAAAAGCATTTGAAATCGCAGAAAAATACGGCCTTAAAAAATTAGACATAACAAGACACTGCAACAAAAACAACGTCAAAATCAGGAAATGCCAGCTGGGTTGCTTTAAATGAGTATTTTCCTCTCATTAAAATCAGTACAGGAAGCTAAAGAGGCAATATATTCAATCGCAAAAGCGGCTGAAAAAGAAACAGTAGCTTTAAAGAATTTAAACGGGAGGATTCTCGCCGAAGATATAATCTCAAACGAGAATATCCCGGGATTTACACGCTCAACAGTTGATGGCTACGCAGTTGTCTCCAAAGATACTGTCGGCGCAGGAGAATCAGTTCCTGCAATGCTTGATTATACAGGAAGAGTTGAGATGGGAACACTTTCTGATATCAGCATAAAAACAGGGCAGTGTGCATATGTCCCCACAGGAGGAAATGTACCCAATGGTGCAGACGCGGTCGCAATGATTGAATACTGTGAACAAATAGAAGATGATGTTTTAGTCTACCGCCCGCTTGCAACCGGAGAAAATGTTGTCTTTGCCGATGAGGATTTTGCAGAGGGAAAAAAAATTATTCCTGCAAAAACTATCCTTCGCCCCCAGGAATGCGGTGTTTTAGCCGCACTTGGGATTGTGGAAGCAGAAGTATTTAAAAAACCATTAATTGGTATTATTTCAACAGGAAACGAGCTGGTTGAAATATCAAAAAAGCCTCCATTTGGAAAGGTCAGAGATGTAAACACAACTCTATGCTCATCATTTGTGGAAAATGAAGGGTGTATTCCAAAAGTTTATGGAATTATTCCGGATGAAAAAAATGAACTTTATACTGCAATCAAAAAAGCCGCAGACGAGTGTGATGCAGTTTTAATCTCAGGAGGAAGCTCAAAGGATGCAAGAGACAACACATCAATGATAATTGAGAGTCTTGGAGAACTTCTGATTCACGGAATCTCAATATCGCCAGGCAAACCTACAATAATTGGAACTGTAGGCAATAAACCTGTAATCGGTCTTCCCGGGCATCCATCATCAGCATTTGTAATACTCTCCTTTTTAGTATCCGAACTTCTTTGTGCAATGCAGGGAATAAGAAAAGAATACAGAACAACAATAGCACAACTGACCGAAAACATCCCCTCTGCAGAGGGGAGGGAGGACTATGTCAGGGTTGTTTTCAAAGATGGTTATGCAAAGCCTTTATACAGCAAATCCGGACTTTTAAGCACTCTTGCAGATAGTAAAGGCATCGTGAAAATCCCTGCCGGTCAGGAAGGACTTGAAGCCGGAGAAGAAGTGGAAGTGATCTTTTGGTGAGAAGATACCTTAAAATGAAAAGCCTTGATGAGGCTTTAATAATTCTAAATAATATTTCAGATTTTAAAACTTCAACAAAAATTGCAAAGATAACAGATGCATGTGGAAAAATTACTGCAGAAGCTGTTTTTTCCAAATATTCTGTACCAATGATACACTTATCTGCAATGGACGGATTTGCCGTTAAAAGCACAGATACGCTCTTTGCAATGGAGTCAAACCCTGTTTTTATCAAAGACTCAAAACGGGTTAATACAGGAAATGTTGTTCCTCCTGAATATGACTGTGTAATCATGGTTGAAGATACATGGGAAGAAAATGAAGGATTTATCATAAGAAAACCTGCCACAAAATGGCAAAACATTCGTCCTGTAGGTGAAGACATAGGAGAATCTGAAATGATTCTTTCTTCAAACCACAAAATAAGGCCAAATGACATAGGTGCACTTGCAAGTTACGGGGTAACAGAAATTTCTGTCAAAAACCTTTCTGCCGGAATAATTCCGACAGGCACCGAACTAAAAGAGCCAGGGAATAATTTAGAGCCCGGTGCCGTTATCGACAGCAACACCATAATGGCAGGTGCAATGCTTACTGAGGCAGGAGTTTCATCCACAAGATGTCCAATAATTCCTGACGACAGAGACAAAATCAGAGATGCATTAAACAGGGCAGTATCTGAAAATGATTTCGTTCTCATCTCTGCAGGCTCATCTGCAGGAACAAAAGACTATACTGCATCCATAATAGAGGAACTGGGCGAAGTCTTTGTCCACGGCATTGGAATAAAGCCCGGAAAGCCTGCAATTATTGGAAGAATAGATAAAAAACCTGTGATAGGCCTGCCGGGATACCCGCTTGCATCACTCACAATAATGAGAGAAATTGTGTATCCAATGATAAGGTTGTATGGATTTGAAACACCTTACATGCACAAAATTGACATTGAACTTGCATCATCCCTGACATCACCCATAGGAACTGATGAATTTGTAATGATGTCAGTTGGAAAAGTTGGAGACAGATTTGTAGGAATTGCCCAGTCGCGTGGTTCAGGTGTTCAGATGAGTGCAGTTCGTGCAAACGCAATTCTTAGAATTTCAAAAGAAGAAGAAGGAATTGTGGCAGGAAAAACAACACAGGCCTCACTTATCGTTCAAAAATCCCGGGTTGAAAACTCTCTCTTAATTGTCGGCAGTCACGACCCCTGTATTGATTATTTAACAGACATGGCATCTATTAATAATATTGATATCCACTCTGCACATGTTGGAAGCATGGGCGGCATTCTTGCTCTTAAAAAGAAAACCTGCCATGTAGCACCAATGCACCTTCTATCCGATGACGGCGGATATAACATATCTTACATAAAAAAATACCTGCCCGACAAAGACATTTCTTTATTATGTGTTGCAGAAAGAGAGCAGGGAATTGCATCAAAAACAGGAATAAGTCTTCAAAATCTTGCTGATCATTCATTCATAAACCGACAGAAAGGCTCAGGAACAAGAATACTGCTTGATTATATGCTCAAAAAAGAAGGAATTGATTCCTCATCAATCAAAGGATATGATTTAGAGAGGACAACACATCTTGATGTTTCTCTCGCAGTCAAAAATGACGAGGCTGATTCCGGAATGTGTATTTATAGCGCCGCAAAACTGCTTGGACTTGAATTTGTACCGGTAATCAAAGAAAGATACGAGATTGCATTTTATGATGAAATGGCAGATGATAAAAGAATAAAAACATTAATTGAAAGTATAAATTCTGACTTATTCAAATCAAAACTTAACAAAACCGGCGGATATGATACAGCACACACAGGTGAGATGCGAAAAGTATAACAACAAAACAGACTTAACCGGATTAATTTCGCACCTGCGCAACAATTTATAAAAAATAATTTTTTAAAAACATTGATACCGCAATTACCACTCCACAATTATACCTCCCCATAGTTATGCCCTGGCCGGCTATGCTTTTTCTGACCTGCAATACTGCTTTAAATGATGAATTTTACTGATTTAAATTATGGGATAAAAAAATAAACTTATAAGACACTATTGTCAGAAAACAAAAATTAATTAGCAACACAAAGGAAAAGGCAGGCGAAATCTCAGGAGAATCCAATAGCACCGGATGAAATGCTTTTTGAACTAAAAGAAATAAAAAAATAAAAGAAATATTGAAGAACAGACTTTAATCATCCGAAATAGTAAACAGCATAACCCGCTTTTTTAATGTAAAATCACAAACCATTAATTAAATGAGACGACAAGTAATTTTAATTAGGGATCTCATTAACATGATAATTTTTTGTTATCATTTCCCAAAAGGAAGATATCCAAATGAAATTTGAGATGATAACCGGCAGAACAATCAGGCAGGGTGAATTTGTTGAACATAAACTATCAGCAGAATATTCAAAAGAAACTTCATCATGCCACATTAATCCAGTTGATATGATGATATTAGGCATCAGCAATGATGACAATGTTCTTTTAAAAAGCACACATGACGAAATTGTCATGAGTGCAGTTGAAGATTCAAATATAAAGCGTGGAACAATCTTTGTTCCCTATGGCCCATACTGTAACAAAATAATTCCTTATGAAACACATGGAACAGGAATGCCTGATTATAAATCATCAGTTGTCGAGATAACCCATACAGACAAACAAATTTCACCGGTTTTTGATCTCTTCAGGGAAATTGGAGGGCAGGAAATATGATGAAAAAAAATGTTATCTGCCCTTTCTGCGGATGTCTGTGTGATGATCTTGGAATTACAATTGAAGATGGAAAAATAACAGGAGTTGACAATGGCTGTTCACTTGCAAAAGCCAAATTTTTAAGGAAAGAAAGACTGCAAAGTCCGGTAATTAGGAGGGGAAATGAAACAATACAGACAGGATATGAAGAAGCCGTTACTTATGCAGCTGAAATTTTAAATAATGCACAAAGACCTCTTTTTTTCGGTTGGAGCGGAACACAGGGAGAAGCTCAGGCAAAAGGTGTTCATCTCTGCATGCTTCTTGGCGGTGTTATTGACAATACATCATCCCTCTGCCACGGGCCCTCAATTATGGGAATTCAGGAGGTGGGACATCCGGGATGCACACTTGGCCAGGTTAAAAACCGGGCTGATCTTATTATCTACTGGGGATGCAACCCTCTTGAAAGTCATCCAAGACATATGAGCCGTTACACCACATATGCGGACGGATTCTTTTTAAAAAATGCATTCAGGGAAAGAAAACTGATAGTTGTTGATGTAAGAAAGACGATGTCATCCGATATCGCCGATGAGTTCATTCAAATAGAACAAGGCGGGGATTATGCAGTTTTGTCAGCTCTAAGAGCAATGGTCAGAGGAGAAGATGAAATCATTCCCGACATGGTGTCAGGGGTCTCCAAATCACAACTCAAAAGAATTGTTGAAATGTGTAAAGGGGCAAAGTTTGGAGCTTTATTCTTCGGTCTTGGCCTTACAATGAGCAGACACAAATACAAGAATATCAGAAATGCCGTTGAATTAACAGAAGAGCTTTCACGGCACACAAAATTCACAATCAGCCCTATGCGTGGACACTGGAATGTTTACGGGGCAAACGAAGTATTCACATGGATGACAGGGTATCCCTATGCAGTTGATTTTGCAAAAGGAATACCATTCTATAACCCCGGAGAGACAACAGCGGCCGACATCCTTTTTAGAAAAGAATGTGACGCATTAATGATTGTATCAAGTGATCCGGCGGCACATATGCCAAAAAAATGTGTAGAGCACATGGCAAACATTCCTGTAATTCATATTGACCCCCATAAAAACTGCACATCATTCTTCAGCGACATTCAGATTCCTGTTGCAATAACAGGAATAGAAGCGTCAGGGACTGCCTATCGTATGGATGGTGTTCCATTAAGAACTAAAAAAATAATTGAGACTGATTTTCCAACCGATACTGACATAATAAGCAGGATATATGAAAAAATTCAGGAGATGAGAAACAGTGTCTGAACTGCTTGTAAAAAATGCCTATGTCATCGACCCGATTAATGACATAAAAGGCGAGATCATGGATATCGCAATCAGAGACAAAATGATTGTCGAATCTGTCGGAAGTTCAGCTGAGGTCGTTGATGCAAAAGGCTGTCTTACACTTCCGGGGGGGGTAGATTCCCACACACATATCTGCGGTACAAAAGTGAATTTCGGCAGATATATGAGTCCTGAAGATATGCGGGCAGGACGCGGCCGGGCACAGCCTTATATGTATCCCGTTTCTGGATACAGTGTCCCGACTGTTTATGCAAATACATACAGATACAGTGCTCTTGGTTATACAACAGTACTTGAAGGTGCAATGGCACCACTTGAAGCAAGGCACACTCATGAAGAATTTTTCTTTACATCTCTTCAGGACACAATGGCAAACACCCTCTTTGACGGAAACTGGTCAGTAATGGAGGCTGTTGCTGATAAAGACCTAAAACGTGTTGCGGCAGTTGTCGGCTGGACACTTGCGGCCGTAAAAGGATTTGGTGTTAAAGTTACAAATCCCGGCGGGACAGAGATGTGGGGCTGGGGAAAGGATGTCGGGTGCATCCATCAGAAAATTGACCACTTCGGAATCACACCTGCTGAAATAATCGATTATCTGATACAGGCAAACGAACTTTTAAATCTTCCACATTCTGTTCATCTTCACTGTAACAATCTTGGAAAACCCGGCAACTACAAATGCACTCTTGAGACAATGCAGAGAACTCCTGATTTAAATGACAAGCGCCAGACGCTTTACATGACGCATGTACAGTTTCACTCATACGGTGGAACAAAATGGAGCGATTTCTGCTCAAAATCAGACGATGTTGCTTGGATGCTGAACAGAAAACCACAGATTGCAATTGATATGGGTCAGGTCATGTTTGGAAAGACAACAACAATGACTGCTGATGGTCCAATGGAATTTAACCTGTTCAGGTTATACAACAATAAATGGAGTAATCATGACGTTGAGCTTGAAACAGGCTCAGGTATTATTCCTGTACTTTATTCAAGGAAAAATCTTGTAAATTCCATCATGTGGTCTATCGGGCTTGAACTAGCTCTTATGGCTAAAAACCCCTGGCAATGTATGCTTGCAACAGACAATCCAAACGGTGCGCCATTTGTCAAATATCCTGAAATTATTGCACTTTTGATGAGTAGCAGATACAGAAATGAAGAATTTTCAAAGGTTCATCCGAATACAGAAAACAGAGTTCACCTCCCGTCACTTGACAGAGAAATGGACTTTTATGAAATTGCTGTGATGACCAGAGCCGCACAGGCAAAAGCTCTTGGAATAACAGGAATTGGAAAGGGACATCTTGGCGAAGGTGCATACGGCGATATTGCAATATATCCGATAAAAACTGATGATATTGACCCGGCAGCAGAATATGAAAAAATTATCAAAGGATTTTCCTCAACAGACTATACAATAAAAAGCGGAAGAGTAATTTCAAGAGATGGGAATTGCCTCTTAAACGGAAACAACAGGACAATCTGGGTGAAACCAAAAATTCCTGATGAATATGACATGTCAAAAGACCCTGAATTCATAAAGAAATTCGAGCGCTATTATTCTGTCTCAATGGAAAATTACCCTGTTGAAGAGGCATACTTGAATCAGCGTAATATCTGCATTGAAACGGAGACGAAATTATGAAAATTGAGCTGACTCTTAAACCCAGAAAAAATCCATTTATTCCGGTTGAAGCTGAAGCCATAACACCTGTCACCTTTCTTGAAAAAGAAGCAGAGGAGATAAAGATATGGGGTGGAAACAGGGAAAAGAATATTTCGGAAATTTTTGAAGTTAAAACATCAGGTAAAGCAGATTCTGAAAAAGATGTTGAAATTGAAATTAATGGTAACTGTTTTTTTGTGAAGCGTGTCGGCGAATACATGAAGGATGGAAAAATTACTGTCAACGGAAATATCGGAATGCACTGCGGAAATTTCATGAGCGGCGGTGTTATTGAAATCAGCGGGAATTCCGATTCATGGCTTGGCCGTGAGATGAAAGGCGGTGAGATTATATGCAGGAGAAATACCGGCCATTATTGCGGCTCAGGATACAGAGGAGAAAAAACAGGTATTCTTGGGGGAAAAATTACAGTTGAAGGTAATGCAGGTGATTTCATAGGAGAGTTCATGGCAGGAGGAGAAATTATCTGTAAAGGCAGTGCAGGCAGTATGCCAGGTGCCGAAATGCTAAAAGGAGGATTAACCATATATGGCAATACCGATACACCCTGTGCAAACATGAGAGGAGGAACATGCTATATTTTAGGAGAGGCAAAAGATATTCTTCCGACTTTTAAAAAGACAGAATCTGTATTTAACCCTGATTTCAAAAAAGAGTTCATAGTCTACGAAGGAGATTATGCAAACAGAAGCCATAAAGGCAAAATATTTGTTGCAAAACAGGACCGAAAAACTAAATAATACCTAAATATTCTTTTTTTCCAGTTGATACTTCACCCAGTATTTACCATACTCACATTCTGATTTCTTAAAATATCATTATCAAAAAAGTTTTTGCATTAGTTACGTCAGTATGGTATCCCGAAATAATTTGACACCAGATTTATATATTGATGTGGGCAAATTATCCGAACGAGATATACGTGGGATCATTCGTCAATGGAAAAAAGGGAAACCTGTCAGGGAACTTGCAGAATATCATAGCGTAACCAGACAAAGAATTTATCAAATTATCAGCTCTTACGAGAAAACAGGACAATATCCATATCCAAAAACTCCTGGAAGAAAACCAGGAGAAATTCCCTATGAGATTGAAAATCTCATTCTTTCATATCATGACAAATATTCTGTTGGTCCCTGTCATTTAGAGAACAAGATTGAAAAGGAGACTAAAATCCATATTCCCCATAACACAATCTATAGAGTTCTCCTGAATCATGGAAGGGTTGAGATTTGTATGAAAAAACGTCGTCAGAGAAAATGGGTTAGATATGAGAGAGAACATTCAATGTCTCTATGGCAGGGTGACTGGAAACTGGTTAAATTGAATAATAATGATTACTGGTTAGTTGCATTTATTGATGATTCTTCCCGTCTGGTCACCTGTTATGGAGTATTTGACAGGCCAACAACAATGAATGCCATCAAAGTTCTTGAAACAGGATTTGAGCAATATGGAATTCCAAGAGAAATTTTAACAGATAATGGAACACAGTTTGTCTCTGCAAGAAATTCTGAAACAGCAGATCATAATTTTAAGAAATTCCTTGAATTTCACGGCATTAAACAGATTAGAGCCATAGTTCATCATTCTCAGACAAATGGAAAGAGAGAGAGATTCTTTGGTGAAGTTGAAGGAAGAGTTGAAAAATTTGGCTCTATAGATGCTGTAGTTAGTTGGCATAATGAATTAAAGCCTCATAGCAGTCTGGATTATGATCAGCCTGCAAACGTCTTCTTCTACAGACTTCCTCCTGAAAGAATTATGAACTATGCACAGAGGTGGATGTATGCGTAAGGTTAATATATGTAAAATGAATTCGGGATACTACAAAGATAAAAAACATCAAAAAAAAAGATTTATTGTTTTATGTATAACTGACCGTAAACTACCTGTCCTTTTGATTTTGGATGTCTCTCGCCGAGATCACCCTCAAAGCGCTTAAAGGTAGCCTTGGTGCCATCTACTTCCAGATCGACATTATCGCGGTGCACAAATCCGGGCATCATGACATCAATGGTTCCAAATACAATTATTTCTCCCTTCACCATCTGTCCGCCGACTTTGCTCTTCAGATTGCCTTTAACAACAATCTTTCCGCCTTCCTGGTGAGTTCCTACATGGACATCTGTGTTTCCGCCGATGATAATTTCACCGCCACGCATGAATGTTCCAACGTCTGAACCTGCATCGCCGTCTACACGAAGAATGCCGCCTTGCATTCCACGCCAGTCACCACGGTATGCTGCACCAAGATAGTTGCCTGCATTGCCTGTAACATGAAGTTCTCCTCCGGTCATACCAAGTCCGGTGAAATGACCCGCATTTCCTTTAACGAGAATTTTTCCGCCTGCCATGAAAGCACCTGCATACATATCCATGTTGCTTTCGACAACAACCTCTCCGGCTGTCATCTTTGTGCCAATCCATTTTACGCGTTCAAGATTGCCTTTAACAATAATCTTAGTATCTGCAGCTGTCTCTCCGGCTGATCCTGCAACTGTGAAGAAATCTCCAAGTTTATGAATTGCATTTCCCTCATAAACATTGAGCGCCATTATGTCATCGGCTGATTTTCCTGCAAATACATCAGGGGTGATATTGTCTGCTTCAAGATAAAGTTCCGGCTGCTTTTTAATGGTTAATTCTACTTTGTTCATTTATTTAACCTCCAAAATTATACAGCTTTTACCTCAATCTCATACGGGTTTGGCATATAATGATGCTCTTTTACCTCGTAGTTGTTCTGTGTAACAGTGTAGTACTTCTTAAAGCGCTCTGTTACATCACGCTCAACCTGAGATGTAAGCTCCATTCCCGGGTTGACCCAGAATGTGCGCTTGTTACCATTGCTGATTATCTCTCCTTCGTTGATGATGAGCTCTCCTCTCTTTATGAAGTATCTTGCATTGCCAAATGCCTGCTCGATCTTTTCAGGGTCGTCATCAGTTTCAGGGTTGTACGCATAAACAGACACGTCTCCTTCCATACCAGGTTTGAGTGAACCAAACATGCTGGAAAGACCAAGACATTTTGAAGCTCCTACACGTGTCATCAGTGCAATCTCATAAAGTGAAAGTTCACGATCAATTTCACCAATGTAACACTGTGAGCGTACTGAGTCCCCGTATTTGCAGTCATCCAGGATCTGTTCACGTGCTTTAGAGCTCATAAGCCATTTAATTACACGCGGATAGCGCTGAATAGGACCTGCATTTGGTGCATCTGTTGTAACATAACACTTTGTCATGTCCTTACAATATAATGCAAGTTCAAGACCTATTGCCCACTGCGCAACACCAATAAATGAGTTTGGGTTGTAAATGAACGGAACAATACCAGCGGCTGTTTCCAGCTCAACATCCTTGTTTGCCCATTTCAGGTTGTTCATATGTGAAAGATGATACTCAAATGGACCATCAGCAGTCATTGTTGTGGTCTCATCAAGTGTGACCTGACCCATATCAAATGTCAGATTATCTGTTGTGTTGACGTAGTCCATTACTTCTTTTGATTTTGACTCAAAAGACTTTGATGCATATGATTCGCCACCGTATGAATGGAACTGCAGGTGTGTATGGTGCAGAACCTGATCACGGCCAAAGTCATTATCTGCTTTAATTCCCTCAGCACACTTCAATGATTCAATTGTGATCTGGTAATTTCCAGGCTCACCCAGTGAATTTGAATGAAGGTGCATTGAATGCGGAAGTCTGAGATACTCATTTGCCTCAATTAAGCCTCTTATGATCTCTTTAGGAGTTACATCAAAGTATGGAACAGGATCATTAGGTGTGATACAGTTCATACCCCATCCCCATGCTTCAGTTCCGCCAGGGTTGACGCACTTTATACCATATCCTTTTGTCACACGAAGGAGCCATGCAATATAACTTGCAGTGTTCTCAATTTCGTGATTCTTGAGATACTCCATTACAAACCAGTTGTTTCCAAGAACAGGAAGAGCACCCTCATCAATAATTGGTGTGTCTCTTATCTCCTCATGAACATGTCTTGCATAAAGAGGAGGCATTGCTGCTTCCATTGCAAAGCCGTAACCCATCTTTGCAAATGTGTAGCCGGACGAAAAAGTAGTCGGTACGGAAAAACCAGACTCCATACGTTTTACGCCTTTCTTTGCAGTGTAATAATTGAGTTTGTCTTCCGGACGGAAATTTCTTCCAACATTAACCTTAGGACCTGCTGAATGGGAGTGAACATCAACTGCGCCTGCCATTACAACCATGCCGGAGGCATCAATTGTCTTGGGGCTTTTTACTTCAGAAGCATCTACAATCTTACCGTTCTTTACGGCAACATCCATCTTTTCACAGTTGACACCAAGTGACGGGTCAACAACAAATCCGTTTTTAATAATATAATCAGCCATGGATATCACACTCCCTTGATCTTCTGAAGGCGTTCAAGAACCATTTTCAAAAACTCCTCATCTGTAATCATTCCTTCAGGAGCGTCAACCACTTTCTTTGTCTCAATAGGAACACTGTCCATTCTATATGCACAGCCGCCTACCTCAACGCCGACAAAAGCTACAGGAACGTGAAGATCTGCAACAACTGTTGTCGGGGTAATATGCGGATCAACACAGACACATGGAATCTCGTTCATCTTCTTTACAGATCCGAACGGGAAGTGTGCACCAGGATCACTTCCAATAATGAATGCTGAGTCAAGCTCTCCTCTAACCAGCAGGTCATTGGAAGAAGACTCACCCGGATTATAACGTGCAAAACCTCTTGAAAGATCTACACAGAAAGGGAACCCGAACTGCCATCCCCATACCTCTCCGGAGCCGGTAACATTGTAATGGCCACGCATTGGCATAATGCAGAACTTTGTGTATTCATTAAGGTCACGTGTTACCTGAATTGCAATATCAATGTTATGATTCTTTGAGAGAGTCTGTGTTACACCCATTCCAAAGAAAATTACACCAAATCTTGCGACCTTCATCTTTTCTGCAACTTCGTAGATCTTCTCTTTGGGTATTCCTGCAACAAAGTCTGGTAAAACCTCGCCGCGGAAGGCAACACGAAGTGCACTTAAAAGTTCGTAATCTCTTCCCTGCTCAACTTTAAGATGGATATCTGCAAGACTTGCAGAGTCTGTGTCTCTTGGATCAACTACAACAAGGGTTCTTCCTCTGTGTCCTTTTGCTGTGAAAAAACCACGCGGATACATTGAATATCTGCTCATGTGTCTTGGATGTGCATGCGCAGGGTTTCCTCCCCAGTAGATAATCATATCAGCACGGTTTTTTACCTCACCTAAAGTACAGCTTGGTACACCGACATCCTGTACAGCAATTAAAGTTGTACCGTGACATACTGTCGCAGTGTTGTCCATCTGTGCGCCAATAAGTTCTCCAATTGTTGAACCAACACTCTGGGCTTCACAGTTTGTTGAACTCCACCCGTACATAAGAGGCTTTTTTGAGTTTGCAAGCATATTTGCTGTAAAATCAGCGGCCTCTTCATAGGATACGTCCCTCCATGAACCATCCTCATTTCTCATACGCGGCTTTGTCAAACGATCTTCTGCCTGGGAATGGAGGAATTTCATGGCACCGATTGCACACGCATTGCTTACGTCAATAAGTTTCTTGCCGTCATCTGATACAGTGACTTCAAGATCATCACAAAGCGTGCCGCAAAACGGACATACCACATCGGTTATTATTTTTGACATATTTACATCACCTTATAGAGCAAGCCCTTCCTCAATTACTTCCAGTGAACTGAGTACCTTTCCACTTGGTTCAGGTGTGACACTGACCATCACACCTTTGAATGTCGGCATGCCTGTTGAGTAGGTATTTGGGTTGATTACACGGTTGGCCCACGGGCCCATAGGGATCCAGCCCATACCTTCGTCAACCTTCTGTAATCCTTCAATTGCCTTTACTACAACTGTACCATACAGACTTGTAACACGGACATTTGATCCCTGCCATATGCCAAGTTTTTTGATATCAGCAGCGTTTAGCTCAATAATACCACAGGCATCACGGTAGGCCGGCTTTTCCTTGCCTGCCTCCATAGATACTCCCTGCTGAATAGTCCTGCCCGATATAAGGTTTAATTCAATTTTTTCTGCCACAATTATCACCTAAAAAATTATTGAGATTAGTCCTTTCTCTCGGTCAGCGGGCTTGGACCCAGTTCATTTACAGTCTTTACGACATCTTCCATAACATGACCCCATTTTGCACCTTCTGATGCTGAAACGAATGTCATTCTAAGTCTCTTATCGTCAATACCGATATTTTTGAGAACATTTTTGACAAGGAACATGCGTTTTGCGCATTTGTAATTTCCTTCAAGGTAATGGCAGTCACCGAAGTGGCATCCGGATACTAAGACTCCGTCTGCTCCATCCTGAAATGCTTTCATGATGAAAAGGGGATCTACACGTCCGGTACACATTACACGTATTGCACGGATATCCGGCGGGTACTGGATACGTGCTCCACCTGCAAGATCTGCACCGGCGTATGAACACCAGTTACATATAATTGCAATAATCTTAGGTCTCCAATCTCCTTCTGCCATTACTGTTCACCTCCGCGTCCGCCAAGTAAAAATGCATCAATCTGTGCAACAATCTGGGGACTTGTGAAGTGCTGCATACGAATTGCTCCACCTGGGCAGAATCCTCCGCATGTACCGCATCCTTTGCATTTTGCTTCGGTTACTGTCATAACCTGTCTTCCGTCTTTTTCAATTAATGATAGGGCACTGTATGGACATTGTGGAACACACATTCCACATCCTGCACAAAGCTCCTCTACACACTGTGCAAAGTAAGGCTCAAGCTGAACTTCACCCTGGTGAATAGGAATGCTTGCCGCAGATGCCGCTCCTTCTGCCTGTGCTACTGTGTCAGGGATATCCTTTGGTCCCTGGCATACACCTGCAAGGAAAATACCTGCTGTTGTTGTACCGCAAGGGTTTAATTTCGGGTGTGCCTCAAGGTACCATCCGTCCTGGGACTTTGAAATACCAAACATCTGGCGAATACGCTCTGCATCAGGCTTTGGCTGAATTGCTGCCGCAAGGACTACCATATCACATTCTACTGTGACCGGCCTTCCAAGTAATGTGTCTTCTGTCAACACAGATACATTCTTTGTGACAGGATCTTCTCTGATAGATGAAACACGTCCGCGGATGAATTTACATCCCTCATTCTGGATACGATAGTAGAACTCTTCGTACATCTTTCCAAAGGATCTGATATCCATATAGAAGATGTATGGCTGACATCCCGGAATCTTCTCCATTACCTGGTGAGCATGCTTTAGTGAATACATGCAACAGAATCTGGAACAGTATGGTTTTGCAACTCCGCCGGTGTTGTCTCTTGAACCTGCACAAAGTACAAATCCGACTTTCATCGGTGTGACTCCGTCAGACGGGCGTATTAAGTGTCCGCCTGTCGGCCCAGATGCACAGATTAAACGCTCAAATTCAAGACCGGTGATTACGTTTTCGTATCTCTTGTAACCCCATTCAGTCTTGTCTTCGATTGGAATCAAATCATATCCTGTTGCAAGAATGACACATCCTACCTTTACTTTTTCAAGTTCATCTGCCATATCCAGATTGATTGCATTCTTCTCCGGACCACAGATCTCTTTACAAAGACCACATTTTACACACGATTCAAAGTCAATTGTGTACTGAAGCGGCATAACCTGCGGGTGGTATATGTAAATTGCCTTTCTTGGCGCCATTCCCATCTCGAAGGGATTTGGCTTGATTACAGGGCATACCTCTGCACAGTCACCACAGCCGTTACATCCGGAACCTTCGATTCCGGCCGCCTTCATCTCAGCACCGTCGTATGTACCACGTGCTTTTTTACGGAGGGTTATCTCAAAGTTTCCAATGTATCCTTCTACATTTTCAACTTCTGTGTAGGTCTTTAAGATGATGTTTGGGTGACGTCCTGCATCCACCATCTTTGGTGTTAAGATACACTGTGAACAGTCAAGTGTCGGGAAAGTCTTGTCAAGCTGTGACATTCTTCCACCGATTGTCGGATCTTTTTCTACAAGATATGTCTTGATTCCTGCGTTTGCAAGGTCAAGCGCCGCCTGCATACCGCCGACACCTGCACCGACAACCAATGCCGCGTGCTCGACAGGCACACTTTTTGGCTGAAGGTCTTCTAAGAGTCTTGCTTTTGCAACTGCAATTCTGACCTGATCTTTAGCCTTTTCTGTTGAACCTTCCCAGTCATGCATGTGAACCCATGAGTTCTGATCACGGATGTTTGCCATCTCAAAGCGGAATTTGTTAAGACCACCTTCAGCTGTTGCAGTTCTGAATGTAGGTTCGTGCAAACGAGGGGAACATGCGGCTACAACAATTCCGTTTAAGTCATGCTCTTTGATTGCATCGATGATTTTGTTCTGACCAGGTGTTGAACACATATACTGGTACTGGTCAGCAACTACAACATCAGGGAGGCTTTTTGCGTATTCCATTACATCATCTATTGATAACGAACCTGCGATGTTTGTACCGCAGTGGCAAAGGAATACACCAATTCTTGGTTTCTGATTTTCTGCCATATATTAGTCCTCCTTATATTATCTTCTCCAAAAACGGTTTGCAGTCAATTGCATGAAGATCAAGTGCGAGTTCCTGAGGAGTCATGCCCTGTGCAAGACCTAAGAGCTCATTGAAGTGAAGAACAGGCAGATTGTAGACTTGTCCGAAGTTCTGCTGGATCTCAATCTGACCGCGGTCAAACTGAAGCTGACAGAACGGACAGACTTCTGTTAATGCATCTGCGCCTGCTTCACGAAGATTGATCATCTTCTCGTTTGTGATGTCAAGGGAGTGTAAAATATCATATCCTCTGACACCGCCGCCGGCACCACAGCACTGCATCTTGTTTCTGTACTGGACAGGCTCTGCACCAAGTGCTCCTACAAGCTCTTCCATCCACATTGGATTTTCGGTGTCTCCAAAATGACGCTCCTTTCCGGGCTTCATTAAGTGGCATCCATAGTGGACTGCAACCTTTGTTCCGGTAAGAGGTCTTATGACGCTGTCTGCAAGTTTTTTAACACCACAGATCTTTTCGTCATAATATAGTTCAGCAAGATGCCAGACATCGACTGAACCTTTAAATTCCATATCAATTTCTGAGAGGACCTCATTTACACCGTCACGAAGTTCATCGTTGTGCTTTAATTTGTGGTTTACTTCCCAGATTGATTTGTAGCAGCCGTTGCAGATGAGTGCAATATCTTTATTCATCTCCTCTGCCAGACAGAGGTTTCTTGCCGCCATTGCATACCATACATTAAGGTCAATAGAGCCAAACGCACCAGGGGCAGGACAACAGCTCGCTCCTTTCAAAGGAAGAAGCTCAATTCCTACTTTTTCACTTGTCCTGATTGCTGAAGCCTCACAGCCGGGATAGCGGTTTGGAGCAATGCAGCCAAGGAAGAATGCATATGAGTGTTCAAATTTTTTAGCCATTTATATACTCACTCCTCCGAAAGAATGCGGTCAGCGTTCTCTTTTAACTTATAATGATCCATAATCTTCCTGATTCCGTCAAGATATTCCGGATATGAATCTGTTGTCGGTGGATTTCTTGGAAGTCCAAGTTTTTCACGTGCAGCACGGTTGACATCGTTGTTTGGAACTCCATGTCCGGTCTTATAAATAAGCTGGACAGTCTGGAGGAAGTTTCTTGGAACAATGTCTCTCTTGAATGCAAGATTCCTCATTGCCATTATGACATCGGTTGGTGCAATGTCACGCGGACAGCGGTCTGTGCAGGAGTAGCATGTTGTACAGAGCCAGAGATCAGGATCTGTTAATGCCTCTTCCTCAAGGCCTAAGACTGCTCTTCTCATAAATACACGAATACGGTATGAGCTTCTTGGTGCTGACGGGCATGAGCCTGTACATGTACCGCACTGGTAACACATATGTGAAATTGTACCGCTTATTTTCTTCACTTCAGCACTGAAGTCCTTGCTGGAGTCAGATGTGTAATAATACCTGTCCTTAAGCTTATTTTCAAGTTCAGGATTTCCATAATTTTTCTCTACTGCCATTTAAATCACACCGTCTTTTTAAGCTCAACTTCGCCTGTTTCTACAGATTCTTTGACTTTTGAAGTCCTTTCTGTAAGCAATTTCTCTTTAATCCTAAGGAACAGGTCAGTCTCTTTGCCTTTTACTTTAATGCCGGTTCTCTTCATGACAATTATATCCTCACCAGGGCATGCATTAACACATACTCCACAGAGTATGCAGAAATCCTTATTGACAGCAATATTTGCCTCAATTTCTCCATGCATATCTCCAGGGGACTTTGGTGAAGGCATATAGATAGCATTTGCAGGGCAAATATCCATACAGGTAGAACATCCTCCAGGACATTTCTCTGCGTGGAATTCAATATCTCCTTCAAAAATCTTTTCAACTGTAATTGCTTCTGTTGGACAGTTAACTGCACACCAACGGCATGTACAGCAGGGACCATTGTCAATAGATACACTGCCTTTGTTGCCAAGCTTCTTTGCAACTTCGCCACGCTGGACCTCAATTGCCTCTGAAGGACAAATCTCAACACACAGCAGACATCCGTCACAAAGATCCTTATTCCATTTGACTTCTCCGTCAAGAACGCCGCTTTCAGCTGAAAATGGCTTTCTGACAACATCTATTGCGGCACAAATTTCACCACAAAGGCCACAATAGGTGCATTTATCTTCGTTGTATTTGAATTCGTTGTTGACTGCAAGAGCCTGTGCCTTTTTAAGGCCAGATTTATCTTTTCCTTCAAATACAGGTACATCACGGATAATTGCATCACGTGGACATACGTCTTCACAGGTAGTACACTGTACACATTTTTCTCCGTTAATTTCGGCTACTTTATCATATACAGGGAAACCTTCATTCTCAGCGATTGGTAATCTGGACTCGCCATCAATTTTAAGATCAAGTGCACCAAATGGACACATTATGACACATACGCCACAATATGAACACTGTTTCTCGTCAACTGATATTGACTGACCATACTCAATAGAACCTCTGCGGACTGCACCAACAGGGCCAATACTTATTGCCTCTTCAGGACAGGAATCGTAACAGATACCACAGCCTGTACACTTGTCATTGTCAAGAATAAGGTTGTTTACCTGTTTTAAGAGCTTCTGCTCCATTGTTATAATGTTGCCTTCCTGCCTTCGGGAGTATTTTGGAAAAAGCGTATTCATTTACTATAACACTCCTCTAGAATTATACCGTTCCTGGAACCTGAATCATGTCTTTCCAGCGCCCCTCAAGTCTAATTACGCCATACGGGCATGCCTCGATGCAGACTCCGCATCCGGCACACAAGTGGTGGTCAACGTCAAGCACAAGAGCTTTTCCATTAACAACTTTGTAAATCTTGTCTGTTGTGACAGGATCTACAGTGTAAAGCTCAAGTGCATTGACAGGACATGCGACCACACAGTTGTTGCACCCAGTACAACGTTCCATATTTACATGAACTGCAAATGCCATTTTTTTTCACGCACCGCTATATCGATCATTAATCGATCAGTAAGAGTTGGGAAAAAAAAATAGATAAATGTTCTGAAGTTATGCAAGAAAATATCCAATAAAATTTAATATTTTCAAATATCTCTGATTAACTCTGCACATAGGTTAATCAAAACAAATTAATATGCCTTTGATTTTATGATGCGTTCAAAAAATCAAATAGAAAGCCATATAATAGAGTCAAACGGCTTTAAACAATTTTTAATTATTAAAATCCAAGCATTAACTTTTTTTAGAAAAAAAAAAGGCAGATTATGCAATGAACCGACATTAGCTAACATACGCACAAAGAGAAAAATAATTGACAAAACATATTAAATTAACATAAAAAACCATTCTTTGAATTTTTTGGGTCCTTGTCTTTGTAGTATTAACTTCATTTCTTCAATGTTACAGATACAATATATTACAAATACGGCATATTAAAAATATAATAAATTACACATGGAATATATCACAAATACAATATATCCCGATTGCAACATATCACAAATGTATCATAACACAAATGCAATGCATCAGTACACTATAATGCATCAATATACTATGTTTGCATGAGCCTGCATATACCTAAATTTAATGCCTGCCAGTTTTATCAGACAGGAGTTATCCAATATCTGTATTTTTTAACCTTTCTTTGCAGGAATTATCAGAAATAAATTAAAAAAAGAGAGATCTGTAGATCCTCAGATTCTCCGGAAAAAAAGAAATAATATTTTACCTTACAAGAGTGAAATATGACTGTTATAAAACTTTGATGCCGCCTGAAACGGGGGCGTGAAATGTTTGAAAAAACGTTGCTGAAATTAATTTTACATGAAAGTTACTTCGTAACTTACATGAATCCGGTGCATGAAATATAATTTCATGGACTTTTTCATGCAACAACTGTCATGAAAATCAGATTTGATTTTTGTGGTAAACGGCTGAATAGTCATTCTGGTTTTCAGAGATTTTTTCAGCCACATTTGAGGTTATATCTATGGAATTAAACGGAGTTACAATTGAAAACGAATATGCAGAAGCATTTCCAAACTGGGCATGCAGAGTAATTATTACCGCAATCAACGAAAAATGGGCATTTCAGGCCGCAACAGAGGCCACCGGATTTGCAACATCAGCAATCGGCTGTCCCTGTGAGGCAGGAATTGAAATGTTTCTCTCAGCAGAGGAGACACCTGACGGAAGGCCGGGAGTTGCAGTATTATTCTTTGCAGGCGGAAAGAAGAAGTTAAAAGAGCAGGTCGTAGAGCGCCTTGCGGAGTGCGTTTTAACACAGCCAACAACAGCAGTCTTTGACGGTATGCCTGACGCAGAAGAGAGAATTGATGTAAAGCTTCACTTCTTCGGTGACGGATATGAATACCAAAAGGAAGTCGGCGGGCGCAAGTGCTGGGCAATCCCCATCATGAACGGCGAATATATCGGTGAAGAGAGTTTCGGCATCGTAAAGGGTGTTGCAGGCGGAAACTTCTTTATAATGGGTGAAAACCAGCCCGCAGCGCTTATGGCGGCAGACGCAGCAGTAGATGCAATCTCCGGAGTTCCGGGATGTATGTGCTCATTCCCTGTTGTTGCATCAGGCTCAAAAGTAGGCTCTAACAAGTACAAATTCATGGTTGCGACAACAAACGAGAAGTACTGCCCGACAATACGTGACAAGGTAGCAGACACAAAAGTTCCTGAAGGCGTAAAAGCAGTTTACGAAATCGTTATTGATGGTGTCGATGAAGAGTCAATAAGTGAGGCCACAAGAGCAGGTATTATGGCGGCATCAATGATACCGGGCATCAAACTGATTTCAGCAGGAAACTTCGGCGGAAACTTAGGCCCGTTCAAGTTCCACCTTCATGAGATTCTTCAGTAACTGAAAAATCAAAAATCAAAAATCAATTTTTATTGGGTTGTTTAGTATTTTTTAACTCTGCATATAGTTGTTTATTCATTCGTTTTGGACTATTTATGCAGTTTCAATCCATATTTCATGACATCTCTGTCAGGCATAATTTACACTCAATCAAACAGATTAAATATCATGCCGCCGAAATTTCTGTCAACGAAATTTTCGGTGACAAAGTAATGATTACACTAACACCCTCTGAAGTCAAAGAACGCTATGGACAGATGTTTTGCAAAAAATTCCTCGTAATTGTAGATGAAGATGCAAAAAAAGCAGAAATAATAGAACAGTGCTGTCACAGAGGTGCAATTGAATGGGATGTCATGAACAGGAGGCGTGCAGGAGGTGCAGTTGAGGCAATCACTGTTGAAGGCGCTTCGATGACAATTTCAGCAAAACTTGGAACCTATCCGATAAATTTTGGTGCGGCAGGAGAACATATCGGCGGACAGGCGCTTGAAAGTGTCGAAGTCGAAGGTGATTTTGTAACAACCGGATGGGCAGGAATTGCCGGTGCGGGTGTAGGTATTGCAGTCTGCCTCCCTCAGGCACCGGGAGTTTTAAAAACAGTTTATCCAACAGAAGAGGACTTAAAAGCAGGAGGGGCAAGAACATGCCGGACAAAAATTACAAGCCCAAAATATGTCAAAATTTCAATAGGAATTGATGACACCGATACAAAAGAATCCGGTGCAACCTGGGTTTTAGCCTCCAAATGTGCAGAGGCCTGCAAAATTGAAGGTGTTGAATACCTAAACATGCGTCTTATTCAGCTAAACCCGAAAGTTCCGAACAAAACAACAAACTGCGTGGGATCAGCCCTTAACTTTGCAGTAAGACCGGACAGGGTTGACGAACTTTTAATATTTGTCAGAGACTTCATAGAAGAAAATGCTGTAAGCAAAGACACCGGAATTGCGGTTATAAGAGGACTTTCCCTTCCTGAGTCACCCTTCCTTGAAAAAATAAAAACTGAAATTCTGACAAGAGAAGAGTGCGAAAAAGAAGCCGAAAGACTTGGCATAGAGTACATCGACTCTGCAAAAAGTAAGGGCAGAATAGGTGCACTCGGAGCAGTTCTCTGGGCAAACAGAGGTATTGAGGCCGCAGGGCTTTTTGGCGAACATCTCTGACTGATAAAAAAGAAAAAAAAGAGAAGAAGAAAATCATGTCTTCAATTAAAAACCCGGACAGAAAAATTGATTCCGGAGAAGCAGGGAAAAAAGGCGGCAATGGAGAAATATATCTTAAAAACCCCTACACAGTCACATATCCTGAAATTATCGGAATTGCATCAGAAGACGGGGCTTTTGCTGAAATTATTGAGAGATTTGACTGTATTGGAGGTGCAATGTGGACAAACAAACACTATACAAAAAGCCCTCTTGTGAAATCGTCAAAATTCATTGGAAATACACAGAGGTTCATGTGTAAAACAGGAAAAGCAGTACTTGACCTTCAGGGTTCATATTTTCCTGCCGGAATTAGCAGTGTTTCTGTAGAAGATGATGAAATCTCTGTCACATATATTGGAATGGGAGGCGGCGGTGTCGGTGCAAGCATCTGCAGATCATCTGCAGGAGGTGTCCTAAGGCACAAAAGTGATCCCTGCGGTGGTGGAAAAGTTGCAGGCTCAACAATATGGCTTCCCCGGATGAAGAGAGTTGTAATCGGCCTTGATGACACCGATACTCCTGAAGAAGGTGCAACATGGACTCTTGCACATAACATATCAAAAGCTGTTGAAGATAAAAAATCAAGATATCTGTCGCATACAATAACACAGCTTTTTCCGGTTCCATACAGGACAAAAAACTGCGTTGCAATAGCATGCGAGTTCGCATCCGCTGATCCAAAAAGTCTTATTGACAGATTTGAAGCATATGTCTCAAAATACACACTCTCTGAAAAGACAGGCCTTTGCGCCTACATCGGATTTGACACATCGCCTCTTTTAAATTACGGAAAAGCAGTAAAAAAAGGCGAAGTGACACTTCAGGATTTTGAAAAGATAAGAGAATTCTTGGAGATTAGAATTGAAGGCCGCGGAATAATCGGAGCGGCGGCTGCAATTTCCTATTACACAAATTACGAAGAGGCCCTATTAATATGAGTCTTGCACTCCTAAAACCAAAGCTTCTTGAAGCCGGAACGGCGAGGCTTACCGGAGAGATTACTGACTTTGGCAGGGAGTCGCATGCAGGGCCGGGGGCTGGAAAATCCAAATCAGTCTTCTTCTCAGATGGCAGAACAAGAATCAGGCTTTTGGTTTCTGATGAAAGTGATGAAAGTGATGAAAGCCCTGTTGAGATACACGTTTTTGGAAAGAATCCGGCAGGCGGATTTAAAGCAGAACTTATTTTTGAGGATTTTGTTGTGCAGGGCAAAATCGAAGAGGAGGGTCTGCACTGTCCAAAGCAGGCATATATTACAGTCAGTGAAGGCTGTATTTTCAGGTGCAGATTCTGCAATGTTCCCAATCAGGAAAAACACATTAAAAGTCCTGAAGAGGTTTACAGGCTCATAGAGCCGGTAAAAGACTCAGTTGAGTGTATATCTGTAACAAGCGGGGTTATTGGAAGTGTAAAAGAAGATGAGGAAAGGGTACTGGAGGTTGTAAAAAAGCTTTCTTCATTTAATCTTCCAATCGGCGTTTCAATATATCCTTCAATAAAAACTCCAAAAAAACTTTTTGACCTTGGTGTATGTGAGGTAAAATTCAATCTTGAAACGGCAACTGATGAACTTTTTGAGGAGATTTGCAGGCCTTCAAAAGGGAAAAACAGCCCTGACAGAACTGATCTTATAAAGGCACTCTCTGACTCTGTTTTAATCTTTGGAAAAAACCGGGTTTTTTCAAACGTAATCCTGGGCCTTGGTGAGACCGACAATGAAATGGAATCCTGCATCAGAATGCTTTGCGAAATGGGAGTGATTCCGGTAATAAGACCCCTTACACCATCAGGAGAGCTTGCAGACTATAAAAGACCATCAGCAGAGAGAATTTTAAAAATCTCAGCTTTTTTAAAGGAAGAACTCATAAAAGCCGGCCTTGACACTACAAAAGCGCTTACAATGTGCACCAGATGCACAGGATGCGATCTTGTGCCGGGGAGGGATTTGTAGATGAAAGGTGAGATGATTCTTGCAGAAGCGGTAATAAAAGGCTCTGATACATGCTATGGAGTTCCCGGATACCCTGTAACAGAATTATGCAGATATTCACGTGCGGAATACACAGTGAATGAAAAAACAGCTCTTGAATATGCTCTTGGAGATTCACTCTCAGGGCTTAGATCTGTTGTAATCGTTAAAAACGCAGGCATGAACGCACTATGCGACCCGCTTGTAAATGCAACAACCCAGGGTCTTTTGGGAGGTGTAGTGATAATTGCCGGAGATGACACAGAAGTTGTTGCATCACAAAACAGACAGGATTCAAGATATTTTGCTGAAATATCCGAGTCCCCACTGATTGAGCCGGATGAATCAAACTTATCATCAGCAGTTGAATCTGCAATGCAGGCATCAGAGCGGTTTTCAAGAGTCTGCATAATTCATGTTGCATCAAAAATTCTTGAAGCCTGCATCGAAGATGAACATTTTCCTTTTAGAAAAAATGGAATTGGAAACCTCACACCTCCAAATCTTACCATGAAAGGGCGGTGTGAATACGCTGATAATCTGACAAATGAGATGTATGAATGGTCAAAACCGCCGTTTATCTGGCCGCCCTGCAAAGATTTAGTAAAATTAAACTCACCCTGCAAAACAACAGAGCAGGATTATTCAGGAAGGGATTTTTTAAGCGAACATCAGACTGCCTGCCCGCCAAAGATAACAAAAGACCCTGAGACCTGCGAAAAACGTAAGTTTTCCCGGACACTTTGCAAAGAATGCCCCTTTAAAACTCTTTTTGAAATCATAACAGATTCAGGTGAAATGGCAGTTATTGATACAGGATGTTCACTTCTGGCAAAAAATCCGCCATACGGATTTGGACTTGCAAACTACGGACTTGGATCATCTCCTGCTGTTGCGGCAAAGAGCACAAAGATTGCACTTATAGGAGATTACGCAGTTTTGCATTCGGCAATCAACGCATTATTTGATATTTATGATAAAGAAATTTCACTTCTCTGCATTGTCATCAATAACAAAAAAATGGCAATGACCGGCGGACAGAGCATTCCTGACATCACAAGATGGCTAAAACCATTTTGTCCTTTAGTAACAGACGCAAATGACCCTGCATTAAAAAATATTGTCAGTTGTGCAATTGAAGAGAAGAAAGACTGTTTTAAAATTATTGTTGTAAACGGCATCTGCCCAAAAGGTTGTGAGCATGAAAAAATTAAATGTTGAAATCTGCGATGTGACACTTCGTGACGGCGAACAGACACCCGGAGTTACATTCACATGCGATGAGAAATGTGCGATTGCAGAAAAGTTAGACGGAATTGGTGTTGAAGTAATAGAGGCTGGTTTTCCAAGCGTTTCTGAAAACGAGAGAAGAAGTGTAAGGACAATTTCAGAACTTGGGCTTAGTGCAAAGACATGCTGTCTTTCACGCTGTGTCAAATCAGACCTTGATTCTGCAATCGACTGCGGAGTTGACCTTGTAAGCATCTTTTTTGCAACATCACCCCTTCACATCAGAATTAAGTACAAAAAGACAAGGGATGAGATGCTTTCTCTTGCACTTGAAATGGTTGATTATGCAAAAGATCACGGAATTGCAGTTCGCTTCTCAGCCGAAGATGCGTCAAGGACAGAAATCTCGTTTTTAAAGGAGATGTTTAAGAAGGGGGCTGAAAGAGGCGCATCCTACAGCAGTTTTGCAGACACTGTCGGATGCATGACTCCGGTTGAGATGTATGAAACTGTTCTTGAACTGAAAAAAGATTTAAAAAATCCCCTCTGTGTGCACTGCCACAATGATATGGGATTTGCATCCGCAAACACCTTTACAGCCGCACAGGCAGGCGCATTTCAGCTCCATACAACTGTAAACGGAATCGGAGAGCGTGCAGGAAATGCAAGCCTGGAAGAAGTCCTTGTAGCCCTCCGGATGAAAGGAGGCGTTGACCGCTATGACCTTACAGGCCTTAAGGAGATTTCAAAGCTGGTTGAAAAAACATCAGGAATCTGTGTTTCAAGAACAAAGGCTGTTGTCGGCGAGCATGCTTTTTCACACGAGAGCGGAATCCACATCGCCGCTATTTTAAAAGACAGAAACACTTACGAATTTTTCCCGCCGGAGATGGTCGGAGGAGAGCAGAAGTTTCTTTTGGGAAAACATACCGGAAGAAAAGGGCTTGAGCATATTCTAAAGAGTATTGGTTGTGAATTAACATCTGATCAGGTAACATGGACTCTTGAGAGAATAAAGACAATCAGCGAGGGAAAATGCAGTATAACACAGGATGTTCTGATGTCTGTTATAAAATCCGCAAAGCAGGAGAAATAAATGAACCGGACAGTTAAAAAAGAAGACCAGACGCTTTCTGAAAGAATACTTGGAGATACGCCAGGATCATATGTTGACAGGACAGTTGACAGGGCTTTTGCACATGACGGTACAGGCATTCAGGCACTTGTTGCATTAAAAGGCTTTAAGAGTCAGAAAATTGCAGACCCTGAAAAAGTTTCAATCATATATGATCACATTGCGCCTGCAAACAACACAACAACCGCAAACCTCCAGCATTCACTTCGTGACTTTTCACTTCGTGAAGGATTCACATTTTTTGATATCGGAGAAGGCATCTGCCACCAGATAATGAGTGAGGGAATATGTATGCCGGGCGAAATCGTTGTCGGTGCAGACTCTCATTCATGCACAATGGGTGCACTTGGCGCTTTTGCAACAGGTGTCGGCGCAACAGACATGGCAGGCATCTGGGCGACAGGTGAAACATGGTTTCGTGTTCCTGAGACGATTGAAATATCTCTTTCAGGAGAGCTTTGCGGCTTTGCCAGTCCAAAGGATGCCGCTCTTATGTATATAAGAAAGCTTGGAATGGACGGTGCAACATACAAGGCACTTGAATTCACAGGCGAAGGAGCAGGCAATATTCCTGTTTACGGTCGTCTTACAATGTCAAACATGGCAGTAGAGACAGGTGCAAAGACAGGGCTTTTTTACTCAGATGAAAAAACAAGAGAATACTTAAAAAGCTTTGGAAAGGTGGCTGAAATTCAGACTCCGTGTGACTGTTCATATGAAAAGTCAGTTGATATTGACTTATCAGACATTGTTCCAATGCTCGCTGTTCCACACCGCGTTGACAATGCAGTGCCTGTTACAGATTATTCAGGAACAAAACTGGACCAGGTGTTTCTTGGAACATGCACAAACGGAAGATATGAGGATCTTTTAAGTTTTGCTAAGATTGTTTCGAAAAACAAGGTACAAGTCAGAACAATTGTAGTTCCGGCATCAAAAGATGTTTTAAAAAAGGCTGTTTCAACCGGAATTATATCAGATCTAATTGAAGCAGGATGCACAGTCTGCCCGCCCGGATGCGGGCCGTGCCTTGGCGCACATATGGGTGTCCTTGGCGAAGGTGAGGTTGGTATTTCGACTGCAAACAGAAATTTCAAGAACAGAATGGGCGTTGGGGCAGAATACTACCTCTGCTCTCCTGCAACCGCCGCCGCAAGCGCAATTAAGGGAGAGATTACATCGCCGGAGGAGATTTTATGAAACAGTCAGGCCATGCCGTAGTAATAGGCAGTGATGTTGATACTGATATGATAATTGCCGGGCGCTATCTCAGGACAACAGACAAGTCGGTCTGGGTTGAGCATGCGTTTGAAGACTATGACAAAACAATCGCAAACAGGCTCAAAGGCTCGGTTATCATTGCCGGAAACAACATTGGATGCGGCTCATCACGCGAACAGGCGGCAACAGCACTTAAGGAAGCGGGTGTTTTGGCTGTTGTCGCACCATCATTTGCAAGAATATTCTTTAGAAACTGCGTTAATTTGGGTCTTTACGTGTTTGAGTGCGAAATCCAAAACTGCAAAGACGGTGATATCATCTCATTTGATCCCGAATTATCATATGTCGAGGCAGGAGATGAAAGATTTGAGGCCAGGCCTCTTTCTGATAAGATGAAGAAAATCTTATCAGCAGGTGGTCTTGCAGGTTACCTTGGTGAGAAAAAATGATTTTTCCGCGGCAGTGCAAGGAAGTAGGATTTGCAGACAAAAAACCTTTTGGCGACCTTGTTTATTTTTTAAGCCGCTATTTAATCAAAAAAACAGACTCCGGTTTTGAAGTGCTTGAAATAGAAACAAAAGAGGGTAAAGGCCTTCTTAGGGAGATTGAATCAACAAAAAAGCTTGCAAAAGAGGAAGAAACATACCTGTACCCAAACCCTGTCCTTCTTTTTGACCGCACAAACCTGATTAAGCTTGCAAAGGAGTCTTTTGATAAAACTGGCAGACGATGCACAATATTTCGGGGGTTTGACGAGCATATGACATTTGTAATCGATGCTGACTTGTCTTTGCTTCTGAAGATTTATGTGTATGACGCAATGCCCCCGTGGCCAAATCTTTCAGAGATTATAAAAAATCTTGAAAAGACCGGCATTTTTGGTGAACTTGAGGTTGAATTCGAACATATCGTAAGAGACATCCGCGATTCTGAAGCATCGGTTTACCCGTGCAGGGCAGGAGGATTTGATATTACTCTTGACGAGGACAGACTCAACGGCGGTGAAAAAGTCGCCGGATGCCTAACTGCGAGGCAGTTTTTAGCTGAATGTTATCAGGGCGATTTTGAGATTGAAAACATATGTCCGGCTGACAGGGCGGCACTTGAAAATAAAAGCCCGTATATTGCAAGATGCTGCCGGGCGGAAAGGTGCGGGCCGGTGACAGAAAAAAACCAGACAGGATTTATTGTTCACTGGGGGGCATCTCCTAAAATAATATCCGATGCTGTATATTCGCTCTGCCGGATTTACAGGGAAAAGCAGTGGAAATAAATATATTTCTTGTTGAATTTTAATAAACGCAATTAATTAGGAAATTTTGATAAAATACAGATTTAGAGGTAAATATGAAAATCGCAGTATGTGAGGGAGACGGAATAGGCCATGAGGTAATTCCCCCTGCAAAGGAAGTTTTGAAGCACTTTCTGCCGGATGCAGATTATTTTGATGTATTTGTCGGATATGACAAGTGGAAAGAGACCGGGGAGTCGTCATCAGATTCAGATATAGCACTGTTTAAGAGTTCTGATGCTATTTTGTTCGGCGCAATTACAACCCCGCCTGTTCCCGAATATAAAAGTGTAATTCTAAGAATCAGACAGGAACTTGATCTTTACGCAAATCTGCGTCCGGTTAAGGGAAGCATATTTGGGCAGGATTTTGATATAATGATTGTCCGTGAAAACACAGAAGGCCTCTACTCGGGAATTGAGGAGATTGGAGAAGAAAGGTCAACAACACTTCGCGTGATTACAAAGCACGGCTCAGAGAGAATTGCAAAGATGGCATGCACTCTTTCAATAGAAAGGGGGCATAAAATGCCGCTTGTAATAGGAAACAAGGCAAACGTTTTAAAATCCGATGTTTTATTCAGGGACTCCTGCATTAAAACCGCAGGTCTGATGGGAGTAAAGACAAAACCGATGTTTATTGACGCTCTTACTTTTGATGTCCTGATGCATCCGCTCTCTTATGATGTCATTGTTACAACAAACCTCTTCGGAGATATTCTGAGTGATGCCTGCGGTTATTTAACAGGCGGCCTTGGGATGCTTCCAAGCGCAAATATTGGTGAAAAAAACGCATTTTTTGAGCCGGTTCACGGAAGTGCTCCTGATATTGCAGGACAGGGAATTGCAAACCCTTCAGCCGCAATCCGTTCAGCCGCAATGATGCTTGACTATTTTGGAATGAAAAAAGAGGCAGGAATTGTAGAGGATGCTGTAATAAAAGTCATTTCATCGGGCGTCAAAACCCCTGATCTTGGTGGTAAAAACTCTACAAAAGAGGCAGGGGAAAAGATATTAGAATATATAAAAAAGATTGATTCTACATGAAAGTTACTTCGTAGCTTAACTGAAACTGTTGCATGATGAATGCGTTTTTCATCACACAAAAACAATGAAAGTTTATCCTAAATCTTAACTTTCACAGCAAAATCAGGGAGGGAAAAATACGCCGGAAACAATAAAAGACGAAATAAAAAGAACAGATGTTATAAATCCTGCAACAGGAGAAGTTTTGGGAAGCATTCCTTTATTTTCACCTGATGATGTGAATGCCTCTGTTGAATCTGCAAAATATGCATTTTCAAAATGGTCAGAGAAAAGCGCCCGGGAAAGAAGTATTGTGCTGTTTAAAGCCGCATCTTTGGTAAGGGAAGAACAGGACAGACTTTCAAAACTTCTGACATCAGAGCAGGGCAAAATTCTGCCGGAGGCAAAAAACGAGATTCAGGGTTTTGCAAACGTTCTTGAGTTTTATGCTTCAATAGCAGGTGCCGTTTTTGGTACAGCCCTTCCAAAGTCAGACTACGGATATTCCTTTACAAAAAAAGAGCCTATTGGAGTCTGCGGAGCAATAATTCCGTGGAACATGCCTGTTCTAATCATGGCATGGAAAATCGGTCCTGCAATAGCATCGGGATGCTCAATTGTCTTAAAGCCCTCACAGAAAACTCCTCTTACAACGATTGAGATTGCCGGCATTATGAAAAGGGCAGGACTTCCAGACGGCGTTTTGGAGATTGTCACCGGAAGGGGGGATATTGTCGGAGGTGCGATTGCAAAGAGCAGGGAAATTTCAGCACTCTCCTTTACAGGCTCTGCATCAACCGGCGCTGAGGTGGAAAGGCTCTCCTGCGGGACGAGAAAAAGGCTAACACTTGAGCTTGGAGGAAGTGACCCAATGGTTGTCTGCAGTGATGCCGATATTGACCTTGCCGTATCAGGCGCTGTTTCAGGACGCTTTTACAACTGCGGGCAGACATGCACGGCGGTAAAAAGACTCTTTGTCTTTGAGGATATTTATGACTCATTCCTCTCAAAGCTAAAAGAAAGAACAGAAAAAATTTCAGTTGGAAACGGACTTTTAAAGGGAGTTATGATGGGGCCGTTGAACAGCAGGGAAGGCCTTTTATCGATTGAAAAACTTGCAGATGAAGAGGTTGGAAAAGGTGCAGATATTATATCAGGCGGAAAAATTATTTCTGGCGGGGATTTTGATAAAGGAAATTTCTTTGAGCCTACAATAATCGCAAATCCGGACTTTCAAAGCCGCCTATTAAGAGAAGAAGTCTTCGGACCCATCCTTCCTGTTGTGCCGGTAAACTCTCTTGATACTGCAATTGAATATTCTAACAACACGGAGTTTGGTCTTGGTGCGTCAGTCTGGACAAAGAATCTTAAAGATGCATATGCCTTTTCAGAAGGCGTTGATGCAGGAATTGTCTGGGTAAATAAGCACTTGAAAATTCCTCCGGAGGTTCCTTTCGGCGGTGAAAAGTCAAGCGGCACTGGAAGGGAGAACGGAATCTCTGCACTTGAACATTATATGCGTGAAAAAACAGTTATCATTTCGCCTTAGAAAAATGACCTCATTGCTATGAATTCTGGATTATGATGACCTCATTACAATGACAGAAATGTTATTAGTGAATTGTTTAGACAGGATTATGAGTATCTGATTATTATTACCGGATTGTAAGAACAGGGTTACAATGACAGAGATATATGATAAAGTTACAGAAAAGGTCAAAACCTTCATTGAAGACTCAGAGGCTTCAGTCTTCGGATTCTGCGATCTTGGGAAGATCAACAATCTTCCTTTTCCTAAATTAACAACAGGAATATCTCTTGGAATCAGTTTAAATCCAAAAATTGTTCTGTCCTTGAAAAACGGACCGGATAAGAGTTATGTTTCCGAGTGGGAATCGGTCAACAAAAGACTTCACTATCTTTCCGAAAGTATCTGCCAATTTTTAAGAGAGGAGGGCTATAATGCAGATTTTATACCGGCTTCAAAAACGATTAATGACCCGGACAATCTTTTTGCCGAATTTCCCCATAAAACAGCGGCAACCAATGCCGGCCTTGGATGGATAGGAAAATGTGCCCTTCTGATTACAAAAGAGTACGGACCGGCATTAAGGCTGATTACAGTTTTTACCAATGCCCCTTTATCCTGCGGCATTCCGGTTACAAAATCATATTGTGGGGATTGTGAAGAGTGCAAATTAGCCTGTCCGGCAGGTGCTGTTTCAGGAAAAGAATGGTCACCGGAGATTTTCAGGGATGAATTCTTAGACAGCCACAGATGTTTTGAATACAGCAGAACAAGAGGAGAAAGTGCAGGCTTTAATCACGGAATCTGCGGAATCTGTGTTGCTTCATGCCGGTGGACAAACAAATATCTTAAAAGAGAAGGTCTTCTTTAATTAAAAACGTCCATGAAACTATATTTCATACAGCAGTTTCATGTCAGTTACGAACTGACTTTAATTTAAAAAAAGCATTTTCAGAATTTGAGGAGTTTAATGAGTTTAAATGCAGGATGCCATGTTTCAATCGCAGGCTCACATGAAAAAGCGGTTTTAAGGGCAGAAGAAATCGGATGCAGTACATTTCAGATTTTTACAGGAAACCCACGCGGCTGGAGTGCAAAAGAAATAGATTCAGATTCAGCTGAAAAATTCATTTCGGCTGTAAAAGTCTCAAAAATAAAGCCTGTTGTAGCACATATGCCATATCTTCCAAACCTGGCAACACCAAAGCCTGATCTCTACAAAAAATCCGAAGATGTCTTAAAACGGGAAATAAGACGCTGTGGTCTGCTTGAAATCCCGTATCTTGTTACACATCTTGGAAGCCATCTTGGAGAGGGAAGAGAAGACGGGATAAAAAGAACTGTTGATGCTTTAGTATCGGCGCTTGAATCAGAAGATAAAGACGTTTTACTTCTCCTTGAAAACACATCAGGAACCAAAAATTCAGTAGGCGGAACTTTTGAAGACATAGGAGAAATTCTTGATAAATGCAGTAAATTCGGTTTCAATAGTGATAGAATCGGGACATGCTTTGACACATGCCATGCCTTTGCCGCCGGATACAACCTTGCATCAGAAGAGACTTTTTATGAGATGATTGATGATTATGAGAGCTTAATCGGCCTTAAAACTCTGAAAGTCATTCACTTAAATGACACCAAAAGTGAGTGCGGAGGAAGGCTTGACAGGCACGAACACATCGGCCTTGGAAAAATAGGAGATGAGGGCTTATCAAGGGTTGTAAACCATCCGAAACTCTCAAAACTACCTTTTATTCTTGAAACTCCGGTTGACGATCGGCGTGGGGATAGGGAAAATGTCGCTCACGCAAGGGAGCTTGTGGGTGATATTTATTGATAAATATTGATAATTTTTAACGTTTTTATCAGATTTAATTGAAAAAATACAACCCTAGCATCTAGTTTTTTTAATAAATCACTAATGAAGATAAATAAAATTTTGATAATTATTAAAAAAAATTAAAGGTATTCTCATTAGATCTGATAACCCCTATAAAACTTCAAAAATGAAACATGTGGATGATTTAACATGCAAAAAAGCTGATTTAAGACGGAACAAAATTATAAAAGTTGAAAAGTTCACACCCTTATTCAGACTATAAATTAAAATTCTCTTCAGACTATAAGATATATTAATCAAAAGGTGCGGACATGAAACAGGTTGACCCAACAAAAGCAATTCTCACAAAAGAGGAGGTAATATCAATTCTGAAAAAAGAGATGCCTTACTTAAAAGAGCACTTTAACGTCTCTGAAATTGCTCTTTTTGGATCATATGCAAGAGATGAAGCAGACATTAAAAGTGACATCGACATTCTGGTTACATACTCCAAAACACCGGGAATGATATCCTTTATGAAACTTGAAAATTACTTAACAGATCTTTTCGGTGTCAAAGTCGATCTCGTCCTAAAAAATGCACTCCGCCCAAATATTGGAAAATCTGTTTTAAATGAGGCGATGTACGCTTGAGAAAAGAGAGAAATCATCAGGATTATTTAGATGACATTCTCCAGACTATTGACAAGATAGAACTTTTCATCAGAGATATGGATTTTGATTCTTTTTCTAATGACGATAAAACAATTTTCGCTGTTGTCAGAGGCCTTGAGGTAATAGGAGAGGCTGTAAAAAATATTCCTGAAAATTTCAGAAAAAACAATCAATGTATTCCATGGAGCGAAATTGCCGGAATGAGAGACAAACTTATTCATGCATATTTTGGAGTGGATGTATCAGTAGTCTGGATGACAGTCACATCTGATCTCCCTGATTTAAAAGAAAAAATTGAAACTCTCAGGAAATAATCCTGAAATATAATATCACCCACTCACTCATCCATTCCGGCTTTTTAAGCTTAGAGAACAAAAACAGAATTGAAATTCATAACTATCATTCCCTAAAAGCATTCCTGCCACATACAAGCAATCCTAATCACAATTTTAAATTTCAAAACTGTCCTTTTTTAAAAGATCCAAAATAAGCATAAAGCAATAAAGCCTAATATAATAGTAAACATCCAAAAATATGCCGGATTATATTCTGCAAAAAATTTTGACTTTTCTTTGAAAGCCAAAGACTGCAGTTACATATTTAATCCACGGGTTATGTAAATCTCGGAATATAAAAGATAAAAAAATCAGATAAAAAGAGCAATACTGTGATTGGTAAATTAGAAGGTGAATGGATAATCTTAAAAGATGATGAAATTTCCCTGTATGAACATGGAGGATACGGAAGGCCTGAAGGCGAAACCTTAAAACTTGCACCCGAAGAGGCACTGTATCTAATAGGAAGAAACAAAATAAAAGTTGAAAATTATACATTTACAAGTCTTTTATCATTATTCTGTAAAAATTCCGCATTTCTGCGAAAGTTTCTCGTCTACCGTGACATCCGCGAAAGAGGATTTGTCATACAGGCAGGGCCGCATGATTTCAGGGTTTTTAAACGCGGTCAAAAACCGGGAAAAGGAACATCCTACTACTTAATACGGGTTTTATCCGAGCGTGACATCGTCAACTTCGAACGAATTATTCAGGAAGCTAAAAGTGCACACAACATGAGAAAGATTTTTTTGCTCGCAGTCGCCGATGACGAAGAAGAAATTACCTACTACGAAATAAAAATAAACACTCCTCCTGACGGCGGAAAACCTGAAATAAACGAGAAAATAAAAGGCACAGTCTATGCAAACACCGTTTTAATAAAAGCTGAGCCTGACTCAGTATTTGAATCATCACTCTACGGCAAGAGATTTGATAAAGAACATCGTGCATTATCTTCGGTTGAATCACTCTACCTCATAAAAAGAGGCATAATTGAACTTGAAAGCAAAAACGCATGTGAAGAATTTTACAGATGCGCCTTAGACTCAGATCACGAACTTAAAGAAAAACTTGCCGTATATACAGACCTTCGAAACCTTCATAACATTCCAAAGACAGGCTACAAATTCGGGCATCATTTCAGGGTTTATTCAGGCGGAAAAATGCATTCAGAGGTTTTGGTACATGCATTAAGAGAAGGTGAAACAATGCCGATGAGTGTCATATCACGCTCAGTCAGGCTTGCACACAGCGTTCGCAAGAAGATGCTTTTTGCCTGTGTAAATAAAGACTCTATACAGTACATCGAATTTGCAAGAATGAAATTATAAAATATACGTTTGGGAAAAACATGCAGTCAGAGATTAATCCATGGTCCGCAGGCCGAAATATTGATGCAGAAAAATTATATAAAGAATTTGGCATAGAACCTGCAACACCGGTAACAGAAAAAATAAAAGATAAACCTGCATTTTTCAGAAGAGGCATTGTCTCCGGCCAGAGAGATTATGCGGCTATCGCAGATGCAATTGAAAAAAAAGAGAAATTTTATGTGATGACCGGCTTTATGCCCTCAGGACACCCTCACCTTGGTCACCTGATGGTCATGAAAGAGGTTGCCTGGCACACTCAGATGGGAGCAACAGGCTCAATTTCTATTGCTGACAGAGAGGCTCATGCAGTACGCGGCATCTCATGGGATAAGTGCAAAGAGTTTGGAAAAGAATACTTAAAATGTCTTTTTGCACTTGGATATGACGGTAAATACTACTACCAAAGCGAAAACAACGCACTAAAAGACCTTGCATTTGAAAGTGCAATAAAGATTAATTTCTCTGAATTATTCGCAATATATGGATTTTCCCAGGAGACTGCACTTGCACATGCAATGAGTGTTGCAACTCAGGTCGCAGACATATTATATCCGCAGACACAGTACGGCCCTGCACCAACAATAGTTCCTGTCGGAATTGACCAGGACCCGCATATCAGGCTCACACGCGATGTCGCAAACAAAATGAGGATGTTCACCGTCCTTAAAACTCCGAAGGGCGTTAGCATCCGCTCCAAAAATGCACCTGAAAAGGCAATGGATAAAATATGCTCTGCATTTAAAAACTGCAAAAGATATGAAGGGCACATAGATGTCGAAGGAATAAGTGTCACAGAGGCAGAGGAGACTGTCAGAAAAATAGAGACTGAATGCGGCGGATACGGCTTTTTCCTTCCGGGTGCAACATATCATACATTTCTCCAGGGGCTTCAGGGCGGAAAAATGTCATCATCTATTCCTGAAAGCCTATTTTCGTTTGACGAATCGGAAAAGGATTTAAAAAAGAAGATCATGAACTCCCTGACCGGTGGACGTACAACACTTGAAGAGCAGAAAAAACTTGGGGGAGAACCTGAAAAATGCTCAATTTATCTTCTCAACCTCTTTCACATGACAGAGGACGATGATGAGTTAAAGGAAATGTGCCGTGCCTGTAAAGCAGGAGAATTAATGTGTGGAACCTGCAAAAAAGAGACTCTTGAAAGGGTCAAAGAATTCTTAAAGGACTTCAATGAAAAGATGGATGAGGTATCACATAAAGTGGAGGAGTGATAAAATTGGAGCTTACATATAACGAAAAAAGACTGCTTGCGGTTTTAAAACCGCTGAAAGATGCAGAGAATGCCAGAAAAAAAGCGCTTGAGCCAATAAGCGAGACTGTAGCTGTCATTAGGGAAAATGACAGTCTGGGAATAAATCCCCTCCGTGACATACTAAGCATGCTTGAGGAGACAAAAAACATCGCCATAACTCCGGTTAAAAAAGCACTTGCACTCTTAGAAGAGGCCACCGGCGATGCAATTGAGCCTTTGTTTGATCTGGACAGGCCCGATGTCAAATATCTCGCAAAGATAATGGACACAACAGAAGAGGCAGTCGTTCAATATGCAGGACTTCTTCAGACAAGAGGTCTTGCAGACCTCATAAAAAAGACCACAAAGCATTACATATTAACAGAAGAAGGTAAAAAATGTGCAAAAGAAGGCCTTCCTGAAAGAATACTTTTTGAATCTTTTGAAAAGAATATCCCAATAAAAGAGCTTCAGGCACACCCGCAGGCAAAGCTTGGAATAGGATGGCTCAGGAAAAAAGGCTGGATTACAATAAAAGACGGAATCGTTGAGAAAATCTCAGACGCACCTTTAGGTGAGGATGAAATAGCACTTAAAAAACCTTCTGCAGGCAGTCCCGGAATTGACGAGCTTCTAAAGAGAAAACTCATTGAAGAAAGAGAAGATACAGAGTTTCGTATCGCAATAACAACAGAAGGTGAGATGCTTGTATCAACCGGACTTGATCTCAGAATAGAGGCCGGCACACTTACATCCGAGCAGATAAGAACAAGCGAATGGACTTCCCTGAAACTTAGAAAATACAATGTAAACACTCCTCCAAAGCGTATTTTCGCAGGAAAAAAACACCCATATCAAAGTCTCATTGATGAGATGAGAGAGATTCTGATAAGCATGGGATTTACTGAGATGTACGGCGGAATTGTCCAGAGTTCATTTTGGAATTTCGATGCACTCTTCCAGCCCCAGGATCACCCTGCACGTGAGATGCAGGATACCTTCTTTTTGGATAAAACAGAAGAGCTCCCTGATAACTATGAGGCAATAAGAGATATACATGAGTTCGGCGGAGATACATCCTCCACCGGATGGGGAGGGGAATGGAAAAAAGAAAAAGCTGAGCAGTGTGTTTTAAGAACACACACAACTAGTCTTTCAATTCAGTATCTAAAAGACCACCCGGATGAAGCTTTAAAGGTGTTCTGCATAGGGCGTGTATATCGCCGTGAGGCAATCGATCCTACACACACTCCTGAATTTGAACAGCTTGAAGGAATAGTAATGGACACAGATGTATCATTCAGACACCTGATGGGATTTTTAAAGGAATTTTATCACAGAATGGGATTCGAAAACGTAAGATTCCGCCCTGCATACTTCCCTTACACCGAACCGTCAGTTGAACCTGAGGTCTATGTCGACGGCCTTGGATGGGTTGAACTTGGAGGTGCGGGAATATTCCGCGAAGAGGTTACAGCGCCGTGGGGTGTGAAATACCCGGTCCTTGCATGGGGTCTTGGCGTATCACGTGTTGCAATGCTTAAGATGGGCTTAAAGGACTTAAGACAGCTTTACAAGAGCGATGTTGACTGGGTCAGAAATTACCCGGTTTACAGGAGGGAGGATTAAAAAAATGGCAATTATTACACTCCCCTATAAATATCTTGAAGATCTGACCGGAGTTTCAAAGGAAACTCTTATAGAAAGACTTCCGATGATAGCGGCTGATATCGAAAGATATGAGGAAGAAAGTTTTGATGTGGAGTTTTTCCCTGACAGGCCGGATATGTTCTCAACAGAAGGCGTTTCACGTGCAATGAGAGGTTTTCTTGGAATTGAAACCGGTCTTTGCAGATATGAAGTGTCTCCATCCGGAATTGAGTTTTCCATTGATGATAATTTAAAGGATATCCGCCCGATTTTAGGATCTGCTGTTATCAGAGGGATTAATTTCACAGAAGAGTCGATACAGAGTCTGATGGGCCTTCAGGAGGCTCTTCACTGGGCAGTCGGACGCGGCAGAGGAAAGGTTGCAATAGGTGTTCATGACCTTGACACTGTAAAAGCTCCATTCTCATATATTGCATCAGAGAGAAGCAGAAAATTTGTGCCACTTGATTTCGACTATGAAATGACAATGGATGAAATTCTAACCGAACATCCGAAAGGCCGCGATTATGCTCATCTTGTAGAGGAATTTGAGAGATTCCCGCTTATTATTGACGCTGATGACAATGTACTTTCATTTCCGCCCATCATAAACGGAGAACTTACAAAAGTAACAACCGATACCAAAAATATCCTCCTTGACTGCACAGGAACAGATGAAAAGGCTGTAATGGTGGCTGTAAACATTATCACAACGGCACTTTCAGAAGCAGGAGGAAAGGTTGAGAGCGTTTGTGTGAACGGACAGGACATGCCTTCACTTACACCGTCAGAGCGGACAGTAAGTGTTTCTGAGTGCAACCGCCTGTTAGGATTTTGCTTAACTGCAGAGGAGATGGCAGGGATGCTTGAAAAGATGCGTTTTGGCGCCGAGCCTCTTTTAGAAGACAAACTTAAAGTCCAAATACCCTGTTACCGTGCGGATATTATGCATGACTGGGATGTATTTGAGGATGTAGCTATTGCATACGGATTTGACAATCTTGATGCAGAGCTTCCCGATACATTCACAATCGGAAAAGCACACCCGCTTCAGAAAAATATGAGTGCTGTAAGGATAATTCTTTCAGGACTTGGTTTTCTTGAGATGATGCCATTCACACTTTCGAATGAAAGAGTAATGTACAAATTCATGCAAAGGGAAGTGCCGGACTATGTTCTTCCTGTAATGCATCCGATATCTGAAGAACAAACTGTTGTCAGAACAGATATTCTGCCTCTTATGATGGAAACCCTAAAGATCAATCAGCACAGGGAATGCCCCCAGAGGCTTTTTGCAGCAGGTGATGTTGCACACAATATAGAAACATTCCAGAAAGTTGCCGGGGTATGTATGCATACAGATGCCGACTTCTCTGAGATTTATGCTGTCTTTGACGCATTTATGCATGAACTTGGATTAAACTATACTGTAAGGGAATCCGATGACAGGGCCTTTATTGAAGGACGGCGTGCTGATATATATGTAAATGATATCTATGCTGGTGTTTTTGGAGAGATTCACCCACAGGTGATTTTAAACTTTGAGATGGATCTTCCGGTATCAGGCTTTGAGCTTGATTTAAGAGTTCTTCTAAAGGATAACCAATAATATTTTAATTTTTATAATATCTTTTTAAAAAGGTTTTTTTGAGTTTTTTTTAATTTCTTGTGACACTTTTTTTTGATTTCCCCGTTTTTCCAATTTTTTTTTATGTTGTTTTCCAAGGTTGTTTTCCAAGGTTGTTTTCCAAGGTTGTTTTCCGGATTTTTTTGGTGTTACCTTTTTGTAAACAGGTATTATTAAAGGCAATAAATCTCTTATTATAATATGCGGAAAGAAAAAATATGACTGAGATTACACCGATAGGAATTGTTCGTTCGCCTTACAAAAAACATGGAGATGCACCAAGGCAGGGCCGCGAAAACGAAGATAATGAGATGGAAATAGAAATTTATGAAGAATATTCAGCAGGAATTGGAGATTTTTCAGGAATCAGCCACATAATTATTCTTTTATGGTTTGACAGGGCTGACAGAAAAAGGCTGTTTGACACACCCCCCGGAACTAATAAAAAACGGGGTATTTTTACAATAAGAAGCCCTAACAGACCAAACCCAATCGGGTTTGACATTGGAAAAATAAAGTCGGTTGAAGGTAATAAAATAATTGTAAGCGGACTTGACGCACTTGACAACACACCGGTTGTTGACATAAAACCATATGTTCCGTCAATTGACTGCGTACCTGATGCAACTGATTTAAGGGACAGATCAAAAAAGGCAGATTTGAAAAATTAAATAAAACCAAAATTAAGAAAAACATTTTCTTAAAAACGTCCATGATAATTTTTTTCATGCACTGGTTTCATGTAAGTTACGAAGTAACTTTCATGTAAAACGCACATGATGAGCTTTTTTCATCACACAAAAAAGTGATGATAAGTCTATCAGGGATTTTAGATTTCATAACAATTCAGGTTATCTTGTCTTTATAACTGTTCATCAATGGATAATATTTTGTCTGTACCGGTCAACAAATTAGACATACAGGTATCAGAATGAAAAGAAATACTTTTTATGCAATTGTATCTTTGATTGCCATTGCTGTAGCACTCATATTCTGGTGGGGTGTAAATTATAACAGGCCGCCCGGAATGGAGGTAGTTACAGGTTCAATTATCATCGCGGCTTTTGCAATATATCTTCTCAGACAGAAAATAGATGATGCTGTTATATCCGATGAGATGATCTCTAAAATCAATGAAAAATCTGCTCTTAGATCTCTTCAAATCTTCTGGGTAGGCTTTTTTGCCTTCACAATCTCCGGACTTTCGATGGCTATGGGTGTTGACAACCCTCATATGAGAGATATGATGATTAAAGGCTCTGTTTCACAATTGATATTTCTGGCATCTATTCTTCTGATTTATGCGATATTCCGGATATACTATTCTGATAAATACGGAGGATATGAAGCAGATGAAGAATCGGATTAAAGTTTTTCGTGCAATGCACGATCTTACACAGGAAGCGCTTGCGTCCGAAGTAGGTGTTACAAGGCAGACTATCCTTGCAATTGAAAAAGGGAAATATGATCCTTCACTTGAACTTGCATTTAAAATTTCAAGGCGATTCGGAGTCATGATTGAGGATATTTTCACATATGAAAATTAAATTCTTAAATTTTCGGTAATTTTATCTTTTGCAGGAGATTAAGCAATATAAGATATATACATCAATACAACAAATGTTTACCATCTCGGAATTTTTTGTTTTTTCATTTCTAATCGGACTTACAGGCGCTCTTGCCCCCGGACCTACACTTATAGCCACAATCAGATCATCGATTGAAAAAGGGTGGACAGCAGGGCCTGAAATCACACTGGGGCATATGGCAATAGAAGCTTTTTTTGCTATTGTAATCATATTCGGACTTTCGGGACTATTTTCTTCATACACAAAAATAATTGCACTAACAGGGGGAACTGCACTTCTTTTTTTTGGAATATTAAATATAAAAGAGGGATTTAACGCTCCATTTAATGTTTCAGGTGGAAGGGTTTCAAAAAGCCCCATCGCCGCAGGGATAATCACTTCTGCGGCAAATCCCTATTTCTGGCTATGGTGGCTTACAATTGGAAGCGGATTTTTGCTTGACGGAATAAAAGGAGGTATTTTAATGGCCGGAGCATTTTTGGCAGGACACTGGCTTGCAGATTTTTTATGGTTTTCTTTTGTCTCTTTAGGTATTTCAAAGGGAAGGACAATAATGCCGGAGAGAATTTACAGAAAAATTATATCAGGATGTGGTGTATTTTTGGTAATATTCGGGATTTACTACATAGTTTCTGTAACAGGATTCTATTGAGAACAAAAATGATGGAATTACAGATCTGACGAAAATAAAAAAAACTAAAAGTGCATCTGTTTACTTCATCCATATAACCGGTTTGTTATATCCTCGTATCCTAAGCATTTAATTCATTTATATATGCACCGGAGAAATTATTATTCAGAGTGTCAGAAAAAACAATTCGCTTATTCTGATAAAACCAAAAAGTTAAGCGGGTTTTTTCATGGCATTTCAAAAAGACATGAAACAATTGTTTCATATAAAAAAGCATTCCAAAAACCTCCTAAATAAAATTAACCCCTGGCCGAAACGACAATTTCAGATAGCATCCTTCATCATACAGTGCAGACGAAGAACTCCAAAAAATTCTGGTTAACACGACAAGCCCAGAATCAGACAAAATTCAAAATATCCATGTGAAAGTCAGGTTTGATTAAGCCAGTTGAAAATTTAATTGAGAGAATATCCAAAAAAATCCAAAAAATCAAAAAAAACATTTTAGAGAAAACATTCCGAAAAAACGTTAATGAAAATATCTTTCATCAACGTTTTTTTTATGATAAATATCAGTTATAAAATCTGAATTTTACAATTTTTTTAATTTTTTTTCCCATATCTATTTATTTAATTCCATTTTATCCTCTTTTCATTTTCTTGTCCGGTTTAACCATCCGGTTATATTCATGTATGCGAAACATTTTACTCATTTATATATGCACCGGAGAAATTATTATTCAGAGTGTTAAAGGTGAAACCATTCGCTAATTTCAGATAATTAAGCCAGATAAAATTATCGGGGAATTTGAGGTTTTCTTTAGCATCTCGAAGATATTCAGGCAGAATATACATTTTCTGTCAGAATTGCCAGTTTAAAATCATTGGAAATCTCCAGAAGAACTCCTGAAAAACCCGGATACTACCACAAAACCGGAATTATATCTGCATAAAAGTTACTTTTTAACTTTGTAACTTTGTAAGAAAACTTGTATGAAATATAATTTCAGGAACGTTTTCATATTAAATGCAGGTTGAATAAATCTTTCATAAAAAATAGATGACCAGAATAAAGACCAAAGTATACTCCTAACCAGACACAAAAAGAATAAAAAAGAATAAAAAAATCAAACACCAAAAAAAGGTTAAAACCAAAAATTAAAACCAAAAATTAAAACCAAAAATTAAAACCAAAAAATTAAAACCAACCCTAAAAAAACCTGAAAAACCAACATCCAATCCTAAACAGGGAGACTATTTGGAAAATATCTCCCTGATAACCAAACCTATAACCACAAAACTTTCATTTTTTCTTTCTTTTATCATATTTGTACTGTCCTGTGTTTTATCATATTTTTTATTCTCAAATTTTTTTTGGCTCTTCGCTGTTTTGAATGAGTGATATTTAATAAGTTGGATCAGCAATTCAGCCAGAAATCCCAGGAAATTGATCAGTTAGATTAAGGAATGCGTTATAATCCTGCTGAAAAATCGTGTGATTCAGTAGAAGTTGTAATAACTACCCACACGATCTGACGAAGAACCTTTTTTTTCTTACTTTTCTTTATTTTCTTTTTTTTATTTTCTTTAATTTCTTTAATTTACTATATTATCTTCTTTATTTACCAATTCTGTCTTTAAAAGCAACAAACAGACTTTAAAAATATATCTACATAATTTGCACATTATAAACAACAACATATAAATCATAATTAAATTCAGAGATAAATACTGAAAAAAAGGAAAAGAAAAATTACTTTTTCTGTAGTATATATGCACTATACACACGGAGGAATCGGATTGGGAAAAAAAATTAGTTCGGCAGAGGCTGAAAAAGAAAATGGAAACCACATAACATCGCCTGAAATCTCATTTGAGGTGATTGTTCTTTTTGTCTTTGGTATAATGATGCTTCTTTTCGGAGCACTTCTTTTTAAAATTCATACAGGCGAACTACCATATACTCCTGACAGCACTTACGGTCTGTTTCTTGTAATTGTATCCCTTCAGATAATTGCGCTTGGAAGAACACCTTTTGGTGATTTTAAGCGCTCATGGATTTTAATAATCCTCGGAATTTTCACAGCCGCCATAGGGATGACAGCGTGCTTCATCCCCGGATACCTCTCGAATATGGTAAGGATTCTTGCAGGATTATTACTTTTTACAGGCGGAATTGCACTTCTTCTTCAGCTTTTCATATCAAAAGAAAAAGCAAAAATCTGGATTAATGTTTCAGGAGTGCTTAGGCATCTGACTCTTTCATCAGCCCTTGTATATTTCTTATCAGCCGTGCTTGGATTTATAACACTTTTTCCATTATTTACAACAGACACACTTACTGCTGTTATGCTCCTGATATACGGACTATCATATTTTTACCTTGCAGTCTGCATACACAAAACGAACATAAAATACAAAAAAGAGATTCAGGAAATAAAAATATCTGATGAAAACAGTGAATTTAAGAGAAAAAGCGGTGTTTTTTCCGAGGCTGAAATCCCGCTTTCGGTTGCAGTTATAATTCCGGTTGGATTTTTGCTTTTACTTCTTGGATTTTTATTATTTCCGGTTAGTACAGGATTAATTCCATTCTCCCCTGACGGACAACTCGGTCTTTTGATGGTTGTAATGGCAATTCAGATGCTTGCCCTTGGCGAAACTCCTGCAGGGCAATTTCAGCGTTCCTGGCTTTTAATGATAATCGGAGTAGTATTTGCCACAATAGGAATTTTCTCATGCCTGGTACCGGGGATTCTTACAGGAATACTTCAGGAATTAATAGGTGTATTAAATATCGCGGGTGGTGTTATACTTCTTCTAAAGCGGTTTGGCCCTGCCATATCAGCCGGAATTAAGGGGAGGCGTTCAAAGGTGATATCAGAACCTCTTCCACCTGTTCTCAAAAATCTGGTTATTATTCAGACAGTCCTGAATTTTGTATCCATCGGATTTGGTGCTTCAATGTTTATGCCCGGAATCGTGCCCGGTGAAGTAATCGCCGCAATACTCATAATTAACGGAATTTTAATCTTTGCACTGGCATCTCTGGTTTTGAAAATAGATAAAATTCAAAAATCAGGTGCTTTTTAAGACTTAATAAGAATAAATTGCAGATAAAAGATTTCTCCGTTTTTTATCCACATTTTAATAAATTTCTTTTCCACAAATTCCTTTGCTCACCATGTATGTGTACACGCATGTGTATAGCTTTATTACCAATAACACACATTTAAATAATTATGTGTGGTGAAAGCAGGCATATGATGCAGAAATGCCCTCTTAGCCTTTGCCATGTACCATGCAGTCATAAAAGCACGAATCAAAAAGAACTATCATGCAAAACGGCATCAGAGTCTTTTGTTTATCACTGCTTTGACTTTTTCTTTAACTTTAGCTATTACTTTAGCTATCAGTTCTGGTTTAGACAGTAGTTTTTCTGCACCAGATTGATTTTTCTATAAATTGCCTGACTTTTTAGAGGGAAGCTTTTTGGTGCAGTGAAAACTCTGTAATTTTACTTAAATCTCAGTTAAAATTTTTAAAATTCTAAAATAGCATCCGAAAAAGAAACAAAAAAAACAAACCCAAAATTAGCATCCAAATTAATCAGCATCCAAACCGGATGAAAAAATCATAAAAAAAGAAAATAAAGAGAGTTAAAATGCGAGGAAAAGAGATAAGACTTGAACGTATAATGAAGCGTGATACATCAACGACAGTAATCGTCCCAATGGATCACGGAGTATCGAGCGGGCCGATTCCAGGATTAATCGACCTTGAAAGAAGTGTTGACCTTGTGGCAAAGGGCGGTGCAAATGCAGTAATCGGTCATATGGGACTTGCAATGCACGGACACAGAAAGGGAGGGCCGGATATCGGACTTATCCTGCATCTTTCAGCAAGCACTGACTTAGGGCCTGATCCAAACAACAAAGTCATGATAAACACAGTCCAAAACGCACTTAAAATGGGTGCTGACGGTGTATCTATCCACGTCAACATAGGGGCGGAAAACGAGGCCAATATGTTATCCGACCTAGGAAACGTCGCAATAGAATGCATTGAATGGGGTATGCCTCTTCTTGCGATGATGTATCCGAGAGGCAAAAAGATAAACGGTGATAACTTAACAGAATCAGTAAAACTTGCCGCACGTGTGGGATCAGAGCTTGGAGCAGATATCATAAAAACGATTTACACAGGAGACCCTGATTCATTTAAGGAAGTAACACAAGGATGCCATGTGCCGGTTGTAATCGCCGGAGGCTCTAAAACAGACATCCTTTCAACAATGGAGTTAATTGAAGGTGCAATGCAGGGCGGCGCCGCCGGTGTTTCAATTGGAAGAAATGCATTCCAGCACAAATACCCCGATAAATTCGTTAGAGCGGCTTGCATGATAGTTCATGAAAGAAGAACGGCACAAGAGGCAATTGAAATTTTAAAAAACGGAGATTAAAAAAATAAATTTGAGGACAGGTTTTCGAAATGATTGGAAAAGCAATAAGACTTGAGCGTATAATGAACAGAAACACCGGAAGAACGGTAATTATTCCGATGGATCACGGATTTACTCTTGGACAGATTGAAGGGCTTGGAGATATGCCAAAAATTATCGGCGAAATCTCAGACGGAGGTGCAAATGCGATTGTTCTTCATAAAGGAATGGTAAAGGCAGGCCACAGAAAGCACGGCCGCGATATCGGGCTTATTGTGCATCTGTCTGCAAGCACCGCCTTAAATCCCGACCCAAACGACAAGGTGATTGTATGTTCGGTTGAAGAGGCAATTGCGCTTGGCGCCGATGCAGTCTCAATTCACATTAATTTAGGTGCACCGCAGGAGTCAAAGATGATTGAAGAGGCAGGGAGAATATCAAAGGAATGCACTAAATGGGGAATGCCTCTTCTTATCATGATTTACCCGAGAGGAGAAGGAATCGACCCGCGGTCTCCTGTTGCAATAGGCCACTGTGTAAGAGTTGCAGAGGAAATTGGAGCAGATATAATAAAGACATCTTACACCGGAGACCCTGAAACATTCAAAAAAATCACTTCAGCATGCTCAGTTCCTGTAATTGTCGCAGGCGGAGAGAAAGGAGATGACATAGAGACATTAAAAAGTGTCCGTGATGCAGTTAAAGCGGGATGTGCAGGCGTTGCTCTTGGAAGAAATTCATTTCAAAGAGAAAATCCAAAGGAATTCATAAGAGCATTATGCAGTGTCGTCCACGAAGATAAAAGTCCAAAAGACGCACTCAGAAAATAGAAAGAAAAGGTCATGTTTGAAGTTGAGATTTTAAAAAAATCTGAATTTCAAATCAGGATTGTGCAGATCTGACTTTTTAATTCTGGATCTATGAGTATTGATCTGAGAATTCAGGTATTTGATTTGTGATTTAAGATTTAAGATGAAAATGGAAAAAATATGAAGAAAGAATTCTGGGTAGATCTTCGTGACTACGATAAGGATGCCGCAACAACTGCTATAGAAAGCGGCGCTGATGCAATAATAACTGATGACGGTGAAAAAATCAGAAAACTTGGGCGTATAAAAACAATTGGAAAAAACGGCGACCTCATCATTGGAAAGGACGTATTTGAGATTGAAATAAAAGACAAAAAATCCGAGGATTCTGCTGTAAGCCTCTCAAAAAAAGGATACGTCATAGTAACAACCACTGACTGGACAGTAATTCCCTTAGAAAACTTAGTTGCTCAGTCAGACAGAATAATTGCCGGTGTGGAAAATGAAAAAGAGGCGGCAATGGCACTTGGAGTCTTAGAAAAGGGTGTTTTTGGAATTGTTCTGAAAAGCAAAGATCCAAAAGAGATTAAGGCAGTATCAAAGCTTGTGAAAGAAACATCAGGGGAGATGGAGCTTTCAGTATTTACCATAAAGTCTGTGTCGCCGGCAGGCATGGGTGACAGGGTGTGTGTTGATACATGCTCTCTGATGCATGACGGTGAAGGCATGGTTATTGGCAATACATCCTCATCATTCCTATTAGTGCATGCAGAAACTCTAGAAAACCCATATGTTGCTCCAAGGCCGTTTCGGGTAAACGCCGGCGCAGTCCATGCATACGCCATGATGGCTGACAGAAAAACCTCATATCTCTCAGAGATAAAATCAGGCGACCGTGTATTAATTGCAGATGCAGATGGAAAAACAACCGAAGCTACGGTTGGAAGAGTCAAGATTGAAAGAAGGCCGCTTCTTTTAATTGAAGCAGAATCCAATGGAAATACATTGTCACTTGTTCTTCAAAACGCTGAGACAATAAGGCTTGTTAAAGAAGACAAAAAGGCAGTTTCAGTTGTTGACTTAAAACCAGGTGATAAGGTGCTTGGACGGATTGAATCCGGCGGACGCCACTTCGGCCATGCGATAAAAGAGACCATACTTGAGAAATGATTTTTTATGAACAGCGGAATTGTTGCAGGAATAATCGGCGGTTTTGGCGGAATGGGCCGACTCTTCTCAGGGGTTTTTGAAAGAGCTGGCTTTGAGGTCATATGTTCGGGCAGAAACACTCCTATAAAAAACGAGGATATTGCGGCAATGTGTGATATCGTCATTGTTTCTGTTCCAATCCACGATACTGTCAGAGTAATAGAAGAGATTGCACCGATTATGACAAATGAACAACTTCTCTGCGATTTTACATCAGTCAAAAAAGCTCCTGTTGATGCAATGCTTAAATCATCTGCAAAAGTAATCGGTCTTCACCCGATGTTTGGCCCTTCTGTTTCAGGAATAAAAGGCCAGACAATTATTGCATCGCCAAAACGCTGTGATGAAAAGACAAAAGAGATGCTCTTTTCAATTTTCAGAGGTGAAGGTGCGGCGATATGTGAAATGGATCCTGAAGAGCATGACAAAGTAATGTCTGTTGTCCAGGGGCTTGTTCATTTCACAACCCTTTCAATTGCAGAGACGATAAGAAACACACAAATTCCACTTGAAACACTCATCCCGGTTATGAGTCCGGTATACAGAATGGAGATGGGATTAATCGGGAGAATACTTGGGCAGGACGCATCTTTATATGCAGACATTCTTCAGATGAATCCTGAGAATGAAAAGATAATTTGTTCATTCTCAGAATCTGTTGAAAAATTAAGAGAGATTGTAATGTCTAAAGACAAAGAGAAATTTGGTGAATTTTTCAGCAAAAATACCAAAGCCTTTGAATCCTACATCCCAAGAGCAACAGAAGATACAGACCTTTTGATAGAAGCTATGGTGAAGAGAAAATGACTCTTGCAGTGCTTGGACCAAGAGGCACATTCTCATGTGAGCTTGCAGAAAAAATAAAAGAGGCTGATGAAGAGATTTTACTCTGCTCTACTATCCATGATGTCTTTGTTTCAGTAACAGAAAATCAAATAAGAGGGATTGTTCCGGTTGAAAACAGTGAAGCAGGAGGAGTTGGCGAGACACTTGACGGCCTTATGCAGACTGACTGTAAGATTACAGCAGAGTATTACATGCCAATCAGGCATTTTTTTGCATCCGAATATGGCTTTGATGAGATAGAGGTTGTATACACTCATCCACAGTCGCATGAACAGGCATGTGAATTTCTTCGAAGTCTTAGAGATATCAGCATAATTCACACAAGCAGTAATTCACAGAGTGCAAAAGAGGCAAAAAAAGCTTTAAATTCTGCGGCAGTTACCACCGAGAGTGCGGCGAAGTTATATAACCTGCCTCTTCTAAAAAAAGATATACAGAATTCTCAAAACAATATAACAAGATTTCTTGAAATTTCATCCGGCATTATTTTACCGGACAAGCCAGATAAATGCAGTATTGTCATCATTCCAAAAGAAAATCGTCCCGGCCTATTATATGGAATTCTGGAGATTTTTGCAAAAAACGGGATAAATCTTACAAGAATTGAATCCAGACCTTCAAAAGAGGGTATCGGAAGATATGTCTTTTTCATTGACTTTGAAACAGACAGAGGATGGCAGGACATGGTGAAAAATCTGAAAAAGATTACCGGCATAAAAGAGCTTGGATGCTATAAAAACAGGAGTTTAACAGAATAATGGATATTAATATCAAAAAAACAGGCAACATTTCAGCAGAGTTTACAGCACCTCCTTCCAAAAGCTACACACACAGAGCTTTGATTGCCGCCGCACTCGCAACCGGGATTTCTGTTATAAGAGAGCCTCTGATATCAGATGACATTCTGGTCACTATTGAGGCTCTGACAAAGCTGGGTGTTGAGATACAAAAAGAAAACAATATAATTACAGTTAAAGGAACGGCAGGTGTTTTGCCCGATGTTGGAAATGTCACAATAGACTGCAGAAATTCAGGAACATCACTTCGCCATATGACAACCTTTTCTCTGCTATCTCCTGGAAAGATTACACTTACAGGCTCAAAAAGGATGATGGAGAGACCAATTGACGGTCTCTGTGATGCTCTAAAGCAGGCAGGTGCAGAGATTGAATTTATTGGAAATGAAGGTTTTCCTCCCTTCAGAATATCCGGTGAATTTGAAGGCGGAAGAATTGCCGTTGACGCCTCAAAAAGCAGTCAGTTCATATCATCAATCATGATCTGTGCTCCGTATGCCAACGCACCTGTTGATATTTTACCAAAGGGAAGTGTTGCATCACGCTCTTATGTGGATATTACAACTGATGTTATGAGAAAGTTCGGCGGGGATGTATATCTTACTCCTGACAAGACGTGGCATGTTTCCCAGTCTGTTTATGATGCAATAGATTATACAGTTGAAGGTGACTATTCATCTGCCTCTTATTTTTTTGCAATAGCGCCCATATGCGGAGGTAAAATCAAAGTAAACAACCTAAATCCTAACTCTGTTCAGGGGGACAGGGCATTTTTAATTGCATTGGGAGATATGGGATGCAGTATTGTAAAGGATGATAATTCAGTCACGGTTGAATGCACAAGAGATATAAACGGAGTTGAAATTGATATGTCATCTTGTCCGGACATAGTACAGACTCTTTGTTCCGTTTCAGCATTTGCCAAAACAAAAACTATAATCAGAGGAATTTCACACCTGAAATATAAAGAAAGCGACAGAATTAAGGCAATTGAAAATGTGATTACATCTTCCGGATGTATTTTTGACAACGGAGAGAATTCTCTTTCAATTACACCAAAAGATCTTCGCGGATTTGTTTTAGAACCTCACGATGATCACAGAACAGCTATGTCTGCCGCAATTATTGGTCTTGGAACGGGGGATGTGACAATTAAAAACTCAGAATGCGTCTCAAAATCTTTCCCGGAATTTTGGGAGGAGTTAAGGAGGGCTGGGTTATTAGAAGATTAGTTCTTACAGGATTTCGTGGCTCAGGTAAAACAACGGTTGGAAAAATACTTTCTGACAGGCTAGGTACAGAATTTTTTGAAACCGATCTTATGATTGAAAAGTCCGCCGGAATGGACATTCCTGATATTTTCTCCAAATATGGAGAGTCTCATTTTAGAGAGCTTGAAAGATGTGTCATAAAAGAGCTTCCCATTTCAGACTGCGTTGTATCAACCGGCGGAGGGGCTGTTCTTGATGATGAAAACGCAAAAAATCTAAGGAAAGACTCCTATGTAATCTTCCTTGATGTTGATACAAAAACATCTTTTGAGAGAATTTCAGGAAGCACACGACCTTCGCTTACAGGCTATGATCCCCACGATGAAGTAAAGATTCTGATTAGGGAGAGATTTCCACAATATGCCAGAACTTCTGATATCTGCGTTGATGCCGCAAAAAAACCTGATGAGATCTGCACTGAGATAATAAGCAGACTTTGTCTGAAAAAGGGAATAGCAGATTGCGAAACAAATGATGATAATCTCCATTTAAAAACAATCAAAGAAGTTTTTTTTGATGTTTCAATGCCAGACAGGAAAAAAGAAGAGCTTTTTTCTTTTGTTGAGCAAAACCCGGCAGGGCATATCTGTGCAATTGCCGGAAATCCTTGCAATCACAGTAAAAGCCCGATTATTTATAATGCACTTTTCAAAAAATACGGAATATGTGCACACTATACATTTCTTGGGAAAAATTCTGCAAAAGAAACAGCCGATGCCTATAGAAAAATAAACCTTCGGGGATTGAGTGTTACAATTCCCTACAAAGAAGAGATTATTCCATATCTTGACAGACGCGGAAAACATGCAAAGGCGCTTGGTGCTGTAAATACGGTTGCAAACTGCTGTGGATACCTGCTTGGATGCAATACCGACTGGGTTGGTGTTTTAAGGCCTTTGCAGGAGGCCGGCATAAATCCAAAACGGGCGGTTATTCTCGGTGCAGGAGGTGCGGCAAGAAGCGCTGTTTATGCTCTTAAACGAACAGATGCTGAGATTTATATTCTTAACAGGACAAAAGAGCGGGCAAAAATCCTTGCAGAGGAGACAGGATGCAGATATAATACACCTGATAAAATTTCATCAGTAAACCCTGATCTTATTATAAACGCAACCTCTGTTGGAATGAACGGAACTGACAGTCCGGTTGCTGACAAATCAGTTTTAAAACCGGAGATGACAGTCTTTGATCTTATCTACACACCGCTTGAGACACAGCTTTTAAAAGATGCCAAAGAGGCAGGATGCCGTGTTATTTATGGAGATGAAATGTTTATTCACCAGGCCGCAGAGCAATTTTTCAGAATGTTTGGAATAAGGATTTCTTCATCAGAAATTCGGGAGATTTTGAAATGAACACTTTTGGCAGGTACTTCAGATGCACTTCATTTGGAGAGAGCCACGGATGCGCACTTGGAGTTATAGTTGACGGATGCCCCCCTGGTGTTTTCTTTTCAGAAGAAGACCTCCTGCCCCTTCTTGAAAGACGAAGGCCGGGTTTAAGCCCTCTTTCATCACCAAGAAATGAACCAGACAAACCGGTTATCCTTTCCGGAATTTTTGAGGGTAAAACTACCGGAATGCCGGTTGCAATGGCGGTTTTTAATACCAATCAAAAGAGCGGGGATTATGATTCAATAAAAAATCTCTTCCGACCAGGCCACGCTGATTATACCTTCCAGGCTAAATACGGCATTCGTGACAGTCGTGGCGGAGGCAGGAGTTCGGGAAGAGAGACTGTTTCAAGGGTGCTTGCCGGCGGGCTTGCAATGAAGTATCTTTCAGGTTCTGGAATTTCATTTAAAGGAAAGATTCTGGAAATACATGGAAACAACAATCCTGAACAGTTCGAAGAAGAGATTTTGTCTGCAAAAAACAACGACAATTCTGTCGGTGGAATTGTAGAGATTACAATTTCAGGATGCCCTCCCGGACTTGGAAGTCCTGTCTTTGAAAAAATGGATGCTGTCCTTGCATCAGCAATTATGTCAATAGGTGCTGTAAAAGGCGTTGAGATTGGAGACGGATTTTTGTCTGCAAAAAAATATGGAAGTGAAAATAACGACTGCATGGGAAAAGACGGATTTTTATCAAATCACGCAGGGGGAATTTTAGGCGGAATCACAAACGGCGAAGAGATAATTATACGATTTGCAGTAAAACCAACACCTTCAATTAAAAAAGAGCAAAAAACAGTCTCACTCACAGGAGAAGAGACTTTAATTTCAACACATGGAAGGCATGACCCGTGCATTGTTCCAAGAATTGTTGTTGTTGCAGAGTGCATGGCCGCAATTTCAATTGCAGATGCTTTACTTGCACAAAATGCTATAAAAATGCAGTAAATTCAACCGGGATTTACCAAAAAACGTTCATGAAATCATATTTCATGCAACTTTTCATGTAAGTTACGAAGTAACTTTCATGTGATATTTTAAACAAAATTTTATTCTGCCCCGCAAAAAATTGTTTATTCTCCTCTTTTCCTGTAGATTACATGCTCCATTATAAGAACAGTAATTACACCCATCACAAATCCGTTTGCTAAAACAGGCTGCAAAAATAATGGAAATTCATCTGCTATATAACGTGGTAAAGCTGATGCGATAGCACCTATAATTACCGGAAGGCCTACAATTATTCCGGAATCAAAATCAAATAAACCTGCCTTCTGACTTTTAAAAAATACATGAACTGAAGCGGAAAACTGGGCTGTCAGAACATATATTAAGAGGCATCCGATGACAACCAGAGGAATTGCGCAGATTACTGATGCGGCCTGAGGAATTATCCCAAGAATAATCAGAATTATAGCCGCCGGAATCAGCGTCCACCGCGATGCTGACCGATTGTCAAGAATAATTCCCGCACTTGTTGAATAGTTCACTCCGCCAATAACTCCTGATAATCCGGAGAGTGCATTTACAATTCCGGTTGCCAAAACACCTCTTTTTATCCTGCTACCAATCCCTGTTCTGCCATTCTTTAAGGAATCAGAGCCTAAAACCTCAGACACTCCCTGAATCGAGCCAATATCGTTTATCAACAGTGCAAAATAGCATACAATAAAAGAGAGCAAAACTCCTGGCTCTATTTCAAATGACCCGATAAAACCTGTAAATACTCCGGTCTCAGGTAAAGATGAGATAATTGAGAATTCATGCGGAAACAAGAGAAAATGAAGACCTGTCCCTAAAATTATAACCCATAATAAAAGAGTGGTCCTGAAAAATCCCTTCAGAAAGTGATTTGCCGTAAAAATAATAAATACCAGGGCAATTGCAAAAAGAACAGATTCAAGCGGAGTTGTTCCCTGACCGGCGGCGGTTAAAAGACCTGTTAGTGTCGGAATCATTGTAAAGACGATGAGCATTAAAACAACCGCGACAACACGCTTTGTAAACAGGCGCACAACATGAGACAAAAGACCTGTTGTTCCAAGAATTATACCTATGATACCTCCGATTGCAATTGAAGTATAAACTGAGTCTGTGGAAAATGACTGCGAGGATATAATTCCAATCAAAAGAACTGTTGCCGGCCCGAATACCGCAGGAAGGCGATGTCCGGCAATTACCTGGATGAAAACTGCAAATGCAGTTAATAAAAGAAGTTTCTGGACATAGTAAACCTGTTCTGAAAAGTCTGTAAACTGAAGCCCGGCAACGACCGTTCCTATTATTACAACATATGAAAGAAGTACAGCTGCCCACTGAATTCCGGATGATACCATATAATTTTTTGGCGGCACCTCTTCAGGCCCATATATAAAATCCATCTCTGCCTTTTTTATTAGTGATTTTTGCTCTGATAAGTTTGCCGCTTTTAACTGTTAAAAACAGATTACCTGACCGATTAAATTATGTCTAATTATATCAGATCTTATCAATTTAGTCTGATTTAATTAAAGATAGAACAATATGGATTTTCCAAAGACAAAGAAGAGAAATGATTTTGTTTGTGATTCTGTTTTTGTTGGGATAAAAAAGAAATAAAAAGATTTATGCAGATTTATTATTCTGCCTATTATTCTGCCTTTTCGCCACCCAGCATTCCTTTTACTGTAAGACCGGATATTATCAGAACAATACCCCATGCCATGTTAAAAAGTGCAAATACCTGGATTACAACTTCGGTTGCCATCAGCGGATATACAAGGACGTAAAATCCCAAAATTACTGCAATAATACCTGCAATAAGAAGAAGAATCTTGTAACCCGTTCCTGCATTTCCTGAAAATGCCATGAATATGTTTGAAAATCCCGTAATAAATGCCCATATGGCTATTAAATATGTAACCAAAAACCATGCGGAAAGAAGACTTGAGATTACAAAAAAGCCAATTATTACTCCAAGTATTCCAAGAATAATAAGCGCCGCAGATGCACCTGCACCTTCCCTGCTTTTTATGCCCTGAATTATTGTTATAATACTGTATATTATGACCATAATTCCGATGAATTCACCTACAAACAGGACAAAAAACGGCGTCCAGGCAAATGCAACAAAACCCAGAACTATTGCCAAAAGCCCCAACAGGACGAAAGTCCACCATTGAGGTGTGAAATTTGTGGCACATCCTAAAAATGAACCCTCAACAATTTCCTCACTCATATTTTTTACCTCCAAATCCGGTATTATTCCGGATAATCATGATTATTAATCATCATCATAAAAAGACTTTCGTACATAAACTCTCAAAAATCAGCCTGTTTTAAAAAAGATTCATGAAAAGCCTGCTTAACTGACTTTGGCGCATAAAAGTCTTATGAAACTGCGAACAAAACAGTTTTGAGGATATTTTTAAAAGTTGCAATATCCCGAAATTATTTGACACCCAGATCATTCATTATTACCGGATTGAATTCTTCAAAAGAAATTTACTCAATATAATATCCGTAAATTCTTTGCTTGTGACCGGAATCAGTTTGTCCCATAAAAGAGCCGGAACTGTCATAAACATCAGGAATCTCATCTTCCAGTACATATTCATTATTGTCATACAAAACAAGCTCCCCTTTATTTGTCCACACTTCTTTTGGATAAACCAGATATAATTCAACGTAAAGCGAATTGGGAGGCTCAACAGGTAAAAGCGGCCCGAAAACCCTTATTTCCTGAGAAGAGTTCTCATAAATATTTCCAACATTTATTGTTTCTTTCCATGAATCAGAATCAAATCTGCTGTATTCCCCATAAGCTCCGTCAATATTTTTCTTAATTGTAACATCTGCCAAAACATCAAATTTAACATTTTTTAAGGAGTGTCCGGCGTTGTTTAGCAGTAAAAGATCAAAATAAAACCTGTCACCTTCTATTTTTAAATCAGGAGTGTAATACGATTCATATTTCTCCAGACTGAGAATTGTATCTTTATCTGTGAGTTTGTAGCCTGAATTTAAATCAGAGAGATAGTCATTTGGTATTATCCATTCTCTGTCTTCTTCTGAATATTTCACTTCAGGCCCGTAATACTCATGACCAGAGATAACCCCCGGGGAATAAGCATAAATTGTATCCATAGGATGAGCCCTGATGAGCGGTCCGCAGGCCCTGCAGTAGTTGTCAGGAAGTGTTGCCTGAAGAATTATACTTCCGGCAACAAAAAACAGGACAAGAACAAACAGAATCTGAATTAATGATACCTTATCAGTGATTTTTTTCATGAATCAGTCCTCTCCCGTTATGTATGTAAAAAGATAGCCCCCGTCAGAGGTCTGAAGAATTTTTACATCCTTTAATCTGCCCTTTAAAATTCTTACCGAATCTGAGCATCCAGAGCCCATATTGGATTCGCAACTATCATATCCGCATCTTTTCATCAAAACTTCCCTGTCATCTGATAAGAAGCAGTCAGAGATAGAGAATAAAGTGTATCCTCTTCCTGAATCGTCAAAAACCACCTGCTTTATGTGGTCATCTCCGCCAGATATATCACAGTATTCACCGTTTTTACGATATATTCTGTAATACTGTTCATAATCATAAGGGCGGTCTTCGAATCTTAAAACATCGTCGGTGATTATCACCGGATTTTTGTCAAATTCTGATAAGGAGACAAATGTGCCATGAGTGCTTCCGATTATCTTTTCACTGATAATTTCCAGATTTTCATCAAGAGTTACGGCCATTAATTCTCTGGATGAGCTGTTTTTAACACAGATAAGATAACCTCCTCCGGACTCATCTGAAAGGCTTAAAATTCCGGATACAAAAACCCTGTACGGACTGTATGTATAACCGGAATCTCCATAAGAGTGAATTTCAGAGAAACTGCCATTTTGAGTCATCATGCAAAAATATTTTCCAAAACGCAGGAATACAAAATCTCCGCCTGAGTATATCATCTCAATTGGGCCTGAATAACGCTGATATTCTTTTGGAATTTTATAGTGTCCTGATACGTTTCCTGAATAATCAACTTTAAAGATATTGTTCAATTCATCAGAGAGAAAAAATCCATATCCGGGTATTTCTGCTGAATGAGCAATGTATGCATCGTTTCTTAAAAATGGAGCAGCTGTTTGAAGATGACCCTTTTTACCAAGATATGCTAATTTCAGATTGCTTCCGTGTCTTGAGGGCTCAAAACTTATTACTGCAAAACTTTTGTTTTCCATCTCATGAACATAAAACGCCTTATCAGCCGTTGTTAAAAGAGGCTCTGTTTCCCATTCGATATTTCCAAGACTGTCGGTTTTTATAAAGGACGCTTTATTCTCATCAAACTCGCCGTATGTTATCACCTCAGGCTCAATGAGATGAACTGCTGAAAAGCTGAAAAAAAGTGGAACAAATAAAATTAAAAGTGCTAAAAGTCCAAAAGCCAGTAAATCCTTTTGAATTTTGGATTCTGATTCATCAGTATTCAGTCTGATTTTTTTAATTTCCAACAGGGCAGTATAAGAACCAATAAATCCGCATATAACTCCGATTATTGCAAAAGGAACAAAACTTCCAAGTGCAATCGAAAGGGTACGGAAATATCCAAAAGAACCAAAAGCCGTTAGTGTGATAATAAAAACAGGAAGGAATATTATAAGTCCGGCTGTAAAAATTCCGCTTAATGCTCCATAATAACTTATTTTTTCAGAACTGCTTATTAAATCCCATTCTGAATCAATATTATCCGGATTTTCAGATTTTTGTCCGGAATATTTTTTGTAAACAGCAGTCTGCCCGAAATATCCTGCGGAAAAGTGGAAGAATATTACCAAAACCCATGTCTGGATATAAAAAATGCCGTATAAATGATAAAGGGTTGGAGAATTCCAAAACGCCATTGCCAATATATAAAACAATACAAGAGATAAAAATCCGTAAAAACCCCATTTAAACGTTGTTTTGATGACTCCGGATATTGGGAGAGTGTTATTTAAATTTTCATTTTCCATTAGAATTCCTCAAATCATTAAAAAACCTTAAAACTCCAGTTGCCTTCCCTTTCAAAAAGGGAGTCGATTTTTATTGTACAACCGCTGCAGTCTGCCGGCAGTGGATCTGTTTTAAGACTGAATCCAACCGCATCCCCGTCCCATCTCCGGCCACAAAATTCAGATGTGAAATTCTCCGGGTTTCTTCCGCAGGCATAAACTTCCCCTATTGCCAGAGGGTCAGGAGGTATGTTTTTTACTGCTTCGGGCGTTGCCGCATCTTTTATGAACATTGCATGGACAACAAAATAATAAAGCGAATATTTGCTGTTGAATTCAACTGATTCCAGTTTAACATTCAAATCACCGTCTCTTACAGAAACAGACGGATAAAAGTTTTTCACAAGCGCCCCTATTTCTTTCACATCATCAGGGCGGGTGTCATTTAACATTTCAGGAAAAACCGGCGTTACCATTGCACCACCAAACATTCTGTGATAATATAAAGATCCGTTTTCAGCGACAACGACTGTAACTGTCTTTCCTGCCCGCCCGGGCGGGTCTTCGAGCATAAATACAAATTTGTAGAGTCTGGTTTTGTCCTCCCTCGTTACTATTTCAATTTCGGGAGCCATTAACTCTTCATCTTCTGACTCTTCAAGAAGAAGCGGGTCATTAAGAGCAATTACAAGTGCTTCATCCTGTGTTACCTGAGTATCGCCGTTTTTTATTTCTGAATTGCCGATACATCCGGAGGTTATAACTCCTGATATAATGAAAAACACTCCAATAATTAAATAAATACCTGAATTATTCAATAAAATACTCCCTATATCCCCTTTTTCAACCTAATCAGTAACTCTGGTTTTTATCTTATTTTATATATGCTATTTTTATATGAAATTAGTATTATTTCGACTACTGTTTATTCTCTTCAGTCTGAAAGACTGATGGCGTGCCGGTTTTTCTAAATTTTAATTTTCTTTTCAGATAAAACGAACAAATTATGAACCCTCTCTTTTGAGCCCCATCTGTTTACCATACAAAAACCGCATGGTTTTCGTAACAACCATTGTATGAAAGTCAGATCCATGTCGGATTTTTATCATCAGATTTATGTGCTTTTAGGTTTTACACATTTAATAGTTTAACAAAAGTAAAACTGGATTCAATAAATATTCAATAAAGAAGGTAAACATAATGAAATATTCGGGGATTTATTTTGTATTTTTATTTATAGGTGTAATTTCAGCTCTTTTTACCTGCCCTGTAATAGCAACCGACATTGCGGAACAGGGTGTGAACCAGGCGGCAAAAGTATCAATTGACACTTTAAGTAATGGAACTTCATGGAATGATTATAATATACTCTCCTATAATGGGTCTATTACAGGCGCTTCAGATACACTTGAGTGGGATTTTGGCGACAGTACCTCTGCCTCAGGTACGTCCGGTTCACATACATATTCAATAGCAGGCACATACACAATCACTCTTTCAGCACAAAGCAACAGCTCTGCCACAGATACAGAAACAATAACGATTACAGAGCCTGAGCTTGTCGCCTCAATGGAATACAAATGGGATGGAAAAACCAACAAACTCACATATAACAGTACAACAACCGGTGCAACATCATGGTCATGGGATTTTGACGATAGCAGTACTGATTCAACAACAGAAAACGGAATACACACCTATACCCAGCCGGATGAATACGTAATAACACTGACTGCAAAAAGCCCTGCGGGAAAAACAAGTTCATGCACAGAGACAATTGACTTAAGAAAAGTAATGGCTTATTTTGAGCCGGATAAGACAAGCGGCAGTTCGCCATTAACTGTTAAATTCGAGGATGACTCTACAAGAAATCCAAAAACAAAGGATGATATCTTAGAATGGGTATGGGACTTTGATGACGGAAGTTCAGATGTTATAATAAAAAAGGGATCAGACCCTGATGTAGAGCATACATTTACTAAAGAAGAGGAATATGAAGTTAAACTTACAGTCGATGACGGAGAAGATACAGATTCATACTATGTTCTAATCAAAGTCGATGATGACTCTGCACCGACAGCCGATTTTGAATTATACAGCGATGATTATGATGATGAGGGAAAAGCACCCCATATAGTCAAATTCAAAGATATATCAAAACCCTCAAAAAAGACAAACAGTACTATTGATGAGTGGGACTGGGAATTCATCAATGAAGACGGAAAAACCGTTTACGATTCATATTCACAAAATCCTCCTAGCTATACTTTTAATCAGCCCGGAAAATACACAATAAAACTTACAGTTACAGATAAAGACGGAGCTTCAGACACCGAGATAAAAGAAGACTTTATTGAAGTAACACTTGGTCTTTCAGCAACATTTTCAGCAATAACAACTTCCGGATACAAGCCCCTTACTGTCGCCTTTACTGCATCTCCAGGAAGCGACAATGATTATGCAATATCAAAATATTACTGGGAATTTGGAGACGGATATACCGATTCAACAACATCGAAGACTGCATCGCATACATATACAATTGCAGGAACATATACTCCAAAGCTGACAGTAACAGATACCAAAGGCTATACATATACATACAAAAAGGATAATTACATCACGGTAAAAGACATATCACAGATTACTGCGGCAACCACACAGGCAACAGCTGCACCAACAGAGAGTCTGACGGAACTAACTGATAATTCAAACGGTGAAAAAATATTCGGACTTCCAGGAACAGAATATTTCAGGGATGAAATGGAGAGATTTTATAGCTTTTATGAAGAATACCTAAGCCTTTTTGCAGGCATTTTTGGTATGAAATAAAGCACTTATTAAACAAATTTTAATCCAAACTTTTTTTTATAGTCACTAACTGTTTTTCATATAAATATTCTTCATATAAATATTATTTCCCGATTTAATTTGAGATTTAACCCGCAATTAAATTAATGAACAGATAATATAATAATAAATTATACCAGAATAATGAAATCAAATAGAGTTTTTTTAAAAGCGGCAATCTGATTAAAAGGTACCTTTAAACCCCAGCCAGATAACAGAGTGTCTAAAGACAATGACCATTAAATTACAGGATATTCAAAATGAGAGATAAGAAATACTTAAAATACATCGCTTTGGCGTTAGCTTTAATCTTTTTAGCCTTATTAGTGGTTGCGGTTTTAATTCCAGCCACCAGCATCTATCAGGAGAAAACTGACAAATCACCTGAAAAAAATCTCACAGATATTTCAGAAAACTCCGGTTTTTGTGGAAAAATAAATATTCTGGCAACGCCTGACATCCACAGTCATTTATTCTCAATGAGTGAAAATGACACAGGTTCAAGAATTGGCCGGATAAGTGCTCTTGCAGACAAACTCGGCGAAGATAATCCTGATACGCTCTACCTCTTCGCGGGCGATTTGGGAGAAGGGAATTTCTACAACAAATATAATGGAATTCCGGAGATTACTGCCTATACTATGGCCGGCGTTGATGCGGCTGTCCCCGGCAACCATGCCTTTGACTATTCAGCGGATTTTTTTAAATTCTGGGCTTTGAACTCCTCATATCCTTTAATCTGCGCAAATATTGATTTTTCAGATACAGCTTTAAATGAAACAGTAAAGGATTACACAATAGTAAATGCAGGATCTGCAAAAGTAGGAATTTTTGGAATAATTACACCACAGCTTGAAAAATATGTGACAGACACGGACGGAATTTTTCTGTACAAAGATACAAAGGATTTATCAGAATCGGTTGTAAAAAAGCTTCAACACGAAGGCTGTGATGTAATAATTGCCCTAAGCCACCAGTACGGCGATGAAGATGAAGAACTGGCAAAAAGTGTTTCAGGAATCAGCCTGATTGTCGGCGGCCACGATCATTTGTCATGGAATAAAACTGTTGAATCAAGAGACGGAAATCAGACTCTTATTGTTCATTCAGGAAAATACGGCGAGGAAATATCCAGGATTTCGATTTCGTTTGAAAACGGCACTCAGACGAATACCAATATTGAAAGATATGAGATTACAGAGGATTTGCCGGACGATTCTTCTGTAACATCTTATGTCATGCCATATTATTACGAATACACAGAAAGCCTCTCAGAGCCGGTCGGTATAACAACAGTTCCACTTGATGCAACATATGAGACTTTAAGAAACGGAGAGTCAAATGCAGGTGATTTCATTACCGATACTATTACAAAAAACATCTACGGTTCAGAGATTGCACTTATTAATTCAGGCTCAATACGTGGAGACTACACCATTCCGGCAGGTGAAATATCATACCTTACCTTAACAACCCTGCTTCCGTTTGAAAACATGATTGTAAATCTTGAAATGTCAGGCAGTGATATAAAAGATACTCTTGAGAGGTCTGCATCAGCACTAAAAGGTCAGAATGATGAGTTTGAAAGCGATGAGAGGACACCCAAAGGGGGTTTTTTACAGGTTTCGGGTGTGCATTTTTTAATAAATACAAATTCTGAGCCTTTCAGGTCAGACCCGGTTAACGGCAGTGTGTTATCATATGGAAACAGGATTGAAAACTTATCTGTTGTTACTGATGAGGGCATAATTCCAATTGACTTAAAAAAGACATATACTGTTTCAGTAAACAATTATCTGGCCGGCGGCGGTGACGGTTACTCAAATCTTGCAGAAATTGCCGATGACAGAAAATACAATACGGAGATTAACTTAATTAACCTTCTCGCAGATGAGATTGGGACAAATTCACCAATTACCCCTGTGACTGACGGGAGGATTGTTGTTTTTTAGGATTATTTTTTTCTGAATCTCCCCTGATTACCATATTTTTTTCGAAATATATTAAACCTTTAAAAATTAAAATGAAGAATGACAGAGGGGAGTAAGGCTATGATAACACCGGAGGCAAAAGCAAGGGAAAATATTGATGAAATGCTGAATGCCGCCGGATGGGTTATTCAGGACAGGGATGAGTTAAATCTTAGTGCAGGTACAGGTGTTGCAGTAAGAGAGTTTCCCCTAAAAGAGGGGTTTGCGGACTATCTGCTTTTTGCCGGCAAAAAGGCGGTCGGTGTTATTGAGGCAAAAAAAGAGGGAACAACTTTAAGCGGGGTTTCTGATCAGTCACAGAAGTATCTTACAGGCAGACTTGACAATATCCCGAATGAACTCGGATTTTTACCTTTCGGCTATGAAAGCACCGGAAAGGAGACTTACTTTCGTGACCTCAGAGATCCCGAGCCGCGTTCAAGAAGGGTATTTTGGTTTCATAAGCCCGAGACACTTCTGGAATGGATGAAACAGGAGAAGACCCTTCGTGCAAGGATGAGGGAGTATCCGCCTCTTGTGAAAACAGGTCTTCGCGAATGCCAGATTGAGGCAATTACAAACCTTGAACACTCTTTTGCAGAGGATCATCCCCGTTCACTTATTCAGATGGCGACAGGTTCGGGAAAGACCTTTACCGCTGTCTCGTTTGCATACCGGCTGATTAAGCACTGCAACGCAAAGCGTATTCTGTTTCTCGTTGACAGAACAAGTCTCGGCACCCAGACACATAAAGAGTTTCAGAAGTATGTGACACCTGATGACGGGCGGAAATTCACCGAGCTTTACAATGTTCAGCCTCTTTCGGGGAAGAATATTGATGATGTTTCAAAGGTCTGCATCTGCACAATCCAGAGGCTTTATTCACTTTTAAGGGGCGATGAGGGTTACGATCCGGAGTCGGATGAATTTTCATCGTTTGAGCAGGGCTTTTCAAACGGAAAACCTAAGGATGTCGGTTATAATTCTGAAATTCCGATTGAGACCTTTGATTTTATTGTGACTGATGAGTGCCACCGCTCGATTTACAACCTGTGGAGTCAGGTTCTGGAATATTTCGATGCACACCTAATCGGACTTACTGCAACTCCCTCAAAGCAGACGCTCGGGTTTTTCAACAAAAATCTGGTGATGGAGTACGGATCAGAGAGAGCGGTTGCAGACGGTGTCAATGTCGGGTTTGACGTATTCAGAATTGTTACCGAGATTACAAAGGGCGGAAGCTCGGTTGATGCCGACCTCTGGGTTGAGAAGAGGGAGAAGCTTTCGAGGGATAAGAAATGGGAGCTTTTGGATGAGGACTTTTCATACACCGAAAAGCAGCTTGACCGCGATGTTGTTTCTTATGATCAGATAAGAACTGTAATCAGAACTTTTAAGGAGAATCTGTTTACAAAACTTTTTGTGGGAAGGAGTGAGATTCCAAAGACGCTTATCTTTGCCAAGAGCGATTCGCACGCCGAGGATATCGTTGAGATTGTCAGAGAGGAGTTCGGACGCGGAAACGAGTTCTGCAAGAAGATTACATACAAAACCGGCAGAAAGCCTGAGGATATGATTCGTGAGTTTCGAACCTCTTATAATCCCAGAATTGCGGTTACGGTTGACATGGTGTCAACAGGGATTGACATAAAACCGCTTGAGTGCCTGATTTTCATGCGGGATGTGAAATCTCAGGTCTACTTTGAGCAGATGCTTGGCCGGGGCACAAGAACGGTTGACTTAACCGATCTCCATCAGGTGACAACCGATGCACCGCCTAAGGACAGATTTATTGTTGTGGATGCGGTCGGCGTCTGCGAGTCGTCGAAGAATCCGGCGGTTGTAATTGACAAGAAGCCGGGAATTTCGTTTAAGAAACTCCTTGAGGCGGTTGCGGTCGGAAACCATGAAGACGATTTGATAACAACGCTTGCGACAAGGCTTGCAAGGCTTGACCGCCGGATTTCCGACCGTGAACGTGAGGAGATTTTTGAGACTGCAAATCTGCCGGTGAAGTCCATTATAAACTCACTTTACGCATCGGTTGATCCGGATGAGGTCACAGGCCATGCAATGGAGATGTCTGCGACAGAAAATCCGACAGAATCCGAGATTGCGGGTGCAAAAGAATCTCTTGTATCGGCGGCCTGCGAGCCGTTTGACAACCCGAAGCTTCGGACACTTCTTATCGATCTGAAGACAAAATCCGAGCAGATTTTAGATAAGGTATCAGAAGACCGTGTGATTGAGGCGGACTTCTCAACGGATGCGAAGGAAAGAGCAGTTATAACGGTTGCAAACTTCAAGCAGTTTATTGAGGATAACAAAGATACGATTACAGCACTTCAGATTATATACAGCCGTCCGAAATCCGAGAGGCACTTAACCTACGCACAGATAAGAGAGCTTTCCGATATTCTTTCAAGACCTCCGTACGGGTTTACGCCGGACTCCGTCTGGAAGGCGTATGAGCAGGTTGAGAAAAACCGCGTCAGGGGAGCAACTCCCCAGAGGATGTTGACAGACATAATATCGCTTGTAAGATTCACCCTCGGATGCGACAAATACTTAGAGCCGTTTTCTGAGACGGTTGAACACCGCTATGAGAGATGGCTGAGAGAAAGAGAAGAGGACGGCCAGAAATTCTCAGACGAACAGATTGAGTGGCTCAATATAATTAAGGACCACATAAGTACAAGCGTTGAAATCGGCCCGGACGACTTTGAATACAACCAGAGGCTTATGCAGAAGGGCGGTCTTGTCTCTGCATACCGGGCATTCGGGGACGAATTAAACAGTATTATGAGCGAGATGAATGAGGTTTTGGGGGTATAGATTATGGGTAACAAAAAAGGTTTAAATTATTCAAACTGGTCTATTGACGAAAATTTAGAAGGAATGAAATTTTTCGCAGAGATCCAAAATGAAATGTTATTTCACTACACTATTGATTCATACAGAGCATACACATTCAATTCACATACACTAATTAATGAATTAAATGATGTCCTAAAAGAAGTAATAAATGGATTTATCGATGCAAAAGCCCTCATTCCAATAATAGAAGAAATTAATAATTCAACAAAAAATGATTTTGTAATCAGAGCAATTCTTAATAATAAAAGTAATGTCCTTTCAAAATTATTAGAGACAATTAAAAATCTGGCATCTGAATCAAACCGTCAGGATTACTACAAATTTGAAAAATATGTTGTGGAGTTGGAGAGTTTCTGCTCATTTTTAGATTATCGATATTTTGCTGAACTTAAAAGTCAAATCGTGAATATAATGCAAAACCCTAAGGAAAAAGATAAAATTATTCAATTATCGCAATATTTAATTCCGGAACTAATTTTCGCAGGTTTTTCAAAAGAATATATTTATTCAAAAAATAAGGATTTTTTCTTTGGCCAAAACTCAATAAATAATATTTCACAGATTAAAGATTTTATAAAATTTTTTGAAAATCAGGATAAATATTACGAAGTCTCTTTCAAAGTAAACTCTGACTTTTGTAACTTTACAGATAAGTTGCTTGAAGGATTTAAAATATATATATCTAAAGAATGCCCTAAAGTAAATACTCCTACATGGCATTATAATGAATTTACGAGATTGAATGAGGGATATTCTCATTTTCTGACAATCAAAGAAATTATAGCTAAAGATCCATATTCTGCTCGTACAGATGGAGAAAAATATCTTGATCAACTTTTTGATTTTATCAGATATTTTATTCATGACTCTAAATGTTCTTGGGATAACTATGGACTATGTATTTTTCATGAAATTAATGATGAAGAAAATAAAGACTTTTTTGTCGCAAGGCCTTCAATTTCTCCGATGTTAAAAATAAAAGATGATAAAGATACTAATGAAGCCCTAATGAAAAGTATCCGTTTGTTTGTACATTTGGATAGTACCTCAATATATCGTTTATATAATTCATTAAATCTCCATTCTTGTGCCATTTCTTCAGAAACGCCAGAGAATCAATTAATAAGTTTGTGGACTGCCTTAGAAACACTACTTCCACCTCCAGGAAACAGTAAAGCAAGAATTACTCATTTTGTTTCCACAATGTATCCTATCCTCGGAAGAGATTACATAATAAAACTAATAACTGATTTAATTAGAAATATCTACCTATACTTGGAAAAAGATAAAGTCCAAACTTTATTTTCTTTAGTTGAGACAAATTACCCAGAACTATATAGTGAACTGCAACCTGTTGAAAAATGTTCCCTCCTCATCATTTTGTACAATAACGATTCCAACATAAAAAAAGAAATTAACGAAGTAATAGGCGACAATGTCTTATTGAGAAACAGATTTTATGCAATTTCTCAAATTCTAAAAGATACAAATTCCATTAAAGAAAAAATTGAAAGTCATAACAATCGAGTAAAATGGCATTTACAAAGAATATACCGTGCAAGAAATTTAATAACTCATAAAGGGGAAGGACTGGCATATGTCTCTGACTTACTTGAAAATACTCATAATTATTATCATACAATAATTGATCTCATTATAAAAACACAAAAAGAGCACAATAATCAATTCAAAAATATTGGATCTATTTTTAATTTTATTAAAATGGAACATGAATTACATCTTGATTCTCTAAAAGAAAAACAAGATATCACCAAAGAAAACTATAAAAAATACGTCCTTGGAGAAGAATGAGGTTCTTTCGGCATGAGTGATAACATCCAAATAAAAATTCCTCTAAATTGGGAATTAATAAGCATAAAAGAATCTATAAACAAATATCCTTTAACTGGAAAAAAATTAAACCAGAAAGAATATGAAAAAGAAGGTCTTTTCCCAGTTATTGATCAGGGCCAATCATACATAGGAGGATACTCCAATAGAAATGACTTGATCATTTCATCAGAAAATCCATTTATAATTTTTGGAGATCACACTCTTAAAATAAAATTCATCAATTTTGATTTTATTGCAGGTGCAGACGGAGTTAAAGTATTTCAGGCGAAGAAATTTTTTTATCCAAAGTTGTTTTATTACTTTTCCCAAGCAGTAAAATTTCCACACAAAGGATATGCAAGGCATTTTCAATTTTTTGAAAAGGCTGAAATCCCCCTCCCCCCTCTCGCCGAACAACACCGCATAGTCGAAAAAATCGAAGAGGAGTTCACCCGGCTTGACGCAGGCGTCGCGGCTCTTAAACGTGCAAAGGCGCTGATACCAAAATACCGGCAGTCTGTTCTGAAAGCTGCGATGTGCGGCGATTTGACAAAGGAGTGGCGGGCGCTGCATCCGGATGTTGAGAGTGCGGAGGTTTTGGTTGAGAAAAAAAGTAAAACATATGGATCTAATCAAAATTTATCTGAAAGAAGTAATAAATTTGACATTAATAATAAATTACCAAATAAGTGGGTATTAGCAAATTCAAAGGAAATTGGAATAATAAATCCAAAAAAGAATCTAAGTAATATTAAAGATTCAGATATAGTGTCATTTATTCCAATGAAATGCGTTTCAGAGTTAAGTGGTGAAATTGATCTTTCAGAACAAAAACGATTACAGGAAGTAAAAAAAGGATATACTCAATTTATCAATGGCGATATTCTTTTTGCTAAGATAACTCCATGTATGGAAAATGGTAAAGTTGCTCTTGTAAATGATTTAATTAATTCAATTGGTTTTGGATCTACTGAGTTTCATATATTCCGCTTTAATTCAAGATTAAATCGAAAATTCTTTTTTTATTATTTAATTCAAGAAGGTTTTAGAAGAGATGCTAAAAGAAAAATGACGGGATCAGCAGGTCAATTAAGAGTACCAAAGTCCTTTTTGGAAAATATTATGTTCCCGCTCCCCCCACTCGAAGAACAGCACGAAATAGTCTCTGAGATTGAGAGGAGGTTTTCGATAATTGATGAGATGGAAAGGGTTGTTGAGGAGTCTCTTCTGAAGGCTGAAAGACTCAGACAGTCCGTTCTCAAGAAGGCATTTGAGGGAAGGCTTGTAGAACAGAGTCCTGATGATGAGCCGGCGGGTGTTCTTCTTGAGAGGATAAAGGCGGAGAAGGAGTTGCGGGCGGCTGAGGGGAAAGCTAACGGGAAGAAAAAATCAGCCGGGAAGAAAAAGATAAAAAAGAAAGAATCAGAGTGAGAATTTATGAATGAAAAGTTTTCAGTCGTTTTTGAAGAGGACGGATGTTTTGTTTCAAAATGCCCGGAAGTCGGAACAGTCAGTCAGGGAAGAACCAGAGAAGAGGCTTTAAAGAATTTAAAAGAGGCAACAGAGCTTTACCTTGAAGAGTTTCCGGCTGAAAAAAAGTGATCTTTACTGATTGATGCTTCTTAAAAAACGTTCATAAAAGATTATTAAATTCTTCAACGCTAAGCCCGGCGTCTTTTATAAGTTCCCTTTCAGTACCTTTTGAGACAGGGTTGTGATTGGGAATGATAAGAATATCCTCACCTCTTGACATTACAATATGACTTCCTTTCTGCCTGTCAATTTGATAACCTATTTTAGAAAAAACCCTGATCATATCCTTTGCAGAGACAGGAAGAAGCCGTTTGGTTGTCATACCGCAATATCAACAACTGTGGTCTTTGGCTGGTCAATCAGTTTTCTGGCTTTTTCATTCGCAACTTCAAGATAAAGGCCAACTGCCTCATGGATATTATTAATTGCCTCCTCCCTTGTTCTCCCCTGTGAATGACATCCCTTCAGGGCAGGACAATGAACAGAATATGTGCCGTCATCCTCTTCTTCCAGAACAATTTCAAGTTTCACTTTGATTCACCTGTACTGGTATTAAGTTTTTAAAAATAATATGATTTTTGCTCCCGACGGAAAAATAAAAGAATGCTTTTTCAGGATATGTTCGCAGGGACGAACAAATGTTCGTATATACGAACAATAATCAGGGCTTTATCAGAGATTCTGGACAATAAATACAGCATTAATACAATAACCATTTACCATCAGATGATGACAGAGAGTTCTTTTTTTTATCCGGATTAAATCAGGATTAATTAAATGCAATAATTATTTTAAAAATTGAGTGAAATTTAGTTATTTTCTGAGAATCTCTTTTGCAGTCTCAAACGTCCTGCCGGCTGTATCAACTACATCCGCTGCTGCATCCTTATCATATGTTGAGTTGTAATCAGCAGCCTCCCGAACCCTCATTGCATTTGAAAAACCTTCCGTCACATCAGAGTCAATTAAACCCTTATCAAGTAAAAGAGCCTCTGTTGCAGAACGAAGACAGGAATGACTCTTTTCACGATACCCTTCTGCAAACACAAGAGCTCTTAAAGAGTGAAACTGTGAGTAATAACCCTGCACAATAGCCCACTTGAAATTCTCTCTCTCAAATGAATCCCTTGCAGATTCAAGATCCTTTTTTGCCTCTGCTATCTCCTTGGATACAAGAGCAGGATCTTTTTTAATCCTCACTATCTTTCCGGTTTCAAGACATCTTTCAAATCGCGATCTCATCCTCATCCTTCCTTAAAAGAGTTTTTCCCTGCATCACCCTCTCATAAAACGGCTTATCATTTCTTTTAAGCGCCCGGAATTCATCAGGTGACAGAATAATTGCTGAAAGCTTTCTCTCTCCGATGAACTCAAAACGATTCACAACCGATGATACAGCTTCTTTCTCATCAGTCTCAATTAAAAGATCGATATCACTCTCAAAGGTATCATCACCCCTTGCACAGCTTCCAAAGAGAATTACCCGCAGGGCGTTTTCTTCAAGCCCGGATAAAAGTTCGCGCAACTCAAGAAGTGTAATAATTATTTTCATCTCACGCAGAACAGAACTTTCCATATTTGCCCGGTAAGTAACCATTCTGCCTTTTTCTTTTCTAGTTAAGATACCTTCACATTCAAGTTCCTTCAAGGTCTCGCTGACAGGACCAAGAGACAGATTCAGCTCCTTTGAAAGCTCCCTTACATAGAAAGACTCATTATATCGTCTTCCAAGAAACCTGATAAGTATGAATGATTTTTCCGAACATATGTTCGCCATAGAGAACATTTGTTCGTATATACGAACAATAAATATAAGAAACTATCCTGCAATAAAAATATAAGATAATAATATCCGGATGATATCAAATCCGGCACCATAAAGCATTCACAAAATACAAAATAGTCAGGGAAATATGGCATCCGAATCTTCCGCACTTGTGCAAAAACTATGGAATTACTGCAACGTACTAAGAGATGACGGCGTAAGCTACGGCGATTATGTCGAACAGCTCACATACCTTCTCTTTTTAAAGATGGCAGACGAGCACAAAAAGCCACCTTTTAACAAACCCTCAACAATACCGGATGAATACAGCTGGGAGACGCTTGCATCAAAAGACGGCGATGACCTTGAGATTCACTACCGGCACATCCTTGAAAATCTCGGAAAAGAAGCAGGACTCCTCGGCGTTATATTCAGAAAATCACAGAACAAGATACAGGATCCGGCAAAATTAAAGCGGCTTGTTGATCTAATCGGAAAAGAGACATGGGTCGGCCTTGACATGGACGTCAAAGGTGAGATCTACGAAGGACTGTTGCAGAAGAACGCCGAAGACACAAAAAGCGGTGCAGGCCAGTATTTTACTCCAAGGTCTCTGATTCAGGCGATGGTTGAGGTTACACAACCAGAACCATGCCAGACTATAGCAGATCCCGCATGCGGAACGGGCGGATTTTTTCTTGCAGAACGGGATTACCTCGTTAAAAACTATAAACTCGACCGGGAACAGTCGGTTTTTCTGAAAGAGGAGACATTCAGCGGAACCGAAATTGTTGACAGCGCCGCCCGACTCTGTGCAATGAACCTCTACCTGCACGGAATCGGGACAGACAAAAGCCCTGTCAGTGTCGCAGACTCACTTTTATCAGAACCGGATGACCACTACGACCTCATCCTCACAAACCCCCCCTTTGGCAAAAAGAGCAGCTACACTGTGATCAACGGCGACGGCAAAGCCGAAAAGGACAAGCAGACTTATGAGAGGGATGATTTCTGGGCGACAACGTCAAACAAGCAGTTGAACTTTCTTCAGCATGTAAGAAGCATGTTAAAAATAAACGGAAAGGCGGCTGTTGTTGTTCCTGACAACGTCTTATTTGAAGGCGGTGCGGGTGAGGCAATCAGAAGAAAGCTCCTTGCCGAATGCGACGTTCACACACTTCTCCGGCTTCCCACAGGAATCTTCTACGCTCAGGGTGTTAAGGCAAACGTTATTTTTTTTGAACGAAAAGCCGGACGCGAAGAGCCCTGGACAGACACTCTCTGGATATACGACTTAAGAACAAACATACACTTCACCTTAAAGGAAAATCCGCTATCCTTAGAAGACTTAAAGGACTTCATAAAATCCTACAACCCGAAAAACCGTCATGAACGAAAAGAGACAGAACGGTTTAAACCGTTCAGATATGAAGACCTGATAAAACGCGACAAGGTCAGCCTTGACATATTCTGGATAAAGGATGAAAGTCTTGAGGATACCGAAAACCTCCCCGAACCTGACATCCTCGCAGGCGAGATTGCAGAGAGTCTTCAGACCGCAATAGAACAGTTCTCAGGAATATATGAAGACCTAAGCGAATAAAACTAAAAAAATACTTTTTTCCAAAATCTGACAGGAGAATTCTGTTTATCTGATATTTATCGGGGATTAATAACCCCTGTAAATTTTACTGCGATGCCCTGCCTCAATCACATGAATCACCATAACATTGTCCTCAATGTTCAGAATGACCCTGTAACTTCCCACACGAAGTGAATAAAAAGGGGGATTTTTATTACCTTTTAATTTTTTAACATGATTTTTTGGATTATCTTCAAATGACAGAGATTTTAATTCAAGACAGATCTCTTTTGCGTCATTTTTAGGAAGCTGTGCGAGGTTTTTCTTCGCATGGTTTGTGACAAGAACTCTATAAACCATATCAGTTAAGTCCCAGTTCTTCTGCGACCTCTTCAAGTGAATAAACCCTCCCTGCCTTAATATCAGCCAGGGATTCTTCTATTCCTCTTATTGTCGCGTCGCTTAAAGGCTCATCATCCACTGCGGTCTCCACAAGGCGCCTGATTACATCCTCATACGACTCCTTAGGATGCACCTTTAAATCTGTAAGTCTATCCCTCATATCCGTACTGACCCGGATTGATGTAACGCCAGACATATCCAAATATATTCACACATACATAGATATAACTAACTGCCATATATAAGAAAACTGCACTTTTCAATATAATCTATAACAGCTATCCGGCCGGTTGAGAAATCACAGGAAAATTTCATGTTAAACCATAGAAAAGAAAGTGATTTAAAAATTCAGTCTAAAGTTTTGAAATACATCCTGTGCCTTTGCATTCAGGACATATACCGGAGCCAGTAATATCACTTCTTCTCCCTGTCCCGTTGCAGGACATACAGCTTAGATAAGGCGTTTTTACCTTAACCCCGCCATTACCCTTACAGACAGGACACCTCCCTGCAATCATATCATTCCCGGGAGATATTCCTGTCCCTTTACAGTAATTGCATATTAATATCTGGCATAGCGCCTCCGGTTCCTTTCTTTTCCCTAAAACACCAGGTACCTGCCCGATATCACGAATTAAAGGCAGGCCACATGCAGGACAGATACTTTCATTATGGGCAATTACTCTTCCGCATCCGGGACAATACAACATAACTTATCAAATTTATCTGATGGTTTAATACAAAATAATTTTTTTTATTTTTGCATCTCCAAAATATCAAAAAAAAAGATTATGGTTTATTATTAAATCCGGGGCGAGACGTACATATCAGCACCTTCTTCGTCAGCTACAAAAGTGTAAATGACCCCGTCTTCCACCCAGCCGTTGTAATAATAGCCGTTGTCCGTGTAAAAGACAGAATTGTCCGGGTACTGTTGTAAAAATCCTATATCAGTTCCATTATTGACATTGATGTATATGCCGTTGCCCGTCTTAAGAAGAGACCAGGCATAATCAGAGTAGTCTTTCACAAATCCATCAGCAGAAATTTCGGCATAATACTGATCTTTATAGTCACCTGAAATATCCGCAAGCTCAGGAGAAACGGACTCTGAGACAGTTGTTCCTGATATTACATAAACATCAGTAAATGCCCCGTCCTCATTAATCCAGTTCCAGACAAGTTCTTCCCCGGATACTGCAATCTTTCCAAAATCGCCTTCTTCATCATAAGAGACAGCATACAAAGCATTTTCATCAACAGCATATGCAGCACCGACAAATTCGTATTCGGTGAGGACATTATCAGCCATAAGGCTGTAGCTGCCATAGAAGACCGGACCGTCCATCTTTACAATAGTCATATTCTTTGAACCGGATTCAGTCCGGACAACATCCCAGGTGCCTGTAAGATCAGGATATGAAACAGAGGATGCTTCTTTGCCGTCCTTTACAATAGCATATGAATCTGCATAAAGAGAACCATCCAGGATACCGGCAAATGCCATCCTAATCTCCGAATCAGAAATAATCTGCCCGTAAATCTGCCAGGGTTCCGTGGAATTTTTTGCAGAATATGATGTCAGCATTGATCCTTTTTTGTTATAAACAGCATAATATGACGTTCCGAAGCTGTCAGTCAAAGCAAACAGACGATCATTCTGACCGGAGATAACTGCTTTATCACTGAAAGGCTCATATGAGAAACCATTATTTTTAGAATATTCCACAAAAGAGACTATCGAATAATTGCCGTTGAGATTGTAAGATAAAGATTCTGCAGCATACAGCCCTGTCATATTCAAAAGGTCTTTTTTATCCTGCACCTGTTTGGTATCTTCAGTTATGCAGCCGGCTGCAAGAACAGAGGCAGTCACTAAAAATACAATTGTAAAAAATAAATTTTTTCCCATAGAAAAATACCACCATCACCAAAGTGATGATTACTTATCAATCATTTTATGATAAAAACCCATTGGACTGGCTGTTTGTAAAAATTTTACCTTTCGGAGATGAGGATAGCTTATTACAACTGTAATTCAAGGCTAATGTCTGTTCATCCTGTTTTTTTTAAAATCTGAATCAGATAACCCATACGCTACATTAATTTCCAAAGAGTCCCCTAAATAAAACAAATGGCACTAAAAACCCTGATAATAACTCCCGCCGGAGAAGACAAAATCTGGGACAGGGACGCAAATTTAGATGCAAATCGCCATATAAAAGCAGAGAATGCATTTACAGGCAGATTTGCACAGAGATGCCACGAATATTCAATAAAGTTCTACCCCGAAGACAGAGTAATATTATCTCCCAAATACGGATTTGTTCTTCCACATGAAGAGATTTTAAACTATTCTGAAAATACATTCAAAGAATCAAAAATTGAATATGACACAATCGAAATAAATGCCGAGTCAGACGGCCTTTTAAATTATGAAAGAATCATTTTTCTTGGAAACCGAAAGGAGCATTCAGAATACATACAAATTGTATCAAAAATCTTTTCTGATAAATGGGTTGAATATCCGCTCTTAGACTCAGAAAATACAGAAGAAATGCTCGGACGCTTAATTGATTCAATAACGAGAAATTCACCATTAAGATTCAACAGGATAAAACCTGAATACATAGAAATTACAGGTCTTTTTGGAAAATTCAATCACAAAATACCAATAGACGATTCAGAAAACATCTCGATTATAACAGCACCAAACGGATATGGAAAGACAACAATTCTAAGGCTTTTGCGTGCAGTCTTTCTTGGAAATCTAAGAGAAATTAAAGACATCCCATTTGAGAATTTAAAAATCATATTCAGCCTGGATGAACAAAGAAAAAAACAAAAATCAGGTGAAGAATCAGTTTTATCAGATCAAAATTCACCCCAGACAAAGCCCGCCTCAACAGGACTGTCTCAAAACATCCCTTCAGTGGATATTCAGTCAGATAATAAAAAACGCACACTGTCCATCAAAAAAAGCCTTGGAAAAATGATAGGAAAAAAACTTCCTCTGGGAGATATGTGGTCACTTCATTTTATTTCTGAAACACCTGACGGAGATGAGATTGAATACACTGTAAATCCGGACAACTTCGATGAAGAAGAGACATCATGGGAGCTTTCAAGAATAATTCCTCCCGTTCCTGTTAAATTCATATCAGCTCAGAGATTGTGGCAAAACGCCGAGAGCTGTGAAGGACGCGAGGGAGATCTTTTGGCATGCCATGCCGGCGGCGTCAGGCGAAGCTATGAACTCACAATTCTAAACTATTCAGAGGATATTATGCGGCGGATTCAGGCGATGCTTAGCGATTACGCCGCAAGCACCCAGCAGCTTGATGCAACATACCCCTCCAGATATATGGAACTGTGCTATAAAATGGAAAGAGAAATCCTTCCTCCTGCACGGACTATAACTGAAAAACTTCTAAAAATCCGGCTTGAACAGAAAAAATTAAAAGATCTTGGATTTTTGTCATACAATCCAAAAGTCTGGGATGTTTCTGAAATCCCGGAGGCAGACATTGAAGGCGACACAGGCGTTTTAGCTGCTCTTAGCCTGTATATTGATGACACCGAGAAGAAATACCTAATCTTTAGTGACCTCGAAAAGAAAATCGACCTTTTACTACAGATAATAAACTCGCTCTTCCTAAACCTTTCATTTGAAATACGTGCTGACAGGGGCTTTTATTTTATGGTATCAGACCATGAGCAAATAGCGCCTGAAAGGCTTTCCTCCGGTGAACAAAATCAGCTTGTGATGTATTACGATCTTATATTTTTCACAGATCCCGGTACTTTGGTACTTGTTGACGAGCCTGAAATTTCACTACACATTGTGTGGCAGAGACTTTACCTGGAATACATCAAAAAAATTACAAACATCACAGGCTCAAATTTCATGATTGCCACCCACTCGCCTCAGCTTATTCACACAAACTGGGAGTATACCGTTGATCTCTCAGGAGAAGACGGAGAAGGAATTGATGGTTAGAGATAAAAGAAGATTTGGAAAGACCGCCAATAACTATAAACTCGAAGACATCTGGGCAGATTCAGAGGAAATAAGCGGCACAATCCAAAAGATGGAGACTAACTATCCAACACTTAAGAAAAAGATATTTGTCATCACAGAAGGGCCATATGACTATGAATTTTACTCAAGATTCTTTTCAGTCGACATATGCGAGATCAGGTTTGCAAACTCCAAAAAAAATGTAATCAGTATCTTAAATAAAATCAATGAAAATATGCCAAATAAAGCGTCTGACTCAATTATAGGGATAGTTGACAGAGATTTTTCTTTTTTCACAAACAACTGCGAACAAAAAATGGAAAGTGAAAAAGACCCCTCCTTTTTTATTGAAAATCTGTTCATGACAGATACTCACGATATTGAAACAATGATAATCTCAGAAGACTTAATAAAAAAAATCCTTGACTATTACAAAACAAGAACAGCAGGAGGCAGTTTTCAAAGGAGCATGCTTTCTGCTGTAAGGCAAAAAGACATCTTAACACAGCTTGTCGAATCCTGCCGGCTTTTAGGCCTTTCACTTTATGTAAATGAAAAATACGGCCTTAACATGACATTCAAACACATAAACTGCAAGAAAAAAAATGCCTTTTTAGAATTTACAGACACTTCTGATATTAGATTTGACGAGGAGAAGTTCTTATCTTTAATTTATAAAAGAAACACTGACAAATTTGATAAATTTAAAACTGCACTTTCTGCCGAGCTTTCCGGAGATACCGACTACTTCAGCCATCCTATGCAAATCTGCCGCGGACATGACTTAATTTGTGTTCTTTTGGCTGACATAAACGCAAACTACCCTCAAATTTCAGGTGAAAAGGTGCGCTCAAGGGATTTGGAAAGGCTTTTTCGGAATTTTTATGACAGAAATGAATTTTTCAGGACAGAATTGTTTAAAAAAATAAAGAAATGGGCAGATGATAATAAAGAAGATATAAGAGAGCCTCTTTTCAGGAACAGCGAAAAAAAACTGAGAGAATATTCCTACTCCTGACAGGTTTAAATCCTCTCACACAATTCTGTCAGGAAAATTCAAAAACCAGGCAAAAAGTTTTTTTCAGATTAAACCGTTAATCTTTTATGGGATTTTGGTTTGCGTCACTTATAGGATTTATTGCAATGGTCATCTTCTCAACATTTCTTGGACACTACGGAGGAGCTTTTGGCCTTGCAGGACCATTAATCGGAGGGTTCACCGCCGGCATTCTTGCAGGTGAAGGTGTATCAAACGGTGCAAGAGCTGGATTTTGTGCAGGAATTTTCGGCGGAATAGTAATATCTCTGTTGATTTTAATATTTGGAACAGTTCTATTTGGATTTGCAGGATTTATGGCAGGAGCATTAATTGATCTTGTAATTTTAATTGTGCTTTCAGTGACTCTTGGAATATTAGGACTTATTGGCGGCTTTATAGGCGGCCTGTTAAACAAAGGATAACAAAAAATTGTGATCTCTCCTAAGAGGATTATTACAATACAAATCTTTTTTAAAGAAAAAGGATATGATTAGCATATACACGATATGCTTCCAACAAAAAAGGATTTAAAAGAATATGCAAACTGCGACAATCTCAGATTCGTTGTGCATGAAAAACAGGCTAAATCCAACAAATTTGTAATAAGGCTTGAAAAAGACGGAGTTTTAAACTGCTGGACCCTTCCGTCAGGCATGCCTGAAAAAGCAAGTGAGAAATGCATCGCAGTAACAGACAGTGAATGCAAAACACAGATGCTTTATTTTGACGGCGAACAGGAAGGTGCAAATAAGACACCTGCGAAACTTTCAATAAAAGACTATGGAAAATATGAAATTCTTCTCTGGGATGATTTAAAAATTGAAATCTTACTTGAAGGAAAGGAATTTTATGGAAGATATATTCTTGTTAAATTTGAAAAAGCAGGGCCAAAAACATGGCTTATTATGAAAGCCAAATAAATTTCGATTTTTTTATTTCTTTTGGTTTTTATATTCCGACCATCCGCACTAAAAATCCACACATTTCACAATATTCGACCGCAAGATCCTTGTACTTTGAGGGAATAACCTACAATATGCCCTTCATTGACGGTTTTGATGACGAATCAATCCTTTCCGTTGGCCATCTTGGCATCGTAGCCGGAGCCTACGACTCTCTTGGTATCGCGAATATAATCGACAATGCAATACCCAAGACCCGAAACCATAATCTCACCCATTCTCAGGCCGTGAAAGCTATGGTGATCAATGGTCTTGGATTCATCGAACGCCGTCTTTATCTTTTTCCGGAATTTTTTGATGATATTGCCGTTGAAAGACTATTTGGGGAGGGAATTTCCCGAGAACAGATAAATGATGATGTATTAGGCAGAACACTGGATGCTATTGCAGAATATGGTCCAACTGAGTTATTCAACGATATCGTAGCAAATTGCCTTATTCCAACAGAATATGGCTCGCATTGCATTCACGTCGATACCACTAACTTTAGTGTGACAGGCGAATACGAATCCGATTTCAACACAGAAGGAATTCAGATTACCTACGGTCATCCGAAGGATGGCCGATGGGATCTCAAGCGTTTTGTCCTTGGCATGGCATCAAATCAGCATGGTGTACCATTATTTCTCCAGACTTTTTCCGGGAATGAATCGGATAAAGAGACACTCCGAATCATTATTGAAAAACTTCAGAACAGTCTCAAATCAGGCGAAAAAGTCTATCATGTAGCTGATGCTGCATTTTATACCGAAAAAAATCTCCAGACTTTAGGTCAGCACACTTTCTGGATTAGTCGTGTACCGGTTATCATTAAAGAGGCTAAGGAACTGGTCAAATCAGATTGTCAGTTCATACCGTGCGATGATAATCGCTATTCATATAGTGAATCTTTCAGTGAATATGCAGGAATCAGACAGAAATGGGTGATGTACCATTCAAAACCAATGCATGAACAACAGAGTAAAACGTTTGATAAGAATCTGGTAAAAGAACTGGAAAAAGCCAAAACATCTCTTCGAAAAGTCTGTGCACAGGAATATGCATGTGAACCTGACGCACGCATTGCAGCAGAGAAATGGTTAGAAAAAAATCATAAGTATCAGTTTAGCGAGCTTGAAATTCTCATGATTCAAAGGAAAGAAGAGAAAAAACGAGGTAGACCAAAAGCCGGTGAACCATTAGTTAATTCATATAAGATTACTGCTGATATCGAATACAATGACAGCGTAGTCGAGCAGGAACGCCAAAATCTTGGACGTTTTGTTCTGGCAACGAATGACACTGAGATGTCTGCCGATGAATTGCTCAGGAATTATAAAGCTCAAGGAACAGTTGAGAGAGGATTTAGGTTCCTGAAAGACAAGTCGTTCCGGGTTGCTGAGGTCTATTTAAAGAAAAATTCGCGGATTCAGGCTTTGGCTATGATCATGGTATTGTGTCTTTTTATTTACTCTATGACTGAGTTTCGGCTGAGAAAGATGCTGGTACAGTCTGGTGAAACAGTCACCAGCCAGACAAAAAAGCAGACACAAAGACCGGCATTGAAATGGACATTTTTCCTGTTCAGGAGGGTGAGGGAGTTCTCATTTGTTGAGGGTGATAAAAGAATAAAACGAATTACAAATCTGAATGATGAATTGAAAAAGATATTGCGGTTATTGGGGGGAGAGTATGAAAAATACTATTGTTGAAGAAATACCTGCGGAAAGTCGGATATTGGTTTTTTTGGATCTTTTATTTTATATCTGGTTTTATCTTTTGTTATCTCTAACAGCATAATTATTTCTAAAAGCACAAATATCCATGAGAAAATAAAGAATTGGTTCATTTAGTTTTTGTAAACGCTTCATGAACGTTTTTATAAAACATAATAAATAGACTTTTGATTCAATAACAACAATTAATATCAACAAATTATGCACACCTTAAAAAACAGAAAAATACATTTTGAAACATACGGCTGTACATTTAATTTTGCCGACACTGAAAAATTAAAGGAAATTGCCTTAAGACAGGGCTGTAGTATTACAAAAGACGAAGATAATGATTTTGATACAGTAGTCATCAATACCTGCACTGTTGTTGCTCAGACTGAAAGAGCAATGCTAAAAGCAATAAATGCATATCCCGACCGTGAAATATACGTAACCGGATGCATGCCGGTTGTTCAAAAAGAGCTTTTGTTATCAGTAAGACCAGATATTCACATAATTCTTCCGGAAGATATTTATAAGGAAAATGACCGTGCAGGCGCAATCGCTGATAAAAACACAGGAGTTCTTCAAATTGGAACAGGATGTCTTGGAAGATGTGCATATTGTATAACCCGAAAAGCAAGAGGACCGCTTAAAAGTTTTGATGAAGAAAAAATTTTAAAAGAAGCAGAAAATTTAATTCGTGAAGGTGCAACGGAAATTCAGCTTACAGGACAGGATGTAAGCGCTTATGGATTTGATAAAAAGACAAATCTTTCAAAACTCTTATACAGTTTAAATGAACTTGACGGAGACTTTTTTGTACGTGTTGGAATGATGAATCCCGCAACTGTTATTCCAATTTTACCAGAGCTTGTTCCGCCATTCAAACTTGAAAAAATCTACTCTTTCGTCCACATGCCGGTGCAGTCGGGATCAAACAATGTTTTGATGACAATGCAGCGAGGCTATACATCAGCAGAGTATGAAGGTATTGTATCTAAATTCAGACGTGAAATTCCGGATGTGAGGATTTCTACCGACTTCATTGTCGGATATCCGACTGAAAGAGATGATGATTTTGAAAAGACACTTGATCTTTTATACAATACTCTGCCGACAAAGGTCAACATCACCCGCTTTTCAGTTCGTGAAAATACCCCTGCCGCATTGTACAAAGACATGCCTGACTGGATAAAAAAGAACAGGTCACGGGCTCTGACAGATGCCGCAAATAAAATATACGATCTTCAAAACAGCAAAATGATCGGAAAAAAAATGTCTGTTGCAGTAACCGAGAAAAAAAAGGAAGGAACAGTTATTGCAAGAGACAAATCATACAATAATATAGTAATAAAAGAGGACATTCCCCTTGGAAAAACGGTGAATGTTGTCATAAAATCCCACAACAGGCACTATCTTATTGCCGAACTGATATGATAGAGGCACTAAAAACGTCCATGATAATTTTTTTCATGCTAACTGTTTTATGTAAGTTACGAAGTAACTTTCATGTAAAACGCACATGATGAGCGTTTTTCATCACACAAAAAGTGATGATAAGTCTATCAGGGATTTAAGACTTTCATAACAAATTAACAAAAAACATCCCGTTTCATCTCTTCCTTTTTTTATATTTTAAACGCATACATCTATTCCAATGGATATAATAGAGCAGGGTTTTGAAAAAATTTTAGCAGAGATTGAAGAGCAAAAATCAAAAAAAGAAGAGTTTTCAAAAGAGATTCTTGCAGAAAAAACTGCCCTTCTTGAAAGGATGGGACAAAAAGCCGCACCTCTTGCAAAAACTCTTGGAATAAATATTTTAGTCCAGGCCAAAATAGATGCACACGGAGAGTTATTTGAAAAAGTCTTTACAGACAAAAAAATGTTCATCCTTGGAAAAACAGAACCAATGCCTTACCGGCCTGACGATATGACAAAAAAAGTGGACAATCAGTTCTGTGTTTTATCAGAAGATGGCAGATTCTACGAGATAATGTACTCAAACACAGAAACCATAACAGATGCCTACACTCAGGAGATAAAACCTAAAGAGGCACTTGACATTTATGGCACTGAAATTATTTTTATGCTTTACAAAGCATTTCAGCAGTACTTAACTGAAGAAAGAGAGCTCGTATCTGCGCTTGAGAAAACAATTGTGTTTATTTTCAGCGACAAAAAAGAGTGAACGTGGAATTTTATTCTTTTTTTTCTGTCTTTTTCAAAGAGAAAAATAAGCAGACGGGAACTTAAACCCCATAATTATTCCTTTTATCTTTATTTACTGAATCATGTATATAACCATACGGTTAAATGATGGTATTTATTTTAACTGGTTCATATATATGCTATTTTATCAAAAACTCCACTGCAATACTGCCAGAACCGGTGTAATTTTGAAAAAAATTGTTTCACTCCAAAAAAACTTTCAAAAAAAGATTTGAAAAAATGAATTTGAAGAAAAATATATGTACAGATATATATTCATGAATTCAGGGCATCAAAGTGATTTTTCACTTAAGTCACACCCGTGATTTGGTATGAAAGTCAAAATTCCTGATAAACTTATCATCACTTTTTGTGTGATGAAAAAAGCTCATCATGGGGCTTTTACATGAAAGTTACTCTGTAACTTACATGAAACAGTTAGCATGAAAAAAATTATCATGGACTTTTTCATAGCAAAACACTGATTTTCATAGCACATAACATTAAAAAAGGCAGTATAGAGCAATTCTGTGTGAAAGATATGATTGAGATAAAAAATCTTGTTAAGGAATACAATGGTGTAAGGGCCGTTGATGAATTATCCATAAATATCTCCGGAGGGGAGATATACGGACTTTTAGGTCCTAATGGCGCCGGAAAAAGTACGACAATCCTGATGCTTACAGGACTTATCCTGCCGACATCAGGTGAATGCAGAATCGACGGGGTTGAGGTTTCAAAAAACCCAATTGCTGTAAAGAAAAAAATCGGATATATGCCTGAGGATGTAGGCTTTTATGCAAATCTCACTGCATTCGAAAACCTATCGTTCTTTGGAAATCTCTATGGTCTCCCGCAAAAAGAGCTTGAAGACAGGTGTGATGAACTGTTAAAACAGGTTGGTCTTTACGGTGTTTCAAAAACGGTTGGAGGATATTCAAAAGGGATGCGTCAAAGACTTGGAATTGCAAAGGCACAGTTAAACGATCCAACAGTAGTAATACTTGACGAACCAACTGCAAACCTTGATCCACAGGGCGTTTCTGATTACAGGAGAATTATAAAGAACATTGCAAAACAGGATAAAACAGTCCTTGTATCGTCCCACATTCTCTCTGAAATCTCCAAAGTATCCACTAAAATAGGTATTCTTCAGAAAGGCCGCCTGGTAAGGGAAGGCTCATGGGAAGATTTTTCATCAGGAATCGAGATGATGAATCTCTCAGAAATAAGGATAAATGTTGAGACAAAAGACCCGATGCCTGAAATCTCACATCCGAAAATAATCTCTGCAGAGTACAAAAACGAGAATAAAACTGCATTAATCACTGCAAAATCAGATATTCGTGAGGATATATCCGGATTTTTGTATGACAAAAAAATCATTCTTAAAAATCTCTCACTTGACTCAACAACACTTGAAGATGCAATTCTTACCTACTACAATACAGGAGTGTCTGAATCATGAAGAAAGATGCTAAATCAAACGGACTAATTGCAATTTCAAAAAAAGAGTTCAACGATCATATCAGAAGCAAAAAGTTTTTGATAATCTTTGCAGTTATTATGATTGCGACAATTACAGGGATGGCAAGCGGCGCTGTAAGCTACAATGAACAGATAAAATCATATTCTGAGAATATGGCAATATCTGAAGATTCAGCATATTTAAGCTCATACTGGTGGTCAAAGCCATCTGTGATGACAATATTCAACAGTGTCGGAGCAATTGTCGCATCGTTAGGAGCAGTTCTCGGTATTGCGATGGGATTTGATCTAATCACTCGTGAAAAAGAGAGTAAATCACTAAAAATTCTTCTGTCGCACCCTATATATCGTGACGAAGTAATAAACGGAAAAGCTATTGGAGGAATTACAGCTCTTGTTCTGGCACTTTTAATAACATTTGTTGTTTCTATAGCACTTCTTTTGATATTCAGTATTATCCCTGATTTTACAGAGATTCAATACATTATGCTCTTTGGAATATCGGCATTTCTAATGATAATCTCATATTTTGCGATCTCGCTTTTCATGTCAACAATATCAGAGAACAGCGGAAATGCACTTGTATATACTTTAATTATATTCATTGTCTTAACAGGCCTTTTCCCGATGCTTATGTCAGGTGCAGTAATGGACATAATTGCCGGAGATTCGCCTGAACCTCCGACTGAATCTATGATAAAAATGAGAAGTACACATGTATCTGGTTCAGGTTCTTCTTCAGTTGTTGTAACATCAAAATCAGAAAGTGTTGAAAGCTCTGTTGAATCATCAGATTATTACGATCCTTACGATACAGAAGAATGGAGAAATTACGAAGAGGAACTTCAAAATTACTGGCAGAAAAGACAGGCAATATCCGACTTTTTCAACCTGTTGTCGCCGACTAACAACTTCCAGTACATCTCAACATATGTGACATATCCACAAATTTACAAAAACATGTATTCAATGAGTTCAATAAGAGTTGATGAGGGAGGAGCAGAGCCGGAAAAGGCAGGAATCGGAGATCTATTAAGCGATCTTATGAAAAACATAATTGCACTGATTGCATTTCCGGCAGTGTTTTTGGGACTTTCCTATGTAAAGTTCATGAGAATGGACATCAGATGAGGAATTTTAAGGAGAGTTACTTCAGGCGAGACTAATAATCCTTCCAAGGGTGAATTTATGATATTTAACAAAATAAAAAATAAAACCAATTCCTTAAAAAGGAAAAACCTTTTTAAAAGCTCTGCATCAGCACTTCTGATTCTGATGCTCTTTTTAACAACTGTACAGCCTGTCGCGGCAGATGAATCGGAATCCACATACCAGGGAAATTTTCAAATCACATGCAAATTCCCCGGAAAGGTGATAGAGGCAGGTGAAACAATAAAATACGATCTTACAATATCAAATATTGCCGGCACTGATTATGCCAAAAAGATTCGTGTAGATACATTCAAAGGAGAAGAAGACTGGGAATTTAAGTTTCTTTCAGGGGATGTCGAAATTGACAGAATTGCACTCTCAAAGGGTCAGTCAGAGACTATCCAGTTAGAGGTTAAAACTGCAGGAGATACTCCTGTTGACACATACCAGTTTCGTGTTTCAATAGATGATGCAAAAATCTGGCTTTATGTAATTATTGACAAAACCCATGCCGGCGAAGACGGGGTATTAAAGCTAGAGGTTGTAAATGAGCAGGGCGAAAAGATAAAAGGAGCTAAAGTATCGGCATTTTTAAAGAGAAGTTCAAGTCCGGAAACATCTGTTTATTCAACTGCTGACGGACAGGTGCGAACAGAACTTGATCAGGGAACATACAGGCTTGTTATTGAAAAAGACGGATATTTAACACGTGAGAAAGATGATGTCCGGATACAAAGCGGTTACACTGAGGATGTTGGAACACTGATGCTTGAGAGGAAAAATTACGGTCTTGACATTGATGTGAAAGCTCCGGTAGTAACAGCACCGATTGGAGATAAGCCTCTTTTTGAGATTAAACTTTCAAATGTCGGAAAAAGCGATGATTCTTTTATGCTCTCATACGAGGATATGCCGGACGGCTGGTACGGACGATATAAAGAGACATCTGATTCAAAAAGCGAGCTTTCAGAAGTATTTATCAGGGCAGGAGAAGACAAAACAGTTTTCTTTGAGGTAATTCCGCCCTACTCTGTAACAAAAGGTGATTATGAATTCAGCTCCTCTATCAAATCTTCAGATGGATCTGTTTACGAAACAGGACTTAAATCAACAATCAAAGGAAGCAGTGATCTCCAGGTATTCTCTGACAAATATCTCTATGAGGTAACTAAAGGAGATACCATCGAAATTCCGGTTAAAATCCTAAATAACGGAAACGGAGTTGCGCTTACAAATATTAAAGTTGAGGTATCGACTCCTGACGGCTGGAAGGTTACAACATCGCCTGAGACAATCCCCGGAATTTCTCCGGGAGAAAGAGAGGTTGTAACACTAAAAGTAGTTCCTCCATCAAACATTGCCGCATCGGAGTACAAAATAACTGTAAAAGTGCTCTCTGATCAAGAGGAGGTTTCAGACAGTATAAGAGTGGTTGTAAAAGAAAGCTCTTTAATTGGTGTTCTTGGAATTCTTATGATAATTATTGTCGCAGGCGGAGTATTTTACATGTACAGAAAGCATGAAAGAAGATGAGATATAAGCGATAACGGATATAAAAGACAAAAGATAACTGATAAGACGCTGAAAAACTAAGACACTAAAACCAGAGAAATCAATTAAATCAATTAAATCAATTTATAGAATCTATAGAACAATAAATTTAAAATCAGGTAAATAACAGGGTTTTTCCTAAAAAACCCCCACCTATAAATTCATAATTTTTTTTCTTCACCTTATTACTATTCATATTTGTACAATCTCCATTTTTTACTTTTTTTCCAAAAAAACGGATGATTAAAAAAATGTAAAAAAAAGGATGATTAAAAAAAATGTAAAAAAAAGGATGATGCAAAATAACCAGATGTGAAATGAATGAAACCTGAAATGTCTAAAGAATAATAAAAACACTCTTTTAAAAACGGTTATGGGCCCGGTGCGACTCGAACGCACGACCTCCCGGTTATCAGCCGGGTGCACCACCGACTATGCTACGGGCCCTCTAATGCTGTTGCCTAAATAAGTTGACTTTGGGTGTTATTATATGTTGTGGAATTGTTTTACTTAAACAAAGAGATGAGAAGACAAATCAGACTTAATTTTGCAAAGTATTAATTTCGCACCGCACGGGTTTATTTATTATATAATTCTAAAATTAGAGATAATTATAGATTTGATTCAGAAAAATTGTAATTTTGTAATTTTTAAAACGGTCATTTGTCCTTCATTTAAAAATCAAAATTCTACATTTTAACGCACAGGGAGCGCAAATATCAGATGAAAATAATACATACATCAGACTGGCATCTTGGAAAAAAACTCTATGGAAGAAGCAGATATGAAGAATCAGAACTCTTTTTGGAGTGGCTTGTAGATACAGTTGAAAAAGAGTCTGCAGATGCGCTGATAATATCAGGAGATATTTTTGACACAGTATCCCCCTCAAACCGTGCACTTGGTCAGTATTATAATTTCTTATACAAAATCTCTGCTTCATGCTGTGAAAATGTTATAATAACGGCAGGAAATCACGATTCACCATCCCTTCTGAATGCGCCAAAAGATCTCTTAAAAGCTTTTAATGTTCACGTAATCGGAAATGCGGCGGATAATTTATCTGATGAAATAATAGTTCTGAAAAATAAAAACAATATTCCTGACGCTGTTGTCTGCGCAGTTCCTTATCTTCGCGAAAAAGACCTAAGAATGGTAAATCAGAATGAAAGCACTGATGATAAATCTATTAAGATGCTAAACGGAATCAAGGAGCACTATTTTTCAGTGGTTTCACTGGCAGAAGAAGTTTGCAAAAGTAAGTACAGTCAGGAAAAAATCAAAAAAGACGATAAAAAACGTCTGCCTCTAATAGTCACAGGCCATCTTTTTGCATCCGGCGGTGTTACCCTCTCAGGCGATGGTGTCCGTGAAATTTATATCGGCAACCTTGAAAGGGCCGGATGCGACATATTTCCAAGCGGAATTGATTATCTTGCACTTGGACACCTTCACGTACCACAAAAAGTGTTTGGGTTTGACAACAAAAGATATTCAGGATCACCTGTTCCGGTCGGATTTTCCGAAGCAAAACAGAAAAAAATGATAATATCCGTTGAATTTGAAGATGATAAACAGGTAATAAAAGAAATTTATGTTCCTAATTTCCGAAGACTCCTTACAATCTCCGGAAACCTTGATGAGATAAAAGATGAAATTCAAAGCCTTAATTTTTCATTATTTTCAAATTCAGACCCTAAACTCACACATTCTAATATAACACTTAAACCATGGGCTGAGATAATTTATACAGGAAACACAGCATCCGGAGATATTCGCGAGGAAATACTTGAGATAACAAATGAATCCTCAATAGAGGTTTTAAGAATCAAAAATGAAAGTCTTTCAACCGGAATTTTAACAGACAATTTAGAAGGAGATTCTCTTGAAAGCCTGACAGAGCATGATGTTTTTCAAAAGTGTCTTGAAACATCCAAAACTCCGGAAGAACTCTGGCCTGAATTAAAACAGACATTTTCTGAGGCTCTTTTACTTCTGCATGAAGAGGATTTATTCAAAGATTAAGGAGATTTATCATGAAAATACTAAAACTTCGATTTTCAAACTTAAATTCACTTTACGGAGAATGGAATATTGATTTTACCGAATCTTCCTATTTAAATGATGGAATCTTTGCAATAACAGGCCCGACAGGCTCAGGCAAAACCACTATCATGGATGCCGTCTGTTTAGCACTTTACGGAAGAACTCCAAGACTTGGCATAATTTCTCAGGGCACAAATGAGATAATGTCGAGAAAAACAGGAGAATGCTTCTCAGAAGTTCTCTTTGAATCATCAAAAGGAAAATTTCTGTGCCACTGGAGTCAGAAAAGATCATATCTTAAGCCTGACGGAAACCTTCAGACTCCAAAGCATGAGATCTCAGATGTGTCTTCAGGAAAAATATTAGAGTCATCCTCTAAAAGAATGGTCTTAAAGGCTGTTGAAGAGGTGACAGGAATGGATTTTGAGAGGTTTACACGCTCTGTAATGCTCGCCCAGGGAGGTTTTGCTGCTTTTTTAGAGGCAGAACCGGCAGAAAGATCTCCTATACTTGAACAAATTACCGGAACAGAAATCTATAGCAAAATTTCTGTAAAAATCCATGAAAAGACAAAAGAGGAGAAGGACAAACTTGCAGTCATCAATGCCGGAATTGATGCAGTCGCACTTTTATCTGATGAAGAGAGGGAACTTCTCCTACATGAAAAAGCAAATAATTTAAAAGACGCAAAAGAGGTTTCAGAAAGGATTAAATCTTTAAATGAATCCTTAAATCTGATTTCAAAGATAAATGAACTTAAAATTGAGCTAAATCAACTTGAGATAAAAAAGGCAGATGCTTTAAAAGAGAGTGAGGAATTTGAGTCAGACTTTTTAAAGCTTAACAGGGCAAAAAAAGCGGCAGAGATTGAAGGTGTCTATCAGAATTACAGGTATGCCGCGGAACAGGCGGAAAAAGCTAAAACTGAATATGAAAAAGCACTTCGTGAGACTGATAACCTAAAAAAAGAGATAGAAATATTAACAAAAGATCTAAATTCCGCCGAAGATACCTTGAATTTAAGCAAAAAGGAATTTTTATCTGAAAAAGAAAAAATTGAAAGAGTCAATTCTCTTGATAATAAAATTTCAGCAGAAGAAAAGGCATACTCAGATTATAAAAGAAGATGTGAAAGCTTAAGAGATAAAAAAGAATCTTCAAACGAAGCTATAAATAGACTTAAAAAGTCTCTTGAAGAAAAAAATAAACTTCTTTTAAAATGTCTTGATTATCTTCAGACAAATGCCCGTGATTCAGAAATATCAGAAATTTTAGGCACCATAAAAATAAAATTTTCAAATCTGTCAGATTACAGTAAAAAAAGAGATGAAGCAAAAAAACGACTCTTTGAGATAATCGCCAATAAGAAAAAATGTCTTTCACTTTTAAAAGAACATACAGAAGCACTTGAAAATCAAAATAATGAATGCCAAAAAGCAAAGGAAACAATAAGAGAGCTTGAAGAAAAACTAACCGATATTTTATCCGGCAAAGATGCAGATTCAGTTCAAAAAGAAAAAATTGAGCTTGAAAGGATATTGTTCTCAATAAACAACCTCTCAGAGCTTAAAATAAAAGAGAATAACTGCATATCACAGATTGATAATCTGAAAGATAAAAACAAAATTCTTGAATCAAAGAGAAATACCATAGTTGCATCTTTAGAAAATATTGAAAAGAGTATTTCAGCAGAAGAGAGAATACTAAAAGAGCTTGAAGATAAGCGGGTTTTAGCTGCTAAAATTGAAAGTCTTGAAGATGAGCGAAAGAATTTGAAAGAAGGCACACCCTGCCCTCTCTGCGGCTCAAAAAAACACCCCATTCTTGATAATTCAACAGAAATTCCTCTCATTTCATCGGATGAATTCAAAATACAAAAAGAAAAAATATCCTCTCTTAATGATTCATATTTAAAGGCAAAAGAAGAGACTGCAAATATAAAAGCAGAGATTTCTCAAAACGAGAACAGAATTTCAGAATATGAAACCCTTATTGCAGAGATTCACTCAGATACAGATTTGGAAATTTTAAAGTCCGGAGATTGCCATGACGATTTGCGTGACAAAACTTCAGAATATTATAATGAAATAAGTGAAGGAATTTCACAAAGTCTTCAGCTGATAAAATCAAAAATTGAGAAATCAGAAGAACTCAAAAAACTGCTTTTATCTTCGAAGGAGAATTTGTCGTCATTAAAAGACTCATATTATAAATCAGAACGAGATTACAACAGTGCAAAAAACAGTTTTGAGGCTCTTGAAAAAGAAGAAATTTTCATCTCAGATGAAATTAACCGGTTAAAGGAAGAAATTTACAAAGAATCAAAAAATTTAACTGCTCTTTTATCAGGATTTATCAGACTTCCACAGGTAAACTATTCTCCTGAAGAAGACAATAACTCTTTTGGGAGCAAAATTGAATTAAAAACCAAAAAATCTGAGAAATATGATTTAGAAAAATCTGATTCAGATAAATATGAGTATAAATCTGAATCTTTTTACATTTCTGAATCTGAAAATTTCACTTTTAACGATTTTTTAGCTTATTCATTGGATATTTTAAATCAGCTTGAAGAAAGAAAAGAAAATTACAAAACCAAAACTTTTGATAAAGAAACCCTTTCAAAAGAGATTCTTATTCTTGAAAAAGAGGCTGAAAATACATTAAAACTGCTTGAAGATACAAACGAGGAGATATCAAAAGTCTCAGACGTTTTTTTAAAGACGAAAAAAGAACTTCAAAATCTTAGAAATCAGCGTGAGATACTTTACGGCACCAAAGATCCAAAAGAAGAAGAGATAAAATTCTCAGATAAATTACAGAATGCACAGGAATCATTTGATAATATTAAAGGTCGCATCCAGACACTGCAGGGCTCACTTAAATCAAAAGACAGGCAGAAGGACGAACTTTTTACTGAAAAGACAAGGTATTCCTCAACACTGATGGCAAAAGAGATGCTCTTCTCAGATGCTGTATCGGATGCCGGATTTGAGACTGAAACGGAATTTTCAAAGGCTCTATTGCCACACGAAGAAATAAAAAATCTTGAATTAAGAAGAGATGAGATTGAAGGAAAGAAAAAAAGTATTGAAACAATGCTTTCTCAAAGGCAAAAAGAGCTGATAGATAAAGAAAATAATAACAACACAGAACAAAGTTTTGATGAGATTTCAGCGGAAAAATCCTCTGCTGAAGAAAATTACAAAAATTTGCTATCAAAAACCGGAGCAATTGATTCAAGGATCTCTGAAAACGATAAAAAAGTGGCGGAGCTTTCAGAAAAACTATTGATCAAAAACAAGCAAAAAGAGATCTGCAACAGATGGGAGCGTCTTCATTCACTAATAGGCTCTGCTGACGGCAAAAAATTCAGAAATTTTGCCCAGGGGCTTACCTTTGAGATAATGATAAAAAATGCAAACCGCTGTCTTGAGTCTATGAATGACAGGTACCTCCTCATCCAGAATCCTGAAAAAAACCTTGATCTTTGTGTCATTGACAACTACCAGGCAGGAGAAATCCGGTCAACCAAAAACCTTTCAGGAGGTGAAAGCTTCATAATCAGTCTTGCACTTGCACTCGGACTTTCAAATATGGCAGGAAGAAATGTGAAAGTTGATTCACTCTTCTTAGACGAAGGTTTTGGAACATTGGATGATGATTCGCTTGAAACTGCAATTGACACTCTGGCAGGACTTAAACAGGATGGAAAATTAATAGGGGTTATTTCACATGTTTCTGCAATAAAAGAGAGAATCCCCACAAAAATTGAAATCTCAAAGAAAAACGGCGGAAAGAGCACCCTGAAAGGCCCGGGATGTCAGTCACTTTGAAAAATCGTACATATCAATTAAATAAATCAAAATTAATCATTCTTTTATGCCCGCTGAACTTATGCTGGAGACTGATGCATATTCTCTTTTGAGATCTGCAGATATTGACGTTCCAAAACATCGCCTCGCAAAAAATTGCACTGAGGCGGTTGAAGCTTCAAAAATTACCGGATTTCCTCTTGTTATCAAGATATCATCTTCTGATATTGCCCATAAAAGTGATGTAGGAGGAGTTGTAACAGACATCTGCGATGAAAAAGAGCTTATTTTTGAATACAACTCCCTATTAATGAGAGTTAAAGAGCAGGCACCAGACGCACATATAAACGGGGTTGTTGTTGCCGAGCAGATTTCAGCCGGGACTGAGGTTTTCATTGGCGGGACATTCGATCCATCATTTGGAAAGGTGATTTCGTTTGGAACCGGTGGAACTTTAGTTGAACTTTGGAAGGACGTCTCATTCAGGCTGACTCCCCTAAATGAAAATAAAATAAAATCAATGATTGAAGAGACAAAAATCTCCGCTGTTTTGCACGGATTTAGGGGCACAGCACCCTTAAACATGGATGCTCTTATAAAAATTATAAAAAATCTCTCAAAGCTCTTTGAAGAAAATGACAGCATTATTTCATTTGACATAAATCCGGTTGTTCTTAGCACTGAGCGTGCAGTATGTGTTGACGCACGCTTTATAACTGACATAAACTCCAAAAAAAAGGAGAGAATTTTGCCTGCAAAACCTCTCCACGCTGATGTTTTCAAACCAAAATCAATAGCAGTTGCAGGTGCATCTCCGGTTGCCGGAAAAGTCGGATATTTTGTGATGCAAAATCTTTTAGAATTTAAAGGAGAGGTATTTCCTGTAAATCCCGGCCGTGAGGAAATATTTGGGATGCGGGCTTTCAAAAAAGTTTCAGACATAAAAAAGTCGACCGGGAAAACTCCTGACTGGCTGATAGTTGCTGTTCCTGCAGTGGCTGTATTGGGTGTAATTGAAGATGCAGGAGAAGCAGGTGTTAAATTTGCAGTCATAATATCTGCAGGGTTTAAGGAAACCGGAGAAAAAGGCGCTAAACTTGAAGAAGAAATTATTAAAACGGCTAAAAAATATAACATGCGCATTGCAGGACCAAACTGTCTCGGAGTAATGATTCCTGATATGAACCTTAATGCAACATTTGGTCCTGCACTTCCAAAACCAGGCCCTGTCGGATTTATATCTCAAAGCGGAGCTATAATATCTGCTGTCGCCGATAGGGACATCACCGGAAATGTAGGGCTTTCTGCCATAATATCAGTTGGAAACCAGTCAGATCTTTCATTTTCTGATTACATGCATGCACTGGCAGAAGACGGGAAAACAAAGGCTGTTGTCCTCTATATAGAAGAGCTTGTCTCAGGACGGAGATTTTTGGAGGACGTTCAAAAAATAATCCATAAAATACCTGTTGCCGCAATAAAATCAGGGAGATCAAAGAAAGGAAGCGCCGCCGCCCGTTCACATACAGGCTCGCTTGCCGGAAGCTGGGAAGTATATAAAGAAGCCTTCAAAACTGCAGGAATCGTAACTGCTCCATCAATTACAAGAGCTTTTCAGACAGCCGGACTTTTAGCATCGGAAGGATGGCCAAAGGGAAACCGTGCAGTTGTTGTTACAAGTGCCGGAGGGTTTGCGGTACTTTCTGCCGATTACGCAGAAGATAACAATATCGAATTAATCGAACTTGACAATTGTCTAAAATCCGAATTAAACGCTGTTTTACCCTTTGGGTGGAGCGGAAATAATCCTATTGATATGGTAGGCGATGCAGGTGATAAAAGATATGCCCAGACACTTGATATTTTAATCCGACACCAGGATAAATGGGATATTGCATTTATTGCCGCGGCACCTGTAACCTCAATCGATCCTGTAAGGCTTTCAAAAGAGATCGTCAGGTTTTCAAAGCAGACTGAAAAAATGGTTGTAGGCTGTTTAATCGGCGGAGACAGTATAAAACCGGGACTTAAAATTCTGAATGAATCAAATGTTCCTAACTTTTCCGAGCTCTCAGATGCATTTTCAGCAACAGGAGACTGTATCAAAGCCGCCCGTGAGGCCGGATTTTTCTCTAACGAAGATATTTAAAACCCAGATAATTATGCATGAAATCTTAATCTAAAAATCAAATTTATTTTTCATACCAGATGTTCTTAAGAATTATCTTCAAAGAATTCAATTATAAAATTTCATTAATAAAAATAAGATTAAGATAAATTATTGAAAAGATAGTTACATATAAAGATACACATAATCCGGACATATGGTTTTATCCTGATGTCCCATATTTGAAAAACTTAAAAATACATATATATCATTGTATTTGTCAATATCCTCCAGGATTATTTTTAAAATTCAGGGTGAGGAATAAACTAAAAAGGAGGGGTCGTAATTATATCACAGACTAAAAAGGACAAGAAAAAAATACTGATTGTTGAGGATGACAATCTGATTGCCTCATTAATTGAGAGCTTTCTTGTCAAAAAGGACTATGCTGTCGTTGGAAAAGTCTCAAGTGGAGAAGATGCAATTAACATGGCAATAAAGCATCTTCCAGACCTGATTTTAATGGATATTCAGCTTGATGGAAAAATTGACGGAATTTTAGCAACAAAATATATATCCTCAATGTTTAAAATTCCAGTGCTCTTCGTATCCGGCGAGGAGAATGAACAGACTTTTTCAAAAGCCGCAGAGGCATCTCCTGCCGGATATATCATAAAGCCCTTTACTGCAAATGACATCTACTCAAACATTGAGATTGCCATAAAAAATTCAAGACTAAAAAGGACTTCAAAAAGCAATTACGAACTTCCTGCGATTCTAGCATACAAATCGATGTCAGAAAACGATGCTTATTTCCTGTTGGACGATAAAGGACGCATAATTTTTTTTAATCCATATGCAGAGCATATGATTAACAAGACAATATCCCAGGTTGCCTTAAGTTCGATAAACAATTATCTTGCATTTTATGATATCCAGACCCGTGAACCTATACCGGACACTTTCAAAAACGCTGTCAGAGAAAGCAACTTCTTTGGAAGAAAAACAAAAATTGCAGTCAAACTTGCAAAAGGAAATTTCCGCCCTGTTGTTGTAAGCTCATTTGTAGTAAACGATTCTTTTGAGAATCATCTTGGTACTTTGTTTAAGGTTCACTTAAAGGCAAGAGATGAGATGTAAATAAATATAAATATAGTTGAAAACTATTTTTAACTAATCATGTTTTTTGAAAATTTCAGTGATAATGGAATTTTGACTGACAAAAAAGGTCAGAAACAAACTTTTCTATTATCACTTTTTGTAATGCTTATTCTGATATGTGTGCCTGCATCTGTTATGGGATGCACCATATTTGTTGTAACGCCGGATGCATCGACAGATGAAACAGTGTACATTGGCCACACAAACGATGGTGTCGGAAAAGACTGGAGAAATATAGATGATGTGGTGTTAACCTACATTCCTTCAGCCGACCACGAAGCCGGTAGCAAAAGGATTGTCTACTTTGATCCAAACAGCGGCTCTGATGCCGCCGGAAACAAAGGAGATAATTCTGATCTAAGCGTACTTGGCTCAATTGAACAGGTTCCCCATACTTATGCATACTACACCGCATCATACGGTATGATAAACGAGAAAAACCTGATGAGCGCGGAATGCACAGATTATGCAAAATATGAACCAAATGCTTTGGAAAACAAGAGGATGTTTTATTCATCCGAGCTTTCAAATGTCGCACTTGAAAGATGCACTAAAGCTAAAGAGGCAGTATCACTTGTAGGAGATCTTATCGACAGATACGGCTACTACGGAACAGGTGAAACTCTGATTTTTGCTGATGAAAAAGAAGCATGGGTCATAGAAATGTGCGGAAATCCTGCCGAAGAAACAGGGGGTCTTTGGGTTGCTGAAAAAATCCCGGACGGAGAAATATTTGTTGCCGCAAATGAATTCAGGATTCGTGAGGTTAAGAAAAACAGTCCTGACATGATGTATTCAAAAAATCTCTTTTCTGCGGCAGAAAAGGCAGGATGGTGGAGTCCGGCCGATGGGGAATTAGACTGGCTTAAAACTGTAAGCTATGGAGAGTACTCACACCCTTACTATTCTCTTATGAGAGTATGGAGACTTGAAGACAAGCTTGCACCATCGCTTGAATTATCTCCATATGTTGAAAATTCATACACAAAGGATTATCCGTTTTCGATAAAGCCTGATGAAAAAGTAGACTTTAAAACCGCCATCAACATGTTTCGTGATCACTATGAAGGAACAGAATTTGATTTAACAAAAGGCGATGCCGCAGGGCCTTTTGGAAATCCCTACCGCTATCTCGGACCACATGATGCCCATACAGATTTTCAGAATGAAACAGAAATGGAAGTTCGTCCGGGTGCAAATGTAAGACCGATATCAGCAATTTTCTGCTCATACAGCTATGTTGCACAGATAAGACCTGACCTTCCTGATGAGCTAAAAGGCGTTTTGTGGTTCGGACCTGCGGTTGCATACGAAACCGTATATGCACCTATATATGCCTCCTCAGAGGGTGTTTCTGACTCATATACAAAAGGTAGTCGTCTTAATTACAATTACAACACTGCCTACTGGACATTTGATCTCCTGACAAACTGGGCGATGCTGAAATACAATGCTATGACAGATGATATTTCACAAGAGCAAAAAAGACTTGAAGAGGAATCATTTGCGAAATTAAAAGATACAGATGAATCAGCTAAGAAATGTCTTGAGAGCGGCGATTCTGACGGTGCAACAAGTGTAATATCAAATTTCACTGTAAGCCGCGGCGATGAAATCATCTCTGACTGGAAAGCATTAACTGCAGAAATGATTGTAAAGTATTCAAACGGACTTGTAACAGACCCGGTAACTGAGGATGTTTCTGAAGGAGGTTATCCTGATGACTGGTACAATGAGACAGGATACCAGTACGGGCCAAGAGTCTATCAGTTTGATGAACTTAAAGAAACTGACGGCCTTTCATATACAAACAAAAGTGTATGGGTAAAAAAAGACTCCACGTTTGAAGAGATTTTAGAAGACATCTAAGTTTGGAAGAGTTTAAACAAACAAATTAATTTTTTCATTTTTTTTTCTATTTTTTTAATCTTTTTTTTTCAATTTTGATAATTTTTTTTGGTTTTTATACCATTCTTTTTTTATTTTCCAGTATTTCTTTTTTCAAATTTTTTGGTATCTGTCAGATTTTTTTGACTTTTATCCCGTTCTTTTTTATTTTATTCAGCCTGTAATTTTTTTCAATTAAAGCTGAATCCGGATAAATCTTAATCCGGATAAAGCTGAAAAATGAAACTATTTTTAAAATGAAATATTCTTAGAGATTGCCGGATAAAAAACCGGTTATATCTTCTTTTAGGTGAGTTTTGAAGTACAAAACTGCAAGAATTGAGACAATTATTGATCCTGCAAGGACAAACATCATATCAAGCATCGTATCATCAAGTCCGTGCTGCATTGGCCCTGCAAATGAACCTCCGGTAATTTTGTCAACCAGATATTCATATATCTCCCAGAATCCTGCAAGAGCCATCCCGAATATTATTGTAAATCCGACTATAAACAGCGTCCTAAGATTCATATTCCAGTATTTATCGAGGAAGACCACTCCTAAAAATCCAAGCATGGCAACCGCAGTTCCGGATACAAGATGTGCAATTTTATCATAATACGGATAGAATGTGATGTAATATCCCTGTATGTATCCTGCTGTGTGAAACCAGAGAGCCATTGCAATTAAAAGATAAACAAACCAAGGAAATGTTACATTTTTCCTTCTTGCAACAACATAAGGTATCAAAGTTAAAAAAAACATCAAAAGTCCGGTAAACATAGCCTCATACTGACCGGAAAAAAAAGCATAAACTACATTTATTCCAATCAAAAGCTGAAAAAAATAGGCAAGATACATTCCGTATTTTTCATTCATAAATCATTATTTTACAGTCCGTCTTAATGAAGATTATTAAAAACATAAAAACATAAAAACAAGCCTGAAAATTAATTCTTATATTTAAATCGTAAAAATAAACCAGAATATTAATTCGTATATTTAAATCGTAAAAATAAACCATATAATTATCTTTAAAATTATATTTTAATTAATAAGGATAATTCTGCCCGGCACTTTTTTTTAAGATTATCAAATCTTTCTCATCTCATTAAATTCATATCATCTCATTTTTACATAAATTTGTTATGAAAGTCAAAATTCCTGATAGACTTATCATCACTTTTTTGTGTGATGAAAAAAGCTCATCATGTGCGTTTGCTATGAAAGTCAAAATCCCTGATAGACTTTCATCACTTTTTGTGTGATGAAAAAAGCTCATCATGTACGTTTTACATGAAAGTTACTTCGTAACTTACATGAAACAGTTAGCATGAAAAAAATTATCATGGACGTTTTCAATAAAGAGAATTAATGAATAGTTGTTTTTTAACCATAATAATATCATATATTTGTTTAAATGCTGATTCAACCACAAATTTAAAAGCAATTTGAAGATAAAAATAATTTAATGGAAGATTTTTTAATTTGCCGTCTTTTTGAAGGCATTCCAAGACAGGGACCGGGGGACAACGAACACACAGAAAAAGCATTCCGGATGATTCCTAAATTTCCAGAAAATGCAAAAATACTTGACATAGGCTGTGGAAAAGGAATGCAGACAATAGCACTTGCAAAACTCTGCCCGGAATGTCATGTAACAGCGACAGATATTTACCAGCCGTTTTTAGACGCACTTTCGAAAAATGCCAAAGAAGAGGGCCTTTCAGAGAGGATAACAACAATTTGTGCTTCAATGGATAACCTGCCGTTTGAAAAAGAAGAATTTGATATTATCTGGGCGGAAGGTTCAATATTTATAACAGGGTTTGAAAACGGAATTAATTACTGGAAGAAATTTTTAAAGCACGGCGGGTATATGTCAGTTTCTGACCTTGTCAAATTTAAGGAGGTCCTTTCAAAAGATGTAACTGATTTCCTAAACCAGTGTTCACCTGACATTTTAAATGAGGAAGAGACACTTTTGACCATTAAAAAGGCAGGACTTGAGACAATTGCAATGTTTAAACTTCCTGAAAATGTCTGGCATGAAAGTTTCTACAATTACATGAAAGAAAACAACAAAATTCTAAGAGAAGAGTATAAAGACAATCCTGATGCACTTTCAATTATTGATTTCAATGATCTCGAAATTAACGTTTATTCAAAACACGCCGATGAATACGGCTATACTTATTTCATAATAAAAAAACCCTAAAATTTTGTGATAAAGACGACTTTATCACAAAAGAGCTGACTAAATTAAGAATCTCTCTTTTTTAGAGCAAAAAAGGATATTCTTAGAACTTTTGGACAAATTGTTTTTCTCAATTTTTGCATAAAGAATCATCAGTCACATTAAATGCCACCAACTTACAAAACATTCTTCAGGTTATGGTTACGCGTTACATGCTTGGAAACGAGGCAATAGCACATGCCTGCTGTGAGGCAGACCTTGATTTTGCAAGCGGATATCCGGGTACGCCCTCCTCTGAAGTCATAGATACATTAAGGATTCAGAAAGAGCGTGATTTTTATATTGAATGGTCGGTCAATGAAAAAGTTGCCCTTGAAAATGCACTTGGGGCTTCATGGACCGGGGTCAGATGCCTTGTCACAATGAAGCATGTGGGCTTAAATGTCGCCGCAGACCCTCTTATGACAAGCGGCTATACAGGGATAAAAGGCGGAATGGTCATACTCTCAGCAGATGACCCTTACGCTCACAGCTCCCAGAACGAACAGGATTCAAGAAATTACGCAAAATTTGCAAAAATAATCTGTCTTGATCCTGCAAACGTCCAGGAAGCTCATGACATGATGAAAATATCTTATGAACTCTCAGAGGAGTTTTTGCTTCCTGTCCTTTTCCGCCCGACAACAAGAATATGCCACTCAAAGAGCAATGTAGAACTTTCCCCATCCGGAGAGGAGCACAGAACAGGACAATTTGAGAAGAATCCGGCCCAGTATGTGGTAATTCCGGTGCATACAAGAGTTCTTCACAAAAAACTCAATGAAAAACAGATCTCACTCTCAAAGAGGCTTTTGGAATTAAACCTAAACTTCGCCGAAATCAGAGGTAAAACTGCTGTTATCGCAGGCGGAATTGCCGCAGAGTATGTAAAGGAAATTATTCCGGATGACGTTTCATTTGCAAAAATAGGCGCATACCCGATAAACAGGGAATGGCTTTCTGAATTTGTAGAAAAACATGAAAAAGTCCTGGTAATAGAAGAACTTTCTCCCGTAATTGAAGAAGAGACAGCACAGGTTGCATGCAACGCGAAAATATTTGGAAAAATAAACGGTTGCGTTCCACACGAAGGTGAACTTGATCAGGCATCTGTTGCGCTTGCATTTGAAAAAGCAGGAATTAAATCAAAGAAATCCTTTGATGGAGAGATCCAGCCGGTTACAGGGCTTCCTCCAAGACCGCCGATTCTTTGTGCAGGATGTGCACATCGTGCGACATTTTATGCAATGAAAAAAGTCTTTGGCAAAAAGGCAGTTTATCCATCCGACATCGGCTGTTACACACTTGGAATCCAGCTTGGAACAGTTGATACAACTATATGCATGGGTGCTTCAATAACGGTTGGAAGCGGAATTGCACACTCAGGTGATGATTCTGATGTCGTGTGTACAATCGGAGACTCAACTTTCCTTCACACCGGAATTCAGGGTCTTTTAAATGCCGCATACAACGGGGCAAACATGACTGTTGTTATTCTTGACAACAGAATTACTGCGATGACAGGCCATCAGCCAAATCCCAATACAGGACTTACAGCAAAAGGTGAGGTTTCTCCTGTAATCTCAATTGACTCCATATGCCGTTCATGCGGCGTCTCATTTGTCGAAACAATAGATCCTTATGACTTAACAGCGATGCTCAACACTTTCAAAGCCGCAAAAGAGACAAAAGGAGTAAAAGTAGTTATTTCACGTCAGCCCTGTGTCATTGCGGCAAGAAGGCAGGGAATAAAAAGAAGAGCCTTTTCAGTAAATACAGAAGCCTGCATCGGATGTGGTGCCTGTGTTAAATTTGGATGCCCTGCAATTGAGTTTTACGATGAAAAGGCATCTATAAATGAGCTTTGCTCAGGATGCGGAGTCTGTGCAGACATATGTCCGAAAGGTGCTATAACACAGGAGGTTTCAAAATGACCAATAATCCTGATGAAAGTTTTGATTTAATGATTGTGGGAGTTGGAGGTCAGGGAACAATTCTTGCCTCAAATGTTATAGGAGAAGCATGTCTTATTGAAAGGCGCGACGTTCGTTCTGCAGAAACTCATGGAATGGCACAACGTGGAGGTTCGGTTGAAACCCACATCAGAATTGACGGGAAATACGGGCCGCTCATATCTTTCGGATGCGCTGATCTAATTATCTCCTTTGATCTTTTAGAAGCCCTCAGATATCGCCACTTCCTAAAACCAAATGGTACAATAGTCTCTGCCGAAGGAATTGTTGTTCCTGTGTCAGCCTTTCAGAACAATCTTGAGATTTTATCTTCTGACCAGATTAAAGAGAAGTTATCAGACGTAAAACTAATAACAATTGATGCAGAAGATACAGCACTAAAAGCAGGAAATATTCTTACCAGAAACATTGTTATGCTTGGCGCCGCATCAGGTTTTATTCCCTTAAAGAAAGAATCACTTCTTGAGGCTGTAAGAAGGCTTGTTCCAAAAAAGACAGTAGAAATCAATGAAAAAGCATTTATTCTCGGTTGTGAAACAGGAGAGAGATTAAAGTAAAAGATAGAGGGGCTTTTTTTTAAAAAACGTTTATGAAACCAGTGCAGGAAATATAATTTCATGGACGTTTTCAGGGAAATTTTCTTTATTTTTTACAAAAAGGCATAAAAATAAAATTTAATTTCTATATTGTTGAAATACAGAAATAATCTTTTATAATCATATAGATTACAAACGCTTAAAAAAGAGAATACAAATATAATTCTTTACGAAAAAATGTCAGAAAAATTAGTTTATGGAGGAGCAATTCTTTCCGGAGGAAGTTTAATAATATCAGGACTGCTCATAGCACTCATGATCCTGGTAAAAAATGAAGGCAATAGTCCGGGAGATTTCATATATATTCTGCCATTAATGGCATTACTTTTAATAGCAGGCGTTGCTGCAATAATATATGGTTCACGCGATGAAAATACAAAACCCTAATCAATCAACTCAAATACTCAGAAAATGTCCATGAAACAAATGTTTCAGAGAACTTTTCATTTAAAACATTTATAAAATTATATTTCATGTAACCGTGCATGAACTGAGAATTTCAGGAACGTTTTTTTGAAAAAAAGCAATCAGGCAGTTTTTCTTTAAAAAAATTTAGGTAATTAATATATAATATCTGCAGTTATTTTTTATAATGTCTGTATTAAAACTCTGTCTGGCCCAGACAAATCCGGTATGGGAAAAACCGGAAAAAAACCTGTCAAAATTTTTAAGCTATACAAAAGAAGCATCAAAAAACAATGCAGATATAATCATTTTTTCCGAACAGGCCGCAACAGGATGGAATCCGCTTTCAGATAAAAACATATCAGATGAAAACGGACCAATTCCAAAGGCATTCTCCGCCATTGCATCTGAATTTAATATCGGAATACTGGGTGCTTTTCGTGAAACAGGTAAAGATTTAGAGAAGCCAAAAAACACATCTGTCTTTTTTTCAGATTCCGGAGAAATTCTCTCAAAATACTCTAAAATTCATCTTTTCAATCCGGGAGGTGAAAACAAATGCTTCTCACCGGGAGATGTTCCCTCTTCTTTTACTTATAAAGGAGTGAAATTCGGTCTTTCTATCTGCTATGATCTCCGGTTTTCTGATCTTTTTACATACTATGCAAAAGAAGGCTGTGGATGCGTTTTTGTTCAGGCAGCATGGCCAAAACTCAGAATGGATCACTGGAGAACTTTCATTCACTCAAGAGCAATTGAGAATCAGTTCTTTATTGCTGGGATAAATACAACAGGCAAAACACCGGTAGATGAATATTGTGGAGGCTCAACTTTAGTCGGACCATCTGGAGAGACTGTTTTGGAGGCTGACGAAAAAGAAGGGCTTTTCTATGGAGAAATTGACACACAAATTGTTTTGAATAAAAGAGATATTTTTAATTCACTTTCAGACCGCAGGGATGATTTATACATAGAATGGCAGAAAAAATAGATCTTTAATTATTATGAGAGGTGAGCAGCATGTATTTTACAGCCTCCTTTCAGCAGTAATTTTTCTTCCCCTTATTGCAAAAACCGGTGATCCTTTATTTCTACTGCTGATATCAATCGGAATTTTTATAGGCTCACTTGCACCTGATGCAGATGCGGCAGACTCTGCAATAATGCACGGGCTTTCAGGCGGACGCGGAAATATCAGGACATTAAGGCGGCACACTGTTCTTGTGCTTCCGTTTTTTGGATACCTCATCAGATATTTTATTTATTTTCCGGTATCGCTGTTTGTTTATATAGTTACATTCGGAAGGGTAAAGCCAAAACACAGAGGACTTTTACACTCGCTGTTTGGGATTATCACTGCATCTGCTCTTCTTCTTATTTACATAACAATAATTTCCGGCCTTTTTTCAAATCTTCTGGAGCTTTTTATCAGGGGAGGTTTTTCAGACACAAATGCGGGTGCCATAACAGGCATAACAGGCGGTGTTTATGAAACTTCTCCTGGAGATTTTTTTTCCAGCAGGCCAGAGGCAGTTTTTTGCACTGGAATTTTAGCCGGCGCTTTTCTTCATCTTCTTGAAGATTCGTGCACCCACAGCGGAGTTTTTTGGCTTTTTCCATTTAAAAATACGAAAATTTCAGGCACAATAATCCCAAAATCCAAACGAAACTGGCTGATTGTTTTAGTCCTTGGAACAGCCGCTTCAGCGTCTCTTTTCGCAGGTATTAACTATCAAAGCCCTGAGCTCTATTTAAAAATACTTCCGGCATTAATCTTTATTCTGGCCTGGATAGTTGTCCTTTTTATCTCCGGTTCACTTAAGAGATAAACAGGTTTTATCCATCATCTATAACTTCTCTAAAAGCACAAATTCATAATCATGTTTCGTCTTGTCTGTGTAAACTGTGGCGCAGAATACGACCAGAATGAGATAATATACAGATGTAAAAGCTGCAATCATCTGCTGACCGTAAAATACGACCTCGATTCACTTGAAATATCCCGCTCCGAATGGGAGAAAAGACCGCTTCGTCTATGGAAATACAAAGAGCTTCTGCCTGTTCAGGGAGAGCCTGTTTCACTTCAGGAGGGTGGAACGCCACTTTACCATCTCAAAAGAATTGGTGAGGAATTAGGACTTAAAAACCTCTATGCAAAGCATGAAGGAATGAATCCGTCGGGTTCGTTTAAGGACAGAGGTATGACAGTCGGCGTTTCAATGGCGCTTCAGCTTGGAATGAAAACTGTTGCCTGTGCCAGCACAGGTAACACCTCCGCAAGTCTTGCTGTATATGCGGCGAAGGCCGGAATACCGGCTGTTGTTCTTTTGCCGGCAGGAAAAGTGGCTCTTGGAAAAGTAGCGCAGGCACTTATGCACGGCGCAAAAGTCATTGCAATCAGAGGAAACTTTGACCGTGCACTTGAGATGGTGCATGATCTCTGCATCTCTGAAGGCCTGTATCTTCTAAACTCAGTAAACCCCTATCGTCTTGAAGGTCAAAAGACCATTGGTTTTGAGGCAGTTGATCAGTTGGGCTGTGTTCCGGACAGATTTGTACTTCCGGTCGGAAACGCAGGAAACATATCAGCGGTTTACAAAGGTCTTTTAGAGTATCAGGCTTTAGGATTTACAGATTCACTTCCAAAGATGACCGGAGTCCAGGCAGAAGGATCAAGTCCTGTAGTTGAGGCTATAAAAAAGAACCTTGATGTGCTTATTCCGGAAAAAAACCCAGAGACAATTGCAACCGCAATAAGGATTGGTGCACCTGTGAATGCTGAAAAAGCATTAACTGCAATAAGGGCTACAGGAGGCTGTGCACTGTCTGTCACAGACGATGAGATTCTTGCAATGCAGCGTGACCTTGCAAGAAAAGAAGGAATAGGCGTTGAACCTGCATCAGCCGCATCTGTAGCCGGAATTAAAAAGATGGCAGAAGAAGGCCTTTTAGATGCTGACGAAAAAATAGTATGTGTGGTTACAGGACACCTCTTAAAAGATCCTGAAACTGTGATAAAACAATGCGAACCTCCAACCGAGATAGATCCAGATTTAGAGTCGCTTCTTGCAGTATTGCGCTGATATTATTATCAGCCCTTCTGGTTTTTTCCGCATCCGGACTGAATGCCTCATATTTTGTATATGATAATGCAACAGGCTATCATGCCGCTGTTGAAATAACTGACTCAGAAAGGCATGATTTTATAAAACCCGGAATTTTGGGAGAAAAAGTGCCTCTGGAAGTGTCAAACATTACACTTCTTTATGAAAACCAGACTTCTGCAGAATTTAAGAATATCGGGAGGAGCATTTCGTTTGAAAAGGGAAATTATACCGTTGTTTTTGATGCAAAAGTGTCTAACAAAAATTTCCAGGCTCTATTCGGGACGAATTATAATATAACGCTTCATCTTCCGCCGGGTTATGATGTGAGAAATCCGCTTCTTGGAATGGTCAGCAGTGGAGGCAATGTTGAAACATCCGAATTAAACGGAAATGAAACAATAATTATCGAATGGACTAAAAAGACTTTTTGTGAGGCCAGGTTTTACGATGATTTCCAGTTAGAGCTTTTAATAATATTTGGTACATTCTGGATGGCCATTGCTGTTATATTCCTTGTTCCTTACATTATGACACGTAAAAAAGAATAAATATCCTGAATTTTTTCCCCTAAATTTTTTAAATTTCCTTTATAATCAGTCCTCGCCCGTATAATCAGTTTTAAAAAAATTTACAGACTTTAGATTTTTTTAGTCTCAAAAATAAAAATCAATAGTTATATTTACTATTCTTTTTACAATAAGTATGTATGGATATTATTAAAGGTTCTTTTCGTATTACTATCCTTACAATAGTGCTGATTTGCATTACAGCTTTTGCAGGCTGTGTTGACAATTCAAAAGAAACATCAGGTGATATTTCAGGAAATAGTGATGTTATATCAGTTACTGACAACTTTGGAAGAGAGATAGTTGTCCCTTCAGATGTCAAAAGTGTCTTGTGCTCGGGTTCCGGGTGTATGAGATACCTTGTATACCTGCAGAGTCAGGATCTGGCAGTCGGTGTTGACAGCATTGAAAAAGAATGGAGAGAGATAGAAGGAAGGCCTTATGCTCTTGTACACAGGGAAAAATTGTATGAACTTCCGCTCTTTGGCGAATATCGCGGCAAAGACGATCCTGAAAAGGTTATTGACATCTCACCAGACCTTGTATTCAAAACAGGCTCAACCGGCACATCCTATGGAACAAGCGGTGCCGAGGCAGACACACTTTCAGCGAAAACAGGCATTCCTGTTGTGGCATTTCCATATGGATCACTTAAAAATCAGGCTGAAAAGGATGAGTTTTACTCCGGTCTTCGCCTCATGGGAAAAGTGCTTGGAAAAGATGAGCGTGCAGAGGAGGTAATTTCTTATATAGAGGATATAATGGCAGATCTTAAATCACGAACCAAAGGAATACCTGAGGATGAATTTAAAAGAGTATACGTTGGCGGAGTTTCATCTGCAGGGGCTCATGGAATTATATCAACCGAACCTGCATATCCGCCGTTCTTATGGGTTAATGCAGATAATGTCGCATCCGGCCTTGGCTCAGCACACGTTGATGTTGCAAAAGAGGCAATAATTGACTGGGACCCGGATTACATATTCATAGATGTCTCAACAATCCAGATGGAAAACAGCGGTGCAATAGGTCAGCTGAAAAACGATCCTGCACTAAAAGGCCTCACTGCAAAAAAAACAGGTAATGTGTACGGTGTTCTTCCGTACAATTTCTACAATGCAAACTACGAAACAGTATTTTCTGATGCTTACTTTATCGGAAAAATACTCTACCCTGAGCGTTTTTCAGATATAAATCCTGAAGAAAAGGCAGATGAAATCTACACATTCTTCGTAGGCGAGCCTGTACTGGATGAACTGAATTCACAGTTTAACAATACCGGCTTTTCAAAGATTGATATCTGACAAGAACGATTAAGAGCTTTAAAAGCGGAATAAAGAGCTTTTACTCTTAAATTTTTTTGATTTCAGAGTTTTTGATAAACAATAAGTTTCATAAGGATTTAGAAATAAGTAATTTTATTTATTTTAACATAGAAAATAGATCAGAAATAGTATGATAAAATAAAATTTTCGTAACCATAGCAAAAATTCAGATATTAATTTAAATGATACCAAAATAATCCTGAAATTTCAGGAAAATTCGAAACGGAGAGAAATCAGCTTGCATCTTGACAACGGAAAAATCCCTGAGGATTATTTAAGATATACCCATAAAAAATTGTGCTGGATAATCGGAGGGATTGTCACATTATTCTTCCTTTTGATAATTTCAATATCACTTGGAGCAGTATCCATACCACCAATAGAGGTCATTATGACACTTCTTGGTCAGAATCCGGGAACAAAGGCTGATTCAATCATATGGCATGCACGCCTCCCACAGGCCTTAACAGCTATAGTTGCAGGAGCAGGTCTTTCAGTTGCAGGCGTTGCCATGCAGTCGATTCTCAGAAACCCGCTTGCATCACCTTTCACTCTTGGAATCTCAAACGCCGGTGCATTTGGTGCGGCGTTTGCAATAATTTTCCTTGGCACAGGAACACTCACCTCAACCACTGCAGGTGCAGTCATAATAAACAATCCATATCTTACAACAATTTCAGCTTTTGTCTTCTGCATGCTTGCAACAATTGCAATTATTGCGATTGCAAAGATTAAGGCATCATCTCCGGAGGTTGTAATCTTATCAGGTGTTGCTTTGTCTTCTTTGTTCACAGCCGGCGTTATGTTCCTTCAGTACTTCTCTGATGACTCACAACTGGCGGCGGTTGTTCACTGGACATTTGGTGATGTTGGAAGGGCAGGCTGGCCTGAATTCTGGCTGATGTCTTTTGTAACCTTTGCTGCATGCATCTACTTCATCTTAAACCGCTGGAACTACAACGCCATGGATGCCGGAGATGAGACAGCAAAGGGTCTTGGTGTAAATGTTGACAAATTAAGAAACGCAGGAATGATTGTCGCCGCACTTGTAACTGCAATACTTGTTTCTTTTCTGGGCGTAATCGGATTTGTAGGGCTTGTCTGTCCGCATATGGTCCGCCGCATAATCGGTGATGAACAGAGATACTTAATCCCGGGCTCAATTGTTATGGGAAGTCTTCTTCTGCTCGCATCTGATACTGTAGCCCGCCTTATTATGGCGCCATACGTCCTTCCGGTTGCAATCTTAACCTCATTTCTGGGAGCGCCGGTCTTCATATATCTTCTAATAAAGGGGTATCACAGATGATTCTATCAGTTGACGAACTTCAGTTTATGTACAGGAACAAAAATGTGCTTGACAACATAGCCTTCTCAATAACAGAGGGCGAAATTGTAGTCATTTTAGGACCTAACGGTGTCGGCAAAACAACGCTTTTAAAATGCCTGAACAGAATTTTAGTTCCAAAGCAGGGCGTTGTAAAAGTAGCCGGCGACTGCATATCCTCGCTTGAGGTTATGGAGATTGCAAGGCGCATCGGATATGTTCCCCAAAGGGTTGAAACCGGAAGGCTTACCGGATTTGATGCGGTTCTTCTTGGAAGAAGACCTCATATCGGATGGGACATAACCGATAATGACTTGAAAATCGTTGATGCGGCGTTTTCAAAGTTCATGATTGACCACCTCAGGCTGCACTACATTGACGAAATGAGCGGTGGTGAGCTTCAGATGATTGCAATCGCCCGTGCATTTGTTCAGGAGCCAAAGATTCTGCTCCTTGACGAGCCGACAAGTGCACTTGATTTGAAAAACCAGGTGGAAATTTTAGATAAAATCAGAAATATCGTGACAGAGCATAATATTGCGGCTGTAATGACGATGCATGACTTAAATACCGCTCTTCGATATGCCGACCGGTTTATCTTCCTAAAAGACAGATCGGTTCACGCCTACGGCGACAGAAGTGTTATAACAGAGGCTGAAATAGAAGCGGTTTACGGACTTCCTGTGTCAATCGGAGAACTATGGGGAGTGCCGTGTGTAATCCCGCAGTACCTGTGCAGTGCAATTCCTCCTGACAAAACTGATGAATTTTCAGAAATCAACCCGTATGAGAAAAAAGACGGCGTTTTAATTTGAAATTTCTTTAATACCCTTATAAGATAGCCGTAAAAATTAATTTTTCTGCTTTTGTACTGAATAAAGGCAGTGAATAATCCCGTTTTCTTTGCACTCAGTCTTTAAAAGCTCAAACTCCATAGAAACTGTCACATTTTCAAAGAGTTTTCTATAATTTTCTCCGGCAATTTCAGGATATATCAGAAGGCTTAACTTTGACGGGATGCCTTCGTTTATCAAAACTCCGTTTAAGATGCTTCCACTATCAGATATTAATCTTTTAAAACCAAACCTTTCCCCAAGTTTAACAAGAGCAGTTTTAAAGTCAATTAATGTTATCAGAATCTCTTCAGACAGAAATTTGAAAAAAAAAGATGATATTAATATATTAAATTTATTAAGACGATTCTTTGATAATTAATATTTTTCAGTGGTGATGCTCTTTTCCTTCCTTTTCCTCCCATGGAGAAAGGCCCTGCTTTATCCGGTAGTCGTTTATTGCCTTGTGGATTGCATCCTCTGCAAGGACAGAACAGTGCACCTTCTGCGGCGGAAGCCCTTCTAACGCCTCGACCACAGCCTTGTTTGAAAGCTCCCATGCTTCTTCAAGAGTCTTTCCTTTGATAAGTTCGGTTGCCATGCTTGACGATGCTACTGCCGCCCCGCATCCAAAGGTCTGAAATTTCACATCTTCAATAATGTTGTCAGAAACTTTGATGTAAATCTTCATTATATCGCCACAGGTTGGATTCCCTTCCTCTCCAATCCCGTCAGCATCCTCTATTTTTCCCTGATTTCTTGGGTTTTCAAAATGATCCATTACTTTTTCGCTGTAATCCATAAAAATCACATCTCCTAAATATTTATTTTCCTCTTGATTTTTGTTTATTTAATACTGCCTTTAATACTGCCCCGGTCAGGATTTCTGCCGAAAAACCGGATTGCTTTTTTTATTCAGTCCGAAGTTCATCAGGTGTTAAAGGCGACATATTTCTAAGCTTTTGTACAACCTCAGGAACTGTTTTCAAAACATATGATACATCATCATCCCCTGTCATATCACCGATTGTAAGCCTAAGTGATCCATGCACAATCTCCTGCGAAAGACCACAGGCAGTAAGGACATGCGAAGGCTCAAGGGATGATGAGTTGCACGCACTTCCGGTTGATGCACAGATTCCCCTCCTGTTAAGCATTAAAAGAATCGATTCTCCTTCAATAAATTCAAAGACTATATTGACATTGTTTGAAAGACGCATTTTCGGATGACCGTTGAGATGCGAGTACGGAATCTTTAAAAGGCCGTCAATTAGCCTGTCCCTAAGTTTTATCAGGCGTTTATTTGTCTCTTCCATCTCAGAAACAGACAGTTCCAGTGCAAGTCCAAGACCAACAATTCCCGGCACATTCTCAGTTCCGGCACGCCTCTTTCTCTCCTGATCGCCGCCGTGCATTAAAGCATCAGTCTTCACTCTTTTTCCGATGTAAAGCGCTCCAGTTCCTTTTGGCCCTCCGAATTTATGTCCTGACATTGAGAGCATATCGATGTTCATCGCCAAAACATCAATCGGTACATGACCTACTGCCTGTACAGCATCGGTGTGAAACAAAACCCCGTTTTCGCGAGCAATTTTACCAATCTCTGCAACCGGCTCGATAGTTCCGATTTCGTTGTTTGCAAACATTATCGTGATTAAAATAGTATCATCACGAATTGCATCTTTGACATCTTTTGGGTTTACAAGTCCGTATTTGTCAACAGGAAGATATGTGACAGAAAACCCCTGCTTTTCAAGCCAGCGGCATGTGTGTGACACGGCATGGTGCTCAATTGAACTTGTTATGATGTGCATACCCTTATCGCGGTTTGCAAAAGAAACACCCTTAATCGCCCAGTTGTCAGACTCAGTTCCGCCGGATGTGAAATATATCTCCTTTGGCTGTGCACCAATTGCCTCTGCAACCTGAATGCGGGCTTTTAAAACCGCTTCGCGTGACACCTTTGCAAGATCATAAAGAGAAGACGGATTTCCAAAGTTCTCTTTTAAAAAAGGCAGCATTGCTTCAAAAGCCTCGAATCTTAAAGGTGTTGTTGCGGCATTATCCATGTATATCATACGCTTATTCTGATCCATTTTTTTCCTTGTCCAGTTTTACTATTTATACAAAAAAATAACTTCTGATAAAATATCTTTTCTCAAACATTTTTCCTCCGGGTTTTGTAATTAAACCTAAGACCTGAAATAAAAAGATGCAAAAAAGATATTGCGAATAAGGGCATCATATCTGTCTTGCGAAAGACGGGAAATAGTGGAATACTAAAAGGAATAAATTCAAAGGCGGTAACAGAGATGATGCGAAAGATAATCAAAATTGATGAGAAGAAATGCAACGGATGCGGGGAATGCATACCTGACTGTCCTGAAGGTGCATTACAGCTCATAGAGGGAAAAGCAAGGCTTGTAAGTGATCTCTTCTGTGACGGACTTGGGGCATGCATTGGAACCTGCCCACAGGGTGCAATCACAGTAATTGAGCGTGAAGGAGAGCCCTATAATGAAAAAGTTGTTATGGAAAATATCGCACGTCAGGGTCAGGCAGTTATTAAGGCTCATCTCGAACACCTCGCCTCTCACGGCGAGAAGGATTACTACAATACAGCAGTTGAATATCTAAATCAGAACAAAATCCAAATACCTGAGCATGAAAACACCGGAATAAGCGACTTCGATAAACCTACAGCAGAGAGTTTTTCAAAAGATCAAAATATCCAAAACAGTTCATGTCCGGGCTCTTTTGAAAGAACACTGAAAAGAAATGGAGCTGTCAGTTCTGTTAAAAAAACTTCACAGGAAAAAATAAATTTTGCTGAATCAGAACTTCGCCAGTGGCCGATACAACTGAAGCTTTTAAATCCGTCATCAACATTCTTCGATTCCGCCGATCTTTTAATAGCCGCCGACTGTGTATCTTTTGCATACGGCAGTTTCCACCCTCAGTTTTTAAAGGGAAAAATTCTGATAATATTCTGCCCGAAACTGGACTCAGATATTGAAGGATACATTGAAAAACTTGCAGAAATATTCTCAACTCATGAGATAAAATCAATAACAGCTCTTCACATGGAAGTTCCCTGTTGCAACGGCATCCGGATAATAATCGACAGGGCTCTTAAAAAGGCAGGAAAAACGATTCCAATAGAGGATATTACAATAAATATCAACGGAAGTATCAGGGATTAAACCAATAGGCAGTCTTAAAGTTTAAAAATGAATTCAACAGCAAAGGAAAAATACGAATTTTTAAAGAAAATTCTAAGCTCAAAGGAAAAAATCGCCGTTGCATACTCAGGCGGTGCTGACAGTGCACTTTTATCTGCAATCGCCGCATCACTTCCGGGGACTGATGCAGTCGGAATATTTCTAAATAGCCCGCTTGTTCCAGAAAGAGAATATGAATCTGCAATAAAAACAGCAGAAGAGATAGGAATTTTGCTTATTGTCGTTGATTTTGATCCTCTCTTTATAGATGGATTTTCAAAGAACCAAAAAAAACGCTGTTACTTATGTAAAAAAGAGATGATGAAAATAATTAAAGGTACAGCAGAACAAAACGGGATTTCTGACATTGCCGACGGGCTTAATGCATCTGATATTTCAGAATTTCGCCCCGGAATCCCGGCATGTGAAGAAGAAGGTGTCTGGCATCCCTTTGTGGACGCTGATATCACAAAAAAAGACATCAGGGAAATATCACGCTCACTTGGATTTTCCTTTGCAGATAAGCCTTCATCAGCCTGCCTTGCATCAAGGATTCCCTACGGCGATTTGATTACGGCTGAAAAACTTAAAATTATAGAATCTGCTGAAGAAGTACTCTTCAGCCTCTGTCTTTCAACTGTAAGAGTAAGAGCTCATGGCGATATTGCAAGAATTGAAACTTCTATTGATGACTTTGAAAAAATACTTAAAAACAGGGAATTAATAGCAGGAGAATTTAAAAAGCTGGGCTTTTCCTACATCTGCCTTGATGTTGAAGGATTCAGAAGCGGAAGTCTGGACAGACCTTAGTTTTGTTATAGCCGGACTTTAACATTATATCACTCTCTATCGCTTCATATTACCTGATCTTCATATTACCTGATATTTGTAATTTCAAGGGTTACTTTTTTTTGAGTTTCTGAATTTTTGCAACTCATCGCAGAATTCACCAAGATAATCATCCATTGAAAGACTGCCCTCCTGGAATGTGCAGTCCTCTTCTTCAATAACCCTCTGAATTTTTTCAACAGAGGGAAGAATCAGGTCAATTGGAACACCCGACTTTTCAGCGCCTCTTATCATTGACTCTCTAAAAAGCCCGAGACAGTAGGCAACACGGTATTTGTAGACATCTTTTGTTTTTTCAAGGTATGCGGCAACCCTGTCGGTCTCGATTCTTAAAAAATCATCCCTTATTTTTTGATCATTGACTTTTCCAAGCATGTATTTGTAGTGGGCATAAGGATACATCTCCTCAAGCTCGCCGGGTATTACTCCGCATGTTCCAAAGACAACAATGTGATACATTTCAGGCGGCAGAACCTGCGATATTATCATCCGGATTAACTTATGACTCGGACTCTGGCTGTATGGTTTTTTTACAGCACATGGCAGAAAGATTGCAATGTCTTTTTTTTCAACCTCATACTCATCAATAATAAACCTGTGCGACTTTTCAAATTCAGGCAGGTAAAAGGGAGGATCGGTTAGTAACGGCTTTTTATTATCGCCATCTGGTGTAGATGTGCTCGTTTTCGAATTGTGATTTCCTGATTCATCCCGTTTCATATATGCTCCTTTATCATTTAGCCTGTCGTTAAAATAAATCAATTCATGAAAAAAGCTTTTGCAGTAAAGACAACTCATAACATTGAAATTTTTTTACAAACTGCTTTGAGACTCGTATTAATGACTTATGAAAACAAATAGATAAACCACCATAATACAGGATACTGACAAAGCATGAAAAAGACCATAATTACCGTTGTCGGAAAAGATGCGGTTGGAATAATCGCAAAAGTCTGCACATATTTAGCAGAAAACCAGATAAATATCGAAGATATCTCACAGACGATTGTTCAGGGGTATTTTAACATGATGATGATAGCAGACGCTGAAAAATCCACAAAGTCATTTGATGAGATGTCATCAGAACTGGAAAAAATCGGCGATATGATCGGTGTTAAAATCAGATGCCAGCACGAAGATATCTTCACAAAAATGCACCGCATCTGAATATCTGAAATTAACCAAAATTAACAGGAAATTATAACAGGGGATTTTAAATGGTCAATATTTTCGAGGTCTATGAGACAAACAAGATGATTGAGCAGGAGAAGCTTGACGTAAGGACAATTACGATGGGAATCAGCCTTCTTGACTGCATCGACTCTGACCCCGACACCCTAAACAAAAATATTTACAACAAAATTAAAGGCAAAGCAAAAAACCTTGTCTCAACAGGAAGGGAAATTGAACGCGAATACGGAATTCCGATTGTCAACAAAAGAATTTCTGTAACCCCCGTCTCCCTTATAGGAGCAGGTGCCTGCAAAACACCGGATGATTTTGTAGAAATTGCAAAAACGCTTGATAAAGCGGCGGCAGACACCGGAGTTAACTTTCTCGGAGGCTACTCGGCGCTTGTCTCCAAAGGAATGACACTCTCTGATGAAAACCTGATACGCTCAATTCCAAAGGCGCTATCATCCACAGAGAGGGTCTGCAGTTCGGTAAACATCGGCTCAACAAAAACAGGAATCAATATGGATGCCGTAAAGCTGATGGGAGAGATAATTAAAGAGACTGCTGAGGCTACAAAGGATACTTATTCATTCGGGTGTGCAAAACTGGTTGTGTTCTGTAACGCTCCTGACGATAATCCGTTCATGGCAGGAGCATTTCACGGCGTTACAGAAGGAGACGCTGTAATAAACGTAGGTGTATCAGGCCCTGGTGTTGTAAAGCGTGCACTTGAAAAAGTCCGTGGAGAAAACTTTGAGGTTTTGTGTGAAACTGTCAAGAAAACGGCGTTTAAGGTAACCCGTGTCGGCCAGCTTGTAGCACAGGAGGCATCTGAAAGGTTAAATGTTCCTTTTGGAATTGTCGATCTCTCCCTTGCGCCGACACCTGCGGTTGGTGACAGTGTTGCAGAAATCTTAGAGGAGATGGGCCTTGAATCAGTCGGCGCTCCTGGAACAACCGCCGCACTCGCACTTTTAAACGATCAGGTGAAAAAAGGCGGAGTTATGGCAAGCTCTTTTGTCGGCGGACTTTCTGGTGCTTTTATTCCGGTTAGCGAGGATCAGGGAATGATTGACGCTGTAAACAGAGGAGCATTAACACTTGAAAAAATGGAGGCCATGACATGTGTATGCTCGGTAGGTCTTGACATGATTGCAATTCCCGGAAGTACTTCGGCATCGACAATATCAGGCATAATTGCAGATGAGGCTGCAATCGGGATGATAAATCAAAAGACAACTGCAGTCAGACTTATTCCGGTTATCGGGAAAGACGTTGGAGATACTGTTGAATTCGGAGGTCTGTGGGGGCATGCACCAATACAGAGTGTAAACAGATTTGACTGTTCTGACTTCATAAACCGCGGCGGAAGAATTCCTGCACCGATTCACAGTTTCAAAAATTAATTTTTTTTAAAACCTGTTTTGGTATTCATACAGTTTCTGCTATCTTAAATCTCATTCATTGTGCCGGATGAATCCGGCAGTGCCAAAATAATTTGATTCTGATTTTGGCAAAAGCCCTCTGAAATGCCAGAATATGACCGCAATTATAATGTAGATTACTGCACAGGCCCAGCCAAACTCTCCAAGCATCATCTCAGAGGTCTGTGTAGGAATTGTTAATGCAGGATAGAAAATCTGAATGAAATAATTCCATAACCCATGGAATAAAATTGCAGTGAAAATACTGCCTGACTTCAGTCTGAGCCACGCAAGAATCAGCCCGGCACCCATAACAGAGGGAACAAAAACCATAACTGAATACCATAAAGGCCCTGCACCATTGTATGTTGAAAAAAATATGAGCGGGAAATGCCAGACAGTCCATATTGCGCCGGATATCAGTGCAAGTTTAGTAAACCCTGTGCATTTGGCCATTTCAGGAACAAGAAGACCTCTCCATCCAATCTCCTCTCCTGCGGCCGCAAAGAGATTGAATAAAACTGCAGTGAAAAAAACCGGAAAAAACCCTGTGCTAAAGATAATTACAAAATTATCATAGTTAAACTCTGCAACAGAAAAAATCCATGCAGAGCCAAACATTAAAAGTCCTGCACCTATTGGAAGTACAACTGATAAAACCAGCCAGACAGGTTTTCCAGTGCAAAATCCAAAACCTTTCAGATCACGCTGAAAAATAAGACGCGTTGCAATTGCAGAGATGCCGGGACACCACATTGTAAATATTGTGAAAAAGTATGCATTCTGGTAATTTCCGGCAGAAGTATACAAAGTAGTAAAGTACCATCCAAAAGTGCTTAGAATAAGAGTTAAAACTAAAAAAAGAATGATTTTTTTCTTTGCACTGCTCTCAAAAGGATATTTATCTTTGAATGAATCTGCTTTTAAAACTGACATAATCCTGATTAGAAATATGAACCCTTGTTTTCGAAGGCTTCTCTTCGTTCATGAGCCATTTTAAAAAGATGCTCTTCAACTTCATTGCTTCCCAAAACATATCCTTTCCACATTTCCGTGTAAGGCTCCTCCGGCACAATTATGATTCCCTTTTTCTCTGAAACACGGTCAAGAATATAAGATGCCGCTTTGTCTGCCGGATATGCATCATCAGGTATTCTTAATTCCCCACGGGCTACTCCGTCAACTCCCTTGTTGAATATTGCGGTTGCAATATTTGCCGGGCAGATTACGGAGAAGAAAAGGCCTTTTTCGGCATATTCATACTTTAAGCACTCAGTCATTCCTGTAACTCCGTATTTTGTTAAAGAGTATAATGCCTGAAAAGGAGGCGGAACGATTCCTGCAATAGAGCCTGTATTGACAATGTGACCTGAACCCTGTTTAAGCATATAAGGTACTGCTTCTGAGACACCATAGATGACACTCCAGATGTTGACATCTATTATTTTTTTCCAGTCCTCATATGTTGCCTTATCAAACGGCATTGTTCCTCCGACACCTGCGTTGTTGAACAAAACATCTATTCGTCCGGCTTCTTTTACAACACCTGAAATTCCTGTTTCAACATCTTTTTGGACTGAAACATCCATGATAAGCTCTCTGGCCCGATCTCCGTATATTGAGAAGTCATCTTTTGCTTTGGCAATTTTTTCAGGACTTCTTCCTGCCAGATAAACAATTCCGCCTCTTTTTAAAATTTCGGCTGATATTGCATAGCCGATTCCTGAATTTGCACCTGTTACAATGCAGATTTTATCTTTGAAATAATCATTGTCTGTCATAATATACCCTCTTTCCTTAACTTCTATTGCTCTTTTTTTTAATTCCGGTCTGATTTTGATTTTTCCGGTTTTTTACTCAATCACTCTTGCACCGGTTGCATGCAGGAAGGTATCTCCTTCAAACAAAACCGAATTTATTATCTTTTCAACCGGAAGAGCCGCAATGCTGTTTATGATGTAGTACTGCGAAGGATTTTGCATAGGAGTCAGGCTTGTCCATTTCAGGCTTCCTCTTCCTTCGATAGCACTCTCGACCTTCATTCCCTGCGGATAAAGGATAAACTGACTGAGTTCTGCACCGGGCGCTCCGACTTTGGGGATATATCTCCAGCCTATTGTGTTTAGTGACGAAAATTCTTCTTTTATGGCATCCAGATTTTCGCCCTGAATCTCTTCTTCTGCTAAAAAGTCAAGATTTAAAAAAGTATTTCCCTCATAACTGGCATTTGTGGCATAATGGGGCTTTTGTATGTGGAGATCCTCAATATCGGCATAAATTTTAGGAATGCCTGTCTGTTCACGTCCGCCAAGAATCGGTGCTGTTTTGTTCTCCCATACAACAAGAGTGTATGAGCCTTCAAGAGTGTCTTTTTTGCCTGTGAAACGGACAGGCGATGCAATGTTAATTAGGTTGTACATTCCACCCTGCATCCAGTCAATCTCTGTAAATTTGCTAAAGACAACCTGCACTTTTGGCGACAGAAGCTCAAATTCCTCTGGAATATACTGTTCAAGAAGTTTTTTTTCGGTTTTGTAGGTAAGTGTAAGGGTTGTTGTTCTCTGATGCACAACCCTTTCCGGGTCAAATCTGCCGCCTCCAAAATGTGCAGGCATAAGATATGTTGAATCATTGCGCAGTTTGAACATGATATAATATGAAAATATAATTTAAATAATATATAGTTTTTTGATTGTTTTTAGTTCCTGAATTATTGTTTTGGGTTTTGGTTTGGAAGTTATTTCGCTTACAAGAACTGTTATCAGCGATCTGCAAAAATTAATGTCTGTAAAGACTTAAGTTTCATCATATGTATGAACAAAAAGAAGCAGAGCCGGCATCTGATTTTTTAGCTGAAGACAAATTTGCCTGCGAAGCAGGTATTGAATTAATAAAAGCAGAAAATGGCATTGCCCGTGTTTCAATGAAAATTGAGGAGAAGCACAAAAACAGTCACGGAACAGTCCACGGCGGTGTTGATCAGTGTCGTGCGGCAATTGACTTTGCAGGCTCTGATTTCAGGCTTCTATCAGTCTCCCGCCCGGGATTCCTCGGTACACCGCTTGAAAGCGGAAAGTCTCTTGATGAACAGGCAGATCTTTTTGCAGCAGTTCTCGACGAGCTTGGGATAGATAAAGTTGCGGTATTCTCAATATCTGCCGGCGGTCTTGCAGCATACACCTTTGCAGCCCGCCACCCGGACAGGATCTGGGCTCTTATTACAGCTGATTCAATAAGCGGTTATTATGATCTGCCGGAAACAGCAGGACCGGTTGCCCAGATTATCTTCCTTTCCGATCCCGGACAGAAACTCCTGCAGAAGATGACAAAAGCAAAGCCTGATTCATTCATAAAAGAGATCTTCAGGAGCGAGGCGTATTACACAAAGGAGCAGATGAAAAAACACCTTGATTTTGTCTTAAATGACCCGTATGCACACGAATTCGTTACAGCTTTCATGAATACAATGTATCCCTACAAGCCCCGCAAAGCAGGCACGATGAACGACGTAGATATCAGCCGGACTATCCGCCACCTGCCTGTTGAAAAGATCAAATGCCCGACACTTGTTGTACACGGAACACATGACGCAGACGTAAAGTTCTATGACGGCGTCTATGCCTATGAACATATCAAAAATGCAGAGCGTATCTGGGTTGAAGAAGGCTCCCACCTTTGCTTCTGGATAAACCCTAAGTCAAAAGAGGTACAAAAATACGCTCTTGACTTTCTAAAAAGAAATATACCCAAATAATTTTTAAAATTAAGTATACCCCGGTACTAATATCCCGGGCATACCAGGGGAAATTTTTTGCAGGCTCTATAAAATCACTGCTAAAATTTACCCGTTATAATGATGGAAATCAAAGGTCTTTTTAAGATATTCCTGTTTTCGATGCTCGCTTCCCTTAACAGGCGGCTTTAAGTAGCCTGATTCAGGGGTTTGTTTTGCAGGGCAAAACGGGCACAGAGCAGAGTCAACATCGCCGGATTTATCCCTTACAGGGCAGTAATACACACCATCTAATAATGAAACGGCATCACCGCCAGGAAACGGCATTCCAACAGGATGCGGCGGAACTTCTAAAACATAAATTGAAAATCCGGCAAGAAGATATTTTAAAAAGCGGATGCGGCAGATTTCCGGATTTACATCACAATTTTTTGCACATTCACGGGCAGTCATCACCCAAAATTCTCCTGCCTTTTTAGAAAGTTCATCTTTCATCGGCGAAAATCCGCCCTGCTGGCTTAACAGGCGGATTTTTTCCCAGGTTTGATACAGATACTCCCTTATTGTTTTTTCAAGCTTTTTTTTGTAGGAAACATCTATACCCCGGACACTTTCAGAAAAGTTCCACTCCATCCGTTTAAGATCTCGCTGAGTGTAGTTTTGAACAATTTTGGAAATCCCCGTGCCTAATTCGCCGCGTGTGTGAAGGTTTGCAAGCTTTCTGCACTCATCACTGATGTTTAAGTCAGCCATATCTTTTGCTCCGTAAATTAAAGTAAACGAAAATTTTTAGATTCTTAAGGATTTTTTTTAAATTACCCGGTTACTCATTTTTTAAATTTAAAATAATTTCTTATATCTTTTTTAGATTTTACCTTCTGACTGAAATATTTTTCCGGAGATTTGAACTGATAAAATTAGCGGGAAACTAACAACATAATTTCCTTATTTTTTTAAAGAATTATCCTTTGCATCTGAAAATTTGTCTCTGAAACAAAAATTGATAAATCCTGTTTTTTTAGACATTATCTTTTTTTGCACCTTCAATCAGGTACCTTTTGGATAGTTACAGATGAATGATACTTTATGGCCGGTATCTTGTGTGCGGTATCTTTTTCGTCTCGGACGTTTACAGATTGGACATGGACATATTACTTCGCGACAGATTCACTGAATCGTGGGAGAAGTATTTTCCCGGTTCAGATCTTCCGGTTTCAATTGAATTTAAAGACAATGCAGATGATGGCGAACTTGTAGAGACTCCCCGCGGGTGGAGGTGTATAATCTGCCAGATTGCAAAGGCAAGAAGCGGGGATTCAATTGTATTCACAGAAAAATCAATAACCTGCGGCGGCGGTCTTCGGTATTCAGGATATTCAGATTCGATTCATTTAAACTTCAGGTATTTCCTCTCATACGGAAAAAAAGGCATTGTAGATGGTGAAAGATACAAACAAACGCCTGAAATTGTCGATGACTGGGAAAAGCAAATCCCAAAATATCCGCCGCATAAAAAATACCTTCACATAAAGCGATGGGACAAACTAAAAGAAAACGACAATCCCGAAGTTATTGTATTTTTCGCCCGCCCTGAAGTTATGAGCGGTCTTTTCACACTTGCAAATTATGACCAGTCGTCACCCTTCGGTGTAATCTGCCCGATGGGTTCCGGCTGTAGTTCAATTCTTCTCTACCCCTGGCTTGAACAGCAAAAAGACGAGCCAAAAGTCGTTTTAGGGATGTTTGATCCCTCTGCAAGAAAATGTGTTCCAAATGATATATTCACAATGGCTTTTCCAATGAAGAGATTTGAGACAGTAATCGGATTTATGGATGAGAGTTTCTTAATAACTCCTCAGTGGAAAACCGTTTTGAAAAAGATTCAAAGAAGTACAGAGATTAACAATAAAAATTGAGAATTTATTACTTTTTAAAAAAAAGGCTTTTATCAGAATTCCTCTTTTTGAAAAAGAACACATCCTCCACCGGAATCAGTTAAAATACCGTTATTCTCCCTTATCTTTCGCAGAAGTTCAGAACCTAAAGCCTCAGTTAATGACACTTCCTTAAGATTTGTGTCTGAAAAAGGAGCCGCAGGGCATGCCTCAAGACTCCCATCCGGACTTACGTGTAAAAAACCGCCTCCGGCGGCAAGACACATGCCAAAATTCTCCTCATCTCCGGGAAAACTAATAAAGACAGCAGGAAACATCTCCGAATACTTCCTGATTTTTTCGCCAAGAAGTGACTTCTGATCTTTTGTTAAAGAAAGATTTTTTGTTTTGTCATCTATTTGCGCATACTCAACAAAAACAAAAGCCAAAACGCCTCCTGAAACCATATCTCTGATGAAATTTTCATCTGTTATAGAATTAATATTTTCTGCTGTTACAGTCAGAGAAGAACCAAAAAACATTCCTCTTTTGGAAATACTATGACAGGTATCAATGAGCTTTTTATATTCTTCTGTTCCACAAAAAACGTTACTTTTATCAGGAAAATCCTCAAGACACAGCATGGGAACGATATTTTTACACTTTCCAATTATTTTTGCCGCTTTTTCATCTATTAAAAGACCGTTTGTGAAAACCAAAAATAAAATTTCCGGATTCATCTTTGCAAGCTGAAGGATTAAAGGAAGTTTAAGCAATGGTTCGCCGCCTGAAAATAAAACGGCTGAGACACCAATTTTTTTTGCCTGAGATATTGTGCTTATAATTTCATCATCAGTCATATCCGACCTTTTTTGGAAGGAGTCACATTCATTAATATTGCACCCCTTACATGTCAGATTGCACCTCGACTGAAGTGAGAACATAATAACACCCGGGACGACAACACCCTTTTTTTCATATTCAGCACGTATGCCTGCCGCTCTTTTCTGGTGATATGCTATCTTCGCACCGGTCAGAATAAGGCCCGGATTTTTTGAGGCAATTTTTTGAGCGTTTTTTATTGTTGCCTCAATAACCCCGTCAAAAATCTGCCTATATGATTTATTATTTTTTGAGTCACTCATTTCTTAAAAATTCCTTTATATTTTTTTATTATCTGGTAAAAGTTTTAATCAGGTCCTTTTTTTAAATTCCGGTAAAAAATTTGTTTTTATCTTTGTTTTTACTTTTTTAAACCTTTTTTTACTAACCATCATCTGTTAAGAAGGATATTTAATGCATCAGGATTTGGCTTTTCACCTAAGAAATTCTCAAGAAGGACATCTCCGTCCTCCATATTTCCCCTTGCAAGAATTTCTTCTCTAAACTTCATGCCGGTTGTCCTGTTTGTCATGCCGGATTTTTTGAACTCATCAACAATATTCATTGAATATACCTTCGACCAGAGATATCCGTAGTATCCGGCATCATAGTCTGCCATTACATGACCAAATGATGCTGAACTTCTGATTCCGTCAGGAAGTTTAAGACCGTTAATGTCCTCATATATTTCATATGACATTTCCATTGTGTTAACCGGCCCTTTTGTTGTATGGAATTTCATATCCCTGAATGAATCAGCAAGAACACGTGTGTAGGTATTGACATTTTCAACATTTCTTGTCGAAACTGCATCTGCTAAAAGGGCGTCCGGGATCTTTTCAGACGAATTATTATAATGCCCTGAGATTGATTTTAAAATTTCAGGATCATATGCCCACTCCTCCATTGCCTGTGACGGAGTTTCAACAAAATCCATCTCAACCCCAAATCCTGAAAGTGATCTGTAAGGCGTATCTGTCAAAAGGAAGTGCATTGCATGGCCTGTTTCGTGAAAGAGTGTACTTATCTCATCAATTTTCAAAAGTGACGGCTTATCTGAACCGGGACTGTTGAAATTTCCGATTATCAGTAATACCGGCGGATTATAAGAATCACCTGAAACACTTCTGCCTTTTAACCCGGCCGCACAAAAATGATTATATTTTAAATCACGCGGGAATAAGTCAAGATAAAGATACCCAATTACATTTCCGCTCAGCTCATCTGAAACCTCATATACATAGACATCAGGATGCCAGACATCAATATTTTCTGATTTCCTGAAATTTACACCAAACAATTTTTCATAGGTTGCAAAAATTCCGTCTAAGACTCTGTCAAGCGGGAAATATTCCCTGACCTTTTCTTCATCAAATGAGTAATCCTCCATCTTTTTGATGTTTAAAAGATAGTAGACATCCCACGGGAAAAGTTCTTCTGAATCAGGAAACGTCCGCTTTTTAATCTCCAGAAGTTCGGAATTTTCATTTGCGTTCTTTTCTTTTAAGGTATCTTTAAGGGCATTTAAAAATTCCATGACATTTGATGAGTTCTTAGCTATCCTGCCGTCTGTTTTATAATCAGCCCAGGATTCATATCCAAGCTCTTCAGCGATATTCTGCCTTAAGACAAGCGCCTCTTCAAGAAGTAAAGTATTCTCCTCTCCCTGCTTTGTGAAGTATGATTTATACATTATAAAGCGTGTATTTTCAGAGTCCGCATAAGTCATAACTGCATTGTAATCAGGAGACTTCATTGTGACAATGTAATCTTTGGCAGGCGTTTTTTCAAAGGATGATAATGATGACTCGGGAACACCTTTTAATTCTTCTTTTGAAAATACAAGCTTTGTATCATCGTTATTTAAATTAGCACTAAATCGTAATTCAAGAGTTGAAAGCTCTTTTCTCATCTCTGTTACATGTGCAAGTTTCTCATCTGAAAGGAAAAGTCCGTTCTTCTCAAACTCACGGATTATAACATCATACAGCCGTTTTTCATCGGAGTTTGACGGTGTGACGCTTTTTAGAGCATCATAAAGATCACGCCGGCTTGAAACATTAGTCAGGAATCTGCTATATCTCTCTTCACACTCCATCCCCTCCCCTGAAATTTCAGAGTCAGGATAGACGTACCCCATTATATTAAGCGGCTGTACACAGTCATTAAAGTCAGAAATTGTTTTTTCATAAGCAATCATTGTATTTTCAAACGTTTTTTTCTCAGGCGGAATCTCTACAATTAAATCCAGGGATTGTTTGGTTAAATCCTCAGCGGAATTGTAAAAAGATGTTATTTCACCCGGGTTATAATGTGCCTTCACCGGATTTTTTATACTTTCATTCATCAGATAACCTGCTGTTAGAGAATCAGTTTCGTTATTGCCCGGTGCATCAGTGCATCCTGCCGCAGAAAATATTAAAAATATTACAAATATTGCATATAATGTCGCTTTTAATTTGGATAACTTCTTCATAAAAGTCATGAATTCTCAACATTATTCAATTGATTAATAAAAATATAAAGAGATGCAGTCTTGCAAAAGATGAATTTATTGTGAAAATACGGGATTTATTTTCTCTTTAGAGAAAAATACAGCTTTTTTTAAAAAAACGTTTCATGAAACTAAGGTTTCATGCAACAGTTTCATGTAAATCACAAAGTGATTTTCATAGCAAACGCACATGATGAGCTTTTTTCATCACACAAAAAAGTGATGAAAGTTTATCAGGAATTTTGGCTTTCATAACAAATCAGATGCCGCCTGCTGATTTTATTGCTGTGATAAGCTCATTTATTTTGGATTCATCTTCTACATCATCTTTGTTAAAGACAATTTGTTTTTTAACTATTACACCTTTTTTTGAAAGTGCTTCAGATAACTTTGTAAGGGTCTCACCCTCCTTACCACCGCAGGTTGCAAATATTACAGCCGGCTTTTCACTACAGCCAAAAAGCGCCTCAACCGCGGCATTAACAGCCGGAGTTGCACGAAATGCCCAGACAGGTGTTCCGATTACAATTACATCTGCATCAGATACATCTATTGTTTCAGACTCAATTAAATCACATTCGCCCTTTCTTGCCCGCATGCACCCGGTAGTGTATGCAGAAAGCTTTGAATAGTTTTTAACCGGCTTTACTTCCACAATATCGCCGCCGACTGCCTCATGCACTTTTTCAGAAACACCCCGAGTGATGCCTGAGTACGAATGATAAATTATTACCGCCTTCATAGTTTAACCACTTTTTTTTATTTTTATAATTTCATCGGCAATAAATATATAGGATGAGTCTGGATGAAGTTTTCTTCATCCTAGTCATACACTTTTACATGAAAGTTACTTCGTAACTTACATGAAACAGTTAGCATGAAATATAATTTCATGGACGTTTTTAGTGATAAACAGAACAGATTTTCAGAATGAATTTGGCATATCCTGAATGAATCTGAAGATATTTTTATATACCTGTTAAGTTATTATAGGTCTTAAATGTGCATTTTCAAAATTCATTCTTCTTAAAGTCTGAACTATTGCACATGACAGGGGATTTTTTTATGGACACAATTATTGATGAAAAGAATAAAAACAATCTGTTTATTCTTGACAACACTGCAAATCCGGCACCACTCGGACTTTGTGCTTTTGGAATGACTACTATTCTTTTAAGCGTTCACAATGCAGGAGTGACTGCACTTTCAAGTGCAATTGTTGCTATGATGCTTATGTACGGTGGTCTTGCACAGGTCATTGTCGGAATTATGGAATGGAAAAAGGGAAACACATTCGGCCTTATAACTTTCACAAGTTTCGGATTGTTCTGGATAACATTTGCGATGATTTTGATATTGCCTCTTTCAGGTTTTTCGGCTGCACCGACCCCCATTGACCTTGGCGTATTTCTCGCGGCGTGGACAATTCTGGTTTTAGGGCTTTTTATATGCACATTTAAGATGTTTATGATTCTTAGAATGACATTTGCACTGCTTTTAATTGTATTTATCCTGCTAGCTCTTGCAAACTTTACAGGAATTACGTACTTCCATCTCTTTGCAGGATTTTTGGGTATAATTACAGGCATTCTTGCGATGTATTTGGGAATTGGTGCAGTGATAAACGACATTTTTGGAAGAAGGATTCTTCCGGTTTAATCAATTTTTTTAACTTTTTCTTTTGAAATATAATTGCTGATATTGCGTCTTTTAAAAAAAGGATTGAAACTGGTATAATATTATTAAAGGCTCTCAGAATAAATTCCGGAACCTACAAGCCATTCATCACCGACAGGCTCAACATAGCAGAGTTTTAAAGCGTTTTTGCCGGTATCAGGATTTAAGTACTCAACATAAACAAAACCCCCGCCGGATTTTGCCTCAGATATTTCCCATTGTATTATTTTTACACCATAGGTGTCTTCAAAGTCATACCTGTTTTCGCCGATTAATTCAGGCTGATGCGGCAGAGCAAGTGTTTTTCCGGAATAGTCGTATGCGAAGATGTAGTTTTTACCGTCAGCGAAACTCATGTTTAAGTCGTTGAAATCAGCTGTGGCTTTTTCGACTCCGTTTTCAAGTGCATAATCACGAGCGGCTTTCACACGCTTTACAAGCTCGTCTTTTTCCGTATCATTGAAACTGCATGGAAATTCCGGCATGTAAATCCCGGCTCCAAGGTACCAGTCATCACCGGCTGGAAGCACATATGCAATCTTAAACTCCTCTTTGTATCTGTGAGATGGATTCTGATAGACATAATAAAGTGATCCTCCGCCGGATTTGGCGATTTCTGCCGATGCATCTATGAATTTAACGCCGTTTGAATCAGTAATTCCAAAACGCTTTGTTCGAAGTAGCTCCTTTTGGAACGGAAGTGCAATTACAGTTCCATCATATTCGTATGCGAAGATGTATAATTCACCATCAACAAAAGAGCCTTCCCTGTCGTTGAAATCCATAACTGCCGAACCTTTTTCACTCTCTTTTGCATGTCTGGCTGCATTTTGGACAAAGGATTTCAGGTTTTCAAATCTCTCACTTATATCTTCTGCAACTGCTGTCTGCTCTGCAGTCTCTTCAAGACCTGAGTATGTCACAACAACCCTCCACTCTGCACCGTCAATTCCGGCCGTTGTCCATACAGCTGTTTTTGAAACCTCCTCTTTCCAGTCGCGATCAGAAAATGTGTATTCACAAACTCCTGTCTCTTCAGATAAGATTCTCTTTAAAACAGACTGAAGAGTGGAATTGTTGTAGATTTCATCTGTCAGGAGATTGTTTCCGACTTCCTCTTCTTTTGTATCGTAAATGAGTGTCCCGTCAGCCTGTGAAACCCATACATCATAGGGCTTTTTACCAACAGCGGGCTTTACCTGCCTTAATATGAATTCATAGGGGCTGTATGTGATGTCAGTGTAGCCTACATATCTTCCGGACGGTGAAAATACCGGAGCACTTTGTGATATGCCTGTAAATCCTTCAGCCATTTCAAAGACATCGCTAACTATTGGCGTCTTTTTTTCGTTTGCTGTCAAAACCTCTTTTTGCCAGCTTAAATTCATCCCAACAGTCTCAGCATAATTTTTGGGAACGGCTGTTAAAACAACACCTTCATCTGATATGACAAGGGACGAAAATGCCCAGGGGAAATTTAAAAGATTTTTTAAAAGCGCTTTTTCAGCCACATCCCCTGTTAAGCCGGTTTCTGTAAGAGTCTTTGAATTATTTAAGATACCTGACCTGAGATCTATTAGCCCTTTATTAATTGATGACGAAATCTCCTCAGAGACTGCTTTCATATCATCTTCAACAGCATTTTTTGTTTTTGAATCTGAAACATCCATACTTAAATCCTGCCCGGTGCATCCTGAAAATACCGCAAAAACAGCAAGAATAAAAACTGCCGACAAGACAGCCATAAAATTAAATTTTTTCATAAAACCACTCCACCCGGATTAATTAACCAGACAAATAACGAATAATTATTATCCAGCGTTGTTGTAATATCTGAATTTTACTGATATAATATTAGCTGATATCTTTCTGATTTTTTTTGGGGATTTAAAAAAGTCAGATTCAAAAAAATAATCTTAAAAAAACAATTGGAAATTTAAGCAAAATGCCAAATTAGGCACATTTGCTTTACAAGGAATCCGCTTCTGAACTGTTTAAAGAAATGGCAGGACCTGTGTATATTCCAGAGCCCAGCCACCATTCATCATCTATTTTAACCCCGTACACCAGTTTTGATTCAAGTGTTAAGTTATGTTCCGGATTTAAATAATTAATAGTATTAAACCCGCTTCCGTTATTTACGGATTCGATACATTCTTTTAGAAATATTCCTGTATCTCCCTCATCCAGACGGTTTAATCCCACCTTTTCGGGATTTACCGGGTGTGCAAGAGTTGTACCATTAAAGGTATATGCGTAGATGTAGAGTTCGCCGTCAATAAACGAGCCGTTTGGATTGTTGAACTCTGAAAGTGCCTCTTCTTTGCCGTGTTGTTTTACATATTCAGCCGCACTGCAAACGAAGGCCACCAGTGTTTCATTTGACAGATATTTCTCAGAATTGTAGGTTTCAGAACTTCTATTTTCATCAGTTTTTATGATAACTTCGCTTTTAGGAGAATCAGTCCCTGTGCAACCAGCGGTTATCAAAAACAGGCCAAAAAGTAAAATTGAAATGCATAAAAATGCCGTAATTTTCATTATAATATATGGATTTTTTCTGGAGATAAAAACAGATCATTCTTCACTCTTTTTCGCAATTTTTAATCGTGATTTAAAGAGGATTGTGCAAATTAAATCTCATTACGCGGCTTATCTTTCATCTTTATGTAACAGATCAAGTGAAAAAAATAGTTCATACCGGGGGATTTGGTTTTGAAGTGTTTTTTTTATACCCGCTTAGTAACATTTATCGTATTTGTGATGAATGATTCAATAAATATGTGGGGGGCAATAAAAATATGTCAACAAATCCTGTTGGAATAAAAGGATCAGCCATGATTGAAAAGCTTGCTCAGGCGGGTTATTTTTTCATTCTTCCTGATCGAGATTACATTCCACTAATCGTAACAAAAGCAAAAAATAAAAATGATCATCCTGAAATTCTGGGCCCTGTTACTTCATTTGTAAAGAATCCAAAGAAAGAACTACCCTTTATTCGAAAAGATGAACCTAAATGGAACATTGCTGACTCTTATGAGGACAAAGATAAGGCTTCAATCGAATTGTCTACAAATGAACTACTCAGTAAAGTTCTTAAAAGCGTTTTAGGAATCAATATTACTGCCAAATATTCAGGATTTGATTCCGTTAAAATTTCTTTTAACAAAGTAACATCTGACAGTATATATCAGACAGAATTAATGGATTATTTAAACGAAGGATTAGTGACAGATAACCAAAGTATTAAACGATTATGTGATAAATCCGGCAAATGCTTTGTTATTTATGATACATTAAAAGCTCAGGATTTCTCAATTAGTTTCATAAACAAAAAGAAGACTGCGACAGATAATGAAATAAATCTTTTTCTGAAAAGTGCAGGTGTATCCAGTCTGGGCGATTTTTCAGAGATATATAACGGTTCAATTATTTATTCAGGAACAGAGCCTCAGACATTCGCTTTTAAGGGGATTGGATTTTTTTTAATTAAAAATTTTTTATCTTCAGGCCATCATGTTGAATTCAGGAAGAGAACAAGAGGTCTTTCTGAAGAGATTGAAACTCCAAAAGAGACTTCAGCTGACTCTTTTATGCACAATAAAACTAACAGGGATAATTCAGGCATTCCTGCACAGGAATCTTATAAAATTAATACTGAGCCAAAAATTAATTTTAATGCATTTGAGTTCATATAATTCATATAATTCATATAATAAAGACCTTATAAGTTCCAAAAATTTTTGACCAAAAAACTACAAAACCCCTCTCTCTTTCAATTCAAAAAAACAGCGTGCACATGCTCTCACATCAGCACCGGCATCGTGTGCACCGTCAAAGGACTCACCAAAGAGTATCTCATGGAGTTCGGAAAGCCTTGGTACCTTATACCCCCCGTTCTTCCTTGGAAGTGCACAAAAGTCCTTAAAGGGATGTTTTCGCCATTTTTTCCTAAGAGGGTATTTCATAATTGAATACTACTGCTTTTTTCTCATTTATTAGATTTGAAATGTCAGTCTTAAAAGAATCGTTGATGTAATAATGAACCCTTGTTCCCACTCTTTCTTTTTTTAGAATATTATCATTGGTAAGTCCTGTTATATACCAGCTCACAGATGGTGCGGAAATTTTTATTACCCCGCTGAGCTCTTTTCTTGTAATTCCCGGATTTTCATGAATTATTTCAATTATTCTTTTTTCGGTTGGATTTTTGGAATGCATATAAACAATCTTTTCTTTCAACGAATATGTGTTTGAATTCTGAAAATAGCCTTTTCCTCTGGAAGTTTGTTTGTACACAATCAGACTATAACTGAGAAGTTTTTTTATATGATATTCAGAGTTTTTGTTAGTAAAACCAGTCAGTTTTTCAATTTCACAAAGCTGAATGCCAGGATTTTGTAAAATTGTATCATAAACTTTTCTTCGTGATTCATTCTCCAGGATATCTTTCTTTTTTATTTTGGAAAGCCCATATATAAACGAAATTTTCCCTGATAAAAATAATTTAACAGTATAAAAAATGGATGAGATTAATCCTATAACAATAAGGATAAGGATAATCATAATCGGAAGTTCCCAGTACCCAATCTTCTCCGGTCCGGGGCCTTGCAGGAAGTCATAATCGCCCGACAGATCTCCAAAATATATATTAGTATAATCCGGCGAAATTCCATACGCCGGTTCGACGACATATCCTCCTGTTTCTATTGCTGAGACGACTCCGATAAATCCTGTAATAATTATTAGCAGAATTCCTGTAGTCAAAATCAAAGTAATTTTTCTTTCCCTGCCTCTCATGTGAACTACCTTAATACATTAAATAAATAAACGGCTGTTTATCTTCTGTTTTTTCGGCTTCTATAACGACATACCATTCTCCGCTTTCGACACCTTCAGGTCTTGAAATTCTGAGGAATAACCTGCCGTTAACCAATCCGTCGGATTCGTCATAATACGGCCCCATTATGCCGTCAGGTGCAAAGATTGTTAGTTTAAGCCTGCTTTTAGTATTCATCCAGTTTAGATCTATCGTGAAATTTTCGGTTTCGCCAGGCATTTGTTTATAGAAAGGGATCGATTCGCCTTCTCCTATCTCATTTTTCATGTAACCGAGGACGACATAACCATTGCCTCCTATAAGAGCAGATTCAAGCCCGTATTTCTTTTTTTCCGATTTATTCAGTGCACTAAGATTTACAGGACCGTTTTCGTCCCAGATGTTTGCGCCGTATGGAAGCCCGGGATATTCGTCTCCACAGTATTTTTGCAGATTATAAATTTCCGTGGTTGTTATATTTTTTTTACAGAGTTCTTTTATTGTCAAATTTGGCTCATCTCCACCTCCTGTCAGTTTTTCTGCTGCCACTGCATAAGAGAGGAGCATAACTATGACAATAAATATGGAGAACCCTGTTTTTACCGATTTTCTACTGATAAATATCATTTGCATGCCCTTTTAATTTTTTTTGGAGAATAATGCCTTCAGTCTGGTTGTCATATATAATAAGAGATATTTATAGTGCGGGTTATATATAGGCATTATTCCGAAACAGTCTACATTATAATCTCAAACTGTTTTTTCCTTTAGATCTAAAAAAAGTTGATGAGGATTCTGTCAGGCGACAATCCCCATGAATTCTGTGAGGCTTTTAATCAATTCTACCGGGACTTTGAAAGGTGAATTATCATATATTCCTGCGGCCAGGCCATTGAGGAAATTTTCCCCGCTGACATCTCCATAGCTCTCAAGCCTCTCTTTTGCTCCTTCGGCATCGTTGTTGAAACCGAGAATGATATAACCGCTGTCATCGACGATTACACCTTCAAGACCTAATTCATCTTTTTCTTCTTCGCTGATTTCATTGAGGTTTACCGGTCCGTTCTCATCCCACACATTCGCTCCGTACGGAAGTTCAGGGTGGTCATCCCCCCAGTATTTCTCCATCTTTGAGAAATTTTCAAATTCTTCAGGTGAAAAATTTTTCTTTAACATTGCATACTCTTCCGGAAATACCAGTTCCCAGAATTCCCCCTCAGTCATCTTCTGCCCGTATATCTCCTTTATTAACTCCAGCTGACTTTCGTTTGCATCGGCGGATACAGAAGATGCACCTGCGGTTCCTGATACCACCCAAATCAGTAGCAAAAACGATATCGCTGCCGTTATTTTAATTCCCATATTTTTCATAACTCTTCATCTCCACTTTTTGACTTCTGAATTACCTGCACACAAAATGCCTGTAATTCTCAATCCTATAGTAGGACAGGAGCTTAAATATGCATTATTCCGAAAGTGTCTACATGCTTTCTGAATTAAAAAAAAGTAAAGATTATTTTTTATTTTTCCCGGGAGGCTGTAAGAAAAAGACACCTGCTGTTAAAAGTGCAGATATAGGAATTACAGAAGACAACGGAGTTTCAGCCTTTCCTGAGTCATTATCATTTGAGTTAGTAATCTCAGGTTCACTTTTCTCAACCGGATTTATGTATGAATTGAGATCAATAAACCAGATCTCGTATTTTGACGGATTGTATCCCGTATATTCTTTCGGGTATGCCCTAACCAAAAGCTGACCTTCATCAAATTCAACGATATCACCAACCGCAAATTCATCGTTTCCAGAGATCCTGACCTCTTTCTTTTCTCCGGTTGGAATCTCATACAGGAAGATCCTTTCTTCATTCTTGTAGATCAGATAATCGCCATCGACGGCATAAGAATACAGCCCAAATGATAGGTCAGCTTTGGAGTCTAAAGCAGTATTTTCAAGCGTACCCAGATCGGTTGCATAAAGAGTACATTGGAACTTATCTTTATCAACATCGGTTGTTTTTATGCCCTTGGTCCAGACAAAATAATTATCCGAGAAACAATCCTGATCCACATTTATCTGTTCATTTGAAGAGATGTCGGTTGCGTCAGGAATCTTAATCTCTTTAACAGGCCCTCCTGTAAGTGCAGGTTTAAGATCAAAGACTGCAATGCCATCTTTTTTAATTCGATCACCGGGCATATGAGAATACAGACTTTGGGCAAGAGTTACAACTTTATATTTTCCGAATCCAATCAGATCGCTGATGTCGGTTCGGTTATCAATTGCAATTAATTCATCACTGTCACTAGAATAGATACGTAATTTGTCTAAAACTGAAAAAGATTCCGGATCATACCATGAATCCTTCATCAGAACCAGATTATTATCAGCAAGCAGATCATCAATACAGTGATCTGAGAGATACTCAACATTTTCATTTTTTAGACCATCATATCTGAATAATCCTTTTGGAGAAGCACTGGTACCTGTAGTTGTGGTTTTATGTATGTTTAGAGAATAATAAGCAATTCCATTTGAAATATCAAGACACTGGATCTCCATCCAGAAGGAGATCCAGTTATCATTTTCTTCTGCAATCTCTGTAGTATCAAATGATTCTATTTCCCCGGTTTCACTATTCCATATATATACAAAAGGATCTTTGTCTTTACTGTATGCAACCTCTCCTTTACTAAGTCCCAGATGAGAAAATTGATCGGTTGAAGGATAAGTGAAAACATCACATGTACCAGCGTCGATATATGTGTAGCTTGTGTTAATTACTGGGTATTCCTCTGCACTGACGGGAATTGCAATAAAAAAAAAGAGAACTACTATTGAAAACATAAATGTAATATAATTGCAGTGCACCTTTTGGGATACTAAATTTTTTTCATGAAATTTAGACACTTTTATCATCTGTTGAATGATATGTTTCCCTTTTATATACTGTTTATTCCGAAAGTATCTACACAAAATGGCCATTTTGAAATACAATTCCTAATGGCATAATATTTACATGGGAAAGCAGTTGTCAAAAATAAAAATATTCAGATCCTCTGAAACATATATTTTAATAGTTATGGAGGACCTATGTGGCCCTCCATTCTATTTCAATGAACTATGCTTCAATTGAGCTGTTTCTAAAGACATTCAGTTTAACTGCATGCTTTATTTGCTCAAGATTTTTTACTGGTTCTATGGTTCATATTCAAAATGGCCAAAGTCTTCCGGGAGACCAGGTGAAACCTGAGTATGATGGATTACTTGATGACCCAGTTACTTTTGACTGATACAGCGTACCGGTTTGTGGATAATTGAATGTATCAATAAGAGATTTCGTTGATTCTCCTACACCAGTCCATGAATTACTAACTGAATCCACAAGACTGCCATCTCCATATAATCCAACTGTAAGGGACAGTGTTGTAGATACGGTTCCTCCAATTACTTTTCCAGAACCTCTATATCTAATTGAAGATCCAAGATTCTGAAGATCATATGCATAAAGTTCAAGTCCACCCTTACTTTTCAGAACTGAAGAAAGCTTGCCTAGAAGATATTCAGGATTATCTAATCCCTGTATGACATATCCACTTTTATCTGTCTTCAAGTCTTCAAGCCCGAATCTGCTCTTCTCTTCATCTGTGAAAGATGTCAAAGAGACGGGGCCTTTTTCATCCCACACATTCGCTCCGTACGGAAGTTCCGGATGGTCGTCTCCCCAGTATTTTTCCATATTACTGAAATCTTCAAATTCTTCAGGTGAGAGATTCTCTTTTAGCTTAGCATACTCTTCAGGGTACACAGTCGCCCAGTATTCACCTTCAGTCATTTCCTGTCCGTAGATCTCCTTTATTATCTCAAGCTGTTTTTCATCTGCATGGGCAGATATGGAGTATGCACTTGCAACTCCGGTTCCTGCCACTAAAAGAAAAAGAAGACAGGCAATAAAAGAAAATTTAATTGTTCTTGTATTCATTTTTTTCCTCGCTTATTTTTTACCTAATATCCATGAATTCTGCAATTTTTGATCACATTCACCCAGCAGGATTTTAAGAAATCTCTAGTCTTTTTTTTCATTTTTAGGATTCATGATATCGGTATAAGTGTGAATCACACCTGCGACGGGCAATCTCTTATTCTCTAATAAAAAGAGAACTGATTATCACCCTTTTTGCATAAAAATTTGATTTTTATAAGCAGTGCCGGGTATGTGGTCTACGTTAATGCGATAAGATATAGATTACAATAAGCATTATTCCGAAAGTGTCTACATGCCTGCAAAATCTTTTTTTCTCTGTAGAGACTTTCGGAATAAAGGATATATAAACTGAAAATATTACTTTACCTAATGAAGATATTCAAAATTCCAGTTGACAAATATAATCCCCCAAAAAAAGGGTTTATCTATTTTAAGTTAATTTTAATCTTGATTACTATAACTTTTTTATTGACTGCGCTCCCTGCAACAGTCAGTGCAGAGGAAAACCCGGTAATCAACACCAGTTACTCATATGTCGACAAGGATGTCTGCAATGTCTTTAATTACCCTTCTCTTGACAGGATTTCTCATATGGGGCTTAGCAAAGGAGAGGTTGCATACAGTAAAACTGATAATGATCCTTTTGTTTACATCTGGAACAGCACTACAGGAGAAACAAAGACATTTGACACCGCAGTAATTGCAGAAGAAAAAAAGAAAGATGACTGGATTTCATTCTGGATGGATATTGATTGTCTTGACATATCGAATGGTGTAATATATTACTCTCTTGCAACACATACAACTACACCTAACGGCACAGCAGCTATCACCGAAGGGTTATTCAGCTTTGACGGGACGGATAATCTGAAAATAATCTCCAGACATTATATTCTGGATATACGGGCAGATAATGATCTTGTTTTGATCAGAGATCTATCATGGTACGATTGGGAAGAATTCACTGATCTACACCGTTTGCGCATATATTCAAAAGATGACAAAAAAATAACAACCATCTATGATAAAAGTACTGATAATGCTCTTGGATTTGAAGATTACAATATTGCAGTAGCTGCAATGAGTTTGGATTATGATTTACCAAATGTAAGAATTCCCGAAGATGGAATAACAGTCTTCAGATTGTCACCTAATTTTACAGAAGAATCCGTAAAGTCAGTTACTATTCCATCATCGACAAATTATTCGTACCTGGAAGGAAACATGGGAATTAACCAGGACTGTTTTTCAGGAGATATACTAATATGGCCCAAATACATCAGGGGGTCGGATGAATATGGTCAGAGCACCCTTTATGCAACTGATATCAACACACTTGAAGACACTTATATTGACGAAAAACAGGGGACATTCGAAGCCTATTCATACGCCGTTGACGGGAATTACCTTGTTTACAAAAATGATGGCCAAATCTTCCTCTACCACATCCCTGATGGAAATAAAAAAGAGATCATAGTCTCCGGGAATGACGAATTTGAGGTCGGTGACATCGTTGAATTCGATGAAGGGCAACTTCTTGTGAGAGCATACCCGAAAGAATATACAGGATATAATCCGTCAAAATACGAGATCTGGTTTATTGATCTTAATTCATACATAAATCCGGTTGAGGAAAGTGAGACAGGAACTATTGCACAGGATAATAAAGGCAATGCAGAAAAAAGACAGAGCCCAATTCTTCTTATATTACCGATATTTGCGATATTTGTAGTTTGTTCAATCTTTGTTAAATCATTTAAGAAAAATTAACAAAAAACTACAAAACCCCTCTCTCTTTCAATTCAAAAAAACAGCGTGCACATGCTCTCACATCAGCACCGGCATCGTGTGCACCGTCAAATGACTCCCCGAACAGAATTTCGTGCAGTTCGGAAAGCCTTGGCACCTTATACCCGCCGTTCTTCCTTGGAAGTGCACAAAAGTCCTTAACCGGTTTCGGCCTCATTGTGCAAATCCCTGTCTTTTCTGAAATTTCGTTCTTCAGACCATAACGAAAGAGTTCTGCACACACAACCGGATAGTCAAAAGAGAAGTTATGGGCAACAAGGCACTCTGACTTTTTTGCTTCAGCGTTAAAAGAAGCGAAAACCTCATTACCGGGAAGTCCTTCCATAAGTGCCCTTTTCTTTGTTATTCCGTGAACCCTTACAACATTCAGAGGAATCTCAAAGTCCTCCGGATAAATAATCCGACTGTAAGAGCTTATCTCTTCTCCTTCTTCTGAATATCTTGAAAAGGCAAGCTGAACAACCCTCGGCTGAACAACCTGATTTTTTAACGGCCCCTGATAACAGCGTCTTGGAAGACCGTTTGTTTCGACATCGAAGAAGAGGTACATTTGTAGTTTATTCTATGGTGTTAAGGGTATTGTAGGTTTTTGTATAAAAAGAGGGTATGATTTCCTGGCATAAAAAACTCATTTCAGGATACTACACATCAGAGCCTGCATCGAAATTTTAAAAAACAATTGGATTAAACAGGCGATGAAACTTTTAATCAGACTTCATCTTTTTAAAAAACTGAATAGAAAAATAGGTATCCGTTTAATTAGGAGTGTTGGTTGATAAACCGGATAATTTTACTGTTATTTTAGAAGAAAAAGACTGTGGTCTTTTTCATAGACCCGCATTTTCACTATGGTATTGTAGCGGTTTTAAAGGACTTCTTTATTTTTTAATTCGGTCATTAAATGGTGTAAATGCTCATCAAGATTTTTCAGGTGGGCCCCAAGTTCATCAATGTCCCTTCCAACATGCTCAAGGTCATCATGAATGTGTTGTGCTTCCTCACTGATATGCTCAAAGATCTCATTTGTCATAACTGATCCTCCATGAATTTTTAAGATAATTCACTCATCTTTTGTCTGCAACAGATTTTCTCTTTTTCCTGTCACAATACCATATTTCAAGTTTGGTCAATTAATATTGGCTCCTAAAAATTTTAGGAAAATGAAGATAATTTAAAAAATCTTCACCAACTCATTTACCCATGAATATCATGGATATAGGGAAAAATTACTCCCAGTTCTCCCCACTGAGATCTTCTGTAAATAAAGGATATGAATTATCAGGAACAACGGATTTTGTTCTTTCAAATGCCTCATGAACAGAATTATGGATGACTAAAAGATTAATATCGAAAGGGTACATCTTTGCAAATCCGTTTTGAATATTTTTGTGCAGTCTTGGAGGTATGGTATCATAGCTATACTGATTATTCTCCAAATCTGAGTGGGTCGGCAGGAGAATACCTAAGAGTCCGGAGCGGGGATTTGATTCTGTCTGACTGATGCTCGCCTCAATTTCAAGGTCAATATGCTTCTTCTTCCAGGTATCTTTTCCAACTAAAACAACAGTAACGACTGAATCCTGTAAGATTTCATCCCGTATTTTTTGTCGGATTGCATCGGCAGCGGCATTAACATCAGCTCCATTATCAACATCCGAATCAATATTTTTTTTATCAGTTATATCGGATATATCCGTTATCGGAGCTGAATCAACGGTTGAAATTTCTGAACATGCTATTATTCTTTCAAATTCATCCCGGTATTTTTGATCATTTTCATGGTCATAGCTTACAAAAATTTTGTAGTCCTTTATTGCCATCAGTTAGAATTTATGTTTTATAATTATTATATTGCTCAGCCGGATGGGTGTTTTTTAGAGATAAAAAACTTCAAAACTTTCTGTACACACTGCTTCTATGACCTGCCTCAACAACATAAATTACAAGTAAATCGTCAAGAACAGTCATGACAGCCCTGTACTGGCCTGCCCTGAGAGAATAAAAATGCGGGTTTTCAAATCCCTTTAGCTCTTTTAAATAGAGTCTTGGATCATCCTCTTCCGATAAAGCCTTTAATTTAGAAAGAAGCATGAATACTGTTTCCCGTGGCATTTTTTTAAGTGAATGCCCTGCTGATGATGAATAACGAAGCTTCCAGACCATCAGGCGTCCTTCTCTTTTTTCGTTTTTTTGCCGGTGGGGTATTTTTCTTCCGGCGTTTCGCAAACGCCTGATTCCAAAGTGGTTTCGGAAATACCGAGGTCTGCGAGGATTTCTTCATGTGTATAGTATATTCCTTCCCTGTATTCTTTAAGCGATTTTTCAATCGCCTGTATTGTCTCTTCACTTAAAGGTTCGTCATCGGCATTCGCATCAATAAGCCTTGTTATAACATCGTCAAAAGACTCCCGGGGATGCTTTTTCAGCCTTGAGAGACTCTCACGGGTCTTCTGTTGAATCCTGATTGATGTTGACTGCATACATATTACCACACATGCATACAGCATATAGTTTTGGTCTGCATAATAACAGCAGAAATTAAACACAGAATTTAAATATGGGGATTTTGGCATTTTTATCGATGAAAACCTTCCTGAGTTTGTGACATAGCTTTTTAACATATTTCAGAAAGTCACTTTCATTGAGATTTATTTTTTCAGGATTGATCCGGCAAATAAATCATGGAAGTGGCGGGAATTAGAAAGAGAAATTTGGTTCAAATCAGGAGAGATAATTTTCCGGTAAAAGTTTCAAACTGGTGAAAACGTTTCAGAAAAATTTTATTTACTCTCAAAATAGATTTCCCCACAAACACAGGGGAGGTGAAAATCTATGGGAAAAGGAGGCGGTGGAGGCCGCAGTGCAAACGATGACCGGTCTGATTCTATGAATCCAAATAACGATGCATACCATGCAGCAATGGACAATCATTCCGACCAGTTAAACCCCAACAATGAAAGATACCAGGGGGATGATGAAAAAGAGGTTTAAAATCTTGACCTTTTTTTAATGAACATATTATATTATAATGTGAATAAAATTAATGAAAAAGAGTTATTATTTCAGATATTTCTTAAAACACGGATAACAAACAGGCTTCTCATAAGAACTCTTATGGGATGGAACATCTTCTCCACAGATATGACAGAACTTTTCAGCATATTTTTTATCGCTATATTTTGCCCAGACAGGGTAGCACTTCTCACATAACGGTTTATCCGAATTAAAAGGCATCTCTTTTCCACAACGAATACAATAGCCTTTTTCAGGCATTACATTCTTTTTTTGTGCTGACTTTGCCGATGTGGACTTGGGTTTTTCACTCTTTTTTACTATTTCAAACTCATATTCATGACTTTCACGATGAATTCTTTTTGCCATTTCATCAATCTGCATGAACAATTCAGGATCATCTTCCTTAGTAACGAGAACACCAATCTCTGTATTATTTACCTGAGAGTAGGCATATAGATTCATCGAACATATTATCGCAGATTTATGATTTAGATAGCACTTTGCATGTAGATTTGGAAGTGTCCATAATGTAACTCCAGTCATTTCCTGCAAAAAGCTTACATCCTGAGGATTGTGATTCTCACCCTCCCGGACAATCACTGTAATTGGTGTTCTGAAATTCACCAAATCCTGAATATCAAGCTTAAACTGGTTTGCAATCTGAACATACGGAGTGATGAGCAGCAGTTTTTCTTCCTTGCTTCCCCTAATCAGTTCCTGAATTTCACTTGTTATCTTTGCAGTTGTATCGAGTAATTTTACCATGATTTTCCCCTTAATTATTAGTTATATATGTGAGGTTTACTTATATCAGGCTTAAACGTATCTAAATAAAAAAAATTAAAGTTGAATTGGATCTACTTATAAATTCTCCACTAATTTCCCATTTTCTTTCAATTTTTTTATAAAAAAAGAATATTTTCCAAATAATTGTGGATTTTGTTTTTTTGTAAAATAAAATCCAGGATTTTCACTTCTTTTTTCCATATATGGAAGATAGTGAGAGACAAAAGCTCTCGAATTTTGAGATTCATCTTCCACAAAATCTAAAAAAACGCCATTTAAAAGAGGAATGTAATTATAGGTATATAACTCCATCTTACCTAAATCACTACTTTCATTTAACTCTTTGATAATTATTTGTAGACTTTCAATACTTAAATGAACTTTATTGATAATATCATCATTATCAGGAGTACAGTTTTGATAAGCTGATGCAGATTCAGACTCTGGATCTAGTAAGTATAATTTTATATTTACTCCTTTTTTCATAAGACTAAGAATAGGTATTTTAAATTTTGAATCAGGAACTGAAGAGAATTTAGTTGTAAATGAATGAAATGTAGCAGCCACTTCGATAATTTCCTTTTCCGCTTCCTGATAAAAATTTAATTTTTCATCAGGAGGCCTACGACCATCCTCATAAAAAATAATCCCTGATTTAACTATTTCTGGAATTTTTTCCTCCCAAATCTGGATCAATTCTGTCTTATAGAATTCCTGATCATTTTTCTTAAAAATAATCTCATAAATTAATTGAACTGCGAAAACCGTAGAAATAAAAATACCCAAATTATAAACTATATCTCCTAAATCACCTGATAACGGAGCAAGCCAATAAGCAATTGCAAATCCAATTACAATAATGATGATCAATAATAAAATTTCAAATTTCTTCCAAATTTTTTTAGCTTCTTTATAATAATCCATCAATTCCACAAAGAATATATTTCATCCTACAAAGATATAATTATTATATTAGATGTACTCGGACGAATATTCCAGTAAGCAAGTTATTGTTCTATTAAGCGGGGGTATAGATTCAATGGCCTGCGTGCATTATTACATCAATAAAGGTTTTAACGTCACAGGTTTTTTTGTTGACTATGGACAAGCGGCAGCCAAAAATGAATTAAAGTGTTGCAATCAAATTGGATCTCATTTCAATATAAAAATCAAAAAAGCTAATTTTGTCCATGAAACTGCTTTTGAATCTGGGGAAATTAAAGGTCGGAATTGCTTTTTAATAATTGCCACATTATTATCTTTTAAAAATTTTACAGGACTCATTTCAATGGGAATACATAGTGGTACTTCTTACTACGATTGTTCAATTCAATTTGTTAATGAAATCCAGACAATTATTGATGGTTATTCAAATGGTACTGTAATTCTAGACATTCCGTTTCTAGAATGGAACAAAAAATTGATTATTGAATATTGTAATCTTCATAAAATACCACTAGAAATGACTTATAGCTGTGAATCTGGGGGAGATAACCCCTGTAATAAATGTCTTTCATGTTTAGATAGGTTGAATTTTTATGAAAACAAGAATTTTGGACATTAATTGGAATGGTCTTACAATTGGAACAACTCCATTACTTGTTCCTTCATTTTCTAGCCAAGCAGGTACCATTGATTCAAAAAAACCTGAGGAATTACAAAATTCAATAAATAATTCTTTATCATATATTTCGGATGGCCTTTTAATAAGTGCATACGATCTTCATTCATTTTATGATCATCATTCATCTGATGGCCTTGAAATTGATTTTTCAAATTTAGATTTTGTGATTATTGACAGTGGAGGATATGAATGTTTATCTGAAAATGATAGTACAGATAACGGAACTCAGAAAAACCTTCCAAATGAATGGAATGATATATTATTTACCCATACTGTCGAAAAATTTCTAAAAAATATTGAATTAATAAAATCAAAAATTCCTGTTATTCTTGTTAGTTTTGATCATCCAAGTATTCCAAATGAGGAGAAAACATTCTTAAAACAGATATATAATGCTAAAAATTCATTTAAAGGAAAAAATGTTGTTAAAAATTTTCTAATCAAATCTGAAAATAATGATATAATTGAAATTGACAAATTACTAACATATTCTGATGAGTTTCAATATTTTGATATCCTTGGATTTACTGAAAAAGAACTTGGAACTTCAACACTTCAAAGAATGTGTAATATTGCAAAAATTAGAGAATGCTTAGATAAAAAAGAATTAAAGATACCAATACACATTTTTGGAAGTCTGGATCCAGTTACAACACCATTATATTACATGGCAGGTGCTGATATTTTTGATGGACTTTCTTGGCTCAGATATTTCTATTATCAAAATTATTCAGGATATAATCACAGTTTAGGACGTTTAAAGTGGGGTATTGAATATCCTGATAATAATTTGATTTATGAATCGCGCAAAGAGAATTATGCTTATTTAAAAAATTTAGAATTAGTTTTAAGAAGATTGCATAAAACTCAATCTTTTGAATCTTTTAATGAATTAAACATGGATCCTAAATTTTTTGAGGAAAGTTGTAAATTATTTAAATCTAAAATTACAAGGTGATAATTATGGGTGGCGGTGGAAATTCATATAATCCGGGAAAAAATATCAGTAATGGAATCAAGAAAACAAATGAACAAACAGATAACAATGATTTTGAAAGGCAAATTAATGAATTAATTAATGAAAAATTAAAAAAATATAATGACCGTGATTCTCAAATTGTTAATGAACATCTTGATGAAATATTCTCAATAATTAATTCAGAATTTGATGGATCTATCAAATTAAAATTTGGAGGATCTGTTAGTAAACATACATATGTTGAGGGTCTAAGTGATGCGGACATACTTGTACTAATTAATAATTCTGAATTATCCGATTATTCACCTAAACAAGTAATACAACTTATAAAAAGCAAATTATCTTCTCATCTATCTAATGTTCAAGAAATCAGAGAAGGAAAGTTGGCCGTTACTGTTAAATTTCAAGATGGTACTGAAATACAATTACTACCAGCTCTTCAAAGCAGAAGTGGATATAAAATACCAGAAAGAAATGGAAAATGTTGGTCAAATGTTACACGTCCGGATCAATTCGCTTCGAAATTAACCCAGATTAATCAAAAATGTGGCAATAAAGTGATTCCTGTAATTAAACTTATCAAAGGAATAAATGCAAATTTACCACCTAATCAACAATTATCAGGATATCATATTGAATCCCTTGCAATTGAAATTTTTAAAAATTATCCTCGTGACCAACCCAATACTCCAAAAAATATGCTAAAATATTTCTTTGAGCAATCTCAGAAACGTATTATCACGCCAATTAAGGATAAAACAAATCAGTCTATTCACGTAGATGATTATCTGGGAGAAGCAAATTCCAATAAAAGATATGAGTCAAGTTATGTGTTAAAAAGAATTCATAGTAAAATCTCTCGTGCAGATTCATCAAAATCAAAGGCTGAATGGGAAGATATTATTGGAGATGTATAATGGATTCGAATTTAGTAAAAAAATATTTTTTTGTAAAAAAAATTGTTATTGAAGAAGGATATAATGATGAAATTATTTGGCAAAAAAATATAATATTCCAACAAATATCTGAAAGTGATTTTTTACGTGAGATCAGCTGGGTCATTCTATCCTCAGGCATGAGAGAGAAAGTTATTTCTAAATATTTCCCAATTATATCAAATTGTTTTTATAATTGGATTTCAGCCGAAAAAATCACTATTAATAAAATTTCATGCTTGGAAGAAGCATTAAAAATTTTCAATCATAAAAAAAAGATTGCTTCAATAATTGCTGCCGCTGAATTAATTTTCAAAAGAGGATTTGATTGGTTTAAAAATGAAATTGTGAAAGATCCAATAAATAAATTAAAAGAATTTGACTTCATTGGACCGATTACAGTATTTCATCTGGCAAAAAATATTGGTCTAGATGTAGCAAAACCGGATAGACATCTAGTAAGAATTGCATTAAACGAAGGATTTGATGATGTTCAAGAGTTTTGTAAAAAAATATCAAAAGTGAGTGGAGATAGTGTTCCTGTTGTTGATGTAGTATTATGGCGATATGCAACAATCGAACCGAAATATCTGGATATTCTTAAAAAAATAAGGTTTGTTACATAATATGAATGAAAATGAAAAAATCCTTGCTGAATGTGACAAAATTAGCAAAAAGGCTGAAATTAATAGAGAAATACTATCTAGAAGATACATTCATTACAATAATCTAGACAATATATTCACATTTTTAATAATTACTTTATCAGCATTAATTGCAACAATAGCAATGATTGATACAGAAATAATCTGCTTATTTATAAAAATCGATACAGCAATTGCCTTGAGACAAATTATTGTGATTTTAGGATTATTCATTTTAATTTTCACATTATTAGATAAAATATGGGATTTTAGAGAGAGAAAAATTACATCTGAGAAGGGAATTGACTTACTTACAAATTTCCTCAGAGATATTCACCATTTTAGGAAAACTAAATGTACAGATTGTGAAGAGGAAAAAGCTCAAAATGAAATGAAAAAATATATTGAAAGATATTCTCAAATTCAACAATATTTACCCATATTGGAGGATGGAGTTGAATTTCTCAAAGCTAAACAATATTATATGCTAAAAAAAGAAGCAAGCATAAAAATTGATGAAAATCCTGAATTAGATTTGAGTACATATCACAAAAAACTTAAAAAATTAATGAGAAGATGGTAAAAAAGATCTAAAAATATTTTTTTCTTTTTTATTTACTAAATTCAACAACTTTAGAACTTTCTCAAACCCCATCCCCGACAACCCTCAAAACTTCCCTTGCATCCTCCTCCTTCTGGGAGAACGGATGCTCCTTTAAAAAACGCGTCAGACGCTCGAAAGACTCACCCGAAATCTCCCCGGCAGTCCTTGCATCCTTCAAAACCCGTCTGTAAGTCCTGTTCGGGTAGTAAATTCCCGATGCAGTCCTGATTAAAATATCCCGCTCGTCTCCGGTGATAACGCCTCCCCGGACTGCTCTTTCAAAATTAATCCTCATATCAACAAGTGCATCTGAAACAGCCTCGTTTGAAAAAGGATCGCAGGCAAGTGCCACTTCGTCATCACTCTCAATAATTCCGTCACGGTACATCTCATAAATCCTTCCCACACCTACCATTCCAAAGCTGTCAAGCTCGCATGCCCGAAGAGCACCCATCGAAGATGAGCCGTAAACATAAATCTTTGACTTTAAAGCCGCCATAATTTCGCGGTGGCCCACAGAGCAGTCCTGGAAAAAAAGGCCGTCAATAATGCAGATTGCCTTTGGTCTCTTTGCTACTGCAACTGCAAGGTCTCCACGCTTAACAGGCGGCCGGTATTCAGCAACCGACTCCGGCAGAATCCTCTTTGCCTTTTCAATGCTCAGGCTTGGACCTAAATACACGATTACGTCTTGCATTTCTACACCTCTCACCAGCCCTTTCGCTGTCAATTGAAAATGTCTCAAGGCCGGGGACTACCACACGTACAACCTTAATGTCAGCATCAACAATACTTAAGTCACTTACAATAATCCTAGAAACTCCGCTCTTCTCCTGAAGCTTTTTTGACACATAACTGATATCTGTTAAGAAATCATCAGATTCAAACATTGGCATCTCTGAAAAATCCTTTGACTCTGAAGTCTCAAACCACTTTTTGTTAAGCCGCTTTGTCCTGTCATATCCAAGCTTCTTTCGAAAGTCAGCATCGGTTGTATCCTCCCGTGCACCGTGAATTTGTGTCGCACGGGACTGGGCCACCTCTGTAATCGCCCTTAATGCGGCAACGACAGGGGAAAGACTTGTGCCCATTCCGATGCATAAAAGAGAGGGATCTTTTAGCTTTACGTCATCCGAAACCGCCGCAATTGTAGGAATGCCATTATCAGCCGTAATATCCCTGAGAGTGACTTCAACGCCGTTATCCTCAAAGAGTGAAATTACTTTGTTAAGATTTGGATCTGTGATATTTTTAAGAACCGGCCCGGAAAAACCTGATGCCTCAGCAAGAGACCAGGCATCTCTTTCTATAACCTCACACAATCCATGAAGCACCGCTTCTTCAGGAGTATTTCCAGATGCAATACCGTTTGTGCTTGTCCTGAAAAAACGGACAGCACCATAAGGCACCGGATGAAATACGGAATGTGCAGGCACCAAAACATCCTCTTCTGATATTATATCAAAACCCTGATACCATGGAATTTTTGAATCAGGGTCAACGCCGGCAGGAAGAATCAGAGTGGACGGATTTACAGCCTTTTTCTCTCCAAGTGAACTGAATCTTTCATAGACAAGTTCCCTGTCATTAATCTCTGCTGAATACCTCTCAATTCCCTCCATAATTGCAGAAACTCTTGCAGAACTCTCAGTCATCCCTTTTCCGTTGTACACCGATATTGCACCATCGGCGGCTCCGGGTCTTATGCATGAAAATACAAAAATTCCAAGCCTGTCAAGACCGGTTATATCTGCAACCCTTGTAATACCGCATTTTTTTGCAACAGGCTGAATAATCTCAAGTGTCTCTTCAGGCTTTCTCGCCCTTTCGCTCTCGCCGGAGTATCTTTTTTTGCAGTTTTCAAGCCTCATGCGTGCCATTGCTCCCCTCCGTCTTTTATGATGTCTTTTTTCCATATTGGGACATAACGCTTGATTTCTTCGAGAATATACCTGCATCCGTCAAATGCTTCTGCTCTGTGGCCTGCACCTGCAACAATTACAAGAATTGTCTCTTCCACCTTCAAAAGGCCGTTTCTGTGAATAATATCAACGGAAGTTAAGGAAAACTTCTTTTCAGCCTCATCTGCGATATTGTAAAGATCAGATAAAGCCGCCTCATCAAAGGACTCAAAATCAATCGCCTCTATTCCGTCATCACGGACAGTTCCGACAAAAACAACAAGACCTCCGGTCTGTGGCCGCTTTGCGTCAGAAATAAGCTTTGCAATATCTATATCATCTTTTGTTATCGCAATAACCATTTTTTTTATCCTCCTGAAACAGGCGGGTATAATACAATACCATCCCCATCCTGAATTATAATATCATCTGCATCGCCGGCTGAAATCCTCTTTTTGTTGTGCATCAAAAGAACACTGTCAAGAATTTCTTCATCAGAGTCAAACAAAACCTCATATCCCCCTTCTGTCTCAGAACAAAGCTTTAGAAGTGCATCTTTTACTGAAAAATCCCTACATTTATCTTCTGATATCTCAAGCTTTCTTAATCCCCCAAAAGTCTCCTTAAATCTTGCAAAAACAGTAATTTCTATTGACACCATATTTCTACATTACTTTAGTCCTGAGCAGACATGACATTTTTCATTTCTCAAAAGCGGAATCTGATCAACAGATGCAGTCCGTCCATCCCATATCAGAAGCTTTCCTCCAAGAGAGGGCTCATATCCTGCCAAAATCCTTACAGCTTCATTTGCCTGAATACTTCCTATAACACCTGCTGTTGTTCCAACAATTGGAAAATTTCCGGATGGTGTTTTGTCGAAGGGAAATATGCACTCATAACAGGGTGTTTTTCCAGGCATTATCGTTGTTGCCTGACCGTCCCATCCTGAAACTGCACCATGAATCATAAAAATGCCGGTTCTCACTGCCTCGCGGTTTAAAACCCGTCTTGCCTCAAAATTGTCAAGGCAGTCAATAATAAGACTGCAGTCTTTTGTAATTTCAGATATATTATCATCAGTAACCGCTTCAAAGATCCCTTCAATCTCAACATCAGGATTCAGACGATTTAGTGTATCTCTTGCAGAATCTGTTTTTATATCTCCTAGTTTTGATAAATCATGCAGAAACTGCCGGTTTAAATTTGAAAGAGAGACTGTATCATTGTCTGCGACAACAATTTTCCCGACACCTGCAAGTGTAAGATATACCAGGACCGGACTTCCAAGACCGCCTGCACCGGCGATGAATACTTTTGACTCATAAAGCCGTTTTTGTCCTTCTTCTGATAAAAGCAAAACCTGCCTTTCATACCTTTCGCTGATCATCGGGATTTTCCTTTATTCATTCTTATACCGGAACAGGAATAATTTTTATCATCCGGACTTTCATGTGAAACGTCCATGAAATAAAAACATCCATCAAAAATATATTTCATGCAACAGTTTCATGTAAGTTACGAAGTAACTTTCATTTAAAAGCATTCATGAACTAAAAGATGAAATAAAAATTCCAGCCACTGTTTCAGGAAAATTAAAAGAGTAATATTTCATTTCAACGGAATTTGGTTACAACTGCAATCTGTTATAGCAATTTATTGTAGAATTAATTATAGCAGTCATAATATTTCCTGTATATGCTTGAGTACTTCATTTAACTATTCCCATCTGCAATAAATATATATCTTATATGCCTTGATGATATGTATAAATCAGGCAGATTTATTTATGTTTAAAAAAATTAAAAAGATTATATCATAAACTGCCTTTTTGGATGTGAATAAACAGATGTTCCACATTTCTACAGTATATTTTCTTGCCGGTATCCTGGGTGCAGTTTTGGTCCTTTTGGTACTGACTAAAAATACTTCCAAAAAAGTAATACCATTTATAATTCTGATTTTTGTTGCATCATATTATTCAATATTATATGGAATTGAGCTTACACTTCAAAGCCCCTTACTAATACTTTCTGCAATAAAATTTGAATACATAGGAATAGCACTAATTCCACCATTATGGTTGATATTTGTCATTACTTACATAAGGCGGGATAAAATGCTGAAATTGCCGGTTTACGCCGCGTTATTTGCAATTCCTGTAATTGTAATACTGGTTTCACAGTCGCCGGCGATGATTCCGCTCCTTTATCAGAATGTTGGTTTTGCATTTTATAAGGATCTTTTGCTGATATCAATAACCCCGGGTCCTATTTATCTTTTGAATTTTTCATACTTTGTGGTTACTTTCCTTGCCGGGATTCTGATGCTTTTTGACTATTCAGGTCATGCACATGGAATAATAAACAGGCAGATAAAAATTATAACATTAAGCGGCCTTGTTATACTATTTGCATTCATATTCCAGGTGTACTGGTTTGGACCGGCATACAATCTGGACGTTACCCCGCTTGCCTTTTTATTTACACTGCTTATGGCTTTTGTAGCCCTTTTTCATTACAGGCTGTTTTCTCTTGTTCCGGTTGCATACGATTCTGTGTTTAAAAAGCTCCCGACAGGTCTTATTATAACAGATAATTTAGGAGTTGTTGTTCAGTCAAATGAAATTGCTAACGAAATTCTAAAATCCGGGAAAAATCCAGTTGAAGGGAAAATTTTAGGCGAAGTATGTCCTGAATGGGATGAATTTACCACATTCATAAAAGGGGCCTCAGAAGAGACATCAAAAGATTATGAAGATGAAATAATCCAAAAAACAGACAAAAAAAACAGGATATTCCATATCCAAAGAACAAACCTTCAGGACAGACGTGGAGTTACTGAAGGCTCAATTATTACACTTTATGACATAACAACTCAAAAGGAAGCTGAGATTACAATTAAAGAGAGTGAAAAAAGATTCAGGGAACTTTTTGAACAGTCACCTGTAGCATATGTGGCGCTTGACATCGATGGGCGAATTACCGATATAAACCCGGAATTCACCCATATGACAGGATATACAGAGAAAGACATTATAAATAAATATTACAACAAATTTGTTCCCGAAAAAACATATGAACAATTAAAAGATCAATACTATCAATATCTGGATACCGGATATATCTATCTGGATTTGGAAATTTTTTCTAAAGATGGTAAAAAACTGATAGTTTTTCTTTCATCCCGAATCCAAAAGGACATAAGTGGAAAACCTGTCAGAATTCATGCAATTTTGCATGACATTACAGAGAGGAAAATGACAGAGACTGCACTTTCACAGGCAAATAAGAAGTTGAATCTTCTCTCAAGCATTACACGCCACGATATTCTAAACCAGATTACGGTATTAAAAGGGTATCTTGAGTTAACAGATGATTACATTAAATCCTCTGATAATCCGGACCCTGTTCTTGTTAAATACACACAAAAAGAAGCAGATTCAGCAGAAAACATATCACAGCAGATTGAATTCACTGCTGATTACCAGGATATAGGAGTCAACATGCCAATATGGCAAAATGTCAGCCAGACATTCAGCGACTCTCTTACAGGTTTAAACGTAAAAGATAAGCAGATATCTGTAAAAACAGGAAAATTGGAGATATATGCTGATCCCCTTCTTAAGAAGGTTTTTTACAACCTCGTTGAAAACACTTTAAATTACGGCGAAAAAGTTACTAAAATAAATTTGTCTGCTGAAATAATCAACGATGGATTGATTTTGAAATACACTGATGATGGCTCAGGTGTTCCTAAAGAGGAGAAGGAGAATATTTTCTTAAGGAAATACTTCAGGCATTCAGGACTGGGACTCTTTTTATCAAGAGAAATTCTGTCCATCACAGAAATAACTATTAAAGAAACAGGTGTTTTTGGAGAAAATGCAGTATTTGAGATATTTGTTCCAAAAGGCAAATACAAATATGAATAATAAAACACAGGCACCTCACAGGTAAAAAAAAAGGCAAGCATGCAAAGATTATAACAAATAAAAAAAACAGATTTTTCAACAAATTCTTTTTTTAGAGTTTTTTTAGTTTGAACATTTATATACTGTCCCAAACATCTTTCCTGCCCTGATTTTTTTATTCATTTCCTTTTCATCCGGACTGTTTTTTCTTCTCTTTCCTGAGACAGAACTCATTAAACTAAAAATCCAAAATATTCTATTTGTTAAAAGAAACTCATGAGAATAACAATAAATAATGCAGATGTTACTTTGAGAAATCACTGTATTGCAAATGTATTATTATCACCAATAGTCATACTAAGTAAAACCGACAAAATCGGATGCGTGATAATTATGGAATTAAAAAAGAAATCTAAAAATGTTAATAAAATCAAAACCAAGCCAAAATTTGCCAGACTGTTCATTCCGGCAATTTTGCTAATCCTGACAATCCTTGCCATATCGCCTGCAAACGCGGCGATAAATCAAATTTATAAGGGAGATACGGTATTTATCGGAGAACAGGGTCTTTTTTTAAACAGCGGTGTATTCTACTCATCCGGAGGAGTGACTGACACACAGCTTGCATATTTCAAATCCGGCAATCCGGCAACAGATTCGCCAGAATATACATTAACGCCGTCTCCAAACAGCTTTTATGTCTCACCTGCTGATTTCAGGGGAAGAGAAGGCACCTGGTATTCATATCCAAACGGCTCACTAAACAGTCATTCGGCAATCTATGTCCAGTACCCAAGTCTTGGTCTTAAACTTTATGCGTACCGGCCCGGCGGGGAGAGTTTTGATATAACATATGGAAAAATCGTCTCAGGAGAAGCACTCGACTTCAGGATTGATTCAAACCTATATCCAATTTTTACAAGACAGGGTGTAACTTCGTCTGACAAAGGAGTTGATGTGAAAGTAAAAACACCTGATGGCGCAACTCTCACATCACTTTATGACTGCTCTAAAAATCTTGTGAAAATTACCGGAATTCACCCGCAAACATCATCTTACTTCGCACCGTCCGGAACTCTGACCTGTGTGTGGGATACTGGAAATTCAGCATACAACACCGGAAGTTACACAATATGGGCGGAGTGCAACGTAAACGGTATGATGGACAACTTAGGAGAAATTACAGGTGCAACAATTACAAGTCCGATAGGAACTGTTCAAAAGACAGAAACTGTAGAGGCAGGATTTACAAAAACACCAACCATGACACAGACACCTTCTCCTACAAAAACCAAGACTCCTGAAAAGACAAAGACTCCGACACCAGTTCCTTCTGCAAAAACTCCAACGCCAACAATAGAGAAAACAGCTGAGCCAACCGCTGTACAGACTGAAATTACTGAAAAGACTGAAACTGCAACAGATACTAAAAAGCCCGGAGAAACAGCACAACTTCCACAGACGCCGCTTGGACTTTTAGGAGTTTTTTCAGCCTTAATTATAATATCAGCAATTGAAATTTTAAAGAGAAGATAAATAAAAAAGAAAACTGAATGAAAAATTTGGTTTCTATTTCCTTTTCTTTTTCTTTTCTGTTATATTTCTGTTATCTTTCTGTTATTTTCAAAAATGACAGGATGCAGGTATTATTTTCGTCCATAAACTTTAAGTTGTCACCTGTAATTCTATAATATTTAACATCTTCAAGATGACCAAGATACGCTGATTCTGTTTCCATAACACCTTCTTTAGTGCAGTGCATCTTTGTTGAACCAATACCTGAAAAACTGATTTCTTTAAAGGTTTTTATATCGTTTACTTCAGTCAGACTCATAAAGTATCTGTTGCATCCGGAATTTCCACCTGCAGTATCATTGTCAAACAAAAGTGTAACAGAAATGTTTTCTGGAATTTTTCTGAGAGATTCGTTTGAGAACATTGAATCAAGTTTCCATTCGTAATCTTTTATGCTGAATTTTTCAAAGATCAGTATTTCCATATTTTTGTTATCAAAGAAGGCAAGAGTGTCTTCATTGCATTTAAAGACAGAAATATTCTGTAGATTTTTTTTGAAAACCGACTCTGTATATGCGACATTATCATCAAGAGCCCTCATCATAGTTGTTGTATAAAGACCTGGAACTATTTTATCATCATTAATTTCATATTCCATTGAGAAGGAGTTGCATCCTGAATTTCCGTAAAACATCTCTTCATCTGCAGATATTGTAACAGATACATTTTCGGCTATTACTTTTTTGTTCAAGTCAGAATCATAAAATGAAGTTAAAATCCAGTAATTATCAAAAAGTGCTGTTTTATTCATAAAGTCTTCTTCCAGGAATTTTTCATCAGAAATTAGAGTTTCGTTGTTTTTGTTATCATTATTACTTCCGCTTTCAATACATCCGGCAGTTATTATTAAAACGATAACTAAAGCAAAAACTCCTGCGCATTTTATTAATTTTGAAGTATTGCGATTATCGGTTTTTTTGATTTTATCTGTTTTATTATCTCTTTTATTTTCGAAAACAAATTTTAATGCATTTGAAGTTTTAAAGACACTTTTTTTGTCAATTTTTTTGTTAGTGTCCACATCCTTAAGGATATATTTTTCTTTCATATCAATCAGTATGAGATATGATGTTGTATATTAAATAAAGAACTTTGACTTCAAAAATTTTCGCAGTTTATAAGAGCTAATTTTACAAAAAAAGCCCATAAAGCAAATTTACGAATTTGTGGCTTATAAATTTTCATCACAGGTATCTGACACTGTGTTATCTGATACAGGCCGGATGATAACGCAAAATATGCAGCTAATATCAGGACATTATTCCTGAATTATGGAATTAATAAAATTTAATCAAATTAGCCAAACCTTGGGATTTGCTATAAATACAATCAAAATAATTTTCATCTGATGAATTATGGGATTAAGTATCCAGATAATTGAGAAGATTGCGGCACTTATGACAGCCGCTTTTGGACTTGTTGCCGCTCTTGCATGGAACAGCGCTATTCAGGCATTTTTTAAAGAGATTTTTGGAGACACAAGCAGTCTTATTGCAATGTTTACCTATGCAATAATTGTGACAGTAATTGCTGTTATCGCGGCAATATGGATTGGAAAGCTGGCTGAAAAAGTTAAAGAGGAAGAAAAAGCTGAAGAGAATACTGTTTAGGACAACTGATAATCAGCCGGAAAAACTCAAAAAAAATCAAAAAAAGGAGATTTAGAAAAAAAACGTTCATGAAAAAAAAGTTTTCATGCACCGGTTTCATGTAAGTTACGAAGTAACTTTAATGTAAAACGCACATGATGAGCTTTTTTCATCACACAAAAAGCCTGATAAGTTTATCCGGAATTTTGACTTTCATAACAAATCAGAGATAAAAATAAAATTTGGAATTGAGATTGCTATTTAGCTTTGAGGTTTAGCATTTTGAGTCAGCTATTTAGTTTTGAGATTTAGATATTTAGCATTTTGATTTCTAATATCTAATTTTCTCTTCTTTTAAAGATCGCTATTAAAACCGCAGATATTCCAAAAACGGCTAAAAATGGCGTCATCGGAGACTCCTGCGGATTTATGGCAAGCATCTTTTCTGCTTTTTCCTTACTCGCAAGCGCCAGGATATTTTCCGGATCAATCTTTAATGCCTCTTCTGAGGCTTTTAATTGTTCTTTATAGTCACCAAGTTTTTCATATGCAGTTGCAAGGTTAATCCAGGCTTCAAAGTAATTTTTATCAATCTCAAGCGCTTTTTTGGCAGAATCAATTCCCTCCTCATATCTTCCAAGCGAAATTAAAGCACTTGATTTGCATACCCATGCGTCAGCCTGATTTGGATTGAGTGAAGTTGCAGTCTCTGATGCCTCAAGTGCTCCTGAAATGTCTCCTTTAACCAGCAATATTCCGGCTTTTGATACATATGCAAGAGTAAATTCAGGGTCTATTTCCAATGCCCTGTCAAGCATTACGAGAGAATCATTGTAATTCCCCTCATATGCAAGATCAGTTGCCTGATTGTAGAGTGCAATTTTATTGTCTGCAATATTCTCAATAGAGATAGCTGTTTCATTTTCTGCCGTTGCAAAGCCGCAAAGTGCGGATGAAACTATTAATGCAAGTATCAGGTGTTGTATTTTCATATGACTTCTCCATTAATTATTTGCCTCCCTTATTGAAAAAAATAAGTGTTTTAGAAATATTGAGTGAAGTAAAGTTCATTATAAATTCAGGAAAAAAGAAAATCAGGGGGATTTTTGTATTCAACTTTTCTTTTTAATATTATATTTTATTTTTATAGTTTATTATGCCGGTTTTTTTGTTTAATTCTTTTAAATTTTTTAAATTTTTAAAATTATTTCTTTGGTTTGATATCTATTCCATATTTTTCAGCGTTCTTATCAGCGATTGCCTGAATCTTTGCAATCTCCTCTGTGTTTACCTCAGGCCTGAAAAGATGGCGGAATCTTTTCTGTGCTTTTAGGTAATCATCGACAGGAACACGTTTTACCTTCCTTGATTTTTCAAGTACGCCGTCAACAATCTCATAGTTTACCCACAGACCACTGTTCAGCGCCATCTTTCCAATCTCCATTGTCTTACAGCCGTCAAAGCCCCAGCCTGTACAGCATGGTGTATGAACCTGAATGTAACAGGGTCCCGGAGTTGCGATTGCACGTTTTACCTTGTCCATTAAATCCTTTGGTGTTGAAACAGAGGTTGTTGCAACATACGGACTTCCATGTGCGACAAGAATTGCAGGAATATCTTTTTTAGGTCTTTTATTTCCGGTTGAATACTTTCCTGCCGGGCTTGTTGTAGTATCTGCATCATATGGTGTTGCACCTGAACGCTGAATGCCGGTGTTCATGTATGCCTCGTTATCATAGCAGATATATGTGACATCATGACCACGTTCAAACAAACCGCTTATGCATAAAATTCCGATATCAAAAGTAGCACCGTCACCGGCGATAACCACTACTTTTTCATCATCTCTTCCCTGTCTTTTAAGCGATGCCTCAATTCCTGATGCAACCGCCGCAGAATTCTGGAAGAGCGAATGTATCCATGGTGTCTTCCATGCTGTCTCCGGATACGGTGTTGAAAAAACCTCCATACATCCTGTTGCTGTTGCAATAATTGTCTTGGGACCTGCCGCACGGGTTATCAGCTTTGCGGCAAGTGCAGGACCGCATCCTCCACATGCACGATGTCCGGAATCAAAAAGTTCACAGGTATTTTCTGCCATTTATAACAACTCCTCACGAAGACCAAAGAAACAGTCATTTCTGCCCTGGCGTGCCCATTCAGCAAGCTGTTTTATATCCTTTTTCCTTATGTCACGACCGCCAAGACCGCCTACATATGAAAATACAGGTGTTCCTGACTTATAGACTGCATCCTTTATCTCAAGGCCGACTGCGCCGAGCATTCTTGAACCGATGTTTAAATTCTTCTCAAGAACAGCTATCTGGGAAACGCCTTTTAGTGCTTCTCTTACATCCTCTGCAGGGAACGGGCGGAATGAACGAATCTTTAAAAGACCAACCTTTTCACCTGCATCTCTCATCTCATCAATTGCATCCTTAATTGTTCCGCAGATAGAGCCCATCGCAACAATTGCAGTATCTGCATCCTCAAGCCTGTAGCCTTCCACAAGACCTGAATAGTCACGTCCAAACTGTTCCTTAAACTCGCGTCCTGCCTCACGAAAAGCTTTTTTTGCCCGCACCATTGCCGCGTTTATCTCATATCTGAACTCCTGATAATAATCAGGTGTGGCATACATTCCAAATGACATAGGATTTTTGCAGTCAAGCTTGTAGAGCGGATCAAATGCCGGAAGATATGCATCAATCTCTTCCTGGGAGGGGATATCAACAGGCTCAAATGTATGAGACAGAATAAATCCGTCAAAGCAGACAAATGCCGGCAGAAGAATATCATGCTTTTCTGCAACCTTATATGCAAGGAAATGAAGATCAGATGCTTCCTGTGCATCTTCCGCATAAAACTGCATCCAGCCGGAATCACGCAGGAATAACGAGTCCTGCTGGTCATTCCAGATGTTTAGGGGTGCTCCCATTGCACGGTTTGCAATGGTCATTATTACAGGCTGTCTCATACCTGCAACATTGAATACAACTTCAGCCATAAATGCAAGACCCTGTGATGTTGTTGCGGAGTATACCCTTGAGCCTGCGGCGGCCGCACCAAGACAGGATGAAAGAGCGGAAAACTCACTTTCCACACAGATGTATTCGCCGTCAAGGTCACCTTCTGCAACCATCTCTGCAAGCCGCTCAACGATATGTGTCTGCGGTGTAATCGGGTATGCAGATACCACCTGCGGGCGGCAAAGCCTTACTGCCTCTGCGACAGCGTGTGATCCTTCTGTTATCTGAAGCATTATTTCTCCTCCTTTTTCATCTCAATTGCATCTTTAGGGCATTCCTCTGCACAAAGACCACATCCTTTGCAGTAGTCATAGTCAACAACAGGATAACCGTCCTTATCCTCATCAATACATACTTCAGGGCAGAGAAGCATGCATGTGCCGCATTTGTTACATTTTTCGTTGGAAAACTCCGGTTTGAACACACGCCATGAACCAGTTTTATTATCTCTTGCACGACCTGGCGCGCTGGTTGCTCCGGGATTAAGCGGCATTATATATCTCCTCCCTTTACTTTGTTGTAGGCTGTTTCCGCGGCTTTAATATTCTTTTCAGCGAGAGCAGAAGGGAATCTTTCCTTTAATGCCTCTTTTAATGCGTCTAATTCTATCTCTCCGGTTGCGGCGGCAAACGCACCCATAAGAGTTGTATTTTCAATAGGAAGTCCAAGGACTTCAAGCGCAATTTTGGTTGCGTCAATCTTTATGACCTTAATTCCCTCAGGAATGTCAGGAATATCTTTTTCTGTATTGATTATTGCAATGCCGCCTTCTTTTAGGCCGCCAAAGACATCCACGTCCCTGATTAACGTGCTGTCCTGAACAATTATGTAATCAGGCTCATATATCTGGCTTCTAAGCCGGATTTTTTTGTCATCAAAACGGACAAATGCTGTGACAGGTGCTCCTCTTCTTTCGACACCAAACGCAGGAAAAGCCTGCGAATATATATTACTGTTGAATGCAGCCGTTGCTATGAGCTCAGCAGCTGTTACCGAACCCTGACCGCCTCTTCCATGTATTCTAAGTTCTCTCAAAAAAATCCCCATTTAATTTATAATGATTATTTATTAAGAATTTTCGTTATGTCGAAAATAATTTTTTAGAAAATACGATATATTCAAAGACTATTTAAAAAACAGCACTTATATTTTCGTTCAATGACGAAAAAAAGCTTTCTTCTAAAAACTTTTATTATTATGACAGCAATGATTAAACAATGGAATTGAGTACAGAAAGATGTAATCCTGAAATCAGCAGGGTTTCACCTCTCACAAGGAAAGAAATACTTGAATATCTGAAGAAAGTTCCCGGCTGGACGGTTGTTGAGAACAGACTGCAACGCACATATGAACAGGAAGATTTTGACGGATGTGTTTCCTTCATAAACGAGCTAAATGATCTCTGCAAGAGAGAAGGCCATTTCCCTGACCTTAAAATTGAAAAAGAATCTATACTTACAATCTCATGGTACACCTACTCAAGCGGGGGCATCACAAAAAATGATTTTATAATGGCCGCAAAGATAAATCACAGCGAGAGATTCAACTCAAAATGATTCGTAAAATTAAAATGCAAACTTGCATGCAATAAAGATATCAGTCACATATAGGGCATGTATAAGGCATATTTTCTGCCTGTGTGAATAAAAATCGGGATTGAAATATCCGAATTAAAAAATTCAGTATTAAAATATTCAGTATTAAAATATTCAGTATTAAAATATTCAGTAGATTTTCAAATTCAATTCAAAATTATCAATTTTATCTAATATTACTCAATTTACTCAATTTACTCAATTTACTCAATTTACTCAATTTTGCTTTTAAAAAAATTCAGAGAGAGAGAGAGAGAGAGAGAGAGAGAGAGAGATAAAGAAATAAAGAAATAAAGAGAATCTCGATAATAAAAAAGATTCGATAATAAAAAAGATAGAAAAATGATATTAAAGCTGAAATGCCGAGATAATTCTCGCTTTAAGATTCTCTTTTGGATATGCGCCTGCAAGCCTGTCACAAATTTCTCCGCCGGAGAAGAAAAGCAGAGTTGGAATCGCAGTTATCATTAATTCATTTGTGATAGAAGGACTTTCATCAGTATTGCATTTTGCAAATGAAACCTGACCACAGAATTCCTCAGAAAGTTCCTCAATCACAGGTGCAACCCTTCTGCACGGCCCGCACCATTCCGCCCACATATCGACAACCACGTGTTTGTTAATCTTTACAAACTCTCTGAATGTGAGGTCATTTATAGAAGTGACACTGCAATCCTCATCTTTCATAAGTCTTTTTTCAATATCCAAAAGCCTCTGTTTTCGAAGTTGTGATAATTCATCATCCAAAATATTTGTATCCTCTGCATCATCTGCAAAATTATTGTCTGCCATTATTATCTGATTGGTAAAATCAATTTAAAATGTTTATGAATGCATCTCATTCAGACTTTGAAAAAAACTGACTCAATAGCCTATATTCATAAAAAACTGATTAAAAACGCTGAATCTCCCATACAGTAATATCACAAATTATATACGTTTTGGATACAACCTAATATAGCACACGAAGCGAGGTGGGGTAGTCAGGAAATCCCGGCGGGCTCATAACCCGTAGATCGATGGTTCAAATCCATTCCTCGCTACTAAAAAGTGGCTTTTTTGTTTGAGTTTTTTAAAAGTTTATTTGAGCATCGTTTGTTTAACCATTCATTTGAGCAGTTATTGTTTTTAATCACAATGTTGCAGGAGTCTATAATGGCAATTATGATTTTATCACAAATGTAGCCAATTATGGTTTTACATCACAAAAGTTACTATTTTTGATACATTTTTCAATGCACTCTTTTATCACTGTCTCATGTAAAACCAGTAAATGTTACAACAGGCAATAGCACAAAAAATATTGAGAACTCTTTTTTTTAATTTTTATTTTACATGCCAAAAAATATCTGATTTTTCATGTAAGTTACGAAGTAACTTTGATGCATAATAAAAATGTATAATAAATTTGGATTTTTGTAATTAGTTTTTAATCAGAACTGCGATAAAAGATACGAATTAGCTTCTTTGTATCCTCATTCAGCTCCTCCGGAATATCTGTCATTACAAGTGCAGGGAGAGCACTACTGCGCGCATAGTTCTTTGCCCCCACCTCAATCAGAGAAACTGCTGATATATCTTCATATTCTGCTGTAACAACAGCTGTTCCAATATTAATCGCAGTGATAGTTCCAAATCCGTCAATTATTGCAACTGTTTTATTAGAAATACTCCATTTTGGATTTATCAGTCTTGTCTGTCCGGACGAATCCTTAGCCGCCGCAACAAACTGCATGGTATCACCGGGGATAAAACCTGCCTCATTTGGAACAATCATTAATTCTTCAAGAGGATACTCCGATATTTTCGACTGGATTACACCATATTCAGTCTTTATGTCCTCAGCATAACGGTTTGAAACCTTAAGGCTCACATCATACATTCCCGGCTTTTCGTAGATATGAACAGGATTCTGCTCTGTTGAGAATGTTTCATCACCGAAATACCATAGCCAGGAGTCAGGATCTCCGGATGAAGCATCCATGAATTTTACAACCGGATGTGCATCAGTTGAGGTTTCATCATAGCTGTAGACAAACGCCGCACCAGGCGCTCCACCCACATCAATCAGATTCTCCTTTATCTCTGTGACTTCACCGTATTTGTTTGAAAGTGTCAGGCTTACTGTGTATTGTCCTGCATACCTGAAGATATGATACGGATTTCTAAGAACAGAGCCTGTTCCATCACCAAAGTCCCACATCCTGCTTTCAATATCACCTGATGAAACCTCGTGGAATCTGGTTGTAAACGGATACAGGCCTTTTGTCTCTTCAAATGTGAAATCAATCTTTGGTAGTTCTCCGATTATTATACAGTCAGGAATTGTATAGAGATCTGTTCCAAATTCGTTTGTGACCGTCAGTGAAACATTGTATTTCCCCGGATTCATGTAAGTATGAACCGGCGCTGCTTCTTTTGATGTTTGCCCGTCACCAAAATCCCAGAGATATTCAACAAAATATCCGGGAGTCAGTGTCGATGCTCCAAAAAACATAACCTCCAGAGGGGCAAGACCGTCTGTCACCGAATCTCCGGTAGAAAACGAAATTTCAGGCTCAGCGTGAGAATCAATAACAAACGAATTTATATTTGAGCATGAAAATGCTTTATCAGTCCAGATTAAATTATATCCGTCTATTTTTGGATATACCTGATCTCCCTGTTTTTTGCACACCACTGCTGATGTTTTGGTGATTAAATCATAGAGATATATATCAGAATCACCTGACCTGCAGTCTTCATATACAACAATATCACCGGAAATATACGGATGCTTTATGTCCCACCCGTTTCCTGATAAAACAGTCTTTTGCCGGCTTTTTATATCAAGAATAACAACGACTAAAAAGCCATTCCTCTTCTCATCCCAGACGATTTTACCATCAGAGACACAAAAGTCTGAATTGAAATTTTCCTCCAATTCTTCAGGCACTCCTCCGGAGACTGCTCTTTTGTATAACACGTCCTTTTCCACCCAGAAGACATATCCGTCATTTACCTGCAAAGATTTCTTGTCACTCGTCTTAGACTCCCAAAAAAGACCCTCGCCACCGTTTTTTACGTTTTTCAGAAAAATATTTGTAAACCCAAAGTAGCGCCCGTCAAGCCATACAAGATAATCACCGGATAAATCCGGCATTCCCTGATTTGCCGGATAATATGAGGCATAAAGATATTCTTTGGAAGAGAGATTATACATCACAATCTGTGAAGGGGAATTGATTGTTGTCTTCGTACTCCAGACTAAAAATTCGTCTGACATTGAAGGCAAAAACTCAGTATATCGTGATTTCGATATTTTTGTATCATCACCCATTTTAAGATTATGTAAAACAAGCGTCTGGTAATATCCGTCTATTTCAACCCATGCGGCGTTGTTTCCAGATATTTCGGTATTTCCGCGGATTGTGCAGTCCGTTGTTATATAACCAGTATTTCCGGGCACTGAATACTCAAGTGCAAAACTGTGCGGCACGATGATGCATATAGATATAAGCAGAAGAAAGAGGCGTAATACTGATCTGGTTTCTGGCATTTTTATACTGCTCCGGATGAATTCTCTGAAACTCTGAAATTATGAATTTTATAAATTATGAATTTTATAAATTATGATTGTTGAATTTTTATTTTTGATTCTTTTATAATTTTGAATCTTTTTGAATTAATAATTATTTTCTTTTTTACAATTCCTGACTCAATTTGAAAGTTTTCATAATCAAATAGGATTTCAATATCAGGCAGTTGTAGATGTATTCTATAATTATACACCTTTCTCTATAAAACATTCATGAAAAAATGTGCCCGTTTCCTTTTTTATGAAAACGCTTATGAAAACATAATATTTCATGCCTCATTCAGATAAAAAAAGTTTTAAAAAGATTTATGAAAGTTTTTCTGAAAGATTTATATCCGGGTTTATCATCTTTTCAACCTGATATAAGTCTATTTTATTGTCTCTTCCTTTCCAAAAGTCTTTAAATCAGACTGATATGTTCCTGAGATAAAATCTATGTGTCTTGTGCATGCTTTTTCATTGCCAATCTTTAGAGGATATACACCTGTCAGGCATCCTGTGCAGAGATCTTCAGGTGCATGTCCTGTTGCACGGATTAACGCTTCAATTGAGATATGGTGAAGAGAAGTTGCACCTATTTTTTTGCAGACCTCATCACATGAATGATTGTGTGCAATAAGCTCCTCTCTTGTTGGCATATCAACGCCAAGATAACACGGCGCTTTTATAGGGGGTGAACCAACTCTGATATGAACCTCTTTTGCACCATTGTCCTCTACAAGATCAATAATTCTTCTTGAGGTTGTTCCTCTGACAATTGAATCATCGACAAGGACTACAGACTTATCTCTCAGATGCTTTTTTACAGGATTCAGTTTGATTCTGACTGCGTTCTCCCGGGCCTTCTGATTAGGCATAATAAAAGTCCTGCCGATGTAGCGGTTTTTGATTAAACCCTCACGGAAAGGAATACCTGAACTTTCAGAATATCCCGTTGCATGTGCTGTTCCGGAATCAGGCACAGGAGATATAATATCAGCATCAACAGGAGCTTCCAGATGCAGGGATTTTCCAATCCTTCTTCTTACATCATAAACAAGTTGTCCGTCAATTACAGAATCAGCACGTGCAAAATAGATATATTCAAAGATACAAAAACCACAGCAGGATGCCTGCGCAATCTGGACACATTTTATTCCTTCCTTTGAGATTGTTATCATCTCTCCGGGTTTTACATCACGAATAAACTCGCCATTTAAGGCATCCACTGCAACTGACTCAGAGCATACAATATAGCCTTCCGGCGTCTTACCAAGACAAAGCGGACGTATTCCCAGCGGATCACGAAATGCGTATATCTTGTCATCTATTAAAACGACAACAGAATAAGAGCCTTCAAGCCTTTTCATGCATGCCAAAACAGCGTCCTGCATGCTACTGGAATGCCTTAATTCGTCAACGATTATGTTGCCTATAACCTCGGTATCTGTAGAAGTGCAGAATATCTGTCCTCTTTCTTCAAATTCACGCCGCAAATCCTGAGTATTGGTCAGATTTCCATTGTGTGCAATGGAGATTTTTTTCTTTTGAAACGTAAAATTGAAGGGCTGAATGTTTTCCGGTATTTTTTCACCAGTTGTCGGATAGCGCACATGGCCTATGCCTGCATTACCCAAAAGTCCTGATAAACTATCAACATCGAAAACTTCGGCAACAAGCCCCTGAGCCTTGTGTTTATGAAGAGCTTTGCCGTCAAAAGTGGTAATTCCCGCACTTTCCTGCCCCCTGTGCTGAAGAGCATAGAGGGCATAATACAGCGGGTAAGAGACGCCGCCAGCATCGACAATGCCAACGATTCCGCACATAATTTTAGTGGGTTGGGTTGATTGATTTCTTGGTTACCCAGTTGTACTTGCGCATTTTGCTTGATCTGCCAAAGCCACATGCAGAGCATACCTTATGGCGTTTGTGGTATGACATCTTTCCGCATCTTCTGCAGACAATGTGTGTCTGTGTCTGCCTTTTTCCCCTTGAGGGAGTTCCTTTGCTCATTTTTTATCACCTTATTTTAAAAAATCCGAGTGTATTATCAGTTTACTGATGGTGAGATGTAAATTACATTATCACCGCGGACAATGAGAGTGCCTGCTTTTGAAGTAACACCCTCAAATTCCTCTTCTGCGTTCTCAAGTACAAGATTCATATGAATATCGTAGCCCTGAAGGACTCCACGGATTTCTCTGCCGCCTTTCAGGCTTACGATAACGGGCTTTTGATTAAGAGCCTTATCTAAAATTTCCAACGGTCTTTGTGTCATGAGATTCCCTGCTTTGTTTGATGAGGATTACTATAATTGCGAGTGTAACATAAATAAATATAGCGCATCATAAAAAAAGAAGGAATGGCTTTGGGAATTATTATTCCTTTAATGCCTTAAAAAGGAGAGATTAATGGGTAAAATAACTGTCAGAAAAAGATACGCTGTCAGAAAGTCAAAATTATCGAAAATTTACGGGAATCTTTCAGAAAATATTGGGGACTCCGCAGATCTTTTCAGGTCAGACAGAGTTGAGATTGTTGAGACAACAGGTGATGCTGTAATCTACCTGGTGGACAAAAAACCACATCTGATGGAGATAGAAGGCGAAATTTTTCCAACACTAAAGGGGTGTGTTGAAAAACCGTTTCCTGAAAGGCATGCTGTGGTAGATACCGGCGCAGTTGCATTCATGGCAAAGGGTGCTGATCTCATGCGGCCAGGTATTGTAACGGCAACTGAGGACATAAAAGCGAATAAACCTTTTGTGATAGTTGATGAGAATCACAAAAAGCCTCTGGCAGTCGGAATCGCACTCATGGACTATGCCGCAATGATTGCTATGGAGAGCGGAAAAGTAGCCAAAAACATCCACTATGTCGGTGACGACATCTGGAATATCGAAATCTGAAAGATTTTTTATCATATTATATCATCATCAATCTGTTTTTGATGCATGAATTTGCCTGACAATGGATACAGTTAAATAAATTCAATCCACAAATTTTTCACATGGTAAAAATTTCATCGCTCTTCAAAAGGAATAATCAGGCTGATGAATCAGACTACATGGAACTTGATCTTGCATCTATTGAAACTTCAAATTCCAGCGGTCCTGCTTCAATGTACGTCAAAATAGCGACAATAAACGAAATTCGCGACACTCCAAGAATTAAGGACGAAGTGTACAACGGAAACATAGTAATTGTGGATATCGGACGCTTAAAGATGGATAAAATCACCTATGAACGTGTTTTAAAGGATTTAAGAGAAGTTGCAGCAGATGTTAACGGTGATATTGTAGGTCTTGGAGAGCAGAAATACGTTGTAGTAACCCCGATGTCAGTTAAAGTCTCCCGTGAGAAGATTGGAGGAGCCTGAAATTGCGGCGCGTGATAGTCGCACCCTGTCCACTTTGTAAAAAAGATATTCATTATATATACCAGACAGAAAGAATTCCATATTTTTCAGAGGTTTTGCTTGCAAACGCCGTCTGTGACTGCGGATTTCGTTCTGTTGACACTTTTGTAATTGGTGATGGCGAACCTGTCAGGTATACCTTTAAAGTTGAAGAGCCGGATGACCTTTTTGCCCGCGTTATCAGAAGCAGTACTGCATCAATGGAAATTCCGGAATTTGGGATTTCAGTTGATCCCGGACCTTTGTGTGAGGCATTCATATCAAATGTTGAAGGAGTGCTGATGCGTTTTGACGGTGCACTTGACACTATTTTTTTAAGTGCGGATGAAGAGGAAAAAACCAAAATAAACGCATTAAAGAAAAGAATTGCCGATGCCCGCGAGGGTAATGAAATATTTACACTAATTGTTCAGGACCAGGATGGAAACAGCGGAATTGTGAGCAAAAAGGCTGTTAAATCAAAACCAGTTCCGGATGAATGAACTGTTAAAAATAAATAAATAAAAAAAATAATTTATAATAAAATACTTCTGCAAAGGTGCTTTTTTATGATCCCCCGCTTTTTTACAAAAGAACTCCAGGAAAAAATTGAAACTCTTGAGAAAAGAACTGCAGAGCTTGAAAAGGAGAATGAAAAACTCAGAAAGCGGCTCTTTAAAAGAAAGGAGAAAATAGAATCCCAACCGGCCTTATACCAGGAGACTGCTGAAGAGCTAAAGCGGGCAAAGACTGTAATTGAATCACTGGAAAATAAGATACAGGCTCTTACAGATGAAAAAGACAATAAAAACCAAAAAACATCCATTCAAAATTTTTCTCTTTCAAAAAAGGAGTCCCTTGACTTTTTAGAGAAAATTCAGACGATAAAAAGTCAAAGCAATACATTTTATTCTGTATATCTTACTCCAAACGAAACAGAACTTCTCAGAAATTATGCAGGCGGAGATATTTTTGGAGATGAGATTATAGATTTTGCAGACGGGATAAAGTCAGAGACCGGACTCATCGGTTTTTTTGACTCATCACCCTTATCAGTTGCCTGTTTTTTTTCATCGCCGCCATTTCCTCCAAAAAAATCAGAGATCTTTAAGGACAGCATTTTTCTGACAAAACAGGCAGAGGATATTTTTTCAAAAAACCGCCAGACTGCCTTTATACTTGCACATGCAGGTGAATCAGTCATCGGAATTGCATCAGAGTCCGGACTTATCAAGTCTGAGCTTATAAAAACCGGCGTTAAGGAGAAGCACTCAAAAGGCGGATGGTCACAGAAACGTTTTGAACGCTTAAGAGAAGAGGATATCCGCCGCCACATTGAAAAAGCTGGAGAATCATTCAAAGAGCTCCTAGCAGAGTATAAAGGGATAACTGACGAGATTATAATTTCAGGCGATAAAAAAACCGGTTTTGATATTGCCGGATATTCAGGAGATGAATTCAAGGATATTAATCGAATTTACAGGCATTTTGATACAAAACCGGACAGATATGCAGGAGAAAAACTTGCAAAAGATATTTGGTCGGCAAGATGGTACAGGCTTTGAATCAGGAACTTCTCAGAACTGTTGTAAACCATATACAGGTTTATATAAGATATTTGTCCTGAGATAAATCACTTCTTTTCCTAACTAAACGTCCGGATTCTTACAGGATGAAAATTGAAGTTTTAATTAAAAACGTCCATGAAATTATATTTCATGCAACAGTATCATGTCAGTTACGAAGTAACTTTCATTTAAAATAATAGATGAATTTTAATTGAACAGGTTTTAACTGAAAGGTTCTCCTTTAAGCCAGATTCCTTCTTCTTCCCTTATTTTTCCAACAACCTTTGCATCAGATACAATCTTTAAAACCTTCTCAGCTTCAGATTCAGGAACAACAAAAACATACCCCATTCCCATATTGAAGGTCCGGTACATCTCATGGGAATCGACATTGCCTGCCTCCTGCATCCATTCATATACAGGCTGGGGTTTAACCGGACTTGTTATGTCAAACCCGAATTTTCCAAGACGGGTTAAGTTTCGAAGACCACCGCCTGTGATATGGCACATGCCGGAAACCTCACATTCTGCAGTTACCTTGAGAACTTCGCTGTAAATCCTTGTGGGTGTTAAAAGCTCCTCACCAAGAGTCTTTTTCCAGGGCATCATCATATCATATGAACCACAGTCCTCAACAATTTTTCTTGCAAGCGTAAGACCGTTTGAGTGAATACCGCTTGAAGGAACTCCGATTATAAGATCTCCCGGCACAATTTTGGCGCCGGTTATTATTTTGTCCTTCTTTTGTATTCCAAGGCATGTTCCTGCAAGATCAAGCCCGTTTACAATTCCCTTAAGTGTTGCAGTCTCGCCGCCGATAAGATTCATATTGGAAAGCCTTGCACCCTCATTTAAGCCCTTTCCAATCTGTTCCATCTTAAATGTCTCCACATGTTCGGTTGCGATATAATCAACAAATGCAACAGGCTCAATGTTCATCACATAAAGATCATTGACATTCATTGCAATGCAGTCAATTCCAAGCGTTGACCAGTCCTGCATGACATCCGCAATAAGCATCTTTGTTCCCACACCATCAACTGCAAGAGCAAGAGCATAATCCCCAAACTCAACAAGACCGGCAAAGTGACCAAGATTACTGCACATCTCAAAGCTTCCCTTTCTGCGGAATGTAAGCATTTTGACAAGTGCTTTTACACCGTCAGCCTCCAGGTCAATGTCAACTCCTGCATCACGATAGGAATGACCAGCCTTAGGCTTTTCCTGCACATCTTTTACATATTCACTCATTCTGAATCCTCCGAAAGCATAAATTCGTCATGAAGAACACGGAGGGCTTTTCTTCCATCATCATGCTTTACGACAAATGATATGTTTACTTCAGATGAACCCTGCGATATCATCATGAGATTTACTCCTGCCTTTCCAAGTGCTGTAAAGACTCTTCCGGCAATACCGGGAGCGCCTGCCATTCCAACACCTACAACCGCAACAGCACTGACATCACGGTCATATGTGACCTCACGTATATATCCGCCCTGCTGAACGCGGTTAAGGGCAGTAAGTGCGTTATTCAAGTGATCATCATCCACAATTAACGAGATATTTGACTCTGACGATCCTTGTGATATCATCATGACATTGACCTGACTTTCAGCAAGTGCTGTAAATATCGAACGTGCAACACCAGGTCTTCCAAACATCTGTGCACCGGCGAGATTAATGAGTGATACCTTGTCGATGAAGGTAATTGCCTTTACAACTCTTTCATCACGATGCTTATCAGAAAGTACACAGCTTCCGGGCAAATCAGGTTTGAATGTATTTTTGACTCTTACCGGAATTCCTTTCTGCATTGCAGGCTCGATTGTTCTTGGGTGGAGCACTTCCGCACCAAAGTATGAAAGCTCCATTGCCTCAAGGTATGAAATCTCAGGAATTACTCTTGCATCCTCAATTATACGCGGATCAGATGTCATAATTCCGTCAACATCAGTCCAGATCCATACCTCATCCGCATCAATTGCGGCTCCGACAATCGCCGCAGAATAATCAGAACCCGATCGTCCAAGAGTTGTAACAATACCCTCTCCGGTGCATCCCATATATCCCATTATAACCGGAACTCCGTCCTGCATCAGAGGAACAACCCTTGACTTGATTCTCGGACTGCTCTCAGGAAGAACATGGGCGCATCCATGGTTTGTGTTTGTCAGTATTCCTGCTTCACAGCCATTTAAGGGAACGGATGAAATTCCCGCCTGCCTTAAAGCCGCACTTACAATCTGGGCGGAAAGCCTCTCTCCAAACGATATGATATAGTCTTTTGAACGCAAAGTGAGCTCGCGCAGGTTGTGTACTGCTGTCAGGATATTTTTGAGATTTTCAAGACTTTTGTCAATCTCTTTCATGACAGACTCAGACTCGTCTTTTGCAACCGCATCAAGGACTTTTTTGTGTTTTGACCTAAGGGAGTTGACAAATGCATCAACAGGCGGATTGTCTGATGACTTTTCAACTTCTGATGCAATGGCATGGAGCTGATCAGTAACTCCTGACATTGCAGAGACTACAAGGGCAATTTCATTGCCTTCACTGCTGTATTTTTCTATTATTGACACAACTCTGCCGATGATTTTGTCATCACCAACAGATGTGCCTCCGAATTTCATTAAAATTCTCAATTTAACTCACTCTGCCACGAATATATTCTTGATTTTTGCATACCAAACACACATGAAACATTACCTTTTTTCACGAACAGTGAAAAATCACCTTAGATGAAACACAATTACATGAAGAATTAGTTTCATGAACATTTTCTTATAATAGTGTACTTTTACAGTATTAATGTAGGTATCCGCAGTTTCATTATGAAACAGATTATGAAAAATTCCAGAACAAAAAATGAAAATGAAGATTTATCCAAAGGTCTGATTTCACTCTTACTCTCACCATTTATTTATCTTATTCCAACTCTAATCTTTCATTAATTATGCTTGCGGATAATATGACAGACTGTCATGTCCTTGTAATAGGAAGCGGTGGTGCGGGTGTCCGTGCCGCAATTGAGGCATCCAGATACGGAGAGACCATAATTGTATCAAAATCCCTTGCAGGAAAGGGCGGGTGCACGACAATGGCTGAGGGGGGCTATAATGCAGTTATTAACTGTGAAGATTCCTGTCCGCTTCATGAAGAGGATACACTAAAAGGCGGCGGGTTTTTAAACATTCCAAAACTTGTTGAAATCCTTGTAAAAGAAGCACCTGAAAGAATTGCTGATCTGGTCAGCTGGGGAGCTGTTTTTGATGTAACACCTGAGCGTATGCTTGCCCAGCGTCCTTTCGGCGGGCAGAAATTCCCGCGTACCTGTTTTGCAGGGGACAGAACAGGACATGAGATGATGATGACTCTGATTGAAAGGGTAAGACAGGGCGGCATTCAGATCATGCAGGAGATTACAATAATTGATCTCTTAAAAACCGAAGATGACGGTGGACGAGTCTGCGGTGCAGTCGGACTTAACAGGCGCGGAGAGATGGTAATAATAAGGTCTGATGCCGTGGTTTTGGCAACAGGCGGTCTTGGCCAGATATATGATGTATGCACAAACTGCGCAACAGGAAACGGGCAGGGCTATTCTATTGGATACAGAGCCGGCGCAGAATTAATAGACATGGAGATGGTCCAGTTTCACCCAACCGGACTTGTATATCCGTACGATGCAAGAGGACGACTTATTACAGAGGCAGTTCGCGGAGAAGGCGGAATTTTAAAGAATATAATAGGCGAGCGCTTCATGAAAAATTACGACCCCAAAAGGATGGAGCTTTCAACAAGGGATATTGTTTCAAGAGCGATTGCAACAGAAATTCTGGAAGGCAGAGGAACAGAAAAAGGCGGCGTTTATCTTGATGTTTCGCATCTTCCTGCAGATGTGATAGAAGAGCGCCTGCCTCTTATGCTTGAGCAGTTTCTAACCATCGGTGTGGATATTAGAAAAGAGCCAATGGAGGTTGCTCCAACCGCTCATCACATGATGGGAGGTATCAGAATCAATACAGACTGCCAGACATCAGTTCCCGGTCTTTTCGCATGCGGAGAGGTCACAGGAGGCATTCACGGGGCAAACCGTCTTGGAGGAAACTCCCTTGCCGATACACAGGTGTTTGGAAAACGTGCCGGAGAATTTGCCGGAAAATCACCTGTACTTGAAAAATCAATAAATCCAACACAGATTGAAAAGGAAAATAAAAGACTCAAAGGCTTCCTGAGCGGAACTGAAAGTATTGCCGTGATTAAAAAAGCCCTGAAAAAGACAATGTGGGAGAATGCAGGCATTTTCAGAACAGAATCAGAACTTAAAAAAGCGCTTTTGGATATTGAAAACTTAAAAGGGAAGATGCCAAAAGCAGTATCTAAGGAAAATCTTGCCGATGCCTGCGTACTTGAGGATATGCTGACATCCGCAGAGCTTGTTGTAAAAGGCGCACTATTAAGGGAAGAATCCAGAGGAGCCCACGTTAGAAAAGACATAAAGACAGAATGGACACCGGACAAATCACCTTTTGGCCATACTTATCAGTCGCTTAGCAGATCAGGGATTGAAAAAAAGGAGGTTTTTTAGATGAGTGACCCAAAAACAAAGGATATAACTGTTTTTGTATCGCGGTTTGACACCTGCAGGGATGAAAACACACTGCCTGTACTTAAAGAGTACACCGTATCTGTACACGAAGGGGCAAGGGTTTTAGACGTTCTTATCGCAATCCGCGACACAATTGATTCCACACTTTCATTTCGGTACTGCTGTGGTGCAGGCCAGTGCGGAAGCTGTGCTGTTCGTGTAAACGGCGAGCCGAAACTTGCCTGCATGACAGAGGCAAAAGACAAAATGAAAATTGAACCTTTGGATCTTCCGGTTGTAAAAGATCTTGTTGTGGATATGCCGGCGTTTTTAAATGAGATGCCGGGCCTTGTTCCCTCCAAAACAAAAACACTTCCATCAAAAGAGGATATTGATAAAATAAAGCCCATTCGCGACTGCATCGAATGCCTCTGCTGTGTTTCAGTCTGTCCTGCAATGGATGTGACAGAATTTGAAGGCCCTGCATTTATGCGTCAGGAGATGAGGCTTGCACTTGACCCGCGTGATGAAAGAAACAGAATAAAGCTCTGTGTTGAAGAAGAAGGTCTTTTCACCTGCACCAGCTGTCAGGCATGCTGGAAAGTCTGTCCAAAAGACATAGAAATTCCGGGAAAAGCTATTGAAAAACTGCGTGAGCTTGCAAACAGGGAAGGCCTGACACTTCCCCGCCACCAGGAGGTCGCAAAGCTTGTTGAGGATACGGGAAGAAGTGTTGAAAAGATAAAACCCTCTTTTTTTGAACAGGTACCAAAGGTAATCGAACCTTACGGGGATGTAAAAGCTGAGATCGGCTTTTTTGTCGGATGTATGTACAACTTAAGGCTTCCGGATACAGCCCTTGATGCAATTGAAGTTTTAAGACGAAACGGAATCAGGGTCATCGTTCCAAAAGAACAGGTCTGCTGCGGGTCGCCTTTAATCCGTACAGGCCAGACATCATATGTCTCCGAGCTTAAAAGGAAAAACATCGAGTGCTTTGAGAAGAGAGGAATTAAAACTGTCCTGACAATGTGTGCCGGATGCGGCTCCACTCTAAAAAACGATTATGAAACACCTTACAGGGTTATTGACATAAACGAGCTCTTAACAGAATATGAAATCGAAAAGCCTGAAAAACTTGATATTAAGGTTACATACCATGACCCGTGCCACCTGATGAGAGGTCAGGGGATAACAAAAGAGCCCAGAAAAGTTTTGAAAATGGCTGTAAAAGAGTTCATAGAGATGCCCTCTAAATGTTGCGGGTCAGGAGGAGGAGTAAAATCAGGAATTCCTGAAGAGGCAAAGGCTCTTGGAGATGAGAGATCAGATGAGATTGACAAAACCGGATGTGATGTTGTAATAACATCATGTCCGTTCTGCGAGTTTCATATTCAGTCATGCACTGATAAGCCTGTAAAAAACATAACAACCCTTCTGCTGGAAGGCTACAAAAAGAAGGATGAATTAAAAAAAGCAAAAAATAAAAATAATAATTAAATTAACGAACCCCCGGATAAATGAACCTGATTAAAACTCAAAAACAGATCCGCATCCAACTTCAGTGACACTCAGATATTTCAAAAGCGCTGCTTTTGCAGTAAAATCAGTGCAGTGACAGGGATGAATATTTCTAATCCCTGACTTTTTTAGAAATTCACCGGTTTTAGAAATCCTTTCATAACCGGCATCAAGAAGATGAAATCCGCCGATTATATCAATAAAATCATCTCTTCCGGAGACCTTTTTGCCCTCTTTTAAAATCGAGCATATTCCACTGTGAGAACAGCCTGTAATTACAGATAATCCGTTTTCGCCAGAATAAAGAAGGGCTGAATCGTCAGGTGAGAAGTCAGGTGTTAAATTTCCGGATGAATCCTTTGAAACACCTGCATATGATAAAGGCTCAAAGGATGTTTTTTCGTTTATCTGACCGAGAAATAAAAGATTTTCCGTCAGCTCATATGGTTTTTCTGTAAGAATTACATCTGAAAACTGAGAAGCAGTCTCCTGTTTCAAAGGCGAGCCTATATTTCCAGACGGCTCTTCATAAACATTGCGGAATAAAAGCGGATGTGCAATCAAAGTAGGTTTTTTAAATGAAAATCCTTCTTCTTCTGCTTTTTTATACATCTCTTTTAAGTGAACCAGTCCGCCAGTGTGATCGATATGTCCGTGTGAGAGAACAATATAATCAGTGAATAAAAGGTTGATTCCAAGAGCTTTTGCATTCTTTATAAAAACATCCGAATAGCCGGTGTCAAACAAAATTTTTTTGCCTGAATCCTCAATAAAAAACGATAATGCAGGCTCTCCTGTCAGATAAACATCTGTTATTGTATTATTATCGCAAAGTACTGTAAGCTTCATGACAAATATCTTCTAATTTTCTTTTTTTAGAGTCACTCTTCTGTTAAACTGCCGTTTTCTTTTTGAATGGTCTCGTTTTCAATTCTCTCCTGGAGGCCTTTTGTTGCATAAATGGACTGAATTATCGATGAGAACTCATCTGAATATTTATTGTCCCCAAGATTTAGCTCATACTGGAGAAGTGGAACTGCCGGCTCTCCTATTTTTATAAGAGCAATTGCCGCAAGCTCTTTTGAGTTTTTGGTGCCGGTTTTTACTTCTTCAATAAGGGCAGGTACAGCTGTTGTTCCAAATGCGGAAAGTGTATTGCCTGCCCATTTTGTCTCCTCATCATCTCCGGATGATAAAAGCCTGATAAGCGGGTCAACCGAAGGCTCGCCGATATACAGGAGTGCTACTGCCGCCCATGTGGATGCTGTCTGATCCCCTTTTGAAAAGACTTTTGTAAGCGGAATTACAGCAGGCTCACCTTCTGCTATTAAATTCTCAGTTGCCTTTTTTTTATCATCAGATGTGCCGGAAAAAAGGGAACTGATGTTTTCTGATATAGGAGTATTTGCATCTTCAGTTCCTGTGCATCCGCTAAGGCATACAAAAAGGGCCAGAACAGTTACACAGAATATTGCAGTAAATCTGAAATTCATATTTATCATTAAGAAATTTTGCCTTTGGCAATAATAAACCAGTGGTCATAACCCGTAACTGTAAATCCTGTACCTGTAAATTTCTTACAGGGAGATTATGATAAGTGAGGTTATGATAATTTAAGGAGAAGATACAAAGAATTCCGGTTTAACCAAAAGGTTATATCCTTACACCAAAATGATAGTGAATATTAATATGAACTCAGAATAAAATGTGAGCATTATATCCCCAATGCTTCTGACTGCGAAAATCAGGTTTCAGGTTTATATCAGCAGTTCTAAAGGAATGGTAAAAGTCTATGGATTACAGTGCTGTTTCAGTTGCCGGAAAAAGAGTTTACAACGAAGATTCATACATCGCGGCGCAGATAGGCAAAGGATATCTTCTTGCAGTCGCAGACGGCCTGGGAGGTCATGCGGCAGGAGATGTTGCATCAAATATTGCAGTGTCAACCATTCGCAGAATTTTTTCAGAGAGGTATTTTGAAGGGATGGATGCTGATGAAAAAAAAGAACTTTTAATTTTCGCATTCAAAGAAGCGGATTTGGAAATAATCAAAAATGCAACAGGAAATCAGAAGGGCATGGGAACAACACTTGTTGCGGCCTTTGTTGAGAACGACTGTGTTATTGCCGCAAATACAGGTGATTCCAGGCTTTATCATTATGATTTTGGGTTAAAACAGATAACTATTGATCACTCGGTTGTCCAGGATCTTGTTTCAAAAGGACTTGTCGAAAAAAGTGCGGCAAGATTCCACCCAATGAAGCATATCATCAATCACTCCCTTGGCGGCGATTTTACCGTTGATACATTCTGCTTTAACATAAAAGAAGGTGATGTTTTACTTCTTTCAAGCGATGGTCTGCATGACTATATCGACTGTGGTGATATTGAGAAGTTATTACAGAAAAAATCAGCCAACACAATTGCAAAAGAGCTTATAAAGTCTGCTATGCTGACTTCAGATGATAACATAACTGCCGTTGTAATGATGATATAATAAAAACATCCATGAAAATATATTTCATGCAACAGTTTCATGTAAGTTGCGAAGTAACTTTCATAAAAAACATAAAAAAAGTAAAACATAAAAAAGTCCATTTCAAACAGATATAAATTTTCAACGGTTAAATACCTGATATTTACAGGATCCAAAAAAATGTTTGAAAAAAAATCTTAAAAAAAATGAATGAAATAACCACTCTGTTAATTGTTTCAGGTAAAGATTCGGCAGGAGATACAAATGACTAATAACCAAAATGAGAATACAATTGCAATTTCAAGCGATCCGGATTTTTACGAGGATCTGTCTGATTACTTAAACGTCCTTTCAAATCCGACACGACTTCGGATTTTAAAGTTAATTGAGCATCACCCAAAAGAAGTCAGAGAGATTGCAAAAGAGATTGACACAAGCTACGAGAATACAAAAAAACATCTGGATAAGCTTTTAAACACCGGCGTTATTAAAAAAGAGGCAGGAATGGGCAGACAGACTTCAAAAGGCTCACTTCCGGTATGGAAATACTCTTTAATTCCCGGTGGAATGGAAGGAATTATCAGAAATTTAAGCATATTCAGCAACATTGACATAAGACTTGGAGAGGATGAACTAAACTCCAAGTTAAAATCAGTTCGAAGCATGCTTGAAAGTGAAAACAAAGGAAATATTCCTGTTGTTATTATTCTCGGAGGCGATGATGACGGTAAAGTATGGCCACTTAAGGAAAAAGAGATTAGAATCGGCCGTGAAGATACATCTGCACCTGAAATCCTAAAGACTGCAAAAGAAGACTCTGTCATTCTCTCATCCGGTTATGAGGCTGTAACAAGGGTCACAAAGCCTCACGGGAAGTTCATACAGAGAGGAAATAACTGGTTTTACGAAGACTGTAAAAGCACCGGCGGAAGCTACATAAACAACAAAAAAGTCCAGCCGGGAGGCGAAAATCAACTTAAAAACGGCGATATGCTGGACTTGGCGAGAGGCGCAAAAGGTGCACGTATGATCTTTAATTTTACCTGATATGGGAATTATTTTTGCCTGAAATGAAAACTTTGAACTTAAACCAAAACACATCTAAACTTTTGAGGCAGAGTATAATTAAAAGCCCTGACAGGTCAGGAGGAAAGAATAATGACTTCGCAAAATTCAGCGGTTGCTATCAACACTTCAGTGACAATAAGGCTGATTTTGCCGTTCTTTTTTCTTTTTTTACTTCTTTTATCATCACTTGCAGTACCGGTCTTTGCAGGCGAAATAAGAGTTGGTCAGAATATCTATCCGACACTTCAGGACGCAGTTGATTCTGCAGAACCGGATTCGACAATAATTGTCACAAGCGGCGAATATTTTGGAAATATCGTAATTGACAAACCCGTTTCTCTTATCGGAGTTGATTCAGACGGCAAAAAACCTGAGATAATAACCACCGCCGGCGAGTCAGGAATCAGAATAAATGCTGACGGAACAACTATCGAAGGTTTTGTAATAAGAGGCGATTCAGAGTGCGCAATCCTCGTAAATTCTGATAATAACATCATAGCTGACAATGAAATATTAAAAACACCTGTTGGAATTACACTTTTTTCATCAGCAGGAACCTCAGTTTCAGGAAATACAATAAAAGGGCACAGAATCGGACTTTTCATCGATGATTCCGCAGATTGCGGAGTTTATCTTAACAATTTTGAAAACACAATCAACGCAAAATCCCTGTCCCGCTCAATTAGATGGTCAACTTCAAGCATGATTTACATCTATTCAGGAGAGAATTTTACATCATCGCTTGGCAACTACTGGAACGACTACTACGGAAAAGATGAGAATAACAACGGAATCGGAGATTTAGTCTATAGTCCTTACAACAGTCAGTTATCCGGCGGTACACAAAATCAGCTTTTTTTAAACAGCATCAACCTTCAGAACCTTGCAACAGGTGGAAGCAATTACTGGCAGAATTTATTTTATACATCAAATTTCCTGACGGACGAATACCCGCTTATTGAACATAATTCAAATTACAATCCTCTTGCACCTGCCGGAACAGCCATAGGAACATTACCAACAGATTCACCTGTACCTCCGGTAATCACTGATACGAATATAAACAACACGCAAAATAACACTCACATCCCACATATCCGCCCCCCTTCTCCGGCAGAATTTCCTGAGATGAATCTGACAAACAATACAGCACCTCCAAAACCCGGTTCTCTGGTCCAGCCGCAGAATGTCTTTTCACTTCAGTCGCCATTTGAAGTTGTATTTTTAATGCTGATAATTTCCGGTGTCGCGGCCGGACTTTTAGCCTTTGCAGGCGGGTTTGGAACACTTTATCCTGTCAGGAGAACAAGAAAAGTTGAGCTCTTTTTCTTTGAGGGAGGATACTTTGCCCTTGCAACAGCTCTTTTGTATACAATTATATCATATACTTCAAAGCTGATTTACAACAATGTTGATTTTGGCTACATTCAGATTATATTCATTCTGATGACAGCGTTTTTGATTGCATCGTCAGGAATTATATGTCTCGGCATTATAAGATCTAAAATGCCGGTTTTCTTAAACAGGCTTCACCCAAAATTTGCCGCTGCAACAACTTTTATGTTTTTCATCTCGATATACACTGCACCGCTTGATCTTGGACCAATTACATCAATTGCATATCCTGCGGCTCTGATTCTTTCAGTATTCCTGCCTGTCGTTTTCAGCCGGCTTTTCAAGGACTCTGAGAGCCTGTGGGTGAAAAACTATGATGACAGCTATAAAATTTACGGAAACGATAAGACAAAAATCTCTTCAATAAATCAGGATTCAACTGTAATATTTCCGGATGAAGACTCAATACTCTCATCAGGTCTTGGAAGTTCATATTTTCCTGATTCATTAAAAGAGAGATACCAGGATGTTGAATTCATAGGAAAAGGCGGTATAGCACGGGTATTTAGGGCTAAGAGACGGTCTGACGGGAAAGTTGTCGCAGTTAAAGTGCCGATTAATTTTGATGAGATAACAGGCCGTCTTTTTATGAAAGAGATGAGAATATGGGAGGATTTATCGCATCCAAATATCGTTAAACTATATTCGGTAAACATCCTTCCTGTTCCTTTTGTTGAAATGGAATATGTATCACGTACAGTCTCTGATTTAGATCTTCCATTATCACAGAAAAAATCACTTGAGATTATATACGGAATTGCACAGGGTCTTTTGTATGCACATGCCAGAAATATTATCCACAGGGATATTAAACCGCAGAATGTCCTGATTACAGAAGAGGGTATTCCAAAAATTACTGACTGGGGTCTTGGAAAAATCCTTGGAGACGGAAATGACACTACAACTATAGGATTTTCCCTAAATTATGCAGCTCCCGAACAGATTTCGCCAAAGAAATTTGGAAAGCCGGATAAGAGGACTGATATATACCAGATGGGAATCCTCTTTTATGAGATACTTGTTGGACAAAGGCCTTTTTTTGGCGTCGGCGTTGCAGAGATGAGTGATGAGATATTATACAGGACACCTATGAAGCCGTCAGAAAACAGAGAAGAGGATTTTATTTTTGATGATACAATAATGAAAATGCTTGCGAAAAACCCCGGCGAGCGCTATAACGACATACATGAACTTTTAAAAAGCCTTGAGGAAATAAGAAACAACCTTAATCGTGAGGAGTAATCCAAAAAGGAATTATATTATTGGAATAATCTTCATAGGAAAAGATTATCAACAGGGAGATTCTCCTTAGTAATTATTGAGCTGCTGTGAAAGTCGGGATTTCAGAAAGATTTTCATCTTTTTTTGTGTGATGAAAAAAGCTCATCATGTGCGTTTTACATGAAAGTTACTTCGTAACTTATATGAAACCGGTGCATGAAAAAAAATATCATGGACGTTTTTAAGAGAAATAAAGAAGACAATAACCTCTTTTTTTGTTAACCTTTACTGATATATAACCCGGTGGTTATACGAATGAAAGATTACCATTTTATCCTTTTATATGGACATGAATTGATTTTGATATAAGGATGGCAAGGGAGCATCTGACAGATGTTTTCCCAATGACCCGTCTGAGAAAAATGTGTGTCGGCAGAGCATAATGCCGGGCACTGATTCAGGAAATGGCAGAATAGTCGTCCTGAATTATCAAACCGGAGGTGATGCACAGACATTGAAATCGAAAGAATCATCAAATCAAATTATTGCAATTGATTCGACAGACCAAAATCAGGTAGGATCACAATCCAAAATCACCAGACATAATACAACCGACGCGGATGTAATCTAAAACCGCTCCTATAATATAAAAGTCTCCTGCAAATTAAAATTTAAAACCAGGCTAAAAACTCGACTCCAGAAATGCATGAAGAGATTCATGCAAAAAAACCAGGCAGATTTTGCAGGAGATTTAAATCCAATAAACCTGATAAAAACAGCTAAATGATAAGAGCCATAAAAACCAGAAAAAAGCCAGATTAATTTTCATAAACAAAAAAACAGTGATTATAAATTTGTCCATTAATCAAAAAAAAATTAAAAAAACAAAAAAAGAAATCCAAATCTTTTTTTGTTCAGAGTAAAAAAGAATTTAAACCTCTCTTCTCTAAAACTTTAAAAATCTGTTGAATATGATTTAATCTGACTAAAAAGCCACTTTATTTATCAGGATTTTCTTTTGTTTAGTATTTAAATTGTTTAATATTTTTTCTATTTAACCTGCCGGTTATACGAATGAATAAAATCCATATATTTCATTTATAACGTTTATCCACAAAGAAAAGACACAAAAGTCAATAAAGATTTTTAAAATTTGAAATAAAGTCAGAATAAGATTTAAAAAAATCAGACATAAAGTCTTAAAAATTACTTAAATTTTAAAAATTACAAAAAAAGGTTTAAATTAGTGAAAAATATGTGCATCAAAAAAATAGTAAAAACAGGATTTCTGCTGTTTCTCATATCAGGGACAGTTATCACTTCAGGGTGTACAGATAATGCACAACAGGCGTTTTCGAAGACTAACAGTCAGCAACTAACACCTTCACCGGATGAAATGCCCGATACCGACTATGAAATTTCTTTTATGAAATATGTCTTAAATGAGATGAGAAACCATGGAAAAGACATCAGCATTCCTCTTGAAACCTACCGTATAGCAAAAGCACAGGTAAGAACAAAAAATTATGAAGGATTTTTGGATTCAGTTCATCTCTTTTATGAACAATGCAATCTGATAATGGCAGATGCATACGAGATTGAGAATTTAACATCCCAAAAACAGTCAGACTGAGATAAATTAGGAAAAAGGATAAATTAAAATATTATATCCGATTTAATCTCATTTTTCGTCTTTTTTTCTGGTTTTTAGTATTGGGATTTAAGTTTAGTATTGGGATTCAATTATTGACTGACGAGATATGTATATGCACTTAAAGCCGCCTTAGCTCCTTCTCCCGCCGCAATAATAATCTGCTTTCCTTCAACATCAGTCACATCACCTGCCGCAAAGATACCGGTTCTCGAAGTTCTTCCGTTTTTGTCTGTCACAATCTCGCCTGAATTATTGAGCTCGATAAATCCATCTAAAAAATCCGTGTTTGGTGTATTTCCGGCCGCGATAAACATACCTGTAATTTTCAGCTCTTTTTCTTCGTTTGTATCCCTCTCTTTTATCACAACAGACTCTAAGCTTTTATCGCCGGATATTTTTGAGACCACATAATTTTTGTATATGCGGATATTGTTTATATTTTCAAGCTGTTTTATGTAAGTCTCATCTGCACGTATTTTGCTTCTAACTATCAGGCTGACGTCTTTTGCGATTTTACTCATCTCAATTGCGGTTGTTAAGGCATGATTTCCCCCGCCTACAATTGCCACATCTTTTCCCCTGTATAAAGGCCCGTCACAGGTTGCGCATACACTAATTCCCCGGCCGATGAACTTGTCCTCATTTTCAACGCCAAGCCAGCGGGGTTTTGCACCAGATGTCAGAATTACTGCTTTTCCCCTGAATCTCTTATTTGATGATGTATCAACTGTAAATATTTTATCCTCATCAACAATTCCTGTAACACTTCCAAGCTCAATTCTGACATCACTTGTCTTTATCTGCTCCTCAAATTTCTGCATGAGATCTCCGCCTGTTACCACCCTAAATCCCATATAATTTTCAACTGACCATGATTCAAGCGCCTGCCCGCCGATGTTTTCCGTAATAATCATACAGGACAAAAATTTTCTTGAACAGTACATTGCCGCAGTAAGACCTGCCGGCCCGCCGCCGATTACCAAAACATCATATGTGTCGGGTGCATCTCCGCTTCCGAAAATCTCATTTAAACGCTCAGTATCAAAACCAATTATGACCTCACCGTCAATTACAGTTACAGGAACACCATACTGACCTGTAAGCTCAATCATCTCCTTAGCCGCGTTTTGATCTTCGCCAACATCAATACTCTTATATGAAATGTTGTGCCTGTCTAAAAAGGCCTTTAAAAGGCGACAGTACTGACAGGCTTTTGTCGAATATACTTTTACATCTGTCATGATACTGCTATAAATTTCAATATTATTTAAAGATGGCTTATCATTTTTTATTCCGGAATTTTACATATCTTAAATTTTCATGTCTTAAATTTTCATGTCTTAAATTTTCATGTCTTAAATTTTCATGTCTTAAATTTTACATACCCTTAAAATTGACATCCGAATATTCAGGAGAGAATTTAGGAGAATGTTTAGGAGAAGATTTTGATTAGGATTTTTGTGAAGGATTTAAGAGAATCCACGGAATTATCTAAAAAACCCGGTTTTGTAAGTAATAAAAATGACTAAATTATTAATAAAAAAATTAAACAGGAAGACTCTTCGCCATATTTCTGATCACCCTAATTTGGAATTGATTTGTCGCGATGTACACAACATCCCCGGGAGCCGGAGGGGCCTAGCCCCCCTCCGGTGACCTATCGTAAGCGGGGTGGGTTTAAGGGAGGGGCCTGTCCCCTCCCTTGCTAATAATCGATTAGCTTTGATTGTCTTCCAGTCAAGACCAGTAACCTAAGAAACTGATGAAATCTTCCAGATCAATAATCTTAAAGCCCACAAATGAAAACATAGATGTGAATGTAGAGATACATTCCCTACATTTGTAATGTTTATTGGACATATCATCACAATTTGAGGTTATTCTCTAAGTTGTTTTTCTTTTTGGATAGTCCTAACTTTAAGAAAAATGGAGAAGAACCAACAGGAAAAGGATAATTTATTCAATTTCCTTAAACATTCTTGCAGGAACACCACAAATCGGGCATTGCTCAGGAATCTCATCGAATTCAATATTTCCACATACAGGACAGAGGAATATCTTTTTGACCTTTAAATCATCACCGTTTGATACAGCCTCAAGAGCCTCTGTGTATTTTTTGGCATGTACTTCTTCTGCCTTCATTGCGTGAGTAAATACAGTCTTTGCTTCAGATTCTCCTTCTTTTTCAGCCATCTCCACGAATGACGGATACATTGTCTCAAACTCATCTGTTTCCCCTTCAACAGATCCTTTCAGATTCTCTTCTGTTGAGCCAACCTTCTGCATCACAAACAAAAGTCTCTTCGCATGAATTGCTTCTGCCTCTGCCGCGGCCTTAAATAGTTTAGAAACGTTTGTAAAACCTTCTGCAGCAGCTTTTTCTGAAAAATTAGTGTATTTGCGGTTTGCCTGTGACTCACCGGCAAATGCATCTTTTGCATTATCCATTGTTGTCATTTATTTTTTCACCTTTTATTACGAGAAATAAGGATTTTATTCTATAAATGATTTTACATGAAAGTTACTTCGTAACTTACATGAAACCAGTGCATGAAAAAAATTATCATGGACGTTTTACCTAAAAAAGAGGTTCATACAGCAATTGTTTCATGAAAGCTTATTGATAAATATGAAAAGGTGTGCTGTAATGATGAGATAATTATTTATTTCAAAGGAGTTTTTCATTAAAAATATGTTGGAATTTAAAAGATTTTTGGAGGTTAAAAGAGGTTTGGAGTTAAAAATGAATCTGAAGATTTGTTTTAATCCTCCAGAGTTGAAAGATCTCCCGGATCTACTCCCATCTCCTGTGCTCTTAAAACACGCCTCATTATCTTGCCGCTTCTGGTCTTTGGAAGTGACTGTACAAACCGGATGTCAGACGGCATTGAAATCGGGCCAAGCGTCATCCTGACATGGTATTTAAGCTCGTTCTCTAACTTTTCACCTCCGGTAAAACCCTCTTTTAGTATTACATATGCAACAATCAGGTTTCCTTTCAGATCGTCAGGAATGCCTACAACCGCAGACTCAGATACAGCCTTATGATCAACAAGGGCTGACTCAACCTCGGCTGAACCAATATTATGCCCGGACACAATTATGACATCATCAGATCGGCCGATAATCATAATATAGCCATCTTTATCCTTAACAGCCATATCACCAACCGTGTAGCATCCGGGAATGTCATTCCAGTAATGCTCATACCTTTCCCGGTTGTTCCAGACATCTCTCATCATCGAAGGCCATGGCGCTTTAATTACCAGTTTTCCTTTTTTGCCCGGCTCTACAGGATTTCCCTCATTATCTACTATATCTGCAACAACTCCGGGAATCGGTTTTCCGGCAAATCCGGGCTTCATAGGCTGGCCTACAATAGTTGTTATCATATGCATACCCGTCTCGGTCTGCCACCATGTATCAACAATTGGAAGTTTGCTTTTTCCAATGACTCTGTAAAACCACTCGAAAGCCTCAGGATTCAAAGGTTCTCCAACAGAGCCTAAAATTCTCAGACTTTCAAGATTATATTTGTCAGGCCATGATTCTCCATACTTCATAAACATCCTGATAGCTGTTGGCGCAGTATAGAGGATGGTAACACCAAAATCCTCCACCATCTCCCACCATACTCCAAGATCAGGATAATCAGGAGTTGTTTCAGAGAACAATATCGTTGCTCCAACTGCGAGAGGTCCGTAAACAAGGTAGCTGTGTCCTGTAATCCAGCCCGGATCTGCCGTGCACCAGTAGACGTCAGAATCTTTTATATCGAATACGTACTTTGAGGTGTAGTAGGTGCCGACCATGTATCCACCGCAGGTGTGCAGGATACCTTTTGGTACTCCTGTTGTGCCGCTTGTGTAGAGGATAAACAGCGGGTCTTCTGCATCCATAATCTCAGGATCGCAGTGAAAGCTCTCACCTTTTATCAGGGAGTAATAGTCAAGCTCCATCTCGGCGTAAAGTTCGATTTCAGGCTTTGTTCGTCTGTAAACAATAATACGCTCAACAGACGGCGCATTTACTATTGCCTCATCAACAATGCTTTTTAAATCGATTCTTTTACCGCGTCTGATGCTGACATCGGCTGTTATCACCAGTTTTGCCTCGGAATCAACAATTCTCTGATGCAGGGAATCAGATCCAAATCCGGCGTAAACAATTGTATGAACAGCACCTATTCTTGCACAGGCAAGAATTGCAATTATGTGCTCAGGAACAAACGGCATATAAAAGCAGATACGATCTCCTTTTTTTATACCAAGCTTTTTTAAACCGTTTGCAAACCGCATTACCTCCCGGAAAAGCTGACGATATGTAAAAACCCTTTCACACCCGTCATCTCCTCTCCAGATAATGGCTACTTTGTTTTTTCTACTGTTGTTTACATGCCTGTCAAGACAATTTGCCGTAATGTTTAATTTTGCTCCTGAAAACCATCTGGCATCGGGATAATCCCATTCCAGAACATTATCCCATTTTTTATCCCATTCAAGCTCTCCTGCTATGTCTTCCCAGAACTTTTCAGGGTTTTCTACAGACTCCCGGTATACCGTCTCATAATCCCCCATCCATCTGTAATCACGGTATGAGGAATCAGGGATATACACCGGGGCCTTAAGGTTTACTTTTTCTTCATTCATTGTTTGCTCCCTCATAACCGCATAGTGGTTTTTACACTATTAATCATTAAGAATTATATAGTTTACGGTCGAATAACTTTTCGTTAAATGTCGAAGAATATAGGTTTCACTGAATATACTGATTTTTCTTATCGTCTCAATCAGGCGTATTTCAGATTGATTTGATAGCTTTAAAGCCATAAAAATACCTTGTTTAAAATCATACACAGGACAATACATTAACAATTCTTACAGCTTTTATTAAATCCCGGAGGATAAAATCGTTAAAACTAATAATAATAGAGAAGATATCAGAATTTCAGAGAATCCGGGGTAGATAATGCCAAGAATAAAAACAATAAAAGACACACTCGAACAGGACAGACCCCGTGAGAAGATTTCAAGGCTTGGCCCGCAAAGTCTTAAAAACCGGGAACTTATTGCCGCTATAATCGGACGCGGCATTCCCGGAAGAGATGTCAATGCAATAGCATCAGACATTGAAAAAGTACTTGACGAAACCGATGGAAAACCGGACTTGCAGGATCTTTTAAACATCGGCGGAATGGGTCTTTCAAAAGCATCACAGATTGTTGCCGCATTTGAACTTTTCCGCCGTTACTCTGATGAAAAGATAATCAAAGTGACATGCCCTGAAGATGTGCTTCCAGCCGTTAACTACCTTAAAGGAAAAACGCAGGAATATTTCATCTGTATGACATTAAACGGCGCCGGAGAAATAATCAAAGACAGAATCATAACTGTAGGACTTTTAAATCACAGTCCGGTTCATCCAAGGGAAGTATTTGCCGATGCAATAACTGACAGATGTGCTTCAGTGATTCTTGTTCACAACCACCCTTCAGGCAATCCTGAGCCCTCATCACAGGATATAGATGTTACAAAAAGACTCTGCGAGGCCGGTGGAATTCTTGGAATAGAAGTTTTGGATCATCTGATTGTTGCAAACAGAGGATATGTAAGCTTTAAAAAAAGAGGGCTTATTTAAGACATAGATTTTAAATAAAAAGGATTTAGACTTTTTTATTCATTCAAAGGCTGATATTTATCCTTGTCGGTTATTATTGCAGAGCACATCTCAAAGGCTGTATCATATGCCGCCTGCAAAACTTCAGGACGTGTTGTTATATCCTTAATATTATCCATATCATTTTGAAGAACCTCACCATAAAGCGGAGCGTCAATTATATCACAAAATGCATCCATTGTAAGCTTTATTCCATCAAAATCGTTTGGAATATTCATCCCGCCAATCGAAAGAAGAAGTGTCTTTCTCCATTTTTTCTGCTCCTTTGTAATGACAGGCATATGGCGCACATATTTTGCCATAAAATATACCTGAAATCTGTCCATAAATGATTTCAGTGCACCGGGAACTCCCATTGTCATTACAGGCATTGCTACAATAAAGCCGTCAGCCCCTTTAAATCGCTTTAAAAACGGTGAAAAGTCATCATTTATCATACAGCCCTCATTTTTTTCACAGTAAAAATGCTCCATACAGGGTGAAAATTTAAGAGAGGGAACATCAACCCTTACAACATTGCATCCGGCGTCTTTCGCACCGGAAATTGCTTTTTCTAAAAGTTTCCCACAATTTCCATCCGGAATCGGACTTCCCATAAGTGCAATAATCTGACAGGTCATAATTATTTTTATCAGAATCTTGAAGAATTTATAATTAACCCGATTTTTTTGATCTGACAATCCAATCGTATAATTATACTATAAAACTGACAGGGTCAAAACAAATAAATAGATACAGCCTAATGAAAGTCTAAGGTGAGAACGATGAGTGAAACACCAAAACAAGTTAAAGCCGGAGACAAAGTCGGCAAAGGTAAGTACGTTTGTGTAGACTGCGGTCTTGAGTACGAAATAAACGATTCCCAGCAGGATTTACGAAAATGTCCGGCTTGTGCATGCGAAATGTACAACTGCTTCCCCATCACTCATATAAGAACAGACATCAAAACACCGGAAGATGCAAAAAATCCTCCAAAAAGATAAATAAAATCTTACTTTAAAACAGGGGGTATATTGATGACGAATGTAAGTCAGGAAGGCGAAATTTTTGTCTGCGAAATTTGTGGGAATGTAGTTGAAGTAAAAGAGGCCGGCGGCGGCGAACTTGTATGTTGCGGCGAGCCTATGGTTCTTGAAACGGAGTGATCAAAAAATGTGTGAAGGAAGTATGGATGAACTTGGAAAAAAGATTGGAAAAGTGCCTGTTATTTTCAAAGAGCTTGAAAAAACAGATCCTCTGATGCATGAGAAAATTCTTGCATTTGACCATCTTGTATGGGATGACGGAGCACTTACAAGACAGCAGAAAAAGATAATTGCAATCGCAATTGCCGCGGCACTACGTGACGAGCATGCTGTCTATGCACAGATTGCCGGTGCAAAAAATCTCGGTGTCAAAAAAGAAGAGATAGATGAAGGTCTTCGAGTCGCATTCCTCCTTGCAGGAATGCCTGCGTATGTATACGGCAAAACAAAGCTTGAGGAAGCTTATAAATAAATCTAAAATTTGACAGAGGGAAGGGAAATGTGTATGGATATGGAATATTGTGAATGTGCAGAAATACGCTCAATGCCAATCATAGGTGAGCCTGCACCTGATTTTGAGGCAGTAACCAGTCAGGGTCCAATCAAACTTTCAGATTACAAAGGAAAATGGGTTGTTTTATTCTCACACCCGGCAGACTTTACGCCGGTGTGTACAACAGAGTTCATGGCCTTTGCAGAGATATATGATGAACTTGTAGCATTAAACACTCAGTTAATCGGACTTTCGATTGACAGCGTTCACTCTCACATTGCATGGGTCAGAAACATAAAAGAAAAGATGGGTGTCGATATAAAATTCCCGATAATTGCAGATTTGAGCATGAATGTCGCAAAACTCTATGGAATGATTCATGAGGCACAGAGTTCAACTGCGGCAGTCCGTGCGGTATTTTTCATCGATCCTGAAGGTAAGATGAGGGCAATGATTTATTATCCGCTCTCAAACGGAAGATACATGCCTGAGATTGTAAGAATTTTAAAGGCATTCCAGACAAGCGATGAGCACCATGTTGCAACACCTGCAAACTGGCAGCCGGGCGACAAGGTAATTGTTCCTGCACCTGCAACCCAGAAAGAATCTTATGAGAGGCTTTCACAGGGCTACGAATGCAAGGACTGGTATCTCTGCTTTAAAAAGGTTTAGTTACAAAAAAAATTGAAAAAAAAATACCAAAAAAAATACCAAAAAAAAAATCGTTTTTCATAGGCATTTTCATGAAAAACGTTCATGAAATTATATTTCATGTAAACAAATGATTTTTTTTATGCTTTAGATTTTGTTTGCCCTTCAGACTTCACAGATATCTGCTAATTTCAGACTTTATACATCTGAAGTTTTTCCGGTGCTTTTTCACCAGACATGCGTGGAATTATGTGGATGTGCATATGCATCACTTTCTGCCATGCGGCATCTCCGGCATTGATGATTATGTTATAGCCGTCAGGAGAGTATTCTTTATCCAAAATTTCCCTGCATAAAGATACCATATCCCACATTGAATCACGCTCGGATTTTTCTGCATCAAAATAATATGAAAAATGTCTCTTTGGAATTACCAGAACATGACCTGGAAGAACCGGAAAATCATCTTTTTTTGCATAACATAATTCTGACTCAGCAATGACTGATGCCGGGTCAGGACTGCAGAAAGGGCATTTGAAATTACTCTCTGGGATATTTTCGGGAGTCTTTTCCAGGACATTTTCTGAAGGTTTATGATTTGAGTTTTCTGAATTTTCTGTTTTTTTAGACAATGCCTTATTTTCCTCAATTTTATTTCGATTCATCAGTTATTTCCCCAGTTTTTATCAGTGTCAGAATTTTGACTTTCATAACGGAAAAAAATTATTATTGCATAAAATTTTTTTAGGATTATTTGATTTTTACATGCCAAAACACATTTGAAAATGAAATATCACTACTCATCAATGTATTTATATTAATATTTACTAATTAGCAAACTGGTTATGAAAATAAAAGTTCTCGGATTTGCAACAAGTCCAAGACGGCATGGAAATTCTGAGGACCTGTTGGAGTTTCTTTTAGAAGCAATGTCAAATGAATCAGATGTAATAACTGAAAAAATAGCTTTGTCTGATTATGACGTAAAACCATGCCGCGGATGCAATGCCTGCGAAAAAAAAGGAGTTTGTGTAATAAAAGACGACATGCCCGCACTTCTTGAAAAAATAAAAGAGGCTGACATTGTTGTTTTATCAGCGCCGATTTACTGTATGAGTGTTTGTTCGCAGGCAAAAGCCTTAATAGACAGGATGCAGGTTTTTCGCTCGATTAAATATGTACTTAAAAAGCCCGTTGTCCCTCCGGAAAATAAAGGAAAAAGAATGGGGATTTTTTTATCAACAGCAGGACAGGACTGGGACACTGTTTTCGATGCCGCAATTCCGGTTGTAAAATGCTTTTTTCATCTCTGTGAAATCACTGAAAAGAACACAGAATATCTCATGATTAACAGTGTTGATAAAAAAGGTGAAATAAAAAAGCACTCTGATGCAAAGATTTTAGCGGAAAAATTAGGAAAAGATGCAATTTTAAAAATCAGGGATTTAAAGGTGAAATAAAAATGGTTAAAGTAATAGGAATTACAGCAAGCCCGAAGACTCATGGGAATACAGAAAAGCTCCTTGAAAGCTTTCTTAGAGGAGCAGAGAAAGAAGGAGCAGAAACTGAGAAGATAAAGTTAAAAGATCTTTTATATACAAGCTGTCAGGGATGCAATAAATGCCACAGAACAGGAAGGTGCGTATTAAACGATGATCTAAAAATACTTCTTAACAGAATCGTGACAGAAGCAGACGTTCTTGTTCTGGCATCCCCGATTTATTCTATGACAATTACTGCCGAGATGAAGGCATTCATCGACAGAGGACAGTATATGTGGGCAAGAAAATTTGTGCTGAAAAATCTCTCATTTGATGAGGAGCACCTAAAGACCCATAAGGGAGTTTTTGTATCAACCGCCGGTATGAACAGAAAAGATGTCTTTGATGCTGCATTTCCTGTTGTAAGAGCGTTTTTCAACGATGCAGGATATGAATACACAACAAATATCACTGCAGAAGGAATGGATAACTTCGGCACGATTGAGCAAAGACCGGATAAATTAAAAGAAGCAGAAGATGCCGGGCGGGAAGTGGTATTAAGCCTTAAAAATGCAGTCAAAAATTAAATAAAATCCTTAATCATAATAAAGAAAATTATTAGATAAAATCCATAACTAAACTAAACAAAATCTTTCATAAATAAAATAGAAGATGAATTTAATAAATAAACAAAATGAAATTATGGATAAAATTCAAAAATAAAATTTACACCAAACATCTTTTCAGGCGCTTTCATTATTTACAGTACTTTTTATATATCAAATCTAATGATAATAGATTATTTAATTCAAATAAAAGACTCTTTAAAAAACGGGTCCGATTAAAAGAGGAGTGTGAATGAAATGAAAGTAAAACGAGTTTTAAAAGACAGGTACATGATGATTTTTCTGCTGGGAGTCTTTATGCTGACAACCGCAGTTTTACCGGCGGCGGCAGAATCAGATACAACAACTATTGCAGGCATTGTTGAAAAAATAAATCCGGATGAAAATACAATTGAGATAAAAACTGAGCGAATCTGGAACGGCGAGTCCTGGACAGGTGTTTCTGTAACCTTCGTTACAAAAGAATACATCACAGGAACAGTTCCCGATAAAAGGATATTTGATCTCATTTTAAAAGGAGATCCTGTTCAGGCAACTTTCACCGGCAATGAAGATATTTTGGTTGACTGGCTGTGTATTGGAGCTGTTTCAGCAGGCGGTTCTACAGGAAAATACTTGTCATACGCTGTTGGAGACCCAAAATATGTCATATCGCCGTTTTTCAACAACTTTAAAATAAACTATGATACATTTGCTGACTGTAGCGACTGTTCAGGTATGGTATGTGATTCAAATTACGCTGATCTAGAAGTCTCACAGGGATGGAATGAGAAAAATTATGCATATGACTATACAATTACAACAGGAGAAAGGCATGTTTTTACAAGCCCTGAAGGATGTGAATCCGAGTTTTCAGTGACGTTTGTATCAGGCGAAGCCTCAGCGGCTAAATGCACCAGTTACCCTGCATCTGGAGACAATGTGCCAAAATCGGTTTTTATACTTGAAGTGGTTCAGAAAGGAACAGTTTTTGATATGAAACCAACACCACAGATAACACCGACTGAACAGACAACTGTTCCAACACCTCTTCCAACACAATCTCCGGGACTTATGGCACTTACAGCACTCTTTGGAATCTTTGCCGCAGTTATTTTGACTGCAAAATACAAAAAATAAAAAATTAAAGATAAAAATTACAATTTTTTTTTGCTTCTTTGCTTTTTTTTCTTTTTCCCCGCTAATTTAAAAGCCCCAAATGGTCTGCTCTTTTAGTTTTTTAGTTTGTTCTGTGGGTATGTTCTTTTAGTTTGCTCTTTTGGTTTTTACCGGTTTTATTCTTTGATTTGTTATGAAACAATCCCTGAAAAATTTGTTTCATGAACGTTTTGTAAAAAAAAAAGATGATGAAAAATTAAAATAAAAAATCTTTCTGGAATTTTTCTGACCAAAAATTTTACTTTACAGAATAAAGTTTAAAATTGTGTCTAAAACTCCCCCATAGTTGTATGAAACAAGAAGTATTGCAAGTGATATAATTATCATAACTGCAAACACCAAAGGATTCCACGACAAAACCTTTCGCCCGTCAAGGATGCTCACAGGAAGAAGGTTGAAGAATGCAATCATAGAGTTTACAGAAAGACCGATTGTTCCTGTGATAAACAAAAGAAATGCCAGAATACTGTCTGTACCTGCATTGTATCCAAGAACCGTTCCTGCAACAATCAAAATGAAGAATGGAATGCACAATATGAGATTTGTGAGCGGACCTGCAACTGAGATCAAACCATCCTCCTCTTTTGTCATCGTCCTTCCCGGCTGGGAGTAAATAACAGTTGCACCAGGTGCTGCAAATACAACTCCGACAAGCGCCGCTAATGCAACTGCGACAAGAAGCATCTGATTATCTTTGTGAAACTCCGCCCAGTAGCCATATTTCATCGCCATGAACTTGTGGGCAAGTTCGTGAAGCAAAAAGCCAACTCCTACTGTAAAGAGCGAAATCCCAAAAAATAGCAGAAATGTAAACGGAGTTATTTTTCCGCTGCGGACAAATATAAGAGTGAATGCAATGCCTATTGCAACCCACCCGATAATTAGATCATTTCTCTCCCTTACAGGAATTTTGGATAGTATTGTCTGACTCATCTATAATTAATATTGAAACTTCGGCATTCTTAACTCTTGTTGGATGACTTCACAGAATAATTATGAAATTTATTATGTTGACTCTTCGCCATATTTCTGATCACCCTAATTTGGAATTGATTTGTCGCGATGTACACAATATCCCCGGGAACCGGAGGGGCCTAGCCCCCCTCCGGTGACCTATCGTAAGCGGGGTGGGTTTAAGGGAGGGGCCTAGCCTCCCTTGCTAATAATCGATTCTCTTTGATTGTCTTCCAGTCAAGGCCAGTAACCTAAGAAACTGATGAAATCTTCCATATCAATAATCTTAAAAGCCCACAAATGAGAACATAGATGTGAATGCAGAAATGCATTCCCTCCATTTGTAATGTTTATTGGACATATCATCATATTTGGAGGTTATTCTCTAAGTTGTTTCTCTTTTTGGATAGTCCTAACTTTCAGAAAAATGGAGAAGAACCATTATGTTAAGAACAATTCTAAGCCTTAATATCTCGAAGAAGTCAGATGATTTTAAAAGAAGCCATACAAAACCATATCAAACTACATAATCTCCCTCAATCTTTTTTAAGTCGCAGATGAGAATAATTCAGCAATGAATCTTAAGAGTGCACGCGAAGAGATAGAAAAAATAGATCTGGAGATTATCAGTCTGATAAAAAAAAGAGAGGAATGTGCTCATCTAATCCACAACGCAAAAAAAGCTGATAATATTTCTGTTGTTGATAAGAATCAAAGAGAGACTGTATTAAAAAGAGCAGAAGAAAAAGCAATAACTGAAGGTCTAAATCCCATTTATGTCAAACAAATCTTTTCCGTTTTAATTGAAATGAACGAAGAAAAGCAAAAAAGTCTCTAAAGACGTTTCATATTTCTGATGCTTCGCATCTTAATCATCATATCTTCATATCTTCATATCTTCATATCTTCAATCGTGCAGTTATCAAAATGTCATTGTTTTCAGAAGAACTGCTCTTTAATTCACCTTTTCCCAAAAAAACCGCAGATATAACAATTTCTTTTTTTAAACTCTCCGAAAACTCCCATAAAACCACAAAATCTAAAACTGATCCGTCCTTTCTAAGGGCTGTAAAAAAATCATCCCGTATCGGACATTTTTTCCATACAACTGCAAAAAGCTCTCCTGAAATTTTTTCCCGGTCAAGCGAAAATAGTTCTGAAAAGCTTTCATTTACAAGTTTTATCTCAAAATCAGGATGTGTCAAAACACACATTCCAACCGGGTTTTTAAAAAACAACTCTCTGAATATGGCACAACCGTCATTTCTCCCCGAAAATACCCCCGGGATTAGTCCTGGCATGAAAAAAGATATCGACCTGCTTAAATTAAGACTTTTCCACTCCATATTCAAAATAACTTCTAACTTAAGAATAAAACGGCAGAGATCTGCCAAAGAAAACACCTTGAAAAATTACAATAAAAACCTCCATGAAATTATATCTCATGCAACAGTTTCATGTAAGTTACGAAGTAATTTTCATGTAAATTGAAATGAAATTTGAAATTTCTACGTTAAATGTAAAAATTTAGAATGAATAAAGTAAATTTCAAACACACACAAAGTCTCAAAAAGTAAAAAATTTAAGAATCATCTGTTTTTTTATGTTTCACCCTTATGAATCATCGTTCCGATGCCTTCGTCAGTAAAAAGCTCTAAAAGAAGAGTATGATCCTTGTTTCCATTAAGAATATGTGCATGTTCAACGCCGTTGGCAAGACATTTTAAGCATGCCTCAAGCTTTGGAATCATACCGCCAACAATAACTCCCTCATCAATGAGTCTGTTTGCCTCATCAACTGTCAGCCGGTGGTATGTCCTTGTTCTCTGGGCATTCATAACACCGTCAATATCAGAGAGATTGACAAACTTATAGGCATTAAGGGCAATTGCAATATCTCCTGCCGCTGTATCTGCATTGACATTTAATCCGTTTCCTTTCCTGTCAATTGCAATCGGAGATACAACAGGGATATATCCTCTGTCCAAAAGACCGATAAGAAGTTCAGGATTTATCTCCTCAATATCTCCGACATAACCTAAATCAACCTCTTCCTCCTTATCGCCGACAAATATCCTCTTAAGACCGGTCTTTTTGGCAAACATCAGATTCCCGTCCTGACCTGCAAGACCGACACCTTTCCCGCCAAATTTCGCAATCAGTGATACAATCTTTCCCCTGATTTTTCCAACCAGAACCATCTGGGCAATCTCTAATGTATCATTGTCTGTTATGCGAAGACCGGCTACGAATTTCGGCTCTTTTCCCATTGCCTTCATCTTGTCTGTAATCTCAGGGCCGCCGCCGTGGACCAGAACAACTCTTAGCCCAACGTAATGAAGAAGAACAGTATCCTGAATAACTGTATCAAGAATATCAGGATCTATCATCGCATGCCCGCCAAGCTTCACGACAATTGTCTTCCCGTGAAACTTTTGGATATAAGGCAATGCCTCCATCAAAACATCAGCGCGTTTCATGTGGTATACTTCCCATTGATTTCTACATATTTTTCTGTCAGATCGCATCCCCACGCAAGTGCAGACTCAGAACCACAGTCAAGGTCAATTATTATTTTTATTTTTTTGCCCTGCATCATACTCTTTGCTTTTGCAAGCGCTGAAGGATATTTTTTGTCATCAGCAAGTATTTCTCCCCTGCTTGCAAGAACTACAGTTTCATCTCCGTCTGATATGCTTACAGAAGCATGATTTGGATCAAATAAAACTCCTGCACGACCTGCGGCGGCAATAAACCTCCCCCAGTTTGGATCTTCTCCATAAACTGCTGTTTTTACAAGCGGCGATCCAACAACCGTCTTTGCAACATCAGCCGCATCTTTTTCAGAGGGTGCGTTTACAACCGATACCTCAATAAACTTTGATGCACCTTCGCCATCCTCTGCAATCTGCTTTGCAAGTGAGATGCAGACCTCTTCAAGCGCTTCGCAAAATTCTTTAAAATCAGCCTTTCCGCAAAGACCGGTTGCAGTTAAAAACGCACAGTCATTTGTTGATGTATCTCCGTCAACCACAACACGGTTAAAGCTCCTCTCAGTCGCAACTGTTAAAGCCTTTTGTAACTCCTCTTTTGATAATTCAGCATCGGTGTAGATGAATGCAAGCATTGTTCCCATATTTGGGGCAATCATCCCGCTTCCCTTTGCAATACCGGCGACTGTAAACCCGGGTTTTTTGCATATCGCAGATTTTGGGAAAAGATCAGTTGTCATTATAGCCTTTGCGGCGTTCTCTTCAGCCTTCTCATCACCTGCAATCTCCGGTGCAATCCTTTTGCACTGGTTCTCTATAATATCGATGTGCATGAATCGTCCGATAACGCCTGTGCTTGCAACGCCAACCCTTTCAGGCGCTGTATTAAATGCCAAAGCCGCAATCTCACACATTTTCTTCGCATCCGCTAACCCCTGCGTGCCTGTATAGACGTTTGCATTTCCTGAATTTACGATGATGCCGTCTAAATAGCCATTGTTCATTCTCTCACGCATAAGAATAACAGGTGCCGCCACAAGGAGATTTTTGGTGAAAACCGCTACAGCTGTCCCCTTTGCTTTTATTAAGGCAAGTCCAAATTTGCCTTCTTTAATTCCTGCGGCAGACACTCCTTTAACTGCACAGATACTGTTCACTTTTAATCACTCTCTTAATTTAATCCCTTAATCACTATCTTCTTCTGACTTTGACCTTTTCATGCTGATTCCACGTATAATATCCTGTCTTGTCACAATTCCGACAAGCCTGTCGTTGTGCATAACCGGAAGACGTGCAATACCCTCATCAAGCATTAATTTAGCACCTTCTTCAATATCGGCACAGTCTTCTATAGATACAACATCACTGCTCATAATTTCAGATACCGGACTTTCACCAATATCAGAGAGTGCTTTTTTGGTCTTCTCCCAGTTTACAAATTCCCTTATAGGAACTTCGATTATCTCAAGCGGGGATGGAAGCCACAGATCATCGCTGATATCGCCGGTTTCAAGGAGTGATAAGATATCGGTTTCAGTCACAACACCGACAACACGTTCATCCTCCATTACCGGAAGACCTCCTATTCGAAACTTTCTTAAAACTCCTGCGGCCTCACTAATTTTTGAATCCAGCTTCACAGTGACGGGATTTGGGGTCATTACATCTTTAATCTGCATAAATTTCAGTCTCCGGTTCATTTTTAAATCCTTTTCAGGTGGTTTTGAATTTTTTTTCATCGTTTTGTTTGATCTGATTTGTTATGTTGGATTTTCTGGTTTTTATCAGGTTTTGTCTTTTTGTGTTTTTCTGTTTTTTATTTTCTGTGTTTTTGATCTTGTTTTTGTTGGTGTCTTTTTCAGTTTTTTTGTGTTGTTTGTTTTATTTGTAGTGTTGTTTGTTTAACGGATTTTATTTACCGGCAATTAATATCTCCTGTAAAGAAAATCCCTTGCAACACATCCTGCAATCTTATTCTTATATCCGATGAAAACTTTAAAGGAAACTCCAAAGAACTTATTTCACGGGCATAAAGGCGCTGTCAAAAGGCCGTCTTTTTCATCAAATCCACACATTATATTCATGTTCTGTATTGCCTGACCGCTTGCACCCTTAACCAGGTTGTCTATTGCAGATACTGCCACAACTCTTTTTCCATCACACTGGACATTTACATCGCAGAAGTTGCTTCCGCGAACTCCTGCAAGAGTCGGGTTTTGAATCCTGACAAAAAACTCATCTCTGTACATGTCATTATAGAGCTTTTCGACCTCTTCCTGCGACATCGGTTCGTCAAGAAGTATGTGTGCGGTTGTCAAAATCCCTCTGTTAACAGGCAGAAGGTGCGGTGTAAAATAGCAATTTGCTTTTGAGCCAAGACCTGCCGCCTCCTGTTTCATCTCCACAAGATGCCTGTGATTTGTCCATTTGTAAGCTGAAAATGTGTCTGCTACATTGGTGTACTGGTTTGTGGAAGACGGACTTGTCCCTGCACCCGAAACTCCGGTCTTTGAATCATATATTATTGTATGTGCGAATTTTGCAACCGGTGCGGCCGCAAGTGTTGCGCCTGTAGGAAAACAGCCAGGATTTGCTATGAAATCTGCTCCTTTTATCTCATCTCTGTGAAGTTCACAAAGACCATATGGTGCTTTAAAGTATGCAGTATGTGAAACACCATACGTCTTTTCATAAACATCCTTTAAAAGACGGTAATCAGCACTTAAGTCAACACATTTTATTCCTCTCTCTTTTAGAATACCTGCATAGTTCATTGCCGCAGTATGAGGAACTGCAAGAAATACAAAATCCGCGTCAATGTCATTTACATCAGGGTTTGTAAATGAGAGAGAGCATAAACCTTTCAGACCGGGATGAAGGGAAGTAAGCGGTTTACCCTCCTCCTTTCTTGATGTAACTGCCGTTACTTTTGCTTTGGAGTGACTAAGCAGAAGACGGACAAGATCTCCTCCGGTATAACCGGATGCACCGATGATTGCAATATCCATAGAGAATAGTATTGTAATCTGTCTGAATTAATCCTTTGTGCCGAAACGCATGTAAAGCCGGTTTGCAAGCGTTTCTATGGTTTCGCGGTTGTAAAGGCCAAGCACCAGGTCTTCATCAAGACCGGATGCGCCATACCGGGCACCAAGCCATGCACCGCATATAAATCCGATTGTGTCGGTATTTCCCCCAACACTTACTGCAATATTTAAAAATTCAGGATCATCTCCAAAACGCTCAATTAGGTAATATGCCATAGGAAGTGTCTGATAAACAGATACATCATTTCCAATTATTGATAATGCAGATTCAGGCCCTAATTTTTCTTCTGCAATCCTGAGTGCGTTTCCGGTCTTCATTCCAAGGTCGTTGTCCTCTAAAAAGGCATTTTTCTGCGCCTCATGCATCGGATTTTCATTGCCGTCAATTACGGAGCGTATAAGTGTTGCAAATGATATTGCCGCGGCATGTGCCGCCGGGCTTGTATGAGTTACAGCACACGCTTTTACAAGCTCTTCTCTTAACTGCACAATATCTGAATATACAAGTGCAAAGGAAAGCCCAAGGGAAATACAGCCGGAGGTTGTCGAGTTGCATCCGGAAACCCTCGTTTTGTCAGCCATATGCCGGCATGCCGTATAGACTGTACCATCAACAAACCCAAGCTTTTTTTCATCACAAAGCTGTTTTAATTTTGAAGCATATTTTTCAGGAGTGAAATTTCCGCTTACGAAAAGCTCTCCGGCCAAAAGTGCAATACGGGTGTCATCTGTATATTCTCCGGCATTTAAACCGGCATTAGGATGATTTTTTGGAGCTTTTTTAAAACCATAACGTCTGCGCCCGACTGCAGGCGGTGTTGTTTCATACGGCATTCCAAGGGCATCTCCGATTGCAGCACCAAGCATGGCACCCCTGTATTCATTTTGCATTGATTTTATTATTGAAAATAAACAGAGATTAAATCTTCTAAGAAATTCTTCATGAAACTTATCTGAAAGACATTTCACGATTTTTTTGCGCAATAATGTTTGCACATACATATTCTTTACAATATTTTCCAATAAAATTCAAAATTTTAAAGAATTTCGTAAATTTTCGAGAAATTTTCATGCCATAATGAATTTTTCAATTATTTAATGGCATAATTATGTATATAATTGAAAAAAAGATCTAAGTGACATTCTGAAATTTAAGAATATATTTAATTACAATAAATATGAGTAAAAAATTGATCTAATTTACAATTGGTATGATTGGAAAATTTATGTAATTTAAAATTAATGTAAATAAAAAAATAATATAAATTAAAATTAATAAACTTAAAAATTCACATTCCCGGGTCTTATTTATGTTACATATTCTAATGGTTGATGAAGAACCTGAAATTCTGGAGCTTGCTTCAATATATCTTCCAAAATACGGGAGTTACTCTATTGACAAAGCATACTCCGTAAAAGAGGCGCTTTCTTTTCTTAGTCATAATTCATACGATGCTATTATCTCTGATTATGAAATGCCTGAAACTAACGGACTTGAATTTTTAAAAATAATCCGTCAAATTGATCAGTCAGTTCCGTTTATCATATTTTCAGGAAAGGGCAGGGAAGAAGTAGTAACAGAAGCCTTCAGAAGCGGAGCTGACGGTTACGTTCAGAAAAGCTCAAATCCATGGTCGCAATATGCCGAACTTGATCACCAGATTGACATTGCATCCAAAAAGAGAAACGCCGAACAGGAACTCCGGATGAAAGAATATGCAATAGAGATGTCCTTTAACGCCATTATGATGTTTGATGAGGAAAAAAAGATAATTTATGCCAATAAAGCCGCAGTAAAACTTCACGGTTATGATTCAAAAGATTCTGTTATCGGAAGAGACATTGAAGAGCTGTTTTTCTTCGGAGAAGAAGAAGGAGATACAGGATTTTTCTCTTCTCTTCAAAACAACAGATGGTATTTTGGAGAACTGGAAGGCAGAAAAGGGGACGGGAAGAGAATTAATATCGAATTATCGGCTGTAAAAATCTCAAATGAGATTAAAAAAGAAATTTACTACTTCATCTCATATGTTGATATAACTGAAAAGAAAAAAGCAGAAGACGCGCTTTTGCAGTATTTAACAGAAGCCGCAAGGAGGCTTAAAGAACCCTTAAATCACATTTGTAGAAACATCCTTGAAACAATTGATGAAATTGATAAAATAGATGAGGTGAATCAGCCTGAAAAAACAAAACTGAAACTTTCTGTTCAAGTCAAAAACACCCAGCAGATAATTGAAAATTTAAAGGAGCTTAATAAAACAATTTCCAATGGTTTTGACTCAATTCCAGAGGATTTTAAAGACTTTATTTCAAGGTGAAAATTGTCAGATCTAAATAGTGCAATGGATAACTGCGGCAAAGGCCGTATAATCCTCTCAATGACTTCGGCGGAAAAACTCACAGATGCAAGCTATGATATTGTTAAAAATGCAGTTAATGCCGGACATCGCACTATTGTAATTACTGTAAACAACCCATCGCCCCTGATAAAGGATCAATACAGAAAACAAGGACTTGACATATCAAACATCTTTTTCATAGACGCAATCACAAAATATGCCCTTGGAAGCCTCCCTGAAGATATTGACAATGCTGTTTTTGTAAGCAACCCTTCAAATCTGACAGATATTGGAATAATACTTACAGAGATGCTTAAGGGAAATGCGGACGAAAAAACATGTGTTGTTGTTGATTCAATAAACACAATGCTTATCTATCTGCCGACACCTACACTCACCAAATTCATACATTTTCTCTCAAGCAAATTAAGACTCATGAAGTGCTGCGGATATTATCTTACTGTAAAAGACGGAATAGATCCAATGCTGATGATGCAGTTAAAAACATTCTCTGATGAAATTATTGAGATTTAATCATAAATCAATTAATAAAAAGTTGGTTTGTCAGATTCTGTTTATATTTTCAATTCTTTTTTATTTTTTATTCTGTTTATGATTCCTGCTCTTAATCTTCCTCTTCTTCTATGGCATCAAACTTTTCCTTCTTTTCCTTTTTCTCCTTCTTTAATGCCTTTTCAAAGCACTCTGACGCTTCTTTGTATTTTCCAAGTTTTGTAAGGCAGATTGCTTTTCTGTAGGATGAGGCAGTATCGTTTGAATTTAATGACAAAACCTTATCATAAGACTCAATTGCAGATTCATGCTTTCCTAGATGCTCAAGTGCAAGGCCTTTTCCATACCAGCATCCGGCGGAATCTGCACCATACTCTATTGCACGCTCAAAGGATTTCCCGGCGTCATTGTACCTTCCAGTGTTTATCAGAAGCATCCCGCGTGCACTCCAAAGGGCATGATTTTTATGATCTGCACGTATTGCCTCTTCATACCCTGAAAGTGCCTCTTCATACTGTCCGATACGCTCATGGGCGGTGGCATTCAAAAGAAGTGCTCCAGAAAGCTCCGGTTTTTCTTTTAAGACACGTCCGATAAATCTTATAGACTTGTCATATCCGCCCATGTGCATCTGGGCCTGTGCACACTGGAAGAAACTTTCGACGTCGCCTTCGGAGTTTTCAAGAACCATTGAATAATTCTGAAGACTCTCTTTGTATTTTCCGGCGTTTATGAGAGACTCCGCACATAAGATACGGGTTGCCTTGTCATTTGGCTCAACCAGAAGCGCTTTTTCATAGCTTTCTGCAGCATCAGAATATTTGCCAAGCCTGAAGAGCAAATCCCCTTTTATGCGGTTTGCTATATAATTTTCAGGAGAGAATGCAATTATGTTGTCGCATGCTTCAACGCCGTCTTCATATCTTCCCATAAGAGACAGAATTTTGGCAAGTTTTATCCATGTGCTAAGATCTTTTTCATTATCTTCTAAAACGGCGGCATAATGTCCTGCAGAGAGCTCAAAATCGCCGGTCTTTTCGCATAACGATGCAATTTCAAGCCTTGCGGAAATATCATTCTCTTCTGAATCAAGGAATTTTCCAAATTCTTTGATTGCCTCCTTTGTTCTTTTAGCGCCTGAAAGAGAAAAGGCATATCCGCGCCTAGCAACCTTGTTTTCAGGTTTAAGCTCAAGAACAGATTCAAAAGCATCACATGCACCAGTGAAATCTCCGATTTCAAGTAGAAGAAGAGCCTTGTCCAGAAGAATGGCACTGTCATCAGGACTAAGCTCTGATGCTTTCACAAAGGATTTTTTCGCCTTTTCATAATCTCCTGATCTCCAGAGGGTTATTCCAAGTTCTCTCCATCCAAGTGCATCTTCGCGATTTGCCCTTACATGATGCTCAAAAGCTTTTGCGGCCTCTTTGTATCTTCCAAGAAGTTTTAAACCGTTTGCAAGCGAAAGTGCAATCTCTACTCTTTCAGGGTCCATCTCATATGCGGCATTATATGCATCCACCGCACCTTCAGAATTTCCGGTCTTCTCATAGATTTTTGCCTTCTGGCACAAAAGGAAAGAGTCTGCAACATCTGCATTTTCAAGGTTTTCTATTGCAGAGACAGCATCCTCATATCTTCCTGTCTTGTCAAGGATTGTGATGAAATTTCTCCATGCATTAACATCACTTCCTCCTTTTGCCATTATAGGCTCCAAAACTTCAAGTGCAGAGTCATAATCGCCGGCCATCATCAAAATATCAGCTTTCTGCGACCTTGTTGAATCATCGTCAGGTGCAAGTGACAAGATGTTGTCCATTGCCAAAAGTGCTTCTTCGAAGAGTCCGAGTTTTAGTTTTGCTTCAGTAATCTTCTGCCAGACAGATACATTTGAAGGATCTTCAGAAAGTACCTTCTCAAAACACTCAATTGCCTTTTGGTTTTCTGAAAGGTGCATTAGAGCCGTTCCTTTCTTTTCCCAAAGCGAAATTTCGTCAGGGAATTTTTCAAGCACATGAGATATGGATTCAACAGCACCGCCATATTCACCAAGGCTTAAAAGGGTATCTGTACGGTTTCTCCATGCGTTCATGTTCTCAGGATTTGTTTCGACAACCTTTTCAAAGCATAAAAACGCATCCTCAAATCTGCCCAGATGCATAAGCGCCTCACCCTGCATCTCAAGCATCCTTGTCTCCCTTACATCAATATTTAATTTTGATTCAATCTCTGCGGACTGTTTTTCAAAGAGACTTAGGTCAATGTTATTGTTTATCCAGTTTACACTTCCGCCGCCTGCACCTCTTAGTACATGGCTAAAGCTGTTCATCGCATCTGCATATTTTCCAAGTTTTGAAAGACACATTCCTCTCTGATACCAGGCTTGAGGATTATCTGGTGCATATTTTAAGATGTTTTCAAAACAAAATGCAGCTCTTTCGTACTCACCCAGATGCTCAAGAGAAGTTCCCATCATGTGCCATGCGGAAATATCGGCAGGATTTTTCTTGACAACAAGTTCAAAGGCATATACTGCCTCTGAGTATGCTCCGCTCCACAAAAGATTTACAGCACGGTTGTAGCCTGAGACAGCATCTCCTGATGTCTCAATGCCGATATTTCTGTATATTTCTGCGGCTTCCCCGTATTTTCCAAGCCTTTCACAAAGTGAGGCTTTGTGATATATTGCAGAGATGTCAGAAGGGCTTGTCTTTATAGCGGCATCATAAAAACCAAGTGCATCTTCAAACTTTCCAATTTTTTCAAGCACTTCTCCGGTTTTTATCATAACAAAAACGTTTGAGGAGTCAACTGCAAGCACCTTTCCGAATGAATCAATTGAGTTGTCAAAATCCCCAATCCTCATATACAAAAGACCGAGTCTTTCACGAACAGAATTGTTGGAACCATCTGCCAAAAGTATTTTTTCACAGCAGTCTGCCGCACCGGAGAAATCGCCCAGATTTTCAAGAGAATCAGCTTTTTTGTATAGTATATCAACTATTGAGGGGTCTGACCCAAGTATTTTATCAAAACACTGAACAGCACTTGTAAAATCCCTTGCATAGTAAAGAGAATTGCCAAGTGCCTGCCAGGCATTCAAATCATCCGGTGATGCCGCAACGGCTCGTTTAAAAAATCTCTCTGCGTCATTGTACTTTGCAAGATACATTAAGGCCATTCCGGCTTTGAAGCACAATTCTCCATTTTCGGGTTCAATTTCAAGCGCCTTTTCATAGCCTTTGAATGCTTCCGAATACTTTCCCTGGTCAAAAAGGTTTGAAGCCTTTTCAATCCAGGGATTTGGATTGGTCCCCTGTCCTATTATTTTGTCAAAGATTGCCATATTTAAGTGCAGACTCCTTAAAGTTTTTTTATCTTCCGGATTTTATCATTGTATTTTAGGCAACATAAATATTGGCGCCCAAAATATATGCTAAGTGTTTATTCTTATGAAGAAAAATAACTTGCCTTAAATATTTCTTTTTTTGGATGATATAATATTTATAAAACAGATTTTTAAAAAGACTAAAAATGTTTTTAAAAAGAAATTTAAAGAGAATGGGATTTTTAAGTGTTAATATTCGGGATGGATATTATATTTTAAACATTCATTAACAAATTTACCATGAAAACTATCATGAAACAAATGTCACACACAATTTTTTATGTAATTCACAATGTGATTTTCATACCAGATGCGTAAATTAAAAGCATAAACAGGCAGGAACAGACATAAATAAAAATTTTATCAAAATCTTATCAAAGTTTTATCAAACTCTTAAAACTGAGCCGTGCCATGATGGATGTTTGCCGGAAAAAAGAGGCCTGTCCGGGGGGAATTAGAAAGACCTCTTTTTAGGGGGGGGGGAATAACCGGCACCATTTAAATTTTTATCATCAGGATAAAGTTTCTTTTGAATTAGTGAACCTAAAAATCCATTAATTGATGATGGGGTTTTGGGGGGGATTGATCATAAGGGATTAACGGACTATTGTTATTGTGGTCAATTCAATCTCAGATCCTGAAATGATAGAAATGGCAACATCCTCATGCACGGAAATAATGTTGATCTATTAATATATAATATTTGCCAACATGATAATCTCTGCAGAAGATCAACATTGAATCAGAACATATAAAGGAAGCTTAACATTATTTATTTCATAATTAGAATAATATATATCAAATATCTTTATTTAATCCTAAACTGATTGCAGTCAACGATATAATTGTAACAATAATATAATACTTAAATTCCGCATTTTTATATAAACGTTAATAAAATATAATTTCATAAAATTTATATTTGAAAATCACGCTTTGGATCTAAAAAACGTCCATGAAAATCAAATCATGATTTTCATTAAACATTGCATGAAAAATTTGTTTCATGAACGTTTTTTGATAATAAAGGTTCATCACAAGTTTTTTCATGCACCTGTTTGCATTGAAACAGCCTGTGAATATAATATTAGAGATGAGACGAATTTGGAAGAATAACACCATTTAAGAACTTAGCATCACAAACGACCTCACCTTTGGTGCTACAAATGAGACGAATTTAGAAGAATAACACAATTAAGAACTATTATTGTATTAGCCGGGAGATATAATGAAAGATATAGCATCAGTTGGGAGATGTTTTTTTAATGGACTGGCACGGCAAAAACCTAAAAGAGATTCTTGACCAGACAAAAGAGTCGAATCACTTAAACGAGCTTTTAGTAGCACGCTCAAGAAACAAAAAAGGTGCATCGGCAGATGAACTCTTAAACAATGTAATTCACCCGACACTCGAAGATCTTGAGTTTTATCTCAGGTATTATATTAACAGTGATACAGATGAGGCTGAGATGAAGAAATTAATCTCCTCATGGATAAAAGGACAGCTGAAAAAAGAAGAGAGCGGTTATCAAAATTAGTTCGTTTGCTAAAAAATTTTGATTTATTATTAGATCCGGTTTGTTATTTTCATAGATTTAATTTTTCATGGATTTAATTTTTCAGGGATTTTAATTATCATATAACGTGCCATAAGCATAATCATACCAGAAATCAGATTTTTCGGATCTTTTTTACTTTTAATCAATTTTTAGTATTCAGGCTTTTTTCAGAGTTACAGTGATTTTTAAACCTTCACTGAAATCATCAGAATTTACATCCTCTGCTCTGATGCTTCCACCATACATATCTGCAATAAGCCAGCAGGTTGGAAGACCAAGACCTCTTCCTTTTCTGCTGTTGCCCTCAGGCTGAAACCTCAAAAACAGGTTTTGTTTTTTGTTGTCCGGAATGCCCGGGCCGTTGTCTTTTATTGATATTTCAACAGATTCATCCTTAACTTCAGAAGAAACGTCAATCTTTAAATTGTCTTTTTTAAATGCAACGCTGTTTTCAAAAACATACAGGAATAAAAATTCCAGAAATTTTCCCCCCAAAACTCTATGACCACCGGGCTGATAATTAATATCCGCGTCAATCTTTGATGCCGCTTTTTTTATTACCTCATCGAGGCTTTGTGCAAAGAAAGTTTCATCATTTCTGTGAATGTCTCTAATAAGTACGACTTTGTCAATTATACTACTACTCTGTTTTATTCCGGCCATCATCTTCTCAAAATATGGCCTGTCCTCGTCAGAAACTGTGTCATACAATAATTCTGCAAATCCCTGTGCCGCAGTATTTGCATTGTTGATGTCATGCGCAAGTATATCGATGTAAAGATTAGCCTCCTTATTTCCCTCTTTTAAGGATTTATTAAGCTCAAACAAGTCGTCTGCAAATTTTTTCTCAGAGGTTACATCAGTCAGATTTATAACAATTGTACCGTCAGGAATTTTTGATGCAGAAACCAGTGCATGATATACTTCTATTCCGTCAGGAGAAAGTATAAATTCACGATTTTCAATTGTTTCTTTTGAATCAAAGATACTTAAAAACCTTTTACAGTCCTCATCTCCTCCACAAACAGAGGATATATTTTCAATAGATTCAGAAATATCCCAGTCCTTTAGTATATCCTTAAACTTATTGTTCATCTTGAGAATTTTTCCGGATTTTTTTTCAGCGACACAGATTCCGCTTTCCGAGTAGTCAAAAATGCTTTGGAATTTTTTCTTTTCGTTTCTGATTTTGTCAGATATTATTGATACTACAATTGCAACTGATATGAATACATAAAACTGCATTGTAGCAGAAAGTATGGCATAAAAATCCGGATATACAAGAGAATATGTAAGAATCAGATATAATGCGGAGATTAATGTTGCAATTATAGTTCCTTTATTCGGATAAAAAAATGCTATTAAAATTACGGGAAAATAAAAAATATGTGAAAGAACCATAACCGTGCTTTCAAAGATTATCTGAAAGGTAACCTCCATTATCAAAAAGAGCACAATTACAATAATTACCGAGATATATTCTGCAAGTTTTTCATTAAGAGAAAACCGTTTTAAAAAAATCTGATTGTTATTCCCGGATGCCATTTTAATAATCTATATTTCTCCCATATGAATATAAGTTTTGCACAACTGAAAAAAATAAAGCGATGAATGCATTTACCATGAAAATCGAATCATGATTTTCATGAAACATTACATGAAAAAATTGTTTCATGAACGTTTTTTGAAAAAATGCAATAACAGCCCATTTTTTCATCTCAGCCATCACTCGTGCATTTAGGATTTATTGGATTCTTCATCAGATTCCGCATATTTAATAAGACTGCATATTCCGTCTGTTGAAGGATGAATCTCCAAAAAACTGTCAAAGTCTGATGTTTTAAGATTTCTTTCCATTAAATATGCAATATAGGCGGCAACAACAGATGATGAAGGAGCACCAAGATACATTCCCTTAACAGAGCCTGATTCACCATCAACTCTTATCATACTTTTCCCTGTGTTTTTGTCAGGAACTGACCAGAACGAACCAGGCCCTGCAGGTGTCGGAAATACAATATCTTTTAAATTTCCAAAATTTATTCCTTTATTTTCAGCATTTTTGCCTTTTTCATCATCAGACTCCTTAAAGCAGAAAGAATGCTCATAAAAAAGCTTAACCGACTGAGGAAGATATTCTGGAATTTTTGGAATTTCTTCGCCAAGAATTGATTTTGCGGCGCAAATCCCCTGCATTCTGGCAAAAGGCGTTAAAAATACCCTGCCTGTAACATCTCCCGCCGCAAAAACTCCCTTAACATTTGTCTCGTAATTTTCATCAATTATTATCTCTCCTCTACTGCCAATAGAGAGACCTGAAATTTCCTCAGTTCCGGGTATAAGGCCGGCGGCAAACAAAACCGCAGAACACTTAACCTCGTAGCGACTGCCTCCGTTTTCAAGCACAACAGAGGTAACTTTTCCGGATTCGTCACCTTTTATCTCCCTTAAAAGAGTGTATTCGCGTATTTTGACTCTTTGTAAATCTTTTAAAACTCCCTTTCTAAAGGGTTCAGGCTTATCTCTTAGAAACTCACTTCTTGAAACTATTAAGACGTCTGATCCAAATGAAGAGAAAATATAAGAATATTCAGAAGAGATAACGCCTCCACCAACAATAACTATTCTTTTTGGAAGCTCACCCAGATTCATTATTGTATGAGGAGTATATACGCCGGATAAGTTGTTTCCGGGAATTTTTGGCATAAAAGGGACAGAGCCTGTCGCAATAAGAACACTTTCAGACTCTAATTTCCGGCCGTCAACAAAGACTGTTTTTCCCTCTATTACAGCTTCACCGGTTACTATCGAAATTCCGAAATCTTCTGTTTCCTTATCAATTATTTTTGAAATAACCGACTGAATTTTATTCATCTCAGACCAGACCGCAGGAAGGTTAACTTTTGGTGCAGTATCAATGACTGACAGTTTTTGAAGTTTTTCGGACTCTTCAAGAAATTTTGCACAGTCGTTTAAACCGCAGATAACCATACAGCCCTGATGAAGGCACTGGCCGCCAAGACTGCCCCTTTTTTCAATCAGGCGCACTTTTTTTCCTGCTTTTGCAAGATATATGGCGGCAAATCTACCTGCAGGGCCGCCTCCGACAACAGTTATCATGTAATTCTTATTTTAGCCGTAATTTTTTTGGTTTTTCTTATGCATTTTTTTTATGCATCCTTATGCCGCTTCAGAGAAGTTCTACTCCATCATCCAGAGGTTCTCTTAAAATTTCCCCGGAATATGCCTCAATCTCAATTATTCTGTCTCCCCTTATCTGTATTACAGGAAGATAGACCAGTTCAAGACTGATGTTTATGTTTTCGCTGTCAGGTGCCACTTTAATATCCTCATAGGATATTGTATCTCCTTCAGATTTGCTAACGCGGACCATCTTTGTCAGTTCTTCTGATATCCTGTTTTTTATTGAATCACGAAGATCATTTTTCTTAACACCTGCGTCAAGGATTTTTGCTCTTCCCGGCACATTCTTCCTCTCTGGTGTAATTTTTTCAAGATCTTCTGATTCAAAATCGGCTTTTTTACCGGATAATGCGTTTATAAGGCCGGTTTCTGTCAGGTTGAAATCAATGACATGAGATTTGAAAACCTTCTCGCCGGTGCTATTTGCAGTGTAGAGATAATGCGGGATATAGACATTTCTTATCTCACCTCTTATTCCGGAGATCTGCTTAGCCCTCTCCTCAGAAATTGTCTGTGGAATGCACAGGAGTTCAGGGCCCAAATCCTGATTAGATGATTCATAAACACTTCTTTTATCATCTCTTACTTCTCCTTCGTAATCAGGGACACTGAAATCAAGTGCAAGCGTCTCTCCAAGAATGTCTGCAACAGTTGCCTGTCCGGCATATTTTGCAAGTTCAATATGCCCCCAGATTGTACAGTTCTCAACCGGCTGACAGTTCTTCATTGTAAAAAGCAGTTTGTGACAGTTTGAGACTGTATCTTCAAGCTGAACCTTGAATTTCTTCCTTAAAAAAAAGTCAATTTCTGAAGAATCATTTGAACAGAGAACAACCAGGCATTCATTTCCCCTGTATGCTGTAAGATCTATGCCGCCGTTACCAAAATCAACATCAAATGAGGCGGTCTTAAGAATTTTTTCTACTGCACATAAAGCCCTTTCTTTTATCATCTGAATAATCTATAAGATTTTATAACTGAATTATATTTTCTATACAAACGTTCATGAAATTATATTTCATGCAACAGTTTCATGTAAGCTACAAAGTAACTTTGATGTCAATCTAAAAAAATAATCTAAAAAAACTCTATTAAAATTATGCTGAACTAAGCCATGCCCATATTTCAGAGAGTTTTTTCAGATCTGAAAAATATATAGAAAGGTATCGAATTTTAAAGAATTATACAGGCAGATATAGATATTTATGCAGATATTTTTTCTTTTTTCTGCAGGCTCTCAAGGTGTCCTGAAATGAATTCACGATAAGATAAGAAGAACTGGACAAATCCATATGATTCAGAATAAAGGGCAGGAGGATTAAAAGAAGCTGAATCTAAATCTGCGTCTGAATCCATTATTAAAAGAACTTTTTTCTTATCAATTATATATACTCCGGATGCACCGTTTTTAGTGCCCCTGCTATAGCTGTTAAACTCCTTAAAAATCTTAACCGAAGCATTGGGAAAAATGCCGGGATATCCGTCTTTATCCCAGTTGCTTGTAATAATCTCAATTTTTACATCAGGACTTACACTTTCTGTTATATCTGACAGTTTGTTTTTGATAAAATCCCACCTGGCGGCGAAAAAAACCTCTTTTTCAGCACTGCTTAAAGCCTCCTTTAACTTAAGAAGAATATTCTCTTCTCCTGTTATGCTCCAGATGTATTCCTGTTTTCCAAACGGGCGCTCAGGTCTTGATTCATAAAGCTCATTTAAAGCTTTTAAAGCATTATCTGCATCTTTTTTAATTTCGCCAAGCATATTTTTAACAGCGGCTTCAGGCGGTGTTGCACTAAACCTTTTTGGGGTTGTATTTGATGTGCTGACAAGATTTTTTGAGATCAGCTTATCAATAACAGGATATACTGATGCGCGGGGCACTTTTGATATTTCATGAATTTCTGTCGCTGTTGCGCCCTGCACCTGCAAAAGAGCCATATATACAAGTGCCTCGTATTTTGTAAGTCCAAGAGACTTTAATGAATCGTAAATTCTGTCAGGTTCTGGTTGTATTTCTCCCATTGGCATACAAATATATATCCGCAGGTTTAATAAATGTTGTCACAAAAACAACAACACAAAATTGAATGACTATACAACAGCATATAATGAGAAGATAACCATGAAAATCGCAAATATTTTAGCAATATTTCTGATTTGCGCATCATTTGCAATTCTTCCGGCATCAGCAGGAACAAAGTACATGTCAGGAGAGCCTGAAATGAGCGTTGCGATATCAGGAACAAATGAATTTGAACCAGGTGAGGATATATCCCTTACAGTCACAATTCAAAATACCGGAACATCAACATTCAAGATTATTCAGTCTGACATTGTTGACCGCGATGACAAACCTGATACGGCAAAGCTCGTAACAGTTGCCCTTGATGACGGGAATGCACCGGTCAATATCAAAACTGACCCGCAGATGATAGGAGATGTTGATTCAGGAGCGTCAAAGACAGCAACTTTCAATATGAAAGTGGATAAATACGCCGCACCGGGGATGTACAATCTTGTTGCAACATTAAAATACAAGCATCTTTATTATGCAGAACAGACAGGCACTGATTCAATAAAATACATTTACAAAGATGTTGAACTGCCTCTCAATCTTCAGATTAAAATAAAGCCGGATCTCCAGATTGAAGTTTCAGATATAATCTCTGATTCACTTAATGTTGGAACTGAAGGCTACATCACTATGAATGTTAAAAATGTCGGCCATGAAGAAGGGGATAATGCAATAATTAAGCTTTCAAAAGCTGAAGGAAGCGCAATTGTTCCAACAGACTCAAGTGTTTTTGTCGGCAAATTTATGCCAGGTGAGACTAAATCAGTGACTTTTAAGGCATCTGTCTCAAACGATGGTGAAGCAAAGAACTATCCAGTCCTTGTATCAGTTGATTACAAGAACTCAGACGGCGATCAGGTCTCATCCGATGCTGAGACAGTCGGTGTTGATGTAGGTGGAAAGATAGAATTTGAGATTGTATCAGATTCTACTAAGCTTCGCCCGGGTCAAAAAGGTGAAGTTGTGATAGTCTATAAAAACACAGGCGCAACAACTGCATACAATTCACAGGCACGCATCTCTGCTGTAGATCCATTCACAAGCAACGATGACACAGCATTTTTGGGTGACATTGAGCCAGGAGAAACTGTTAAAGGAGTGTATGAAGTCTCGGTAAGCTCGGATGCAACAATTAAGACATACGGAGTTGACACTGAAATACGCTACCGCGATTCTCTTGACAACAGCCAGATCTCTGATTCAATGAAGGCTCAGATAGAGGTTTCAAAGGCATCAGGAGTATCCATATTAACAAATCCAATCCTCATTACAATAGTTGTCTTTGTAATTTTGGGGGCAGGGTATTTTGTATGGAAACGTCGTAAGAATTAAGGATGAATAAATTCTGGGACGGCCCGCTTCCAAAGCCAAATGAGCGGACGGTTGAGGATATGCAGTGCGTTCTTGCAGAAAGTTCTCTTCCTGCAGAAAATAAAACACTCTATTTTATGTACAGAAACCTCTCAAAAAATGAAGAGGATTCAATGTGGCTTTCAAATAACAATCTCAGATTTGACATTACTGTAATTCCTCCGGGAGTTATTGGAGATGAGTTTGTAAAAACAAAAGGCCATTACCACCCGGAAGCACCATGCGGACTTGGTTATCCTGAGATTTATCAGGTTCTAAAAGGAAAAGCCCACTTCTTATTGCAGAAAAAAGATATTCTGGATATTTGTGTTATAAAAGCAGAAAAAGGAGATATTGTGCTTATAAAACCGGGATATGGGCACGTCACAATCAATCCTTCAGATGAAACCCTTGTTATGGCAAACATTGTCTCTGATAATTTTGAGAGCGAATATGGAAATTACATAAAGATGCATGGCGCCGCATACTATGAATTTAAAGACAAAGGATTTGTTAAAAATTTACATTACAAAAATATTCCTGAAATTAAAATAATAAACGCCTCTCAATGCGAAATTCCGGGCATCTCAGAGAAAGGAAAAAATAAAAGTCTTTATTCATTTATTGGAGAAGAAAAAGTCCTTGATTTTCTAAACAACCCATCACTTCTGGAATAAAACCAAAAAAAGGGAATAAAAAAATTCGGAATGCAAAGAAAAAGCTGTTTAAAATTTTTACATTAAAATTACATTTTGATTTACATAAAAACCGTTTCTATGAAAAAAAATCATGAACATTTTTTATTACCAATATTTTTATCAGCCTTAATTTTCTTTTAAGAGATTTGGAGGAGCACACCTTTTATGAGAAGCCTTCTCTACTTTCTTTAAAATCTCGGCTTCTGTCTCATTTTCAGGTTTAAACCCGTTTGAAATAAGATTTTCAAGGGCTTTGTCAATCTCCTCATATGAAAATCCAATCTCTTCCTCATCACTCTGTCCGGGGTAAAGACCTGCTGATGGGGTTTTATTTATGATTGAATCAGGAACTTCCAGATATCCGGCAAGAATATACACCTCTTTTTTTAAGAGATGTAAAAGCGGCTGAATATCGGCGGCATCATCGCCGTGCTTCGTTGAATACCCAAGATAATATTCACTTTTATTGGATGTCCCACAGACAAGGGCGTTTTGCTGGTTTGCGAAATAGTAAAGTGTGGTCATCCTGATTCTGGCCATTAGGTTTCCCTTAAGATATGGTGATTCTGTATATCCCGGAATACTCTCATACTCTTCCAAAATGCCTGTGATTGGGACAACAAGATAGCTGATTTCAAACTTATCACAAAGAGCCTTTACATCATCCATATCAGCCTCGGGAGTTACAGAAGATGGCAGAAGATAGCCCAAAACATTAACAGATCCTACTGCACGTGAGCATAATACAGCCGCAAGAGAGGAGTCAATTCCGCCGGAAAGCCCGATTACTATTTTTTCCATCCCTGATGACCAGAAAGCATGCCTAATCATCTGTTCTATCTTTTCACATTCACAACCAACGCATAATTCGTCACTGCATACTTCATTCATATCAGTTTCTCATCTCCGGACAGGATTTTTATAAGTTTTTGAAGAGGTAAAAGTTTACCAAAGGCAATTATATAATCACCCTCCTTTATAGTTTCTTCTGAATTTAGTCTGATTTTTGAATCATAATCATTCCCGACAGCTATTATCACAGCGCCTGTCATAGATTCAAGCCTTCTAATTTTCATCACGGATTTTGCACTGTTTTTAATTTTCACTGCCTTTTTGTCAGAAGGTAAATCCAAAAGAACACTAACAATTCCTTCAAGAATAAATCCGGCCAGAATATGCCCGCTTATTGCAGGAATAAGTTCAACATAATCAGCACCGGCACGATACATTTTTTCAACCGAGCCTGGTTTTTCTGCTCTTGATATAATGTATATATGGGGATTTAAGCTTCTTGTGATAAGTGTTGTGAATATATTTGCATCATCGTCATCTGCTCCGGCAATAAAAATTCCTGCATTTTCAATACCGGCCTGCCTTATTACAGATTCATCATTAAAACCACCCTTTATGAAAAACTGACTCTCAGAACCTGAATTTTCAGTCTCTGAAATTATATTTAACTTAACACCTGCGGCTTTAAACTCAGAAGCGATAACTTCTCCAAGTTCATCATATCCTGCCATCACTGCAAGGCTTCTTCGTTTTTCAACACATGCAAAGACATTATTTTGAAAGAGAGTTATGTCACTTTTTTTGCCAATCAAAAAAACAATGGATGAAGGACGAATCTTTCTGTCTTTTCCCTCCTCAAATGTGAAAAAGACACCCCTGTCAATCATAAACACAGGCTCAATATTATATCTTTCAAAGAGTTCAAGCTCATTTAATGTTTTTCCAATTGCAGGACAGCCCTCAGGAAACATCATATGAATGAATTTAAGAGGGTCTTTTTTTGAAAAGTCTGAGTGTTCAGATTCCAGATTTTTTGAATATGAGTTGTTATCTAAATTTTTAGAATCTGAGCTGTTTGAATCGGGGGTTTTAAAATCTGTTTTTGAGACAAAATTATTTATTTTTCGATAATTCTGATTTCTGAGATTTTTTGATGCATCAAAGATTATATCAGCCTCCGGTTCTGATAAAAGATGTCTTGAAATTGTCATTCCGGCGATGCTTTTTGGAGAGATTATGTTATCTGCTCCTGCATAGCTGAAGTATTTTTTATGCTTAATATCATCAATTACCGCTGTAATTTTTGCATCAGTCATTTTTCTTATTCCAAGAATTATTGATGCGGAACGCTTGTCATTATCATTTTTGTCAGGTTCACAAACAATTACCCCTCTTGCTGATGAGACATTTACACTCTGCCATGTTTCATCATCGTCATATCTTCCGGAGATTACACGAACACGCTTTTTGAACTTTTTAAACTGCTCCATAGCCAAAAGGCCGGTTTTTTCATTCTCTTCCAATATAACAATCATTAAATCTGATAACAGGAGGCTTTTTATCAGGGAGGCTGAAATTTCGCTGAAGCCTGCAACAATAACATGACCTGAAATATTTCTATGTAGACTTTTTGGCGGTGCCGGGCGAAATATGTCCTGAATATGTGGAGTTAGCACTGCAGGAATAAGTAGTAAAAATGTAAAAACGCCTGTTATCATTATTGCAATTATCAAAATAAGAGTCAAAGGATTATCAGCAGGAAAAAAAGTCTCCAAATCATATCCGACAGTAGTCATTGTCTGCAGGACAAACAAAAGAGAGTTAAGCCAGGATATTTCACATCCTTCAAGATGAGGTATGAAGTAATGAATTACTAATGAATATACTACAATCTGAAAGATAAGAAGCTGGATATAGAAGGTTATTCTGTCCTGAAACATATATTTTAATAGATCACTTAAAAAACCACTCCGCTTCATAATCAAAACTCCCCTTATAACTCCTCTTTTAAATCCTCATCTAAATTCTCTTTAAAGATCTCTTTTAATTTCTATTTTAATTTCTATTTTAATTTCTTTTAATGCCGGTTATCTCATGTAAAATCCGGCATGTACCACACTCTCCAAATACAGGTTCTCCGCAGACTTCACAGGTTCTTAACTGTGTGCTGTCCTCTTCTAAACCCTCTTTTAACTCTTCTCCAAGGTTTACAAGGGCGTATTTTGTTGAAGGGTGGCGGTAGTTGTAGTCGTTTATCATCTCACGCACATCTGCACGCAGAGCATTATGTGAATAAGGGCATCCTCTCTCTTCAAAACCTTCAACATAAAGATTTGCATATAAAGCAACTTCGCGTTCAGGAAGATAGATAAAAGGTCTTATTCTTGGAATCATACCTTCTGCAGGCTTTTGTCTTCGAAGAAGTCTTTCCAAATCACCTCTTAACACATTCATCATAACAGACTGCGCCTCATCATCTAAATTAAAACCCATCGCAATCTTTGTTGCGCCAAGTTCTCTTGCAAAGCCGTTTAATATCTGTCTTCTCAAAACACCGCAGTATGAGCATGATTTCCTGTCGCCTTTTTTTTCAACAATCTCATCCAGAGTAAGACCAAAATGCTCATAGAATGACGTTATATAGCATTTTACATCATAACGCCCGGCAATTTTTTCGACAGCCTGCGGGTCACGGTATCCTTTTATCCCCTCGTCAATAGTAATGGCAAAAATTTCAATATCAGGCCTCTGCCCGAATACTTTTTTCAGAAAATACAAAACTGCACTGCTGTCTTTTCCCCCGCTCATTGCAACCGCTATTTTATCTCCGGAGGATATCCATCTGTGCTGTCTGATTGCCTTTTTGGCACGGCCCTCAAAGTCTTTTGTAAAGTGTTCAGGGCAAAGGTGCATACCTGAGTATTTCTGAAAAATTATTGCATCCTTATTGCATTTTGAGCATTTCATATTTTTACAACCAATTCTTTGTCATCACACATTTACATGCAGATAATTACATGCATATATTGTGCAGGAATCTAATCAGTTATATCATCTCCTACAAATAAATTGTTTACAGATTATGCCACTTTCTCCTGAAGATATCAAAAGCCTCCATAAGTACGAGATACTGATACTCAAAAACATCGAAAAGCTGATGAAGAGATATACCTGGGTGCCTGAAGACGTTTTAAGAAAAGCATCAGGCCTTTCATCCCAGGAGCTTGAATATCGTCTTGGACACCTTATGGGAAGAGATATGGTAAAGAGCTCATCAGTTCCGTATAAAGGCTATCAGCTCACATTCGGCGGTTATGATGCACTTGCAATATCTTCCCTTGTAAGCAAGGGAACAATCTCGGCGCTTGGCTCTTTAATCGGCGTTGGAAAAGAATCAGCTGTATATGAGGCACTTGGAACAGGTATTCTTGTTCTTAAAATTCACAGAATAGGTCAGCGCTCTTTTCAGTCGGTCAGACTTAACAGGAGTTTTATGCCGGAATGGAAACATTTCCCATGGATCTTTGCATCGACATATTCGGCAAAGCAGGAGTTTGAAGCTTTAAAGGCACTTAGAAAGGGAGGTGTCAATGTGCCTGTACCTGTTGCAATAAACAGGAATGTTATTGCAATGACATATATCGCCGGATTAAACCTCAATCAGGCGGTTTTGGAAAATCCACAGGATGTCCTGGAGGGAATTTTGGAAAATATCAAAAAAGCATATGCCCTTGGATATATACACAATGATCTCTCAGAGTACAATGTAATGGTTGACGGAAATGAGGTATGGATTATTGACTGGCCGCAGTGGACTGAATTAACCCATCCAAACGCTGATGAAATACTAAAGCGTGATCTTAAAAATATTACAGGTTATTTCTCAAAAAAATACGGCCTTTCATACACACCTGAAAAGGTTTTTGAAATGGTGGTTGGTTGAAGGTATTTGGAATAGACATCATTAAGGGATCTGTCAGATCCAAAACAAAAAAACCTGTCTTTGCGCTTGTCAAAAGAGAAGACAATGAGGAAAAAGACACATCAGAGGTCTCTATGTTCCGGCTCAAAAAAGAGCTGGAGAAAGAAAAACCTGATATTTTAGCTGTTGACAGCATAAGAGAAATTTCATCTGAAAAAAAAGAGCTTCTTTTTTTCATGCAGTCCCTTCCTGCAGGGACAAAACTTGTTCAGGTTACAGGCGGGGAAAAACAACAGAAACTGCCCAGGATTGCCGCACAATACAATATCAGACTTTCAGACCGCTTTGATCCATTCCAGGAGGCAAAGGCATGTGCACATGTAGCAGAACTTGGCGCCGGCTGTGAAGTAATTGCATTTGAAAACACCTGTGATATAATTGTCTCAAAAAGCCGCTCTATAGGAAAGGGCGGATGGAGTCAGAACAGGTATATAAGAAAGATTCACGGCGCAGTTTTATCAAAATCAAGAGAGATTGAAGACACACTAAAAGAAAAGGGTCTCAAATACAAAAAAACAGAGGTCAAAGGCTTTGGCGGATACAAACGTGTCAGTTTTCATGTTTTCGCATCCAAAACAGAGATCTCTGTTCAGTCAGAAAGGCATGCTGACTTTCAGGTGAGGGTTATTCCAAGGGAACTTGACAAAATCAGGTATTCACCGCAGACTGCAAGAAAAAGGCCTTTAATCGTTGGAATTGACCCTGGAACAACATTTGCTTTTGCCGCTCTTTATCTGGACGGGGAAGTAGCCTCAGTTAAAAGTTCGCGCCAGATGTCTATCTCAGACTGGACTGAAGAGATTTCATCGATTGGAAAGCCGGTTTTAATCGCATCAGATGTAGTACAGATGCCATCATCGGTTGAAAAAATCAGACGCTCATTCAATGCTGTTTCATATACTCCAAAACAGGAAAAAACCCAGGAGGAGAAGGCATCTTTATGCATATCAGCAGGACTTTCATTCAGAAACGATCATGAGAGAGATTCGCTTTCAGCGGCGATTGAAGCCTACAAATCATACAAGAACAAGTTCAGAAGTGTTGAGAGGCGCATTCCGCCGGGATTTAGTCTTGACGAAATCAGAGCAGGGATAATTAAAGGCCAAAGCATTGAACAGATTCTTTCAAAAGATAAGGATTTTGTTTTAAGAGAGGATGGAGAGGAGAAAAGCGACATCAGCGTCACTGAATTTTCAGACTCTGATGGCAGAGTCTCACAGCTTGAAGGAATGATAAAAGATCTCCGCTCTCATGTATCTGAATTATCTTTGACTCTTAATGAGAAAAATGAGGAGATTATAGGCTTAAAAAACCTGCTTGCATCAGAAAGAACTCAAAAATCCGAGGAGAGGAAAAAAAGCAGAGATATTGCTGAGCGTGACTTGCAGATTAAAACCTTAAAGGCACGACTAAAAAAACAGGATAAAGATACGCGCCGCCTTTTGAAGAGAATTTCAAGATTAAAACGGTTTAACAGCCTGTGGATGGAGGGCGATTACATTCCTGTCAAGGTTTTGCCTGCATTAACAAAAGAGGCGGTAAAGGCACTTGAAGATGAATTTGGAATCACAGAGGGAGATATTATCTATGCCGCAAAAACAGAAGGCTGGGGAAAGCAAACAGTATCATACATTTCTGATTGTTATGTCTCCGGAATTATTGCTGATAACTTTGACAAAAAGCTTCTCAACTGCTTAAGAGAAGAGAATGTTCCTTTAATTTTGGCTGTGAAAGTCCCTGTTTCTCTAAGGGGAAGAACTGGCACCATAAAAAAAGATGATTTTGACAGGGCGGTTTTGGAATGGAAGGAGGAACAGATTACTTATGAAGCTGAAAAAAAGGCTGATATGATAGAGGCTATTGTAAAAGAGTATAAGAGCGAGCGTGAACTGGAGGCAAGAAAACGTGGATGACAGGGAGATTGTAAAGAGGATTTCAGAAATTATTGGATCTGATAAAACTGCCGATGACTGTGCAAAAATCATTGTTGGCGATAAAATTCTTGCAGTATCAACCGATATGCTCCATGAAAAAACTGATTTTCCTAAAGGAATCACGGACTGGCAGATTGGGTGGATGTCAGCCGCTGTTACAATATCTGATATAGCAAGTACGGGTGCAAAGCCGGTTTCACTTCTTTTAGCGGCAGGCCTTGACAATCCTGACAGAATAGAGGATATAATAAGAGGTGCTGATTCTGCCTGCAGAAAATACGGGGCAGAGTTTTCAGGAGGAGATGTCGATTCACACTCAGAGCTTACAATTGTCACAACAGGAATAGGGATTACAGATTCAGAGCATTATGTCTCCCGCACAGGTGCAAAGCCCGGAGAAATCGTCTGCGTATGTGGAAACCTGGGTCACGCACAGGCAGGTCTTTTGGGGGATATGCGCTATTTTAAGGACCTCTGCGAGCCTCAACCAAAAGTCTTTGAAGGAATGAGACTTTCTGAATGCAAAGTGTCGTGTATGATGGATATTTCAGACGGACTTGCAATATCCCTCTTTGACTTATCAGATGCAAACAACTGCGGATTTGAGATAGATAAAAACCTCGTTTCCCTATCAGACGGAATTGATTTTGAAACAGCATTTTACGGGGGCGGAGATTTTGGTCTTTTATATACATGCCAAAAAAGTCTGTTTGAGGAGAATAATCTGCCAGGTTTAAAACTGGGTGTTGTAACGGAAAAAAAAGGTGTCAGAATCAGTGGTAAAAACGCGGAAAAAAGAGGCTACTCTCATACATGGAATTAATAAAAAAACCCAATAAAAACACTTTTTTCTGCCCCGGAATTTTTTATTTCAATAATATTTCAATCAATAATTTTGAGCTAAATACATTTATACCCGGCATTTTAGGATTAATAATTTTATGCCCATTTTTTTAAGGTCAATAATTTTATGATAAATTATTTTCTGTCCGGCATTAGTTGACATCTCTCATATAAATGTTAAATAATAAAAAATATAGATGTTAAACTAAGGTGAGTTAAATGGATTTAAAAACTTTATTTTTATTAATCACAATAGCCACGGCAATATTTTCTATATCTTTGGTATCTGCCGCCGAGGAATCTGTCGGACAGTTGGATGAAGAAAATAACAAAACCATAACAGTTACTTCATCAGGAGACGGTTCATACTATGAGGGCGAAGAGATTCGTTTTTCAGGAACAAATAAAATAACAGACAAAACTTATCTCTTTGTCTGCGGGCCTGAAATTAATAAAAACGGGTGCAAACCAGACTCTCTTGAAACAATGGCAATATCCGGAGTAGAAAATACTTTTGCAAAAGCTGAGGTTTCTGCTGACGGCGTCTGGAGCTATTCTCTTGATACAAACAAGGTTGGATTCCTGCCCGGCACTTATACAATATATGCAGTAACAGAGCCTGATAATAAACAGAGTCTTTCCAAAAATACATATGACACTGTATCAATTGTCATAAAAAAGCCTTTTATTTCAGCAAAGGTATCAAAAACCAATATAAAGCCTGGTGAAAAATTAACAGTCACTGGAAATGCAGAAGGAAATCCATCTAAAATCGGAATCTGGGTTTTTGGATATGACTACTATAATGGCGCAGAATCAGGTTCGATGGTGACTGTATCTCCAAAAGATGATTCTTCATATAGTTATGTTCTTGATGAAAGCGAGACTGAAAATATGGAAAAGGGAGAATATTTCGTAATCGTTCAGCATTATATGTATGACGATAAACCAGGGATTATAACAAAGACAGGAGATAATGGAAAAACAATCTTTGCTACTAAAAACGAATTTTTGGAACAAATTTCTTATCCCGGATTGTTTGTTGTCTCCGGAGATAATGCATTAAGAGGCGCTGATGCATCAGAAGCCCTAATAGAAGCTTTAAATCTCCCTGATGTTGATGATACGTATGCTTTTTGCACTTTTAATGTTGAAAAAAATGAATTGAATAATGCAAAAACTAATCAGGATAAAACACCAAATGCGTTTGAATCACTGATGAATTACTTATCAGGCATATTTGCATTTTAATAAGTGATTTTTTACATCAACTTTTTAAAAATATTTTTTACACCAACATTTTTAAACGATTCTTTAACACAACCTCACAGGGTCAAATTTTATGAATCGGTTATATAAGAAAGATTCACTAAAATTAAATCAGGAATGCCTGAAAAAATACTCATAAAAACACCAATAGGATATGGTCTTTCGGACTCAATTGATAATTTTAAAGACGAATATAAACAAAATCCTCTGGATACAATTCTTGTTTTACCAACCGAAAGACTCTGCATCAGAGTAAAAGAGAATCTCCTCGATAATCATCTAAGTATTATTGAAAGTTCAGTTACAACACCGGATATGCTTGCTTCTGCAATTGCAGGTAAAAATAAAGAATTTAAGCTTATTTCAGAAGAAGAGGCAAAACTGCTTCTCTTGAAAGTTTTAAAGAGAAAAAAAGAATATATTGAGGCTTTATCTCCGTCAGGAGAGTATTCTTCCCGTTTTTTAAACGACATCTATACATTAATAAAAGTAATTTCAGAACAGGAAGCAGATATTGAGAAAATTTTCTCTTTAACTGATAAAAAGAAGAACCGGGCTCTTATAAAAATTATAAAAGAATATCAGGATATACTAAAATCAAAAAAACTCATATCACCCGAAAATATCTATAAATCTGCATGTGATTTTATATCCCCAACTTACGGCAAATCCTCTGGTGATTCATCTGAATTATCATCAAATCAGTTATCTGACAGTTCATACGAATTTTCTTCAGTTAATACCCATGATGATTCATCTAAATTATCATCAAATCAGTTATCTGGCAGTTCATCTGAATTTTCATCAGACTTCAAAACAATTATTTTCTCAGGCATTTTTGAGCCTTTGCCGGCACAGAAAAGATTTATTCAGACAGTATCATCGGCGGCTTTAAAATCTGTTTATTTCATGCCGTATTCTTCAAACAAAAAGGTCTGCACTGATGACGGAAGATGGTTTTTTGCAGATAAAACTGAAGAGATTGAAAATGAAAAAAAGTCTGATTTATTCCCATATGAAAATATCTTTGGAGAAGAAGAGATAAAATCAAAACCTGTAGAAGTTTATTCAAAACGCTATAAGAACTTAAAAGCTGAAATTGCCGGAATTGCCGGGTTAATTGTAAATCTTTTAAATAATAATGCAAAACCTTCTAAAATTGCAGTTGTTTTTCCTGACCCTGCCGGTGCAACAACAGTTGTAAACGAAGTTTTCTTTGATTTCGGACTTTCATATTCATCATCTGCAAAATTTCCGTTTTCACGCTCTCCTGTTGTACAGTCTGTTCTTTTGCTCACCGAAACCGTATCCAAAAATTTCTCACGCGAATCCTTAACAGAACTTCTTGCATCTCCTTATATGTCAAAACTTTTGCAGGGATTTTCAAATCCGGCATCTGCTGTTGAAACTGTATCTTTGAATGCCGGTGTTGAGGGCGGCTTTCATTCGTGGGAGAAGGGTATTAAAAAACATATAAAAAGAGAAGAAGACAGGTTAAAATCAAAAGATCTGCCTGAATACAGAAAAAAAGAGATTGAAAAAAATATTATTTTTTCTGAATCGGTCTTAAAAGCTTTGGTTTTATTAATAGAGAAACTAAACAGGCTTTCAGGCGAAAAAATTATAGCAGAGCATATAAAAAGTCTGATCTTGTTTTTAAAAGAGAACGCTGTTCCCTATATTGACGACTCCTGCGGGGATTTGATCTACAAAAGAGACATAACTGAATTTTTAAATCTCTTAAATCTTTTAACCAGTCTTTCACAGACATCCGGGATTTCGGGAGATGAAAAAATCTCATTCAATGAATTCTCAAGATTTTTTTCATCAGCTGTCGGAAACTTAAGAATTTCAGAAAAACGTGATGATACAAAGATACAGATATCCGGTATTCAGGGACTTCAGGAGATGGAATATGATTATGTATTCTTAGGAGGGCTTGTTGACGGAAAAGTGCCTGATATTCCCTCACTTCTTCCATATACAACTGAAGAGGAGGACAGGGCAATATGGCCAAACAAAAGGCGTGAAAAAGTCAGATGGGAGAGATTTTATTTTGCATCTGCTCTGTCATCTGCGAAATGCGCATTATTCTTAAGCTGTCACAGTGAGGCAGGAGGAAGACAGGAGATTCCCTCACAGTTTTATGAAACGGCTGTAAAGGCGCTTTGTGCAAAACCCCCCGAAGAAGAAGGGCAAAACGTTTCTTTTTCATTCGCAGTTAAGGAGACCGGACGGCTTCTTTTAAAAGGAAAAATTTATGAAAATTTCACTCTTCCACCGGGTGTTTCTCCTAAAAATCTGTGTGAGAGAATTAATACTGAAGGTTTTTTCAGAAAAGGCCTTTACGATTCAGTCTATGACGGTCTTTTGTCATCCGAAGATGAGATAAAAGAGGTTTTATCATTAAGATTTGATGAAAAACATCCATATTCTCCCACATCACTTGAAACTTATGCGAAATGTCCCTTTAGATTTTACCTTACACATGTTCTCGGATTAAATCCGCCTCAGGAGAAGACATTCACTCTTTCAGCCGCAGACAGAGGGGAGCTTTTGCATAAAACACTCTTTTCGTTTTACAAGGACTGGATGAAGACACACAACAATTCTCCATCTGAAAATGAGACTTTGGAGGCATTATCGCTTTTAAAATCGCATGCAAAAGCAGAGATTGAATCTTATGAAATATCCGGTCCGGCCTGGGATTTTATGACAAAGGAAATTTTAGGCGATACAGGATACGGACGGGGAATTCTTGAAAAATTCATAGAAGAGGAAACAAGGCTTTACAAAACCGGACTTGTACCAAAATACTTTGAAGCCGGATTTGGTTTCAGAGGTATTGAGACAGCATTTTCAGATGAGGCTGTTAGAGTTGAGTCCAAAAATCAAAAAAGTATATTTCTAAGAGGTTTTGTTGACAGAATTGACGTAAAAGAAGGAAAAGATGGAAAAGATGATAAAAGCCCGGATGAGTTTGTAATAGTTGATTACAAGACCGGAAGTCACCCGAAATACAATGAAATTGTCGCCGGAAAAGCACTTCAGATTCCGCTTTACCTAAAAGCTGTTGAAAATGCCAAAAACATAAAAGGCATTGGAGGCTTTTACTACAAGCTTTCCAAACGTGAGGTTTACAGAAAAGCTGAACTTTATGAACAGTCTGAAGAAGAACTCTTCTCCAATTTTCCAAAGGCGAAGACAACTGATAATACATTCTCAGAGATTGTCAAAAACTCAGTAGATTATGCATGCACATATGCAGAGAATATAAGAAATGGTGTATTTACGCCTGCAAAGGAGAATGATGACTGTTCAAAATACTGCGAGTTTAAATCAGTCTGCAGATTCTCCGAGTTTCGGCTTTTGGAACAGGAAAATATCAGTCAGAAGGAGAATGTCAGCCAAAATGAAGCAACAGATACCACTGAAAATCAGGATAAACCTTGTGAAAGAAAGGGAGGTTTCTAAATCATGCTGACAAAAAGACAAAGTGAAGCATTAAGGCATGACGTGAGCCTTTGTGTAACAGCAGGGGCAGGCACAGGAAAAACGCATGTTTTAGTCAACCGCTACATAAAATTAATAGAAGAGGCAGGTTGTCGTCCGGCGGAGATTCTGGCTCTGACTTTTACTGAAAAAGCCGCGGCTGAGATGAAGGAGAGGGTTGAGAGAGATATTTTTGAAAAGTCCGGGCCGTTTTGGGAGATGATTAAAGAAGAGATGATGTGGGCAAACATCTCGACATTTCATTCCTTTTGCTCAAAAGTGTTACGTGAGTTTTCAATTGAGGCCGGAATCGATCCCGGATTTTCAGTTCTTTCCGAAAACGAGTCCGAAGAGATAATATCAGACGCAATTAAATCTCTTTTTTCAAAAAAACCTGATGATTTAATTAAAAAAAGCCTTGATGACTGCCTCTGTGCATACGGTACATATTATCTTGAAATTTTTCTAAGAGAACTTCACAGACAAAGGCGTTATTCCGGTGAATTCTTTGAAAAGCTAAACAATAATGAGACTGAAGTTTTGGAGGAGTGGAGATGTGCACTTCTTTATGAGAAATATGTAATTTCACAAGAGTTTAAGAAGAGCCCTGTTTTAACAGAGGCTTCTGATGCACTTTTATCACTTGCAGAGAGTTTTTCCGGGGATGGCGATAAAGCGGCAAGATACTTAAAAAACATAAAAAAACCGCTTATGCTCCTTAAAAGTGACGATCCGTCAGACATATGCAAAGGACTTTTGGGAATTTTGCAAACTTCCGGTGGCTCACGCAATATGGGAAGTAAAAAAGTTTTGGGGGATTTAAAAGAGGTTTTATGCAGTTCGTATTCAGCCTTAAAAGAATATTCCGACGAACTTCCGGCAGATATTCTTTCAGCAGAAGTTTCAGACAGAAAAATTAAATGCAAAAAAAATTCTGGTGTTTTTGAAGATGAAGATAAAGAATCGAAAACTGAAAAAAACAAATCTGATGATGAAAATATAAAAAGAACCCTGAAAATCCTAAAAAGCCTTGGCGTTGTCTATAACAAAATTGAATATGATATCAGGCGTGAAAAGCATATCAGGGGCGCAATTGACTTCACCGATATGATAAACCTCACATACAGACTCTTTAAGGACTACCCTTATGTTGTTGCAAAAAGCTATGCCCGCAGGTTTAAGTTTATAATGATTGATGAGTTTCAGGACACTGATCCTGTTCAGGCAGAGATTACATCGGCAATTATTGAGATGGCAAAAGATGAGTCTGATGAAGAAACAGGAACAGAAAAAAGCAATAAAAATGCCGAAACAAACAGCAGTATAAACAGGACTCTAAAAAATAACACAAAAAGGGATATAAACAATAACATAAAATTCAGTCAAAAAAGCGATGAGGATAGCAGAAATACAAATGATAAGGTCTGTAACAGACTTTTTGTTGTTGGCGATCCCAAACAGTCTATCTATCTCTTCCGCAGTGCAGACGTTTCAGAATTTAAGCGTTCAGGAGAAATAATAAAAAATGAATACAAAGGAGAACTTGTTTCACTTGATATAAACTTCAGAAGCACAAAGGAGATATTATCTTTTGTAAACTGCCTTTTTGGAAAATTACTAAAAGATTCAGGAAAACCATGGGATTTTTCATATGAACCTGTATCTGTATGTGACGCAAGAGAAAAACACAAAGGCTCTGTTGAATTAATCATCTCTTCTGATGCAAAGAAAGCGTCAGAAAGAGCTGTTTTGGAAGCCGAAGCCGCCGCAAAAAAAATCAGGATGATAAAGGATGAAGGAAAAACTTATGTCTATGAAAAAGGAGAAAATCCCGGAGAAAGTAAGAGAAGAAAGGCATCATGGGGTGACATCTCCGTTTTAATTGAGCGGCGAAACAACCTCAAATATATCGAATATGCCCTTAAAAAATATGGAATTCCATACAGAGTCTATGGCGGACTCGGCCTTTATGAAAAACAGGAGATTTTGGATGCAAAGTCAGTTCTTTCATTTCTAAAAAACCCTGATGATGACATATCACTCTACGCCGCACTTCGCTCGCCATGGTTTGGATTTTCTGATGCAGAGCTTTTCAGAATCTGCGGAGGCTATGCAAACGGACTTTTTTTAAAATTAAAGCAGTGTGAAACAAAAAAGGCAAAGTCTGCATATGAAATGCTGTCATCATGGCTTTTGTGTGCAAGAAAAATATCTCCGTCAGAACTTTTCAGGCAAATTCTTAATGAATCCGGAATCCTGGCAGTTTATGCAGGCCAATATGACGGGGCAGGTGCGATTGCAAACCTGGAAAAAATATCTGATACTATACGTGAAAGAGAAAAGGGAGGATTTTACACACTTGACAGGCTTGTTTTAGAGCTTTCTCTCTCGGTTTCTTCAAAAGACAGGGAAGGAGAGGCAGAAGCTGAAGACATAGGAGAGGATGCGGTTTTGGTAATGACTGTTCATGCCTCAAAAGGTCTTGAATTCCCAATCGTAATTATGTCAGGGCTTTCAGAGACACCTCCTTTTGAGAACTCTTCAATTATCGTTGATAAAGAGCTTGGAACAGGCATTAAAATACCTGATTTTGAGTCAGGTGATGACTACATAAATTCACTTCCGCTCTCAATCCAGCGTTACAGGCTAAAGCAGAAGTCGGATGCCGAGTCAAAAAGGCTCTTTTACGTAGCGGCGACAAGGGCAAGGGATCATCTGATTATGTGTACATCAGAGCCGAAAAAAATTCCTGCATCTTTTGAGGCATGCAAAACAAGGACAGACTGGATTATGTTTTTCTTATTCTCTGAAATTAAGGATGAGATAAGAGACGGTTTATATGATACAGGAAAAGGCGATGGAGAGAATTTTTCATCATGCAAAATAATAGTCACAAGAGCGGAGAATCTGCCGGAGATAAAAGTTAAATCAGACGCAAATTCAATGATTCCGGCTGACATAAAAAGAATTGTTTCATCAGAGGATTTTAAATTAAATAATAGAGATTTAAAAAACTACAATTGTTCAGCTAAAAGAAAAGATTCCTCCTCAAAGGTTTTTTCTGCAACCGAGATTGAAGTGTTTCTCAATTCGCCTGCAAGGCACAAAGAGATTTATATAAATATGCACAGGGAAAACCCGCTTTTTAAGAATGATTCCAAAAAAACTGACGAAGGAAAGATAATACATGCAGTCTTTTCAGGAGAGACCTTTGATTCTTCCTTTGAAAAATACAGAGGGTTTTTAACCGGAGATGAAAATATATCTCAAAAAAAGGCTGAATTTGAGAATTTGTACAGGATATTTATGCAGTCTGATTTCATGAAGGATTCATTAAAATCATACTGTGAGGTTTCGTTTACAACCGAAATTAAAGGTTTTAGGTTTTCAGGCTCAATCGACAGACTTGTTCAAAAAAGTGACGGCTGGTACATAATCGATTATAAAACAGGCAGTGAAAAGGACGATTCTGATTATGTAGTTCAGATGGCAGTCTATAAAAAAGCGGCATTTGAAATTTTAAAAGAAGAGCCAAAGACCTTTGTTTACCACACAAAAACAGGGGAATTTACAGAAATATCACCGGATTTTGACTCTGTTGAATCAGATATTGTATCGGCGTGTGAAAAGATTACAAAGGGGAGTTTATGAGCTATGGACTGCTTTTTTGTTCCTGAAAATACTTCCTTTTCCTTATCAGAAACACTCTCATGCGGTCAGGTTTTCAGGTGGCATGAAATTAACGGGTGGTGGGAGGGGATAGCTCACGGTCGGCTTATAAGAGTCCGGCAAAAAGAGAATAAAATTGAATACTCCGGTTGTGATGAGGATTTTTTGGTTTATTACTTTCACCTTGACGCAGACCTTGAAGAAATACTCTCATCCGTTAACAGAGATGAGCACATAAACAATGCAATAAAAGAGCATTTCGGCCTTAGAATTTTAAGACAGGACCCATGGGAGTGCCTTTTGACATATATCTGTGCCCAAAACGCCAATATCCCTTTTATCGAGCGGATGCTTTCTAATATGTCACAGTTGTGCGGCGATAAAATAACAACTGAATTTGGAGAAGGCTTTGCCTATCCAACACCATATCACCTTTCAAATCTCTGCCAAAGTGATATTTCAGGATGTTCTACAGGTTACCGTTCATCATACATCTGTGAGACTGCATATGAAATTTCTAAAGATAAAAAATGGTCTGAAAAAATTTTGAAGCCTGATTATGAGCAGGCAAGAAAAGAGATTATGAAATACAAAGGCATCGGAATGAAAGTTGCCGACTGTATCCTTCTTTTCGGATTTCAAAAATATGAGGCATTTCCGGTTGACAGATGGGTTGACAGAATAATGCATGGTTTCTATGGTATAGGAAAACCGGATAAGCCGCTTTCATGTGGAGAGTATGAAAAAATCAGAAAATTCGGGCAGGAATATTTCGGGCGATACGCCGGTTATGCACAGGAGTATCTCTTCGCCGGACGGTAGTTTTTTTTTACAGGATGAATTTTCACTTTCGCTCTGCACACCTCTTATTTAAATTGAAATAACTCCAGATAATTTTTCATGGATAAAGAGCCGTATATAAGTGGAATTTACGCACAGGGTATTGATGAGTTTGATAAAAGGGGTGTAGTGACTGCCAATATTGTGATAATTTTCTGGCTTGCCCTTGGAATTTATGCAGGATTTCTTTTTAATCCGGCAGTGGGGATTGTTTACGGTCTTTTTGTTCTTCTTATGTTTACGGTTGTTATGCGAAAGGGTCTTTGCACGAAATGCTGGTATTATGGTAAAAGATGCAGTATGGGATGGGGAATTTTCACTGCAAAATTCTTTAAAAAGGATGATGTATCCAAATTTGAGGGCTGTCCTGCATCTAAGTTTGCACCAGTTCTCTGGATGACAGTGTCACTTCTTCCAATTGCCTTAATTCTTGTATCCGCTTATTTTGAATTCTCTTTCTTTAAGGTAATCATTGCATTAATTCTGGTAATTTTTGTTTTAATCAGCGGGAGCAAAAAGACACGTGAGAAGTCATGCGAAAAGTGCAAAATGAGATATATCTGCGGCGGAAGTTCGGCAAAGGACTAAAAATCAGGTTATCTTTTGGAGGAATCAATAAATATGCCGGTATATTTTGATTATAAGGCTTCAGAAAAGGATCTGATGAAAATTCCGGGAGTCGGAAAAAAGACTGCCGGAGATTTAATTGCGCTTGGATACACCTCTGTTGAATCACTTAAAGGAGAAGACCCTGAAGAAATGTACGCGAGGCTTTGCATTATGCAGGGCGGAAATTCTGACCGCTGTAATCTGTATGTTTACCGCCTCGCGGTATATTTTGCCGAAAACGAGGGCAAAAATCCAAATCCATCCCTTCTTTTATGGTGGAACTGGAAGGACTGAATAATTTTTTGACTCTTCGCCATATTTCTGATCACCCTAATTTGGAATTGATTTGTCGCGATGTACACAATATCCCCGGGAACCGGAGGGGCTTAGCCCCCCTCCGGTGACCTATCGTAAGCGGGGTGGGTTTAAGGGAGGGGCCTGTCCCCTCCCTTGCTAATAATCGATTAGCTTTGATTGTTTTCCAGTCAAGGCCAGTAACCTAAGAAACTGATGAAATCTTCCATATCAATAATCTTAAAAGCCCACAAATGAGAACATAGATGTGAATGCAGAAATGCATTCCCTCCATTTGTAATGTTTATTGGACATATCATCAGATTTGGAGGTTATTCTCTAAGTTGTTTCTCTTTTTGGATAGTCCTAACTTTCAGAAAAATGGAGAAGAACCAATTTTTTTAGTTTTTCTAATTATTCCGGCACACTTTGTGTTATATATGAATAGCACAATTATCAGAGTATAAGAGGGAGATTTTTAAAATGGATGAATTTATGAAAGCGGCAATAGAGGAGGCAAAATTAAGCCTTTCAGAGGGAGGAATCCCGATTGGTGCGGTTTTGGAAAGGGGAGGAAAAATAATCGCACGCGGGCATAATAAAAGAGTTCAGGAAAATGATCCCCTAATGCACGCCGAGATTGACTGCTTAAGAAACGCCGGAAGGATTGGGAGATATTCTGCCTGCACGCTTTATTCAACTCTTATGCCCTGCTATCTCTGTGCCGGTGCAGTAGTCCAGTTCAATATTCCTAAAGTTGTTGTTGGAGAGTCTGAAAACTTTACAGGCGCAAAGGAGTTTTTAAAAGAGCATGGTGTTTTTATAACCGATCTTGACCTTTCAGAGTGTAAAACTATGATGTCTGATTTCATTGAGAATAATCCGGATTTATGGAATGAGGATATCGGGGTTTTGTAAAAGAATCTATTAAAAAATCGATAAAAAACGTCCATGAAATTATATTTCATGCACCGGTTTCATGTAAGTTACGAAGTAACTTTCATGTAAAAAGCCCCATGATGAGCTTTTTTCATCACACAAAAAGTGATGATAAGTCTATCAGGGATTTTGACTTTCATACCAAATATATCTGTTTTTTATATTCTGATAGAGGTTAGTAAATAAACTAATAAAGTCAGTAAGTAAATCCTGATAAAAATACAGATAAATCAATAAAAAACATTTAAAGATAAATTCTGCTTTCCTTTTTATCCAGATCCTCTTTTGTTATTTTTTCAGCCGAAAGTTTGCAGGCAAAACTCTCACTCATATCGTTTATAAAAACAGCGTTATTCGGGCAGGCTGATACGCATCCGAGGCATGCAATGCATATTTTTAAGTCTGCCTTTCCGGATTTTGCATTCATGGCACCTGTCGGGCAGACATCCTCACAAATTCCGCATTTAATGCATTCCTTCTCATTTATGTAAGGGGGCTGTGTTAAAATCCTGAATCTGAATTTTTCAATTTCGTCAAGAAAATAAGGCGTATAGTCTGTTTTTAAAAAACCCTTTGGAATATTGTAATCATCTCCTGAAAACCTAAGATACGTCTCTTTAGCATACTCTTCTGCAACAGAAAAATCCCGTTCGTCCGGTCTGTTCACATTCGCCTCCCATCCTCCAAGGTTAAAAGTGTGAGCCGCTAAAAATTCGGCTGATGAAACTACCAAAAATCCTCTCTCTTCAAGAATTTTACAAGTTGTGTAATGAGCCGGATGTATCGAAAATCCCCCGTAGGTAAAAAACATCGAACATTTCCTGCCGCAACCGTCAAGGGTTTTTAACCAGTTGCGGACAATTCGCGGTGCACGCCATGAATGAACAGGCATTCCAAATAAAAAAGCGTCATATAGGCTTAAATCAGTCTTTTTCTCCCTTACAGACAAAGGTGTAATATCAAGTATTTCTACATCTGCGCCTAAATTCTTTAACTTCTCAAAAACAAAATCTGCTATTTTTCTGGTGTTTCCTGTTGCCGAAAAATAAGCAATAAGGATTTTCATAGTCAATTTTCCCCCTGAAAACTATTTTCACCAAAATTTTCAGGTTTTTCAAAAACAGCCAGGTGGCCCATCGAGAATTTTTTCATCTCTGCTGTTATAAATCCGCATATTTCCGCCGCTTTTACAGTACGATAAAATGCCTCTTTACTTACATGAAAGGCAGGTTCTGCAATAAGGTATATTCCGCCGGGCTTTAAAAGATTAAAAACCTCTCTGAACAGACAGTTCATATCAGGAACCTCATGAACCATGAAAAAAGAGAGAGCAAAATCAAAACAACTCTCATTTCCAAGATCAAGCGAATCAGAACTGCACACATGCCATTTTATCCTGCCGAAATTATCAATTCCACAAAGTTTTTTTCTGGCATATTCAATCATCTCCTCCTGTACATCACAGGCAGTAACTGTTCCTTTTGCACCTGAGAACTTTACTATTTCACGAGTCAAAACCCCAGGTCCGCATCCGATATCAATTACGTTCATGCCCGGCTTCACATAGCCTTGCAGTATTTTTTTGGGGTTTAAGAGATATCTTCTAAAACTGTTGTCAAGCATTTTTACATGCAGGGGGGAAAACCTGCAGATTCTATCCTCAGTTTCTTTTTCATTTTTTGTTTTATATTTAGTCATGATAACTCCAATATTTTGCAGATAATTGTTAAGCAGATTAACAATTTGGATTTTCAAAAAAAATTAAATCCTCTCTTTTTCGCATTCATCAAAAGTCTCTTCAACAGCTGATAAAAACCTTAAAATCAATTTAAGCTCAGAACTTTCAAGGCTACTCATTTTACTATGCATCTTTGCAAATATCTTTGCATGATGCTGTTCATGCCCAAGATATGCAATTTTTCCTTTAGGAGATAAAAAAAGCCTTATCTCTTTTTTATTCTCCGGTTCAATAAATTTCTCAATAAGTTTTTTTCGCTCAAGCTTTTTTATCATCTGTGATATGGCACTTTTTGAAATTCCAAGATTTTCAGAAAGATTAGTCACATTTATTCCGGGGTTGTCCCCTATTGCCATAACTGTATGAATCTCAGAGCGGTGAAGAAGATCTCCTGTACCAAAATCTCCGGGAGTTTTTTCTTCTGAATCAATTTTATTTAAAATTCTTATCCATTTTTCAGATATTTGTGAAAAGTCATCATTCTGAATTTTTTTACTCATACCAAATATTACCTGCCCGGTTCTGCTCCATTTTAGTTAAGCACGTTAACAATATATATCTATGCCTCGCCCGGCTTATCAGTTTCAGGCCTGTTAAATATACATCAGACACCCCTGACAAGATTTCTTCTCTGGATGACCTTTGTCAGAAGAACAAATACAAAAATCACAGCAAGAATCACTAAAATATCAAACCATGCAGGATAAAATGCACTGTTTCCAAAGGCACCGTTTAAGAGATCCACAAGATATGTAAGCGGAGATAAGGAAGATAAAACAAAAAGCCAGCCTGACAGATCGCCTAAAGGTATGAATATTCCGGATACAAAGATAAGCGGAAGCCGGATGAGACTTGAGAGCATCATTATGTTTGACGGATTGTCTGTTGTTGGCGATGCAAGAAGTGTCCCAAGCGCTGCAAAGGCGATAGAACCAAGAAGCATGGCAATTATAAGCACGATTACATCCACAACCAAAAGATCAATAAATATCATGCATATCAGAAATACAACTGTTGAGATTGCAAAACCAAAGACTGCACCTGCCAAAATGTCTCCTGCAATTATGCTTTCCAGAATTACCGGAAGAGATATCAGCCTTTCATATGTTTTTTCACGCTTCTCCCACGGAGTGATAAGAGGGCCGACAGAGGATGCCGTAAAAAAGAGCATCATCCCCAAAAATCCCGGAAAGAAAGCCTTAATGTCAAGGGAACGTCCTATGAAGAATGCTGTAAACATAAGAAACGGAAACAAAAGCCCAAATACCATTACAGGCCCTTTGAAGTAGTAAATACGCATGTTTTTTTCTGCAACGATAAGGATGCTGTGCAAAAAAACTGAAAAGTTCATATCAGTCCTCCTCTGTGAGTTTTACAAAAGCCTCTTCAAGTGAGGGGTTTGAGGTTGAAATTCCAACAAACTTTAATTTTTCACGCTCTGCAAGCGCTGACAAAAATTTAACAGTCCTGTCAGGATCGTCTGAATAGATTCGCCACTTATCCCCCCATTTTTCGGCTTTTTCAATTCCCTGATATGAGAATACCTCTTCTGAAACATTTCTGTCAAACGAAACCTCGACATATCCGGATGTATCAAAGGTTTTTTTAAGCTTTTCAGGACTTTCTACAGCGGCAATCTTTCCTTTGTTTATCACGGCAACTTTAGAACATAATGCATTTGCCTCTTCTATATTATGAGTTGTCAGAAGAATTGTGCTTGCCTTACTGTTCATCTCCCTTACAGTATCAATAACAAGCCTTCTGCTGTAAACATCAAGACCGGTTGTAGGCTCATCAAGAATCAAAAGTTTCGGTGAATGGACAATTGCGGCCGCAATCGCAACTCTCTGGCGCATTCCTTTTGAAAAAGACCGGACAAGAGAATTTTTCCTCTCAGAAAGCCCAAGGTTTTCCAAAACCTCATTTGCCCGCATTTCCCGCTCATTCTTTTTCATCCCATAGAACTTAGCTGTCAGCAACACATTCTGAAGAGCGGTTAAATCAGCATATACAGTTCCGTTTTCCGGGATTATTCCCATATTAAGCTTGGAGGTTATGGGATCTTTGTGGATGTCAGTCCCGAATATTTTCACATCTCCAAAATCCGGAATTAAAACTCCTGTTATCATTCTGATTGTCGTAGTCTTTCCCGCACCGTTTGGCCCTAAAAATCCAAAGATCTCTCCTTCCTTTATTGTCAGACTGACGTTGTCAACCGCTCTTACATCTCCAAATGATTTTACAAGATTTTCAGCCAAAACTGCGTTCATATTACCTAAGATACTAATTAATTTGAACAATTAATTTATTTTTTGGTTCTCCAAAATTTTTTTGCCTGTCACCGCTGACATGCACATTAGGATATTATTATATTACTTGGCAGTCTATATGAAAACATAAACAAAAATGTCTGAAATGAATATTCAGGAGATTATTAATTTTCTTCCAAAAGTAAAAGAGGCATCAGTTACAATTCCAAGAAGTACCGGAGGAGTCATATCTTTGGAATCGTTTGAAAAAATTGCCAAAACCGTAAAAAAATACAATATACCAATAATTAAAATCTCCTCTGATCAAAAAATCATTCTGATAGGAATCAAAGAGACAGATGTTTCGGCTGTCAAAAACGAACTTGGAATGCCTGAAGAAGAAGAAATTCTGATTTTTTAAGATATACAAAATTTTAAAATTCACCTGCCGGATTTTCCCATTTGCAATGAAAATCACTTTGTGATTTACATGAAACTGTTGCATGAAACCTTAGTTTCATGAACGTTTTTTTAAATATTATACTGAAATTATTATTTTTTTCAACCGTGGAGGGCCTTAAATCTCAGATTTATTCAGATTTTGTTTCAGGAAAACTCAGATTTGATTTCAGGAAAACCTTTATCTGATTAAAAGGACTATACCCGATTTAAATTCATAAGGAGGGATTAAAAATTAAAGAAAAGATTGAAGGAGCAATTGTTCAGAGAGACAGAGAAACATACGCTGTTGTTCCAAGAAGTCCGGCAGGAATTGTTACACCTGAAAACCTTGAAAACATTGTAAAAACGGTTCGTAAATACAACATTCCCATTATAAAAATGACATCAGGCCAGAGAATGGCGCTTGTCGGAATAAAAGAGGAGGATATTGACAAAGTAAAAACTGATCTTGGGATGCCAATCGGAGAGGCGACAGCGCCATGCCTTCACTATGTTCAGACATGCCCCGGCACTGCAGTATGTAAACTTGGAAACCAGGACTCCCTTGGACTTGGCCTTGAGATGGAAGAGCTTTATCAGAAGATGGACCTGCACGCCAAATTAAAAATGGGCGTTTCCGGATGCCCCAGGTGTTGTGGTGAAAGCTATATGAGAGATATCGGTGTTTTTGGATCAGGTAAGGGCTGGACAGTGATTTTTGGCGGAAATTCCGGCGGAAGACCAAGAATAGGAGATGTGATTGCAAAAGACTTAACAAAAGATGAGGTTTTGGACTTAACAAAAAGACTTCTTGAATACTACAAAGCAAACGGAAAACCAGGAGAGAGGACTGCACGCTTCATGGAAAGAGTTGGAATGGAGAGATTAAAAAGCGAACTTTTCCCGACAATTCCATATCTTCCGCTTAGATAAACAAAGATGCAGAATCAATTCTGCACTGCTATCATATCTATCTCTATTTTTGCGCCGCCAGGAAGAGAGGAGACTTCAATTACAGATCTTGCAGGTGCATTTGAAGGGAAATAACTCCCATATATTGAATTAACAACATCAAATCCTTCAACATCTGTAAGATATATCTTAACAGACAAAACATCTGAGAATGAAAGACCCTCAGATGCCAGAACTGCTTTTAAATTTTTCATAACCTGAATTGTCTGATCTGAAAGATCTGAAGATATTATTTCTCCGGAGGGTAAAATTCCAATCTGTCCTGCAGTATAGAAAAAGCCGTTGCATAATACCCCCTGACTGTAAGGGCCGATAGGTTTTGGTACATCCTCAGTATAGATATATTTTATTTTGCCATCATTTTTCAAATCATTAAAACTTAAAGGAGATAATGCAAATATGCAGAATCCAACAATAATTCCACAGAGAAATACAATTATAATTAAAAAAAATCTTTTTTCACTTTCCATTTGATAACAATCCCCTAAAAATTTATTTTTTTTCCTCTTTACTTTTTTTTGTTTTAGTATCCTGTTGCATAATACCAGCCGTCTTCTTCCTTAATTTTTAAAGGTACATCAAAGAGCCCTCCGATAATTTCGTCAGTTAAAATATCCTCTTTTTTTCCGTCCATAAAAAACCTGCCGTTTTTCATCAGAACAACCCTTGATATTTCTGGAATTATGTCATGGAGGTTGTGCGTTACCATAATTATGCCTGTGCCTGACTGTGCTATCTTTCTGATTGTATCCCTAAACCTGTGCAGTGCAAAAAGATCAAGACCGGATGCCGGCTCATCAAGAACAAGAGCCTTAGGTTCATGAACAAGTGCACGCCCGATTAAAAACCGCCTCTGTTCACCTGTTGACAAATTTCTCATAGGGCGGTTTTGAAGCTCACTAATGTCTAGAAAACTGATTATTTCATCAGCTTTATTGTTCATTTCTGCTGTAACATCATGATGAAAGAAAAGGCCGATGCTTGAGAAAAAACCGGATAATATGACATCGCGGCCGGTTGTGTTGCGGGTGAATGTGAACTGAAGATCGGCTGAAACAATGCCTAAGTTTTCTCTTAAATCAGATACATGCCATACCTCCTCTCCGAGGATTTTAAACCGCATGTCTTTTTTGAGTAAGGGGTAGTTTTCACGTGTTATTGTTCTTATAAATGAGGACTTCCCCGAACCGTTCGGACCTAAAACTGCTATATGCTCACCGGCGCCGACTTTTAAAGATACTGAATCCAGGACTTTTTTTTCATCCCTAAGAACAGTTATGTTGTGAAAGTCTAAGAGAGGCGGGGAATTTTGGGGGTCTGAAGGCACAGATTTTGTCATAATAATTAGATTATCCCAATAGCAGATACTGCTTACGCAGGAGCAAAAAAATAATCGACTACATATCAAAGAACGGAATAATGAAGGACAGCAGTGTTTTAATGGAATCTCCGTTTACTGATTCCGGAAGCATCTCTGAAATATTTGATATGAATGAAATTATCACAATCAGAAAGATAATTGAAACAATTAACAAAAACGCCGTTGCATAATATCAGCTACCTTTGATTTAAAAAATCCAATAAAATCTGACTTCTTTTATCAGAGCAGGGAGAAAAAATATTGTTAAGGATTTCTGCAGGAATCAGCAACCTGTTCGGAAGCATTTGGTCTTACAGGAATTTTGTAGCCGGAGATGATATCAGAGCCAAGATCGGCGAACCATTCAAGGGCGGCTACTTCTACTTTGGATTCTGTGAATTTGTAGGGAGTCATTCTTTTTTCAACCCCCTGAATATGAAAATATACTCCTTTCCTGATTTCTGTTTTAATAAATACCCGGATTTTTCGAGATGGAAGAGATCATTTCTAGCTGTTGCATAGGCTACGTGGTATGTCTCAATAATCTCTTTAATTGTTATTGGTTTATCCGGGCTTTTTATGAGGGATTTGATTATTTCTGCCTGGCGAAGATTCAGTCCGTCACTGTCCTGAAGAATTTTTAATCCCTGTATGCTTTCTCTCTGTTTTTTCTCGATATACTTCAGAATGTTGTCGACTGCGGTTTTTACTGCTGCAAGATTGTATCGGATAAAGTATGTGAGATCGTTTTCATCACTTTCCGTATACTGATATGCCATCTTGTACTGGCCTTTTGAATCCTTTATCGCTCTTGATACAGCCATATATTTAAAGAGCCAGTAATCTTTTCTGAGCAAATACCAATAAAAAATACTTCGTGCACACCGGCCGTTTCCATCATTGAACGGATGGATATATCCTATCAAAAAATGAAGGATTATCCCTTTTATAACCGGATGAATAAACTGCTCATCGTCACTGTTTGCAAACTCACAGAATTTTTCGATGAGTTCTTCAATTAGCTTAAAATCCGGAGGAGTGTGCAGGATATTCCCCCTTAAATCAAAGACTCTTATCTCATTGTTGTCCCTCAGTCTCCCTTCATCTTTTGGATCATCGAGAGTATCGCTGGTAATAGTGGTATGAATTTTAAGAATAAGTTCAGGAGTTAGATCCTGATTTTTTATTTTGATGATCTCTTTCATCGTGATATAGTTGTTAAGAATCATCCGCTCGTCCTTGTTGACTGGTTTCCTCTTTTCACGAAGCATCCTTTTTGCAATTTTTCTTGTGACTGTTGCCCCTTCAATCTGGCTTGATGCGATTGCCTCCTCCATTAATGAATTTATTATAAACTGATCCCTGTCACGGGATATCGAATCAAGGCCGGATGAAATGCTCCCTGCCGCTGATTTATCCAAAAAATGAAGCTTTTCAAGGAAATCATCGAGAAGATCGTATTTTAAATCAATTGTATCAAAGGTAAGATATTTCATATCCCTCTTTCTGAAAGCCTTCATCAGAATCCAGATATAAAGAGGGTCTGCAGGAAGTTCACGGTATTTTAGCTCTTCCCAGTGGAGATATTTTTTATTGTATTTGAAAACGGCATCAATTACATCAAATGTATCAGCATATTCCCATGCCTTTTTTGCATCTTCAATGGAATATTCAGGAATTAGAGGGAGTTTCATGATTAAATTTCATATATTTGTCTGATCCTTATTATCATTATCTATCAGTTTATTACATTCTGATAGATAATGATAATGAAATTTGATAGGGGGAAATTAAGCTGATGAAAAAAATAAAAATTTACTTAGGTAGGAATTTTAATATATTTTTTCCATCTTCTGTGATAAAAATTCGTGCAGCTCTCCCTTTTCCTTTAATTTCGATGAATTCTTTTTTACGAAGTGGTTCAAGATAATTTTTATTCAGCTGTGAATATTTGGCAGATTCTGTATATTCATTTAAGTTCCGATATCCCAGCTGGTCATGTATTTCTCCTGGTATTCGGTTAATTTGTCAATCGAAACATCAAGAGATGAAAGCTTTAATGAAGCAACCGTAATATCAATCTCATTTGGCACCTCATACACACCGCCGGAGAGCTTTTGGCCTTCGTTTTTGATGTATTCAGAACATAATGCCTGAAGTGCAAATGATAAATCCATGACCTCAACCGGATGACCCATACCTTTGGGAACGGCAAGGTTTACAAGGCGGCCTTCTGCCAAAACGCTTATTTTCTTACCCTTAATCACGTATGTGTCAATTCCGTCACGCTGTTCAAAGCCTTCCTTGTTTGCCTCAAGCCACGGGATGTCAATTTCGACATTAAAGTGCCCTGCGTTTGACAAAATTGCACCGTCCTTCATAAGAGGGAAATGCCTGCCTGTAATAATAGATGTATTTCCGGTAGTTGTTACAAAAATATCTCCAGTCTTTGCCGCCTCATCCATTGTCATTACATGATAGCCGTCCATATGAGCCTCAAGTGCACGCCTTGGGTCAATCTCAGTGACAATTACCTTTGCGCCAAGACCATGAGCCATCTTTGCAAGACCACGTCCGCAGTAACCGTATCCTGCAACAACAAACCATTTTCCACCAATTAAAGTGTTGGTCGTAATCATAACTGCTGAAAGAGCGCTCTCGCCTGTACCATGGACATTATCAAAACAGCGTTTCATAGGAGTGTCATTAACGGCAATTACCGGAAATTCGAGCTTCCCATCAGCCGCCATCGAGCGAAGGCGGTGAATACCTGTTGTCGTCTCTTCGCACCCGCCGGTGATATTGTCCAAAAGCTCGCGTCTTTCGGTGTGAAGGCGGTGAATTAAGTCCATTCCGTCATCGATTGTCACAGTCGGATTTGCGTCTAAAACCTTATCGATTCCACCGTAATACTCCTCAACACTACATGCACGCTTTGCAAAGCAGTGAACGCCATTTACAGAATTTAAGGCCTGTGCAACGTCATCCTGTGTTGAAAGAGGGTTACATCCGGTGATATATACTTCAGCGCCTCCTGCAGCAAGAGTCTCGACAAGTACCGCTGTTTTTGCCTCGACATGAAGCGCCATTGCAATTTTTGTATCCGATAACGGCTTATCAGCCTCAAATCTTTTTCTGATTTCGCCAAGAACAGGCATATACTGCCTGGCCCAGCTCATTTTAAGTTCGCCTGTATTCAAATTCTCACCTTTATAAAACTATCAAACTGCTTATTATTTTCAACCCCCAAGGTAATAGTTATTTACCATTCCGGCACACAAAATCTACAGCAGGGGGAGAGATGAAAAACAAAGTGCTTGTACCGGTTAACAAAGGTTTAAAAGAGGAACTGATACATTACGGCGAGTTTGTTCCCCGTGAATGCTATATTGATAAAAATTCAGGCACTATCTGGAGAAAAAATTCCAACGGCACTTTTTCAGATATCACAAAAGACTCAGGACGCGTAAAAACCGCAATTGAGCATTACGAGATAACAGTTGAGAAGACAAGGGACAGATGTCGTCAGGGCCGAAAGGAATGGTTCAGAGAGACTGATTCAAAATAATGCTTCAGTTAAGAAAATTAAAAATCAAATTAAACAGGTTTAGATAAAATGACACTTACCAAAAGAATAATTCCATGCCTTGACATAAAAGACGGCCGTGTTGTAAAAGGCACAAATTTTCTCGGCCTTCGCGATGCAGGAGACCCGGTTGAACTTGCGGCCCGCTACAACGAACAGGGTGCAGATGAGGTTGTATTTTTAGACATCACAGCTTCAAAGGAGAACAGAAGTGCATTAATTGACGTAATCCGCCGTGCGGCTGATGAATTATTCCTTCCCTTAACAGTCGGAGGCGGAGTTAGTTCGGTTGATGATATGCACTCACTTCTTCGTGCCGGTGCAGATAAAGTCTCCATTAACACAAGCGGAATTAAAAATCCTGACCTTATAAGACAGGGAGCGGAGAAATTTGGAAACCAGTGTATTGTATCGGCAATTGATGTCAGGCGAAATGACAACCTTTCAGATGATGTCACTATAATTTCTATGCCGGATGGAAGTGAGTGCTGGTATGAGGTTGTTATCTACGGCGGAAGCAAACAGACCGGAATTGATGCGGTTTTATGGGCAAAAGAGGCTGAAAGACTCGGCTGTGGAGAAATTCTGTTAACTTCCATGGAGACAGACGGAGTTAAGGAAGGATTTGATATACCAATTACATCCAAAATCGCATCAGAGGTTAAAATTCCTGTCATCGCTTCAGGCGGTGTTGGAAAATTAGAGCACTTCTATGACGGTTTTGTATACGGACATGCGGACGCTTGTCTTGCCGCATCAGTTTTTCATTTCGGAGAGATGACTGTAGGAGATGTCAAAAAATACCTCGCAGATAGAGGAGTTCCTGTCAGAATTTAAAATGTAATCAGACATCAGTTCTAAATCTGAACCCGGGAAAAACTATTTTCCGGATACTACAGCCTTCATATTAATGAAAAGCTCTATATACTATTTTGATAAACTCTCGACACTGGTGATTTGAAATGTTTGACATAAATCATAAAAAAATTGTTTTTTTGGCCTCAGCAGTTCTTTTTATTGCGGCGATAGTATTTGCAGGATGCACGGGCACGAACAGTCAGAAGATTGAGCAGGAAACTGCTGTGCCAACCCCCACTCCCACATTAGTTGCTGAGATTACTGAAAGCCAACCTTCTCCTGAGGATTTGGACTGGATTGTATGGCGTGAGAATTCAAACGATGTTACACTAAAAGCTCTATGGGGATATTTTGTATTCAGTCCAAATGTAAACGGACAAAAATTCAAGGCTTTAAAAATCAAAGTTACGGCAAATCATCCTATAACAGTTCTTTTCTTAAATGATAAGGAGCTTTCAAACTTCAAAAACAAGATTGCAACCAATGCAGGTGAATTTACACCAATAGAACGCTACGATGATGTGAATTATAAAGAGATTGAGGTTTATTCTGAGGAGTATCTAAACATTGTTTTGTGGAACCAGAAAGATAAAATTGTTACAGCAAATGTGGATATCTGGTATAAAAATCTGGTTTGAATAAACCTGATTAATTTCTTTTTTTTTAATCCATTCAGGATTTTGATGATAATCACTCATGAAATGATTATTTTTCACAAGGGAATAATTCCTTCATGAAAATTTCCTAACCGGCAATATATACCGAAAAACCAAAGAATATTATCAGGTTTATCAGAATAATCTTTTAATAGCATTAAATAATTCAAAAAAAAGTTATAGTTGGATTTTAGGTTTGCTTTTTTATTTTTTATTTTGGCTTTTTGGTTTCGTTTTCTTTTCAGTTACTTTCTTTTCATTTATTTTATCATCTGAAAGTCCTTTGTTTTCAAAAAATACTGCTTCAACTCTTCTTCTGAATACTATCAAAGCTACAAGCAAAACCAACCCCATAACAGAGAAAAATGCGCCTAAAACAAACGAAGATGGTTCAAATTTAAATACAACCCTATTAGTATCTGAAATTATCCCATGACCAACCATACTTACAACAGATTCTGCATCCTGTCCATTTGCTTTCCAGCCATCATAGTATGCAGTCTTTAATACAACAACATCACCTTTCTTAAAATTACCTTCTGCAATAACCTCATCAGGCGTGAATTTTAAAATATCTGCAGGAATTATTTCATTTTCCCTTACAACAAAGACATTTGACAAAATTTTTTCCGGAACAGTTATTGGCACACCATCAACCATTGCTGTGTAATTCTCATTTGCCAGTTCTCCTGTTTTCAAATAATTTGTATCAACTATATAATCCGCAATCGAATACACATTATTATCAATAGTATAGAAAACAGGAAGCATATTATTCAGATAATATGCATTGTAAGCACTCACAGAATGAATTCCATTTGTCATAAATACGTATGTATAATCCATATCTTCAAATGCCCATCCTGTAGTGACTGCCCATTTCTGGACATTATCTGTTGGCAGACTGTTGAATTCAAGGACAATATCATTTGCAGGACTTGACTCAAATCCTGGAATATTTGGTTTTACAAAAGATAATCCTGCAACACAACAAAGTATGATGTTTAGACATACCAATATGGAAATCAGATCGTATTTTTTGTCAAAGGAATTTTGTTTTAATTCGCATATTATAATAATCAGGATAACAATCGCAAAAATAAAAGCTTTTATCAAAGTCACTGCAGTAAATGAAAAATTAATAATCAAAAACGCAATGTTTGAAAATATACCTATAAGGAATAAATATACCAAAGTGTTTTTTGTCAGTTTATTGAAAAAGATAGCCGCTAAAAGACATATAACCAAAATAGAAGCTATTAAAAATTCAACAGAAGCCATTTCCTGAAATGGCAGTTCAAGAAGTTTTACAGCAATTATTATCAGCAATCCATATAAGAAATGCTTTTTTTGTGAAGAATCCAGACTGAATGATTTATCTTCCTTTATTTTTTGAGAAATAATTAAAAGTCCATACAGACTTAAAAGAATAAAAATCGGAAGTAATGAGCCAAAAATCCTCCCGGGACACCTGAATGAAGATAAAAAAGGAAGAAGATGGATAAATGAGAAGACCGTTTTACCACCATCAGCCCAAATTAATGCAAAAACAATAGAGAAAAACGATGGAACTGTAATTATTTTTTTGCCATAAACTAAAGCGATTATTGCCAGAAATACTCCAATTGCACCAATAAATATAGCACTTTCATGAAGTCCATACTGCAGACCGGTGAAAGAATAGCCCTGATTGATTGGAGTTCCAAAAATAAATGATGCCAGATTGCTCTCCAAAGACCCCCCGCCATTGAATGGATCAATTACTCCATCTATTCGTGTTATTTTATCAGAAATCTGTATTGAAGGAATGGCCTTTACCGCAGATATCAATAAAAATATTATAGTTGCTACAGCAATGGCAATTACTGCTTTAATATCAGTTTTTTGTGTTATTATAAAGTAAAGTAAAAAAATGGCCATGAAAATATATGGAAAAGCGATATAATACAATGCTCCAGTTAAAAAGATTAAAGCAGATGAAAGAGTGAAAATTACAATATTTTTAATATTAATTTCTGATTTATAAAGTATATTTGCGAATGAATAATACAAAAGCGGAGTCCAGGCAAGTGCACATATTATTAATTCATGACCTGCAAGGACCCTTAAAAGCATCATTGACGAAAATACATAACTTAATGAAAAAATTGCAAGATATGTTTTGTTTTCACTAACATGAGTAAAGAGAAGATATGAAGTGAAAAATGCTATCAAAAGGTGAAGCATGACATTGAAGTTTGCCTGCATGAATATATCTTCAAATAAAGCTGAAAAAAACAGTGCAAATGGATAATAAAAATCAGATTGAGGACTTGCAAATTCCGGAAAACCGGTTATCCATAAATTATTCCACAAAAAAAAACCTTTTTGATATATCAAATCAGTTAGATGATAATGCAAAATATCATGCCATCCCCCAAAAAATGAATTTCTTGTTATAATTATGTCATAAAATGCAACAAACACAAGAAATAGAGGCATAAAAAATAAAATAAAATTATTAACTGTTATTTTTTTAAGTAAAAAATCAAGTAATTGATTCATGCTGTCTCCTATATTCTAATTATATTTAGAGATAATTGATTTTTCTGTTTTTAAAATTTTCTTAATGATACTTATATACACATATTTTATGAAAAAAAGCATTATTAACAATCTTATAATATAAAATTTAATGATAATCAACAAACTCTTTGCATTCATTAAGAGAGTAATCAGCTAAAACAAGAAGATTTTTAAAAATAAGAGCAGGAAATCTAAAAATAAGAGAATTTTTATATAAACAGATCAATCTCTTGAAAAAAATCTATTCTATACATTTAAATTGATGCATTCTCAATGCAAATTTAAGGACAAATATGCCCATTTCAAAAGTATCCTTAAAACAAAGATTTGTTTTACCCGTTTCTGTCCAATTTACCGGAATTTCCTCAATAATATATCCTTTTTTTTGTGCAAGTACCAATATTTCAGTATCCCACGTCCATTTTTTTGAAGAAACACAAGGAAGAATTTTCATTAGCTTATCTTTTTTAAATGCTTTAAAGCCACACTGATGATCTTTTATTTCACTTCTTAACAGAAAACGAACAAGAAAATTAAATATTGAACTGGATAGGTTTCTTTTATTGTTGCGTATAACCTGGCTTCCGGCAATCATACGTGATCCAATAGCAATATCTGCATTTTTTTGTACTAACCCTACCAGATCAGGAAGATGTATAAGATCAGTCGATAAATCTACATCATAAAAACAAAAGATACTACCTCTTGAATCTAAAACTGCATCATTTAAAGCACCTCCCTTTCCTCTGCGAATGTCGCTATGATTTAAACGGATCATAGGATGACTGGCAAATTCAGTTGCTACTTCATAACTACCGTCAGTACTTGCATCCTCAACAATCAGAATTTCATATGGTACATCCATTATATTTAGTACTTCAAGAGATTTTGGTACAGCCAATTTAAGTGCCATTACATCGTTATATACGAGTATAGCCACAGTAAGAACTGGTTGAGTCATTAAGTAGGATTACTATTAGTTACTTATATGATAATAAATCAGGGTAATTAATTTAGTCAAAGGATATTATCAATTTTATTGGCATTCTGACCCTAAAATAAAAAATATAGCAATTAGATTCAATTTAACCCCCTAAAATTTTCATCAATGACATAATTTTTATTTATCTAATGTATTATTTATTTCAAATTATGCTTCTAAAATTTTCTTTTTTCATTCTAAAATCTCTAATATTTATCCTCTCCGCCACGTAAAATTCCTGTTGATAAAGAAATTCCATATAAAAGCAACAAATATTCCGGCAATATTGGACAAAATATACCATAAACCAATAAATTCAGTGAGAATGAACAAAACAGCCAGATTTATCACAACACCAAGCACCGAGACAACCTGAAACGATACAAATCTCTTCCATTTTTTAGCCATCCGACTATTATTTCCACCATCAAACGTCCAGTAGTCATTAAGTAGGAAATTTGTAATTATAGACGCTTCAATGGCAAAGATTGCAGAAACAAGGTAATAAAAGCCTATATATTCAGTCAGTGCAAACAAAATTCCGGTATTCACAAAAATGCCGGAGATTCCAACAAATCCAAATTTAATTACTTTTTTCCATTCCTTCCAGACATTGGTCTCCCTGTGCCTGAATGCATACACCCCTATGTCAGTACACTGGCCAATATAATCAAGAATTGTTGAAAATTTAAGTTTGCTCTCCCCCTCTTCCCTGTCCCTGAAAGTGAAAGGAATTTCTTTAAAATTTTCCCATCTGCCTTTCCCCAAAACCTCCATCAAAATCTTGTACCCGCGGGGTTTTAAGTCAGCATCATATACAACTTCCTTTTTTATTGCAAAAAAACCGCTTACCGGATCAGTTATCTCCGGAAACAAAACTCTTCCAAAAACTGTTGCACCAAGTGATATAATCCGGCGTTTTATTGGCCAGTTTTCAATATCCCCGCCTTTTGTGTACCTGCTTCCAATACAGACATCATATCCTTCATCTTTTATCGCACTATAAAATTTAGGGATGAGTTCAACCGGATGAGAAAAATCTGCATCTATAACCTGGATAATATCCGCTTTTGCCTTTTGAAAGCCTTCAACAACAGATTGTGAAAGACCGTGATCATCAGGCCTTACTATAAGTGAAAGTTCAGGATGAGTCTTTAAAAGTTCTCTTACACAATCTACTGTTCCATCCTTTGAATCGTCATCAACAACAAGAATTTCCCCTTCAATCCCGCTGTTTTTCAAAACACCGGATACAGCAATGATTATATTTTCAATATTTTCTATCTCGTTAAAAGTAGGGATGATTATTGTAAGAGAATATCGGGTCATTTATATGTAATCCCTAATTACTTTGATTTAAGAAGATATATTCCCATGTATTGACCAACTGTCAATGTATTTGTGTTAAGCCATAAAAGAGCATCACCCTCCGGGTTTGCCGCGGTTAGATCCCACGTAACAACATAATATGCAGTCGTGTTTCCTCTTTGCAGCTCTATTTTTCCGAGCATTTCACTATCATCCGCAGTTAACTCAATTACACCGTCAATATTACTGTCATAATAATAATCAAGCGGCTGTCTCATATATCCGGGCATTACAACAACATAGTCTCCATCTTCTGTAATGTCTGATAATGCCCCTGAAAAGCCTCTCCAGTCGTTCTTGGAATAACTTGTATAATAAGCTGTAAAATAAGGAATACTTACTATAAACAAAACAGCCATTGCCAAAGCCGCAACTTTCTTATAATCAATATCTTTGGGAACAAATCCAAAAGCCGCTCCAATTGCAGTAAAATAAAATGGAAGGATATAAATCAGATATCTTGGACTCATCGGTATTTTTGATGATAAAATAATACTGACAATAAAAGGCAGAATTAATGAAAGGATTATTAAATATGCATAGTTTCTTTTATCTTCATTGATAAAAAGATAAATTATTCCAATAACTGCAAGAACTGAGAATATTAAAGTAAGATAAATTTCACTTCCTGAAATTAATATAAGTGTGCTTGTAAAAACATCCACTCCTGAAAGACCCCACGTAGGAGCTGCTGATGTTCTTTTAAAAAAAAGCCCCACTGTCACATAAATTATAGGAAGAGCTACAATTAAAAATGATAAAAATCCGATTAAAACCGGCTTTATTGTTTTAATATCCCGAATTATTAATTCTCTTTTAACAATCAAAGCATGCAGGATTAGAATTCCTATCGCTACAAAAACATAAAAATGCGTCCAGAAAGAAAGTGCAGAAAAAACACCAAAGCAAATCCAGTCTTTATAAGAGTCTGATTTTAATGCAAGAAGATAAAAGAAGACTGCTATTGAGAAGAAGAAGAGCATTGTTGTGTATGCACGTGCATCCTGTGAGTAGAAGATGTGAAATGTTGAAAATGCCATTAAAGCGGCCGCAATTATCCCTCCCAATCTTCCTGAGATTTCCCTTCCGATAAGATACATTACAGGAACAGTAAGAGAGCCAAATAGGGCCGGCAAAAAACGCAGAGTAAATTCGCTGTCGCCAAAGACAAGCATGAAATGCTCCATATAGTAAAAAAGTGGCGGGTTGAATTCTCCTCCTGAAGTTGCGGCCCAGATACCGGATAAAGACTGCTTTGCAAAACCAAGAGTTGATCCCTCATCCAGCCATATTGAATTAAATCCAAGATTGTAGAAACGAAGCACAAATCCGGCAATGACAAGCAGGATAAGCATCTGTGCATACCGGTTATGCATTAAAACTCCTTTTAAGTTTTCTGAATTTAGATCTTTTAAGGATTTAACCTGATATTTTTCCTCACCGGAGATAATATTGCTTCTTTCTCTCCCTCCGGCCTCTTTTTTTCCACTCTTCTTACCCATTATTAATCACAAAATATCTCTTTTCAGTCAATATAAAACAGTTTGGTTTTGCCAGAGATGATACTTATATCTGGTTATCCGGCAACTAAATCAAATTCAGGGATTATTAATCCAATATTACTTCTTCATCCTCCAAACTCCACTCAGGACTTACAATTGCAAGAAAAACGAGATCTAAATCGCCTGTATTTTCAATATACTGAACATCTCCCGGTGGAATATAAACTGCCTGACCGGAACAGACTGATTCTGATTCATCTCCGATATGCATCTTTCCACTCCCTGAAAGTATGTAATATACCTCAGATGAACTTTTAAGTCTGTGAGGAAGTGATTTTTCACCACGAGGAACTATTGCATGAGCTATACTGTAGTTCATTGAGAGTTTCTCAGGCAAAGTGCCTTTTATTTTCTCAGGGTGTAAAAGTTCGCATAATAAACAGTTGTCGCCAGAACGGAAGTATTCTAAATTCTTAATGTCCTGAATAAGCAT